>NZ_JBBHKP020000001.1:1070000-4450000 GCF_037482385.2 Variovorax sp. AB1(2024) | reverse complement strand
AGACCCCATGAACCTTTACTGTAGCTTTGTATTGGACTTTGAACAGATCTGTGTAGGATAGGTGGGAGGCTTTGAAGCAGGGTCGCTAGATCTTGTGGAGCCAACGTTGAAATACCACCCTGGTGTGTTTGAGGTTCTAACCTAGGTCCATTATCTGGATCGGGGACAGTGCATGGTAGGCAGTTTGACTGGGGCGGTCTCCTCCCAAAGCGTAACGGAGGAGTTCGAAGGTACGCTAGTTACGGTCGGACATCGTGACGATAGTGCAATGGCATAAGCGTGCTTAACTGCGAGACTGACAAGTCGAGCAGATGCGAAAGCAGGACATAGTGATCCGGTGGTTCTGTATGGAAGGGCCATCGCTCAACGGATAAAAGGTACTCTGGGGATAACAGGCTGATACCGCCCAAGAGTTCATATCGACGGCGGTGTTTGGCACCTCGATGTCGGCTCATCTCATCCTGGGGCTGTAGCCGGTCCCAAGGGTATGGCTGTTCGCCATTTAAAGAGGTACGTGAGCTGGGTTTAAAACGTCGTGAGACAGTTTGGTCCCTATCTTCCGTGGGCGCTGCAGATTTGAGGAAGCCTGCTCCTAGTACGAGAGGACCGGAGTGGACACACCTCTGGTGTATCGGTTGTCACGCCAGTGGCATTGCCGAGTAGCTAAGTGTGGAAGAGATAACCGCTGAAAGCATCTAAGCGGGAAACTCGTTTCAAGATGAGATCTGCCGGGGCCTTGAGCCCCCTGAAGAGTCGTTCAAGACCAGGACGTTGATAGGTCAGGTGTGGAAGCGCAGTAATGCGTTAAGCTAACTGATACTAATTGCTCGTGCGGCTTGACCCTATAACTTTGATCAAAATACAGATCAAGGTGTTATGCCAAGTTGACGCATTCAAAACAATTCGCCAAAAGCTGATTCCAAACTCTATGAATTCGTCCGGTTGATCTCCCGATCAACCAGACAACCCTTTATGCCTGATGACCATAGCGAGTTGGTACCACTCCTTCCCATCCCGAACAGGACAGTGAAACGACTCAGCGCCGATGATAGTGCGGGTTCCCGTGTGAAAGTAGGTCATCGTCAGGCTCTTACAGCCCAAAAAACCCCAGTCAGTCATGACTGGGGTTTTTTGCTTTATGCGAGCGGCAGCCGCAAATTGGCCGTCATCCAAAATGGGTTTGCAATGCCCAAAGAACGCCGATAACCACTACGAATAGCACCGCGAACAGAATCCAAGCTTGTGTGAATGCTCGGGTCTCTGTAATTTCAACGGGAGTGACTGCGGCAGGCGGCGCAGATGTAGCAGGCGTATGTGAAGTCATTACCGACTGTACTCCCTGTGGCCCCAGTACTGTTCAGCTTTGCATTCAGCGATGGTAAACAAGCAAGCTCAGCTCTTCGCCTTCTTCGAAGACTTCGATTTGCCGGCTTTATTGAGTTCGATGGCCTCTCGAACGAGCGACTTGAAGGCGGGCCCGGCAACTTCCTCTCCTTCATGGATGTCAATAGCGCGGCGAGTGTTCCCGTCTAGGCTCGCGTTGAAGAGTCGAGCAGGGTCCTTCAGTGACGCACCCTTGGCAAACGTGAGCTTCACCGCGCTCTTGTAAGACTCGCCGGTGCAGATGATGCCGCCGTGCGACCAGACTGGCGTGCCCATCCACTTCCATTCTTCGATGACTTCAGGATCGGCTTCCTTGATGAGCTTGCGTATCCTGGCGAGCGTTTCACCGCGCCAGTCGCCAAGCTCGGCGATTTTGTTCGAAATGAGCTCCGAGGCCGATGGGCTCGGGTCCGCGTCGTCCGATGACTTTTTCATGTCTTCCTCCTGGAGGGTTGCCTCGACGGTGATGCGAATGGTAGCCGCCGAAGGCGGCGCGGATCCGCGCAGACCTGCCTGGCCCCCAATCAAGATCGCTGCCTCCCCTGCCCATGGCTTCACGCCTGCGTGGCTATCAATGTCAATGCCGAGTCAACAAGGACGCGACGGGAGCGGCAAGTTCATGCGCTGAAGGAATGACATCAGGCGAGAAGATCGTTTGACCCGACTGCCCGCGCTACCGAAAATTTTGGCTGCGCACTCGGCCGATGCGCTCCGGGAATGCCGGGCGCATCGCGACACTTCAAGATCACTCCCCAATGAACGACACCACCTTCCTCTCCAGCGACGAGATCCGTTCGCTGTTCTCCCGCCGCATGTCCGAGATGTACCGCGCCGAGGTGCCGCTGTACGGCGATCTGCTCGACGTCGTTGCCGACGTCAACGCGGACAGCATGCGCGAGCCGACGCTGCTGGCACAGCTGCGCAGGAACGGCGAGCTGGAGCGCATCGACGTCGAGCGCCACGGCGCCATCCGCTTGGGCAAGCCCGAAGAGCTGGCCACGATGCGGCGCCTGTTCAAGGTCATGGGCATGGCGCCGGTCGGTTACTACGACCTCTCCGTCGCCGGCGTGCCGGTGCACTCGACGGCCTTCCGCCCGGTGACCGATGCGTCGCTGTCGAACAACCCGTTCCGGGTCTTCACTTCGCTGCTGCGGCTCGAGCTGATCGAAAACCCCGCGCTGCGTGCGGAAGTGCAGGAGATCCTCGCCCGCCGGAACATCTTCACGCCGCGCGTGTTGGCGCTCATCGAGCAGGCCGAGACGGCCGGCGGCCTGACGGCGGCGCAGGCTGAAGAGTTCGTGGCGCAGGCCCTGGAGACCTTCCGCTGGCACAGCGAGGCCACGGTGAGCAAGGCCACTTACGACAAGCTGCTGGCGGCGCACCGCCTCATTGCCGACGTGGCCTGCTTCAAGGGCCCGCACATCAATCACCTCACGCCGCGCACGCTGAACATCGACGACGCGCAGGTCGAGATGACGCGCCGCGGCATGGCTGCCAAGGACGTCATCGAAGGCCCGCCGCGCCGCAAGGTGCCGATCCTGCTGCGCCAGACCAGTTTTCGCGCACTGCAGGAACGCGTGGCGTTCGTGGGGGAGAGCGAGGCCGAGGCCGGAACGCACACCGCACGGTTCGGCGAGATCGAGCAACGCGGCGTGGCCCTGACCCGCAAGGGCCGTGCGCTCTACGACGCGCTGCTCTCCCGCGTGCGTGACGCGAATGGTGCCGGCAACGCGGGCGCCGACTACCAGGCCCGCCTGGATGCCGCGTTCAGCGACTTCCCGGACGACCTGAAGACGATGCGCGAAGCGGGCCTCGGCTTCTTCCGTTATGCGCTGACCGACGAGGGCCGCGCCGCGAACCAGGACGCACTTGCCGCGAAGTCGCTGCAGGCGCTCGTCGACGAAGGCTGGCTGGATGCCGAGCCCATTACGTACGAAGACTTCCTGCCCGTGAGCGCCGCCGGCATCTTCCAGTCCAACCTCGGCTCGGACGAGCAGAAGAGCTACGCGGCCAACAGTGCGCAGGCCGTGTTCGAGGCCGCCTTGGGCGCGAAGGTGCAAGACGAGATCGCGCTGTATGAAGAAGCTCAGGCGCGTTCGTTGAAAGCGGCTGTTCCTTTCCTGTCCGCAGCGTGACCGCACTGATCGACCAATTGCGCGCCATCGTCGGCGCCCAGCACGTGCTCAACGAGGGCGACCTCACCGCCTACGAACAGGACTGGCGCAAGCGCGCGCGAGGCAAGTCGCTGGCCGTGGTGCGCCCAGCCAACACGCAACAGGTGGCCGACGTGGTCAAGGCCTGTTCCGCCGCCGGCACGGCCATCGTGCCGCAGGGCGGCAACACCGGCCTGGCGGTCGGCTCCATCCCCGACGACAGCGGCACCCAGGTGGTGCTGAGCCTGCAGCGCCTGAACGCCATCCGCACCATCGACGCCGCCAACCTCACCATGACGGTGGAGGCCGGCTGCATTCTTCAAACACTGCAGGAAACGGCCGAGAAGGCCGGCTTCCTGTTCCCGCTGAGCCTGGCCGCAGAAGGCAGCTGCACGATCGGCGGCAACCTGGCCACCAATGCCGGCGGCACCCAGGTGGTCCGCTACGGCAACACCCGCGAGCTGTGCCTGGGGCTGGAAGTGGTCACGCCACAAGGCGAGATCTGGGAAGGCACCAGCGGCCTGCGCAAGGACAACACCGGCTACGACCTGCGCGACCTGTTCGTGGGCAGCGAGGGCACGCTGGGCATCATCACCGCCGCCACCATGAAGCTGTATCCGCTGCCGGCGGCCCAGCTCACGGCCTGGGCGGCGGTGCCTTCGCTCGACCATGCGGTCACGCTGCTGGGCCTGGCGCACAAGCACCTGGGCCCGGGCCTCACCGGCTTCGAGGTGATGGGCAAGTTCGCGCTGAGCCTGGTCGACAAGCACATGCCGCAACTGCGCGTGCCCTTCATCAACGAAGAGGCGGTGCCGTACTGCGTGCTGCTGGAGAACTCCGACAGCGAATCCGAGGACCACGCCCGCGCCCGCTTCGAGGCCCTGCTGGAAACCGCGTTCGAAGACGGCTGCGTCACCGACGCGGTGGTGGCCGAGAACCTCGCGCAGGCGCACCAGCTGTGGCACATCCGCGAGAGCATTCCGCTGGCGCAGGCCGAGGAAGGGCTCAACATCAAGCACGACATCTCGATCCCGGTGTCGCGCATTCCGGCGTTCGTGGAAGAGACCGACGCCTTGCTCAAGCGGGAGATCGAGGGCGTGCGCCTCGTGAACTTCGGACACCTGGGCGACGGCAACCTGCACTACAACGTGCAGGCGCCGGAGAACATCGACACCAAGGCGTTCCTGAAGAACGAGGAAGAGCGCATCAACACGCTGGTGTACGACGCGGTGGAGAAGTTCGGCGGCTCGTTCTCGGCCGAGCACGGCGTGGGCTCGCTGAAGGTCGACAAACTGGAGAAGCACAAGTCGCCGGTGGCGCTGGAGATGATGCGGGCGATCAAGCGCGGGCTCGATCCGAAGAACACGCTCAACCCGGGGCGGGTGGTGCGGGTCTAGTTTTCGGGTATTTCTCCCTCCCCTCCCGGGGGAGGGCCGGGGTGGGGGCATGACGGCCTCATCCCATTCACAACGCTCCTTGGGCACTGCCCCATCCCAGCCTTCACCCGGGAGGGGAAAGAGCAAAAGCCATCGCTCAAGTATCGGCAGGCTCCATGCCGAAGCGGCGCTTTGCCGCTTCGCTTTCTCTTGAGCGCATGTAGGCGAGCAGGTCAGTCACAGCGTCGTGTTGCGACGTACCCGTGCCGGGCGCGGCACAGAAAGTCGTCGTGATCTGAATCTCCGCCGGCAGCGGCCCCAGCAATGCGATGCCCTCGACCCCCATCAACTCGCTCAGCTGCTGGAACCCCAGCGCGGCCTCTCCTCGCGCGATGAGCGATCCCACCGGCACGCCGGCCGGTGCCTGCACCAATCGTTCCCTGACAGTGTCGGCAATGCCCCAGCGTTCGAACAGCGCCATCAGCGCCACGCCGCTCGGCCCGGTCGAGCAGGCGATGCGTTCGGCCTCCAGCACCGCCCGCCGCACCGCGTCTTCGCTGGAGATGTCGGGCCGCGCCGCATTCGCATGCACCGCCACGGCAACGCCGCAGCGGACCACATCGACCTTGCGCGACGCATCCACCTTGCCGTCGGCCGCAAGCTTGTCGATCGCATCCGATGCCAGCACCACCAGATCGAATGACTCGCCCGATGACACGCGACGCGCGGCCTCGACGCCGCCGACCGACTCGAAGGTAACCGCCACGCCGCTCGAGCGCGTGTACGCCGCCGTCAGTTCCAGCATCAGGCCACGCGTGGCCATCGAGCCGATTACCCGGATTGTCCTGCTCATGTGCATCTACCGGAAGGTCAGGCGGCACGGCTTGCCGGCAGAAGAGCGGCCGCTGCTGCCGCAAGGCAGGCCTGGCGACGGGTGATGCTGGTGGACATGGCGTTCGTCAATCGGGCTTGATGCCGGCTTCGCGGATCAGCTTGCCGTAGCGCGCCACGTCGGTTTTCAGCAGCTTGGTGAACTGCTCGGTCGGCCCCGGCAGCGGAATGCCGCCGGCCGCCGCGAGTTGCGCCCGCACCTCTGGCGAGTCGATGGCCTTCTGCACGGCGTCGTGCAGCTTGTCGACCACGGCCCTGGGCATGCCGGCCGGACCGACGAAGCCATACCAGACGCTGGCCTCGAAACCCGGGTAGCCCGACTCGGCCACCGTCGGTACGCCCGGCAGTACGGCGGAGCGCTCGGCGCTCATCACCGCGAGCACGCGCAACTTGCCCGACTTGGCGAGCGGCAGCGCCTCGAGCGCATTCACCGCGACCACGTCGACATGGCCGCCGAGCACGTCGGTGAGCGCCTGTGCGCCGCCCTTGTAGGGCACGTGCCGCAGTTGCAGGCCGGCAGTGTGCTGGAACAGCTCCATGGCCAGGTGCGGCGTCGATCCGTTGCCCGGCGTGGCGACGGTCAGGCCGCCAGGCTTCGCTTTTGCCGCCGCGACCAGCTCGGGCAGCGTCTTGATGGCCGACTCTTCTCGCACGGTGAAAACCACAGGCACGCGGCCGACCGATGCCACCGGTGTCAGTTCGCGCTCCAGGTCGTAGGGCGCGGGCTGGAACAGCGACGGGTTCACCGCCAGCGCATTGGCGGCCAGCAGCAGCGTGTAGCCGTCGGGCGGGCTGGTGATGACCGACTTGATCGCGATGTTGGTGCCCGCGCCGGGCTTGTTCTCGACGATCACCGGCTGCCCGAGGATGGCCGACATCTTCAGGCCCACCGAACGCGCGATGGCATCGACCGCGCCGCCGGCGCTGTAGCCCACGAGCACCTTGACTGGCTTGGACGGGAACGCGTCGGCCGCGCCGGCAGTGCCGAAGTGGCTGGACATGGCCAGCGCGGCCACGCCGAGGAAGAGGCGTCGGGAAAGTAATTTCATTGCTTGTTGTCTCCGGATTCGAAATCGGGCGGGGCTCAGCGCCCCGGGCGGTGCGCTGCGTCGTCGTTGTTCCAGGCTTGCGGGGGCGCGTCCTTGCCGGCCACCGAATAAAGCGCGCCGGGCGCGTTGCGGGTCTGCTGGAAATCTTCGAGCGACTGGCCGCGCATGGCGGCATAGATGTGCAGGTTCGACACGCCCACCACCGCGCCCAGCTTCTCCAGCATGAAGAAGATCACGCCGTACTGGATCAGGCTGCGCCAGTCGCGGTGGCGCACCATGTCGCGTTCCTCCGCGGTCAGCGCCGCGGCCTCGAAGGCGGCTTCCTCGTCGGCCAGGAAGGCGGCGCGATGCGCCGGGCGCGTCATGCCGTGCAGGAACTTGTTGAGGCGGTAGGCGCGCACGCTGGTCTCCAGCGTGAACGGATAGGTGCCGCGCAGCGCTTCCACGCCCGCGAGTTCCTCGTCGATGTGGCGGCGATGCCGCTCGACCTCGCCGGCAACCGGCGGGCTCGCCAGGTTCTCGTAGATGGCCGTGGCAATGCCTGTCATCGAGGGCAGGTAGTAGCTCTGGTGGGTCTTGCGCACGTTGGACGACAGCGCGCCGCGCATCACCAGCCACATGATGACTTCGGCGCCTTCCATGCCGCCGAGCGTGGCCAGTTCGGCCTGCGTCATCTCGGTCAGCCGTACCGGGTCGTTCTCGATCAGGTCCAGAAACTGCGCGTCCCATGCGGTGTTGTTGAAGCCCGCGCGTTCGCCGTGTACCTGGTGCGACAGGCCGCCGGTAGCGACGATCGCCACTTCGATGTCGTCCGGGTAGCTTTCGATCGCGCGGCGCAGCGCCTGGCCGAGCCTGTAGCAGCGGCGCGCCGACGGCACCGGCGACTGCAGCACGCCCACCTGAAGCGGCACCACCGGAATCGGCCATGCCGGCTCGTGCGGGCACAGCAGCGACATCGGCGAGAACACGCCGTGGTCCAGCGCCCGGTCCTGGAAGAAGGACATGTCGAACTCGTCCGCCACCAGCGAGCGTCCGATGTGCCGCGCCAGCGCCGGATGGCCTGCCAGAGCAGGAAGGTCGCGCGCGCCGCCGCCTTCGTCGGCCACCTCGTGCAGTTCGCCCACGCCGAGGGAAAAGGCCGAGTAGTGGTCGAAGAAGAAGGAGCTGACGTGGTCGTTGTAGATGAAGAACAGCACGTCGGGCTTCTTGTCGGCCAGCCATTGCTGCACCGGCGCGAAGGCCTCGAAGATGGGCGCCCAGACCGGGTCCTGCTGCTTGTTCTTGTCGAACGCGAAGCCGATGGTGGGCGTGTGCGAGCAGGCGACGGCGCCGATGATGCGAGCCATGGGTTGTTCCCTCGCTCAGTCGATGTAGCGCAGGCCGGCCTTGGCGAGCGGCTCGCGCATGGCGTACATGTCCAGCCCCAGTTCGCCCGCCGCGAAGCGCGCGCGCTTGCCGGCTTCATTGGCCTCGCGGGCCTGCGCGGCGTCTGCCACGCGCGCTGCAAGCGGCGCCGGCACCACCACCACGCCGTCGATGTCGGCCACCACCACGTCGCCGGGCTGCACCAGCGCGCCGGCGCAGACCACAGGCACGTTGACCGAACCCAGCGTGGCCTTGATCGTGCCTTTCGAGTGGATGGCGCGGCTGAACACGGGGAAGTCCATGGCGATGAGGTCGTGCACGTCGCGCACGCCGCCGTCGATCACCAGGCCCTTGCAGCCGCGTGCCTTGAGCGACGTGGCCAGCAGGTCGCCGAAGAAGCCGTCGGTGCAGTCGCTGGTGCAGGCGGCCACCACCACGTCGCCGGGCTGCACCTGCTCGGCCGCGACATGCAGCATCCAGTTGTCGCCGGGTTGCAGCAGCACGGTGACGGCGGTGCCGCACAGGCGCGCCTCGGGGTGGATGGGGCGGATGCGCGGCGCCATCAGGCCCAGCCGGCCCAGCGCCTCGTGCACGGTGGACACGCTGAAGCGCGACAGCTTCTCGACGGCGGCCGCATCGGCGCGCGCCACACGGCGATGCACCACGCCGAGTTCCTGCAGTACGGGAGCGGTCGTCATGTTCAGAGTCCTTTTTGCGAGAGGGCGCGGTCCAGGCGCGGATACACGCGGCGCGCGTTGCCTTCGTAGATCTGGCGGCGGGCCTTGTCGTCGAGCATGGGCGTGGCGTCGATGTAGCGGCGCGTGTCGTCGTAGTTGAAGCCGGTCTCGGGGTCGATGCCGCGCACCGCGCCGATCATTTCGCTCGCGAAGAGCACGTTGTCGACCGGGATCACGCGCGTGAGCAGGTCGATGCCCGGCTGGTGGTACACGCAGGTATCGAAGAAGATGTTGTTGAGCAGGTGGTCCTTCAGCAGCGGCTTCTTCATCTCCTGTGCCAGCCCGCGAAAACGGCCCCAGTGGTAGGGCACCGCGCCGCCGCCGTGCGGAATGACGAAGCGCAGCGCCGGGAAGTCCTTGAACAGGTCCGATGCAAGGCACTGCATGAAGGCCGTGGTGTCGGCGTTCAGGTAGTGCGCGCCGGTGGTGTGGAAGCAGGCGTTGCAGCTGGTGCTGACATGCACCATCGCGGGAATGTCGAGCTCCACCATTTTTTCGTAGATCGGATACCAGTGCCGGTCGGACAGCGGCGGGCTGGTCCAGTGGCCGCCCGACGGATCGGGGTTGAGGTTGATGCCCACGAAGCCGTATTCGTTCGAGCAGCGCTCCAGCTCGGGGATGCAGCTGGCCGGATCGACGCCCGGCGATTGCGGCAGCATGGCCGCGCCGATGAAATGGTCGGGGAACAACTCGCTCACGCGGAAGCACAGCTCGTTGCAGACGGCGGCCCAGGTCGATGAGACCTCGATGTCGCCGATGTGGTGCGCCATGAAGCTCGCGCGCGGGCTGAAGATCGTGAGGTCGCTGCCGCGCTCCTTCATGAGGCGCAGCTGGTTGCTCTCGATGGACTCGCGCAGTTCATCGTCGCTGATCTTCAGCTCGGACACCTTGGGCCTCTCCGATGGCGCCGTGATGCCGGCGATCTGCCGGTTGCGCCATGTCTCCAGGGCCTTGGGGGCGGTCGTGTAGTGGCCGTGACAGTCGATGATCATTCGCAGCGCTCCGGGCGGTGTGCAGTGGTGGCTTCAGGCATGAGAGAAGTCTGCGCGGACGCGGCGTCGCGTGGCGTGAGTAAGCGTTGCGCTGCCATCATTCTTTTTATCGAAAAGGGTTAACCCTCGGAGTAAAAAAGGCATGATCCAAGCGAAAGAGGCAGTCCGTGGACACACCAGCCGCACATCACAAAGTTATCGGGCATGCCGACAGCGTGGCGCTCGGCATCAACCTGCGGCACCTGCGTGCGTTCTCCGCCGTGGCCGCGGCGGGGAGCGTGGCGGCCGCCGCGGAAGCGCTGTACCGGGTGGCGTCCGCGGTGACGCGATCGGTGCTGGACCTGGAAGCCGCGCTCGGCCGGCCGCTGTTCGACCGGCGCGCGCGGGGCATGGCGCTCAACGCCTACGGAGAACTGGTGCAGGTGCGCGCGCTGCGCATCGAGCGTGAGTTCGAGGAGGCGCGCACGCAGCTTGTGGCGCGCGGCGGAATGGACGGCGGCGCGGACGTCCATTCGCTCTTCACATCGATCCTGAACGGCCGCCGCCTCGCCGTGGTCGCCAGCCTTGCGCAGAAGCGCAACATGCCCGCCGTGGCGCGCGAGTTCGGCATCACGCAGCCGGCCATCAGCAGCGCGCTCAAGGACCTGGAGAGCGGACTGGGCGTGGCGCTCTTCACGCGAACGGCCAGGGGGCTGTCGCCGACGCCGGCCGGCGAAATCGTCGCCTTCTATTTCAAGCGCGTGCTGTCGGAGCTGCGGCACATCGGGCCGGACATCGCGGCCAGCGAAGGCAGCCTGCAGGGCAGCGTGACCGTGGGGGCGCTGCCGCTCGGGCGCACGCAGATCCTGCCGCTGTCGATCGCTTCCCTGCTGGCGCGGCACCCGCAGCTGCATGTTTCAACGGTCGAGAGCCCCTACGACGCGCTGGCGGCGTCGCTGCGCAGCGGTGACGTCGACTTCATCCTCGGCGCGCTGCGCCACAACTCCGGCGAGGTGAAAGACCTGCAGCAGCAGCCGCTGTTCGAAGACCGCATCTCCGTGATCGCCCGCGCCGGCCATCCGCTGGCCCGCGAAAAGCGCATCGATTTCAGGATGTTGCGCGAGGCGCGATGGACGCTCTCGCGGCAGGGCTCGCCGTCGCGCGAGTTGCTTGAGCGCTTCTTCTCGAATGCGCGGCAGGCGCCGCCGTTGCCGGCGGTAGAGACGGGCGACCTCGCGGTGCTGCGCGGGCTGCTGCTGGAGAGCGACATGCTGACCGCGATCTCGCCGCACCAGCTTCGCTACGAGATCCGCGACGGGAGCCTGGTGGTGCTGGATTTTCCACTCGAGGAGACGCGCCGCGAGATCGGGCTGACGCAGCGCCTGGGCGCATTTCCGTCACCGGGCGCGCGTGCCCTGATGGAGGAAATCGGCAAGGTGGTGGCGGGGTCCGCGGACTTTCGCTGAGCCCAGCTACTCGGCGTGCGGCTTGGCCACGAAGGCCTGCTTGCCGTGGCGGTCGAAGCCCGCGCCCTCATAGAACCTGAGCGTTGCCTCGTCCTTGCGGCCGGTCATGAGCATGACCTTGTAGCAGCGCTGCGCCCACGCGAAGGCGAGCGCCTCGTGCAGCACAGCCTTCGCATGGCCATTCTTCCGGTGGTCGGCATGCGTCACCACGTTCTCGATGAGGCCATAAGGCCTGCAGCCCCGCGTGAGATTCGGGATCACGGTGATGGTGCAGCTGCACACCAGTTGATCGCCGACGTAGCCGCCGAAGTAGCGGCAGCGTGGGTTGCCGAGCAGTTCTCGCCAGACGGCCGCCAAATGCGCTTCGTCGGGAATCGGGTCGTCGGCTTCGTGAAGATGGCGGTAGAGCGCCATCAACGCCGGGAGTTCGGATTCGGAGATCTGGCGTATCTGCATCCCGCCATTCTGACGGGGCTGGCCCGGGGCGCGGCTCGGTCTTCCTGAACTCCTGGGCAGGGCCTTACTGGAACCCCAGCTCCGGCATCGCCAGCCCACGCGATGCCTTCTTCTGCTCGCCGGCAATGGCGCGAAGGCCCTTGTCCGGCGCGGGCGCGCCTTGACCGCCTTCCAGCCTGAACCGGCCGACGATCTGCGCGAGGCTTCCCGCCTGCTCCTGCAGCGATTGCGCCGCCGCCGAGGCTTGCTCGACCAGCGCGGCGTTCTGCTGCGTGACCTGGTCCATCTGCGTGATGGCCTGGTTGATCTGTTCGATGCCCGAGGTTTGTTCCTGGCTCGCGGCGCTGATCTCGCCCATGATGTCCGTCACTCGCTTCACGCTGCCGACGATCTCGTCCATGGTGCGGCCGGCGTCGGCCACCTGGCGGCTGCCTTCCTCGACCTTCTCGACGGAGTTTCCGATGAGCGTCTTGATTTCCTTGGCCGCCGCCGCCGAGCGTTGCGCGAGGTTGCGGACCTCCGAAGCCACCACCGCGAAGCCGCGTCCCTGGTCGCCCGCGCGGGCTGCTTCGACCGCCGCGTTCAGCGCCAGGATGTTGGTCTGGAACGCGATGCCGTCGATCACGCTGATGATGTCGACGATCTTCTTCGACGACGCATTGATCGAGCCCATGGTCTCCACCACCTGGAACACGACGCTGCCGCCCCGCATGGCGACTTCCGATGCCGAGGTGGCCAGCTGGTTGGCCTGGCGGGCGTTGTCGGCGTTCTGCTTCACGGTCGAGGTGAGCTCCTCGATCGACGCTGCGGTTTCTTCCAGCGAGCTGGCCTGTTGCTCGGTGCGCGAAGACAGGTCCTGGTTGCCGCTGGCGATCTGCGTGCTGGCGGTCGACACGTTCATCACCACGCCATGCACCTGGGTCAGCGAGCCCTGCAGGGCGTCGCGCATCAGGTCGAGGGCGCGCAGCAGGTGGCCGGTTTCGTCGTTGGCGTAGCTCTGCTGGGGCTTGCCGGTGAGGTCCATGGCGGCGATCGATTGGGCGATGGTCTCTGCGTTGTGCAGCGGGCGGGTGATGCTGCGAGCCAGGAACCAGGCCAGCAGCGCACCCAGCACCAGGCTCACCGTGGAACACACGATGAGCAGCGTGCTGGTCTGCGCGCGCAGGTCGTTGGCGCGCGCCGCGGCGGCGTCGAGCTGCTCGCGCTGCTGGTTCACGACCTGTTGCACGCCTTCGATGTAGCTGACCGACGTGGGCTGGAACTGCGAGTCGAAAAGGCGGTTGGCGCCTTCGAGGTCGCCGCTGATCTTTGCCTTGCTCACCGCCTCGCGTGATGCGAGGTAGCTTTTGCGCAGGGCGGCGACCTTGTCGAGCAATTGCTTCTCCTCGGGCTTGACCAGCTTGCTCCCGACGAACTTCTGCAGCTCGTTGGTGTCCTTGATCGAGGCGGCCGTGGCCGGGGCGAAGTAGTCGATCAGGCTGGAGTCGCTGCTCTTGGCGATGGCGGCCGCGCGCTGGACGCCCGCCGTGGTGTGGCGCAGCCAGTCGGCCCCCGCGCGTTCGGTCCTGACGTTGTCCTCGATCATCGTGTCGATCTCGACGCTCAACTGGCGAAGCTTGAATATCGCGGCCACGCTGGTGGCGAGGAAGAGCGCCAGGATGAGGCCCAGCACGATGGCCAGGCGTTTGCCTATTGAGATGTTGCTCAGGAACATGGTCGGACTCCAATACTCGGGAAATGGCAAGGCCGCCCCGTTGGTCGTGGCGGGCAGCCTTGAAAGGGCAGAAGGGCGGCGGTCGCCGCGCTCCACTTCCGGTTATCGGCAGTCCAATTGCAAACTTTAGGTAAACGATGCGCCCGGCAATGCGATTCAGGCGGCTTCCGAGCTCGGGAGGATGGCCGTGAGGGCGAAATCGATCAGGTAGAGCCAGGTCGCCTCCAGGCCCATGATGTTGTGATGGTCGGAGTCGGGCACCGTCTGCACGCTGATCGGCGTGGGCCAGGCCGCAATGAGCTTCTGCGAGCGCTCGGGCAGCACCACGTCGTCTTTCGCGGCCAGCAGCACCTGGGTCTTGGCCGCCACTTCCTTGCAATGCTCGAGCGAATTGAACTGGTGGCGCAGCAGCAGCGACAGCGGCACCAGCGGAAAGCGGCGCTTGGCGACTTCCAGCATGGAGTCGTAGGGCGTGACCAGCTGCAGGCTCGCGAAGTCCTGCCGCGCCACGAGCTGGATGGCCACGCCGGTGCCCAGGCTGCGGCCGACCACGTGCAGGCGGGCCTGCGGGTAGGCGCGGCGCAGGTGCCTGGCGAACTGGCTCGCGTCTTCCACCGACGCGATTTCCGACGGATGCCCTTGCGAGTCGGCCACGCCGCGGTAGTTGAGCGCCGCGAAGCCGAAGCCTTCCGGCAGCCAGTGCAGCATCTGCGCGGTGGCGCGCACGTCTTCGCCCCGGCCGGCGAAATAAACGAACAGGTCCTGCAGCGCGGCTTCGCCCTGCGGGTGGTACACGTAGCCGCGGACCATGCCGCCGGGCACCGTGTGCGAGTAGGTGGAGAAGTCGTCCGAGAGATGGACGACCGGCAGCTTGCGGGCATTGAAGAGGATCTGGCCCTGGCGCGTTGCCAGCAGGGTCCAGTACGCCGCGATGCTGCCGATGGCCGCGGCAGAAGCCGAGAGCGCGATGCGGGAGACTTTGGATGGCAAGTGATGTGCTCCGAGAGAGGGTGCGAGGTCCGAGTTTCGCTGTTCTTCTAAAGTGTTAACTTGTGTGCTGAAAAATTGAACTGCTGGCCGGTACCCGCGTTGCGTTTTACGATGTGATGCAATTTAAAACAGCCAGGAGGTACCCATGTCATCCGCCGAAGTCATCTCGCCGGCGCAACTGCTGCGCGCGCTCGAATTACAGAGCCACGCGCCCGTCGCGCGAATCGGCGAGGCCTTGGTCTCGCTGGGCATGGTCAGCGATGAGCAACTGCGCGCCGGCCTGTCCCGACAGCGGCGCGAACCTCAGGTGCCGCTGGGCGAGATGCTGGTGCGCATGGGTGTAGTGAGCCGTGCCCAGCTTCAGATCGCGCTGGTGCGCAAGATGGGTTATCCGCTGGTGAACCTGCACCACTTTCCGGCGACGGCCGAAGCGCTGCGCAAGGTCGGCCACGGCGTGGCGCGGCGCCTGCAGGTCATGCCGCTCATGCTGCACGACGGCCGGTTGGTGGTCGCGATCGACGACCCGAGCAGCCGGCACTCGGCGCTCGACGAGATCGAGTTCATCGCGCAGATGAAGGTGACCCCGGTGGTGGGACAGTGCCTGGACCTCGACGGCGTGCTGAACGCCGCCTACGAAAAGATCGGCGACACCTCCGCCAACCCCTTCGCCACCAGCACGGACCCGGGGCGTCCGCTGGAGTTCGACCTGGCCGGCACCAGCGAGCTGCTTCAGACCCTCGAGAAGGAAGGCCCCGCCGCGTCTGCGCCCGCGCCCGAGGCTTCCAGCGAGCAGTCCGACAACTCGCTGGTGCGCATGATCAACAGCATGATCCAGGAGGCGCACCGCGAAGGCGCCTCCGACATCCACATCGAAAGCTACCCCGGCCAGGAAAAGACCCGCATCCGGTTTCGCCGCGACGGCCAGCTCTACACCCACCTGGAGCTGCCGCCGAGCTACCGCAACGCGATCGTCGCGCGCGTGAAGATCATGTGCGACCTCGACATCAGCGAGAAGCGCAACCCGCAGGACGGAAAGATCAACTTCGCCAAGTATTCACCGCAGCACCGCATCGAGCTGCGCGTGGCGACCATCCCGACCAACAACGGCCTGGAAGACGTGGTGATGCGCATCCTGGCGTCGTCCAATCCGATTCCCCTGAGCGAACTGGGCCTGTCGCCGAACAACCTCGCGCAGCTGACCAAGGCCGTCGAGCGGCCCTACGGCATGGTGCTGTGCGTCGGCCCCACGGGCTCGGGCAAGACCACCACGCTGCATTCGGCGCTGATGCACATCAACACGCCCGAGCGAAAGATCTGGACCGCGGAAGACCCGGTCGAAATCACCCAGCCCGGCCTGCGGCAGGTGCAGATCAATCCCCGCATCGACTGGACCTTTGCCAAGGCGCTGCGCGCGTTCGTGCGCGCGGACCCGGACGTCATCATGGTCGGCGAAATCCGAGACGGGGAAACCGCCAGGACCGCGATCGAGGCCTCCCTGACAGGCCACCTTGTGCTGTCGACCCTGCACACCAACAGCGCGCCCGAGACCGTGACGCGCCTGCTCGACATGGGCATGGACCCGTTCAATTTCGCGGACTCGCTGCTGGCCGTGCTGGCACAGCGGCTGGTGCGGCGCCTGTGCAGCCGCTGCACCAGCAGCAGCCCGGCAAGCCCCGAGACGGTCGAGGAACTGCTGGACGACTACCTGCATTCCTTCGGCACCCGCGAGGACGACGCCGGCCGGCAGCGCGACGCGGTGCGCGACGTCTGGCTGCGCCGCTACGGGCGCGAGGGCCAGCTGCACGCCTACGTCAGCGTCGGCTGCAAGCATTGCTCGGGTACGGGCTTCAAGGGGCGCGTGGGCATCCACGAGCTGATGGTGATGTCCAAGACGCTGCGCCGGCTGGTGCAGACCGGCGCGCGCGCCGAAGAACTCCAGCAGGCGGCACTGCAGGAGGGCATGCGCACGCTGCGCCAGGACGGCATCGAGAAAGTGCTTGCGGGGCATACCACCATCGAGGAGGTGCGCGCGACCAGCAACGTGTGATGGCGTCGCTTGGCCGGGCGGCCTACCGGAATCCGTAGAAATTACAGATTCGCACCGAATCGGCGTTGACCGGCCGGGGTACTGGAGCAAAATCTTTTGCATACATACAACGAGGCAACACCGCCCAAGCGCCATGACACTCGACGAACTGTTCGCCAATGACGAGTCGCTTCCTACCGTCCCCAGGGTGGTGTCCGACCTCATCGAGATGCTGCGCGACGACGACGTGCCCTTCGCGGCCATCGCGCATCGCATCGAGCTCGACCAGGTGCTTGCGGCCAGGGTGCTGCAGATGGTCAATTCGCCGTTCTTCGGGCTGCCGCGCAAGATTTCGTCCATCCAGGGCGCGATCCTGATGCTCGGGCTCTCGGCCATCCGGTCGTTGGTGGTGAGCTCGGGCCTGTCGGGCTCCTTCAGGAAGGTGGAAGGCGTCAATCTGCCGGAGTTCTGGGCCCACAGCCTGCGCGTGGCGTCGGTCTCCCGGTATCTCGCTTCAAAGACCCGCCGCGTCGATCCCAACCTGGCGTTCACCGCGGGCAGCATGCATGCCATCGGCCACCTCATCATGGCGCAGGCCATGCCCGGGCGCATGGCCGAACTGAACACCGTCCACCCTTTCGATGCACTGGGGCGCGCCCAGCTCGAACTCGTCGAATTCGGCTACCACTACGGCGACGTGAGCGCCTCGCTGGCGCGGCGCTGGGAGTTCGCGCCCGAGCTGGTCGGTGCGCTCTCCAGCTTCGTGACCCAGGCGAAGGCGGAGCGGCCCGATGCGCTCGGCGGCATTCTTCACATGGCCGTGTGGCGCGTGGCGCTGGAGCGCCAGGGCATGGACCTGGGCAACTTCGGCGCCTTCTGGCCGGCCCAGTCGGCGATGGCCGTGGGCATCACCGAGGACATCGTCCAGGGCATGCCGGCACCGCGCGTGCTGGCCGCCGACCTCGAATCGATGATCGCCTGAGCGGCCGCGTCCTCAGATATCCAGCGGCGCGAACGACTTGACCAGGTCGTCCAGCGCCTTGATCTGCGTCAGGAACGGCTCCAGCTTGTCGAGCGGCAAGGCGCTGGGGCCGTCGCACTTGGCTTGCGCCGGGTCCGGATGCGCTTCCAGGAAGAGCCCCGCCAGCCCCACCGCCATGCCGGCGCGCGCCAGGTCGGCCACCTGCTCGCGGCGGCCGCCCGAGGCCGCGGCGCCGGCTTCGCGCTGCTGCAGCGCATGGGTCACGTCGAAGATGATGGGCAGGTTCTGCGTGACCTTCTTCATGACGCCGAAGCCCAGCATGTCCACCACCAGGTTGTCGTAGCCGAAGCAGGTGCCGCGGTCGCACAGGATGAGCCTGTCGTTGCCGGCTTCCTTGAACTTCTCGACGATGTTGAGCATCTGCGGCGGGCTCAGGAACTGCGGCTTCTTGATGTTGATGGCCCGGCCGGTCTTGGCCAGCGCCACCACCAGGTCGGTCTGGCGCGCGAGGAACGCGGGCAGCTGCAGCACGTCGACCACCTCGGCCACCGGCGCGGCCTGCGCGACCTCGTGCACGTCGGTGATCACCGGTACGCCGAACGCGTCCTTCACCGCCTGGAGGATCTTCAGCCCCTCGTCGAGGCCCGGGCCGCGGTAGGAGTGGATCGACGAGCGGTTGGCCTTGTCGAAGCTGCCCTTGAAGACATAGGGAATGCCCAGCTTGCCGGTAACGCGCACGTACTCTTCTGCGCTGCGCAGGGCCAGGTCTCTGGACTCGAGGACGTTGACGCCGCCGAACAGGACGAAGGGGCCGTCGTTGCGGGCGTGGACGTTGGGGGTGATGGTGACAGTGGTCAAGTTTTTCTCCTGGCTAGGTGCCGATTGTCGGTCGGGCCGGGCTTTCGCCGTCTCGCCGATTTTCCGGCAGGCATCAACCGCCGGGCGTCACCGTCAGGTAAAGCGTCGTCAGGGTGCCCGCCACGGGCCGCAGCAGCTTCAGCAGCAGCGGCCGCCCGTAGCCTTCGCCGGCCAGCCGCTTCAGCAGGTCCGACAGCTGCGCCAGCGGCGTGCCGTCGCAGCCGATCAGGATGTCGCCGCTGCGCAATCCGTCGCGTGCCGCCGCCGAGCCTGCCACCACCTCGACCACACGCACGCCGGTGGCGACGGGCCATTCGTTCTCGCGCACCCAGCGCCGGGGCAGGGCCATCGCGGCGCACTGCACGCCCAGCTTTCCGCGCCGCACCGCGCCGTGGCGCATCAGCTCGCCGGCCACCCAGCGCGCGGTGTCGATGGCCACCGCGAAGCTCAGGCCCTGGGCCGACGGAATCACCGCCGTGTTCACGCCGATGACCTGCGCGGCGCTGTCGAGCAGCGGGCCGCCCGAATTGCCGGGGTTCAGCGCCACGTCGGTCTGGATCACGTCCTCGATCATCCGGCCGCCGCGCGAGGGCAGGCTGCGGCCCAGCGCGCTCACGATGCCTGCGGTCACGGTGAAGTCGAAACCCAGCGGGTTGCCGACCGCCACCGCCAGCTGGCCGGGCTGCAGCGCCGCCGAGCTGCCCAGCGGCAGGAAGGCGCTGGGGTGCGACTCGATGCGCAGCACCGCCACGTCGGTGGAAGCGTCGATGCCGACCAGGCGCGCCACGCTCTCGGTGCCGTCAGCGAAGGCCGCGCGCAGTTCGCTCGCGCCTTCGACCACGTGGGCGTTGGTGATGGTGAAGCCGTCCGGCGTGAAGAGAAAGCCCGAGCCGCTGCCCTGGCCGCCCGCGTTGCCGCGCTGCGGCTGCTTGCGCACCTTGATGTGCGCGACCGCCGCGCTGGCGGTATGTGCCACGCGGGTGACGGTGTTGGAGTAGGAATCGAGCAGGAATTCGTCTTCGCGCGCGCCCATGTGAGCACCTCTTTCAGTCGCCGGCATCTCCGGGAATCCAGCAGAAATGGCGGCGCGAAAGAGCTTTTCAAGCGCCCGGGCCGGGGCTCGGGCAGGCTCAGGCGGCCCCTGGGGGCACCGCGGCCTGCGCGGTCGGCGAATGCTGCAGCGCGGCCGGCAGGCGGTCGTCCAGCCAGTTCATGCGCCAGGCCAGCAGCGTCACCGCGAGCACCAGCACCGCCAGCGCGGCCACGCCCGTCGCGCCGTGGCGGTCGCGGTACGGGTCGCGCACGATGCGCCGTGCGCCCGGCGGCACCCGCGCGGTCTGCGAGAGCATGCCGCCCAGCCGCACATTCACCTTCATGCGCCCGTTGATGGCCCAGCCGCTCGCGTCCAGGATCGGCCCCAGGCTGCGCTGGCGCAGCTTGAGCCACGCGATCAGCATGCTCGGCCCCGAGATGGCGAGCACGATGCCCAGCAGGGCCACCGGTATCCATTGCCCGAGGTCGATGAATTTGCCGAAGATGGCCACCAGCACCGCGCTGATGCTCCCCAGCGCCACGCCGATGGCGGCCACCGTGCCCACGTCGACGCGGCCTGTGGGGCGGGGCGCCGTGGCCGCTGCCTTGGCTGCGTTCGCGGCCTGGTCGGCGGTGGTGAGCTTTGTCGCGAAGCTGGTCAGGCTGCCCTGGCCGGCGGCGTCCTGCGCGGCGGCGCGCTTGGCCACCTGTTCCTCGATCACGCGCACGAACTTCTTGTACGGCGCGAAGAAGGCCTGTGCCACGCTCGTCGGGTTCTCGATCAGCTTGGTGATGGTGGCGTCCCAGTCGCGGCCCTGGCGGTCGTAGAACACGCCGTTGCGACCCACGAAAAGGAAGTCGACGTCGCCGGCCGTGAAGGCGGCGGCAATGCTCATCTTCGCGCCCTGGCGCGTGCAGTCGCAGTAGGCCAGGCAGGTCTTGGCCAGGCCCGCGAGCACCGCGTGCCTGGCCGTGTCCTGCACCTGCACCGTCAGCTCGCAGCTGCGACCGTCGAGGTACAGCGTGCCCGCCTGGAAGATCGCGCCCTCGCGCCGGTAGAAGGCCTTGAACGACACGAAGTTGTCGAGCAGCACCATCAGGTCGCGCTGCAGCCGGATCAGTTTTTCCAGGTCGACCAGCAGTGCGTTGTGTTCCTCGGCGGCTTCGTCGTCGCGGATCAGCCCGAGCAGCGCATCGCGCGTCCGGAGCAGCGCGTCGAGCTTGTCGAGCGGGAGCGCGGCGGCCCAGTTGTCGGGCCGCCTGGCCATCAGGGCCTGCAGCGGCGCGAGCTTGCGGCGAATCGCGAGCCAGTCGGCCTCCGCGAGTTCTTCGCGCGCGCCGAGCAGCGGCGCCACGCTGCGTTCGGCAAAGGCGGCCACGGCATCGGCCCACGCGGGATTGAGCGAGGTGCCGCCCAGCGGCAGCACGCAGCGCGGCGTGACCGGGGCCAGCGGCAGTTCGGCGATGGGCTCCGCATGCAGGTCGAGGCTGTTCGCGGCGAGCGCGTCGTAGGCCTTGGCGGAAGGGTTGAGCGCGGTCACGGCCTGGGCGTCGAAAGCGGCCACGCGGCAGCGCGCGAAGAAATCGTCGAGCTTGGCCTGCACCTTGAGCGCCGCGTCGGCCGCCGCCAGCGTGGGCTCGCCCAGCGGCATCAACTCGGCATTGCCGGCGTCGGCCTGGGCATGCCAGTCGCGCGCTGTCTGCACTTCGGCGAAGAAGGCTTCCACGCGGGCGCGGTCCACGCCGGGCGTCTGCTTGTGGCGGTCGGGCACGCTGCCGTGCAGCCGGATGACTTCGGCGATGGTGGCGCGCACGGATTCGTCCTGCGCCGTGTCGGGCGTGACCACGCCGTCGCCGTTGAAGCGCATGGCGGCCAGCAGCTCGCCCCGGTCGGCGATGTCGGCGAGGGTGAGCGTGTCGGCATCGGGCCTGCCCTTGATCTGCAGCAGGCGGCGCGCTTCCTCCAGCAGCCGCGCGCCGGCGGGGTTGCGGTCGTCAAGGTCGCCCAGCGTCAGCACGTCGCTGCCTTGCAGCAGCACGTCGGGGTTGCGCAGGCGCGCGCAGACCCATTCGCACGCCGCGACCACTTCGGGCGGGCGCACGCGGCCGTCGCGGTCGGTGTCGATCAGGTCGAGGGTGCGGGTGTCGAAGTCGATGCCGCGCGTCGGGCACGCGAGCGCCACCCAGAGCTTCTGGTCGAGCTCCGCGATGCGGGCGATGTCCTCGCCGGTGCGAAAGATCACCTGGTCGGCGCCGCCCGTGCGGATGAACTGCCAGCGGTGCGGCGTGTGCGAGGGAAGGGCGTCGGGGCTCGAAGGATGGGGTCGATTGCTGGGGCTGTTGCGCATGGCAGCACCGTAAGGGACCACGCGCTGCGCGTTTGAGGACGCACGGCGCACAGCCATGTCGTCCGAGGCCGACATGGCTGTGCGCGCATGCGGCAGGCGCCGTAGGTCTTGTCTGTCCCGAGGAGGCGGCATTCCCTTTGAATCCGCCGCGCGCGCCCTCTATAACTTTGGGGTCGACGGTTGTGCCGTCCCTCGTATTCCTCCCTTTGCGAGGGCTTCGCTGCGTGACAGCAACGAGGCTTGGACCCGGCTCCTGCCGGGTTCTTTTTTGTGGGAAGCCCGCTCAGGGCGCCTTGGCGGCCTGCGCCGGTCCCTTCGGCCGCGACGACGGCTCCCACGAGTCAGGCGTGGTGGCCACCAGCGACTTGAAGTCCTTCCACGGCCGCGCGCCCGGCATGGTGCGTCCGCCGACGATCACCGTCTTCGCGAACAGCACCATGCGCTCGCGCAGGTAGTCGCGGTCGGACGCGGGCCAGGTCTCGATGGAGTGCGGCCCGCGAGCCAGCACGATCTCCTTCACGCCGCGAATGCGGTTGTAGGCGGCCACTGTTCCTTCGAGCGTTTCCGCGCGGTCCCACAGGCCCTTGCCGAAGAACGCGGCCGGCCACCGGTCCATGCCCGCCAGGGTGGACGAGTTCGGATAGAAGACGATGTGATGGTCCGCCGCCATGCCGCCCAGGAACAGGTTGCGGTCGGCCAGGTCGGGCGAGTCGCCCACGTAGCCCGCGCCGCTGGCAAACGACGACAGCAGGATGGCGCCGTGGATGTTCTTCAGCCCCTTGGGCGGCGTGCAGCTGGGCTGCGGCATGTCGAAGGTGCATTCGGCCACGTAGTTCTTGGTCATGGCCCAGGCGGTGGACATCGAGCCGCGCGAATAGCCGCCGAGCACCAGCGGGATCTCGTTGGCCTTCATGCCCGCCAGCAGCCGGCCGCGCGCGGTCTCGCCTTCGAACAGTTCGCCCGAGGGCGAGAGCAGCCGCAGGCCGCGTCCGCCTTCCAGCGCCGCCAGCGCGCGGAACACGTCCTCGCCCTGTTCCAGCGTGTTGGTGTCGCTGAAGCCGCCCGACAGGCCTTCGCCGCGCCGGTCGTAGGCCAGCACGTCGAAGCCGGCCTGGTTCAGCGCATGCAGGTTCTCGCGCCACCAGCGCTGGCCCATGGTTTCGGTCGTCGCGTTGGGAAAGTTGACCGGAACGGTGTTGCCGGTCTTCTCGTCGATGCGGTAGGCCGCTTCGTCCGGATGCTGGATGGCCGTGAGCTGGCCGCCGCCGCCCGGCGCCATGATGGCCAGCGCGCGCACCTTCTTGCCCCTGCCGTCGTCGATGCCGGCGCCCTCGATGTACCAGCCGCGCAGCTTGATGTCGCCGGTCATCTTCAGGTCGATGCGCTCGAAGGCGTCGCGCGGCGCGGTGAACTCCACGATCCAGGTGCGGGCGTCGGCCTCGGCGATGCCTTCGCGGTAGGGCGCCTTGGCAAAGAAGGCGGGCCGGCGGATCTGCTTCAGGTCGACGTTGCCGTCCGGATCGATCCTGCCCGACGGGTCGACCACGCCGGTCGAGCGCGTGGCGCGTTCCTTGTTGGGCGGCAGCCAGCGCTGCATCTGCGCGTCGATGCGCTTGAAGCACGCGGGGTCTTCCTTGCAGGCGCGCCAGCGGGCCTTGAGCTTGTCGTCGGTGAATTCGCTGATGTAGTAGTCGCCGCCCGCATAGTCGGGGGGCGGGTGGTTGGCTGTCATGAGCACCGGCACGCACTCCTTGGCGCCGGTTCCCTTGGGACCTTGCCCCAGCAGGTAGCCGCCCATCATGGCGTTGCGGTCGGTGCCGACCCAGGCGGTGCAATCGGTGGGCGGCGGGGCGCTGGCGGTGGCCTGCCGCTGGGCCTCGGTGGGGCCGGTGCAGGCGCCCAGCAGCAGCGCGCCTGCGGCCAGGGTGAAGGCCGCGGCGCGGCGATGCAGGAGCAGGGTGCTCGGAATCTTCTGTGCAGTCATCGAGGCGGATGTTCCAGGGAAGGTGCGGGAGCGCAGCCCGATCTTCGCCGCATCCACGCCCGAAAGCCACGGCCCAAGCCGCGTCCGGCTGCAAGCGAAGGCCGCCCTTGCTGTAGGAAATTTCCTGCATGCGCATGCGCGGAATTCCGCTCTTCTTCGGCCTGCGCCGCGCGCTCAATCTGCGCCGAATTCAAGGAGACAAGACAGATGAACTTCGAAGGCATCTACTGCTTCGACATGGCGAGCGTGCGCTTCGCCTTCTATCCCGAAGGCCCCGGCGGCCCACGCGTCCTCGCGCAGATCTCCGAGGAAACGCTGCACGACAAGTTCGGGGCGCGCGAAATCGGCGAGCGTTTGCTGGAAGCCTGCCGCAAGCACTTCCACGCCATCGAGCCCGCCGCCATCGCGCGCTACCGCAACGCGCCGCGCCGGCCGATCACGCTGACCACCGAAGACTTCGCGCTGCACGCCTGAGCCGGCGCGGCGCCTGAAGGGACACGGGCAACTCTCCGACAAGGCGAGGCGGCTCAGGCCGTAACCGCGGCCACCGGCATCCCAGCAAATTGGCGTTCAAGCCAAGCGAGAACCGCAGTCGTTCCCCGCGTGGCCGTCGCCCCGACGGCCATGAACCCCTGCCTCGCTGGCCTTCAATCAAGGAATGCCGGTGCCTTTGAACCATTCACTCCCAGGCGAGCGAGACGCCTATCTTTTCCACGAAGGAACGCACGCGCGGCTCTACGACTTGCTGGGATGCCACGTGCAGCCGGAAGGCGGCGCGCGCTTCGCCGTATGGGCGCCCAATGCCGAGTCGGTCTCGGTGGTGGGCGACTGGAACTACTGGTCGGGCGACGCCGACCCGCTGTCGCCCAGCCCCGACCAGACCGGCATCTGGATCGGCCACGTGCCCAACGCGGTGCCCGGGCAGGCCTACAAGTACCGCATCCGTTCGCGCCAGGGCGGCTACACCGTCGACAAGGCCGACCCCGTCGCCTTCAGCGCGGAACATCCGCCGGCCACCGGCTCGCGCATCTGCGAACTCGCCTACGAATGGGGCGATGACGAATGGATGGCCACGCGCGGCATGCACAACTCGCTCGAGGCGCCGATGTCGGTGTACGAGGTGCACCTGGGCTCCTGGCGCCGGCATGACGGGCAGTTCCTCGGTTATCGCGAGATCGCGCACGAACTGGCCGCATACGTCAGGAAGATGGGTTTCACGCACGTCGAGCTGATGCCCGTGACCGAGCATCCGTTCTACGGCTCCTGGGGCTACCAGACCACCGGCTACTTCGCGCCCACCGCGCGCTACGGTTCGCCGCAGGACTTCATGTACCTCGTCGACCACCTGCACCAGCAGGGCATCGGCGTGCTGCTGGACTGGGTGCCTTCGCACTTCCCGACCGACGAGCACGGCCTCTATTTCTTCGACGGCACGCACCTGTTCGAGCATGCCGACCCGCGCCAGGGCTTCCACCCGGAGTGGAACTCCAGCATCTTCAACTACGGCCGGCCCGAGGTGCGCAGCTTCCTGGTGTCGTCGGGCCTGTTCTGGCTCGACCTGTACCACCTGGACGGACTGCGCGTGGACGCCGTGGCTTCCATGCTGTACCTCGACTACGCCCGCAAGCACGGCGAGTGGATCCCCAACCGCCACGGCGGCCGTGAGAACCTGGAGGCCATCGATTTCCTGCAGACGCTGAACCGCGCCGTCTACCGCGAGTTTCCGGACACGCTCACCGTGGCGGAGGAGTCCACCGCGTGGCCGCGCGTTTCGCGCCCCACCGACATGGACGGCCTGGGCTTCGGCGAGAAATGGAACATGGGATGGATGCACGACACGCTGGCCTACATGAAGGAAGACCCGGTCAATCGCAAGTACCACCACCACAAGCTGACCTTCTCGCTGGTGTATGCCTTCAACGAGAACTTCGTGCTGCCTTACTCGCATGACGAGGTGGTGCACGGCAAGGGCTCGCTCATCAACAAGATGCCCGGCGACAGCTGGCAGCAGTTCGCCAACCTGCGTGCGCTGTTCGGCTTCATGTGGGCGCACCCGGGCAAGAAGCTGCTCTTCATGGGCGACGAGTTCGGCCAGCGCCGCGAATGGACGCACGACGGCGAGCTCGAATGGTGGGTCACCCAGCAGCAGGGCCACGGCGGCCTGCAGCGGCTGGTGGCGCAGCTCAACCGGGTGTACCGAGAGTCGCCCGCGCTGCACCAGCTCGACTTTTCTTCCGCCGGCTTCGAATGGATCGCGGCCGACGACGCCGAGCACAGCGTGTTCGCCTTCCTGCGCAAGGCGCGCGACGGCAGCCCGCCGCTGCTGGTAGTCAGCAACATGACGCCCGTGCCGCGCACCAACTACCTGCTGGGCGTGCCCGGCGGCGTGGGCAGCGGCTTCTGGCGCGAACTGATCAACACCGACGCGGCCGAGTTCGGCGGCGCCGGCTGGGGCAACTTCGGCGGTGTGGAAGCCGCGCCGGTGCGCTCGCACGGGCGCATGCAGTCGGTGTCCCTGACGCTGCCGCCGCTGTCGACCCTGATCCTGGAACAACGCCCGTCACCATGAAGAACATCTTCTCCACCCGCCACGCGGCCAGCGTGGCTCCCGACATTGCAACCGGCACCGACAACCCCGGCGGCGACGTGCGCGCCGTGATCGATGCCGTGCTGCCCGCCGTCGACAACGGCCGCTTCGCCGTGAAATGCGTGGCCGGCGAGCGGGTGTGCGTGCGCGCGCACTGCTTCACCGACGGCCACGACGTGCTTCGCGTGCAGCTGTGCTGGCGCGCGCACGACCAGGCCGAGTTCCGCGAAGTGCCGATGAAGCCGCTGGGCAACGACGTGTGGGAGGCCGGCTTCTCGCCGCCCGCGATAGGCCGCTACGTGTACACCGCCGTGGCCTGGGTCGACCCGTTCGAGTCGTGGCGCAGCGAGATGACGCGCCGCGTCGACCCCGACGACGTGCGCATCGCCTCGGAAGTCGGTGCGGCCGAAGTGGCTGCCGCCGCCGCGCGCGCCGAGGGTGCCGACCGCATCGCGCTGCAGCGCTGGGCCACCGAGCTCCAGGCCTCGGCCTCCGCGCCGGGCACCGATGCGGTGTCGCTCAAGGCATTGGCGCTCGACGAGGAACTTGCCGAACTCGCGCGCCGCCATCCCGACCGGCGCCACCAGGTGCGTCACCCGGTCGAGCTGCCGCTGGTGGCCGACCGCGAGCGTGCCCGCTTCAGCACCTGGTATGAGCTGTTCCCGCGCTCGGCCGGCACCGAGCCCGGCGTGCACGGCACTTTCAAGGACGTGGAAGCGCGCCTGCCGGCCATCGCCGAGATGGGTTTCGACGTGCTGTACTTTCCGCCGATCCACCCCATCGGCCGCGTACAGCGCAAGGGCCCGAACAACAAGCTGGTGAGCGGCCCCGAAGACGTGGGCAGCCCCTGGGCCATCGGCGCCGCGGAAGGCGGCCACAAGGACATCCTGCCCGCGCTCGGCACCGCGCAGGACTTCCGCCGCCTGCTGGCGCGCGCGGCCGACCACGGGCTGGAGATCGCGCTGGACATCGCCTTCCAGTGCGCGCCCGACCACCCCTACGTGAAGGCGCACCCCGAATGGTTCCGCTGGCGCCCCGACGGCACCGTGCAGTACGCGGAGAACCCGCCCAAGAAGTACCAGGACATCTATCCCTTCAATTTCGAGAGCGAAGACTGGCGCGGCCTGTGGGCCGAACTCAAGAGCGTGATCGACCACTGGGTGGGCGAGGGCGTGCGGATCTTCCGCGTCGACAATCCGCACACCAAGGCCTTCCCGTTCTGGGAGTGGGCCATCGGCGAAGTCAAGCGCGAGCACCCCGACGTGATCTTCCTGGCCGAGGCCTTCACCCGGCCCAAGGTGATGCACCGGCTGGCCAAGCTGGGCTTTTCGCAGAGCTACACCTACTTCACCTGGCGCAACACCAAGGAAGAACTGGTCGAGTACTTCACCGAGCTGTCCACCGCGCCGGGCATCGACTACTTCCGCCCCAACGTATGGCCCAACACGCCCGACATCCTGCACGAGCAGCTGCAGCACGGCGATGCCGCGACCTACATGGCGCGGCTGGTGCTGGCGGCCACGCTGTCGGCCAGCTACGGCATCTACGGCCCCGCCTACGAGCTGCGCGAGCACCTGCCGCGCGAGCCGGGCAGCGAGGAATACCTCGATTCCGAGAAATACCAGCTGCGCCACTGGAACCACGACAACCCCGAAAGCCTGGCGCCCTTCATCGCGCGGGTGAACCGCATCCGCCGCGAGAACCCCGCGCTGCACCAGGACCGCACGCTGCGCTTCCTGCACATCGACAACCCGCAGCTGCTGGCCTATGCCAAGGCCTCGGCCGACGGGGCCAACGTGATCGTGACCGTGGTCAACCTCGATCCGCACAACGCCCAGTGGGGCTGGCTGGGGCTCGAACCCGGCAGCGTGGGTGTGAACCCGCCCTCGCGCGTGTTCCAGATGCACGACCTGCTCAGCGGCCAGCGCTTCCAGTGGCAGGGCGACTGGCACTACGTGCGGCTGGATCCGCAAAGCTGCCCCGCGCACGTCTTCGTCGTTCGTCGGCGTCATGGCGACGAGCGCGACTTCGATTATTTCCTCTGAGAGGTCGCCCGCCCATGAATGCACCCGTTTCGCACATCGCACTGGAAACCGTAGAGATCGACAACAGCGACGACCCCCTGTGGTACCGCGACGCGGTCATCTACCAGCTCAACGTCAAGGCCTTCTTCGATTCGAACAACGACGGCATGGGCGACTTCCAGGGCGTGACCGCCAAGCTCGACTACGTGAAGGACCTGGGCGTCAACACGATCTGGCTGATGCCGTTCTATCCCTCGCCGCTGCGCGACGACGGCTACGACATCTCCGAATACGAAGACGTCCACCCGCAGTACGGCTCGCTCGCCGACTTCCGCCAGATGCTGGCCGAGGCGCACAAGCGCGGCCTGCGCGTCATCACCGAGCTGGTCATCAACCACACCTCGAGCGAGCACCCGTGGTTCAAGGCCGCGCGGCTGGCGCCGCCGGGCTCCCCCGAGCGCGACTTCTACGTGTGGAGCGACACCGACCAGCTCTACCAGGGCACGCGCATCATCTTCACCGACACCGAGACCTCGAACTGGACCTGGGACCCGGTGGCCAAGCAGTACTACTGGCACCGCTTCTTCAGCCACCAGCCCGACCTGAACTTCGACAACCCGGCGGTGCTGGAGGCCATCTTCAAGACCATGCGCTTCTGGCTGGACATGGGCGTGGACGGCTTCCGGCTCGACGCCATTCCCTACCTGGTGGAGCGCGACGGCACCAGCAACGAGAACCTGCCCGAGACGCACGCGGTGATCAAGCGGCTGCGCGCGGCCATCGACGCGCAGTACAAGAACCGCTTCCTGCTGGCCGAGGCCAACATGTGGCCTGAGGACGTGCGCGAGTACTTCGGTGACGGCGACGAATGCCACATGGCCTACCACTTCCCGCTGATGCCGCGCATGTACATGGCCATCGCGCAGGAAGACCGCCACCCCATCGTGGAAATCATGGCGCAGACGCCCGACATCCCCGAAGGCTGCCAGTGGGCCATCTTCCTGCGCAACCACGACGAGCTCACGCTCGAGATGGTGACCAGCAAGGAGCGCGACTACATGTACAACATGTACGCCGCCGACATGCGAGCGCGCATCAACCTGGGCATCCGCCGGCGCCTGGCGCCGCTGATGGAGAACGACCTGGACCGCGTGAAGCTCATGAACGGCATGCTGCTGTCGATGCCGGGCTCGCCCATCATCTACTATGGCGACGAGATCGGCATGGGCGACAACGTGTTCGTGGGCGACCGCAACGGCGTGCGCACGCCCATGCAGTGGAGCCCCGACCGCAACGCCGGGTTCTCGCGCGCCGACCCGCAGCGCCTGTACCTGCAGCCCATCATGGACCCGATGTACGGCTACGAGGCGCTCAACGTCGAGACCCAGGCGCGCGACGCCAGCTCACTGCTCAACTGGACCAAGCGCATGCTGGCCGTGCGCAAGACCAGCCACGCCTTCGGGCGCGGCAAGCGGCGCTTCCTGAAGCCGGGCAACCGCAAGATCCTGGCCTACCTGAGCGAGTACGAAGGCGACGTGATCCTCGCCGTGTTCAACCTCTCGCGCGCGGCCCAGCCGGTGGAGCTGGACCTGTCGGAGTTCCGCGGCTTCGTGCCCATCGAGATGCTGGGCCGCTCCCCGTTCCCGCCCATCGGCGAGCTGCCTTACCTGCTCACGCTGTCTTCGTACGGCTTCTACTGGTTCAAGCTCACCGCGGAGGCCGACGCGCCGAGCTGGCACGAACAGGGCGTGGCGCTGCAGGAGTGGCCCACGCTGGTGCTGTTCGACGGCTGGACCAGCTTCTTCCGCGACCGCGTGATGCCGTGGCGCATCGGCATGTCCGAGCGCATGCGCAACCAGTTCGAGCTGGAAACGCTGCCGCGCCACATCGAGATCCAGCGCTGGTATGCCTCGAAGGGCACCGCCATCGAGCGTGCGCGCATCGTCGACCACGCGGTGTGGGAAGTGAACGGCCTGAGCTGGATGCTGCCGCTGCTCGCGCTCGACGGCCCGCCCGGCGGCGCCACCTATTTCATGCCCCTCGCCCTGGCCTGGGAGGAGCGCGACGAAGAGCGCATGGCCGGCGTGGCGCAGGCCGCGCTTGCCAAGGTGCGCCAGCAGGCGCAGGTCGGCCTGATGGGCGACGCCTTCTATGACGAGGCCTTCTGCCGCGAACTGGTCCGCGCCATCGGAAAGGGCGCCGAACTGCCCACGGCCGGCGGCAAGCTGGTGTTCACGCCGACGGCGGCGTTCGCCCAGCTCGGCGTCGACCTTGACGCGCTGCCGGTCGGGCGGCCCAGCGGCGTGAGCAGCAACACGGTGGTCACGCTCAACGAGACGCTGTTCCTCAAGGGCTACCGCAACGTGCGCGAAGGCATCAACCCCGAGCTCGAGATGGGCCGCTTCCTCACCGAAGTGGCGCACTACCCGCACTGCGTGCCGGTGCTCGGCGCACTCGAATACATGGGCGCCGACGGCCGCACCATGACGCTCGCCCTGGTGCAGAGCTATGTCGCCAACCAGGGCGACGGCTGGGACTACACCCTGGGCTATCTCGAACGCTTCCTGCGCGACGTGGCCACCACCGACGGTGCCATCGACGCGCCCGACGTGCTGGCGGTGCACGGCGGCTTCCTCGCGCTGATCGGCACGCTGGGCCGCCGCACCGCCGAGCTGCACCGCGCGCTGGCCACCCGCACCGGCGCGGCGGCCTTCGACCCCGAGCCGCTGTCGGCCGAAGACGTGGCGGGCTACCGCACCCATGCCGCCGGCGATGCCACGGCCACGCTGGCACTGCTGCGCGAACGCCTCGGCGCGCTGCCTCCCGGCGCGCAGGCCGACGCCGAGAGCCTGCTGCGCGCCGCCGACACGCTGCAGGCCAGCATCGCCGAGCGGCGCTTCGTGGGCGAGGGCGGCAGCGGCGCCGCGCTCAAGAGCCGCTACCACGGCGACTACCACCTGGGCCAGGTGCTGGTGAAGGACAACGACTTCGTCATCATCGACTTCGAGGGCGAGCCCGCGCGCAGCTTCGAGGAGCGCCGCGCCAAGAGTTCGCCGCTGCGCGACGTGGCGGGCATGCTGCGCTCCTTCAACTATGCGCGCTGGTCGGCCTTGCGGCGCGTGGCGCAGAGCCCGGAAGAAGCCGAGAAGCTGGCCGCGCCCGCGGTCGCCTGGGAACAGGCCACGCGCAACGCCTTCATGGAGGGCTACGCCGGCACGCTCGCGCAGCCGGACGGCGCGCCCATCGACGCCGAACTGCTCGCGCTGTTCGAGCTGGAGAAGGCGCTCTACGAACTTCGCTACGAACTCAACAACCGCGCCGACTGGGTACAGGTGCCGCTGCACGGCGTGCTCGCGCTCATCCAGCCGAACGGGGCCTGAGGCCGCCGTCGTCATTCACTCGGGGAAATACACATGGAAAACTTCGGCATTCACCTGGAGCCACTGCGCGCCATCCTCTACCAGGTGGGGGCGTTCGTTCCGCGCCTGCTGGTGGCGCTGGTGGTGGTGTTCGTGGGCTGGCTCATCGCCAAGGCGGCGCGCTTCGCCGTGACCAAGGCCTTGCGCGCCATCAACTTCAACGTGCTGACCGAGCGCGCGGGGCTCGACAACTTCCTGCGCCAGGGCGGCCTGGCAGGCGACACCAGCAGCCTGTTCGGCATCCTGGCTTACTGGCTGGTGATACTGGCGTCGCTGCTCATCGCCTTCAACGGCATGGGGCTGAGCTACATCGCCGACCTGCTGGGGCGCATCGTCTGGTTCGTGCCCAACGTGTTCGTCGCCTTGCTGGTGCTGGCCTTCGGCTCGTACTTCGCCAAGTTCGTGGGCGACGCCGTGGGCAGCTATTTCCGCGGCGTGAAGATGCAGGACGCCACGCTTTTCGCCAAGGTGGCGCAGTACGCGGTGATGGCTTTCGTGATCCTGATCGCGCTGGACCAGATCAAGGTGGGCGGCGACATCGTGCGCGAAAGCTTCCTGGTGATCCTGGCGGGCGTGGTTTTTGCGTTGGCCCTGGCATTCGGGCTGGCCGGCAAGGACTGGGCGAAGGCGCAGATCGAGCGCTGGTGGCCCCGGCAGCAGCAACTGACGAAGACGGGCACCGGCAGGGAAGTGCCGGGCGTGCCCACGCCACCGCCGCCGCCAGCATCGCGTTTCGACGACCGCCCACCCCGCTGACCTGCATTTCTCCCAACGCAAGCAACCGCCCGACGCCTGAATGACAAGAAAAACCAACCCGACCATCACCGCCGTCTGGCCCGGACGCCCTTACCCGCGCGGCGCCACCTGGGACGGTGAAGGCGTCAACTTCGCGCTTTTCTCGCAGCATGCCGACAAGGTCGAGCTGTGCCTTTTCGACGAGCGCGGCCGCCACGAGCTGCAGCGCATCGTGCTGCGCGAGCGCACCGACGGTGTGTGGCACTGCTACCTGCCCGAGGCCCGGCCCGGCCAGGCCTACGGATTTCGGGTGCACGGCGCCTACAAGCCCGAGGAGGGGCACCGCTTCAACCCCAACAAGCTGCTGGTCGACCCCTACGCCAAGGACCTGGTGGGCCAGTTGCGCTGGGGCGACGCACTCTATGGCTACACGGTCGGCAGCAAGCGCGAAGACCTTTCCTTCGACCGCCGCGACAGCGCGCCGCTGATGCCCAAGGGCCGCGTGCTCGAAACCGCCTTCACCTGGGGCGACGACCGCCGCCCCTCGGTACCCTGGCAGGACATGGTCATCTACGAGATGCACGTGCGCGGCTTCACCATGAACCATCCCGACGTGCCGCCCGAGCTGCGCGGCACCTACGCCGGCCTGGCCAGCGCGCCGGTGGTCGACTACCTCAAGCGCCTGGGCGTGACCACCGTCGAGCTGCTGCCGGTGCACAGCTTCCTCAACGACCGGCACCTGGCCGAGAAGGGGCTGCAGAACTACTGGGGCTACAACACGCTGGCCTTCTTCGCCCCCGAGATGCGCTACAGCGCCTCGGGCAAGGTGAAGGAGTTCAAGACAATGGTCAAGACGCTGCACTCCGCGGGCATCGAGGTGATCCTGGACGTGGTCTACAACCACACCTGCGAGGGCAACCAGCTCGGCCCCACGCTGTCGATGCGCGGCGTGGACAACGCCTCCTACTACATCGTGAACTCCGACAACCGGCGCTACTACGACGACTTCACCGGCTGCGGCAACACCGTCAACCTCGAGCATCCGCATGCGCTGCAACTGGTGATGGATTCGCTGCGCTACTGGGCCGAGGAAATGCACGTCGACGGCTTCCGCTTCGACCTGGCATCGGCACTGGCGCGCGAGGCGGGCAAGGTGGAAAACCTCGGTGGCTTCTTCGACGCCATCCGGCAGGACCCGACGCTCAACCGCGTCAAGCTCATCGCCGAGCCCTGGGACCTGGGCCACGGCGGCTACCAGGTGGGCAACTTTCCGCTGGGCTGGGCCGAGTGGAACGACCAGTACCGCGACGGCATGCGTGGCTTCTGGAAGGGCGACGGCGGGCTCATCGGCGAAGTGGCCAAGCGCGTGACCGGCTCCGAAGACCTGTACGGCTGGTCGGGCAAGCAGCCCAGCGCGAGCATCAACTTCGTCACGGCGCACGACGGCTTCACGCTGCACGACCTGGTTTCCTACAACGACAAGCACAACGAGGCCAACGGCGAGGACAACCGCGACGGCAACAGCCACAACGTGTCGTGGAACTGCGGCGTCGAAGGCCCCACCGACGACCCCGAGGTGGTGAGCCTGCGCGAGCGCCAGAAGCGCAACCTGCTGGCCACGCTGCTGCTGTCGCAGGGCGTGCCGATGCTGCTGGCGGGCGACGAGCGCGGCCATACGCAACAGGGCAACAACAACGTCTACTGCCAGGACAACGCGCTGGGCTGGCTCGACTGGACGCCCACGCCCGAGCGGCTGGCGCTGGTCACCTTCGTCGAGCGCATGGTCGCGCTGCGCCGCGCGCATCCGTCGTTCCGCCGCCGCACCTTCTTCGCCGGCAAGCCGGCCGAGGGCGAGACCGTGACCGACGTCTATTGGCTCAAGCCCGACGGCGCCGAGATGCGCACGGAAGACTGGAACGACACCAACGCTCGCTGCATCGCGATGTACATCCCCGGCGGCGGCATCGCCGACCGCGGGCCGCGCGGCGAGCACCAGCACGACGACGACTTCCTGATCCTGATGAACGCCCACCACGACGAAATTCCTTTCACGCTGCCGGCCATGCCGCACGGCGCCTGGCGCCTGCTGGTCGACACCGCGAGCACCACGCCGCCGCCCACCACCGAGGACGCCGCCGCGCTGGCGCCCGCATGGTCGGAGCCGGCCTATCCGCTGCAATGCCGCTCGCTGGTGGTGTTGAGCCGGCCGGACGTGCGGCCATGAACCGCGCGCACCGCATGCCCTTCGGTGCCACCGTCCTTGAGGACGGCGGCGTGGCCTTCGCACTGTGGGCGCCCTCGGGCGGCGACGTGCGGCTGGAACACCGCCCGGTCGGTGGCGAAAACACCACGCACCCGATGGCCCGTGACGCACAGGGCTGGCACACGCTCACGCTGCCCGGGGCGGCCCACGGCGACGGCTACCGCTTCCACCTGCCCGACGGCACCGCCGTGCCCGACCCCGCCTCGCGCTTCAACCCCGAGGACGTGCACGGCCCCAGCGTGGTGATCGATCCGCGCCGCCATCAATGGCGCGACGACGCCTGGCGCGGCCGCCCGTGGGAAGAGGCCGTGGTGTACGAACTGCACATCGGCGCCTTCACCGCCGAAGGCACCTTCAACGCCGCGCGCGAGCGGCTCGGCGACCTGGCCGAGCTGGGCGTGACCGCCATCGAGCTGATGCCGCTCGCCGACTTTCCGGGGCGCCGCAACTGGGGCTACGACGGCGTTCTGCAGTTCGCGCCCGACGCCTCCTACGGCACGCCCGACGAACTGAAGGCGCTGGTCGACGCGGCGCACGGGCTGGGGCTGATGGTGCTGATCGATGTGGTCTACAACCACTTCGGACCAGAAGGCAACTACCTGCATGCGTACTGCCCGGAGTTCTTCAATCCGGCGCATCGCACGCCCTGGGGCTCGGCCATCAACTTCGACGGGCCGGGCGCGCGCACGGTGCGCGACTTCTTCATTCACAACGCGCTGTACTGGGTGGAGGAATATCGCTTCGATGGGCTGCGCATGGATGCGATCCACGCCATTCGCGACGACTCGCATCCGCACATCGTGCAGGAGATCCGCGACGCGCTGCAGGCCGGCCCGGGCCGCGAGCGCCACATCCACATCGTGCTGGAGAACGACACCAACCAGGCCTCGATGCTCGTGCGCGACGGCCACGGCGTGCCGGTGGCAGGCACCGCGCAATGGAACGACGACCTGCACCATGCGGTGCATGTGCTGGCGACCGGCGAGCGCGACGGCTACTACGCCGACTACGCGGACGACCCCGTGTGCAGCTTCGCGTGCGCGCTGGCCGAAGGCTTCGTGTACCAGGGGCAGCCCTCGGCATTCCGCAACGGCGAGCGGCGCGGCGAGCCCAGCACGCGGCTGCCGTCGCAGGCCTTCGTGTCCTTCCTGCAGACGCACGACCAGGTCGGCAACCGTGCCTTCGGCGAGCGCCTGCATGCGCTCGGCGACCCGGTGCTCACGCGCGCGGCCATGGCCTGCCTGCTGCTGTCGCCGCATGTGCCGATGCTGTTCATGGGCGACGAGTTCGCGGCCTCGACGCCATTCCTTTACTTCTGCGACTTCGGGCCCGAACTGGCGAAGGCGGTGTCGGACGGGCGGCGCTCCGAGTTCGGCGGCTTCGCGGCGTTCAAGGACGAGGCGGCGCGTGCGCGCATTCCAGATCCGAATGCGGAGTCGACCTTCCTGGCGTCCAAGCTGAACTGGCGTGAGCGGGGCTCGCGTGCCCACTTCGCGCGGTTCAGCGAGGTGCAGCAGTTGCTCGAACTACGCCACCGGCTCATCGTGCCGCACCTGGCCGGCTCGACCGGCGCGGGCGTGTTCCTCTGCGAGAACGGCACGCTGCGGGTGCACTGGGACCTGGGGCCGCCGCGCGAGGGGCACGAAGGGCGCACCGCAACGCGCCTGCACCTGCTCGCGCACTTTGGCGACGGGCCCGATGCAGCGGCGGTGTCGCCGCCCGGCACGCTGGTCTACAGCAGCGGCGCGCGGCAGGCCGAGCCCGGCGCCTTGCTGCTCGAGCGCGGCGCGGTGCACGCGACGCTGGAGGACATGCGCGGTGGATGAGGTTTTTCATCACGACACGGCGGGCGTGCTGGCGGCGCTGTGCGAACACTACGGCATTGCCACCGCCTACCACGACGCCTTCGGCACGCGCCGGCAGGCCACGACGCAGAGCATGCTCGCGCTGCTGGCGGAATTCGGCGTGCGCATCGGCACCGCGCAGGACGCCCACCGCGCCCTCGAAGCCGCGCATGCCATGCGCTGGACGGAAGCCCTGCCTCACGTGCGGGTGGTCGATGCATCGGCCACCGAATGGAGCGTGCCCCTGCGCCTGCCGCTGGCCATGCGCTCGCTGCGCTGGCAGCTCACCGACGAAGCCGGCCGCACGCGTCACGGCGAGGCCGATGCCTCCACGCTGCACGAGACGGCGCGCAGCGAGCGCGACGGCATCTGGCTGAGCGAACGCGTGCTGCCGATGACGCTCGCGCTCGACGCGGGCTACCACCGGCTGCGCATCGACGGGCTGGCCGGCGAGACGCTGGTGCTTGCGTCGCCGGGCCGCTGCTACCGGCCGCCCGCGGTGCGGGACGGCGGCCGCGTCTGGGGGCCGGCGGTGCAGCTGTACAGCCTGCGCTCGCAGCACAACTGGGGCATCGGCGACTTCAGCGACCTGCAGGATCTGGCGGCCCGCATGGCCGCGCAGGGCGCCGACATCGTCGGCGTGAACCCGCTGCATGCGCTGTTCGCGGCCAATCCGGCGCATGCGAGCCCGTACAGCCCGTCGTCACGCCAGCAGCTGAACGCGCTCTACATCGATGTCGAGGCGGTGGATGAATTCGCGCAGTGCGAGGCCGCGCGAAAGCTGGTCGATTCACCCGCGTTCCAGGCGCGCCTGGCGGCACTGCGCGCTGAACCGCTGGTGGACCATGCGGGCGTTGCATCCGCCAAGTTCGAAGTGCTGGAGCTGCTGTTCGCGCACTTCCGCGAGCGCCACCTGCCGGAAGACGGCGCGCCGGACGAAGAGGGCCTGGCGTTCCTGTCATTCGTGGCGGAGCGCGGCGAGGGCTTGCGGCAGCACGCGCTGTTCGAGACGCTGCATGCGCACTTTCTGACGGCGGACCCCGCGATGTGGGGCTGGCCCGTGTGGCCCGCCGCATACCGCGACCCCGATTCGGCCGAGGTCACCGCATTCGCCGTGCAGCATGCGCAGCGCCTGCAGTTCCACCAGTACCTGCAATGGCAGGCCGCGCGGCAACTGGCGCGGGCTGGCGAACGCTGCGCCGCCCTGGGCATGGGCGTGGGCCTCTACGTGGACCTGGCGGTGTCGGTCGACCGTGCCGGCTCCGATGCCTGGACGGCGCAGTCCGTGTTCGCGGCCGGTGCCAGCATCGGCGCGCCGCCTGACGAGTTCAACCCCGCCGGCCAGAACTGGGGCCTGCCGCCGCTGCGTCCCGGCCGGCTGCGCGCGGACGGCCACCGCTTCTTCATGCAGACGCTGCGCGCGAGCATGCACGGCGCGGGCGCCTTGCGCATCGATCACGTCATGGGGCTCATGCGCCTGTTCTGGATACCGCCGGGCCGCGGCGCGCACGACGGCGCGTATGTGTACTACCCGCTGGACGAGCTGCTCGCCATCGTCGCCATCGAGAGTCATCGCCACCGCTGCATGGTGATCGGCGAAGACCTGGGCACGGTGGAAGACTCGGTGCGAGAGGCGCTGGGCAAGGCCGACGTGCTGTCTTACCGCCTGCTGTACTTCGAGCGGCTTGACCGGCACCAGGGCAGCGGCTTCAAGCCGCCGGCCGCGTATCCGCCGGCCGCGCTGGTGGCCGTGAGCACGCACGACCTCGCGACATTCGCCGGCTGGTGGGCCGGCCACGACCTGCGCACCCGCCTGTCGCTGGGCCTGTTCCCCGACGAGCGCGTCTTCGACAAGCAACTGCTCGACCGCGCGCAGGAGCGCATCGAGCTGATGCTGGCCGTGCAGCAGGCCGGGCTGCTGTCGCGCGAAGAGATCGCCGAGGCCGCGGGCCTCGCGCTGCCCACGGCGCGCGTGGTGGAGGCGGTGCACGCCTGGCTCGCGAGGACGCCGTCGGCATTGATGATGGTGCAGCTCGAAGACATGGCGGGCGTGGTCGAGCAGGCCAACATGCCCGGCACGGTGAGCGAACAGCCCAACTGGCGGCGCAAGCTGCCGGTGCCGCTGCACGCGCTGGCCACGGGCGAGCGCATGCAGGGGCTGGCCGCGCAACTTCGCGCCGCGCGCCCCGCGAGCCGACCCGATGCGCCGCAGCACGCGCCGCAAGACCTGCGCGCCCGCGTGCCGCGCGCCACCTACCGGCTGCAGTTCCACAAGGACTTCGGCTTCGACGACGCGGTGCGCGTGCTGCCGTACCTCGCGCAACTGGGCGTGAGCCACGTCTACTGCTCGCCGATCCAGCGCGCGCGCGCCGGCAGCATGCACGGCTACGACGTGGTGGCGCACGACGAGATCAACCCCGAGCTGGGCGGCGAAGAAGGCTTCGCGCGCTTCGTCGCGGCGCTCAAGGCGCACGGCATGGGCCAGCTGCTGGACATGGTGCCCAACCACATGGGCGTGTTCGGCGCCGACAACGCATGGTGGATGGACGTGCTGGAGAACGGCCCGGCCTCGCTCTACGCGCAACACTTCGACATCGACTGGCAGCCGCTGAACGTCGAGCTCACGGGCAAGGTGCTGCTGCCGGTGCTCGGCGGGCACTACGGCGAGGTGCTCGGCAGCGGCGAACTGGCGCTGCGCTTCGAGGCGGAAGAGGGCGCCTTCGCGATCGGCTATTTCGGCCACCGTTTTCCGCTCGCGCCCGAGAGCTATCCCGCGGTGCTGGCGCGAGCCCTCGCGCAGCTCGACGAATCCGCCGACGACGCGGCGGCGCTCGCGAGCATCGCCACCGCTTTCGGCCACCTTCCGGGGCGGCAGGCGGCGCAGCCGCAGTTGCGCACAGAGCGCGCGCGCGACAAGGAACTGCTGAAGGCCCGCCTCGCGCGCCTGGCGCAGCGCCATCCTTCGGTCGCGAAGGCGGTGGCGACGGCCGTGGCCGAGCTGAACCTGGCCACGCCCGAGGCGCGCGACGCCATGCATGCGCTGATCGAGGCCCAGGCCTACCGGCTGGCCTACTGGCGCGTGGCCTCGGACGAGATCAACTACCGCCGCTTCTTCGACATCAACGACCTCGCGGCCGTGCGCATGGAGCGCGACGACGTGTTCGAGGCCACGCAGTCCTTCGCGCTCGAGCTCGCGGCTGCGGGCACGGTGGACGGCTTGCGCATCGACCACCCCGACGGCCTCTACGACCCCGCGCGCTACTTCGAGAAGCTGCAGCAGGGCTACGCGCGGCGCGCGGGGCTTGCATTGCCCGCGCACGATGCGCAAGGCAGGCCGGCACGGCCGCTCTACGTGGTGGCCGAGAAGATCGCGGCGGACAACGAGGAAGTGCCCGAGAGCTGGCACGTGCACGGCACCACCGGCTACCGCTTCGCGAACGTGGCCAACGGCGTGCTGGTCGATACCTCGGCCGCCGAGACCATCGGCCATGCATGGCGCCGCTTCACCGGCGAGACCCAGGGCTTTCATGCGCTCTCGCAGGCCGGCCGGCGCGAGGTGATGCGCAATGCGCTGTCGTCGGAGCTCAACGTGCTTTCAAGCGAACTGCTGCGCATCGCGCGGGCCGACCGCGCCACGCGCGACTACACGCTCAATGCGCTGCGCCGCGCGCTGGCCGACGTGGCGGCCAACATGCCGGTGTACCGCACCTACATCGTCGAGAAGCCCTCGGCGCAGGACGAACGCTTCATCGGCGAAGCGACGCAGGCGGCCGAACGGCAGAGCGGCGATGCCGACCGCTCGGTCTTCGCCTTCGTGCGCGGCGCGCTGCGCGGCGAGGCCGTGGCGGGTGCGCCGCGCGAACTGGCCGAGCGGGTGCGTCGCTTTGCGGTGCGCTTCCAGCAGTTCAGCGCGCCGGTCACGGCCAAGGGCGTGGAAGACACGGCGTTCTATCGCTTCTTCCCGTTGAGTTCGCTCAACGAGGTGGGCGGCGAGCCCGACCACTTCGGCTTCGAGGTGGACGAGTTCCATGCGCTCAGCGCCGACCGCGCGCTGCGCTGGCCGCACACCATGCTCGCCACGTCGACGCATGACAACAAGCGCTCCGAAGACGTGCGCAACCGCATCGACGTGCTCTCCGAAATGCCCAACGACTGGGTGCTGGCGCTGACCCGCTGGCACGGCATGTGCCGCGACACGCGGCGCAAGCTGGAGACCGACGACGCACCATCGCGCGCCGACGAATACCTTTTCTACCAGACGCTGCTGGGCACGCTGCCGGCAGGCGGCCTCGACGCGGCCGAAGCGCCGGCCTTCGCCGACCGGCTCTGCCAGTACATGCAGAAGGCCGCGCGCGAAGCCAAGCTGCGCACGCGCTGGACCCAGCCCGACGCCGCCTACGAGGCCGCGCTCGAAGGCTTCGTGCGGGGCGTGATCGGCAACATGGAAGAGGGCGGCTGCCTGGCGGACATCCAGCTCTTCGCGAAGCGGCTCGCCTGGTTCGGCGCATGGAACGGGTTGACGCTCACGCTGCTGAAGTACGCATCGCCGGGCGTGCCCGACCTCTACCAGGGCAGCGAGCTGATCGAGCTGAGCCTCGTGGATCCGGACAACCGCCGGCCCGTGGACTACGCGGCGCGGCAGCAGCGGCTCCATGAACTGCAGGCCATGGCCGCCGATGCGCCTAGCCTCGCCGCGCGGGTGCGCGCGCTGGCGGCGTCGCCGCACGACGGGCGCGCCAAGCTGTGGTTCATCTGGCGTCTGCTGTCGCTGCGGCGCGAGCATGCGGAGCTGTTTCGCGATGGCGGGTACGAAGGGCTGGCTGTGGAAGGCGCGTTGTCGCGCCATGTCGTGGCCTTTGCGCGGCGGCATGGAGACGAGATGCTGGTGGTTGTGTCGGGGCGGCTGTTCGTCGGGTTGGCATCCGGCAACGGCGGCATGCCTTCGTTGCCCGAGGCCGGCATCTGGAGCGACACGGCGGTGCAACTGCCGGCGGAGCTGGCAGGCGCGCAGCTTCAGAACCTGCTGACCGGCGAAACGCTGCACGCGGGCCAGGATGCATCGCTGCCGCTGGCCCAGGCGTTCGGAAGCATCCCGTGGGCCGCTTACAAGGTGCGCACTCCTAAGCATGCGAGCCGCATTCCTACATGAGCGGCGATCGGCAACCCCGAATCTCCTTCGCTGACCGCCCCTTCCGGGGTTTTTATCCAGGAGATCTCCAATGACGAAATCTGTGTCCGTGTTTTCCGTGCTGGTGGCAGGCTTGATTGCGACCGTGGCGCATGCCCAGTCGAACCCGCCCGGCGCGGCCGTGCCGCCCAACTCGCCCGGCTACGCCACGGGCAAGTCGGAAATGGCCGGCGAAGCACGCAAGGACCGCCGGCCGCAGAAGGGTGTTGCACCCGCTGCGGGTGACGAAGCCAAGACTCCGGAAGGCGGCGCCATTGGCACGGACCGCGCGGCCAGGGCCGGTGAGCGCCGTGCGGAGACGCGCGACGCTCGCCGCCCGGGCAAGCCGGTGCCGGTGCCCGGCGGTACGCCGAAGTAAGTCAAGCCGCAGTAAAACGGCCGAGGCCTTGAGCCTCAGTGCTGACGTGGGCTCGCGCGCTGGCGGATCTCGCTGCGCAGCGCGCGCTGGCCCGCTGAGAGGGCGGTCTCGTAGCTGTCTTCGGCATCGAATGCGCGCCGCAGCAGACGAGGGCTCTCGCCCTTGTCGTCGGTTTCGAGCAGCTGCCAGACATAGGCGCCCGGCAGCGGCTCCACGATGGTGAGTTCGATCGGGTGGTTCATGCATTCACCATGGACCTGCCCGAGCGGCCTGTCTGTAGGCCGAATTCCACGGGTCGGATGGCGCATCCGAGGTCATGTTTCTTCCGTCTTGAAGAGACCGCGCACGTTGAGTGCCGCCAGGCACACCTGCAACGCGATCAGCGCCCACGCATCGGTGTGAATGCCCCACACCACCCACAGCACATTGCTCAGCAGGAAGATCCAGAAGCCGACATTGCGGCGGGATTTGTCGCGCGACGCGACCAGCCATGCGGCGGCCAGCGAAGCCGCGAAGGCGGGCCATTGGATGAGTGCGAGAAGGTCCATGTGGATGTGTGTGCAGGCAAGTGAAGTGATGAGACCGACCTTGGCACGTTGCGCATTGCCCGCACAGGTGCTGCCAGCCGACGCATGGCGTGGGCCGGTTCCCACGCGCAGGGCCGGTGCTGCACCGCAGGCTCGATATCAGCCAGGAATTTCAACGAACACACAGGAGCAACCAGCATGGATGCCAACACCCCAACACCCGCCGTCGAGGAACGCCTCGTCACCTTCACCTACCTCGGCCGGTTTTTCCTTTGCCGCGCCGAGCGGCTGGACAACCAGACCTACAGGCCCGTGGTGGTCTGCCGCAGCCGCGTCGCGGACCAGCCCGACGTCGAACTGCCCCCGGACACCGACAACGTTTCCTACGCCACCGAGGCCGAGGCGCTGCGCCACGCGGAGCAGCAGGCGATGCGCTGGGTGCACGACCGCACGGGGGACGGACAGGGCCGGCTCTGACGGAGAGCCCAGGCACGCTCACGGTCAGATAGACAGCCCCACGCGTCGAAGCCCGCCATGGAGCCTGACATATGTCAGGTGTCACGCGGCTTCAAAGCGCCGATAGCCATAGGCCGGCTGGAGTCGGCGCCGTGGGCTGTTCTTATTCTGATTGTGGGTTCTATGAAATTTCCAGCGAAGCTTGGAATCGCCAAGCGTCTCTATTGCGTTCTTGCCATCCTGGTCGCCAGCCTGACCGGTCTTGCGAGTTTTTCGTGGAGCGACCTGTCGCGTGTGAGCGATCTTGCTGCCGCCACCGAAGACCTGCGCGTGCCGCAACTCCAACGCATTGCAGCCATAGAACTCAACGTGATCCGCGCGTCGCTGCAGATCAGGCACGCGATGCTCGTGAAGTCGCCCGAGGACCTTCAGGCCACGCTGGCCGACATCGGGCAGCGGCGCCAGCTCATCGAGAAAAGTGCGTCGGACTATCGCGCGGGCCTCACGGACACCGCGGACCTGAACGACTTCAAGGAGTTCGAGAAACTGGCGGCCGAATTCTGGCCGATTGCCGACACGAACGTCGCGCTGGCCAAGCGCGCGGACATCGATGCGGCTTTCAACCAGCTCGTGCGGGAGACCATTCCTGCCCGCAACCGGCTGCTGGTGTGGCTCGACCGCGCGAAGAAGCGGCAGGGCGACGAACTGAAAACCGAACTGGCGGCAATACGCACCAACGCGGATCAGACCCGGCTGCAGCTCGCGGCCCTGGTCGCTGCCGTGGCCACCGGCATGACGTTGTTCTTCCTGCACATCGTCAGGCTGGTGCGCCGGCGCATCGCCGCCGCGCAAGCCGTTGCCAACCGCGTGAGCCGGGGCGATCTCACGGTGGCCATTGCCGATCCCCATCGCGACGAGTTCACGCCGCTGGTCGATGCCCTCGCTGACATGCAGCACAGCCTGGTGCGCATCGTGAGCGGTGTGCGCCAGGGCACCGAAGCCATGCTGTCGGCGTCCTCCCAGATTGCAACCGGCAATCAGGATCTGTCGGCCCGCACCGAGCAGCAGGCAAGCTCTCTGCAGGAGACGGCCGCCTCGATGGTCCAGCTGACATCGACGGTGCGGCAGAACGCGACGAGCGCCATGCAGGCGAATCAGCTCGCGGTGTCGGCCTCCGACGTGGCGCGCCGCGGGGGCAGCGTCGTGAACCAGGTGGTCCACACCATGGGCTCGATCAACGAGGCCTCCGGCAAGATCGTCGAGATCGTCGGGGTCATTGAAGGCATCGCCTTCCAGACGAACATCCTGGCGCTCAATGCGGCCGTGGAGGCCGCGCGAGCGGGGGAGAAAGGGCGCGGTTTCGCCGTGGTGGCGTCGGAGGTGCGCAATCTGGCGCAGAGGTCTTCTGCCGCCGCGAAGGAGGTCAAGAGCCTCATCGACGATTCGGTCAGCCAGGTCAGGGCCGGCACGCGCCACGCGGCGGATGCCGGTGAAGCCATGAAGGAGATCGTGAGCGGCGTGCTCCGCGTGACCAGCATCATTGGCGAGATCACGAACGCCAGCCACGAGCAGACTACCGGCATCGAGCACATGAACCTCGCGCTCGCCCAGATCGAGGGGACCACCCAGCAGAATGCGTCGCTGGTGGAGCAGGCCGCCGCGGCTTCCAGTGCTCTGCAGGACCAGGCGGGCAGGTTGATGCAGGAGGTCGATGTGTTCAGGCTCATGGAGCGGCAAGTCCGGGCAAGCTAGTGCTTGTCGGAGCGCTCCGAACGGGGCGGGCGGTGGTTCGAAGCCGGCAGCCATGCGAGGTCGTCGGCGACGTTGACTGCGCAAATCTTTGACGGACGTTAACTATCGAGCTTCTCCGTGACCCGCAGTTAATTCATACGTATCAACCGCGAAATAGGAATTCGGAGGAACAATCGGTGCCACCGCCAACGTAGGCGGCCAACTGTATGGCAATGGAGCAACCAAGCTTGTTGCCCGGAATAGGTGGCACCAGCGTTGGCAGCTTCCTGCAGGAACTCGGAATGCCGGAGTCAATGGCCAAAGTGCTTCGCCCAGCACTGGCAATCCGAATAGAGGTGGTAGATGATTCAAGCAAAAAGTACAGGTTTGAGGATGTTGGGAGTCTTGTTGCTGACATTCCTCTTCATGATTGGCGTCGGGTTTTCCGTGGGGGCCTTACTTGCGATGCCCCTGATTCGCTGGGCGATTCACCGTGTACTTTATTTTCCTGTTGCGCCATCTGAGCTGCTCAGTTTGCTGGCAGTGATCCTAGGCGTGACTGTTGTTGCAACGCTCGTCATGTGGTCGGCTGGACGGTTCAAGGGGCAGTGGTGAAACGAGGCCATGTAATCTGCGCCATCGCGCTGGCATGCATCGCGCTGGGAGCCTGCCGAACCGCGCCGTTGTATGAACCGAGTCGCCGAGCGCTGGTGGCCGCAGAGGAGGACGAAGAGCGCACTGTCGTCGGTCAGCCTGTGCCGGGCACCGCGATCGCCCAGCTTCATGCCGGGATGACCTACGCGCAGGCCGTCAAGATCATGGGCAAGCCGGATGCTGAGACGGTGAACAACACTGGCAAGGCCTGGATCCCTACATACAACGGGACGGACCGGTGGCGCCACTACCTCGCCTACAAGGGGCAGGGCGTATTGGTTTTCGCGGGCGCCGCAGGAGGGGAGATTGCCGAGATCTCCCGCACGAAGGCTTACACGCCTGATGTGCTGATTCAGATCGTCCACAACCCCAAAGACACCGGTCGGTTCTGACATTTCAATCGCAGCGTGCACGACGGATGTCCGTGCCAGCATTAGCCATCAATCAAAAATTTTCCATGCGCATTTATTTCCTCACCGCTCTTGTTGCATTCGGTCTGTTATCAGGTTGCGCCCGATCTCCGGTTGTCCCTCAGCAGCAGGCCCCCGTTAAACGCGTCATGGTGGTCCCGGTGACGCCCATCGACAAGCTGCATACCGAAAACAAGGGCATCCCGCTCGGCGTGCTGTGGCAGTCCGTTGCAGACCGCATCAAGAGTTCGGACTTCAACGACCGCATGGAGGCGACTCGAAAAGACATGGGGCCGAAGCTCACTGCAGCGTTGGTTCGGCAGCTGGCAGCTCAGGGCTTTGAAGCGAAGGTCGTCGAAGGCGCTTCGAGCCGCTCGGCGGAATCTGCGATCGATGAAAGCAAGCTGCCTCCGACCGATGCGGTGCTGCGCATCTATCTCAACGAAGTCGGCATGTTCTCCGCCCGCTTCTCGAAAGACTATGTTCCGCGCGTCAATCTGAGTGCTTATCTGGTTCGAGGCGAAACGGAAGACAGCCTCTACAGCGAAACGCTTTACTACGGGGCTGATGCGACGAGCGAGAAGGCTTCGTGGAGCGTGCCGGCGAACCCTGAGCATCGTTGGTCGAGCTTCAGTGAATTGGTGGAGCGTCCGCAAGAGGTCGTTCAGAGCTATGACCATGCGGTCGATGCGCTGGCGACGAGGATTGCTCAGAACATTCGCGCACAGGTTGCGCCGAGCTCGGTCGCGGTGCGGCCGGCAATGCCTTGAGTCCAACGATTCGCGCGCCAGGTTGGCCGGCGCAGGCTGCGTACGGAATGACAACGATGGTCTTCGCCGTCTGAACTGCTACCCACCGACAGTCAGTGCCCGGCCCCACCGGCCGGCGCCACCATCCGCTGCAACAGCGGCTGCCGCGCCAGCACCGCATCCCGCGGCCCGTGGTCGACCACATGCCCGGCTTCCATCAGCACCACCGTATCGAAGCGCTCCAGCAGGCTCAGCCGGTGGATCGACGCCACCACGCAGGCATCGGGAAACGCACGGGCGATGCGCTCCAGCACGCGTGCTTCGGTGCCCGCGTCGAGCGCGCTGGTCGGTTCGTCGAGCAGCAGCAACGAGCTGCCCTGTGCGGCCAGCACGCCGCGCGCCAGGCACAGTCGCTGCCGCTGTCCGCCCGAAAGATTGAAGCCCCGCTCCGACACGGCGGTGTCGAGGTCGCCGTGGTTCGCCTTCAGCACTTCGTCGAAGGTGCTGGTGTGCAGCGCTGCCAGCAGCAGCGCGTCGTCGCGCGGCTGGCCGAAGGCGAGGTTCTCGCGCACGCTGGCTTCGAACAGTTCGGTCTCCTGCGGGATCAGCGTGGCAAGGCGGCGCAGTTGCGTCCAGTCGACGGGCTTTCCGTCGAGCGACAGGACGCCGCTGTCCGGTGGATACAGCCCGGCCAGCACGCGCAGCAGGGTGCTCTTGCCGCCGCCGCTCGGCCCGACCAGCGCGACCCGGTCGCCACGGCGCAGGCTCAGTTTCACGTCGTGCAGGCCGCTGCTGCGCTTCACGGGTTCGGAGGGCTCCGCTTGCGGCTTCCCGCGCGCCGCATAGCGCCAATGCAGCCCGTCGACATCGAGCCGGCGCCACACCGCCGATGCGTCGATGCGCTCGCGCTCCGGCACCTGCTCGGGCACGCTCGCGGCCACATCGCCCGAGGGCGCCTGCCATATCGGCTCCGCGCTGCTGTAGTCGGTGTGCATGCGCGCGAAGAAGCTGAAGTTGGCGGCCACCGATGTGACGACGCCGGCGGCCTGCTGCGCGTACTGGTAGATCATGAACACGGCCCCCAGCATCACGGCCTGCCCGGGTGCGCGTGCCTGCCACACGTACACCACGACCAGGCCCCAGGTCAGCCCAAGCCCCATCAGGTCGACCGCGAACCACTTGCCCTCATTGAGCACCACGGTGCGCTTCAGCGGCAGCGATATGGCGGCCATGCGCCTGCGCAGCAGCAGGCGTGAAGCCCCCTGCAGCCGCAGGCCGATGACGGTCGATGCATTGCCCAGGAAGTCGAGCAGCGCGGCCACGTACCGGCGGTCGGCGTCGTTCTCGGCGCGCGCCAGTTTCATCAGCGCACGGTCGATGCGCACGATGACGAGGCCTATCAGCACATAGCCCGCGAGCGCGGTCATGCCGCTGGTGCGCGACAGCAGCGCCAGCGCAACCAGCGGCCCCACGAAGTTGACGGCGTTGGTGAGCCAGATGAACTGGTTCTGCGCAAAGTCCGACAGCGCGCGGCTGGCCTGGTGCACGCGGTGCTGCAGCTCGCCCGAGTGGTGGCCGTCGTGCCAGGCGAGCGGCGCGGCGGCGATGCGCGCATAGAGCTGGTCGGCCAGCGTCTCGCGCACCCGCATGCCCACGTTGCGCTCCAGAATGCGCCCCGGCCCGTGCAGCGCCCATGCACCCACGTACACGCCGGCCAGCGCGGCGATCCAGCGGCCGGCGCCGCTCAGCTCGCCGCGCTGCAGGGCATTGATGGCCTGCCCGGCAAGGTAGGGCAGCGCCAGGCGTATGAGCTGCGACATGGCGAGCAGCGCCGTGGCGCCAAGCAGCTGCGCACGCGCACCTGCTGCGAAGTGCCAGAGGGCCGCATAGAGCTCGCGGATCGCGTTGCCGGGGCTGTTGCTCTTCTTCGTGCCGGTGGTCGTGGTGGTCGCCTGCATGCGTTTTCAGTCAGTCAGTCAGCCCGCCTTGCGGAATGTGAGGTTGATGCGCTGCGCGCCCAGCAGCGGGTGGGGCGCTTCCTTGAGTGGCAGCACGCCGTGGTAGCGCAGCCGGTCTTCGCCGCCCCAGACCACCACGTCGCCATGCACGAGCGGCACGCGCACGGCCTTGTCGCCGCGCGCGAGACCGCCGAACAGGAACACGGCCGCCATGCCGAGCGACACCGACACGATGGGCGCGCCGTAGTCATGCTCGTCCTTGTCCTGGTGCAGCGAAAGCCGCGCGCCGGGCGCATAGCGGTTGACGAGGCAGGCGTCGGGCACGAAGCCGTCGAAGCCGGCGGACCCGGCCGCCTCGCGCGCCAGCCGCATGAAGGGCTCCGGCATCGCGGGCCACGGCAGCCCGCTGCCAGGGTCGATGGGGCTGTAGCGGTAGCCGCGCCGGTCGCTGGTCCAGCCCAGCGCGCCGCAGTTGGTCAGCGCCACGGACATGGTGAAGCCGCCCGGGGTGACGAGATGGCGGAACGGCGCGCGCTCTTCCACCGCGCGGATCGCGGGCAGCAGTTCATCGACGAAGGGCAGCGCGAAGCCGGGCAGCACGATGGCGCCGGAGCCGAGCGGTTCGCGCGCTGGGCGGGGCGGGTCGTCGAACAGGGCGAGCGTCATGCACGCCATTGTCGCCATCGCCGCGCCCCGCGCCTGCGGCCGGCGATGGCCGGGCCTCAGGCCGAGGCGCGCAGCGTCTTGGCGGCCGCCACCATGTTGGCCAGCGCGGGCAGCACTTCCGCCCACTGGCGCGTCTTCAGGCCGCAGTCCGGGTTGACCCACAGGCGCTCGGCGGGCACGCGTTCGGCGGCCTTCTTCATCAGCTGCACGATGTGCTCCTGGCTGGGAATGTTCGGCGAGTGGATGTCGTACACGCCGGGGCCGATCTCGTTGGGGTACTTGAAGTCGTCGAAGGCGTCGAGCAGCTCCATGTCGGAGCGAGAGGTCTCGATAGTGATCACGTCGGCGTCCATGTCCGCGATCGACGCGATGATGTCGTTGAATTCCGAATAGCACATGTGCGTGTGGATCTGGGTCTCGTCGCGCACGCCGTTGGCGGTGATGCGGAACGACTCCACCGCCCAGTCCAGGTACTCCTGCCATTGCGACTTGCGAAGCGGCAGGCCCTCGCGCAGCGCGGCTTCGTCGATCTGGATCACGCGCACGCCGCCTTTTTCCAGGTCGAGCACTTCCTGTCGGATGGCCAGCGCCAGCTGCTTGCACGAGGCCGAGCGCGGCTGGTCGTCGCGCACGAAGGACCAGTTCAGGATGGTGACGGGGCCGGTCAGCATGCCCTTCATGGGCCGCTGCGTGAGCGACTGCGCGTACCGGGTCCACTCGAGCGTCATCGCCTTCGGGCGGCTGATGTCGCCGAACAGGATCGGCGGCTTCACGCAGCGCGAACCGTACGACTGCACCCAGCCGAACTGGCTGAAGGCATATCCTTCGAGCTGCTCGCCGAAGTACTCGACCATGTCGTTGCGCTCGGCTTCGCCGTGCACCAGCACGTCCAGGTCGAGCGCTTCCTGCTCGCGCACGCTGCGGGCGATCTCGGCCTGCATCGCGGCCTTGTAGCCGGCGTCGTCCAGCCGGCCGGCCTTGTACTCGCTGCGCGCATGGCGGATTTCCGCGGTCTGCGGGAACGAGCCGATGGTGGTGGTGGGGAACTTCGGCAGCTTCAGGAATGCGGCCTGCTTGGCCGCTCGATGGGCATAGGCGCCTTCGCGCTGGCCCAGTTGGCTGGAGAGCCCGGCAACCGCTGCCTGCACTGCCGGGTTGTTGACGCGGGGCGACGCACGGCGCGCGGCGAGGGCGGCGCTGTTGGCGGCCAGGGCGTCCTTCACGGCGTCGCGGCCGTCGCGCAGAGCGGTGGCCAGCACGCGCAACTCCTCGAGCTTCTGCAGCGCGAAGGCGAGCCACGACTTGACCTCGGCGTCGAGCTTCTGTTCGCTGGCCAGGTCCACCGGCACATGCAGCAGCGAGCACGAGGGCGCGATCCACAGGCGGTCGCCCAGGCGCGCGGCCAGCGGTTCCAGCCAGTCGAGGATGGAGGCGAGGTCGCTCTTCCAGATGTTGCGGCCGTTGATGACGCCCAGCGACAGCACCTTGTGCGCGGGCAGCATGGTCAGCAGCGGAACGATGTCGTCGCGGCCGTTGACGGCATCGACGTGCAGGCCCGCCACCGGCAGGTTGGCGGCCAGGTACTTGTTTTCCTGCAGCTGGCCGAAGTAGGTGGCGACGAGGATCTTGATGCGCGCGGCCTTGAGCTGGTGGTAGGCCGTGTTGAATGCGTGCTGCCAGTCGGCGTCGAGTTCGGTGACCAGCAGGGGCTCGTCGATCTGCACCCATTCCACGCCCTGGGCGGCCAGCGTTTCGAGCAGCTCGGCATACACCTGCAGCAGGCGCGGCAGCAGCGCCAGCTTTTCGGAATCGTCCTTGGCCTTGCCGATGGACAGGTAGGTGACGGGGCCGACCAGCACCGGCTTGGCCTTCACGCCCTGGGCCCTGGCTTCGGCCAGTTGTTCCAGCAGGCGCGAGGCGTCGAGCGTGAATTCGGTCTGCGCGGTGAACTCGGGGACGATGTAGTGGTAGTTGGTGTCGAACCACTTGGTCATTTCGCCGGCGGCCACGCCGCCGCAGCAGCCGGCGTGGTCTTCCGCGCCCTGGGCCGAACGGCCGCGCGCCACGCGGAAGTAGTTGTCCAGCGCGTCGCCGTGGAAGCCGCGCACGCGCTCGGGCAGGTTGCCGAGCGTGAAGCTCATATCCAGCACCTGGTCGTAGAAGGCGAAGTCGCCCACGGGCACCAGGTCGATGCCGGCCTGGTCGTTCCAGTGGCGTTGGCGAAGCTGGGCGCCGAGGGCCTTGAGCGCGTCGCGCGAAGACTCGCCTTTCCAGTACGACTCCAGCGCGAACTTCAGTTCGCGCCTGGCGCCGATGCGGGGAAAGCCGAGGTTGTGGGTAGTGGTCATGGGGTAGCGGAAACGTCCGGCAGTCAGGAAAGGGCTGGATCGTAGGTTTGCCGACCTGTGAAGTAAAATGGTCTTATTTCACGTATCGATGAATTTCACTCATTAGCCATGCTGGAACGCGCTCATCTGTCGATCGTCCAGGAAGTGGACAAGCAAGGCTCGCTCACGGCCGCCGCCGAGGTGCTGCACCTCACCCAATCGGCCCTGAGCCATTCGATCCGCAAGCTCGAAGCCCAGCTCGGCACCGAGATCTGGCAGCGCGAAGGGCGCAGCCTGCGGCTGACCCAGGCGGGGCAGTACCTGCTGGCGGTCGCCAACCGGGTGCTGCCGCAACTGGACCTGGCCGAGGAGCGCCTGCGCCAGTTCGCCCAGGGCGAGCGCGGCTCGCTGCGCATCGGCATGGAGTGCCATCCGTGCTACCAGTGGCTGCTGAAAGTGGCGTCGCCCTATCTGGCGAGCTGGCCCGACGTGGATGTCGACGTGAAGCAGAAATTCCAGTTCGGCGGCATCGGCGCGCTTTTCGGCTACGAGATCGACCTGCTTGTCACGCCAGACCCGCTCTACAAGCCGGGCCTGCACTACGAGCCGGTGTTCGACTACGAGCAGGTGCTGGTGGTCCCGCGCGGCCACGCCCTGGCAGGCGTGCCTTACGTGAAGCCCGAGCACCTGACGCAGGAAGTGCTGGTGACCTACCCGGTCGCCACCGACCGGCTGGACATCTACAACATGTTCCTCATGCCCGCCGGCGTGACGCCCAGGCGCCACAAGGCCATAGAGACCACCGACATCATGTTGCAGATGGTCGCCAGCGGCCGGGGCGTGGCGGCGCTGCCGCGCTGGCTGGTGCAGGAATACGCGGAAAAGATGGACATCGTGCCGGTGCGGCTCGGGCCGCGCGGCATCGCCAAGCAGATCTTCCTGGGCGCGCGCGAGGCCGACATCGAAGTCGACTACCTGAAGGCCTTCGTCGAGCTGGCAAGGCAATCGCGCGAATTGCTCGAAAAAGGAAAAAACTCGCTGACTTGAGCCTGAAAAGCGCCTGAAAAGTAGTCCTTAGGGTTTCAATTCTTTGAACTGCGGAACAAAAGAGTTATGGTGTTTACATCATGGACACCGCCCGGCTCGACCTCCGTGTGCCAGCAGGCTGGAGCTGCTGGGTCGAGCTCATGCGCACGCCGCGCGGCACCTACGTCGGCTTCGCCGAGCTGAGCCAGAGCGGCATTCCGCGTTGCGCGCTGGTGATCACGCAGCAACTCTCATGGGACGCGGCCGTGGAGCGCGCCACGCTGCGGGCCGACCATTTCGTTCGGCAGTGGGGCGCGGCGCGGGGGCACTGAGCAGGCGTCGGCGACAGCGCCGCCGGGCGCGGGCGTGGTAGAAACCGCGAGCGTTTTCAACCCCCCACGTTCCGCTTCCGATGCCGCACTCTTTCCGCCGGGCTACCCCAATACCGCGCGCAAGGTGGCTGGCTTGGCTGCTGGCCGGCGTGACCATGCTGTTCCTGGCCGGCTGCGCGGGCCTGCCGGCCGACGTGCAGCGCAAGCCCTCCACGGCCATCGCGGACGGCGCGGACACCACGCTCGGGCGCCTGGTGCAGGCGGCGGCACCGCCCGGCGAGCCGCTGAGCGGCTTCCGCCTGCTGCCGATGCCGCAGTTCTCTCTGCATGCGCGCGTCGAGCTCGCGCGCCGTGCCCAGCGCTCCATCGACGTGCAGTACTACCTGGTGCAGAACGACGAGACCGGGCGCTACCTGCTGCGCGCGCTGCGCGACGCGGCCGACCGGGGCGTACGCGTGCGGCTGCTGGTGGACGACCTCTACACGGCCGGCGCCGATCCGCTCTTCACCAGCTTTGCCGCGCATCCGAATGTGGAGGTGCGGCTGTTCAACCCGTTCCCGGCAGGGCGGGACCGTCTCGGCACGCGCTGGGCCTGGTCGATCCTCGACTTCGACCGCGTGCACCGGCGCATGCACAACAAGCTCTACGTGGTGGACAACGTGGTCGGCGTCATGGGCGGGCGCAACATCGCCAACGAGTATTTCCTGCGCGACGGCGGCTCCAACTTCATCGACATCGACACGCTCGTGGCGGGCGCGGTGGTGCCCAGGCTGTCGTCGCTGTTCGACATGTACTGGAACAGCCCGTACGTGTACCCGATCGAATCGCTGGTGCCCGCCACCGGCGAAACCCGGGCGCAGCTGCGCGAGCGCTTCGACAGGCTCACCACCGGCCCGGCCCAGCTGCACCCCGAGGAGCCCGGTTCCACCGACCTGCTCGGCAACAACCCGCTGGCCAAGGACCTCGACGCCGGCGCGCTGAAGCTGGTGTGGGCGCGCGCCGAGGCCTATGCCGACGCGCCCGCCAAGGCGCTCGCGCCGACCGAGGAAGCGCGCGGCCTGCCGGCGGACGAATCGAGGGACAGCGTGCTCTACAACGTGCGCCGCTACATTCGCGGCGCCGAGAACGAGGTCCTGCAGACCACGCCCTACCTGATACCCGGGCGCGGCGGCATGGAGAGCATCCGCATCGTGCGCGGCAACGGCGTGAGCTACAGCATCGTCACCAACTCGCTGGCGGCTACCGACGAGTCGCTGGTGCACATCGGCTACCGCCGCTACCGGCCCGAGATGCTGCGCCTGGGCGTGGAGCTGTACGAGCTGAGCCCCAAGCGGGTGGAGCAGACCAAGCGCTTCGGCATGTACGGCTCGGCCAGCGGGCGGCTGCACGGCAAGTCGGCGGTGATCGACCGCAGGATCGTGTTCATCGGCTCGATGAACTTCGATCCGCGTTCGATGCTGCACAACACCGAAGTCGGCATCTTCATCTTCAGCCCGCAGATCGCGCAGCAGCTCACCAGCCTGATCGGCTTCATCCGGCTGGACGGCGCCTACCAGTTGCAACTGGGGGCGACGGGTGCCATCGAGTGGGTAAGCCCGGCCTCGGGCGACGCGGCCGACACCATCCTGCACCAGGAGCCGGAGACGGACTTCTGGTCGCGCTGGAAGCTGGACCTGCTGGCGCCGCTGGTGCCGGAGAGCCTGCTCTAGCTGCCGCCGAGCCGCATCCTCAAAACAGAGGATGGTGAGTGGAAGGGGTCCACAGAAGAATCACACGGCTCGTAACGAGTTGATTCTTCTGTTTACTCCCTCTCACCTGAAACCATCCATGAAAACACCCTCCGTGGCCCCGGCCGCCTCCATCTCGTTCTTCAAGACGACGCGCTCCGCTTGCGCAGTGGCGCTCCTGATCTCGCTCGGTGCCTGCGGCGGGGGCGGGGGTGGTGGCGGCGGTAGTGGTTTTGTCGGCCTGCCCGTGGCCGGGGGCTCGAATCCCCCCGCCAGCAATCCGCCGCCGGCGTCCATGGCCTTCTCGGGCACGGCCGCGTCGGGCCTGCCGCTGTCGGGCACGGTGACCGTGAAGGACGCCAAGGGCGCCACCAAGACCGTGCAGCTGTCTTCCAACGGCGGCTACACGGTGGACGTGACCGACATGACCGCGCCTTTCGTGTTCCGCGCCGAAGGCACGGTGGGCGGCCAGCGCGTGGTGATCCACTCGGCCGCGACCGCCGCGGACGCCAACGGCACCATCAACATCACGCCGCTGACCGACCTGGTGGTGGCCAACATCGCCGGCAAGGTGGCCGACAAGTACTTCGACAGCGGCGATTTCGCTGCGCTGTCGGCCACGGAGCTCAAGGCCGAATCCGACGCGCTCAAGGCCAAGCTGCTGCCGGTGCTGCTGGCCATGGGCGTGGACTCGAGCATCGACCTGCTGCGCACCGCGTTCTCGCCGCTGTCGAGCGCGCTGGACAAGGCGCTGGATGTGCTGCGCGTGAGCGTGGACCCGGCCACCAACGTCGCGACCATCACCAACATCGTCACGCAGCAGCAGGTCGTGGACGACCTCGCGGTCAAGGCCGCCCAGGACGCCGGCACCACGCCGATGAGCGGCACCGGCATGGAGACCGCGGCCGACGACGTGGTGCTGATCCGCAAGGCGCTCTCCGACATCACGGCCAGGTTCGCGAACGGGCTGCCCGCGCCGGCCGATCTGCTGCCGCTGCTGACCAGCACCAGCAACAGCGCCTACAGCTTCCGGCTGGCCGATGCGAGCGCCAGCGACTTCGTGAGCGACCTGGCGGGCGACACCAACATGGTGGGCGCGAGCTTTGCCGACGTGGTCATCAACCGCATCAACTACACGGTCGACGGCACCAACAACCTGGCGCCGCGCGCCTTCGTCGAGTTCACGCACAAGGACAAGAACGGCGTGGCTTTCAGCAACAACAAGAGCATGCAGATCGTGAAGGGCAACGACGGCGTGTGGCGCTTGCGTGGCGACGGCCGCGTGCTCGACATCAACCCGCACATCCAGGCCTTCAAGGACCCGGTGTCGGGCTGCGTGATCACGGGGCTGGAGTTCTCGATCAGGGACCCGAACCCCAACAACAGCAACGCGGCGGTCGCCGTGGTGGTGACCGGGCCGGGCCTTCCGCCGAACGGGCTGCGCCATGTGCGCCCCGCGTTGGCGGGCGACTACTGGCCGATCCAGGGCAACAACGGCAGCAACCAGTACGCGCTGGCATCGAACTGCGCCGGCGCATCGACGGCGGGGCTGAGCGACAGTGCCATCGCGGCGATACCGGCCGCGCCCGAGTACACCTTCACGGCCTACACCAGCAACGACACGGTCGCGCAGATCACGAACAGCACGTTCGACATCGTCTACAAGCAGAGCTTCAATGCGCGGCCGTTCACGCTGGCCGAGGCGGCGGCTTTGGCCTACCCGAGCTTCACGACCACGCCGGCGCTGGCTTCGTACAGCGGCGGCAGCGACTTCGCGGTCAGCGCGACGGGCCTGAACCCGGCGTTTTCGTCGGAGTTCTTCCTGGCGCTGGCCGGCGCCACCTCGACGCCGAGCAAATGGTCGGATCAGGCCGACGTGGCGCCGTCGGCCGCGGGTGCGGCGTCGCACACATTCAATGCGCCGGCCATGTCGGGCCTCGTGCTGCGCAGCATGTTCGTGAGCACGCGCGACGCCAACTGGCGCGAGGTGGTGCTGCGCCAGGCCAACTGAGGGAGCTGCCGGCTGGCGGCTATTGCGGCGGCTGGCGGCCGTTGAGGTAGGGCTCGGGGTCCACGGGGTTGCCGTTCCTGCGGATCTCGAAGCGCAGCTTCACGCGGTCGGCGTTGCTGCGGCCCATTTCGGCGATCTTGTCGCCCTGGCGCACCACGGTGCCTTCCTTGACGAAGATGGTCTGCAGGTGCGCGTAGGCGGTGAGGAAGGTCTCGTTGTGCTTGATGATGACCATGTTGCCGTAGGCCGGCAGTTCGCCGCCCACGTACACCACGCGGCCGTCGGCCGAGGCCAGGACCGGGTCGCCGAGCGTGCCGGCGATGTCGATGCCCTTGGTGCGGTCGCCGTCGAAGCGCGCAATGATCGGGCCGTTGACGGGCCGGATGAACTGTGCCGCGGGGCGCTGTGCCACCGGTGGCTTGGCCGCCGGGGCCGTGGGCCAGGGCGTGTTGAGATCGACGGTGGTGCACGCCGCGAGGCTCGCGGCAAGCAGCGCTGCAGCGCCGGTACGGAAAGCAAGAGTCTGGAGTTGCATGGCGCCTTGTTGGAACGGATTCGTTGCGGAGGGTTCCTTCGGTGCGGCTCCACCGGGCGGAGCCGCGCGAGCGATGCTAGCAAACTCGCGTGCCGGCTCCCCGGGAAGTGCCGGGCAGCAAAGGGGCAGTGGGGCGCGCGCTACTTGAGCGGAATCGGCGTGCCACGGTCGATGGGCACGGCGGTCACGCTGTTCTTCGGCGAGCCGTCGACCAGCAGGTCGGAGTAGGTCAGGTAGACCAGCGTGTTGCGCTTGGGGTCAACCATGCGCACCACGCGCAGCCGCTTGAAGAGGATCGACAGCCGCTCGCTGTAGACCTCTTCGCGCTTGGGCAGCGGTTGCGTGATGCTCACCGGGCCTACCTGGCGGCAGGCGATGGAGGCTTCGGACTTGTCCTCCGCCACGCCGAATGCACCGGCCAGCCCGCCGGTCTTGGCGCGCGACACATAGCAGGTGACGCCGTTGACCTTGGGATCGTCGTAGGCCTCGATCACGATCTTGTGGTCGGGGCCGATGAGCTTGAAGGCGGTGTCGACGTCGCCCACCGTTTCCGCGTGTGCCGTGGCAGCCAGGATGAACCCGAGGCCGAGCGCGGTGCGCAGCAGGATGGAGCGAAGTGTCATGGTGTCGTGCGGTTTCAGATGAGGTCGATGGTGTGGACGCGGTCGAAGCTGCCGCGCCGGCGGTCTTCGAAGTAGTGCTCGAGCGTTTCGCGAACGGTGCGAAAGGCGATTTCTTCCCAGGGAATCTCTTCCTCGGTGAAGAGCTTCGCCTCGATGGTCTCGTGGCCGGGGTCGAACTTGTCGTCGAGCAGGCGCGCGCGGTAGAACAGGTGGACCTGGCCCACGCGCACGACGCTGATCACCGAGAACAGGCCTTCCATCTCGAAGTTCGCGCCGGCCTCTTCGTCGGTCTCGCGGGCCGCGCCCTGGGCGGTGGTTTCCTCGAGTTCCATGAAGCCGGCGGGCAGGGTCCACTTGCCCCAGCGCGGCTCGATGTTGCGCTTGCACAGCAACACCTTGTCGCCCAGGACCGGAATGGTGCCCACCACGTTGAGCGGGTTCTCGTAGTGGATGGTGTTGCAGGCCGGGCAGATGGCGCGCTGCTTGGTGTCGCCGTCGTCCGGAACTCGGTAGACCACGGCGGTGCCGCAGTTCTTGCAGTGCTTGATGGGAACGCGCAGGAGCATGAAGCCGTCCGCCGCCTTCAGACGATCCTGACGGTCAGCGCCGGCAGGCCCGCGACTTGGCCCACCAGCGTGTCGCCGGCCACCACGGCGGCCACGCCTTCAGGCGTGCCCGTGAAGATCAGGTCGCCGGGCTGCAGCTCCCACGCGGCCGACAGGTGCTCGATGGTCTCGGCCACGTTCCAGATCAGCTTGCTCACGTTGCTGCGCTGGCGGTCGGCGCCGTTCACCTGCAGGGAGATCTCGGCCTTTTCGGCGTCGCCGGCCTGTGCCACGGGCACGATCGGGCCGATGGGCGCGCTCTGCTCGAAGCTCTTGCCGATGTCCCAGGGGCGGCCCTGCTTCTTCATGTCGTTCTGCAGGTCGCGGCGCGTCATGTCGAGCCCGACCGCGTAGCCGTAGATGTGCTTGTGCGCATCGGCTGCCGCGATGTTCTTGCCGCCGGTGCCGATCGCCACCACCAGTTCGATCTCGTGGTGCAGGTTCTTGGTGAGCGTGGGATAGGCCATGGTGCCGGTCTGGCCGGCATCGACCGTCACCAGCGCGTCGGCGGGCTTCATGAAGAAGAAGGGCGGCTCGCGGCCGGTGAAGCCCATTTCCTTGGCGTGATCTTCGTAGTTGCGGCCCACGCAGTAGATGCGGTGCACCGGGAAGCGGGCGGGCTGGCCGGCCACGGGAACAGAAACGGTGGCGGGCGGGGCGAAGACAAACTCGGAAGCCATTGCGACGTGTCCTTTTTCAGCGAAACCTGGCGGGGAAACCGGCAGTGTGCCAGAGGCGGGAGGCTCACAATAGCGCCTACCGCGCAACCCCATTTCTTCGTTTCCAGTTTTCACAATGCCAATCCGCCTCGGCAAAGCCGGCAAAGCCACCGCATTCAATGAACTCGGCCGACGGCGCGACGACGAGGGCGACCAGGACGGCGCGCTCGAAGCCTACGCTCAGGCCAGCGCCGTCCACCCGTACTGGGCGGCGCCCTGGTACAACGCCGGGCTCATCCACAAGTACCGCGGCGAATGGGCCGCCTCGCTGCAGGCCAATGCCCGCGCGGTGCAATGCGAGCCGGACAACCAGGGCGCGCTCTGGAACCTGGGCATCGCGGCCACGGCGCTGGGCGACTGGGCCACGGCGCGGCGCGCATGGCGCCAGTACGGCATCGGCATTCCGGACGGCGAAGGGCCGATCGATTTCTTCGTCGGCCTCACACCCATTCGCGTGCACGGCGACGAGGCCAGCGAGGTGGTGTGGGCCGACCGCATCGACCCGGCCCGCGCCATCCTGCGCAGCGTGCCGACGCCGGCCTGCGGCCACCGCTGGGGCGACCTCGTGCTGCACGACGGCGCGGCCAACGGCTACCGCATGCGCGGCGATCGCGAGGTGCCGGTCTTCGACGCGCTGGAGCTGATCGCGCCGTCGGAGCACGCAACCTATGAAGTGACCATCGAGGGCGTGGCGCAGGAAGACATCGACGCGCTCATCCGGCGTTTCGAGGCGGCCGATGCCAGCGCCGAGAACTGGACCACCAGCATGCAGGTGCTCTGCCGCGCCTGCTCCGAAGGGCGTCCCCACGGCGAGGGGCACAACCACGAACCCGGCGAGCCGCCCGGCGCGCGCGGCCCGTGGCGCCTGGGCATCGCGGCCCGGGAGGAGGGCGCCGCGCTGCGCATCCTTGCGGAATGGCGCGAAACAGCGGCGCCGGGCTGCGTGCTCGGCGAGCTGCGCTGCCTGCTGATGGGCGTGCCTCGTACTTGATGGCGCGCTATGCTCGGAAAACCATGAAGCTGCACAACTATTTCCGCTCCTCTTCCTCGTTCCGCGTGCGCATCGCCCTCAACCTGAAGGGCCTCGATTACGAGTACGTTCCCGTGCACATCGCGCGCGGCGAACACCGCACCGGCTCCTATCCCGCCATCTCCGCCGACATGCTGGTGCCGTTGCTCGAAGACGAGGGCGAGCGCTTCTCGCAGTCGATGGCCATCATGGAATACCTCGACGAAGTGCACCCCGAGCCGCCGCTGCTGCCCAGCGACCCGGCCGGCCGTGCGCATGTGCGCGCGCTGTCGCAGTCGATCGCCTGCGAGATCCATCCGCTCAACAACCTGCGCGTGCTCAAGTACCTCGTGAAGGACCTGAAGCTCGACGAGGAAGCCAAGAACAACTGGTACCGCCACTGGGTGCGCGACGGCATGCTTGCCTTCGAGCGCCAGCTCGCGCAGCACCCCGCCAGCACGTACTGCTGGGGCAACACGCCCACCATGGCCGACTGCTGCCTGGTGCCGCAGATCTTCAACGGCCGCCGCTTCGACTGCGACTTCAGCGGCCTGCCGCGCACCATGGCCGCATTCGAGGCCTGCATGGAGCTCGACGCCTTCCAGCGCGCGCAGCCCTCGCAGGCGCCCGACGCGGAAGCCTGAAGCCGATGGATGCGCGCTGGCTCGTGCCCGAGTGGCCCGCGCCGCCGAACGTGCGGGCCGTGTGCACCACGCGCGACGGCGGGGTTTCGCAGGGGCGCTACCAGAGCCTGAACCTCGGCGACCACGTGGCCGACGATGCCGCGCACGTCGCCGAGAACCGCAGGCGCCTGCGCGAAGCCATCGGCGCGCGGCCGGTCTTCCTGCAGCAGGTGCACGGCACCGGCGTGGTCGCCCTCGACGACGAGCGGCACGTGGTGCGCTACGGCACGGCGGCCGATGGCTGCACCGCCACCGCCACGGGGCTGGCCTGCACCATCATGGTGGCCGACTGCCTGCCCGTGCTCTTCACCGACGAAGCGGGCCACCGCGTGGCGGCCGCGCATGCCGGCTGGCGCGGACTGGCGGGCGGCGTGCTCGAGCAAACCGCACGGTCGTTCGCACCGGACTTGTCCGGCAAGGTCATCGCATGGCTGGGGCCCTGTATCGGGCCGAAGGCCTTCGAGGTCGGCCCCGAGGTCAAGGCCGCGTTCGAGGCGCATGCGCCCGAGGCCGCCGCGTGCTTTGTCCCTTCTGCATCCGCCGGCAAGTGGCTGGCCGACCTGCCCGCGCTCGCACGCCAGCGCCTGAACGCGGCTGGCGTCGCTTCGGTGCATGGCAACGACGGCACCGACGCGTGGTGCACCGTCGCCAATGGCTCAAGGTTCTTTTCGCACCGGCGCGACGGCGTCAGCGGGCGTTTCGCCGCGCTGGTCTGGAAGGTCTGAGGCCGCTGCTTCTTCGGCCCTGGCGGCGCGGCGTGCGGCTTCCTGCGCTTCGGCCTCGCGCTGCTTGATGGCCCGCCGCCGCGCCGGGGTACTCATCAGGTAAACCACCAGTGCCAGCGGCGCCAATCCGTACAAAAGAAATGTGAAGATGGCGCCCAGCACCGTGCCCGTGGTGTTGGTGGCTTCGGCCACCGCCATCATGAGTGCGACGTAGAGCCAGCCGATCACGATCAAATGGATAAACACGGAATTTCAGTCGGTAAGGGAAAGAGCGGCGTTGTGGGTGCCTTGTGAATGCAGGATACTCAAATCACGCAAGCCATCCGTTTCGTTTCAGGCGAGGACCAGGAGACATGATGAAGCAACAAGCCGCGGGGGCCGATGCGTTCGCGCCCTTCCAGCAAGCAATGACCGAGGGATGGACCAAGGCGCTGGAAGCTTTCCAGCAATCCGCCACGCAGGGGGCCACGGCCTTCAACGTCGGCGGTACGCCGCTGTGGCAGATGCCGCAGATGTCGCCGTCGAAGCTGCCCGAGCTGCCGAAGCTGTCCATCGACCCCGAAAAGCTCAAGGCCATCCAGCAACAGTACGTTGCAGAAGCAACCGATCTCTGGCGCCGCGGCTTCGACGCCAGGCCCGAAGGCGACAAGCGCTTCGCCAGCGAAGCCTGGGGCAGCAACCCGCTGTCGGCCTTCTCGGCGGCCGTGTACCTGCTCAACGGCCGCACCATGCTCAGCATGGCCGAGGCCATCGACGCCGACGAGAAGACCAAGGCGCGCATGCGCTTCGCGGTCGAGCAATGGATGGCGGCGTCTTCGCCCAGCAATTCGCTCGCCTTCAATGCAGAAGCCCAGAAGAAGGCCATCGAGACGCAGGGCGAGAGCATTGCCAAGGGCATCCAGAACCTGCTGCACGACATGAAGCAGGGCCACGTCAGCATGACCGACGAGAGCGCCTTCGAGGTGGGCCGCAACGTGGCCACTACCGAGGGCGCCGTGGTCTTCGAGAACGACTATTTCCAGCTGCTCGAATACAAGCCCCTCACCGCCAAGGTGTACGAGCGGCCGTTCCTGCTGGTGCCGCCGTGCATCAACAAGTTCTACATCCTCGACCTGCAGCCCGAGAACTCGCTCATTCGCTATGCGAACGAGCAGGGCCACCGCGTGTTCGTGGTGAGCTGGCGCAACCCCGACGAGTCGATGGACAAGGCCACTTGGGACGACTACATCGAGAACGCCGCCATCAAGGCGATCCACACGGTGCAGGAGATCAGCGGCAGCAAGCAGATCAACACGCTGGGCTTCTGCGTGGGCGGCACCATCCTGAGCACAGCGCTGGCGGTGCTCGCGGCGCGCGGCGAGAAGCCGGCCGCGTCGGTCACGCTGCTGACCACCTTCCTCGATTTCAGCGACACCGGCATCCTGGACATCTTCGTGGACGAGCAGATGGTGCAGTACCGCGAAATGCAGCTCGGCAAGGGCGGCCTGCTGCCCGGCGGCGACCTGGCCTCCACCTTCAGCTTCCTGCGGCCGAACGACCTCGTCTGGAACTACGTGGTCGGCAACTACCTCAAGGGCGAGACCCCGCCGCCGTTCGACCTGCTGTACTGGAACAGCGACGCCACCAACCTGCCGGGGCCGTTCTATGCCTGGTACCTGCGCAACACGTACCACGAGAACAAGCTGGCCAAGCCCAACGCGCTCACCGTGTGCGGCCAGAAGATCGACCTGGGCAGCATCGACATTCCGGCCTACATCTACGGCTCGCGCGAAGACCACATCGTGCCCATCGGCGGCGCCTATGCCTCCACGCAGCTGCTGCCGGGCAAGAAGCGCTTCGTGATGGGCGCGTCGGGCCACATCGCCGGCGTGATCAACCCGCCCGCCAAGAAAAAGCGCAGCCACTGGATCCGCGAGGACGGCAAGTTCCCCAAGACCCAGGCCGAATGGCTCGCCGGCGCGCAGGAACACCCTGGCAGCTGGTGGACCGACTGGGCACAATGGCTCAAGGGACACGCGGGCAAACAGATTCCCGCGCCCAAGGCGTACGGCAACGGCAAGGCCTACAAGGCCATCGAGCCGGCGCCGGGCCGCTATGTGAAAGCCAAGGCCTGAGCGCAACAGATTTCAAATCACTTCAACGGAGAACCTCATGGAAGACATCGTCATCGTTTCGGCCGCGCGCACGGCTGTCGGCAAGTTCGGCGGCTCGCTCGCCGGCATTCCCGCCACCGAGCTGGGCGCCATCGTCATCAAGGAAGTGATCGCGCGCGCCAACCTCACGGCCGAACAGGTCGGCGAGGCCATCATGGGCCAGGTGCTCGCGGCCGGCGCCGGCCAGAACCCCGCGCGCCAGGCATGGCTGAAGAGCGGCGGCGCCAAGGAAACGCCGGCGCTCACCATCAACGCCGTGTGCGGCTCCGGCCTGAAGGCCGTGATGCTGGCGGCCCAGGCCGTGGCCACGGGCGACAGCGAGATCGTGATTGCCGGCGGCCAGGAAAACATGAGCGCCGCGCCGCACGTGCTGCCCAATTCGCGCAACGGCCAGCGCATGGGCGACTGGAAGCTGGTCGACACCATGATCGTGGACGGCCTGTGGGACGTCTACAACCAGTACCACATGGGCATTACCGCCGAGAACGTGGCCAAGAAGTTCGGCATCGACCGCGCCGCGCAGGACGAGCTGGCGCTGGGCAGCCAGACCAAGGCCGCGGCCGCGCAGGACGCCGGCAAGTTCAAGGACGAGATCGTCGGCGTGAGCATTCCGCAGAAGAAGGGCGACCCCGTCATCTTCGATACCGACGAGTTCATCAACCGCAAGACCAGCGCCGAAGGCCTGGCCGGCCTGCGCCCCGCGTTCGACAAGGCCGGCGGCGTGACCGCGGGCAATGCCTCGGGCCTGAACGACGGCGCCGCTGCCGTGATGGTCATGACGGCCAAGAAGGCCGCCGCGCTCGGCCTGAAGCCGCTGGGCCGCATCGCCAGCTACGCCACCGCCGGCCTCGACCCCGCCATCATGGGCATGGGCCCGGTGCCCGCGTCGACCAAGGCGCTGCAGCGCGCCGGCTGGAAGGCCGCCGACCTCGACCTGCTCGAGATCAACGAAGCCTTCGCAGCGCAGGCCTGCGCCGTGAACAAGGAAATGGGCTGGGACGTGAACAAGGTGAACGTCAACGGCGGCGCCATCGCCATCGGCCACCCCATCGGCGCGTCGGGCTGCCGCATCCTGGTGACGCTGCTGCACGAAATGCAGCGCCAGAACGCCAAGAAGGGCATCGCGTCGCTGTGCATCGGCGGCGGCATGGGCGTTGCGCTGACGATCGAACGCTGATCGCAGCAACCGGGCGCTTGCGCCCGTCGGTGTCGCCGCTCAGCGCGACATCGACGGCCGCTGCGCCATTGCAGCGCGCCAGCGCAGCAGCTCGGGGTGCTGCTCCCCCGGCTTGACCCGCACCACGCGGGCGAAGTCCACCGCGACCACGGCGGTGATGTCGGCAATGCTGAACCGGTCGGTGGCGATGAATTCGCGGCCGGCCAGCCGCTCGTTCAGCGTCTTGAAGAAGTGCTGCACGCGCGCCAGCCCGCGCTGCGCGAGCTCGGGAATCTGGGCGTAGTTCACCGGGCCCGGCAGGGCGCGGTCGGCCATGGCCGGCGAGCCGTTGCGCAGTGTTTCGGCAATGGCCAGCAGGCCTTCGAATTCCACGCGCCAGTTCCAGCTGGCGATCTCGGCTTTTTCGGCTGGCGTGCGGCCCAGCAGCGGTGGCTCGGGGTAGCGCGCTTCCAGCCAGGCCGCGATGGCGGCGTTGTCGGTCAGGAGGCCGTCTTCCTCGGTGCGCAGCGCGGGCACCGTGCATTGCGGATTGATCTCGCGATAGGCGGCGCCCAGCTGTTCGCCGCGCACGAGGTCGACCTGCACCGTTTCATGGGCAATGCCCTTCTCGGCAAGCAGGATGCGCGCGCGCCGCGGGCTGGGCGCCGTGGCGCAGTCGTAGAGAATGATCATCGTCTGTCCAACTCCTGGAATTCATCGCATGAATGGCACGACCGCCTATACGCCGCCCACCGTCTGGTCCTGGAACAAGGAAAGCGGTGGCCGCTTCGCGAACATCAATCGCCCGATCGCGGGTGCCACCCATGACAAGGACCTGCCGACCGGGAAGCACCCGCTGCAACTCTATTCGCTCGCGACGCCCAACGGCGTGAAAGTCACGGTGATGCTGGAAGAACTGCTGGCGCTGGGCCATGCCGGCGCCGAGTACGACGCCTGGCTGATCCGCATCAACGACGGCGACCAGTTCGGCAGCGGCTTCGTGGCGGTGAACCCGAATTCCAAGATCCCGGCGCTGCTGGACCGCAGCGGCGCGGCGCCCGTCCGGGTGTTCGAGTCGGGCGCGATCCTGCAGTACCTGGCCGAGAAGTTCGGCGGTGCCTTCCTGCCGGCCGAGCGCGCGGCGCGCGCCGAATGCCTGTCGTGGCTGTTCTGGCAGATGGGCAGCGCGCCTTATTTGGGCGGCGGCTTCGGGCACTTCTACGCCTACGCCCCGACGAAGATCGAATACGCCATCGACCGCTTCGCGATGGAAGTCAAACGCCAGCTCGACGTGCTCGACCGCCGGCTGGCCGAGAGCCGCTACCTGGCCGGCAGCGAATACACCATTGCCGACATGGCCGTCTGGCCCTGGTACGGCACGCTGGCCAAGGGACAGCTGTACGAAGCGGGCGAGTTCCTGCAGGTGGGCGAATACAAGAACGTGCTGCGCTGGACCGACGAGATCGCGCAGCGCCCCGCGGTGCAGCGCGGGCGCATGGTCAATCGCGCCTGGGGCCAGCCGTCGAGCCAGTTGCTCGAGCGGCATGACGCCAGCGACTTCGACACCCGCACGCAGGACAAGCTGCAACCGCCGGCCTGAGCCAACCCGCAACAAACAAGGAGCTTCGATGAGCGACAGGATCCTGGTCTTCTACGGCTCGTACCGGTCCGACCGCATGGGCGTGCGCCTGGCCGACTACATCGTCGCGGGGCTCAACGGGCGAGGCGCGCAGGCGGAGCTGATCGACGCCAAGGCCGTCGACCTGCCCATGCTCGACCGCATGTACAAGGAGTACCCCAAGGGCACCGCGCCGGCGGCGATGGAAGCCCTGGCCGAAAAGATCCGCACGGCCGACGCCTTCGTCTTCGTGACCGGCGAATACAACTGGGGCCCGCAGCCCGGCCTCAAGAACCTGACGGACCACTTCCTGGAGGAGTGGTTCTGGCGGCCCGCCGCGGTTGCGAGCTACTCGGCGGGGCGCTTCTCGGGTGTGCGCTCGGGCACGGTGTGGCATTCGATCCTGTCGGAGATGGGCATGGTCGTGGTGTCGAGCACGCTCGCGGTCGGGCCGATCTCTCAGACGCTGGACGCGCAGGGCAAGCCCACGGGCAGCGCGGGCGATTCGCTCGAGCGATCGTTCGGGCGGTTCGCCGACGACCTGGCCTGGTGGACCGAGGCGGCACGGGCGCAGAGAGGGCGCAAGGCGCCGCCTTACTGAGCCCTGAAAGCCCGGTATCGGCGGTGCGCCCGAAGCATCTTGTTCACCGCCCAAAATTTAGGCAGGTTGTTGAATTCCCTTATAAAACAACAGCTTAGATTGCTTTTACAAGGCTCCACCTGAGTTACCCCCAAAGTTGTGCACAGAAAATGGGGAGTAACCCTGGCGGGTGCGGTTCCGCGCGCAAGTTGGCGGCACGCGGCGAAAAAATTTTGCTCTGCATCGTGCGTTCAGGTCGCGCTCCAACGATCCTCTGCTAGGAATGCGACTAGAAAAATGCCTTCGGACCGGTGTCCGGGCGCCAAGGTTGTGCACCGCTCAAATTTTGAGCAAAGTGTGGAATACCTATATAAAACAACGAGTTGTAGCGCTTTTACAATGCTCCTCATGAGTTACCCCCAAAGTTGTGCACAGAAAATGGGGAATACGCGCATCGGCTCAGGTTTCGCGCGCAACTTAGGGTGAATCGGGCTGCCCCAGCGTCCGCGCCTCGTCGGCGTAGTGCCGGCACAAGGTTTCCACCAGCGCCTGTGCATAGATCGGCAGCGCCGCCCGGTCGCGCACCAGCAGGTAGCGCTCCCGCACGCACCATGCATCGCTGAGGTCGATCAGCGCGAGCTGCATGCTGTCCTGGTTGCGCCGCGCGGCCGACTCGGGCACCACGCCGATGCCCACGCCGCTGCCGATCATCCGGCACATGGCGTCGAAGCTGCCCAGCTGTATGCGCAGCTTCTGGCGCTTGCCCAGGTTGTCGGTGATCTGCGCCAGGAAGGTCTGCAGCGTGCTGCCCTGCTGCATGCCGATGGCGTCCTCGTCGAGCGTCTCGGCAAAGGCGATGCTGCGGCGCCTGGCGAAGCGGTGCTTGCGCGAAGTGACCAGCACCAGCCGGTCGGTGCTGAAGTGGATGGCTTCCAGCCCCAGCGTGTCGACGCGGCCGGCGACGATGCCGATGTCGGCGCGGCCGTCGAGCACGCCGCGCGGAATCTGAGCATTCGGTTTTTCCTGAAGGTCGACGTTGATGCGCGGGTTGTTCGCAAGAAAGCCCGGCAGGATCTCGGGCAGGAAGTCGGTCACGGCCGTGGTGTTGGCGAACACGCGCAGGTGTCCGCGCAGGCCGCCGCCGTATTCGAGCAGGTCGGCGCGCAGCTGCTCCGTCTGGTGCAGCACGAGGCGCGCGTGGTGCAGGAAGGCTTCTCCCGGCGGCAGCAGCCGCACGCCGCGGGCCTCGCGCTGCAGCAGTTGCAGGCCAGCCTGCGTTTCCAGCGCCTTGATGCGCGCGCTGGCGGCGGCCAGCGACAGGTGCTGGCGCTCGGCGGCCCGCGTGAGGTTGCCGAGTTCGGCCGTGGCCACGAAGAGCCGCAGGTCGGTGAGGTCGAAGAGCATCGCCTGATCTTAGTCAAGCCTTCGGAATCGCAGAAGGCTGGGTTCCGAATTCGCAGATTGCGCGCGCGGGTGGCGCCGACGACCATGCGGCCATGGAGACAAGAAACATGAGCTTTCGCGCATTCGCGCTGCTGGCGCTCGCCGCCGCGGCCACCCTGGTGCAGCCGGCTGCGGCCAGCGCCGAGCCATACCCCTCGCGCCCCGTCACGCTGGTCGTGCCGCAGGCGGCCGGCGGCACCAACGACATCGTCGGGCGCCTCGTGGGCCAGAAGCTCGGCGAAGTGATGAACAACGCCAGCGTGGTGGTCGACAACCGGCCCGGCGCGGGCGGCAACATCGGCACGCAGCTGGTGGCCAAGGGGCCGAAGGACGGCTACACCCTGCTCATGACCATCAGCAGCAGCCAGGCCATCAACCCGGCGCTGTACAAGAACCCCGGCTTCGATCCGGTCAAAGACTTCAAGCCCGCCGGGCTGATCGGCTCGGTGCCCAACGTGCTGCTGGTCAACCCGTCGTTTCCGGCAAAGAACTTCGCCGAGTTCCTGAAGCTCGCCCGGCAGAAGGGCGCCAACTACCAGTACGCCTCAGCCGGCAACGGCACGCTCAACCACCTGCTCGGCGAAATGCTCAACAGCATGGCCGGCATCTCGCTGCAGCACGTGCCGTACAAGGGCGTGGCGCCCGCGCTCAACGACGTGCTGGGCGGGCAACTGCCGATCGTGTTCGCGAGCCTGCCTTCGGCGCTCTCGCACATCAAGGCCGGCAAGCTGCGCGCGCTGGCCGTGAGCGGCGACAAGCGCTCGCCTGTGCTGCCCGACGTGCCCACCATCTCCGAGGCCGTGCCCGGCTACAACGGCACGCTGTGGATCGGCCTGTTCGCGCCCGCCGGCGTTCCGGCCGACGTGCTCGCGACATTGCAGGACGCCACGCGCAAGGCGCTGGCCTCGAAGGACCTGCGCGACAAGCTGGACCAGCAGGGCGTCGAGATCGCGCCCGACACCACCCCCGAACAGTTCGCGAAGCTGCTGCAGGACGACCTCGCCAAGTGGGCGCGCATCGTCAAGGCATCCGGCGCCGCGGTCGATTGAACCGAAGCATCGAAGCAACCCCCACCCATGAGCGAGCAAACCTCCCCGAACCTCCGCCTGATCGACGACGACACCCTGGCGAAGCTGCAGGCCTGGCAGGGCCGCAGCGAAACGCTGGCCGACGACATCACCGCCGCGCCCGTGCGTGCGCTGTCCGCCACCCTCGACCGCGACGACGCCGCGACCGCGGCCGGCACGCGCCTGCCCGAGCTGTGGCACTGGCTCTACTTCCTGCCGCACCACCGCCAGTCGGAAATCGGCGAGGACGGCCACGCCCGGCGCGGCGGCTTCCTGCCGCCGGTGCCGCTGCCGCGCCGCATGTGGGCCGGCGGCCGGCTCCATTGGGAGGCTGGCAATCCGCTGCGGGTCGGCGACAAGGCGGAGCGCACCTCGACCATCGCGTCGGTCACGCACAAGGCGGGCCGCACCGGCGAGCTGGTGTTCGTGCTGGTGCGCCACGAGGTGCGCAACGAGCGCGGCCTGGCGCTGACCGAGGAGCACGACATCGTCTACCGCGCCGCCGCGCAGCCCGGCGAATCGGGCCCGCCACCCACGCCGGCGCCGAAGGACGCCGCCTTCAGCCGCGACATCGCGCCCGACGACGTGCTGCTGTTCCGCTACTCGGCGCTGACCTTCAACGGCCACCGCATCCACTACGACCGCCGCTACGTGACGCAGGTCGAGGGCTACCCCGGCCTGATCGTGCACGGCCCGCTGATCGCGACGCTGCTGGTCGACCTGCTGCGCCGCAACGTGCCGGGCGCGCAGCTCGCGCGTTTCGAGTTCCGCGCGGTCCGCCCGACCTTCGATACCGCGCCGTTCCGCGTGCACGGCAAGCCGGGTGCGGACGGCAAGACATTCAGCCTCTGGGGCGAAGACGCCGACGGCTGGCTCACGATGCAGGCCACGGCCGTGCTGGCCTGAAGAGGGAGGACGAACACATGACCCGACCACTGGACGGCATCACCGTCGTTTCCCTCGAACACGCCATTGCCGCGCCGTTCTGCACCCGGCAGCTGGCCGACCTCGGCGCGCGCGTCATCAAGGTGGAGCGGCCCGGCGCCGGCGACTTCGCGCGGGCCTACGACGAGCGCGTGGGCGGCGAAGCCTCGCACTTCGTGTGGGTCAACCGCTCGAAGGAGAGCATCACGCTCGACCTCAAGCAGCCCGCCGCGCTCGAGGTGCTGCGGCAGCTCGTGGCCGAAGCCGACGTGCTCGTGCAGAACCTCGCGCCCGGCGCGGCGCAGCGCATGGGGCTCGGCGCACAGGCACTGCAGGCGGAGCATCCGAGGCTCATCGTGTGCGACATCTCGGGCTACGGCGACGACGGCCCGTACCGCGACAAGAAGGCCTACGACCTGCTGATCCAGAGCGAGGCCGGCTTCCTGTCGGTCACCGGCACGCCCGACGAGCCCTGCAAGTCGGGCAATTCCATCGCCGACATTGCGGCGGGAATGTACGCCTACACCGGCATCCTCGCGGCGCTGCTCCAGCGTGGCAAGACCGGCAAGGGCTCGCACATCGACGTGTCGATGCTGGAGTCGCTCGCCGAATGGATGGGCTACCCGATGTACTACGCCTACGACGGCGCACCGCCGCCGCCGCGCAGCGCCGCGTCGCACGCGACCATCTATCCCTACGGTCCGTTCCCGGCGGGCGACGGCGGCACGGTGATGCTGGGCCTGCAGAACGAGCGCGAATGGCGCGTGTTCTGCGAGAAGGTGCTGCTGCAGCCGGGGCTCGCGACCGACGCGCGCTTCGACAGCAACGCACGGCGCAACGAACACCGTGAGACCCTGCGCGCGGTGATCGTCGAGACCTTCGGCGCGCTGAGCACGGCGCAGGTGCTCGAGCGGCTCGACACCGCGCAGATCGCCAACGCGCGCATGAACGACATGGCCGGCCTCTGGGCGCATCCGCAGCTGCAGGCGCGCGAGCGCTGGCGCCAGGTGGGCTCGCCGGCCGGGGACATTCCCGCGTTGCTGCCGGCCGGGCGGCAGAGCGCGTTCGACTACCGCATGGACCCGATCCCGGCGGTCGGCCAGCACACCGACGCCATCCTGCGCAACCTGGGGCGCAGCGAGGCGGACATCGCGGCACTGCGCGAGGCGGGGGCGGTGTGAGCGGCAATTCCCTCGCGTCCCTGGCTCCCCTGGGGCCCTTGGCGCTGGCGCGCGCCTTCCTCTTCGTGCCGGCCGACCGGCCCGATCGCCATGCCCGCGCGCTGGCGACCGGCGCTGGCGGCGTGATCGTCGACCTGGAAGACGCCGTGGCGCCCGAGCGAAAGGTAGCTGCGCGCGACGGGCTCGAGGCCTCGTTTGCCGCACTATCGGCCGCCCAGCGCGGCCGCCTGCTGGTGCGCGTGAACGCCCAGGGCACGCCGTGGCACGGCGACGACTGCGCGCAGGTCGGCAAGCTGGTGAGGCAAGGCCTGGTCGCGGGCGTCGTGCTGCCCAAGGCCGAGCGCGCCGAAGACCTGGCGCGGCTGGCGGAAGCCGTCGGGCCTCGGGGCGTGCTGGTGCCGCTGATTGAATCGGCCGCCGGCCTTGCCGCCGTCAACGAGCTGGCCGACGCCCCGCAGGTGCTGCGACTGGCTTTCGGCAATCTCGACTTCCAGGCCGACCTGGGCCTGGCCTGCGGCGCGGACGAAGCCGAACTGGTTCCGGTGCGGCTGGCACTGCTGCTCGCCACGCGCCGCGCCGGGCTGCCCGCACCCATCGACGGCGTGACGCCCGACTGGCGCGACGCGCAGCGCCTCGCGGCCGACACCGCGCGCGCCCGCCGCGGCGGCTTCGGCGCCAAGCTGTGCATCCACCCCGACCAGGTCGCGCCGGTGCATGCGGCGCTCGGCCCGAGCGCCGACGAACTGGCCTGGGCCCGCCGCGTGATCGAGGCGACGCGGGCGTCGGGCGGCGGCGTGGTCAGCCTCGACGGCCGCATGGTCGACGCGCCCGTCGTGCGGCTCGCCGAGCGGCTGCTCGCGCTCGATGCCCCGCCTTCAATCTGAGACAGCTACCCATAACCATAGGAGACAAAGAAGTGACAGCAACCAAGAAGACCTGGAAATTCAAGACCCTGATCGCGGCCTCCTCGGCGGGCGCCTGCCTGCTGGCGGCGCAATCGCCCGCCTCGGCGCAGGCCGCGTGGCCCGACAAGCCCGTCACCATGGTCGTGCCGTATTCCGCCGGCGGCCCGACCGACGTGGTGGCGCGCATGCTCGCCATTCCGATGGGCAAGTCGCTCGGGCAGACGGTGATCGTCGAGAACACGGTGGGCGCGGGCGGCACCATCGCGCCGGCGCGCGTGGCCCGGGCCGCGCCCAACGGCTACACCATCCTGATCCACCACATGGGCATGGCCACCGCGCCCGCGCTCTACAAGAAGCTCAACTACGACCCGCTGAAGGACTTCGAGTACGTCGGCCAGGTGCTGGACGTGCCGATGACGCTGCTGTCGCGCAAGGACTTCCCGGCCAGCAACTACCAGGAACTGCTGGCCTACGTGAAGGCCAACAAGGACAAGGTCACGCTGGCCAATGCGGGCGTGGGGGCGGTGTCGCAGCTGTGCGGGCTGCTCTTCATGAACCAGATCGGCGTGCAGCTCACCACCGTGCCCTACAAGGGGGCGGGCCCGGCGCTGAACGACCTGATGGGCGGGCAGGTCGACCTGCTGTGCGACCAGACCACGCAGACCGCGCCGGTCATCAAGGACGGCAACCGCGTGAAGGTGTTCGGCGTGACGACGCCCAAGCGGCTGTCGAGCATGCCGAACATCCCGACGCTGGACGAGCAGGGCCTCAAGGGCTTCGACGTGCGGGTGTGGCATGGCATCTACGCGCCAAAGGGCACGCCGCCCGCGGTGATCGAGAAGCTGAATGTCGCCTTGCGCGCCGCGCTGCAGGACGACATGGTCAAGCACCGCCTGGCCGAACTCAGCTCGGAGATCGTGCCGCTGGACAAGCAGACGCCGGAGAGCCTGCGCACGCACCTCGCGGCTGAAGTCGACAAGTGGGGCAAGGTGATCCGCGCGGCGGGCGTGCAGGCGGACTGAGCCTTCGCTTCAGGCGGGCGGGGCTTCTTCGGGCTGCGCCCGCAGCGTCTCTTCGAACAGCGCGAGCAGCTGGCGCGCGAACAGGTCCATGTTGAGCGGCCGGTCGGTGCCGCCGTTCTCGATGGTGCGGCTCACCGTGGCCGCGCCGCCGACCACGGCGAGGCACACATGCCCCGGCGCGTCGCCGTAGGGGCTGCCCGCCGGTCCGGCGGCGCCGCTTTCGCTGATGCCCCAGCTCGTGTGGTGGCTGTCGCGCACCCGGCCGGCGACCAGGCGGGCGTAGGGCTCGGTCTCGCCGCGCATGCCGGCCATGTCTTCGGCGGTGAGGCCCAGCAGCGCCCGGCCCGCGCGCCGCGAATAGACCACCGCGCCGCCCCTGAAATACGCCGACGCGCCCGGCACGGCGAGCAGCGCGGCCGACACCAGCCCGCCGGCCGAGGATTCGACGACCGAGACGGTCTGGCCCCGCGCACGCAGCAGGCCGCCCACGCGCGCGGCCAGCACCGCCAGCGGCTCCGGGGTGGAGATGGAGGAGGGCTGCGTGCTCATGGCTTGGCGAACGTGGTGCCGGGGCGCTTCACGTAGGCCGGCGCGCGCTCGTGGCTCGCCGTGCTGCCGTAGACCGTGTCGGCCGGGTAGTACTCGGCCTGCAGCTGCACCTTGGCGGCGGCTTCCTCTCCCGCGGTGTGGGCGATGAAGGCCAGCATCAGGTCGGTGCCGGCCGAAACCCCGGCGGAAGTCCAGACGTTGCCGTCCCGCACGAAGCGCTGCTCGACCACCTTCACGTCGCCCAGCGCGCGCAGTCGGTCGAGCGAACCCCAGTGCGTGGTCGCGGTCTTGCCCGACAGCAACCCGGCCGCGTGCACCACGAAGGCGCCCGTGCACACCGAAAGCAGCGCGCGGCAGGCGGGCGCCTGGTCGGCCAGGAAACGGGTCAGTACAGGGTTGTCGACCTCGCGCCGGGTGCCCATGCCGCCGGGCACCAGCAGGTAGTCCAACGGCGGGCAGTCGGCAAAAGACACGTGCGGGTTGACCGACAGGCCCTTGGCGCAGGCCACCGGCTCGCGCTTCTCGGCCACGATCAGGCAGTTGGCGGGACCGCCGGCCAGCTTGCTCCACATGGTGAGCATTTCCCATGGTCCGACGAAATCGAGCTCTTCGACGTCGGGGAAGATGATGATCCCGAAATTCATACTTTCGAACTCCTTGATATTTCCGTGGCGTTGGTGGTCATGCAAGAACTGCAGGTGCGCGGGCGATGCGAGGATAGAGTCTGCGCTGAAGCCACGCTTCGTGACAGCTGGTTGCAAGCTTGGCTCAGTGTTTTCCTCAGAGTTCGGTGGTCCGAAACTCGCTAGAGTGAAGGCGGCCGTTCAGGCTTTTGCTACGTACATAAAGGAATTCTCATGAGCAAGAAAGTTGCATATGTCACCGGGGGCATGGGGGGCATCGGAACAGCCATCTGCCAGCGTCTGCACAAGGACGGGTTCACTGTGGTCGCAGGTTGCGGCCCCACGCGCGACTACGCCAAGTGGCTCGCCGAACAGAAAGCCGAAGGCTTCGAGTTCCATGCCTCGGTCGGCAATGTCGGCGACTGGCAATCCACCGTCGAAGCCTTCTCCGCCGCCAAGGCAGCGCACGGCCCCATCGACGTGCTGGTCAACAACGCCGGCATCACGCGCGACCGCATGTTCCTCAAGATGACGCCCGAGGACTGGAGCGCGGTCATCGAAACCAACCTCAACAGCATGTTCAACGTCACCAAGCAGGTGGTGGGCGACATGGTCGAGAAGGGCTGGGGCCGCATCATCAACATCAGCTCGGTGAACGGCGCCAAGGGCCAGGCGGGCCAGACCAACTATTCGGCGGCCAAGGCAGGCATGCACGGCTTCACCATGGCGCTGGCGCAGGAGCTGGCCAACAAGGGCGTGACGGTCAACACCGTGAGCCCGGGCTACATCGGCACCGACATGGTCAAGGCCATCCGCCAGGAAGTGCTCGACAAGATCGTGGCCACCATCCCGGTCAAGCGCCTGGGCGAGCCGAGCGAAATCGCGTCGATCATCTCGTGGCTCGCCACGGACGAAGGCGGCTACAGCACCGGGGCCGACTTCTCGGTCAACGGCGGCCTTCACATGCATTGAACATGCTGACCGGCACCTGAAGAAAAAACCCGCCTCGGCGGGTTTTTTTGTTCACGATGCGGCTTCTACGAATGGAAACCTGATCCGACGCAACCTACAGTTCCGAATCCTCCGGAGGCATCCATGGAAAACACAACAAGTAAATCCGCCAAGAAGCTCCCTCTGTACCGCTCCCTCTACGTGCAGGTGATCACCGCGGTGATCATCGGCGTGCTGCTCGGCCATTTCTACCCCTCGGTCGGGGAAGCGATGAAGCCGCTGGGCGACGGCTTCATCAAGCTCATCAAGATGATCATCGCGCCGATCATCTTCTGCACGGTGGTGGTCGGCATCGCCGGCATGGAAGACATGAAGAAGGTCGGCAAGACCGGCGGCCTGGCGCTGCTGTACTTCGAGGTCGTCTCCAGCATCGCGTTGGTGGTCGGGCTGGTGCTGGTCAACGTGCTGCAGCCCGGCGCCGGCATGAACGTCGACCCGGCCACGCTCGACACCAAGTCGATCGCCTCGTACACCGGCCCCGGCAAGATGACCGGCACCGTCGACTTCATCCTGAACATCATCCCCAACACCATCGTCGACGCGTTCGCCAAGGGCGAGATCCTGCAGGTGCTGCTGATCGCGGTGCTGTTCGGCTTTGCGCTGCACCGCTTCGGCGGGCGCGGCACGCTGGTGTTCGACGTGATCGAGAAGGGCTCGCACGTGCTCTTCGGCATCGTCAACTACATCATGAAGCTGGCGCCCATCGGCGCCTTCGGCGCGATGGCCTTCACCATCGGCAAGTACGGGCTGGGCAGCCTGTTCTCGCTCGGCAAGCTGATGGGCACCTTCTACCTGACCTGCCTGCTGTTCATCTTCGTGGTGCTGGGGCTCATCGCGCGCTTCCACGGCTTCAGCATCTGGAAGTTCATCAAGTACATCAAGGAGGAGCTGCTGATCGTGCTGGGCACGTCGTCCAGCGAATCGGTGCTGCCGCGCATGATGGAGAAGATGGAGAACCTGGGCGCCAACAAGACCTGCGTGGGCCTGGTCATTCCCACGGGGTACTCGTTCAACCTGGACGGCACGTCGATCTACCTGACGATGGCGGCGGTGTTCATCGCGCAGGCCACCAACACGCCGATGACGCTCACGCAGGAGATCACGCTGCTGGCGGTGCTGCTGCTCACATCGAAGGGGGCCGCGGGCGTCACGGGCAGCGGCTTCATCGTGCTGGCGGCCACTCTGTCGGCCGTGGGCCATGTGCCGGTGGCGGGGCTCGCGCTCATCCTGGGCATCGACCGCTTCATGTCGGAAGCCCGCGCGCTCACCAACCTGATCGGCAACGGCGTGGCCACCATCGTGGTCGCCAAGTGGACCAACGAGCTGGACGAGAACCGGCTGCAGGCAGGGCTCAACAACGAGACCTGGGTCGAGGCGCAGGAGCCCGAGGCGCTGGACGCCGCGCGCAGCAGCAAGATGGCCGGATAGCCGGGGAGCAGCCCCCTGCAACACCAGCGGCCCGGCGGTAAAGCCGGTCCCACGGTGTTGCGTGAAGAGTCCTGCCAGCCTCGAAGGTTGGGCATCGTTCCTGCAAAATGGAGCGATGCCCCATAGCGTCTCCCTCATCAACACCATTGCCGCCGGCCTGGGGCTTGCGCTCGTATTCGGTTTCCTGGCGGCCAAGCTGCGGCTGCCGGCGCTGGTCGGCTACCTGCTGGCCGGCGTGATCATCGGCCCGTTCACACCGGGCTTCGTGGCCGATGCGGGCATTGCCGCCCAGCTCGCCGAGATCGGCGTGATGCTGCTGATGTTCGGCGTCGGCCTGCATTTCTCGCTGGACGACCTGCTGGCGGTGCGCAAGATCGCGCTGCCCGGCGCACTCGCGCAGATCGCGGTGGCCACGCTGCTCGGCGGCGGCCTGGCCATGTGGTGGGGCTGGAGCCCCGGCGCTGCGCTGGTGTTCGGCCTGGCGCTGTCGGTGGCCAGCACGGTGGTGCTGCTGCGCGCACTCGAGAGCCTGGGCATCCTCGATTCGTTCACCGGGCGCATCGCCATCGGCTGGCTGGTGGTCGAAGACCTGGCAATGGTGCTGGTGCTCGTGCTCATGCCGCCGCTGGCCGGCACGCTGGGCGGCCATGCCGCGCAGGAAGGGCCGGCCGACCCGTTGTGGCAGACCCTGGGTCTCACGCTGCTGCAGGTCGGCGGCTTCGTGGCGCTGATGCTGGTGGTGGGGCGGCGCGTGTTCCCGTGGATCCTCTGGCAGGTCACGCGCACCGGTTCGCGCGAGCTGTTCACGCTGTGCGTGGTGGCGGCCGCCGTGAGCATCGCCTTCGCGTCGGCGGCGCTGTTCGGCGTGTCGTTCGCGCTGGGCGCCTTCTTCGCGGGCATGGTCATGCGCGAGTCGCAGTTCGCGCACCGCGCGGCGGAAGAGTCCCTGCCGCTGCGCGACGCCTTCGCGGTGCTGTTCTTCGTGTCGGTCGGCATGCTGTTCGATCCATCGGTGCTGATCGAGCGGCCGCTTCAGGTGCTGGCGGTGGTGCTGGTGATCGTGCTGGGCAAGTCGCTCGCGGCCTGCGCGCTGGTGCTGGTGTTCCGCTACCCGCTGGGCACCGCGCTCACGGTGAGCGCGAGCCTGGCGCAGATCGGGGAGTTCTCATTCATCCTGGCGGGGCTGGGGGTGTCGCTCGGCCTGCTGCCGGTGGAGGGGCAGAGCCTGGTGCTGGCGGGCGCGCTCATCTCCATCGCCACCAACCCGCTGTGGTTCAGCCTGATCGGGCCGATGCAGAAATGGCTGCATGCGCACTCGTCGTTCGCGCGCGGGCTCGAGTCGCGCGACGACCCGCTGGCCGAACTGCCCATGACGACCGAGGCCAAGTACCTGTCGCGGCAGGTGGTGCTGGTGGGCTACGGCCGCGTCGGTCGCCGCATTGCGGCGGAACTCGACGCCAACGACATTCCCTACGTGGTCGCCGAGCAGAACCGCGAACTGGTCGAAAAGCTGCGCGAAGCCGGCACGCCGGCCGTGTGGGGCGATGCCGCCGATCCGGCGGTGCTGATCCAGGCGCACGTGGCCCGCGCGCGCGTGCTGGTGGTTGCCACGCCCGACGCCATGAACGTGCGCCAGATGATCGAGACTGCGCGCACGCTCAACCCCACCATCCAGACCGTGATCCGCAGCCACAACGAACAGGAAGCCGCGCTGCTCACGCGCGAGGCGGCCGTGACCGTGTTCCTGGGAGAGCAGGAACTCGCGCAGGCCATGGCGCGCGACGTGGTCCAGCGGGCCGTGTCGATGGCGGCCCCGGCCTGACGAACTCAGAGGTCTTCGATCACCAGCGTGCGGTAGCGCTGCGCGATGGAGTAGGGCACCGTGCGCACCAGCACCATGAGCTGCTCGGCCGCTTCGCTGTCCTCGGTCTTCACCAGCAGCGCCGTGTGGCCTTCGCGCGCCAGCTTCGTGTATGCGCGCACGGTCGCGCCTTCGGTGCCGGCGGAGGGCAGGGGGTCGTCGGCAGTTTCCACGGTGGGCGTGATCTGGGAGAGCACGGTTTGCGCGGGAAGCAGGTAGACGTCGTCGCCGCTGGTGCCTTGCTCGATCAGCCCGCGGCCGACGCGCTGGGCATCTTCCGCGTCCGGAAACATGACCATCGAGTAGCCGGTCGGATAGAAGGCTCCGCCGATGGTTGCCCGCATGCCGGGTTCGAGAGTGAAGTTCTTCATGCTGTCTCCTGCTTGTGCATGTGCAAAACATAAAAACATAGGCTGCACGGGGAATCCCCTCTGTAGGAGAAGCCCGGAAGCTGTCAACCGGCCTTGGCCTCCACCCATTCACCAATAAGCACTGCCCAATCCATTCCATGCACACACAGAGAAACATCGCGCTCACTGTCCATGAGCTGGAAAAAGGGGAGTTCTACTGGGTGCTGATGGAAGCGGTCGCCGGAGAGCCCGGAGACGCCTCCCACTTCTACGAGCCGCTGGAAGCGGCGCTCGAGCCCTACGCCAGCTATTCGAACGCGCTGGTGGCCGGCGTGGCGGTGATGCGGCGCCTGTTCGGACCCGACGGCAATAGCGGCTACTTATAATTTCGCGGTTATGGTTTGTTAATTCTCACGAATCAAACCAGTCAACACGGTTCGAAGGTGCCCCGCCCGCCATGCCATGGCGCCGGGGTTAAACGGGAAGCAGGTGCGCCGGGTCATAGCCGACCCGGTCATTCCTGCGCTGCCCCCGCAACGGTCAGCGGATCGGGAATCCTCAAGCCGGCGCCTCCTTGAAGAGGCCGGCGGCCACTGCGCTTCGGCGTGGGAAGGCGAGGGTTTCTGCTCCGATGCGCATTTCGCGCGTCGGAGCGCTCCGCAAGCCCGGATACCGGCCTTGGAAACCGCCTTCGGACGCTGCGGGAGTGCGTGTCCGGGCCTGCCGCCTCCGCGCTCGCGCCTGGACCGTCATCGCCCCTCCGCTTCTCCCGCCTCGTCCTTTTTCGGACAGAGGAGCCTGCGGGGACGCGGGCCGGAGGAGAGATCACATGAGCCGACAGGCATCGCCATCGCGCGATCGCACGGGCGCGCCGCAAAGCGTGCGGCTTTCGGGTATTTCACTGGGGCTGGGGCTCGCCCTCGGGCCTGCCGCGGCCCTCGCACAGGCCGACGGCAGCCAGAGCCTGGCGCCGGTGCAGGTCGAGGCCGACCGCCAATACGCGGCTCGCCATCGACGAGACCACTCAGACCGGCAGCCGCCTGGGCCTGACGCCGCTGGAAACGCCGGCCAGCATCGAGGTGCTGGACGGCGACACCATCCGCGCACGCGGCGACGCCTTGGTGATCGATGCCGCCACCCGCGCCACCGGCATCACCGGTTCGCCCGGCCCCGGCAACGGCGGCACCGCGATGGCGGCGCGCGGCTTCCTGGGCCACGGCTCGGTGATGCAGCTGTTCGACGGCACGCGGCTGTACGCGGGCGCGGGAACCGTCACCTTCCCGTTCGACACCTGGTCGGTCGACCGCATCGAGGTACTGCGCGGCGCGGCCTCGGTGATGTACGGCGAAGGCGCCATCGGCGGCGCGATCAACGTGGTGCCCAGGAAGCCCACGCGCGGGCCGATCCAGAACCAGGCGCTGCTCACCGTCGGCTCCGACGCCACCCGCCAGGTGGCTTTCGGCAGCGGCGGCGCGATCAATGACAGGCTCTCCTACCGCTTCGACATCAGCCACCGCCAGACCGACGGCTTCATGCAGCGCGGCCAGGCCGAGAGCCTGGCCGTGGGCGCGGCGGTGCGGCTCGACGTGTCGCCGCAACTGCAGTTCACGCTCTCGCACGACGAGGGCCGGCAGTCGCCGCAGCGCTACTACGGCGTGCCGCTGATCGACGGCCGCCTGAGCAGCCAGATGCTGCGCCAGAACTACAACCTCGACGATTCCGAGATCAAGTACCTCGACAAGTGGACCCGCCTCGACGCCCAGTGGACGCCGAACGATTCGGTCACCGTGCGCAACCAGCTCTACCGGCTGGAGAGCAAGCGCCACTGGCGCAACAGCGAGACCTACACCTACAGCGCCACCACGCGCCGCGTGACGCGCGGCGACTACCTGGAGATCGGCCACGACCAGGAGCAGATCGGCAACCGCACCGACGCCACCTTCAAACACGGCCTGTTCGGCCTGGCCAACCAGGTGCTGGTGGGCTTCGACGTGAACCGCATCGACTTCCAGCACACCAACGATTCGCCCTATGGTGGGCGATCGGTGGTGGACCCCTTCGTCTTCAACCCGGGCTACTACGTTTCGCCCGTGGCCTACACGCCTCGCTACCGGACCAGGACCGGCACCTACGCCTTCCTCACCGAAGACAAGCTGGCCTTCGACGATCAATGGTCGGTGGTGGGCAGCCTGCGCTGGGACCACGCGAAGATCGCCCGCGCCGACCTGCAGAACGCGGCCAACAATCTGGGCAAGACCTTCGAGTACGCCACCGGCCGCCTGGGCGTGGTGTATGCGCCCGATGCGTCGCAGTCTTTCTATGCGCAGGTGGCGCGCGCGGCCGATCCGCTGACCTCGCTCATCAGCACCTCGGCCACGCAGGTGCCGTTCGAGCTCAGCACCGGCCGGCAGGTCGAGGTCGGCTACAAGCGCCAGTTCGCCGACAACCGCGGCGCCTGGACCGTGGCGGCCTACCGCATCGAGAAGAACAAGCTGCTGTCGCGCGACGCGAGCGACCCGGGCAAGACGCAGCAGATCGGGCGGCAGTCGTCCGAGGGCATCGAGGCCACGCTGGACATGGCGCTCACGCCCACGCTGGACCTCGAGGCCAACATCGCCAGATTGCGCGCGCGCTACGACGACTTCAACGAAGTGGTCGGCGGCAGGCTGATCTCGCGCGCGGGCAACACGCCCAGCGGCGTGCCCGAGCAGACGGCCAACCTGTGGCTCAACTGGCGCTTCCTGCCGCAGTGGGAGGCCGCGTTCGGCGTGCGCCATGTCGGCCCGCGCCAGGTCGACGCCGCCAACTCGCGCAAGATCGGCTCGTACACCGTGGCCGACGCTTCGCTCAGCTGGCAGGCGAACCCTTCGCTGAAGCTGGCGCTGCGCGCCTACAACCTGGCCGACCGGCGCTATGCGGTGTCGTTCTCGAACGGCGGCAACCAGTGGCTGCTGGGACGCCCGCGTTCGTTCGAACTCTCGGCGCTGGTCGATTTCTGAGCGACGCGCGCATGACTTCCGCATGGCGCCGCGCCTGGCCGCGCATCCGGCACGGCCTCTACTGGACCCACCGGTGGCTGGGCATCGGCGGCTGCCTGCTGTTCGTCATGTGGTTCGTCTCGGGCGTGGTGATGATGTACGTGGGGTATCCCAACCTGACGGACGCCGAGCGGCTGGCCGGGCTGGGGCCGCTGCGCTTTTCGCAGGCAACGGTGTCGCCCGCGGCCGCGCTCGATGCATTGCCGCCCGCCGCACGCGCGCAGCCGCCCCGGCGCATGGTGCTGGAGATGCAGGGCGGCACCGATCCGCAGCCCGTGTGGCGCATCGTCGATGCGCACGGCGGCCGGCATACGGTCTCGGCGCGCGACGGCCGTGTGCCGGGCCCGGTCGATGCCGCGCAGGCCGAAGCCATCGCGCGCGCGTTTTCGGGCCGGCCGGGCGCGCGCTGGGCCGAGACGCTGGAGCGCGACCAGTGGACCGTGCCTCAGGGCCTGAACCCGCTGCGCCCGCTGCACCGCATCGAGCTTGGCGACGCGGCCGGCACCGAGCTTTACGTGTCTTCGCGCAACGGCGAAGTGGTGCGCGACAGCAACCGCTCCGAGCGCTTCTGGAACTGGCTGGGCTCGGTGCCGCACTGGATCTACTTCACGCCGCTGCGCGCCGACCCGCCCCTGTGGCACGACGTGGTCGTGTGGCTGTCGGCGGCGTGCATCGTCTCGGCGGTGACGGGCATCGTCATCGGCATCCTGCGTGTGCGGCTGCGCAGGCGTTTTCGCAGCGGATCGGTCACGCCGTACAGCGGGTGGATGGCCTGGCACCACATCGCGGGGCTGATCGGCGGCTTTTTCGTGCTGACCTGGATCATCAGCGGCTGGCTCTCGATGAACCCCAACGGCTGGTTCCAGCGCGGGCCGGGCGACGCGGCGGCGATGGCCCGCTACAGCGGTGCTGGGGTGTCGCCGTTCCCCTGGCCGCCGGCATCGTTGCCGCACGGCGGGGGCGCCGCCGCGCCGCGCGAGGCCATGCTGCTGTGGTTCGACGGCCGGCCGCTGCTGCAGTTGCGCGATGCGCAGGTGCGCGCGTGGGTGGTCGATGCCGCCAGCGGCGCGCCTGCTTCCATTGCCAGGGACGACATCGTGCGCGCCGCTTCGGCGCTGCGTCCCGGCGCCCGTGTCACCGAGGCGGTGCTCCAGACGCGCGAAGACTTCCACTGGTACGGCCACCACCGCGAGCGCATCGTGCCCGTGTGGCGCCTGCAGTTCGACGACGCCGCGCGCAGCCGGGTCTACATCGACCCGGCCAGCGGGCAGGTGGCGGGCAGCAACGACAGCAACTCGCGCCTGCGCCGCTGGCTCTTCAACGCGGCGCACAGCCTCGACTTTCCCTGGCTCATCCAGTACCGGCCGGCCTGGGATGTCGTGATGTGGCTGCTGTCGGTGGTCGGTGCGGTAGCCTCGGCCAGCGGCGTGGTGATCGGCTGGCGCCGGCTGCGGCGCAAGCCACGGCGGGCGGCGGCCTCGAAGGGGCTTGCGCAGGCAGGTCCATGAACCAACAATCAACTTTCGCACTGCGGTGCATTTCAGGAGGTGCTCGATGCACATCGAACCAGGTCTCGTCGACGGAACCAAGATTTTTCTCAGCTATGCCACGGCCGCTGCCGCACTCGCCTACACAGGCAAGGTGACCATCGAAACCGCGGTGAAAGACGGCCTTGCCGCACTGGTGCTGCGCTCCGCCGTTGCCGTGGCGCTGGTGTTCTGCTTCTTCGAGGTGTTGCCGCATCACCCGGTGGGCGTGTCCGAGGTGCACCTGATCCTCGGCACCACGCTGCTGCTGGTGTTCGGGCTGGCGCCCGCGGCCATCGGCCTGGCGGGCGGGCTGCTCATCCAGGGCCTGTTCTTCGAGCCGCAGGACATTGCGCAGTACGGCATGAACGTCACCACGCTGCTGGTGCCGCTGTTCGCGACCGCCGCGCTGGCGCGCCGCATCATCCCGAAGAACGTGGCCTATGTGGACCTGAGCTACCAGCAGGCTTTCAAGCTGTCGGTGGCCTACCAGGGCGGCATCGTGGTGTGGGTCGGCTTCTGGGCGCTGTACGGCCGCGGCACCGGGCTCGAGAACCTCGGCCAGATCGCCAGCTTCGGGGCTGCCTACATGACGGTGGTGCTGGTCGAGCCGCTGGTCGACCTGGGCGTGCTGGCCGCCGCCAAGGGCTGGCGCCGCCTGCAAGGCTCGGTCTTCGTCGAGCGCCGCCTGTACGGCGGCGTCTGATTCACCGCGCTCTCCTTCTTCCCGGGTTCCAGGCTCGCTTGGCGGGCCTGGCGCCGATCCTCTCGTGATGGCCACCGGAACGCCCATGCTGGCGCCCGGTGCCCGTTCATCTCTCCGGCCGCCACGGGCGCCCCAACGAACACTCCAATGACCCAAGCAAGCAACGCCAAGATCCCCGTCACCATCGTCACGGGCTTCCTCGGCAGCGGCAAGACCACGCTGCTGCGCCACATCCTCGGCAACGCCGAAGGCCGCCGCATCGCGGTGATCGTCAACGAGTTCGGCGAGCTCGGCATCGACGGCGAGATTCTTCGCGGCTGCGGCATCGGCTGCGACGACGAAGGCAACGAGCGCGAAGGCGCGCTCTACGAGCTGGCCAACGGCTGCGTCTGCTGCACCGTGCAGGAAGAGTTCCTGCCCGTGATGCTGCAGCTGGCCGAGCGGCGAGGCGACCTCGACGCGGTGCTCATCGAGACCTCGGGCCTGGCACTGCCCAAGCCGCTGGTGCAGGCCTTCCAGTGGCCGGACATCGCCAACATCTTCACCGTCGACTCGGTGGTCACCGTGGTCGACGGCCCGGCCGCCGCGTCGGGCCAGTTCGCGGAGAACCCCGAGGCCGTGGACGAAGCGCGCCGCGCCGACCCCAACCTCGACCACGAATCGCCGCTGCACGAGCTGTTCGAAGACCAGCTCTCGGCCGCCGACCTGGTGGTGCTCAACAAGACCGACCTGATGGACGACGCCGCGCGCGCGAAGGTCGAGGCCCTGGTGCGCGAGGAACTGCCGCCCGAGGTGAAGATCGTCGCTGCCACCGAGGGCAGGCTGCCGCTCGCGCTGCTGCTGGGCCAGGGCCGCGCCGCCGAGGCCACCATCCACCTGCGCGAAAGCCACCACGACCACGAGGAAGACCACGACCACGACGAGTTCGACTCGCTGGTGATCGAGCTGCCGCCCGTGGACCGCGACAGCCTGCTGGCCGTGCTCGGCAAGCTGGTCGAGCAGCACACCATCTATCGCGTGAAGGGCTTCGTCGCCGTGCCGGGCAAGCCGATGCGCCTGCTGGTGCAGGGCGTGGGCCGGCGCTTCGACCACCACTTCGACCGCCGCTGGCGCGACGGCGAGGCGCAGCGCACGCGGCTGGTGTTCATCGGCGAAGACCTGGACGAAGCGGCGCTGCGCAAGGCGCTGCAAGAGGCGGCCGCGATCGCCGCATGACGGCTTGACGGCTGAACACCTGACCGCATGCACCTGCTGAGCACCCAGCCCGGACGCTTCGTCGAGGACGACAGCGTCGTCACCCGCCTCGACCAGACGCCGGGCGACATCGTGGTGCTCAGCTCGGCCGACACCACGCTCGCACTGCTGGCCGCCGCGCGCACCGCTCTGGCCGGCACCGACCCCGGCTACCCGTCGCTGCGGCTGGCCAACCTCATGTACCTGAAGCAGCCGGCCTCGCTCGACCTGTACATCGACGAGGTGCTGCAGCATGCGCGCGTGGTGGTGGTCGACCACCTGGGGGCCGAATCGGCCTGGGCCTATGGGCTGCAGCAGCTGGAGAAGCTCGCGAAGCGCAAGGGCCAGCAGCTCGCGATGTTCTCCGGCGACCTGCAGGAAGACGAAGACCTGCTGGCGCGCGGCACCGCGCCGCGCGCGGTGGGCCGGCAGCTCTGGCAGTACATGCGCGCGGGCGGCGCGGGCAATGCGCTGCAGTTCCTGCGCGCGGTGGCCTTCCACGGCCTCGGCCATGGAGAAGCGCCATTGCCGCCGCGCAGCCTGCCGCAGGTCGCGCTGCATGTGCCGCGCGGCATGGACACGGCGCACACGGTGGCCGGCATCGACGACCTGCGCGCCGGTTGGCACGCGGGTGCGCCGGTGGTGGCGCTGGTGTTCTATCGCTCGCACCTGCTGTCGGGCAACACCGTGGCCTTCGATGCCATCGCCGCCGCGCTGGGCGCCGAGGGGCTGAACCCGCTGCCCGTGGCGCTCGATTCGCTGAAAGACCCGTTGTGCCTGTCGGCGCTGCGCGAGCTGTGCGCCGCGCATGACGTGCAGCTCGTGCTCAACACCACCGCCTTCGCCGCGCTGGGGCAGGGCACGCAGAAGGAAGAGGGCGAGAGCCTTGCGCTGGCCGGCGACGCGCCCGTGCTGCAGGTGATCGTGAGCGGCGGCAACCGCGAAGACTGGCTGGCCGACAGCCAGGGCCTGCGCCCGCGCGACATCGCGATGCAGATCGCGCTGCCCGAGATGGACGGCCGCATCATCACGCGCGCCGTGAGCTTCAAGGGCCTGTCGCACCGCTGCGAACTCACGCAGACCGAGGTGGTCAACTACCAGCCCGAGCCCGACCGCGTTGCTTTCGTTGCCGAGCTGGCGCGGCGCTGGTGCCGGCTGCGCGCGCTCGGTGCGCCCGACAAGCGCATCGCGCTGATCCTGGCCAACTACCCCGGCAGCGAAGGCCGCATCGGCAGCGGCGTGGGGCTCGACACGCCGGCTTCGGTCATCGCCATCCTTCGCGCGATGCAGGCCGAGGGCTATGCGCTCGGCGACCCCGCCGCGCTGCCCGAAGACGGTGACGCGCTGATGCGCCGCCTGCAGGAAGGCATCGCCAACGACCCCGCGCAGTGGGCCGCGCGCCCGGCCTGGCAAAGCTATGCGCTGGCCGACTACCGCGCGCGGCTCGCGTCGCTGCCTGAAGGCATGGCCGACGCCATCGACGCCCGCTGGGGTGCGCCCGAACAAGACCCGATGGTGCGGCAGGGCCGCTTCATGATCGCGGGGCTGCGGCTGGGCCGGGTGTTCGTCGGCATCCAGCCCGCGCGTGCGCTGGGCACCCTGGGCGCGGCCGACTACGCGAGCTACCACGACGCCGAACTGGTGCCGCCGCACAGCTACCTCGCCTTCTATTTCTGGCTGCGCGACGCCTTCGCCATCGACGCGGTGGTGCATGTCGGCAAGCACGGCAACCTCGAATGGCTGCCGGGCAAGAGCATCGCGCTGTCGCAGGCCTGCTGGCCCGACGCCGTCCTGGGGCCGATGCCCAACGTGTATCCCTTCATCGTCAACGACCCGGGCGAGGGCGCGCAGGCCAAGCGGCGCACGCAGGCGGTCATCATCGACCACCTGATGCCGCCGCTCACGCGCGCCGAGAACCACGGCCCGCTGCAAGACCTGGAGCGGCAGGTCGACGAGTACTACGAGGCGCTGCTGGTCGACGCGCGCCGCGCCAAGGTGCTGCGCGCGCAGATCCTCGCGGCGGTGCGGGCGCAGCACCTGGTCGAGGAACTGGGCATGCCGGGCGCGGAAGACGACGCGGTGCTGGCCCGTGTCGATGCCTACCTGTGCGAGCTGAAGGAAACGCAGATCCGCGACGGGCTGCATGTGTTCGGCGCATCGCCCGCGGGCCGTTTGCGGCGCGACACGCTGCTGGCGCTCGCGCGCTATCCGGCCGCGGAAGGCGCGGGCGAGAACGCGGGGCTGCTGGGCGCGCTGGCAAACGACCTGCTGGCCGGCGAAGGCTTCGATCCGCTGGACATCGACGCGGCCAGGCCCTGGCAGGGCGCCCGGCCCGCGCTGCTGCAAGCGGTCAGCACCGATGCGTGGCGGCACCAGGGCGACACGCGCGAGCGGCTGGAGCTGCTCGCGCAGCGGCTGATCGAATCGCGCGATTGCCCGCCCGATCTGCCGCGCACCGCGGCCGTGCTCGGGCGCGTCCAACGCAGCCTGGCGCCCGCGCTCGACGCCTGCGGCACGCAGGAGCTACTGCAACTTTCCCGTGCCCTGCAGGGCCGCTTCGTGCCGCCCGGACCGAGCGGCTCGCCCTCGCGCGGCCGGCCCGACGTGCTGCCGACCGGGCGCAATTTCTACGCGGTCGACACCCGCGCCATTCCCACGCCCACGGCCTGGATGCTGGGCCTGAAGTCGGCCGCGCAACTGGTCGAGCGCCACATGCAGGAACATGGCGACTACCCGGTGGCGCTGGGCCTGTCGGTCTGGGGCACGGCCACCATGCGCACCGGCGGCGACGACCTGGCGCAGGCCTTTGCGCTCATCGGCGTGCGGCCGAAGTGGGCGCCGGGCAGCCAGCGGGTGGTCGATTTCGAGGTGCTGCCCACGGTGGGGCTGGGCCGCCCGCGCATCGACGTCACGCTGCGCATCTCGGGCTTCTTCCGCGACGCCTTTCCCAACGCGGTGCAGATGTTCGATGCCGCCGTGCAGGCCGTCGCTGCACAGGAAGACGAAGACGCCGAGCGCAACCCGATCCGCGCGCGCATCCTGCGCGAAGCCGCCACGCTTCAAGCGCAGGGCGTGGCGCCCGAAGCCGCCCGCACCCAGGCCGGCTGGCGCGTGTTCGGCTCGGCGCCGGGCAGCTACGGCTCGGGCCTGCAGCCGCTGTTCGACCACGGCGACTGGCAGACCGACGACGACCTGTCGAAGGCCTATGTCGGCGGCAGCGCCCATGCCTACGGGCAGGGCAGCGACGGCGTGCCGGCCGCCGGCGCGCTGGTGCGCAGGCTGCGCGCCATGGACGTCGTCATGCAGAACCAGGACAGCCGCGAACACGACCTGCTCGACTCCAACGACTACTACCAGTTCCAGGGCGGCATGGCCGCCGCCGTGCGCCACCTGAGCGGCCGGCAGCCGGCCATGTACCACGGCGACCACGGCAACCCGCAGGCGCCGCGCGTGCGCACGCTGAAGGAAGAAATCAGCCGCGTCATCCGCTCGCGCGTGGTCAACCCCAAGTGGATCGACGGCGTGAAGCGCCACGGCTACAAGGGCGCGTTCGAGATGGCCGCCACGGTCGACTACCTGTTCGGCTTCGACGCCACCGCGCGCGTGGTCGGCGACCACCAGTACGCGATGGTGGCCGACGCCTACGTGCTGGACGAGGCCACCCGCGATTTCGTGAGCGAGCACAATCCGCGCGCGCTGCACGACATGCTCAGCCGCCTGCTCGAAGCCATGCAGCGCGGCCTCTGGCAGTCGCCCGGCGACTACCGCACCCGATTGGAGAACCTGCTGCTCGACCAGGAGCAGCGGATGGAAGGAACCCCCCGATGACCACAGCCGCCCCGATGCCGCTGCCTTTTCCGTTTGCCGCGATCGCCGGGCAGCCGCAGTTGCGGCAGGCGCTGCTGCTGGCCGCGGTCGATCCCGCGCTGGGCGGCGTGCTGATCGAGGGGCCGCGCGGCACGGCCAAGACCACCGCCGCGCGGGCGCTGGCCGAACTGCTGCCCGGCGCGCCCTTCGTCACGCTGCCGCTGGGCGCGAGCCTCGAAAGCCTCGTCGGCACGCTGGACCTCGGGCAGGCGCTGGCCGGCCATGAACTCAAGTTCGCGCCCGGCCTGCTGGCGCGCGCGCACGGCGGCGTGCTGTACGTGGACGAAATCAACCTGCTGCCCGATGCGCTGATCGATTCGCTGCTCGACGCGGCGGCCAGCGGCGTGAACGTGGTCGAGCGCGACGGCATCTCGCACCGGCACGCCGCGCGCTTCGTGCTGGTCGGCACCATGAATCCGGAAGAAGGCACGCTGCGGCCCCAGCTGCTCGACCGCTTCGGCCTGTGCGTGCAGCTGCGCAACATCGACGATGCAGCCGAGCGCCAGGCCATCGTGCGCGCGCGGCTGGCGTTCGATGCCGATCCGGCCGCCTTCCGCGCGAAGCACGCGCAGGCGGAGGCCGAGCTGTCCGCCGCGCTGGCGCGGGCCCGCGCGCGGCTGGCCGACGGCTCGGCGCTGCCCTATGGGGACGCGGTGCACGACGCGGTCGGTGCGCTGTGCATCGAGGCCGGCGTCGATGGCCTGCGCGCGGACCTCGTCATGCTGCGCTCGGCGCGAGCGCTCGCGGCATGGGAGGACGCCGAAGCCATCACCACCGATCACGTGCGGCGCGCGGCCGAAGCGGTGCTGCTGCACCGGCGCAAGCCGGAAGCCGCTGGCGCGCCGCCGGCCAAAACCCCCGCCCCCGCGCCCGCGCCTGCACCTCGTGGCGCGGAGACGAACGGCGCCTCCGGCACAAGCAGTGCCGCCGACGAAGACTGGGGCGCCATGCCGCCCGAGCCTGTCGGCATCGAGCGCGTGAAGCCGCTGCGCCCGCTGATCGCTTCCCGCCCGCAGGCCGCGCCAAAAAAAGCCTGAGCCTCCGGGACGCCGCACCCGCTGGCGCGCGCCAGGGTGACCGGAGGCAGGGCACGCAGAGGGACGCGTGGCATGGCGCCGTGCCGCAGGGCACAGCCTTCGACTGGCCGCGTACTTTTGCTGCGCGCGGTGCAGGCCAGTTGCGCGCAGAACACCTGAGACACCGTCCGCGGGAGGCGCGCAGCGGCGCGCTGCACTGCTTCCTGCTCGACTGCTCTGCCTCGATGCGCGACGACGGCAATCTCGCGCGCGCCAAGGGCCTGCTGCTCGCGTTGATGGAGGAGGCCTACCAGCGCCGCGACCATGTCGCGCTGCTGTGCTTTGCCGGCGAGGTGGTCGAACTGCGCCTGCCGCCGCGCCGCGCCAGCGCCTGGAACGACGACTGGGTCGCGCCGATTGCCGCCGGTGGCGGCACGCCGCTGGCGTTGGGCGTGCAGCGCGCCGAGCAGTTGCTCGCGAAGAGCGAGGCGCGACAGCGCTGGCTGTGGCTGCTGACCGACGGGCGCAGCAGCGAAAGCCCCGCGCGGCCCGAAGCTGCCGATGTCGCATGCGTGGTCGATTTCGAAGCGGCGCGGGTGCCGCTGCACCGCGCGAAGCAACTCGCCGAGGGGTGGGACGCGCGCTACCTCGCCGTGTAGGGCTGAGCGGTGTTTTTTGCCGCCGTTGCGTTACCGTGCGGCATGAGCGTCAAAACCTTCTTCCTGGCCCTTGTGTCGAGCGTGACGCTGCCTGCCTTCGCACAACCCGCCGTGCCGCCGGACAGCGCCACTTGCCAGGCCGAGGAGGCTGCCCTGGAGCGCGACATCGATCTCGCGCGTTCGCGGGGCCAGATGCTGCGGCGGCGGGAGCTTGCCGAGGCCTTGAGCGCGTTGCAGGCGCAATGCAAGGCCGCGGCGCCGGCCGAGAGCCGCGCTGCCCATATCGACAGGCTGGAGCAGCAGGCCAGGGCGCTTCGCCTGGAGCTCGACCGCACCGAGGAGCAACTGCGCAGGCTGAAGAGCGAGTCGCCCTGACGCCGGTGCCGGGGCGCTCAGGGGGCGGGTGCCTCGGCCTCTTCGGGCGCCAGCATCGTCCCCCGGCAGTTCGCCGAACCGCAGTGGCAGGGGTACTTGGAGGGCGGCGAGCCGTCGTCCGCCGTCAGCGAATAGTCGATGAACAACTCGTCGCCCGCGTCCACGGCCGTGATCGTCTGGAACTTCAGCACCAGCTCGCCGCCCTCGTCGTATTCCTCGACCGCCTCGCAGTTGGGCTCGCACGAATGATTCAGGTGCCGCGTGGCGTTGCCGCCCTTGGCGCCGTCGATGGTCTCGTGGTTCGACAGCGTGAACAGGTAGGTGAGCTGGTCGTTCCAGACCTTGGTGGCGATCTCGGCCTTGGTGTAGCGGCGGCCTTCGTACAGGCCCAGGAAGGCTTCGGGCGGCAGGTCGCGCGTGGCGAAGGCGCCAAGGCCGTGCACGCCGCTGGGGCCGACCCGGACGAAAGGCGTGGACGATGTGGTTTGCTTGCGGTGCTTCATGGGGGAGCGAGGGTCAGGCGAGAGGGGCGTCGTTGTCTTGATGCAAGGTCAGTGCCATTTCGACCTGGCGGATGACCGGAACCGCGCCGCGCGCGCTGGCCGCGCGCAGCAGCGGGCTGCCCTCGGGCTCGTCCACCAGCCGCCAGCGGGTGCCGGGGCGGGCGGTGGCCAGGGCGTCGAGCAATTCGTGCGCGGCGGTTTCGTCGAGGGCCGCGGCGTCGAGCAGCGCACCCTGGCCATCGCCGGGCGGCGGCATCACCGCGTAGGCACACAGCGTGTCGTCGCGCCACACGCCGAGCGCGACGGCGTGCTCGCGCACCAGGGCGTCGAGCACGGTCGGCCATTCGCGGCGCCAGGTGGGCCGGCAAACCTCGGCGCAGGCGCGGTGCAGCTGCTGGAGCGCAGCGGGTTCGGGGCGCGTGCTGGCTTTCCTGCGATGCTTCTCGAAGCTCCATTCGCGCACGTCGAGCATGCGCAGCTCCTTGAAGCCGGCCCGCCGGTAGAGCGTGCGCGCCGGGTTCTGCTCGATCACTTCGAGAACCGCCAGCGCGATGCCGGCACGCGACAGGGCCGCGGCTTGCGACTTGATCAGCTGCCCGCCCAGCCCTTGGCGCCGGTGCGAATCCGCAATGCCGAAGCCCGCGAGGTACGCGCGCTGCCCGCGCCGGCCGACCAGCGAGATGCCGCAGGCCGCGCCGTCCACCGCCAGCACGCGCGACAGCGTGAGGTCGACGTCGCCGCGACGCAGGTGGCGCTCGAAGCGCTGCTCGTCGAACGCGACGGGCACGAAGTAGCCCTCGTAGGCGCGGTTCCAGAGTGCGGTGAGTTCACCGTGAGAAAAGTCCGTGGCGGGGACCACCGCCATGCCGCTGCTGTTCTGCATGAAGTGTCAGGCGACCGGGAGCTTCGCCACGAAACAGGTCCCGTCTTCCGCGCAGGAGGTGACCTCCAGCGTTCCGCCATGGGCCGCGACGATTTCCGCGCATATATAGAGGCCCAGCCCCAGGCCGCCGCCGGGCTTGCTGTTCTCGGGGCGCCAGTAGGGCTGGAAGATCCTGGTGATGTCGCCAGGCGGAATGGGCTCGCCGCCGTTGGCCACCGAAAGCTCCAGCTGGCCGTTGCGCACCTCGGCGCGCACCACGATCGGCTGGTTCGGCGCGCCGTGCGCGACCGCATTGCCCAGCAGGTTGGACAGCACCTGCTGGATGCGCCCCGGGTCGCAGCGCACGGTGCCGCTGATGGAGATCTCGTCGCGGATGTCGAGCGCCGGATGGGCGGCGCGCACTTCATCGATCACGTCCTTGAGCCCCGAGGCCAGCGAAGCGGCTTCGCGGATCTCCAGGCCCATGCCCGAGCCCAGCCGCACGCGCGCGAAGTCGAGCACGTCGTCGATCAGCGCCGACATGCGGCGCGTGCTGGCCTTCAGCCGGGTGCCCAGCTTCACGAGGTTGGGCTCGGCCTGCCGGCGGATCAGCAGCTCGGCCGCCGCGCCCACCGACGACAGCGGGTTGCGCAGGTCGTGCCCCAGCACGGCGATGAACTGCTCGCGCAGCTCGGCCGTGGCCTGGGCCGATTGCAGGGCGGTTTCGGTGCGTTCCTGGCGGTCTTCGGTTTCTAGCTGGCGCGCGATCAGGTCGGCGAAGGCGGTGAACATGGCCACCACGCGCGGCTCCGACACCTGGGCCGGACGCGGGTCGATGGCGCAGAGGTTGCCGAAGTAGTCGCCGTTGGTGTGGATGATGGGCACCGAGATGTAGCTCTCGATGTTGTACAGGCGCGGCGTGTGATGGTCGAAGTAGACGGGGTCGGTGCTGGCCTGGTCGATCACCACCGGCTGGCGCGCCGCGCGCGACTCGCTGCACAGCGTGGTCCGCACCTCCAGCTGGCCGCCGGGCTTGAGGCCGAACTGGATGTTGTCTTCCACCGCGCAGGCGGTCCAGGTGCCGTCCGTCACGCGGGCCACGGCCGCGAACCCCATGCCGGTGTGCTGGCAGATGACCTTGAGCAGCGATGGCACCGCGCTGATGCGGCCGATGGCGGCCACGTCCCGCGCGATGGCCTCGTCGGTATCGACGGCTGCTACAGGCGCGGAAGAGGCGGGCGATGTGGTCAAGATGCCGGAATGGTACGTCAGGGCCGCCGCCGAGGGGCGCGGTCGGTCAAGGCTTGGGCTCGCCCAGCGAGGCGAGGCACCCCACGATGGCGTCGGCGGCCTCGTCCAGCCGGGGGCCGGGGCGCATCATCAGGTCGAAGCGGGCCGAGGCGAAGCTGCAGACCCGCCCGCGCTTTATCGCCGACATGGCCGACCAGCCCGGCCGCCCGGCCATGGCCGAGATTTCGCCCAGTGCCGACACCATCAGCACGTCGGGGTCGGCGCGCACCACGAATTCGGGGCTCATCTTGGGAAAGGGGCCGAGCGTGCCGGGCACCGCGTTGCCCAGCCCGAGGCGGGCGAGGGTTTCCCCGATGAAAGAGCTTTCGCTGGCTGCCGCCATGCCGCCATGCACTTCGAAGTACACCCGCCGGCCCTGCCAGCCGGCCGGCACGCGGGCCCGGGCGGCGTCCAGCCCGGCATCGAGCTTGCGCCAGTAGGCCTCGCCGGCGCCGGGGCGGCCGGTGGCGCGGGCCACGGTCTCCATCACGCGGCGCAGGTCGGCATGGGTCTTGGCGTCGAGCGCCAGCACCTTGATGCCCAGGCGCTCCAGCGGCTCGGCGGCACGGCTGCGCGGGCGCAGCAGCACCAGGTCGGGCTTGAGCGCGACGATGCGCTCGATGTTGGCGTCGTCGATGCCGCCCACCTGCGGCAGGCCCTTCACCGAAGCCGGCCAGTTGGCATGGCGGTCGATGCCGACAAGCCGGTCGCACGCGTCCAGCGCGCAGACGGTTTCGGTCAGCGAGGGCATCAGCGACACGATGCGCCGCGCCGGCGCCTGCAGCTCCAGCGTGGTGCCCCGGTCGTCCTGCAGCCGGATGGCCGTGCCGGCGGCCTCCGCGGCCGGGCCGAAGCCCAGCGCCACGAAAGCCGCGGCCTTGGCGACCCGGCGGACGGTGGAGGCCAGGAACTGGCGCGGGGCGGGAGTCGGCAGGGCGGAGGAGGTCATCGGGCGGGCGGGCGTTGGCCCGCCTATTGTCGCGGCGTGCGCAGGCGCAGCAGCCGCGCGGCCTCTTCCTCGCGCGCGTCGTCCACCTCGCGCAGCACGTTGCGCAGGTCGACAGGGCCGGTCTCGGGCACGAAGCTGCCGGTCAGCTCGGTCTCGGGGCGCAGCTGGCCGCGTTCGTAGAGGTGCCAGATCTCTTCGCCGAAGCGCGTCTTCAGCAGCGCGGGCGCGAACTGGCCGAAGAAGTTGCGCAGGTTCTCCACGTCGCGCAGCAGCATGCGCCGGGCGTGGTTGTTGCCCGCGGCATCGACCGCCTGCGGCAGGTCGATGACGACCGGGCCGTCTTCGGCCAGCAGCACGTTGAACTCCGAAAGGTCGCCATGCACGATGCCTGCGCACAGCATGCGCATCACCTCGCGCAGCAGGCTGGCGTGGTGGCGCAGCGCGTCTTCGGGCGAGAAGGCCACGTCGTTCAGGCGCGGGGCGGCGTCGCCGTTGGCGTCGGTCACCAGGTCCATCAGCAGCACGCCCTCCAGGAAGTTGTGCGGCGTCGGCACGCGCACGCCGGCGGCGGCCAGCCGGTAGAGCGCATCGACCTCGGCGCTCTGCCAGATGGCCTCGGTCACCTGGCGGCCGAAGCGCGTGCCCTTGGCCATGGCCCGCGCCTCGCGGCTGTTCTTGACGCGGCGGTTCTCGGTGTAGTCCACGGCCTGGCGGAAGCTGCGCTTGTCGGCCTCCTTGTAGACCTTGGCGCAGCGTGTCTCGTCGCCGCAGCGTACGACGTAGACCATGGCTTCCTTGCCGCTCATCAGCTGGCGCACCACGGTGTCGATCAGGCCTTCGTCGATCAGGGCCTGCAGTCTCTGGGGTGCTTTCATCGAGATGCCTCCTCGGGCGTAGTGGAACGGGTGGCGAGAAAGTCCCGCAGGCTTCGGGTGCCGACCTGGTAGAGCCTGTCGTGCCGGTACGGCGCGAAGCCCAGGCGGTGGTTGATGGCGAGCATGGGCGCGTTGACCTCGGCGTTGCTGGTGATGGCGAGCGTGACCTCGGGATGGCGCTCGCGCACGAGTTGCAGCATGGCGGCCTTCACGCCCTTGGCGAGACCCTTGCCGCGCCATTTGCGCGACACGGCCGTGAGGCGCTGGCTCATGCGGTCGGGGTAGCGCGCATTCCAGCTGGCCTCGCACATCGCGGCCAGTTCGTCGCCGTCGAGCAGCAGCACCAGGAAGTGCTCGCCGCCGCGGCGGTCCATTTCCGCGTACCAGGGTGCGAAGTCTTCGAGGTCGTAGCGAAAGGGCGGACGCTGCAGGCCGGAGGTGGGTGCGTCGTCGAACAAGCTGGACATCGGGCCCACCAGCGCCGCCAGCCGCTCGTGCGGCACGCGGCCGGCATGCACCTCGGCGCGAAGGCCGTGTGCAGGCGCGAAGCCTTCGGTGCGCCAACGCGCGAGCTCCTGCCAGTCGAGGCCGTCGAAGCGCATGCGGTTCTCGACGCTGCGGTGCTTTTCGCTCGCGCCGATGGCCCGCAGGAAGGCGTGGCCCCCGGGCATGTGCGCCTTGATGGTCGCGATGGATTTGCCGTGCTGCTCCATCTGCGCCAGCAGCGTGCGCAGCAAGGCGCTCGCCACGCCGCGCCGGCGGTGCGGCAGCAGCACGCCGCCCCAGGCGTCGATGAAAGGCGCAAAGGGCTTGCTGTCCGGAGTGCTCGGGCGGCGGAAGCTGGTGCTCAGGCTGCCGATGAATTCGCCGTGCTCGCCCACGGCCAGCACGCGATGAAAGGCATAGAGCGGGGCTGTTTTCAGCACCTCGCGCCGGCGGTCGGCGTCGGTCTGCACGGGCTCTCCGGGATGGTCTTCCGCGGAGCGCAGGCGCCAGTAGGCGAGAAAGCGATCCCAGTCGGCTTCGCTCGCGCGCTGGGGATCGAACACGGTAGTGGTCACGGTATGCCGCGAATGCGCGGCACGGGGTTCAAGCATGGGTTTGCCTTGATTCGAAAAGGAACGGGGCGCGGCCGGCACACGCGTGCTGGCGGCGGCGTTTGAATCGGGGCGGTTTGTTGTCGCTGCGGCGAAAGGGCCGCGGGTACCAGACTGGCCGCGCCCGTCAGGGGCACGTGCTGCGCGGGTGAAGCGTCAGCAGTCGGTCAGAGGGCTAGGGGAGGCACGACAAACCGCACGATGCGGGGGGCGTGAACAGCGGTGTCTTCCATCGCGTACCTCCTTCTGTGGCTGTTTGTCGGAGCGACGACTGTAGCTGGCTTGCCTTGCGCTGTGAAGCGGCGTGTGGTTTTGGCGCTCGCTCACTTGCGCATGCTGTGCACGAGCGTAGCCACCGCGGAAGACACGAAGACCGCCGCCAGGAACCCGCCCCATCCGCTTTTTCGTCGCAGGAAGTTGCTGATGAACACGCCGCCGGTGAGCAGCCAGATCAGCGGGCTGGAGCCGGCCAGGAAGGTCGTGACCACGTAGAGCGCCTGGAACATCATGCTGACGATCCAGCCGATGCGGGACAGGGCGCCGGGCGCGGGGGCGGCCGCGGGAGTGGATGGCGCGGATGGCGCCTGCGTCTGCGCCGGGCGCGCCGCGGCCTGTGGCGCAGCTGCTCCAGCGGCAGCCTGTGCCCGGGCCGCATCGCGTTGTGCCTTCTTCTCTTCGGCGATCTGCTCCGCTGTCTTCTCCAGCACGGGCGCCGCTGCCTGCGCGGGCTGCCACCACGCGGGCCACGGCGCCTGTCCCGCGGCCGACCGCTTGCGGAACTGGCCCGCGGGCAGGCTGCGTTGCGACGGCGTCTGCGGCACGGCTGGCGCGGCCGCCTTGCCGCCGCCGTGCTTCGCGGCCAGTGCGCGAACGCGTTCCACGTAGGGCGCACCGCGCGCCGCGTCGGTCATCGCGATGAAGTTCGCGTAGCCGCGCAGCGCGCCGATCACGTCGCTGTTGCCGTTCCACTGCAAGCCCTGCGGGCCATGCCGTTCGGCCTGGTGCAGCACCGCGCGAAAACGGCGCATCGTGTCGCGGTCGAGTGATAGCTTGTCGTTGACCACGATGCCCGTCACATGCTGCTGCCGGTGCCTGCGCATGACCTGCTGCTTGTCGGGGTGCACCGTGAGGCCTTCGCTGGCCACGATCTGCTTCACGCGCCACAGCAGCTTGGCCGTGTCGCGGCTGTGCGCGGCGTCGGCCGAGAAGCTCAGGTCGTCGGCGTAGCGCGTTTAGCGAAAGCCGAGCTTGGCCGCGCTGGCGGCCAGCCGTGCGTCGAGGCGGCGGCACAGCAGGTTGGTCAGCATGGGGCTGGTCGGCGCGCCTTGCGGCAGCACGCGCTCGCCGCGCGCAACGAAGTAGCGGCGGCCGTCGAGCTGCACTTCGTCGGTAGGTGCCTCGGTGCACACCAGCGCGAGCAGGCTCGCCACCTGCTGTGAATAGCCCAGCTGGCGGAACACGCCGCGCACGCGGCGCATGCCGATCGACGGAAAGAAGTCCTTCAGGTCGAGGTTGATCACCACGTCCTGCCCCACGTGCGGCGCGGCATTGGTGAGGATCGAGCGGCCCGGCAAAAAGCCGTGCACCGCGTCGTGTACCGGCATCTTCGCGAGGATGTTGTCGAGCACCCAGTACTGCGCGCGCTTCATGCGCGGCATGGGCGCGGAAATATGGCGCTCGCCGCCGCTCTTCTTGGCAATGGTGAAGCGCTGGTAGTGGCTCACGCTGGCTACGTCGCGGTGCCAGGCCAGGAAGCGCAGTTCGCCCAGGCCGATGCCCATCGCCTGCGCGAGGTCGCCCGCGTGGTGCAAGGCGGGCAGGGCGTTGCGCGCCAGCACCTCGGCGTCGCTGCGTGCCTCGCCCAGGCCGCCGGACACGCCTTCGCCCACGTAGAGCAGTTCGCGCTGGCGCCGCTCGTGCCATGCCAGAGCGCGCGCATGGCGGCCCTGGGCGAGGCGCTGGCGGGTTTCCTCGCGGCGCTCGCGGGCCTTGGCCATGCGCTCCTTGCGCATCGTCTTCAGGGCCTTGTCGCGGTCCTCGATGCCGCGCAGCTCCTCGCCGAGCTTGCTCAGTGCGGCCTGCAGCTCGCTTTCGCGGCGGATCAGCCGGGCCTCTACCGTGGGCTGCGCCGCGTCCTGCGGCCAGAAGCCCAAGCGCTGCATTTCCTCGAGGACCACCTCCTGCTTCGAACCCTTGCGGATGCGCTCGTAGAGCTGCTCGCGCGTGAGTGCCGAGTCGGGAATGGAAGATGCGGGGGGAGACTGCATGGTCATGGCGCTGCGCCACCGGCCGATGCACTGCTGAAGAAAAAAATGCGAACGAAGCGGGAATCTCGTCGAAGAGCCTCGGGACTGGAGGGCTCCACTCGACGCCGTACACGCATGGTGACGCCGATGAGCTTCGAGGAAGCCGTACTGTTGTCGCGTCACCATGCGTGTACGGCACAGTGAAGAGACGTCCAGTGACGCTTGGGAAGTGCTGTGTGCGAGGGTGGCGATACGCCAACCGGATTGCAAGAGCCTTCCCGCTCCGTTCGCAAAAAGCAGTGTATCAGCCGATGTGTGCGGTCCTTTCCTGATCTGTCGTCGTTGTCGTTGCGTTCTGGATGCCGGCCGTGGTCGGCAAGGCCGACAGGCGCAGCGCGAGCATGTGCTCGCACGGTCCCTTGGTCATGCGGTGGCGCACGAAATGGCTGCACTGGCAGTCGCCCGAGGCCACGCGCTGGTCGGTGTCGAGCTGCAGGCTCACCAGGTATTCGCGCTGGCCGGTCGCGCCCTTGCACTTGCCGCTCAGCGCGAGGCCGCCGTCGGGCCGCGCCTGCGTCTTCACGTTGGCGATGCGGCGTGCGCGCACCAGTTCGGCGGCGGCTTCTTCCTCGGGGCTGGCATAGCGCAGCTTGTCCATGGGCAGCGGCTCGCGGCTGAGTTCGCGCAGGCGCCAGACGCCGTGCGCCAGGTCGTACACCACGCGGCCGGCCTGCACGTAGCCGCCGAGCGCCGCGTCGACCGTGAGCGTCGACAGCCCGGTGGCTGCCGCCAGCTCGGCGGTGGTGGCGCGCCAGCGTTCGCCCAATGCTGCGAACACGCGAAGCTGGCTGTCCTGGTCGACCGTGTGGCGCGGTTGAAGCAGTTCGAAGTGGCCGTTGCGCGACCAGTCGTTGGCGGTCCAGCCCGAGAGGCCGAGCGTGAATTCCATGTCGGGCAGCTGCGCCACCCAGAAGCTGGGCATCCCGGTGCCCAGCAGGTGCAACGTGAAGCCTTGCGCCACAGGCACCAGGCGTTCGAGCTGCAGCAGCCGGCGCCGGCCCCAGACGCGGATGTCGATGTCCGAGGTGGCGCTGTGCGTGGAACGCGGGCACACCAGCTCGTGCCCCCAGGGCTCGAACAGGATGCGCACCGGCTGGCCCGGCCGCAGGATGAAGCGCAGCGAGCGCGGCCCCACGCGCTCCTTGCGCCGGCGCAGCACGAGGCAGATGTTGTGCACGTCCATCGGGTGCAGCTGCAGCCGCTGCGCCGGCAGCAGCATCGCGCTGCTCACCTGCAGGAAGCCGCGCACCCAGCTGTCGGGCACGTCGATCTTCGGCTCGTGGAAGGCTGGGTCGTTGTCGCTCTGAACCTGGAAGCCGCCGGGGTCGATGGCCAGCCGCGTGGTCTTGTAGTCGCGGATCTTCTGGAACTCGTCGTACAGAGACTCGGAGTAGTCTACGTTGGTGGTGCCGAAGGCATGGTCGCTCACCCGGTCGAAGATGTCGTGGCTGCACGAGAACATGCCGTAGCTCGACTCGTCCTGGCTGAAGCACTCGAAGAACACGCGGTCGGGGTGCACCGTGATGACCGGATCGAGCACGAACCACGCCTCGCGGTTGACCTTGTAGATGTGGTCGAAGTAGCTCTTCTGCGCGCGCAGGAAGGGCTGCAGCACGGCCGACTTGCGCTTGCGCAGCTCGGCCAGTTCGTCGCGAAGAGGCGCCATCTGAGTCTTCAGCTCGTCGCTGCGCGCCATGAACTGCGCGAGCAATTCGCCTTCCTGCCCGGCCAGCCATTCGAGATACGCGCTCTTGTCGCGCGGCTGGAAGCGCAGGTCGCCCACCACCACGTCGTGCAGGGCCGACATGCCTTCGCGGAACGGCAGGTGGCGGTTGATGTCGGCCACGAAGTGCACCGGCGCGCGCAGCGTGTCGGGCGCGAACTGCAGCGCGGTGCTGTCGGCCGTGTGCTGCGCGCCGGACTGGCCGAAGTAGCGGTACTGGAATCTCATGCGGCGCTTCCTCCGCCCGGGGCGGCGGGCAGCGCGCGGCGCGGCGCGACGCTGCGTACCGGGGCGGTCTGCAAGGGGTTGTCGAGTTCGGGGAACTGCGCCTGGATGCCGCGCAGCCCCGCTACGTACTGTGCGCGCTCGGTGATGGCGCCTGTGACGGCCTGCCGCGCGAACACGCGCGCCACGATCCGCGCGATGTCTTCCGAATGCGCCGCCTGTGCCGCGAGGAACTGCATGACGCGCGCCTTGGCCAGCCGGCCGCGGTTGGCCTGCGACAGCACGCTCAGGAAGTAGGGCTCCAGCCGCGCGAGCACGTCGGGCTTCTGTCCGGCGGCCGAAGCCAGCCAGTTGGTCACGAACAGCTGCATGCCGGGTGAGGGGTGCTGGCTCAGCTGCAGCATGTAGGTGGTGACGTCGGTCACATCGAAATGCGTGGTGAGCAACTCGCGGCCCAGCCGCTGCGCGCCGGCGTCCTTGTGGTCGCACAGGCGCACCAGCAGCGCCGGCGTCCATTGGGGCGCGTTGCCCTGGGCGCCGAACCACTGGCGGGCCCAGTCGCGGGCATCGTCCCAGCGGCTGTCGAAGATGCGCAGCGCGTCGCCGAGATTCGCGAGCGTTCGTTCCGGCTGTGCGGCGAGCTGGTCCATGGCCCAGCGGCGCGCGGCGGCGGTGTCGACGAGGCCGAGGCTCGCCGTCTGCAGCACGTCGAAGCCCTGCGGGTCTTGCTGCGGCAGCAGCCATGCGCCGAGCTGTTGCGCGCCCTTGCTGCGTGCTTCGAGCAGGCGCAGCGTGACGGCGGGCTCGCCCCTGCGCGTGTGCTCGGCGAGCGGGCCGCGCAGCCATTGCAGCAGGGCATCGAACACGCCCTCGGCGGCTTCGGCGCGGAACAGCTCGTCGCGCAGCATCGGCATCAGCGCCGCGCCGAACGCCGGATGCTCCGGCAGCAACTGCGCGAGCTTCGGCGCCACGGCCGCGCGAACGAGCGCCATCGGGCTGGCGCAGAAGGCTGCGAACAGCTCGGGCTGGCCGAGCAGCGTGTCGTCGGGCAGGGCGGTGAAGAGCCGCACGCCGGCGCCGCGCAGGCGCGCATCGTCGGACTGCAGCAGCCGTGTGAGCACGGCCACCGGCAGGCCTTGCACCGAGGCCGGGTGCAGCAGCAGCCACTCGGCCGCTGTCGCCACGACCTCGGCTGCGGGGTGATCGAAAAGCGCGAGCAGCTCAGGCAGCGGCGCCTTGGCCGCCGCGGTGCGCAGCAGGCCCTGCAACGCCCATTGCAGGTTCTCGCAGATGGCGGGCAGCTCGGGCGTATCTGCATCGCTGCCCGCGAGCCAGGCCAGCAGTTCGACGCACAGCGCATCGAGCGTCGAGAGGTTCGACGCCGCCGCCTGCAACAGCAGCCGCGAGGCACGTCGCACTTCGGCATCGGCCGAGGTGAGCAGCATCAGCAGCAGGTCGACTTGCTGGCTGTACAGGCCCGGATCGCGCGCGATGCATTCGAGCGCGTAGGCGCGCGCCTCGGCGAGCGGAGAACGCAGCAGCGCCGGCAGCCATTGCATGGGCGCCGTGCCCGCCGCGATGCGCTGGCGCGCGATGGCGAGCGCGAAGCGCGCGGTGTCGTCCCAGTTGCTGGCGAGCAGGCTCCACACGGTGGGCGCGTCCAGCGCCTCGCAGAAGGGCTTGTTGTCTTGCAATGCGCGGGCGGCAAAGGCGTGCACCGCGGCGCAGCGGCCTTGCTGCATCAGCTGCAGCAGGGCTTGCGGATGGCGGTCCCAGCGCTCCGGCCAGGCTTCGGTACGGTCGATGCGCTGCGCGGGCAGCGGGCTGTGGCGGCGCCAGCGCAGTCCGCCGCGCTGGGCTTCCCATTCGGCGTCGTGGCGGTGCAGCAGCTGCATCAGCACCAGCCAGTTGCTGTAGGGGCCGGTGTGCCAGCGGCCGGGTTCCTCGCTCCAGCGCGGGTCGCGTTGCTGGCCGGCGGTGCCGGCGTCGGCATCGTCGGCGGCGAGCAGCACGCCCATGGCCAGCTGCAGCCAGCTTGCCTCATCGGCCGTGCCGGCCAGAGCCAGACGGCGCAGGCTGCGCCAGGTGCGGCGGCGCAGATAGTCGCGCGTGCGGTGGCTGTAGGCCAGGCGGCTGTCGGGCCGTACGATTTCTTTCGCGATCTCTACATAGCGGCCGTTCGCCATCGCCCAGCGCCCGCCGGAGCGGAATGCCGCGCGCTGTGTTTCGAGCCGCTGGTGCAGCACGCCGAGCAGTGCGTAGTCGCCCGCAAATTCGGCACCCTTGTAGAGGCGCCGCCATGCGCGGAAGCTGCCGGCCGCGAGCTGCAGCGTCTGAGCGATCTCGCGCAGCGCGGCGTGCACCAGGCTGTCGGTGGCGGGGCCTTCGAGCAGCGACAGGTCGAACAGCTGCTCGACCCACGCGGCAAATTTCATTCCGTTCCACAGCGCGCTGTCGGCCAGGTGATCGCGCAGGCGGGGCATGGCTTGTTCAAGCGGCAGCTCCAGCAGCTCGGCCCAGGCGCGGCGCAGCGCGGCCGGCCAGTCGTCGGCGATGCGCGCCATTTCGCTGGCGCGCTGGTCCTGCGGCCACAGGCTCAATGCGGCCCAGCGTGCCGCGCGCGTGACCACGGGCGTGCGGCCGCGCCGGGACAGCTCGCGCATGGCCTCGAACGCACCGCCGTCGCCGCAGCGGCCAATGGCCCAGGCGATGCAGTAGTCGAGCATCGGCTCGCCGGTCTCTATGAGGTCTATGAGGCGCGGCACCGAGGCGGCCAGCCGGCGTTCGCCGATGCGCCATACCACGCGGCTCTGGCGCACCGGCGGCAGCAGTCGCCAGGTGTCGGGGTGGAGGCTGGCGAGCAGCACGGCGTCGCCGGGGTGTGCGAGCGCAACGGGGGCAGGCGATGCTGATGGGGCAGTGGCAAGTGGGGTGCCCTCGATGGTGTAGCCCTGCGCGATCTGCGCCGCCACGGCCTGCTCGAAGGCGGCGGTGGCGGCATCCAGCGGCAGCGGCGAGGGTGTGTGGACGGTTTCCTTCCACTGCTGGCCGTCGCGGCTGGTGCTCACGTGCACCACGTGGCCCGGGGCTTCCGGCAAGGCGAACAGTTCCACCGTGCTGAAGCCGCTCGCGCCCAGCGCGCCCGGCTTCATGCGGATCAATTTCTCTGAGCGAATGCGCTTCACGCGGAGGCCTCCCTGCCTTCGGGTTGGATGCTTGTGCTTCTTGTTCCGCCGAGCATCTTAGCGGGCAGGGGCGCCTGTTGGCCGTGTGTAGCATCGTGCTCGGCAGGCATCTTTTCGAACAGGCAGGCAATGAGCGCGATGGCGAATACGGAACACTTACAACAATCGAGTTTTCTCTACTTCACGGGCCAGGGCTCGGACAAGGTCTACCAGGTGCACCTGCGCCAGAAGGACGACGGCTGGGTCGTCGACTACGGCAACGGCCGGCGCGGCGGCACGCTCGCCACGGGCACCAAGACCAGCAGCCCGCTCGCCTATGAGGCCGCGCTGAAGATCTACGAGAAGGTCGTGAAGGAGAAGACCTCCAAGGGCTACACGCCCGACCAGTCCGGCGCGCTCTACACCTCGACCGAGCTCGCCGGCCGCGTGAGCGGCGAGCTGCCGCAACTGCCCACGCTGATTGCCGAGGAGCAGCTGGCGCGCTACCTCGACGACCCCGGCTGGGGCCTGCAGGAAAAGGCGGACGGCGAGAACCGCATCCTGCTGATCGAAGGCGGCACGGTGCGCGGCACCAACCGGCGCGGGCTGTTCGTCGACATACCGCAGGCATGGGTCGGCGCCGCTGACGCGCACGCCGGTCGAACGGTGATCGCGGGCGAGCACGTCGGCGATGCTTTCCTGGCCTTCGACCTGCTGGAGATGGCGGGACAGGACCTGCGCGGCGCGCCATTCATCGAGCGCTTCGGCCATCTGCGGAAGGCCGCGGCGACGGTGCCGTGGATCACGGTGCTCGCGCTCGAACTGAGCGCCGAGGGCAAGCGCCGGCGTGCCGCCGAACTGCTGGCCGCGCACAGTGAAGGCTATGTGCTGAAGGCGCTCGACGCGCCGTTCGCGGCGGGCCGCAGCAGCGCCAGCCTGAAGTTCAAGTTCAACCAGAGCGCGACCTGCGAGGTGCTTCGCGTCAATGCGCAGCGCTCGGTGGCCGTGGGCTTGCGCGACGAGACCGGCGCGATGGTCGATCTCGGCAACGTGACCGTGCCGCCCGGCGAGGCGCTGCCGGCCGTGGGCACGCTGGTCGAGGTGCGCTACCTGTACCGCTATGCCGGCGGCAAGTTCGAACAGCCCGTCTACAAGGGCCGGCGGCCCGACATGACACCGGCCGATGCGGTGCTGTCGCAGGTCACGCGCATCAAGGACCGCAGCGCGGCGCTCGAGGAAGACGGCGAAGCCTGACGCGCTTCAGCCGAACGCGGCACGAAGCAGGGCCGCGAGCCGGTTCGCCTCGGCGGCGCTCGCGATGTTGGTGAAGCCCATCAGCAGCCCTTCGTCGCCGGACGCCGCGACATGCCGGCCCGACAACGGCTGGCAGTTCAGCCCGGCCTGTTGCGCACGGCGGGCCAGCTCCGCATCGCGATGGCCGAGCCCGTCGAAGCGGGCGATCAGGTGCATGCCGCCGCTCTTCAAGTCGATGCGCACCGCGTCGCCAAAAGCTTTCAGCAAGGCCGAGGCGAGCATGCTCCGGCGGCGCGCGTACAGCAGCCGCATCTTCTTCAGGTGGCGCGAGAAATGGCCCTCGCGCATGAAGTCGGCCACGATGGCTTGCATGAGCTGCGGGCTGCCGTTCGAGCCGATGCGCGCTACCTCCTCGAAGCATGCGCGCAGCGACTCGGGCACCACCAGGTAGCCGAGTGCCAGGCCCGGATACAGCACCTTCGAGAAGCTGCCCGCATACAGCACGCGGTCGTTGCCGTCCAGGCTCTTGAGCGCCGGCAGCGGCGGACCGGCATAGCGGTATTCGCCGTCGTAGTCGTCCTCGACGATCCAGGCATTGGCCGTGGAGGCCCATTCGAGCAGCTGCAGCCGCCGTGCCAGCGACATCGACACGCCCAGCGGTGCCTGGTGCGAGGGCGTGACGACGGCCATGCGCGCCTTCGGCGCCTTGCGCAGCCCGCGCGAGACCACCAGTCCCTCTTCGTCGACCGGCACCGGCACCGCGCGCTGGCCGGTGCGGCGCAGCACTTCATGTGTCGGCGGAAAGCCCGGGTCTTCGATCCACACGCGGTCGTCCTTCTTGAGCAGCACGTTCGCAACCAGCGCGAGCGAGGCGCGGTAGCCCGGTGTCACCAGCACCTGCGAGGGATGGCAGGCCACGCCGCGCGACACCTGCAGGTAGGCTGCGATGGCCTCGCGCAACGGCGCGAAGCCCGCGGGCGCGCCGTAGAACATGTCGGCCACGCCCATGCCCCGCATGCGCCGCGCCGCCAGGCGCGACCACAGCTTGCGCGGGAAGGCATCGAACGAAGGGATGCCGAGTTGCAGCAACGGTGGTTCGCCCGGCTGCATGAGTCCGCCGATGGCGACGGGCGCCTCCACGCGCAGGGGTTCGCGCCGCGCCGCATGCTGCACCGGCAGCGACGGCGAGACCACCGTGCCCGCCTGCCCGCGCGACGAAAGATAGCCTTCGCCCGTCAACTGGCTGAAGGCCGCCTCGACGGTGCCGCGCGCCACGCCCAGTTCGCTGGCCAGGTTGCGCGCCGATGCCACGCGGTCGCCGGGGCGCAGCGTGCCTTGCTCGATGGCGTTTCGGTAGCGCTCGTAGATCTGCCGGAACAGGGGCGTGGCCCTGGCGCGGTCGAGCGTCGGAGTGTTCCTCGATGGTTTCTTGCCGCTTGCCATGGCCCAGTCGTTTTGTCGATTCTTGGTTCTTTCGGGTGAGGCATCGTAGGCCTAAGCTCGTTCCATGAACAGCTTGAAGGAATCGATGCGATGAGCGAGAAAGTTTTTTTGGCGGGCGCGACCGGGGCCGTGGGCACCGCGCTGATTCCGCTGTTGAAGGACGCGGGCTACGTCGTGTACGGCAGCACGCGGCGCGCCGACCGGGCAGCCGGGTTGGAAGCGCTGGTCGTGCGCCCGGTGGTCGTCGATGTATTCGACGCGACGGCATTGACGGCAGCGCTCGCGCGCATCGCGCCGTGGGGCGTGATCCACCAGCTCACCGACTTGCCGAAGGACCTCGATCCGAAGCGCATGGCCGAGGCCGCCGTGCTCAACGCGCGGGTGCGCACCGAGGGCACGCGCAACCTCGTGGCCGCTGCGGCGGCAGCGGGCGCGAAGAGGCTGGTGGCGCAGAGCATCGCGTGGGCCTATGCGCCCGGTGCCAAGCCCTTCACCGAAGACATGCCGCTCGATCTCGGCGCGGAGGGTGTGCGCCGCGTCAGCGTCGACGGCGTCGTCGCGCTGGAGCAGGCGGTACTGGGCGCGCCAGGCATGACGTCCACGGTGCTGCGCTACGGCCAGCTCTATGGTCCGGGCACCTCGACGGCCGAGCCCAAGGGCGCGAGCCCGCTGCATGTGGAGGCCGCCGCCGTTGCGGCGCTGCTGGCGTTGCAGCGCTCGGAAGGCGGCGTCTTCAACATCGCCGAGGATGGCGATGAAGTCAGCAGCGAGAAGGCGAAGCGTGCGCTGGGGTGGCGCGCGGATGCCCGGCTGCCGCTGGGGGCGGTGCGGTGAATGCGAAGGAGCCTTTGCTGTCGTGGCACCGCACGTGCCTCGGCTTCGGCGCGCTGTCCGTCGCCGCCGCAGCCTGGGCGCTGCTGCCGCATGCGGGCAGGCAGTCTGCCGTTCGGTTCATCGACGACATCTGCAGCACGGTGAGCCGGCCGATGTTCGCGTCGGCACCATCGGTGGAAGGACCGGGCGCCGCCGCGCGGCCGGGCACTTCGGTGAAGGTGATCTCGTGCGAGCCGCTGCCGCATGTGCCAGGGAAGTCCGTCACCACCGCCATCGTCGACTTTCCGCCGATGGCCTATTCGCCGGCCCATCGCCATCCGGGTTCGGTGACCGCGATCATTCTCGAAGGCACGGTGCGCTCGCAGCTTGCCGGCACGCCGCCCGGCAACTACCGCCCCGGCGAGACCTTCTTCGAGCCGCCCGGCACGCTGCACCTGTTTGCGGAGAACCCCGACCCGGTGAAACACGCGAAGCTGGTGTCGGTGTTCGTGGCCGATGAGAGCTGCGGGCCGCTGGTGCTGCCGCCCTGACGGGGGCCTATCGCTTCCAGAACTGCCAGCGCGGCGCTTTCGGTTCGGGCGGCGGCTCTGCCGCCGGCGTTGCGCCTTGGGGCAGCAGCGTGCAGGCAACGTTCGAGATGCGGCCGGATTCATCGAAGCTGATTTCGATGTGCCCCTCGCCCGCGCGCTCGGCCCGGATGGCCGCCGCGGTGCTCGATGTGGCCTCCAGGCCCTGCTGCCGCAGGAAGCTCGTCGCCATCCGCCTGTGGTTCACGTCGAACTGCGAGATCACCTCCATCAGCACCGTGACCGCGCGTGGCAGCGTCACAGGTGCCAGTACCTCGCGCGGCACGTCGTCGAGCAGCACGAAGAGGGCGCCGCCGTCGTAGGGCGCGCGGTAGTAGCAGCGCCCGCCTTCGAGGCCGCCGCACGTCATGGCGATCATGTGGTCGGTGAGGGCATCGTCCAGTTGCAGCGACGCGGAGGTGAAAGCCTCGATCGACTCCGCTTCTCCGCGCTGCCGGATGCGCAGGGCCGCCTCGGTGTGCTGTTCGGGGATGTTGCTCTGCGCGTTGGCCCAGACCCACAGCCACGTGCCGGGGCCTAAGGCGTGCGTGCCGAGCAGTTGCGCGGGGTATCGCAGGTCATCGCCGAAACTCAGCACGCCCTTCTGCACGTCGATGCCCCAGGACCTTTCTCCGATGACATCGCCCAGTGCCATCTGTCTGGCCAGGGCGGAGGCTGCTTGGTCCGAAAAATGATCCTGGAATGTGCTCACGTCAGATCCTGTGTTCGTTGATGAAAGCGCTCAGCGCACCCGATCCCCGTCGCGCACCGATTCCACCGCTCCGTTGTAGAAGCGCACGATGCCCAGGAAGTTGCCCTGGCCGCGGTTGTAGACCCAGTCTTCCATCGGCACGCATTGCTGCGTGATCACCTGTTGCGCCGGGCCGCCGGGGTAGGGCGAAAGCACCCAGGCGACTTGCGGGCGCGGCACGCAGACGAATTCCTTGGACATCGGATCGCCGCATTTCTGCACGACCGAATACTTGGAGTCGCCCACGCCCGAGAGCATGCCGCCGCAGCTCAGCGATTGGGCGGACGCGCCTGCGCCGTGCAGCAGGGCGGCAATACCGAAGAGGACGGCGCTCGCGGTGGTGGTGCGCATGGGCGGCAAAGAGAAGCAAAAAGGAGGCTGTTCCGGCTCGGACTTTATCCGCTGCTTGAAGTTCTGGGCCTTTGCGGTAGTGCGGGAAATGTGCGATGGCGGCCGTGATGGATGCGGGGTGGTGGCTGACACGCGGTTTCGCCAAGCGATGCGAGCATCGACGCTCAAACATCAAACTTGGAGGAACACCCGATGACCAGAAAGATCCTGATCGCGCTTGCAGCATCGCTGACGATGCTTGCCGCCGGCACCGCCAGTGCCCAGATCGGCAAGGCCGCCTCCGACGCGACCGACGCCGCCAAGCACAAGATCGACGAGAAGCGCGCGGACAGCGACGCCAAGAAGAGCGGCCCGGTGGGCAAGGCCGTGAACAACGTCAAGTCGGGCTATCACAAGAACCGCTCGAAGAGCTCGGCCGAGAAGGCGAAGAAGGCGTTGAAGGACGCAGGCTGAGCCCAGGCCAAGCGGATCAGGGCTGCCGCGGCTGGATCAAAGGATCGAGCTCCGCGCGCAGCTGCCTGATGGCGATTTCGTGGCGCAGCGTCTGCGGCCCGCGGCCGTAGGTACCCGCCTTGCGGATCAGGCGAAGTTGCTCGCGCTGCAGCCGGGTCTTCAGCCGCCTCGCGCGCCAGCCGTAGGTCCAGCCCATCTCGCGGCGGACCTTGTAGCGCTGCATGGGCGCGCCCAGCCGCACCCATTCGTCGTCGCGGATCAGCTCGCGCTCGGGCACGAAGACGGCTGCCAGCGCATGCAGGTACGTGCCGTTCTCTTTCACGGCCACGCGCCATATCAGGCCCGCCGCGACCAGCGCGGGAATGCCCTTGACGAACAGCAGCACGGCCATTTCGCCGTAGCCGTTGTCGAACAAATCTTCGAGGAACGGCGAATTCCAGATGAAGTGCATGGCCCACGCGAGCGCGAAGCTCGACAGTGCCGCCGCCACCCGCACAGCCATCGGCCGCTCTGGATGCAGCAGGAACCAGGCGATGCCGAAAGACGCGATGGTGGTGTAGGCCGCATGGCTCCACAGTCCGCTCATGAGCCCGCGCGTGAGCAGGTTGAGGAACACCGGATAGACCTGGTTCTCCAGCGGAAAGTGCATGGAGGCGTTGACGGTGTAGCTCAGGTTCTCGATCACCTGGAAGCCCAGCCCCGCCAGCGCGCCGACGATGAGCACCGAGAGATACGTCTGGAACTGGTTGCGCGCGACCAGCACCAGCAGGATGACGCCCGCGATCTTCAGGAACTCTTCCGTGATCGGCCCCGCGATGGCCGGCCCCCACACCGCCACGAACTCCGGCGATATGAGCTTGGCGCACAGGCTCTGGATCGCGATATTGGCCGGCGCCGCGAAGTACACCGCGCCCATGCCGCCCCAGGCGAAAGCCAGAATGAACGCCTCCGGCGGATGCTGCTCGAGCAGGTCGAGCGTGCGGAAGGCGGCCAGGAAGATCAGCGTGTAGAGCCCCCACACCAGCAGCCCCAGGAAGGCCGTGACCGGGACCACGCGGAATCCGAGCGAGAACATGTTCACCGTGTAGAACAGGCCGTTGACGATCAGCGCCGTGAGCACCCAGAACGCCGCGCGCTGCGGCTGGAAGAAAGAGTCGGTACCGACCGGCCACGAGGCCTGGTCCTTGTCGAGGACGGGAGCGTCGATGTTCATTCCTGCGGCGCCTCGATGTCCATGGAGTCCAGCATGCCGCGCGCTTCGGCCAGCGCGCCGTCCAGCCCTTCGTTGGGTCCGTAGAAGTCGATCTGCACGAGCGACTTGCGCCGCATGTCGACCACCTGCCAGAAGCGACCGGCCAGCTTGGAGCCGTAGTACGCGAAAGTCTTGCCCTGCAGGCCCCATGACGTCACGAAGTCGGACACGTCGCCGTCGATGGTCAGGCCCTGGCCGCGCTCCATGAGCCGCTGCTGCCGCACCAGCGGACCGTCGGGGCCGCCGGCCCAGGGCTGCGTCGTCACCCGAAACTTATGGCCGCCCTTGAGCAGCATCAACGAGCGGCCGGCCTTGGAGCGCGCCACGTCCATCTTCCACCCCTCGGCCGGCACGAACCGCGCCTGGCCCGCATCGATGGTTTCGCCGGCCGCCAGCGCCAACGGGCGTGCGCCGGGCGTGTGGCGGTCCCAGAAAGTCAGCCCGCCGACGTAGGCGGCAATGGCGAGCAGAACCGCGAGCGCACCTGGCCAGGTGCGGTAGGGGATTCGGCGGGAGGGCTCGTGCATGGGTTGATCGTGCCATATGGACGACCTTCATCGCCCACGAGTCACGCCCGAGGTCCGCGCGACTTTGCGACGCCGAAACCCACGATCACGGCCGCGCAAACAAAGGCCAGCAGCGCCAGCCACACCGACCTGGTGAACCCGTAAGTGCCCAGCGCCACGCCTGCCGCGACAAAGATGCCGAGCCATTCGAGCACGGCGTCGAGCCAGCTCCTGGGCCTGGACGCTGGCTGCGCGGCCTGTGGCGCGACTGGCTCCCGCCTCGGCTTCTTCCTGTCAACCTGCGGAAACTGGCCTTTCAGTTCCTCCGTGGGCCAGGACCCCGCATCGGTCGAGCCCGCGCCCGACAACAGCCATACCGGGTTCGCGCCGTATGCCGACAAGTCTTTCGCCAGCTGCTTCATCTCGCCACTCGCGGTATCGGGCGTGTCGATGGCCGCCAGATCGGCGCGCAGCCATTTCTCGGCTTCGGCGGCGTCGGGCAACCCACTGGTCCGCAGCAGCAGATGGTCCGCGAAATCATGCGCGATCAGTTCCGCAAAGCCGTCGTAAATGGGCCGGTAACGCTCGCCGACTGCCGCCAGGATGGCCTCGCGCCGGCTTGCCAATCGCGCCAATGCTGTTCGCTTGTCGGTCACGAGATAGGGGTACGTGGCCTCCGCGCCGAAATGTTCCAGGCATTCCGCGCGGTCCGCGGCGGCGGCTTCATCGTCGATGTCGTATTCGTCGATGAACCGCGCATGCCGGATGTCGTCCGCGCCGAAGAGCGCGCGCCAGAACAGCGGGAAGAACGCATTGGCTTCCAGTTCGCCGCCGTGACCGAAGAAGCCGCGCCATTCGTTGCGGCTGCCCTCGGGCATGCGAGGCAGGGCGGAACTGGACAGGAAGACGGGATGCGACATGGATTCCTTCCGGCGCGGCGGCACAAGGCTGCGTAGATTACTTTCTTGTCACCGGCCCGTCAGGCTATACGTGGATGGGCTTCCTACAGTGCGGCGCGGGCGGACATTTCGTTCATCCGTTCACGGCAAGGCAACGCAAGAGAAGGAAAGCCATGGTTCGCATCAGACTCCACATTCCCGCCATCGCGGCGCTGCTCGCATTGGCGGCCACCGGCGCCGCCGCATCGGGCACGCATGCAGGCGGCCACGACGCCGCCGCCGACAGCGCCATCGGCAAGCCCGGCGTGGCCGGGAAATCGGTTCGAACGATCCATGTCGACATGACCGACAACATGCGCTTCACCCCGTCCGACATCAGTGTGAAGCAGGGAGAGACGGTGCGCCTGGTGGTCAGGAACGTGGGTGTCCTGAAGCACGAGCTGGTGCTGGGAACTGGGAAGGACCTGCGCGCGCACTACGAGGCGATGATGAAGAACCCCGAGATGGAGCACGCCGATCCGAACATGGTGACGCTGGCGCCGGGCAAGACCGGCGAGGTGCTCTGGCAGTTCACGCAGGCGGGCAAGGTCGATTTCGGCTGCCTGCAGCCGGGGCACTACGACGCCGGCATGAAGGGCGCGGTGAGCGTGGCGAAGGCTGGCCGCTGACCTTCTGCGTGCCTGCCCGCCCGATCGCCGCTCAGCCGCCAATGGGCGAGCACAGCTCGACCAGCGTGCCGTCGGGGCAGCGCACATAGGAGACCACCTGTCCCCATGGCTTGGAGACGGGCGCGGCCAGTTCGGATGCCCCTGCCGCAATCGCTCGTGCATGCGCTCCCGCGACATCATCGGTGACGAAGCCCAGCTCCATGCCCAGCGGCTTGGCCGAAGCCGATGCAGCAACATGCCCCTGCGGGAAATTCGACTCCGCAAGCTCGTGCGCGGCAAAGGCGAGGGTGGTCTCGCCGGTCGCGAGTTCGCCGTAGGTGTTCGATTCGTGGAGGAACCTGCGCGTGAAGCCGAAGGCCTGTTCGAAGAACTGAAGCGATTGGGCGACGTCGGGAACGTAGACGATGGTGTAGCCGAATTTCATGGGTGTCGGATGCGTGAATGCGCGGTCGAGTGAAACAGCCGGCACTCTATCTGGAGTCGATTGGCGGTGTGAGCCGCGAAAGGCCGGGCAGCTCGACCGCCTGGCATCGCCGTATCACCTCGGCGAAGCAGGGCTCGAACACGCGGTTGGCGGCCTCCCACTTGCCGTGTTCCTGCAGGTAGGCGGGCAGAAGTTCGTCCAGTTCGGCCCACACCGCCGATTCGTCGACTGTGAGCAGCCGGCCGTCCTGCGAGACGATCCGCCCGGCCACCATCACGAGTTCGACCGAGCTGCCGTTCTCGCAATAGACCAGCTGTTTTGCGATGTCGTTGCGCGGACGGAAATTGTCGTTGTCCAGGTCCAGCATGACGAGGTCCGCGGCCTTGCCGACTTCGAGCGAACCTGTCACTTCGTCGAGCAGCGCGGTGCGCGCGCCGTCGATGGTGGCCATCTTCAGCACCTCGGCGGCGCGCGGCCATTCGGCGGCGTCGGAGCCCGGGCCGTTGTGCATCAGCGCGGCAAAACGCATCAGGTCGAACACGCGCGCGCTGTCGTTCGACGAGAGGCCGTCGGTGCCCAGCCCGATGCGCACGCCCGCATCCATCAGCGTGCGGATGGGCGACAGCCCCGAGCCCAGCTTGAGGTTGCTCAGCGGGTTGTGCACCACGGTGCAGCCGGCCTCGCCCATGCGCGCGATGTCGGCATCGGTGAGCCAGATGGCGTGCGCCAGGGTGGCGTGGCGGTCGAGGATGCCGATGTCGTGCATGTGCGCCAGCAGCGTCTTGCCGTAGAACATCTGGCCTGCCACGGCCTGCACCTTCGTCTCCAGCAGGTGGGTGTGCAGCGGCACGCCGTGCTGCACCGCCAGCGCGTGGCAGGCCTGCAGCATGTCGACGGTGCAGCGCTGCGGCGCCGAGGGCGTGATGGCGAAGCGCAGGCGGCCATCGGCCTGCCCGTGGAACAGCCGGAACGCCTCCTCGCAATACGCCGTGTAGTCGGCGGCCGTGGCCGGTGCGCCGAATTTCAGCTGCGCGCTCAGGTGCTCGGGAAACAGCTCGTGGCCGAAGGGCGTGGAGTCGAGCACCGGCGTGTTGAGCACCGCGCTCGACACATTGACCCGGATGCCCGCGTCCCGGTATGCGCGGAAGACGATGCCGAGCCGGTCGATGCTGTGGGCCATCGGGTCGAAGAAGTCGTCGCACAGGGTGGTCACGCCGCTTTTCAGCGACTGCATGGCGAGCAGCAGCGTGCGCAGGTACAGCAGGCGGTCTCCGATGGGGCTGCCGCTGAGGTACGTGTAGGCGTACAGCAGCCAGGTCTCCAGCGGCATGCCTTCGTAGCGGCCCTTGAAGAAGGTCTCGCTCGAATGCGTGTGTGCGTTGACGAGGCCCGGCATCAGGAGCTTGCCGCGCGCTTCGACGAGTGTGCAGGCCTGCGGCACGGGCAGGTCGGGGCCGATGGCTTCGATCCTGCCGTCCCGCAGCAGCAGGTCGGCATGCACGGGCTGCGTGCCCTGCGGCCCGGCCAGGGTCAGTACCTCGGCGCCGCGGATCAGGGTGAGGGCTGGCGTGGTCGTCATGTGCCGCCTGCTCAGTCGCGCATCTCGGCCGTGCCCCTGATGGAGCCCAGCCCGCCGCGCAGCTTTGTGCTCAGCCACACGCCGAGGATGGTCGCAAGGTAGGGCAGCGACTGCAGCAGGTCGTTGGAAATGGCGCCGCCATACATCAGCTGGGCGCGGATGCCCAGCGCGGAAACCACCGCGAAGAACAGTGCCGCCCCGGTGGCGCCGAGTGCGCTGCCGGCGCCGAAGATCACCGCCGCGAACGCCATGAAGCCTCGGCCCGCCGTCATGTTCTGCGAGAAGATCTGCAGGCTGCCGCCGGCCAGCTCCGCACCGCCGATGGCGCACAGCACGCCGCCGAGCGCAAGCGCCAGCAGGCGCATGCGCCCCGGGTTCACGCCCACGCTGCGCGCCGCGAACGGGTGCTCGCCCGAGGCCGACATCTGCAGGCCCAGCCGGGTGCGTTCCAGCAGCAGCCACACCAGCCACACCGCCACCGGCATGAACAGCACGAACACCGAGAGGCCGCCGAATGCGCCCAGGTCGACGCTGGTCAGGCTGTTGAGCTTGGGAATGCTGAACGGCGCAGTCACCGTGGCTTCGCTGTCGTACAGCGCCTGGATGGCGAGCGAGGTGCCGCCGAGGCCCAGCCCCGTCAGGCCCAGCCCCGCGATGATCGGGTTGGCCTTGAGCCGCTCGACCACCCACCACAGCAGCGCCGACGCCGCCACGCACAGCCCCGCGGCGATCAGCATGGCCTGGGCGAACGAGCCGGTCTGCACGATGCCGACGATGAGCGCGCAGCTGCCGATGATCATCAGGCCCTCCAGGCCGAGGTTCCAGATGCCCGCGCGCTGCGCCAGCACGCCCGCCAGCGTGACATAGACCAGCGGCGTGCCGGAGATCAGGATGGAGACGAGCGTGTCTGTCATGCGGGCTTTCGGGTCAGGAGCTTGTCCAGCCACTTGGCGCGGGACGTGATGAACAGGGCGATCGTGGCGTTGATGACCTCGATGGCCGCCGCGGGCATGCCGGCCATCACTGGCAGGTAGAGCGCGGCCGATGCCAGCGCACCGAAGAAGAGGGCCGACACTGCGGTGCCGACGATGGTGAGCTGCGCCACCAGCGCGATCAGGATGGCCGTGAAGCCGTGCGCGGGCAGGAAGCCGCTGGCCAGCCGCCCGTTGGGGCCCAGCAGCTCGATGCCGCCGGCCAGCCCGGCCAGCGCGCCGCTCACCAGGAAGCTGAAGAGGCCGATGCGCCCGACCCGCGCACCCTGCCACGACACCATGGTCGGGTTGCGCCCCGCGAGGTTGGCGACGATGCCCAGCGCCGTGCGGTTGGCCAGCAGCCACGACAGCGCGAACACCACCAGCGTGAGCACCACGATCAGCGGCGACACGCCCAGCGAATCGGAGATGCGGTAGGCGTCGGCAATGGGCCGGCTCGATGCCTGCTGTCCCGAGCCCGTCGGGTCCTTCAGCGGCCCGGAGGTCACGTACACCAGCAGCAGGCCTGCCAGGAAGTTGCCCATCAGCGTGGTGATGACCTCGTCGGTGCCCGAGCGCAGGCGCAGCAGGCCCGGCCACATGGCCCACAGCGCGCCGCCCAGCATGCCCGCGACCAGGCAGCAGGCGACGACCAGCCAGGCCGGACCGCCCGCGAACCACTCGGCGGTGAGCGCCGCGAAGATGGAGCCGACATAGAACTGCCCCTGGGCGCCGATGTTGAAGAAGCCCGCGCGGAACGCGATGGCCACGCCGGTGGCGGTGATGAACAGCGGCATGGCCCAGCGCAGGCCCTGGTGCAGGGCCCCGTCGCGCAGGAAGGCGCCGTCGAGGATGCCGGTGAACAGCTCGCCCGCGTCGAGCCCGGCGCCCATGAAGGCCAGCGCGCACAGCAGCAGCGCGAAGCAGACGAAGACCACCACCCGCAGCACGGGCAGCATGCGAGAGGCCGTCATGCGTGTGCTCCCACCATCGCCTGGCCGACCTGCCGCAGGTCGTAGGGCGCGCCGTATTCGCCGACCACCTGCCCGCGCAGCATGACCAGCACGCGGTCGCTGATGTCGAAGAGCTCGTCCAGGTCGGACGAGATGAGGATGATGGCCGCGCCCCGGTCGCGCGCCTGCCGCAGCGCCTTCCACACATAGGCCGTGGCGCCGATGTCTAGGCCGCGCGTGGGCTGCGCCGCGATGATGAGCCGGGCGCTGTCGTCCACTTCGCGCGCGAAGATCACCTTCTGCGCATTGCCGCCGGAGAGCGAGCCCGCGGGCTGGCCGCAGTTGGCGTAGCGCACGTCCCATTGCGCGAGCGCCACGTCGCACTCGGCCTGGAGCTTCTTCGGGCGCACGAACGACAGCAGCCCGCCCTGCAGCAGGCGGCCCATGGACCAGTTCTCCCACAGGCTGCTGTTGAGCGACAGGCCCTCGACGTTGCGCTCGAACGGGATGATGCGCAGGCCCGCGGCGCGCCGCGTGGCGAGGTCGCTGTGCGTCATGTCCTTGCCGCCGAACTCGAGCGTGCCGGACGCGGTGCCGGCCAGCGCCGAGATGGCGCGCACCAGCGTGCGCTGGCCGTTGCCTTCGACGCCGGCGATGCCGATGATCTCGCCGGCGCGCACGTCGAGGCTCACCTCGTTCAGCGCCGCGCCCTCGGCGTCGGGCTGGGTAGAGAGCTTGTGCATGCGCAGCACGGTGGGAGCCGTGAGCCCTTCGGCTGCACGCGGCGGTGCCGCGGCTGCCTGCACCGGTGCCTTGGCGTCGCCCATGATCCATTGGCTCAGTTCGGCCGCGCCGATCGATGCGCATGGCACTGGGCCGGTGACATGCTCGCCGCGGCGCAGCACGCTCACGGTGTCGGCAATGGCCATCATCTCGCGGATCTTGTGCAGGATGAGCACGACGGTCACGCCGCGCTTCTTCAGGATGCGGATGCGCTCGAACAGCGTCTCCACGCCCGCCGGTGCGAGCACCGCCGTGGGTTCGTCCAGGATCAGCACGCGCGCGTCGGTGACCAGCGCACGCGCGATCTCGATGCCCTGCTGCGTCTCGATGGGCAGGTTGCGGATCACTTCGCGCGGGCTGACCGAAAGGCCCAGCCCGTCGAGATGCGCCTGCCAGCGCGCTTCCAGCTGGCGCCTGGTGAACAGTCCGCTGTGCCGCGTGGCGCCGAACTCCATCGCCTGCGCAACGGTGAAAGACGCGGGCAGCGCGAAGCTCTGGTGCACCAGTTCCACGCCGGCCGCGCGCGCGGCGTTCACGTGGCCGGTGCGGATCTCGTGCTCGCCGATTTGCACGCGGCCGTGCGTGGGTTTCACCAGGCCGGAGCAGACGCGGGCGAAGGTGGTCTTGCCCGCGCCGTTCTGGCCGACCACCGCATGGATGCGGCCTTCCTCGAAAGCGATGGACACGTCCGACAGCGCCTTCACGGTGTCGTATTGCACGGTGACGCCGTCGAGCACCAGCGCCGGGCGCGCAGGAGAGGCCCCGCTGTTCGAGGAACTGCTGTTCATGCTGCGGTGGCGAGGGTCAGAGGATGGTGTTGAAAGGCACCTTCAGGGCGCCGCTCAGGATGGCCGCCTGCGCGGTGCGGATCTCGGCCATCACCTTTTCGGCCTTGGCCGCCACGGCCTTGTCGCCTTCCTTCTGGAACAGCGGCGACAGCTCCAGGCCCACCACCCCGGTGCCCAGGCCGGTGTTCAGGTGCGCGCCGCCCTTGCCGTTCTTGAGGATCTTGCTGGCCTCGTCGTAGAGCGACTTGCCGAAGTGCAGGCTGACGATGGAAATCAGCGTCTTCGGACCCTGCGGGTATTGCGCCGGGTCGAGGCAGCTCAGCAGGCGGCCGGGCTTGTCGTTGGCGGCGGCGATGATGCCCGCGTCGGTCGCGGCGGCGTCGGTCTGGATGAAGTCGATGCCGCCGTTGAACATCTGCGTGGCGATCTCGCGGCCCTTCACCGGGTCCTGGAACGAGCCGGCGAAGGCCACCGTGACCGCGGCGTCCTTGCGCACAGACAGCACGCCCGCCTTGAAGGCGTTGTAGTCGGCATTCAGCGGCGGGATCGACATGCCGCCGATGAAGCCGATCTTGCCCGTGGTCGACATGCGCCCCGCGAAGATGCCGGCCAGGTAGGTGCCGAGGTAGTAGTCGTAGGAGACGGTGGTCACGTTCGGGATGGCGGGCTTCATCTCGTCGCCGAACAGCTGCAGCCACTGCGTCTTCGGGTACTTGGGCGCGAGCGCCTTGAAGGGCTCGGTCACTTCGTTGAAGGTCGACACGATGATGGCCGCGCCGGCATCGCCCAGCGTGCGGAAGATGGTCTCGTAGGTCGACGGGTCCTTCGCGTAGATGGCGCGCGTCTGCATGCCCGTTTCCTTGCCCAGCAGCTTGAGCCGCGCAATCATCGCGTCGACCGCGCTGGCGTCGCCCGCAGCCTGCGTGTGCACCAGCGCGATCAGCCCGCCCTTGGCATTCGCGATCAGCGGATAGAGGGCGCTGGCCATGGCGACACCGCCAAGGCCGGCCGCGGCTTTCAGTATCTGCCGCCGGGGCGTGGCGGCGCGGGAGGATGCGTTGCTTGTCATGCGGATGTCTCTCGGGTTGAAGAACTGGCGGACGAAATTGCTGCGGGGAAGAAATGCGCTCAGGGCGTCGGCGAACCGGGGGCGGGGTTCATGATCATCACGTCCTGGCTCTGGATGGCGTCGAGCGCCCACACGCTCTTGATGAATGCCTGCCACTCGGGGTCGGCGTACATGGCGGCGCGGCGGGCCTCGCGGTCGGCAAGGCTGTCGTAGGCCCAGATCAGCACCGAGGTGTGCAGCCGGCCGATCTCGGAGATGTACAGGCCCACGAACTTGTTGAGGTGGCGCTTCTGCACCGGCAGGCCCTCGCGTTCGTACTTCTCGCGCCACTGGTCGATGGTGCCGGGGCGGAAGGTGTAGAGGCGGTGTTCGACGATCATTTTTTTGCTGTGCTCCTGCTGGCCTGGGGTTCGTGCTTCTACTGGCCGGCCAGGATGAATTCGGCGCACTTCTCGCCGATCATGATGGCCGGTGCATTGGTGTTGCCGCTGGAGATGACCGGCATGATCGAGGCGTCGGCCACGCGCAGGCCCTCGATGCCGTGCACCTTGAGCCGGTGGTCGACCACGGCCAGTTCATCGTGGCCCATCTTGCAGGTGCCCACGGGGTGGAAAGTGGTCATGGCGGTGGCGCGCAGCCAGGCGACGAGGTCTTCGTCGCTCTGCTTCCCGGGGCCGGGCGCGATCTCCTTGCCGCGGTAGTCGTCGAATGCGGGCTGCTCGATGATGCGGCGCGTGGCGCGGATCGCATCGACCATGGTCTTGCGGTCGAACTCGGTGTCCAGGTAGTTGGGCTCGATCATCGGCGCGTCGGTCGGGCGGCCCGAGCGCAGCCGGATGCGGCCCTTGCTGTTCGGGTTGACCGGTCCCACGCGCAGGGTGAAGCCGTGCTTGGCCTCGACCGTGCTCTTCCTGAACGGGTTGGGGAAGTACAGGTTGGCCGTCTTCTCCAGCGCGGGCATGAAGTGCAGCTGCACGTCGGGGTTGGCGAGCTCGGGCGAGGTCTTGATGAAGGCGCCGGCCTCGTAGGGGAAGGTGGTGGTGATGCCTTCGCCGAACAGCATGCCCTGCACCACGGAGAACGCGATCTTGTCGAAGCGCAGGTCCTTGTAGAGCGTGACGGGCTGCTTGCACTCATAGGACATGACGCAGTCCACATGGTCCTGCAGGTTGCCGCCCACGCCGGGCAGCGGCTTGAGCACCGCAATGCCGTGCTGCTCCAGCTCTTCCTTCGGGCCGATGCCCGACAGCATGAGCAGGTGCGGCGAGCCGACCACGCCGGCGCAAAGAATCACTTCCTTGCGCGCGCGCACGGTGCGCATCTGGCCGTGCAGCTCGTAGGACACGCCCACGGCCCGGGCCCGCTCCACCAGTACCTTGTGCGTGCGCGCGCGGGTCACGACCTTGAGGTTGCTGCGCTTGAGCGCCGGCCGCAGGAAGGCGAAGGAGGTGGACCAGCGCTTGCCGTTCTTGATGGTGAAGTCGTAGCGGCCGAAGCCGAGCTGGCTGGCGCCATTGAAGTCGTCGTTCAGCGGATAGCCGGCCTGCTGGCCCGCAGCGCAGAACACGTCGAGCAATGCGTTCCAGCCGCGCGCGCGGCACACGGTGAGTTCGCCCTTGGCGTTGTGGAACACGCCGTCGCGCTGGATGTGGCCTTCGGAGCGCTTGAAGGCGGGCAGCACGTCCTTGTACGACCAGCCGGGGTTGCCCATGGCAGCCCAGCCGTCGTAGTCCTGCTTGCCGCCGCGCACGTAGATCATGCCATTGATGGTCGACGTGCCGCCCAGCACCTTGCCGCGCGGCCAGTAGATCTTGCGGCCATTGAGGTTGGGTTCGGGCTCGGTGTGGAAGTGCCAGTTGTAGATGCCCGACTGGAACAGCTTGCCCATCAGCATCGGCAGGCGGAACAGCGGGTTGGAGTCCTTGCCGCCGGCCTCCAGCAGCAGCACGCGCGTGGCGGGGCGCGCACTGAGCCGCGCGGCGAGGGCGCAGCCCGCGGAGCCCGCGCCCACGATGATGTAGTCGTAGTCGTTCTTGTCGTTCATTGGGGTGGTCACCAGTGGATGGGGGTGCTGTCCATCTCGGCCAGATGGGTGTTGCAGAGCACGAAGGGGTTGGGCAGGCCGAGCACGGCGTCCGCGTAGGCGGGGTGCTCGCGCAGGATGCAGGCGACATTGCCGTTGCGGCCCTCGCCGATGCCCGCCGCCGCGAAGGCCTCCGCGGCCGAAGCGCCGAAGCCCATGCAGACCAGCGGCTCGCCGCGCTGCAGCAGGTGGGCCAGCACCGCCTGGATGAGCGGCTTCCACAGCACCAGGTGTCCGTGCGACTGATGCGGGTCGATGGCCACCTGGAAGCGGCTGAGCGTGAAGGAGGTGTTGAGCAGCAGCACGCCGTCTTCGATCCAGCGGTCGCTCAGCCAGTCGGGTGTCTCGAATGGCAGCGCGCCCGATTCGATGTCCGCCAGCGTGCGCGGCCAGTTGGCGAAGCTGCCGCCGTAGCCCGCGTCGCCCGTGCGGGCCTCGGCCAGCATCTGCACCCAGGCGCGGATGCTCTTGGTGAACATCTTGTCGAGCTCGCGCCACCGGGCGACGTTGCCGACCTCGAAGGCGCGGCCGGTGGCGATGTCGATCGAGGGGTAAGGGTCTTGCCCCAGCACCAGGCAGCGCACCTTCGAGGGCATCACGCTGTCGAAGGCCTTGAGCATGTGCGCGCCTGCCGGCATGCCGGGCAGGCGGCGGCCCTTGCGCGCCGGAAAGATGGGTTCCCAGGCTTCCAGCTCGAGTCGAGCGTCCACGCCTTCGAAGTCCAGCCGCACGCCGCCGAGCGCGCTGCGCCATTCATCGGGCAGGTCGTCCTGCCAGTCGAGCAGGGTTTCTTGCAAGGCGGTGCGCAGGGCTTGAGGCATGGCTTACATTCAAACTTCAAAAAAGCTGATCAGTTCGTCAGGAAATTCTAAGTAATAAATTGACGATATAGTCAGATTTTTTTGCTGGTGCTTTCCCGGCCGTCGCGCCGGGCCACCTCTAGAATTTGCTCCGGTCAAAAAAAGCGACTCAAAGCCATGCGCGAAACCAAGACAACACGACCTTCGGCACCCGAGACAACCGCGGACAGGGAGATCAGGGCGGCCAACAAGCGCAAGATCCTCAAGGCCGCCAGCGAGGTGTTCGCGGCCAAGGGCTTCGACGGCGCGCGCATCGCGGAGATCGCCACCGTGGCCGAGTTGCCCAAGGCCAACGTCTACTACTACTACCCCACGAAGGAAGAGCTCTACAGCGCCACCTTCGCGCCGCTGCTGGAGGAATGGGACAGCGCGCTGCGCATCCTCAAGGTGGAGACCGAACCCGCCGTGGCGCTGCGTGCGTACGTGGAAGCCAAGCTCCGGATGGGCCGCAAGAATCCGCTGGAGGCGCGACTGTTCGCCAACGAGGTGGTGCGCGGCGGCACCTTCCTGTCGGCCGCCGACAGGGCGCACATCGCGCAGAGCACGGCCGCCAGCATCGAGGTGCTCGAAGCCTGGATGGCTGCCAAGAAGATCCGCAGGATCGACGCGCGCCATTTCCTCTTCATGCTCTGGGCCTCGACCCAGTTCTATGCCGACTACGAGCCCATCGTGAACGCGGTGCTGCAGGTGAAGAAGCTCACGGCGGTGCACTACGAGCAGGCGCTCGAATGCATCGTGAGCACGGTGTTGGCGGGCGTGCTGCTCGACTGAAAGGGCGTTGCGGGAGGGAGGGGCGGGCGCAGCGATTGTTTCCTTCACACGAACACCGCGGTTCTTTTCGATGCGGTTTTTTATCGGTTCGGCGGCGCAAAATTCTTTCCATGGACCAGCCCTTCAGCTGATCCAGGTGAAAAGAAACCAACCGATTGAAGGACCTCCAAATGACCGCCTCGAAACTCCTCTCCGCCGTCTCTCTCGCTCTGCTGGCCGCTGCCGGCGCTGCCCATGCCGAAAGCTATGACGGCGTGCATCAACTGACTTCCGCCGCGAGCCGCGCCGAGGTCGCCAGCCAGGCCGTCGTGGCCGCGCACAGCGCCAACCCCTATGCCGATGGCGCCAACTCGGGCCCGGTGCAACTGACCGCTTCAGCCACCAGCCGCGCAGCCGTTCGCGCCGAAGCCGTGGCCGCCGCGCACAGTGCCAACCCGTATGCCGACGGCGCTTCGTCGGGCGTGGCGCCTGTGCTGGCTAGCGGCGTCGATCGCGCCACCGTGCGTGCCGCTGCCCGCGCTGCTGCTCGCGGCGACACGCTGCCGCTGTAATCGGTCTGCCTTGACTTGCTTCGCCGCTCCGGCGAAGTCAGTCGAATCAAAAAAAAGAAGCCGGCTCCGCACAAGCGGGGCCGGCTTTTCATGGGCCTTGCGCGCTACCGAATCGGCCGCAATTGATCGTCCGCCATGCCCACCAGCAGGGCCGAACCACTGGGCAGGATGCGGAATTCGCCGTAACGCGCACCTTCGAACTTCTGCGCGTCGCCTTCCTTGAAGAACCATGCGTCGGTGACGAAGACCCAGCTCCCGTCCTTGGCACTGAGCGGTACTTCGATGTCGTCGCTCTGCCGCGGCTCCAGGGCCGATGGCAGATGCAGCGTATAGGCCGACGGCAGCGCCGGATCGGGGCGCACCAGCACGGTCGGCCGCCGGCCACCGCGAGGATGGTCGTCCCGGTCCATTCGATCGGGCAATGCGAAGTTCAGCCGCATGTAGTCGCCCTGCATCAGCGAGCGCGGGTCGACAGGCGCCAGTCGAACGAACACGGGGCGGCCGTCGCGAATGATGTTTTCCTTCTCGAAGATGGCGAAGTTCGCCACGGCCAGCGTGGCGACACCTGCCAGCGCGATGCCGGCGAGCCGCCTGTTCTTCCACCAGCTGCCGGCGTTCTGCGCAACGCTCTCGGCGCCGGCCGCATGCGACATGGCGCGCGTTGCCAGCCAGGCCAGTGCGCCCAGCGCGGCACCGATCAGCACGAGCAGCAGCGCCTTGTCCGCCAGCGACCACGCGAGCAGGTAGTAGAAGCTGCCCACGATCCAGAGCGCGGCCGCGCAGCCGAGGGCGGCGAGCCGCCAGCGTTGCGTCACCGCCAATGCCGCGGTGCAAAGGCAGGCCGCCCCGAGGTTGGGCATGAAGGCGCACAAGACCGCCAGCAGCAGTGCCACGCCCAGGCCCGCCAGCGGCATTTGCCGCAGTGCCGGCCAGCGACTGGCCAACAGCGCGGCCGCACCCAGGGCACACAGCACCGACACCATGTTCCGCGTGCTGCCGAGCAGGTCGAAACCGCTGCCGGCCTGGCCCATTTCGCTTCCTGCGCTGCTGCCTGGAACCACACCACCGAGCATGAACGTGGTGCCCGACAGCAGCACCAGCATCAGCAACAGCTGCGCGCACCAGCCTTCGGCCAGGCTCTCCAGCAGGCTGCCGGTGCGGGCGCCGGGCAACCGCGGCAGCAGCCAGAGCACCGCGAGCCATGCGGCCAGGCCGATGTGCGCCTGAAGCCACCAGGTCCAGCGAAAGCGGCCGGACCAGAACAGGTGATCGAAGGCTTCTTCGCCGCTCGACCATCCCATGACGGCGACGGTGAGGAACACGCCCAGCATCATGCCCAGCAGGCTGCGCAGCCAGTGCAGCGGCGCGAGCGATGCCAGCACGACGCTGGCAGCGCACATGCCCAGCGCGGCGACGGAAACCGACAGGTCGCGAAACAGCGCCCATCCCAGGCAGCACAGGCCCAGCATCACGGCCGGCAGGCAGAGCTGTTCGATGAACAGCGCCAGTCCGCCCTGGCGCAGGATGACGACGCTCACGGCCAGCAGGCCGAGTCCCGATACGTACAGTGCCGGTCCTTCGCGCAGCAGCGCATCGCCGAATGCCAGGCCGATCGCGCCCAGCAGCGGCAGCACGGCGAGCCAGGCTCCCAACGAAGTCAGCAGCAGCACCGCCCCGGGGCGGGAATCCTCGCGCGGCCATTGCGCGTCTTGCGGCAGCAGGCCCTGGGCCGCGGCGCGCCGGATGATCTCGGACGGGGCGATCATGCGGTCGCTCCTTGCTGCCGCGATGCCGCCAATACGGTGCTTTGTCTGCGCATCACCACGGCCACGGACACGGCCAGCAATCCAGCGGCCACCAGCCCGATGAGCAGCAACCGGCCCATGGTGTCGATGCCGCCGCCGTCGAACAGGATGCGAGCCAGGCCGGCGACCAGCAGGGTGTCGACGCAGAGCACGGCGGCGCTCAGGCCGACGATGTCGAACCATTGCCGCTGCATCAGCATGCCGCCGGCACCGCACATCAGCGCCAGGCCCAGAAAATAGTGGGGCGAAACCTCGCTGCGCCAGAGAAGGCCTGCAAGCGAGGTCAGCGTCACGTTCACGGCCAGCGCCAGCATCGCCAGCCGTTGCGACCAGTGCGTTTCGCCGACCCAATGCCGTGCCCACGGGCTCAGCACGGTGATGAGCAGCACGCCCATGCCCCAGCCGACCAGGTGGATCGGCAGGTCGCTGTCGTCGAAGCGCCAGCGGTGGCCTGTGTGCGCATAGGTCCAGAGGCCGATCGCGCTGCATGCCACCGTCGCCCAGGGAAACCACAGCACGTCGCTGCGCACCCCAAGGCACAGCGGCAGGCTGAGAACGGCCCACAGCGCGAACAGCTGCCAGGCATCGGCACCGGTCTGGTAGGTCTGGCCGTATTAGGCGAACAGTGCGCCCGTACCCAGCAGGCACAACAGGCCCATCGGTGTGCGAAGCGTCGCGCTGCGCCATGCGGCCAGCGCCGTCAGCAGCACCCAGCCTTGCAGCAATGCGAACTGCCCGGCGCGGCCCAGCGATCCCCAGTTGGCTGCCACCCACATCGCGATGCCGAAGCCGCCGAGTCCCGCGGCGAGCAGCGCGACGACGCGCCAGAAGCGCTGCGGCAGTTGCGTAGGTTGCGCGTCGAGTTCAGCCAGCGCGAACAGCGCGTGCATGCGTGCCGACGGCAGCCGATGGATGCGGGCCAGTTCGTAGAGTGCGAGTCTGATGTTCATGGACGTGGAGGATGGTTGCCGCTGCCATTCTCCACGTGTCGGTTCCGGCGCCCGCGTGCGCCGGAAGAGGGGGCTCGGGTGTCGTCGTCAGGCCACCCGCTCCTCGATGGGGCCGACGCGGTCGGGATAGAAGGCCACGTGGTCCTTGATCTGGGCGACCGGCTCGTAGGGCGACTCGTAGGTCCACACCGCATTCACCGAGCGCTCGCCGCCGGCGGGAATGCTGTAGTAGTTGCACTCGCCCTTGTACGGGCAGTAGGTTGCATGCGAGGTGCGTTCCAGCAAGGACATCTTCACGTCCTTGCGCGGGATGTAGTGCACGGTTCCGAAATGCGCTTCGCGCAGCGTCAGCGCTTCGCGCGTGTCGGCAATGACGCGGCCGTCCACCGACACCACCACGCGAAGCGGATTGCGCGCGATGGTGATCGGGTGATCGGGGCCGGGGGTCTTGATGGTGCGTTCGGGCGTGGCGAACATGAGGGGGCTCCTTCAGTTGGTCGGGTGACGCAAGAATCGGCGGATGCGCATCTTGCCGCGATGTCGGGGCGGTTTGAAGCCCCCCGGAAATCAGCACGTTCGCGAAGTGGTTAAAGGCAGGGATGCCGTTCGGAGGTGCTGTGGAAGCCTTTCGGTTTAGTTTTTTTCGTGCGGGATAAGACGTGTTTCCACGGTGAGCCGAACTCCCCAAAAAACCGCCACACTCATTACAAATGGAAGCACTAGATGGTCGCGAACAAGTACACAAATCTATACCGGTTCAACTGTCGAGGCCTCTATCCAAGCTTTCGCATCCAGTCAGGTTCAGGCACTTTGTTGAGTGCGTAGAAGGTCTCGAGACGGCGCCGATTAGGTTGACCCGCAGCCAGACCCAGATACTGAACTGCATTCTTTCCGAAGAACGCATTTGAAAGGGACGTCTGGCGGGCGGTGATGCTCGGCTGGTCTTTCTCGATGCGCCGCATCACGTCCGTGAAGTCGGACAGATAGCGATCGACATTGCGCTGCGGCAGGATCATGGTCCAGTCCGTGCCATACATGAGGCGTTCGAAAAGTACGTTGTTGTCGGAGGCCGCGTAAAGTGCCTGCAGGGTCTGGGAAATTTTCGTCTGGTTGGTCAGAACGCCTGCGAAGTAGCTGCTGTCGGCGTAGGTGTTTGCACCGGCTGAGCCCGAGGTCGGGCTGATCAGCTTGAGGAACTCGCGAGTTTTCGCGCCCCCATGGTCTTCAAGATCGGTATCGCCAAAATGGCCGAAGCTCACTCTCAAACCCGGAAACGCTTGCAATGCAAGAGACCAGTACTGGCTGCCCGCAAGTGCCTTGAAGTCTTCCCAAGGCCCATTCGAATGATTGGTGTGGGCCATGATCGGGACCTCGTTGGCGAGGCAGTACGCAAAGAGGCTTCTCATCGCTGCATCGAGACGCTTGCCAAAATCAGGGTCCGCCGCGGCAGCCGGAAGACCGGGTTTTCCTTTCCAGACCTTCAGTCCCTTGTTTCCCAAGGGGGCGAAGCCCATCGGCGGATAGAGCTTCACGCCGATGAATCCACGGGTCTCAACGGCCTTCTTTACGAGACGAAGCGAATCTCCCATGCCATCCGAGCCGATGGTCATCGCTTCGCGGAACGGGCAAAAGGACACGAAGCCATGCATGCGTCCGCCGAGCAGGATGGAGATCTCCGCCATCAAGTCGACCTGCTCGGATAGCGAGGTTGGCGTGCTCTTCCCTTTCGCGAGCCACCAGTCGTAGTCAACCATGCTGGACACGACTAAATCGATCTTGCGCGGCGAGTTTTTCGAGTAGGTCGTCAGATAGTCGATTGCGTTCACATGGCGATGATTGAAGTTGTGCAGGATGAATCGCACATAGCCGGAGAGCGTTGGATGACTTCCCATCACGGATGCGCCGGAGTTTCTGCGCTGCTCGTACTCGTCGTACGTTTTGGGCAGGTCGTCGATTACTGCGCCAAGACCGGTCCGACTGCCTTTGGGGCCCAACACCGATGCGCCCGAGGGTGCCTGGTAGAGCACTTCTGCCGCAGTTCGCAGCTGATCGCTTCCTATTGCATAGCCTTCCTGAAAAGAAGGCATCGCCACGGTTCGCGCTTCTACCGGAGAAGCGCAATTCTTGAGAGATGCCGCGTAGCTTGCAATGGCACGCATCTCATCCTTGGCACTCGGTGCGAGATGCCAGCCAAGCGTCTGCAGCACTGAACCCATCGCGTTGACGAGGGGGTAGAGTTCGGAGTCCTTTCCCACGACAGTGCCCGAGAGAAAAGCTCTGATCTGCAGGTCGCTGCCGTTGAAGAAATGCGCATGCGTGTCGATCGTCAGGGGCGCACTCGGGTCGGAAATGCTTGGGTCGGTCGGGCATAAAGGCTCTGTGGCTGCATTAGCCGAAAGCGGTGCAAGCATGGCCGCGAGGCTCGCAATGAAAGTGCGTCGACTGGACTCGGATCGCATGGTGGGTTCTCCTCGTGATGATGGGTCAATGCCTCAGGGTCGCCGCGGGATCGCCGTAGTAGACGTAGAGCAATCCCAGCGGATTTCTCTTTTTCGCGTAGAGCTCGCGGCGGATGGCGGTCAGGGCATCGCTGACAGGTTCGCCTTTTCCAAGCCGTGTGATGAGCTGCATGCCCATTTCGTGACCGAGATGAGTCCACACCGGAACTTCCGTGACCAGCACGCCCTGCGCACCAAGCGCAAACAACGCGTCTTGCAGGCGGACGTGGGGAAGGGGAATCGACGGTCCGGTTTCGCACGCGTTGAGAATGACGAGCGGCGTTCCGGAAAGATAGGGCGCACGTGATTCCAGTTCTTCGGAGCTTTGCGCGTTCAGTAGTCTTTCGAGGCGGTAGCTTGTGACGAGGTCACCGTCATTGAAAGAGAGTTGCGGTTCCTGAGGAGCGGCGGTGCTTGCCGTTTGGGTCGCGCCAGAAGAAGCGTGAAGGAACGTAACGATGGCGGAGATCTGCTCTCGCTGACTCGTCAAAGCCTTGCCGAGAAAATCTGTTCCCGAGTCCACCTCCAGCAGGTCCGATACCGGAATGCTGCTCAATTGCTCGATCTGCTTTCTTGCGAAGGAAACACTGGAATCCGCGCTGCTGCCGTAGAGAGCGAATACGACCTTGCGTGCAAGGCTCCTGTTCCTGGTCGCCTCTTTTGGGGGACCACCCGTGCCGGCGCGCAGCACACTGAGATTGAATTGGAGCCCCCAGAATCTTGCTGCATCGATGGTCTTGCCCGGGGGATGCAGGTACTGCCAGGGCAGCGAGATTCGATCGGTGACTATTTGAAGGCGCAGCGGGCGGCCCTTGGCCTGGGCCCCGGCCAACTCGAGTTTTCGCACGAGTGCACCCAGCCTGCTGTCGGAAGCTTGCGTGAACAGGTGCCGATAGAGTTGCTGGCCCGCGTCGGCGATGGTCTTGGCTACGTTTGTGGATTCCTCGGGAGTTAGAAGAAGACTCTCTTGCGATTCCGTGGATACGACGGCATCGGACCCAGTGGCACTCAGCCGCTTGATGAATTCGCCCTGCAAGCTGACTGCCGACATGGCACCGTAGGTCGATGTCGTCATCGCGGCGATGAGGTCCGGATCCGTCACTCCCGAATCGAATTTCACCGACTGCCCCTGGGCATCCAGCGCAAGTGGGCCCAGCAGTTTCTTCAAGTCTTCATTCTTGGGCTCGATCCGGATGCTGATGCTTCGTTCGCTTTCCTTGGTGGCATAGAGAACAACGTCGGGAGTCCAATCCGACGTGCCGGACGGTGCGGACGCCCCGGCGGCCGCAACATTCTCGGCAGAGGCTGCAGGCAAATCGCCTTCCGAATCAACGCCGACAACGACCGACAAGCGGTCATGCTCCACGCCGGTCTTGTCGTTGATGATCAAGAGTTGCAAGGTTGCGGTGTAGGGCGTGTCCTGCGAACCACGCTGGGGCGTGAACTGGAAGCTGACCTCATTCGAGCGATGCAGGCTCGGGCTGTAGGTGATCTTCTTCAGCGACTCCACATTCGGTTCGCAGAACGAGCATGCCAGGACTATCGTCAAGGAGACGTCTTCCCTGCTCTTCAGAATTTCGGGAGGCGGTGACATCGGCGCAAGAACCGAACTGGATCGTGCGGGACCGATGCCGAAGCTCAGCGTGGCCATCTGTCGGGACTTCAGCACCGGCCGCCTGGGGAAATCCTTGCGTCGCTGGAGTTGCGGCGACAGGTCCGCGTTGTAGACGATGGCTTCCGTGGTTGCCGCCGGCTGAGACGCGCTGCCAGCGGAAGTTGGAACAAGCGCCCAATCGGGCAAGGGGGCCGGAGGCGGCGGTTGGCTTGGTGCGACGTTGACGAAGTGTTTCTGTGCCAGTCCAAGATCACTCACCGCAAGTGCTCTTACGACAGCAGTTCTTTGCTTGGATGTTGTCGACCAACCGCCAATCTTCAGCTTCTCGATGAGCGCGTCGTAGTCGTTTGCCGAAAAAAAGCTCGAACTCTTCGTGTCCAGCAGAACCAGTTGCCGGGCCGCGTTCTCGGAGCGCCTGACGCCGGCATTGTGCTCATCGATGATCGACTTGGCGTTGGTCAGAAGCTGGAGGCGAGCCAGAGCGGGCAGCTTGTCGAAGCTGGTCTTGTTGGCTACAAGCACGTAACCGCGATAGCGGTGGTTGCTCTCCAGGATCGAAAATCCGGAGGCGCGGTTGCCTGCGCGCGCGAGTTCCAACCATCCGATCTCGGTCGCGTCCACGGCGCCGTTCTCCAGCGCTACCGTTCTGACTGCACTGGCCAATGGAACCGGCGATGCACCCAAGGCCGTGAATTGACGCATCTCGGTTTCATTCGTGGGGGTGCCGAGCTTGAGTCCCTTCAGATCGTCAAAGGCGAGCAGGGGTTTGCGCGATGCGATTTGCACCATGCCACCGTGCAGGTATCCCAGCCCTCTCAGCCCCTTCTTCTCGAGCGATTTCAAAAGTTTGCGGCCATCGACACTCGCTTCGAACTTGTCGACGGCGTCGAAGTCCTTGAAGAGGAAAATCGAATTGAAGACAGCGAAGTCTGGAAACTGCGCAGTAAGGGTGTCGATAGGTATGACGGAAAGCTGGATCTGGTCCGTCTGGACTCTCTGCAAGACGTCCGACGCTTCCCCCGGCGGGCTTTCGGAAGTCTTGATCTGAAGTGCGTGTTCCGATGGATTGCCGAAGCGGCCCGCCAACTGCACGATGGGGGAACGATCCTGTGCGGGGAGCGAGCCCGGCACCTCCGCCCGCCAGATACTGGGCTGGGCAATGGCGTCAGGTGGAATGAATGCGAACAATGTTGCAACTAGGAAGGCCGCATGCCATGCACGCCTGCTCCGTGAAAATTCCCAGATGCGTGCCCGAACCTTGTACGACATGCGCAGACCTCCGCTAACGAAGGGCGCACAGTCGGTCATGCCTTGGGGTTTGTCAATCCGCGATCAGGGGATGACATTGACCAGGCAAAGTGCTACAGCAGCAATGGAGTCTTGCGCAGGATGTTGTCGGCCAGACTCGCCGGGCACCCGGGCATGGAATCGGTGATACCTTCGCGCGACCTTGAGCGATCCACCGAAGGACCGAAGTGAAGAAGAACAAACTCGCTACGTTGTTGCTCGCCAGCCTGCTGGCTCTTGGCGCAAGTGCACAGGAGTGGCCGTCCAGACCCGTTCGCGTGATCGTTCCCGCGCCGGCCGGCAGCTCGCTCGACGTGATCGCGCGCACGCTGGCCGACCGCCTGCGCGTGATCTGGAAGCAGCCCGTGGTCATCGAGACCAAGGCCGGCGCCGGCGGCCTGATCGGCATGGACACGGTGGCCAAGGCGTCGCACGACGGCTACACGCTGGGCATCGGCTTCAATGGCCCGATCGCATTCGGACCCTACATGTACCGGCGCATGCCCTATGCGCCGTCCCGCGACCTGGTGCCCGTCGTGCTCACGACCTCGCAGCCCAATGTGCTGGCCGTGCAGGAGAGCAACCCGGCGAACACGCTGCCCGAATTCGTCGACTGGGCCAGGAAGCAGGGCTCGAAGTTCAGCTATGCGTCCGTGGGCGCGGGCAGTTCGTCGCACCTCACGATGGAGCTGCTGCGCAGCGTGACGAAGATGGAGGCGGTGCACGTGCCGTACTCGGGCTCGCCGCCTGCGGGCCTTTCGCTTGCCGCGGGCGACACGCAGGCGCTGTTCACGGTGGCGCCTGCGTTGCTGCCGCTGATCCAGGGCCATCGGGTGAAGCTCATCGCGGTGACCAGCGCCACCCGCTCGGAACTCATGAAAGACTTGCCGACAGTGGCCGAGGCGGGCTACGCAGGCTTCGAATCGCTGGCTTGGAACGGCTTCTTCACCGCCGCCGGCACGCCGCCCGAGGTGGTGCACCGCATCAACGCGGACGTCAACGCCGTGCTGCGCGAGCCGGCGGTGCGCGAACTGCTCGCCAACCAGGGGCTAGTGGCGGGCGGCGGTTCGCCCGAGGAATTCAAGGCCTTCATCGACAGCGAGGCCCGCAAGTGGGGTGCGATCATCGCCAAGGTCGGCATCCGTCTTGATCAGTGACCAGCTTGTCGTCCACACTCCCGCAAACTCCAGGAAGAAAAAAATGGCCGAGCTCCCGGACTCCCCTGAATTTCCCGAAGACATCTACACCGAACCGGAGCCCGATCCGCATACGCTTGCCAACCTCGGCCCGCTGACCGGCCTCGCGGGCTTGTGGATCGGCACTTCCGGCCACGACGTGAGCCCGAAGCCCGAAGGCCCCGAAGCCGAAGCGTTCATCGAGCATGCGGAGTTCCAGCCCATCGACGCGCAGACCAACGGCCCGCAGATCTTCTACGGGCTGCGCTATCACCTGCGCATCGTCAAGCCCGACGACGTCGAAACCTTCCACGACCAGGTCGGCTACTGGCTCTGGGAGCCCGCCACGGGCGCGCTGGTGCAGACGCTGTCGATCCCGCGCGGGTTGACGGCCATGGCCACCGGCCAGGCGAAGGCCGGCGACCGCAGTTTCAGGCTGGAGGCGGTGCGCGGCGGAGAGACCAACGGCATCCTCGCCAACCCGTTCCTGGAGCATGCGTTCAAGACGCTGCGCTACAGCATCGCCGTCACCATCCACGACGACCGCAGCTGGTCGTACGAGCAGGAAACCGTGTTGAGCGTGCGCGGCCAGGCCGAGCCCTTCAGCCATACCGACCGCAACCTGCTGCGCAAGGTCGGCGAGCCCACGCCCAATCCGACGGCGCTGGCCGCCATGGCGGAGGCGGCAAGGAAGAGCGCAATCGACACTGCCAGTGCCGGGGTGGCCCCCCGGGCGACACCGGTCTGAGCTTCGCGAGCGCAGCCGTTCCGCAGTAGCCGGGCGTGCTGGCCGGCGGCACGCGATGCCCGCGCCGGGCTCAGTCCAGCCGCAGCGAGCCGAGCCGCGCGACGATCAGGTCGTACAGCGTCTGCGCCGCGACCGACAGGCTGCCTTCGCGCCGCTGCACCAGGTACAGCGTGCGCGTGAGCGCGGGCAGGGGCAGCGGGCGGGTCACCAGCGTTTCGCGCTGGAAGTGGAACAGCGTGAGCGCCGGCACCACGCTGATGCCCAGGCCCGCCTCGACCAGCCCCATCACGGTGGCCAGGTGCTCGACCTCGAACACTGCGTTCAGCCGCTGCGGATGCAGCGCGGCGTCGAGCGCCTGCCGCACGCTGCTGTTGCGCGCCATCTGGATGAACGGATGCGGCGCGATTTTCTTGACCGTGAGGCGCGGCTCGCGCGCCAGTGGATGGTCGGTGCGGCACACCAGGTGAAAGCGGTCGCTGCACAACTTGCGTGCGCGCAGGTCGCTGCCCGCCGCGGCCTCCGCGCCCGAGGCGGCGAGCGCGAAGTCGGCCTGGCCGCCGCGCACCAGCGCGATGCAGGCGTCGGACAGCGCATCGTCAAGGTCGACGCGGATGCCGGGCCAGGCCTGCATGAATTCCGCGAACACCGCGGGCAGCCAGCCGGCCGCGAGCGAGGGCAGGGCGGCCACGCGCACGCGGCCCTTGCGGCGCTCCACGTGGTCGGCCAGGTCGACCATCGCGTTGCCCATGTCGTCGAGCAGCCGGCGCGCCGACCCTTCGAAAAGCAGCCCCTCGGGCGTGAGCTGCACGCTGCGCGTGTCGCGGTCGAACAGGCGCGTGCCGACGGCGTCTTCGAGCGTGCGGATGAGCGCGCTGAAGGCCGGCTGCGACAGGTGGCTGGTCTGCGCGGCGCGCGTGAAGTTTCGGTGCTCGGCCAGCGCGAGAAAGGCGCGCAGCTGCCGCGTGGAGAGGTCTGGCGTCTTTTTCATGTCTCGGGGTTCCGGTGGGCGGATGCGTTATTTGAAAAGCAGATCAATCGATCCGTATTTTCGATTTTACGGATGATGGCGGGCTGCCTACAGTGCGGCTCGATGACTTCCATTGCTGCAACGCCCACGCTGTTGATCGGATGCGCGGCCGGCTTCTCGGGTGACCGCACCGACGCCGCCGGCCCGGTGGTCGACACGCTGATCGCGCGTCTCGCGCAAGGCCCCGCGGGGCGGCGCGCGTTCCTCGTCTTCGAGACGCTGGCCGAGCGCACGCTGGCGCTGGCGCAACTGCGCCGCCGCGCCAACCCCGATGCCGGCTACGAACCGCTGCTCGACGACATGCTGCGGCCGGTGCTGGCGCGCTGCCTGGCACACGGCATCCGCATCGTGAGCAACTTCGGCGCCGCCAACCCGCGCGCCGCCGCCCGGCACATCGCCCGCATGGCGCGCGAACTGGGCGCCAGCGCCCCGCGCATCGCGGTGGTGGAGGGCGACGACCTCTCGGGCGCCGGGCATCGCGCGGTGCTGCGCGAAGCGCTCGGCGCGCGAATGGAAGGGCTGCGCGTGGTCAGTGCCAATGCCTACATCGGCGCCGAGCCGATTGCCGCCGCGCTCGACGCGGGCGCGCAGATCGTGGTGTGCGGCCGGGTGGCCGACCCGTCGCTCACCGTGGGGCCGGCCATGTCGCATTTCGGCTGGCGCGCCGACGACTGGGACCGGCTGGGCCGCGCCACCATGGCCGGCCATCTGCTCGAATGCGGCGCGCAGGTGTGCGGCGGCTACTTCGCCGACCCCGGCTACAAGGACGTGCCGGGCCTCGAGTCGGTCGGCTTTCCCATCGCGGAGATCGACGCCGACGGCGGCTGCGTCATCGGCAAGGCCGACGGCACCGGCGGCCTCGTGACCGAAGCCACGGTGAAGGAGCAACTGCTCTACGAAGTGCACGACCCCGCCGCCTACCTGACGCCCGACGTGGTCGCCGACATCGCCGACGCCGAGGTGCACGCGCTGCCCGGCGCCGACCGCGTCGAGCTGCGCGGCGTGCGCGGGCACGAGCGGCCGCGCAACTACAAGGTCAACGTCTGCCATGAAGGCGGCTGGCTGGCCGAGGGCGAGATTTCCTACGCCGGCCCTCGCGCCGAAGCGCGCGCGCGGCTCGCGGCCGAGGTGCTGAAGAAGCGGCTCGACGGCCTTGCGCTGCGCGTCGACCTGATCGGCGCGCTGAGCATCCTCGGCGACGACGCGGGCCGCGCACTGGCGGACACGCCCGACAGCGGCGTGCGCGACGTGCGCCTGCGCGTCGCGGCCACCCATGCCGACCGTGCCCAGGCCGAACGGCTCGGCCGCGAGGTGACGGCGCTTTACACCTGCGGTCCGGCCGGCGGCGGCGGCGTGCGCACCGCGCTCACGCCGCGGCTCAACACGCTGTCGTGCCTGCTGTCGCGCGAGGCGGTGCCGGTCCGCTTCGAACTGCTGGCCGTGGAGGAACTGGCATGAGCAAGATTCCTGAAGACACCATCGAGGTGCCTCTCTACCGCGCGGCCCACGGCCGCACCGGCGACAAGGGCGACCGCTCCAACATCAGCGTCATCGCCTGGCATGCCGGGCTGTATCCGCTGCTGGCCGAGCAACTCACGCCCGAGCGCGTGGCCGCGCAGTTCCGCCACCGTGCACCGTCGCAGGTGCAGCGCTTCCTGCTGCCGAAACTGCATGCGATGAACTTCGTGCTCGACGCGGTGCTCGACGGCGGCGTCAACGATGCGCTGAATCTCGATGCGCACGGCAAGGCGCTTTCCTTCCTGCTGCTCGACATGCCCGTTCGCGTGCCGCGCCCGCTCGTGCCTTTGCTGGGCGGACCGTAGCCGGCTTCCACCTTTTCCACTGCCCCTTCCAATTTCTGAGACAAAACAATGAAACGATTCCCCCTGACCGTGCTGACCACCGCGCTGGCGCTCGCGCCGCTGCTGGGCCATGCACAGGCCTTCCCGGAGAAAGCCATCACCTTCGTGGTGCCCTTCGCGGCCGGCACGGCCACCGACCAGATCGCGCGCGCGCTCGGCAACCAGATCGCGACCGAGACCAAGCAGGCCGTCATCATCGACAACAAGGCCGGCGCCAGCGGCTTCATCGCGTCGCAGAACGTGGCGAAGGCGCCTGCCGACGGCTACACGGTGCTGATCACCACCAACACCACGCATGCCGCCAACGAACACCTGTTCAAGAAGCTGCCCTACGACCCGGTGAAAGACTTCGCACCCGTCGCCGCCTTGGGCAAGGGCGGGCAGATCATGGTGGTGAACCCGTCGTTCCCGGCGAAGAGCGTGGCCGAGTTCATCGCGCTCGCGAAGAAGGAGCCGGGCAAGTACAGCTTCGGCAGCGGCAGTTCGTCGAGCCGCATGGCCGGCGAGCTGCTGCAGCAGATGGCCGACATCAAGCTGCTGCACGTGCCCTACAAGAGCAACACGCTCGCGGTGACCGACCTGCTGGGCAGCCAGATCAACATGATGATCACCGACACCGCCACCGGCCTGCCGCAGGTCAAGGCCGGAAAGCTGCGCGCGCTGGGCATCTCCAGCTCCGCGCGCTCGCCGCTCGCGCCCGACGTGCCCACCATTTCCGAAGCCGGCGTGAAGGGCTATGAGATGGGCTACTGGTTCGCCGCCTATGCGCCGGCGAAGACGCCGCCGGCCGTGGTCAAGCGGCTCAACGAACTGCTGGTGAAGGCCGCGAAGAGCGAGGCGGCGAAGGCCGCGTTCTACGAACCCACCGGCACCGAAGTGTTCACCACCTCGCCAGAGGAGCTTGCCAGGTTCCAGGCGGCCGAATCGCAGAAGTGGGGCCGCATCGTGAAGGCCGCCGGCATCGAGGCCGAGTAGCCCGCGCGCCGTAGCGGGGATCGGCGCCGCGACGACACAAGACACACAACAGGAGACAAGACCATGAAACGCTGGAGCCTCAAGGCTGCCACGGTGGCTTCGGCCGCCCTTTTTCTGAGCGCATGCGGCGGAAGCGGCGGCGGGGGAGGAGGCAGCCTGCTGCTGCCGCCGCCCGCCACGACCACGCCTGCCCCGCCCGCCGCGGCGGCTGCCGCACCCAAATACAAGCTCGCCATCACCGCCACGGAAGACGTGCCCGGCACTTTCGGCAGCGTCGGCGCCTACGAGAAGATCACGGGCACTTTCACCGGCGAGGTCGACCCCAGGGACGCGCGCAACGCCATCATCCAGGACCTGTCGCTCGCGCCGCTGAACGCCAACGGCAAGGTCGAGTACAGCTCCGACTTCGTGCTCTTCAAGCCCAAGGACATGAGCAAGGCCAGCGGCGTGCTGCGCTACGACGCGCCCAACCGCGGCAACATTGTCAACCTCGACCCGTACTTCGCCTCGCGCGGCTATGTGTTCCTCACGGCCGCATGGCAGGGCGACGTGCCGGCGGCGCCTGGCAAGCTCACGCTCAAGGTGCCCGTGGTGAAGAACGCCGACGGCAGCAGCATCACCGGCACTTACCGCGCCGAGCTGCTGCCCACCGCCGCCACCAACGATTCGCTGCCGCTGCCGGGCGGCCCCTTCAACGCGGCGATGCAGGCTTATGCCACGGCCAGCCTGGACAACACCAAGCCCGGCTACGTGCTCACGCGCCGCATCAACGAGGGCGACGCGCGCCAGCTCATTCCGGCGAGCGACTGGAAGTTCGCGAAGTGCGGTGCCGCCACGCCGTTCCCCGGCACGCCCGACGAGACCAGCGTGTGCCTCAGGGACAAGTGGGACCCGGCCTATCTGTATGAGTTGGTCTACGTCGCGAAAGACCCGAAGGTGATGGGCCTCGGCCTCGCGGCGCTGCGCGACATGATCAGCTTCTTCCATCGGGACTCCGCCGATGCGGCGGGTACCGCCAACCCGGTGGCGGCCGCGATCAGGAACACGATTGCCTCGGGCGTCTCGCAGTGCGGCAACTTCATGAAGACCTTCGTGCACCTCGGCTTCAACGAGGACCGCTCGGGCGCCAAGGTGTTCGACGGCGTGTTCGCGCAGATCGCGGCGCGGCAGACGAACATCAACATGCGCTTCTCCGTGCCCGGCGGCGGCGGTGGCGTGCGCGCGGACCACACGGCCTTCGGCCAGGGCGGCACGCGCGGCCTGTCGAAGGACTACGTGGACGACGTGGCCCAGCGGCGCGGCGGCATCCTGTCGCGCTGCGAGGCGAGCGGCACCTGTCCCAAGCTCTTCATCGGCTTCAGCGGCACCGAGTTCTGGACGCTGCAGGGTTCGCCGCTGCTGACCGACGCCTGGGGCACGGCCGACCTGGTGCAGCCCGGCAACGCGCGCATCTACTACTACGCCAGCTCGCACCACCTGCTGGGCCTCGCGTCGGTGCCGGGCGCGGGCGCCGGGGCGCTGTATGCGACCAATGCCAACACGGGCGTGATCCCGGTCGTGCGTGCGCTGTACCAGAACCTGGAGGACTGGGTCGTCAAGGGCACCACGCCGCCCGACAACCAGGTGCCCAGGATCGCCGACGGCACGCTGGTGCGCCCGGCGCGGGTCGCGTTCCCGGCCATTCCGGGGGTGAGCTACACGGGACTGGCCAACACCTACTCGCTGCTCGACTGGGGCCCCGGCTACCGGCCGCAGGACGAGAGCGGCATCGCAACCCAGGTGCCGCCGGCCTACCTGGGGCGCGACTACGCGATCCTGGTGCCGCAGGTCGATGCCGACGGCAACGACATCGCGGGCATCCGCAGCATCGACGTGGCCGTGCCGCTGGGCACCAACACCGGCTGGAACTACACGAATCAGCCTGGGCGCATCGACCAGGCGGGCCTGTTCGGCTCCTACTTCGCATTCGCCAAGACGGCGGCGCTGCGCGGGAGCGACCCGCGCCCGTCGCTGCAGGAGCGCTATGTGGACCAGGCAGGCTACGTGGCGGCAGTGACCACGGCGGCCAACGATCTCGTGGCCAGGCGCTTCATGCTGCGCGTGGATGCCGACGCTGCAATTGCCAACGCGGTCGCGAATCCGGTGCTGCCTTAAGCGGTGTGCACTGAAAAGCCTGTCTTGCCCGGCGCGATGTCCTCGCGCAGGGTGAGGGCGGGAATCTCGTAGTCGCCGGCGTTCTGTGGGCGGAACGGGATCGGCTCGGCCGTGAAGAGCGTGTCGAGTTGCCGACCCAGTTCCCCGGTGATGCGTGCGTAGGCTGCATCGTCGATCTTGTTCGTGCGATGCACCACGTACGGCGGCAGCACGTCGAAGCCCGGGTAGTACAGGATGCCGTGCTGGATGGGGAACAGCAGGTCGTCCATGGGCCCGTTGATGCCTCGCGGCGCGTAGTGCGATGCCCAGCCGCCGGTCGTCACCACCAGCATCGCGCGCTTGCCGGCCATCACGCCTTCGCCGAAGCGGTCACCCCAGTGGGTGTCCGAGTGTTCGCCGAGTCCGTAGGCAAAGCCATAGGCATAGATGCGCTCGACCCAGCCCTTGAGGATGGCGGGCATCGAGTACCACCACAGCGGGAACTGCAGGATCACGGCGTCCGCCCACAGCAGTTTTTCCTGTTCGCCGGCGATGTCAGCGGTTTGCGTGCCCGTCTCGAACGCATGGAGCGAGTCGAGCACGGGGTCGAAGCGCGCGGCGGTGTCGCGCGCGGGGAAGTCGTCGGCATCGAGCGCGGGCTTCCAGCGCATGGCGTACAGGTCGGATACCTGCACGGAATGGCCGATGGCCGTCAGGTGCTCGAGCATGAAGCGATGGAGCGAGCCGTTGAGCGAAGCGGCTTCGGGGTGGGCAAGTACCAGCAGGATGTTCATGTTTCGTGGAGGTTCGAATGAAGATGCCCGCAGGTTAGGTTTCCTGGCGATATATTGGAAATGAATAGTATGAATTCCAGGAATTGCCATGAACAATTTCAGCCGCCTCGACCTCAACCTGCTGGTCACGCTCGACACGCTGCTGGCCGAACGCAACGTCACGCGCGCGGCCGAGCGGCTGAACCTGTCGCAGCCCTCCGTGAGCGTGCAACTCGCCAAGCTGCGCGAAGCCTTCGGCGACCCGCTGCTTGTGCCCGCGCAGCGCGGCATGCGGCCCACCGCGCGCGCCGACGAACTGCGCGAGCCTCTGCGCGAGGCGCTCGAATCGCTGGGCCGCGCGGTGGCGCCCACGCGCCCTTTCGACCCCACCGAGGCGACGACCACCTGGCGCGTGGCCGCTGCCGACTATGCCGAGTCGGTCATCCTGCTGCCGGCGCTGGCCGGGCTGCGTGCCGCGGCGCCGCACACGCGGCTGGCCGTTGTGGAGGCGGTGCCCTCGCGCATGGCGCGGCAACTGGAGCAGGCGGAGGTCGACCTGTTCTTTCACACCAGTGTGGGCGCGCAGCCCGGGCTGCACCGGCGCGTGCTGTTCCACGAGCGCTATGTGCTGGCCGGGCGGGAAGGGCATCCACGCCTGAAACGGCGGCCGTCGCTCGCGCAGTTCTGCGCCCTGGAGCATGTGGTGGTGTCGCCCGGCGGTGGCGGCTTTGCCGGGCCGACGGACGAGGCGCTGGCCGAAAAGGGCCTGACGCGGCGCGTGGCGCTGTCGGTGCCGCACTTTCTTTTCATGGTGTCGGTGTTGGCCCGCACCGACATGGTCGCGATGCTGCCCGAGCGGCTGGCGCGCGGCGCGGCCGGGTTGCGTGTCGTGGAGGCACCGCTGGAGGTGCCCGGCTACGAGATGGCGATGCTCTGGCACGAGCTCCGGCACCGCGATCCCGCGCACAGGTGGCTGCGCGAGCAGATCGCCGCCGGCCTCTGACGGAGCTCAAACCGGATCCGGCGCCTTCATGGTGTCGGCGTCGCGGTGCAGAGGCAGCCAGAGCGTGAACCGGGTGCCGGCGCTGCCGGATTCCCAGCTCACCCTGGCGCCGATGGCCTGCGCACGCTGCTGCTGGTTGCGCAAGCCGCGGCCGTGCCGGCGCAGGGCCTCTTCCACGGCGAAGCCCTCGCCGTTGTCCTCGATCACCACGCACACGCCGTCGTCGGTCGTCTCGGTGCTGAAGCAGATGGTCGAGGCCTGCGTATGGCGCAGCACGTTGGCCACGCATTCCTGCACGATGCGCAGGATGTGCAGTGCGCTGTTCGGGTCCAGCCAGGCCAGCACGGGCACGGGTTGTACCTCCCAGCGCAGCGCGACGCCGGCGCCCTCGATGCGCGGCGCCAGGCGAAAGCGCAGGGTCGCCAGCAGCAGCAGCAGGTCGGCGTCCACGCTTTCCATGGAGTCGATGACCAGCTTCAGGTCTTCCATGCAGCTCTTGAGCACGCTGGAAATCTCGGCCTCGTTCATGGTGCCTCGCTCGACCGAGCGGATGGCGCTGATCAGCGACGAGCCCAGGCCGTCGTGCATGTCCTGCATCAGGCGCCGCCGTTCGGCGTTGAGCATCTGCTGGTTCTCAATGACGCGCAGGCGCTGGTAGCTTTGCTCCAGTTCGGCTTCGCGTGCCCGCAGCCGCAGGACCAGTTCGGTGTTCAGCCGGCCCACTTCGGCGAACGCGCCGGTGTAGCGCTGGAACATGATGAACGAGAAGACGAAGAACAGGCCGATGACGGCGTAGGGCGAGGTGTACACGCTCTCCGGGCTGACCAGGTTGTTCTGCAGGAGCCCGTCGTAGGAGGTGAACACGACGGCGAAGACCGTCCAGCCCGCCACCAGCCGCCCTTCCGGCAGTTGCGCCCGCAGGGCCTTGCGCAGGTTCACCGCGAAGATCAGCACCGCCACCGGCAGTACCGCCAGGTTGAGCAGCGGCGTGAACAGGTAGAGGCTGACGATCGACGTCGACACGTGCGGCAGCGTCGCGACATTGCAGGCCAGCGTCAGGCCCAGCGCCAGCCGGGTCAGCCAGGCCGAGGGCTGCTGGTGCAGGCGCTGCAGGAACAGGTGGATGAGGACGATCAGCCACAGCAGGCTGGCCACGGTCACCCATTCGAACCATTCGTCCGAAATCGGCAGGTAGCTGCCGCCCACGTAGTAGTGCAGCATGCGCAGGAACGCCACGGCCGAAATGGCGAAGAACAGCAGGTAGAGCGATTCGCGCCGCTTGCCCAGCCACACCGCGAACGCGAACGCGCCCACCGCCAGGAACGCCGCGCTGCCCATGAACGGCAACTGCACCTGCAGCATCTGGCGCGACTGGTAGCGCCAGGCCAGGGCATGCTCGTCGCCCACCCACACCGTGGAGAACCCGCTTCCGCTGTTGCGCAGGCGGTCGACCCGGATCAGCACGGACTTCGGGGACAGCGTGTTCGCGGTCGCGTTCAGCGGCAGCAGCAGCGGATGGTTGTAGCCGTTGTGGACGGGGCTGCCGTGCGACTGGTAGAGCAGCACGCCGTCGCCGTAGACCGCGATGTGCCCCAGGGTCTTCCAGCGCGGGAGGTAGAGAACGCGTTGCTGCGTCGTACGGGGCTGGCCCGACAGGTCGATGCGGTACCAGTCGGTGACGGCCCGCATGCCGCTGGACGCCGTGGGCACCAGTTCACGCAAGGCCGTGTATGGGAGGCTGACAGGCTTCCAGCCGGCGCTCGGCAGGGTGGTGTCTTCTATCTGCTGCGGCGGGAGCGAATAGCCCGTACCCGTCACGGACAGCAGTTCCGCCCGGGTGATGTGGACGGCGGTGTACGCGTTCCGCGGCGCTTCGTCGGCACGCGCAAAGGGCAGGATGGCCAGCAGCAGCGCCAGCCAGAGCTTTGCGATCGACCGGCCGATTCGCCAACAGTCTTTGCGGCCAAGCCTCATAGATCGCTTCTGCCTTGGAAATCTTGTTCAGCTTGCTCTAGGTGCGCCGGTTGAATGCCGGGACCGGCCCACCGGCCCGCTACCGCGCGCGGCCGCCATTATGTCGTTGGCCAAGCCGGCTTCCCCCGCCACCGGGGAATACTTTTTCGTGACAGGCAGGGGCGGCGGACTGGCTCGGCCCCGTGTGTGGAGGGTGGCGTGTCAGGCGGCCGGACGAACCCAGGCCGCCAGCAAGGCCAGCCAGCGGGCCTTCCAGGCTGCGGTGAACGCGATGGCCAGCGCGGCGCCGGCCAGCGTCATGAACCACACCAGCGAAGCCATCGAAGCGTGGTCGACTGCCAGGCACAGCAGCAGCGACGCGACCAGCCCCGACACGCCAAGCACGCGCAGCAGCACCACCGTGCCACGCGACGCGGGCACCGGGCCGAACGCCTGTTCCCAATGAACATCCATGGCCAGCGCGAGCCAGCCGAGGCCGGCGATGTTGGCCAGCACGGCCAGCAGCAGGAGGAGGGCGTCAGGCACGGGCGCTCTCCTCAACGCCGGCGGAGGCCGCGCGAGGTGCCGCCGGAGCGGAGGTCACGCCGGTGCGGCGGCCGAGCTTGCGTGCGGCCATGACCGCGACCGCGGCGCTGGCGAGCATGAACAGGTCGGCGCCCGCCACCGGCCAGTAGCCCTGGCCAAGAGTGCGCAGCAGGTGGTCTCCGGTGGTCACCCAGTTCAGCAGCACCGCGGCCACGGCCATCACGGCGACGGCCCAGCACTGCTCTGCCCAGGCGGGGGCCATGCGCGCCTCGGCAACAGGCGCGGTGCGCCAGATGGCGTGCGCGAACGCGAGCAGCCATGCGCCGCAGAAGATGTACTTTTCCCAGTCACCGCGCGCCGGCAGGTCGTCGGGCAGCAGGCGGTTGCCGATCAGCATGGCCAGCGTGGCGACGAGCATGCCGGTCACGGTGGTCACCGCGAAGGCGTCGACCCAGCGCGCGCCGCCGCGCTCCTGCTTCGCATGCTGGCGCTTGCGCTTTTCCACGAAGAAGACGAAGCCGGTGGCAATGCACGCGCAGCCCGAGAGGCCGCCCAGCACATACAGCCACCTCAGCAGCCAGTGGCGGAAGTGCTGCAGGTGCAGGCCGGTAAGGAAGGTGTTGACGCTGGCCACGGGCGTGAGCGGCGGGTCTTCGCGCAGTACCTCGCCGGTCGAGGCCTTGAAGTGGATGCCTTCGCCGGTCAGCGCGATGCGGTCGGTGCCGGCGCGGTACACGCTGACGTAGCTGTTGGCGTCGCCCACGTGCTGCACGCTGAGGAAGCCCACGTCGCCGGCCATGTCCTTGGCCGCCCAGCGGCGCTTGGCCTCGGCCACCATGGCGTCCACCGATGCCAGCGTGCCGGGCACGCCCGCGCGGTCGTGCGGCAGGCCGGTTTCCATTGCCTCGTGCTTTTCATGCAGGTCGTGCAGCGGCTTGAGCTGGGTGTCGGTGATCGGAAAGTAGATGCTGCCGAAGATCACCAGCCCCGAGAAGGCGAAGATGAAATGGAAGGGCAGCGCCACCACGCCGGTCAGGTTGTGCAGGTCGAGCGTGCTGCGCTGCGTGTGCTTGCGCGGGCGGAAGGTGAAGAGCTCGCGGAAGATCTTGCGGTGCATGACTACCCCGCTGACCAGCGCCACCAGCATGACGAGCGCCGAGAACCCGACGATGAAGTAGCCCAGGTTCTTCCACTCCAGGTGCAGGCTGTAGTGCAGCGGGTAGAAGAACTGGCTGCCGATCTTCAAGTGGTCGTCGGGCAGCAGCCTGCCGTTGCGCGGGTCGATGGTGCGGTCGCCGAAAACGCTGTCTTCGGGGTCCTTGGCATTGGGCAGTTCATAGCTGGAGAACAGGCTGAGCACCGGGTCGCGGTGCGTGGTGTAGGCGCCCCAGCTCTTGACCACCGGAAAGCTGTCGGCCATGGGGCCGCTCACGCGGCTGCGGGCCTGCTCGATGCTCTGGGCGCTGGGCTTCATGTCCTGGAAGACGGGCAGCAGCATCCTGTCGAACGACGGCATGGGCTGCGGCTCGAAGCGGGTCGAGGGAATCGCCCAGCGGTCGATCTCGCGGTCGAACACCGACAGCGAACCGAAGAAGAAGACGGCCATCAGCACGAAGCCCAGCACAAGGCCGAACCACGTATGAAGCCAGGCCATCGAGAGGCGGAAATTCTGGAACACGGACTTGGGTCTCCTTGGGCGTGCGCGTCGACGATCAGAGCAGCGTGCGCTGCACCAGCCAGGCGGCACCGGCCATGAGTGCGCCGCCGCCGGCCAGCACGAGCCACACGCGCGCCAGGCTGTGCGCCGAGAACGCCCAGAGGAACGCGACCAGGAAGACGATGAAGCCCACGATGTAGCCCAGCGCCTCGGCGTCGTGGAATTCCATGCGGGCTGCGAACAGCAGGCCGATGGCCAGGGCGATGAAGCCCCAGGTGAAGGCGTAGCCGCCGAGCATGCCGGCGGCGATGCGCCAGGCGACGCGGGAAGGAGAAACGTTTGAAGCGGTCATGCTGTCGAGGCGGCGTGGCGCGGTGGTGAGCCGCGCGGATGCGTCTTGAGCCAGGTCGGCGGGCCTCGAACAAATAACCGGTTCGACGCCTTTTATCAAATAAGAACTATTCTCATAGTATCTTGGTTTTGTCGGCGCAAGCCCTATGCGCTAGCGTCTCGGAGGGCTTTTCGCCGAAGCGGGCGCGGTACTGCGCCGCGAAATGGCCGAGGTGAAGAAAGCCGTATTTCTCCGCCGTCTCGCGCACGCCGCCACCGTCGTCGCGCTGCGCCGCCGCCACCAGGTCGGCCCGCACCCTGTCGAGCCTGAGTTCGCGCAGGAACTCCATCGGACCCTGGCCCGCATGCTGGCGAAACGCCAGCTGCAATGCGCGTGCGCTGCAGCCGACCTCGCGGCACACGTCGGCCAGCGACACCGGCTGCTCGGCGTGCGCCGCCATGAACTCCTGCGCCTTGCGGACCACGCGCGGCAGCAGGCCGCGCTGCGCATCGCCGGCCAGGGCGCCCGAGTGGTTGTGCCGCGCCGACATCAGCAGGCTTGCCATCAGGTAGGCCTCGGCATGCTCGGCCAGGCGGCTGCCGCCGGCCTGCAGCGAGTTGCCCGCGTCGAGCGTGAGCCGCAGGTAGTCGATGAAATGCACCAGCGGCGCCAGCGCGGGGTTGTCGAGCGGCACGCCGAGCTCGAACACCAGCGCCTGGCGCACCGGCGCCTGCAGCAGCGCCTCCAGCCGCGACTGCAGCGCCGGGCGGGCCAGCCGCACGATCAGGTGCGGGCTGTCGTCGGCCCAGCGCATGGAGAGCTGTTCGGTCGGCGACGGCAGCGATGCCAGGCTGGGCGTGGCATCGACCTGCTGCGCGCCGCAGCGGATGTCCGCGCCTCCGCGCAGCGGAATCTGCAGCAGGAAGAAGTCCTGCAGATAGCCCGGGTCGATCTGCACGCCCGGCCCGTACTGCACATAGTTGAGGCTCACGTCCCGGTGCAGGCGCGCGCTGTGGTGGCAGGCGTCCAGTTCGGTGCGCGGCCGCAGCATGGTCAGGCCGTGCGGGCAGAACACGCGGGCCACGCTTTCACGCGCCTCGTCCATGTCGTGGCTTTCGAACAGTCGGTAGCGCTGCAGCGGCAGCCGTGGGGTCGTGGCGGCGGTTTCCATGGGGCTGGGGCACCGTAGCAAAAACCATCCCCGCCCACAATTCGGATCGCCCCTCCTCGAAAACATGCGCGGCAGGGACAGCGCCTGCGCTTGCGGGATGCGTGCGCGCGCCCCGGCCTCCTAACGTACGACCCCACGGGCCAGCCCGGCCCGGTTGATCCACCGTAACAGGAGAGCCAGCGTCATGTTCAAGGGACTCGAAGGCAGGAGCGCCATCGTCACCGGCGGTGCCACATTGATAGGAGCCGGCGTGGTGCGCGCGCTGCACGCCGCCGGTGTGAAGGTGGCCATTGCGGACATCGACGCCGGCAACGGACAGGCGCTGGCCGATTCGCTGGGCGCCGGCGCGCTTTTCGCGCACACCGACATCACCGACGACGCCCAGGTGGCGGCATGCGTGGCCCAGGCGGCGCAGCGGCACGGCGGCGTGCACTTTCTGGTGAACCTCGCGTGCTCCTACGTGGACGACGGCTTCAAGTCGCCGCGCGCCGACTGGCTCAGCTCGTTCAACGTGAACGTGGCCAGCGCGGTGGCGATGCTGCAGGCGGTGCATCCGCACATGGTGGCGGCGGGCGGTGGCGCGGTGGTCAATTTCACGAGCATCTCTTCGCGCGTGGCGCAGACCGGGCGCTGGCTGTATCCGGTCAGCAAGGCCGCGATGGCGCAGCTCACCCGCAACATGGCCATGGACCTGGCGGGCGACCGCATCCGCGTGAACAGCGTGTCGCCGGGCTGGACATGGTCGGCCGTGATGGACCGCCTGAGCAACGGCGACCGCGCCAAGACCGACCGCGTGGCCGCGCCTTTCCATCTGCTGGGCCGCGTGGGCGACCCCGACGAGGTGGCGCAGGTGGTGCTTTTCCTGTGCTCGGACCACGCGAGCTTCGTGACCGGCGCCGACTACGCGGTGGACGGAGGCTACGCGGCCATGGGCCCCGAGCAGGCCGTGCCGGCCATTCCCAAGCTGATGGACTGACCAGCAAGCAAGCAAGCAACCAAGCAAGGAGCAAGACAATGAAGCGGATCGCAATCGTCGGCGCAGGCCAGTCGGGCCTGCAACTGGGGCTCGGCCTGCTGGGCGCGGGCTACGAAGTCACCATGTTCAGCAACCGCACGGCGGACGACATACGCAACGGCAAGGTGATGTCGAGCCAGTGCATGTTCCACACCTCGCTGCAGATCGAGCGAGACCTTGGCCTCGACCACTGGGCCAGGGAATGCCCCACGGTCGACGGCATCGGGCTGGCGGTGCCGCATCCCGAGCAGAAGGGCGCCAAGGCCATCGACTGGGCGGCACGGCTGCATTCGAGCGCGCAGTCGGTCGACCAGCGCGTGAAGATCCCGGCATGGATGGCCGAATTCCAGAAGAAGGGCGGCGAGCTGGTCTTCAAGGACGCGGGCATCGACGAGCTCGAAACCTGCACGCAGACGCATGACCTGACGCTGGTGGCGAGCGGCAAGGGCGAGATCTCGAAGCTCTTCGAGCGCGACGCCCACAAGTCGACCTTCGACAAGCCGCAGCGCGCACTGGCGCTGACCTACGTGAAGGGCATGAAGCCGCGCGAGCCGTTCTCGGCCGTGTGCTTCAACCTGATTCCCGGCGTGGGCGAGTACTTCGTGTTTCCCGCGCTAACGACCAGCGGGCCCTGCGAGATCATGGTGTTCGAAGGCATTCCGGGCGGCCCCATGGACTGCTGGGCCGACGTGAAGACGCCGCAGGAGCACCTGGCGCGCAGCAAGTGGATCGTCGACACCTTCACGCCGTGGGAAGCCGGGCGCTGCAAGGACATAGAGCTGACCGACGACAACGGCATCCTCGCCGGCCGCTTCGCGCCCACGGTGCGCAAGCCCCTGGCCACGCTGCCTTCGGGGCGCAAGGTGCTCGGCCTGGCCGACGTGGTGGTGCTCAACGACCCGATCACCGGCCAGGGCTCGAACAACGCGGCCAAGTGCGCCGACGTGTACCTCAAGAGCATCCTCGCGCGCGGCGAGGGCGCGGCCGACGCCTCGTGGATGCAGCAGACCTTCGACCGCTACTGGTTCGGCTATTCGCAGTGGGTCACGCAGTGGACCAACATGCTGCTCACGCCGCCGCCGCCCCATGTGCTGAAGCTGCTCGGCAGCGCCGGCGCGATGCCGACGCTGGCCAGCGCCTTCGCCAACGGCTTCGACGATCCGCGCACCTTCTTCCCGTGGTTCGCAGACCCGGTGGAGGCCGACCGCTACATCGAAACCTGCGCCGCCGCGGCGGCCTGACGACGCCATGAAACGCAGCGTTGCCATCGTCGGCGCCGGCCAGTCCGGCATGCAGCTTGCGCTGGGCCTGCAGGCGGCCGGGCACGAGGTGACGGTCTACTCGAACCGCGGCGCGCGGGAGATTCTCGAGGGGCCGGTCATGTCCAGCCAGTGCATGTTCGAGACCGCGCTGCAGACCGAGCGCGAACTCGGGCTCGACTTCTGGGCCGACGACTGCCCGCGCGTGGAAGGCATCGGCATGACGGTGCGCAACCCGCAGGGCGGCAAGGCGATCGAGTGGAGCGCCCGGCTCGACGGCGCGGCGCAGTCGGTCGACCAGCGCGTCAAGATCCACGGCTGGATGAACGCCTTCGAGCAGCGCGGCGGCCGGATCGTGCTGAAGGCCGTGGGGCTCGATGCCCTGGAGGCTTGCGCGCGCATGCATGAACTGGTGGTGGTGGCCAGCGGCAAGGGCGAGATCGCGAAGCTCTTCGAGCGCGACGCCGAACGCAGCGCATTCGACGCACCGCAACGTGTGCTGGCGCTGACCTACGTGAAGGGCATGAAGCCGCGCGAGCCGTTCCCGGCCGTGTGCTTCAACCTGATTCCCGGCGTGGGCGAGTACTTCGTGTTCCCCGCGCTCACGACCAGCGGGCCGTGCGAGATCATGGTGTTCGAAGGCATTCCTGGCGGGCCGATGGACTGCTGGGCAGACGTGAAGACGCCGCAGGCGCACCTGGCGCGCAGCAGGCAGATCCTCGAAACCTTCCTGCCCTGGGAGGCCGAGCGCTGCCGGGACATCGCGCTGACCGACGACAACGGCATCCTCGTCGGCAGCTTCGCGCCCACGGTGCGCAAGCCCGTCGCCACGCTGCCCTCGGGGCGCCAGGTGCTGGGCATGGCCGACGTGGTGGTGCTCAACGACCCGATCACCGGGCAGGGCTCCAACAACGCGGCCAAGAGCGCCCAGATCTACCTGCAGCGCATCCTCGAGAACGCCGACGCACCCTTCGACGCGGCATGGATGCAAGAGACCTTCGACCGCTACTGGGAGGGCTACGCCCGCTGGGCCACCGACTGGACCCGCAGCCTGCTCGCGCCGCCCACGCCGCACCTGCACAAGCTGCTGCAGAGCGCGACGCACATGCCCTCGGTCGCGAGCACGGTGGTCAACGGCTTCGACGATCCGCGCGCCTTCGCGCCCTGGTGGTTCGATGCGGCGCAGGCCGACCGCTTCCTGGAAGACAGGGCGCGCGAGGCCGCGGCCGACCGCTTCGACCGCCGCGACTTCCGCAAGGCGCTGGGCCAGTTTTCCACCGGCGTGACCGTCATCACCACGCGCGCCATCGACGGGCGCCGCGTGGGCATGACGGCCAACTCGTTCTCGTCGGTGTCGCTCGATCCGCCGCTGGTGCTGTGGAGCCTGGCGCGCAATGCGCCGAGCGTGGCGGACTTCACGGGCGCCAGCCATTTCGCGATCAACGTGCTGGCGGCGCACCAGCATCACCTGTCGCGCCAGTTCTCCACGCCGCAGGCCGACAAGTTCGGCGGCGTGGACTGCTGCGAGGGCACGGCGGGCGTACCCTTGCTCAATGATGTCATTGCGCGCTTCGTCTGCCGCAATGTCAGGCAGTATGACGGGGGCGATCACCTCATCTTCATCGGCGAGGTCGAGCGTTACGACCGCTTCGACGGCGAGCCGCTGGTCTTTCACTCGGGCTACTACCAGGTGACGACGCGGCACCCGGAATGTTTGCAATAGAACGGAGAACCCACATGCAAGAGAAAACCAAGGCCCCGGGCCAGTACATCCAGATGCAGGCCGCCGACGGCAGCGGCGCCTTTCGCGGCTACCTGGCGCTGCCAGAGGCGGGCACCGGCCCCGGCCTCGTGATTGCCCAGGAAATCTTCGGCATCAACCACACGATGCGCGAGGTGGCCGACTACTACGCCGAGGAAGGCTACGTGGTGCTGGTGCCCGACCTGTTCTGGCGCCAGGAACCCGGCGTGGAGCTGGGCTACAGCGAAGCCGACTGGCAGCGTGCCTTTGCCCTGTACGGCGGCTTCGACGAAGCCAAGGGCATGCAGGACATGCAGACCGCCATCGACGCGCTGCGCGCCCGTGCCGAGGTAACGGAAAAGAAGGTTGGCGTGCTCGGCTTCTGCCTCGGCGGCAAGCTCGCCTACCTCAGCGCCTGCCGCACCGACGCCGATGCGGTGGTCGGCTACTACGGCGTGGGTATCGACGCCGCGCTGGACGAGGCCGACAACATCAAATGCCCGCTGACCCTGCACATCGCCGAGCTCGACAAGTTCTGCCCGCCCGAGGCGCGCGACCGCATCCTGGCCGCGCTCAAGGGCCGGCCCGGCGTGTCGCTGTACGTCTACCCCGGCATGGACCACGCCTTCGCACGCGCGGGCGGCGAGCACTTCCACAAGCCCTCGGCGCTCATGGCGCACGAGCGCAGCATCGCCACGCTGAAAGACGCCATCGGCCCGCACTACGACCTCTCCGCGCTGTGGGACAAGCACTGCGAATACGAGTTCGCCACGCGCAACGTCGACGACACCATGCGCACCATGGTGGCCGAGCCCTACGTCAACCACATCCCGACCATGACCGGCGGCGTGGGCTACAAGGACCTGCACGCCTTCTATACGAACCACTTCGTCAACAGCAACCCGCCGGACACCGCGCTCACCTCGATCTCGCGCACCATCGGCGCCACCCAGGTGGTCGACGAACTGCTGTTCAGCTTCACCCACACCACCGAGATCCCGTGGATGCTGCCCGGCGTGGCGCCCACCGGCAAGCGGGTGGAAGTGCCGCTGCTGGCCGTCATCAAGTTCCGCGGCGACAAGCTCTACCACGAGCACATCTACTGGGACCAGGCCAGCGTGCTGGTGCAGGTCGGCCTGCTCGACCCCAAGCTGCTGCCGGTGGCGGGCATCGAGACGGCGCGCAAGCTGCTGGACGAGACCTTGCCGTCGAATACGTTGATGCGTTGATGCGCTGAGCCAGGGGTGGCCGGGGCGGTCCGGCCACGGCATAGGCCATCCGTCGAATGCACAGCGGCGGCTTCACTGCCTAGCATGAAGCGCATCGCCGTTCCAGCCGATGCCTTCGATGACAAAGACTTCTTTCATGGCCCGATGCACGCGCCTGGCCGGCGCGGCTCTGCTGTCGCCGTTGCTGCTTGCCGGCGCATTCGCCGCCGAGCCCTCCAAGGACCATCCGCTGGTCGGCCGCTACGAGGGCGCGGTGCTCGACGGCTACAAGGCCGCCGCGTACGACGAGGTCGGCCTCATCAAGGAGCCGTTCCAGAACTGGGGCGGCGGCAAGCCCGACCTGCTGCGGGTCGAGGGCAAGGTCACGCTCTACCTTTACCGCCTGCCCAAGGAGCGCTCGCTGCTCGAGGTGCAGCGCAACTACGAGTCCAGCCTCAAGGCCAAGGGCTTCGAGGTGCTGTTCACCTGCGGCACGGCCAATGCGTCGTGCTACAGACCGCGCCCGGGCAGCGTCGACACCACCACGCCCTACGACTTTGCGCTGGCCTTCGACGAGCCCGAATGGCCGCGCCTGGGCAGCCGGGGCGACTACGCGCGCAACTACTTCGCGGTGAGCGGCCGCTACCTGCTGGCGAAGAAGGCCGGCCCCACGGGCACCGTGTACGCCAGCATCGCGCTGGCCGAGCACAACGCCGACGTGGGCAACCACGCCTTCGTGCGGGTGGTCGAGACCAAGGCGATGGAAGACAACAAGATCGTCTTCGTCGATGCCACGGCCATGCAGAAGAGCCTGGCGGAGACAGGGCGCGTGAACCTCTACGGCATCCTGTTCGACCTGGACAAGGACGTCATCAGGCCCGAGTCGCAGCCCACGCTCGACGAAATGGCCAAGCTCATGCGCGGCAATCCGCCGCTGAAGCTCTCGGTGGTGGGCCACACCGATGCGCAGGGCGACGCGAAGCACAACGACGATCTCTCGAAGCGCCGCGCGCTGGCGGTGATCGCGGCGCTGGTGAAGGCCGGCGTGGACCCGCGCCGCTTCACGACCCGCGGCGCCGGGTCGGCCGAGCCTGTGGCGCCGAACGACAGCGAGGCGGGGCGCGCGAAGAACCGCCGGGTCGAACTGGTCCGGCTCTGAGCCGGGCTTCAGATGACCGGCACGCTGGTCTCCTTCAGCACGCGCAGCACGAAGTGCGACTTGCTGTGCCGGATACCGGGGATCTTGTAGAGCTTCTCGCGCAGCAGGCGCTCGTAGTCGCGGGTGTCGCGCACGGCGATGCGGATGTAGTAGTCGTAGTCACCGGAGACCAGGTAGGCCTCCTGGATCTCGGGGATGGTCGCGAGCACGCGGCCGAAGTCGTAGAGGGTCTCGTCGGTGTGGCTCTCCAGCGTGACCTGCACGATCACCGAGTCGTGGTAGCCCAGCTTCGCCGGATCGACGTCGACCGTGTAGCGCTTGATGACGCCCGTGGCCTCGAGCTTCTTGATGCGCGTCCAGCAGCTGGTGGGCGACAGGCCGACCTCGTTGCCGATCTCCTGCAGGGTCTTGCGGGAATCGAGCAGCAGCACACGGAGGATCGCCAGATCGGTCTTGTCGAAAGATCCTTCGTTGTCACCGATGATTTGGCGATTGATTTTCATGAATCGAGTCCGAAGAGCCAAAAGAAAGAAGCATATTTTGCGCTCAAACCGGAAGAATCGACGGCATGCGACTGCTCGACCTACCCCTCACGCCCTCCCTGTCCCTCCACCCCGAGGCGCCCCCCGTGGTGCGCAACGGTGCCGAAGCCCTGCTCGACACGCTGGTCGAGTGCGGCGTCGACACCATCTTCGGCTACCCCGGCGGCGCGGCGCTGCCGCTGTACGACGCGCTGCACGGCGAGCCGCGGCTGCGCCATGTGCTGGTGCGCCACGAGCAGGCGGCGGTGCACGCGGCCGAAGGCTATGCGCGCAGCACCGGCCGGGTGGGCGTGGTGCTGGTCACTTCCGGCCCCGGCGTGGGCAACACCATCACCGGGCTGCTCGACGCCATGAGCGACTCGGTGCCGGTGCTGTGCATCAGCGGGCAGGTGGCGACCGCGGTGATCGGCACGCAGGCTTTCCAGGAGAGCGACGCGCTGGGCATGTCGCGCTCGGTGACCAAGTGGAACCGCCAGGTGCGCTCGGCGGACGACGTGCCTTCGCTGGTGCGCCGCGCGCTGGAGATCGCCACCACCGGCCGCCCCGGGCCGGTGCTGCTCGACGTGCCGAAGGACATCCAGCTCAACCGCCTGAGCCATGCGCCCGAGCCGGCGCCGCTGCGCGCGCTGCGCACCAGCCGCGCCGCGATGCCGCCCAAGGCCATGATGCAGCGCGCGGCCGACCTGCTGTCCACGGCGCGCCGTCCGGTCATCTACGGCGGCGGCGGGCTCATCAACTCCGGCCCCGAGGCCTGCGAAGCCTTCACGCGACTGGTGCACCTGCTGCACGCGCCGTGCACGCTCACGCTGATGGGCCTGGGCGCCTTCCCGGCGTCGGACCCCAAGTTCATCGGCATGCTGGGCATGCACGGCATGCTCGAGGCCAACCTGGCCATGCACGAGGCCGACCTGGTGGTGTGCATCGGTGCGCGCTTCGACGACCGCGTGACCGGCAAGCTCGACGAGTTCTGCCCGCATGCGCGCAAGATCCACATCGACATCGACCCCGGCAGCATCAACAAGGTGGTGCACGTCGACGTGCCGATGGTGGGCGACTGCGCGGCGATCCTCGAAGGCTTGCTGGCGCTGCTGCCCGACAGCTTTGCTCCCGAGCGGCTGGCGCCGTGGTGGTCGCGCATCGAACGCTGGCGCGCCGAAGACTGCCTGGCCTTCGAGACGCGCGAGGACGCGATCCTGCCGCAGCAGCTGATGTCTTCGCTGAACCGCGCCATCGGCGGGCGCGACGCGATCGTCTCGACCGACGTGGGCCAGCACCAGATGTGGGCCGCGCAATACCTGCGCTTCGACAGCCCGCGCCGCTGGCTTACTTCAGGCGGCGCCGGGACCATGGGCTACGGCCTGCCGGCGGCCATCGGCGCGCAGATCGGCCACCCCGAGGCGCTGACGGTGTGCGTGAGCGGCGATGCGTCGGTGCTCATGAACATCCAGGAGCTGTCCACTGCCGTGCAGCATCGCGTACCGGTGAAGCTGGTGCTGTGCAACAACGGCTACATGGGCATGGTGCGCCAGTGGCAGGAACTGAACCACGGCAACCGCCTGAGCCACAGCTGGAACGAGGCGCTGCCCGACTTCGTGGCCCTGGCCAAGGCCTTCGGCTGGGGCGCGCGCCGCGTGACCGACCCGGCCGAACTGGAAGAGGCGCTGGCCGAGTGCCTTGCGAGCGACGGACCGTTCTTCCTCAACGTCGAGGTGGCGGCGCAGGAGAACTGCTTTCCGATGATGCCGTCCGGACACGGCCACCACCGCGTGATGCTGGCCAAGGACCGCTGGTACGAAGAGGCCTGATCAAACGATGGGGTTGTAAGGCTGTTGGGGGTACGTATAGATCCTCTTCTCGTAAGAAGTGGGAACCCGGGTGCCGCCTTCGATGGTTTTTTCTATATGCGCGATCTGCTGCATGTAGATGACGGCCCGGCTGAACATATGGAACTTTCTGCCGTCCGGATGTATGACGGTGATGTGAAAGTAACTCTGTCCGTTGAAGTTCTGTAGCTGATGGAAGCCGAGTTCGACCGTCACATCGGTTTGACTGTCCAGCACCGCGGTGGCCACGTCGTGGAGTTCGTTGGCGTGGTTATGGGCAATTTCTCTTTTTGCCCATGTATTCAGCATGGTGCATATCTGCTGCCAGCTTGACGCGCCCAGGGTGTTGTAGTCATCGGCGTACTGCAATCCATGCTTTGCCTGGAGCCCATTGATGTTGTCCCAGTCTTTGGCAAATGCGATCCCCATGTAGTCCTCCTGTTCGATGGATGGATGTTGGCATCCGTCCGGAGGCCGATCCATTTCATTCCATTACAGGCCGGTCCCGGCCGAACCTAGGAGTGCCCGTCCACCCGCATCTGGAACAGGAAGTAGGGCGGGATGCACGCGCCGCGCCCTTCGGGCTGGCCGTCGGCCCGCGCGCAGATGTAGTCGTCCCGGCAGGGCTGCTGCGCCGAGCAACTGCGCAGGTTGCCGGGGCGCGTGTGTTTGGCCAGGCATTCGCCGAACGGCTTCTTCGCGGCCAGGCAGCTTTTGAAGTCGCTCAGGATGGCGATGCCGCCGCAGGTGCCGTTCGGGTCCTTCGGGTCACAGGGACCCGAGCACATGCCGCCCGGGAAGCCGACCGAGGTTTTCTCGCACACCGAGGCCGCGCCTTCGCAGGCGATGCGCGGCAGCTTCTCGGCGCGGTCGAGCCAGGGGTTGGCCGATGGCGTGATGCGCGTGGGCTCGCAGCGCGCGCCGACCGTCGCGGGCTCGGCGGCGGTGTCGGCTTCCAGCGGCTCGGCGAGCGGGCGGAACGGATCGGGCCGCGGCGTCGACAGCGAAGCCTGCACATAGGCCGTGCGCCGCGCCAGTTCGTCCTGCACGTGAGGCGAGTGCGGCACCGCGAGCGCGTTGCCGGTGGTGAAGGTCCGCGACGCACCGCGCCGGTCCACGCCCAGCAGGTGAAAGCCCGCGACCGCGCGGCTCTGGTGGCAGCCCATGCAGCTCAGGTCGTCGAGGCGGCGCAGCAGCGCCTGCGGTGAACGCAGCGTGCGGCTGCCGGGCACCGCCTGCCATTCGCCGGGCGCGAAGACCTGCTCGAAAGGGCGGTTCGCGAGCCGCTCCAGCCCGCGCGGTGCGACCGACACCGCTTCGGTCGCGAGGAATTTCTCGGGAATCTGCAATGTCGCCTCGTCGAGCGCGCGCAGGTTGTCCGGCTGCCGCAGCCACTGCTGCAATTCCTTGCGCAGCGGCGCGCTGGCCTTGAGCTTTGCGACATCGGGCGTGTTTTCGAGCGGCTTTGCCTCGTAGCGCTTCGTGCCCGCATTCCAGCGGAAGGCGCGCAGCATGTACTCGGCATGACCGCCCAGGTCGGGCCGCACCGCCGAGGGCCAACGCACGCTCTGCAGGTTGGTCGTGATCTGCGAGATGCGCGCGTGTTCCAGGCGCTTGGGCGCCAGGGGGCCGTCGGCCGACACCAGCCAGCGGCCCAGCGCTTCGTCGCCGGTCGCGCCCTGCGGCGGCTGCCAGAGCCTGGCCGTGGCCGCACAGCTGCCGTCGGCGTCGGGCGCGTCGCCGCGCAGTTCCACGTTGACGGTCATCGGCAGGCGCGACTGCATCGCGGCGGTGCGGTAGGCCAGCCGGTACACCAGCCGCGTCTCACCGCAGGCGCCGTTCTGGAAAGGACGCCGGTCCATGCGGTTGGCAACGCCGACCAGTTCGAAGAACGCATCGGGGCTCGCGAGCCAGCGGGCGTCGAACAGCCGGTGCGCATAGCGCGCAACGCCGACGCCGGCCTGCCGGTCGCGCCGCTGGATGCCGGCGAGGCTGTCGCCCAGCGGGCCGGTGATGGTGCGCCACGCGGGTGAACGCGCCAGCGACTCGTTGGTGGCGACGCCGTCGCTCGATGCCGGTGCTGCCGCATCGAACCAGCGGGCGAATCCGGCACCGGAGCGTTCGGCCGCCCGCAAGGCGGCGGGCGCGGTGACTACCAGCACCGGCTCGGCGGCATTCGCGGCGCTCGCCACGGAGCTCGTCGCCGCGGTGACGACCAGCGCGAGGAGCAAGGGCAGGCGGTGTCTGAGGAATTGCACGCGGGCGATCTTGCAGGGCCGGTGCGCGCTCAGTCGGCGATCAATGCCGGGTCGACGCGCCGCACGCGGTGGTCGATGTAGTAGCCGCCGAACTCGGTGTAGCGCAGCACCAGCAGCTTGCATGCGGTGCAGCGGTACACGTTGCAGCGGTTGAACGGAAAGTGCGTGACCGAGATCGGCGCGTCCGGCGAGTCGTAGCGCGTTCCGGCGGGGTGCCATTCCTCGAAAGTCGGTTCGTACAGATCCGGATCGCGCAGCGTGCCGACCTGCTGCATCAAGGCTTCTGGCCAGCGCTCTTCGGTGATGCTCTCCCAGGCCGCGGCTTGCTGGAGGCGGCAGGCGCACGGCGATGCGTCGGGGGTGGATGCAAGGGCGAGTCGCCGCAGTCCGGCGGCGTCGAGGAGAGATGTGGGTGTGTTCATGCGCGTGCCTGCGTGGCAGCTGCCGCCCATGGGGCAGGGCTTTGGATGATACGAGGCCGGCCCGCGCCTTCATGGCCGACATGCCGAGTCAGACAAGGCCGCTATCTGGCGTAGATCTCTGCGCCCAAAGGTGCGCACGCGCTGCGCTGCGGCGATTTGTCTGGAAAAATGCATTTCAATGACAACAGAACCGCCGCCGACAACACAACAACAAAAGCTCAGGGTGCTCCTGGTCGAGGACGATGCCGACACGCTCGCCACCACCCTGAAGCTGCTCGAAGCCCTGGGGCACTGGGCAACGGGCGTGAAGAGCGCCGAGGCCGCGATCGCGCGCTTCTTCGATGGCGCTTTCGACGTGGTGATGGTGGACATAGGCCTGCCCGCGCTGTCGGGCCACGACCTGGCCGAACGGCTCCTGCATGACCACCACGTGCCGGTGATCTTCGTGACGGGACAGGCCGAGCCGGCCACGGCAATGAAGGGCACGTCGTGGCTGCGCAAGCCCTACACGGTCGAGCAATTGACCCAGACGCTGGAGCGCTCGCTGGCCACGGTGAGGTAGCGGACCGGGCGGGCGGGATCACTTGCGTACAAGACGCGGACGCGAGCGCGGCCTATCCTGCGGCGGTCTTGAACCCGCACGCTGCGTGAGAAACTACGAAGCCGATGCGGCCGGTGCTCCACCGGCTGGCCGGCCCCTTCGGGCCGATGGGCGGTGACGTATGGGATACAGAGATAAGTTGTTGAATTCAAACAAGAAAATTCTTTCGGTCGCTCCGATGATGGACTGGACCGATCGCCATTGCAGGTTCCTCCACCGCCTGCTGTCCCGCCACGCGCTGCTCTACACCGAGATGGTGACGACCGGCGCGCTGATACATGGCGATGTTCCCCGGCACCTTCGCTTCAACGCCGAGGAGCATCCCGTGGCGCTGCAGCTCGGCGGCAGCGAGCCCGCCGACCTTGCGCACTGCGCCAAGCTGGGCGAGGAGTGGGGCTACGACGAAATCAACCTGAACTGCGGCTGCCCGAGCGAGCGCGTGCAGCGCGGCGCTTTCGGCGCCTGCCTGATGAACGAGCCGCAACTGGTGGCGGATTGCGTGAAGGCGATGGTCGACGTGGTGAGCGTGCCCGTCACGGTCAAGCACCGCATCGGCATCGACAAGATCGAGAGCTATGAGTTCGTGCGCGACTTCGTCGGGCAGGTCAGCGAGGCCGGCTGCCATACCTTCATCGTGCATGCGCGCAATGCGTGGCTGCAAGGGCTGAGCCCGAAGCAGAACCGCGAGATCCCGCCGCTGCGCTACGAGCTCGTGCACCGGCTGAAGCATGAGTTTCCGGCGCTGAATTTCTCGATCAACGGGGGCATATCGGCCAATGCGCAAGTGCACGAGCACCTGCGGCTGCTCGACGGCGTGATGATCGGGCGCGAGGCGTATCACAACCCCTGGTGGCTCGCCGAATGGGACGCCGAGTTCTACGGCGCCGCGCCGCAGGCGCTGACGCGCGAAGAAGTCGAGTCGCTGATGTGCGACTACATGGTCCGCGAGGCCGCCGAGCACGGCACGCAGTGGTCGTCGATCGCGCGCCATATGCTGGGCTTGCGCAACGGCCTGCCGGGCGCGCGCCGCTGGCGGCAGGTCTGGAGCGACCATCGGCACAAGACGCTGCCGCCGCACGAGGTCATGGCACTCGCGCACGAGCCGGCGGTCCAGGCGGCCTGAACCCGGCGCGCCTGCTTCGGCGCTCGGCACGGGTGTTTTCACGCCTGTTTGCCGCTAAATGAAACATTGTTTCGAAATTGCTACTTCATGATAAGTGGCACGTCAACCGTTTTTTGCTGAAAAATGAGGTGCATCAGGGAAATAAGAAGGTTTCGATTCAATGAATGACGCGATTGGCGGCAAAGAAGAAGTGAGCGCGCTCGCTCGCGGCCTGGCTCTCCTCAAGGTCATCGGCATGGCGGCGGCACCCATAGGCAATCGCGAACTGGCAGATACCACGGGAATTCCCAAGGCCACGGTGTCGAGGCTCACCGCCACGCTGGTGAGTGCAGGGTATTTGCGACAGTCGCAAGACAACGAGCGCTTCAGCCTGGGGCCTGCGCTGCTCGACATGAGCAGCCGCTACCTGCTGCATTTCGATTTGCGCACGGTGGTTCGGCCGCACCTGGCCGAGTTGGCGGAGGCGGCCGGCGTCAGCGTGCACATGGGTGTGCGGGACGAGCTCGACATGCTCGTGATCGATTCGCTGCGGCCGCGCTCGGCGGTGATCAGCTCGCGCATCGAGGTCGGCACCCGAATGACTATCGCCACATCGGCAGCCGGCCGGGCGTATCTGGCGGCGCTGCCCGCGACGGAGCAGGCCGAGTTGCTGGAGCAGATCCGGCTCGAGAGCGGCGAGAGCTGGCCGACCATCAAGCCGCATCTCATGGCGGGCCTCGAAGAATATGCGCGCCTGGGCTACTGCGGTTCTTTCGGTGACTGGAACCCGCACATCCACGCCCTCGGTTTCGCGCTGCAGGGGCCGCGCGGCGAGCGGTACGCGGTCAGCTGCGGCGGTCCGGCCTACCTGATGCCCAAGGAAGCCATGGTGACGCGCATCGCGCCACTGTTGCTGGACACGGCGCGTGCCATCGCCAGGGAAATCGGCACCCTCGGCCATCACGACTGAAGCGCCGTTCCCTTTTCGGGAGGCCAGCGCCTAGTTCGCGGCTTCGAGGCCGTTCCTGAAGTGCTCGCGCATGCGGGCCATGGCCGCCTCGGCATCGCGAGCCTCGATGGCGGCCATCACCGCGCGGTGCTCCGCCAATGATTCCGCGATCCGCCCCGCCTTCAGCAGCGAGTTGCGGCGGTTGAGCTTCATCACCTTGCGCAGGTCGGCCACCATCTGGTCGCGCCACTTGTTGTCCGCGATGGCGAGCAGCCGCATGTGGAAGCGCTCGTTCACGGCAAAGAAGGGCTCGCGGTCCTCGGGGGTGGCGGCGGCTTCCAGCTCGGCGTGCAGCGCCTTCAACTCGGCGCGCTGCGCGTCGGTGGCGCGCTCGGCCACCACGCCGGCGGCATCGCTCTCCAGCAGCGAGAGCAGGTGGTACACGTCGGCCAGGTCCTGTTCGGACACCTCGGTCACGTAGGCGCCGCGCCGCACCTTCATCGTCACCAGGCCCTCGGCGGCCAGCACCTTCAGCGCCTCGCGCAGGGGGGTGCGGCTGATGCCGTACTCCTCGGCCAGCTTCAGCTCGTCGATCCAGCTGCCGGGCTCCAGTTCGCGGCGGAAGATCCGCTGGCGCAGCAGCTCGGCCACCTCTTCATAGAGGGCGCGGGGAGTAAGGGTGACGGCGGACATGGGCCGCACTGTACTTCAAAATCGGGTTTGAATTAATAATTATGGATGGGGTAGACTCGCGAACGACTTGCAAATCCGTGCAAGCAAATTTGCAAATACCTCTGCAAGACACTGCGAAGCGGCCCCTCATGAGCAGCACACCCGAACCCTCTTTCAAGCCCGCCGATCTCGAAGCCTGGGCCAAGGCCGCAGCCAAGTCGGCTCCCGGTGGCGACGTGAGCGCGCTGAACTGGATCACGCCCGACGGCATCAGCGTGAAGCCGCTCTACACCGCGGCCGACCTGCAGGGTCTCAAGTACACCGACACGCTGCCCGGCTTCGAACCCTACCTGCGCGGCCCCCAGGCCACCATGTACGCGGTGCGGCCGTGGACCATCCGCCAGTACGCGGGCTTCTCCACCGCCGAGGAGTCGAACGCCTTCTACCGCAAGGCGCTGGCCGCCGGCGGGCAGGGCGTGAGCGTGGCCTTCGACCTGGCCACCCACCGCGGCTACGACAGCGACCATCCGCGCGTGACCGGCGATGTCGGCAAGGCCGGGGTGGCGATCGATTCGGTCGAGGACATGAAGATCCTGTTCGACCAGATCCCGCTCGACAAGGTGAGCGTGTCCATGACGATGAACGGCGCCGTGCTGCCGGTGCTGGCGGGCTACGTGGTCGCGGCCGAAGAGCAGGGCGTGGCGCAGGATCAGCTCAGCGGAACCATCCAGAACGACATCCTCAAGGAGTTCATGGTCCGCAACACGTATATCTTTCCGCCGGCGCCGAGCATGCGGATCATCGGCGACATCATCGAGTACACGGCGCAGAAGATGCCCAAGTTCAACTCGATCTCGATCAGCGGCTACCACATGCAGGAAGCCGGCGCCAACCAGGCGCTGGAGCTCGCCTTCACGCTGGCCGACGGCAAGGAATACGTGAAGACCGCGCTGGCCAAGGGCCTGGACGTCGACGGCTTCGCCGGGCGCCTGAGCTTCTTCTGGGCCATCGGCATGAACTTCTATCTCGAAGTGGCCAAGATGCGCGCGGCGCGCCTGCTGTGGTGCCGCATCATGAAGGAGTTCAACCCCAAGAACCCCAAGAGCCTGATGCTGCGCACGCATTGCCAGACCTCGGGCTGGAGCCTCACCGAGCAGGACCCGTACAACAACGTGGTGCGCACCACCATCGAGGCCATGGCCGCGGTGTTCGGCGGCACGCAGAGCCTGCACACCAACGCGCTCGACGAGGCCATCGCACTGCCCACCGAGTTCAGTGCCCGCATCGCGCGCAACACGCAGCTCATCATCCAGGAAGAGACGCACATCACCAACGTGATCGACCCCTGGGCCGGCAGCTACATGATGGAGAAGCTCACGCAGGACATGGCCGATGCGGCCTGGGCGATCATCGAGGAGGTCGAGGCCATGGGCGGCATGACCAAGGCCGTGGACAGCGGCTGGGCCAAGCTCAAGATCGAGGCCGCCGCCGCCGAGAAGCAGGCGCGTATCGACTCCGGCAAGGACGTGATCGTCGGCGTCAACAAGTACAAGCTCAAGAGCGAAGACGCGATCGACAGCCTCTCGATCGACAACGTGAAGGTGCGCGAGCAGCAGGTGGCGCGGCTGCAGAAGATCCGCGCCTCGCGCGACACCGCCCGCGTGCAGGCCGCGCTCGACGCGCTCACCGAAGCCGCCGAGAACAACACCGGCAACCTGCTGGCACTGAGCATCGACGCCGTGCGCCTGCGCGCCACGGTGGGCGAGATTTCGGACGCGCTCGAAAAATCATTCGGCCGCCATCGGGCCGACACGCAGAAGGTGACCGGTGTGTACGCAGCTGCCTATGACTCCGCCGAAGGCTGGGAAGCCCTCAAGACCGAAATCAACGCCTTCGCCGAGGAACAGGGCCGCCGTCCGCGCGTGATGATCTCCAAGCTCGGCCAGGACGGCCACGACCGCGGCGCGAAGGTGGTCGCTACCGCCTTCGCCGACCTGGGCTTCGACGTGGACATGGGGCCGCTGTTCCAGACGCCCGAAGAATGCGCGCGCCAGGCCATCGAGAACGACGTGCACGCCGTGGGCGTGAGCACGCTCGCGGCCGGCCACAAGACGCTCGTGCCGGCCATCATCGACGAGCTCAAGAAGCAGGGCGCGGACGACATCATCGTGTTCGTCGGCGGCGTGATTCCGCGGCAGGACTACGACTTTCTCTACGAGGCCGGCGTCAAGGGCATCTACGGGCCGGGCACGCCCATTCCGGCCAGCGCCAAGGACGTGCTGGAGCAGATTCGCGCGGCGGTCACGGCCTGAGGCGCGCGACGTGGGCGATCTCTTGTCGCGGCTGTCGCTGCAGCCGGTGGATTCCAGCGATTTCGAAGCCATGCTGGCCCTGCGCATCGACGCGATGCGCCCGAGCCTGGAGCGCGTGGGCCGTTTCGACGCCGCACGCTCGCGCGAGCGCCTGAGCGCGGGCTTCGTCGTGCCGTACATGCACCACATCGTGCTCGATGGCGACCAACGCATCGGCTTCGTCACGCTCAAGCCGGAGGACAGCGATGCGCTGCGCCTCGACCACCTCTACTTGCGCTCCGGCTTCCAGGGCCTGGGCATCGGGGAATGGGTGCTGGAATGGGCCAAGTCGCAGGCGCGCGCGCAGCGGCTGGACATCAAGCTCACCGCGCTCATGAAGAGCGACGCCAACCGCTTCTACCTGCGGCACGGCTTCGTGCTCGAAGGCGAGGAGGGCGTCGACCTGCACTACCGCTGGCGCGTGGCGTCGGAGGCGGTGTGCTGAATACGGCACAGGCGCTCGAACGCGCCGTCGCCGAAACCGATGGCATGGCGCAGCGGCGCGCCATCGCCAAAGCCATCACGCTGCTCGAATCGACGCGCGCCGACCACCGCGCGCAGGCCGACGAACTGCTGACCGCGCTGCTGCCGCGCACGGGCAACTCGTTTCGCCTCGGCATCTCGGGCGTGCCCGGCGTCGGCAAGTCGACCTTCATCGAAACACTGGGGCTGCTGCTGATCGGCAAGGGTCACCGCGTGGCGGTGCTCACCATCGATCCGTCGTCCACCGTGTCGGGCGGCTCCATCCTGGGCGACAAGACGCGCATGGAGCGCCTTTCGGTGCACGAGCGCGCCTACATCCGCCCCAGCCCCTCGAGCGGCACGCTCGGCGGCGTGGCCGAGAAGACGCGCGAGGCCATGCTGGTGTGCGAAGCCGCCGGCTACGACATCGTGATCGTGGAGACCGTCGGCGTGGGCCAGAGCGAAACGGCCGTGGCCGGCATGACCGACATGTTCGTGCTGATGCAGCTTCCAAACGCCGGCGACGACCTGCAGGCCATCAAGAAGGGCGTGATGGAGCTGGCCGACCTCGTGGTCATCAACAAGGCCGACATCGACAAGGACGCCGCCACGCGCGCGCAGGCCCAGATCACTTCGGCGCTGCGGCTGTTCGGCCACCAGGGCAACCCCGACCACGCACACGCGGTGCACGACGCGCACAGCGGCGCTGAAGTGCGCTTCTGGCTGCCCAAGGTGCTGCAGCTCAGCGCGCTCGCCGACACCGGCGTCGACGCATTCTGGGAAGCCGTCACGCAATTCAGGCAACTGCAGACCGCCAACGGCAAGCTCGGCAAGCGCCGCGAGAAGCAGGCCACCGCGTGGATGTGGGAGCGCATCGACGCAGGCCTCAAGCAGGCCTTCAGGCATCACCCCCAGGTGCGCGAGCTGCTGCCGCAGCTCACGCAGCAGGTGGCACAGGGCACGCTGCCGGCATCGGCCGCGGCGCGCAGCCTGCTCGCCGCGGCCGCCATCACGGCCAGACCATGAGACACGAAATTCAGGACCACAGCTTCGGAAGCACACCATGCAAGAACTGATCGAACAACTCGAAAAGCGTCGCGCCCAGGCGCGTCTCGGCGGCGGGCAGAAGCGCATCGACGCGCAGCACGCCAAGGGCAAGCTCACGGCGCGCGAGCGCATCGAGCTGCTGCTCGACGACAACACCTTCGAAGAGTGGGACATGTTCGTCGAGCACCGCTCGGTCGACTTCGGCATGGCCGAGCAGAAGATCCCCGGCGACGGCGTGGTCACCGGCTACGGAATGATCAACGGCCGCCTGGTGTTCGTGTTCAGCCAGGACTTCACCGTCTTCGGCGGCGCGCTCAGCGAGGCGCATGCCGAGAAGATCTGCAAGGTGATGGACCAGGCCATGAAGGTCGGCGCACCCGTCATCGGCCTGAACGATTCGGGCGGCGCGCGCATCCAGGAAGGCGTGGCCTCGCTCGGCGGCTATGCCGACGTGTTCCAGCGCAACGTGATGGCCTCCGGCGTGGTGCCGCAGATCAGCATGATCATGGGCCCCTGCGCGGGCGGCGCCGTTTACTCGCCGGCCATGACCGACTTCATCTTCATGGTGAAGGACAGCAGCTACATGTTCGTCACCGGCCCCGAGGTGGTGAAGACCGTGACGCACGAGAGCGTGACTGCAGAGGAACTCGGCGGCGCCATCACCCACACCACGCGCAGCGGCGTGGCCGACATGGCGTTCGAGAACGACGTCGAGGCGCTGATGATGCTGCGCCGCCTGTACAACTACCTGCCGCTCAACAACCGCGAGAAGCCGCCGGTGCGCCTGGGCAACAACGGCCTGGGCGACCCGGCCGACCGGCCCGACTATTCGCTCGACACGCTGGTGCCCGACAACCCGAACAAGCCCTACGACATCAAGGAACTGATCCTGAAGGTGGTGGACGACGGCGACTTCTTCGAGCTGCAGCCCGACTACGCGAAGAACATCGTGATCGGCTTCGCTCGCATGGAAGGCCAGACCATCGGCATCGTCGCCAACCAGCCGCTGGTGCTGGCGGGCTGCCTGGACATCAAGAGCAGCATCAAGGCCGCACGCTTCGTGCGCTTCTGCGACGCCTTCAACATTCCGGTCGTCACCTTCGTCGACGTGCCAGGCTTCATGCCCGGCACGGGGCAGGAGTACGGCGGCATCATCAAGCACGGCGCCAAGCTGCTCTACGCGTATGCCGAGTGCACGGTGCCGAAGATCACCGTCATCACGCGCAAGGCCTACGGTGGCGCCTACGACGTGATGGCCTCCAAGCACCTGCGCGGCGACGTCAACCTGGCTTGGCCGCGCGCCGAGATCGCGGTGATGGGCGCCAAGGGCGCGGTGGAAATCATCTTCCGCGAGGACAAAAACGACCCCGAGAAGCTCGCTGCCCGCGAGGCCGAATACAAGGCCCGCTTTGCGAACCCGTATGTGGCCAGCGCACGCGGCTACATCGACGACGTGATCCTGCCGCACGAGACGCGCAAGCGCATCTGCCGCTCGCTGGTGATGCTGCGCGAGAAGAAGCTCGAGAATCCGTGGCGCAAGCACGGGAACATTCCACTGTGAGTGGCACGGAGAAGAAGAACATGTTCAAGAAAATCCTGATCGCCAATCGCGGTGAGATCGCCTGCCGCGTCATCCAGACGGCCAAGAAGATGGGCATCCTCACCGTCGCCGTCTACTCCGACGCCGACAAGGAAGCCCGCCACGTCGAGCTGGCCGACGAGGCCGTGCACATCGGCGCGGCGCCCAGCCGCGAGAGCTATCTGCAGGCGGACCGCATCATCGCGGCCTGCAAGCAGACGGGCGCCGAGGCCGTGCATCCGGGCTACGGTTTCCTGTCGGAGAACGAAGTCTTCGCGCGCAAGGTCGAGGAAGAGGGCATTGCCTTCATCGGACCGAAGCACTATTCGATCGCAGCCATGGGCGACAAGATCGCCTCGAAGAAGCTCGCGAACGAAGCCAAGGTCAACACCATTCCGGGCTGGAACGACGCCATCGAGACGGCCGAGCGCGCGGTCGAGATAGCGAAGGACATCGGCTACCCCGTGATGATCAAGGCTTCGGCCGGCGGCGGCGGCAAGGGCCTGCGCGTGGCCTTCAACGACAAGGAGGCCTTCGAAGGCTTCACCTCGTGCCGCAACGAGGCACGCAACAGCTTCGGCGACGACCGCGTGTTCATCGAGAAGTTCGTCGAGGAGCCGCGCCACATCGAGATCCAGGTGCTGGGCGACTCGCACGGCAACGTCATCTACCTGAACGAGCGCGAGTGCTCCATCCAGCGGCGCCACCAGAAGGTGATCGAGGAAGCTCCTTCCCCCTTCATCAGCGACGAAACGCGCAAGGCCATGGGCGAGCAGGCCGTGCAGCTGGCCAAGGCCGTGAAGTACCAGAGCGCTGGCACGGTGGAGTTCGTGGTCGGCAAGGACCAGAGCTTCTACTTCCTGGAGATGAACACGCGCCTGCAGGTGGAGCACCCGGTGACGGAATGCATCACCGGCCTCGACCTGGTCGAGCTGATGATCCGCGTGGCGGCCGGCGAGAAGCTGCCGCTGACGCAGGCCGAGGTGAAGCGCAACGGGTGGGCGATCGAGTGCCGCATCAATGCCGAAGACCCGTTCCGCAATTTCCTGCCGTCGACCGGCCGGCTGGTGAAGTTCCAGCCGCCGACCGAGACCATGTTCGCGAGCGACACCGAGCACCTGCAAGGCGTGCGCGTGGACACGGGTGTGTACGACGGCGGCGAGATCCCGATGTACTACGACTCGATGATCGCCAAGCTCATCGTGCACGGCAAGGATCGCCAGCATGCGATTGCCCGCATGCGCGAGGCGCTCAACGGCTTCGTGATCCGAGGCATCAGCAGCAACATCCCGTTCCAGGCGGCGCTGCTGGCGCATCCGAAGTTCGTGGCGGGCGACTTCAACACCGGCTTCATCGCCGAGCACTACGGCAAGGGCTTCCATGCCGAAGACGTGCCGCATGCCGACCCGTCGTTCCTGATCGCGCTCGCGGCTTATGTGCATCGCCGCTATCGCGCGCGCGCATCGGGCATCAGCGGGCAGCTCGAAGGCCATGGCGTGAAGGTGGGCGAGCAGTTCGTGGTGGTGGAGCTGGGGCCGGAAGGCAAGCACGTGCATCACCCGGTTTCCGTTACCGACTTCCACGGCAAGACCGGCGCCAGCTCGGTGGCCGTGGGCGGCAAGAGCTACAAGATCGACAGCAGCTTTGCGCTGGGCGCGGTCCGCGTGCAGGGCATCGTCAACGACAAGCCCTTCACCGCGCAGGTGGAGCGCGGCGCGGGCAAGAGCCCGCTGGCGCTGCGGGTGTCGCACGACGGCACGCAGATCGAGGCGATGGTGCTGTCGCCGCTGGGCGCGCGGCTGCTGGAACTGATGCCCTACAAGGCGCCGCCTGACCTGAGCAAGTTCCTGATGTCGCCGATGCCGGGCCTGCTGGTCGAGGTGTCGGTTCAGCCGGGGCAGCAGGTGCGTGCCGGCGAGAAGCTTGCCGTCATCGAGGCGATGAAGATGGAAAACGTGCTGTTCGCTTCGCAGGACGGCGTGGTCGGCAAGATTTCGGCGGCCAAGGGCGAATCGCTCGCCGTCGATCAGATCATTCTGGAGTTCAACTGATGGGTGCCAACGACTTGCAACAGGCGATCACGCTGCACCGGCCCGCGAAGGCCGCTGCCCCCAGGGCCGAGGGCCGGTGGTCCGTCGAGGCGATCCAGGCGCTGCTCGACAAGCCGCTGATGGACCTGCTGTTCGAGGCGCAGACCGTGCACCGCAAGCATTTCCCCGAAGGCGACATCGAGCTGGCCACGCTGCTGTCGGTCAAGACCGGTGGCTGTCCGGAGAACTGCGGCTACTGCCCGCAGTCGGCCGAGTTCGATACCGGCGTGAAGGCGCAAAAGCTCATGGAGGTCGACGAGGTGGTGCGCGCCGCGCAGGCCGCCAAGGACGCCGGCGCCACGCGCTTCTGCATGGGCGCCGCATGGCGAGCGCCCAAGGACCGCGACGTGGAGAAGGTGGCCGTGCTGGTAGAGGCGGTGAAGGGCCTGGGCATGCAGACCTGCGCCACGCTCGGCATGCTGGAGCCGCACCATGCGCACCAGCTCAAGGCCGCCGGCCTCGACTACTACAACCACAACCTCGACACCGCGCCCGAGTACTACACCGACGTGGTCGACACGCGAACCTACCAGGACCGGCTCGACACGCTGGCCAACGTGCGCAGCGCGGGCATCAGCGTGTGCTGCGGCGGCATCGTGGGCATGGGCGAGCAGCCGGTGCACCGCGCGGGGCTGATCGCTCAGCTGGCCAACCTGAACCCGTACCCGGAATCGGTGCCGATCAACAGCTTGGTGCGCGTGCCTGGCACGCCGCTGGCGGACTCGGACCCGGTCGACCCATTCGACTTCGTGCGCATGATCGCGGTCGCGCGCATCACCATGCCCACCGCGCGCGTGCGTCTGTCGGCCGGGCGCCAGCAGATGGGCGACGCGGTGCAGGCGCTGTGCTTCATGGCGGGCGCGAACTCGATCTTCTATGGCGACAAGCTGCTGGTCACCGGCAACCCCGACGTGGAAGCCGACACGGTGCTGCTGCGCAAGCTCGGGCTCAACGCGCGGCAGGTCCAGGAACAGGCTTCCGAAAGCTGCGCCGCATGACCGCCGCCACCACCCGCCCCTTCAAGGTGCTGGGCATCCAGCAGATCGCCATCGGCGGCCCCGACAAGCTGCGGCTGCAGAAGCTGTGGGTCGACATGCTGGGGCTCGAAGTCACGGGCACGTTCAAGAGCGAACGCGAGAACGTGGATGAAGACATCTGCGCGATGGGCGTGGGCCCGTTCAAGGTCGAGGTCGACCTGATGCAGCCGCTCGATCCGGAGAAGAAGCCTGCCGTGCACACCACGCCGCTGAACCATGTGGGCCTGTGGATCGACGACCTGCCCAAGGCCGTCGAGTGGCTGACGGCGCAGGGCGTGCGCTTTGCGCCCGGCGGCATCCGCAAGGGCGCGGCCGGCTTCGACATCTGCTTTCTTCACCCGAAGGCGAACGACGAGTTCCCGATCGCGGGCGAAGGCGTGCTGATCGAGATGGTGCAGGCGCCGCCTGAAGTGGTGGCGGCTTTCAGCGCGCTCGCAGCTACGCGTTGAGCACTTTCTTGATCGGCGGCTTCACGTCCGAGCTCCTGGGCGGCAGCATCGCCTGGTGCTCTCGCGCCGGGTTCAGGATGATCGAGGTGGCGGTCTCGGTGAGGATGCAGAACTTGGTGACCACCGCATCGAGGTGGCTCACGTCGATCACCGCGATCTCCAGGATCCAGCTGTCTTCCCCGGTCACGTTGTAGGCATTGACGCATTCGGGCGTCTGCTGCACCAGCTCGACCACGCGTGCGTAGTCGGCGCGGCCCACGCGGATGATGGCGCGGATGCCGTAGCCCAGCTTGCCCAGGTTCACGGTGGCACGGTAGCCGCTGATGACGCCCGCGGCCTCCAGCTTCTTCACGCGCTCGGTCACCGCGGGCTGGCTCAGGTGCACGCGGCGGCCGAGTTCGGCCATGGTCAGCCGCGCATCGTTCTGCAGTTCGGCCAGGATGCGGGTGTCGTGCGCATCCAGTGAGGGGTTCAAGGCGAAGTTCATGCAACTCCTTCAAATCAACGGTTGGAAGAGGGCAGAACCATGAATGTCGCATGGATGCCGGAGGTTGGCTTTCATACCATGGCTGCCATCGCACACCAACAAGAGACTTCCCTCGGCCATGTCCACCCTCGCTTCTCCAGCCAAGCCCGCGTCTGCAGGGCGCCCTGGCTTGCCGCCGCTGCTGTGGCTGTGCCTCGCCGCCACCTGGGTGGTCTGGGGCTCGACCTACCTCGCGATCAAGTACGCGCTCGTGAGCTTTCCGCCGTTCCTGCAGATGGGCTCGCGCTTCCTGTGCGCGGGCGTGCTGCTCATCGTGTGGATGCGCTGGCGCGGGGCGCCATGGCCGTCGCCGGTGCAATTGCGCAATGCGTTTGTCGTGGGGGCGCTGATGCTGGGCGGCGGCATGGGCGGTACGGCCAGCGCCGAGGTGTCGATCGGCTCTGGGCTGGTCGTCGCGTTCATCGCGGTGATTCCGCTGCTCATCGCGCTGCTCAACCTGATCTGGGGCGTGAGGCCGTCGCGGCTGGAGGCCGCGGGCATTGCGCTCGGGCTCGTCGGCGTGCTGATGCTGACGCAGGGCAGCGGCTTCCGGTCTTCGCCCGAAGGCTTGCTGGCGATCTGCATCGCATGCTGCTGCTGGTCGCTCGGCAGTGTGCTGAGCCAGCGCGGCCTGCCGCTGGCGCCCGGTGCGATGGGCTTCGCAAGCGAGATGCTGTGCGGCGGCGTGGTGCTGATGGGCCTGGCCGCTGTGTCGGGTGAAACGGTGGTCTGGCCGTTGCAGGCCGAGGCGGTGGCGGCGTGGATCTACCTCGTGGTGTTCGGCTCGCTGATCGCCTTCAACGCCTACATGGTGCTGCTCGCGAAGGCCCCGGCCGCGCTGGCGTCCAGCTATACCTTCGTGAACCCGGTGATCGCGATGCTGCTGGGCGTGTGGATCGGCGGCGAGACTGTGACGCGCTTCGAGTGGTACGCGGTGGGCGTAGTGCTGGCGGGCGTGCTGTTGCTGCTCTTCAAGCGCCGGGGCGGCGCCACACGGCAAGGGTAGCGGCCAACAGCCACATGCCGGCCGCACAACCGCGGTTCATTGCCTTGAGGCCGCGCTGCGAGAGAAAGCGTACGGCCTGCGTGCCGGCGCCGGCATAGGCCAGCATCACGCAGGTGTCGAGAGCGACGAAAACGGCGCCCAGCAGCAGGTACTGCGGGCCCTGCGGCTTCGCGATGTCGACGAACTGCGGCAGGAAGGCTGCAAAGAACAGCACTGTCTTCGGATTCGACAGCGCCACCATGAGGCTGCGCAGCAGCGCGACACGGCCCTGCGGACGGACTTCGAGCGGCGACTTGGCCAGCGCGGTGCGCAGGTCGGTGGTTTCGCTGCGCCACAGCTTGACGCCCAGCCACACGAGGTAGGCCACGCCTGCGACACGGATCGCATTGAAGAGCCATTCCGAAGTCGCCAGCAGCGAGCCCAGTCCCAGGGCGACGACCGCGATCAGCGTGATGCTGCCCAGCGACGCACCCGCAATGCCCCAGCTCGCGCGGCGCATGCCGCCCTCGATGCCGTTGGACAGCGCCAGCAGCATCGTCGGCCCCGGGATGAGGGCCAGCGCGAGCGAAGCGACGATGTAGATGAGCAGGGTGTCGAGCGTCATGGTTTGGCGGCTGGTGGGCGTTGTTGCGAGGCGGCGCGGGCACGCGCCAGTGCGGCTTCGACGATGGCGCGCTTGCGTGCACCAGCGTCTTGCGGAGTTTCGGCCTTGGGCGCCGTCTCGGCAAGGCGCGCATCGGTGTTGCGGTGCTTGCCGTGCACTTCGTAGCGGCGCCGTGCGCTCGCGGCCTGCTCGGCAGACCATGCTTGCCAGCCGGTGCGGCCGGGTGTTTCGACCTCGAGCGAGATGCAGTCGACGGGGCAGACCGGAATGCACAGCTCGCAGCCCGTGCAGTGGGCCTCGATCACCGTGTGCATGCGCTTGTTGACGCCGACGATCGCGTCGGTGGGGCAGGCATCGAGGCAGAGCGTGCAGCCGATGCACCAGGCCTCGTCGATGACGGCCATGGCGCGCGGGCCTTCAACCCCGCATTCGGGGTCGAGCGGCAGCGGCGCTCGGCCGGTGAGTCGTGCGAGCCGGTCGATGCCTTCGGCACCGCCGGGCGGGCACTGGTTGATGCCGGCTTCGCCGTCGGCCACGGCCTGGGCATAGCTTGCGCAATCCGGGTAGCCGCAACGTGTGCACTGCGTTTGGGGCAGTGCGTCGTTGATGCGTGCGGCGAGCCCGTTCACTGTGGGAATGGCGCGCGCTTCAGCGCGCCGCGCTGGTGCCGGGCTTCTTGCGCGGCGCTGTCTTCTTGGCGGCGACGGCCGTGGCCGTCTTCGCTGGGGCCTTCTTGGCCGCGACTGCTGCGGGAGCCGGGCTTTTGCGCACAGGCTTCACGGTGTCTTCGGCGGCCAGTGCGTCGCGGGCGCTCGCGCGGCGCTGCGGCTGGTCGTTGGCCTCGATGAATTTCTGCATCTTCGGGTAGACCAGTTCGCGCCAGCGGCGGCCGCTGAAGATGCCGTAGTGGCCGGCGCCTTTGACTTCGTAGTGCTCGCGCTTCGCGTCGTCGATGCCGGTGCACAGGCTGTGCGCGGCTTCGGTCTGGCCCGAGCCGGAGATGTCGTCGAGTTCGCCTTCGACGGTGAGCAGGGCCGTGCCGTGGATGTCCTGCGGGCGCACGCGCTCCACCTTGCCGTCGGGGGACTTGACGTCCCAGGTGCCGTTGACCAGGTCGAACTCCTGGAACACGGTGCGGATGGTCTCGAGGTAGTAATCGGCGTCCATGTCGAGCACGGCGTTGTACTCGTCGTAGAACTTGCGGTGGGCCTCGGCGCTGGCGTCGTCGCCCTTGATGAGGTCCTTGAAGTAGTCGTAGTGGCTGCTGGCGTGGCGGTCGGGGTTCATGGCCACGAAGCCGGTGTGCTGCAGGAAGCCGGGGTACACGCGGCGGCCTTCACCGGGGAAGCCCTGCGGCACGCGGTAGATCACGTTGTTCTCGAACCACTCGAAGCTCTTGTTCATCGCGAGGTTGTTGACCGCCGTGGGCGACTTGCGCGCGTCGATGGGGCCGCCCATCATCGTCATGGTGAGCGGCAGCGGCTCGCCGCGGCTGGCCATGAGCGACACGGCAGCGAGCACGGGCACGGTGGGCTGGCACACGCTCACCACGTGGCAGTTGCCGTACTCGGCCTGCAGCAGGCGGATGAACTCCTGCACGTAGTTGATGTAGTCGTCGAGGTGGAACTCGCCTTCCGACATCGGCACGAGGCGCGCATTCTTCCAGTCGGTGATGTAGACCTTGTGGTCCTGCAGCATGGTGCGCACGGTGTCGCGCAGCAGGGTCGCATAGTGGCCCGACAGCGGTGCGACGACCAGCACCACGGGCTGGCTCTTGAGCGTCTTGAGGATGTGTGGCTCGTCGGTGAAGCGCTTGAAGCGGCGCAGCTCGCAGAAGGGCTTGTCGAGCGCAATGGCTTCCTGGATGACGACATCCGCGCCATCGACCTTCACCGACTTGATGTTGAACTCGGGCTTCTCGTAGTCCTTGCCCAGGCGGTAGAGCAGGTCGTAGCCCGCGGCCATGCGCTGGGCCATGGGCAGCTGGCCCCATACGGCGCCGGGGCCGTAGAGCTTGGAGGCTGCCTGGGCGAAGTCCGAGAAAGGCTCCATCAAGGAACGCTGGGCTTCGTAGAGTTGATAGAGCATCGCTGATCTTTGAGTGGAATGTTGCGGTGCAATATATCAGCGCATTCGCTGCGTTGCAGGGGGCCTAACCCCTACAACGACCCCGCCGCGAGGGTCCTTTGGCCAAGAAGTGTGAAGGAATCGTCGCTGCAGCGCATTCCCTCACACTTTGCTGTCACTTAGATGACTTTGGCGATCGACGCGCAGACGTAATCGATGTTCTTGCTGTTGAGCGCGGCCACGCACATGCGGCCGGTGTCGGTGCCGTACACGCCGAACTCATTGCGCAGGCGCACCATCTGGTCCTTGGTCAGGCCCGAGTAGCTGAACATGCCGATCTGCGTGGTGATGAAGCTCATGTCTTCCTTCACGCCCGCGGCCTTGAGGCCGTCGACCAGCTTCTGGCGCATGGCCTTGATGCGCACGCGCATCTCGCCCAGTTCCTTTTCCCACAGGGCGCGCAGCTCGGAGTTGCCGAGCACCGCTGCCACCACGGCGCCGCCGTGCGTGGGCGGGTTGCTGTAGTTGGTGCGGATGGCGATCTTGAGCTGCGACAGCACGCGGCCGGCTTCTTCCTTGTTTTCGCACAGCACCGACAGTGCGCCGACGCGCTCGCCGTACAGGCTGAAGCTCTTGGAGAAAGAGGTCGAGACGAAGAAGGTCAGGCCGGCTTCGACGAACTTGGCGACGGCCGCGCCGTCTTCCTTCAGGCCGTAGCCGAAGCCCTGGTACGCCATGTCGAGGAAGGGCACCAGGCCCTTGGCCTTGACGGCGGCGACGACCTGGTCCCACTGGGCGGCGGTGATGTCGTAGCCGGTGGGGTTGTGGCAGCAGGCGTGCAGCACGACGATGGTGCCGGCCGGGGCCGCGTTCAGGGCGGCCAGCATGCCTTCGAAGTTGACGCCGCGCTTGGCCGCGTCGTAGTAGGGGTAGCTTTCGACTTCGAAGCCGGCGTTGGTGAACAGCGCGCGGTGGTTTTCCCAGCTCGGGTCGCTGATCAGCACCTTGGCGGAGGGGCTGAGCTTCTTGAGGAAGTCGGCGCCGACCTTCAGGCCGCCGGTGCCGCCGATGGCCTGGATGGTGGCCACGCGGCCCGAGGTGACGGGCTCGCTGTCGGCGCCGAAGACCAGCGCCTTGACGGCGTTGTCGTACGCCGCGATGCCGTCGATGGGCAGGTAGCCGCGCGCGGTGGGCGCTTTCATCATGTTCTGTTCTGCGGCCTGCACGCACTGGAGCAGGGGCAGCTTGCCGTTGTCGTCGTAATAGACGCCGACGCCGAGGTTGACCTTGTTGGGGTTGGTGTCGGCTGCAAATTGCTCGTTGAGGCCGAGGATCGGGTCGCGCGGTGCCATTTCGACCGCGGTGAACATAGACATGGAAAGGTCCTTTGGGATGAAAGCTTCGCTGCAACCGGACTAGGCTTTATGCTTTCCGGTTGCCTTGAATTTTACCGGCGCGAGCGCCACCTGTCGGGAACAGCCATGCCAGACAACAACGAAGCCATAGCAGACCTGAAGAAAGTGGACCCGATCGGGCCCGCGAAACAGGGTGAATTCATCAGGTACCCGGACTCCCCGTTCGAGCTCTTCCAGCCCTATCCGCCCGCGGGCGACCAGCCCAAGGCCATCGAAGGGCTGGTCGAAGGCGTGATCGACGGCGAAGTGTTCCAGACCCTGCTGGGCGTGACCGGCTCGGGCAAGACCTTCACCATGGCCAACGTGATCGCGCGGCTGGGCCGCCCGGCCATCGTATTCGCGCCCAACAAGACGCTGGCGGCGCAGCTCTACAGCGAGTTCCGCGAGTTCTTCCCGAAGAACGCCGTCGAGTACTTCGTGAGCTACTACGACTACTACCAGCCCGAGGCCTATGTGCCCCAGCGCGACCTGTTCATCGAGAAGGATTCCTCGATCAACGAGCACATCGAGCAGATGCGGCTGTCGGCCACCAAGAGCGTGCTGGAGCGGCGCGACACGGTCATCGTGGCCACGGTGAGCGCCATCTACGGCATCGGCACGCCCGAGGACTACATGGAAATGCGGCTGATTGCCCGCGTCGGCGACAAGGTCGGGCAGCGTGACCTGATTTCCCGGCTGATCCGCATGCAGTACCTGCGCAACGAGCAGGACTTTGCCCGCGGCACCTTCCGCGTGCGCGGCGACACCATCGACGTGTTTCCGGCGGAGCACAGCGAACTGGCGATCCGTTTCGAACTGTTCGACGACGAAATCGAGTCGCTGCAGCTGTTCGATCCGCTGACCGGGCGCGTCCGGCAGAAGGTGCCGCGCTTCACGGTGTACCCGTCGAGCCACTATGTGACGCCCCGCGACAAGGTCATGGCGGCGGTCGAGACCATCAAGATCGAGCTGAGCGAGCGGCTCAAGGAGCTGGTGAGCGCGGGCAAGCTGGTCGAGGCGCAGCGGCTGGAGCAGCGCACCCGCTTCGACCTCGAGATGCTGGCCGAAATCGGCCACTGCAAGGGCATCGAGAACTACACGCGCCACCTGTCGGGCGCCGCGCCCGGCGATCCGCCGGCCACGCTGACCGACTACCTGCCTAAGGACGCGCTCATGTTCCTCGACGAGAGCCACCAGATGATCGGCCAGCTCGGCGGCATGTACAACGGTGACCGGGCGCGCAAGACCACGCTGGTCGAATACGGCTTCCGCCTGCCGAGTGCGTTGGACAACCGGCCGCTCAAGCTCGAGGAGTTCGAGACGCGCATGCGCCAGTGCATCTTCGTGTCGGCCACGCCGGCGCAGTACGAGAAGGACCATGCCGGCAATGTGGTCGAACAGCTGGTGCGGCCCACCGGCCTGATCGACCCCGAAGTCGAGGTTCGGCCCGCCACCCACCAGGTGGACGACGTTCTGGGCGAAATCCGCGTGCGCGTGGACAAGAACGAACGCGTGCTCATCACCACGCTGACCAAGCGCATGGCCGAGCAGCTGACCGACTACCTGGGCGACAACGGCGTGAAGGTGCGCTACCTGCACAGCGACGTCGACACGGTTGAGCGGGTGGAGATATTGCGCGACCTGCGCCTGGGCACCTTCGACGTGCTGGTGGGCATCAACCTGCTGCGCGAGGGGCTGGATATTCCGGAGGTTTCGCTGGTGGCGATCCTCGATGCCGACAAGGAAGGCTTCCTGCGCGCCGAGCGCTCGCTGATCCAGACCATCGGCCGGGCGGCGCGCAACCTGAACGGCAAGGCCATTCTTTACGCCGACCGCATGACCGATTCGATGAAGAAGGCCATCGACGAGACCGAGCGCCGCCGCGCCCGGCAGATTGCGCACAACGAGGCGAACGGCATCACGCCGCGCAGCATCGTCAAGCAGGTGCGTGACCTGATCGACGGGGTCTACAGCGAGAAAACGGGCAAGGAAATGGCCAAGCTCGACCTGGAACGCGCCAAGGTCGAGGACATGAGCGAAAAGGACATCGCACGGGAAATCAAGCGGCTGGAAAAGCAGATGCTGGAGCACGCCCGGAACCTCGAATTCGAGAAGGCGGCCCGCGTACGCGACCAGCTGGCGCTGCTGCGCGAACAGGCTTTCGGGGCTGCCGGCGGGGACAACATCGCGCTCTAGCCGCGCTAGTTCAAACGTTCGCGTTCTTCAAGCGGACGGCGCTGGGGTTTACCCGAGCAGAGTTCGGGGGCTTCTGTTATACTTGAGCGAAATACTCAACAACAAGAAAAGAACTTCGCGATGAAGGACCGACTCCTACCGGCTGGTTCACCAGCGCCAGGGGTCGGGCAGGGCGGAGACGAGGTCACCGCAGCCCAGGGCCACGGTGTCATTTCAACGGTAAGCACTTGAAGGAGCTTGCGATGCGTCTCACTACCAAAGGCCGTTTTGCGGTCACGGCAATGATCGATCTGGCGTTGCGTCAGAACACCGGTCCGGTCACGCTGGCCGCAATCAGCCAACGGCAGCAGATTTCGCTGTCCTACCTCGAACAGCTGTTCGGCAAGCTGCGCCGTCATGAACTGGTCGAATCGACCCGCGGCCCCGGTGGCGGTTACAGCCTCGGCCGCAAGGCTGCCGATATCACGGTCGCCGACATCATTGTTTCCGTCGATGAGCCCATCGACGCCACCCAGTGCGGCGGCAAGGAAAACTGCCTGGGCGAAGCCGGCCGCTGCATGACGCACGAGCTCTGGGCCTCGCTGAACCAGCGCATGGTCGAGTTCCTCGACTCCGTCACCTTGCAGAAGCTGGTCGACGACCAGATCGCCAAGGGCGTGCAGATCGAGAACAAGCCCGTCGTCAAGCGCGCCATCTCGGCCCAGCCGGTGGTCAAGCCGATTCGCGTGAATGCGCCGAACTCGGTGTTCGCTCTCGGCAACGCCTTCGCGAAGTCCTGATACCGCTTTCGAGACTTCTGATTTCCGGCGGCGCCTTCGGGCGCCGGCACGAGCAGCAGCCCAGATCTAAAAACAACCCCCACGCCAGCACGAGCCAGCCATGGACGTAACTCCTCATTTCCCGATCTATCTCGATTACGGCGCCACCACGCCGGTCGACCCGCGCGTGGTCGACGCCATGATTCCCTGGTTGCGCGAGCACTTCGGCAACCCGGCATCGCGCAGCCACGCCTGGGGCTGGGAAGCGGAAGAGGCTGTCGAGAAGGCGCGCGGCCAGGTGGCCGAACTGATCAATGCCGATCCGCGCGAAATTGTCTGGACATCGGGTGCCACCGAATCGATCAACCTCGCGCTCAAGGGCGCTGCCCAGTTCTACAAGGGCAAGGGCAAGCACCTGATCACGCTGAAGACCGAGCACAAGGCCGTGCTCGACACCATGCGCGAGCTGGAACGCCAAGGCTTCGAGGTGACCTACCTCGACGTCGAGGAAAACGGCCTCGTCGACCTCGAGAAGTTCAAGGCGGCCATTCGCCCCGACACCATCCTGGCCAGCGTGCTCTTCGTGAACAACGAAATCGGTGTGATCCAGGACGTGGTCGCGCTGGGCAACGCGTGCCGCGAAAAGGGCGTGATCTTCCACGTCGACTCGGCCCAGGCCACCGGCAAGATCGACATCGACATCACGAAGCTGCCCATCGACCTGATGAGCCTGGCTTCGCACAAGACCTACGGCCCGAAGGGCATCGGCGCGCTGTACGTGCGCCGCAAGCCGCGCATCCGCCTCGAAGCGCAGATGCATGGTGGTGGCCATGAGCGCGGCATGCGTTCGGGCACGCTGCCCACGCACCAGATCGTCGGCATGGGCGAGGCCTATCGCATCGCCAAGCTCGAGATGCACAAGGACATCGAACACGCACGCCGCCTGCAGAAGCGTCTGCTCGACGGGCTGAAAGACGTGGAACAGGTGTTCATCAACGGCGACCTCGAACACCGCGTGCCGCACAACCTGAACATGAGCTTCAACTACGTCGAAGGCGAGTCGCTGATCATGGGCATCAAGGGCCTGGCGGTGTCGTCGGGCTCGGCCTGCACCTCGGCCAGCCTCGAGCCCAGCTACGTGCTGCGCGCCCTGGGCCGCAGCGACGAACTGGCGCACAGCAGCCTTCGCATGACCATCGGCCGTTTCACGACCGAAGAAGAAATCGACTACGCCATCTCGACCATCAAGCACAACGTTGCCAAGCTGCGCGAGCTGAGCCCCCTGTGGGAGATGTTCCAGGACGGCGTCGACATCAGCACGATCCAGTGGTCGGCCCACTGACGCAGGCCCGCACCAGGCTCCACGATTGAACAAAGTTTGAGAGGTACACCATGGCATATTCTTCCAAGGTCATCGACCACTACGAAAATCCCCGCAACGTCGGCTCCTTCGAAAAGGGCGACGACTCGGTAGGCACCGGCATGGTCGGCGCACCGGCCTGCGGCGACGTGATGAAGCTGCAGATCAAGGTCAACCCGGAAACCGGCGTGATCGAAGACGCCCGCTTCAAGACCTATGGCTGCGGCTCGGCCATCGCGTCGTCGTCGCTCGTGACCGAATGGGTCAAGGGCAAGACGCTCGACGAAGCGGCTGCGCTCAAGAACGCGCAGATCGCCGAAGAACTGGCCCTGCCGCCCGTGAAGATCCACTGCTCCATCCTGGCCGAAGACGCGATCAAGGCCGCCGTGAGCGATTACAAGGCCAAGCACGGCGTCAAGACCGAATCCGCTGCTGCCGAAGCTGTCCACTGACATGGCCGTCACGCTGACCGAAGCCGCTGCGCGACACGTCACCCGCTACCTCGGCAAACGGGGCAAGGGCGTGGGTGTGCGGCTGGGCGTGAAGACCACGGGTTGCTCAGGCCTGGCCTACAAGCTCGAGTACGTGGACGAACTGGCGCCCGAAGACGTGGTGTTCGAAGACCACGGCGTGAAGGTGCTGGTCGACCCGAAGAGCCTGGCCTACATCGACGGCACGCAACTCGACTTCGTGCGCGAAGGCCTGAATGAGGGCTTCAAGTTCATCAACCCCAACGAACGCGACCGCTGCGGTTGTGGGGAAAGTTTTCGCATCTGATGCGCCGTCGCTGACTGCGACCATAGCCGCCACCATGTCACGTGCTGGCGGTTTTTTCTTGCCATGAACCTGAACGACACCGACTTTCAACTGTTCGCCGTCCCGGCGACTTTCGCGCAGGACCGCGCCGTGCTCGACGCGCGCTGGAAAGAGCTGCAGCGCGAAGCCCACCCGGACCGCTTTGCCGCACAGGGCGCCGCGGCGCAGCGCGTGGCCATGCAGTGGTCGGTGCGCATCAACGAGGCCTACCAGCGCCTGAAGGACCCGATCCGCCGCGCCAGCTACATCTGCGAGATGCAGGGCGCACCGCTGAATGCCGAGAACAACACGGCGATGCCGGCGGAGTTCCTCATGCAGCAGATGGAGTGGCGCGAGGCGCTCGACGATGTCGAAAGCATCGCTTCGCTCGAGAAGCTCCAGGCGGAGGTCGAGGCCGGCCGCGCGCGCGCGCTGTCGTCGCTCGACTGGCTGATCGACGAGAAGGGCGACTACCCCGCCGCCGCGCAGCAGGTGAGAGCCCTCATGTTCATTGAGCGCTTCGGACAGGACGTCGAAGCCAAGTTCGATCAGTTGGGACAATAGAAGACATGAACCCCCACGCTCATCACTTCGTGTATTCGCTGCCCCCCATGGGGGCGCAGGCCTCCCTTGGGGCAGTCCGGCGGGAGGCCTGATGGCTCTTCTTCAGATTTCCGAACCCGGCCAGGCGCCCGATCCGCATCAGCGCCGCATCGCCGTGGGCATCGACCTGGGTACGACGCATTCGCTGGTGGCCTCGGTGCGCAACGGCGTGGCCGAATGCCTGCCCGACGACCAGGGACGCGTGCTGCTGCCCTCGGCCGTGCGCTACCTCGAAGGCGACCGCCGCCAGATCGGCTTCGATGCCGTGGCCGCGCGCGCGCAGGACCCCGCCAACACCATCACTTCCGTGAAGCGGCTCATGGGCCGCGGCCTGGCCGACATCGCGAACCGCGATGCCATGTCGTACCGCATCGGCAGCGGCGACGGCGGCATGGTGAAGGTGCAGACGCTGGCTGGCGAGAAGTCGCCGGTCGAGATCAGCGCCGAGATCCTGGCCACGCTGCGCTACCGTGCACAGGACACCTTCGACGACGACGAACTGTATGGCGCCGTCATCACCGTGCCCGCGTACTTCGACGAAGGCCAGCGCCAGGCGACCAAGGATGCCGCGCAACTCGCCGGCCTGAACGTGCTGCGCCTGATCAGCGAACCCACGGCCGCGGCCATCGCCTACGGGCTCGACAACGCGAGCGAAGGCGTCTACGCGGTCTACGACCTGGGCGGCGGCACTTTCGACATCTCGATCCTGCGGCTCACGCAGGGCGTGTTCGAAGTGATTGCCACGGGTGGCGACTCGGCCCTCGGCGGCGACGACTACGACCATGCGCTCGCCGACTTCGTGCTCGCGCAGACCGGCCTGCAAGCCGTCAGCGACGCCGACAAGGCCGCATTGCTCGTGGCCGCGCGGGCAGCGAAAGAGGCGCTGACCGATTCGCCGTCGACCATCTTCAAGGCCGATGTCGCAGGCAAGACCCTCTCCTTCGAGCTGGCCCGCGAGCAGTTCTACGCCGCCACGCAGCCACTCACCGACCGCACCATCGCCGCCGTCCGCAAGGCTCTGCGCGACGCGAAGCTCAAGCCTGAAGAACTGCAAGGCATCGTGCTCGTTGGCGGCTCGACCCGCATGCCGCAGGTGCGCCGCGCCGTCGCCGATTTCTTCGGCCGCGAACCGCTGGTCAACCTGAACCCCGACGAAGTCGTGGCCCTCGGTGCCGCCATCCAGGCGAACCAGCTGGCCGGCAACAACGGCGCGGGCGAACTGCTGCTGCTCGACGTGATCCCGCTTTCGCTCGGCATCGAGACCATGGGTGGCCTGGTCGAGCGCATCGTGCCGCGCAACCAGACCATTCCCACCGCGATGGCGCAGGACTTCACCACCTACCAGGACGGCCAGACCGCACTGGCGCTGCACGTGGTGCAGGGCGAGCGCGATCTCGTCTCCGACTGCCGCAGCCTCGCGCGCTTCACGCTGCGCGGCATTCCGCCGATGGCCGCGGGCGCCGCGCGCATCCGCGTGACCTTCACCGTCGATGCCGACGGCCTGCTGAGCGTGAGCGCAAAAGAGCAGGGCAGCGGCGTCGAGGCCAGCGTGGCGGTCAAGCCGTCTTACGGCCTGTCGGACGACCAGATCGCGACGATGCTGCAGGAAAGCTTCTCCACCGCGCAGCAGGACATGCAGGCCCGTGCGCTGGTCGAGGCACGCGTCGATGCCGACCGCATGCTGCTTGCCACGCAGAGCGCGCTCGATGCCGATGGCGACCTGCTGAACGGCGAGGAGCGCGCGGTCATCGATGCTTCGATGCTGCAATTGCGCGAAGCCGCCAGGAGAAGCAACGACGCCGCCGCCATCGAGGCCGCCACAAAGAAGCTGGCCGACGACACCGAAGCCTTTGCCGCACAGCGCATGAACGCGGGCATTGCGCGCGCACTTGCCGGCCGCAAGGTCGAATCTCTCTAGAACAAAAACATGCCCACGATCAAGATCTATCCGCATCCCGAGTACTGCCCGCAAGGCGCCGAAATCACCGCGCCAGCCGGCACCTCGATCTGCGAAGCGCTGCTCGACAACGACATCAACATCGAGCACGCCTGCGAGATGAGCTGCGCCTGCACCACCTGCCACGTCATCGTGCGCGAGGGCTTCAACTCGCTGAACGAAGCGGAAGAGGGCGAGGAAGACCTGCTCGACCGCGCCTGGGGCCTGGAGCCGCAATCGCGGCTGAGTTGCCAATCGATCCTGGCGCAGGAAAATGTGACCATCGAGATTCCGAAGTACTCGATCAACCACGCCAAGGAAAACCACTGATGAGTCGCTTGATCGTCCTCGATACCGAAACCACCGGGCTCTCCGCAGAGAACGGCGACCGCATCATCGAGCTCGGCTGCGTGGAGCTGTTCAACCGCAAGCTCACCGGCAACGACCTGCACATCTATTTCAACCCGGAGCGCGAGAGCCACGAAGACGCGTTGAAGGTCCACGGCCTGACGACCGATTTCCTTCGCGACAAGCCGAAGTTCGCCACGCTGGCCAACGACATCGTCGAGTACCTGCGCGATGCCGAACTTATCATTCACAACGCGGCGTTCGACGTTGGCTTCCTCAACAAGGAGTTCGAGCGCGCCGGCTTTCCTCCGCTGCGCACCTTCGTCGCGGAAGTGACCGACACGCTGGCCATGGCCAAGCAGGTGTATCCGGGCAAGCGCAACTCGCTCGATGCGCTGTGCGACCGCTTCGGTGTCGACCGTTCGAACCGCACCTTCCACGGCGCCAAGCTCGACGCCCAGCTGCTGGCCGACGTCTACATCAACCTCACGCGCGGACAGGATGCGCTGCTCATCGACGTGGCCTCCAACGAGCCCGAGGTCGGCACCAAGGTCGTGGCCATGGACCTGAGCCAGTTCGAGTTGCCGGTGATCCTGGCAGCGGAGCATGAACTCGCCGCGCACGAGGGCGTGTTGGCCCAACTCGACAAATCTTCTGGTGGTCGCACGCTGTTTCGTCAAAACGAAGAAAAAGCTGTGGCATAATCTGAGGCTTCGCTGAACGCGAAGCGTAATTCAAAGCAACGCAAACAACGCGTTGCTTTGGGCGGTTAGCTCAGGGGTAGAGCACAGCATTCACACTGCTGGGGTCGGAGGTTCGAAGCCTCCACCGCCCACCATCATCAAAAAGCGACCTGGATTTCCAGGTCGCTTTTTTGTTTTGCGCGCCAGTTTGTTTTTTACGGCTTCGCGCCGAACAGATCGGCGCAGTTGTCGCATGCGAAATAGAGCCTCTGCTCGCCGCACTGCACCGACCCCGTGGCTCCCGCGCGGATCTGCCATTCGCACGACCTGCCTGAAGCGCCGAGCGCTGCTGTCGGTTGGCGCCGACGGCAAGTGCAGCCGCATGATGGCGCGCCTTTGCCGGCGCCGGCATGGAAATGTCGGGAAAGGAGCAAGACCATGGCCACTCATCCAGATCTTCCGACCCCCATCACGCCGGACCTGCCCGTGGAGCCCGACGAGGGCCCGAGCACGCCGCCGGACGAACCCACGGACCCGGTACCCCCACCTCAGTGAATTGAGTCTGCGCGTCTGCCGTGCTGGCCGCGATAAGCTCGCACGATGGAAGAAATCGATTGCGCCGTCATTGGCGGTGGAGTGGTGGGCCTGGCAGTGGCGCGCGCTTTGGCGCTCGAAGGCCGGGAGGTTTTGGTGCTCGAATCCGAAGGCGCCATTGGCACCGGCACCAGTTCGCGCAACAGCGAGGTGATCCATGCGGGCGTCTATTACCCGCAGGGTTCACTGAAGGCGCGGCTTTGCGTGGAAGGCAAGCAACTGCTCTACGCCTACGCCGAGGCGCGCGGCGTGCCGCATCGGCGCTGCGGCAAGCTGATCGTTGCCACGTCGCCCGAGCAGGCGGGGCAGCTCGATGCGATCCGGGCCAAGGCGGCGGCCAACGGCGTCGACGACCTGGAACTGCTCTCCGAACAGCAGGCCAAGGCCATGGAACCGCAGTTGCGATGCGTCGCGGCGCTGCATTCGCCCAGCACCGGCATCGTCGACAGCCATGCGCTGATGCTGAGCCTGCTCGGCGACCTCGAGAACGCAGGCGGCATGCTCGCGCTGAAATCGCCTGTATCGCGCGCCGAATGCGGTGCCGACGGCATCGTGCTGATCGCGCAGGACGGTACGGCGTTGCGTTGCCGAACGGTGGTCAACGCCGCGGGGCTCGGCGCGCCGGCGCTGGCCCGCCGCTTCGAGGGCTTGCCTGCTGCGGCCGTGCCTAGAGAGCATTTCGCCAAGGGCAACTACTTCACCCTGTCGGGTCGGGCGCCTTTCGGACGGCTCGTCTATCCGGTTCCCGAGCCGGGCGGCCTGGGCGTGCACCTGACGATCGACCTCGGCGGCCAGGCCAAGTTCGGCCCCGACGTGCAGTGGGTTTCCTCGGCCGACGACCTCGTGGTGGACCCCGCGCGCGGCGACGGCTTCTATGCCGAGGTGCGCAAGTACTGGCCCGCGTTGCCCGACGGCGCGCTGATTCCCGGCTACGCCGGCATGCGGCCCAAGATCTCGGGGCCCGGCGAGCCCGCCGCGGACTTCATGATCGACGGGCCGGCGTCGCACGGCGTGGCGGGGCTGGTCAATCTGTTCGGCATCGAATCGCCGGGGCTCACGAGCAGCCTGGCGATCGGGGCGCACGTCGCCCGCCTGCTGGCGGGTACGGAAGGCTGAGCGAGGAGCGAAGGGCACATGTACGCACATCTGTCGCGCATGAGGGTCTTTTGTGCCTGTAACATGACAGTACGCCATTTGCTGGCGTGAAGCCGCCGGCGCGGTGCCGGTGTCATCACGGAGGAAAGATTCCAATGAGTGCATCCCAAAATCTTGAAGCAGCAGCCGAAGACATCGCGAGCGACGTGCGCGGCGTGCTGGCGAGCAAGGACCTGGATTCGGTTCCCCACATCAAGGCGCTGCGCCAGCGCATCGACACCAAGCTCGCCATTGCGCGCGAGCTCGCATCCGAGAAAAGCAAGCTCGCCGCCAAGAAGGCCCGCGAGGCAGCCACTTCCGCCAACGCCTACGCTCACGACGAACCATGGCAGATCGCCGGTGCCGCACTGGCCGTCGGCGTGCTGGTGGGCCTGCTGCTTGGCCGCCGCTGACCGGCAGTCGCACCGCAGTACCGTTCACCCGGGCATGACAGGAGGTAGCCCATGAGGCTGCTTTCCCTGTTCGGCCTGGACGCCCGCGTCCGCCGGCTGCGCATCGCCGCCGCCGAAGGCGCCCTGGCGGCCGAGGACCGGGTGCAACTGCTGCGCATGGCCTGGGATGACGAGAAGCAGCGCCTGAAGCTGATGCTCGTCTTCGGGCTGGCCGTGCTGGGGCTGACCACCGTCACCGTGGCGCTGGTGTCCGTGGCGGTGGTGGTTCATTTCTGGGACACGCCGTACCGCATCACGGCCGCGTGGTCGGTGGCGGGCGTGTGGATCGTGCTGTGGCTGGTGGCCGCCATCGGCCTGCTGCAGACCCTGCGCAATGCGTCCAACGGCTTCGCGCCGGCGCGCCAGGAGTTCGAGCGCGACTGGGCATGGGTGCAGGACCGTTTCGGCCTCGGCAAGGACCCGGACCAGCCCGACGACGAACCCCGTCCCTCGAGGCCCGCTACGCGCGAGGAACTGCTGGCGCGCATGGACCGCCAGCGCCAGCGCATCGCAACGCTGCAGGGCGGACGCGAGCCGCAGTTCGCGCACGACGATGCGGCCAAGGCGGAGCAGGCGCCTCCGCCCGACGAGTCCGCTGCCGCTGCTGCATTGCGCATCGCGCGGGCGCACCCTGTGGCCGCCGGCGTCGCCGCTGCCGCGGCCGTGGTGGTGATCCGGCCGCGGCGTCTGCTGCGCTGGGCCGCGTTCATCGCGCCTGTGCTCTGGCGCATGCGCTGAAGAGAGCCGAAAAGGCTCAGGCCTTGCTGCGATCCCGCAGCAGCGCCTGGGCCGCTTCGCGGACCAGTCCGGGGCCGCGATAGATCAACCCGGTGTAGATCTGCACCACGTCGGCGCCGGCGGCGATCTTGGCCTTGGCATCGGCCCCGCTCAGGATACCGCCCACCCCGATGATCGGAAAACCGGAGCCCAGCGCCGCGCGCAGTTGCGCGATCACGCGGTTGCTGGCTTCCCGCACCGGTGCGCCCGAAAGTCCACCCGCCTCCTCCGCATGCGGCAGGCCCTTCACCGCGTCGCGCGCCAGCGTGGTGTTGGTGGCGATCACGCCGTCCATGCCGTGGCGCTTCAGGGTGGCGGCAATGACCGCGACCTGGGTTTCGTCGAGGTCCGGAGCGATCTTCACGAACAGCGGCGCGCGCTTGGCATGGCGCGTGGCCAGCGTCTCGCGCCGCTCGGCCACGGCGCCGAGCAGGGCGTCGAGCGCCTCGTCGCTCTGCAGCGAGCGCAGGTTCGCGGTATTGGGGCTGGAGATGTTGATCGTCACGTAGTCGGCATGCGGGTACACGCCGTCGAGGCAGGCGAGGTAGTCGTCCACCGCGCGCTCGATCGGCGTGGCGGCGTTCTTGCCGATGTTCAGGCCCAGCAGCATCGGCGGCCTGGCCGCGCCGCCCGCCTTGCGGAAACGCGCCTTCTGCACGTTCGCAAGGAATGCCTCGAGACCTTCGTTGTTGAAACCCAACCGGTTGATCAGCGCGTCGCGCTGCGGCAGGCGGAACATGCGGGGCTTGGGGTTGCCCGGCTGGCCCTTCGGCGTGACCGTGCCCACTTCGACGAATCCGAAGCCCATGGCCGCGAAGGCATCGATGCAGCGCGCGTTCTTGTCGAGCCCGGCGGCCAGGCCCACGCGGTTCGGAAAGCTCAACCCCGCAAGCTGGATGGGATCGCTGACACGCGGTGCCGAATAGGCGCAGGCCAGGGGCGTGTTCTGGGTGCGCGCGAGTCCGTCGAGGGTCAGTTCATGGGCGTGCTCTGGGTCGAAGCCGAACAGGAAAGGGCGGGCCAGGCCGTAGAGCGAAGAGGGCAGCAGCAGGGGCATCGGATAATTCTCGACTTCAATGAGCCAAGGATTCTCCGCGATGACCGCACCCGCCTCCCCAACCCCCGTTTCCGGCACCCTGTCCCAGGACGAACTCAAGGCCCTGGTCGGCCACGCCGCTCTGGCCTACGTGGTCAAGGGCGAGATCGTCGGCGTCGGCACCGGCTCCACGGTGAACAAGTTCATCGATGCGCTGGCCACCATCAAGGACCAGATCAAGGGCGCCGTCTCCAGCTCGGTTGCTTCCACCGAGCGCCTGCGGGCACTGGGTATTCCGGTGTTCGACAGCAACGAGGTGGAGGAGCTGGCCGTCTACATCGACGGTGCCGACGAAATCGACCACCGCGGTTTCATGGTGAAGGGTGGCGGCGCGGCGCTCACGCGCGAAAAGATCGTCGCGGCCCAGTCGCGCAAGTTCATCTGCATCGCCGATGCATCCAAGCTGGTGGAAACGCTGGGCGCCTTCCCGCTGCCGGTGGAAGTGATTCCGATGGCCGCTCGCCGCGTGATGCGCCAGTTCGCGGCCATGGGCGGCATCGGGCAGGTGCGCGAGAAGGACGGCCTGCCGCTGGTCACGGACAACGGGCAGCACATCGTCGACGTGACGGGCCTGCGCATCGCCGATCCGCTGGCTTTCGAGACCGAGGTGAGCCAGTGGCCGGGCGTGGTGACGGTGGGCGTCTTCGCCCATCAGAAGGCCGACGTGTGCCTGCTTGGCACCGCCACGGGCGTGAAGACGATGACCTTCGCCTGAGGCGACAACGCCCGAGGTTCAGAACTTGATGCCTGCCGGGTTGCTCGGCCCCGGCTCGCTCGATGCGGGCGGTGGCGAAGCCGGTTGCGCGGCGGGTGCCGGAGCCTGGGGGCGAGCGGCGGGCGCCGCCTGCTGTGCGACCAGCGGCCGTGCCGGGCCGTTACGGTAGCCGGCGGGAAGGCTGTTGCTCTTGGGGTAGCCAGCCGCGTCGAGGTACTGCGACCATTCGACGTCGGAGAAACCCTTCAGCTGCTGCGATCCGATGGTCAGCAGCGGCAGCGAACTCTGGCCGCTCAGGCGCTGCAGCGCCTCGATTTCCGCGTTGCTCTTGACGGTGCGCTCGTCGAACGGGATGCCGCGCGTCGTGAGCAGGGAGCGAGCGGCGCCGCATGGCGCGCACTCTTCGCCGCTGTACAACGTGACCGGGTAGCGCTGTGCCACTTGCCGCAGCTCGTAAGGCAGCCCCGCGTTGGGCGGCGTGGTGACGCCGCCTTGCGGCCCCGATGCCGCCCCTGTGTCGGCAGTCGGTGCGCGGTCCGAAAAAGTGACCTTGCCGTTCTTGTCCACCTGGCGGTAGACGTTCTGCGCCGTGGCACTGGCGGCCGCGAACACGAGGGTCAGGCCGATCAGGCGATACAGTGAGAATTTGTAAGGGGTCGGATGCATCGCCCGAGTATCGCAAGCTTCAGCGCCGCATCAAGCGGGCTGGGCCTCGGCCATGCCCTGATGTCGCAGCAGCGCATCAAGCTGGGGTTCGCGGCCGCGGAAGGCCTTGAACGAATCCATCGCGCTGCGGCTGCCACCCGCCTCGAGGATGGCCTGGCGGTACTTGCGGCCGGTCTCGATGTTCGGCTCGCCGTCGGCGCCCACGGTCTCCTCGAAGGCCGCGTAGGCGTCGGCGCTCAGCACCTCGGCCCACTTGTAGCTGTAGTAGCCGGCCGCGTAGCCGCCCGAGAAGATGTGGCTGAAAGTATTCGGCGTGCGGCTGAACGGCGGCGACGGCATCACCGCGACTTCGGTGCGCACCTTGCCCAGCAGCGCCATCACGTCGCCGGGCTTGGCGTCGGCGGCGCGGTACTCGGTGTGCAGCAGCATGTCGAACAGCGAGAACTCGATCTGGCGCAGCGTCTGCAGGCCGCTCTGGAAGTTCTTGGCCGCCGTCATCTTGTCGAACAGCGCGCGCGGCAACGGCTCGCCGGTGTCGACGTGGGCCGTCATGTGCTTGAGCACGTCCCACTCCCAGCAGAAGTTTTCCATGAACTGGCTCGGTAGCTCGACCGCGTCCCACTCGACGCCGCTGATGCCCGAGACGTCGCGCTCGTTCACCTGCGTGAGCATGTGGTGCAGGCCGTGGCCGAACTCGTGGAAGAGGGTGGTTACGTCGTCGTGCGTGAGCAGCGGCGGCTTGCCGTCGACGCCGCTGGCGAAGTTGCAGACCAGCTGCGCGACCGGCGTCTGCAGCACGCCGTTGTCAGGGCGCAGCCAGCGGGCGCGCACGTCGTCCATCCAGGCGCCGCCGCGCTTGGCGGCGCGGGCGGACGGGTCAAGGTAGAACTGGCCGACCTTCTGACCGGCACGCTCGATGCGGTAGAACTCGACGCTCGGGTGCCACACAGGCGCGCTGTCGCGGCGGATCGACACTTCGAACAGCGTCTCGACGATCTTGAACAGGCCGGCCATGACCTTCGGCGCCGGGAAGTACTGCTTCACCTCTTGCTCGCTGAAGGCATAGCGCGCTTCCTTCAGCTTCTCGCCGATGTAGGTCCAGTCCCAGGGCTGCGGCTCGGTGATGCTCAACTGCTCGGCCGCGAAGACGCGCAGGTCGGCCAGGTCGCGCTCGCCGTAGGGCTTGGCCTTGGTCGCGAGGTCGCGCAGGAACTTGACGACCTGCTCGGGCGATTCGGCCATCTTCGGCACGACCGACAGTTCGCCGAAATTCCTGTAGCCCAGCAGCTTGGCTTCTTCCTCGCGCAACGCGAGGATCTCGGTGATCAGCGGGGTGTTGTCGAACGAGGCGTCGCCGAACTCGCTGGCGCGGGTGACATAGGCGCGGTAGAGCTTTTCGCGCAGCGCGCTGCTCTTGGCGAACTGCATCACCGGCAGGTAGCACGGCATCTTGAGCGTGAGCTTGTAGCCTTCCTTGCCGTCGGCTTCGGCGGCGGCGCGGGCGGCGCTCACCACGTCTTCGGGCACGCCTTCGAGCTCGCCGAGAGAGGCGTAGTAGGCAAAGGCGTCGGTCGCGTCGAGGGCGTTCTCGCTGAACTTCTGGCTCAGCTCGGCCTGGCGTTCCTGGATGTCGGCGAAGCGCTTCTTGGCCTCGCCCTGCAGCTCGGCGCCGCCCAGCACGAAGTTGCGCACGGCATTGCGATGGGCCTGGCGCTGCTCGGCATTGAGCGTGGCGACGTCGATGGCCTTGTACTTGGCGTAGAGCCGCTCGTCGGAGCCCAGGCGGGTCCAGAAGGCGGTGACGCGCGGCATGGCTTCGTTGTAGGCGGCGCGCAGCTCGGGGGTGTCAGCCACGGCGTTCAAGTGGCCGATGGCGCCCCAGGCGCGGCTGAAGCGTTCGGAGGCCACGTCGAGCACCTTCGAGATCGCGTTCCAGTCGGCGGGGAATTCGGGCGCCGTCACGGTCTGCAGCGCGGTCTCGGCGTCGGCCAGGAGGGTGTCTACCGCGGGCGACACATGCTCCGGCTTGATACGGTCGAACAGCGGGAGGTCGGTGAAATCGAGGAGGGGGTTGTTCGTCATGGCCATGTGAGTTACTTGGCGGCGCGTTCGGCCGCTTCAAGGGTGTTGGCGAGCAGCATGGCGCGCGTCATGGGACCGACGCCGCCGGGCACGGGCGTGATCCAGCTTGCGACTTCCTTGACGCCGTCGAAATCGACGTCGCCGGCGAGCTTGCCGTCTTCCTTGCGGTTCATGCCCACGTCGATGACCACCGCGCCGGGCTTCACCATGTCCGCGGTCAGGAGATTGAGCTTGCCCACCGCCGCGACGATCACGTCGGCCTGCCGCGTGATGGCGCCCAGGTCTTGCGTGGCGCTGTGGCAGATGGTCACGGTGGCGCTCTTGGCCAGCAGCATCATGGCCATCGGCTTGCCGACGATGTTGCTGCGGCCGATGACCACCGCATGCTTGCCGCGCAGGTCGTAGCCGATGGATTCGAGCATCTTCATGCAGCCGTGCGGCGTGCAGGGCCAGAAGCCGGGGGCGCCGGTCATCAGCGCGCCCGCGCTGGCGACGTGGAAGCCGTCGACGTCCTTGGCGGGCGAGATCGTCTCGATGACCTTCTGGCTGTCCATGTGCCTGGGCAGGGGCAGCTGGACCAGGATGCCGTGCACCTTCGGGTCGTCGTTGAGGGTGCGGATGCGGGCCAGCAGGTCGGCCTCGCTCATGTCGGCGGGGTAGGTCTCGAGCGTGGCCTCCAGGCCGGTCTGGGCGCTGTCGTTGACCTTGTGCCTGGTGTAGACCTGGCTGGCCGGGTCTTCGCCCACGAGGATGATGGAAAGGGCCGGGTTCACGCCTTTGGCCTTGAGTGCGGCGGTGCGGCCGGCAACTTCGGCGCGAATGGTTTTGGCGAGGGCGTTGCCGTCGATCAGTTGGGCGGTCATCGGTTTCGATCTTCCAAGTAAAAACGCCCGCTTGCGCAGGCGTGGGGGCCATTCTTCGCTATCGCAGGGATAGCTTCTAGGCCTTGGCCGCGGGGGCCGCCTGTCCGAGCGCGATCTTCAGCAGGTCGGCCACGGTGTTGGCGTTGAGCTTTTCCATGATGTTGGCGCGGTGCGCCTCGACCGTCTTGATGCTGATACCCAGGTCGTCGGCGATCTGCTTGTTCAGGCGGCCTGCGACGATGCGTTCGAGCACCTGTGCCTCGCGGCCGGTGAGCTTGGACAGCAGCGCGTCGCGGCTGGCCGATTGCTGGTGCTGGGTGAAGGCGCCGCGCGCATGTTCGAGCATGCGCTCGACCAGCGTGACGAGTTCCTCGTCGTTGAAGGGCTTCTGGATGAAATCCATGGCGCCCTTCTTCATGCTGTCGACGGCCATGGGCACGTCGCCGTGGCCGGTGATGACCACGATCGGCAGCGGGGAGCGCCTTTCGATCAGCCGATCCTGCAGTTCGAGGCCGGTCATGCCGGCCATGCGGATGTCGACGATCAAACAGGCGACTTCGCGCGGGTCGTATCGGGAGAGAAAGGATTCGGCGGAATCGAAACAGCGGACTCTGTAGTCCTTGCCTTCGAGCAGCCATTGCAGCGAATCGCGTACGGCTTCGTCGTCGTCGACGACATAGACCGTGCCCTTCTTCGGAATCAAACTCATGCAGGTACCTTTGCCTCGTCGCTAGCTACGGAACTGATAGCGTCCAACACCGGAATCCAGAAGGAAAAACGGCATCCGATCACATCCGGACCATTGTAGATGTTCTCCGCCTGCATCCGGCCGCGGTGCGACTCGACGATGGTGCGGCACAAATTGAGCCCGATGCCCATGCCTTCGGGCTTGGTCGAGAAGAAAGCCTCGTAGAGCCGGTCCATCACTTCCGGGGCCAGGCCCTTGCCGGTGTCCTGCACCGAGAATTCGATGGCGTTGTGGCCCTCGATTACCTTGGGCAGCACCCGCAGCTCGACGCTGCGGCGCGCCAGCGGGCGGTCGGCGATGTCGATGGATTCGGCCGCGTTCTTCAGCAGGTTGACCATCACCTGCTCGATGAGGATCGGGTCGACGCGCACCACCGGCAGCCGTGCCGCCACGTAGTGGTTCAGGCGCACGTTGCGCCGGCGCAGCTCGATGCCGGCGAGCTCGACCGCTTCGCTCACCATGGTGGCCACGTCGGCCGGCGTGCGGTTGGGTTCGCTGCGCTTCACGAAGGAACGGATGCGCTGGATGATCTGGCCCGCGCGCTGGGCCTGCTTCGAGGTTTTCTCGAGCGCGGCGAGCAGCGCCTCGGTGTCGATCGTCTGCCCCTTGATGCGCGACATCATCCCGTTGCAGTAGTTGGTGATGGCGGTCAGCGGCTGGTTGAGCTCGTGCGCCACGCTCGACGCCATTTCGCCCATCGTGATGAGGCGGCTGGCGGCCTGGGCCTTGTCGGCCTGCGCGGCGGCCTGCTCCTCGGCGTCGCGGCGGGGCGTGATGTCGGTGGCGATCACGAGCTGGGCGAGGCGCCCGTCCACCCAGGTCAGGTAGCGCGAGCGCACTTCGAGCCACTTGCCCAGGTGCGGCACGAAGATCTCGTTGTTGGCGGTCTGGGCTGCGGTGAGCGTGTCGATCGGCAGGCCGGCGTAGGGGTCGACGTCGTCCAGGCCCTCGTCGTGCGCGTTCGACGCCGGCACGCCGGCCTGCGCGACCATGCCGAGGTGCCCCACGGTGTCCGAGCCGAACCAGAGGCGGTACAGCTTGTTGGCGAACAGCAGTTCCTCGGAGCCGATGGGCGCCACCGACACGGCCGCGTCCAGTGCCTCCAGCACCGTGGTGAAGCGCTCGTAGGAGGCGGAGAGCTGTTCGCGGATGCGCGTGGGCTCGGTGATGTCGGTCATCGACGTCATCCAGCCGGTCTGGTGGCCGCGGGCGTCGATCAGCGGCGACACGTAGAGGCGGGCGTTGAACACGCTGCCGTTCTTGCGCTTCACCCGCACCTGGAAGCCGCCGGGCAGGGCGCGGCCATGCAGTTCTTCTTCGAGCCGCTCGTTCATCACCTCGCGGTCGGACTCGAGCCAGTAGGGGAAGGGCGGCGACTGGCCGACCAGTTCTTCCTCGCTCCAGCCGGTCATCGCGCAGAACGCGGCGTTCACGTAGGTGATGCGGCCCTGCAGGTCGAGCACCCGCATGCCGGTGAGCATGGAGTTCTCCATGGCCCGGCGGAAGTTGGTTTCAGCCACCAGCCGCTGCTGTGCCTGCAGCCGTCGGCGCGTGTGGCGCCAGGTGCCGATCAGCATCCAGCTCGTGAGCACGCTGAGTGCGCAGACCAGCCAGAACAGCCCGTTGCCGACCACGCCCTGCGACGTGCGGTAGGCCTGCGCCCGCAGCACCAGGGCATTGCCGACCGGCGACACCGGCACTTCATATTCGTTGGTGCGCTCGGTCCAGGGCAGCAGGCGGGTGCCGCTTTCCTTCAGGTTGGTGGTGTTGCCTGCGATCACGCGGCCCTTGGCGTCGAGCAGCGACACCGCGTAGCGCGCCTGCACCTCGGACGGCATGCCGTAGCGCAGCAGGCCGTCGACCGAGAACTCGCCAAGCACCACGCCCGCGAACAGGCCCTGGTCGAACAGGGGAATGTGCAGTTGCAGCATCGCCGGGGGATCGCCGCCGGCCACGGGCTGCGAATACACCGGCTGGCGCAGCTCGCGTGCCAGCGCGTAGTTGCTTTCGATGTCGCCGGGGCGCAGCACGTCGCCGATCAGGTGCTGCTGCGCGGGGTGGACGCTGGGCGCGGCGTAGCCGGCCTTGAAGCGGCGGCGGTCGTCGATCCAGGTGATGGTCTGCAGCTCGGGGAACTGGCTCACCAGCGACTCGGCGCGGCTGGTGAATTCGATCGGGTCGATCTCTCGGTTGGAGGCATCGCGCGCGATGCGCATCAGTTGCTCCTGCCGCTCGAGCAGCCTCAGGCGCATGCGCTGCTGGGCGTATTCGACGTCGCGGCGGACCGACTCCTGCTCGCGCTCGACCTCCTCGGTGCGCAGATACCAGAAGGCCGACACGATGGCCGCGAGAAAGAGCAGCACGGCGGCCATCGGCGCGAGCATCGCGACCGCGTCCTGCAGCACCGGCGTCTGCTTGCGCCACCACCTGCGCCACCAGGACAGGGGCGAGGCGTTCACGGCACTGCGGGCAACCGCCAGCGGGGAAGAAAGAGGCATGCCCTGAGTTTAGGTGATGGCCCCCTCGGCAGCGACTGGAATGCCGCGGTGCCATGGGCTCCTGCATGGTCGGCGTCAAAAGGCTCAATGTCATCCAAATATCACATTAAGAAATCATCAAGCACTATTTGAAATTCAGATATTTCTATGAGAAACTCCGCCGCGCTGAGCGCATAGCGCACTAAATTACCGCCACAGCCCTAAAAGGAGAGACAAGCATGTCGGCAAATCCCGAGAACCTGTTCGGCTCGGCCGCGAATGACGCGGACGCCCAGGAGACCCGCGAATGGATGGATGCACTGTCCTCCGTCATCCAGAGCGAGGGTCCCGAGCGGGCCCACTTCCTTCTCGAGCAACTGCTCGAACATGCCCGCCAGAACACGGTCGACATGCCGTTCTCGGCCAACACGGGCTACGTCAACACCATCGAGCCTTCGCAGGAGGCTCGCAGCCCCGGCAACCTCGAAATCGAACAGCGCCTGCGCGCCTACATGCGCTGGAACGCGATGGCCATGGTGGTCAAGGCCAACCGCCACCATCCGGCCGAAGGCGGTGACCTGGGCGGCCACATCGGCTCCTTCGCCTCGCTGGCAAGCATGTTCGGCGCCGGCTTCAACCACTTCTGGCACGCCGAGAGCGAAAACCACGGCGGCGACCTGCTCTACATCCAGGGCCACGTTTCGCCTGGCATCTATGCCCGCGCCTACCTCGAAGGCCGCCTCTCCGAAGAGCAACTGCTCAACTTCCGCCAGGAAGTCGACGGCAAGGGCCTGTCGAGCTACCCGCACCCCAAGCTGATGCCGGAGTTCTGGCAGTTCCCCACCGTCTCGATGGGCCTGGGCCCGCTGATGGCGATCTACCAGGCACGCTTCCTCAAGTACCTGCATGCACGCGGCATCGCCAACACCGAAAACCGCAAGGTCTGGGTGTTCTGCGGCGACGGAGAAATGGACGAGGTCGAATCGCTGGGCGCCATCGGCCTGGCGGCGCGTGAGAACCTCGACAACCTGATCTTCGTCATCAACTGCAACCTGCAGCGCCTGGACGGCCCGGTGCGCGGCAACGGCAAGATCATCCAGGAGCTCGAGGGCGAGTTCCGCGGCGCCAACTGGAACGTCGTGAAGCTCATCTGGGGCAAGGGCTGGGACGCCCTGCTCGAGAAGGACCATGACGGCGCGCTGCGCAAGATCATGATGGAGTGCAACGACGGCGACTACCAGTCGTTCAAGGCCAACGACGGCGCCTACGTGCGCAAGAACTTCTTCGGCCGCGATCCGCGCACGCTGAAGATGGTCGAGCACATGACCGACGACGAGGTCTGGAACCTGCAGCGCGGCGGCCACGACTCGCAAAAGGTGTACGCCGCGTTCCATGCCGCCCAGAACCACAAGGGCCAGCCCACCGTGCTGCTCGTCAAGACCGTCAAGGGCTTCGGCATGGGCAAGATCGGCGAAGGCAAGAACACGGTCCACCAGACCAAGAAGCTCGGCGACGAAGACATCAAGGCCTTCCGCGACCGCTTCAACATCCCGATTCCCGACAGCCAGATCGCCGAGCTGCCGTTCTACAAGCCGGCCGACGACACGCCGGAAATGCGCTACCTGCACGAGCGCCGCAAGGCCCTCGGCGGCTACCTGCCGCACCGCCGCGTCAAGGCCGACGAGAGCTTCACGGTCCCGTCGCTCGACACCTTCAAGGCGGTGATGGAGCCCACGGCCGAGGGCCGCGAGATCTCGACCACGCAAGCCTACGTGCGCTTCCTCACGCAGCTGCTGCGCGACAAGGCGCTGGGCCCGCGCGTCGTGCCCATCCTGGTGGACGAGGCTCGCACCTTCGGCATGGAAGGCCTGTTCCGCCAGATCGGCATCTACAACCCGCACGGTCAGCAGTACACCCCGGTCGACAAGGACCAGGTCATGTACTACAAGGAAGACAAGGCCGGCCAGATCCTGCAGGAAGGCATCAACGAAGCCGGCGGCATGTCGAGCTGGATCGCGGCGGCCACGTCGTACAGCACGAACAACCGCATCATGGTGCCGTTCTACGTGTACTACTCGATGTTCGGCTTCCAGCGCATCGGCGACCTGGCCTGGGCGGCCGGCGACATGCAGGCCCGCGGCTTCCTGCTGGGCGGCACCTCGGGGCGCACCACGCTGAACGGCGAAGGCCTGCAGCACGAAGACGGGCACAGCCACATCCTGGCCAACACCATCCCGAACTGCGTGAGCTACGACCCGACCTTCGCGCATGAAGTCGGCGTGATCCTGCACCACGGCCTCAAGCGCATGGTCGAGAAGCAGGACAACGTCTACTACTACCTGACGCTGCTCAACGAGAACTACGCGATGCCCGGCCTGCAGCCAGGCACCGAAGAGCAGATCATCAAGGGCATGTACCTGTCGAAGCAGGGCCCCGCGATCAAGGCGTCCAAGGGCAAGGAAGCACCCACGGTGCAACTGCTGGGCAGCGGCACCATCCTGCGCGAGAGCTTCGCCGCGCAAGAGCTGCTCGAGAAGGACTGGGGTGTGTCGGCTTCCGTTTGGAGCTGCCCGAGCTTCAACGAGCTGACCCGCGACGGCCAGGACGCCGACCGCTGGAACCTGCTGCACCCCGACCAGACGCCGCGCGTGCCCTTCGTGGCCGAGCAGCTCGCGCCCACCGCAGGCCCGGTGGTCGCATCGACCGACTACATGAAGGCCTATGCCGAGCAGATCCGTCCCTTCATCCCGAAGGGCCGCACCTACAAGGTGCTAGGCACCGACGGCTTCGGCCGCAGCGACTTCCGCAACAAGCTGCGCGAGCACTTCGAGATCAACCGCCACTACATCGTGGTGGCTGCGCTCAAGGCGCTGAGCGAAGACGGCACCGTGCCGGTGGCCAAGGTGGTGGAAGCGATCAAGAAGTACGGCATCAATGTCGACAAGGTCAACCCGCTTTACGCCTGACCCTCAACAATCAACGAACGAAACGGCGCCTCACGGCGGGAGACAAACGATATGGCAGCAGTGGAAGTCAAGGTGCCGGACATCGGCGATTTCGATGAAGTCGCGGTGATCGAGGTGCTTGTGAAGGTGGGCGACACGGTCAAGGCCGAGCAGTCGCTCATCACGGTGGAATCGGACAAGGCGTCGATGGAAATCCCGTCGTCCACGGCCGGTGTGGTCAAGGAGCTGAAGGTCGAGGTCGGCAGCAAGGTGAAGGAGGGCTCGGTGGTGCTCGTGCTGGAGGCCGAGGGAGCGGGTGCCGCTGCACCGGCTCCGGCTGCGGCTCCTGCCGCCGCTGCGCCCGCGCCCGCGCCGGCGCCCGCTGCGGCTGCGCCGGCACCTGCCGCCGCGCCTGCAGCGGCGTCGGGTCCGGTCGAGGTCAAGGTGCCCGACATCGGCGATTTCAAGGACGTGGCCGTCATCGAGCTGCTCGTGAAGGTCGGCGACACGGTCAAGGCCGAGCAGTCGCTCATCACGGTGGAGTCGGACAAGGCTTCGATGGAGATTCCGTCGTCGGCGGCCGGCGTGCTCAAGGAACTCAAGGTCAAGGTCGGCGACACCGTCAACATCGGCGACCTGATCGCCGTGCTCGAAGGCACGGCTGCCGCGGCCCCGGCGCCCGCGCAGGCCGCTGCTGCGGCGACCGCCAGCGCACCCGCGCCCGCGCCAGCCGCCGCAGCCCCGGCGCCCGCCGCGAGCCCGGCCGCTGCCGCCGCACCGCACGACCCGACCGTCGCGCCCACCGGCAAGCTGCCGCATGCGTCCCCGTCGGTGCGCAAGTTCGCCCGCGAACTCGGCGTGCCGCTCGAAGAGGTCAAGGGTTCCGGCCTCAAGGGCCGCATCACGCAGGAAGATATTCAGAGCTTCACCAAGGCCGTGATGAGCGGCCAGGTCAGCACCAAGGCTTCCGCGGCCAAGGCGCCGGCTGGTGGCGGCGGCGACGGCGCGGCCCTGGGCCTCATTCCATGGCCGAAGGTCGACTTCACCAAGTTCGGCACGGTCGAGCGCAAGGACCTCTCGCGCATCAAGAAGCTCAGCGGCGCCAACCTGCACCGCAACTGGGTGATGATCCCGCACGTCACCAACAACGACGAAGCAGACATCACCGAGCTCGAGGCCTTCCGCGTCTCCACCAACAAGGAGAACGAGAAGTCCGGCGTCAAGGTCACGATGCTGGCCTTCGTCATCAAGGCGGTGGTCGCGGCGCTGAAGAAATTCCCCGAGTTCAATACCAGCCTGGATGGCGACCAGCTCGTCTACAAGCAGTACTACAACATCGGCTTCGCGGCGGACACGCCCAACGGCCTGGTGGTGCCGGTGCTGAAGGATGCCGACAAGAAGGGCATCCTGCAGATCAGCGCCGAGATGGGCGAACTGGCCAAGAAGGCGCGCGACGGCAAGCTCGGCTCGGCCGACATGCAGGGCGGCTGCTTCTCGATCAGCTCGCTCGGCGGCATCGGCGGCACGCACTTCACGCCCATCATCAACGCTCCGGAAGTGGCCATCCTCGGCCTGTCGAAGAGCGCGATGAAGCCGGTGTGGGACGGCAAGCAGTTCGTGCCGCGCCTGACGCTGCCGATGTCGCTGTCCTATGACCACCGCGTGATCGACGGCGCCCTGGCTGCGCGTTTCAACGCCTACCTGGGCCAGGTGCTCGCGGACTATCGCCGTATCCTGCTATGACCACGGTTGTGGCCGTCCGCAAGGGTGGCCAGGTCACGATGGCAGCCGATTCTCTGGTGACCTTCGGCGACACGCGGCTGTCGCACCGCGCCGAGGCCAACCAGAAGATCTTCACCGTCGAGGACGCGGCGGGCACCAGCCTGTTCGCGATGGCCGGCGCGGCCGCGCACTTCCTGGTGCTGCAGCATGCGCTGGCCGTGCAACCGCGCGAGAAGCTGCTGTTCGGCAGCAAGCACGAGATCTTCCGCACCTTCACGATGCTGCATCCGGTGCTGAAGGACTCGTTCTTCATGCAGACCAAGGAAGACGACCACGAGCCCTACGAGTCGAGCCAGTTCACGATGCTGATGGCCAACCCGAGCGGCATCTACGGCATCTACAGCTACCGCGAGGTGTTCGAGTTCAAGGAGTTCTGGGCCATCGGCTCGGGACGCAGCTTTGCGCTCGGCGCCATGCACGCGGCCTATGACATCAAGTCGCGCACCTCGCGCGACGTGGCGGAGGCGGGCATTGCCGCCGCCTGCGAATTCGATCGCAATTCGGCCCCACCGGTCGACGTTCTCACACTCAAACTGAAAGTGTCCAAATGAGCGAACAACAAATCAAGGTGCCCGACATCGGCGACTTCGACGAAGTCGCGGTGATCGAGGTGCTGGTCAATGTCGGAGACACGGTCAAGGCCGAGCAGTCGCTGATCACGGTCGAATCGGACAAGGCCTCGATGGAGATCCCGTCGTCCGCCGCCGGCGTGGTGAAGGCGCTGGCCGTGAAGGTGGGCGACAAGGTCAAGGAAGGCTCTGTCGTGCTGACGCTGGAAGTCGACGGCGCCGCCGCGGCCGCCCCCGCTGCTGCAGCACCGGCTCCCGCTGCCGCCGCCGCACCCAGTGCAGCCCCCGCGCCCAAAGCCACACCGGCGCCGGCCCCCGCCTCGGCGGCCGTGGCCGTGTCGAGCTACGGCGGCAAGGTCGACGTCGAATGCGACGTGGTCGTGCTCGGCGCCGGCCCCGGCGGCTATTCGGCAGCCTTCCGCGCGGCCGACCTCGGCCTGAAGGTCGTGCTGATCGAGCGGTACGCCACCCTCGGCGGCGTGTGCCTGAACGTCGGCTGCATCCCGTCGAAGGCGCTGCTGCACGTGGCGTCGGTCATGGACGAGGTCAAGCACTTCGCGGACCTGGGCGTGAGCTTTGCCGCTCCCACGGTCGACCGCGCCAAGCTGCTGGGCCACAAGAACAAGGTGGTGGGCAAGCTCACCAGCGGCCTCACGGCCATGGCCAAGATGCGCAAGGTGACGGTGCTGCGCGGCGTCGGCAGTTTCATCGACCCGTACCACCTGGAGGTCGACGAAACTTCGGGCACCAGCTGGGACACCACGGGCAGCAAGCAGACGGTCAAGTTCCGCAACGCCATCATCGCGGCCGGCTCGCAGGCCGTGAGCCTGCCCTTCATGCCGAAGGACCCGCGCGTGGTCGACTCGACCGGCGCGCTCGAGATGGGCACCGACCCCAAGCGCATGCTGATCCTGGGCGGCGGCATCATCGGCCTGGAGATGGGCACGGTGTATTCGACGCTGGGCGCACGCCTGGACGTGGTCGAAATGCTCGACGGCCTGATGCAGGGCGCCGACCGCGACCTGGTCAAGGTCTGGCAGAAGATGAACGCGCCGCGCTTCGACAACATCATGCTGAAGACGAAGACGGTCGGCGCCGAGGCCACGAAGGAAGGCATCAAGGTCAGCTTCGAGGGCGAGAACGCGCCGAAGGAGCCGCAGGTGTACGACCTGGTGCTGCAGGCCGTGGGCCGCAGCCCCAACGGCAAGAAGATCGGCGCCGAGAAGGCCGGCGTCACGGTGAGCGACCGCGGCTTCATACCGGTCGACATCCAGATGCGTACCAACGTGCCGCACATCTTCGCCATCGGCGACATCGTGGGCCAGCCCATGCTGGCGCACAAGGCGGTGCACGAGGCACACGTGGCGGCCGAAGTGATCGCAGGCGAGCAGAAGGGCGACAAGGAGCTGTCCAGCGCCGCCTTCAACGCCCGGGTGATCCCGAGCGTGGCCTACACCGACCCCGAGGTGGCGTGGGTCGGCCTGACCGAGGACCAGGCCAAGGCCGAGGGCATCAAGGTCAAGAAGGGGCACTTCCCATGGTCGGCATCGGGCCGCGCCATCGCCAACGGCCGCGACGAGGGCTTCACCAAGCTGCTGTTCGACGCCGAGACGCACCGCATCCTGGGCGGCGGCATCGTCGGCACGCACGCCGGCGACATGCTCGGCGAGATTGCACTCGCCATCGAGATGGGCGCCGACGAAATCGACATCGGCAAGACCATCCACCCGCACCCGACGCTGGGCGAAAGCATCGGCATGGCGGCTGAAGTGGCGCACGGCACCTGCACCGACCTGCCGCCGGCCCGCAAGAGCTGATTTCCGGCTGAAAGGGGGCGCCTGTCGAGCGCCCATAAAAAAATCCCGCTGCGGCGGGATTTTTTTCGTCCTGGATTTCCAGGGAGGGAGGAGGGGCTCAGTTGCCGGTGTGTGCGACGGCTGCCGCCTTCACTTCGTCCGTGGGGCCGGCCAGCACGCGGCGGGCACCGTCGAAGCGGCGCTGCCAGTAGCTGCCGTTCATGTCTTCCACGCGAACCTGGGCGCCGGAACGCGGCGAGTGGATGAACTTGCCTTCGCCGACATAGATGCCGACATGGCTGAAGGCGCGGCGCATGGTGTTGAAGAACACGAGGTCGCCGGGCTTGAGCTGCTCGCGGTCGATCTTCTCGGTGGCGGCTGCCTGCTCTTCGGCGCGACGGGGGAGCATGTGGCCCACCGTCTGGTTGTACATGGCACGAACGAAGCCGCTGCAATCGAAGCCTGCTTCCGCCGTGTTGCCGCCGCGGCGATAAGGCACGCCGAGGAAGCCGATGGCAGTGACCACGAGGTCGGAGGTTCGTTCGGAGACTGTTTGACGCACCTGCTGCAGCTGGCCGATCAGGCCTTTGTCTGCAAGCATGCGGGCCATCTCGTCGTCAGATCGGTCCTGTTGAGGGGCTGCGTGGGCAGCGACGGCAAGCAGGAGGGACACGGGTAGGACGAAAAAACGCATGGCGCGTAGGATATTGATGACGCGCGGTTATGTCAATTTAAACAGAATTAGCGATTGCCACCGTAAACCATTGATTTACATGGATTTTTTCAATTCGCCCAAAGAAAAAATGTAACGGTGAACGTTTATGGTTCATAAGTGGTTGTCACAAAATGGACCTACGCAGACGGGTTGGACAACACCGGATGCTGGATTCACTCGCCATTTGCTGCCAAGCTGATGTCATCCGTTGGCAAAGTCTGCGAAGTTGCAGGCTAGTGCTCGGAGCCGGCGCTGCCGCCGTCAACCGGGGCAGCCCGGCAGCGGCAGCGTCGGCAGCATGCGTTGCCACAGGCGCTTCCACTCCGGCCAGTCGTGGCCGCCTTCGGTGGTGAAGACGCGTTCCGCGGGCAGCGCCGCCGCCAGCAGCCGGTGGCTGAAAGCGAAGCGGTCGTCCACGCCGTAGCCCAGGTAGAGCGGCGGGCGCGGTGCCGCTGTCTGCGTGAAACCGACGTAGCCGCGCAACCATTGCCATAGCTGGGTTTCGTTCGGCGCGCGGGGAATGCCTTCGCCCGGATCCGCCAGCGGGCCGTGCCATTGCGCAAGCCCGCCGGCGTTGGCGATGTCGGTGCTCTGCGCGCGCTCGCCGAGGTAGGGCGCGAGCGTCACCACGCCGGAGAGTTCGCCGGGATGCGTCTGCGCATAGAGCAGCCCGCCGAATCCGCCGACCGAGATGCCGACGATCCAGATATGGCGGTAGCCATGCTGGCGTGCCGGCGCCATCACGTCGGCGCTCAGGCGATCGAGGATGCTCCTGTTGTTGTAGTAGCCCAGGTGCGCGTCGACCAGCATCACGTCCGCGGCGAGCCGGGCGTCTCGCACGGCACTGACGAAGCCTTCGCGCGTGAATTCGTCGGGGGTGGAATAGGCGCCGGGCAGCATGACCAGCAGCGTGTCGACGTTGCGCGCGCAATTGCTCTTCTCGAGCGTGGTCGCCATCGGCACGGTGGCCTTGCGTATTCCGCCGCAGGCCGCGACCAGCAGGGCCGCTCCGATTCCCAGGGCTACGAGGCAAAGGCGTGTTGACGGCAGCTTCATGCGCCGCAGTTTAGGCGCGGCGGGACGCCGGCAGGTCGACCATCACCGGTTGCCCTGGCGTGGTGCAGCCGGTGTCGCAGCATTTGCCGGGCTGGCGGTTGCGGGTGATGGCGCGTGCCGGGTCGTGCGGGGCGGCGGCGGGCGATCCATCGGCCGCGATGCCGCGCTCGAGGATGCGCTCCACCAGTTCGACCTTGGAGCCGAGCGGGTAGTTGCGCCAGATTTCCTGCTTCATCGCGGCCGGCGAACCGCCGCCGTGCAGGCTGATCACGCTGTACCAGCCGCCCTGGTAGCCCGCCGTCAGATCCTCGATGAAGCGGGCGGTCTCGATGCGCTGCTCGTAGGGAATGGCCGGGTTGGCGCGCAGCACGTCCGACAGGCGGGCGGCGGTCTCGGGGTTGTGGTCTTCGTCGGGGCCGGGCAGGGTGACGATGAGCCCGCCGCTCACGTAGTGCGCGATGCGGTGCATGTCGTAGATCTTCGTGGCCAGCAGCAGCTTGCCGATGTTGCTGAACACCGGGTCTGGCATGAAGACCTCGCAGTGCTCGTCGGCCTTGCCGTAGACGCTGGCCGCCACGCCGCAGGCAAAGAAGCTTTCGGTGATGGTGATGAGCTCGACCATCTGCTCGCGCAGGTGGCTTTCCTTGCCCGGGTCGAAGCCGTTGGCCTCGCACATCAGCGCGCCGGCGCCGATCAGCAGGTCGCCGAAGCCCGCGCGCGCGCCGATGCAGCTGTGGCGGTGGTGCGTGGCGTAGCTGTAGGTCAGGTGGCCGGAATGCTCCCATTCCCCGGCGTAGAACACGCGCTCCCATGGCACGAAGACCTTGTCGAACATGCATACGCCGGTGCTCTGCCCGTACTTGCGGCTGAAAAGGGCGTCGCCATGCTCGAGCTTTTCCCCGGGGCGCCCGGCGGGGCGGGCGACGATGGTGAGCCCCGGCGCGTCCAGCGGCACGGCGCAGCAGACGGCGAAGTCGGCGTCTTCCTTGCCCATGTTGCGGCAGGGCATGACCAGCAGTTCATGCACATAGGGCGCTCCCGTCACGATGGCCTTGGTGCCCGAGATGACGATGCCGCGCGCATTGCGCTCCACCACGTGCAGGTAGCTGTCGACGTTGGCCTGCTCGTGTGGCCGCCGGCTGCGGTCGCCCTTGGCGTCGGTCATGGCGACTCCCAGCGTCAGGTCCTGGTCCTGCACGCGGTGCAGGTACTCGTGGAAGCGGGCGGTGTGCTCGGTACTGCCGCGGGCGTCGTCGATGCGGGCCGAGACCTGGGCGATGGCGTTGAGCGCGTCGTGCGTCAGGTAGCGCTGGGCGCATCCGGTTTCCTGGCAGACAAGGCGCACCGCCTCCAGCTTGTTGAGCAGGTCGCCGGAGCTGGTGTTGATGTGCGACAGCCGGTTCACGCGCTTGCCGCTGGTGTGCTGCACCGCCGTCATCAGCGGCTCGTATTCCTTGCGCAGCGCGTAGTCGTAGGTGAGGGCGATGGCATTGATGCCGGGCTGGAAGGCGGGCTCATCGGCCACGCTTTCGACGCGGCGGCCGTCCACGAAGACAGTGGGGCGGTAGCGGCGCAGCGATTCGCGGTAGTCGGCGCCGGACATGAGCGTGGTGGCGGGGAGCGGGGCGTTCATCGTTTCTTGTCTCCGTGGTTTTCTGGGCTTCCGAGGGGCTTCCGGGCAAAATTTGAACACTGTTTAATTTTTTGATCAACGCTCGAATTTTTGTATAGTCCCGCCCATGCATGCCAAGCTCCAACGCCGCCAGGCGCTCACCGATGCGCGCCGCGCGCTGGTGCTCGACGCCGCACGCGCCGTGTTCCTGGAAGCTGGCATCGAGGGCGCGAGCATTCGCGAAATCGCGCGCAGGGCCGGCTACACGCCGGGCGCCATCTACTCCTATTTCGACAGCAAGGAAGCGATCTACGGCGCGCTGCTCGATGAATCGATCCAGCGGCTCCAGACGGCCGTCGCTGATGCCCCCGAGTCCGAAGGCCGTCCTGACCAGACGCTCGCCGCCAAGGCGCAGGCGTGGTTCGACTTCTACGCAGCGAACCCGCGCGAGCTCGACCTCGGCTTCTATCTTGTGCAGGGCATGCGCCCGCGCGGGCTGACCAGCGAGCTCGACCATGAGCTGAACGACCATCTGCATCAGGCCCTTCGCCCCTGCGAAGACGCGTTGCAGGCCATGGGCCTCGACGCGGATGGCGCTTTGCGGGAAAACACCTCGCTGTTCGCACACGGCGTGGGCCTGCTGCTGATGCAGCACACCGGGCGCATCCGCATGTTCAGGCAGTCGGCCGACGCACTCTTCAAGGCCTACGTGGCGCAGCTGGTGGAGCGCGTTGCCGCCCAGGCGGCCAAACCCGGTCTTTTCGGTGGTACGGTTTAGCCCAACCTAAACCTCTACAAGAAAGAATCCGTTCATGCTGCTCGACGCTTCGCAATCCCAACTCGTGCTGGTCGACTACCAGGCACGGCTGATGCCGGCGGTGTTCGAAAACGAGGCCGTTGCGAAGAATGCCGTGCGCCTCGGCCAGATGGCGAAATGGGTCGACGTGCCGGTCTGGGGCACCGAGCAGAACCCGTCCAAGCTCGGCGAAAACCTGCCGGACATCCGCGCGCTGTGCAGGAAGACGCTGGCGAAGATGCACTTCAGCGGCGTGGAAGAGGGCCTCGGCGAATGGCTGCGCGCGCCGGCCAAGGCCGCGCCGCAGGGCAATGCCCGGAGCCTGCCGAAGCATCTGCAGAAGCCGCAGGCCGCGCCCGAAGAGCGCAACACCATCGTGATCGCCGGCTGCGAAGCCCATGTCTGCCTGCTGCAGACCGCGCTCGACCTGCTGGAAGACGAGTTCGAAGTCTGGGTCGTCACCGACGCCTGCAGCTCGCGCACCGAGCGCAACCGCGACGCCGCGTTCGACCGGCTGGCCGGTGCCGGCGCCGAGCTGGTGACGACCGAGATGGTCGGCTTCGAGTGGCTGCGCACTGCCGAGCACCCGGCGTTCCGCGAACTGCAGGCCCTGATCCGTTAAACCCGCTGCCCCCGGCGCCGTTGCCGGGGTGGGACTCGGCCGGGTTGTCCCGGTCGTCAGCTTGCTGCAAGATCGGTCTCCATAATTATGAATTCAGTTTTGGCGAGGCCGCTTGAACGAAAACATAGAACGGAGACAAATCCAGATGAGCCGCTTTGAAGAGTTCCATCGCCAGTCCGTGGATGCGCCCGAGGCCTTCTGGGCCGAGCAGGCCCGGCTGATCGACTGGCACACCCCCGCGCAGCAGATCCTCGACGCCAGCCAGCCGCCGTTCGCGCGCTGGTTCGTGGGCGGCACCACCAACCTGTGCCACAACGCCGTCGACCGACATCTGGCCGAGCGCGGCAGCCAGCCCGCGCTGATCTTCGTCTCCACAGAAACCGGCGTCGAAAAGAGCTACAGCTTCGACGAACTGCACGCCGCAGTGCAGCGCACCGCCGCCAGCCTTGTCGAACTCGGTGTCGGCAAGGGCGACCGGGTGCTCATCTACATGCCGATGATTCCCGAGGCCGCGTTCGCCATGCTGGCCTGCGCGCGCATCGGCGCCATCCACTGCGTGGTGTTCGGCGGCTTCGCGAGCGTTTCGCTGGCCACGCGCATCGAAGATGCCGAGCCCAAGGTGGTCGTGAGTGCCGATGCCGGCTCGCGCGGCGGCAAGGTCATCGCGTACAAGCCGCTGCTCGACGAGGCGATCCGCCTGTCGAAGCACAAGCCCTCGGCCGTGCTGCTCACCGACCGCGGCCTCGCCCCCATGGACCTGACGGCAGGGCGCGACCACCTCGCCGCCGAACTGCGCCAGAAGCACATCGACGCCAAGGTGCCCTGCATCTGGCTCGCCTCCACCGACATCAGCTACACCATCTACACGAGCGGGACCACCGGCAAGCCCAAGGGCGTGCAACGCGACGTGGGCGGCTACGCGGTGGCGCTGGCCGCGAGCATGAAGCACATCTTCGACGGGCGGCCCGGCGAAACCTACTTCTCGACCAGCGACATCGGCTGGGTGGTGGGCCACAGCTACATCGTGTACGGCCCGCTGATCGCGGGCATGGCGACCATCATGTACGAAGGCCTGCCCACGCAGGGCATCGACCGGCAGCCCGACGGCGGCATCTGGTGGCGCCTCGTCGAGAAGTACAGGGTGACGGTGATGTTCAGCGCGCCCACCGCGGTGCGCGTGCTCAAGAAGCAGGACCCGGCCCTGCTCAAGAAGTACGACCTGTCGAGCCTGCGCGCGCTGTTCCTGGCCGGCGAGCCGCTCGACGAGCCCACCGCGCGCTGGATCAGCGAGGGCCTGGGTGTGCCGATCATCGACAACTACTGGCAGACCGAATCGGGCTGGCCGATGATCACCATCGCCAACGGCGTGGAGGCCAAGGCCAGCAAGTTCGGCAGCCCGGGCGTGCCGATGTACGGCTACCGCATCAAGATCCTGCACGAGTCGACCGGCGAGGAGCTGACCGGCGCGAACGAGAAAGGCGTGGTCGTGGTGGAGGGGCCGACCCCGCCCGGTTTCATGCAGACCGTGTGGAAGGACGACGCGCGCTTCGTCGATACCTACTGGAAAAGCGTACCCGGCAAGATGGTCTATTCGACCTTCGACTGGGGCATTCGCGATGAAGACGGCTATTTCTACATCCTCGGGCGCACCGACGACGTGATCAACGTGGCGGGCCACCGACTGGGCACGCGCGAGATCGAGGAGAGCATTTCGGGCCATGCCAACGTCGCGGAAGTGGCCGTGGTGGGCGTTGCCGACGCGCTCAAGGGGCAGGTGGCGATGGCCTTCGTCGTTCCGAAGGACGGCAAGGCCGCGGCCGACGCCGACGTGGCGCTCAAGCTCGAGGGCGAGATCATGAAGCTCGTGGCCGACCAGCTCGGCGCGCTGGCCCGCCCCGCGCGCGTGCGCTTCGTGAGCGGCCTGCCCAAGACGCGCAGCGGCAAATTGCTGCGCCGCGCCATCCAGGCCGTCTGCGAGCAGCGCGACCCGGGCGACCTGACCACCATCGACGACCCCGCCACGCTGCAGCACATCAAACAGTTACTTTCTTCGCCCTGAGTTATCCCCGAAGGGGGTTGCAGGCTCCCTTTGAACCGTCATATGGTTGACGTGGCACAATGCCAAGGTACTCAGGCCCTTCCCCAGCCACAGTCGCATCCGCCAACCGGTTCAGCCGTGTCGCGGAAGGTTTCTTAACCAGCTAGTGCTTCCTTCAGGGAAGCGAAGGTCAGCGGATCATGAGCGATTCATCGACGCCATCGGCGTACACCGCCTATCAAGGCAACACATACCTCTTCGGCGGCAATGCCCCCTATGTCGAAGAGATGTATGAAAACTACCTCTCCAACCCCGGCAGCGTGCCCGACAACTGGCGTTCGTATTTCGACGCGCTGCAGAACGTTCCCGCCGCCGACGGCAGCAACACCCGCGACGTCCCGCACCTGCCGGTCATCAACGCCTTCGCCGAACGCGCGAAGCAGGGCACGACCAAGGTCGTGCAGGCCAGCGGCGCCGATTCCGAACTCGGCCGCAAGCGCACCTCCGTCCAGCAGCTGATCGCCGCCTACCGCAACGTCGGCGCACGCTGGGCCGACCTCGATCCGCTCAAGCGCGCCGAGCGTCCCGCCATCCCGGAACTCGAGCCCTCGTTCTACGGCTTCACCGACGCCGACCTCGAGACGGTGTTCAACACCAGCAACACCTTCTTCGGCAAGGAAGCCATGTCGCTGCGCGACCTGCTCAATGCCTTGCGCGAAACGTACTGCGGCACGATGGGTGCCGAGTACATGTACACCACCGACCAGAACCACAAGCGCTGGTGGCAGCAGCGGCTCGAAAGCGCCCGCACCAATCCCAAGCTGAGCGCCGAGCAGAAGAAGCACGTGCTCAGCCGCCTGACGGCCGCCGAAGGCCTCGAGCGCTTCCTGCACACCAAGTACGTCGGCCAGAAGCGCTTCTCGCTCGAAGGCGGCGAAAGCTTCATCGTCGCGATGGACGAGCTGATCAACCAGGCCGGCGTCAAGGGCGTGCAGGAAATCGTGATCGGCATGGCCCACCGCGGCCGCCTGAACGTGCTGGTCAACTCGCTCGGCAAGATGCCGGCCGACCTGTTCGCCGAGTTCGACCACACCGCCCCCGAAGACCTGCCCAGCGGCGACGTCAAGTACCACCAGGGCTTCAGCTCGGACGTGACCACCCCCGGCGGCCCGGTGCACCTGAGCCTCGCGTTCAATCCCTCGCACCTTGAAATCGTGAACCCCGTGGTCGAAGGCTCGGTGCGTGCCCGCATGGACCGCCGCGGCGACCCGCTGGGCAAGCAGGTGCTGCCCGTGATCGTGCACGGCGACGCCGCCTTCGCAGGCCAGGGCGTCGTGATGGAAACGCTGGCGCTGGCCGAGACCCGCGGCTACTCCACCGGCGGCACGGTGCACTTCGTCATCAACAACCAGATCGGCTTCACCACCAGCGACCCGCGCGACAGCCGCTCGACGCTGTACTGCTCGGACATCGTCAAGATGATCGAGGCGCCGGTGCTGCACGTGAACGGCGACGATCCCGAAGCCGTGGTGCTCGCCACCCAGATCGCCCTGGACTTCCGCATGGAATTCCAGAAGGACGTGGTCGTCGACATCATCTGCTTCCGCAAGCTGGGCCACAACGAGCAGGACACCCCCTCGCTCACCCAGCCGCTGATGTACAAGAAGATCGCCCAGCACCCCGGCACGCGCAAGCTGTACGCCGACAAGCTGGCCGCTCAAGGCCTGGGCGACACGCTCGGCGACGACATGGTCAAGGCGCAGCGCGCCGCCTTCGACGAAGGCAAGAACACCGTCGACCCCGTGCTCACCAACTTCAAGAGCAAGTACGCCGTCGACTGGAGCCCGTACCTCAACAAGAAGTGGACCGACGCCGGCGACACCGCCATTCCCTCCAGCGAGTGGAAGCGCCTGGCCGAGAAGATCACCACCGTGCCGCAAGGCTTCACGGTGCATCCCCTCGTGAAGAAGGTGCTGGACGACCGCGCGGCCATGGGCCGCGGCGACGTCAACATCGACTGGGGCATGGGCGAGCACATGGCCTTCGCCTCGCTGGTGGCCAGCGGCTACCCGGTGCGCCTGTCGGGTGAAGACTCGGGCCGCGGCACGTTCACGCACCGCCACGCCGTGCTGCACGACCAGAACCGCGAGAAGTTCGACGAAGGCACCTACACGCCGCTGCAGAACGTGGCCGACAACCAGGCTCCGTTCGTCGTCATCGACTCGATCCTGTCGGAAGAAGCCGTGCTTGCGTTCGAATACGGCTATGCATCGAACGACCCGAACACGCTCGTCATCTGGGAAGCCCAGTTCGGCGACTTCGTGAACGGCGCGCAAGTGGTGATCGACCAGTTCATCGCCTCGGGCGAAGTGAAGTGGGGCCGCGTCAACGGCCTGACCATGATGCTGCCGCACGGCTACGAAGGCCAGGGCCCCGAGCACAGCTCGGCACGCCTGGAGCGCTTCATGCAGCTGAGCGCGGACACCAACATGCAGGTGGTGCAACCCACGACGGCCAGCCAGATCTTCCACGTGCTGCGCCGCCAGATGGTGCGCAACCTGCGCAAGCCGCTGATCATCCTCACGCCCAAGTCGCTGCTGCGCAACAAGGACGCCACCTCGCCGCTGGCCGAATTCACCAAGGGCAGCTTCCAGACCGTCATTCCCGACAGCAAGGGCCTGAAGGCCGAGAAGGTCAAGCGCCTGATCGCCTGCTCGGGCAAGGTCTACTACGACCTGGCCAAGAAGCGCGAGGAACTGGGCAGCGAAGACGTGGCGATCATCCGCGTCGAGCAGCTCTATCCGTTCCCGCACAAGGCGTTTGCCGCCGAGATCAAGAAGTACCCGAACCTCGTCGACGTGGTCTGGTGCCAGGACGAGCCGCAGAACCAGGGCGCCTGGTTCTTCGTGCAGCACTACATCCACGAAAACATGCAGGACGGCCAGAAGCTCGGCTACTCCGGCCGTGCCGCATCGGCATCGCCGGCGGTGGGCTACTCGCACCTGCACCAGGAACAGCAGAAGGCGCTGGTCGACGGCGCGTTCGCCAAGCTCAAGGGCTTCGTGCTGACCAAGTAATCGCCTGTCCCTTTTTCACACGAACACCCTGAAGAACAAAACGGAGCTCACTCCACATGTCTATCGTAGAAGTCAAAGTCCCCCAGCTTTCCGAATCCGTGGCCGAGGCCACCATGCTCACCTGGAAGAAGAAGGCCGGCGAAGCCGTCGCCGTCGATGAAATCCTGATCGAGATCGAGACCGACAAGGTCGTGCTGGAAGTGCCCGCGCCATCGGCCGGCGTGCTGGCTGAAATCGTTCAGCCCGACGGCGCCACCGTGGTGGCCGAGCAGCTGATCGCCAAGATCGACACCGAAGGCAAGGCTTCGGCCGGCGCCCCGGCTGCCGCTGCACCCGCTGCCGCTCCTGCGGCTGCGGCACCCGCCCCGGCGGCAGCCGCTGCTGCCACGGGTGGCTCGAAGGCCGACGTGGCCATGCCCGCCGCCGCCAAGCTGCTGGCAGACAACAACCTGAAGACCAGCGACGTCGCCGGCACCGGCAAGGACGGCCGCGTCACCAAGGGCGACGTGCTCGGCGCCGTGGCTTCGGGCGCCAAGCCCGCGGCACCTGCCGCCACCGTCGCCGCGCCGGCCGCCAAGCCCGCGCTGCCGCAAGTCGCGGCGCCCGCCGGTGCGCCCGACCTGGGCGAGCGTCCGGAACAGCGCGTGCCGATGAGCCGCCTGCGCGCCCGCATCGCCGAGCGCCTGCTGCAGTCGCAATCCACCAACGCCATCCTGACGACCTTCAACGAAGTCAACATGGCGCCGGTCATGGAACTGCGCAAGCGCTTCCAGGACAGCTTCACCAAGGAGCACGGCGTGAAGCTCGGCTTCATGTCCTTCTTCGTGAAGGCCGCCGTGCACGCGCTGAAGAAGTACCCGGTGATCAACGCCTCGGTCGACGGCAACGACATCCTGTACCACGGCTACTTCGACATCGGCATCGCCGTCGGTTCGCCGCGCGGCCTGGTGGTGCCGATCCTGCGCAACGCCGACCAGATGAGCTTCGCCGACATCGAGAAGAAGATCGCCGAGTTCGGCAAGAAGGCGCAAGACGGCAAGCTGGGCATCGAAGACATGACCGGCGGCACGTTCTCCATCTCGAACGGCGGAACTTTCGGCTCGATGCTCTCGACCCCGATCATCAACCCGCCCCAGTCGGCCATCCTGGGCGTGCACGCCACCAAGGACCGCGCCGTGGTGGAAAACGGCCAGATCGTGATCCGCCCGATGAACTACCTCGCCATGAGCTACGACCACCGCATCATCGACGGCCGCGAAGCCGTGCTGGGCCTGGTCGCCATGAAGGAAGCGCTGGAAGACCCGTCGCGCCTGCTGTTCGACATCTGATCCACCCCCAGTCTTCGCGCACTTCGTGTCGCTTCGCCAACCCCCTCGCGGGGGCAACACCTGCGGTCCGGCAAAGCCGGTTCCGCGGTGTTCGCGAAGGAACCCTGATTCACGCGGCGCGATGGACAACTGAAACGGAAACCCAATGAGCAAACAATTCGACGTCGTCGTCATCGGCGGCGGCCCCGGCGGCTACATCGCCGCCATCCGTGCGGCGCAACTCGGCTTCAACGTCGCCTGCGTCGACGAGTGGAAGAACGGCAAGGGCGGCCCGGCACCGGGCGGCACCTGCACCAACGTCGGCTGCATTCCCTCGAAGGCACTGCTGCAATCGTCGGAGCACTTCGAGCAGGCCGGCCACCACTTCGCCGACCACGGCATCAAGGTCGAAGGCCTGGGCCTGGACATCGACAAGATGCTGGCCCGCAAGGACCAGGTCGTGAAGCAGAACAACGACGGCATCCTGTACCTGTTCAAGAAGAACAAGATCACGTTCTTCCACGGCCGCGCATCGTTCGTGAAGACGGACGAAACCGGCTACGAGCTCAAGGTGGCCGGCGCCGCCGAAGAGTCGATCAGCGGCAAGCACATCGTCATCGCCACGGGCTCCAACGCCCGTGCGCTGCCGGGCGCGCCGTTTGACGAGGAGAACATCCTCTCGAACGACGGCGCGCTGCGCATCGGCGCGGTGCCCAAGAAGCTGGGCCTGATCGGCTCGGGCGTCATCGGCCTCGAAATGGGCTCGGTGTGGCGTCGCCTCGGCGCGGAAGTCACGGTGCTCGAAGCGCTGCCGACCTTCCTCGGCGCGGTGGACGAGCAGATCGCCAAGGAAGCCAAGAAGGCGTTCGACAAGCAGAAGCTCAAGATCGAACTCGGCGTGAAGGTCGGCGAGATCAAGTCGTCCAAGAAGGGCGTGAGCGTTGCCTGGACCAACGCCAAGGGCGAAGCCCAGACGCTGGAAGTCGACAAGCTGATCGTGTCGATCGGCCGCGTGCCCAACACCATCGGCCTGAACGCCGAAGCCGTGGGCCTGAAGCTCGACGAGCGCGGCGCCATCGCCGTGGACGACGCGTGCAAGACCAACCTGCCCAACGTCTGGGCGATCGGCGACGTGGTGCGCGGCCCGATGCTGGCGCACAAGGCCGAGGAAGAGGGCGTTGCCGTGGCGGAGCGCATTGCGGGCCAGCACGGCCACGTCAACTTCAACACGATTCCCTGGGTGATCTACACGAGCCCCGAGATCGCGTGGGTCGGCCAGACCGAGCAGCAGCTCAAGACCGAAGGCCGCGCCTACAAGGCCGGCACCTTCCCGTTCCTCGCGAACGGCCGCGCACGCGCACTGGGCGACACGACCGGCATGGTCAAGTTCCTGGCCGATGCCGCGACCGACGAGATCCTGGGCGTGCACATCGTGGGCCCGCAGGCCAGCGAACTGATCTCCGAAGCCGTCGTGGCCATGGAGTTCAAGGCGAGCGCGGAAGACATCGCCCGCATCTGCCATGCGCACCCGTCGCTGTCGGAAGCCACGAAGGAAGCCGCGCTGGCTGTCGACAAGCGCACGCTGAACTTCTGATCTCTTGACCAGCGTCAAACAGGCCTACGAGGCGGAACTCGCTGCGCGCGGGTTCCACAGCGATCCCGCGCAACTGCGCGCCGTGGAGGCGCTGGATCGCTGCGCCAACGAATGGGCCGAGTACAAGGCCCAGCGTTCGAATGCGCTGAAGAAGTTCATCAACCGGCCGGAGCTCCCGCGCGGCGTCTACATGTACGGTGGCGTCGGGCGGGGCAAGAGCTTCCTGATGGACTTGTTCTTCAACGCCGTGCCGCTGCGGCGCAAGACGCGCCTGCACTTCCATGAGTTCATGCGTGAAGTGCACCGCGAACTGCGGGAGCTGCAAGGCACGGTCAATCCGCTCGACGAACTGGGCCTGCGCATTTCCAAGCGCTACAAGCTCATCTGCTTCGACGAGTTCCATGTGGCGGACATCACCGACGCGATGATTCTTCATCGGCTGCTGGTGTCGCTGTTCGAGAACGGCGTGGGCTTCGTCACCACCTCGAACTTCAAGCCCGACGATCTCTACCCCGGCGGGTTGCATCGCGACCGCATCCTGCCTGCCATCGCGCTCCTCAATGAGAAGCTCGAGGTGCTCAGCGTCGACAACGGCACCGACTACCGGCGCCGCACGCTGGAGCAACTGCGCATGTACCTCACGCCCAACGACGCGGCGGCCGAGAAGGAAATGCGCAAGGCCTTCGACAAGCTGGCCGAGGTGGCCGACGAAAACCCGGTGCTGCACATCGAATCGCGCGAGATCCGCGCGCGGCGCAAGGCCGGCGGCGTGGTCTGGTTCGACTTCAAGACGCTGTGCGGCGGCCCGCGTTCGCAGAACGACTACCTGGAGATAGCGAGCCAGTTCCACACGGTGCTGCTGTCCGACGTGCCGCACATGCCCGTGCGCATGGCTTCGGAAGCACGCCGTTTCACATGGCTGATCGACGTCTTGTACGACCGGCGCTGCAAGCTCATCATGTCGGCTGAGGTTCCGCCCGAGGCGTTGTACACCGAGGGTCCGCTGTCGCACGAATTCCCGCGCACGGTCTCCCGGCTCACCGAAATGCAGTCGAGCGAGTTTCTTTCCCTGGAACGCCGCATCGTCGACACCCGACTCACATGAAAAAATTCGCTCTTGTCCTGTTGATGTCGTTGGCCAGCCTGCCGCTGTGGGCGCAGTCCAACGCCGCCTCGGGCACTGTCGATCTCGAGGCCGAGAAGCGCAGGCTCTCGTCCGAGCGCGAGGCCATGGAAAAGCGCTTCCTGGAAGAGCGGACCGCCTGCTACAAGAAATTCGCGGTCGAGGACTGCCTGAGCGAAAGCCGCAACCGGCGCCGGATCCAGTCCGACAGCATCAAGCGCCAGGAAACCGCGATCAACGACATCCAGCGCCAGCGCAGCGGTGCTGCGGAACTGCAGAAGCTCGACCAGAAGGCTGCCACGCAGCGCGAGCAGGACACCAAGGAAAAGCAGGAACAGTCGATCCAGAGCCAGAAGGACCGCGAGCAGCGCGCTGCCGACCACGCGGCCAGCCGTGCCTCGACGGCTTCCGGCGCAGCGGAGCGCGAGCGCGAATTCCAGTCGAAGCAGCAGGCACATGCCGACGAGCGGGCCAAGGCGGCCCAGTTGCGAGCCGACGCACCTGCGAACGTCCAGCGCTTCGAAGACAAGCAGAAGAGGGCGGCCGAGCACAGGGCCAGCGTCGAGCGCAGGAATGCCTCGAGCGACAAGCCGCGCGGCGCGCCGCTGCCGCCGCCTCCCGCGGCGGGCGCTACTCCGGCTCCGGCCGCACCCTGATTCGGGCACTGCCGCCTGGAAGAACCGCGCTCAGGCCGCTGCCGGCAGCGCGTCGAGCTTCAGGACTGCGATGGAGATGTTGTCGCCTGTGCCGCGCGCCCGGCGTCGCGCTTCGCCCACCAGGATTTCCACCGCGTCGCGCGGGGGCTGGGCGTACAGCACGCTCGCCATTTCCTCGGGCGTGAAGTAATGCCAGAGCCCGTCGCTGCATGCCATCAGCAGGTCGCCGGACTGCATCTTCGGGATGTAGTGCGGATCGATGGGCGGCGGCGTCGTGGTCATGCCAAGGCAGCCCAGAAGGATGTTGCCCTGCGGATGGGTATTGGCTTCGGCCTCGCTGATCTGGCCGCGGTCGATCAGCGCCTGCACGTACGAATGGTCGCGCGTGCGCTTGACGAGCTGTCCGTCGTGGAAGTGATAGATGCGCGAGTCGCCGGCATGGATCCAGGCGCATTCGCCCTTGGGGTTCAGCAGGAACGCCGCCAGCGTGCTGTGGGGCTCCTGCTCGCTGGAAACTGCGGTGAGCTTGATGACGGTGTGCGAGTCTTCCAGCATTTGCCTCAGCAGGACTTCGGGGTCGTCGCGGCCCGGGGCGTAGCGCGCGAAGAGCTGGCGCGCGGTCATCATCACCTGGTCGGACGCCTTGCGCCCGCCGCTGCGACCGCCCATGCCGTCCGCAACGACGCCCAGCACGCAGCCGGGCACCCTCGGGTGACTCATCATCAAGACCTGGTCCTGTTGGTACGGGCGGTCTCCCTTGTGGAGTCCGGTGGCCGCTGCTAGTCGAAAGCCTTGAGTCATGAGGCATGTGCGCCAAAGCGCGTGGTTCTGTCTTCTCGGGGATTCGTGTCAGGACGTATTATCGAATGAACATGCGACGCGCCAACTCTGCGTTCGCTCCCCAACGTTGGACTCCAATCTTCATTCCCTTTCCCGGCAGCTCATCGAGCTGCGTATCGAGCATGCCGATCTCGATGCCACCATCGACCGGCTGTCCGAAGGCTCGCCGCAAGACGAGTTGCTGCTGCGGCGCCTGAAAAAGCGCCGCCTCGCATTGCGCGACCAGATCACGCGCCTCGAAAACGTGCTCGACCCGAAAGAGCCGGCGTGACAGGCGCGCTCGAAGACAAGGTGCGCGACGCCTTCGCGCAAGACGGTGCGCTGTCGCGTGCCGCCGAGCAGTTCCGCGAACGCTCGGGCCAGACCGAGATGGCCATGGCCGTGGCCCGCACCATCGATCAGGGCGGCGTGCTGGTGGTCGAGGCCGGCACCGGGGTCGGCAAGACTTTCTCGTACCTCGTGCCGGCGCTGCTGAGCGGCGAGCGCGTGCTGCTGTCCACCGCCACCAAGACCCTGCAGGACCAGCTGTTCGGCCGCGACCTGCCCCGGCTGGTCGAGGCTTTCGGGCTGCCGGTGCGCACGGCGTTGTTGAAGGGGCGCGCCAGCTACCTCTGCCTGCATCGCCTGGACACCGCGCGCCATGACGCCTCGCTGCCCGAACGCGGCAGCCTGCGCACGCTCGCCAAGATCGAGCAATGGTCCAAGGCCACGCGCACCGGCGACTTGGCCGAGCTGCCGGGGCTGGACGAGCGTTCGCCGCTGATCCCCCTCATCACGTCCACCCGCGAGAACTGCCTGGGCGCGCAGTGCCCGCAGTTCAAGGCCTGCCACGTCAACCTGGCGCGGCGCGAGGCGCTGGCCGCCGACATCGTCGTCATCAACCATCACCTGTTCTTCGCCGACCTCGCGGTGCGCGAGACCGGCATGGCGGAGTTGCTGCCCAGCGTGAGCGTCGTCGTGTTCGACGAGGCGCACCAGCTCAATGAAACCGGCGTGCAGTTCCTGGGTGCGCAGCTCGGCAGCGGCCAAGCACTCGATTTCGCGCGCGACATGCTGGGCTCGGGCCTGCAGCATGCGCGCGGGCTGGTCGACTGGCAGCAACTGGTGTCCGGCGTCGAGCGTGCCGCGCGCGAGCTGCGGCTGGTGGTCGGCAAGCAGTGGCCGGGCGCCAAGCTGCGCTGGCTGGGCCCTTCGCCGGAAGGCATCGACCCCGACGCCTGGCAGCATGCGCTCGATGACCTGCAGCACTCGTTCGAACTGGCCGCCGAAGGGCTGGCCACCGTCAGCGAAATCTCGCCCGACTTCGTGCGGCTGCACGAGCGGGCACGCCAGCTCGCCAAGCGCACGGCGCGCTTCGCGCAGCCTTGCGAGGTCGACTCGGTGCGCTGGGTGGATGTCGGCTCGCAACTGCGGCTGATCGAGTCGCCGCTCGACATCGCGGATGCGATGCGCAAGCGGGTGCTCAAGATCGCCGATGCGTCGGATGCCGAAGAAGGCGGCGACGCGGACGACGGCGACGAACTCGATGCCTACGGCGAGCGGCCCGCCCGCGAGACGCCGGTGCATGAAGACAGCGGCCGAGCCTGGGTCTTCACCTCGGCCACGCTCGGCGACGAGCCCACGCTGCGTTGGTTCACCGAGCCCTGCGGCCTGCACGATGCCGAAGTGCTGCGCGTGCAGAGTCCGTTCGACTATGCCTCGCAGGCGGCGCTGTACGTGCCTCGCGCGTTCCCCAAGCCCAACGCCCCCTCGCACAGCCAGCGGGTCGCCGAACTGGCTGCGCGCGGCGCCACCGAACTCGGCGGCCGTACGCTGGTGCTGACGACCACGCTGCGCGCCTTGCGCACCATCGGCGACGCCATCAAGCAGCAGTTCGAGCTGCTGGAGACCGAAGCTCGCCCCGAGGTGCTGGTGCAGGGCGAGCTGCCCAAGCGGGTGCTGATGGATCGTTTTCGCGAGGGCGCGAGCGGCGGGCGCGCGGGCTGCGTGCTGGTGGCGTCGGCTTCGTTCTGGGAGGGCTTCGACGCGCCGGGCGACGCGCTGCAACTGGTGGTGATCGACAAGCTGCCGTTCCCGCCGCCCAACGACCCCCTGGTCGAGGCACGCTCGCAGCGCCTGGAGGCGCAGGGGCGCAGTTCGTTCGCGGATTACTCGTTGCCCGAAGCGGCTGTTGCGCTCAAGCAGGGGGCGGGGCGGTTGATTCGGCGGGAGACCGACAGCGGCGTGCTGGCGATATGCGACACCCGCCTGGTCGCCATGGGCTACGGCCGCCGCCTGCTGGCGGCGCTTCCGCCGATGCGGCGGCTCGAAAACGAAGCGGACTTCGACGCCGCGCTGGACGCGCTCAGGAGCTAGCCGGAGCGCGCCGGTTCAGGGCTGCTGGCCTTACCAGACCTTCCACCAGGGGTCGTCCTTGCCCTTGAAGCCGTTGGCAAGGTAGGTGCTCTGGGGGTAGTTGGTGGTCAGCACGCGCTGGGCGTCGTCGCGCAGGTCCTTCATGCCGAGCGCGTCGTACGACTTCACCATGATGTACAGGGCTTCCTCGAGCGCCGGCACTTCGCGGTAGTCGGACAGGGCGATCTGGGCGCGGTTGATGGCCGCCAGGTAGGCGCCGCGCGAGTAGTAATAGCGGGCCACGTGAACCTCGTACTGGGCGAGCGAGTTCACGATGTAGTTCATGCGCTGGCGCGCGTCGGGGGCGTAGCGCGACTCGGGGAAGCGGGTCACGAGGTCCTTGAACGACTCGAACGATTCCTTGGCGGCCTTCTGGTCGCGCTCGGACAGGTCCTGGCGCGTGAGGAACGCGAACATGCCGAGGTCGTCGTTGAAGTTGATCACGCCCTTGAGGTACAGCGCATAGTCGAGCGCGGGGCTCGCCGGATGCAGCTTCATGAAGCGGTCGATGGTGGCGATGGCGCTGGCCTTTTCACCCGACTTGTACTGGGCGTAGGCCTTTTCCAGCTGGGCCTGCTGCGCGAGCGGCGTGCCGGCGGCGCGGCCTTCGAGCTTCTCGTAGAGCGGCACGGCCTTGTCGTAGGCTCCAGATCCGGCCTCGTCCTTTGCTTCCGCGTAGATCTTGTTGGGACTCCAGTTCGCGGTCTTGTCGACGGTGGTCGACGAGCAGCCGGCTGCGAGCAGGGCCGCCGCGCTGAGCGCGATCCAGGTGGGGACCGATAATTTGGCGCGAAACATCACATACGGCTTTCGTGAAACAGTTACCCTCAATTATATCGACCGGCCCTTCGGGCAATACCCCCGAGAACCTGGAGGCGGCCGAACACGAGGAAGGCGCCGACCCGGCCGAGGCCAGCGAACTCCGGCCCTTCGCCATCGATTCCGCCCAGCACGGCCAGCGGCTGGACCGCGCGCTGGCGGCCCTGGTGCCCGAGTTTTCCCGCAGCTACCTCCAGCAGCTCATCGAGGCGGGGGCCGTCGAGCTCCAGGGGCGCGCCGTCACCAAGGTCTCGGCGGGCGTCAAGGCGGGGCAGGCGGGGCGCATCGAACTGCGGCCCACGCCCCAGAGCCAGGCCTTCCGGCCAGAGCCGATGGACCTCGTGACCGTCTACGAGGACGAGCACCTGCGCATCGTCGACAAGCCCGCAGGGCTGGTCGTGCACCCGGCGCCCGGGCATTGGAGCGGCACGCTGCTCAACGGGCTGCTGGCGCTCGACCCCAAGGCCGTGCTGCTCCCGCGCGCCGGCATCGTCCACCGGCTCGACCGCGACACCAGCGGGCTGATGGTGGTTGCGCGCACGCGGGCGACCATGGACGCGATGGTCGCGCTGATCGCCGCGCGAGAGGTCAAGCGGCAGTACCTGGCGATCGGGCACAAGCCATGGGCCGGCGCGGCCGCCAGGCAGGTCGACGCGCCCATCGGGCGGGACCCGCGCAACCGGCTGCGCATGGCGGTGGTCGACCTCGAGCGCCATGCGGGCAAGACCGCGCGCACGCTCATCGAGCGGCTCGACAGCCACTCCGAAGGCTGCGTGGTGCGCTGCACGCTTGAAACCGGCCGCACCCACCAGATCCGCGTGCACATGGCGTCGATCGGGCATCCGCTGGTGGGAGACGCGCTTTACGGCGGCGCGCCGGCCGTCGGCCTGTCGCGCCAGGCGCTGCATGCGTTCCGTCTGGCATTCGTGCATCCGGTCACCCACGAAGCCATGGAGTTCCGCTCGCCGCCACCGCCCGACATCGTTCAGGCTTTGCAGTCCTGGGGGCTGGATTACAATCGCGCCTGACGGCCCGAGGGCCGCGCCGGCCATCCGATGCCGGCCTTGCGTTGCATTCGCCGCGTGCCGGCAACGCCTACTCCTTTCATCCTTGTGAGCCAGCGTCTACCCAGGCGCCTTTTCCCGGATAACGCGAACCATGAATACGGCGGATGCCAAGCGCATTCTCGAAACCGCCTTGATCTGTTCGAGCCAGCCGCTGCCGGTGCGCGACATGCGCGTGCTGTTCGACGACGAGCTGGGCGTGGACACCATCAAGGTGCTGTTGCTTGAATTGCAGGAAGACTGGGCGCAGCGCGGCCTGGAGCTTGTGAGCGTCGGCAGCGGCTGGCGTTTCCAGAGCCGGCCCGAGATGCGCGATCATCTCGACCGCCTGCACCCCGAGAAGCCGCCGCGCTACACGCGCGCCGCCCTCGAGACGCTGGCCATCATCGCGTACCGCCAGCCCGCGACGCGCGGCGACATGGAAGACATCCGCGGCGTGACGATCAACTCGTTGATCCTCAAGCAGCTCGAGGACCGCGGTTGGGTCGAGGTGATCGGCCACCGCGAAACCGTCGGCAGGCCGGCGCTGTACGCGACCACGCGGCAGTTCCTGGACGACCTCGGCCTGGCTTCGCTCGACCAGCTGCCGCTGATCGAGACGCCGGCGCAGCAGGCCGCCCTGGTCGACGCGCTCGAGCAGGCGTCGGGCGAGCAGCAGGGGCTGCCGATGGACCCCGTCGACGAGCCCGCCGTGGCGGCCGTCGACGAGCCCGTCGAAGTGCCCGTGACGGCGGAAGTGCTGTCCGAGGCTGCCGAAGCCGTGGAGGCCGCGCAGGCGCAAGTCGCCGAAAACGCCGCCGCCGCCGATGAATCCGAGGCGCCTTTGGCCGCCGAGACCGTTCTGGCCCAAGAGCCCGAACAACCACAAGAACCCGACGGTCCGTCCGATGACGAGGCCGATCCCGAAGCAGTTTCTCCCGGAAAAACCTCATGAGCCCATCCGACACCGACGACGCGGCAATGCTGCCGGCCGAGCCCGAAGTCAAGAAGAAGAAAAGGGCGGCCACGCCCAGGAAGGCTGCGGTTGCCGCTACCGAGTCGGTGGCGCCGGAGGCTGTGCCCGAAGTGTCGGTTGCACCGGCCGAGCCGGCGGCCGAGGCCGAAGCGCCCAAGAAGCCTCGCGCGCCCCGCAAGAAAAAGGTCGCGGAGCCGGTCGAGCAGTCGGTGCCCGAAGAAGCGCCGCCGTCGGCTTTGGCTGAGGCCGCGCCCGTAGCGGAGGCCGTTGCCGAGGTGGCGCAAGAGCCTGTGCGGGAGCCGGAGCCTGTCGCGCCTGTCGCTGTCGCCGCCGAACCGGTCCGCGAATACAGCGAGGAAGACGACGAGGAAGAGGAAGAGCCCGACGAGGAAGAAGACGACCTCGATCGCGCCCGCCGCGCCGCCGAGCGCGAGCAGCGCAACGCGCTGCCGCCCGAGCCGATCCGCTTCGCCGACGTCATTTCCGGCCAGTTCGACGCCGACGAGGAAAGCCCCGAAGTACCGCCGCTCAAGCGCGTGCTGCTGCCCGAGGCCGATTCGCCCAAGCTGCACAAGGTGCTGGCGCAGGCGGGCCTGGGTTCGCGGCTCGAAATGGAGCAGCTGATTCTCCAGGGCCGCATTTCCGTCAACAACGAGCCGGCCCACATCGGCCAGCGCATCCAGTACGGCGACCAGGTCAAGATCAACGGCAAGCCGATCCGCTACCGTATCGCGCCTCCGCCGCCGCGCGTCATTGCGTACCACAAGCCCACCGGCGAAGTGGTCACGCATGACGATCCGCAGAACCGGCCCACCGTGTTCCGCAAGCTGCCGCGCCTGCAGCAGGGCAAGTGGCAATCGGTCGGCCGGCTCGACCTGAACACCGAGGGCCTGCTGCTGTTCAGCAGCTCCGGCGACCTGGCCAACCAGCTCATGCACCCGCGCTTCGGCCTGGAGCGCGAGTACGCGGTCCGCGTGCTGGGTGCGCTCACCAGCGAAGAGAAGCAGAAGCTGCTCGACGGCGTGCGCCTGGACGACGGCATGGCCCAGTTCGGCACCATCGAGGAAGGCGGCGGCGAGGGCTCCAACTGCTGGTATCGCGTGACGATCTCGGAAGGCCGCAACCGCGAGGTGCGCCGCCTGTTCGAATCGGTCGGCCATGCGGTCAGCCGGCTGATCCGCATCCGCTACGGCGCCATGGTGCTGCCTCGCGGCCTGAAGCGCGGTGCGTGGATGGAGCTCGACGAGCGCGACATCCGCGCGCTGTTCCAGGCTTCAGGCGGCGCTGCGGCCCGACCCGGCCCGCAGCAACGCGGCCCCGGCCAGGAAGGCGGCGTAAACAATGGCCGCAACGGGCGCAACAAGAAGCGTCGCGGCAACCGCAACGGTGGCCAAGGCGGTGGCCAGCCGCGCGAGATGCGCGACGACGGCAATCGCGGCGAGGCGCCGATCCCGAATCCGCTGGGCGACGGCCGTCCGCCGCGCGGCGACCGCGGCCCACGCCCCAATCGGGGCGGCGGCGGCAACGGCGGCCAGCAGCCGCAGGGGCAAGGCCAGGGGCGCCGCGGCAAGGGCGGCGGCAATCGCCAGGGTGACGACCGCCAGCCGAGCGGAGCCAACCAACCCGATCCGATGAAGACCTCGCTCGGTTACATCGGCGCCGACAGCTTCTCGCGCCAGCGCAAGGAGCAGCGCGGAGGCCCCGGCCGACGTGGCGGCGGCGGAGGTGGCGGCGGCGGAGGTGGCGGAGGCGGCTTCGGCAACGCGGGTGGCGGACGTCGCCGCGGGCGCTGAAAGTCTCCCGTCGCAGCGCGGCCTTTCGCGGGGTTTTCATGAGCCCAGGGGGCTGCGCCGGTTAAAATCAGAGGCTTTGTCGACATACGGCGCAACAAACTCGTTGCAGTTGTGACAAAACTATTCAAAATCAAAGCTCCAGGAAGCATTTCAATGGCTATCGAACGTACCCTCTCCATCATCAAGCCCGACGCAGTCGCCAAGAACGTCATCGGCAAGATCGTTTCCCGTTTTGAAGCTGCCGGCCTCAAGATCGTCGCCGCCAAGCTGGTGCACCTGTCGCGCAACGAAGCCGAACAGTTCTACGCCGTGCACAAGGAACGCCCCTTCTTCAAGGACCTGGTCGAGTTCATGATCTCGGGCCCCGTGTTCGTGCAAGTGCTCGAAGGCGAGAACGCCATCGCCAAGAACCGCGACCTGATGGGCGCCACCGACCCCAAGAAGGCAGCCGCCGGCACCATCCGCGCCGACTTCGCCGACAGCATCGACGCCAACGCCGTGCACGGCTCGGACGCTCCTGAAACCGCAGCGAACGAAGTCGCGTTCTTCTTCGCCGGCCTCAACGTCTACGCACGCTGAAGTCGTCTCTCGACCGATTCCATGACCACGGCCAATCTGCTCGAATTCGATCTCGAGGGGTTGGCCGCGTTCTGCGAAAAACTCGGCGAGAAAAAATTCCGCGCCACGCAACTGTTCCGCTGGATCCACCAGCGTGGCGCCAGCGACTTCACCCAGATGACAGATCTGGCCAAGTCGCTGCGCGAGAAACTCGCGACCACCGCTCGCGTCGAGGCCCTGTCGGTCCTCACGCAGCACGAATCCAAGGACGGCACGATCAAGTGGCTGTTCGACGTCGGCGACGGCAATGCCGTCGAAGCCGTATTCATTCCTGAAGACGACCGCGGCACCCTGTGCGTGTCGTCCCAGGCCGGCTGCGCGGTCGGATGCCGCTTCTGCTCGACCGGGCACCAGGGCTTCAGCCGCAACCTCACCACGGGCGAAATCGTCGCCCAGCTGTGGTTCGCCGAGCACTTCCTGCGCAGGCACCTCAAGCGCGACGAGCGTGTCATCTCCAACGTGGTGATGATGGGCATGGGCGAGCCGCTGCAGAACTATTCCGCGCTGGTGCCGGCGCTGCGCACCATGCTCGACGACAACGCCTATGGCTTGTCGCGCCGTCGCGTGACGGTGTCGACCTCCGGGGTGGTGCCCATGATCGACCGCCTGGGCGCCGATTGCCCGGTGGCGATGGCCGTGTCGCTGCATGCGCCCAACGACGCGCTGCGCGACGACCTCGTGCCGCTCAACCGCAAGTACCCGATCGCCGAGTTGCTCGAGGCGTGCAAGCGCTACCTGGCGCACGCGCCTCGCGACTTCATCACCTTCGAGTACTGCATGCTCGACGGCGTCAATGACCAGCCGGAGCATGCGCGCCAGCTGATCGAGCTTGTTCGCACCAGTGGCGTGTCGTGCAAGTTCAACCTGATCCCGTTCAATCCGTTCCCGGCCTCGGGCCTGCTGCGTTCGCCGCAGCCGCGCGTGCTGGCATTCGCCAGGATGCTGAGCGAAGCGGGCCTGGTGACCACGGTGCGCAAGACGCGCGGCGACGACATCGACGCCGCCTGCGGCCAGCTTGCCGGCGACGTCAAGGACCGCACCCGCGCAGCCGAGCGCATGGCCCAGCGTCGCGCGACCGAGCGTCCCATTGTTTTGCATCCGGTCCGCAAGACCGTTCCCCAGGAGCACTGAAGCAATGAGCATGGCTTTTCGGATGACGACCGCTAGCGCGCAGCGAATGCTGGCCGCGAGCTTTGCCGGCGTCGCCGTGACTTTTCTGCTCGCCGGTTGCGTCAGCACGCGCACCACCACCACGAGCCTGGCCGACACCAGTTCGGGCAAGGGCGTGGACATCGTCACCGAGTCGGACGAAAGCTCGCGGCAGCGCCGCGCGCGCCTGCGCATGGAACTGGCATCGGGCTATTTCGAGCAGGGCCAGACCAACGTCGCGCTCGACGAGATCAAGCAGGCGCTCGCCGCCGACCCCAACAATGCGGACGCGTACAACCTGCGCGGCCTGGTCTACATGCGGCTCGACGACGCCGGCATGGCTGAAGACAGCTTCCGCCGTGCCATCGCCATCAATCCGCGCGACCCCAACACGCGCCACAACTACGGCTGGCTGCTGTGCCAGCAGAACCGCTACGGCGACGCGGCAACCCAGTTCAACGAGGCACTCGCCGTGCCCAGCTATCCCGACCGCGCCAAGACGCTCATGACGCGCGGCGTCTGCGAGCTCAGGGCGGGCCAGCGCGCGCAGGCCGAGCGCACCCTGCAGCAGGCCTACGAGATCGATGCGGGCAACCCGGTGGTCGGCTTCAACCTGGCCCTGGTGCTCTCTCAGCGAGAAGAATGGTCGCGCGCGCAGTTCTACATTCGCCGTGTCAACAACAGCCCCTCGGCCAGTGCCGAGACGCTGTGGCTCGGCATCAAGATCGAACGAAAGCTCAACAACCGCGAAGCAGTGGCGCAGTTGGGAGGCCAACTGCAACGACGCTTCCCCCAATCGCGGGAGGCATCAGCGTACGAGCGCGGGAATTTCAATGACTGATAGGGTTTCGGAGTTCGGCACTTCCGCGGCACAGCCGCTCGAAGCAGCCGACATCACGCACAAGACCGCCGGCGACATGCTTCGCGAGGCGCGCGAGGCCCACGGCCTGCATATCGAAATGGTGGCGGCGGCACTCAAGGTGCCACCGCAGAAGCTGCTGGCGCTCGAGGCCGACGACATCGCTTCGTTGCCCGACCCGGTCTTTGCGCGCGCGCTTGCCAGCAGTGTTTGCCGTGCCCTGCGCATCGATCCGGCGCCAGTGCTTGCCAAGCTGCCGACCACGCAGAAGGTGTCGCTGGCCGACGCCGACCGCACGCTCAAGACCAACATCTCGTCGGGCACGCCGCGCTGGACCGGCAGCGGCCGTTCGAGCGGCGGCCTGCCGTCGCGTGCGTTGCTGACGGTCGTGGTGTTGCTGCTGATCGGCGCCGGTGCGCTGTTCTGGCTGCCGCAGTCGGTGTTCGATCAGCTCGGCGCCTCCGTTTCCCGCCTGACCGCACGTGGCGCGGCCGATGGCGCCGCAACGAACGACGCGGCTGCGGATGCGCCGCCTGCATCGGGTGGCCCGGGCGTGGTCGCCCAGACGGCGCCGGCACAGCCGGTGGCGCCGAGCGGCTCGGCGAGCACCACGGGCGAGCCGCCAGCTGCCGCAGCTGCCCCGAATGCTGCCGCCGCAACCCCGGTCGCAACGGCACCGGCAGTCGCTCCGGCCGCAAGCAGCCAGCAACTCGTCTTCGTGGCCCGTGAGGAGTGCTGGATCACCGTGACCGAAGCCGGTGGCAAGCAGTTGCTGCGCCGCAGCCTGAAGGCCGGCGAGACCGTCGGTCTCTCGGGTGCGCTGCCGCTGTCCGTGGTGGTTGGCCGTGCGTCGAGCGTCGACGTGCAGGTGCGCGGCAAGCCCTTTGACCTGAAGCCCGTCACCAAGAGCGGTGGCGTTGCGCGTTTCGAGGTGACGTCATGAGCGACTGCCTTCCCATCGATTCCGCGGCGCCCAAGCCGCGCCGCTCGCGCCAGGCCAGCGTGGTCTGGGGACCGCGTGTCGTGACGGTGGGGGGCGACGCGCCGGTGCGCGTGCAGTCGATGACCAACACCGACACCGTCGACGCCATCGGCACGGCGATCCAGGTCAAGGAACTTGCGCTGGCCGGTTCGGAGATGGTGCGCATCACCGTCAACACGCCCGAAGCCGCGGCGCAGGTGCCCTACATTCGCGAACAGCTCGACCGCATGGGCGTCGACGTGCCGCTGATCGGCGACTTCCACTACAACGGCCACCGCCTGCTCACCGACTATCCGGCCTGCGCCGAAGCGCTGAGCAAGTACCGCATCAACCCCGGCAACGTGGGCAAGGGCGACAAGAAGGACAAGCAGTTCGGCCAGATGATCGACGCCGCGATGCGCTGGAACAAGCCCGTGCGCATCGGCGTCAACTGGGGCAGCCTCGACCAGGAACTGCTCGCCAGCCTGATGGACACCAACAGCCAGCGCGCCCAGCCCTGGGATGCCAAGCAGGTGATGTACGAGGCGCTGATCACATCCGCCATCGAGTCCGCCAGGCTGGCCGAGTCGATGGGCATGGCAGGCAACCAGGTGATCCTGTCTTGCAAGGTGAGCGGTGTGCAAGACCTGATCTCGGTCTACCGCGAGCTGGCCAGGCGCTGCGAATATCCGCTGCACCTGGGCCTTACCGAAGCCGGCATGGGCACCAAGGGCACGGTGGCTTCGGCCACGGCTTTGTCGATCCTGCTGCAGGAGGGCATCGGCGACACCATTCGCGTGTCGCTCACGCCGCAGCCGGGCGAGTCGCGCACGCAGGAAGTGCTGATCGCCAACGAGATCCTGCAGGCGCTGGGCCTGCGCGTGTTCGTGCCGAGCGTCACCGCCTGCCCGGGCTGCGGCCGCACCACCAGCACCACCTTCCAGGAACTGGCCAAGCAGATCGACGACTACCTGCGCATGCAGATGCCGGTCTGGCGCAACAAGTATCCCGGCGTGGAAACGCTGAAGGTGGCCGTCATGGGCTGCATCGTCAACGGCCCCGGCGAGAGCAAGCATGCCGACATCGGCATCAGCCTGCCCGGCACCGGCGAGGCGCCCGCCGCGCCGGTCTTCATCGACGGCGAAAAGGCGCTCACGCTGCGCGGCGACAATATCGCCAACGAGTTTCACCAGCTCGTAGAAACCTACATCGAAAAGCGCTTCGGCGGCGAGCACGCCGTCGCTGCCTGACACCTCCGCAGGATCCATGGCTGAAAAATTGAATGCCGTCAAAGGCATGAACGACATATTGCCGCCCGAATCGGCGCGTTGGGAGTGGCTCGAAGCCACCGTGCGCGACCTGATGGGGCGGTTTGCGTACCGCAACGTCCGCACGCCGATCCTGGAGCGCACCGCGCTTTTCGTGCGCGGCATCGGCGAGGTGACCGACATCGTCGAGAAGGAGATGTACTCCTTCGAGGACCGCGCCGACAAGCATGGCAAGTTCGAACACCTGACCATGCGCCCCGAGAACACGGCGGGCCTGGTGCGCGCGGTGATCGAGCACAACATGCTGTACGAAGGGCCCAAGCGCCTCTGGTACACCGGCCCCATGTTCCGCCGCGAGAACGTGCAGCGCGGGCGTTTCCGCCAGTTCCACCAGATCGGGGCCGAGGCGCTGGGCTTTGCCGGTCCCGATGTCGATGCCGAACTGATCCTGCTGGCGAACGCGCTCTGGAAGGCCATTGGCCTGACCGACGTGCGCCTCGAACTCAACAGCCTGGGGCAGCCCGCCGAGCGGGCGCTGCACCGCGCCGAACTCATCGCGCACTTCGAGAAGCATGCCGACAAGCTCGACGAAGACGGCAAGCGCCGCCTGCACAGCAATCCGCTGCGCATTCTCGACACCAAGAATCCGGCAATGAAGGACGTGGTCGAGTCGGCGCCGAAGCTGATCGACTTTCTCGGGGCGGAGTCGCTCGCGCACTTCGAGGGGCTGCAGGCCATCCTCAAGGCCAATGACATCGCGTTCACGATCAATCCGCGTCTTGTGCGCGGGCTGGACTACTACAACCTGTCGGTCTTCGAATTCGTGACCGACCGCCTGGGTTCGCAAGGCACGGTGTGTGCCGGTGGACGCTACGACGACCTGATTGCGCAGATCGGCGGCAAACCCGCGCCGGCCGTGGGCTGGGCCATGGGTGTCGAGCGCGTGCTCGACCTGCTCAAGGAGCAGGGCGCCGAGGTGCCGGCACCGGTGCCCGACGCCTACGCCATCGTGCCGGATGCCGCCTCCATGCCCATCGCGCTGCGCACGCTGCAGCAATTGCGCGAGATCGGCGTGCGCGTGCAGATGCATGCGGCCACGGCTGACGGCCTCAGCAGCTTCAAGGCGCAGATGAAGAAGGCGGACGCCAGCGGCGCCACCTACGCCCTGATCTTCGGTGCCGATGAACTCGCACGCGGCGAAGTGACTCTCAAGGCGCTGCGCGACGGAAGCGGCGCGCAGACTTCCCGGGCTCTTGCTGAAGCCCCCACATGGGCCGCCACCCTACAATCGCCGGCTTCCAACACCTGACACGCATGGCAACCCATCTCGATCTCGAAGAACAGGAACAGCTCGACCAGCTCAAGCATTTCTGGAACACCTACGGCACCCTCATCACCTGGGCTGTCCTGCTTGTCGCCGGTGCCTTCGTGGCATGGAACGGCTGGCAATACTTCCAGCGCAACAAGGCCGTGCAGGCCGCGGCACTTTATGACGAGGTCGAGCGCACCACGCAGGCCGGCGACGTCGAGCGCATCCAGCGCGTGCTGGCCGACATGAAGGACCGCTTCGCCAACACCGCCTATGCACAGCAGGCCGGCTTGCTGGTCGCCAAGACGCTGTTCGAGAAGGGCAATGCCGAAGGCTCGCGCTCCGCGCTGGAATGGGTTGCGCAGAACGCCGTCGACCCTGGCTACAAGGCCGTTGCCAAGCTGCGCCTTGCTGGCGAGCTGCTCGACAGCAAGTCGTATGACGAAGCGCTCAAGCAGCTCGACGGCAGCGTGCCCAAGGAATTCGAACCGCTGGTGGCCGATCGCAAGGGCGACATTTACCTGGCCCAGGGCAAGCGCAACGAGGCGCAGGCCGAGTACCGCAAGGCCTGGACCGGCCTCGGCGCCACCTCCGACTACCGCCGTCTGGTCGAGATCAAGCTGAACGCGGTCGGTGTCGACCCGAAGAGCCTGGCCCCGGTCGTCACCGTCACTCCCGCAGCTCCCAAAACTCCCTGACCGCATCATGAATTTCAAGCGTTTCATGCCTGAATCGACCGCCCTGCGTGCGGGATCCGCCCTTGTTTTGGTCGCTTTCCTGGCCGCCTGCTCGGGCACCAGCAAGCCGAAGCCCGAAGAACTGCCCGCCAATCCGGCCCTGCTGGGCGTGCGCCAGGCCTGGACGGTGAAGATCCCCGAAGTCAAGTTCCCGCTCACCGCCAACATCAACGGCGACATCGTCACCGTGGCCGGCAGCGACGGCACCGTGGTTGCCATCGATGCGCGCGCCGGGCGCGAAACCTGGCGCGCAAGCGCCGGCGCGCCGCTGGCGGCCGGTGTCGGCAGCGACGGCTCCCTGGCGGCCGTGGTCACCACCGGCAATGAACTGGTGGCACTCGAGAACGGCAAGGTGCTGTGGAAGCAGAAGCTGTCCGCCCAAGCCTTCACCGCGCCGCTGGTCGCTGGCCGCCGCGTGTTCGTGCAGACCGCCGACCGCAGCGTCAGCGCCTGGGACGGCCAGAGCGGCCGTCGCCTGTGGATCCAGCAGCGCGCCGGTGAAAACCTGGTGCTGCGCAAGTCGGGCGTGTTGATGGCCGTCGGCGACACGCTGGTGGCCGGCCTTGGCGGCCGCCTGGTCGGCATCAACCCCGGCAACGGCACCTCGCGCTGGGAGGCTCCCATCGCCGCGCCGCGTGGCACCAACGACGTGGAGCGCCTGGTCGACCTGACCGGCAGCGTGAGCCGTCTGGGCGACTCGGTCTGCGCACGGGCCTACTACGCCAGCGTCGGCTGCGTCGACACCACGCGCGGTACGCTGGTCTGGAGCAAGCCGGCTTCGGGCGCCGACGGCGTGAGCGGCGACGACCGCTTTGTCTACGGCACCGAATCCGATGGCAGCGTCATCGCCTGGCGCCGCGGCGACGGCGAACGTGCCTGGCAGATGAGCCGCCTCAAGAATCGCGAGCTGACCTCGCCGCTGGCCGTGGGCCGCTCGCTGATCATCGGGGAGAGCACCGGCACGCTGCATTTCGTGTCGCGCGAAGACGGTGCTCTGCTCAATCGTGTCACCCCCGATGGCTCCGCCATCACCGTTGCGCCGGTGCTCGTCGGCAACACGGTCGTGGTCGTGACTGCCAAGGGTGGTGTGTTTGGCTACCGCCCTGAATAATCTTTTGAATCTTTTCCTGCAAGGCCCGACCATGAAAACCGCGCCATCGAAAGGCCGGCCATGAAGCCGGTCGTGGCCCTGGTCGGGCGTCCCAACGTCGGCAAGTCGACGCTGTTCAATCGCCTGACCCAGACGCGCGACGCCATCGTCGCCGATTTCGCCGGCCTCACGCGCGACCGCCACTACGGCAACGGTCGCCTGGGCAAGCACGAGTTCATCGTGATCGACACCGGCGGCTTCGAGCCCGATGCCGGCAGCGGCATCTACAAGGAAATGGCCAAGCAGACGCGGCAGGCCGTGGCTGAGGCCGACGTGGTGATCTTCGTCGTCGATGCCCGCGAAGGCCTGTCGGCGCAAGACCATGAGATCGCCAATGAACTGCGCCGTCTGGGCAAGCCCTGCGTGCTCGCCGCCAACAAGGCCGAGGGCATGCACGACGGCACCAAGCTCGTGGATTTCTACGAGCTGGGCTTCGGCGACGTGCACGGGGTTTCCGCGGCGCACGGGCAAGGCATGCGCGACCTGGTCGAGCTTGCGCTCGAGCCGCTGAACCTGCCCGATCCGGATGACGAGTCGGACGAGGACGAAGTCAACAAGCCGATCAAGCTGGCAGTGGCGGGGCGGCCCAACGTGGGCAAGTCGACGCTGATCAACACCTGGCTTGGCGAAGAGCGACTGGTGGCATTCGACATGCCCGGTACCACGCGCGACGCGATTTCAGTGCCCTTCGAGCGCAACGGCCAGCGCTTCGAGCTGATCGACACGGCCGGCTTGCGCCGCAAGGGCAGGGTGTTCGAGGCGATCGAGAAATTCTCGGTGGTCAAGACGCTGCAAGCCATCGAATCGGCCAATGTGGTGCTGCTGCTGCTCGACGCCACGCAGGGCGTGACCGACCAGGATGCCCACATCGCGGGCTACATCCTCGAAAGCGGCCGCGCGGTGGTGATCGCCATCAACAAGTGGGACGCGGTCGACAGCTACCAGCGCGAGCAGATCCAGCGGCAGATCGAAACCCGGTTGCCGTTCCTGAAGTTCGCGGCATTGCATTTCATCTCGGCCATCAAGCGCCAGGGCCTTGGCCCGGTTTGGCAGGCAATTGCGCAGGCCCACAAGTCGGCCACGCGCAAGATGTCGACGCCGGTGCTGACCCGGTTGCTGCTGGAGGCGGTGCAGTTCCAGGCTCCCAAGCGCGGCGGCATGTACAGGCCCAAGCTGCGTTATGCGCACCAGGGTGGCATGAATCCGCCGGTGATCGTGATCCACGGCAATTCGCTCGAACATGTGACCGATGCTTACAAGCGCTTCCTCGAGGGACGCTTCCGCAAGGAATTCGACCTGGTGGGTACCCCGTTGCGGATCGAATTCAAGAGCTCCCACAATCCTTTTGCCGACAAGGACGACTGAGCCATTGGGCGCCGATGGCGGCCAATGACTTGCGACGAGGGCGGAAGTTCCGGCTTTTGAGAACCGTTATTTTCTCAAGGCTTTTGACCCGGGTTGCTGCAGCGCGGAAACCCTGTGTTAAGGTCATCTCTCCAACAACTACTCTTGAACACGGAGAATATCGTGAGCAATAAAGGGCAACTTCTGCAAGACCCGTTTCTGAATACCTTGCGTCGCGAGCATGTGCCAGTTTCCATTTATTTGGTCAACGGTATCAAGCTGCAAGGGCAGATCGAGTCTTTTGACCAGTACGTCGTGTTGCTTCGCAACACAGTGACGCAAATGGTCTACAAGCACGCCATTTCCACCATCGTGCCGGGTCGTGCCGTCAATTTCTCGGCTGCCGAGAACGACGACGCCGCTGCCTGATAGCGCGGAGCGCGGCGGCCTTCCGGCCGTCGCGCTTTTTCCCAATTCTGATCCCGCTTGTCTGAACAGATCCCCCGCCAGGAAGGCGCCGCCGTTCTCGTCGGCGTTGATTTCGGGCTGCCCCATTTCGACAGCGAACTCGAGGAACTCGGCCTGCTCGCGCAGACTGCCGGCCTCACGCCCGTCGCCCATCTTTCCTGCAAACGCAAGGCCCCTGACGCGGCATTGTTCGTCGGCAGCGGCAAGGCCGAAGAAATCAAGGAACTGGCCGCCCTCCACAGGGCGAGCGAAGTCATCTTCGACCAGGCGCTGAGCCCTGCCCAGCAGCGCAACCTCGAGCGCCAACTGGACGTCGCGGTGTACGACCGCACTTTCCTCATTCTCGAGATCTTCGCGCAGCGCGCGCGCTCGCACGAAGGCAAGCTGCAGGTGGAGCTTGCCCGCCTGCAGTACCTCAGTACCCGGCTGGTCCGGCGCTGGTCCCACCTGGAGCGTCAGACCGGTGGCGCGGGTGTGCGCGGCGGTCCGGGCGAAAAGCAGATCGAGCTCGACCGCCGGATGATCGGCGAGTCGATCAAGCGCACCCGCGAGCGGCTGGCCAAGGTGCAGAAGCAACGCGGTACGCAGCGCCGGCAGCGCGAGCGGCGCGACACCTTCAACATCTCGCTCGTCGGCTATACCAACGCCGGCAAGTCGTCGCTGTTCAACGCACTGGTCAAGGCCCGCGCCTATGCGGCCGACCAGCTGTTCGCCACGCTGGACACCACCACGCGCAATCTCTACCTGGGCGATGCCCGGCGCCAGGTGTCGATTTCCGACACCGTGGGCTTCATTCGCGACCTGCCGCACGGCCTGGTCGATGCGTTCAAGGCGACGCTGCAGGAAGCGGTCGACGCCGACCTCCTGCTGCACGTCGTCGACGCCTCCAACCCCCATTACCCCGAACAGATGGCCGAGGTGCAGACCGTGCTGCGCGAGATCGGTGCCGACACCGTCCCGCAGCTTCTGGTCTTCAACAAGCTCGACGCCCTTGAAAGCACGCAGCATCCGCTGCATCTGCAGGACGAGATGGAAATCGACGGTGTGCAGGTCCCCCGCATCTTCCTGAGCGCCAGGAGCGGCGAGGGCGTGCCGTTGCTGCGCGCCGAGCTCGCCCGGCAATCGGGCTCCGTAGCCGATACGATGTCCCCTGAGGCGAACGCTGAATTGCACGATGCGGCCAATTGATTGGGCACAATCCCGCCACTGACAAGAGAACGAAGCGAATGAATTCAAAGCCAGCGCGGAGAGGGTTTCTGGGCATGTTCAATCTGAACGATGGCCGGTGGGGTCGTGGCGACGAGCCGTCCTCCAACGGTGATCGCCCGACCGGCAACCGTCCCCCCGAAGCCAATCCTCCGGGCGCACCGACGCCCCCGCCTTCGGGCAACAACAGCAACAACAACGACCGTCCCCGCGGCCAGGGGCCCAACCAGGGCCCGCCCGACCTCGATGAACTGTGGCGCGACCTCAATCGCAAGCTCGGCGGTTTCTTCGGCGGCGGCAAGGGCGGCGGCAATCGTCCCAGCGGCGGCAACAGCAACGGCGGCGGCAACGGCTACAGGCCAGACATGAAGAACGCAGGATTCGGCCTCGGCCTCGTGGCTGCCGTGGCCGTACTCATCTGGCTCGGCACCGGCTTCTTCATCGTGAACGAAGGCCAGCAGGCGGTCGTGACCCAGTTCGGACGCTACAAGACGACCGTGGGCGCCGGTTTCAACTGGCGCCTGCCTTATCCCATCCAGCGCCATGAAGTGGTGGTGGTCACGCAGATCCGCTCCACCGACGTGGGCCGCGACGCCATCGTGCGATCCACCGGCCTTCGCGAGTCGGCCATGCTGACCGAAGACGAGAACATCGTCGAAATCAAGTTCGCGGTGCAGTACCGCCTGAGCGACGCGCGCGCCTGGCTCTACGAGAGCAAGTCGCCCGCGGAGACCGTCGTGCAGGTGGCCGAGACCTCCGTGCGCGAGGTGGTCGGCAAGATGAAGATGGACGCCGCGCTGGCCGAAGAGCGCGACCAGATCGCACCCCGCGTGCGCACGCTGATGCAGACCATCCTCGATCGCTACAAGGTCGGTGTCGAAGTGGTCGGCATCAACCTGCAGCAGGGCGGCGTGCGCCCGCCCGAGCAGGTGCAGGCCGCATTCGACGACGTGCTCAAGGCCGGTCAGGAGCGCGAACGCGCCAAGAACGAAGCCCAGGCCTACGCCAACAACGTGGTGCCGCTCGCCACCGGTACGGCTTCGCGCCTGAAGGAAGAGTCCGAAGCCTACAAGGCGCGCATCGTGGCGCAGGCCCAGGGTGATGCCGGCCGCTTCGCTTCGGTCCTGGCCGAGTACCAGAAGGCGCCGCAGGTGACCCGCGACCGCATGTACACCGACGCCATGCAGCAGATCTACGCCAGCACGACCAAGGTGCTGGTCGACAGCAAGCAGGGCTCCAACCTGCTGTACCTGCCGCTGGACAAGCTGATGCAGCAAAGCGGCAACAGCGCGACGCCCACGCCGGTCGATGCGGCCAGCCCCAATGTGGCCGGCACCGCGCCGCCCCAGTCCTCGGTGATCCCGGTGGCGCCCGTGACGGGCGACGTGCGAGCCCGCGACGGCCGCTCGCGCGACCGCGACGTGCGTTGAACAAGGACTAGAAGAACATGAACAGAATCGGATTCATCGCATCGTCGATCCTCGTCTTGCTCGTGCTGTTGAGCTCGACCCTCTTCGTGGTCGACCAGCGCCAGTTCGGCGTGGTCTATGCCCTCGGCCAGATCAAGCAGGTCATCACCGAGCCGGGCCTCAACTTCAAGCTGCCGCCGCCGTTCCAGAACGTGTCGTACATCGACAAGCGGCTGCTCACGCTCTCCAGCATCGACACCGAACCCATGCTCACCGCTGAAAAGCAGCGCGTGGTGATCGACTGGTACGTGCGCTGGCGCATCAGCGACCCTCAGGCCTACATCCGCAACGTCGGTCTCGACGAGAACGCCGGTGCGATGCAGCTCAACCGTGTGGTGCGCAATGCGTTCCAGGAAAACATCAACAAGCGCACCGTGCGCGACCTGATCTCGGTGCGCCGCGAGGCCCTGATGGCCGACGTGCAGCGCGAAGTGCTGTCGGTGGTGAAGGGCGCCAAGCCCTGGGGCGTCGACGTGGTCGACGTTCGCATCACCCGTGTCGACTATGTGGAAGCCATTACCGAATCGGTCTACCGCCGCATGGAAGCCGAGCGCAAGCGCGTGGCCAACGAACTGCGCTCGACCGGTACGGCCGAGGGCGAAAAAATCCGCGCCGACGCCGACCGTCAGCGCGAAGTGATCGTCGCCAACGCCTACCGTGATGCGCAGAAGATCAAGGGCGAGGGCGATGCCCAGGCCGCTGCCGCCTACAGCGAGTCCTTTGGCCGCGACCCTCAGTTCGCCCAGTTCTATCGCAGCCTCGAGGCCTACAAGCAGAGCTTCAACAAGAAGAGCGACGTAATGGTGCTCGACCCGTCGTCGGACTTCTTCCGCGCCATGCAGGGCTCGGGTTCCTCCACCAACGCTCCTCGTCGTTGATTCTTTCCCCGGAGCCGTGAGCGCCGACACTTTCTGGAGCGCGCTAGCGCTCGTCCTGGTGATCGAGGGCATCCTGCCTTTCGTTTCTCCGGGAGGGTGGCGGCGCGGCTTCGGGCAGCTCATGCAGCTGCGCGACGGCCAGCTTCGTTTCTTCGGACTTTGCAGCATCCTGCTGGGTTTGATACTGCTCTGGATCCTGGCCTAGTCTCGGGCTGGTCGCGGTCCCGGTAGAATCCCGGTTTAACCACGCCCCCGATCCCCATGTCCGCTTGGGTCCTTCCGGATCACATTGCCGATGTGCTGCCTTCCGAGGCGCGCCACATCGAAGAACTTCGACGCCAGCTGCTCGATACCGCCCGTGGCTACGGCTACGAGCTGGTGATGCCGCCGCTGCTCGAGCACCTGGAGTCGCTGCTTTCGGGCACCGGCGAGGCGCTCGACCTCCAAACCTTCAAGCTCGTCGACCAGCTCTCCGGCCGCAGCATGGGCCTTCGCGCCGACACCACCCCCCAGGTGGCGCGCATCGATGCCCACCTGCTGAACCGCGACGGCGTGGCCCGCCTGTGCTACTGCGGCCCGGTGCTCCACACCCGCCCCGACCGGCCGCATGCAACCCGCGAGCCGCTGCAGTTCGGCGCCGAGATCTACGGCCACGCCGGCCTCGAGGCCGACACCGAGACCTTGCTGCTCGCACTCGACTGCCTCGATGCCGCGGGCCTGCGCGAAGGCGTGATCGTCGACCTGGCCGATGCCCGCATCGTGCGCGCGCTGTTCGCCGGCGTGCCGGTCGACGCGGCGCTGCTGGCCCGGGTGCACGCCGCGCTGGCCGCCAAGGACGCAAGCGAACTCGCCTCGCTCACCAAGGATTTCCCCGCTGCCTCGCGCGACGGCCTGCGCGCCCTGATCGGGCTCTATGGAGACGTCTGCGTGCTCGACGAGGCCGCGAAGGCCCTCGAGGGCACGCCCGCAGTGGCTCCCGCGCTGGCCGACCTCAGGCAGATCGCCGCCGGCCTGGACGAGGTTGCGGGCCGCCAGATCAGCTTCGACCTGGCCGACCTGCGCGGCTACGCCTATTACAGCGGCATGCGCTTCGGCATCTACGTGCCCGGCGCGGCCGATTCGCTGGTGCGCGGCGGCCGCTATGACGAGGTGGGCGCCGTGTTCGGCCGCAATCGTCCGGCCGTCGGCTTCAGCCTCGACGTGCGTGAACTGGTCGGCGTGCTGCCGGCCCGTCCGCTGCGTGCCGCCATCCGCGCGCCGTGGAGCGATGCGGCCGGCCTGCGTCAGGCGATTGCCCAATTGCGCAAGTCCGGTGAAACGGTAGTCTGCGTGCTGCCGGGCCATGGCAGCGAAATCGATGAATTCCACTGCGACCGCGAGCTCGTCGAGCAAGCAGGCCAGTGGAGTGTCCGAACGATCTGAATTTTTGAGTAATGGAACGAGCATGAGCGTAACCACCGGAAGAAACGTGGTCGTCGTCGGCACCCAATGGGGCGACGAGGGCAAAGGCAAGCTGGTCGACTGGCTGACCGAAAGCGCCCAGGGCGTGGTCCGCTTCCAGGGCGGCCACAACGCGGGCCACACGCTGGTCATCAACGGTGTGAAGACAGCGTTGCACCTGATCCCGAGCGGCATCATGCGGCCCGGCGTCAAGTGCTACATCGGCAACGGCGTGGTGCTGTCGGCTGCCAAGCTGTTCGAGGAAATCGAAGGGCTGGAGAAGGCTGGCGTCGAAGTGCGTTCGCGCCTGCGCATCAGCGAGGCCTGCCCGCTGATCCTGCCGTTCCACGCCGCGCTGGACATCGCGCGCGAGGCCTATCGCGAGAAGGGCGGCATCGAGAAGATCGGCACCACCGGCCGCGGCATCGGTCCGGCCTATGAAGACAAGATCGCCCGCCGCGCGCTGCGCGTGCAGGACCTGAAGCACCCCGAGCGTTTCGCGGCCAAGCTGCGCGTGCTGCTCGACCTGCACAACCACGTGCTGACGCAGGTGCTGAGCGCACCGGCCATCGATTTCGACGAAGTCTTCAACGAAGCCATGAAGCACGCCGAGCTGCTCAAGCCCATGATGGCCGACGTTTCGCGCGAGCTGAACGACGCGCACAGGAACGGCGCCAACCTGCTGTTCGAAGGCGCGCAGGGCACGCTGCTCGACGTGGACCACGGCACCTACCCGTACGTCACTTCCAGCAACTGCGTGGCCGGCAACGCCGCCGCCGGTTCGGGCGTGGGCCCGGGCATGCTGCACTACATCCTGGGCATCACCAAGGCCTACTGCACGCGCGTGGGCGGCGGTCCGTTCCCCACCGAGCTCGACTGGGCCACGCCCGGCACCCCCGGCTACCACATGAGCACCGTGGGCGCCGAAAAGGGCGTGACCACTGGCCGCAGCCGCCGTTGCGGCTGGTTCGACGCCGCGCTGCTCAAGCGTTCGGCGCAGGTCAACGGCCTGTCGGGCCTGTGCATCACCAAGCTCGACGTGCTGGACGGCCTCGAGAAGCTCGAGCTGTGCACCGGCTACGAACTCGACGGCGAGATCACCGACATCCTGCCGATGGGCGCCGACGAGATCGAGCGCTGCACCCCGATCTACGAGACCCTCGAGGGCTGGAGCGAAAGCACCGTGGGCGTCACGCAGTACGACAAGCTGCCGGTCAATGCGCGGCTGTACCTGCAGCGCATCGAGCAGGTCACCGGCGTGCCGATCCACATGGTGTCGACCAGCCCCGATCGCGACCACACGATCATGATGCGCCACCCCTACCTGGCCGACTGAAAACAGAGGAAAAGAAGAACCATGTTGACCGAAGACGGCAAGCATCTCTACGTCAGCTACGACGAGTACCACAACCTGATCGAGAAGCTCGCGATCAAGGTGCACCAGTCGGGCTGGCAGTTCGACACCATCCTGTGCCTGGCACGCGGCGGCATGCGCCCCGGCGACGTGCTCTCGCGCATCTTCGACAAGCCGCTGGCGATCATGTCGACCAGCTCGTACCGCGCCGATGCAGGCACGGTGCAGGGCCACCTGGACATCGCCCGCTTCATCACCACCCCCAAGGGCGAGATCGCCGGCAGGGTGCTGCTGGTGGACGACCTCGCCGATTCGGGGCACACGCTGCACGCGGTGATGGACATGCTGCGCAACAACTATCCGCCCATCACCGAGCTGCGCAGCGCCGTGATCTGGACCAAGGCGCTGTCGACCTTCACGCCCGACTACCAGGTGGAATTCCTGGCCACCAACCCGTGGATCCATCAGCCCTTCGAAGGCTACGACTCCATGGGCGCCGACAAGCTCATCGAGAAGTGGTCGGTCTGACGATCCAGTCCCGCCGATTCATCCGGCGGGGTTGAGCAGCATCGCGGTATAGCGGCGCTGCATTTCTTCCGGCGTCAGCTTCTCGATGCTGTGCCCCACGTTCCAGCGATGGCCGAAGGGGTCGCGAAAGACGCCGGAACGTTCCCCATAGAACTGGTCCTGCGGTGCCCTGTCGAGCGTGGCGCCGGCAGCGACCGCGCGCGCCACGACCGTGTCGGCATCGTCCACATGCAGGTGCAGCGTGACGGCGGTGCCGCCCAGTGTCTTCGCGCTGTGGATGTCGCATTCGGCGAATTCGTCCGAGAGCATCAGGATCGCGCCGTTGTGGAAGTCCAGCTCCGCGTGGCCGATGCGCCCGCTGGGCTCGGTCAGCCGGAAGATCTCCTTCACCTCGAAGACCTTGCAGTAGAAGTCGATGGCGGCGGCCGCGTCGTGGACGCAGATGTAGGGGAACAGTTCGTGGATAGCCATGGTGTTCGTTCGTCAGGTGTGGGATGGGCGTGATTGTGGTTTCCGGCCTGTCTTCACGTCTTGAAGAAATTTGACCTGCCGGCAGCCGCTCGGACCGGCACGTGGCGCGACGACTTCGGTGCCGCGCGCCGGTAGGCCTGCGGCGACATGCCGGCGATCGCGAGGAAGTCGCGGTTGAAATGCGCCTGGTCGCTGTAGCCCGCGTCCAGTGCCAGGTCGGCCCAGGGCTGCTCGGGGTCGATCGCGAACCGGCCCAGCACGTGGTCGAAGCGCAGCATGCGGGCGTATTGCTTGGGCGCCAGGCCGGTCATGCCGCGAAAAAGCGCAATAAAACGCCGGTGGCTGTATCCGCTTTGCGCCACCAGCCGGTGGATCGCGCCGGCCTGCGCGCCGTCGTCGCTGGCGTTCCAGCCGGCCATGCTGGCCAGCGCCTGCGCCACCGCGGGATGCAGGCGGTGCGCGGTGGACGCGGCGAGCCGTGCGCTCAGCAACGCATCGACGATCTCGAGCTGCCGCGCCGGCGATCCGGCGGCGTGAAGCTGTTCGAGCGCAAAGCCGGCAGCGGTACCCCAGAGCGCTTCCAGCGGTGTGTGGCGGCCGGCCAGTGCGTCTTCAGGCGCGCCGAGCAGCGCGTTCGCCGCGCCGGGCCTGAGCATGATGCCGACCGAACGCGTCTGCAGCGAAACGTCGCGCACGAAGAAGGCCGAGCGTGTGCCGCCCACCATCGCATGGCCCACGGTGTAGCCCCGCGCGTCCTCGTCGTCATGAAAAAGGCGCAACGGCGGCCCGGAGAGCCGGAACACGAGGTGCATGCTGCCCGTGGGCAGCACATGTTCGCGCGCGCCGGGCCGTTCGCGGGGCGCCCCCTCGGGTTCGGACGCCCACAGCAGCCGCACGAAGGGCCGCAGCTGAGGCAAGGGAAGGCGGGTCAGTTGCATGTGCGGAGAGTGTCCGTCGAGCCGTTTCGCAGCGCAATCGGGCCCGGGCGCGAGCAGGGCGCGCGACCACCACGCTAGGATTCACCCATGAGCAAGCTTTCCACGACCCTGATCCACCACCCCTACACCCCACCCGACACCTTCGCCGCGCCGCAGCCCGGCGTGTTCAAGGCGTCGACGGTGTTCTTCGCCGACGTGGCGGCGATGCGCGCCCGTGACTGGAAGACCAAGGCCGGCTACACCTACGGCCTGCACGGCACGCCCACCACCTTCACGCTCGAGGAGCGCCTTGCCACGCTCGAAGGCGGTACCGAATGCCTGCTGGTGCCCAGCGGCCTGGCCGCCATCTCGCTGGTGGCGTTCGCCTTCCTGAAGACCGGCGACGAAGTGCTGATCCCCGACAACGCCTACGGCCCCAACAAGGCGCTGGCCACCGGCGAGCTCGCCAACTTCGGCATCACCCACCGCCTGTACGACGCGATGGACCCGTCGGACCTCGAGGCCAAGCTGTCGTCCCGCACGCGGCTGGTGTGGGTGGAGGCGGCCGGTTCGGTGACGATGGAATTCCCCGACCTTCCCGCGCTGGTGGACGTCTGCCGCGCGCGCGGCGTGATGACGGCGCTCGACAACACCTGGGGCGCCGGCCTGGCCTTCGCGCCCTTCGATTTCAACGGCACGGGGCAGGGCGTCGACATTTCCGTGCACGCGCTCACCAAGTACCCGAGCGGCGGCGGCGATGTGCTGATGGGCAGCGTGGTCACGCGCGACGAGCGCCTGCACCGCGCCCTCAAGCTCACCCACATGCGCATGGGTTTCGGCGTCGGCGTCGGCGACGTCGAGACGCTGCTGCGCTCGCTGCCCAGCATCGGTCTGCGCTATGCGGCGCACGACCGCGCGGCACGGGAACTGGCGGGATGGCTCAACGGCTGCGAGGAAATCGCGCAGGTGCTGCACCCGGCGCTGGAAGATTCCCCGGGCCATGTCCACTGGCGTGCACTGTGCGGCGAAACCGACCTGGCGGCGGGCCTGTTCTCCGTGGTGTTCGACGAGCGCTTCCGCACCGAGCAGGTCGACCGCTTCTGCGACAGCCTGAAGCTGTTCCGGCTCGGCTACTCGTGGGGCGGGCCGATCAGCCTCGTGGTGCCCTACGACATCGGCCTGATGCGCGACGCCAGTGTGGCGCGCTGGCCCCACAGGGGCACGCTCGTCCGCTTTTCGATCGGCCTGGAAGACGTGGGCGATCTGCGGGCCGATCTGCAACAGGCGCTGGCACGGATGTAAAAAAGCGAATCGGCTGTCTCGAGTGCCGCCGCGGGGGCTCTTGAGACTGCACCGTTATCGCTTACAGTAGGCCACGCGCAGTCACCCTGACTGCCTCGCCCAAGGAGAAGCAGTGGCAACACCAAATTACGGCTACGAGAAGCGCCAGAAAGAGCTGGCCAAGAAGAAGAAAAAGGAAGAAAAGCTCCGGGAAAAGGCGAATCGCAAACTCAGCCCGAGCAGCGACGGACTGGCTCCCGGAGACCCGGAAACCGACGTGGCTTCGCTCGAACGCGATCCCCCCACGGTGCCCGAGTTGCCCACCAAGAACGGTTGATCCGTTTCTGGCTTCCCTCCATGAAAACCGCCACAGGCTTGCGCCGGTGGCGGTTTTTTCATTTGGGCAGCAGCTTGCGCAGTTCGGGCCAGACGTTGTCGAGCAACTGCGGCTGCGCCGCCGCCGTCGGATGGATGCGGTCGGCCTGGAACAGCGAGAGCGCGTTCGGTGCGTCCGCCACGCCCTTGAGCAGGAAGGGCACGAGCGCCGACCGGGTGGCGCCGGCCACCTTCGAGAACACCGCCTCGAAGCGCCGCGTGTAGTCGCCGCCGTAGTTGGGCGGCACCTGGATGCCGACGATCAGCACCTTCGCGCCTGCCGCCTGCGCGGCCTTGGTGATCTGCAGCAGGTTGCTTTCGGTGTCGGCCAGCGGCAGGCCGCGCAGGGCGTCGTTGGCGCCGAGCTCCAGCACAACGAGGCTGGGCTTGTGCTGCGCGAGCAGCGAAGGAAAGCGGGCGCGTCCACCGGAGCTGGTGTCGCCGCTGATGCTGGCGTTGACCACGGTCGCCGCGATCTTCTGCTGCGCAAGCCTTTTCTCCAGCAAGGGTACCCAGCCTTCGCCGCGCTTGAGCCCGTACTCTGCGCTCAGCGAATCGCCCAGCACCAGGATCACCGGCTTGCCAGCCGTGGAGGCTGGAGCCTGGGCATTCGCCGCGGTCGTCCAAGTCCCCGCGCTGCCGAGCGCGGCGGTGGTCAAGATAAAGTCACGTCGATTCAAAACCAAAGCCTTTCCATGTCCCAACCCCCGTCTGATGCCATTGTCGCCGTCGAGCATGTCTTCAAGTCCGTGACCGACTCGGCCGGCACGCTGGACATTCTGCAGGACATCCATTTCACCCTCGGCGCGCGGGAGACCGCGGCCATCGTCGGCGCCTCGGGTTCGGGCAAGAGCACCTTGCTGTCGATCATCGCGGGGCTGGACACGCCCACGCGCGGCACCGTCAGGCTCGCGGGCGACGATCTGTTCGCCATCGACGAGGACGAGCGCGCCGCCGTGCGCGCGAAGCGCGTGGGCTTCGTGTTCCAGAGCTTCCAGCTGCTGGGCAACCTCAGCGCGCTCGAGAACGTCATGCTCCCGCTGGAGCTTGCCAACCGCAAGGACGCCCGCAAGGCGGCCACCGAAATGCTCGGCCGCGTCGGGCTGGGCCAGCGGCTCGGGCACTACCCGAAGGTGCTCTCGGGCGGGGAGCAGCAGCGCGTGGCGCTGGCGCGGGCCTTCGTCGTTCAGCCTTCGCTGCTGCTGGCCGACGAGCCCACCGGCAGCCTGGACTTCGCCACCGGCGAGCAGGTCATGAAGCTCATGTTCGACCTCAACCGCGAACTGGGCACCACGCTCGTGCTCGTCACGCACGACCGCGGCATCGCCGATCGGTGCGAACGGCGCATCACGATCGAGGCCGGAAGGGTGGCAGGTAATGAAAAAGCTGCCGTAGCGCCCGGCTGACAAGCGCGGTAAGCTATCAAACGGATAGCAAATACAGGAGCAACATCCCCCATGGACGACCTACCACCGGACGCCATCGCGGCGCTGCGGCGTGGCAGGCTGATCGAGGCCATCAAGATCGTGCGTGACAGCACCGGCATGGATCTCCGTTCGGCCAAGGACGCCGTCGAGCGCTATGCCGCATGGATGGGGGACCCGGGCCGCGCTTCGCCCGACGTCTCCGCGCAGGACCGCGGCTTCGCGTCGATGCCGTCCACGGCACTGACCGCGCTGGCGCAAGGCAACAAGGTCGAGGCCGTGCGGCTCACACGCGACGCCACCGGCCTGAGCCTCGCGGCCGCCAAGCGGCTGGTCGAGAACCACGAAAACCCGCCGGTCGGCGCCTTCGGCCACCTGGCGTCGGAAATACCTCGCCGCCCGGTGGTCGACGAGCCGGGCCGCGTGCCGGCGGGCAGCTACAGCTGGCTGCCGGTCACCGTCATCGTGCTGGCCATGCTGCTGGTCTGGGCGTTGTTCGGAAAAGAGCTCTGACCCGATGATCGTTCCCCAGTTCTGGGCCGAGGGCCGCGTCCAGGAGCGCGTGGCCGGCAAGCAGATCACCGTTCGCCGGCACGGCTGGTCCGACGACAGCCCCGTGGCAGCGCAGGCGCATGCCGACCAGCGTGCCCGCGAGGCCTTCGACCGCATCGTGGCCGGCGAGCAGCTCGACCGCCGTGAACTCAAGCGCGCCTACAACGGCGCCGACGGCGTGCCGATCCGCGAGGAAATCGTCGAGCGGCAGGGCGACACCGTGGTCACGCGCAACAGCTACGGCGCGCGCTGCCTCAACACGCCCGACGTGCTGTTCGTGGACATCGATTTCGAGGAGCCGCTGCGCGGCAGCGTTTTCGGCTTTGCGCTGGTGCCGGCCCTGATCGCCGGTGTGGTCGGCGGCTGGGCCGCCAAGACCTGGCTCGGCGGGCTGATCGCGGGCATCGTGGTGTTCGCCGTGGCCTGGGTCATCGGCCAGCGCAAGAAGCGCGGCGAGCCCAGCGGCAACCCATCGCCCGAGAAGCAGGCGGCCGAGCGCATCGGACGCTTCATGCACCAGCATCCCGACTGGCACCTGCGCATCTACCGCACGCCCGCGGGCTTTCGGGTACTGGCCATGCACGATGTCTTCAAGCCGTCGGACAACGCGGTGGCCGATTGCTTCCAGCTGCTGGGCGTCGACAAGGTGTACGCCCGCATGTGCCGCAACCAGAACTGTTTTCGCGCGCGCCTGAGCGCCAAGCCGTGGCGCATCGGCATCGGCGATGCGATGCGGCCCCGGCCCGGCGTGTGGCCCGTGGCGCCCGACAAGCTGCCCGCGCGCGACGCCTGGATCGCCCGCTACGAAAAGGCCGCCGAAGGCCACGCCGCCTGCCAGTTCCTCGAGGCCGTGGGCAACAGCGAGAAGGTGCATCCGAATGCGCTGGCGGTGCAGCAACTGCACGACGAGCGCACCCGCGCGACCAGCGGTTTACCCCTCGCCTGACGGAGCGAGGCACCTTCGTGGAACACCGCGGAACCGGCTTTGCCGGGCCGCCGGTGTTGCCCCCTTCCAGGGGGGAGGAGGCCACACGAAGTGGGCAAGCCTGGGGGTAGGGATAATCACGGGATGTCTTCCCCAAAAGTGATCTTCGGCTTCCATGCCGTGGGCGTGCGCATCAAGACCGCGCCTAAATCGGTGCTCGAAGTGATGTTCGACGCCAGCCGGCGCGATGCGCGCATGAAACAGTTCATTGCGCGTGCGCAAGAAGCCGGCGTCCGGCTGGTCGAGGCCGACGGCCTGCGGTTGTCCAAGCTCAGCGGCAGCCACGGTCACCAGGGCGTGGTGGCGCGGGTCGAACCCGTGGCCCAGGTCCATTCGCTCGATGAGTTGCTCGAAGGCCTCGAAGAGGCCGGCACGGTGCCGCTGCTGCTGGTGCTCGACGGCGTGACCGATCCGCACAACCTCGGCGCCTGCCTGCGCGTGGCCGATGGGGCCGGCGCGCATGCGGTGATCGCTCCCAAGGACCATGCGGCCGGCATCAATGCCACGGTTGCCAAGGTGGCGAGCGGTGCCGCGGAGACGGTGCCGTACTTCATGGTGACCAACCTCGCCCGCACGCTGAACGAACTCAAGGAACGCAGCATCTGGTGCGTGGGCACCAGCGACGACGCGCCGGGCACGATCTACCAGAGCGACTTCAAGCGCCCGCTGGCGCTGGTGCTGGGCGCCGAGGGCGAGGGCATGCGCCAGCTCACGCGAAAGACCTGCGACGAGCTCGTGAGCATTCCGATGGCGGGCGCGGTGGAGAGCCTGAACGTCTCGGTGGCCAGCGGCGTGTGCCTCTACGAGGCGATGCGCCAGCGCGGCGCCTGAGCGCCGCTTCCTGGCCTAGGCCTAGGCCTGGGGCGGCGGGCCGCCCTTGCGGTGGAAGTAGATGAGTTCCGCCACGCGCCGCATCTGCGGCGTGCCCAGCAGGTGGTTGAACATCCAGTCGCTCTGGAAATTGTCGAAGGCCCAGCGCAGCGTGCGCTTGAGCAGGAAGCTGGGGTAGCTGCGCACGAACCAGATGGCCGGATCGTCGACTTCTTTTCGCACGAATCGCGCCACTGCCTCGCCCGCGCGTTCGCCGTGCTGCAGCGCGGTGTGGATGCCGCCCGCGGTCACCGGCGACACCATGCCGGCGGCGTCGCCCACCAGCAGCGCCCGTTCACGCGCGACCCTCGGCAGCACGCCGCCGCACGGGATCATTCCGGCGCGCACCGCGACGGGCGGTGAATCGCCCGGCGACACGACCGAGGCGATCTTGCGCAGCAGCGGATCGAGCCGCAGCGCCTGGGCGTCGCCGGGCACCACGCGGCGCGCCAGCCCGATCTGGCTCACGCCGACACCGTCGAGCGCCCAGCCGATGTACCCGGGCGCCAGCTTGCTGTCGATGAAGCAGTGCAGCAGGCCGGGCTCCATGCGCGCACCCCGGTACTCATGTTCCACGCCGTACAGGAAGCGCGTGTTGCGCGACAGGCCCAGCGCCTTGGCCACGCGCGAATGCGGACCGTCCGCGCCTACGAGGTAGGTGGCAGTGATGCAGGGGCCATGCGTGACCGGCACCTCCCAGCGTCCATTGATCCACAGCGCCTGTTCGAACAGCGTGCCGAGCCGCACGTCGACACCGCAGGCCCGCGCCGAGTCCACCATCCAGTCGAGCAGCGAGGGGGCGTCGGTGGCCCAGAACCAGTAGCCCGGCGCGTGCAGGTCCACATGGCGCATGTTGGGCGCATACAACCGCACGCCGTCGATGCGGCGCACCAGCGCGGGCGGCACCTCTGCCAGCCATGGCACGCTGTCGACTGCGTCCTTGACGATGATGCCGGTGGTGTGGAGCTTGCTGCCGGCGCTGGCCTTCTTCTCCAGCACCATCACGCTGAGTCCGGCGAGGGCCGCGGCACGGGCGCAGGCCAGCCCGGCAAAGCTGGCACCCACCACGAGAAGATCGACCTTGATGCCTGCGCCGCCGCTGCTTGGCGATGCAACCGGCGCCGCATGCGGCGGGGTGATCAGGGATGAATCGAGGGGGGCGAAGAAACTCGAGGAAGAAGATGGCATGGGCTGGCTGTGTTCGATACGCACCGCGGTCTGCGGTGCGCAGCGAAGTTAGCCAGCCGCTGTGCGTGCGGCGTGAAGCCTGTGTGAACTCAGGACGGGTCTTTGCCGCGGGTGCGGCCGACCGCGCTGAAGATGCCGATCCCGAGCAGGATCACCGCACCGATGCCGATGTAGAGCGTCGGCACGCCCAACACCGTGGCTCCCCAGACGAGGCCGCCCAGGAAGATCAAGAAACCGATCATGTAAAGCGCAAAGGACATCGCCGTTCCTCCGGAAGCTGAGATGCGTTGCAGTATCCCGGCCGGCGCGAGGCTTCGAGGCGGCCCGCGCCGCCTGTCCATGTGGGAGCCAGCCTACCGATGGGCTAGGACGGGCTCGCCACCAGCAGGTAGCGGCAGGCTCCGCGACCCAGCGCCTTGAACGCCAGCGGCCTGTCCACGCCGAAGTCGAGACAGTCGCCCGGCCCAAGCTCGAAACGCTCGTCGCCGTAGTCCACGCGGAGCGCGCCTTCGAGCATCCACAGGCATTGTCGATACGGCTTGCCGCTCCACCGCGGATAGCTGACCTGCGCCGAACGCGGCAGCTCGACCTCGACCAGTTCGACACCGCTGCCCGCGTGGCGCTCCGCCACCTGGCGGCGCAGGTAGCCCGCTTCGGGATCTCGCCACACGTGCTGCTCGGCCCTTGTTCGCAGGCGCTGGGGACTGTCCTTTTCTTCTGTCAGCAACTGCGCAAGCGGCACGCCCAGCCCCGCAGCCAGTTTGCCCAGCAGCACGGCCGTGGGGCTGCTCTGGGCACGCTCCACCTTCGAGATCATGGCCTTGCTGACCCCCGACAACTCGGCCAGTTCGGCAAGGCTGAGCGTCCGTGCCTGCCGCAGCGCCAGCAGCCGCGAGGCGATGAGTGCGTCGATGCCATCGGCAGCGCCCTGTGTAGAAGAGGCGGTGGAGGTGGATGAAGTGTTTCCCATATGAGATTATTATTCTCTTATATTGGACGACTCAAGGAACATCATGCGGCTCATCCCCTGCACCGAAGAAGCGCACGCCGCGGCGATTCTTGCCATCCTCAACGAAGCCATCGTCACCTCGACCGCGCTGTACGACTACAAGCCGCGCACGCCGGAGAACATGGTTGCCTGGTTCGCCACCAAGCGTGCGAACGGCTTTCCGGTGATCGGCGCGGTGGACGACGACGGCAAGCTGCTGGGTTTTGCCAGCTACGGCGCGTTCCGCGCCTTCCCCGCCTACAAGTACACGGTCGAGCATTCGGTGTACGTCGACAGCGCCCACCGCGGCGCGGGCCTGGGCCGCACGCTGATGGAGGCGATCATTGCCGAGGCCGTTGCGCGCGACGTGCACGTGATGGTCGGCGCCATCGATGCCGCCAACGCCGGCAGCATCGCGCTGCACGAGCGGCTGGGCTTCGAGCATTCCGGCACCGTGCGCCAGGCCGGCTTCAAGTTCGGCCGCTGGCTCGACGTGGCCTTCTACCAGCGGATCCTGGCGACGCCGCTGAACCCGGTCGACGGCTGAGCGCCCGCTAGACCAGCGTGTAGAAACGCATCACCACCTCGGACGGCTTGCGCATGCCGGCGCCGGTGAACATGCGTTCGCTGATCCACTTCAGCGACGGCGAAGTGGTTTCGAAGCGCGGGTTGCAGCGGAAGTACACCTGCGTCGGGTCGACGGGGTCGCCTCGCAGCAGCCGGGCCATGACCTCGGGCGTGGCCGAGCGCATGGCCTGGTTCTGCACGTAGATCAGGTCGCCTGAGTCGGTCTCCAGGGCGTAGCGCGCATCGAGCTCGGAGAGCGTTTCGCTCACGATCAACTGGAAGTCGCAGCCGCCCGGCAGAACGCGCGCCCGCCAGCCGTGCCCGGTGGCCTCGCCGCCCGTGATGGGCACCACGCGGCGCATGCCGCGCGGGGTGCCGCCCAGCACCTGCGGCGTGCCCACCTCGACGCGCAGGTCGGCGAAATGCTCGAGCGAAGGGGCGGAGATATCGTTGAAATCGAACACGCTCATCACTCGCCCCTTTCTCAGGCCGCGGCGGTTTCGGCGCTGGCGCGGTCGAGCATCTCGATGGTGCCCGCGTCCAGCTTCAGCTGCGTCGCGACCACGAGTTCCTCGAGCTGCGCGATCGACGTCGCGCTGGCGATCGGCGCCGTCACGCCGGGACGCGCGATCTGCCAGGCGATGGCCACCTGGCCGGGCTTGGCGTTGTACTGCTGGGCCACCTTGTCGAGCGCGTCGAGGATGCGCAGGCCGCGTTCGTTGAGGTACTTCTTGGTGGTGTTGGCGCCGCGGGCGCTCTTGCTCGCGTCGGCCTCCGTGCGGTATTTGCCCGTGAGGAAGCCGGCAGCCAGCGCGTAGAAGTTGATCACGCCCACCTCGCGCTTCAGGCACAGCGGCTCCAGCGCGTCTTCGAACACCGCGCGGTCGTACAGGTTGTAGAGCGGCTGCAGGCTCTCGTAGCGGGCGATGCCGAGCTTCTCGGACACGTCCAGCGCCTCGGCCAGCCGCGGCGCCGTGTAGTTCGACGCGCCGATCGCGCGCACCTTGCCTTCCTGGATCAGCTGGTCGAAGGCGCGCAGCGACTCCTCGAGCGGTGTGTTGGCGTCGTCGTCATGCGACTGGTAGAGGTCGATGTGGTCCGTTTGCAGGCGCCTGAGCGAAGCTTCGACCGCCTCGCGGATGTACTTGGGCGACAGGCCCACCTTGCCTTCGCCCATCGGCTTGCCGACCTTGGTGGCCAGCACCACGCGGTTGCGCTTGCCGCTTTGCTTGAGCCACTTGCCGATGATGGTCTCGGACTCGCCGCCCGTGTGGCCCGGCACCCAGGCCGAGTACACGTCGGCGGTGTCGACGAAGTTGAAGCCGGCGTCGAGCCACGCGTCGAGCAGCTTGAACGAGGCAGCCTCGTCGACGGTCCAGCCGAACACATTGCCCCCGAAGGCGAGCGGCGAAACCAGGAGGCCGGAGCGGCCGAGCGGGCGAAGTTGCGACATGAGTTGGTGTTCCCGAAGAAAAGCGTTGAGAAAAAAATGGTCAGACGAAGCCTATGGCGCCCAGCACCGCACCGGCACCGAGCAGCCACAGCAGATGGATGCGCGTGCGCCAGACGATAAGCGCGGCCGCGCCGGTCAGCAGCCACAGGTGCCAGGCGGGCGCATTGCCGGCATGGTTTCCCGCAGCCAGCACCCAGCCGGTGGCGATCAGCAGGCCCACCACCACGGGCGCCATGCCCTGCTTGAAGGCACGCACCTCGCGGCGGGTGCGGTTGCGGTGGCCCCAGCGCGTGGCGAAGTAGGTGAGGGTGGTGCTCGGCAGCATGATGCCGACCATGGTGACGAGCAGCCCGAAGAAGCCCAGCAGCCACGCCCCCGGCCCGCCGCCGATGCCGCCGCCCGCGTTGAGCCCGACGTTCCAGCCCATCAGCGCCACGAACAGCACGTTGGGCCCCGGCGCGGCCTGCGCGATGGCCACCGAGGAGCTGAATTGCGCGTCGGTGAGCCAGCCGTGCTGCGCCACCAGGTAGCGGTGCATGTCGGGCACCGTGGTGATCGCGCCGCTGATCGACAGCAGCGAAAGCAGCATGTACTGCCCGAAGAGGGCCAGCCAGTCGTGCCAGTGCATCGCGATGGTCATGCCGGTATCTTCTTCCAGGTCCACACGCAGGCCACGCCGCCGAGCACCAGCAGCACCCAGCCGAGCGGGATCTTGAACAGCGCGATGGCGCAGAACACCAGCGCCATGAAGCCCAGGCAGGTGGCAAAGCCCAGCGGGTGCTTGCGCAACTGCGGCACCAGCTTGATGCCGGTGGCCGCGATCAGCCCGCCCGACACCGCACCCATGCCGCGCAGCGCGGCCGCCACCTGCGGGTTGCCGGCGTAGTGGGCGTAGAGCACGGCCAGCGCGAGGATGACGACGAGCGGAATGGCCAGCATGCCCGCCACCGCCGCCAGGGCGCCGCGCAGCCCGAAGTAGCGGTCGCCGATCATCAGGGCGAGGTTGATCACGTTGGGGCCGGGCATCACCTGGGCCACGGCCCAGTCCTCGAGGAACTGCTCGGGCGTGAGCCATTTCTTTTTCTCGACCATCTCGCGCTGCACGATGGCCAGCACGCCGCCGAAGCCTTGCAGCGCCAGCCAGGTGAACGAAAAGAACAGGTCGCGCGGCGACTGCGGCTGGGCTGGTGGAGACGGGTGCATGTGGAGCGATTATCGTAGTCAGGCTTTCAACGCGCCGGGCATCGTACTGACAAGATCCCGGACGCCTCCACAGGGAAACTACAACCATGCTCATGCAACTACGCGCGCTCTTCGACCTTTGCAAGAAGGCCTTCAACTCCTGGTCGAACGACTACGCGCCGAGCATGGGGGCCGCGCTGGCCTACTACACCGTGTTCTCGATCGCGCCTCTGCTGCTGATCGTGATCGCCGTGGCCGGGCTGGTCTTCGGCCAGGAGGCGGCGCGCGGGGAGATCTTCGCGCAGCTCTCGGGGCTGATGGGCGAGCAGGGCGCGGCGGCGGTCCAAGGCATGCTGAAGGCCGTCAACAAGCCCACCGAGGGCGTCGTGGCCACGGTCATCGGCATCGGGCTGCTGGTGGTCGGCGCGACCACCGTGTTCGGCGAACTGCAGGACGCGCTCGACCGCATCTGGCGCGCGCCGGCCCGCGTCAAGAACAGCGGCCTGTTCAACATGCTGCGCGTGCGGCTGCTGTCGTTCAGCATGATCATGGGCATCGGCTTCCTGCTGATGGTGTCGCTGGTGGCCAGCGCGGCGCTCGCGGCGCTGGGCAAGTGGTGGTCGCCGATGTTCGGTGCCTGGGAGACCACCGCGCAGGTGGTGAACTTCGTCTTCAGCTTCGCGATGGTGACGGTGATCTTCGCGATGATCTACAAGATCATGCCGCGCGCCAAGGTGCAGTGGCGCGACGTGTGGGTAGGCGCTGCGGTCACCGCGCTGCTTTTCACCGTGGGCAAGCACCTGATCGGGCTGTACATCGGCAAGAGCAGCGTGGCCTCGGGCTATGGCGCGGCGGGTTCGCTGGTGGTGGTGCTGGTGTGGGTGTATTACTCGGCGCAGATCTTCCTGCTGGGCGCCGAGTTCACCTGGGTCTATGCGCGCACCTACGGATCGATGAAGGACAAGAAGGGCGCTACAGAGCTCAACCCCTCGCCGACACGCGACGTGCCGCTGGCGCAGAACGACAACTGAGCGGGTCAGCCCGCGAAGCCGCCCTGGTCCAGGAACGCCTGCTCCTGCGCGGTCGATTCGCGCCCCAGCATCCTGTTGCGGTGCGGAAAGCGGCTGAAGCGCGCGACGATGTCGCGGTGCAGCACGGCAAAGCGCTGCGTGTTGGCGTCCAGCGCGGCATTGAGTTCGACCGAGCGCTGTTGCTCGGCCAGCACCTCGGAGTGCATGAACGGCAGGTAGAAGAAAGGCCGCAGTTCGGCGGCAACCTGCTGGTCGAGCCCGGCGGCCACCGCTTTCTTGGCCACTGCCAGGGCCCTGCCGTCGGTGGCGAGCATGTGCGGGTTGTTGCGCCAGGCGTTGCGGGGGAACTGGTCGAGCAGCACCAGCAGGGCCAGCGCGCCTTCGGCGTCGTGCGCCCATTCATCGAGTTCGCCGCGCGCCGCGGCGTGGTGGGCGTCGGCAAAGCGGGCGATGAAGGCGGCGTCGAATTCGTCGTTCTTGGCAAACCAGCGTTCAGGGCCGGCGTCGCGCCAGAAGTCGGCCACTTCGCGGGCCGTGGGGAGCGGGGTGGGGGTCGGAGAACTCATCGCCGGATTGTCTTTCAGGCCGGTTTCCGGGCGCCTGGCGCCGGGGGAAGTCGGGGCGATGGCCGACAAGACAAGTGCCGCCGTGCTGCCTATGCTGTGGTCGCTTACACAACCCAGGAGATAAAGCTCATGACCAAATATGGCACCTTTTTGCGCGCAGCCCTCATTACCGGCGTGGCCAGTGCCGCGCTGGTCGGCTGCGGAATGATGTCGAAGTCGAACGTCGCGAGCTTCAGCGGCGCGATGAATGCGGCCAGCGAAGTCCCGCCCAACATGACGCGCGGCAGCGGCATGGCAGAGGCCTGGCTCGACCGCGACACCAACGTGCTCAAGTACAAGATCACCTACACCGGCCTGAGCGGCCCCGCCACCATGGCGCACTTCCACGGCCCCGCAGCAGCGGGTGCCAACGCGGGCGTGGTGCTGCCCTTTGCCAATCCGGCGAGCCCGATCGAAGGCCAGGCCACGCTCACTCCGGCCCAGGCCGCCGACCTGAGTGCTGGCAAGTGGTACGCCAACGTGCACACCGCGGCCAACCCCGGCGGCGAGATTCGCGGGCAGATGCTGCCGAAGATGTGATTTCGCCAGGGGCAAGACCCCTGGTCAGGTTGGTGTCGCGGAGCTGGGGTCAAATGAATGCATGACGACGACACCACCCAAGAAAAAAACCCGTGGCGCCTCCTTTCAGTCCTCTCAGTCCTCCCAGCCCCTGAACCCTTTTGCTTCGCGCCGCGAAGACATGCGCACCGCCCGCAAGGCGCTGGTGCTGCAGGGCGGGGGCGCGCTCGGCGCCTACCAGGCCGGTGTGTTCGCCGCGCTCAGCGAGACCGAACTCGAGCCGCACTGGATCGCCGGCGTTTCCATCGGCGCCATCAACGCGGCGCTGATCGCAGGCAATGCCCCGGAAAAGCGTGTCGACCGGCTGCGCGAGTTCTGGCACCTCGTGTCTTCCGGAGCTTCGCAGCGCCTGCCTTCGTGGCTGGGCGACCGGGCCGCTCAGAACCAGTACAGCGCCACCATGGCTTCGCTGGTGGGCATTCCGGGTTTCTTCGAGCCGCGCTATTCGCCAGCCCTGCTGATGGGCGGGGCGGCGCCGCTGCTGAGCTACTACGACACCTCGCCGCTCAAGTCCACGCTGGAGCGCCTCGTCGACTTCGACCGCATCAATGCCTGCGAGGCGCGTTTCAGCGTGGGCGCTGTCAACGTGCGCACCGGCAACTCGGTGTACTTCGACAACACGCGCCAGTCCATCGGGCCGGAGCACATCATGGCCAGCGGCGCATTGCCGCCCGGCTTCGCGCCGGTGAGCATCGACGGCGACGACTACTGGGACGGCGGCATCGTGTCGAACACGCCGCTGCAGTACGTGCTGGACCTGCATCCGCGGACCGAGCCGCTGGTGGTGCTGCAGGTCGACCTGTTCAACGCGCGCGGTGAAATGCCCCGCACCATGGCCGGCGTGCTGGAGCGCCAGAAGGACATCACCTACTCGAGCCGCACCCGCATGAACACGGACGCGCTGGCGGCCAACATGAACCTGCAGCAGGCCATTGCCGACCTCATCACCAAGCTGCCCGCCAGCCTGCGCAACGACCCGAGCGTGCTGGCGGTGCAGTCGCAGCTGACGCACGAGCCGATCGACATCTTCCATCTGATCTACCGCGACAAGCCCTACGAGCTCGAATCGAAAGACTACGAGTTCTCGCGCGCCGCCGTCGAGGAGCACTGGGAGTCCGGCGTGCGCGACATGCGCAGCACGCTCGCGCATCCCGAACTGCTGCGTGCCGACGCCACCGTCAACGGCGTGACCACTTTCGACCTCGGCGAGCACGGCTCTGGGCGCGTGAAGCGGCCCGGTCTTGCACGATGAACGGCGCATCCGGAGAGTTCAGCCTCGACTAAGAAACCAGCGCCAGACTGGGCCCGTCACTTCAACAGGAGGAAATGTTCGTGAACATTGAAGACGTGCGACGAACGGCATTCGCGATGCCGCTGACGAGCCCCGCCTTTCCGCCCGGACCCTATCGCTTCGTGCGGCGTGAATTTCTCATCGTCACCTACCGCACCGACATGGACGCCCTGCGCGCCGTGGTGCCGGAGCCGCTGGAGGTGGTCGAGCCGCTGGTCAAGTACGAGTTCATCCGCATGCCCGACTCCACCGGCTTCGGCGACTACACCGAATCGGGCCAGGTCATTCCGGTGCAGCTGCGCACCGCCAAGGGCGTGGAGAAGGGCGCGTACGTGCACGCCATGTACCTCAACGACCATCCGCCCATTGCCGGCGGCCGCGAGCTCTGGGGCTTTCCCAAGAAGCTCGCTTCGCCTGTGCTCGACTACGAGACCGACGTGGTCGTCGGCACGCTCGACTACGGCAAGGTGCGCGTGGCCAAGGCCACCATGGGCTTCAAGCACCGCGCGCTCGACCCGGAGCCCATCCTCGCGGGCATCGCGCAGCCCAACTTCCTGCTCAAGATCATTCCGCATGTGGACGGCACGGCGCGCATCTGCGAGCTGGTGCGCTACCACATGGTCGACGTGACGCTGCACGGCGCCTGGGGCGGCCCCGCCTCGCTCGAACTGCATCCGCATGCGCTGGCGCCGGTGGCCGACCTGCCGGTGTTGAAGGTCGAGTCGGCCGTGCACTACATCGCCGACATGACGCTCGCGCTGGGCACGGTCGAGCATGATTACCTCGCCTGATTTCCGCACTCATCTTCCAACCCAACTCTCTCAAGGAACACGCACCATGCAACTCAAGGACAAGGTCGCCTACATCACCGGCTCGGCCAGCGGCATCGGCAAGGAAATCGCCATCTTGTTCGCCCAGGAAGGCGCGAAGATCATCATTGCCGACCTCAACAAGGAGGCTGCCGACGCCACCGCGGCCGAACTCAAGGCGTCCGGCGCGCAGGCCATCGGCGTGGCGGTCGACGTGACCAACGAAGACCAGGTGAACGCCTCGGTGGAAGAGGGCGCGAAGGCCTTCGGCGGCATCGACATCCTCATCAGCAACGCCGGCATCCAGATCGTGCACCCGGTGGAAGAGTTCAGCTTTGCCGACTGGAAGAAGATGCTGGCCATCCACCTGGACGGCGCATTCCTCACCACCAAGGCCTGCCTGAAGCACATGTACGCGCAAGGCCGTGGCGGCAGCGTGATCTACATGGGCTCGGTGCACTCGAAGGAAGCTTCGCTGCTGAAGGCGCCCTACGTCACCGCCAAGCACGGCCTCATCGGCCTGGCCAAGACGGTCGCCAAGGAGGGTGCCAAGCACGGCGTGCGCGCCAACGTGATCTGCCCGGGCTTCGTGCGCACGCCGCTGGTCGAGAAGCAGATTCCCGAACAGGCCCAGACGCTGGGCATCAGCGAAGAGGAAGTCGTCAAGAACGTGATGCTCAAGGAAACGGTCGATGGCGAGTTCACGACCACGGAAGACGTGGCGCGCGTGGCGCTGCTGTTCGCGGGGTTCCCGACGAATGCGCTGACGGGGCAGTCTCTCGTCGTGAGCCACGGCTGGTTCATGCAGTGAGTTTCTCCCTCCCCCGGCGGGGGAAGGAGCAAGACCAACCAACTACAGCTTCAGCTCCCAGGTCTCGCCCACCAGCGGCGAGCCATAGCCCTCGTGCGGCTCCGACTGCGTGAGCTGGAAGCCACGCTTGGCATAGATGCCGCGCGCAGCCGTCAGGCAGCTGTTGGTCCACAGCACCATCTTCTTGTAGCCCTTGAGCCGCGCGAAGGCGATGCACTCGTCGACCAGCTTGCTGCCGAGCCCGAGGCCGCGCGCACCGGGCGTCAGGATCAGCATGCGCAGTTGCGCCACCGTGGCCGACTTGCGCACCACGAAGATCGCGCCCACGCGCTCGCCGTTGAGTTCGGCGATCCAGCAGCGCTCCCATTCGGGTTGGAACTTCAGCAGGAACTCGCTCGCGATGCCGGCCACGAGCGCCTCGAACTTGCTGTTCCAGCCGTATTCGCGCGCGTAGATCTCGCCGTGCTGCTGCACCACCCAGCCGATATCGCCGGGCGCCGGGTCGCGAAGGATGGCTGCCTGGGGCTTGGGCGGCGCGGCATCGGGGTCGAGCAGGGACTGCATCGTGCCCATGGCCTGAACCAATTGCTGGCGCTGCGACGGCTCGAGCGACTCGAGCAGCGCGGCGGCTTCCTCGCGCGACTTCTGTTGCAACGGCGCAAATGCGGCGTGGCCGGCTTCGGTCAGGTGCAGCACGCTCTGGCGCGCATCGCGCGGATGGGGCTCCCGGGTGAGCCAGCCTTCGGATTCGAACCGGCGCAGGATGCGGCTCATGTAGCCCGCATCGAGGCCGAGGTCGCGACCGATCTCGCTGGCGACCGCGGTTTCGCGGTGGGCCAGCTCGTACAGCACGCGCACGTCGGTCAGCGACATGGGGCTGCCGAGGTACGGATCGAGTGCGCCGATGCGGCGCGTATAGAAGCGGTTGAACTGCCGGATCGCCTTGACGGCGGCGGGATCGACGGGAGTTGAAGTCGTGGACATGCTTGCCATTGTCATTTGATTGGTTGACTTTGGCAATTAATCGAAGTCCTGCCGGTGGCATGGTCACAGGATGTTTAGAGCGACAGGGGAGGTGGAAAACCCTAAAATCGAGGGTTGCCCACAACGGCGCGCCCACGGCGCCGACTGCCCCCACCGATGAACGCCCCCGTCGACGTCTCCTTTTTCGCGCGCGCCGCCAAGCCGCTGACCAGCTACCGAAAGTACTGGGCGGCCCGTTTCGGCACGGCCAAGTTCCTGCCGACCTCGCGCAAGGAAATGGAAGCGCTCGGCTGGGACAGCTGCGACATCATCGTGGTCACGGGCGACGCCTATGTCGACCACCCCAGCTTCGGCATGTCGGTGATCGGCCGCATGCTCGAGGCGCAGGGCTTCCGCGTGGGCATCATCGCGCAGCCCGACTGGCAGAGCGCCGAGCCCTTCAAGGTGCTGGGCAAGCCGAACCTGTTCTTCGGCGTGACCGCCGGCAACATGGATTCGATGATCAACCGCTACACGGCCGATCGCAAGATCCGCAGCGACGACGCCTACACCCCCGGCGACGTCGGCGGCTCGCGCCCCGACCGCGCGGCCATCGTGTATTCGCAGCGCTGCAAGGAAGCCTGGAACGACGTGCCGATCATCCTCGGCGGCATCGAAGGCAGCCTGCGCCGCATTGCCCACTACGACTACTGGTCGGACAAGGTACGCCGCTCCATCGTGGTCGACGCCAAGTGCGACCTGCTGCTGTACGGCAACGCCGAGCGCGCCATCGTCGAGATCGCGCACCGCCTGGCCGCCAAGGAGCCGGTGCAGCAGATCACCGACGTGCGCGGCACCGCCTTCGTGCGGCGCGAAACCCCCGACGGCTGGTTCGAGATCAACTCCACCAGCGTGGATGAACCAGGCCGCGTCGAGGCGCACGTCAATCCGTATCTGATGGTGTCCGACCAGGCCAAGGCCAACGGCGCCACCTGCGCCAAGGAAGACGAGGCGCAGGCCGTCGCCAAGGCCGCGGAAGCCGCCGGCCCGGCAGGCGCCTCGGTGGTCAACCCCGCCATCAAGCCGCTGAACTTCGTGCCGAACCCAGCGCTGCAGCCGCGCGGCAAGATCAGCGTACCGCCGCGCGACCGTTCCGTGATCCGCCTGCCGGCTTACGAGCAGGTGCGCAGCGACCCGGTGCTCTACGCGCACGCCAACCGCGTGCTGCATCTGGAGACCAACCCCGGTAACGCCCGCGCGCTGGTGCAGGCGCACGGCGAAGGCGCCACGGCGCGCGACGTGTGGATCAACCCGCCGCCCATTCCGCTCACCACGGCCGAGATGGACTACGTGTTCGACCTGCCGTACGCCCGCAGCCCCCATCCGCGCTACGCCGACGAGAACGGCAGCCACGACGGCGCCACCAAGATCCCCGCGTGGGAAATGATCCGCTTCAGCGTGAACATCATGCGCGGCTGCTTCGGCGGCTGCACCTTCTGCTCGATCACCGAGCACGAGGGCCGCATCATCCAGAGCCGCTCCGAAGACTCGATCATCAAGGAGGTCGAGGCCATCCGCGATTCGGTCAAGGGCTTCACCGGCACCATCTCCGACCTCGGCGGCCCCACGGCAAACATGTACCGCATCGGCTGCAAGTCGCCCGAAATCGAATCGGCCTGCCGCAAGCCGAGCTGCGTGTACCCGGGCATCTGCCCGAACCTCAACACCAACCACGACCCGCTGATCAAGATCTACCGCCGGGCGCGTGCGTTGAAGGGCATCAAGAAGATCCTCATCGGCTCGGGCCTGCGCTACGACCTGGCTGTGCAGTCGCCCGAGTACGTGAAGGAACTGGTCCAGCACCACGTGGGCGGCTACCTGAAGATCGCGCCCGAGCACACCGAGCAGGGCCCGCTCACCAAGATGATGAAGCCCGGCATCGGCAGCTACGACAAGTTCAAGCAGATGTTCGAGAAATACTCGGCCGAGGCGGGCAAGAAGCAGTACCTCATTCCGTACTTCATTGCCGCGCATCCGGGCACCAGCGACGAGGACATGATGAACCTCGCCATCTGGCTCAAGAAGAACGGCTTTCGCGCCGACCAGGTGCAGACCTTCTACCCGTCGCCCATGGCCACCGCGACGACGATGTACCACACCAACAAGAACCCGCTGCGCAAGATCACGCGCGAGAGCGAGACGGTGGACATCGTGCGTGGCGACAAGCGCCGCCGCCTGCACAAGGCCTTCCTGCGCTACCACGACGCCAACAACTGGCCGCTGCTGCGCGAGGCGCTCAAGAGCATGGGCCGTGCCGACCTGATCGGCAACGGCAAGCACCACCTCATTCCGACCTGGCAGCCGCTGACCGACGGCGGATACACGAGCGCGCGGCGCAAGAATTCGACCGCTGCGCCGGCCACCGCCAAGGCCGCACCGGTCAAGCTGGCACCGGTGAAGCCTTCGAAGGGCCGCATCCTCACGCAGCACACCGGCCTGCCGCCGCGCGACAACGGCTCGGGTTCGAGCTCGCGCAAGCCATCGGGCGGTCCGGTGCGCGGCAACATCCGCAAGCCGCGCTGAGCCGCGCGAGCCGCATCGCGTCAGAAGACCGCGAAGCAATCCTTGCCGCGGCTTTTGGCGACGTAGAGCGCTTCGTCGGCAGCTCTCATCAATTCGGAAAACGACTGCTCATCGCTCATTCTTGAAATGCCGACGCTGGCGGTGATTTTTCGGTCGAGCACGTCCAGTTCGCGTATCCGGGCCAGGATCTGGGTGGCCACCGTGGCCGCCCGCTCTTCGCCTCCCTGGGTAAGGAAGATTCCGAACTCCTCGCCCCCCAGCCGCCCGCATGGCTCATCCGCGACGGATCGGCGGATGGCTTGAGCTACCTGCCGAAGGACTTCGTCGCCCATCGGATGGCCGAAATCGTCATTGATGCGCTTGAAGTTGTCGATGTCGAGCATGAGCAGGCAAGCGGAACTCGCATCGCTTGACTTCTGGGCTTCATCGACATCGCTCAGGAACTTCCTGCGATTGCCGATGCCGGTCAGCGCATCGGTGAAGGCCAGATCCACGAGCTTGTCGCGAAGCACAATGCTTTGGCGATGGATTCGGGCGAAGAGTGCGTTCAAGAACACGCCGACCATGATCGCGGCTGACATTGAAAGCCATGCCCATTTCACATCTCCGCCGAATGGCGCATTTATCAGCGACCCTTTGCCGAAAATGAGCCAAATGCCGATGGACACGATGATGTATTCGCTGGTCCGGGAAAAGACGGGCGCTACCGCCAGAGATACGCCGATGCTCAGCACCGCCATCCAGTGATTTCTATTGATGCTGGGTTCGGCCAGCAGCGTGAGCGCAATGCATAGCAGCCAGACGGTCGTGATGGAAAAAAATGAGAAAAATGCTATTTTCCAGCTTGCAAAAACCGAGGTGACGGTAAGGGCCGCAAGCAAAATTATCCATCGATGGTCGTATTGATAGGATTCATCCGCAAGAATCCATACCATTGCAACCAGAACCATGCCGCCCAATTGCATTCCGAGCGACAGAGGCTTGATAAGCAATCGGAATTCATTCACTCGTGTGTCTTCGTTTTTCATGATCTGCGCAATCGCAAGGCTATCGGCGCATGCTATTGCACATGTTTTTCCAATTTTGACAGTTCGATCAGGTCATTCATGGGCACTGCCTTGGAAAAAAGGTAGCCCTGGCCGAATTTGATGCCCATTTTGACGAGTATTTCCAGCTGGGTTTCGGTTTCGACTCCCTCTGCGACAAGCCTGGCGCCGTATCTCGTCGCACTTTCCAGGGCCAGGCCTATTGCCTTGTTCATGCGCGGTTGTTCGATCATCGAGACCATTGCATAGTCGATCTTCACTTCGTCGAAGGGGATCTTGGCCAGGGTGGTCAGCGTGGAATATCCAGCGCCGAAATCATCGAGAGATAACCCGACACCCGCCGAATTCAATTTATGGATGTTCTCCTTCACGGTGTCGATGTCCGGTACCTGCCCGGATTCGATGATTTCAATCGATAGCATTTCGGAGGGCACACGGTAGCGATCCAGGCGATCCAGAATTCGCTCGCCGAAGTCCGGTACCGTGATGGATGCCGCGGATATGTTGACCGACAACGGGGTGTGAAAACCCTTGGCCATGCACTGGGCCAGTTCCCGAATCACCATTTCGACGGTACACCACTCGAGTTTCAGCAGCAGCTGGTAGCGGGTTGCAACATCCAGCACGTAAAGCGGGGACAGGGGCAGGCCTTCCGCGGAGTGCGCTCTCAGCAGCGCCTCGGCACCGCAGATCACCCGGGTCTCCAGGTTGAACTTCGGCTGGTAGTTCAATGGCGGATTGATATTGCGAATCCAGCCAATGATCAACTCGTGGACTTTTGCGTCCTTGTCAGCCTGGGCAGAAAAAGAATCGTGAAAATACCTGATCTGTTGATTGCTGCTCTGGAGCGCCAGGCTGATGTTTCTCAGAACGGATGAGGCGTTTGCGTCATCTGCCGTTCGCACATTCGTAACGCCGCAACGCAGTTGCACATTGGAGTAAGGGCCCCCGGCAACTTGCAGGTGCTCCATGACGTCGGCGTACAGACGAGGCACGAGCTGGCAATTTTCTATCTGGGCGACGCAGGTTTCCTGCACAACAAAGGCCAATGCCAGGTCGGACAATTGAAAGCAATTCGATTTCTCGTTCGAGGTCATCTTGAGGGTTTCTTGATTCGTCAACTGGCTCGCCAGATGGCCCCAGAATTTATCCGTCCAGTCGTGCCCCAGAATGCGGACCATTTCCTTGAGATTTCCGACCTCGAATGTGAGAAGCACATGCTGCGACTGGTTTTTGTGGAGAATTGTTTCAAGATACTCGCTCAATGCTCTTCTATTGGGCAGTCCGCTGAGAAGGTCCGTGCGGTACATTTTCATTCGCTGAAAATAGGAATCCCTGATATGTGCGTCCACGCGCAGCAAGGCTATGACGCAACCCAAAATGAAAAGTGAAGTGCTGAATCCGACTATCTGCAATGCAGTGACATGCGCACTCACCTTGGGCGGGACCAGTTTCAATAAGAATATGACGCCACTCGAAAACATGGAGCATGCTATTCGGGCGCTCCATATTTTCAATACTTCTTTCCACCCAAATTGCATCAGCGGCTTTTTGCTGTAGACGAAATGCGCGATGATGCCGCCCGCGGTGGTTATCGACATATCCAGCAGAAACGCTTCCACCTGGTTGAAGCCGCCAAATATGAGGCGCGCTGAAATCGTCAGGGCCAGCGTTATCGTTCCTCCTCTCCATCCTCCCAGCAGGCCTCCGAGGAAGAGCAGATCGGACGAGAGATAGGGCTTTGAGGGCAGGTTGAAAAATTGAGAGGACAGGGCGATCAGGGCGAAGCTGGTGATGCCGAAAACCGAGCCGTACAGAAGCGTTCTCGATTCGACTCTTTCGGTGGGTGTTCGGGAGAGCAGCAGGGTGATGCTCAATATTCCGAGGAGAGCCGCTGCCTGAAGAATCAGCAACGGGTAATTTGCCAGCTCGGCTTGCCAAGCGGCCATGAAAATTTCCTGCACTACGTCGTCCTCCAACGCAGGGTCTGGGCTACCGCTCCCGTCCCCGCGTTCGACAATATTTTTGAAATGGGTGCCGGGAGTCTTTCAACTCGTCGAGTTCCTGCACACCCGACATTTGTCCTTGATTCCGCCTGCCAGGAGGCCGTGAGCGCGTTTGCGGGCGCCAGTTCGTGCGTTCTAAGATGCGCGCCATGGCCCTGTACCGTTCTCCTCCTCCATCGACCCGCAGCTGAGGCGCGCGCCTTCCGGCGCAGCGCTCTGGCACACAAGTGGTCGCCGCTGTCCGCCTCGGGGCGCGACGCGGCATGGACGGTCATGCCCGCTTCCGGTCGCAGCCGATCGGCTCTGGCGGGCGTCATGGAGAACTTTCAACAATGAACGCAAGAATGTCTGTCGCCCTGGCCTGGGGCGGCGTGCTGCTGGCTGGCGCGCTGTGGGGCGGTGGTGCCCTGGTTGCGCAATTCCTGATCGAGGGCGGCATCGCGCCGCAGAGCCTGTCGCTGGCGCGCTTCGCGCTGGGCCTGCCGCTGCTGTGGTGGCTGCATTGGCGAACCCCGGCGAGCGCGCAGGGGCGGTGGGCCGACCTGACGGGCCTGGAGCGCCTGCAGCTGCTGGCAACCGGCGCCGCGATGGCGCTCAACGTGAGCTGCTGGTTCACGGGTATTTCCCATCTGGGTGCCGCGTTGCCGACCGTGATCTCGATCTGCTGCGCCCCGGTGATCGTCGCGCTGGTGTCGGTGCTGCGCGGCTACGAGCGCTTCGGCGCGCGCCTGCTCGCGGGACTGCTGCTCGCGCTTGCCGGGGTGCTGCTGCTGGTGATGCCGTCCGCGGGGTGGGGGCCGCTCGCGCCGGGGCATGCGGCCGGCGTGGCCTGGTCTCTGGCCTCGGCCTTTTGCTATGCGATGGTGGTGCTGGGCAACGCGCGCATGCCGGCGAGGGTGCCGGCCGCCACGGCATCTGCCTGGGGCATGACGGCCGCGGCCGCATGCATGCTGGCTGTTGCGTGGCCCGGCGGCATCACCTGGCCCGAAGGCGGCGCGCAATGGCTCGCGGTGGGCTATACGGGCGTGGTGACGACCTCGGTGGCGTACCTGGCCTTTGCCTGGGGCGCGCGGCGACTGTCGCCGACCTCGGCGGTGATCGGCACGCTGGTCGAGCCGCTGGTGGCCGCTCTGCTGGCCGCCGCGTTGCTCGCCCAGCCGATGGCGCCGCGCCAGTGGGCGGGCGCGGTGCTGCTTGCGGGCGCGATGTTGCTGCTGGTGCGGCGCGGCAGATCCGCGCAGGCCGACTGAAGGCACGCCTGGACCTTCCGTTGTATGGTGTGGCCCCATGAGCAGTTCGCCCCACCTGCCGGTTCCATGGTTGCGCTCCTTCACGGGCGCGCTGCTGATCGCAGCTTCGTCGGCGGGGCTTGCCGCCCCGCCCGAATCGCCAGCCGCCCAGACGCTGCGTGCCACCCACCAGCGCCTGAGCGACAGGCTCGAGCACAGCAGCTTCGGGCGTCCAGTGCAGATCGACTCCTTGGAGACGGCCGACGGCCTGCAAGGCGACGTCTATGCCCTGGTCGACCATCCGCTGCAGGAGATCAGCAGCACGCTCAAGGGATCGGCCCATTGGTGCGAGGTGCTGACCCTGCACATCAACAACCGGCGCTGCACGGTGGCCAGCGGGCCGCAAGGACGCGACCTGATCACGCTCTACGTGGTGCGGCGCTACGACAAGCCGATCGACCAGGCCTTCGAGCTGCCGTTCGTCTACCGCGTCGCGGGTGCCTCGCCGGAGCATCTGTCGGTCGAACTGTCGGCCGAGAGCGGGCCGCTGGGCACGAGCAACTACCACGTCAAGCTCGAGGCCCTGGCGCTGGACGAGCACAAGAGCTTCCTGCACTTCAGCTACAGCTACGACCACAACGCGATGGTCCGGCTGGGCACCATGGCCTACCTCGCGACCTTCGGCAGCGACAAGGTGGGCTTCACCGTGGTCGGCAAGACGCCGGAGGGCCAGCCCGACTACATCCGCGGCCTGCGCGGGCTGGTGGAACGCAACGCGATGCGCTACTTCCTGACGCTGGACGCCTACCTCGCGGCACCCGGCTCCGACCAGTCCGACCGCCGCCAGCGCCGCTGGTTCGCCGCGGCCGAGCAGTACCCGCGCCAGTTGCACGAGGTCGACCTCGACACGTATCTCGCGCTCAAGCGCGAAGACCGGCAGCGCGACGGCGTGGCGACGCGCTGAATCGGCCCGATCATCCGTCCAGCGTGAGCAGCGGCACGTCGCGCTCACGGGCCATGGCTTCGAGTTCGGCGCGGGTGCGCGTTGCCAGCCAGTCGGCCAGCGCCTCGTGCGTGGCCGGCGCCATCATGTCGCGCGAGCCAATCTCCGCGGCCTCGCAGAGCCGGGCCGCGAAATGCGGCTCGAGCGCAGCCACCGCCACCCTGCCGTCGGCGCAGGGGTAGACGCGGTAGCCCGCGTGCGCGCCGCCGACCGCGCCCGAAGGCTGCGTCAGGCCCCAGGCGCGGGGCAGGGCCAGCCAGTCGGCCGATGCGTTCAGGGCGACTTCGAGGTACACGCCGCCGGCCTTGCGCGACCGCAGCAGCATCGCCTTGAGCACCGCCTCGCTCGCGAGCAGGGCGCCGCCCATGTCGGCGTAGAGCGTGGGCGGCAACTCGGTGCCTGTCACGAGCCCGCTTTCCGCGAGGTAGGTCAGGTCATGGCCCGGCTCCTCGGCGCGTTCGCCCGGCGCGCCGACGATGGCGACCTGCGACAGCCTCGGGTGGCGCGCATGCAGCGCCGGCCAGTCGAGCCCGAGCTTGGCCAATGCGGACGGGCGGAACGAGGTCAGCAGCACGTCGGTCGCCGCGAGCTCGGCATGCAGTTGTTCCTGCCCGGCTTCGCTCTTCAGATCGACCGCGCGGATCTCGACGCCCTCGTGCAGTGCCGCGTAGGCCGGCCGGTTGTACAGCGCCATCGGATCGCCGCCGGGCGGCTCCAGCTTGAGGCAGGCGGCGCCCATGCCGCGGCACCGCAGCAGCGCGGCCGGGCCGGGCAGGTTCAGCGCAAGGCTCAGGACGCGCACGCCCTCCAGCGGTGCGGCGTGGTCATGGGCGGGGCTTGTGGAATCGGGCATCGGCTGTTGTCTCCAGGAAACTCGTTTCGCACATTCTCACCCGGGGCGCGGGGTGCACAGGAGCCACTTCCCGCAAGCCGGAATGCAGGCCCGCGCGTAGCATGTGCCGGTGGCAGCCAACTCCCTTGCCGCTGCCCCGACCACATGCAAACGACAGGAGACGAACCATGTTTGAAGCTTCCCTGATGAGCGGCCAGCGCATTCTCGTGACCGGCGGTGGCACCGGCCTGGGCCGCGCGATGGCCGAGCGCTTCCTGAGCCTGGGCGCGGACGTCGCCATCTGCGGGCGGCGCCAGTCGGTCTGCGAGGAAACGGCCGCGCAATGGCGCCAGCAGTTTCCGGGCCGGCGCATCGACACCTTCGGCGTCGACATCCGCATCGCGCAGCAGGTCGACGAAATGGTCGAGAGCCTGTTCCAGAGCGGCGGCCTGACCGGGCTGGTCAACAACGCGGCGGGCAACTTCGTCTCGCCGACCGAGAACCTCTCGCCGCGCGCCTTCGACGCCATCGCCAACATCGTGTTCCACGGCAGCTTCTACGTGACGCAGGCCGTGGGCAAGCGCTGGGTGGCGCAGGCCAAGGCGGGCGAGTGGAAGCAGGGCGACGCCTTCCGCAGCGTGATGAGCATCATCGTCACCTGGGTCGACAACGGCAGTCCTTACGTCGTGCCCTCGGCCATGAGCAAGGCCGGCATCGAGGTGATGACCAAGTCGCTCGCGGTGGAGTGGGCGCGGCACGGCATCCGCCTGAATGCGGTCGGCCCCGGCGAGATTCCCACCGAAGGCATGAGCAAGCGCCTGAACCCCGGCGAAGAGCCCGGCGCGCGCAGCAAGCAGACCAACCCGATGGCGCGCACCGGACGCATGAGCGAGCTGCAGAACCTGGCTTCTTTCCTGATGGCGCCCGGCCAGTGCGACTGGCTCACCGGCCAGAGCATCATGATGGACGGCGGCAACGCCCTGGCCACCGGCGGCAATTTCTACGAACTGCGCCAGTGGAGCGACGCCGACTGGCAGGCCGCGCGCGAACGCATCGAGGCGCAGAACCAGAAGGACAAGGCGCAGCGCTGACGGGCTACTTCTTCGGCGGCCGGGCCGCATGCACGGTGACGTGCTTGTTGACCGGGCTCGACAGCACCAGCGACGTGGTCACCGCGCCGTCGACCGCCAGCGCGTCGACCACGCGCTCCAGGTCCGCCGGCTCCGCGATCGCGCAGCGCACGATGAAGCAGTCTTCCCCTGTGACGCGGTCGGCGCTCAGCACTTCGGGCATGGCCTCGAACAGCTTCAGGTAGCGGGCGATGCCCGCATGCGTGGTCTCGATGCGAATGATGGCCTGCAGGCCCACGCCCAGCGCGCGCAGGTTGACGCGCGCGCCGTAGCCTTCGATCACGCCCGCTTCCTCCAGTTTGCGCACCCGCTCGCTCATGGCCGGCTGCGACAGGCCGATGCGCTTGCCCAGCGCGGCCAGGCTCTGCCGTGCATCGGCCTGCAGCGCTTCGAGGATCAGCCGGTCTTTCTTGTCGATGTTCATGTGCGTGTCGGGGAAGGTTGCGCCGCCGATGATCGATCGGTCCGAGGCGGCGATTTTCGATGGATTGCACTTCGCCGCGAGAAGCGTGCCGGGTAACGTGGCGGACCATCTTTTCCAGGAGAACCCATGCAACTCGTCGGCATGCTCGACTCACCCTACGTGCGGCGCGCCGCCATCTCGCTGCGGCTCCTTGGCGTGCCTTTCGAACACCGGCCGGTCTCGGTCTTCAGCACCTTCGAAGAGTTTCGCGGGATCAATCCGGTGGTGAAGGCACCCACGCTGGTCTGCGACGACGGCACGGTGCTGATGGATTCGACGCTCGTCATCGACTACGCCGAGGCCCTGAGCGGCCGCAGCCTCATGCCTGCCGCGCTTGCCGAACGGGTGCGCGCCCTGCGCATCACCGGGCTCGCGCTCGCGGCCTGCGAGAAGACCGTGCAGATCGTCTACGAGCACAACCTGCGGCCGGCCGAGAAGCTGCACCAGCCTTGGGTGGACAGGGTGCGCGGCCAGCTCGTGGCGGCCTATGCGGCGCTCGAACGCGAGGTGGCGGCGTCACCGCTGCCCGCCGATGAGAAAACGATGACGCAGGCCGGTGTCTCGACGGCGGTGGCCTGGTCTTTCACGCAATTGATGCTGCCTGATGTCATCGCGGCGGATGGCTTCCCAGTGCTGTCGGCCTACGCCGCGCGTGCGGAGAGCCTGCCGGTGTTCCTGGACGCGCCGCAGGTCTGACGGCGGCGGCCTTCAGTCCGCGATGTCCGCACCGCGCTCGGCCAGCAGGCTGCGCAGCACGGAGCGGTGGCAGTGCGACTCGTCTTCGCAATAGCAGCCGACCGACAGGGCCGTGCCGTGCGAGAGCGCGGCCAGCAGGTCGAGGCTGCGGCTCGCGTCGGACTCGGCCATCTCCGCCTTGAACTTGCGCACGAAGGCGTTCCATTGCGCGGGCGTCTGCGCTTCCTGCGCCTGCTTCATCGTCTCGACCGACGGCGCGAGGTTGGGGTACCACACGTCGTACCAGTTCTGCGATGCGAACTCGGTCTTCGGCACGCCGCGCGGCGGACGGCGCACGGTGCCGACGCGCAGGCCTTCGCCATCGGCGCGCGGTGTGCCCAGGCGGACGATGCGGATGCTCATGGGGCTTTCCTTTCTTCTCTTGAAGGCTGTGTCTCAGGTGCCGACGATGCCGCCGTCCCGCCGCCGAATCGCCAGCGTTGCCGAGCGCGGGCGCGCGCTGCCCGGCACGGTGCCGTCGGGCCAGGCGCTGTTGTGTTTGCTGTCGCCGTCGTCGCGCGCCTCGCCCGGGTGCTGGATGTTGACGAACAGCGTGCGCCGGTCGGGCGCCACCACGCAGCCGGTGATCTCGCAGCCGTTCGGCCCGGTCAGGAAGCGCTTGATGCGGCCCGACGCCGGGTCGGCGCACAGCATCTGGTTGTTGCCCAGCGAGGTGTAGGGCGGCTTGCCGATCACCTGGCCGCTCATGTCGGTCTGGATCCAGAGCAGCCCGCCCTGGTCGAAGTGCAGGCCGTCGGGCGCGCCGAACATGTCGGCCTCTGCCGCGGGATAGCGTGCGCCGCTGCCGGGCTGCGCCGGATCGCCGGCGAGTGCGAAGTGGTCCCAGGCGAAGCCGGTGCTGGCGGCGTCGCTGCCGTCCTCGCGCCACCGCAGGATGCCGCCGAAGAGGTTGTTGGCGCGCGGGTTGGCGGCGTCGGGGCCGGGCTTGCCGGCGTCGCCGCGCTGGCTGTTGTTGGTGAGGGTGACGTAGACCTCGCCGGACTGCGGATGCACCGCGATCCATTCGGGCCGGTCCATCTTCGTGCCGCCGACCACGTCGCCGGCCAGCCGCGCGTGGACTAGCACCTCGGCCTGGTCGGCAAAGCCGCCGGCCGCGTCTAGGCCGCCGCGGCCGTGCGTGAGTTCCAGCCACCGGCCGCGCCCGCCGGCGTCGTAGCGCGCCACGTGCAGCGTGCCGTCGTCGAGCAGGTGGCGGTTGGCCGCCCGCGCGGCGGCATCGGTGCCGGGGCGCACCTTGTCGCGGCTCACGAACTTGTAGATGTATTCGAACCGGGAGTCGTCGCCCATGTAGACCACGAGGCGGCCGTCCTTCGCGACGGTGCAGGTCGCGCTTTCCTGCCGCTTGCGGCCCAGCGCCGTGCGCTTGATGGGCGTGGCGGTGGGGTCGAACGGGTCGATCTCGACCACCCAGCCGAAGCGGTGCGCCTCGTTCGGATGCCGGCTCAGGTCGAAGCGCTCGTCGAAGCGCCAGTACTCCACCCACTGAGATCCCGGGACCGTACCGTAGCGGCGCTGCGCGGCCGTCATGCGCGAGGCGGCTTCCTTCGGCCCGCCGAAATAGCCGTGGAAGTTTTCCTCGCAGGTCAGGTAGGTGCCCCAGGGCGTGACGCCCATCGCGCAATTGGCGAAGGTGCCGAACACCGCGTCGCCCGCCGGGTTGGCGGCAGTGCGCATCAGCGGCGTGCCGGCGGCCGGGCCGGCGATGCGCATCGGCGTGTTGCCGTGCACGCGCCGCGCGAACTGCGAAGGCAGCACCTGGCGCCAGCCTTCGGGCGTGCGGCGGATCTCGATGACCGACACGCCCATCGCATGGAGCGACTTGCGGACCTTCTCCGGCGTCCATTGCCTGGCGCCGTCGGCGTGCAGCAGCTGCTCGTCGGTGTACTCATGGTTCATCACGAGCAGGCCGCGGTCGCCGCTGGCGTCGAGGGCGAAGAAATGCATGCCGTCGTGGTGCATGCCGGCCTGCACGGCTTGGTCGTCGGCGCTGTTGGAGGCGTCGGTCGCGAAAGCCGGCATGCGGCCCGCGATGCCGGTCGGCGTGCCCCAGGGGTAGAGCAGCTGCCATTCGTATTCGGGCGGTATGGCGACGCCGTCGCGCAGCGAGGCGGGTACGCCGGTGAAGCCGAGCACGCCGGCATCGGCTTTCCCGGCGGCGGGTGCCGCGCAGCCTTGGCCGAACAGCGCCACGACGGCGGCGGCGGAGCCCGATTGAAGAAGAAAGCGGCGGCGGTCCAATGGCATGGCGGGAGCTGTTGTGTAGGCGACAGCCGCCATCATCGCCGAGCGCCGTGCCGGGCGATACTCGCGCCCGGACCGCCCAGGAGACATCGAATGACCGACCGCATCGAATGGACCCGCCACGCCGACGGCGTGGTGGAACTGCAGCTCTCGCGCGACGACAAGATGAACGCGCTCGACCCCGCCATGTTCGACGCGCTGATCGCCGCCGGCGAAGCGCTGCGCGACGACAAGGCGGCGCGGGCTGTGGTCATTTCCGGGCGCGGCAAGGCTTTCTGCGCGGGGCTCGACATGGCGTCGTTCGAACGCATGCAGCAGGGCGCGGCCGGCGTGCTGGGCGAGGGCGCTTCTGGCACCGACCTGCTGGCGCGTACTCACGGCATCTCGAATGCGGCGCAGCAGGTCGCGATGGTGTGGCGGGAAGTGCCAGTGCCGGTGATCGCGGCCGTGCATGGCGTGGCCTTCGGCGGCGGGCTGCAGGTGGCGCTGGGCGCGGACATCCGCGTCGTCGCGCCAGACACGAAGCTGTCGGTGATGGAAATCAAATGGGGGCTGGTGCCCGACATGGCCGGCATGGTGCTGATGCGCGAACTGGCGCGTGCCGACGTGGTGCGCGAACTCACCTTCACCGGCCGCATCTTCTCTGGCGAGGAAGCGCTCCGGATCGGTTTTGCAACCCGGCTGTCGGCCGACCCGCTGGCCGATGCCCTGCAGATGGCGCACGAGATTGCGGGCAAGAGCCCCGACGCCATTCGCGCCGGCAAGCGGCTGCTGAATGCGTCGGCGCACCAGAGTGCCGCCGACCTGCTGATGGCCGAATCGGTCGAGCAGCAGGCGCTGATCGGCAGCGCGAACCAGGTCGAGGCCGTGAAGGCCAACATCGAGCGGCGCGCCCCGCGTTTCGACACGCCCGCCTGACGCCGCCGGCCTTCGCCTGCGGGCGGCCGCCAACCTTCATTCAGCCATACAGTCAGGACTGCGCGAGCGGCCGGTAACTCCGGGACCGCTCGCGTTGCGTTTTGTAAACGTTTTGCGCTCGTTAAATCGCCGCGGAAGCCCCTGTGGCGCGTGGGAAGTGCATTTCAAACTGGTTTATGTAAGAATAAAGTAGTTGTTTTAAGGGGAAAATGAATGAATTTGGACACAGTTTCTGTGCAGAAGGTCACGTCTTTCCCCGTGTTTGCCCTAGAGAAGGATGGCTCCTGACGCCACACTCATTAACAATTGAACGTTTTGCCTAGCGACGGCGATCCTGCATGTCGACGACCACGTTTTTCTGCAATCTCAGCGTGCCCATCCTGGTGGGCGAGGATCGCTACAAGTACGTCCCCATCGTCGGGGTCTTCCGCAGCATTCCATTCGATCAAGTCAACGAATGGGTGATGCACCCCGACGGCAGCCCGCGCAGCGACCGCGAACTCGCGGCCGAAGTTCTTGTAGAGATCCGCAAGCCGCTCGGCTCGAGTGGACGCACGGCGCCGCACGCCTTCGACGTGGAGGGCATCCTCCAGCTCGACCGCGCGGCCGCGATCGTGGTGTCTACCTTCCTGGCGGCGCTGCCGCGCGTCTGAGCGCGGCGCTCGCCGCGCGCCTCACGACGCAATGGCGCCCACTGCCCAATAGAAAGTCGGCCGCGCGCCGTTGAGCAGGTGGTCGCCCACCACGCGGCCCTTGTAGATCGTCGGGTTGTGCGACGCCAGCGTGCGCGCATTGCGCCAGTGCCGGTCGAGCCGCCGGTCCTCCTGCAGCGCCGAGGCGCCGCCGATGTCGAACAGCCGCGTAGCGGCCTGCAGCACCAGGTCGACGATGCCGGCCTGGGCCTTGGCGGTGTCCAGCTCCACTTCGAACAACAGGCTTTCGGGCGCGGCCTCGTTGCGTTGGCGGAAGCGGTCGACTTCATCGAGGCCGCGCGCCACCGCCTGTACCGTGGATGCCGCAACGAACGCCGCGCTCGCCAGTTGCCCGATCACCTGCTGCACCAGCGGGTCTTCGCGCGGCGTGTTGCCGCTGCCGTGGCTGTAGATGCGCTTGCGCGCCTGCACGAAGGCGACCGCGTCCCGCACGATGGCCCGCGCGATGCCCGCCAGCGTCGCCAGGTGGATCAGCTGGAAATGCGCGGTGAGCGGCGTGGGCTGGTCGCGCACGTACAGCAGCACGTTGCCCGGCTTCACCCGCACGTTGCGAAAGCGCGTGGTGCCCGATGCGCTCAGGCGCTGGCCGATGCCGCGCCAGTCGTCGATGCGCTCCACGCCTTCGGCCTGCGCCGGCACCAGCGCGATCACGCGCTCGCTGCTGCCGTCGGCGTTCAGCCGCTGCGCGGACACCGAGATCCAGTCCGCGTACAGCGTGCCGGTGCTGTAGTACTTGTCGCCGTCGAGCAGCCACGCGTCGCCGTCGGGCTTCAGCGTGGTCTGCATGGTGGTGAGCGAGCCGTCGCCCAGCTCCGTGGTGGCGTTGCCGAAGATCACGCCCTCGGCCGCCAGGCGCATCCACGGACCGTGCAGCGCGGGGTCGATTTCCGCGAGCAGCCTTTCGATGAAGCCAAAGTGCGCGCGCAGTATCTGCGGCAGGTTGGAGTCGGCTTCGCCGAGTTCGACCAGCAGGTCGTAGAGCTGCGCGACCGAGGCGCCGATGCCGCCATGCGCCAGCGGCACGCGCAATGCGCCGAAGCGCTCGGCATTGAGCCATGCCACCGGCTCGTAGGCGAGTTCGCGCTCGTTTTCGCGTTGCACCGCGTGTTCGGCGATGCGCCGGAAGATAGGGCGAAAGCGCGCGAAGAGCTGTGCGGAAGAGGGGGCCTGTGCGCCGCCGACGTGCGCGGCGGGGGATTTCGTTGCTTCGATGAGGGATTCCATGTGCCCCCGACTGTCCGCCCCCGCGCCGCGCTTGTGAAATGCGCTTTCCGAGTTTTCTTATGCCGCCTATCGCTTGCCGCGCGCATCCACCGGCCAGATCGCGACCAGCGCGTCGCCATCGACCACGTGGTACGCGTCGTGCAGGTTGACGGTCGGGTCGCAGTGCGGCGTGATGAACTCCACGCGCGCGCCGAGCGCGGGCCGTGCATCGGCGGGCAGCAGCAGCTTGCCGTGCTCGTCGCCGAAGAAGGCGTAGCGGCTCGCCGCGGGATCGGCGCCGCGCGCCACCAGCGGCACGCCGCTGTCGGTGGAAAAACACTTGGTGCCGCCATCGACCGTGACCCAGTCCGCCGCGTTGGTGCTGACCACGGCCGTCTGCACGTAAAGCGACACCTCGAAGGGCGAGGGCTGGCCGCCCGAGGCCAGCACGCTCGTGTATTCCGCGTCCATGAACACATAGGAGCCGGCCTGCAGCTCGGTGAAGGCGTTTTCCTGCGAATCGAGGTCGTGCGTGCCGGTGCCCGCGCCTGTCACGATCTCGAAGCGCAGGCCCTGGCGTTCGGCCGCCGCGACGATGCCCGCCACGGTCTCGCGCAGGCCGGCTGCAGCCGCGCTGCGCCTGTCGCGCTCGACGATGTGCTGCAGGTTGCCCGCGTACGACTGCAGCCCGCGCAGCCGCAGGCGCGGCTCTGCGGCCACCAGCGCGGCGAGCTCGAGCACCTGGGCCTGGGTGGCGGCGCCGGTGCGGTTGTAGCCCGCGCCGTAGTCCACCAGCACGTCGAGCGGATGCGCGAGCGCGCCTGCGGCCTGCGCCAGGTCGGCGAGGTTGTGGGGGTTGTCGACGACCACCATCACGTCGCCGGGGCGGGCGCGCTGCGCGAGCTTGATGAGGCGCGCGATCTTGCTCGGCGTGACGGCAGGCGAGGTGATCAGCACGCCCGGGATGCCGCCTTCCACCATCACCTCCGCCTCGCCCATGGTCACACAGCTCACGCCGATGGCGCCGGCAGCCACCTGGCGCCTTGCGATCTCTACCGACTTGTGCGTCTTCACGTGCGGGCGCAGCCCGATGCCGCGCGACCTGGCGAAGGCGGCCATGCGCTCGATATTGCGCGTCATGGCGGGCAGGTCGATCAGCAGTGCGGGCGTGTCGAGCTGTTGGCGGCCGTGGGGCGCGCCGATGAGCGGGGCGTTGGGTTGCGTGTCCAGGAACATCGTGGGGAAGCCTTTGCGGGATGTGTCGAAGCGGCGGAGCGCGGGAAAGTGCGTGGCGAAATGATCGCACCGAAATGAACACACTCGACATCGAGGCTGTGCAAGCCTTGAGGACGCAGTCGGCCGCCGCCTGCTCGAGCGCACGCCGCGCCAAGTCGCTCGCTGGCGGATGACCTGCGTGTCCAATGATCGGCCGTCCGGCCCGCCCGCGGCCCGGGGCTGCAAGGTCAAGCCAGGTGCGACGGGGAATGCCGGGCCGGTCGCCGCAGCGCCATCCACCAAAGCAGCGCGGCATTGAGTGCCCAGCTGGCCGTGAGCATCAGCAGCGCCGTATTCGCCACGCCCGGAGAAAGCCCCAGCGTGAGCAGGCTCAGCGACCACGGCAGCCCGCCCGCGATGGCCACGAGCATGCCCACGTCGCTCTCCGGCACCAGCGCGCAGCCGAGGATGCAGACGGCGCCCGCGACCGTGTAGATCAGCGCGGCTGTACGCCATCCGGAGCGGCGGTGTGGCAGGGAATTCGACGAATTCGCGATGGGCATGCCTCCAGCATCGCCGATTGCGTGGCAAGGCGTGAAGGCCTGTTGCGTGAAGGGATGTAGTGTTTTGGCGATCCGGGTTTCAGCCGCGCGCCAGCCCTTGCAACGCGCCCGGAACTGGTGCGTGCGGCAAGGCGGATTCGACGCCCAGCGCGAGCGCCAGCAGCAGCGAGTCGGCGCCTTCGGGGCCGGTGAGTTCCAGGCCAGCGGGCAGGCCGTCGCGGGTCAGGCCGATCGGCAGGCTCACGGCCGGCAGTCCGGCCATGCCGGCCGGGCCCGTGTTGCGGATGTAGGCTGAGAAAGCCGAGGTCGGGCGCCCGCACAGCGTGACCTGCACGTCCTCGCCGATGCGTGCGGCGGTCAGCGGGCTGGTGGGGAACACCAGCGCCGCGATGTCGTGCCGGGCGAAGCAATCGCGGTAGGCCGCCTGCATGCGCGGCCGCAGGACGTTCAGCGCGTGGGCATAGGCCTCGGGCGTGACGGCGCTGTCGCCAAACAGCCGCTCGAACAGCGGGCGAACGTCGGGGCTCGCCACCGCATCGGTCAGCGCGCGTGCGTCGAAGGGGCGCTGGTGGCGCGCGAAGTAGGCGGCCAGCGCGGGCAGGATCTCGTGGAGCGAGATCGACATCGATCCTTCCTGGAAGAGCGCGCCGGCTTCCGCGAGGTCGCAAGGCAACAGCACCGCGCCCGCCGCCTGCAGGGCGCGCAGGCTCTCGCGGGCCAGTTCGGCCACGGGCGGATCGAGTTCTTCCCAGAAATAAGCCTCGGGCACGCCCAGGCGCACGCCCATGAGCGGCATCACGCCCAGCCGCAGCGGCCCGCCGGCCACGGCATGGTCGATCAGCACGCAGTCGTCCACGCAGCGGGCCATGACGCCGGCCGTGTCGAAGGTCGGCGATATCGGCACCAGCCCGTCTTCCGGCCAGCGGTGCACCGTGGGCCTGTAGCCGACCAGCCCGCAAAGCGCGGCCGGCACGCGCACCGAGCCGCCCGTGTCGGTGCCGATGGCCGCTGGCGCGGCGCGCAGGCCCAGCAGCGCCGCGTTGCCGCCGCTCGAGCCGCCGGTGATGCGCGTGCTGTCGAACGGATTGCGCGACGGCCCGAAGCCGTGGTTGTGGCCGGTGACGCCTTGCGACCACTCGTGCAGGTTCGTCTTGCCGAGCACCAGCGCGCCGGCATCGATGAGCCGCTGCGTCACGCCGGCATGCATGCGCGGCCGGTGGTCCGCCATCCACGGGCTGCCGGCGGTGGTCGGCATGTCGGCGACGTCGATGTTGTCCTTGAAGGCGAGTGGCACGCCGCGCAGCGGCTGCGCGCCGGGTGCGGGGCTCGGCGATGCATCCAGCGCGGCCGCCGCAGCGAGCAGTTGGCCGGCGTCCAGATGGAGCAGGGCGCCGAAGGGCGCAATGGCCTCGGCGCGCGCCAGCAGCGCCTGCGCGTAGTCCGTGGCGCGCAACTCGCCGCGCGCCATCTGCTCGGCGGCCTCGCGGGCGGAAAGATCGGTCAGCGCATGGACTTGGTTCATCACGGGTTCGAAGTTGGGGCGGGAGCTGCACTCCGGTGCACATTCCGGGCCAATTTCTCGAGATTCAGCAAGAAAACAGCCTGAAAGTGCATGGCATGAATACTGCTTTAAATATTTTTTGTATTCAAGAGGCCTTCCAATGTCTTTCAAGTCCTTGCGTATCCTGGCCGCCGTCGCAGCGTCGATGGCTCTTCTGGCGGGCATGCCCGCGTCCGCCGCGGAGAAGGTGTCCGTGCGCCTCAAGTGGCTGGCGCAGGCGCAGTTCGCCGGCTTCTACGTGGCCAAGGCCAAGGGCTTCTATGACCAGGCCGGCCTCGACCTGACGATCAACCCGGGCGGCCCCAACCTCAACGTCGAGACGCTGGTGGCTTCGGGCAACGACACCTTCGGCCTGGCAGGCGGCACCGAGACCGTGCTGCTCGCACGCGAAAAGGGCCTGCCGCTGGTGTGCATCGGCGTGACCGTGCAGAACACGCCGTTCACCTACGTCACCTACAAGGATTCCGGCATCACCAAGGTGAAGGACTTCGCGGGCAAGAAGGTCGCGACCTGGTTCACGGGCACGCAGTACACGCTGTACTCGATGCTCGCCTCGGCCGGCGTGAAGCAGAGCGACCTGACCATCGTGCCGCAGTCGGGCTCCATGGCGCCTTTCGTCGAGAAGCAGTTCGACGTGGCCGCCGCCACTTACTACAACGAGCTGAACACCCTGAAAGAGCAGGGCCTGGGCGACAAGCTCACGCTCATCAAGCCCGACGACTACGGCGTGGTGGTGCAGCAGGACACGGTGCTCGTGTCCGAGAAATACCGCAACGAGAAGCCGCAGCAGGTGCAGGCTTTCATGAACGCCACCATCAAGGGCTGGAAGTACGCGCTGCAGAACAAGAAGGAAGCCATCGACATCGTCATGGCCGCCGCGCCCAGCCTGAACCGCGCGCACCAGGAAGCCATGCTCGACGAGTTCGAGAAGCTGGTGAAGGCCGGCAAGGGCACCACCGACGGCATCCTGGCCATCGACCTGCCGACCGTCGAGAAGATGCAGACGCAGCTCGTCGGCTACAAGGCCCTGAAGGCACCGGCCGACCTGTCGAAGGCCTACGACGCCAGCTTCTGGAACCAGGTGCCGGCCGGCGACAAGAAGTTCTGAGCCGCCGCGCCATGAAGTTCATGCCTCACGAAGTGATGCCGCCGGCGGTTGCCGACACAGCGCCGCCCATGCTCGAGCTGGTCAACGTGTGGAAGCGCTTCGGCGAAGCGCAGGCGCGGACCGTCGCGGTGTCCGGCGTCAACCTGCGGATCGCGAAGAGCGAGTTCGTCACGCTCGTGGGCCCCTCGGGTTGCGGCAAGTCGACGCTGTTCAACATGATCGCGGGACTGCTGCCGCCGGACGACGACGGCTCGCTGCTGTTCGGCGGCGCGCCGCAGCGCGACGGCCAGTTGCTCGGCAAGGTGTCGTTCATGCCGCAGCGCGACCTGCTGTTTCCGTGGCGCACGGTGCTCGACAACGCCATCCTCGCGCTCGAGGTGGAAGGCACGCCGCGCAAGGAAGCGCGCGAACGCGCCCGCGCCATGCTGCCCGAGTTCGGCCTGGCCGGGTTCGCCAACCACTATCCGCACCAGCTGTCGGGCGGCATGCGCCAGCGCGTGGCGCTGATGCGCACCTTCCTGTTCGAGCGCGACCTGATGCTGCTCGACGAACCCTTCGGCGCGCTCGACGCGCTCACTCGCACCCGCATGCAGCACTGGCTGCTGGACCTGTGGGCGCGCCACCGCCGCACGGTGCTCTTCATCACGCACGACATCGATGAAGCCATCCTGCTCGGCGACAAGGTGCTGGTGATGACGGCGCGCCCCGGCACGGTGAAGAGCGAGACCGTGATCGACCTGCCGCGCCCGCGCGATCCGTCGGTGGTGCTGACGCCGGAGTTCATCGGCCTGAAGCAGCGCCTGCTGGCCGAGATCGAGGAAGAGAGCCAGAAGACCTTCGCGCAGGAGGGCACTGCGCCGTGAACACCTTCCTGCAGCGCGCCGTGCGCTCGCCCGCGCTGGCCTTCCTGGGCCTGGCGCTGGTGTGGGAGCTGTACGTGCACGCCTTCGCGCCGTCGCCGCGCTATTTGCCGGCGCTCAGCGCCATCGCGCAGGACGCCTGGTCGGTGTGGCCGCAGCTGGTGCGCGGCTTCGGCCGCACGTTGCTCGAGACGGTGCTCGGCTTTGCCCTGGGCGCGGTATTCGGCTGTTTCTGTGGCACGGTGTTCACCTATTCGCGCTGGATGGAGCGTTCGGTGTTCCCGCTGTTCGTGGTGTCGCAGACGGTGCCGGTGGTGGCCTTCGGCGCGCTGATCGTCATCTGGTTCGGCAACTCGCTGCTGGCCAAGGTGATGACCGCGTTTTTCCTGACCTTCTTTCCCGTGACGGTGAACACGTTGCGCGGGCTGAAGTCGTGCGACCCGCAGCGCATTGCGCTGATGAGGAGCTTCGGCGCGAACCGTCTCGTCATGTTCTTCAAGCTGGCCGTCCCTTCGGCGCTGCCGCAGATCATGGTGGGGCTGCGCGTGGCCATCGGCCTGAGCCTGATCGGTTCAGTGGTGGGCGAATGGTTCGGCGAAACCGTGGGCCTGGGCGTGATGCTCATGGAAGCGATGAATGCCGACCTCGTGGTGCGGCTGTGGGTGGTGATGTTCGCCTGCGGGCTGATGGGTGCGCTGCTCTACGGGCTGCTCACCTTCGTGGAAAGGAGGCTCGTATGGTGGCGCAGCGAAAGCTGATGGCTTCGCCCGTGGTGCCGGTGGTGCTGAGCATCGCCGTGCTGCTGGTGGTGTGGGAGGGCGCGATCCTGCTCTTCAAGATTCCGCCCTTCGTGCTGCCGAGCCTGGGTTCGATCGTGCAGCATGCCTTCACCGACACGGGCCGCCTGATGGCCGCGCTGCTGGCCACGCTGGGCGAGGCGCTGGGCGGCTATGCGCTGGGCAGCGTGCTGGGCTTGCTGCTGGCAGTGCTGCTGTTGATGGCGCCGCCGCTGGAGCGCATCGTGATGCCGCTGGCGGTTGCGGTCAACGCCGTGCCGACCGTGGCCTATGCGCCGCTGTTCCTGATCTGGTTCGGGCTCGGTGCCGCGTCGAAGATCGCCCTGGTGGCGCTGGCCGTCGGCTTCACCATGCTGGTGAATGCGCTGCATGGCCTGAAGCAGGCCGACCTGGCGGCAGTGAACCTGATGCGCAGCTTCGGGGCGGGGCAGCTGAAGATCGTGTGGCGCCTGCGCCTGCCGGTCGCGATGCCCTCGGTGGTCACGGCGCTGCGCATTGGCGTGCCGCGCAGCATGATCGTCGCGATCGTCGGGGAGATGCTGGGCGCCTACGCGGGCCTCGGGCGAATGATCTATGAGTCGACGCAGCAGGTCGACCTGCTGAGCGTGTGGTCCGCGGTGCTCATCGCATCGGTGGCGAGCATGGTCTTCTATGGCCTGCTCGTGTGGATCGACCAGAAACTGGTTTGGTGGCGCTGATGAACGTGGCGAAGAACAATCCCGCGGCATATCCGCAAACCGAAGCCGAGCTGCGCGTTCAGCTCGCCGCCTGCTACCGGCTGGTGGCGCACTTCGGCATGGACGACCTGATCTACAACCACATCTCGGCGCGCGTGCCGGGGCAGGAGCATCACTTCCTCATCAACCCGTACGGGCTGCTGTTCTCGGAAGTGACGGCTTCTTCGCTGGTGAAGATCGACCTCGACGGCAACAAGGTGGACGCCACCGATGCCGAGGTGAACCAGGCCGGCTTCGTGATCCACAGCGCCATCCACGCGGGCCGGCCCGACGCGCTGTGCGTGCTGCACACCCACTCCGAGGCCGGAACCGCGATCGCGGCCATGCCCGACGGCCTGGCGCCGCTCAGCCAGTTCGCGATGCGCTACCAGGGCCACACGGCGTTTCACGACTACGAAGGCGTGGCGCTGGAAACCGGCGAGCGCGAGCGGCTGGTGCGCGACCTGGGCCCGCACCACACGCTGGTGCTGCGCAACCACGGCATCCTGACGGTGGGCCGCACCATTCCCGAGGCGTTCATCCTCATGTACTACTTCGAGAAGGCGGCCAAGGTGCAGCTGCTTGCCCAAGGCGGCGTGGCGCCCGGCCAATCACTGGTGTATCCGCAGCCCGAAGTGAGCGAGCTGGCCGCGCGCCAGTTCACCGAATTCGCCGGCGACATCCTGCCGCCCGGCACGCGCGAATGGCCCTCGTTCCTGCGCATGCTGGAGCGCACCCAGCCCGACTACCGGCTCTGACAGCCGTTTCTTTCCTCAATCCCTGAGACATCCTCCAACCATGCAACTCGAGAACCTCACCTCTTTCATCGGCACCGAAGTCAAAGGCATCGACCTGCGCGAGCCCGTGAGCGACGCCGACTTCGCCGTGCTGCGCGACACGCTCAACCAGCGCTCGGTGCTGCTGTTTCGCGGCCAGCGCATCAACGAGGCGCAGCACGTTGCCTTCTCGCGCCGCTTCGGCACGCTGCTGGGGCATGTGCTCACGCAGTTCCTCAAGAAGGAATACCCCGAGGTCTACGTGCTGTCGAACGTGTCGGAAAACGGCAAGCCCATCGGCAACCACAAGGAAGGCTGGAACTGGCACTCCGACCTGTCGTACAAGGCCGAGCCCTCGATGGGCGCATTGCTCTACGCACTGGAGGTGCCGCCAGTGGAAGGCGACACCTTCTTCGCCTCGATGCACGCCGCCTACGACGCGCTGGACGACGACATGAAAGCGCGCATCCGCCATCTCACGGCCACGCACAGCTACGCCAACTACTACGGCAAGGCCTTCGCCGACCGCAACCCGCTCACGCCCGAGCAACTGGCCGCCACGCCCGACGTGGTGCATCCGCTGGTGCGCACGCATCCCGAAACCGGCCGCCTGTCGCTCTACGTGGGCGAAGACGTGGTCAAGCACATCGACGGCCTGCCCGCCGACGAGAGCGCCGCGCTGCTGGCCGAGCTGAATGCGCACGCCATCTCGCCCGAGTTCAGCTACCGCCACAAGTGGCTCGCCGGCGACCTGCTGGTGTGGGACAACCGCTGCACCATGCACCGCGCCACGCCGTACGACGACAACATGTACCGCCGCGTGATGCATCGCACCACGGTGGCTGGCGACCGCCCGTTCTGACACTCGAATCAATCTCACAGAGCGCGCCGCGTTCGAAGACCGAAGACAACCACAAGAAGGAAGGCAAGAACATGGAACACGACGAACCCGAAATGGTGGAACCCACGGCGCTGCGCGGACGCGAGCGCCAGCGCGGCAAGGGCGCCACGCTGTCCGACGAACTGAAGGACACGCTCGAAGACCTGATCGTCAGCGGCGTCATGAAGCCCGGCGCGCGGCTCGACGAAGCCGAGCTGGCCGAGCGCTTCAAGGTGTCGCGCACGCCGGTGCGCGAGGCGCTCAAGGCGCTGGCCGCCACCGGCCTCGTCGACCTGCGAAGCCGCCAGGGCGGCGTGTGCGTGGCGCGCATCTCGCTGCCCATGCTCATCGAGATGTTCCAGATGATGGCGGTGATGGAAGGCCTGTGCGCCAAGTTCGCGGCGCGCCGCGCCACCGAGGCGCAGAAGCTGCGCATGAGCAGGCTGCACGACGAGCTGACCAGCATCCTCGCTTCGGGCGACCACTCGCGCTTCTACGACGTGAACCAGGACTTCCACGACGCGCTTTACGAGGCCTCCAACACCCACTACCTGGCCGAGCAGACCCGCGCGCTGCGCAAGCGCGTGCGCGTGTACCGCCGCTACGTCACCTTCCAGCCCGGCCGCATGACCGCCACCATCGGCGAGCACGGCGCCATCCTCGACGCCATTCGCCGCAACGACCCCGAAGCGGCGTTCTCGTCCGCCATCGACCACGTGAGCCTGCTCGAGGACGACATCGTCGACCTCATCGCCGCGCTGTCCGAGCAGGACGCGGGCGGCGCCTGACAAACCTCTTTCAACGAACCCGATCTCTCGAACGCATACCAGGACATCACGCCATGAAACTCGAACTCGAAGGCAAGACCGTACTCATCACCGGCGCCTCCAAAGGCATCGGCCTCGCAGCCGCCCATTCTTTCGCGGCCGAAGGCTGCCACCTGCACCTGGCCGCGCGCGACGGCGTGGCTCTGGCAGCCGCAAAGGAAGAGATCGAGAAGATCTACCCCATCAACGTGCGCATCCACCCCATGGACCTGGCCGCGCCCGGCGCCATGTCGCAGCTGGCCGAGGCGGCCGGCCATGTCGACATCCTGGTGAACAACGCGGGCGACATTCCGGCCGGCCCCATCGAGTCGCTCGACTTCGCCGTGGTGCGGCGCGGCTTCCAGCTCAAGGTGCTGGGCTACATGGAGCTCACGCAGATCTACTACGCACGCATGAAGGCCGCCGGCGGCGGGGTGATCGTGAACGACATCGGCAACTCCGGCGAGAACTGGGACGCCAACTACATCGCCGGTTCCACCGGCAACGCGGCGGTCATGGCGTTCACGCGCGCGCTCGGCGGCGTGAGCCTGGACGACGGCATCCGGGTGGTGGGCGTGAACCCCGGGCCGGTAGCTACCGACCGCATGGTCAAGCTCATGAAGCGCCGTGCCTTCGACACCCACGGCGACGAAGGCCGCTGGGAAGAGCTGTTCGACAACTACCCGGGCGGCCGTCCTGCGACGCCGGAAGAAGTGGCCGAGCTGATGGTGTTCCTGGCCTCGGCGCGCGCGGGCTACATCACCGGCACGGTCGTGACCATCGACGGCGGCATTGCCGCGCGCGGCTCGATCATCAAGACCAGCAAGAAGGTGGTCGAGGCCGAACAGGCCCGGAGGCTCGCGGCATGAACGCGGCATTGAACCCCGCCGTGGCGGTGCCGGCCGTGACCAGCGACGCGGAAACCCGCAACCGCTACTTCGACCGCCTGTTCACCAACCCCGAGCTGATGTGGCTGGGCCAGAACACCAACCACTTCCCGCTGCATCCGGCGGTGCGCAAGGCGCTGCACGATGCCATCGACGACGAGAGCTTTCATGCCTATGCGCCGCCGCTGGGCATGGAGGCGCTTCGCACGGCCATCGTGGACGACCTGGGCGTGTCGAACCAGTCGGCCGTGGTGACGGACGGCGCGGTCGCCGCGCTCGCATTGGCCTGCCGTGCGTTCTGCGAAGCGGGCAAGGGCTTCGTGACCACCGATCCGGGCTGGAAGTGGCCGCTGCAGTTCGCGGCCAAGGCCGGCTGTGCCATCACCGAAATTCCGATCTACGGGCCCGAGTACGGCTTCAAGCTGTCGGCCGAGGCATTGGCTGCTTCGACCGACGGGAACACCGCGGTCATCTACCTGGTGGACCCCAACAACCCGCTGGGCACCACCTACACCGAGGACGAGATCCGCGCCTTCGCGGACCGTGCGAGGGAGATCGGCGCGATCCTCATCCATGACTGCACCTACCGCGACTTTGCCGACAGCCACACGCTGGCCTCGCGCTTCTATCCGGAAGGCACGGTGACCATCGTGAGCTTCTCCAAGTGGCTGGGCCTTGCGGGCCTGCGGCTGGGCGCGCTGGTGGCGTCGCCGGAGCTGCTGGCGCGCATCCTGCCGCATTCGCAGGCGCCGCTGGGGGCCAGCGTGCTGGCGCAGCGCGCGGCCATCGCGGGCCTGGGCGTCAAGGCCGAATGGATGGCCGAGGTGATCGCGCAGCAGCGCGAAAACCAGCGGATGATCGTCGACGCCTTCGCAAAGCTGCCGGGCTTCGTGGTGCCGGTGTTCCCGTCGCAGGCCAACTTCATCGTGGTCGAGTGCACCGGCGCGGGCGTGGCGCCCGAGGCGCTGGTCACCGCGCTTGGCGAGCACGACATCATGGTGCGGCAGGGTACGTACCACACGCCGCGCTTCGGCCACCGCTTCATCAAGATCTCGACCACCGTGCCGAAGGCGTGGGCGCAGGCGCTGTGCGATGTGCTGCCGCAAGCGGTCGAGCGCGCACGCGCGCTGCCGGCCACGGCCGCGCTCTTCTGAGGAGGCGAACCATGAGCTTCGCCACCACGCAAGACGGCGTTCGCCTGTACTACGAAACCGCCGGCAGCGGCACGCCCATCGTGTTCGTGCACGAGTTCGGCGGCGACCACCGCAGCTGGGAGCCGCAGATGCGGTACTTCGCGCGGCGCCACCAGTGCGTGACCTTCGGCGCGCGCGGCTATCCGCCGTCCGACGTGCCCGCCGACGTGGACCGCTATTCGCAGGCCACGGCGGCCGATGACATCGCGGCCGTGATGGACGCGCTGGGACTGCAGCACGCGCACATCGTGGGGCTGTCGATGGGCGGCTTCGCGACGCTCCACTTCGGCCTGCGCCATGCACCGCGCGCGGCTTCGCTGGTGATTGCCGGTGCGGGCTACGGCGCGGAGAAAGAACACGAGGAGTACTTCCGCGGCGTCTCGCTCGAAGTGGCCAGGCAATTCGAGGCGCAGGGCTCCGAGAAATTTGCGCGCACCTATTCGCTGGGTGCGAGCCGCGTGCAGTTCCAGAACAAGGACCCGCGCGGCTGGCAGGAATTTGCCACGTGGCTCGGTGAGCACGACGCGCTGGGGGCTGCCAACACCATGCGCGGCGTACAGGCGCGGCGCCCGTCGATCTACGACCTGGAGAGCCAACTGCGCGCGATGCCAGTGCCCTCGCTCGTGGTGGTCGGCGACGAGGACGACCATTGCCTGCAGCCCGGCATCTTCCTCAAGAAGACCGTGCCGGCCTGTGGCCTCGCGGTCATGCCCAAGACCGGCCACACGCTCAACCTGGAAGAGCCCGCCGCCTTCAACGCCTTGCTGGCCGAGTTCTTCGCACAGGTCGAAGCCGGCCAGTGGAAGCCGCGCGATCCGCGCGCGCTGCCCAGCCAGATCATGAAGACCGACTGACCATGAACGCCGACGCAGCCACGATCACCCATGCACAGCAGGGCGCCTGGCGCATCGACGCCACGCGCCTCTGGGACCGCCTCATGGCGCTCGCGCGCATCGGCGCCACGCCGGGCGGTGGCGTCGACCGGCAGGCGCTGAGCGCGGAAGAAATCGCTTCCTGGCGCACCATGATCGACTGGGCCTTGCAGGCCGGCCTGGAGCCTTCGACCGACGCGGCCGGCAACCTGTTCATCGCGCTGCCCGGCACCGACCGCGATGCACCGCCGGTGCTCGCGGGCAGCCATCTCGACAGCCAGCCCGGCGGCGGGCGCTTCGACGGCGTGTATGGCGTGGTGGCCGCACTGGAGGTGTTGACCACGCTGGCGCAGCGCGGCGTGCGCCCGCCGGTGGACATCGTCTGCGTCGCATGGATGAACGAAGAAGGCTCGCGCTTTGCGCCCGGCATGATGGGCTCCGAAGCCTTTGCCGGTGTGCGCAGCCTGGAAGCCGTGCGCGCGGTGCGCGATGCGCAGGGCGTTTCCGTCGCCGATGCGCTCGATGCGTTTCATGCGGCGTTTCCCGCGCTGCGGCGGCGAACCCTGGGCTTTCCGGTGAAGGCCTATGTGGAGGCGCACATCGAGCAGGGGCCATTGCTGGAAGCGCAGGAGCACGTGATCGGCGTCGTCACCGGCATCCAGGGCAAGAAGACATTCGACATCGTGATCGAGGGCGAGCGAGGCCACGCGGGCACGCTCGCGATGGTCTACCGGCGCGATGCGCTCGAAGCCTTCACGCGCATCGCGGGTGCGTTGTATGCGGAGATCGGCGGCTACGACGAAGCCGTGAAGTTCACCATCGGCCGCCTGCAGGTGGAGCCGAACGCGCCTTCGGTCGTGCCCGAGCGCGTGACCTTGCGCATCGACCTGCGCCACCCCGACAACGCCGTGCTTTCATATCTGGGCGAACGCATCGGCATGCTGTGCGACACCTTCGCAGCGCCTTGCGAGGCCACCGTCACGCCGCTGGTCGATGCGCCTTCCAACGGTTTCGACTCCGCGCTGCAGCAGGCGATTGCCAAGGCCGCCGAGAGCATCGGCGAGTTGCACATGCCGATTCTCTCGGCCGCCGGCCACGACGCGCGCCACATGGCGCCGCTGTGCCCGAGCGCGATGATCTTCATACCCTGCCGCGACGGAGTGAGCCATGCCGAGCACGAATGGGCCGAGCCCGAGCATGTGGCCGCCGGCGCCAATGTGCTGCTGCGGGTGCTGCTGCCGTATGCGGGTGCAGGGGAGGGGGAGGCACCGTGAACGAAGCCGTCACCGACATGGCGGATCTGCCGATGCAGCATCCGGGCGCGCCGGCCAGCGCGGCGCAGGCACGCGCGCGTTTCTTCAACTCCGGCAACGCCTTCAACGTGAAGCTGCCCGAAGTGCCCGCGCGGCTCTTTTCGCCGCCACCGGAAGGGCGGTTCGGCGTTTTCGACTGCGACCAGTCCGAGGCGCTGGGCAGCGGCTTTGCGGCCACCACGCCGCTGATGCTCGCGCGCTATGTGCGCATCGCGCCCGGCGACATGCCGTTGCCGCTGGACGTGCGCGCGACCGGAGCGGTCTGGTACGTGATTTCCGGCAGCGGGCGGCTCGACGGCGCGTTCGATGGCTTCGAGTTTGGCGCGGGCGACGTGTTCCTGCTGCCCGGCGCCACCGGCTACCGCCTTGCGGGCGGGCCTGAAGGTGCGCTGCTGTGGAGCGTCGGCAACGAGCCTCAGCTGGCCTTCGAGCGCGCGGAGCCTGCGCCGGTGGTGGATGCATCCATCGACGTCGTTCACTATCCGGCTGCAGAGATCGAGCGGCAGTTCGCAACGATCTTTTCGACCGGGACGCGCGACGAGACCTCGGGCCGCGCGCTGATCTTCTCGTCCGACAGGCAGGCCGCCGCACGCAACCTCACGCCGACCTTGACGCTGAGCTTCAACACGCTGTCTCCCGGCACCTGGCAGCGTTCGCACCGCCACAATTCCGCCGCGGTGACGCTGGTGGTGCAGGGCGAGGGCTGCCATTCCGTCGTGGGCGATGCGCATTGCCCGTGGGAGCCATGGGCAACGCTCGTCACGCCGCCGGGTGCGCCGCACTCGCACCACAACACGGGCGCGCACGGCGCGCGCTTTCTCATCGTGCAGGACGGCGGGCTGCACTATCACGCGAGGACCATGGGCTTTGCGTTTCTCGAAGCAGCCTGATAACAAGTCACGCGGCTTACTTCACCCGGAAGCCGAACTGTCACTTGGCGTTGTCACCATGAGTGAATGGCTGGCCAACTTATCTCCATTGCCCTGACTGTCGACCAACACGACGCAGGCGACTATTTCTGGGTGCTCCTGGAGTCCTTCGACAACTCGATGGAATTCGAGCCGCTGATGGAAGCCGCGACAGGCTTTTCAACATACATCGAGGCGCTGCAGGCTGGGTATGTGGTGCTGAAGGGGATGTCGGAAGATTTGAATGTCGGGCCCCGGGAGGAGGGGGAGGAGCTTCTGATTGCGCCAGAGCGGGGTGCCAAAGGCCAGCTCTGATGCGCCGACAGGCGCAGGCTATGCTGGCGCCTGTTTGTTTTGCGAGCGACCGAGGCACATGAAGAAATCCAAGCCCCCGACGAAGGCGGTCACCTACGACATCAAGAAGCAGTGGCACTGGGGCCGCGCGATGCGCGAACTGCGCATTGCCGATTTCCTGAAAGACGGCCGCCTGCTGGTTCCCGGCGAATACACGGGCGAGGGGCCCGCCACCGACGACGGAACCGGCGCGCTTCGCACCGTGGGCGGCATTCAGGTCGGCGCCGCGAACTACGAAACTGGAATGATGTGGGTCGGCCGAAAGCTGCGGGAGGGCGACCTGCCTTCCAAGCCGGGCGGGACGGCATCAGACTGAGCGCAAATCCCGGTCGCGCACGCGATCGGAAGGCCACGTATATGCTGCCGGGCACGCATCACATCCATCGGAGCCCGAGACATATGTCTGCACAGCCTATCGAGGTCTATTCCTGGCCCACGCCGAACGGCCACAAGATTCACATCATGCTCGAGGAATGCGGCCTGCCGTATCGCGCGCACCCTGTGAACATCGGCAAGGGCGACCAGTTTGCGCCCGACTTCCTGCAGATCAGCCCCAACAACAAGATCCCCGCCATCACCGACCCTGACGGGCCGGACGGCAAGCCGATTTCGCTCTTCGAATCGGGCGCCATCCTGGTCTACCTGGCGGGCAAGACCGGCAAGCTGCTTCCGGCGGGCGACCGCGAGCGTTATGACGTGCTGCAGTGGCTGATGTTCCAGATGGGCGGCGTCGGCCCCATGCTCGGACAGGCCCACCACTTCCGCATCTACGCGCCCGAGAAAATCGCCTATGCGATCGACCGCTACACGAACGAAGCCAAGCGCATCTACGGCGTGATCGACAAGCAACTGTCGAAGAGCAAGTTCATTGCCGGCAAGAGCTATTCGATTGCCGACATCGCGATCTTCCCCTGGCTGCGCAGTTGGGAGAACCAGGGCATCACGCTCACCGACTTCCCTCACCTGAAGGCCTGGTTCGACGGCATCGCGGCGCGCCCGGCCGTGCAACGCGGCGTGAAAGTGCTGGCTGATCTGCGCCAGCCCATCACCGGCGACAAGGAACGTGAGATCCTTTTCGGCAAGACCCAGTACGAGAAACGCTGAGAAACTTCAGGAACAGGCGAATATCCGGGCTAGAATAGAAGGCTTGTCGGGGTGTAGCGCAGCCTGGTAGCGCATCTGGTTTGGGACCAGAGGGTCGAAGGTTCGAATCCTTTCGCCCCGACCAAAAAATCGAAATGCACACAGTCTTCACAGGCTGTGTGCATTTTTCGTTCCGGGCCATGAAGAAGGTTGCCGAATCGGCAGCGTCGCCACACGGGGCTAAGTGCGGAACTGGGTAGAATCTGCGCCGCTGCCGGCCCGGAAACAAAGGCGTCTAAGTCGTTGATTCTCCTGGGTTCTCTCCGGTTTGCATCTGCCCGTAGCTCAGTTGGATAGAGCACCTGCCTTCTAAGCAGGTTGTCGGGGGTTCGATCCCCTCCGGGCAGGCCAATTGTCAAATTTGCTCCCTCAAACCCCGCAGGAGCATGACCAAGTCACCCAACCTGCCTCTCATGCAGGTTGCACCACATCCAATCCTCGCCAGGCTCCATCGACTGGATCACCGGATGTTGCTGCGCATGCGAGTGCTTCGTCGCGTGCCGGTTCTTCGACGAATCGCAGCAACCTACGTGGCCGCAGTGAACGCACAGACGCAAGTGAACCCAGGTATCGCCGGTCTTCAAGCAGTCTTCACAGCCGCGCAAAGTGTGCGGCTGCGCGATGTCGGCAGGCACGTGGTCGCAGGGTTTGATGGGCACGAGGCAACTCCTTTGTAATTCGAGACTGATCAGGCCGTAGTCGATGACTGCGACAGGTGTTGATGAATCAGCGCCACCGCAGCAGCGCCTTCGCCGATGGCGCCGCCGACGCGCTTGACGGAGCCCGAGCGCACATCGCCCACGGCGAACACGCCGGGCACGCTGGACTCGAGCGCGGTCGCCGGCCGAGCTGGGAAGCCGCTGCTCGCGGCCGCGCCGGTCAGCACGAAGCCATGCTTGTCGACCGACACGCCGCATCCTTCGAGCCACGAAGTCTCGGGCTCCGCGCCCACGAAGAGGAAGATGTTGCGGGCAGGGCAGTCGTGCTCGTCGTCCGACGTGTGGCAGCGCCACGTCGCACCCGTGAGGCCTTCGTCCGGTCCGCCGTGCAGGCGGACCAGTTCCGTGTGCGGCTGCAGCGAGATGTTGGGAGTGGCTTCGATGCGGTCGATGAGGTAGCGCGACATGCTGGCCGCGAGCGACGGCCCGCGCACCAGCATGTTGACCTTGGCCGCATGGCGTGAGAGGAACACCGCGGCCTGTCCGGCGGAGTTGCCGCCGCCGACCAGCGCCACTTCCTGCCGCGCGCAAATCTTTGCTTCGATGGCCGAAGCCCAGTACCAGATGCCGCGCCCCTCGAATTCGGCGAGGCGCGGCACCGCGGGTCGCCGGTAGCGCGCGCCGCTGGCAATCACCACGGTGCGCGCATTGATGGTGCGGCCGTCGGCCAGCGAAACGCGCAGGCTTTCTTGCGGGTTGTCGCGCGAGCAGTCCAGCGATGTCACCTTGGCAGGGATCAGCATCTCGACGCCGAACTTCTGCGCCTGCACGAAGGCACGGCCCGCGAGCGCCTGGCCCGAGATGCCGGTCGGAAAGCCCAGGTAATTCTCGATGCGTGCGCTGGCACCGGCCTGTCCGCCGAAAGCGCGGCAATCGAGCACGATCACGCGCAGGCCTTCGGAGGCCGCATACACGGCGGTGGCCAGGCCCGCCGGTCCGGCGCCCACCACGGCTACGTCATACAACTCGTCGCGCTCGGCGGTGTCGACCATGCCCAGGCAGCGCGCGAGCGCATCGTCGGTGGGGTTCACCAGCACGGAGCCGTCCGGACACACCGCCAGCAGCTTGCCGGCACCGTACTGCGCGATGAGCGCGGCGGCGTCGGGGTCGTCGTCGGCGTCGACCAGGTGATAGGGGTAGCCGTTGCGGCGAAGAAAGTTCTCCAGCCGGGCCATGTCGGGCGACTGCGGCGGGCCGATCAGCACCGGTCCGCTGGCGCCGGATTCGATCAGCGCCACGCGTCGCAGGATGAGCGCGCGCGTAATGCGTTCGCCCAGGTCGGCTTCGGCGACCAGCAGCGCGCGCAGTTGCGCCGGCGGCACCAGCAGCACTTCGACATCTTCATCGGCATGTCCGTCGACCAGGGCAGGGCGGCCGCTCAGCTGGCCGACTTCGGCCAGGAACTCGCCCGGGCCCTGCCGCACGATGGGCACGACGTGGCCGAGCCCATCGCGTTGCGTGACCGCCACGACGCCCTTGAGCAGAACGTACATCCCGGGGCCGGTTTCTCCGGCGGTGAAGAGCCGCGCACCGCGCGCGAACTGTTGCACGGTGCCGAAACGCGCAATACGCGCAATCTCCGTGTCACTCAGCACGGGAAAGGTCTGCTGGAGGCGGCCGTTGTCGGTGCCGCGTACGTCGGTGGCCATGCGTGAAAGCTCCTTTTCGCGAGTCTCCCGCATTAGACGACGAAGTGCACGGAAGGGCCTGCGTCGCCGTCATGTGTCTGAAATGTTCCTGACATGCCGGCTTCATGGCAGGTGCGGAGACTCCCTCGGCAGAAAGGGTTCCCCATGAAAGAACTGCCCAACCCGACATTTCCGCTTTCGCAGATCGGGCTGCGCGCGGCCTTGTGGCCCGCTCCTGTTGCCGGTGGTTCGACCACCATCACTGCCCGCTCCTCGGTGCCCCAGGCGCCCGCAGTCATCCTTCCTCCGGTTCCCGAAGCCCGCCAGGGCATCACCGTGGGCTGGGCTCGCCACCTCGACGACGTGCGTGCCGCGCAACGCCTGCGTTACGACGTGTTCGTCGGCGAGATGGGCGCCCGCGTGTCGTCGCCGCTGGCCGGCCACGACATCGACCTGTTCGACGATTTCTGCGAACACCTGCTCGTCCGCGACGAACTGACGCAGCAAGTCATCGGCACCTATCGCGTGCTGACGCCGGCACAGGCCCGCCGTGTGGGCAGCACCTACAGCGATACTGAATTCGACCTCACCCGCCTGCGCGATCTGCGCGAGCGCATGGTCGAGCTTGGCCGCAGCTGCGTGCACCCCGAGCACCGCCAGGGCGGCGTGATCCTCGCGCTGTGGGGGGCATTGGCCGGCTTCATGCACCGCAACAAGCTCGACACCATGATCGGCTGCGCGAGCATTCCCATGTCGCACAACGGAGTGACCAACGGCGACGCCGCCGCCAGCATCTGGCGCCAGGTGTCGGCCAGCCACATGGCGCCGATCCAATACCAGGTGCAGCCGCGCCTGCCGCTGCCGGTCGAGCGGCTGGACAGCACGCTCGACGTGGAGCCGCCGGCGCTCATCAAGGGCTACCTGCGCCTGGGTGCCAAGGTGCTCGGTGCGCCGGCCTGGGACCCGGACTTCAACGCCGCTGACCTGCCGATGCTGATGCGCATCGACGATCTGCCGGCGCGTTACCGCAAGCACTTCCTGGGCGCATGAAGCCGGCGGTCGCCCGGCCCGAACCGGGGCCGCTCGCTTCTTCCAACACGCCTACCGGGTCTGGAGCAGGTGCGCTGGAGGCGTCACGGGACTGTCATGCAAATGACACAAGCGCGGATGACACTGTCATATTTCCGCCTACACGTTCTCCTGTGCCGCTTGCTCCAGAATCAGTGCCTATGCAATCCGACCCCGCAGATCCGTCGCTCGACGTCGCTGCGCCCACGTTCACGCTGCTGGACCGCGATCACAGCATCCTGTCATTCAACGAGCGCGTGCTCGACTGGGCGCATCGGACCGAAGTGCCGCTCATCGAACGGCTGCGCTATCTTTGTATTGTTTCGTCGAATCTCGACGAGTTCTTCGAAGTCCGTGCCGCGCCGCACCTGATCGCGGGCAGCGCCGGCGATCACAAGGGCACCTACACCGTCGAGTCGTTCGAGCGGCTGGCCGAGGCGGCCCACACGCTCGTGGCGCGGCAGTACGCGCTGTACAACGACGAGCTGATGCCGACTTTCGCCACGCACGGCATCCACATCATTTCGCACGGTGAACGCAATCCGGCGCAGCGCAAGTGGGTCAGCGAGTATTTCGAGCGCGAAGTGCGTCCGCTGCTGATTCCCGTCGGGCTGGACCCCGCGCATCCGTTTCCTCAGGTGGCGAACAAGTCGCTCAACTTCATCGTGAGGCTGGGCGGCAAGGACGCCTTCGGGCGCGAAAACCCCATCCAGATCGTGAAGGTGCCCCGTGTGCTGCCGCGCCTGATCAAGATGCCTGCCAAGGTGTCGGATGGCAAGACGCTGTTCGTGGCGCTGTCGAGCGTCGTGCGGGCGCACCTGTCGAGCATGTTCCCCGGCCGCGAGGTGGGCGACTTCTCCCAATTCCGCGTCACGCGGCATTCCGACCTTGCGGTGGACGAGGAAGACGTCAAGAACCTGCGCACCGCCTTGCGCCAGGGATTGCAGCACCGGCACTACGGCCAGGCTGTGCGTCTCGAGGTGTCGGCGAGCTGTGCGGAGTCGCTGGCGAGCTTCCTGCTGGCGCAGTTCAATCTGCCGCCTCAGGCCCTCTACCGCGTGCACGGGCCGGTGAACCTGGCCCGGTTCGCGCAACTCGCGGATCTGCTCGACGAACCCAAGCTGCGCTTTCCGCCGTACCCGGCGTCCTACCCGGTCACGCTGTCGCCGTCGCAGTCGTTCTTCGAAAGGCTGCAGCGTAGCGACGTACTCATTCACCAGCCTTTCGAGAGCTTCGACGGCGTGCTCGCGTTCCTGCGCGAGGCGGTACTCGATCCGCAGGTTCTGGCGATCAAGCAGACCATCTACCGCACCGGCGCCGACTCGGTGCTGATGGATCTCCTGCGTGAAGCGGTGCGCCGCGGCAAGGAAGTCACGGTGGTGGTGGAGCTGAAGGCACGCTTCGACGAAGAGGCCAACATCAACTGGGCTGAAATGCTCGAGTCGATCGGCGCGCAGGTGGTTTACGGCGTGGTCGGCCTGAAGACCCACGCCAAGATGCTGCTGGTGACTCGCCGCGAGGGCAAGCAGATGCGCCGCTATGGCCATCTTTCCACCGGCAACTACAACCCGCGCACCGCCAAGCTCTATACCGACATCAGCCACCTCACGGCCGACCCGCTGCTGACGGCCGACATGGAGACCGTGTTCGTGCACCTCGCGAGCCAGAGCCGGTTGCCCAAGCTCAACCGCATGTGGCTGGCGCCGTTCGACCTGCACAAGAACCTCGTCACCCAGATCGACGCGCTTGGCGTGGCGGCTGCGGCTGGCCATGCGACGCGCATCGTCGCCAAGATGAACGCGCTGACCGACGAGGAGATCATCGCCGCGCTGATTCGCGCAGGGCAGAAGGGCGTGAAGATCGACCTGATCGTGCGCGGCGCCTGCACGCTGCCGGCGCAGGTGCCGGGGGTGACCGACAACATCCGGGTGCGCTCGGTGATCGGGCGCTTCCTAGAGCATTCGCGGGTCTTCTACTTCCGCAATGGCGAAGACGAGTCGCTCTACCTGTCGAGCGCCGACTGGATGAACCGCAACATGATGCGTCGCATCGAGCTCGCCTGGCCCGTGACCGACCCGGGGCTGCGCCAGCGCCTGATCGACGAATGCCTGGTGGCTTATCTGCACGATGGACGCGACGCCTGGGATCTGGGCGGCGATGGCATCTATACCCGCGTCGACCACGACACGCATGCGGGCGAGGCGGGTGCTTCCCGAGCGATCGAGGCGCACGGCGCACAAGCTGCGCTGATGAATCGCTATGCATCCCGAGCGCACATCCGGGATGCATCCGGCAACTGAAGACCGAAAGACGATGACCATGGACTTGATCTTCTGGCGCCACGCCGAAGCCGAGGACTGGACCGAGGGTTGCGACGACATGCAACGCTCCCTCACTGCGCGCGGCGAGAAGCAGGCCAAGCGCATGGCGACCTGGCTCGACCGTCAGTTGCCGGACGGCACGAGGATCATCTGCAGCCCCGCACGGCGCTGCGAGCAGACGGCTCTTGCGCTGGGCCGAAAGTACAAGCTCCGCGCCGAGCTGGCACCTGACACCACGACCGAGGCGTTGCTCGGCGCGGCCGGCTGGCCCAACGGCAAGTCGGTGGTGCTGATGATCGGCCATCAGCCGTCCGTGGGGCAGGCGATTTCGCTGCTGCTGGGCCTCAAGCAGGACAGCTGCCCGGTGCGCAAGGGTTCGCTCTGGTGGATCCGCACGCGCGAGCGTGACGGCGACGTGCAGACCGTCGTGGTGACGGTGCAGTCGCCGGAACTGCTCTGAACGTGGCGCTGGCGCGGCTCAGCAGCCGCTGAGTTCGACGCGCCAGCTGCTGGTCTTCTGCCAGGCCAGCACTTCTTCGCGCAACAGGTGAGCCGACTGCGGATAGGCCTCGGCCCAGTCTGGCGCGCAGGCGATCGTGAAGGCGCGGGCGCCCAGCGCCGCCAGATGCAGTGCCTGGGGATCGGGATCGCGCCGCGCATGGCACAGGATGACCGCGAGCCGCAGCGACAGCAGCTGCATCACGAAGGTCTCGTCGTCCAGTGCCGCCTCTAGCTTGCGCAGTTTGCCGCGTTGACCCAGCACCAACTGGCCCAGCGCGTGCATTTCGTTCACTGCAAAGCCGGGCGCGTCGGCGTTGTCGAGGATGTAGGCGCCGTGCTTGTGGTAATCGCTGTGCGAGATCTGGGTGCCGATTTCGTGCAATTGCGCCGCCCAGCCCAGCTTGCGCAACGCACGGCCGGCACGGTTCGAGCTGTTTCCTCCGCGGGCCGCCGGGGCAAGTTGCAGGAAGAGGCTGGCAGCAGTGTCGCCCACGCGCTTGGCCTGTGCCGCATCGACGGTGAAGCGGTTGGCCAGCCGTGCGACCGTGGCGGTGCGCATGTCGGCCACGCTTTCGTCGCGTTCCAGCAATTCGTAGAGCACGCCGTGGCGCAGTGCGCCCTGGGCGACCTTCATTTCCTGAATGTCGAGCAGATCGAACACCGCACGCAGAACGCTGACGCCACCGCCGATGACGGCCTTGCGGTCTTCGCGCATGCCGTCCATGCGCAGCTTGTCGGCGCTGCCGGCCTTCAGAAGGCGGTCGAGCAGCCAGTCGAGGCCTTCGCGTGTGACGAGCCCGGGTTCGCCTCCCGCCGCGGCCAGCACGTCGCCGACCGCGCCGATGGTGCCGGAGGCGCCATACGCCACGTCCCATTGGTCGCGGGTGTAGGTGGCGAGCGCGTCGTCCAGCACGGCCTTGGCCGCCACCTCGGCCGCGCGGAAGGCCGTGGGGGTGAACAGGCCTTCGCCGAAGTGCTTCATCGACCAGGCCACGCTGCCGACGCGATACGACTCCATGCGGTCGGCCTCCAGCGCGTGGCCGATGATCATTTCGGTGGAGCGCCCGCCGATGTCGACGACCAGGCGGCGCTCGCTGTCTGATGCATCGGTGTGCGGCAGCATGTGCGCCACGCCCTGATAGATCAGGCGGGCTTCTTCGCGCCCGGGGATCACGTCGATGCCGAAACCCAGAATGGTGCGCGCACGCAGCAAGAACTCTTCGCGGTTGCGTGCCTCGCGCAACGTCTGGGTGGCGACGGCACGGACCTGCGAGCGCTTGAAGCCCGCGAGGCGCTCGCCGAAGCGGGCAAGCGCATCCCAGCCGCGCTGCATGGCCTCGGTGGTGAGGTTGCGCGCGCTGTCGAGGCCGTTGCCCTGGCGCACCGTCTCCTTGAGGTATTCGGTGCGATGAATCTGACCATGGTCGACCTGTCCGATTTCCAGCCTGAAGCTGTTCGAACCCAGATCGACCGCTGCGAGGCGGGTGCCGTTTTGCATTTTGTAGTGGAGAGGGCGGTTGTCTGAATCGTAGCGCCGTGACAGAACGCGCCGCCCTCGAGTCTCATCACGGCAGGGGGTTGGAGGCTAGGCGCAGTGCATGACGGTTATGTGACAGCGTCACACAAGTCACTGCGGGATTGCAGTCATTTTCCCTCGACAGAGGGGTGTCATATTGATGTCACAGAAGCTTTTTAGAGTCCGTCCCAAGCCCGAAAGGGACTACTTCTTACTTCTAAAGGAAGCTTCATGAAAACGACGTTCAAATTTGCAACCGCCGGCCTCCTGGCCGCGATGTTCACCATTCCCGCCTTCGCACAAGACGTTACCGGCGCTGGCGCCAGCTTCCCGGCACCGCTGTACGCCAAGTGGGCTTCCGATTTCAACAAGGCCACCGGCGTCAAGATCAACTACCAGTCGGTCGGCTCGGGTGCCGGCATCAAGCAGATCGAAGCCAAGACCGTCGATTTCGGCGCTTCGGACGCTCCCCTGAAGGACGACGAGCTGCAAGCCAAGGGCCTGATGCAGTTCCCCACCGTCATCGGCGGCGTGATCCCCGTGGTCAACATCCAGGGCATCAAGCCCGGTGAACTGAAGCTCAACGGCCAGGTCCTGGGCGACATCTACCTCGGCAAGATCACCAAGTGGAACGACCCCGCCATCAAGGCCCTGAACGGTTCGCTGGCTCTGCCTGACGCCGCCATCGCCCCGGTTCGCCGCGCTGACGGCTCGGGCACCAGCTTCCTGTTCACGAACTACCTGAGCAAGGTCAACGCCGAGTGGAAGACCAAGGTCGGCGAAGGCACTGCCGTGAACTGGCCCACCGGCGCGGGCGGCAAGGGTAACGAAGGCGTTGCCGCTTTCGTGAACCGCCTGCCCAATTCGATCGGCTACGTCGAGTACGCCTACGTCAAGCAGAACAAGATGACGTACGCACAAATGCAGAACGCCGCCGGCAACTTCGTGTCGCCCGACGACTCCGCCTTCAAGGCCGCCGCTGCCGGCGCCGACTGGAACAAGAGCTTCTACCAGGTGCTGACCAACCAGGCCGACAAGGGCGCATGGCCGATCACCGGCGCGACCTTCATCCTGATGCACAAGGTGCAGGACAAGCCCGCCAACGCGACCACCGTGCTGAAGTTCTTCGACTGGGCCTACAAGAGCGGCGACAAGACGGCCGACGACCTCGACTACGTGCCGATGCCCGACGCCGTGAAGGCATCCATCGCCAAGGCATGGGGTGATGTGAAGGATGCGTCGGGCAAGGCCGTCGCTTACAAGTAATACAACCCATCAGTCCAGAACGGCGCGCCCATGAGCAATTCTTCGCTCGAGGACGCGCCGCTTTCGTCTTTGCCGGAGCGACCCGTGTCATCCACTTTCCCCGCCGCAGGCGCCTCACTCGACCTCGCGGCCGAGCGCGGCCGCGTTACCGCCCCTCCGCCCCCCGTCAAGGCTCCGCGCTCCGGCCCGATGGCCGATCGCTTGTTCGGCTGGGCTGCCAAGGGCGCCGCGCTGCTGACGCTCGCGATGCTCATCGGCATCCTGCTGTCGCTGATCGTCGGCGCATGGCCCGCCATTTCCAAGTACGGCCTCGGCTTCCTCACGAGCAGCGTGTGGGACCCGGTGAAGGACGAGTACGGCGGCCTGGTCATGATCTACGGCACGCTGGCCACCTCGATCATCGCGCTGGTGATCGCCGTGCCCGTGAGCTTCGGCATCGCGCTGTTCCTTACCGAACTTTCGCCCAACTGGCTCAAGCGCCCGCTGGGTACGGCCATCGAATTGCTGGCGGCGGTGCCTTCCATCGTCTACGGCATGTGGGGCCTTCTGGTGTTCGGCCCGATCCTGTCGACCTGGGTGCAGCAGCCGCTGCAGAAGCTGCTCACCGGCGTGCCGTACCTCGGCGCCCTGGTGTCCGGCCCGCCCGTCGGCATCGGCATCCTTTCGGCCGGCATCATCCTCGCGATCATGATCATCCCGTTCATCGCCTCGGTGATGCGCGACGTGTTCGAGGTGACGCCTCCGCTGCTCAAGGAATCGGCCTACGGCCTGGGCTCCACCACCTGGGAAGTCGTGTCCAAGGTCGTGCTGCCGTACACCAAAGCCGGCGTCATCGGCGGCATCATGCTCGGCCTCGGCCGGGCGCTGGGTGAAACGATGGCGGTCACTTTCGTGATCGGCAACATGAACCAGCTCAACTCCCTTTCCGTGTTCGAGGCTGCCAACAGCATCACCTCGGCGCTCGCCAACGAATTCGCCGAAGCCGGCGCCGGCCTGCACCAGGCCGCGCTGATGTACCTCGGCCTCGTGCTGTTCTTCATCACCTTCGTCGTGCTGTCGCTGTCGAAGATGCTGCTTGCCAAGATGAAGAAGAGCGAAGGAACCAAGTCGTGAGCACCGCGCAAAACCTCCTGAGCGCCAAGGCGCTCGCCGAAACGCGCCAGGCCAAGTTCGCCTCGCGCAACCGCGTCAACAAGATCGCGCTGACGCTGTCGCTCGCAGCCATGGCTTTCGGCGTGTTCTGGCTGGTCTGGATCCTGTGGGAAACGCTGCGCCAGGGCGTCGGCGGCCTGGCCATCGCCACCTTCACCGAAATGACCCCGCCGCCGAACGAAGCGGGCGGCATCGCGAATGCGATCTTCGGTTCGTTCGTGATGGTGATGCTCGCCACCTTCGTGGGCACGCCCATCGGCATCATGGCCGGCATCTACCTGGCCGAGTACAACCCCAAGGGCTGGCTGGCCTCGGTCACGCGCTTCGTCAACGACATCCTGCTGTCGGCGCCGTCGATCGTGATCGGCCTGTTCGTCTATGCCGTGGTGGTGGCCTACTTCAAGACCTTCTCGGGTCTGGCCGGCGCCCTTGCGCTGGCGCTGATCGTGATTCCGGTGGTGATCCGCACCACCGAGAACATGCTGCAGCTGGTGCCGCCGGGCCTGCGCGAGGCGGCCTACGCTCTGGGCACGCCCAAATGGAAGGTCATTCTCAGCATCACGCTGCGTGCCGCCCGTGCCGGTGTGGTCACCGGTGTGCTGCTGGCTGTGGCCCGCATCGCCGGCGAAACCGCACCGCTGCTCTTCACCGCGCTGAACAACCAGTTCTGGACCGCCGACGTGAGCCAGCCGATGGCCAGCCTGCCGGTCACGATCTTCAAGTTCGCAATGAGCCCGTACGAGAACTGGCAACAGCTGGCCTGGGCCGGCGTGTTCCTGATCACCGTCGCCGTGCTCGCCCTCAATATCCTGGCGCGGGTCCTGACGCGCAACAAACACTAAATCAAGAAGACGCCAACATGCCAAATACCGTCGCACAACCGTCGCGCTCGAAGATCTCGGTCAAGGACCTGAACTTCTACTACGGCAAGTTCCACGCGCTCAAGGGCATCAACCTTGAGATCCCCGAGAACAAGGTCACGGCCTTCATCGGTCCGTCGGGCTGCGGCAAGTCGACCTTGCTGCGCACCTTCAACCGCATGTTCGAGCTCTATCCCGAACAGCGCGCCGAAGGCACCATTGCCCTGGACGGCGAGAACCTGCTCACCTCCAAGCAGGACGTGGCGCTGATCCGCGCCAAGGTCGGCATGGTGTTCCAGAAGCCCACGCCGTTCCCGATGTCGATCTACGACAACATCGCCTTCGGCGTGAAGCTGTTCGAGAACCTCTCGGCCAGCGAAATGGACGACCGCGTGGAATGGGCCCTGAAGAAGGCCGCCCTGTGGACCGAAGTGCGCGACAAGCTGCAGCAAAGCGGCTCGGGCCTCTCCGGCGGCCAGCAGCAGCGCCTGTGCATTGCACGCGGCATTGCCATCAAGCCCGAAGTGCTGCTGCTCGACGAACCCTGCTCGGCGCTCGACCCGATCTCCACCGCGAAGATCGAGGAACTGATCGCCGAGCTGAAAAACGAGTACACGGTGGTCATCGTGACGCATAACATGCAGCAGGCCGCCCGCTGCAGCGACTACACCGCGTACATGTACCTCGGCGACCTGATCGAATTCGGCGCCACCGAACAGATGTTCTTCAAGCCGCAGCGCAAGGAGACCGAGGACTACATCACCGGCCGCTTCGGTTGAAGTCAAAGGAGACAACATGACCGAGAAACACCTTTCCAGCCAGTTCGACAGCGAACTCAACGGCGTCTCGTCGCGCGTGATGGAGCTCGGCGGCATGGTCGAGTCGCAGATCCACCAGGCTGTGTACGCGCTGCTGCAGTTCGACTCCGACGCCGCCGACCGCGTGATGGAGACCGAGCATCGCGTCAACGCGATGGAGATCGACATCGACCGCGAACTGTCGTCGATCATCGCGCGCCGCCAGCCCACGGCCCGCGACCTGCGCCTGCTGATCGCCATCAGCAAGACCACCGCCAACCTCGAGCGCGTGGGCGACGAGGCCAACAAGATCGCGCGCATGGTCAAGTCGATCATCGAGAGCGGTTCGGCCCGCCAGTTGCCGACGACCGAACTGCGCATAGCTGCAGACCTTGCTTCCGGCCTGCTGCGCACCGCGCTGGATGCGTTCGCGCGCCTGGACACGGCCGCCGCGCTGTCGATCCTGAAGGACGACGACCTGATCGATCGCGAGTTCGACGGTTTCGTGCGCAAGCTGGTCACCTACATGATGGAAGACCCGCGCACGATTTCCGCCAGCCTCGACCTGCTGTTCCTGGCCAAGGCCATCGAGCGTATCGGCGACCATGCCAAGAACATCGCCGAGTTCATCATCTACATCGTCAAGGGTGCCGATGTGCGGCACACTTCGATGCAGGAAATCGAGTCCGCGCTGCAGTAACGACCGCGGCAAGACTCCAAGAAAGCAATGAAGAAACCCCGAGTCCTGATCGTCGAAGACGAGTCCTCGATCGCCGAGCTGATCGCCGTCAACCTGCGCCACAACGGCTTCGAGCCGATCTGGTCGGAAGATGGCGCCGCGGCCCAGCGCGAGATTGACGCCTTCCTGCCGGATCTGATCCTGCTCGACTGGATGCTGCCCGGCCAGAGCGGCCTGCAGCTTGCGCGCCAGTGGCGCAAGGACCCGCGCACCAAGGCCATCCCGATCCTGATGCTGACGGCGCGCGGCGACGAGCCCGACAAGGTTGCCGGCCTCGACGCCGGTGCCGACGACTACATCACCAAGCCTTTCTCGACCCAGGAAATGCTGGCCCGCATCCGTGCGGTGCTGCGCCGCCGGGCGCCGGAAGTGGTGACGGAGCGTGTCGAGATCGGCGAACTGGCGCTCGACACCTCCACCCACCGCGTGACCTGGCAGGGCGGCGCACTGAAGGTCGGCCCGACCGAGTTCAAGCTGCTGGCGTACCTGATGCAGCACGCCGAGCGCGTGCACAGCCGGGCGCAACTGCTCGACAAGGTGTGGGGCGACCACGTCTACATCGAGGAACGCACGGTCGACGTGCACGTCAAGCGCCTGCGCGAGTCGCTGGGCGCGGCTGCGCCCATGGTGGAAACCGTGCGCGGAGCGGGCTATCGCCTGACAGCCCAAGTCACGGTTTGAGCGCCGTGGCTTCCCTCGGCTGCGGGCGCGGATAATCGCCCGCCATGCCTTTTCGCATTGCTACATTTTTAATAGCGTCCCTTGCAATTGGAGGGGGCGCTGTCGCTGCGTTCGGCTGGAAATTCGGTTGGCTGGGTGCCTGGCTGGGCGCGGTGCTGTGGCTCGGGCTTGATGCCTGGCGTGCCGAGCGGCTGCTGCAGGTACTGCGCAACGACGCAATGGGCCTGCCGGCGCGCGGACCCGGTGTGTGGGGCGAGTTGGCGGAGCGTATCCGCAAGCTGCTGCGAGACCGCGAGCAGCAGACTCGGCAGGCCGAAGACAGGCTGCAGGAGTTCCTCGCGGCCATTCAGGCATCGCCGAACGGCGTGGTGCTGCTCGACGAGCAGGGCCGCATCGAATGGTGCAACCAGACGGCTGCCAGCCAGTTCGGCATCGACGCGGAGCGTGACCTCGCGCAGCACCTGGCCAACCTCGTGCGCGACCCGGCCTTCGTGGCCTATCTGGCTTCCTGGAACTACAGCCGGGACGTCATCATCGACGCCTTCGGCCCGGGCCATGCGCACCAGCGCAGCCACCTGGTGCGGCTGTCGGTGCAGGTTCACCCCTATGCGGGCAACCGCCGCATGCTGCTGACGCGCGACATCACGGCACTGGAGCAGGCCGAAGCCATGCGCCGCGATTTCGTGGCGAACGTGTCCCATGAGATCCGCACGCCGCTGACAGTGCTCGCGGGCTTCGTCGAAACGCTGCAGAACCTGCCGCTCGATGCGGACGAGCGCACGCGTTACCTGTCGCTGATGGGGCAGCAGTCGCACCGCATGGAAACGCTGGTGAACGACCTGCTGACGCTGTCGCGGCTGGAGGGCAGCGCGGCGCCTTCGGGCAACCAGTGGATCCGAATCCGGGCTCTGCTCGCGCACTGCGAGGACGAGGGCCGGGGTCTGTCGGGCCGATTGGCGCCGCTGGGCCACCGCCTTTCGTTCACCATCGACGCGGAATCCGAAGTGTCTGGCGCGCCGACCGAATTGCAGAGCGCAATGTCGAACCTGCTGAGCAATGCCATCCGCTACACGCCGGGCGGTGGCGAGGTGGCCGTGAGCTGGCGGGTACTGCCCGACGGGCGCGGCGAATACGCGGTGAAAGACACGGGACCCGGCATTGCGGCCGAGCACATCCCCCGGCTGACCGAGCGCTTCTACCGCATCGACCGCAGCCGGTCGCGCGAGACGGGCGGCACCGGGCTGGGCCTTGCGATCGTGAAGCACATTGCGCAGCGTCATGGGGCCGAGTTGCGCATCGAAAGCACCGTGGGCAAGGGCTCGCGATTCGCGCTGGTGTTCCCGGCGGCGCGTGTCAGGGAAGCGCGGCTGCTGGCCAAGCAGTAGCAGGCAGCCGGCCCGGCTTTCAGGCCGAGCGCTTGTTCATCGTCCAGCGCAGCAGGGTGATGAAGAACAGTGCCGTCACGGCCAGCGCGCCCGCGCTCATGATCCAGAACGCCAGCGGCGATTGCATGGCTCCCCACGGACCCAGGCCGTGATACGCCAGCATGTAGCTGCCACCGAGCCCCAGGCCCCAGAGCATCGTGCAGTAGATGACCAGCGGCGCGAGCGTCACCCGGTAGCACCGCAGCAGGAACACGCACAGCGTCTGAACGGCGTCGGCCAGGTGGTATGCAGCTACCGCCACCATCAGCGCCGCGGCCAGCCCGACCACGGCGGGGTTGTCCGAGTACACGTTGGCCAACTGATGGCGCAGCGTGACCAGCGCGGTGGAGAAAAGCAGGGCGCACAACACGGTCTGCTCGAAACCCAGCCTGCATGCATGGCGCGCCCTGGCGACATCGCCCGCGCCCAGCCAGAAACTCACGCGCGCGCTGGTCGCGATCGAGAGCGACAGCGGCACCATGTATGCCACCGCCATCAGGTTCGCGGCGATCTGGTGCGCCGCGGCGGCAGCCGTGCCAAGGCGCGCGATGAACAGTGCCATCAGCGTGAACGAGGTCACTTCGACCAGTACGGCCAGCCCGCCCGGCACGCCCATCCGTGCGAACAGGCGAATCTGTTGCCAGTCGGGCTTCTCGAGGCGCTCCCATAGCCTGTAGCCGCGATAGAAAGGGCTGCTGCGCAACAGCCAGACCGCGCAGGCGAGCATGGCCCAGTTCACGCACAGCGTGGCCCAGCCGCAGCCCACCAGTCCCATCGCCGGCAGGCCCGCGCCGCCGAAGGTGAACCAGATCGAGAGCGGCAGCTTCACCACCAGCGAGCCGAGCTGCAGCCAGGTCACGAGTTGCGGCTTGCCCAGGCTCTGGTTCAACGTGCTGAACAGGCGAAAGAGCAGGGCGGGAGCCAGGGCGAAGGCCAGCACGCGAAGGTACATCTCCACGTCGCCGCGCATTTCGGGCGGTACCTGTGTGAGCCGCAGCACGGCGGCAGGTGCGAGCAGCGCCGCCATGCCGACCACGATGGCAATGGCGGCGAGATACAGCGATTGCCGGACCGAGCGGCCTACTTCGCTGCCGCGGCCGCCGCCGTGCAGTTCGGCCCACACAGGCAGCAGCGCCTGCAGCACGCCCATCAGCGACACATACACGCTGATGAAGATCGCCGCGCCCACCGACAGCGCGGCCAGCGCGCCCTCTGAGTAGCGGCCGGCGATGATGGTGTCGGTCACGCCGAAGGCCATCACGGCCAGCTGCCCGACCAGCACCGTGCCGGCATGCCGCGCGATCAGGCCCCTTTCGCCGCTTTGTGCGCTCACTGGGGCTTGATCTTCTGGTAGAGCAGCAGGTCGTCGGCCGGGCTGCTGGGGCGGCGAAGGGTGCCGCTGAAGCGCCATTGATCGAACGGGATGATCGTGTGCAGGCGCTCGATGGTCTCGGGGCTGACAAGCAGCCAGGGGCAATCGGTGCCCAGCAGCAGCGGCTGCAGGTTGAACTGGCCGTGGTAGCGCAGGGCAGCGATGTGCGGGCGGCTCAGTGCAAGCTCCGCAATGCAGCTCGGCTGGCCGACGCGCTCGGCCACCGCACGCACCTGCGGCACATAGCTGCGCGCGTAGTCGATTGGCGGCAGCCACAGCGTCATCAGCAGCATCCAGCACAGCGCCGTGCCGCCGGCCGGCAGCACCAGCGTCTTCCAGAGGGCTGCACGATGCCGCCCGGTGCGCCAGCGCACCAGCCAGCACCAGGCAATGGTCGCGGCCGCCGCCAGCACCACGGCAATGGGCGAGAACTCGGGCACGAAGCCCGGCACCAGGCGGGTCACGCTGGCAGCGGGCTTGGGCGGCACGCCGGTCTGCATGGCGATCCAGTAGATCCAGCCGAGCAGCGCCAGGCCGCTGAAGAAAAGCACGTTGAACCAGTCGACCAGTGCCGCGGCGCTGCGGCGGAAGGTCGGCAGGGCAAATGCAGCCAGCGTGGCGAAGGCGGGCAGCGCCAGCATGAGCGAACGGTCGGAGAAATCGGTGGTCCAGGTGGCGGCCAGCGGCACCAGCGCGAACCAGAACGGCAGCGCCACGTGGCGCGCATTGAGCTGGCGGCGCCAACGCCAGAGCGTCCAGATGGCCAGCGGCCAGACCGGCCAGGTGAACCACAGCAGCAGCTTGGCCTGGCCACGGATGTCACCGAACAGCGAGCCACCGATCAGCGTGATCTTCCATTGGGGCAGGCCCAGCGCGAACACCAGCACTGCGGCCACTGCGGTGACGCTTGCCATCGTCGCGAAGGCGCCCAGGGTGTAGCCGGGACCGTCATCGCTTCCGGTGTCGAATTCGGTCCGGGCCTTTGCCGCGGTTCGACGCTCGTAGGCGATGTAGAGCGTGCTTCCGATCGCCAGCGCCAGGCCGACCGTGGGCGCGCCGCTCAGCGTGATGCCGAAAGTGCCCATGATCAGTGCGATCACCGGGCCGGCACGGCGGTAGGGCAGCGCGGCGACGCCGTAGAACAGGCACGAGGCAAAGAACAGTTGCGCCAGCGCGGGCGTGGTCTCGTGACCGAGTTGCGCCAGGCCGAGACAGGCGATCAGCGCCAGCAGGCCGCCGTCGGCGATGGCGCGTGCGTAGTCGGTCGGGCGCGCTTCACCGCCGAAGGCGAAGGCCACGGGCTGGGCGCGCGATGTGCGGGCCAGGTAGTAGACGGCGTACCAGGTCGCCGTGAACGTGCCCCAGAGAAGGAACGCGAAGGCAATGCGCACCGCCAGGTCGGGATTCAGCCACGAGGGGGCGATCTTGATGGCCCAGGCGCCGATCCAGTAGGGAACCAGCGCGGGTGTTTCGGGGCGAATGCCCAGCAGCAATGGGTCGAACCAGCGCGAGATGCCTTCGGTATTGCGGGCCAGTTCGGCCATGTAGCCGAAGGCGGTGATGTCCGCGCTTTTCCATGGACCCCGGCCGACCAGGCCTGGCAGCAGGTAGGCCGCGCACAGCAGCAGCAGCGCGATGCGCGGCAGTCGGCGCACGGCGCTCTGGGCAACGATCGCTGGGGTGGGCTGGTTCAAGAGTGGCGGGAGGCAGGTTTCGGAAACAAAAAGGGCAGCGCGGTAAACCGGGCTGCCCTCGACGCCAAAGCGCGTGCTTTACTTCGAAGCGGCGCCGGTGGTCTTGCCGAAGCGGTTGCGGAACTTCTCGACGCGACCGCCCATGTTGTCGACCGACTTCTGGGTGCCGGTGTAGAAGGGGTGCGATTCGCTCGTGGTGTCCAGCTTGAACAGGGGGAGCTCGCGGCCGTCGTCGGTCTTGCCCATTTCCTTGGTGTTCGCGCACGAACGGGTCACGAACTTGAAGCCGTTCGACATGTCGACGAACAGGACTTCGCGGTAATTCGGGTGAATGCCTTCTTTTGCCATGGTATTTCCTTTTGCGCTGTTGGAATCAATGCGCGGTCGATGCGAGAGCCACCAGTGCACCATTCATTTGGCACGCTGCCCCAGGGCAAGCCTGGGAAGCCGGGCGACGCTGCCCGGCCGCACTTTTCGCGGAGCCCACGATTATCGCATACTGCCGCTTTTGCGAGCAAACCAGCCTCCCATGACTGTTACAACCTTGCGCGCCGGCCTGGTCGGCTATGGCTTTGCCGGCCAGACTTTCCATGCGCCCGTGCTTTCCGCGGTGCCAGGGCTCGAATTGGCCGCTGTGGCGAGTTCGCAGCCCGAGAAGGTCCGCAAGGACTGGCCCGGCGTGTCGGTGGTTTCCGATGTGGCGGCGCTGGCGGCCCGATCGGACATCGATCTTGTCGTGGTTGCGACACCCAATGCGCAACATTTTCCGGTCGCCAAGGCAGCGCTGGAGGCTGGCAAGCATGTGGTGGTCGACAAGCCTTTCACCCTCGACGTGGCCGAGGCCAGGGCGCTGGAGGCGTTGGCTCAGCGCAACAAGCGCGTGCTGGCGGTCTACCAGAACCGACGCTTCGACGCCGACTTCCTGACGCTCAAGGACGTCCTGGCAAGCGGCGAACTGGGCCGCCCCGTGTACCTGGAGTCGCATTTCGACCGGTTCCGGCCCGAGGTGAAGGTGCGGTGGCGAGAGCAGGCTGTGCCGGGATCCGGCCTTTGGGTGGACCTGGGCGCGCACCTGGTCGACCAGTCGGTGCAGCTGTTCGGGCTGCCCGACACGATCCAGCTCGACACGGCCGTCCTGCGTGACGGTGCTGTGGTCGAAGATTACTTCCACGCCGTGCTGCGCTACGAAAGCGGACCGCATGCGCCGCTTCGCGTGGTGCTGCATTCGACAACCCTGGCGGCCGATGCGGCGCCGCGCTACATCGTGCATGGCACGCGCGGCAGCTACGTCAAGCATGGCGTGGATACGCAGGAAGATGCGTTGCGCGCGGGGCAAAGGCCGCCGGCCGAAGGGTGGGGTGCCGATCCGCTCGACGGCGAACTCACCCTGGTCGGCAGCGACGGCACGGCCAGCAAACGCAGCGTGCCCACGCGTGCGGGCAATTACGTCGACTACTACGCCGCGGTGCGCGACGCCATCCTGGGCAAGGGGCCGAATCCCGTGCCGCCCGAGCAGGCCGTGGCGCTGATGGAACTGCTCGACCTCGGCCGCCAGAGTGCTCTCGAAGGCCGCGCGCTCCCTGTGGCTCGCCCATGAAAAAAGCGCGTTGGCCCGAATGGGTCAACGCGCTTTTGCGGACAGAGCGAAAAGGTGCTCAGCCGCCGCGACGCATCATGTCGAAGAACTCGACATTGGTCTTCGTCGCCTTCATGTTCTTGAGCATCAGCTCCATCGACTCGATCTCGTCCATGTTGTACATGAGCTGGCGCAGGATGCGGGTCTTCTGGAGGATCTCGGGTGCCAGCAGCAGTTCTTCGCGGCGGGTGCCGCTGCGGTTGAGCTGGATCGAGGGGAACACGCGCTTTTCGTACAGGCGGCGGTCGAGGTGGATTTCGGAGTTGCCGGTGCCCTTGAACTCTTCGAAGATCACTTCGTCCATGCGGCTGCCGGTGTCGATCAGCGCGGTGCCGATGATGGTCAGCGAACCGCCTTCTTCCACGTTGCGCGCGGCGCCCAGGAAGCGCTTGGGGCGCTGCAGGGCGTTGGAGTCGACGCCGCCGGTCAGCACCTTGCCCGACGAGGGCACGACGTTGTTGTAGGCGCGGGCCAGGCGGGTGATCGAGTCGAGCAGGATCACCACGTCCTTCTTGAGTTCGACCAGGCGCTTGGCGCGCTCGATCACCATTTCGGCGACGTGCACGTGGCGCGCGGCGGGTTCGTCGAAGGTCGAGGCAATGACCTCGCCCTTCACGGTGCGCTGCATTTCGGTCACTTCTTCAGGGCGCTCGTCGACGAGCAGCACCATCATGTGGACGTCGGGGTAGTTGGCGCTGATGGCGTGGGCGATGTGCTGCATCATCACCGTCTTGCCGCTCTTGGGCGGTGCCACGAGCAGGGCGCGCTGGCCTTTGCCGATGGGGGCGATGATGTCGATGATGCGGCCGGTGATGTTCTCTTCGCCCTTGATGCCGTCGCGTTCGAGCTTCATCTGTTCCTTGGGGAACAGCGGCGTCAGGTTTTCGAACATCACCTTGTGCTTGTTCTGCTCGGGCGGACCGTCGTTGACCTTGTCGAGCTTGGTCAGCGCGAAATAGCGCTCGCCGTCCTTGGGCGTGCGCACTTCGCCTTCGATCATGTCGCCGGTGTGCAGGTTGAAGCGGCGCACCTGGCTCGGCGAGATGTAGATGTCGTCCGTGCTGGCCGTGAAGCTGGTGTCGGGGCTGCGCAGGAAGCCGAAGCCGTCCGGCAGGATTTCGAGCACGCCGTCGGCGAAGACCTGCTCGCCGGCCTTGGCGCGCTTCTTGATGATCGCGAACATCAGCTCCTGCTTGCGCATGCGGCCGACGTTTTCGATCTCAAGCGCTTCGGCTTGCTTGAGGACTTCAGACACGTGGAGTGCCTTGAGTTCGTTTAAGTGCATGGAATGACCCCTCGCGGGGTAATCGAACGGGAAACGGGGGGAGGTTGGGTGTGAAGCGAGAGTTGCTTCACCAACCGGGGAACTCGAACCGGTTGCCTAGGTAAGGGCCGGTGATCTGTTGGAGATTATGACAGGAAAAACGCGCCGGCCAACGCATTGCGCGCTGGCCGGGTGAAATGTCGCTCAGGCGAGTTGCTGGTCGATGAAGGCCGTGAGTTGCGCCTTGCTCATGGCGCCGACCTTGGTGGCGGCCAGCTGGCCGTCCTTGAACAGCATCAGCGTGGGGATGCCGCGGATGCCGAACTTGGCGGGGATGTCGCGGTTCTCGTCCACGTTCAGCTTGGCGATCTGCAGCTTGCCTTCGTAGGTGGCCGAGACTTCGTCGAGGATCGGGGCGATCATCTTGCAGGGGCCGCACCATTCGGCCCAGTAGTCGACCAGAACGGGCTGACTGGACTTGAGCACGTCGGCCTCGAAGGAGGAATCGGAGATGTGTTTGATGAGTTCGCTGGCCATGTGATGGATCCTTGTGCGCAGAGAGTTTCGGTGCAGCTAAAGTTCAGGTCATTGTGACAGAAACCAAGGGGTGGCGTGCCATGCGCGGCCACTATGGCGGCGATAGCCAAAGCCCTTGCTTGCCACGCCTCCCACGCTCTCAACCCCTCGATAGAACATGAACGAAGGCCACCCCGTCCAGGCCCTGTGGTGCGACCCCGCCGGCGGCATCGTCGCGCGGATCGTCCGCGCGCTCGCCGAGCGCCAGGTGCACGCGGCCCGCACGGTGGTGCTGGTGCCCTATGCACAGCTGATGGGCGTGGCGCGCGCCATGTGGGCCCGCTGCGGCAGCCCCGGCTTCGTGCCGCGCTTCGAGACCACGCACAACTGGGCCCGCAGCGCCGGCGGCTTCGTGCCCTCCGGCTACGACATCGCGCACGACATGGCGCGCGACCTCGTCACCGCGCAGGCCCTGCTGTCGCAGGCCGGTTTCAGCGCCGAGCGCTTCGCACTGGCCGGCCGCCTGGTCGAACTGGCCTACCAACTGGTGCCGCTCGCGGCCGCCGTGTCGCCGGACGAGCGCGTGGGCGAATGGGCCGCGCGCGCGGCGCAGGTGGCGGAGGCGGGCAGCGAGTCCGAGTGGTTCCGCACCGAGAGCGCGCTGATCCGCATTGCCGTGGCGTGGGTCGCCACTTCCGGCTATGCCACGGACGTGCTCCAGCGCGAGAGCACGCGCGCGCAAGTCGATGCACTCCTCGTGCTCGAGGGCTTCCAGACCGATCCGCTCACGCAAGCCCTGTGCGCCCTGTGGGGTGACCGGGCGCTGCGCCTGTCGCGGGTACCGGCCGATACGCGGCCTGAAGCCGCGGCCTCGCACGTGGCACTCGACCCCGAGGACGAAGCCGAACTCGCGGCCGCCTGCGTGCTGCGCCACCTGGCCGAAGACCGTGCGCCGGTCGCGCTGGTGGCGACCGACCGCGCGCTCACACGCCGCATCAGCGCACAGCTCAAGGCGCAGGGCGTCATCACCCACGACGAGACCGGATGGAAACTTTCGACCACGCGCGCCGCCGCCACGCTGATGAGTTCGCTGCGCGCCTGCGCCCATGACGCCAGCAGCGACCAGGTGCTCGAATGGCTCAAGAGCGGCGCCGACGGTGATGCGCTGGTCGTCCAGTCGCTCGAGGCCCGCCTGCGCCGCGAAGGCGTGCGCGACTGGTCCGCGTGGTGCGCGCTGGTGGCGCGCAGCGAGAAGTCGCACGACGCCGCGCTGCTGAGCTTCACCGAAGCCATCGAGGAACGCCGCGCACCGATGATGCGATCCAGGCCCCTGGCCGAATGGCTGCGCGCGCTGCGCGAGCTGCTGGAGGCGGGCGACCAGTGGGAGCCGCTCAGCGAGGACATGGCCGGCGGCAAGGTCATTGCCGCACTGTGGCTCGACGCCGGCGCCCATGGCGACGACGAAGAATTCCCCGGTGGCCGCCATACGCTCGCCGAGTTCACCGCCTGGGTCCGCGACGTGCTCGAAGACGCGAGCTTCGTGCCGCCCGCCGGCGACCAGGCCCCGAAGGTCGTCGTGCTGCCGCTTTACCAACTGCTGGGCCGTGGCTTCGGCGCGGTCGTCATCCCTGGCTGCGACGACCGGCGCCTGCCTGCATCGCCGGAGCCGCCCGGCAACTGGAGCGCCGCGCAGCGCGCCGATCTCGGCCTGCCTTCGCGCGAAGCACTCGAGGCCGCACAGCGCGCGGCCTGGGCCATGGCGCTGCACAACCCGTCGTGCGAGCTGCTCTGGCGCCAGTCCGACGCCAACGGCGAGCCCGTGCGCCCGAGCCCGCTGGTGCAGGCCTTGCAACTCGACCACGCCTTGCGTCCCGCCACCGACCCGCGTTCCCCGCGCGAAGTGGCCGTGCAGCCGACCGAATACCCCAAGCCTTCAGGCGCGCTGCTGCCGCTGCAGAACATCTCGACCAGCGTGTACGAAGACCTGCGCCGCTGCCCCTATCGCTTCTTCGCGCTGCGGCAGCTCGGCCTGCGCAGCGCCGACGAGCTCGATGCCGAGGTCGACAAGCGCGACTTCGGCAACTGGCTGCACGCCGTGCTCGGCCACTTCCACCAGGCGCTGACCGAAGCCCCGACGCAGGACGCGCAGGAGCGCGCCGCGTTCATCGAGGAGGCCGCGCGCCGGGCCACGCGGGAGCTCGGCTTGTCCGATGCCGAGTTCCTGCCGTTCGCGGCGGCTTGGCCCGCGGTGCGCGACGGCTATCTCCATTGGCTGACGGGCCACGAAGCCAGCGGCGCGGTGTTCGTCGAGTCCGAGCCCTGGAAGGAGCAGCCGCTGGGCGACCTGCGCCTGATCGGCCGGCTCGACCGCATCGACCGCATGCCCGACGGCCAGCCCTTCGTGATCGACTACAAGACCGAGTCCGCCTCCGTCAGCAAGGAGCGCGTGAAAGACCCGACCGAAGACACCCAGCTGGCCTTCTACGCGGCGCTGGTGGCCGACGACACCCTGCGCGCGGCCTACGTGAACGTGGGGGAGAAGTCCTCGGGGACGCAGACCGTCGAGCAGCCGGCCGTGGTGGAGGCGCGTGACGCACTGGTCGCCGGCATCATCCACGACTTCACGCGCATCGCCCAGGGGGCGCCGCTGCCGCCATTGGGAGAGGGCGCCGTCTGCGACTACTGCGCGGCGCGCGGCCTCTGCCGCAAGGACTTCTGGGAGGTGGCGCAATGAACGGCGCAGCCTACGAACACAACGGCCGGCATGTCACGCGCGAAGCCTTCTACGTCGTCGCTTGCGACCCGCGCCGTTCGGTAGCGGTCGAGGCCTGCGCGGGCGCAGGCAAGACATGGATGCTGGTGTCGCGCATCCTGCGCGCGCTGCTCGAAGAAGGCGATTCCGCCTGCAAGCCGCACGAGATCCTGGCCATCACCTTCACCAAAAAAGCCGCCGGCGAAATGCGCGAGCGGCTCGACCAGTGGCTCGAGGATTTTGCCGAGCGCTCGCCCGACGAACTGGTCGCCCAGCTCGTGATGCGCGGCGTCGAGCCCGCCGCCGCACTGGCTGCGGTTCCGCGACTGAAGGGCCTCTACCGGCGCCTGCTCGAAGGCGGCCGGCCGGTGCAGTTCCGCACCTTCCACGCCTGGTTCGCGGGCCTGCTGCGCAACGCGCCGTTGGCGGTGCTGCGCGAGCTGGGCCTGCCTTCGAACTACGAACTGCTCGAGGACGATGCCGAGGCGCGCAGCCACACCTGGCGCCCGTTCTTCGAAGCGGTCACCGCCGACCGGAATGCGCTGGCCGACTACTACGCAGTCGTCGCCACCCACGGCCGCTCGCAGACCGCCAAGGCGCTGAGCGAGGCGCTGTCCAAGCGCGTCGAGTTCTCTCTGGTCGATGCGGAGAACGCGGTGCAGCACTTCAGCGCGTTCTATCCATCGCTCGTCGGGCTGGAGGAGCCGACCGACGCCTTGCGCGGCAGCGAAGTGCGCCAGCGCTGGCTGGGTCGCGCAGCCGCACTGGGCAAGGAATCCAACAAGACGCCGCAGAAAGCCGCCGAGGCCATCATCGACGTCTTCGGCACGGGCGAACCCGAAGCGGGCGCGCTGCAGGCCGCGCTGGCGCACCTGCGCAAGAACTTCTTCGTGGCCACCGAAGACCGGCTCAACAAGAACCTGCAGAAATTCCAGGCCGCCCAGGAGGCCGAGGCCGAATTGCAGGTGCTGTGCGGCGCGCAGGCCCAGCATGCCGCGTGGCTCTATCAGCAGCGCATGACGCGGCTCACGCGCATCCTCATCGCGGTCTTTGCCGACGTGAAGCGAGCGCATGGCTGGGTCGACATGAACGACGTCGAACAGGCCGCCCAGCTGCTGCTCGGCCAATCGGCCTTGTCTGGCTGGGTGCAAGAGCGGCTTGACGCGCGCATCGCGCACCTGCTGATCGACGAGTTCCAGGACACCAACCCGCTGCAGTGGCAGGCGCTCTACGGCTGGCTCAGCGCCTACACCGGCGCGCAGGGGCGGGCTCCGCGTGTGTTCATCGTGGGCGACCCGAAGCAGAGCATCTACCGTTTCCGCCGCGCCGAGCCGCAGGTGTTCATCGCCGCCAAGAAGTTCGTGCGCGAGGGCCTGGACGGCGAGCTGCTGAACTGCGACCACACGCACCGCAACGCGCGCGCCGTGGTCGGGCTGGTCAACTCGGCGATGCTGGCCGCGCAGGAAGCCGGCGAGTTCGACGGCTACCGCGCCCACACCACCGAGCGCAACGACGCGGGCGAACTGCTCAAGCTGCCGGCCATCGACCGCGATGCGCTCGGCGCCGCAGAGGCCGAACCCGCCGACGACGGCATGCTGCACTGGCGCGACAGCCTCGTCACGCCGCGCGTGCTGCCCGAGGAACAGTTGCTGCAGAAAGAATGCGAGCAGGCCGCGCAGTGGGTCGCGCAGCGCATTGCCGACGGCACGCCGCCGCGCCAGATCATGGTGCTGGCGCGTCGTCGCAGCCGCTTGTCCGCCATGCAGGACGCGCTGCGCCAGCGGCACATTCCCGTGCAGCAGCCAGAGAAGAACGAACTGCACGACGCACCCGAGGTGCAGGACGTGGTCGCGCTGATTGACGCGCTGGTGTCGCCCGCGCACGACCTTTCCCTGGCGCGAGCGCTGAAATCGCCTGCTTTCGGCATCGGCGACGACGCGTTGGTGCAACTGGCGTTGCGCCAGCGGGAGCGCCCGTCGCTCAACTGGTTCTCGCTGATCCAGAAGTGCGAAGACCTGCCGGCGGAGCTGACGGAGGCCGGCGTCAAGCTGCGCAAGTGGCAGCGCTGGCTGATGACGCTGCCGCCGCACGACGCGCTGGATGCGATCTTCAACGACGGCGACCTGCTCGCGAAGTTCGGCGCGGCCGTGCCGGCGCCGATGCGCCAGGGTGCGCTGGCCAACCTGCGCGGCGTGCTGACCGCGTCGCTCGATATCGACGGCGCCCGCTTCACCACGCCCTATGCGCTGGTGCGTTCGCTGCGTGCCGGCGGCGTGCGGGCGCCGTCCGTCGCCGCGCCTGACGCCGTGCAGCTGCTGACCGTGCACGGCGCCAAGGGCCTCGAGGCCGACACCGTGCTCATGCTGGATTGCGACGCCCCGCCGCCGCGCGCCCAGACCATGGGCGTGCTGGTCGAATGGAAGGGCAGCGACAGCGCACCGACGCGCTTCGTTTTCCTCGCGAGCGAGAAGACGCCGCCGGCCTGCGCCGCAGCCTTGCTCGAAGAAGAGCAGCGCGCCCGCCATCGCGAGGAACTGAACGGCCTCTACGTCGCGACCACGCGGGCACGCGAGCGGCTGGTGCTGTCATCGGTTCGCCCGGCGCGCGCCAACGAGGGCAGCTGGTGGGCTCGGCTGGAGCCGCTGTGCGAGCCCACGGAGGCCGACGAGCCGCTGGTCGCGCTGCCGGCCGAGAGCGGCGCGGCCAGCTTCTGGATGAAGAAAATGCCCGAGGCGCCCGTGTCGGCCGAAGAGCCTTCGACAAAAAAGGCGGCTGCGGACGCCACCGTCGACGCACGCGCCGCGGCCTTCGGCCAGGCCATGCACCGCCTGCTCGAATGGGCCGTGCCGGGCGAGCCTTTGCCCGCTGCCCATGTGCGTGCGGCCGCTCGAGAATTCATGCTCGATGCACAGCAGGCACGCGGCGCCGCCGCGCTGGCCCAACGCATCCGCGCGGGGGCGGGTGCCTGGGTGTGGGACGATCGCAGGGTCGACTGGCATGGCAACGAAGTCACGCTGGTGCATGAAGGCGAGACCTTGCGCATCGACCGTCTGGTGCGCGAGCGCGACGGCGGCGCCTGGTGGATCCTCGACTACAAATCCGCGGCGCGCCCCGAACGGGACGCCGCGCTGATCGCACAGATGCAGCGCTACCGCGCGGCAGTGCAACATGCCTATCCCGGTGCCACGGTGCGCGTCGCGTTCCTGACCGGGCAGGGCGAACTGGTAACTCTCGAATGAATGTTTCTCCTGCCGTTGCCGTGATCGGCGGCGGACCCGCCGGGCTCATGGCGGCCGAAGTACTGAGCGCATCCGGTGCGCAGGTGCATGTGTATGACGCAATGCCCTCGGTGGGGCGCAAGTTCCTGCTGGCCGGGCGCGGCGGCTTGAACCTCACCCACTCGGAACCCTTCGATGTGTTCATGAGCCGCTTCGGCGAGCGTCGCGCGCAGCTCGAACCCATGCTTGGGAAGTTCGGCCCGCAGCAGGTGCGCGAGTGGGCAGCGGGGCTGGGCATCGAGACCTTCGTCGGCACGTCGGGCCGCGTGTTCCCGACCGACATGAAGGCCGCGCCGCTGCTGCGGGCATGGCTGCACCGGCTGCGCGCTGCGGGCGTGCAGTTTCATATGCGGCATCGCTGGCTGGGCGACGGCGCGATCGACCTTGGCGCGTTGCGGTTCGCGACGCCAGCCGGGGAGGCCGTCGTGAAAGCCGACGCCGTTGTGCTGGCGCTGGGCGGTGCGAGCTGGGCGCGTCTGGGTTCCGACGGGGCGTGGGCGCCGTGGCTGCAGGCCAGGGGCGTGGAGGTGGCCCCGCTGCTGCCCGCCAACAGCGGCTTCGACGGCGAGGGATGGAGCGAACACTTTTCGAGCCGTTTCGCGGGGCAGCCTTTCAAGTCGGTCGCGATTTCGTTCACCGACAGCCAGGGCCGCCACTTCGCGCGCAAGGGCGAGTTCGTTGCGACGGCCACCGGCATCGAGGGCAGCCTGGTCTACGCGGCATCGGCGCTGCTGCGCGACGAGATTGCAGCGAACGGCAGCGCGACGCTGCTGCTCGACCTGCTGCCCGACCGCAATGCCGAGCAGGTTCTGGCGGCGGTGAAGCACCCGCGCGGCGCTCGCTCGCTGAGCAGCCACCTCAAGAGCCGGCTCGGCATCGAAGGCATCAAGGCCGGCGTCCTGCACGAGGCATTGAGCAAGGACGCGATGCACGACCCCGAGCAACTGGCGGCCACGATCAAGGCGGTGCCGCTGAGGCTGGTCGCGACGCGGCCCGTGGACGAGGCAATCAGCACGGCGGGCGGGGTGCGATTCGATGCGCTGGATTCTTCGCTGATGGCGAACGCGCTGCCCGGTGTGTTCGCTGCGGGGGAGATGCTGGACTGGGAGGCGCCGACCGGTGGCTATTTGCTCACGGCGTCGATGGCGAGCGGTGCGGCCGCGGCGCGGGGCGCCATTCAGCGGCTGGGGCTGTAGAAGCCCTGCGCCGCATCGGAGTTTTCGCTGAGTGAATTTGCAAGCTCCGTTTCATTTCGCGTGGAATGAAACGAAGCTGCGGAAGAGGTTGACGAGCCTTACCCCTGGCACTGACTACGCAGTTAGGGCTGCTTGGTTCCCCACCTGACCCGGTTGGCCACTTCACCATGCAGGGAGGCCCGTCAGCTCGTATTGTAACCCCCCAGGATGCGCGCACTTCGTGTCGCTTCTCCTTCCCCCCTGCTGGGGGCGACACCTGAGGCCCGGCGAAGCCGGTTCCTCGGTGTCCCGCGAAAAGACAGGGGCTTTTTTGTTTGCGGGGGTGACGCGGGCTTGGGAGCGACGCCGCGCCTTTTAGAATGCCCGCAATGTCTTATCTCGTGCTCGCTCGCAAGTTCCGCCCGAAAACCTTCGGTGAGATGGTCGGCCAGGGGCATGTGGTGCAGGCGCTCGAGAACGCGTTGACGACGCAGCGCCTGCATCACGCCTATCTTTTCACCGGCACCCGGGGGGTCGGCAAGACCACGGTCTCGCGGATCCTGGCGAAGTCGCTCAACTGCCAGGGGCCGGACGGGCAGGGCGGCATCACGGCCACGCCGTGCGGTGTCTGCCAGGCTTGCCGCGACATCGATTCCGGCCGCTTCGTCGACTACACCGAGCTCGACGCGGCCTCCAACCGCGGTGTCGACGAGGTGCAGTCGCTGCTCGAGCAGGCCGTGTACAAGCCGGTGCAGGGGCGCTTCAAGGTCTTCATGATCGACGAAGTGCACATGCTCACCAACACCGCGTTCAACGCGATGCTGAAGACGCTCGAGGAGCCGCCCGAGTACCTCAAGTTCGTGCTGGCCACGACCGATCCGCAGAAGGTGCCGGTCACGGTGCTGTCGCGCTGCCTGCAGTTCAACCTGCGGCCGATGGCGCCCGAGACGGTGCTCGAACACCTCACGAGCGTGCTGCAGACCGAAAACGTTCCGGCCGAGCCGCAGGCGCTGCGCCTGCTGGCGCGCGCGGCACGTGGCTCGATGCGCGACGCGCTGTCGCTCACCGACCAGGCCATCGCATTCGGCAACGGCGAGCTTGTCGAGGCCGGCGTGCGGCAGATGCTCGGCAGCGTCGATCGCGGCCATGTGTTCCGCCTGATCGAGGCCCTGGCACAGGGCGACGGCAAGACGGTGGTCGAGACGTCCGAAGCGCTGCGCGTCGACGGCATGTCGGCCGCGTCCACGCTGGAAGAAATGACGGCCGTCCTCCAGGCCATGGCCGTATTGCAGGCCGTGCCCTCGCGCGCCGAGTCGGCCGACGCCGCCACCGACCCCGATGCCGCCGACACCGCGCGCCTCGCCGCGCTGATGCCTGCCGACGAGACGCAACTGCTGTACAGCCTCTGCCTGCACGGCCGTGGCGAGCTGGGCCTGGCGCCCGACGAGTACGCGGCGCTGACCATGGTGCTGTTGCGGCTCCTGGCCTTCAAGCCTTCCAACGCGGCTGCTTCGACAGCCTCCACGGAAAAAAAAACTCTGAATGAAGCCGCGGCTGCAGCGCCGCAGGCGCCGGCACGTGCCCCGGCACCCGCTCCAGCCCCTGCGCCGGTCGTGCGCCCGCCGGCCGAAACGCCGGCTGCCATGGCCCCAGCAGCAGCCCCGACATCGCCAACGGCACCGGCAGGGCAGCGCCTCGCCGTGGTCGACGAACCCCGCCGCCAGCCCGAACAGCGCCCCGAGCCGCCTGAAACACCCGCCAAGGTCGTCGGCGTGCCCATCCGTGTGCAGCCTCCGCCCAGCGCGCGCGATGTTCCCCCCGCCGAAGGTTCGCAGCGCGTTCCCTACACGCCCATTCCCCAGAGCGAAGACGGCGATTTCTGGCACGCCACGGTCACGCAACTGGTTGCCTCCGAAGCCATCAACGCCCTCACGCGCGAACTGGCGCTGCAGTCGCAGCTGGTGGGCCGCGACACCGACCAGTGGATGCTGCGCATCGAGCGCGAGACGCTCAACCAGCCCTCCAGCCGCGAAAAGCTGACGGCCGCGCTCAACGGCCTCGGCCACGACGTCAAGCTCACGATCGAGATCGGCGCCGTGGTCGACAGCCCGGCCCGCCGCAACAGGCAGGCCGCCGACGAGCGCCAGCGCGTGGCCGAGGAGGCCATCTACAACGACCCCGAAGTGCAGGCGCTGATGCGCGACTTCGATGCGAAGATCGTTCCAGGAACCCTGAAACCGGCCTGAGCTTTCGTCTCTCTTATCCTTCTCCCATTTTCCAACCCAACAATCAGGACCAACGATGTTCAACAAAGGACAACTGGCCGGCCTCATGAAGCAGGCGCAGGCAATGCAGGACAACCTCAAGAAGGCCCAGGAAGAACTGGCCCACATCGAGGTCGAGGGCGAATCGGGCGCCGGCCTCGTCAAGGTCGTCATGACCTGCAAGCACGACGTCAAGCGCATCACCATCGACCCGAGCCTGCTGGCCGACGACAAGGACATGCTCGAAGACCTGGTGGCCGCAGCCTTCAACGCCGCCGTGCGCAAGGCCGAGGAAACCAGCGAGCAGAAGATGGGCAAGCTCACGGCCGGCATGCCGGGCCTCCCGCCCGGCATGAAGCTGCCGTTCTAAGCGGTACATGGCCGACGCCAGTTCGCTCGACGCCCTGGTCGATGCGCTGCGCCGCCTGCCCGGTGTCGGCGTCAAGTCGGCCTCGCGCATGGCTTTTCATCTGCTGCAGCACGACCGCGATGGCGCGCAGCTGCTCGCGCGCGCACTGCAGCAGGCCGCGGGCAACGTGCGGCACTGCGAACTCTGCAACACCTTCACCGAAGCGCCGATCTGCAGCGTCTGCATGGACTCGCGGCGCGACGTGAGCAAGCTCTGCGTGGTCGAGACGCCCGCCGACCAGGCCGCGCTGGAGCGCACAGGCGCATTCCGCGGCTACTACTTCGTGCTGATGGGCAAGCTCAGCCCGCTCGACGGCATCGGGCCCAACGACATCGGGCTGCAGAAGTTGTTCAACCGCGCGCTCGACGGCACGGTGAGCGAAGTCATCCTCGCCACCAACTTCACCGCCGAGGGCGAGGCCACCGCGCACGTGATCGGCGAAGCGCTCAAGCAGCGTGGGCTGACGGTGACGCGTCTGGCGCGCGGCGTGCCGGCCGGCAGCGAACTCGAATACGTGGACCTCGGCACCATCGCGCACGCGCTGGTGGACCGGCGGTAGCCACACCGTCGCCGGAGACAAGACGACATGACTTTTTCACTGCTCACGGTTGCCTACTGGTGCGTGTTCATCGCCTGCGGCCTGCCGTACCTGGCCGCATGGATCGCCAAGGCTGGCAGCTTCGGTCCGCGCGACAACATGCAGCCGCGCGAATGGGCCGCGAAGCAGAGCGGCTGGCGCGCGCGTGCCAACAGCGCCCAGGCCAACAGCTTCGAAGGGCTGCCGTTCTTCATCGGCGCCGTGATCATCGCGCACCAGCTTGGCGCGGCGCAGGGGCGGCTCGACATGCTCGCCGTGGCCTACGTGGTGCTGCGCGTGATCTATATCGGCCTCTACATCAAGGGCATCGGCGGCGCGCGCAGCGCGGTCTGGGCGCTCGGTTTCCTCGTTAACGCGGCGATTCTTTTCATCGGGCGATAGCCCTGTGAGCAGGGCCTTCTGGAGGCCTTCATGCTTACGTGAAAACCCGCACGGGATGACCCCGATGCAGTCGCGTGATGCGGCCCCTAAGCTCGATTCAGTCCATACGAATCACAGAGCCTCCAGGCACCGTTTCATGCTCCATCGCCGCGCCCTCATTTCCGCCTCCGCCATTGCCGCCGCAACCATCGCGTTGCCGCGTGTCTTTGCGCAACAGGCGAAGCTGGAGAAGACCAAGGTCTCCATCGCGGTGGGCGGCAAGGCGGCGTTCTACTACCTGCCGCTGACCATCTCCGAGCAGCTCGGCTACTTCAAGGCCGAAGGGCTGGACGTGGAAATCTCCGACTTCGCCGGCGGCGCGCGTGCGCTGCAGGCCGTGGTCGGCGGCTCGGCCGACGTGTGCTCCGGCGCCTACGAACACACCATCAACCTCCAGGCCAAGAACCAGTTCTTCCAGGCCTTCGTGCTGCAGGGCCGCGCGCCGCAGATCGCGGTGGGCGTATCGACCAGGAACATGGCCGGCTACACCGGCATCCAGGATCTCAAGGGGAAGAAGATCGGCGTCTCGGCACCGGGCTCGTCGACCAACATGGTGGCCAACCTCGTGCTGTCGCGCGGCGGGCTCAAGGCCAGCGACGTGAGCTACATCGGCGTGGGCGTGGCGGCCGGCGCGCTCACCGCGCTGCGCTCGGGCCAGATCGACGCCATCAGCAACACCGACCCGGTGATGACGATGCTCGAGCAGAAGGGCGACGTGAAGATCATCAGCGACACGCGCACGCTCAAGGGCACGCAGCAGGTGTTCGGCGGCACGATGCCGGCGGCCTGCCTGTACGCGTCGGCCGATTTCATCCAGAAGAATCCCAACACCTGCCAGGCGCTGGCGAACGCCATCGTGCACGGGCTCAAGTGGCTGCAGACGGCAGGGCCGGGCGACATCATCAAGACGGTGCCGGAGACCTACCTGCTCGGCGACCGCGCGCTGTACCTCGCGTCCTTCGACAAGGTGCGCGAGTCGATCGCGACCGACGGCCTCGTGCCGGCCGACGGCCCCAAGACCGCGCTCACCGCCATCGCCAGCTTCGACACCACGGTGAAGGCCGACAAGATCGACCTCGCCAAGACCTACACCAACGATTTTGCAAGGCGCGCGAAAGACAGGTTCAAAGCCTGATTCCGAACGTCCCCGCTACCCGGCTCAGGCCGGGTTTTTTCTGCCCCGTCCGACCATGTCCGACCACGCACTCGAACTACTCTCCATCAGCTGCACCTTCCATTCGAAGGACGATCCGGCCCAGCGCTACACGGCGGTGGCCAACACCACGCTGCGCATCAAGGCCGGGGAGTTCGTGTCGGTGGTCGGCCCCACGGGCTGCGGCAAGTCGACGCTGCTGAACGTGGGCGCGGGGCTGCTGGAGCCCTCGTCGGGCACGGTCAAGGTCTTCGGCAAGACGCTGGAGGGCGTCAACGCGCGCGCGGGCTACATGTTCCAGACCGAGGCGCTGATGCCCTGGCGCAGCGCCATCGACAACGTGATGGTCGGGCTGCAGTACCGCGGCGTGCCCGACGCCGACGCGCGCCGGCAGGCCGACGCCTGGCTGGCGCGCGTGGGCCTGTCGGGCTTCGGCGACCGCTATCCGCACCAGCTCTCCGGCGGCATGCGCAAGCGCGTGGCGCTGGCGCAGACGCTGGTGCTCGACCCCGACATCATCCTCATGGACGAGCCCTTCAGCGCGCTCGACATCCAGACGCGCCAGCTGATGGAGAACGAGGTGCTCGACCTCTGGAGCGCGAAGAAGAAGGCGGTGCTGTTCATCACGCACGACCTCGACGAAGCGATCGCGATGAGCGACCGCGTAGTGGTGCTGTCGGCCGGGCCGGCGACACGCCCCATCGGCGAATTCGCCATCGACCTGCCGCGCCCGCGCGACGTGGCCGAGGTGCGCACGCAGCCGCGCTTCGTCGAGCTGCACACCCAGATCTGGGAGGTACTGCGCGACGAGGTGCTCAAGGGCTATGCGCAGCAACTGAGGAAGGCCGCCTGATGTCGCGCGCTCACTTCGGCCTCAACGAGCGCAATGCGCGCTTCTGGCAACTGGCGCTGCTGGCCGTGATTCTTGTCGCGTGGCACCTGGCTTCGCGCAACCAGCAGTTCGCTTTCTTCGTGGGCGAGCCGATCCAGGTGGCGGGGCGCATCTGGAGCTGGTTCCTGCCGTTCGATGTGCCGGCCAATGCGCTCTTTCCCGAAGGTCTCAAGGGCAACGCCGACATCTACCTGCACCTGGGCACCACGCTGCTGGAGACGGTGCTGGCCTTCGGCATCGGCACGGTGCTGGGCCTGGCGTGCGGGCTGTGGCTCGCGCTGGCGCCGACCGCGAGCCTGATACTCGACCCCTACATCAAGGCCGCCAACTCGATGCCGCGCGTGATCCTCGCGCCCATCTTCGCGCTGTGGTTCGGCCTGGGCATCTGGAGCAAGGTGGCGCTGGCCGTCACGCTGGTGTTCTTCATCGTGTTCTTCAACGTGTACCAGGGCGTGCGCGAAGTGAGCCCGGTGGTGCTGGCCAACGCGAAGATGCTGGGCGCCAACCAGCGGCAGCTGCTGCGTACCGTGTACCTGCCGAGCGCGACCAGCTGGGTGTTTTCCAGCCTGCACACCTCGGTCGGGCTGGCTTTCGTCGGGGCGGTGGTGGGGGAGTACCTGGGCTCGGCGCGGGGCGTGGGCTATCTCATCCTGCAGGCGGAGGGCACCTTCGACGTCAACACGGTGTTCGCGGGCATCGTGGTGCTCACGGCCTTTGCGCTGGTGCTCGACGGCATCGTCGGGCTGATCGAGAGGCGCCTCATGAAGTGGCAGCCCAAGACGGGCGAAACCGAGAAGCTCTAGCACCCCTCGTGCGATGATCCCGCGCGGCGCGCCGCAGCGACAAGGAGCGCCGCAACGACTTCACAGGGGTAGAGCATGAGCCACGACAACAAGCGGGCCACGACCTTGCGCTCGCGCAGCGAGGCCGCCAGGGTCTCGAATGAAGAATTGTTCTTCGACCTGGTCTACGCGTTTTCCGTCACCCAGCTGTCCCACTACCTGCTCGACCACCTCACGCTGCCGGGGGCGCTGCAGACGCTGGTGATGTGGTTCGCGGTATGGCTGGGCTGGCAGTACACGGCCTGGACCACCAACTGGTTCAACCCCGGCGCGCTGCGCATCCGCGGCGTGCTGTTCGCGATCATGCTGCTGGCCATGGTGATGGCCTCGGCGCTGCCGGGCGCCTTCGCGGAGCGGGGGCTGGTGTTCGCGCTGTGCTTCGTGGGCATCCAGGCGGGGCGCACGCTGTGCATGTTGATCGCCATCGGCCCCAACGACCCGCTCACGCCCAACTTCCGCCGCCTGCTGGCATGGAACTGCGTGGCCGGCGTGTTCTGGATCGCGGGCGGTTTCGCGCAAGGCGAGGCGCGCCTTGCGCTCTGGTTCTGCGGCGTGCTGTGCGAGTACGTCGCACCGATGATCGGCCTGCGCTTTCCGGGCCTGGGCCGCTCGCTGACGAGCGACTGGACCATCGACGGCGGCCACCTCGCGGAGCGCTGCCAGCTCTTCGTGATCGTGGCGCTGGGCGAGTCGGTGCTGGCCACCGGCATCGCTTTCGGGCACCACGCCGAATGGCACGGCGCAGACCTGTTCGCGCTGATGGTGGGCTTCTCGGGCAGCCTGGCGATGTGGTGGATGTACTTCGACACCAGCGCCAAGGAGGCGACCCATGCCATCGAGCATTCGGGCGACCCCGGCGGCATCGGCGCCAAGTTCCACTACACGCACGTGATCCTGGTGGCGGGCATCATCGTGTGCGCGGTGGCCGACGAGCTGACGATCAACGAGGGCTCGCACCACGCCGAGCTCAAGTACCTCGGCGCGCTGATCGGCGGGCCGGCGCTCTACCTGTTCGGCAATGCGCTGTTCAAGCGCGTGGTGCGCGGCTTCTTGCCGCAGTCGCACCTGTACGGGCTGGGCCTGCTGGCCGTGCTCGCGGTGTTTGCGCCGCACCTGTCGGTGATCGTGGTGGGCACGCTCACCACGCTCGTGATGATTGCCGTGGCCGCGCTCGAAGCCGTGGTGCGCCGCAGGGCGTGGGCCGCGACGCCCACGCACTGACGAAAGCTGCGCCTCTTATCAGCGCTTCTTCTTTGCCGGCGCGCCGCCGCGCTTCTCGCGCACCACCTGTTGCTTGCTGCTCGCGGGCACCTTGGCGATGTTGGCGCCGCGAGCCGCCGTGGGCCTTGCCGCCTGCTTCGACGATGCCGCCACATGGCCGCGCGCGGGCGGAATGCCGGTGCCCACGCGCGCCGCGACGGTCGCGCGGATCGGCAGGTACACCACCACGCTGTAGCCGCGCTTGAACGCGTGGTTGGGCTTCACGTCGTTCCATTCGGCGACGGCGGCGGGCTTGAGGTTGTAGCGCCGCGCAATGGAGGCCACGTTGTCGGCGCGGCCCGCCTTCACGGTGGTGCGGCGGGTGACGATCTCGGGCTGGAAGCTCAGGTGTCCGCCGTCGGCCACCACGGCCGCCACGTCTTCCTTCACCCGGGCGCCGCGCGGCACGATCAGCGTCGAGCCGGCCTTGATGAGCATGCGCGGCGGCACGTTGTTGATGGCGCGCAGGTCGGCTTCGCTCATGCCCGAGCGTTGCGCGGCGTCGGCCACGGTCATCGTGTTGGGCACGACCCAGGCGGTCCAGCTGGCGTACTGGCCTTGCGCGTAGGCGTCGAAGTTGCGCTGGAACACGGCCGCGTTGTCCCACGGCAGCAGGATCTGCGGCGTGCCGGCGGCAATGAGCACGGGCTTGTGCGCGGCCGGGTTCAGCGCGCGGAAGTCTTCCAGGCGAACGTCGGCCAGCTTGGCGGCCAGCTCCACGTCGAGGTCGCGCGTGAGCGTGACGGTCTGGAAGTAGGGGTGGTTGGCGATCAGCGGCAGCTCGGTGTTGAACGCCTGCGGGTTGGCCACGATGTTCTTCACGGCCTGCAGCTTGGGCACGTACATGCGCGTCTCGGCGGGCATGGTGAGGTCGCTGTAGGTGGTGGGCAGGCCCAGGCGCTGGTTCTTGGCGATGGCGCGGCTCACGCTGCCTTCGCCCCAGTTGTAGGCGGCCAGGGCCAGCTGCCAGTCGCCGAACATGCCGTAGAGCTTCTGCAGGTAGTCGAGCGCGGCGCGGGTGGAGGCCACCACGTCGCGGCGGTCGTCGCGGAAGATGTTCTGCTTCAGGTCGAAGTCGGTGCCGGTGGCCGGCATGAACTGCCACATGCCCGCTGCGCGCGCGCTGGAGATGGCCTGCGGGTTGAACGCGCTCTCGATGTAGGGCAGCAGCGCGAGCTCGGTCGGCATGTTGCGGCGCTCGAGCTCCTCGACGATGTGGAAGATGTACTTGTTCGAGCGCTCGGTCATGCGCTGGATGTAGTCGGGCCGGCTGGCGTACCACTGCTCGCGGTCGCGCACGAGGTCGTTGTCCAGGTTGGGCATCTTGAAACCGCGGCGGATGCGGTCCCACATGTCGGCGGGCGGTGCGAGCGTGACGACGCTTTGCGAATGGGCCTGGCTGGTGGCAAGCGGGGAGAGGGCGTCGCGCGGGTAGACGGGGCTTGCGCTGCCGCCGGCGGTGGGGGAGGAGGAAGACGGTGTGGAGCTGTTGTTCGTGCCCGCGCAGCCCGCGAGCACCAGTGAACCTGCAAGGCAGGTGGCAGCAATCAGTTTCATCGGAAGTCGTTTTTCCATTGGCGCAGTGCGGCGAACACGTCGGCCTCGGCTGCATCTGCAGCCAGCTCGGCGTGGGCACGCACCGCTCGAAGGACAGTGGCTTCGCGGCTGCGAAGAAAGGGGTTGATCAGGCGTTCGGTCGCCAGTTGCGAAGGCAGCGTGGGCTGCCCCTGTGCGCGCAGGCTTTCGCAGCGCGCGTTGTAGTGAGTCAGATCGGCGTTGGCCGGTTCCACAGCAAGGGCGAAACGCAGGTTAGAAAGTGTGTACTCGTGGGCGCAGCACACGCGCGTGTCGCCGGGCAGCGCCGCGAGCGCGTCGAGCGAGGCCAGCATCTGCGCGGGCGTTCCCTCGAAGAGGCGGCCGCAGCCGCCCGAGAAAAGTGTGTCGCCACAGAAGAGAAGCGGCGCCTGGGAAGGCGCCGCCGGCAGGAAGTAGGCAATGTGCCCGGCCGTGTGGCCCGGTACGTCGATGACCTCGAAGCGCAGGCCCAGTGCGTCGGCCACGTCGCCCTGCACCAGCGGCGTGTACGGCTCGGGGATGCGCTCGCGCGCGGGGCCCCACACCCGGGCGCCGGTGGCGGCGTGCAACGCCCCCACGCCGCCGGTGTGATCGGCATGGTGGTGCGTGACTAGAATCGCGGCCAGCTGCAGCTTGTGGCGCGCCAGCGCGTCGAACACCGGTTGGGCGTCGCCCGGATCCACCACGATGGCGTGGGACCCGTCGTGCAGCATCCAGATGTAGTTGTCGGCGAAGGCGGGCAGCGGAACGAGGGTCATGAGCGGTCAAATTATAGGTTTGCAGGATTGGTTCGCGACCCCCCCGGGGCGCTACCTTCTGGCCTGGGAGCAGGCCCAGTTCGATCAGGCGGTGGCCGATGTCTTCGGCTATCACGCGCTGCAGCTGGGCGCGGCGGAGGTCGACGGCCTTCGCACCAACCGCATGCCGCACCGCTGGCTCGCGCTGGACGACCCGGCCCGGCGCGGCAAGGCCGCGCTGCTGTCCGACTTCGCGGCCCTGCCTTTCGCGGCCAACAGCCTCGATCTCGTCGTGCTGCCGCATGCCCTGGAACTCAGCCCCGACCCGCACGCCACGCTGCGCGAGGTCGAGCGGGTGCTGGTGCCCGAGGGCCGGGTGGTGATCTGCGGGCTCAACCCGGCCAGCCTCTGGGGCATGCGGCAGCGCCGCGCGCACATTTACCGGCGCTTGGGGCTTGGCGATCTTTACCTGCCCGAGGGCGGCGAGTTCATCGGCTACTGGCGCATGCGCGACTGGCTGCGGCTGCTGAGCTTCGAGGTGGAGTCGGGCCGCTTCGGCATCTACCGGCCGGCCGTGCGCAGCGAGGCCTGGCTGGAGCGCTCGCGCTGGATGGACGCGGCCGGCGAGCGCTGGTGGCCCATCTTCGGCGCGGCCTACTTCCTGGTGGCGGTGAAGCGGGTGCGCGGCATGCGCCTGCTGAGCGCCGACTGGCGCCGCGCCGGCGCGCGGGCCAAGGCGCCCGTGCCCATCGCGGGCAAGGTGCATCGCGGCGAGCCCGACAAGAATTGAAAATGAATGAACGAATCGAATGAAGAAGGAGAAGCCAGTTTGACCGAAGTCGTGATCTATACCGATGGTGCCTGCAAGGGCAACCCCGGCCCCGGGGGCTGGGGCGCATGGCTCAAGTCGGGTGCCACCGAAAAAGACCTGTTCGGCGGTGAACTCGACACCACCAACAACCGCATGGAGCTGACCGCCGTCATCGAAGGCCTGGCCGCGCTCAAGCGGCCGTGCAAGGTGCTGCTGTACCTCGACAGCCAGTACGTGCGCAAGGGCATCACCGAGTGGATCCGCGGCTGGAAGGCCAAGGGCTGGGTCACGGCCAGCAAGCAGCCCGTGAAGAACGTCGAGCTCTGGCAGCGGCTGGACAAGCTGGTGACCGAGGGCGGCCACCAGATCGAATGGCGCTGGGTCAAGGGCCACTCGGGCGACCCCGGCAACGAGCGCGCCGACATGCTGGCCAACAAGGGCGTGGACAAGGCGCTGGGGCGACTCTGAACCGCGGCGCAACCCCCGATAATGGGCGCATGACTGAATCTTCACGCTTGGCGGAACTGCACCGCGTGGCCATCCTCGACACCAGCGAGGAGGCCGCCTACGACGAGATCACGCGTCTGGCCGCCCAGTTGTGCGGCACGCCGATCGCGCTCATTTCGCTGATTGACGAGCGACGGCAGTGGTTCAAGTCGCGTGTCGGCCTCAAGGCATCTGAAACGCCCCGGGAACATGCGTTCTGCGCGCATGCCATCGCCGCCCCGGCGGAGGTCATGGTGGTTGGCGACGCGCTCGAGGACGAGCGCTTCAAGGCCAATCCGCTGGTCACGGGCGACCCCAACATCCGCTTCTATGCCGGCGCACCGCTCGTCATGAGCAACGGCGAAGCGCTGGGAACGGTCTGCGTGATCGACACCCGCGCGCGCACGCTGGACCCGGAGCTGCTGGAGCAACTGCGCTTCCTGGCGCAGCAGGTGGTGACCAAGCTCGAAGAGCGTGCCCGCGAGCAGGGCGGCTCGGCGTAGATTGCCGAACGGCGGCTAGATCACGCCGTCGAACATCATCACGTCGACCTCGTCGCCCGCCGCGACGCTGCCCTGACCGTGGCGCAACACCACGAGCCCGTTGGCCTCGACCATCGAGCTCAGCACCCCCGAGCCCTGGTTGCCCGCCACGCTGACTTCGGGCAACGCGCCGGGCACCATCCTGACGAAACCGCGCTGGTACTCGGTGCGGCCCGGCTTCTTGCGAAGGGGCGCCGTGGTGCGCGCGCGCAGCAGCGGAGGCGGTGCCGACGCGGCTTCGTGGCAGCCCATCATGCGCAGCAGGGCCGGGCGCACGAAGGCCAGAAAAGTGACCATCACAGCCACCGGATTGCCGGGCAGGCCGAACAGCACGGCCGGCCGCGGCGAGCTTTCACGCGGGATCAGGCCCACGGCCAGCGGGCGGCCGGGGCGCATCGCGACGCGCCAGAAGGCCATGTCGCCCAGCTGCTGCATCACGTCGCGCGTGTGGTCGGCCACGCCCGCGCTCACGCCGCCGCTGCTGACGATGGCGTCGGCCTCGCGCGCGGCGCGTTGCAATGCCGCGGCGAGCGTGGCCGGGTCGTCGCGCACCAGGCCCAGGTCGATGATGTCGCAGCCCAGCCGGCTGAGCAGGCCGAACACGGTGTAGCGGTTGCTGTCGTACACGGCGCCTTCGCGCGGTGCGTCGCCCAGGCTCAGGATCTCGTCGCCGGTCGAAAAATACGCCACGCGCAGCCTGCGCAGCGCAGGCACGCCCGGCAGGCCCAGGCTGGCGACCATGCCCAGCGCGGCGGGCGACAGGCGCTCGCCCTTGCGCAGCGCGGGCTGGCCCTGCATGAGGTCTTCGCCGGCAAGGCGGCGGTTGGCGCCACGGCGCAGCACGCGCGCGGGAAAGCTCACCTTGTCGCCGTCGACCTTGCAGAACTCCTGCGGAACCACGGTGTCCAGCCCCGCCGGCATCATCGCGCCGGTCATGATGCGCACCGCGTCGCCGGCCGCCAGCTCGCCCCGCCAGGCCGCCCCGGCCAGCACGGTGCCGGCCACGCGCAGCGTGACGGAAGCGTCGATGGGCGCATCGGCGGGCAGCACCGCGCCATCGAAGGCGTAGCCGTCCATCGCGGAGTTGTCGTGCGGCGGCACGCTGATGGGCGAGACGATGTCTTCGGCCAGCACGCGGCCCAGGGCGTCGAACAGCGAGACGCTTTCGCGCTGCGTGACGACGGCCTTGGCCGTCAGCTGCGAGAGAAAGGCATGGACGGCCTCGACGCTCAGGTCGGCGGCGTCGTAGCCCGAAAGGGTGGAGGCGATGTCTGCGATGCGACTCATGGGCTCATCGGTTTTCGAGTGCGTGCAGTTCGGCAAGGGTGTTGGCGTTGAAGAAGGCGTCGGGCGCGTCGCCCGGCCGGTCGAAGGGTACGCGCACGGTGCGGTGCTGCGCGGTCCAGGCCTGGACCTTGCGGCCGCCGGCTGCGGTGTAGCGCCGCAGGCTTTCCAGCAGGTCGGCGCGCAGCAGGCAGAAGACCGGCTGGGGGCGCAGCACGGGGGTGGCGTCCCCGGTCCCGGAGGCTTCGGGCGCGACGGGCATAGCGATCTCCGCGTCGCCGGCGGCAGCCGCTTCGGCCAGCCGCGCGGCCAGGTCCGGCGGGAACAGCGGGGTGTCGCAGGGCACGGTCAGGAGCCAGGGCGTGCGGCAGTGCGCAAGCCCGGTCAGGAAGCCCGCGAGCGGGCCGGGGTAGCCGGCCAGGACGTCGGCATGCACCGGGGCGCCGAAGGCCTCGTAGTCCTGCAGGTTGCGGTTGGCATTGAGCATCAGCGTGCCGACCTGCGGGCGCAGCCGGCGTATGGCATGCAGCGCCAGCGGCTCGCCGTTGAACGGATGCAGCCCCTTGTCGATGCCGCCCATGCGCGAGCCGAGGCCGCCGGCCAGCAGCAGCCCGGTGATGTCGGCTGGCGCGATGGCGTGCGCGGGCATGGCGGGCGCCTGCGTCATCCGCCGATGTAGCTCATCTCGACGCGGCGGGGCGCCTTGTCGCCGGCAGCGTCTTCGGCGTCGGTGGTGCGCAGGGCGCGCAGCTCGGAATAGCGGTCGGCGCGGCCCTGCCAGATGTGGCCGATGGCGGAGGTGATGTCTTCGTCGCTGGCGGTGCCGCGCAGCAGGGGGCGCAGGTCGTGGCCGGCGCTGGCGAACAGGCACAGGTAGAGCTTGCCCTCGGTCGAAAGGCGCGCACGGCTGCAGTCGTGGCAGAAGGCCTGGGTGACGCTGCTGATGACGCCGATCTCGCCGCCGCCGTCGGCATAGGCCCAGCGCTGGGCGGTCTCGCCGGGCGCGCTGGCCTGCAGCGGCACCAGCGGGAATTCGGCGTGTATGCGCGCAATGACCTCGGCCGAGGGCAGCACCTCGTCCATGCGCCAGCCGTTGGTGGCGCCCACGTCCATGTATTCGATGAAGCGCAGCACCACCTTGCCGCCGTGCTGCTCGCGGAAGTAGCGCGCCATCGGCAATATCTCCTGCTCGTTGGTGCCGCGCTTGACCACCATGTTGACCTTGATCGGGCCCATGCCGGCGGCCAGCGCCGCGTCGATGCCGGCCAGCACGTCGGCCACCGGAAAGTCGACGTCGTTCATGTGGCGGAACACGGCGTCGTCCAGGCTGTCGAGGCTCACGGTCACGCGCTGCAGGCCGGCGCTCTGCAGCGCGACGGCCTTGCGCCGCAGCAGCGAGCCGTTGGTGGTGAGCGTCAGCGCCAGCGGCTCGCCGGCGGGCGTGCGGATCTCGGCGAGCTGCGCTATCAGGCCCTCGATGTTCTTGCGCAGCAGGGGCTCGCCGCCGGTCAGGCGGATCTTGCGCACGCCGTGGCTCGCGAACAGGCGGGCGAGCCGGGTCATTTCCTCGAAGCTCAGCAGCGCGCTGTGGGGCAGGTACTGGTAGTCCTTGTCGAACACGTCCTTCGGCATGCAGTAGCTGCAGCGGAAGTTGCAGCGGTCGGTCACGCTGATGCGCAGGTCCGTCAACGGCCGGCCCAGCCGGTCCAGCAACTGGCCGGTGGCGGGTACGGCGATTTCCGGCACGGCCACGGCGGGATGCGCGCGGCCGACCGCGGAGATCGGGATGACAGTGCTGCTGCTGTGCTTCATGTGGGGTAGGGGGAGGGCCCGATTTTGCGCCATCGCCCATGGGCCCATTGGCTGCAGGCTACTTGCGCCCGCCGCGGTGCGCCCGGGGGTTATCCCCTGCAGAGCTTCAGGTTCGTGCGGGCGGCGCGCACCACGGGCAGGAAGATCTCGGCGTCGGCGGGCGGATAGTTTTCCTTGATGCCGTCGTCGGTGCGGGCGGCGTCTTCGGCCAGCGGCTGCAGCGTCTTGAGGCAGGCCGCGCGGTCATTGAGCTTGAACTGCGTCAGCGCGATGTCGTTGCGTATCCAGCCCTTGGTGATCCAGTCGAGCGTCTTCTCGCACTCCGAAAGCACCGGCGACAGGGTGGCCAGGGCGGTCGAATAGTCTTTCGCGTCGTATTGGCGCTTGAAGCTCTTGCGCGAACTGGCCACCGCCTTGTCGGTGCAGGCCGGGGTGGGGCGGGTGTAGGTGCCTTCGAAGGTGGCGCGCATGCCGCAGTTGTCGCGGCATTGCTCGTCGCCGTTGGTCGAGACCGCCACCTTGTCGGCGTTGACCGCGAAGCTGACCACGCAACCGCTGTCGGCCAGCTTGGCCTTGCCGCGCACGATGGTGCCGTCGAGCGCGCAGGTGTGCGCGTTGGCGCCGATGGTGGTGATGTCGAAGCGTCCGTCGGCCTTGACGCGGAGGGCGCCGCTGCCGCCCTCGTAGATGTAGTCGCCGGCCGGCGGCGTGGAGACCTGCGCCGAGGCCGGGCCGGCGCCGAGCAGCAAGGCAAGCGCCAGTGCCAAGGGCAGGGTGTTCTTGAATTTCATCGTTGGAATCTCCCGGGGAAACGTGCCGCGGGGGAGTGTATCGATCGTTGCCGGAAGTTTTCCGGCGCTGGCCGGTTTTCGCCATCCCCGATGAGATGTCTTGACGGAGCCAATGAGAATTTCTATCATTTGGGCGCCTGAATACGCAGCACGTCGACGACGCAAAGGGCTCTTCCAACCAAGGAGCTTCCCGACCGTGCCGTACACCCTCCCAGCCTTGCCCTATGCCTTCGATGCCCTTGAGCCTCACATCGATGCGCAGACGATGGAAATCCACCACGGCAAGCACCACCAGACCTATGTGAACAACCTCAATGCCGCGTTGAAAGACACGCCGCACGAGGGAACGCCGGTCGAAGAACTCATCGCCGGCGTCGAGCAACTGCCCGAGCCGCTGCGCGCCCCGGTGCGCAACAACGGTGGCGGCCACGCCAACCACAGCCTGTTCTGGACCGTGATGGCGCCCGTGGGCCAGGGCGGCGGAGGCGCACCCGCGGGAGCGCTGGCCAAGGCCATCGACGCCGGCCTGGGCGGCTTCGACGCCTTCAAGGACGCCTTCACCAAGGCCGCGCTCACGCGCTTCGGCAGCGGCTGGGCATGGCTGACGGCAGGCCCCGGCGGCAAGCTCGCCGTGGAAAGCAGCGGCAACCAGGACAGCCCGCTGATGCGCGGCATCGGCTCCGGCAACACGCCGATCCTGGGGCTGGATGTGTGGGAGCACGCGTACTACCTCAGGTACCAGAACCGCCGCCCCGAATACATCGCGGCCTTCTACAACGTGGTGAACTGGGCCGAGGTGGCCCGGCGCCGCGCCGCCGCAACCGGCAGCTGAGGCGCGCGGCCATGAACGACCCCCGGCAGGTGGCGGTGGCGGGTACGCGGGCCAGGCCCGCCCGCCCGACGCGCGAGTGGATCGGCCTTGCCATCGTCGCCGCCGGCGCGCTGGTGGGGTTGTCGCGGTTCTGGACATTCGTGCGCGGCGACCCGATGGTGTGGAACGCATTGCTCGGCGGGTCGGTCGCGGCGCTGGCCACGGCGCTCGGCACGCTGCCGGTGCTGTTCTCGCAGAAGCTCCCCGAGCGGCTGCAGGACACGCTGTTCGGCTTCGGTGCCGGCGTGATGCTGGCCGCCAGCGCCTTCTCGTTGATCATTCCCGGCCTGGAAGCGGCCAGGAACGTGGGCGTGTTCGGCGGCGGCAGCTGGGCGGCGGGCAGCGTGATCGGCTCGGCCATCCTGCTCGGCGGCGCCGCGCTGATGCTGATGGACCGCGTGCTCCCGCACGAGCACTTCATCAAGGGCCGCGAAGGCCAGACGGCGCGGCAGCTGCGGCGCACATGGCTCTTCGTGTTCGCGATCGCGCTGCACAACGTGCCGGAGGGGCTGGCCATCGGCGTCGGCTATGCGGCCAGCAACGGGCTGCGGGCAGATGCGCTGGCCACCGGCATCGCGATCCAGGACGTGCCCGAGGGGCTGGTCGTGGCCGTGGCGCTGCTGGCGGCCGGCTACAGCCGGGTCTTCGCGGTGCTGATCGGCATGGCTTCGGGGCTGGTCGAGCCGCTGGGCGCCGTGCTGGGCGCGGCGGTGGTCGGCCATTCGGCGATGCTGCTGCCCTGGGGGCTGGGCTTCGCGGCAGGCGCGATGCTGTTCGTGATCAGCCACGAGATCATTCCCGAATCCCACCGCAAGGGGCACGAGGCCTTTGCCACCAGCGGGCTGATGGTCGGCTTCGTGCTGATGATGCTGCTCGACACGGCGCTGGGGTAGCGCCGCAGCCGCTCAGCCGTGCTTGACGGCCACGGTTTTCAGCGTGGTGAAACCGTACAGCGCCTCGAAGCCCTTTTCGCGGCCGTAGCCGGAAGACTTCACACCGCCGAACGGCAGCTCGACGCCGCCGCCAGCGCCGTAGTTGTTGATGAACACCTGGCCGCTGCGCACGCGCCTGGCCATGCGGAACTGGCGCGAGCCGTCGGCCGTCCACACGCCGGCCACCAGGCCGAACTGCGTGGCGTTGGCGAGCGCCACGGCCTCGTCTTCATCGGCGAATTGCATGGCCGCCAGCACCGGGCCGAACACTTCTTCCTGCGCCAGGCGATGGTCCACGGGCACGTCGCGCAGCAGGGTCGGCGCCTGGTAGAAGCCGGTCTCGGGCGCTTCCTCGACCACGATGCCCTGCGCCACCATCGGGATGCCGGCATGTTGTGCATCGCTCAGGAAATCCCACACGCGCTGCTGCTGCGTCTGGCGGATCAGCGGGCCGACGTCGAGGTCCATGGCGGCGGGGCCCACGCGCAGTGCCTCGAAGGCGTGGCCCAGGCGTTCGAGCAGCGGCTCGTAGATGTCGCGCTGGATCAGCACGCGCGAGCCGGCCGAGCAGGTCTGCCCGGCGTTCTGCACGATGGCGTTGATGACCACGGGAATGACCGCGTCCAGGTCGGCATCGGCGAACACGATCTGCGGGCTCTTGCCGCCCAGCTCCAGCGTGACCGGGCAGTGCCGCTCGGCCGCCACCTGCTGGATCAGCGTGCCGATCTTCGGGCTGCCGGTGAAGCTGATGTGGTCGATGCCTTCGTGCCGCGCCAGCGCGTCGCCCACCTCGTGGCCGTAGCCGGTCACGATGTTCAGCGCACCGGCCGGGAAGCCGACCTCGGCCGCCAGCTGTGCCACCCGGATCAGCGAGAGGCAGGCGTCTTCCGCCGGCTTGACCACGCACACGTTGCCCGCCGCCAGGGCGCCGCCCACGCTGCGCCCGAAGATCTGCATCGGGTAGTTCCAGGGAATGATGTGGCCGGTGACGCCGTGCGGTTCGCGCCAGGTGAAGACGCTGTAGCCGTCCTGGTAGGGGATGGTTTCGCCGTGCAGCTTGTCGCAGGCGCCGGCGTAGAACTCGAAATAGCGCACCAGCGCCACCGCGTCGGCCCGGGCCTGCTTGACGGGCTTGCCGCAGTCGCGCTGCTCGATGAGCGCGAGTTCGTCGACGTGCTCGGCGATCTTCTGCGACAGCTTGTAGAGCAGGCGGCCGCGGTCGGCGGCGCTGACCTTGTGCCACACGCCCTCGAAGCAGTCGCGCGCGGCGCGCACGGCCGAGTCGATGTCGGCGGCGTTGCTGCGCTGGATTTCGTCGAAGGCCTGGCCGTCGGAGGGGTCGATGACCGGCAGGGTGCGGCCGGAGGAGGACGGAACGTCCGCGTTGGCGATGTAGTTGAGCTGCATGGGGCTGGATTTTGCGCGAAGCGCGCAAGAAGCGTGGGCGCCCCGGCCGCCGGCCCTACCTGGCGGCGGCGCTGGCCCGGGGCAGGGCGCGCACGGCGTTCAGCATGCGCTCCACGTGCTTGTCCGGGTTCAGGTTCTGGTAGTAGTAGGCCACCTTGCCGTCCGGTGCGATCACGTAGGAAAGCCGGTTGGCGAAATCGGGCTTGGTCTGCATGAGGGCGTCGAAGCCCTGGATCACGGTCTTCGACTCGTCGGACGCCACCGGAAACCGGCTCTGGCACGACTTGACCGAGAACTTCGACAGCGTGCCGATGTCGTCCGCCGACACGCCGATGACGGTGGCGCCCAGCGCGGCGAACTTGTCGATGGCTTCGGCGAAGGCGTGGGCCTCGATGGAGCAGTCGTTCGAGTCGGCCGCCGGGAAGAAATACACCACCACCGGGCCCTTGGCCAGCGCGTCGGCCAGCGAATAGCGGAAGGTCTTGCCGCCCAGCGCGGCGTCGGCGGTGAAGCGGGGCGCCGGGTCGCCGATGTCGAGCGCGGCCCAGGCGGGATGCGAAAGCATCGCAAAAACAGCCGTCAAGGCGATGCGTGAGAGGTTCGTTCGGGCCATGATGCAACTCCGCAGCTGTGTGGCCGGAATTCTAGGCTCCAGGGGCGGCGCCTGAAACCGTCACCCCACGGCAGGCGTACGGAACAAGACACGGACACCTGGACCAATGAAGCAACGGAAGCACTTTTCATGAACGCCTGGCTTCTACCTTTGCGCATCGCGCTTGCCGGCCTGCTGGTCGCGGCGCTCGGCGCCTGCGGCTCGCTGCCGGTGGCGCGCGAACGGCCCGCCGAGAATTCCGCGGCTGCGGATCCGACCACCTCGCTCGCGAAGATCGTGGCCGCCTCCACCCCGCCCGGGGAGCATTCTGGCTTCCGGCTGATGCCGCTGGGCGTGTACTCGCTCGACGCCCGCATCCAGCTCGCCCAGCGGGCCCAGCGCTCGCTGGTGGTGCAGTACTACCAGCTCGAGAACGACGCCGTGGGCCGCCTGCTGCTGCGCACCCTGCGCGAGGCGGCGGCGCGCGGCGTGAAGGTGCGGGTGCTGGTGGACGACCTCTACACCGTCAAGAGCCAGCAACTGCTGCTCGCGCTGTCCGAGACGCCGAATGTCGAGGTGCGGCTCTTCAATCCGTTCTGCTGCGGGCGCAACGGCTTCCTGTCGCGCTTCGCGGCGTCGCCGTTCGAGATCGGGCGGCTCAACCACCGCATGCACAACAAGCTCTTCATTGCCGACGGCGCGATGGCGGTGGTGGGCGGGCGCAACATCGCCGAGGAATATTTCGTGCTGAACGAGGCGCAGAACTTCATCGACATGGACGCGCTGGTCGTCGGCAAGGTGGTGCCGCAGCTCGAATCGATCTTCGACGCCTACTGGAACAGCGTGCAGGTCTGGCCGATTGCCGACATCGTGGCGGGCGAGGGCGGCCGCAAGCCGGGCACCGCCGATTTCGACGAGTGGGTGGACATGGCCGCGCCGCCGCCGAAGATCGTGCTGCCGCCGTCGGACATCCTGGGCTACGGCCCCATCGCCGAAGAGCTGGACGGCGGGCGCATGGGCCTGCTGTGGGGCGAGGCCCGCGCCATTGCCGATCCGCCCGGCAAGCCAGCGACCATGACGGCCGACGAAGCCATCGCCACCAGCGTGACCATGCAGGTCTGGGCGCTGATGCTCGACGCCAAGACCGAGGTCGACCTGACCTCCCCGTACCTCGTGCCCGGCGAGCGCGGCATGGCCGCGTTCCAGGAACTGACCCAGCGCAAGGTCAAGCTCACGCTCGTCACCAACTCGCTGGCCGCCAACGACGAGCCGCTGGTGCACACGGGCTACGCGCGCTACCGCGAACGGCTGCTGCAAGCGGGCGCCGACCTGTACGAGCTGAGCCCGCAGCGCACCAGCGCGGGCGAGCGCTTCGGCATGTTCGGCAAGTCGCTCGGGCGGCTGCATGCCAAGACGGCCGCCATCGACAAGACGCGCATCTTCATCGGCTCCATGAACCTCGACCCGCGCTCGGCCAGCCAGAACACCGAGATGGGGCTGGTGGTCGACAGCCCGCAGCTCGCGCGCGAGATGCTGCGGGTCATCAACATCAGCAAGCTGCAGAACTCCTACCGGCTGCGGCTGGCCAAGGGCACCGGCACGCTGCAGTGGCTGACCAACGACGGCGAGAAGGAAATGATCCTGACCTCCGAGCCGGAGTCGAGCTTCTTCCAGCGCTTCTACAACATGCTCATTGCGCCGGTGGTCCCCGAGATGCTGTTGTAGCCTCGGGGGATGGCGCAGACTTTCACTTCGTTGTCGGCCCCGCAGGTCATGCTGTGGGGCCTGCTTTTCTTTGGCGGGATCTATCTCTGTTTCGGCGGACTGACCTGGCTGCTGACGAAGCGCCTGCTGCCCGCGCTGGGCATCGGGCGGCCGCTCGATCCGCGGCCGCTGCAGCCGGGGCAGTTGCGGCGCGAGCTGGGGCAGTCGGGCGTGTCGGTGCTGATCTTCGGGCTGGGCATGGTGTTCCCTTGGGGCTTGCTGCAGCTGGGCTGGGCGCGGCTCGACGGCGATGCGGGCTGGCTGCAGATCACGCTCGAGATTCTCGTGCTCGCGGTCTGGAACGACGTGCATTTCTGGGTCAACCACCGCCTGCTGCACACGCGCTGGCTGCGGCGCTTTCACGGGCCGCATCACCGGTCGTTCGTGACCACGCCATGGGCCACCTACAGCTTCCACCCGATCGAGGCGCTGATGCTGGGCAACGTGATCCTGCTGCCGATGGTGCTGCACGACTTCAGCTTCTGGTCGCTCGCGGCGGTGCCGGTGTTCAGCCTGTTCTTCAACTGCGTCGGGCATTCGAACTACGACTTCTTCACCGGCGTGTCTTACAGCCACTGGTTCGCGGCGAGCCGGCGGCATCATCTGCACCATGCCGTGCACAACGGCAACTACGGCTTCCAGTTCACCTTCATGGACAGGCTCTTCCGCACGCGCATTGCCGCGGACGCCGCCGAACCGCTCTTCCGGGCCTTCCACAAGAAGCATGGCGCGACCACCGCCTGACGCGCGACCCCGGCTGCCGAGGCTGCGCCACTGGCGGGACTGGCAGAGCCTTGTCTACCTCGCGGCGCTGCCCGCACTGGCGGCATGGCAATGGGTGCACGGCTTCAACATCGTGATGTATGGGCTGATGTTGTTCCTCACGCTCGGCGTCGGCGTCATCCACCACAACCACGTGCACCTGCGCATGTGGCGCGGGCGGCGCCTGAACCGGCTGACCGACTTCTGGATCACGCTGCTGCAGGGGCACCCGACCTTCGTGTTCTGGCCCGCGCACGTGGCCAACCACCATCGCCATCGGCATGGGCCGAAGGACGTGGCGCGCACCTACCGTTTCGGCGGCGACACCAACCACCTGTGGGGCTACCTGCTGCATCCGTTCCAGGCGGTTTGGGTGCTCATGCCGGTGTTCTTCGGCTGGCTCGCGCGGCTGCGGCGGCACCGGCGCGGCGCGTGGCGCTACTGCATGGCGCAGTACGCGCTGTGGCTGGTCAGCTGGACGGTGCTGCTGGCCGTCGACTGGCGCAAGGCGCTGCTCTTCGTGATCGTGCCGCAGCTGCATGGGCTGCACTGGCTGCTGGCGACCAACTACCTGCAGCATGCGCACGCCGACGGCCGCAAGCCGGCGCCCAACGGTGTGGCCAAGGGAGCGCCGGGCGATACCCCGGGTAGCCGGCTGAACTACGCCCGCAATTTCGAGGGGCTGGTGAACCCATTGCTGTTCAACATCGGCCTGCACACCGCACACCACGAGAACCCGCATGCCCACTGGTCCGAGCTCACGCATCTGCATCGCACGCGCTACCGCGCGCGGGTCGATCCGGCGCTCAACGAGGGCGGGCTGGTGCCATACATGGCGCGCGTGTTCTTGCTGGGGGCCGTGTGGCCGCGTTTTCGCAGCCGCTCGCTGATGCCTCCCGATTCCCCAACCCACTGAACCATGCCTGTTTCATTCCAACGCGTGTACCTAGAGAGCGCCGGCTACTTCATGCCGGGCGAACCCATTCCCAATGACCGCATGGACGCGTACATCGCGCCGCTCAACCGCATGTCGGAGCGCATCAAGCGGCGCATCCTGGCCGAGAACGGCATCCTCACGCGGCACTACGCCATTGACGCGGAAGGCGTGACGCAGCAGACCAACGCGCAACTGGCGGCCGGCGCCATCCGCGACTGCCTGCGGCGCGGCGGGGCCGAGCTGTCGCGGGTGTCGATGCTGGCCAGCGGCTCCTCTGGCGGGGACACGCTGATGCCGGGCTTCGCCAACATGATCCAGGGCGAACTGGCGGCGCAGCCGATGGAAACGCATTCGGTGCACGGCATCTGCGCGGCGGGCGTTTCGGCGATCCAGGCGGCGGCGCAGGGCATCGAGCTGGGCGCGCACCGCTCGGCGTTGGCAGTGGCCAGCGAGATGCCGTCGCGCCTGTTCAAGCGCTCGCGCTTCGCCGCGCGCGGCTACGAGACCGACTTCGACTCGCACTTCCTGCGCTGGATGCTGTCCGACGGCGCGGGCGCGCTGCTGCTGTCCGACGGCTCGCCGGCGCTGGCCGGGTCGCCGGGGCTCAGGCTGCGGCTGAAGTGGGTGCACCAGCGCGCCTTCTCGGGCGACTATCCGGTGTGCATGCAACTGGGCCTGACCGAAAACCGCGATGAGCACGGACGAGGCCACCTCGACTTCGGCTCCTGGGCCGAGGCCGAAGCCGCGGGCGCGCTCTCGCTGCGGCAGGACATCCGCCTGCTGCCGCACCTGTTCGACATCGGCATCCACGAATACGCGGGGCTGGTGCGCGACGGCTGGGTCGATCCGAAGCGGGTCGACCACTTCCTGTGCCACTACTCGTCGGAAAAATTCATCCCGGTGGTCGAAGACCTGATGGCCAAGGCCGACCTGTCGATTCCGCGCGAGCGCTGGTGGAGCAACCTCGCGTGGCGCGGCAACACCGGGGCGGCGTCGATCCTCGTGATGCTGGCCGAGTTCCTGCACACCAAGACGCTGAAGCCCGGCGAGCAGATCTTCTGTTACGTGCCGGAGTCCGGGCGCTTCATGGCGGCGTACATGCTGCTCGAAGTCGAAGCGGCCGATGCCGCGCCCGTGGCGGCCGCGCCCCGTGCGACCGTGGTGCCCGACGACGACCTCGTCATCGCCCCGCCGCACGACCCGGCCGCCGCGCCCGAAGGCCTCGGCGCGCTGCTGACCGAACTGGCCGCCATATGGCACGACTACCGCTCGCGCGTGTGGCGCACGCCGCTGGTGCGCCAGATCCGCGAGCGCCGCTTCGCCGTGCCCGACTACCTCAACTGGATGGAGCAGTGGGTGCCGCAGGTGCGCGAAGGCAGCCTGTGGATGCGCGAAGGCGCGGCATCGCTCAGCGAGCCCTACCAGATGCTGGCCTCGCTGATCGGCGTGCACGCGGGCGAGGAGCAGAACGACTTCAACATCCTGTTCAGCGACTACCGCAAGGCCGGCGGCACGGTCGAATCGATCGACGAGCTGCGCCGCAACCCCGGCGGCGAGGCGCTCAATGCCTACCTGCACGGCCTTGCGGCCACGCGCGACCCGATCGGCCTGCTGGGGGCGATCTACATCATCGAGGGCACGGGCCAGCGCATCGTGCCGGCGCTGCTGCCGCTGCTCAAGGCCAGCCTGAAGCTGCCGCCCGACGCCTTCCGCTTCCTCGAGTACCACGGCCACAACGACGAGCACCACCTGGGCCGCTGGCTCACCGCCGTCGAGATGGTCATGGCCGTCGAGGGGCAGGCCCGCGCCGCCCGCCAGATCACCGACACCGCGCGCCACACGGCCGCGCTGTACCTGATGCAGTTCCAGCACATCACGGAGCGAATGACAGATGCCCAGCAGAACGCCTGATTTCCTGACCCAGGCGCACGACGAGCGCGACCCCAGCCCCTGGCTGGCGCTCTACCTCGACCAGAGCACGCCGCTGCCCGACAACGTGAAGGAGGCATGGCTGGCCGATTCGAGCTCCGGCTCGCGGCAATACCTGCTGCCGTTCCTGCGGCCGATTGCGCGGCTGACGATCATCCTGATCCAGATCGTGAAAGTGTTCGTGCCGCGCAACTGGTCGCACTCGATGCTGCTGCACCGCTTCCTGGCCTGGGGGCTGAAGCGCTTTGTCTCGCCAGAGGCCAACTGGCTGATATTGCGGCACTTCCACCTGGGCTCGCAGGTGCTGGCCTTCATCGGGCGCAATTCGCCGGCGCCCGTGGCCACCAACCCGCTGGAGCCGGCCGACATCGACGCGCTGAAGGACGAGATGTTCCTCAAGCACGACCTGAACCTCTTCAACTTCGTGATCCGGCTGAACACGGCGCTGCGCGACAGGGGGCTGACGCTGTGCAAGGCGGATAAGGTCGATTTCTCGATGATCAAGGAGCCGCCCCTGCGGCTGGAGGACATGCCGCAGGGCAGGCTCAATTTCCTCGACCTGCAAAGCGCCATCGAGCTGTTCACGCCGCTCTACCAGCTGATGCTGACGGACAACGATTTCTGGCGCGCGGCCAATTCCTTGCAACTGGACGAAACCATCGGCATCTACACCGCGACCATCCTCGCCGCGCCGGAACACCTGATCCTGGTCAACAACAAGCATCCCCTGGTGCCCCTGTCGACCCTGCGGGCCGGGCACCGGCTGGTGATCCACGGGCTTTCGACCGAAATGCTGCACAGCCTGCTCCAGCGCATGCAGGCGGCGCAGCAGGCGGGGGAAGGGGAGACATCCCTGTACGACCAGCCACTTGCATAGGCGTATGCTGCCCCCAGATGCAAACCATGAACACGACCCGTAATCCGTCTCCCAAGACCGATCTGGCAGTGACCCACGTGCTGGCTCAACTGCTGGAAAAGCTCGAGCACAGCCCCGTGCCCGTCGGCGCCGAGCAATACCGCTCGGTGGTCGAGCACCTCGTCCACGAGTTCGAGGATGTCGAACAGGGGGCCGAACTGGGCCGCCTGCTCGACGCCTACCCGGCCGCGGCCGAGGTGTACGAAAATCTCAACTATCAGCACGCCGGCCTTTGCCGGTCGGCGCTCGACGCTTCTCTTTCGGCCGAAGTCAGTGCCCGTGAAGCCATTGCCCGCGCCATGCGCGGTGCCCAACCGAACAACAAGGACAAGACGCATGGCGAAGGGTGAAGTAAAGACGGCGGTGGTGGCGGACGGCCTGCGCTACAAATCGAAGACGCCGGGCTCGCCGTTCCGGGCCTCGGCATCGTTCAGCGGGGCGACCATGTCCTGCTTCATGTGCGGCAAGCACCGCGTGCGCTCGCAGTTGCGCACCCGCCAGGTGCTGGGCAAGTCGCAGACGGTTTGCGCGCCTTCCTGCAAGGCGCTCGACGAAGCCCTGGAATAAGCCCGTTCGGTCTTGCCGCTAGCACGGTGGCGAGACGTTTTGGCGACATTTCCTTGCGCCCGGGTCACGGATTGGCTTCCCCGGCGACTCGATTTGGATATACAGTTGGAAACAAATAATGCACGTAATTGCATTTATTCAAAAGTTCTAATTTCAGTCGTCTCAATGAATTGCAGCCAAGCCGTTGACGTCCTTCGCAGGGCGTGGATTTCAACGCTCGCAAAGGGGTTCAGCCATGGCTAAGCCGCGTCATGTCGTCATGCAGGTGGTCAGGCGTTCATCGGGTAGCGCCACGCACCATGTCGAATTCCTCATGGACGACAACTTCGCGGAGCGGCTGCGCCAGCTGCGTTCGCTGGTGCCGCCTCTCGGCAGCCTCAACAAGCAGCGGGATCTCGTCATCGACAAGGTGCGCGTGCGCCTGCCGAATGCCATCTGGCGCTCCGGCAACGAGATCGACGCGGACGGGGGCGTGGACGGTTCCTGCATCGTCATTGCGGCCGAAGGCTCGTTCAACTGCGGTGGCAAGGACCGCAAGACGCGCGAGAAGCTCGTGACGTACAACTTTTCGATTGCACGACTGATCGAGCTGCATGCCGAGCGCGCCGAGGGCGAAACGCTCTACATCCGTGACGGCGTGTTCGCCAACGACGAGCCTGCCGAGTCACCCGCCGGCCGCTGGGTCGCGTCGATGCACGAACTCGAAGTGGTGATGCGGGTGCCCGACGCCCCGTCGGACTTCGACACGCTGCACGACCTCACGCTGCGCCCCGAACACCAGCAGTCCGGCGGCAACACCACGCAGCGCGCCACCTTCTTCTGATCTTCTGACGCGGTAGTTCTCAGCAGCGCGCCGCGGCCGCTTCCGGCGCCGGGCCGCCGACGGGCGTGTACTGCGCCCGGTTGTTCTCCAGCCAGCGTTCGGACAAGGTGCTGTCCTGCTGCATCGGATGGAAGTCCGCGCGCAGGTAGCTGCGCCAGCCCGCGAGGTTGCCGCGCAGCAGGCCATCGCGGCTCAGCAGAATGCGCGCCGCGCTCTTCCAGGTCGACCATTTCCACAGCTGCTTCTCGTGGCGCAGGTTGTCGACGGTCTGGCGCATCAGGTCGCCCAGGAACATCATCGTCACGCGGCGGAACCAGCGCTTGCGCCATTCGTCGGAGCCGCCAGCAGCCTTGTAGATGTCGAAGGCGACGCTCTTGTGCTCCAGTTCTTCGGCGCTGTGCCAGAGCCACATGGTGCGCAGCCGGGGCTCGGCGCCGTCGAGAATGCCGGGGTGGGCGAGCAGCCATTCGGCGAACATGGCGGTGAAGTGCTCGGTGGCAGCCGTGACCGCCAGCGCATGGCGCGGATCGGCGTCTTCCATCAGTTTCAGGCGCTTGCTGGCGCGTGCCGTCCAGCCGTCGACCAGGCCCTGGCTCTCGAGATGGCTGTTGAACAGCGAGTGAATGCGCCGGTGCGTCGCTTCCTGGCCGATGAAGCCGCGCACGTCGGCGCGGTGCTGTTCCTGCACCTCGGGCGGCAGGGTGGCCACGGCGTCGCGCACGGCGTCGATGAAGAATTGTTCTCCGAAGGGGAAACTCATCGACAGGGCATTGAAGAAAGCGGTCGAGAATGCATCGCCGCCACACCAGTCTCGGGCGAACGGCGGTTGCAGGTCGATCAGAAGGCGTCGGACAACGAGCTCAGTCATGAAATCAAGCCTCGAAGAAAGCACGCAATGCGTGGGAGGAAGGTTGGTACATCTTCGTACCGCATGCCTCCATGGTGCGGTCGGTTGTTGGTACTGTCAAGTACCAGGGCGTAGGAAAATGTTCCATCCATGAGCGAAACCATTGAAAAGGCCGTGACGCCCAAGTCTCCCGACGGCCCGGCGAGCGAGCATTACAACCGGCTTCTCCAGGGCATGGCGCAGGCGGTGGCGGCCAAGGGCTATGCCGAGACGACCATTGCCGACATCGTGCGCGAGGCGGCCGTGTCGCGCCGCACGTTCTACGAACATTTCAGCACCAAGACCGAATGCCTGATCGCGCTGTATGAAACCGCGAGCCGGCTCGCCCTGCAGGCGGTGAGCGAAGCCTTCGACCCGGTGCAGCCCTGGCATGCGCAGGTCGAGCAGGCCATGACGGCGTATTTCGATTACCTCGCGCAAGACCCTGTGCTGCTGCGCACGCTCTTCGTGGAGATCCTCGGGCTGGGCATGCCGGGGCTGGTGGTGCGCCGCCGGGTGAACGACGAGATCGCCAACTTCATCCAGGTCGCCATCAACAGTGCCGGCGGCGCCGAAGAGCCCTCGGCACACCTGACGAGCGAGATGGCGATGACCGTGGTCGGCGGCATCAACGAACTGGTGCTGCAGGCCATCGAGCAGGACCGCGCGGGCGATCTGCGCGAATTGGTGGCGCCCGCGACCCGGCTGGTGCGGGCCGTGGCGGCCGAAAGCCTGCGCTAGGCGCTACGGGCTTGCGTGCTGCCGCGCGGGGTGGCCGCCAGCCACAGCGCGAGCAGGCCGGCCAGCGTCAGCGCCAGCAGTGCGCCGAGATAGGGCAGCACGTCATGCAGCGGCGCCCCCATCTGGTTGAGGCGCAGCGAGCCCTGGATGCCTGCGGTGCTCGGGAACAGCCAGCGCAGCGCCTGCAGCGGCTCCGGCAAGGCCTCCACCGGCCATGAAAAGCCCGAGAGAAACGCCATTGGCAAGGCGGTGAACAACAGCACCTGCAAGGCCCGCTCGCGGTCGCGGAACCAGCAGCCCAGCAGCAGGCCGAGCGTGCAGATGGCAGGCACATAAAAAGCGAGCAGCACCATCGCCCCCAGCGGGTTGCCGCCGCGCGGGTAGTCCTGCAGGAAGAACACCCAGCCGAAATAGAACAGCCCGCTTAGGAAGCCGAAGCCCGAAAGCGCCCCCAGCCGGCCCAGCCACGCGCCCATGGAAGCCCGCAGCCGTCCGGCTTCGGCCCAGGTGCCGGCCAGCATCGCCGCGCCCATCAGCAACGTCTGCTGCAGTATCAGCAGGGCCACCGCCGGCACCACGTAGCTGCCGTAGCCTTCGGTCGGGTTGAACAGCGCCACCAGCTGCGTGTTGAGCGGGCTGCGGCTGCGCGCCGCCTGCACCGCGCTCTGGCCGCCGGCCTGCAGCTTGCGTATCTCCACGCCTGCCGACACGGTGCCGACCGCTTCCGAGAACCCGTACAGCACCGCCTTGTTCAACAGCGCATACGCGCCGTTGCCTTCGATGGTGACCACCGCCGGGGTGCCGCGCAGCACGTTGCGCTTGAGGTCCGCCGGCAGCAGCGCGTAGCCCTCGATCTCGCCGCGCCAGAGCGCCTGCTGCGCCTCGTGCACGTCGGAGGTGACCATGCGCACGTCCAGCCGCGGATTGGCCATGGCGAAGCGCGCGATCTGGCGCGACAGCGCGCTGTGGTCCTGGTCGACCACCGCCACCGGCACGCGCGTGACGGCCTGCGTGCCGTAGGGCCACGGATAGAAGAAGCCGTAGATGACCGGCGCGATCAACATGATCAGCAGCACGCCCTTGTCGCGCAGTACCGCCAGGGCGGTGTCGCGCCAGGCGGCGCCGAAGCCGGTGCGCTCGCCCGTCGTCATCAGCGGCCTCCCCAGGTGCCGGGCGCGCGGGCCGCGCGCACCAGCGCGGCGGCCGAGGCGGCCAGCAGCACGGCCGTGCCCAGCACCATCCAAAGCGGCGTCGCCACCGAATAGAGCACCGGCGCGCCCATCTGCAGCTGTTCCATCTGCACGCGGATGTAGTGCGTGTAGGGCAGCAGGTTGGCCCACATGCGCGCGAACAGCGGCATCGCGACCAGCGGAAAGCCAACGCCGCCGAAAGCGAACGCCGGCGCGGTGATGAAGCCCGTGGCCGACAGCGCGGTGCGCAGCGAGCGCGTGAGGCTCGACACGAAGGCGCCGAGCGCCACCGACAGCGCCAGGAACACCACCAGCGCGAACAGCGTCCAGCCGAGCGAACCGACCGGGTGCCAGCCGCGTCCCGCCGTGATCCACAGCATGGCCGCGATCGCCACCGCGCAAAGGCTCAGGAAGGGCAGCGCCAGCTTGCCCGCCAATGCAGCCAGCGCCTCGTGCCAGCGCGGCGCGGCGCCGAGCCATTCGCCGATGCTGCGGTCTCGCAGCTCGCGGCCCACGGACCATGCGCCGGCCGTCATCGCGAGGATGTGGAGCAGCGCGGGAATCAGCGCCGCGCCGAGGAACTGTTCGTAGTCGGTCGAGGTGTTGAACAGCGCGACCATGCTCGCCTTGACCGGCTCCATGCTCGCGCGCGCGGCCCTCATCGATTCGCCGCGCTTGTTGCGCACGGTGAGCTCGACCCCGCCCGACACCGTGGCCACGGTGGTGCGCACGTCGCGCTGGATCAGGCTCGAATGCGTGCCCAGCTGCGCGTTGTGCAGCAGCACGACCTGGCCGACGCGGCCCTGCTTCACGTCGCGGCTCAGGTCCCGCGGCAGCTGCACCGCCGCGTCGACGGCACCGCTGGCCAGGGCGCGCGCCATCTCGCCTTCGTCGCTGTATTGCTGCACCACGCGCAGGCCCGGCGTGGCGTCCAGAAAGCGCACCACCTGGCGCGAGAGCGACGAGTGGTCCTGGTCGAGCACGCCGATGGGCAGGCGCTCGGGCAGGCCGGCGGAAAAGATCCACCAGATCAGGAACACCGCGAGCAGCGGTACCCACGAGACCATGGCCAGGTCCCAGGGGCGGGTGCGCAGCAGCGCGAACTCGCGCCGTGCGCTGGCAGCGGAAAAGCCGCGCAGGCTCATCGCGGACTCAGTCGACCAGCACGCTCATGCCGGGACGCGCGCCGTCGATGGGCTTGAGCGGGCGCGCGCGGACCTCGAAGGTACGCACGTCGAAGCCCGCGCCGCCGCGCGTGGCGCGCCAGGTCGCGAAGTCGGGCAGCACGGCGCTGTAGTAGACCTTGAAGCGGGCGGTGCGCTTGCCTTCGGGCAGCGCGGGCAGGCGTGCGTCGAATTCGTTGCCGAGCGCGAAACGGGAGAGCCGGTCTTCGCGCACGTTGAGCACCACCCATTGGTCGCTCAGGTCGACCACGGTGACGACCGCCACACCCTGCGGCGACAGTTCGCCCACCTTGGCCAGCACCTTCGCCACCTCGCCGCCGACGGGGCTGCGAAGCTCGGTCTCAGCCTTGGCGGCTTCCGCCTCGGCCACCACGCCGGCCACCTGGCGGGCCTGTGCGCTGGCGGCGGCCTTGTCCTCGGGGCGGGCGCCGGTGCGCGCCATGTCGTACTGCGCCCTGGCCGCGATGGCAGCGTCGCGCGAGGCTTTCCAGTTGGCTTCGGCCTCGTCGCGCTTCTGGTCGGCCACCAGGCCTTCGCGCGCCAGCCCGTCGACGCGGCGGAACGAGGTCTGCGCCAGTTGCGCGGCCGTTTCGGCGCGCTGCCATTGCATGCGCGCCATTTCCACTTCCTGCGGGCGGGCGCCGTTCTGCGCCTTCTCTGCCACGGCCTGCGCGGCCTGTTCGGCGGCGGTGGCCTGCGCGAGCTTGGCGCGCACTTCGGGGCTGTCCATGCGCACCAGCACCGCGCCGGCCTGGATGCGGTCGCCTTCCTTCACTGCCACTTCGGCCACGCGTGCCGTCACCTTGCCGGCGACGTCGGTCTCGCGCGCTTCCATCTGGCCCTGGAACACCTCGGGCGCGGGCTGCGACGCGCGCCAGAAACCCCAGACCAGCAGCGAAAGCACGAGCAGCGCGACCAGGATCGCGATCAGTTTTCGGGTCTTGGCACTCATCATCAATTCACCTTCACGTCTGCACGCGCGATGTAGTCGGAAAACTTCTCGGACAGGCCCGCGCTTTCGAGCAGTTGCGCGAGCGCCTGCACGTAGTCGTTGGCGGCTTGCGCGCGTTCGGTCAGCACCTTGGCCTGGTTGGTCTCGGCATCGATCAGGTCGAGCGTGGTGCTCGTGCCTTCGCGCAGGCCGGAGGTGCGCAGCTTGACGACCTCTTGCGCCAGCTCGACCGAGGCCTTCATTTCCAGATACTGGCGGCGCGCGTTTTCCAGCGCGCGCCAGTTGCGCTCGACCAGCAGCGCGATGTCGCTGCGCGCCTGGGCGCCGGTGCGCTCGGCCTGCTCGACCTGCTTGAGCGATGAGGCGGATAGCGCGTCGCGGTCGACCGAGTCGTACAGCGTCCAGCGCACGCCAACGCCGGCCACCCAGTCGGCGTTGCCGCTCTTGATTTCGCGCGTGCCGAAGGCGATGACCTGCGGGCGGCGCAGCGCTTCCTCGCCCTCGTGCAGTTGCTCGGCCTGCGACTTCTTTGCCGCGACCTTGCCCAGGCCCGGATGGCGCGTGAGCGCCGAATCGATGAAGTAGCCCAGCGGCTCGACAGGCGTGCTGATGAGGAACAGCGGCGTCTGCGGCACCACCGTGCCGTCGGCGCGCAGCGTGCGCGCGAGCGCCACGCCGGCCAGCGCGGCGTCGTTCTCCGCCTTGCGGGCGTTGCGCCGCGCTTCTTCATAGGCGGCGCTGGCCTGCAGCCGCTCCACGCGCGAGATCACGCCGGCCGCGAGCATCTTCTGCGCCGCCGAATCGTGCTGCGCGATGGTGCGCTCGGCCTGCGCGCGCAGCACGGCCGCGCGCTGCGCCAGCTGGGCGCCGAAGTAGCGCTGCACCAGCAGCGTGTCGACCTCGTGGCCGGCCTGCTCGGCATCGGCTTCGGCCTCCCGCGTCTGCGCCGACACGAAGCCGCGCACCGCATCGGTCGCGCCGCCCAGGTAGATCGGCCACACGGCGGAGATCGAAGCGTTGGCGCCGCTGTCGTGCCGGTTCAGCGTGTAGCTGTTGGGCAGCTGCGGAATCGGCACGCGCGAGACAAGGCTCTGGATCGACGACGGCAGCGCCGAGCCGATCTGCCCGAGCTTCTGGTTGAGCGGATCGAGGTCGAGGTTCAGGTTGGCGTTGTAGGCATAGGCCAGCCCCGAGACGGCGACCGTCGGGCCGCCCAGCCCCTTGAGGCCCTGGCTCTGCAGTTCCTTGGCGTCGACGGCCGCGCGGGCGGCGGCCAGCTTGTCGGAGCGGTCGACCATGCGGGCGCGGGCGGCGTCGAAGCTCAGGGCCAGGGCGCTGTCGCCGCGGGGCTGCGCCTGGGCTTGCGCGAACGCCGGGCCGCCCAGCATCAGCAGCGCCGGCAACAGCAACAGGGAGGGATGAAGGGGGCGGGAGCTTGTCATCGGTCAGGCGGTCTTGTGCAGCAGGGCGTCGAGTTCCTGCTGCAGGATCACGGGGAACGCGGCTTGCACCGCGCCGGTGGCGAGCGGCCGCGCCTTCTCCAGCAGCTGGGCCGTGCGTTCCGCGTCGATGGCGTCGCCCGTCAGCAGGCTGTCGGCCAGGGTGCGCAGCCAGTGCCTTGCCACGGTGCGCAGGGTGCGCGCCATGGTTTCCTGCATGCCGATGACCTGCTCCAGCGGCAGGCCGAGGGCGGCGAGCTGCTCGGCCACCTGCCCGAGTGCGGGGCTGAGCATTTGCACCTGCCCGTCGGGCAACTCGCGCATGAGCCCGGCCTTGCTGGCGCGGGCGAGCAGGGCGGGCGTCATCTGGCCGTTCCACTTGGCAGCGAGGCTCCTGGCGGACACGACCACGGGCGTTTCCGAAGCGAACAGGCTGCCCGACATCGAGCGTGCGACCGATACGAGGTCACCCCACACGGAAGCCGGTGCACGCCCGAAGATGCGGCGGATCGCCTCGATGCCGAAGCCCTGGTCGCGCAGCTCGCGGATCAGCGCGAGGCGCTGCGCATGGTCTTCGCCATAGAGCCCGAGGCGGCCGCGCAGACGGGGCGGCGGCAACAGCCCGGCTGTGGTGTAGGCGCGGATGTTGCGCACCGTGACGCCGGTACGCGTTGCCAGTGCCTCGATGGAAAGATCCTCGGCGGCAGGGGTGTCATCGGCGGCGGGCACGGCGGGCGTGTTCATCCGACAGATTGTATGTTACATCGGAAGTGTTGTATTCATCAGACCTGGATCGTGGGCTTGTAGTCGGCCAGCAGCACGTCTTTCCACCTGCCAAAGATGGCCATCAGCCCGACCGCCACCGCGCCCGACAGCAGCACCACGCCGCAGGCATGCACCCATCCGTTGTCGAAGGCGCCGAACATCACCGCCCGGAAGGCCTGCACCACCCAGCTGAACGGCAGCCAGCTGTGCACCGTGCGGAAGAAGCCGGCCGACAGTTCCACCGGCAGCACGCCGCCGCCGGCTGAAAGCTGCAGCGTGAGCAGCAGCACGGTCAGGATGCGGCCGAAGTCGCCGAACACATGCAGGATGGCGAACAGCACCACCAGGAACACCAGCGAGGCCAGCGCCATCGTGAGCGCCAGCGCCGCCACGTGCGGCGCCTGCACCTGCAGCACGCCCAGCAGCGTGGCCAGCACCAGCGCCGCCTGCAGCAGCACGATCAGCGCGGGCATGGTGATCTTGCCCAGCGTCTTGGCGAGCTTGGGGTAGTGCGTGTGGTCCGACAGCACGATGCGGATGTTGAACAGGTAGCCGGCCATCACCGCGCCGATCCACATCGCGACCGACACCATGTTCGGCACGAAGGCGCTGCCGTTGTTGGCCACCGGCGCCACCACCTCCACCCTGGGCTCCACAGAGTCGGCCAGGCCCGAGGCGCTGCCCTGGATGCGGGTGATCGAAGCGGGCAGGGCGGCTTCGATGGTGCGCACGCCGGTCAGCAGCCTCTGTGCGCCCTGTGCGAGCTGCGTGCCGCCCTGCACGAACTCATCGAGCTTGCGGTCTTCGGGCAGCTTGCCGGCCATGGTACGGATGCCGGCGGACAGCGCGCCCATGCCGTCGGTGAGCTTGCCGACGCCGCCTTCGAGCGCCGTGGCACCGGCGTCGAGCTTCTGGCTGCCGTCCTGTGCCTTGCTCATGGCGGCCTGTGCCTGCTCGAGCCCGCCGCGCAGCTTGTCCGCGCCCCCCGCGAGCTCGCCGGCGCCTTTGGCGATGCGTTCGCCCACGAAGGGAATGTCGGCCGACTCCCGCTGCAGCCGGCGTGCGCCGTCGCCCAGTTGGCCGGCGCCGCCGTGGAGCTGGTCGAGGCCGTCGCCGATCTGCACCAGGCCCGAGCCGAGTTCGTGCTGGCCCGCCGCGAGCTGTTGCGCACCGCTCTTGAGCGCGCGCAGGTCCGCGTCGGCCGGCAGCTTCGACTGGATGAGGCGGATGCCGCCGTTGACCTGCTTGAACCCGTTGCCCACCTCCCGCGCGGCGGTGCTGTATTGGGCGGCGCCAGCGGCGAGTGTCTGCGAGCCGTCGCGCAGGGTCAGCAATGCCTGCTTGAGCTGCTCCAGCCGCTGCTGTGAGCCGGCCGCCGCGTTGAGCACGAGCGTCCAGCGCTGCTCGTTGAGCATCTCGTTGACCTGGTGCCCCAGTTCGCCCGCGAAGCGGCGGGCGAGGCCGGCGGAGCTGTAGTTGTTGCCCTCGGAGGTGTAGACCACCAGCCGCCCCGCGCCGCGCTGCGCGCCGGGCACCGCATCGGCGCTGAAGTCCGGCGGAATCAGCAGGGCGAAGGCGAGCGTGCCGCGCCGCACTTCGGCGCGCGCCTCTTCTTCGTCGGTCATCACGCGAAAGCCGAAGGCGCGCTTGGCCAGCAGGGTGCTCGTGAGCTGCTCGCCGACGTTGACCGAATGCGCCATGTAGGTCACGCCCCGGTCCTTGTTCACGATGGCGGCGGGCAGGTCGGCCGTGTGGCCGGCCGGGTCCCACACGCTCGTCAGGTAGATCAGCGCATAGATCGCCGGCACCATGCCGACCGCGACGATGGCCAGCAGGATGCGCGGAAAGCGCCGCACGACCGCAAGCTCCGCACTGGCAATGGCCAGGGTGCCTGCGACGAGGGCGCGGAGGTAATTCATGGAGCTACGGAGTCTTCAGCGCCATGGACGGGGCGGCGTGCGGGAGGTTTCAGGCCGGCTTCTTCTGTGCCGGGTCGTAGAAGAACTGCTCTTCGGCGATGCGCTCGCCCTCCCAGCGCTGCCATGCGATTTCTTCCATGCGCATCTTGCCGCCGCCCTTGAAGCTGAACTCGAAGATCCAGTGAATGGCGACGTGATCGCCATTCACCAGCACCGGCCGCACGCAGGTGGACACCACCGACTCGGTGCGCGCCAGCACGGCGCTTTCCTGCGCCACCAGCGTGCTGCGGCCCCGCCGCGGCTCGGCCTGGTTCTCGCGCATGGTCGCATCTTCGGTGTAGTAGTCCTCGATGGCCTTGGCATGCGCGCCGCCTTCTACAGCGGCAATGAACGATTCGAGTCGGGCGGGTGTGGGCATCTCAAGACTTTACTTTGACTTCCACGCGGCGGGCCTCCGAAGGCGGCCCGTCGGCCTGCGATTGCTCGGGCTTGGCGAGCTCGATCTTGTCTTCGGGCGCGCCGGCCGCCTTGAGCGCGTCGCTCACGGCCATGGCGCGCTGCTTGGCCAACTCGGCATTCCTGGCCGGGTCGCCGCTGGCGTCGTGGTAGCCGCTCACCAGCACGGTGCTGCCGCTCTGCACCGCCTTGATGACGTCGGCCAGGGCTTCCCTGGCGTTGGGCGCCACTTCGGCGCTGGCGGTCGCGAAGTAGAACTTGACGACGCCGTTCTCCACCTTCACCGCGGCGGTTTCCACGGCCGACACGGCGCCTGCAGCCACCACCGCGCCGGGCGTCGACGGCGCCATGGCTGCCGGGGCCGTCGCTGCGGGCGGCGTCTCGATCTTCGTCGGCACGGCGGCCGCGGCATCGCCGGCGTGGAACTTCACCACCAGCGGCACGATGAGCAGCGCCACGATGTTGATGATCTTGATCAGCGGGTTCACGGCCGGGCCGGCGGTGTCCTTGTAGGGGTCGCCCACGGTGTCGCCGGTGACGGCCGCCTTGTGCGCCTCGGAGCCCTTGCCGCCGTGGTGGCCGTCCTCGATGTACTTCTTGGCGTTGTCCCATGCGCCGCCGCCGGTGCACATCGAGATGGCGACGAACAGGCCGGTGACGATGGTGCCCATCAGCAGCCCGCCCAGCGCCTTCGGCCCGAGCAGCAGGCCGACCACGATCGGCACCACCACCGGCAGCAGCGACGGGATCATCATTTCCTTGATGGCCGCGCCGGTCAGCATGCCCACCGCCTTGCCGTACTCGGGCTTGCCGGTGCCTTCCATGATGCCGGGGATGTCGCGGAACTGGCGGCGCACTTCCTCGACCACCGCCCCGGCCGCGCGGCCGACGGCTTCCATGGCCATCGCGCCGAACAGGTACGGGATCAGCCCGCCGATGAACAGGCCGACGATCACCATCGGGTCGCTCAGGTTGAAGCTGATGGCCTGCCCGAAGCTCTCCAGCTTGTGGGTGTAGTCGGCAAACAGCACCAGCGACGCGAGCCCGGCCGAGCCGATGGCGTAGCCCTTGGTCACGGCCTTGGTGGTGTTGCCCACGGCGTCGAGCGGGTCGGTCACGGCGCGCACGCTGTCGGGCAGTTCGCTCATCTCGGCGATGCCGCCGGCGTTGTCGGTGATGGGGCCGTAGGCGTCGAGCGCGACCACGATGCCGGCCATGCTCAGCATCGACGTGGCAGCCACCGCGATGCCGAACAGGCCCGCCAGCGAGTAGGAGGCCAGGATCGCGATGCACACGAAGATCACCGGCCATGCGGTGGAGCGCATCGACACGCCCAGGCCCGCGATGATGTTGGTGCCGTGGCCGGTGGTCGAGGCCTGCGCGATGTGCTGCACGGGCTTGTACTGCGTGCCGGTGTAGTACTCGGTGATCCACACCAGCGCTGCCGTGAGCGCCAGTCCCACGAAGCAGGCGCCGAACAGCTTCAGCTGGCTGCCGCTCGGGGCGATGGCGTTGTCGGGAATCAGCCAGCTCGTGACGAACCAGAACGCGATCAGCGAGAGAACGCCGGCCACGGCCAGGCCCTTGTAGAGCGCCGGCATCACGTTGGTCATGCCCGGCGAGGCCTTGACGAAGAAGCAGCCGATGATCGACGCGATGATCGACACGCCGCCCAGCGCCAGCGGATAGAGCACCGCATTGGTCGGCGCGGCCGTGACCATCAGCGCGCCGAGCACCATGGTGGCGATCAGCGTCACCGCGTAGGTCTCGAACAGGTCGGCCGCCATGCCGGCGCAGTCGCCGACGTTGTCGCCCACGTTGTCGGCGATGACGGCCGGGTTGCGCGGGTCGTCCTCGGGAATGCCGGCCTCGACCTTGCCCACCAGGTCGGCGCCGACGTCGGCGCCCTTGGTGAAGATGCCGCCGCCCAGCCGCGCGAATATCGAGATCAGCGACGAGCCGAAGGCGAAGCCGATCAGCGGGTTGAGGATGGCCGAGAGGCTCTGGCCCGCAGCCGGCGTGCCGCTCGCCAGGAACCAGTAGAAGCCCGACACGCCCAGCAGGCCCAGCCCCACCACCAGCATGCCGGTGATGGCGCCGCCGCGGAACGCCACGTCGAGCGCCGGGCCGATGCCGTGCGTGGCCGCCTGCGCGGTTCGCACGTTGGCGCGCACCGACACGTTCATGCCGATGAAGCCGCAAGCGCCCGAAAGCACCGCGCCCACGATGAAGCCGACCGCGGTGGTCAGGTCGAGGAAGAGGGCGATCAACACGGCGAGCACCACGCCGACCACCGCGATGGTCGTGTACTGCTTGGCCAGGTAGGCGGAGGCGCCGGTCTGGATGGCCGCCGCGATTTCCTGCATGCGCGCGTTGCCGGGGTCCTTGGCGAGAATCCAACTTCGGGCCCAGAAGCCATATGCCACGGCCACGAGGCCGCAGACGACTGCCAGTATCAGGGGGGTGTTGCCGATCATGCCTTGCTTCTCCATTCGTTCGTTGCGACTAGTGGAGACGGGCAGCATGGGCCCTTGCGTGCAACGCGTACGGGGCCATGCTATCCGTCGCGTTGCTTCCTCGAAGCTCGCTGCACCGGGGTGCGGAGCCGATTGGCCAACGGTTGCAATTTACAGGCAAAAACAGATGCGCGTGCGACCGGCCGGTGACACGGAAAGTAAACTCCGGGTTTGTCCCCATCCGTCTCATACTTTTCAACTACTCGAAAAACGTCATGTCCTTCGACAAAGTTTCCCCCGGCAAAAACGTCCCCGATGCCTTCAACGTCGTGATCGAAATCCCGATGAACGCCGACCCGATCAAGTACGAAGTCGACAAGGAATCGGGCGCGATCTTCGTCGACCGCTTCATGACGACGGCCATGTACTACCCCGCCAACTACGGCTACGTGCCGCAGACCCTGTCGGGCGACGGCGACCCGGTCGACGTGCTGGTGATCGCGCCGTACCCGCTGCTGCCGGGCGTGGTCGTGCCGTGCCGCCCGCTGGGCATCCTGATGATGGAAGACGAAGCCGGCGTCGACGGCAAGGTGCTGGCCGTGCCCACCGACAAGGTGCTGCCGATCTACAGCCACTGGAAGTCGGTCGACGACGTGAACCCGATGCGCCTGAAGGCCATCAGCCACTTCTTCGAGCACTACAAGGACCTGGAAGCCGGCAAGTGGGTCAAGGTGCTGGGCTGGGAAGGCATCGACTCCGCCAAGAAGGAAATCCTGGACGGCATCGCCAACTACAAGAAGTAAGTTCTGCTGCCGCAAGGCAGCTCTTCGGGGGCGCAATGCCCCCGGCTCGGCGGCTTCAGGCCCGGACCGCGTCCGAGGCCAGCCGCATCCACTCGCGATTGACCGACCGCGCGTGCGAGTTCCAGTGGCGTGCCGCCTGCTGGAGCTCTTCCCAGTGGCGTTGCGCGCCGCCGGCATCACCTTGCTGTGACAGCCACGCGATATAGCGGGCACGGGTCTCGACCGTGTTGTATTGGCTCAGGGCGCTTTCGAAGGCTTCGCGTGCCTCTTGCTGACGCCCGTTGGCGGCCAGTGCGCGGGCGTTGAGCAGGGCGACTTCGTCGCGCCGGTAATCGTCGCGCGTGGCGCGCAGGGCCTGGATCGCCTGCAGGGCTTCCTGCCCGGAGGCCGGACCGCCAGCGGCGAGCAACGCGCTGGCAAGGCCGAACTGAAGCTCGGGGTCGGATGCCAGAGGGCCTTTGAGCGCATCGCGGTAGTGGCCCACGGCTTCGGCGGGCTGGCCCCGGTCCAGCGAAGCCTTGGCCAGGCGCAGCTTGTTCTGGGCGGTGGGCGCGAGGTCGTAGGCATCGGCAGCGGCGCGGTATTCGCGTTCGGGATCGATGAACCCGATGGCCGCGCTGGCCACCTTGCCGGCGGTGCGCTGCATGCGCGAGGCCGGCAGGTACTCGACCACGAAGTAGACGAGGCTGCCGAGCAGCGGAAAGCTGAACAGGATGATCAGCCAGTACATCTGCTTGCCGTGGCGCATGGCATGCACGGCAAAGAACAGCGCGACAAGAACGTGCAGCCCCAGTCCGACGAATGGCATGGTGCGTTTCCCTTGGTGTTGTTGTGGATTCGGGCGTTTTTATAGCAGGCCGACATGGCACGAAAAGCAGACCGCGGTCAGGCAGCCTTGAAGGGACTGCGCTCGCCCAGGTGGTCCATGTAGTTCTCGATGCCCGCGCCCTCGCGTTCGAGGAAACGCTCGACCGCGTCGGCAAACGACGGATGCGCCAGCCAGTGGGCGCTGGTCGTCTTGACCGGCATCAGCGCGCGGGCCATCTTGTGCTCGCCCTGTGCGCCGCCCTCGAAGCGTTTGGCGCCGTGCTCGATGCACCAGGCCAGCGGCTGGTAGTAGCAGGCCTCGAAGTGCAGGCAGTCGACGCGCTCCAGCGCCCCCCAGTAGCGGCCATAGGCGACCAGCGGCTCGTCGGGCTGGGTCGAGAGGGCGATCAGGCTCGACGCCATGGGCTTGCCGTTGCGCTCGGCGATGAACAGCAGCCACGCTTCGGGCATCGTGCCGGCCATGCGGCGGAAGAAATCGCGCGTGAGGTAGGGCGGGTTGCCGTGCTCGCGGTAGGTGCGCTCGTAGCAGCGGTAGAAAAAGTCCCAGTCGGCCTTCGAGATGTCTGCGCCGCGCGACCAGCGAAAGCTCACGCCCGCGTCGGCCACCTTGCGGCGCTCCTGGCGGATCTTCTTGCGCTTGTCGTGGGAGAGGCTGGAAAGGAAGCTGTCGAAGTCAGCGTACTGCGCGTTGGTCCAGTGGAACTGCACCGTGTTGCGCAGCATCAAGCCGCTCTCGGTGCATGCGGCGATGTCTTCGTCGGCGCCGAACAGCAGGTGCAGCGAGGACAGCTCTTCCTGCTTGCACAGGGCCACCAGGCCCTGCACCAGCAAGGTGCGGCTTTGCGCGTCCCGGGCCAGCAAGCGGGTGCCGGGTACGGGCGTGAAGGGCACCGCGACCACGGCCTTGGGGTAGTACGCCAGCCCGTGCTGCTCGTAGGCGTTGGCCCAGGCCCAGTCGAACACGTATTCGCCGTACGAATGGTCCTTGATGTAGAGCGGGCACGCTGCATGCAACTGCTCGCCGTGCCACAGCGTGACGAACTGCGGCATCCAGCCGCTCGCGGGCGTGGCGCTGCCGCTTTCATGCAGCGCCGAGAGGTATTCGTGGCGCATGAAAGGCGAAGGCTCGGCCTGGGTGGCGAGCAATGCGTTCCATGCCTGCGGGCTCACGTCCGACGGCGACGACAGAACCCGAATGACATAATCGTTCAAGCCTTTTTCTTCCTTCTGCAATGACGCTCAAGCTCGCCATCGCGCAACTCAATTTTGTGGTGGGCGACCTCGCCGGCAACGCGAAGAAGATCGTCGATGCCGCGCGCGAGGCCTATTCGCAAGGCGCGCGCCTGCTGCTGACGCCGGAACTTTCCATTGCCGGTTATGCGGCAGAAGACCTGTTCCTGCGGCCCGCCTTCACTCTAGCTTGCGATGATGCCGTGAAAGGCATTGCCGCCGCTCTGGCCGACCTCAAAGACATGGTCGTGGTGGTGGGGCATCCGACCGGCGGCAGCCTGCGCAGCCGCTCGGTGGCGGTACAGCTTCGGCACAACGCGGCCAGCGTCATCAAGGAAGGCCGCGTCCTCGAGACATACGCCAAGCGCGAGCTGCCCAATTACCAGGTGTTCGACGAGCGCCGCTACTTCACGCCGGGGCAAGATACCTGCGTGTTCGAGGCGGGCGGCGTCTCGGTCGGCCTGCTGATCTGCGAGGACGCCTGGTTCGACCAGCCGGCCGAACTCGCTCGCGAAAGCGGCGCCGAGGTGCTCGCCGTGATCAACGCCTCGCCGTACCACGTGGGCAAGGAAGGCGAGCGCGTGGCACGCATGGCCGACCGGGCGCGTGCCGTGGGGCTGCCGCTGGTGTATGCGCACCTGGTGGGCGGGCAGGACGAAGTGGTGTTCGACGGCGCCTCTTTCGCTCTGCAGGCCGACGGTACCGCAGCTATGCAGGCCGAGAGCTTTCGCGAAAAGCTGGTGTTTGCCCAGCTCGAACGTACGCCGCAGGGTGGCGTGGGCTTCGTTGCCGAGGCGGGAGCCATTGCCGCGCCGCGCGACGCCGAGGCGCAACTCTGGGACGCGCTGGTGCTTGGCGTGCGCGACTACGTCGGCAAGAACGGTTTTCCGGGTGCCATCCTGGGGCTTTCGGGCGGCATCGACTCCGCCCTGGTGCTCGCCATCGCGGTCGACGCATTGGGCAAGGACAAGGTGCGCGCGGTCATGATGCCTTCGCCTTACACCGCCGACATCAGCTGGATCGACGCGCGCGACATGGCGGGCCGGCTGGGCGTGCGCTACGACGAAATCTCGATCAGGCACACCTTCGAGTCCTTCAAGGACGCGCTGGCCGAAGAGTTCAGGGGCATGCCCGAGAACACGGCCGAAGAGAACATCCAGGCCCGCATCCGCGGCACGCTGCTGATGGGGCTGTCGAACAAGTTCGGCTCCATCGTGCTGACCACCGGGAACAAGAGCGAAATGGCCACCGGCTATTGCACGCTCTATGGCGACATGGCGGGCGGTTTCGCGGTCATCAAGGACCTGCTGAAGACCACGGTGTTCGCGCTGGCGCGATGGCGCAATGCCCACGACCCCTACGGCACCGGCGCCGAGCCCATTCCCGAGCGGATCATCACGCGCCCCCCCAGCGCCGAACTGCGGCCCGACCAGACCGATCAGGACAGCCTCCCGCCCTACGACATCCTCGACGGCATCCTGGCACGCTACATGCAGGACGACGAAGGCATCGACGAGATCATCGCTGCCGGCTACGAGCGCGCGGTGGTCGAGCGGGTTGCGCGGCTCATCAGGATCAACGAATACAAGCGGCGCCAGGCGCCCGTAGGCATTCGGGTCACCCATCGAAGCTTCGGCAAGGATTGGCGTTACCCTATCACCAGCAAATTCAACGAAACCGCCGGAGCAAGAAAACCATGAAGCAGATCACCGCCATCGTCAAACCCTTCAAGCTCGAGGACGTGCGCGAGGCCTTGGCCGAAGTGGGCGTTACCGGCCTGACAGTCACCGAGGTCAAGGGCTTCGGCCGACAGAAGGGGCACACCGAGCTGTACCGCGGCGCCGAGTACGTGGTCGACTTCCTGCCCAAGATGAAGGTCGAAGTGGTCGTCAACGAGGCCGACGTGGAGCGCTGCATCGAGGCCATCGTCAATTCCGCGCGCACCGGGAAGATCGGCGACGGCAAGATCTTCGTGACCGAGGTCGAACGCATCGTGCGCATCCGTACGGGCGAAGAGAACGAAAACGCGGTCTGAAGCAAAAAAAGCCTCCGGTAACGGAGGCTTTTTCAGGGTGGGCGGGCGTCAGAGGTTTTCCGACAGCCTGTCTTCCCGCGGATGGAGCGGCACTTCGGCGCGCAATGCGGCCAGAAGCTCGGTCACCTCGGTGCCGGTGCGGATCAGTTCCATCTGCCACTCGCCCATGAAGCCTTCGCGCACGCTGTGGGCCAGGAAGCCCAGCAGGCCGTCGTAGTAGCCGGCTGTGTTGAGGATGCCGGTCGGCTTGTCGTGATAGCCGAGTTGGCGCCAGGTCCAGATCTCGAAGAGTTCCTCGAAGGTGCCGATGCCGCCCGGTAGGGCGACGAAGGCGTCAGCGCGTTCGCCCATCATGGCCTTGCGTTCGTGCATGGTGTCGACCACATGGAGTTCGTCGCACAGCGAATTGGCCAGTTCCTTGTCGACCAGCGCCTTGGGAATGACGCCGACCACGCGGCCGCCGGCGAGGCGGGTGGCCTCGGCCACCGTGCCCATCAGGCCCGTGCGGCCACCGCCGTAGACCAATTGGCCGCCGTGCTTGCCGATCCACTGGCCGACCGCTTGCGCGGCCTGGGAAAACTCGGGGCGCTCGCCGGGGCGCGAGCCGCAATACACACAGATCGAAAATTCAGGATTCATCCTGCCATCATGCCGCAGCCGGCATGCCTTCTCATGACAGGAAGCGTTGCCACAGCGCGGCGGCCCAGATGCCGCCGCAGAGCACGAGCGACAGCAGCACGGCCGCGCTGCCCATGTCCTTGGCGCGCTTGGACAGGTCGTGCCATTCGGGGCCGATGCGGTCGATGGCGGCCTCGACCGCGGTGTTGAGCAGTTCCACGATCATCACCAGGAGCGCGCTGCCCGCGAGCAGGGCCACTTCGACCCAGCTGCGGCCGAGCCAGAAAGCCGCCGGGATCATCACGATCGACAGGATGGCTTCCTGGCGGAAGGCTGGCTCGCTCCAGCCGGCGCGCAGGCCGTGCAGCGAGATGAGCGTGGCGTGCCAGACGCGCTCGAAGCCCTTGCGGGCCTTTTGCGGATTGACGGCGGGATCGGGAAGATTGGGCAAGGCACTCATCGGCGGCTCATCGGCTTGGAGGTGATGAGCCGCGTACCGGCCCAGGCGTCGTGCCAGAACTGGCGGTCGGGGTGAAAACGTGCAAGCAGGGCCCAGATGGCGACCCAGCCGAAGATCAGGAGGGTCGATTCGCCGCCCGAGAGCTTGAAAGGGGCAAGCGCGGCCAGCGGTGGCAGGAACCAGATCCAGCTCAGCAGGTAACGTGCAAGCGCCCGGCGCTGGCTGATGGGCCGGCCTTGCAAGTCGACGATGCGGATGTTCCAGGTTTTCATGGCGAGGGTCTGGCCCTTGGTCCAGAACCAGACGAAGTACACGCCAAAAACGACGAAGAGGAAAGCCTGGAACAGATGGCGCCGCGAATCCATGGCGTCGCGCATCTGTCCCAGCGTGCTGAAGAGCCAGCCGGAGACGAACACGACCGCGAAAAGCAGCATGCCTTCATAGAGCCAGCAGGCCATCCGGCGCCACAGGCCGGGCACTGTAGAGACGGGAGCGCTGCTTGCTGGTGGGACGGGCGAGGCCGGGTGATCGGATCCCGAGACTTCGGGAGTACTGGAAACCATCGAGGCCCTTGTGGTCAGGGAGAAGTGGCAGCCGGTTCGGCCGTGGCCGACGAAGGGGGCGGCACCTGTGCTTCCGCAGGAACTGGCGGCGCCGAGACGCCGGATGGCTGCGGCGCTGCAGGGGTCACCACGACAGCCGGAGCTGTCGAAGGCGAGCGTTCCGGCGGGGTGGCGACCATGAGTGTGGCGGGCGGCGCCGGCGGGGCGGGCGGCGGCGTCAGCAGGATCCTCGGCGTGTGCTGCACACCGGGCGTGACCGCGGGCACTGGCACGAGCTTCTGCGAGGAAACAGGGCGCACCGGTATGGCGGCACCGCGCGGCTTGGGAGGAGCGCGCTCGGCCAGCTTTCGCTTTTCTTCCTCGCTCAGGGCCTGGTACTGCTCCCATTTGGCCTTGCGCTCGTCAGCCGGAATGCGCTTGACCTCCGCAAAGTTCAGGCGTGCCTGGGTGCGCTGCTGGTTGCTCAGTGCGGCCCACTCGATCATGCGGCTGTGAAGCGTCTTCCTGTCCTCTGCCGACATTTCCGAGTAATTGCGCGACAGCGCCAGCCATTTGCGCTTTTGTCCGATGTTCAGGGTGTTCCAGTGGGGGCCGAGCGGCGCGAGGGCCTGCTGCTGCCCCGAGGTGAGTTCGCTCCAGAGCGGCTTGGTCGTCGACACGGCCTTGGGGCTGCTGACGCCTGCGGTGGCCGCAGCGGTCTCTGCACGGGGCTGTGCGCCGGCAGTCGTCAGCCCAAGGGCGGCAACCACAAGCGCACTCGCCCAAACGACTGCGCCCGCCTGAAGCGGGCGCAGCGGGCGGGAGGAGTTCGCGCTGGGAGAGGGGCGGCGTCGCATTCGGTCAGTGAAAAGTTCAGTCGGAGGCGCTGTCGGCCTTCAGGAATTGAGCAAAACCGGGGTCGGTATAAGCAGCAGGCGGCAGGTCGCCGGTGAGCAGTGCCGAATCGACTTCGGCGAGTTCGCTGGCGCGGTCGTCGTCCTGCATCACGCTGATGGTGATAAGGCCGGCCACGAGCGCAATGAGCGGCACCACCGAGCCGATGCGGGTCCACCAGCTGCCACCCAGTACTGCCGTGTGCCCCGACTGCACCACCACGGGGGCCGCCCGCAGTTGCGGGGGCAGCTTGCGCGCGGCCACGGCCTGTGCACGCGCCACGCGGAGCCGTTCGCCGATGTCGTGCGACAACTCCTTGTTGCCGGCCGAGAGGCGGGCAGCGAGGCGCCGTCCGAACTCGTCTTCGGCGGTGAATGAGGAGTGTGAAACCTTAGTATTCATAGCGATATTCCCTTGGCCTTGAGCGCTTTGCTCAGAGCGTGAACGGCTCGCGAGCAGTGGGTTTTGACGCTGCCTTCGGAACAGCCCATCGCTGCAGCCGTCTCCGCGACGTCCATTTCCTCCCAGTAACGCATCAGGAAAGCCTCGCGTTGACGGCCCGGCAATGCTGCGATCTGTTCCTCGATCTCGTGGAAGACCTGGGCGCGGCGGGTGGTGTCTTCGGCGCTCTCCGATTCCCTAGAGTCGGTCGGCGAGACGAAGTTCTCCAGCAGGTCGAAATCGCCGTCGTCGTCGACCGAGTCGAAGTCGCTGAGGTTCGAGAACAGGGCGCGGCGGGTCTTCTGGCGCCGGAACCAATCGAGGGTGCAGTTCGACAGGATGCGCTGGAACAGCATCGGCAGTTCGTCGGCCGGCTTGTCGCCATAGTGCTGCGCCAGCTTCATCATGCTGTCCTGCACGATATCGAGCGCCGCTTCTTCATCCCGCACGTGGTAGACCGAGCGCTTGAAAGCGCGTCGTTCGACGCTTTTCAGGAAGTCGGAGAGTTCTAGTTCAGTGGCCAAGCGAGAGGGGGCGCAGGTCGCGCCGCGTGGGAAGAGGGGTCTAGCGATCGCGTATGTTTACCGCCGCGGATTATGCCTTTGTCGCTTTACGCAAGAGCTGAAGCGAATCTGAACGCCCGGAAATGTCATAATCCGCGCTGCAAGTCAAAAGGCAAACGGGTCACGGTCCGGCGGAACATCAGTCCGCTCATGGCTTTGGCCTCAAGTCCTGGCGCGGCCTCACAAGGGTTGGCAAGGGGCACCCAAGGTATTTCGTTCCCGAAATAAACAAAGGTTGATCATGGAAATCTCCAAGGCGGAAATCCTCTCCGCTGCCGCTGCGTCGTCGAACGCCGGCAACGCCACGCAAGAACTCATGGGCGCTGAAGTGCTGGTCAAGGCACTGCAGGCCGAAGGCGTGCAATACGTCTGGGGTTACCCCGGCGGCGCCGTTCTCTACATCTACGACGCGTTCTACAAGCAGGACACCATCCAGCACGTGCTGGTGCGTCACGAGCAGGCAGCCGTGCACGCGGCGGACGGCTATGCGCGCGCGACCGGCGAAGTCGGCGTGGCGCTGGTCACTTCCGGCCCGGGCCTGACCAACGCGGTGACCGGTATCGCCACGGCGTACATGGACTCGATCCCGATGGTGATCATTTCGGGCCAGGTGCCGACTGCCGCCATCGGCCTCGACGCCTTCCAGGAATGCGACACGGTCGGCATCACCCGCCCCATCGTCAAGCACAACTTCCTCGTCAAGGATCCCAAGGATCTGGCCATGACGATGAAGAAGGCCTTCCACATCGCGCGCAGCGGCCGTCCGGGCCCGGTGGTGGTGGACGTGCCGAAGGACGTTTCCTTCAAGAAGGTTCCCTACGCAGGCTATCCCGACAAGGTCGAGATGCGTTCGTACAACCCGGTGCGCAAGGGCCACGGCGGACAGATCCGCAAGGCGCTGCAACTGCTGCTGGCCGCCAAGCGCCCGTACATCTACACGGGCGGCGGCGTGCTGCTGGGCAACGCCACCAACGAGCTGCGCACCCTGGTCGACATGCTCGGCTACCCGGTCACCAACACGCTGATGGGCCTGGGCGCCTATCCGGCCAGCGACCGCAAGTTCCTCGGCATGCTGGGCATGCACGGCACCATCGAAGCCAACAACGCGATGCAGAACTGCGACGTGCTGCTGGCGGTGGGTGCGCGTTTCGACGACCGCGTCATCGGCAATCCCAAGCACTTCGCGCAGAACGAACGGAAGATCATCCACGTCGACATCGACCCTTCGAGCATCTCCAAGCGCGTGAAGGTCGATATCCCGATCGTCGGCGACGTGAAGGATGTGCTCACCGAACTGATCTCGATGATCCGCGAGAGCACCGCCAAGCCCGACGCCGGTGCGCTGGCCGACTGGTGGAAGACCATCGAGGCCTGGCGTTCGCGCGACTGCCTCAAGTACGACCGCGGCAACAAGGACGTGATCAAGCCGCAGTACGTGGTCGAGACCCTCTGGAACATGACCAAGGACGCCGACGCGTACATCACGTCGGACGTGGGCCAGCACCAGATGTGGGCCGCCCAGTACTACCGCTTCGACGAGCCGCGCCGCTGGATCAACTCCGGCGGCCTGGGCACCATGGGCGTGGGCATTCCCTATGCCATGGGCATCAAGCTCGCCAAGCCCGATTCGGAAGTGTTCACCATCACCGGCGAAGGCTCGGTGCAGATGTGCATCCAGGAACTCTCCACCTGCCTGCAATACAACACGCCGATCAAGATCTGCTCGCTCAACAACCGCTACCTGGGCATGGTGCGCCAATGGCAGGAGATCGAATACTCCGGCCGCTACAGCCACAGCTACATGGATGCACTGCCCAACTTCGTGAAGCTCGCCGAGGCCTACGGCCACGTCGGCATGCTGATCGAGCGTCCACAAGACGTGGAGCCCGCGCTGCGCGAAGCACGCAAGCTCAAGGACCGCACGGTGTTCATGGACTTCCGCACCGACCCCACCGAAAACGTGTTCCCGATGGTGAAGGCCGGAATGGGCATCACCGAAATGCTGCTGGGTTCCGAAGATCTCTGATCCGCGGAACATTCGCTCAACTCCTTACTGACGAATCTATTGCCCGCCGAGCCCGCGCATTACCGTGCACGGGGGAGGGCGGCGAAAAGAGGAGTCACGCAAACATGAAACACATCATTGCAGTGCTGCTGGAAAACGAGCCGGGTGCTCTTTCCCGCGTGGTGGGCCTGTTCTCGGCCCGTGGCTACAACATCGAATCGCTGACAGTCGCGCCGACCGAGGACTCGAGCCTCTCGCGCATGACCATCGTCACGACCGGCTCCGACGACGTGATCGAGCAGATCACCAAGCATCTGAACCGCCTGATCGAAGTGGTGAAGGTCGTCGACCTGACCGAGGGCGCCTACACCGAGCGCGAGCTCATGATGGTGAAGGTGCGCGCGGTCGGCAAGGAGCGCGAGGAAATGATGCGCATGGCGGAAATCTTCCGCGGCCGCATCATCGACGTGACCGACAAGAGCTACACCATCGAACTCACCGGCGACCACGGCAAGAACGACGCTTTCCTCGAAGCGATCGAGCGTAGCGCTATCCTCGAAACTGTCCGCACCGGTGCCAGCGGCATCGGGCGCGGTGAGCGCATCCTGCGCGTGTAGGGGGTGCAGATCCCCTCAGTTTCATCGTTTCATCGACACATGAGGAGAACGTGATGCAAGACTTGCTGGGATTCGACAAGATGGTGACGCCCATCATCATCCGGATACTGTATTTCCTTGGATTGCTGGCTGTGCTCGCAATGACCGCCACGGCGTTGTTCCAGGGACGCATCCTGGTCGCCATCGGGGTCCTGGTTTTCGGCGCGATCATCGTTCGCGTCTACAGCGAATTGCTGATCCTGCTGTTCCGCATTCACGACAACCTCGTGTCCATCAATCAGCAAATGAAGGCCCGGAATACTTCCGGCCCACTGTGAGTGAATGCGTCCCCGCTGTTGGGGATGCTCGAGATTAAATAGGAAAGACGCATATGAAGGTTTATTACGACAAGGACGCGGACCTCAGCCTCATCAAGGGCAAGACGGTCGCCATCATCGGTTACGGCTCGCAAGGCCATGCGCACGCGCAGAACCTGAACGACAGCGGCGTCAAGGTCGTGGTCGGCCTGCGCAAGGGCGGCGCCTCGTGGCCCAAGGTCGAAAAGGCCGGCCTGAAGGTCGCTGAAGTCGCCGACGCCGTGAAGGCCGCCGACGTCGTCATGATCCTGCTGCCCGACGAGCAGATCGCGAACGTCTACAAGAACGACGTGGCTCCGAACATCAAGGAAGGCGCTTCGCTGGTCTTCGCGCACGGCTTCAACGTGCACTATGGCTTCGTGCAGCCGCGCGCCGACCTCGACGTGTGGATGGTCGCTCCCAAGGCCCCGGGCCATACCGTGCGCAGCACGTACACCCAAGGCGGCGGCGTGCCCCACCTCGTGGCCGTGCACCAGGACAAGACCGGCAAGGCACGTGACCTCGCGCTGAGCTACGCCACCGCCAACGGCGGCGGCAAGGCCGGCATCATCGAGACCAACTTCCGCGAAGAAACCGAGACCGACCTGTTCGGCGAACAAGCGGTTCTGTGCGGCGGTACGGTCGAGCTGATCAAGGCCGGTTTCGAAACGCTGGTGGAAGCCGGCTACGCGCCCGAAATGGCGTACTTCGAATGCCTGCACGAGCTGAAGCTGATCGTCGACCTGATCTATGAAGGCGGCATCGCCAACATGAACTACTCGATCTCGAACAACGCCGAATACGGCGAGTACGTCACCGGCCCGCGCGTCGTGACCGAAGAGACCAAGAAGGTCATGAAGCAAGTGCTGAAGGACATCCAGACCGGCGAGTACGCCAAGAGCTTCGTGCTGGAAAACGCCGCCGGCGCTCCCACGCTGATCAGCCGCCGCCGCCTGAACGCAGAGCACCAGATCGAAGTCGTCGGCGAAAAGCTGCGCGCGATGATGCCCTGGATCAAGAAGAACAAGCTGGTCGACCAGACCCGCAACTGATCATCCGGTTGAAGGGCGCTTCGGCGCCTTTTCCCGAGGGCCACCCGTCGCGGTGGCCCTTTTGTTTGAAGGGGGCGAAGAGGTCCCCTGAACTACACTGCGAGCCATGCGATTCACAGATCAAGATGCTATCGATTGGATAGCTGTACGTGGCGTGCCCATGAGGGACGGAGGCAATTTCAATGCATGACGATACGGTTCCCGACGACGTGCAACCGCGCAAACGCCGCAAGGGCATCTACATCCTGCCGAACCTGTTCACGCTGGCGGCGCTGTTCGGCGGGTTCTATTCGGTGGTGATGGCCATGAACGCGCGCTTCGACCTCGCGGCGCTAGGCGTGTTCGCCGCGATGGTGCTCGACAGCCTCGACGGCCGCGTGGCCCGCATGACCAACACGCAGAGCGCGTTCGGCGAGCAGATGGATTCGCTGTCCGACATGGTGTCGTTCGGCGCCGCGCCCGCGCTCATCGCTTACGAGTGGTCGCTCAAGGGCCTGGGGCGCTGGGGCTGGATTGCCGCGTTCGTGTATTGCGCCTGCGCGGCCTTGCGGCTGGCGCGCTTCAACGTGAACACCGGCGTGGTCGACAAGCGTTGGTTTCAGGGACTTCCGTCGCCGGCGGCCGCGGCACTGGTGGCCGGCTTCATCTGGCTGGTGAATGAATGGGGCAAGCGCGGCGGCGACGTGCTGTACCTTTCGTGGACGCAGATCACCTGGGTCACGTTTGCATTCACGCTGTATGCGGGTCTCACGATGGTCACGAACGCGCCGTTCTACAGCTTCAAGGACATCCAGATGAAGAAGAGCGTGCCCTTCGTGGTGATCGTGCTCATCGCGCTGGGCATCGCGGTCATCAACATCAACCCGCCGACGGTGCTCTTCGGCCTGTTCGTCGCCTACGGCCTGAGCGGCTATGTCGTGTATGCCTGGCGCAAGGCCAAGGGCCAGCCGGCAAGCGTGATCAGTACCTCCACCGAAGAGCCCGACGAGCGCGGACTGCATAACTGAGGCCAGGGCAGGCCCGCTCAGCCTGTGCTACATTCGCAACCCTCATGACCAAGATTTCGCTGCTGGCCCTACTAGCCCTCCCTCACGGGCGGAGACGGTAGCGCACGCGCAAATCCCTCACCACGGCCCGTTAGCACCAGCAACGGGCCGTTTGTTTTTTGGGGTTGCTGGTCGATTACCAACCATCACAGAGAAATCGACATGCTCAAGCAACCTCAAAGCAAATACCGCGCATTCGCCCCGATCGGCCTCAAGGACCGTACCTGGCCCGATGCCGTGCTGACCAAGGCGCCCATCTGGCTGTCGACCGACCTGCGTGATGGCAACCAGGCGCTGGTCGAGCCGATGGACATCGCGCGCAAGATGCGCATGTTCGAAACCCTCGTGGCCATCGGCTTCAAGGAAATCGAAGTCGGTTTTCCCTCGGCATCGCAGATCGAATTCGACTTCGTGCGCAAGCTCATCGAGGAAGACCGCATTCCCGAAGACGTGACCATCCAGGTGCTGACGCAGGCACGCGACCACCTCATTGCACGCACCTTCGAGTCGCTGCAAGGCGCGCCGCGCGCCATCGTGCATCTCTACAACGCAGTGGCCCCGGTGATGCGCCGCGTGGTCCTCGGCATGAACGAAGACCAGATCGTCGAGCTCGCGACCACGCACGCGCGCATGTTCAACGAGTTCGCAGCGAAGCAGCCGAACACCCGGTGGACCTTCCAGTATTCGCCCGAAATGTTCTCGGGCACCGACGTGGCGTTTTCCAAGCGCGTGGTCGATGCGGTAACGGAAGTGTGGGCACCGACGCCGCAGCGCAAGTGCATCGTCAACCTGCCGACGACGGTCGAGCATTCCACGCCGAACATCTTCGCGGACATGATCGAGTGGATGCACCGCAACCTCGCGCGGCGCGATTCCATCGTGCTTTGCGTGCATCCGCACAATGACCGCGGCACCGGAACCGCGGCCGGCGAACTGGCCCTCATGGCCGGTGCCGAGCGAATCGAAGGCTGTCTCTTCGGCAACGGCGAGCGCACCGGCAACCTCGACCTCGTGAACGTCGCGCTCAACCTCTACACCCAAGGCGTTTCTCCGGAACTCGATTTCTCGAACATCGACGAGATCCGCGCGACGGTCGAGCACTGCAACCAGATTCCCGTGCATCCGCGCCACCCTTACGTGGGCGACCTCGTCTACACCTCGTTCTCCGGCTCTCACCAGGACGCGATCAAGAAGGCTTTCGCGGCGCGCAAGGAAGGCGATATCTGGGACATGCCTTACCTCCCCATCGATCCGAAGGACGTGGGCCGCAGCTACGAAGCCGTGATCCGCGTGAACAGCCAGTCCGGCAAGGGTGGCATGGCCTATCTGCTCGAGAGCGAGTACGGCATTGAAATGCCGCGCCGCCTGCAGATGGAATTCATGCAGGTCGTGCAGCGCGTGATGGACGTGGCCGGCAAGGAACTCACCGCCGCCGACCTCTGGGACCTGTTCGTGCGCGAATACGGCATCGAGACGGCGCAATCGCTCCAGCACCGTGTGATCGAGGAAGAAGGCGAGGGCGCCAACGCTTCCGTGGTCCTGCGCGGCGATCTGCTGTGGAATGGCGAAACGCGTGCCATCGAAGGCCGTGGCAACGGACCCATCGACGCCTTCACCCAGGCGCTGAGCAAGGCCACCGGCCACACGGTCCGCGTGATGGACTACCACCAGCATGCGATCGGCGCCGGTGCCGATGCGAAGTCCGTGGCCTACCTGGAACTGCGCGTAGATGAAAGCCAGACGCTGTTCGGCGTGGGCATCGACGCCAACGTGATCTCGGCGTCGCTGAAAGCGATTGTTTCGGGTGTCCAGCGTTCGCGGGCCCGGGGCGCGCACAGCGCACAATCGGTGGTTGAAGTCGCCTGACGTCGCCGCGCGGATCCGCGCAGTGCTCGGCAGGTGGCAGCGAACCAAGGAGAACCACGATGACCGAGCAACTCATAATTTTCGACACCACCTTGCGCGACGGCGAGCAATCGCCGGGCGCCTCGATGACGCGCGACGAGAAGATGCGCATTGCCAAGCTGCTGGAGCGGCTGAAGGTCGACGTCATCGAGGCCGGCTTTCCAGCCAGTTCGAACGGCGATTTCGAGGCCGTCAAGGCGATTGCCGGCACGATCAAGGACTCGACGGTGTGTGGCCTGTCGCGCGCCAATGACCGCGACATCGCACGCGCCGCCGAGGCCCTCAAGGGCGCGGCCCGCGGGCGCATCCACACCTTCATCGCGACCTCGCCGCTTCACATGGAAAAGAAGCTGCGCATGACTCCCGACGAGGTGCACGAACAGGCCCGACTGGCGGTGCGCTTCGCGCGCAACCAGATCGGCGACGTCGAATTCAGCCCCGAAGACGGCTACCGGAGCGATCCGGACTTTCTCTGCCGCGTGCTGGAGACCGTCATCAACGAAGGCGCCACCACCATCAACGTGCCCGACACCGTCGGCTACGCCATTCCAGAGCTATACGGCAACTTCATCAAGATGCTGCGCGAGCGCATTCCCAACAGCGACAAGGCCATCTGGTCGGTGCATTGCCACAACGACCTGGGCATGGCCGTGGCCAACTCGCTGGCCGGCGTGAAGATCGGCGGCGCGCGCCAGGTGGAATGCACCATCAACGGGCTGGGCGAGCGCGCTGGCAACTGCTCGCTCGAGGAAGTGGTCATGGCGGTCAAGACCCGCAAGGACTATTTCGGGCTCGACCTGCGCATCGACACCCAGCACATCGTGGCCGCGAGCCGCATGGTGAGCCAGACCACCGGCTTCGTGGTGCAGCCGAACAAGGCGGTGGTGGGCGCCAATGCCTTCGCGCATGCCTCGGGCATCCACCAGGACGGCGTGCTCAAGGCCCGCGACACCTACGAAATCATGCGCGCCGAGGACGTGGGCTGGACGGCCAACAAGATCGTGCTGGGCAAGCTCAGCGGCCGCAATGCCTTCAAGCAGCGCCTGCAGGAGCTGGGCGTGACCATGGAGAGCGAAGGCGAGATCAACGCCGCCTTCCTGCGCTTCAAGGAGCTGGCCGATCGCAAATCCGAAATTTTCGACGAAGACATCCTCGCGCTCGTCAGCGCGGAGGAGGTGTCGAACGTTGGTGAGCGGTTTGCGTTCGTTTCTCTCTCCCAGCACAGCGAAACCGGAGAGCGCCCCCAGGCCAAGGTCGTCTTCACCGTCCAAGGCAAGGAAGTCACCGGCGAATCCGACGGCAATGGCCCGGTTGATGCTTCTCTGAAGGCGATCGAGTCGCACGTCAAGAGTGGCGCAGAGATGGTTCTTTACTCTGTAAACGCCATCAGCGGCTCGACGGAAAGCCAAGGAGAAGTTACAGTCCGGTTACAAAACGCAGGGCGGGTGGTCAATGGTGTGGGTGCAGACCCCGACATCGTGGTCGCTTCGGCAAAGGCTTATTTGAGTGCGCTCAACAAGTTACAGAGCCAAGCTGAGAGAGTTGCGGCACAAGGTTAGGTTTTCAGGCGATCCTTGGTATTCGATTGAAGAAGAGGATGCAAGTAACTGATATTGCGTGCCTTTTTTGATTTCGATACACTGCGGTCCTCGTTTGTCGCCGCTGGAGATTTATTAATGCCTGAAGCCCGTCTCCGCCGAGTTTCCAGCCAGCGGTTTCTACCCGCACTCAAGTTCATCGCCGTCGCGTTCTGCGCCACGGCGTTTTTGCTGCCTGGCGCCCAGGCCGCGAAAAAAGAAAAGCCCGCCGCCTCCAAGACCACTGCCGCCAAGAAGGGCGTTGTGCCGGTCGAGGCCAAGCGCAGCGCGTCGTCCAAGACGGCTCGCGGCGCCGCAGTCGCCAGTCGTGGCGGCCGGGCCGAGAAGAACGAAAAAGTAGAGAAAGTCGTTCGTGGTGGCCGCAACGTGGTTGCCACCATCCACAAGAAGAACGGCAAGACCGTGGTGGCCGTCCAGCGCCGCTCGGTCGTTCGTGTCGAACAGCCCGCGCGCCAGTCCTTCGGCCAGATGGCCGGCCTGCACGGCACCGAAGATTCGCTCGACCTGAAGTCGAGCGTCGCGCTGGTCATCGACCAGGACACCCACGAAGTGCTGTTCAGCAAGAACGACCACGCCGTGCTGCCGATCGCGTCGCTCACCAAGCTGATGACCGGCCTGCTCATCAGCGAGGCGCACCTGCCGAATGAAGAGCTCATCACCATCACCCAGGACGATGTCGACACCGAAAAGCGCAGCAGCTCGCGCCTGACCGTCGGCACGACGCTGTCGCGGGGCGAACTGCTGCACCTGGCGCTGATGTCGAGCGAAAACCGTGCGGCGCACGCGCTGGGCCGTACCTATCCGGGCGGGCTGTCGACATTCGTCAGCATCATGAACGCCAAGGCAAAGATGCTCGGCATGAAGGACACGCGCTACGTCGAGCCCACGGGCCTGTCGAGCCGCAACCAGTCGAGCGCGCAAGACCTGGCGCTGCTCGTCAATGCCGCCTATGCAGACGCCACGGTGCGTTCGCTGTCGACCTCGCCTGAATACCAGGTGGAGGTGGGCAACCGCGTGCTGCAGTTCAACACCACCAACCGTCTCGTGAAGAGCCCTGATTGGGAAATCGGTGTGCAGAAGACCGGCTACATCTCCGAAGCCGGCCAGTGCCTCGTGATGCAGGCCAAGGTAGCGGGGCGCAAGCTGATCATGGTGTTCCTGGATTCGGCCGGCAAGTTCAGCCGCATTGCCGACGCCGAGCGCGTTCGCCGCTGGGTCGAGGCCACGCATTCGATCTCCGGCTCGCCGGCCGCGTCTTCGCGCAACGTGGGCTACCAGGTCGCTGGCTGAGCTAGACCTGCCCGCTCCAATGAAAACAGGCCCTTCGCAGGGCCTGTTTGCTTTTGGGGTTCTGCCTGGGTCAGGCGCCTGCCGAGGGGCTGCCGTTCGCCGGGGTGGCCGCAGCCCCATCCTTGAACCCCAGCGCGCCAGAGATCTCGTTGGCCGTGGCCTGCAGCTTGGGCAGCCAGCCTTCGTCCAGCCGATCGGCCGGGGCAGAGATGGAAAGGCCCGCCACCAGCTTGCCCTGGTCGTCGTAGATGCCGGCAGCCATGCAGCGCACGCCCAGCTCCAGTTCTTCGTTGTCGCGGGCGATGCCGTACTGGCGCGCCTTCGACAACTCGCGCTCGAGCGCGGGCAACTGGGTGATGCTGTTGCGGGTGTGGCCGGCCAGCCCGGTGCGGGTGGCGTAGCTGCGCACGCGCTGCGGATCGTCGGCGGCCAGGAACAGCTTGCCGGTCGAGGTCAGGTGCAGGGCGGCGCGGCCGCCGATGGCGCGTACCACCTGCATGCCCGAGCGTTCGCTGTACGAGCGCTCGATGTACACGATCTCGTCGCCCTGGCGCATGCTCAGGTTGACCGGCTGCTGCGTGAGCTTGTGCAGTTCGCGCATCGGCCCCAGCGCCGCGTCGCGCACGTTGAGCCGGCCCTTGACCAGGTTGCCCAACTCCAGCAGGCGCATGCCCAGGCGGTAGCTGCCGGCCTCGGGCCGGTCGACGAAGCGGCCCACCGCGAGGTCGTTGAGGATGCGGTGCGTGGTCGACGGGTGAAGGCCGGTCTTTTCGCTGATCTCCTTCAGCGAAATCGCCTCTTCGCGGGATGCCAGGACATCGATCAGCGCGAACATGCGCTCGATCACCTGGATCACGGGAACGGCGGGAATGTCTGATTGGTTTTTTCTCATGGCGCTCTGCGGTGATGACCGGGCGCCATTTTACCTTGTGAAATCGCCGGGCGCTTGCCAGCGACCGTCCACCAACACTTCGTGCGGGGAAAAGCGCGCCTTGTAGTTCATTTTCGGGCTGTGCTCGATCCAGTAGCCCAGGTACACGTGCGGCAGGCCCAGCTTGCGCGCCTGCTCGATCTGCCAGAGCACGCTGTAGGTGCCGTAGCCGGCGCTGGTGTCGGGCTCGTAGAAGGTGTAGACGGCCGAGATGCCGTCGTTCAGCACGTCGAGGATCGACACCATCTTGAGCGCCCCGGCGCTGCCGTCAGGCAGTGTTTCGCGAAACTCCACCAGCCGCGAGTTGACCCTGCTCTGCAGCAGGAACTGGGTGTACTGGTCGATGCTGTCGTGGTCCATGCCGCCGCCGGCATGGCGGCCGTTCTGGTAGCGCAGGTATAGCTGGTAGTGCTCCGGCACGAAGCACAGCTTCAACACGCGCGCCTGCAGTTCGGAATGCTGTTTCACTGCGCGCCGCTGGCTGCGCGTGGGGTGGAAGCTGTTGGCCAGCACCCGCAGCGGAACGCATGCGCGGCAGCCGTCGCAGTAGGGGCGGTAGGTGAACATGCCGCTGCGCCGGAAGCCGCTGAGCACCAGGTCGGAATAGGCGTCGTTGTGGATCAGGTGGCTGGGCGTGGCCACCTGCGAGCGGGCCTGGCGGTCCGGCAGGTAACTGCAGGGATAGGGCGCCGTCGCGTAGAACTGCAGGGTGTGAAGCGGAAGGTCCTTGAGGTGCGTCACGTCGTCACATCGGGAGAATGAGGTCGCGCGGAAAGGAGTTCAGTCCAGTATACGGGCTCGAAACGCCACTGTGGCCCCTCTTCCTGCCGGGCCTGGGCCACGTGCGCGACGAAGCGCCCGCGCGGCATTTCGCGGGCGCCGAGGCTCGCGAGGTGGGGTGTGTTCTGCTGGCAGTCGATCATTTGCACGCCGTAGCGCCTGCAAAGCGCCACCAGCGCCGCCAGCGCGATCTTCGAGGCGTCGGGCCGGCGCGTGAACATCGACTCGCCGAACACCGCGCGTCCCAGCGCCACGCAATAGAGGCCGCCCGCCAGCTTGCCGTCGATCCAGGTCTCGACGCTGTGGGCATGGCCGGCGCGGTGCAAATCCGTATAGGCCCGCACCATGTCCGGAACGATCCACGTGCCCGACTGGCCCACCCGCGGCGAGCGCGAGCAGGCCTCTATGACGGCGCCGAAGTCATGGTCGATGCGCACTTCGCAGCCAGGCGTCTGCGCAAAGCGCGCCAGGGTCTTGCGCAGCGAGCGATGCAGGTGGAAGTCAGCTACCTGCAGCACCATGCGTGGGTCGGGGCTCCACCAGAGAATGGGCTGGTCCTCGCTGAACCATGGGAAGACGCAACTGGCGTAGGCCTGCGTCAGGGTGTCGACATCCAGTGCGCCGCCGGCCGCGAGCAGGCCGGGCACCGGGTCGGCGGCCCCCCATGCCGATGCGGGATCGGGCAGCGCGTCTCCGGGTTCGAGCCAAGGCAGTTGTTGCATGTTCACAGGTATACACGGCTTATCGAAAACTGAATCCAGTTGGGGGAAAATTGCGTACGCCCCGGGTCTGCCCATCAGGCAAAGGCCCGGAGCGTAGCGACCGCTGGCACGACACACCCACAAGACCCGTCGAAGACCATATAGTCCACAGCTTGCATTCGCCACGGTACCCTCAGGTACCAGCGAATCCGGCTGGCAACTGTTTTGCGCCGGGATCAGCACAAGAGGACCACGTTGACCACTGAATCCAATCCCACACGCTTCGGCAGCGGCCAGGCAGTGCGCAGACTCGAGGACGAAAGCCTGCTGGCCGGGGCCGGACGCTACACGGACGACGTCACGTTGCCCGGCCAGGCGCACCTTGTCTTCCTGCGGTCTTCCTATCCCCACGCACGCATACTTTCCGTGGACACCAGCACGGCGGCTGCCATGCCGGGTGTGCTCAGCGTGATCACCGGGGCCGACATGGCGCGGGCCGGCGTCAAGCCGATGCCCGGGGCCGCGGGCTTCAAGCGCGCGGACGGCAGCGACAGCGCCAGCCCGCCGCGCTACGCAATGGCGCATGAACGCACGCGTTTCGTCGGAGAGGCCGTGGCGCTCGTGGTGGCCGACACCGTGCAGCAGGCGCGCGACGCCTGCGAAGCCATCATGGTCGACTACGAAGACCTGCCGATGGTGGTCGACCTTGCCAGTGCCACTGCCGAAGGCGCGCCGCAGCTGTGCGAAGCGGCCTCCGGCAACATCGCCGCCGAAATGCGCCACGGCAGCAGCGAGGCCGCCACCGCCGCCTTTGCCAAGGCCAGCCATGTGGTGGCGCTCGACGTGAACAACCAGCGCGTGGTCGCACTGACCATCGAGCCGCGTTCCGTGCTCGCCGCGCAAGACGCCGACACGGGCCGCCTCACCATCCGCATGAGCACGCAGATGCCTTCCGGCGTTCGCGATTCGCTGTGCGCGGCCATCGGCCTGCCCAAGGAGAAAGTGCGCGTGGTCGTGGGCGATGTCGGCGGCGGCTTCGGCATGAAGACCGGCGCCTACCCCGAAGACATCGCGGTCGCGTATGCCGCGCTTCAGGTCCGCCGTCCGGTGAAATGGGTGGCCGACCGCAGCGAAGAGTTCCTGTCGAGCGCGCATGGCCGCGACATCGAGGCCCGCGCCGAAATGGCGCTGGACGCCGACGGCAAGATCTTGGCGCTGCGCATCAAGACGCTCGCCAACGTGGGCGCCTACGCCACCGGCACCGGTGTTGCCATCCAGCTGCTCATCGGCCCCTGGGTGCAGACCAGCGTCTACGACATCCAGACCATCGACTTCCATTTCAAGGCGGTGCTCACCAACACCGCGCCCACCGGCGCCTACCGCGGCGCCGGCCGGCCCGAGGCCATCTTCACCATCGAGCGGCTGATGGACGAGGCCGCGCGCCAGACCGGCATCGACCGCATCGCGCTGCGCCGCCGCAACTTCATCCGCCCCGAGCAGATGCCGTACAAGAACCCGATGGCGCAGACCTACGACACCGGCAACTTCGAGTCGGTGATGGACCAGGCGCTGGCGCTGGCCGACTGGCAGGGGTTCGAGGGCCGCGCCGCCGCATCCGCCAGCCAGGGCAAGCATCGCGGCCTGGGCATTGCCACCTTCCTCGAATGGACGGGCGGCAACGTGTTCGAGGAGCGTGTCACGGTGTCCGTGCGGGCCGATGGCGTGATCGAGGTCTTCTCTGCCGTCAACGCCATGGGGCAGGGCATTGCCACCTCGCTCGCGCAACTGGCCGTGGACGCCTTCGGCGTGCCCATCGACAAGGTGCGCGTGGTGCTCGGCGACACTGACCGCGGCGACGGCTTCGGCAGCGCCGGATCGCGCTCGCTCTTCACCGGCGGCTCGGCCGTGCGCATCGGCGCGGAACGCACCATCGACAAGGCGCGCGAGCTCGCGGCGCAGGAGTTCGAGGCTGCCGTCGACGACATCACCTACACGCGCGGCGTGTTCATGGTGGCCGGCACCGACCTCGAGCTCGACCTGTTCACGCTCGCAGGCAAGCAGCCCGGGCGCGAGATCTTCGTCGACTCCACCAGCACGGTGGCCGGCCCGACCTGGCCCAACGGCTGCCACATCTGCGAGATCGAGATCGACCCGCCCACCGGCGAGATCAGCGTGGTGGCCTACAGCTCGGTCAACGACGTGGGCCGCGTCATCAACCCGATGATCGTGCGCGGCCAGCTCGAAGGCGGCGCGGTGCAGGGCATCGGGCAGGCGCTCTACGAGCAGGTGGTGTACGACCACGAAACCGGCCAGCCCGTCACCGGCAGCCTGATGGACTACGCCGCGCCGCGCGCCGACATCGTCGACACCATGTTCAACATGGAAATGGACGAATCCACGCCCTGCAAGAACAACCCGCTGGGCGTGAAGGGCGTGGGCGAACTGGGCACCATCGGCGCCACGCCGGCCATCGTGAACGCGGTGGCCGACGCCTTCGCGCGCAACGGCCTTGCCACCCGCGCGCCGCGGCTGCACATGCCGCTGAGCCCTGCGCGCGTCTGGCAGGCGATGCAAACGGTCGATTAGGCAATCGTTTCCGTGGGACGGAAAAAGGGCGCCTGCCATGCTCGTCACCACGGAAGCAGAGACAGACGCCATCAGCGTCGCCAGCTACCGCTGCGACGCGGGGCCTGACGCGCAGCCCTTTGCCGAACTGCACGAGGGCTACTCGGTCTCGTACGTGCGCAAGGGCAGCTTCGGCTACCGCACGCGCGGCCGGGCCTACGAACTGGTGACCGGCTCGGTGCTGGTCGGTTGCCCCGGCGACGAATACGTCTGCACACACGACAACCATGTGTGCGGCGACGAATGCCTCGCGTTCCACCTGTCGCCCGGCTTCGTCGACCTGATCGGCGGAGATTCGAAGGCCTGGCGCGCCGGCGGCCTGCCGCCGCTGGCCGAGCTCATGGTGATCGGCGAACTCGCCCAGGCCGCGGCCGAAGGGCAGGGCGATGCGGGCCTGGACGAATTGGGCATGTGGTTTGCAAGCCGTTTCGTCGAGGTCGTGTCCGGGCGCCGGAAGTCCGCGGCGCCGTCCACGGCCGCGGCGCGAGACCGCCGTCGCGCGGTCGATGCCGCAGTGTGGATCGACGCCAACTCGCAGGGCGACATCGGCCTCGACGGCGCGGCGGCCGAGGCCGGACTGAGCTCCTTCCACTTCCTGCGGCTGTTCTCCCAGGTGCTGGGCGTCACGCCGCACCAGTACCTCGTGCGCTCGCGGCTGCGCCGTGCCGCGCGCCTGCTGGCCGAGGACGACGGCCGGCCCGTGACCGAGGTCGCGCTCGACGTGGGCTTTGCAGATCTCAGCAATTTCGTGCGCACCTTCCACCGCGCGGCCGGCGTGTCGCCCAGCGGCTTTCGCAAGGCGGCACGCGGCGACCGCAAGATTTTCCAAGACCGCATCGCAGCGCTTCTCGATGATGAGCGCCTGATCCAGCCGTCGGGCCGGGTCGCGTCACTCTGAAGCGAGGCAACCCATGGCCACCATCTACAAGGAATTCATCGTCGAGGCGGACGCTGCCCGTGTGTGGGACGCACTGCGCGACTTCAACGCGGTGCACGTGAGGCTCGCGCCGGGCTTTCTCACCGGCTGCACCATCGATGCGGAAGGCGCCCGCGTGCTGACTTTCGCCAACGGCCTCGTGGCGCGCGAGGTGCCGGTCGGCATCGACGACACGCACCGCCGGCTTGCCTACACCGTCGCAGGCGGCAAGGCCAGCCATCACCACGCATCGGCGCAGGTGTTCACGGAATGTCCGGGGCGCTCCCGCTTCGTGTGGATCACCGATGTGCTGCCCGATGCCATGGCTGCCTACGTGGAGCCGATGATGGTGCAGGGCGCCGCCGCGATGAAGGCGGCGCTCGAAGGGCGCACCGCCTAGAAGTCTTCCAGCGGCAGGCCGACGTAGTTCTCGGCCAGCGAGGTGGAGGCCGCGTGCGAGTGCACCAGGTAGTCGAGTTCCGCTTCCTGGATCTTCTGGCCGAAGGCGCCGGTTTCCGGAAAACGGTGCATCAGCGAGGTGAACCACCACGAGAAGCGCTCGGCCTTCCACACGCGGCGCAGGCACAGGTCGGAGTAGCGGTCGAGCGCCGAGGCCGACTTCTCGCGGTAGAAGATCTCCAATGCGCGCGACAGATAGCCCACGTCGGCCGTCGCGAGGTTCAGCCCCTTGGCGCCGGTCGGCGGCACGATGTGCGCCGCGTCGCCCGCCAGGAACAGCGAGCCGAAGCGCATCGGCTCGGCAACGAAGCTGCGCAGCGGCGCAATGCTCTTCTCGATGGACGGGCCGGTCACCAGCCGTTCGCGTGCCTCGGGGTCCAGGCGTGCGCGAAGCTCGTTCCAGAAGGCCTCGTCGCTCCAGTTTTCCACGCGCTCCTCGGTCGGCACCTGCACGTAGTAGCGGCTGCGCGTGGCGCTGCGCATGCTGCACAGCGCGAAGCCGCGCTCGGTGTTCGCGTAGATGAGCTCGTGCGACACCGGCGGCACGTCGGCCAGCACGCCGAGCCAGCCGAAGGGGTAGATCTTTTCGTAGGTCTGGATCGCGTCGGGCGGCACGCTCGCGCGGCTCACGCCGTGGTAGCCGTCGCAGCCGGCGATGAAGTCGCATTCGATCTCGTGCGTCTGGCCGTCCTTCTCGTAGCGCACGCGCGGCTTGTTCGAGTCGAAGTCGTGCAGGCTGACGTTGGCCGCGCTGTAGATCGTCTTCAGGCCTTCGGCTTCGCGCGCTTCCATCAGGTCGCGCGTCACTTCGGTCTGGCCGTACACCGTGACCTGCTTGCCGCCCGTGAAGCCGTGCATGTCGATGCGATGGCGCGCGCCCTTGAAGAGCAGCTCGATGCCCTCGTGCGGCAGGCCTTCGGCCTTGGCGCGAGCGTCGACGCCGGCGCGGGCCAGCAGGTCCATGGTGACCTGCTCGAGCACGCCGGCGCGGATGCGCCCGAGCACGTAGTCGCCGCTCTGGCGTTCGACGATGACGTTGTCGATGCCTGCCTTGTGCAGAAGCTGACCGAGCAGAAGGCCGGCGGGGCCGGCGCCGATGATCGCGACCTGGGTGCGCATGTTCGTGTCTCCGGGATGGTTTGGTGGAGCGTAGGGCGGGCCCGCCCGTCTGTGGCGCCGGCGCGAGATGCTCTGTGCGATCATGCGAACGCGTGCGCGATGATCGCGCAACACTTCGACCCAACGACGACCCGAGGACGAATGACCATCGCCAGAGCCGACTTCATCGAGGGCATTGCCAAGGGAATGGCGGTGCTCGAGAGCTTCGACACCGAGCGCCAGCGGCTCAACGCCACGCTGGCCGCGGAGCGCGCCGGCCTCACCCGCGCCGCGGCCCGCCGCCACCTGCTGACGCTGGCGCACCTGGGCTACCTGGAAACCGACGGCAGCTATTTCTGGATGGCGCCGAAGGTGCTGCGCTTCTCGGGCAGCTACCTCGCGTCGTCGCGCCTGCCGCGTGCGCTGCAACCCACGCTGAACCGGCTGGCGGCACAGACGGGCGAGTCTTTCTCGGCGGTGGTGCTCGACGGCGAGGAGGTGGTCATCATTGCGCGCAGCGGCAGCTACGGCACGCCGACGCGCGTGCTGGCCTACGGCCTGCACCTGGGCGCACGGCTGCCGGCCCATGCCACCTCGACCGGCCGCGTGCTGCTGGCCGCAATGGCGCCCACCGTGTTCACGCAATGGCTCAAGGGGCGCCACCTGGCGCGGCTCACGCCCCATACCGTGACACAGGCGCGTGGCCTGCGCCAGCTGGTTGCCCGCGCCCGCAAGGACGACTATTGTTTTGCCAGCGAGGAACATGAACTGGGCGTGCAGGCGCTGGCGGTGCCGTTGCGCGACATGCAGGGCCACACGGTGGCGGCGCTGAACATGGTGCTGTCGGGCACGCGCTACCAGGAAGAGGCCCTGCAGCGCGACATGCTCCCGCTATTGTTCGAAGCAGCGCGGGAAGTGCGTTCGTTGCTGTGACGCTCCCTACGATCTGAACTTTAGCGAAGGCCCGCGCCTCGAATCCCCGAAACGGACACAACCATGCGACTCCTCCTCCTCGAAGACGACGTGATGATCGGCGAAGCCGTGCTCGACCTGCTGCGTGCCGAGCAGTACGCGGTGGACTGGGTGAAAGACGGCGAGGCCGCGGAGTCGGCGCTGCGCACCCAGCAGTACGACCTGGTGATGCTCGACCTGGGCGTGCCGCGCCGCGACGGACTGGAAGTGCTGCGCAACCTGCGCGCGCGCAAGCAGCGCATGCCGGTGCTGATTGCCACCGCGCGCGACTCGGTCCAGCAGCGCATCGAAGGCCTCGACGCCGGCGCCGACGACTACGTGCTCAAGCCCTACGACCTCGAAGAGCTGCTGGCCCGCATCCGCGCCTTGCTGCGCCGAGCGGCCGGCCGTGCCGAACCGGTGTACGAACACATGGGCGTGAGCATCAACCCGGCCACGCGCGAGGTCTCGGTGGCCGGCCAGCCGGTGGTGCTGTCGGCCCGCGAATGGGCCGTGCTGGAGCCGCTGCTCTCGCGGCCCGGCATGGTGCTGTCGCGTGCCCAGCTCGAGGAAAAGCTCTACAGCTGGAAAGACGAGATCAGCAGCAACGCGGTGGAGGTGTACGTGCACGGCCTGCGCAAGAAGCTGGGCGCGGAGCTGATCCGCAACGTGCGCGGCGTAGGCTACATGGTGCCCAAGCTATGACTCGCCCCCAGGCTGCGCGCACTTCGTGTCGCTTCGCCAACCCACTTCCGGGGGCGACGCCTGCGGCCCGGCAGAGCCGGTTCCGCGGCGCCTCGCGAAGGGGCCGCGCATGAGGGGAATCATCGGGTCGTTGACCGGCTCTCTTCGCGCGCGGCTGCTGTGGTTCCTGCTTGCTGCCATCGTGCTGGCGGCGGGCGCGCAGGCGCTGGTGGCCTACCGCACGGTGCTTGCCGAAGCCGACGACATCTTCGACTACCACATGCAGCAGATGGCGCTGTCGTTGCGCGCCGGCCTGCCGCCGAGCGCCACGGTCGGCGGTATCGGCACTGGCGAGCAGAACTTCGACTTCGTGGTGCAGGTGTGGACCGCCGACGGCGTGCGCATCTTCGAATCCGCCGAGGAGGCGGCGCTGCCGCAGCTCGCCGTGCTGGGCTTCGCCGACGTGCATGCGCGCGGCACCACCTACAGGGTGTTCTCGATGCAGACGCGCGGGCTGGTGATCCAGGTGGCGCAGGACATGGCGGCGCGGCGGCACATGGCCGGCTCGCTCGCGTTGCGGACCATCGCGCCGGTGGCGTTGATGGCGCCGCTGCTGATGCTGGTCGTGTGGTGGGTGGTGAGCCGCTCGCTCGCGCCGGTGGCGCGCGTGCGCAAGCAGGTGGCTTCTCGCCAGGCCGACGACCTGTCGCCGGTCAGCGAGGAAAACCTGCCGGAAGAAGTGCGCCCACTGGTGCAGGAACTGAACTTGCTGTTCGACCGGGTGCGCCACGCTTTCGATGCGCAGAAGCACTTCGTCGCCGATGCCGCGCATGAGCTGCGCTCGCCGCTGGCCGCGTTGAAGCTGCAGGTGCAGGGGTTGCAGCGCGCGCCCGACGATGCTTCGCGCGACCTCGCCGTGAGCCGGCTGGTGGCGGGCATCGACCGCGCCACGCGACTCGTCGAGCAGATGCTCGCGCTGGCGCGCCACGAGGCCAGCATGGCCGCGGGCGCCATCCCGGAGCCGGTCGATCTTTCCGAGGTGGCGCGGCTCGCGGTGTCCGATGCGGTGGCCGCGGCGCAGGCGCGCGGCATCGACATCGGCATCACCCATGCCGATGCCGCTGTCGTCAACGGCCAGCCGGAAGCGCTGCGCATGCTGCTGCGCAACCTGCTGGAGAACGCCGTCAAGTACACGCCGGTCGAGGGCCGCGTCGACATTGCCATCGCCAGGCGAGACGACGCCGTAGAGCTCAGCGTCGATGACAGCGGCCCCGGGCTGCCCGAGACGGAGCGTGAGCGCGTGCTCGACCGCTTCTACCGCTCGGGCGAGACACAGGCGCCGGGCAGCGGCCTGGGACTGGCCATCGTCAAGTCGATCGCCGAGCTGCATGGCGCGACGGTGGCGCTCGACGCCTCGCCCAGCCTGGGCGGCCTGCAGGTGCTGGTGCGCTTTGCGGCCCACGCCTGAGCCCTTTCGCCGGGGGGCGCCGTTTAAGCGGCGCTTAAGTCAGGGCGGCGACATTCCTTTCATCGTGTTGCGTGCATACGCCTTGAAAGGAACCGACAAATGAACTCCCGTCTGACTTCGCCCCGCGCCCTGGTGATTGCCTTGGCGACCGCAGGTGTGATCGGTGCAGTCGGTGCTGGTGCCTACACCAGCGCTCGCGCCGTGGGCGCCCCGGCCACCACCAACGCGGTTGTCACGGCGCCCGCGGCCATGGTCACGCTGCCCGACTTCTCCACCATCACCTCGCGCGACGGCCCTGCCGTGGTCAACATCAGCGTGACCGGCACCATGAAGGCGTCGGACGACCAGGCCGCCGCCGAGATCCAGGGCATCGATCCCGATGACCCGATGTTCCAGTTCTTCCGCCGCTTCCAGGGCCAGATGGGCCCGCGCGGCCAGCAGCAGCAACGCGACGTGCCGGTGCGCGCGCAGGGCTCGGGCTTCATCGTCGATCCCAGCGGCATCATCATCACCAACGCGCACGTCGTGAAGGACGCGAAGGAAGTCACCGTCAAGCTGACCGACCGCCGCGAGTACCGCGCCAAGGTGCTGGGCGCCGACGCCAAGACCGACATCGCGGTGCTGAAGATCGACGCGAAGAACCTGCCGGTGCTCGCACTGGGCAACACCAAGGACCTGAAGGTCGGTGAATGGGTGCTGGCCATCGGCTCGCCCTTCGGCTTCGAGAACACGGTGACGGCCGGCGTGGTGAGCGCCAAGGGCCGCTCGCTGCCCGACGACAGCTACGTGCCGTTCATCCAGACCGACGTGGCGGTGAACCCCGGCAATTCGGGCGGGCCGCTGCTCAACACGCGCGGCGAGGTGGTCGGCATCAACTCGCAGATCTACAGCCGCAGCGGCGGCTACCAGGGCCTGTCGTTCGCCATTCCGATCGACGTGGCGATCCAGGTGAAGGACCAGATCGTCGCGACCGGCAAGGCCACGCACGGCCGCCTCGGCGTGGCGGTGCAGGAAGTGAACCAGGCCTTTGCCGATTCCTTCAAGCTCGACAAGCCCGAAGGCGCGCTGGTCTCCAACATCGAGAAGGGCGGCCCCGGCGACAAGGCGGGCCTGAAGGCCGGCGACGTGATCCGCAAGGTCAACGGCCAGCCGATCATTTCCTCGGGTGACCTTCCCGCGGTGATCGGCCAGCAGGCCCCGGGCAAGCAGGTCACGCTCGAAGTGTGGCGCCAGGGCGAACGCCAGGAGCTGCAGGCCAAGCTCGGCGACGCGAGCGACAAGCCGGCGAAGGTCGCCAAGGCCGATGCCGACGTGGGGCAGGGCAAGCTGGGGCTGGCACTGCGTCCGCTGCAGCCGCAGGAAAAGCGCGAGGCCTCCGTCGACAACGGGCTGCTGATCGAAGACGCAGCCGGTCCCTCGGCCCTGGCGGGCGTGCAGGCAGGCGACGTGCTGCTGGCCATCAACGGCACGCCGGCGCAGAGCGTGGAGCAGGTGCGCGAGGTGGTGGCCAAGGCCAGCAACAAGTCGGTGGCGCTGCTGATCCAGCGCGGCGAAGACAAGATCTTCGTGCCCGTGCGAATCGGGTGAGCCGCTCCGAAGGCGGCGGAGGGCTGTCGGCGCACATCCTGCCCACGTCGGCCACCATGATCGGCGTGTGCATGACGGTGATGTCGATCGGGCACCTCGGGCCGCGCGACGACATGCGGCTGCTCATCGACCGCCTGCTGGCCGTGGACGCGCTGGTCTTCCTGGCCAGCGCGTTGCTTTCTTTCATCTCGATGCGCTCGCACGGCTCCGGCGCCCGGCTGGAGAGCTGGGGCGAGGCGGTGTTCATTGCCGGCCTTGCGCTGCTGGCGCTCGGCGCGGTCACGCTGGCTTTCGCGCTGCGCTGAGGCAGCTCAGGCCAGCGTGCAGGGCCAGTCCAGCAGCACGCGGGTGCCGCCGGTGCGCTCGTCCGCGGTTTCTATTTGCAGCTTGGCGCCTATCGACTGGGCGCGCGCCCGCATGTTCGAGATGCCGTGCCCCGGCGGTCGGCCGTCGGCCGGCGCATTGGGCAGGCCCCGGCCGTTGTCGGTGAGCATGATGCGCACCAGCGGGGGTGACTCTTCCCCGTGCCAGCTCGCATGCATCACGATGCGCGTGGCCGACGCATGCTTCAGCACATTGGTGAAGGCTTCGAGCAGGATGCGCTGCAACTGCAGCGCGGCCTGGGCGGCGAATGGAGCCATGGGCGGAATCACGGCCACGTCCCATACCAGTTCGATGCCGGCCGCATCCAGGCGCGGCTGCAGCCTGTAGCGCAGCGTGGCGAGCACGGTGGGCAGGTCGTCGTGGGTGGGCTGCAGCGAGTCGACGGCCATGCGCATCTCGTCGAGCGCGAGCTTCACATGCTCCTCGACCACCTTGCGATCAGGCGCGGGCTGCGTCACCACGTTGAGCAGGCCGACCAGCTGCGAGCCCACGCCGTCGTGGATCTCCCGCATGATGCGCTGGCGCTCCAGCAGCACGGCCTGCTCCTGCTGCTGCTGGCGCAGCGTGTCGAACGCACCGCGCAGCTGCGCCTCGCGTTCGTCGATGCGGGCCGCGAGGTTGGCGTTGAGCGCCCTGTAGTCGGCCACGGTGCGGCTGTAGCGCTCGACCACCAGGCCGGCCAGGATCATCACGAAGAAGAACATCGCGTGCGCGGTCAGCGTGTAGTCCGCGCCGCCGAACAACCCCATGCGCACCAGCAGCAGGTCGTGCGCGCCGGCCAGTATGGCGAGCGAGCCGGCCGCCATGAGCACCCTGGCAATGCTGCGGCGCTCCACCAGCGCGCCATGCACCACATAGGGCAGGCAGACGATGCTCGTCAGCTGCAGGATGACGAGGCCGCCGGTCCACAGCTTCGGCAGCGCGAAGGCGAAAGAGGCGCAGGCCAGCGCGACCGTGGTTGCCAGCGCGGCGTAGATCGCACGCACCAGCCACGGCGGATTGCGCTCCAGCACCAGCAGCACGAAGCGCGCGATGAGCCCGATGTGGCATGCATAGCAGACCGCGACCACCGCGCCCCACAGCGGCCAGGGCACCGGCACTTCGGGCCATACACGGTCGAGGTTGCGCGCCACGCCCGAGAGCGCGGCCAGCGCGAAGCAGCCGTAGAGCGCGTCGCGCTGGCGCAGCCACAGCCCGCCGGCCATGCCGCCCATCAGCAGCAGGCTGACCGCATAGACGATGGCCGAGGTATTGCGCCAGTTCTGCTGTGCGCGGTAGATGGGCGTGAGCGCCGCCTCGGTGCCGTATTGCACGGTGGCCAGCCCCGCACCGCGCTGCCGCTGGATGGTGGTGCGCACCTCCAGCACCTGCGGCCGGCCTTCGCGGTGCAGCGCCGCCGCGACATGCACCAGGTGGTTGCCCTTGGAGGCCTCGTAGCCGGGATCGCCCAGCGTGCCGTAGCTGGCCACCAGCGCATCGTTGAAATACACGGCCACCTGGTTGCCCACGCCCGTCATCAGCAGCGCCGAAGGAGCGCCCGCCGGCACGGCGGCGTCAGGAAGCTCCATCCGGTAGCTGGCCTTGCCGCCGCGGCCGGGAAACTCGTGGTCCCAGCGAAAAGGCAGCGGCACGCGGCGTACCTGCGGCGGCAGGCCGTCGGGCTCCAGCGTCGCTTCCGCGAAGCCGACCTCCATCGGAGCGGCGGTGGCAGCGTGGGCCTGGAGCACTACCGCGAGCAGCGGCAGGCCGAGCACCGCCAGCAGCCAGCGGCGCATCCTCCGGGCGATCACGCTAGGGAAGCCAGCCGAGGGTGCGGGCCTCGAACACCGCTTCCGATTTGTTGTGCACATCCAGCTTGCCGTAGATATTGCGGATATGGGTTTGGACCGTCGATGCGGAGACTCCCATCTGCGTGCCGACTTCGACATAGGTGAAACCACGAGAGACGAGGTCGAGCACCTCGAACTCGCGCGGCGACAGGCGCTCGGGACGGATGCTGCCGCCGAAAGGCGACGGTGTTGCCGGCTTGGCCGGCGCCGCGATGCCGGCGCGAGCCTGCCAGCGGCGCAGCAGCTGGCGCGCGATCACCGGAGACATGGGAGAGCCGCCGGCGCGCAGGTGGCGGATGTGGGTGGCCAGCTCCGTCTCGGTGCCGTCCTTCAGCAGATAGCCGCTGGCGCCGGCCTCGAAGGCCTGCACCATGTTGGCCTCGTCGCCGAAGATCGACAACACCATCACCGCGCAGGCCGGCTGCATGGTGCGGCACTGGCTGATCACCTGCAGCCCGGGGTGGTCTGGCAGGCCGAGGTCCACCAGCAGCACGTCGATGGGGTTGTCGTTCAGCCACGCCAGGATGTCGGCGGCATTGGACGCGCTGAAGGCAAGGCTCAGCGACGGGTCCGCGTCGACGACACGCGCGATGCGATCGCGCATGCCGGTGTCGTCCTCGACCAGGGCAACCTGCGTTGCCTGCGTCATGCGCCGGCCTGCTGCGTCACCCAGCGCCAGGTCTTGCGGTCGATGGTTTGCGGCAGGGTGGCAGGGTCCTTCTGGAAGACCTGCACGGTGATGCGCTCGGCATCGATGTCCAGCAGGCCCCAGTTGCATTGCAGCGCGCCCAGCGTGACCAGCGTGCATATCGCCGCGCCGGACGCGGTGGCCTCGAACAGCAGCCGTCCGCGCTCGGTCGAGTACTGGGTGATCTTGTTGTGGTGCACGTCGCCGCTCAGCATGAGGATGCGGTATTTGTCGGCCAGCGCCAGCAGTCTTTCGTGTTCCTTGGCACAGCCGAGCCAGGTTTCGCCGCTGTTGGCCTCGAACACCACCCCCGAGGCCAGCAGGTGAACCGTGTCGGACGATGCGCTCGCGCAGGCGGCCTCGAAGTCGTCGAGCTGCTTGCTGCCCATCAGCGCCTTGCGGCCACGCGTGGACTTGAAGCTGCGGCCGTCGGTGAGGTGGAGCAGCACGTCATGGTCAAGAGGCACGTTGCTGTAGCCGGGCGGCGGCACGTCGGCGGCCCACGGCGGCGGCACCTGGGGAAAGCTGCCGGGTGCGAACCGGGCGGCCAGTGCCTTCCGGTAGCGCGCGAACACGGCGCGCGTCGGCGGCAGCAAGTGGCTGTACTGCGGCTGCCCCTCGATCTGCGCGCCGCATGAGCCGTTCCAGAGGAAGTCGTGGTCGTCCCAGATGGCGTGCGTGCGCAGCGTGGGGGTCTTGACGAGCGCGGAGAAAGTGGGGTGGCTGACCTGCTTGTAGAGGCGCTCATGCGCATGCAGGGCGAAGGTGTTGGCGTCCATGGCCTGGATCGCGGCGGTGCTCTGGCCGTCGGCGTCGTAGTAGGCCGAATCGCCCAGGAGCACCAGTTCGTCGCATTGAGCCTGTGCAATCTGCTCCCACGCCGGTTGGTCGGGGAAGCTGTACGCGCTCATGCAGGACGTGAAGGCGATGCGCATGGTGAAGAAAAACCCTCGGAGTCTGTTTTTGAATCAGGCCGAGGGTAGGGGGCGGGGGTGCCCCTGCACATCCTATATACGAGGGAGGCGCGGCGCGGCTTTTGCCGGCTGGCTGCATGGAGCCTCGATGCGCGCGCGCCTGACCCCTTACTTGCTGCGGCGTCGCGTGGGTGCGGGCTTCTCGGCCGGCACGTAAGTCTGCGACGGCGCGGCGCCGCCATCCACGCCCAGGCGGCCACCGCCGCCGAGGCCCTGGCCGCGCACCGTCTGCGCCTTGTAGTTGCGCAGCGAGCGGACCATCTGGTTGAAGGCGTCCATGAAGGCGGCGGCAATCACCTTGCCTTGAGGCGTGCGCGTGTAGCCGCCGATGCCGCCGGCGGCGGAAAGGCCGCTGAGGTTGCCGAAGCCGCCGAAGTCGGTCTTGGAGGCGCTTCCTTCCGAGGCCGCGACCTGCACGCCGGAGCGGTTGTCGATGAGCGTCAGCAGCGCGCTGGCTTCCTTGGTCTGCATGCTCGCGCCGAGCTGCGCAATGGCGCGGCCACGGCCGCCACCCACCAGGCCGCCGAGCGCGCCGCCCAGGCCGCCCGCGTCGCTGTTGCTGAAGACGATCTCGGGCGACAGGCCGTAGTCCGACGCCACCATCTGGCCGCGGCCGAAGTTGCTGCCGCCGCGCATTTCGCCCGACTGCTGCAGTGCGCGTTCACGCGTCATGGCGTTCATGCCGGCCGCGCCGCGCTCGACAACGATGAAGCAGTTCGATTGCTGCACCAGCAGGCGCAGCAGGTTGGCGGTGGGCGGCAGCTTGTATTCGCCGGTGAGGATGGTGTACCAGCCTGCGCTCTGGTTCTCGATCAGCGAGACGGTGCCCAGCGGGGAGTCGCAGCGCTCGAGCTGGCTGCTTTCGCCGGAGGTCGCGCCGCCGGCGGCGCTGCCGGTGGCCACGGTCTTGGCCGACTGGCTGCCCATTTGCATGTCCATGGTCTGGCAACCAGAAAGGGCCAGCAGGCCCGCGAGTGCGCTTGCGAGAGTAAGTTTGGAAAAAGCCATGTCCGGATCAGTCAAGTGAAAACAAAGCGGCGCGCCAGGGGAGGCGCCACCTGTCTCGATCGGAGATGGGGACCGCATGGCCTGTTGTGACCTCCCTGCTCGTCGCACCAGCGACCGGGCGACGATACGGTCCGACCGGCCGGCACGCCAGTGCCGAAAGTCATGTTTTGACCAAATGGTCTGGCTGGTTCAGGCCAGGTAGTTGCCGCTGGCTTCGGGCTGGAACAGCACCGACACCACGCGCGCTTCGCCTTCCGCGCCGTTGGGCATGCGCCAGCGCGCGAGTGCGCCGGTCCGCTGGCCGAGCAGCCCGATGCCGACGGGCGACAGCACCGACACGCAGCCCGTGCCTGGCTGGGCGTCGGCGGGGTAGCAGAGGGTGATCTTCTGCGTCTGGCGGGTTGCGGGGTCTTCGATCTCCACCTTGGAGTTCATCGTGACGATGTCCGCGGGTACGTCGCGGGAGGGCAGGATGTCGGCCACGTCCAGCAGGTCGGACAGCGCCGGCGGAATGGCGCCGCCAGCCAGTTTGCCGAGGCGGACGAAATCGAGTTCGGTGAGCGTGCGCTCTCCGTGAATGGTTGCAGGCATGAAGCACTCCAGTTGAATGCGAAACCGCCCATTGCCGTGGAAACGAGCAGGCGAAGTCGCTACCGCGCGGTGTGGTGCCCGGCGGTCAAGGGTTCGCGCATCAAGAAAGAAGGTAGCGGACCGCCGGGCTCAGGAAAGTGCGGAGGTGCGTCGCAAGACCGTCGTCATCGCCGCAACGACGACACCTGCGCCACGGCCGGCCGCTGCCTGGAGCAGGGCTGCGCGGGCAGTGCGGTTGCGGGACGTGGACGAGAGGGCCATCGGCCGAGTGTAGGTGCGAGGGGTGGACGCCATCAAGCGAATGGCCTCACGTGTCTTGCCGATAAGGCCAGGGGCACGGCTATGCACAATCGCGCGATGCGCACTTTTCTTCTGTTCGTCGCGACGGCTCTCGCGGAGATCATCGGCTGCTACCTGCCTTACCTGTGGCTCAAGCAGGACCGCTCCGCGTGGCTGCTGGTGCCCGCGGCGATCAGCCTCGCGGCCTTCGCATGGCTGCTCACCTTGCATGAAACGGCGGCGGGCCGCGTGTATGCCGCCTACGGTGGCGTCTACATCGGCGTGGCCATCGCGTGGCTGTGGGCGGTCGACGGCATCCGCCCCAGCGCGTGGGATATCGCCGGTGTCGCGGTGTGTCTTGCGGGCATGGGGCTCATCGCTTTCCAGCCGAGGTAGACCGCCTTACGACGAGTCGGCGCGGCGAATCGGAATCAGCAGATCGGTGCGCAGCTCGGCTTGCCGCACCGTGCGCGGCGAATTCAGGTAGTGCTCCAGCGTGGGCCGGTCGTCGGGTTCGTAGCCACTGCCCGGCAGCCATCGCGCATAGAGCGATTGAACGGCGGCATTGATGCGCGCATAAGGGCCGGCCAGGCGATGCACGGCATAGCAGCCGCCCGGGATGTCGAGCAACTCGACGCCCGAGCCATCCTCCGGCCACGGGTCAGGCGAAGCGAACGCTGCGTAGTACCGGAAGCCGCTGGTGTCCTCGGGCGCGCTGAAGGACGCGCCCCAGTGCTCCGACAGCACCCGCGTGCCCGCATGGAGGCGCAGCCGCCGATGGGTATGGGGAATGGTCGCGAACGAGCCCTGGTGCCGCAGCGCATGCAGCCGCTGCGCGGAGCGCTCGACGATCCGCACGGCGGGTGGCGCGCCGCCGTCGTTGCCGGCCTGCGGTATCGCATCGACATCGAGCACCGCGCGCGCCATCTGCCGCTGGAACTCGCGCGGCGACTGGCCGGTGAACTGCCCGAAGGCGCGCGTGAAGGCCTGCGGGCTCTCGTAGCCCACCGCCAGCGCAACCTGCGTGATGCTCTGGCCGCCGGCTTCGAGCAGTTGCGTCGCGAGTGCGAGCCGCACACGGCGGACCGTGGCGGCCACGGTCTCGCCGGCCACGCTGGCGTAGACGCGATGGAAATGAAAAGGTGAGAAGTGCGCGAGCCGCGCGAGGTCGTCGAGCCGGTGATCGGCCATCGGGTCGGCAACGATGGCCGCGACCGCGCGTGCCACGCGGGCCCGGTAGTCCTGCTCTGTTCGACGGCTTTCCATGCGCGTCAGTGTGCGCGCTTTGCGGGCAGGGTACTTAGCGGACTTTGCTGAAATCGCGAGCCTGCATGCCGCCAAAGAAAAAGCCCGCTGTTCGTGAAAACAGCGGGCTTCTCAGAGGCCTTGCGGCTTGATTTGGCTCCTCGACCTGGGCTCGAACCAGGGACCTACGGATTAACAGTCCGGCGCTCTACCGACTGAGCTATCGAGGAACAAGCCTTAAATTATATGCAATGGATTTGCCGATTTTGAGTGTGACAGCCTGATTTTTTTATCGTCGATGCATCGACGCAAACAAGACCCAAATGAAAATGCCCCGCTACTTTATGAGTAGCAGGGCATCCAGTTGCCTTGCGGCTTGTTTTGGCTCCTCGACCTGGGCTCGAACCAGGGACCTACGGATTAACAGTCCGGCGCTCTACCAACTGAGCTATCGAGGAACAAGCCTTAGATTATAGCGTGATTTTTTGCGCCTTCTCAACCGCGCGCATCTGCATCGACAAATTTGTGAGGCTCACCACATTCACAACGCGATGCTCACACCCAGTCGCAGCGTGCGCGGCGCACCGGGAAACAGATACACATGGCTGAACTGGAACGGCGACTCCTTCCAGTAGCGCCGGTCGAACAGGTTGTCGACCGCAAGCGTCCAGCTCGTGTTCACGCCGCGCAGCCTGGTGTCGTAGCGCAGCACTGCATCGACGCGCGTCCACGAGGGCAGGGTGATCGACCCATCCGGCAGCACGTTGCGCCGGCCTTCGTACGAAAGCTGGCCAGCGATCTCCAGCCCCGGCACCGACGCGACGCGGTACGCGGCCTGTGCCCGCAGCACTTCCTTGGGCACGTTCGTCGGCGACTGTCCGTTGAGCGCCGGGTTCTCGGTGCTGCCGCGCCGCTTGGCGTCGATCACCGCGATGCTGCCGCCGAGGCGCCACGGCCCCTGGTTCCATTGCGCGCCGGCCTCCAGCCCGCGATGCACGGCGCGTCCGTCGTTGCGCACTTCGCAGTAGCCGCTGCACAGGTCGAGGTTGGTCATCGGCCGCGAGATGTCGAACCAGGCGACTTGCCAGTTGAACGCATCGTTGCCGCCCTTCAGGCCCAGTTCCCACTGGCGCGAGGTCAGCGCGGGCAGGGCCTGCCCAGCGTTGGCGTACTGGGAGATCCTGTTCGGCACGACCTGCGATTCCACGCCCTTGCCCCAGCTCGCATAAGCCAGCAAGCCCGGTTGAATGGCATAGCTCGCGGCGATCCACGGCGTGGTCACGTCCTGCTTGTAGCCGGTCGGATTCGATCCGTCGTTGCCGATGCTGCTGCGGTCGAGCCGCGTGTGGCGCACGCCGAGCCAGGTGGTGAAACGGTCGTTCCAGCGGATGGCGTCCTGTGCCGACAGTTCGGTCGAGCGTTCGTCGCGGTTGGTCTGCGGCGTGGTGGCATCGGGGTTGGCCGGCACCATGGCCGTGCCCCAGATGTTGCCGGTGCCCGCGTAGTTGTAGGCCTGATCCTGGAAGCGGTTGCGCACGCGGCTTTGCAGCAGGCCGAAACCCAGCTCGTGCTTCACGCTGCCCGTCGCCACGTTGCCCTTGAGGTTCAGGCTGCCCGCGGTCTGCGTGCGGCGCTCGTTGTCGCTGCGGAAGTCGTAGACGTCGAATGTGCCGTCGGAACAGTAGCGGTCGTAGTTGCCCTCGGCGCCGCAGCCGAAGGCGTAGGCCAGGCGGTCGTCGCTCTTCAAGCGCTGCTGGCCGATCTGCGCGCTCCAGCGCCAGTCGGAGTTGATTGCCTGGCTGAAGCGCACCGTGCCTGTCAGCGCCTTGAACACCGAGGGCTGCGACCACGGCTGGTTGTTGAGGTTGATGCGCGGATCGACCGGCCTGGGCAGCACGCTTCCCAGCAGGCTGTAGCCGGCCTGGCTCGGCTGCGTCTTGCGGCTTTGCTCGATCTCGAATTCCAGCACCGAGTCGCGCGTGATACGCCAGTCGGCCGCCAGCGAGAACAGGTTGCGGTTGCCGTCGAGGTCGTGCGTGATCGGCTTGAGGTTCTCGCTCGCCACGTTGATGCGGTAGCCGAACTCGCGGTTCTCGCCGAAGCGCCCGCCAAGGTCGACGGCGCCCAGCAGGCTGCCGCGGCTGTTGGTCTCGATGCGCACCGTGCGCAGGTCCTGCTCGGTCGGCCGCTTGACGACGTAGTTGACCAGGCCCCCCGGCGCGCTGGTGCCGGCCTGGATGCCGCTGGTGCCGCGCAAGATTTCCACGCGTTCCTTGTTGTCCAGCGGAATCGAGGTCTCGGCGCTGATCGGCAGGCCTTCGCGCCGGTAGTTGAAGCGGTTGTCGAGCACGAAGCCGCGCACCGTGAGGTAGTCCCAGTAGCCGGCGGAGTTGTAGGCGTCGGTGACGGAGGCGTCGAACTGGGTGAGGTCCGCGAGCCGCCGGGCGCCGCTGGCGCGCAGTTGCTGGCTGTCGATCACCGTGGCCGAGAGCGGCAGCTCGCGCAGCGGCACATCGCCGAAGCCGCTGATGTCGGCTTGCGGCGCGGCACTGCTGTCGTTGACGGTGACTTCACGCAATGCCGCCTGCTGCGCCTGCGCGCCGCAAGCGGCGGTGAAGAGAACGACCGCCAGCGCGCGCGACACGGGTGAGAGCGGCCAGGCGGAAGAAAAAAAAGAGGGCTTGGGTTGGTTCATTGTGTTCAGTTGCCGACGGCGTTGCTTTCCATCGCCGCCATCCATTGCATGGCCGTGGCCTCGGGGTCTTCCGCCGCGACCAGTGCGCGCACCACGGCGACGGAGCCAACGCCCGTGGCCAGCACTTCGGGCAGGCGCACCGCGTCGATGCCGCCGATGCCCACCTGTGGATAGCCGCGCAGCAGTCGCGCATAGGCTGCGAGGCGGGCCACGCCCTGCGGCGCGGTCGCCATCTTCTTGAGCGTGGTCGGGTAGACGGCGCCCATCGCGATGTAGCTCGGGCTCACCCTGTCCGCGCGCACCATCTCGGCGTAGCCGTGCGTGCTGACGCCGAGCCTCGCGCCTGAAGCGCGCAGCTGCGCCAGCTGATCGGGCGAGAGCGCGTCGAGGTCTTCCTGGCCGAGGTGGATGCCGTAGGCACCCGCCGCGATGGCGACCTGCCAATGGTCGTTGATGAAGAGCAGCGCATCGGTGCCGCGCACCGCTTCGACGGCCGCCTGCACTTCACGCTCGATGGCCGCCGCGTCTTCCGACTTGAAGCGCAGTTGCACAGTCGGCACGCCGGCGCGCGCCATGCGGCCGACCCATTGCGCATCGGGCAGCACGGCATAGAGGCCGAGGCGTTCGGGGCAGGGCGGGAATGCATCGTCGCGAGCGGCCGGGGGAAACGGGCGCATGCCGAAGTCTGCGGGCGCGTCGGGCCACAGCGCGGCGTCGAAGTTGCTCAGGCGCAGCGTCTGCGCGCGCCAGGCGTGGGCCAGGCATTCGGCGTCGATCTCGATGAAGCCCAGCGCCGAGCAGGCCTGCTTGGCGCCGCGGTACACCGGGTCGTCCGACGAGAAGACCGGCGCGCTCACGGGCGCGGCGGTGATCGCGCCGAAACGCAAGCCGTGGGCCGCGACGATGGCTTGCGCGATGGCGCGGGCGTCGTTCATTGAAGCTGTCATGGCGCGTGATGCCAGAAGGGCGTGCCGAGCACCGGTGTGCTGGGTTGCGCCGCGTCCTGCGCGGCCATTGCGCCGGCACGGTGTGCGGTGCGCCCGGCCTGCACCGCGTCGGCAAATGCGCCGGCCATGGCCACCGGGTCTTGCGCCAGCGCGACCGCCGTGTTGAGCAGCACGCCGTCGTAGCCCCATTCCATCACCTGGCAGGCATGCGAAGGAAGGCCCAGGCCGGCATCGACCAGCATCGGCACCTTCAGCCGGTCGCGCAGCACCTGCAGCGCATAAGGGTTGACAGGTCCACGGCCCGTGCCGATGGGCGCGGCCCAAGGCATCACGGCCTGGCAGCCCACGTCGACCAGCCGCTGGCACAGCACCAGGTCTTCGGTGCAATAGGGCAGCACCTTGAAGCCTTCGCGAATCAGCTGCGAGGCCGCGTCGACGAGGTTCAGCGTGTCGGGCTGCAGCGTGTAGTCGTCGCCGATCAGCTCGAGCTTGATCCAGGGCGTGTCGAACAGCTCGCGCGCCATCTGCGCGGTGGCGACCACCTCCTGCACGCTGTGGCAGCCGGCGGTGTTGGGCAGCACGGGCACCCCGAGGCGGCGCAGCAGTTCCCAGAAGCCGTTGCCGAGCTCGCTGTTGCCCGATCCCTGATTCGCGGTCTGCCGGCGCAGCGAGGCCGTGAGCATCGCGGGCCGGGCGCGCTTGACCGCGGCTTCGAGCAGGTCTGGCGAGGGATAGCGAGCGGTGCCGAGCAGCAGGCGGCTCTGGAAGGTTTCGCCGTAGAGAACCAGCGGGTCGTCGTGTGTGGTGTTCATCGTGTCGTCTCCGTCAATCAATCAGCCGCCCGTCACGGGGCGGATCACTTCGATGCGGTCGTCGGGTTGCAGCGCGCGCGCGGCGTAGGCGGAGCGCGGCACGAACTCGCGGTTCACCGCCACCGCGAACGGCGGCGTGGCGTCCAGCGCGGCCAGCGCATCGGTCAGCACGGCGTTGTCAGGCAGGGTGAAAGGCTTGTCGTTGATCAGGATGTTCATGCGTGGGATATCTCCATGCCGAGGCTCGCAGCGAGCGTCGAGCGGCCGTGCGCCAGCAGTTCCATCGCGGCGTCGAGCAGCGCGGGTGCGATCATGAAACCGTGGCGGTAGAGCCCGTTGATGCGCAGCACGCGCGGCTGCGGCTGCTCGATGGCGGGCAGGTTGTCGGGCAGCGTGGGCCGGCACTGCGTGGCGATTTCGACGATGCGCGCCTCGGCAAAGCCGCTGTGCACCGCATACGCGGCGCTCAGCAGTTCCAAGGTGGAGCGCACGCTGGCGGGCGACATGTCGTCCGATTCGATCTCGGTCGCGCCGATCACGAACAGGTTGCCCGGCTTGGGCGCGATGTAGAGCGGGTAGCGCGGATGCACCAGGCGCGTGGGCCGCCTCAGCGTCACTTCTGGGGCGTGCACCCGGATCACTTCGCCGCGCACGCCGCGCAGTGCGTTCCACTGGGGCCGGGCGCCGAAGCCGCGGCAGTCGATCACCCGGTCGGGCTGGCCCGGTGCGCCGGGCGTGAAGTCCGAAGGCGCGCGCGCCGATTGCCAGTGCAGCGTCACGCCGGGGCTGGCTTGCAGTGTGGCAAGCAGGGACGCGAGCAGCGCGCGGTTGTCGAGCTGACCTTCGCCCGGCAGGAACAGGCCCTGCATGAAGCGCTGCCCGAGCGAGGGCTCAAGGGCGGCAATCGCCTTGCCGTCGAGCGTTTGCATCGGCGCGAGCTCTGGCACCTGCGTGCCGGTGTTGGCAAGCACGCGCGCCAGGCGTGCGGCTTCGGCGGCGTCCTGCCGGTGCCACAGCACCAGCGTGCCTTCGCGCTGGAAGAACACGGGCTGCGCCAGCTTTGCCAGCAGCTCGGGCCAGCGCGAGAGCGCGTGCTGCCCCATGCGCACGACCGACACCGGCGCCACCGCCGATTCGGCCAGCGGCGCGAGCATTGCGGCTGCCACGCGTGCGGCAGCGCCTTCCGCATCGGGGCTGCCCGCTTCGAACAGGTCGACCTTGCAGCCCGCCTGCGCGAGCGTGACCGCCATCAGCCGGCCCATGAGGCCCGCGCCGAGGACGGCGGCGGATTGAAAAGGAAGGCTCATGGTCTCGCTCCTTCCGGCCATGGATACCGCCGATAATTTTCGGCATGACCCAAGCACCCACCCAGCGCTATGCACGCGTGCTCTCCATTGCCGGCTCCGACAGCGGCGGCGGCGCCGGCATCCAGGCCGATCTCAAGACCTTCGCGGCGCTCGGCTGCTATGGCATGACGGCCATCACCGCGCTCACCGCGCAGAACACGCTCGGCGTGTCGGGCATCCACGGCGTGCCGCCCGAGTTTCTCAAGGCGCAGATCCAGGCCGTGGTGGAAGACATCGGCGTCGATGCCGTCAAGCTCGGCATGCTGCACGCGCCCGAGATCGTCGAAGTGGTGGCCTGGGCCATCGACCGCTACCAGCTGAAGAACGTGGTGCTCGACCCCGTGATGGTCGCCACCAGCGGCGACCGGCTGATCGCGGCCGAGACGGTGCAGGTGCTGGTGCGCGAACTGTTCCCGCGCGCGCTGGTGGTGACGCCCAATCTCGACGAAGCCGCGCTGCTCATCGGCCATCCCATCGACGGTATCGATGCGCTCGACGGCGCGGCCGACGAACTGCTGGCGCTCGGCGCCAAGGGCGTGCTGCTCAAGGGCGGCCATCTGCCGGGCAACGACGTGGTCGACGTGCTGCTGCAGTCCGGGGGCGAGCGCAGGCGGCTGGCTTCGAAGCGCATCGACAGCCCCAATCTGCACGGCACCGGCTGCACGTTGTCGTCCGCCATCGCCGCGCACCTGGCATTGGGCGCGGCGCTGCCGGAGGCGGTCGAGCGGGCGCGTGCGTACATCCTCGGCGCGATGGCCGCGGGGGCGGATGTGAAGATCGGCGCGGGTCATGGTCCTCTCAACCACGGCTTTGCGCCAGTGCCGACGCACCGCTTCGCGCTGACGGCCGGCTGAGCCACGCGAGCGCGAAGGTCGCGGCCAGCGTCGGCAATGCCGAGCCGAACTGCGGTGCCCATCTGGCCAGCGCGTGGTACGCGGCAATGCCCGCGATCCAGATCAGCGCGGCGCCGAAATCGATCTTCCGCGCACCGCCCACCGACACGGACTGTCCGCTGCCAAGCCGCCCGATGATCACGCCGTAGAGCGGCACGAACACCGAACTCAACAACAGCAGGAAGGGCTCCAGCGTGTGCATCGGCAGCACCAGTGCAAAAGCGATGCACAGCGCGGCCAGCAGCAGGCCCCAGCGCTTCACGCTCCAGCGCGGCAGCAGGCTGTGCGTGGACACCGAACCCGAATACACGTCGCCGTAGGCGTTGTCGAGCTCGTCGATCAGGATCAGGCCCAGCGCCAGCAGGCCGCCTTGCGCAAGCAGCAGCGCCGTCACCAGCTCGGTGCCCGGCTCGGCCACGCTCACCACCATCACGCCCAGCGCATAGCACCAGATGTTGGCCAGCGCATAGCCGAGCCAGGTGCCGCTGAAGGCGCTCCCCAGGCCCCCGGTGCCGCGCTTGCCGTGCCGTGCGTAGTCGGCCACCAGCGGCAGCCATGACACCGGCATCGCGATCACCAGGTCCAGCGCGCCGAACATGCCCATGCTGCCGTCGCCCGGCCGCGCCCAGAACGCGTCGAGTCCCTTGGCATGCAGCCGCGTCGCGAACTGCCAGCTGAGCCACAGCAGCGACAACACCACTAGCGGCAGCCCGAAGCGGCTGACGAAGCGCCGCACCAGCTTGACCATCGAGCCCGCGAGCAGGGCCAGCAGCACCGCGCCCCAGAGCAGCGTGGTCAGCACGCCGCCCCATGCCGAGCCGATGGACGGCCCGAAGGCCGCCTGGCCGATGGCCTGCGTGCCCTCGCGCATGACGACCAGCTCGAAAGTGGTCCAGCCCACCAGTTGCACGATGTTCAGCAGCACCGGCAGCCGCGCAAAGGCGCTGCCGTAGGTGGCGTGCATGAGGCCGGCGCTGGCCAGGCCGCTCTCGCAACCGAGCCGCGCGGTCCAGGCCAGCAGGCCCGCGCCAAGGCAGGAGCCCAGCACGATGGCGATGGCCGCGTCCCGCGTGCCCACCGCGGGCACGAGGTACGCGCCGATCTGCATCACCAGCAGGCCGACGCCCAGGCTGAACCACAGCGCGGCGTGGTCGTGCCAGCCGAACACGCGCCTGGACGCGGGCAACGGCGTCAGCGCCTCGTTGGATGAGGCGGATCCGGCGTTGCTGCTGCGATCGTTGTTGTTGTTGTCTTGTGCCATCCGTTTGCTCCAGTGCAAAAGGTTTGGCAGGTGGGCGGGGCCCGAGCGACACGGTCGTCACGCGAGACAACGTGAGCGGCCAACCGGACCAGCTTCCCTGCGCGAGGATTACCTCAAGCCGTGAAAATAAACACGGCGGACAGGTTCGAAGGGTTTGATCTCAGCCGAGCGTTTAAGCGCCCAGCACCCCTAGCAAGCGATCATTCTAGCTCGCACCCAAATTGGGCTATAGGGCGCGTCGCGGCTCTAGGGCTTACCCGGGTTGTGACCGCATGCCGAACTCGCCGGATGCGAGAATCCGACGGTTCGTCTTAAATGCCTACGTGCCTACGGTTTTTTGGACGGTTACAAAGGTGGGCAAAAGTCCCGGAGGAAAAAATTTTGACTATGGAAGAAGCATTACAAGAACCGCCGGTTTTGCGCGTAAAGGACGTGTTTGTTCCCGGTGGATTCCCAAAGCACACCTATCAGCCGCGCGCACAATTTAAGATTGAAGCGAAGCTGACCGATGCGTTGGATCGGCTGCCCAAGTTCATTGCGGTTGCAGGCCCAACGAAGAGCGGCAAAACCGTGTTGGTGCGGAAGGTCGTTCCCTCCTCGGATTGCGTCTGGTTGGAGGGCGGCCACCTCAAAAGTATTGCGGACGTTTGGGCGCAGATTCTTGCAGAGCTAGGTCTGCCAAGCCAAACCGTTAAATCTCAGGGCTTGGCGCACGAAGATAGTTATGTCGGCGAAATGGACGTTGGATTTCGACCGATGGGTGTAGGAGGCGGTGTAAAAGGTCAAAAGGCCGCCAAAGACGCGACCAACTCAAGCAACGCTGCTACGTTCAATGTTTCGGCTGCCAGGACTGCTGTTGATGCCCTGGTAGCGCGTCAGAAGGTCCTGGTAATCGATGACTTTCACTATTTGGAACCTGAGCTCCAAACGGAGGTGATTCGCGCCCTCAAGCCAGCAGTGTTTGAAGGTCTGCAGGTCGTGCTAATTCTGATCCCGCACCGTATGCATCAGGCCGCTAGCGCAGAGATGGACGTCGACGGACGAACAGTCACAATCCCAATTCCTGAATGGCAGAACTCGGAACTTTTCTCGATTGGTGAAACTGGCTTCAGGCTTCTCAATGTCCACTGTCTGCCAACCGTCCTTGATGCACTGGTGAAGGAGTGCTTTGCGAGCCCGCACATGATGCAAGATTTTTGCTCTGCACTCTGCCGAGACGCGGGGATCCGGGCAAAGTATCTTGGGGAGCCCCCGAGCCCGGCCGTCAAACTGCCGGTACCGCCCGACAGCTTCTTCAAAGAATTCGCGGAAAGTATTTCGCCGGAGACTTTCAAGGCACTGCGAAAGGGCCCTGAACGCACCAATCGAAAGGATCGTGGGTTGCAAGGTGGCGGCACTTGCGACACCTACCAAGCAGTAATGCTGGCATTGCATGAGCTGGGAGGCGTGACGCCGGTGGACTGGACGAAGCTGCGAAAGGCCTTGCAGCAGTTGTTGATCGAGGTGCCTCAGCAGCACGAAGTGACGCGGGCTCTAGAAAAAATGGATGAGATTGCGAAGGATCGCGAAGGCGAACCGGTCATCGATTTCGCGAATGGAGAGCTTCACTTGGTTGACCCATTCTTCCGTTACTACGTGAAGTGGAATGGGTCAATTTTGGAAGATGGCGACGCTGCGTCATAGCGTCGCTGATGAGCACTCGCTTGCCCCTTGCGGGTCTACGTTTTACGTCCGTTTGAGGCAAGCGGCGGGCTCATCACCCTTAGAAAGCCCTTGCCGAGAAGAATATTGCGATAACAATTGACCGCGACCGCCTCAGCTTCTCGGGCGACGAGGTCGCCAACCGCGACGACTTGACCATCATCGCTCACAATCGCCAGCTTAGCCGGCTTCCCGTCAACCGTGACCGTGAGCCCCTCATGGGAGACGGCACTGATGACGACCCCTTCGATTGCGCCCGTGGACTGCGTGCCAATCATCATGATGCCTCCCGCAGCATATCTGCCTGTTGTGCCGCCAGCGTGATGATCCGGCCGCTGGTCGACCGGATCTCGCCGGTGGCCTTATTGACCGCCCGGCTGACCTCGCTGTAGCTGAGCCGCATCAGCTGGAATTCGTGAAGGTCGACGGCCGTGTTGATGTGATCGAGCTCCTGGTAATAGAGGGCGGTAGCCTTCCATTCGCCGCTAGCCATCGCTCGCTGCTCGATACCGTGCAGGGCTACCTCAGCACTGCGGAAATGCTCGCCGAGACCTCGCACGACGCCCTGCTGCTCGATGGCCTGGGCCACGTAGATCGAGCTGGCCACGATCGACCATTCGAGCTCGGTGGCCACACCTTCGCGCAGCGCTTGAGTAGCAGCGCGCAGCGGGGCGAGCGTTTTCGCGAGCTCCGGCGGCGTCAGCAGCGTGGCGGCGTTCCTGGCCAAGCGCATCGGTGCGAGCGATGTGCGGTGTGTTCGACGGGGAGGGCGGCTGTGTGTCATGTCACTTCACCGTTGCCGGGTCGGCACGCTTGAGCCAGCCGCTGCGGGTATCGCCGAGCCGTTCGTCGAGCTGCTCGGCCGTTTCCGGCCAGAGGTGCAGGTCGTGCACGAGGCGAAGATAGACCCGGTGCCAGAAGTGCCGGATCTCGTGTTGCGGATGCTTGTAGCCGAGGATCTCGACCGCGTGCATGAAGTGCAGCTGGTAGTGATGCGGCAGCATGTCGACCTGTCGCAGGTAGTCATTCACGTGGAGTTGCATCCGTTCTGCCCATGGCTCGAGGTCGTCGTGTCCTTCAAGCGACGGACCAGTAAAGGAGCCGCCGTTCTTGTCGATCGGGTTGTCGAGAACCTTCCCGTCCATCGCAGACAGCAGCACACAGCGTCGAAGCCAGCGCAGCAGCATCTTGGCGCCGCCGCCATACTTGGGTTGACCGTCAGGCCCTCGGATCGCGGCCAGCAACACGCTCTGCTGCATCATGGGGATGGTGTGTGTCCAAGCCTGGGTGACTGGGCCTGGAGCGGCCTTAGCCTTCTCGTCGATAGCACAGGCAGCGGAGTAACTTGCCAGAACGATTCCGCGCCCGTTCGCTACGGCGTGGATCTCGAGCAAGCCCTCGCGGATGCTGGACAGCATCGCGACGCAGTTCTCATGTGTGGCGCCTTGCTTCAAAAGTTCTGCGAGCGCGTGTTCCGCACCGCGTTGTACGAGCTGCTGCGCCAAAAGCTCGGCGCGGTCCATGTTTTGCATCGAGGCGCGCCATTGAGCCAATGCTTCGGGCGAGGTGCCGGCGTTTTCGATGGTGGCCATTACGCGATCACCTCCAGCACGTCGGCCTCGAGCTCGACCAGGTTGGGCGCCTTCTTCCGCCTGGCCAGGTTGACGACCCATTTCGTCGTGCCGTCGACGGCCGACTTGACGGTGCCTTCTTTACCGATGTATTCACTGAGGAAGCCGGAAACCATCGTGCCCTTGACTTTCACGCGGTCACCGGCCTTGAGTGCAGGCGTCTGCGGCTCGGTGTTCTGGTCGGCGGTGCGTGGGAACGGCCACAGGCTGGTGGCAACGACGATCAACCAACTGATCGGGATGGTGGCTTCACTCGTGCTGCCTTCGAATTGAACGCGAGCCTTCCCGCTGGCCAGGACCTGGAGCACAACGCCTTCCCGCCCGAGGTCTTCGTGCCCAGCTCTGTCGACCATCACCCGGTCGCCGACTTGAGGCAGGGCGGCCGCACCACCCGGCGCGGCAAGTGCCGCGCCTTCATCAAGCCCTGCGCCGTCAGGCGCCTGGATCTCTGCCTTCTCGCTCGCCTCGAGCTCCTGCAGCGCCTCGGCGATCTTCGCCGAGGCCTCCTCCTTCGAGGTCTTGCCCTTCTTCGCCGGCGCCGCAGGCTTCGACTTCGATTTTTCTCCCTTCGCACTTCCCTCCGGCTGCGCAGCCAGCTCGTCGCCGGCGGGAGCTTTGGGCGCGCGCTCGGCGCGGATCTGCTCCTGGACCTCGGTCATGATCGCGGCAACGTCGAGGGCCAGGAGGCACGCGAGTTCCTCGATCACGGGCGCGGAGTCGCTGTAGACCCACTCGTCATCGACGTAGTCCCCATGCGGACTACGATCGCCCTCGAGCAGCAGCAGGAGCAGCGTATAGCCCACGTCGTTGTCGTCGATCGCTCGGACTGAAGACGCTGTCAGCTCGTCGTCATAGCGGTGGCCGCTGAGCTCGAGTACATCGAACAATGTGTCCTCGGCGCACCGGTTGTCTACCCTCGAGATCTCAAGGAGCACGCGGCGCAGAAGGTTCGCGCTCAATGTCTTGATCTCTCCAGCTCGGATGCGAGGGGCAATGGCGTCCGCGGCCGCCTTGCGCCAGCGCTTCTGGTAGTTCTCGGCCAGCTCGCGCCGCTTCTGCTTTTCCTCGCGCTCCAGCTGGCGAGCGCGGTCCTTCTTCATCTGCTGGTCGATCTTCTCGCCGCGATCATTCTTCCCGGCCTTGGCCGCAGCCTTCATGGCGAGTTCATCAGGAATGATTTCCTTCACATCGCCGTTATGCGGGTCGACGAAGAGCTTGACCTTGCCCTTCAGCTCGCGATCGGAGAGGGCCTTGCGGGCCGCCTCATCGAGGTCCGAGTAGCCGTTGAGAGCGGAGTACCAGCTCTGTGGCTTCAGCTCGAGCGCTTCCTTGCCTTCGATCACCTCCATGCCCTTTGCCTTGGCAATCGCAATCAAGGATTCCGAGTGCGCTGTTTCCTTCGCATGGAAGCACGTCGGGTCTGTGCAGACGTCTGGACCGTCGACATCGGCGAACAGATCCGGGTTAGCACCGGTGCGCTTCGAGCAGCCGGGGCAGTCGCCGGCGGCCGGCACCAGGTTGGCGTCGACAATCGAGAAGCGGGCGGCCGACAGCTTCAGCATGACGTTCTGCTGCACCCACGTCTGCAGCGCGCGATAGCTCAGCCGCGGCGAGCCCTGGTGGTCCTTCTCGGTCGCGGCCGCAAGGGCCTTCAGCTGCAGCTTCTCGTCGGGGATGCGGGCGATCAGCAGGGCCTTGCTGCCGTCGATCTCGCCGGCGCGCAGGGCCTCGCGCGGCGCGCTTGTCAGGTCGAGCAGCTTCATGCGGCCGTAGACATAGCTGCGGCTCTTGCCGATGCGCTCTCCCACGAGCTCCTTGGCAATTTTCGTTTCCTCGCAGAGCCGCTGGTAGCCCTCGGCCTCCTCGAGCTCGGTGAGGTCGTCGCGCTGCAGGTTCTCGACGATCTGGATCTCGAGCACTTCCTGATCGCTGAGCCGGCGGATCATCGCGGGAATGGTCGCCTGCTGCGCGAGCTTGCTGGCACGGAATCGGCGCTCACCGGAGACGATCTCGTGCGTGGGCAGCGGCATGCCGTCGCCGCGGTTGCGGAAGGTGTCGTCGAGCCTGTTGGCCGGCAGCGGCCGCACCAGGATCGGCTGGTGCACGCCGCTGGCCTTGATGCTCTCGACCAGGTCGAGCATCTTGGCCTCGTTGAAGGCCTTGCGCGGATTGGTGAGGCTCGGCGTGATCAGCGCCAGGTCGAGCATGGCGAACTGTTCGCTCGCGGGGACGTCGACCAAGGCCTCGCCGCTGTCGGATGCAAATTCTTTGGTGGGCACGGTGGCTCCTTCACTAATGAGAAGAGGGGAATGCCGCGGCGAACTGCATGAGCAGACGCGACGTGGTTTCCATGGCGCGGCACAGTTCGGCCACAGACGCAGCGAAGTCCTGGCTGTTGCGAAGCTGGGAACGAGGCGCCACAGGCGCCTCCGCGACTGAGGCGTGGTGGGCGTCACCCGCCAGCGCGTAACTTGGAAGTGCCAGCGCCCGACGGCGCTTATCGCCAACCCGCAGCTGGATCAGCGCGCCACGTGTCAGCGCGGGCTTGAAAATCGCCGTGAGCGAGTGCGAAGGGATGTCGAAGCGCTCCGAGATCTCGCTGTACGTCAGGTGGCCGCCGTGCTGTTGCAGGTGTTGCAGCAGCCGGTGGGGGCCGCTGCCTTCGCGCGGACGGTATGCCGGCGATGCCTGTGGGGATGCGCTCTGCGCAGCATGACCAACCGCTTCACATGCAGGCGATGGATCCGCAATTTCCTCGCTCAACGCATGCACGTCTGGATCGGCCGCGTGAGTGTCCCGGTAGCTGGTGGGCATGGGCGGAGCAGGCGGCAGCGGGGCGAGCATTTCCGCGTGCATCTGCTCGCGTGTCACCTTCCGGCCGCTGACCAGGCTGGGCAGCCTGAGAGCGTCGTACGCACCTGGCCGTGCAGAGCTGTTCGCGAGCTCGGCCCCCGTGTAGATCCCCGCCATCACGCTGGGCGCGCCGAGGGGGCGGGCCGAGGCGACGCGGGCCGTGGTGTAACGCTCGCTCATGCCGGCACCGTCACAGTCGCGCCCGCAATGCCCGACTCCAGCGACAGGAACTCGCCCAGCACCAGCTGCTGCAGGTGCCGGATGTCGTGCATGTTGTTGAGGATGACGTCGGGAGAAAACGCGCTGCCATCGGTCGCACTCGTGTGCGTGCCCTCGGCTGTAGTCTCCGCCGTGACGCCGGGCCGATTGACCTGCCAGATCTTGCCGTCGAGAGCGCGCACGAGGTCGGCCTCGTTATCGAAGCGGCAGTCCGTGATGACGAAGCGGCGCTCGCCGTTTTGGAAGTAGAAGGTCAGCTTGTTGTTCAGCTGCTTCACCCAGTACAGCGGGTCTTGTCTGCGGCGGTATTCGGTGCCCCACCATTGCAGGATCTGTCGGGGCGAGCGCGGCGCGTCGAGCCAGTCGTTGGGGACGCGCCCCTCGCCGATGCGCGGCACGATCCCGGGCGCCAACGCAACGGCCGCGAGAAAACCGATTGGCGCCTTGCGCATCGCCAGCGCGGTCATCGGGTGGTTCTTCGTGCTCGTGTGCGTGAGGTAGCTGAGCTCGATTTCGAATGCATTGGAGACCTCGGCGCGCAGGGCGTCGGCGAAGGCCAGCTTGCGAAACCGAAGGTGCTCGACGAGCAGATCGGCGACGGTGTCCTTGCCAGTGCTGGCGAAGCCCGTCATTGCGACGACGATTCTTTTCATGGGGATGCCTCAGGCAGAAGTGCGCTCGACGGCTTGGACGTGCGGCAGGATCGTCCGCATGCCCTTGAGGCTTGTGAGCAAGGTGATGGAGACGCCCTTTTTCAGGGTGGCGGCTTTCGCCTCTGCGGCCTCGCGGCCGTTCTCTGGGTAGACCTGCTCCGCGTGCAGGGTGCGACCCTGGCCGCTGTGGACCGGCCGCACTTCCATGCACAGCACGGGGCGCACATGCGTACCGTCGCCAATGGTCTTCACCCGGACCTCGGCAGACGAGGCCATGGTCCCGTGCAGCTCGAAGATCGTGCCCACGTGCTCATGGGCATCGCTGCCTGAAGCCGCGAATATGTCGGCCTCAGCGCCCGGTGCAGACGTCTGTACGGCGGCGCTCGTCACGGCGTCACTCCGTTCAGATCGTTGAGTGCAACCGCCAGCGCGACGAGCATGACGACGGCCAGGACGAACATCACCAGGAACTGGCGCAGAGCAGCCTGCGCCCATTCGATCGGCGTGATCCTGGGCTCGTCATCGTCGTGGCTCACCAGTGCTTCGAGCTGCAGGGGGTCGAGCAGGCGTCTCATGGCTGGTCTCCCGTGGCCGCAGCGACGCGAGGATCGGCGGCGTGTCGTGCGGTGCGCAGGGCATCGCGGTGGGACAGGGCGGATGCCTGGTAGGCATCGGTCTCGCTGGGTCCATCGAGCAGCGCGCCGCCCATCAGCCATGCGAGAACGGCCGCGAAGGTGAGTACGTAGATGCGAAGGTGCTTCATGCGTGACTCCCTGCGGTTAGTTCGCTGGCTCTGGGCGCGGCCTGGATCTCGACGCTGGCCAGCGCGAGAGCGAGCTGCCCGAGGCCTGCCGTGCGGCTCTCTCCGGCGAGGACCGTGCCGCGGATGGCGCACGCCAGCGACTCCACCAGTTCGCGATCTGCATCGGGCAACTGCGTGACTTCGCCGCGGACGTGGTCGCGAAGTTGGGCCGCGATCAGCTGTTCGTCGCCGGTGCTCATGAACTGCTCCCGGAGGCTTTGGCGATGGCGGCGCGATGCGTCCAAACGATGGCCGTCCAACCGTTGGCCGTGTTGGATTGATAGCCCAGACGGACACCACGCTCGCCGCCGATCCACTCGTAGCGCTCTAAGACAATCGGCGTGAAGGGCCCGCTGGCAACGGCCTCGCATGTGCTGTGGGCGCGCTGCATCAGAATCGGCCCCGGCGTGTGCTGCGCGCTCATGCAACACCTCGCACGGACGTGAACTCGTCGAGCTGCTGGTTGAGGGTGCGAGCCTGCTCGGCAAAGCGAGCCTGCATCGGATGCGCCACGCACGTCGTTTCGCGTGAAACAACGACGGGCAGCACAAGGCCGTTGCCGAGATCGACAGTGCCGTCACGCAGGGCCTTGTCGGCCGTGGTGAGGAACATCTTCTTCCACGACTCCATGCCTTGGACGGCGGGGCAGCGGTAGAACGCCTGGCGGCGGGAGCGCACCTCGCGGATCCAGATCTCGGCCTGGCGCGGCGTGCGAGTGGTCGCGGCCGCGGCAGTCACTCTGCGTGCTCCAGGCGCTCCACGCTGGCAACGGGGCAACCCGTCTTCGCGTGGGCCTTGCGTTGAGCCGCCTCGCCGCTGGCGGCTTTCAGGTCAACGAAGGGGAGAACGCCGGTATCGATGTTGGTGGGGAAGCCGTTACTGTCGACCGGTGCGTAGAAGCAGCGGTAGGGCCGGGTGGCAGAGGGCGACGTGCGGCGACTGCGGCGGTCGCCTGCGGATTTCGCAGCTGCAAGGGGCATGTGTCACTCCAGGAAGCGCTGCGGGATGCAGCGTGCTGGGGTGGATAGTACCTACAGGTATTGTTTGATGTCAATACCTATGGGTATTGTTTTTGCCGTCTTGCTTGAAGATGAAAAAAAGCCGCCCGAAGGCGGCCTGTGGTTTGACTTTGAGCGCTCTCGGGTAGCGCAGCTAACGTATAGGAATGTTGTTTTGATTCAGCTCCGAGCCAGGCGGGCGGGGGTCTGATCGGGTTCCATCCGGGCACTCGCGCGAGTTCCCTTCGATCCATTCAGGCAGGGTCGCATCCAGGCGAGTCGCCAGCCGGCGCGTAGTCCGCACCTGCGTCACGATCGCCCCCGTGGAGGTCGGCTTCACTGTCCAGGTGCCGAAGGGAATTGCCCCAAATTCGTTACCGCCTATGAGGTCGATCTCGCCTTCCCTTGCTTCCGGAAAGTACGTCGGACGGATAGTCATTGCTTCCGGATAGCACTCTTTCATCACCCGCAAGAGATTCCGATAGGTTTGCTCGGAGGAATGTTTCGATGCCGCCGTAGTAGTGACCGAATTGTTTGGGCCCAAAGGGCCAGCGCAGCCCGCTGAAATGGCCGCTGCAGCCATAGTAAGAAGCAGTCTTCTCATCCTCTTCCTTCATCCAGAGCGTGTTGAGCTGGGGCTACCATAGACTTTTAATTTTCCGTCGAGGCACCGGGTGTGCCACGTAGTAAATCCAATCCACATCCTCTGCACGGTAGTACAGGACTGCAGTGTTGTTGTAGCTCCCAAACTTGAACTGTCCTCGTTGGGAGAGCAGTCGCTTAATCATTGTGATGCCAGACGTGAGTCGCACGAGGACGTCATCTTCAAGTTCTGGGGCCGTCCCAGGCTCAACGAGTGCAAAGTCGCCAGGCGTGTACTTCGGCACCATGCTTTCCTCGGTGACCTCCACAAGGAAGGCCTGCGGGTCCGTGCTCGCTACAAGGCCGTATTGATCCGTTGCGCCCACAGGGTGATCTCCGTCCGTCCAGATTCGTTCTGAAAGGCCGCCAGCACCCTTTCCCACCACCCAGATTCTTTGGGCTTTTGACGGGTCAACAAGGATCGAGCCGTCAGGCATCGCCGGTTGATCTGACGGTGGTCTGGTCGGTCGGCCCTCGCCGAGTTCGATCGCAGCTTCTTCTGGGCTCATTTCCCAAAAGCCGCGAGGCAGTTCGAAAGCCTCGGTGCAGGCTTGCATGATCTCGGGGCCGATGCCTTTCGCGCCGTTCTTCCGCTGCGGATAGAAGAGTCGGTTGATGTAGCTGTCGCTGCGATCAATTCGCCTTGCCAGCTCGGCTGCCTTGCCGCCACAGAACTTGTTCCTGATGAATGTGAGCAGCGCCTGTAAACGCTCGTAGTTGTCCATGGCGGCGATCGTCGCCGAGATATACCCGCAGGTAAATGACCTATAGGTATTGACTCCAACTGTACCTGTAGGTATTGTTTGGGGATGGACCGATTCAAACAGCATTACCTAAACCTCACGGTAAGCGAGCGTGACTCGCTGGCCCTTCAGGCGGGCACCACACGCGGGACGCTCAATCAGGTTGTCTATGGAGGGAAGCACATTGAGCTCGGTCTTGCAGACTGTCTGGTGGCTCTGTGTCCTGGGTTGACTCTTGCAGATCTTCCACTGACTGAGCGAGCGAGACAGCAGCACGCAGTGCGATCCACGCGCGAACTTGCCGACATCAAGGCGGGGGCCTGAAGTGCGAAGTACAAGCGTTTTCAGGCTGCGCCAATGCCGCTCGCTCCTCATTGACAAACATCTTCTGTCCGCATGGATGGCAGAGTGTGAAGAGTTGCAGGCCTTTTCCGATGTACGCGGGGCAGGCGCACTTCTCGTTGGCGAAATCGTGCCACCTGTTGCTCTGGCACGCGTTGGTGGCGTGCGTGTCGACGGCCCGCGGCCGCCTGTGGCGGATCGCATGAGTTCTTCGGTGGCGGAGGCCAAGGCGGATCTATTGCGACTCGAAGCGACCCGGCTTGCCTTGACGTTGTCGTCGCGCACGTCGTCCGAGAACGGCGTGCTGTACCAGGCGGTTACCGAAGCTCTGGCCGCAGAGTCCAGCCTTGCATCTCTACGTGCAGAGCAAGCCGAAGCTCGCTTGGCCGCATCGTCACCACGTCGCGCGGCAACCAGCCGTACTTCCGAATGAGATACACGTGCACGGCTTCCAAGCCGCCGACGTCCTTGTATCCCTCCTTCTCGGCAAGGTCGGAGCCGAAGGCTTCCAGCAATGCCGTGAGGTTGCCCTCGGCCACATGCAGCCTTTGGACGTTCTCGAACTGTGCTTTGTTCATGGGGGCGCCTTTGCAAGATGAAGTTTTGGAATTCCGATTCTTGCAGGGTGCCGCCTCCATTTTTCCCCGCCGCCGACCACTTCGGCGCGCTCGTACCTGGCTCACTCCCTCCTCCTACGCCGCGTGCGGGAAGGTACGCGGTGTTGGGCGTGTCGAGGCGGCGGGGGCTTTTATTCGTGTTGCGGTTCATGGCCGCAAGTCTCTTTTTTTTGCCCATTTTTGAGATGGCAACAGACGGTAATTTGAAATGTCATCTATTGCGCATGCCAATTTGAACCTCACGATCGACCACGCTCTTCCCGAGCACTGGCCGAGCTTGAGGTCGTATATCCAGTTCCGCGTCCAGGAGCAACGCCTCAACGCGGCGAACCTGGCATCGAAGATGGATCTGAGCCCGTCTGTTCTGTCTCGCAAGCTCAACCAGCCGGAGGGTGACACGCAGCGCTTCAACTGCGACGACCTGGAGGGCTACATCAAGGCCACCGGCGACATCGGCTCGGTGATGTCGTACCTGGCAGCGAAGTACCTCGAGTCGCCGGAGGCCCGCCAGACGCGAGCCATCGAACGGGTGGAGTCGCTGGCCTCGGAGTTGCAGCTCGCACTGGGCAGCCTGAAGGCTTTCAAATGATGCAGGTGTTCTGCACTGACCAGGCGCAGCAAGCTGCGGTCTGGATGATCGGCCGCGTCCCTCGTCACGAATGAGCGAGGAGCCCGTGTTCCCATCCGTGGAGCCACCGGCCTGGGACCAGATCCCAGCGTCGCTGGCTTCGCGCCAGCAATGGGTCGTGTGGAAGTTCGAGCACAAGGCCGGCGCGAAGAAGCCCGTCAAGATGCCGTACTACGTGCAGGGCGGTCGCAGGGCCGGCACGCAAGGCGATGACCGTGACCGCATGCGACTGGCGACGCTCCATGTGGCGCGCCGTGCCTACGAGCGCGGCGAGCATCACGGCGTCGGGTTTGCCTTCCTGCCCGGCGACGGCCTGGTCGGTGTTGACCTCGATGGCCAGCTCGAACCTGACGGATCATGGTCGGAGCGCTGCCGGAACATCGTGGCGGCCTGCGACAGCTACACCGAGATCTCGGTGAGCGGCACCGGCGTGCACGCGATCGTGGAAGGCCACACCGGCACCAACAAGAGCAACGACATCGGCGTCGAGGTCTTCTGCGAGAGCCAGTACTTCATATTCACCGGCAAGCGGTTTCCCAACACGCCCGATGACGTGCGGCCGATCGACGAGGCCGTGTTGCGACGTCTGCACAGGACGATCGACGACGCCAAGGAAGCGGCCCAGGCGGCGAAGCGACCAGCCCGCACGCCGGCGCGAGCCGCGGCCAACGCGCAGCCAGGCGGGCAGGGCGGCGACGACTTCCAGCGCGTCAAGGAAGCCGCGATGCAGAACCTTGGCGCCTGGGTGCCTCGGCTCTTCGGTGGCAAGGAGCAGCCGAAGAACTTCGCATCCGGGCCCGGCTACCGCGTCACGTCGAAGGCTCTGGGCCGCGACCTGCAGGAGGATCTCTCCATCTCGCCCGAAGGCATCGTCGACTACGGCGTGCATGACATGGGCGATTCACAGTCGGGGGCACGCACGCCGATCGACCTGGTGATGGAGTGGAACCCGGCGACGCCGAAGCCGGCGGACGCATTGAAGTGGCTGGCGCCGCTCGTCGGCGTGCAACTCACGAAGCCAGCGCGGAGCGCCAAAAATCGCGACGCTCCGGCTCCCGCTGGGGGGGCGGGTGGAGGCGGAGGGGGCGGCGAGCCGCCTCCCATCGACCCCGACGACCCCGACGACCCGGGCGAAGCGTTCGACCGCGACAACGTCCTGGCCATGCTCGTGAAGGGCAAGGGCGGCCGTCCCGACGACTGCCGCGAGAACGTCCTGTACTGCGTGCTCAACGATCCGACCCTCAAGGGCCTGATCAAGAAAAACGACTTCAGCCAGCTCCTCGAGCGCACCAAGGATGCGCCGTGGGGCCGGCCAGCAGGGGAGTGGGACGAAGAGGACGATCTGATGCTCGGCGAGTATCTGCTGCGCACCTATCGCCTCGGCATCAAGGGCAAGGGCACCTTGCGCGACGGCGTGCTGATGGCGGCCCGACTGAGCAAGTACAACCCGATCCACGACTGGATCAAGGCCGAGCAGTGGGACGGAATCGACCGCATCGACCATTGGCTGGTTGACGTCTACGGAGTACAGGATCGTCCGTACACCAGGCTGATCGGTCGGTGCTTCATGATGGGCCTCGTGAAGCGAGCGATGCAGCCTGGCTGCAAGTTCGACTACATGCTGATCATCAAGGGAGACCAGGGCCTTTCCAAGTCGACGGCATTTCGCGAACTGGCATATCCCTACTTCACCGACAACGCGATCCGCGTCGGAGACAAGGACAGCCTCATGGCGATGCAGCTGGCCTGGATCGTCGAGTCGGCCGAACTCGAGTCGCTCAACAAGTCCGAGTCGACCGCAATTAAGCAGTTTCTTTCCGCACAGGACGATCTCTATCGACTGCCCTATGCCGCGCAGATGCGCAAGCAACCGCGGCACTCCGTCAACGTGGGCACCACGAATGCAGACACGTTCCTGAAGGATGCAACCGGCGACCGTCGCTTCTGGCCGCTCGAGGTGCATTCAGTCAACGTCGAGGCCTTGAAGGCAATGCGTTCGCAACTGTTGGCCGAGGCGCTGCATCGAGTCAATGCTGGCGAGCGCTACTGGCCAACTCGTGAGGAGGAGCGCGAGCTTGTGTTCCCGGAGCAGGAGCCGTTTAAACGAGTAGACGAGTGGGAGAACCTGCTCGATGAGTACTTGAACGACTCGACCAGGCCGAACATCAGCGAGCTCCCTCGAGCCGACCGCGATTTCTTCCCGAGCACCGAGATCTACGACAAGGCGCTGAACATCAAGGCCGACCGCATCGACGGCAACGGGAACATGGATGTCCGAATCTCGAATGCCATGAAGGCGCTGGGGTTCGAGAAGTACAGGGAGACCACAGGCAAGCGCAGGCGCGGCTATCGACGCCTGCCCCGAGCGGAGGCCGCCGCGCCGCCGCCACGGCCCGCTGATGACGGGCCACCATCCTTCGAGGACGAGAGCGACAATGACTTGCCGTTCTGACCTCAACACTGCGCGCCTGGCTGGATGCCACGCGGGTTGGTCTCGCCCCAGCGGAGCAGGCGTCTACGCGTCTGCCCCGCCGGTCCTGACGCCACCGCCGTCCAGCCCGTCCACCCTACGTCCACCCGGGGGTGGACGGCGCAAGTTGTTGATTCTGCTGGGGAAATTCCCAGTACGTCCACCCGTCCACCCCCTTCGGGATTTTCGCCTCACACACATGCGCATGCGCACACACAGGTGGGCGCGTGTGTGCACGCGCGCACGGGCGCGGCTCACCCACACACCTTGGTCGGGGTGGACAGATGGACGGATCCAGCAGCCATGCGGGTTTGCGCCGTCCACCCCCCGTCCAGCCACGACCGCCAGCGGGAGAAAAGCACCATGAACCAGCCAGCCAAGCAGCCGGACATGCGCGAACGCATGCCGATGACCGCCCAGTGGATCGCACGCATGCGCCTCGAATGGGGCCGTGAGCACGTCGATGCATGCCTCCGGCGTGCGACGGCGAAGAAAGAGCCGGGCTTTTTCTACGCGATGGAGGCCGGGCAGGTGGCGGGCACGCCGTTCCCGGCGTCCGACCCGGTATCCGAGTGGCAGCAGTACGCGGTGCTCAACGCCTGCGACTTCGCCGTCTTCATGCGCAAGCCCGGCGGCGACGACCCGGCCAACCCTGAGATCTCAGCGCACCAGGTGCAAACGCCTGCACAGCGAGGCCAGTCATGAGGATCGACATTCGAACCAACTTCGAGCAGGTCGAGGCGGCGCTCAACATCGCCCAGCGGCAGGTGCCGTTCGCCTTGTCCCGTGCGATGAATCTCACGGGCCGCGATGTGATCGCTGCCGAACGCGATGAGATGTCGAGCGTCTTCGACCGGCCGACGCCGTTCACGCTGAACTCGCTGCGCCTGAAGCCTGCGACGAAGCAGGACCTTACGGCCGTGGTCGACGTGCGTGACAGCGATCGCCCGAACCACTTCATCCTGCCGCAGATCCACGGTGGTGCTCGCCTGCAAAAGCGCTTCGAGGAGCTGCTTGTGCAGCGTGGCGTGATGAGGGCCGATGAGCGTGCCGTGCCGGCGCTGGGCGCCGAGCTCGATTCCTACGGGAACATGAGCCGCGGGCAGATCGTGCGGATCCTGAGCCAGCTGCAGGCCTTCAACTTGGCTGGCTCCGATGCCAACGCCACCACCAGCAGGCGCAGCAAGGCCAAGCGGCAACGCGAGGCGTTCTTCGTGAGCCAAGGACCAGGCAAGGCCACGTTCGGCCGTCACTCGTGGAGCAAGGGCCGCAAGCTGCAGCACCTGCCGCGCGGCATCTGGGCCCGCATTGCCTTCGGTGCGATGGGCACGACGGTAATGCCGGTGCTGCTGTTCGTCTCGCGGGCGGTGTACACGCCGCGGTTCCGCTTCAACGAGGTGGCTCAGGCCACGATCAACCGCGTGTTCGCACGCCACTTCGACAACTGCTTCGCCGATGCATTGCGCACGGCCCGGCCAGGGGGTGGGGCATGACGAGGAACGTGCAGTTGAGCGAGTGCAAAACGTATGGGGCGCAACCCTCGCTCCTGCTCGCGAGTAGAAAACGTATGGAGCCTAACCCTCTGACCTGCTCGATTTTTTCGGCGAGCGAGTTGCCCGCTTCGACCAGGTGTGGCGGGGGCACCACGGGGGGGTACCCCCCCGGTCGCGGGTCCTCCCCCGGAGGGCCGAGTACGGGTAATTCGAACCCCGCCCGCGCGCTAGTAGTGGCCGGGCCGAGGAGGTAAGTAAGCATGCAGATCAAGGGACAAGAAAACATCGCCGCCATCCTCGGCGTGGCACCGAAGACCATCACGGAATGGCAGGTCGTCGGCTTTCCGGTGGCGGTGCAGGGCGGGCCTGGCGTGCCGAGCGAATACGACGCGGCCGCCTGCGTGGCCTGGCTCGTCGACCGTGAGGTGCGCAAGGTGCAGTCGGAGTCACCGAAGGACCGACTCAACCGCCTGCAGGGCGACAAGATTGAGCGCGACATGATGGTCGAGAGCCGCGCGCTCATTCCGGCCGACGAGGTCGAACCGCTGTGGTCGAGCGCGGTGCTCAACGCGCGCGAGTACCTGGTGAACGAGCCGCCTAGGCTGGCCTCGCTGATCATTGGCATGTCCAAGGTGGACGTCGAAGCGCTGCTCGAGGCGACGTTCGAGGAATTTTTGAAACGTCTTTCCAACTGGCGTGCGCCAGTGGGCGATGACGACGACGAAGAGCCCGACGTCGAGGAGGGGGACGTCGAGTGAGCTTCGAGTCCAAGCCTCAGCCCTCTCATGCACAGCGCGCGAGAAGGGCGCTGCGCGCCACGCACGCGAAGGTGTGGGCCAAGCTGCGCCCGCCCGTCCGGCTTTCGGTCGCCGAATGGAGCGAGAAGTACCGGATCCTGAGTGGCGAAGAATCCGCCATCCCCGGCAAGTTTTCATGGGCGGTCTCGCCGGCGCTGCGCGAGATCGCCGAGATGGCGAACGCCCCCGGCACGCGGCGCTTGGTCGTGCAAAAAAGCGCCCAGGTCGGCTACACGGCCGGCATCGTCTGCAACGTGATCGGCTACCACGTCCACTACAGGCCGAGCGTGATCGTCGCGGCGTTCCCGCGGACGCAGGCCGCGAAGGACTTCGCGTCCGAGAAGCTCGATCCGATGATCCGCCGCAGCCCGGTGCTGGCGAAACGCATCACGCTCAACAGCCGGGCCCAGGGCAACAGTGCGCTGCGCAAGCGCTTTCCGGGTGGCCTGATCAAGCTGGTGGGCACGAACAGCCCGAGCGACGTGAAGTCGACCAGCGCCCGCGTGGTGATCGTGGAAGAGCCGGACGACGCGGCCACCGACGTGCGTGGCCAGGGCAACTCGCTCAAGCTGCTGGGGGAGCGGGTCAAGACCGATCCGCGAAGCCTATTCCTGGTTGGCGGAACGCCTACGGCGAAGAACGCCAGCGCGGTCGAAGCGGAGATGCGCACCACGGACAAGCGCTATTTCCATGTACCGTGCCACGGATGCGGCGAGGCTCACGTCCCGGACTGGGAGCATGTGACCATTCCCGAGGATGAGAACGCCGAGAACCATGAGGTCTATGGCCGGTACCAGCCGGATGCTGCGTTCTACACCTGCCCGCACTGTGGAGAGCTGTGGAGCGATGACCAACGCATCGCGAACTTGCGGCGCGCCGAGCGTGACGGCTTCGGCTGGATCCCGTCCGCAGTTGGTGCGACGCCGGGCTACTACCTGAACGAGCTGCTCAGCACGTTCGATGGATCCCGCGTGCCGGTGCTGGCACGCAAGTACCTCGAGGCCAAGTGCGAGCTGGACAAGGGCGACCCCACGGACATGATTGCGTTCTGGAACAGCACGCGCGGCCTGACCTGGGAGTACCGCGGCGAGCTGCCGGAAGAAGACACGCTGCGCGAGCGCGCGGAGTCATACATGGAGTGGAGCTGCCCGGTCGGCGGCCTGGTCGTGCTGATGACCGTGGACGTCCAGCACGACCGCCTTGCCGTGACGGTGTGGGTCGTTGGCCGCGGCGAGGAAATGTGGCTTGCGTTCTGGGGCGAGTTCTACGGGCAGACCGTGGTGAGCCACGCAGGGGCCTGGATCGAGCTCGAAGCAGCGATGGGCCGCCGCGTGAAACATGCCACCGGCGTGGCTCTTCCTATCGCTGCGGTGGCTATCGACTCGTCGGACGGCCAGACCAGCGAGGCGGTCTACGCCTTCGTTCGCAAACATAACCGCCCTGAGCGTCCGGTGTACGCGGTCAAAGGGGCATCCGATTCCGTGGGCAAGGTGGAGATCTGGTCGCCGCCGAAGGCCATCGACCCGAACGCGAAGGCAACCAAGGCATCGCGCGCCGGCGTGCGAACCCACATCGTCGGCACGGCAAAGGCCAAGGATCTGATCCTCGGCTGGTCGGAGCAGGCGGGCCGGGTTCGCCTCGAGGGCAACGGGCCGGCCCGCATGCATTGGTATGAAGGCGTGCGGGACGACTTCTACGAGCAGCTGCTCAGCGAGATCAAGATCCCCGGCCGCATCAACAAGGCCCGCCGTGAGTGGAAGGTCCGAACGGACCGTCGCAACGAAGCGCTCGACTGCACCGTCTATGCGTTATGGCTGTCGCGTGCGCTGCGCCTCCATCTGCGCAAGGCGCAGCAATGGGACTACGCCGAGCTCAAGGTGCGGCAGGCCCCGCTGATCGTCGAGGACGAACACCTCCCCGAAGTGCAGACGTCTACATCGACGTCGACGCCGCCGGCGCAACCGCCGCCGGCGCCAGTAGCACCTCCGCCAAGCCCAACACCCGCACCGGCCCCACCGCCTCGAAGAGCCGCCCCGCCACCACCGAATCCCTTTGCATCTGAAGACTGGAGCAGCCGCCTATGAACCAACGAACACCGCAAACCGCTGGCCAGGCCGAGGATGCAGCCGTGCAGCTTGAGCACGACTTCGTCGGCATCATCCGTGACGAGATCGGTATGCATGAGCCGCTCGCGACGGTGTTTTCTCGCGCACTGGTGCGAGGCCTGCGCCGCGTGCTTGGCGGCCAGGACCTGTACATCCCCACGCCCGACAAGTCCGAACGCGATGCCTCGATCCGGCGCGACTACAACGGCGACAACATGGAGGAGCTGATGCGTGCCCACGGGATCGGCAGGACACGCTTCTACGAGATCATCGGTGCGCGTCCGCAGCGGCCGCGACGTGGCGATCAGAGGGATGCGAAAAATCCGGAATCCTCCCTAGAAAGCGGACGGACAGACGGCTACGGTGGTGGCCTATGACCATCGCCACAGACATGCTCGCCAAGTACTTGGCCGCCGAGGCCGAAGTGCTCTCCGGCAAGACCATCCAGTTCAACGGTCGCACCTACACCAGCGAGAACCTTTCGGACATCCGCAAGGGCCGCAAGGAATGGGAGCGCCGGGTTGCCGCCGAGAGCGGTAAGACCGGGCCGACCATCGGCGGTCTCTCGTACTCCGTCGCGAGATTCGACGGCCGCGACTGCAACTGAAAGCGCAGACACCATGAACATCATCGACCGCATCGTTGCCTGGCAGAACCCGATTGCCGGCCTGCGCAGGGCACAGGCTCGCAGGGCATTGGCTTTCTACGAAGGCGCGAAGCCGAGCCGCCAACGCAAGTCCCGCAACGACAACAGCAGCCCTAACACGCTGGTCGGCAGCGGCGCGGCCGCGCTGCGAGCCCATGCCCGCTTCCTGGAGCGCAACCACGATATCTCGCGTGGGGCCCTCCGGGTGATGGTGAACAACATCGTCGGCGCAACCGGGATTGGGATCGAGCCGCAGCCTCGGCGTGCGGACGGCACTATCCACACCGAATATGCCGCAGCCCTGCGAGATGCTTGGCGAAACTGGCAGCGCAAGCCTGAAGTGACGAAGAAGTACCGCTGGCCGATGGCTCAGCGTATGGCGGCGTACACCTGGGTGCGAGATGGCGAGCTTTTCGCTCAGCAGCTCATGGGGCCCGTAGCGTATCTGGACCATGGCACGAAGGTTCCGTTCTCGCTTGAACTGTTCGAGCCGGACTTCGTGCCGCTGGACTATGACGACCCCGGCAAGAACATTCGTCAGGGGATCCAGTCGAATGCCTGGGGTGAGGCGACGAACTACTGGATCTACAAGGGAGATCCACGGGAGGGAATGACCTTCCTGACCGACAGCGGTATCAAAGGAATTCCGGCGTCACGCATGCTCCACCTCGCAACTCTCGATCGGCTTCACCAGCAGCGGGGTGTATCAGAGTTCGCGAGCGTGATCACGCGCATCGAGGACCTGAAGGATTACGAGGAGAGCGAACGCATTGCGGCAAAGGTCGCCGCCTCGATGACGGCCTATGTGAAGCGCACGGATCCGGAAGTAGGCTTCAATGTAGACAACTTGCCCAGGGCGGATGATGGAACCGCGATCGCGCGAGATCTTCGAATGCAGCCCGGGATGATCATCGACTCGCTGACGGTGGGCGAAGAGATCGGGATGATCAGCAGCGATCGTCCGAATCCCAACCTGGTGAGCTGGCGGTCAGGTCAGTTGCGTGCCTTCGCAGCGGGCATTGGCGCAAGCCACTCGAGCATCAGCCGCGATTACAACGGAACCTACAGCGCTCAACGCCAGGAACTGGTCGAGCAATGGGTCCACTATGCGGTGCTTGCGGATGAGTTCGTCGGCATGTATGTACAACCCGCTTACGAGTCTTTCGTCCAGGTCGCGCATCTCAGCGGCGTTGTGCCGCGGCCGAGGGACGTCGCCTCCGATACCGAAGACGAAGCACTGTTCATCGGGCAGAGCATGCCGTGGATCGACCCTTTGAAGGAAGCGCTGTCGTGGGAGAAGCTCGTTCAGGCGGGCTTTGCAAGCGAGGTGGAGGTGATTCGCCGTCGCGGCGGGAACCCGCGAGACGTGCTCGAGCAAGTCAGCGAGTTCCGCCGTGAGGCGGCGGAGAAGGCGCTGATGTTTTCAAGCAACGTTGCGACCGCACCTGGACCCCCGGTTCTTTCGCAGGCAAACCAGCCAGAAGGCGCCGAAGAGGATACGTGACCCCACGACTATGGATATTTGCCGTACGGGTCCGTTGAGCGGCAGAATGCAAAGATGTCCGAATCGTGCTCGCGCTGATGCATAACGACAAAGCTATGACGGCGCAGGAGTTCCGCTTTTCTTACTGAAGCCGCCTACGGCCTGCGGAGTCAGTCTTTGAACGGCCGTAGAAACTCGAGGAGAAGAGCAATGACAGAGCTTGAAATTGAACCGGTAGAGCACGGGGGCAATCGCTACAGTTTTGGACCTCACAACAACCGTTTTTTTATCGTCGCGCCAATCGTCGCCCAAGGCGCTGTGGTTGGCGGAAAAATTATTTGGGATGTAGTCCTGGGCAAGGTAATTTCGGCAATAGCGGAGGAGGTCGGCAAAGGAATTGGTCAAGCGCTAATCAAGCGGCTGTTCGGAGGTGCAGAGAACGACGTAGCGGCGCAGCTTAAGCTTATTACGCAGAAATTAGATGCGATTCTTAGGGCCGTTGTTGGGCTGCAGGACTTCATCGTCGCTCATGACATCCAACGGGCACAAGAGACTTCTGACGCCAAGATCCAAACGCATATCGAGGCAATGCGAGGCCATCTTCGCGGTGCTGCAGCGCATGGAACGCTTGACGGGAACAACCTCACATTGTTTCTCGATCAAGTCACTGCACTTACGAACGACCTTGGAGAGCTGGCAAGAAAGCGGGATGAGGGGATACCGGAAGGCCTACCCATGTTTGTACAAGTACAAGCTGGCCTTGCCATGCTGTTTCTCGGGCACAGGATACTCGGCGTGCCAGCTGACACTTCCCGCAGTTTCTTGAAGGACTACGGCATCCACTTTACCGAGTGGATCTCCATTCTCAGTGCTGCGGTCAACGCGATGGCTCCAGGCGTTGCTCAGGAAGCTGCCGCTATCGAAGCATTTCCGAAGCGTGGGTGGCTCACATATGGGAACGCTGTTGGCCTCGGTGATTTCGACTTTGATCTAGGCACGTTGGATGGACCTAAGCCGTACTACGCCTGTGTGGCAAACATCGCAGGGGGCGTGAGCGTGCCGTTTAGGCTACTCGGCATTGATCGCGTTCCACAGACCTCGCTGGCGGATTCATTGAATTTGCCGGTGTTTCCCGGTTTCAATCCCACGTGGCCAGCCCCGGTCCCTTCATGGTGGGTGTCTGTCGATAGCCCTCGTTTTCGAAACTCAGGCGAGCAGGCCGCGATAGATCGAGCGAACTACATGGTCTCGCTACTGAACGAACGTCGACAAGCGCTTCTTGACAGGCTCGACGTGATGCGAGGGCTGAAGGAGTCGATCGAGAGCATCAGGAGGGGTGAGGAAAACTTGGCGCAGTTGACGTAGAGGACCGTACAACGGTTAGGCGTACAGCAAGGTGATGCCAAGCCTGTGCTCGCAATCCGGCTGATAGTGTCGTAGCCGAAGTGACGTCGATCTGGATTCAAATAATCCGCTTTCTTCCCTAGAAAGCGGACGACGCTTTTTTGACACTGGATACCTCAATGCACGAGGCATCCAGTTCATGAAAGCACAAAGCTCTTGGTACGCAATTCGCCGCCGCACGGCACTGGCCGCTGCCGCGCTGGGTGTCGCCGCGGCGGCCGAGATCTACATCTACGGCGATATCGGCGAAAGCTGGTGGGAAGAAACAGTCAGCGCGTCGTCGTTCGTGCGCGAACTGCAGGCCATCGACGCCGACCAGATCACTGTTCGCATCAACAGCTTCGGCGGCAGCGTGCCCGATGGCCTGGCCATCTTCAACGCACTGCGCCGCCACAAGGCCACTGTCACGACCGAGGTCGATGGCATGGCGTTCTCCATCGCCAGCCTGATCGCGATGGCCGGCGACAAGGTCCACATGGCGAACAACGCCGTGATGATGATCCATGCGCCCTGGACCTATGCGGCAGGGAACAGCGCTGAACTACGCGAAATGGCGGACCAGCTCGACACCTGGGCCGCCGCGATGTCCACCAGCTACGCGCTGCGCACTGGCGACCAGGCCGCCATGCTGGCCCTCGTCACCGATGGCCAGGACCACTACTACACCGCCGAAGAAGCACTCGCGGCGAAGTTCATCGATGGCATCACCGATGCCATGCCCGTTGCTGCGAGCGCTGCTCGCGATCTCCCGCCCAACCGTTACCGCTCGGTGCCAGCTGCTCTGCTGGCCTCGTGCCCATCCGCGGCACCCGCCGCAAATTCCGCTGAAGAGGACCCTATGAAACTCCGTTCCCATCTGCTGCTGACCGCCATCGGCGCGGCCGGCGCCGCTGCGGCCGGCGGCGGAAACGCCGCCGTGCCGGCAAACCCCGCCGTGCAGACGTCTGCACCGGACGCCGCCGCAGTGCTTGCCGCCGACAAGGCTCGCCGCGATGGCATCCGCGCGAGCTTTGCGCGCTTCAAGGCGCAGCCCGGCGTAGAAGCGCTGCAGCAGGCCTGCGAGGACGATCACGCCATCACCATCGAGGCTGCTGGCACCAAGCTGCTTGCACACCTCGCCACGGGCGCTACGCCCGTGGCTGGCGGCCACGTCATCACAGTCGAGGACGAGTCCGACAAGCAGCGCAAGGCAGGCACGCAGGCTCTGCTGGCCCGGGCTGGTCTCGAAAAGATGGAAGGTGCCAACCCGTACCGCGGCTACACCTTGGGCGAGATGGCCCGCGCCAGTCTCACCCGCGCCGGCTTTCGCACCGATGGCATGGACAAGATGCAGTTCGTGGGCGCAGCGTTCACGCACAGCACGAGCGATTTCCCGGGCCTGCTCGCCAACGTGGCCAACAAGGCGTTGCTCAAGGGCTACTCCGAGGCCGAAGAGACCTTCCAGCTCTGGACCCGTGCCGGCAGCCTGGGCGACTTCAAGCCGGGCATGCGCGTCGACCTCAATGCTTTCCCTAGCCTGCGCAAGGTGGCCGAAGGCGCTGAGTACAAGTACGCGACCATGGGCGAGCGTGGCGAAAAAGTGATGCTCGCGACCTACGGCGAGCTCTTCAGCATCACGCGGCAGGCCATCATCAACGACGACCTGGACGCGTTCACCCGCGTGCCTCGCAACATGGGCCGCGCCGCCATCCGCACGGTCGGCGACCTGGTCTATGCCGTGCTGACGGCCAATCCGCAGATGAGCGACGGTGTCCCGCTGTTCCACGCGAGCCACGGCAACCTGCTCGCCGGCGCAGCCATTTCGACGGACTCCGTCGACAAGATGGGTGCGGCAATGGCGGTGCAGAAGCAGGGCAAGGTGCCGCTCAACATCAATCAGAAGTACCTGATCGTGCCGCGTGCCCTCAAGGGCCTCGCCAACACCGTTCGCACCAGCGAGTACGCCGTTGGCGCCGGCAACAACACCACCACGCCCAACATCGCGCGCGAAACCTTCGAGGTCATCTCCGACGCGCGTCTCGATGTGGCCTCGACGTCGGTCTGGTACGGCGCCGCGGACCAGAACGCCAACGACACGATCGAGGTGTCGTACCTGGACGGCAACGACCAGCCGTATCTCGAGCAGAAGGCCGGCTGGAACGTCGACGGGACCGAGTTCAAGGTGCGCATGGACGCCGGCGTCGCGCCGCTGGACTTCCGAACCATGTCGAAGAACCCGGGCGCCTGATCGCCCTCGGTGCCCGGCCTTGGCCGGGCACTCCGGAACCCACCCCGAACTTTCTCAAGGATCCGTCATGAAAAATTTTGTTCAAGAGGGCAACGTGCTCGACTACACCGCCGGTACGGCGGTGTCGTCGGGTGCTGTGGTCGTCATCGGCGTGCGCATCGGCATTGCCGTGAAAGACATCGCTGTCGGTGAAACCGGCCCGCTGCGCGTCAAGGGCGTCGTCGAGCTGGCGAAGCTGTCGACCGATACCCCGGCACAGGGCGCACTGCTGTACTGGGACGCCACCAACAGCCGGCTGACCACCACGGCAAGCGGCAACGTGCTGGCCGGCTACGCGGCCCAGGCCGCCGGCAACGGCGCGACCACCGTCTGGCTTCACCTGAACGCCTGACTCGGCCATGTCCATGCTCCGGTTCGCCGCACTCCAGGCCCGCGTCAATGCGGCCGTGATCGATCGTCTGTCCGAACGGCAGGCCTCGTTCACGCCGAAAGGCGGCGGTGCGGCCCGACCGCTGCAGGGGCTGTATGACGACGCCTATGGCACTCAGCTCGAGCAGATGGCGGGCGACAGCTCTCCGGCGCTGACGGTACGAACCGATCTCGTGCTCGATGCAACCCCCGGGGCCACCCTGATCCTTCTCGCAGTCATCGACGCCGCCGGCGTTCTCGTTGCGCCGGAGGAAACCTTCGAGGTGGTGGAGCCGCAACCCGATGGTGCCGGCTTCACGGTGCTGCGACTGAGGGCCGCCTGATGGCACATGTGCAGCAGCAGATCCTGGAAGCAGTGAAGGCGGTGCTCATCGCAGCCGCGACTGATGCCGGCGAAAACGTGTTCGTCGATCACCTCGACCCGCTGGCCTTGACGCAGCTTCCTGCGCTCCTCATCGAAGAGGCGCCCTCGGGCGAAAGCGTGGCGCCGTCCACCGTCAGTGGCGTGCAGCGGCGAGATCTGCGCGTGAGCATCACGCCGGTTGTCGCTCACGCAACCGAATACGGAGCTCGTGCTCGCGAACTGGGCCTGCAGGTCGAGGTGGCGCTCGCAGCCTCCATGCCGCAACTGCTCAAGCTGGCCAAGGCGGGCTTTGCAATCGAAAGCGGCCGGATGGTGCTCAGCGGCGAAGGCAAGGAAGCCAAGGCCGCGCGCCAGCAGATCTGGCGCTTTTCCTACCTCGTGCGCCCTGGCGCGCCCGATGTAGCTCTCTGATTTTTCACACCGAAAGACCATCATGAACGTCAATATCTGGAGCAACGTGGGCGTCGACGTGCAGACCGTCCTCGGCGCTGCAATCACCATCGACTCGATCAGCAAGGCCAACCCGGCCGTCGCTGGCGCCGTTGCCCACCCGTTCCTGGACGGCGACATCGTGCTCCTGCGAACCAAGGGCATGCGCCAGCTCGACTGGGCCGTGGTGCGGGTCGACAACAAGGCCAGCGGCACCTTCGAGCTCGAAGGCGTCGACTCCACCGGGTTTTCGGCCTTCTCGTCCGGCACGGCCCAGAAGATCACCTTCGGCGCAACTGCCGAGACCTTCCAGGATGTCAGCGCCAATGGCGGCGAAGCAGCCGACGTGAACGTGTCGACCATCCACAGCGACCAGGACACCTCGATCCCGGGCAACCGCACGCCGCTGGTCTTCAACTTCGGCTCCATCTGGGACCCGAGCGATCCGGCGCTGAAAGCCCTCAAGGGCTTCGACCGCAAGAAGTCGCCTTGCGCAATGGTCTTCCGCTTCGCGACCGGTGACCTGGTGTACTTCGCCGCCACGCCGAGCACCTCGCTCGCCCCGGGCGGCAGCGCCGGCGCCGTCGTGACCACGCCCGTGAAGCTGTCCGTGAAGGGCCTGCTCACCACCTATCCGGCGGCGGTCTGAGCACATGGCAATCGCACGAGACAAGGCGGCGACACCCGCCCTGCGCCAAGAGGAAACCCAGGTCGACGCCATCGGCGGCACGGTCATCGTTCGTGGGCTGATGCTGGCCGATCGGCTGGCCCTCTGGGACGAAGAGCAGCCGCGAGACGGCGAGACGCCCGAGGACGCCACGAGGCGCAACAAGGCCACCATCGTCGAGCGCCAGCTCGCCCGCATGGTGGTGCTCGACGACGGCCAGCCGCTCTGGTCGGTGGAGCAATGGAAGGCATTCGGCCAGCAGCACGCGACCGAGGCCTTCCGTCTCTACAACCTCGGCAACAGCTTCTCGGGCGGAGACACCAAGGCCATCGAAAAAAACTGAGGTCCCAGCCGCGTCGCCGGTTCGCGTTTGCGCTGGCGTATCGGCTGGGTTGCACGGTCGAGGAACTGGGGCAGCGCATCAGCGCCCAGGAGTTCGCAGAGTGGTTTGTCTACATGTCGCACGAAGAGCTGCTGCCGGACGTCGAGCGAATCAGGCACGCCCAGATGCAAGCGGCGGTGTTCACCGCCGGCGGCGTGAAGTCGCCGCGCGGGCAGGGCGGCTGGGCGTCCACGGACCTCATGAGCCTCGACGTATGGCCGGAGCCCAAAACCGCGATTCCCAAGCTGCCGCTGGCAAAGCAGGTTGCGCATTTGAACGGATGGATTAAATGAACGAGATCGGCGCTGCCAATGTAGTGATCAACGGCACCGATGCCACCGGTGCCGCGTTCAACTCCGTCAAGGTCGGGCTTCAGAACCTGGGCGTGCAGTCCGATGCAGCCGGCCAGAAACTCACCGGCTCCGGCAAGGCCTTCATCGACTCCCTGCAACGGCAGTCCGACCAGATCGGCAAGACCCGCGCCGAGATCGCTGCATTCCAGGCCCAGCAGCTCGGCGTAGCCGCTGCGGCCGAGCCTTACATCGCGAAACTGCGCCTGGCAGAGCAGGGCACCGCCAGGCTGGGCGTATCGGCCGCACAGACGGCCGCGGCGCTGCGTGGCGTGCCGGCTCAGTTCACCGACATCGTGACCAGCCTGCAGGGCGGCCAGGCGCCGCTGGCCGTGTTCCTGCAGCAGGGGGGCCAGCTCAAGGACATGTTCGGCGGCGCGGGGCCGGCCGCGAGGGCGCTGGGCGGCTACATCGGCGGCCTGGTGAGCCCGCTGACCCTGGCCGCGGCCGCCGTCGCTGCCCTGGCTTACGCCTACTACCAGGCGTCCGAGCGCAACTCGGAGCTCAACAAGGCGCTGGTCACCACCGGCAACTATGCGGGCGTCACCACCAGCCGCCTGCAGGAGCTCACGGCCCAGGTGTCGGCCAACGTCGGTTCCGCTGGCCAGGCTGCGGACGCACTCACGGCCTTGGCTGGCTCTGGCCGCGTTGCCGGCGACGGTCTCGGCCAGGCCGCACAGGCGGCCGTGGCGCTTAACCAGACCGCCGGCATCGCGATCAAGGAAACCGTCGAGAACTTCGTCAAGCTCAGCGACGAGCCGACGAAGGCGTCGGCCAAGCTCAACGAGTCGCTGCACTACCTCACCCAGGCCACCTACGAACGGATCAAGGCCCTCGAGGACGAAGGGCAGAAGCAGCGTGCCGCTTCGGTCGCAGAGGATGCCTACGCCTCGAGCTCGATCAGCCGCATGAAGGATGTCCAGTCGCAGGCCGGCTTCCTCGGCCGCGCCATGTCGGAGACAGCCAAGGCGGCGAAGAACATGTGGGAGTACATCTCCCAGGGCGTCGGCAGCATTGGGCGCGCCGCGACCATCGGCGAGCAGCTCAAGGATCAGACTCGCGTGGTCGAGTACCTGACCACCAACGGGGGCGACCCGGCGAAGCTGCAGGAGGCCAGGGAGAAGCGCAACCAGCTGGCACGCCAGCTCGAGCGGGCCGCGACCAATGCGCAGATGGAAGGGCAACGCCAGCAAGACCAGGAAGCCGGCATTGCCGCGACCGACATGGTCAACAAGTGGCAGGACAAGGCCAAGGGCATCGATGCGGTCACGCGCGAGCTGAAGAAATACCGCGACGGCCTGGAGGCCATCCGCAAGGTCAACCCGAACAGCGCGCTGCTGAGCGACGAAGCCATCAAGGCCGGCGAGGCGGCGATCCGCAAGGAATTCGCGGGCCCGAAGGCGCCGAAGGGCAAGGCGTTCAGCGACGATGCCGGCACGAAGATGCTCGAGCAGCTGCGGCAGCAGGGTGCCGCGACCTCGGCCCAGCTTGAGACGGCCGAGAAGTTGACCGATGCCGAGACGCAGCGGGCCAAATTCAACCAGCTGATCGCCGACCTGAAGGGCAAGGACCAGCTTACCGCCGAGCAGAAGAGCCTGGTCAACGCCCAGGACGCGATCCGGGCGCAGCTCGACATCAACGTCGCGCTCGAGAAGCAGGTGGCCACGAAGAAAGCCGACGCGGAAGAGGAGAAGAAGCAGCTGCAGGCCGCCAAGGAATTCAAGGACCTGGTCCAGGCCACCGACATTCGCATCGCGGAAGCTGCCAAGGGGCGCAGCGAGCAGTACGACCGGCAGCTGAGCGTTTTCGGCCTCGGCAGCCAGGCGGCCGAACGTTTGCAGAGCACGCGGTCGATCTACAAAGAGTTCCAGTCGCTGCAGGCTTCTTTGACGGTCAGCGCCGCGAAAAAGGGCATGCTCGGGTCCGACGACTATAAGGCCGAGGTCGAGAAGATCCAGGGGAGTCTGCAGGATGCCCTCAAGCTCAACGCCGACTACTACGCCGAGCTCGATGCCAAGCGCGCCGACTGGACGAACGGCGCCAGCGCCGCGCTGCAGAACTACCTCGACGACGTCAAGAACGTCGCCAAGAGCACCGAGGAAGCGTTCACCAGCGCGTTCAAGGGCGCCGAAGACGCGCTGACGTCGTTCTTCACGACCGGCAAGCTCAACGGCGGCGAGCTGCTCAAGAGCCTGGCCACGCAAGGCGTTCGCCAGTTCGTGCGCCAGGACATCCTCGGGCCCGCGGCGCAGTACCTGCAATCCTCGGGTCTCTTCGGCTCGGCGAAGGGCGTTGGAGAAGCTAGCGCAGCCACGGCCACAAGCACATTCACCGCATCGCTGACCACGGGTGCGACTGTGGTTTCCACGGCCTTACAGACCCTTGCCTCGGCTGCGACCAGTGCGGCTGCCTCTTTGAGTGCGAGCTCAGCTGCGAGCGGTCTCGGTGGGATTGGCGGTCTAGGCTCGATGGGCATGTTGACAGGCGTCGCCAACGCCATGCCGGGAGATCCGCTCGACAACCTTATCAACCTGACTGGAGGATTTGGAACCGTCCCGAAGATGAGTTTCGCAGTCGGCACCGACTTCGTCCCGCACGACATGTACGCCAAGATCCACAAGGGCGAGGCGATCGTCCGCGCGGCCGACAACACCAGCGGCTCAAGGAGCGGCGACGGCCCGAGGATCGGCCAGTTGATAGTCGGTGACCTGGCCACCGGCCGCTCGGTGCAGAAGGAAATCGCGATGGCGGAGCGCCGCTCGGCAGGCGCACTGTACCGGCGTGAACGCTATGGGGGCGGCTCCTGATGAGCGAAATCGCTTTCCCCGAATTCTTCGAGGATCCCTCCGAATTTTCGCTGCGGGCCATGGTGAACCAGCTCGCCAACGCGTCGCCCTACGGCGGCTCGGAGCAGGTCGTCGACAAGCGCAACGAGCGCTGGCTCGCGACCGTGACCGTCTCGCCCAGGACGCACGATGAAGCCGCCGATCTGGAAGCATGGGTTGCGTCCATGCGCGGCATGACCAACTGGGTTCAGCTCTACCACCTGCAGCGGCCGGAACCGCGCGGCACGATGCGCGGTGCGCCGACAGTGCAGGCCACCGCCGCGGGCCTGGGCTCGCTGCGGATCAACACGACCGCCGGCGCAACCCTGCTCGCCGGCGACATGATCGGAATCTCAGGGCTCCTCCTGCAGGTCCAGCAGCGTTGCGTGGCGGATGGAACAGGTCTGCTCATCGTGCCGATCGTCAACCGGCTGCGCAAGGCGCTGGCTGGCGGTGCGCCCGTGGTGTGGAACAGGCCAACGGCGCTCTTCAGATTCCGCGCAGTGCCGGAACCCGTGAGCTACGCGCCTGGCTACACGCCAGAGGCCACATTCGATTTCATGGAGTACGTCGCATGAGGTCGTACTCGCCATCGGTCCTCTCGGCCTTGAGCGCGCCGCGTCTGAGCATTGCGCAACTGGTCCTCATGACCTTCGCTACGGGCATCGTCGCGTTGACCTCGGCAAATCACGACATCGTCTACGCCGGCGTCACGTACAGGGGCGCAGCGGGGCTGGGTGCAATCAGCGAAATCCAGGACGCGCCGGGAGATGTGAAGGGTCTTCAGTTCGAGATGTCGGGCGTGACGAGCGAGGCCATCGGGCTGGCTCTTTCGGACTCTTCCATCGTGCAGGGGTCGCCTGTCGTGATCCGGCTGGCCATCCTGAGCGATGACGGCGTAGTCCTCGATGCCCCGATCGACTGGGAAGGCATCCTCGACACGATGCCCATCGAAGAGACGGGCGACAACTGCACGATCGCCATCACGGCGGAGAGTTCGGCAGTCGACTTCCTGCGCGGCAATGCGTTGACGACGAGCAACGCAGACCAGCAGTTTCTCTACCCGGGCGACAGGGCTTTCGAGTACGTCGAGAGCCAGGCCAACGTGCCGATCGTCTGGCCCACCAAGCAACTTTTCATGGCGATGCGGTGATGAGGCTTCCCGACTGGCAAACCCGCTTCTCCCGCTTCGGCCAGGAGCGTGCTCGAGCTCCTTTTGTGTGGGGCACGAACGACTGCTGCATGCATGCCGCTGCGGCCGTCGAAGCGATCACGGGCACCAATCCGATGGCTGCATTCGAGTCTTATGGGACCGAAGCAGGGCCGCGGCGCAAGGCACTTCGGAGGCTCCTGCGCCAGTTGGACAAGGTGGGCGGTCTGCAAGCCCTGGTGACTGCGCATATGGGCGAGCCAATCCGACCCGTCATGGCGACGGTCGGCGACGTCGTGCTGGTCCGCAATGAGGGCCGCGAACTGCTTGCGATCTGCAACGGCGTGAACGCGATGGGGCCAGGCCGAGACGGCATGGTGTCCCTGTCGATGCAAGATGCCCTCGCGGCCTGGAGAGTCTGATGCCACAAGCAATTGCATGGGGTATCGCCAGCGTGGTCGGCTCCGCGACAGTGACGACCGGGATACTCGTGGCCGCCTATGCAGTCACGATCGTGGGCACTCTGGCACTGAGCAGCTACCAGAAGAACAAGGCCGAGCGCGCCGCCCGATCGCAGTTCGACGCCGCCCAGGTCGATCGACTCGCCAACGTTCCGGGCACCGTCGTGCCGCGCGAGCTCGTGCTGGGCAGGATCCGCAAGGGCGGCCACGTCTTCTTCAAGACCAGTGTCGGGCAGTTCAAGGAACTGTTCATCATGTGCGTGGCCGTGGCTGAGCACGAGATCGACGGCATCGAGCAGATATACCTCAACGACCAGCCGGTCGACGTGAACGAGGTTGGCCAGGTCACGACGGCGCCCTACGGGCAGGCCGCGACCATCAGCGACCAGAAGATCTCGTTCTCGACCACGGTTGTGCTGGACCACGATCCGCTGCCCGGCTCCGTCTCGGCGACCGAGTCGCCGTTCGGCATGGTCGGCGGTCACGAGGTGCAGTGCAGTGTCGACGGCCGCGTGGTCACCATCATCAACCCGCTGCCAGGCTGGTACTTCACGGTTTACTACCAGTACGCGGGATTCAATTCCTTCGTCAACATTCGCTGGCATCTGGGGTCGCCGGACCAGACGGCGGACGGCGGCATGACCGCCATGCTGCCCGGCGTTTGGACCTGGGACCACCGCGCGCGCGGGGTGGCATACCTGGTGTGCCAATTCGCTTACAACGACACGGCGCTGCCATCTGGCATTCCCACGGTGACGGCGCGCATTCGGGGCGCGAGGGTCTATGACCCGCGAGACGGTGCCACGCGGTTCTCGGAAAATCCTGCGCTGCTGATGCGGCACGTGATCACGCATCCACAGTTCGGGAAGCGGACCTCCATCTCTGCGGCCGAGGATGCCCGCTTCATTGCAGCCGCCAATGCTTGCGATACCGGCATCAGCTACACCGGCTCCGACTGGGTGCCGATGTTCCGCGCTGCCTCGGTCTTCCCGTTCGGCTCGCGAGCGCGCGACGTGCTCGATGACCTCGCCCAGGCCATGGGCGGAGAGTGGGCGTATGCAGCCGGCGAGTTCTACGTGCGTGCGGGTGTCTACCAGCTGCCCGTGATGGATCTCACCGACGAGGACCTGGTTGTCGAACAGCGTGCAGTTGATGGATCGGTGACGCAACTCCCGATGACCATCAGCCCACATCGCCCGCGCGCCGAGAAGGTGAACATGGTCGCCATCCGGATCTGGGACCAGGCGGCGAACTACGTCGAGACAGCCATCAGGCCGCTGCGGGCCGATGCGCTGGTCGCGGATGACGGCGCCGAGCTTTCGCAGGAAGTCACCATGCCGGCAGTGTTCTACGCCGGGCAGGCTTGGCACATCGCTGGAATCATGCTGCGTGACGGCCGCGACCCCATGACGGCCATTTTGCCGTTCAAGATGCGGGCCTACCCGCTCGAGATCTTCGACGGCATACGGCTCACGCTCACCCGATACGGCATCGTCAATAAGGAGTTCCGCATTGTCGGCCGCACCTTCAATCCGAACGGCGTGGTGCAGCTGTCTTTGAAGGAAACAACTGCGGCGATCTTCCAGTATGGGGCAGGGTTCCTTCCTGGCGGCTACGCGCCGAACACCGGATTGCCGAAGCCGTGGGACATCAGGCCCCCTTCGATACTGTCGATCTCAAGTGGCGAAGATCAGCTCATCGTCCAGAACGACGGCACGATCATCAACGGCGTCCGCGTGACATGGGCGCCGATCGCGGATCAATCGATCGCGATCGGTGGCAACGTTGAGCTTCAGTACATGGTTTTGCCCTCGAGTCCGTGGGTGAGCGTCCTGGTGCCTGGCGACGCTAAGGAGGTGAAGTTCTATGGCGTAGAGGACCTGGCGATGATCATGGTCCGCCTGCGCACGCGCAACAGCCTGGCGGTGAGTGACTGGGGCGCGCAGGTCTTGCACCAGGTGATCGGCAAGACCGAGCCGCCGCCCAACATCGAAAACCTGTCGATCTCCGGCAGCGTGCTGTCGTGGACGATGCCTCGGCGCGTGCCTGACCTGGCCGGCTTCGTGTTTCGCTTCCAGTACGGCAACAACCTCGACTGGAACAGTGCCGCACAACTGCATAACGGTCTGATCACCGAGTCGCCCTACGACCTCATCACACGCCCGGGCGGTGTCGTCACCATCATGGGCAAGGCGCAAGACACCAGCGGAAATCAGTCGCTGGCCACCGCCAACATCGTGATGAACCTGGGCGACCCGCCGATCGCCAACATCCTGGAGCAATGGAACTTCGACGCGCTGGGATGGCCCTACGACACCAGCGAGTCGAGCGGCTGGACCATCGTGGCCGGCGACCCATCAGCGGATGCTCTCGATTCGTTCTACGGCACTGACGACCAGAGTTTCTACGGTGGCGACACCCAGCCTTTCTACGACGCTGGCACCTATGGGCGGATGATCTACGTGACGCCGCCGGTGTCGATCAATTCGGCACTGGCCGGCTCGATCATGACGCTGGATGCTGGTGTTCAAGGCACCGACCTGCACATCGACTATCGCCTTGCCGGGCCTGGCTCGTTCTACGGGCAGGACACGGATTCGTTCTATGGCCCTGACGCTGAGCCCTTCTACGGGCCGCCTGGGGCATGGATGCCCTGGCCCGGCCAGATCATCGCTGCGCGCGATGCGTACCAGTTCCGCGTGACCATCGGCGCCGGCACGGATCGCGGCATCCTGCAATCGCTTGTGCTGACGGTCGACGCGCCCGACATAGAGGAAGAGGTGGCGGACCTGGTCATCGCAGCAGGCGGGACGCTCATCCCCTACACAAAAAACTTTACGTCGATCAAGACCATCCAGATCACGCTGCAGGCAAACGGCAGCGGGGCGGTCACAGCTGAGTCGACAAAGACGCCCAACCTTTCTCCCAAGGTCACGGCCTACAACGCCGCGCATACCTCTGTGGCTGGTGCGTCCGCAGACATCACCCTCAAGGGCTACTAGCCCGCAATCCAGAAAGGAAAACCATGGCAGCCCCACCCGCAAGAACAGAGATCTCCGCCCCATACCCGAACCCGTCTAACGCCGTCGCACGCGATGGCTTCGGCAAGCTCTGGGACTACGTAATCGGATTGCTGGGCCTCACCGGTCTCATTGCAGATGCGCGCGCAGCGCTGGGCTTCGGCACCGGTGTCGTGCTGCTGCGGACGACGATCTATACGCGGGTCGGTGGCGTGCAGATGGTCAGCGTCGACGGCGGGGCGCCGACCTCCACCGGCGCCACCACTTTCACCAAGCAGGCTGCGACAGCCTTCATCGAGGTGGAGAGCGAGGCCCCGGGCGGTGGCAGCGGCGGCAATCCAACCACCACCGTATCCCAACAGGTGTTTACCGCTGGCGGCGGTGGCGGCTCCTATGGGGTAGGTCGGTACACCGGCACCTTGGCCGGCATTTCTGTCACGGTGGGCCTCGCTGGAACAGCAGGTGGTCTGAACGCCGCCGGCGGCAACGGCGGCACCAACAGTTTCGGTTCTCTGCTGACGGTGCCCGGTGGACTTGGTAGTCCGCCCGGCATCGCTGGTGGTGGCCAGTGGAGCGTTGGCGGCACTGCTGGCGGTGGTCTGCCCACCGGGGCGAACATTCTCGCGCGTGCAGGGGGCACCTCGCTGCAGGTGCTGTCGTCGGCACTCGGCTATCTGAGCTCTCTGCAGGGCGGTGCCAGCGGGTCTGGTGCGACCAACAGCTACGGCGCTGGTGCCGGCGGCAAATACAACGGCCCAGGCACGGCATCGCCGCAGACCGGCTTCGCAGCTCAGTACGACGGCCGCATCGTCGTGAGGGAATACGCATGAAAACATACGCTCGCATCGTTTCAGGTCTCGTCGTCGAGGTCTTTCCGCCGGCCTACCAGTTGGAGGATGTGTTCATCCCAGGCGTGTCGGCCGTGCCGCCGAGCCCGGCGAATCCCAACGGCACGCCCGAAGTGCTGCCGGTGCTGATCCACAGCAAGGGCGATGAAATCCCGATTGCGGATCGGTTTCATCCGGACTTCGTGGCCGAGCTCATCCCCGTGCCGGAAGGGGTGGAGGTGGCGCCCGGCGACTCGTTCGATGGAATCACCTTCGGACCGCCGCCAGCGCCGCCCGTGCCGCCTGCGCCCACCGCTGCAGACGTTCGGGCGATGCGTGATGCACTGCTCGCGGAGGCGACGCTTCGAATCGACCCGCTCTCAGATGCTGTGGAACTCGACGAAGCAACACCGGCGGAGATCGCCGCGCTCAAGGCCTGGCGGCAGTACCGCGTCGCGCTCAACCGCATCGAACAGCAGGCCGGATTTCCCGCTGCGGTCGATTGGCCGAAGGCACCGTCATGAGCGGGCAGCTTCTGCGAACAACGGTCTACACGCGCGTCGGTGGCGCGTTGCAAGTCGGGGGTACAGCTGGTGGCCGATCAGGCTCGGCCAGCTTCAACAGGGCGACTGGCACGGTCGTCGTGACCGTCGGCGCTTGCATCTGCGGCGGCGGTGGTGGTGGGGCCACGGCTTTCGGGATGCTGAAGTCTGTGGGCGAAGGTGGTGGTGGCCGGCGCGAGGTGACTCCATGACTCCTTTCAACGAGCGCAACTGCGTGCGGGTCTTCAAGTTGATCTTTTTTACGGCTGACACCATCACCGTGCGCCTGTTGCTGGCCGGCGCATCCTTCTTCTACGCCGTGCTGCTGGTGTGGCCGGCAAGCGCCGGAGAGCCGGCACTCTTCGATCGGCCGGCCTATGCGCTCATGGCACTCGTACCGGGTGGCGAATGGACGTGGGCCACCGCGTTCCTTCTGCACTGGGCCGGCGTGCACTGGCGTGCGATTGACCCGGTGGAGCGCGTGCCGTGGGGCCTTGCGGTGAACATCCTCGGCCTGGTGATCTGGAGCTACTCCACGGCCGCCCTCAACATTTCGCTCGGCCGCATCCTGCCTGGCACCGCGCTCGAATGGACGATGGTGGCCGCCAGCGCATGGGCCCTGTACCGCACCGGTCTGCGTCGAGAGGTGGTGAGTGACTGATGGCAAAAGAACTGACCTCCGCCACCGTACAGCAGCTGGCCAACCCGCCGACCGCGTTCCCTGTGAACGGTGAAACCGCGGGCTGGCTGGGCTTCTTCGTGTCCGCCCTCGTCGGCGTGGTCCTGCACCTGCGCCGCAAGACGAGCCGCGACGGCGTTGAGATCCTCAAGGACCGCACCGAGGGCGCTCTGCTCAAGACCGCACTCGAGGAGCGCGACAACGCCATGCGCATGGCCAACGAAGCCTGGGCCAAGGCCAACGGCGATGCCGGAACGATCGGGCAGCTCAAGGCCGAAAACGAATACCTCAAGCGCGAGCTCGTCGACGCGCGTGCACAGATCACGGCCGTGCGCCGCGGCGTGCAGCAAGTCGGCAAACAGGTCGACGTCACGGAAAACAACCTGTCGAAGGTCGAGCGCCGCGTTGGCGCCACCGGCCCGGCACCACTCGGAGATCAATGATGAAGCGCACCCCTGAGCAATGGAGGCAGATCCTCTGCCGCCTCGGCGTCCAGTTGTCGACCGCGCAGCGTTGGGCCGATGTCTTCGCCGACGAGATCAAGGAAAACACCTTCTCGAAGGGCGACGTCGAGCTGCTCGATTTCCTGCCCACGATCCTGCACGAATCGAAGATGCTCGAGCGGATGGAAGAGAGCCTCAACTACAAGGCCGAAGCGCTGGTGCCCACGTTCAGCGCCCACCGAATCACTCCCGCCCAGGCACAGCAGTACGGACGTATAGACGGCAAGCAAGCGGCCAATCAGCGCGCGATCGCCAACATCGTCTACGGTGGCGCCTGGGGCCGCGAGAACCTCGGCAACATCCTGCCCGAAGATGGATGGACATACCGGGGGCGCAGTCCGGGACAGATCACCGGCCGGGCCAACTATGCGCGAGTGGGCGACCTGATCGGCCAGAACCTCGTCGGCATCCCCGATCTGCTCAGCCAGCCGCGGTTCGCCCTCGACGCCTTCATCGCCTGGTGGGAGGACCGCATCCCCGACAGCATGCTCGGCGAGACGACCGCGATCCGCAAACGCGTGAACGGCGGCATCATCGGGCTCGCCGAGGTGCAGGCCCTCACCACCAAGGCGCGCGCCGCGCTGGAGGCATGAACATGGATTTCGACTGGAAAGCAACCATCGGCGCCGTGGCGCCCGGCCTCGCAACTGCGCTCGGTGGGCCGCTCGCCGGCGCCGCCGTCAAGGTCATCGCCGACAAGGTGCTGGGAAGGCCAGACGCCTCCGAGCAGGATGTCGCGGCCGCGCTGGCCAGCGGAAGCCTGACGGGCGAGCAGATCGTCGCCCTGAAGGCCGCCGAGCAGACCTTCCAGGTGGAAATGGCAAAGGTCGACCAGGCCACCCAGGCTGCAGCCATCGACGACACGAAGAGCGCGCGCCAGCAGACGGTCGACCTTGCGAAAGAGCAGTCTTCGATCGCCTGGGGTGCACCCGTGGTCTCCACGCTGATCGTGGTCGGCTACTTCTTCTGCATCTACCGGCTGTTCATCGTGCCGGCCGATCTCCCGCCGAATGCCTTCCAACTGCTGAACGTCATGTTCGGCGCGCTGTCGATCGCCTTCGGGCAGGTGTGCAACTACTGGCTCGGATCATCGGCAGGATCGCGGCGCGCGGGCGATGCGGTGCGCAAGATTGCTGAGCAGGCCGGCGCGAGGTAGCACGCTCGCACTTTCGCTGACTCCCTCGCTCCGCTTTGCCTCGAGCAACGATACATGGGCAGGTATCCTCCGTCCGATGAAATGGGAAAACAGCTTCTTGGCCAGCGTGCCAGGCCTATCGCAGTGGCTACCCGCGACCGCTGTCGTCGCGGTCCTCGTTTTTATGTTGAGAGAGTTCCTGGAGTGGCGACGTCGCCGCGCTGCTGATGCGCGGAAGCTCCGAGCAATTCAGAAAGTGCTTGCGCGGGAATGCGAACTGAATCACTGGCGAATCGATCAACTGCTTAAGGCGCTAACCGACATGCGAGAGGTTGGCGTTCAGGAGGATGCCACCAGAGTTTCGTTTATAGAGAGCGCCAGCGGCGGGTTCGTAGTGACGATCACAAGCCGCGACGGACGCAGTAGCAGGGGAGGGATGCTGCTGAGAATTCAAAAAGACGTGCTCTCGAAGCACCTCGTCGAGATCGCCGCGTTAAGCGAGAAACTCTCCCCTCTGTGCGAGTCCGCGCTCGATGCTTTGGCCGAGGCCGAGCATGTTTTCAACTCATTGGTCTATGGCCCGGACGCACACTTCCCATCTACTCGGGAAAATTACTTTGATGGGTTGATCGACTATGGTATTGAGGAATTGAATGAGTCTGCACTTGCCGTAAAAAGACTCTACTTCTCCTGCACAGGCCATGAATTGATCCGAGGAAGGCTTAGGTAACGGCCTTCGCCTGCTCCGAGGGTGAGCGGCTGCGTGTTTTTTAACGAACGTCGCGCGATAGGCAGGTTGCGGTGCAAATTGTATTCGGGGATATGCGTGCCAGCGCTCAGAAGGTTGGTGTCTTCCCCGGTAGTGGCTTGGCTGCGGCGGGGGAGTCGTTTGTGGCGCCCACCGAGTACAGGTCGCTGCGTCGATATATGCTCTCCGGCGCTACAACTAGGCGAGCTATGACAATTCGATGGGACGAGACATGGCACCGCTTGCGGGAATGGACGAATGGGTCCGCACCGTCAGAGCGATTAGCAGCCCAGGTGCTGCAGAGTGAAGGCTTCACGGGCCTAGATCCAAGCCATCCCCTTGGCGGACCTGATGGCGGTATCGACGGGATCTGTTTGAGATCCGGAAAACGTTGGTCGATGGCGGTCTATTTTCCCCTCGGCCAGCAAACAACCCGTGTGGTTCGAAAGAAGTTTGCGGCGGATGGGGCGAAGGCACGGGCCGCTGGAGTTGATGGCTTTGCGTTTGTCACTAACCAGGCCATCACGCATAGCACCAGGACGACTTTGATCGGCATGGCGGCGCCGATGTTGGTGGAGATATACCACCTGGAGCGAATTGTCGCGATCCTCGACCATCCACCGATGCACACTGCGCGAGCTCAGTTTCTCGGCTTCGGCGGCGAAGCTCCAAGTATTCAGAATGGAGGCCTCGGCGGGTCCGGTCTTGGAGCTGGCGGCGGCGGTGGTGGGGTGATTGGATCGGCAAACTCCCGCGGCGGTGACGGCGGCAAGGGAGGCAACATCTCTTCGGTCGGAGGGCCGGGAACTGCGCCGGGAGCGGGCGGTGGGGGAGCTGGTGCTGAGGGAGAAGGCGCGGTAGGCGGCGAAGGTGGGGGAGGCGGAGAAAGCGTCGTTGGAATTTTTAACGTAGCGGATCTGCCGAAGGAAATTCCGATCCACATTGGCGCAGGCGGGCGGGGCGGCAACGGTAATGGAGAAGACGGTGGCGATACGACGTTCGGAGATTTGCTGCGCGCGCGCGGTGGCAAGGGTGGCAGGGCTGGTCGCTCGACTTCAGGCGAGCGAACGGCTACCGCCGATGATCTGTCCATGGGCCTACGGATTTCGGCTCTTCTCGCCGCCGAGCAAGTACTAATTCGGCAAGACGGCCTGCTATATCTGACTGCCTGCGGGTTCGAGCATCTCAGTTTTGCCCAATACCCAGCCGAGGCCAACATTGTTCTAGCCGGGAGTCTCTATTTTGGGAGGGTGGAGCCGGAGACGCGTTTGACGCTTACCGCACGCGTGATTTCGGAAGCGGGTAGAGTGGCCTCTGAGACGCTGTTCGTAGTAGCGAGCGGCCCCTCGCGCGCCGTGACTCGGCCGAATTTTGCACACCTTGTTCAATGGACTGCGGATGCCCCTGGTGTTTGGCTAGTGGTGATCGCTTCAGGGCCCTTCGAACTTGCAACGCTGCCTATTGAGTTGAAGTCGTTGCCGACTCCCTAGGCCAACGGAGGGCGTCGGAAGGTAAACCAATGGATTGCTCTAGGCCCTGGCAATTGGCACCTGGCGCCAGTCGGTCGTGTACTGCGGCGTGCGCCTCAGCTGCTTCATGGTCCATCCCCGCCGGTCGCCCCCCTTCCCTGCGCTGGCCAGGCGGAGAGTGCCCTTGCCGTACCGGTCGTTGAGCACGTCGACGGCCTGCATCAGCTTCCCGCGCTCCCGGCCTTCTTCGTCCTCGAGGTCGAGCTCCTCCTGCAGCACGCTGCCGTCGCTGAGCTCGAGCAGCATCACGCCGGCCTTGGCCAGGTCATAGCCCGGCTCGAAAAGGCACTGCAGGCCGAGCACGGCCGCCTGCGTGATGGCTCCTGTGTCCGAGGTAGGGCGGCGCAGCGGCACCGTCAGCGATCGCGCGAAGCGCGGGCCTGGCCGGAAAGGCGAGGTGTGTGCGAACACCAGCACCATGCCCGCCAGGCTGCCCTGGCGGCGCAGCTTTTCGGCCGCTCGAGCCGCGAACTCGCTGACGGCCTCGATGAGCGCCGGCAGCTCGCGAACCGGCTGCCCGAATGACCTGGTGCACGCGATCTCTTTCTTCGGCGCCGGCGCGTCGTCGAGATCGATGCATGGCAGGCCCTGCAGCTCGCGCACGGTGCGCTCGAGCACCACCGACCACCGGCGCCGGGCTGTGGCTGGATCCAGGCGGGAGAGATCCAGCGCGGTGTTCACGCCACCTTCGCGCAGCTGCTCGCCGATCCGCCGGCCCACTCCCCAGATCTCGCCCACGTCGGTGCTCGACAAAAGGGCCGACATTTCGTCCGAAGAGAGCGCAGAGAGGTCGCAAACCTGCGCCTGAAGGGCAGGGTAGCTCCCTGGCTTGCGCTCGGCCGTCTTGGCGATGTGGTTGGCGAGCTTGGCCAGGGTCTTCGTCGGCCCGATGCCGACGCAGCAGGGAATGCCGATCCACTGCAGGATCCGCTCTCGCACGAGCCGCGCTCGGCCGCGCAGATCGCCCGGTATGCCCGACAGGTCGATGAACGACTCGTCGATCGAATAGATCTCCTGTTCCGCGCCCAGCCCGGCCGCCAAGCTCATCATGCGGTCGCTCATGTCGCCGTACAGCGTGAAGTTGGCCGACAGCGCGACCAGGCCGGCCTGCTCCTCCAGGTGGCGAAACTCGAAGTGCGGCTGCGCCATCTTCACTCCCAGCGCCTTGGCCTCGTCGCTGCGGCTGATCGCGCAGCCGTCGTTGTTGCTCAGAACGACGACAGGGCGCCCCTGCAGGCTCGGCCGAAAGACCCGCTCGCAGGACACGTAGAAATTGTTGCCGTCGACGAGCGCGAACATTTCACGTCTGGAATTGCTTGATGCAGCTCGTGACCACGCCCCATACCTCGATCGTCTGGCCCTCGGAGGGCGTGATGTCGGGGTACGTAGGGTTGCCTGCCTTCAGCTTGAGGCGGCCCGCGCGCAGGTGGAGCTGCTTGACGGCGAAGTCGCCGTCGACAACGGCCACCACGATCTGCCCGTGCCGCGGCTTGATCGCCCTGTTGACCAGGAGCAGGTCGCCATCTTCGATGCCGCAGTCCCGCATGCTGTCACCGGCTACGCGGAGGAAAAAGGTCGCCTGGGGATGCGTCACCAGCACAGAGTTCAGATCGATCCGCTTGACCAGGAAGTCCTCGGCGGGTGAGGGAAAGCCGGCGTGGACGGTCGCGTCAGCTATGGGCAGCATCAAGCGTTCAGTGGCCACGGCCACCGGAATTGCTTGCGCCGGAATACTGTTCATACATACAGTATAGGCGGATCGATTGTGAACATGTAACTCCGAAGTCTTACGGCGCCTCGCGCCACAGGAAGGAGCATCCGATGTGCTTTTCAGCTGAAGTCCGGGCCGACCACGGCGCATTCCTGCGCCTGTTCCCCAAGTCGAAGCTGTCCATCGAGGAGTTTTTCAAGGCCTACTGGAAGCGCAAGCTCAACCCGATGCTGCTGTTCCCCAAGGCGATGGACGCGCAGTTCGCGCACCCAACGACCGAGCGCGAGCAGGAAATTAAGGCGCTGATCGACGAGTTCAACGCGGCGCAGGTGATGAAGTATGAGCAGACGCTGTTCAAGCAGCGCGCGCGCCTGGTCGCCGCGGAGCGGCTGCTGCAGGAAAAGGAGACGAAGCAAGCGCTCAACGATAAGCGTATCGCCAGCGAGAAGATCCCATGGGCGATGTCGAAGCTCGAAGACCTCAAGCGCGTCGAGCTTAAGCCGCGAGACTCGCGCATCTTCCCCGGCTGGTACGCCCCGGTGCTGATCGTGGAAAACGGCGAGTGGGTCATCAAGCCGATGCGCTACCTCTGCCGGCCGGAGGGCAAGCCGGCGTTCTACGACACCAAATACCCAGGCCTCTACAACGCGCGCCGCGACAACATCCGGAAATTTTGGAAGGGGCAGTTCGGCCACACCCACGGGCTGATGATCGTGAATGGCTTCTTCGAGAACGTGAAGCGGCACAACTTGGAGCACCGCGAGCTGCGGCCTGGAGAGGTTCCCGAGAACGTCATCCTCGAGTTCCGGCCGCGGCCGACGCAGGACATGCTGATCGCATGCGTCTATTCCCACTGGACGCCGCCGGCTGGCTCAGACGAGGATGACCTGTGGTCTTTCGCAGCGGTGACCGATGAGCCGCCGCCCGAGGTGGCTGATGCTGGGCATGACCGGTGCATCATCCAGTTGCGGCACGAGAACGCCGAAGCCTGGTTGACGCCTCAAGGGCGCCCGCTCGAGCAGCTTGACGAGATCCTCGAGGACAAGGAACGGCCGTACTACGAGCATCGGATGGCCGCGTGAGGATCACGCGTGCCGTCCGATCAAGCGATCGTCTCGGTGTCCCGGGCGTCTTCGGCGGCAACGATATCGCCGGCGCCTTCTATCCGCAGCCATCGAGCAGTACCGCCTTTGGCGTGAAGGATGACGTCGATGCCTGGCTTGTCCGCTTGATCTGGTCGCATGCCCTTGTGGTAGATCACGATCCATTCGAAGGTATCGCTCACAAGTTGCCGTGCACGCATGCGCGATTCGTAGTCGAGTGCCTCAACCCCCTCGGCCAGCGCTTTCCATCGTTCGTCAGCGCCGGTCAGATCTGACCGCGCAGCTTCGGCAAGGGCGAGTTCCGCCGTGCGCACCTGTTCCCTTGCCAGCTCGCGGTCGGCCTCGAGTTCGCGCGCCCGACGAACGAACGTAGCAGGGGCGGCATCGTCGCTCTCGAGGAGGGCATTCGTTATGCGCTCGAGCTTGGTCTCAATGCTTTGGAGGTTGGCTGTTGCTGCGGCGAGGTCGCTGCGAGGTAGTGCTCCCCGATCGCCGGCGTACAGGGCGCGCAGGTTGACCATGTCCGAGCAGTAGCGCATCAGCGCGCGTTCGATCGGCGCAGACGAGCATGATCCCTTGACCAGGCATCCCGTGCCGCTGTTGACGCGAACGCATTGCAGACGTCTGTGGCCATCAGCCAGGCTGCCGTCCGCGCGTCGCTTGCTGGACATGTTCTGGCTCTTGAGCGGTGAGCCGCAATAGCCGCACAGTGCTACGCCGAACCCGGTGAGGAGCGAGGGAATCTCGCCTTTGACATGACGGCGGCTTCGCAGGCCGACGAGCTCCTGCAGATCCGTCCAGACGTCTGCATCGATGACGGGCGGGTAGTAGTTCTCGAGGACGAAAGTTTCCGGCTCGAGCACCAGGTGTTTTTCGCCCTTGAGGGCCGGGTTGGCCAGCAGTCGCACCAGGTGGCCGGAAGTGGGGAGGGCGCCGCTGCTGGCCAGACCGCCGGCATGCAAGGCCTTGGCGATATGGCCCGTGCCAAGGCCTCGGCGAAACATGTCGACGGCCGCGCGGACGGCTTCTGCCCGTTCGGGGATCAGCTGCCATTTCCCGTCGACAACGCGCAGCCATCCAGGCGTCTTGCCGTAGCGGATCAGGCCGCGGTAGGTCCCGTTGATCCAGCCTTGGCACTGGCGCCGGATCGCGTCTCGCACCCGCTTGCTCTTCGTGTCGGATTCCTCGTGGGCACGAATCATCACGAGCACGCTGTAGACAAGATCCATCGGGTTCGCCTTCAGCCGCTCGCGGCTGTAGACCTTGCCGTCGCTGGCCGTGACGACGGAAATGCCGGCGGAGATGATCGCCGTCAACTGCGCCTGCGCCTGGATCGGTTCGGCCCGTGAGAGTCGATCAAGACCCTCGACGACCAGGAACGACCCGGCGGGCACCTGGCCATCCTCCACGGCCTTGAGAAAGACCCCGAGGGCACCCTTCTTGACGTGGCGCTGGTGGAAGGCAGACAGGCCCTCGTCACGCATTGAGAGCGATTCGTCAAGGATTAGGGAGTGTTCTTTCGCCCACGCTGCTGCGTAGGCGCCTTGGCGTTCGGAGCTCGCACCGCCGGCCTGGCGGGCATCGCTGAAACGCATGTAGCTGTAGACCTTGGCCGTCATGCAGCGCAGTTTACTTAGCGTGCATGAGGTTTACCTCAATCAGGTTCAAAGGGACTTTCTCAGCCGAACGGCAAGCCGTGCAGCACCCCTAGCAATTGCGCCGCGGGCAACCTACGGCGCGGCCCGGAGTTTATCCGCTGCGGGGAAGCCGCAATGGCAGGCGTGCCTTTGCGGGCAAGGGGAAACCCTCGGGTCGCGCGTGCCCCCGCGCGAGAATCGCCGCGCCCACAACAACAAAACAGAAGAAAAGGGCGCGCGTGCCGATAAGCAGACAGGAAACAAAAAAAGGGAGAGGGAAATTGCATGGCCGATGAGGATTTCAAGGGCACACGCCTGCGGCGTTTCAGGGTCGACGTGGGCTCTATCATCTGCGCCGTCGCGCTGGTGCAGTCACTGTTGCTGGTGGCCTTCGGCTACTGGGCGGCGGAGAAGCTGGTGTCCAAGGTGGGCACGGCCGCGCACAAGACCAACCACGACCGGGTCGAGGACAACGTGCTGGCGTTCCTCGCCAAGACCGAGGGCGTCATCCGCGCCATCGCCGATTCGCCCAGCGTGCACGCGACCGGCGAAGACGGCGAGCAGACCGCAGAGATGCTCTGGACCATGCTGGAGCAGACCCCCGAGCTCGACAGCATCAACGTGGCCACCGACGACGGCCATGTGCTGATGGCCGTGCGCTACCCGGTTCCGGCCATCCGCCAGGTATTGCGCGGCCCGGACTTCAGCACCGAGACCTGGCAATACAAGAGCTCGCCGGACCTCGAAGGCGGCGACGCCCGGCAGCGCTTCGCGACGACGTCCATCTCCTCGTACCGCAGCGACTTCGACCCCGAGAAGCGCACCTGGTACCGGGAGGCGGTGAAGGCGAAAGGCCCGGTGTGGACCGAGCCCTTCCTGATGAGCGACGCGCAGGAACTCGCCGTCGGCCACGCACGGCCCTCCGGGCGAGTCGACGACGAGGGCCACCGGCGCGGGCTCGTGGTCGATGCGAATGTGTCGCTGGGGCATCTGTCGAGGCTGGTGCGCATCTTCGGCGCGCTCGGCAGCGGCGACAGCGCCTTGCTGAGCTCCGACCATCATGTGATCGCCCGCAGCGACCGTCCCGACCCGGTGCGCGAGCTCGAGTCGCCCGACACTGGCGTGCTGGGCGCCATCCACGCTCACATGCTCGCGAAGAGCACGGCCGGCGGTGCCGACGACCTGGCTTTTTCGATGGCGCACGATGGGCGAAGCTACCTCGTGCAGACCTCGCACATCCCCCATACGCGCTGGCAGCTCGTCAGCTGGGAGCCCGAGGAGACGGTGCTCGGGGGCCTGCAGCGCTCGGTGCTGTGGGCATTGCTCATGACGCTCAGCTTCCTTGGACTGGCGCTGTTGCTTTCGCTGCGCTTGTCCAAGCTGGTGACCGGGCCCATCGAGAACCTTTCGCGCGTCGCGCGCCGCATCGGTCGGCTGGAGCTGGACAACCTGCCGCTCGAGCCGAGCCGGGTGCTGGAGGTCCAGCATCTCAACCAGGCGCTGGACGAGTCGGCACGCAGCCTCCAGGCGTTCAGGAAGTTCGTGCCGGTCGACATCCTGCGCCAGCTCGTGGTCAAGGGCCACGCGCTGACGCCCGGCGGTTCGCCGCGGCGCGTCACGGTGATGTTCACCGACGTGGAAGGCTTCACCAGCATCTCCGAATCAATGCAGGCCGACGTGCTCGTGAGGCAGCTGACCGAGTACTTCAACCTCGCGTCCGGCATCTTCGCGCGGCACGGCGGCGTGGTCGACAAGTTCATGGGCGACGGCATCATGGTGCTGTGGGGCGCCCCGGCCGACCTGGAAGATGCGGAGTACCGCGCCTGCCTGGCGGCGCTCGAGCTGCATGACCGGATGAGCGCGCTCAACGCCAAGTGGCGTGCGGAAGGCCTGCACGAGTTCCGCACGCGCATCGGCATCCACACCGGCCTGGTGATCGCCGGCGTGCTCGGCTCGAGCAACCGACTGTCGTACACCGCCATCGGCGACACCATCAACGCGGCAAGCCGCATCGAGGCCGCCAACAAGGAACTGGGCACGCGCACGCTGATATCGCAGGACACCTTCGACGGGCTGGGCGGGCGCCTTGCCACGCGCCGCATCGAGGAGCTGGCCGAGCTGCGCGGCCGGCAGACGCGCATGGTGCTGTACGAGCTGCTGGGGCCTAGGCCCCCGGCCTGACCCTGCGCGCGAAGGCTTCGAGCCCGTCGATGGTCATCTGGATGTGGCGCTCGAAGCTGCTGTCCAGCGGCACGGCGGTGCCGTTGTCCCAGCGCATGATGAAGGCCTTGTTGGCCAGCAATGGCAGGTTGCGCGCGAGCACCGGGTGGTCGAGCGGGCGGATGGTGTGCACGCGTTCGCGCAGTTCCTCGGCCCAGGCCTGGGTGTTGTCGGCGGGCAGGGGCGAGAACTCCATCGTCAGGAAACCCAGCATCGCCGCGATCACGCAGTTGTAGGCCTCCAGCAGGGGTTCGCCCTCGAAGCCCGCCTCGGTCAATGCGGCCAGGACGCCTTCGACCAGCTCCGTCGGCAGGCTGCCGTTGGACACGAGTTGCGCGCCCAGCAGCTGCGCGACGTTTGGGTGCTGCTGCACGGCGTCGCGGCAGCGGCGGAACAGCTCCGCGATCCATGCCTGCCATTCGAGCTTGCCCGCAGGCGGCGCAACGCCGGCCATGACGGCGGCCGCCACCTCGGCCAGCAGGGCTTCGCGCGTGCTGACGTGCCAGTGCACCGTCGCCGGATACACGCCGAGCTGCGCCGCCACCTCGCGCATGCTGAACGCGCCGAGGCCGAATTCGTCGATCTGCGCCAGCGCGACTTCGGCGATGCGCTGTTTCGTCAGTTCGCCGCCGCCGGCGGGGCGGCCAGCGGAGCGGGGCTTGGGTGGCGAGGTCGTCTTCATGGTCGACGCCATTGTGCTGCAGTTCAATTGATCGTATAAACAATATTAATTGTTCAGTGACCAATTAATCCCTGTCTGCAAATTAAGGACATCCGCCATGACCCATGCCGCCATAGACCAGGCCCTTGCCGATGCGTACCGGCGCTTCACCGACGCCAATCCGGCCAGCCAGCGCCAGTTCGAGGCGCAGGCGCGCTACATGCCCGGAGCCAACAGCCGCTCCGTGCTGTTCTACGCGCCGTTCCCCCTGACCATCGCCAGGGGCGAAGGCGCCGCGCTGTGGGACGCCGACGGCCATCGCTACGCCGACTTCATTGCCGAGTACACGGCCGGTGTCTACGGCCACTCCGCGCCGGAAATCCGCGATGCGGTCATCGAGGCGATGCAGGGCGGCATCAACCTCACCGGGCACAACCTGCTCGAAGGACGGCTGGCCCGGCTGATCTGCGAGCGATTTCCGCAGATCGAGCAGCTGCGCTTCACCAACTCGGGCACCGAGGCCAACCTGATGGCGCTCACGGCGGCGCTGCACTTCACGGGGCGCAGGAAGATCGTCGTGTTCTCGGGCGGCTACCACGGCGGGGTGCTGGGCTTCGGCGCCAGGCCTTTGCCGACCACCGTGCCGTTCGACTTTCTCGTGCTGCCTTACAACGACGCGCAAACGGCCCGCGCGCAGATCGAACGGCACGGCCCCGAGATCGCCGCGGTATTGGTCGAGCCGATGCAGGGCGCGAGCGGCTGCATTCCGGGGCAACCCGACTTCCTGCAGGCCCTGCGCGAGTCGGCCACGCAGGTCGGCGCGCTGCTGATCTTCGACGAAGTCATGACCTCGCGGCTTGCGCCGCATGGGCTGGCGAACAAGCTCGGCATCCGTTCGGACCTGACCACGCTGGGCAAGTACATCGGCGGCGGCATGTCTTTTGGTGCGTTCGGCGGGCGCGCCGACGTGATGGCACTGTTCGACCCGCGCACCGGTCCGCTGGCCCATTCGGGAACCTTCAACAACAACGTGATGACGATGGCGGCCGGCTATGCCGGTCTCACGAAGCTCTTCACGCCCGAGGCGGCCGGTGCGCTGGCCCAGAGGGGCGAGGCACTGCGCGCGCGGCTCAACGCGCTGTGCGCGAACGAGGGCGTCGCCATGCAGTTCACCGGCATCGGCTCGCTGATGAACGCGCATTTCGTGCAGGGCGATGTACGCAGCAGCGAAGACCTGGCGGCGGTCGACGGCCGGCTGCGGCAGCTGCTGTTCTTCCACCTGCTGAACGAGGGCATCTACAGCTCGCCGCGCGGCTTCGTCGTGCTGTCGCTGCCGCTGACGGATGCGGACATCGACCGCTGCGTGGCCGCCATCGGCAGCTTCATCGGCGGGCACGCGGCGCTGCTGCCCCGCGCGGACTAGCGGATCAGGCCTTGCGCACGCCCAGCAGCTCGTGCAGCCGCGTGCTGGTGGTCGTGTACTGCAGCGGCACGGCCTTGCCCGGAAACACGATGGCCGTGGCGCCCCAGGCAGCCAGCGTGGCCTCGTGGAAGCCGCAGACGATGAGCTTCTTCTTGCCCGGGTAGGTGTTGATGTCGCCGACCGCGAACACGCCGCGTTCGCGGGTTTCGTATTTCTCGGTGTCGACCGGCACCTGCTTGCGCTCCAGCTCCAGCCCCCAGTCGGCGATGGGGCCGAGGCGCGGGGAGATGCCCAGGCAGGCGATCAGCGCGTCGAGCGGCAGGTCGAGCGTGGTGGCGTCTGGCGTGACGATCTGGAGCTGTTTGCCATTGAACGCGCCGGGTTGGCCGACCTTGAAGGCCAGCTTGCCCTGCGCCACGAGCCGGCGCATGGCCGCGACCGTGGCCTCGTCGGCCTGGAAACCGTCGCGGCGATGGACCAGCGTGACATGCGCGGCCGTGCCGGTCAGCGCAATGGCGGTTTCCAGCGCGACGTCGTCGCCGCCGTTGACCACGACGGCCTGCCCGGCAAAGCGGTCCAGCGAGTCGGGGTGATAGAAAAGAGACGTGCCCTCGAAGCGCTCGATGCCTTCGACGGCGATGCGCTTGGGCACGAAGGCCCCGACGCCCGCCGCGATGAATACCGTCTTCGCCAGGAAGGCCTTGCCCGCCGAGGTTGTCAGCAGCAGCCGTTCGTCAGGTTGCCGGGCCAGCGTGGCCACCTGCTCGCCGAAGTGGAACTGGGGCTTGAAGGGCGCCACCTGCTGCAGCAGAGACTGCGCCAGGTCACGCCCGCTGGTCACGGGCGTGCCGGGAATGTCGTAGATGGGCTTGCCGCCATACAGCGCCACGCACTGGCCGCCCGCGGCGGGCAGTGCGTCGACGATGTGGCAGGAGATTTCGAGCAGGCCCAGCTGGAAGGCCTGGAACAGCCCCACGGGGCCGGCACCGACGATCAGCGCGTCGGTCTCGATGGGAGCGGCGATGGCGGCCGGCTGGTTCAGCGGACCAGCTCCCCGATCTTGTCCGTCTTGTCTTTCCACTCTTCTGCATCAGGCAGCGCGGGCTTGCGCTTGGTGATGCTCTTCCAGCCGTCGGCCAGGGCCAGCTCGGCGTTGATCTTGATGAAGGCGATCTGGTTGGCCGGCAGGTCTTCCTCGGCGTAGATGGCGTTGACCGGGCACTCGGGAATGCAGACCGCGCAGTCGATGCATTCGTCCGGGTCGATCACCAGCATGTTGGGACCTTCGCGGAAGCAGTCGACGGGGCAAACGTCCACGCAGTCGGTGTATTTGCAACGGATGCAGGCTTCGGAGACGACGTGGGTCATTTGTCTTTTTGCGTCAGAAGTGGTCGGGAAAAACCCTAGATTTTAGGCCTTTGCGGCGGCGGGCTGCACAAGTACGGCGGCAGCGGTCTTGTGGGAGGCCGTATCGACCAGCACCAGCGAGCCCAGCGCGCGCGATTGCGTGAACGGGAGCACCGCCAGCGGCTGCTGCAGCGCCAGCACCACGTCGCCGATGGAGTTGGCTTCCAGCTGCGTTGCGGGCTCCGATTCGAGCGTGGTGATGTTCACCCGGTCGACGATGCGCGCCACCTTGGCCTTGACCCAGCGGTGGCCCTGCAGCGCCCAGTACACGCGGCCCGCGACCAGCGGCTCGTCGTCGAGCCAGGCCACGGTGGCGGTGATCTCGCGCACCGGCTCGAAGGCGCCGGGCGCCAGCAGCCAGTCGCCGCGCGACACGTCGACCTCGCGGTCGAGCACGATGCCGGCGCTGTGGCCCGCGTGCACCGACTTCGGCTGGCGCGTGTGGCTCAGCACCTGCGCCACGGTGGCGGTCTGGTTGCTCGGCAGCACGGTCACGCGCTGGCCGGGCTCCACATGGCCAGAGGCGACACGGCCCCAGAACACGCGTCGGCCTTGCGAGGTGTCGGCGGAGGCCGAGAACTTCTCGACCCACTGCACCGGGAAGGCGAAGGGCACGGCCTCGTCCTGCGCGGTCACGGGCAGCTCTTCGAGCAGCTCGAGCAGGCTCGGGCCTTCGTAGCCCACCCAGTCGGCGTGGCGCGTGGCCACGTTCCAGCCCTTGAGCGCCGAGATCGGCACGATGGCCCCGACCTGCACGCCAGCCGCTTCGGCAAAGGCGGTCAGTGCGGTCGAGATGCGCTCGAAGGCCAGGCCGGCATCAGCGATGGCGTCGAGCTTGTTCACCGCGAAAACGATGGACTGCACGCGCAGCAGATGGCACAGCAGCGTATGGCGGCGCGTCTGCGGCAGCAGCTCGCGCCTGACCACGGTGCCGTCTTCCACTTCGGCGGCCCAAGCCAGCTTGGTCGCGTCGACCAGCACCACGGCGGCGTCGGCGGCCGAGGCGGCGGTGACCATGTTGCGCGTGTACTGCTCATGGCCCGGCGCGTCGCCGATGATGAACTTGCGCTTGGCGGTCGAGAAGTAGCGGTAGGCCACGTCGATCGTGATGCCCTGTTCGCGCTCGGCCGAGAGGCCGTCGGTCAGCAGGGCGAGGTCGGTTTCGCCGCCGCGCTGCACGCCGGCCAGCTGGTCTTGCAGCACGGTCTTGCTGTCGACCAGCAGGCGGCCGATCAGCGTGCTCTTGCCGTCGTCGACCGAGCCGCAGGTGATGAAGCGCAGGGCGGTGCCGGTGTCGCCGTGGACGGTGGTGTTCACAGGGGTTGCAGTCGTCGTACTCATCAGAAATACCCGTCTTTCTTGCGCTTCTCCATGGAAGCTTCCGAAGTCATGTCGTCCATGCGGGTCGCGCCGCGTTCGCTCACGTCCACCGACAGGGTCTCGAGCACCACGTCGTCGGCATCGGCCGCCAGGCTTTCCACCGGGCAGGTGGTGGTGATGTCGCCCACGGTGCGAAAGCGCACGTCGCGCACCTGCACCGTCTCGCCGTCGCGCGGCGGGGTCAGGTCGGTCACGGGCACCAGCAGGCCGCGACGCTCCACCACCTCGCGCTTGTGCGTGTAGTAGATCGAGGGCAGGCCGACTTCCTCGCGGGCGATGTACTGCCACACGTCGAGCTCGGTCCAGTTCGAGATGGGGAACACGCGGAAGTGTTCGCCCGGGGCCAGGCGCGTGTTGAACAGCGTCCACAGCTCGGGGCGCTGGTCCTTGGGCTGCCACTGGCCGAAGCTGTCGCGGTGCGAAAAGATGCGTTCCTTGGCGCGCGCCTTTTCCTCGTCGCGGCGGGCGCCGCCGATCAGCGCGTCGAAGCGGAATTCCTCGATGGCTTCCAGCAGGGTCACCGACTGGTGCGCGTTGCGCGACTCGCCCGGGTGGGCCAGGCGCACGGTGCCGCGCTTCATGGAGTCTTCGACGCTGCGCACGATCAGCTCGGCGCCCAGTTCCCTGGCGCGCTGGTCGCGATAGGCCGTCACTTCAGGGAAGTTGTGGCCGGTGTCGATCATCAGCAGGGGGTAAGGGATGCGGCCCACGCCGAAGGCCTTTTCCGCGCACTTCAGCAGCACCAGCGAATCCTTGCCGCCCGAGAACAGCAGGGTGGGGCGCTCGAAGGCGGCCGCCACTTCGCGCAGGATGAAGATGGTTTCTTCCTCCAGCGCATCGAGGTGCGTGTTGGACAGGTGTGCCGGCGGCAGCAGCAGATCGGTTTCGGTACGGGCGTTCATCGGATGGGGTGCTTGCTGGATGCTGGGAATCGGTGAGGCGCTGGCGCTCGCTCAGTGCGCGAGATGCAGGCCGCACTCGCGGTTGTCTTCGCCCTTGGTCGGGTCCACGTAGTCGAAGTTGTTCGGCAGGCCGTGCTTCACGCAGTACTCGTGAAGATCCTTGGACGACCAGTGCAGCAGCGGAGCCACCTTGATGAGGCCGTCGGGGTTCACGCTGACCGGGTCCATCTGCGCGCGCACGGCCGTGTCGGTGGCGCGCAGCGCGGTGAACCAGACCTTGGGTGCCGTCTCGCGCAACGCGCGGGCAAAGGGCTCCAGCTTCACTTCTTCTGTGAAGGCGGCGTGGCGCGGGTCGTCCAGCGCCGGTGTGGGGCCTTCCACGGCTTCGCGATGCGCACGCGAGCGGCGCGGCAGGTAGATGTGCAGGTCCAGGCCCAGCTGCTTCGTCACTTCGTCGGCAAAGCGGTAGGTGGCTTCGGTGTTGTAGCCGTTGTCCATCCACACCACGGGCACATCGCGCTTCACGCGCGTCACCATGTGCAGGATCACGGCCTCGAACGGGCGGAAGTTGGTGGTGACGATGGCGCTCTGGCCCAGGCCGAGCGCCCAGCCCACCAGGCCCTCGGCGTTGCGGCCGAGTTCGGTGTTGATGCGTGCGAAATCGATGTCCGTTGCGGTGCTCATGTCGAGGATTCCCATTCGCTCTCAGGCGCCGGCCGCGAAGTGCGGCGCGGGCTGTACCGCGTCGCCTTGGTAGAAGGCGTTGAAGCGGTCGAACTGGCGCTGCGCGTCGGAGGCGTCCACGCCTTCCTTGAGCACGGCGCTGGAGAAGCCGGTGCGCTCCATCTGCACCAGCTGGTCGATCAGCACGTCGCCCGTGGCGCGGATGTCGCCGGTGAAGCCCAGGCGGCGGCGCAGCAGGAAGGCCTGGCTGTAGGCGCGGCCGTCGGTGAACTTCGGAAAGTGCAGGTCGATGCGCTCGATGTCCGCCAGGCACACCTCGATGGCGAGCGGGTCGGCGTCGTTGGCCAGTTGCAGGACCTTCGGGTCGCCGTCGTCGATGTGTTCTTCGGCCGAGAGGATGTTCAGGGTTTTTTTCATGCTGCTTCCTCCACCTTGAAGCGCGCACCGTTGGCGGCGGCCTTGAACGGATCCGGGCCCACGCGGCGCAGTGTGTCGATGAAGTTCTCTCCGTTCTCACGGGTGTCGCGGTACGTGGTGAGCACGGCCTCGATCACGCCCGGCACTTCGGCCGCCGAGAACGAGGGGCCGACCACCTTGCCGGCCTGCGGCGCGCCGCTGAGCGCGGAGCCGTCGGAGCCGCCGAGCGTGACCTGGTACCACTCCTTGCCGTCCTTGTCGACGCCGAGGATGCCGATGTGGCCGCTGTGGTGGTGGCCGCACGAGTTGATGCAGCCGCTGATGTGCAGGTCGATCTCGCCCAGGTCGTCGAGCTCGTCGAGGTCCTGGTAACGCTCGGTGATGGCTTCGGCGATGGGAATGGAGCGCGCATTGGCCAGCGCGCAGAAGTCGCCGCCGGGGCAGGCGATCATGTCGGTCAGCAGGTGCACGTTGGCGCTGGCGAGGCCGGCGGCGCGGGCGGCGAGCCACAGCGCGTGCAGGTCTTCGGCATGCACCCAGGGCAGCACCACATTCTGGTCGTGCGTTACGCGGGCTTCGCCGGCGGAGAAGCGGTCAGCCAGTTGCGCGAGGGTGTCGAGCTGGTCGGCCGATGCATCGCCGGGCGCCTGCTTCAGGCGCTTGAACGACAGCGTGACGGCGCGCAGCGCGGGGTTCTTGTGCGGCGCCACGTTGCGGGCGAGCCAGCGGGCGAATTGCACGTCGTCGGCGGCATGGGCGCGCAGTTCGGCGTCGGTCTTCTCGGCGCTCTGCAGCACGCGGGTGGCCAGCGTCGGCGGCACGAAGGAAGCGGCCACGCGGTCGAATTCGGCCTGTGTGATGGTGTGCGGCGCGCCGTCGTGCTCGAGGATCTGTTTGTACTCGGCGTCCACGTCGTCGATGTAGCGCTGGCCTTCGGCCTTCACCAGGATCTTGATGCGCGCCTTGTAGATGTTGTCGCGGCGGCCATAGCGGTTGTAGACCCGGATCACCGCTTCGAGGTAATTCATGATCTGCTGCCACGGCAGGAACTCGCGCAGCACCGTGCCCACGATGGGCGTGCGGCCCATGCCGCCGCCCACCTGCACGCGGAAACCGATCTCGCCGGCTTCGTTCTTCACGATGTGCAGGCCCACGTCATGCCAGCCGGTGGCGGCGCGGTCTTCGGTGGCGCCGGTGATGGCGATCTTGAACTTGCGCGGCAGGAACGCGAACTCGGGGTGCAGCGTGCTCCACTGGCGCATGATTTCTGCGTAGGGGCGCGGGTCGGCGATCTCGTCGACGGCGATGCCGGCGCGCTCGTCGCTCGTGATGTTGCGGATGCAGTTGCCGCTGGTCTGGATGCCGTGCATGTCGACCGAAGCCAGCAGGTCCATCACGTCGGCCGACTTGGCCAGCGGAATCCAGTTGAACTGGACGTTCTGGCGCGTCGAGAAGTGGGCGTAGTGGGTGGGCAGCTTCTGGCTGCCGAGCAGGCCTTGCGTTTCGATGGCCTTGCGGTAGACCTCGGCTTCGGGCTCGTCGTATTCGCGGGCGATGCGGGCCAGCACGCGGATCTGGCGGCTGGAGAGCTCGCCGTAGGGCACGGCCACGCGCAGCATGGGCGCGTAGCGCTGGACGTACCAGCCGTTTTGCAGCCGCAGCGGGCGGAACTCGTCTTCATGGAGGCGGCCCTTCTGCCAGCGCTCGAGCTGGTCTCTGAACTGGGCGGCTCGTTGATGAACGAACTGGCGATCGAATTCTGTGTATTGGTACATCGTGCGTGTGTCTTGAAGAAGTGCGGTGCCGCACGTACAACGGGGCGCCCCAGCAAGAAGCCGAGATTCTGGAAGCGCGGCTTATGGAAACAAACTATTTTTTGGTTCGCGCCTTATGCGGATAAGCTTATTCGCCAGTATCCATGCGGGTTTCCAGGCGGTTTGATGCTTATTCCGGATAAGGCGAAAGCGCCTCCAAGCTGTCGCCATGCCGACCGCGGCGGACTTGGGCAGCAAGGGTAAATCCTGACGCGGCGGCCGCTGTGCGGCGTTGAAATGATTATCTCGAATAATCAAATCGACGCAGGACGCAATGAATTCCAAGCCTTCCTCGACCTCGCGCCGCGGCGCGCTGATTGCCGGAATCACCGCCATGGCCACGCTCGCAGACGCGAGGGCGGCCGATGCGCCGCCATCCGGCATCGCCACCCCCTCCAGCGAGCGCATTCCCGTCGTGTTGCCGCGCACGGAATTCGTCTACGAGGCCATCGTCGACATCGCTGCGCCGATGACGCTGGGCGCCTCGCCCTTCGGCGAGCGCTTCATGGTGCCGATCACGGGTGGTTCGTTCGAGGGGCCGGGCCTGCGCGGCACGGTGCTGGCCGGTGGTGCCGACCGCCAGCTGCTGCGCCGCGACGGCGCGAAGAACCTTGATGCCGTGTACGAGCTGAAGACCGACGACGGCGTGGTGATCTCGGTGCGCAACACCGTGCTGTCGCGCAACCCGAAGAATGCGCCGCGCTATGTGTTCTCCACGCTGCAGATCGTCGCGCCCGAGGGCAAATACGGCTGGCTCAACGACTTCGTCTACGTGGGCACGCTCGACGCGCTGCGGCCGCAGCGCGAGGCCGTGGTGATCCGGGTCTACAAGGTTGTCTAGCGCAGCATCGACGACATCGCCGAGCAGCAGTTCAGCATGCGCACGGCCGCCTCCACCGTCGGCGCGGTGAAGCGCAGGGTGACGCCGTCGACGCGCTCGAACGCCGGCCACTGGCAGAACAGGTCGGCCAGGGCGGTCGACTGCGTGCGCAGCGTCACCGTCTGCGGGCCTTCGAAGACCAGCGGCCGGGCGTTCGCGCGTGCGGCCAGCGCTTCTTCGACGCCGGCGCGGATGGCGCGGCGCGACTGCTCGGGCGACAGCGACACTCCGCTGCTGAAGCCAGTCGCCTTCTTCGTTTCCACGAAGGTCGCGTGCGGAAAAAGCGGGCGGTTCTCGGCGATGAACACGTCGTCGCCGCTGCCCATGACCACGGGCGCGCCGTATTCGCCGGCCAGCGCGCCGTAGAGCCCGGCCTCGCCCAGCTCCTGCCCGCCGAGCGCGATGCCCGCGAACGCGAAGCTGTTGATGGTGTGCGCGAGGATGCCGCGCCCCTGCGCGCGCGAGTGGTAGCCCACCATGCAGACCGCGTCCACGCCTTCTTCCACGCCGGCCACCATGCTCAGGTAGCGCGGCTTGCCCTGCACCACGCGGGCGCGCGCATCCAGCACGTCGGGCGGCATGTTGCGGAAGCCGCCGTGCGAGTCGTTCACCAGCACCTCGGTGGCGCCCGCATCGAATGCGCCGGCGATGGCAGCGTTGGCCTCCTGCGCCATCAGCAGGCGTGCGCGTTCGTACTCCGGGTTGCCCTGGCGCGTCTGCTCGGGGTGGTAGACGCCGGCGACGCCTTCGATGTCGGTGGAGATCAGGACTTTCATGGGCGCAATGTGATCGGAATCAGGAAGAAAGAGAGAGGGCCGGCAGCAGGTCACGCAGCGAGGCGCGGTGGTTGCCGTCGCGCCCCGTCACGGCCGTGGCCTGCCAGAGGGCATGGATGATCGCCTGTTCCGTGCTGTCGGCGGCGGCCTGGAACAGGCCGTCGAGCAGCCCGTCGTGCAGCATCGCCACGGCAGGCATCGGGCGTTCGACGCTGCCGGGCACCGTGTAGGCGGTGGAAAAGGCCAGCACGATGTCGCCGCTGCCGTGGCCGTAGACCGACCCGGTGCGGGCCAGTCCGGCGCCCGCGCGCAGCGCCAGCCGGCCCAGCTGGCGCGCGTCGAGCGGTGCGTCGGTCGCGACCACGATGATGATCGAGCCCTTCTCGGGCTCCGTCGATGCCGGTACGCCGCGCACGGCCTGCAGCTGCGCCAGCCGCTCGCCGATCGCATGGCCGGCCAGCAGCAGCTGCGGCTGGCGCCCGTAGTTGGCCAGCACCAGCGTGCCCACCGTGTGCAGGCCGCCGCCGCGCGCCGACACCCGGCGCGACGCGCTGCCGATGCCGCCCTTGAGCTGGAAGCTCGACATGCCGCGCCCCGCGCCGACCGAGCCCTGAGCGAAGTCGGCGGCTGCGCCTTCGTGCGCGCGCAGGTAGTCGGCCTCGCTCACCGCGAGCCGCTGTATGTCGTTGAGGAAGCCGTCGTTGCACTCGAACACCAGCGGATTGACCGTGGGCAGCGAGCGCCCGGTTTCGGGGTTGGCCGCCGCGCACTGGCGGATCTGCGCCGTCGCCACCGTGCCGACCGAGAAAGTGTTGGTCAGCGCGATCGGCGTTTCCAGCACGCCGAGCTCCGCCAGCTGCACCAGCCCCACGCTCTTGCCGAATCCGTTGAGCACCACGGCGGCGGCCGGCACCTTGTCGCGGAACGGGTCGCCCTGGTGCGGGCGGATCACCGTCACGCCGGTCTGGATGCCGCCGTCGTCCAGGGTGCTGTGGCCGACTGTGACGCCGGGCACGTCCGCGATGGTGTTGCGCTCGCCTTGCAGCAGGGTGCCGATGAAGGGCGGTGCGGTGGGCTGCACCGGGGAAGAGGTGGAAGGCATCGGGACGGGAGGGGGGCTACTGGCGGTCGATCTTCGGATCGAGCGCGTCGCGCAGTGCGTCGCCCAGCAGGTTGAAGGCGAGCACGGTGAAGAAGATGGCCAGGCTGGGGAACAGCGCCACGTGCGGCGAGGTCACCATGTCGGCGCGGGCTTCGCTCAGCATCGCGCCCCACTCGGGCGTGGGCGGCTGCGCGCCCATGCCCAGGAACGACAGGCTGGCCGCCGTGATGATCGACGTGCCCACGCGCATCGAGAAATACACCACGATCGACGAGATGGTGCCCGGCAGGATGTGCCGCACGATGATGGTCCAGTCCGACGCGCCGATGCTGCGCTCGGCCTCGATGTAGGTCTGCTGCTTGAGCACCAGCGTGTTGCCGCGCACCAGGCGCGCGAACGCCGGCACGCTGAACACCGACACCGCCACCACCACGTTGGTCATGCTGCTGCCCAGGATGGCCACCACGCCCAGCGCCAGCAGGATGCCGGGAAAGGCGAACAGCACGTCGGACACACGCATCACGATGCGGTCCCACCAGCCTTCGTAGTAGCCCGCCAGCAGGCCGAATGCGGTGCCGACGAAACCGCCCACCAGCACCGACAGGAAGCCCGCCATCAGCGAGATGCGCGCGCCCATCAGGATGCGGCTGAAGATGTCGCGGCCCAGCGGATCGACGCCGAACCAGTGCGTGGCCGAGGGGCCGCTGTTCAGCATGTCGTAGTCGAAGAAGTTCTCCGGGTCGAAAGGCACGATCCACGGAGCGAACACCGCGACGAACACCAGCAGCAGCACGAAGAGCGCGGCAATGATGCCCACGGGCTGCTTCTTGAAGCGGCGCCAGCATTCGCCCCAGGGCGTGCGGACCTTGCCGGCGGTTTGCACCGCGGCAACGGGAGACAGTGGAACGATGGATTCGGCAGGCACGCCGGAAGCTTGTTGCGTCATGGCTGCTTGCTCACTTGTATCGGATGGTGGGGTTGATGTAGCCGTACAGCACGTCCACCACCAGGTTGATCAGGATGAATTCGAGCGAGAACAGCAGCACCAGCGTCTGGATCACGGGGTAGTCGCGCATCTGCACGGCGTCGACCAGCAGGCGGCCGAGGCCGGGCCAGTTGAACACCGCCTCCACCAGGATGGAGCCGCCGAGCAAAAAGCCGAACTGCAGGCCCATCATGGTGACCACCGGAATCAGCGCATTGCGCAGCGTGTGCTTGAACACCACGCTGGATTCGCGCACGCCCTTGGCGCGCGCGGTGCGCACGAAGTCTTCCTGGATCACCTCGACGAAGGAAGCCCGCGTGAAGCGCGCCATCACGGCGGCCACGGCCGCACCCAGCGTGATGGAGGGCAGGATGTAGTGTTTCCAGCTGCTGGCGCCCACCGTGGGCAGCCAGCCGAGCTGGACCGAGAAGATCTGCATCAGCAGCATGCCGAGTGCGAATGCGGGAAAGGAGATGCCCGACACGGCGAGCGTCATGCCCAGCCGGTCCGGCCATTTGTTGCGGTACACCGCCGAGACGATGCCGATGCCCATGCCGAAGATCACCGCCCACACCATGCTGGTGATGGTCAGCATCACCGTCGGGAAGAAGCGCTCGCCGATTTCCACCGACACCGGCCGCCGCGTGCGGATCGAGGTGCCGAAGTCGCCTTGCAGCATGTGGGTGAAGAAGTTCACGAACTGCTGCGGCAGCGGCTTGTCGAGGCCCAGCTCCGCGCGGACCATGGCCACGGTCTGCTCGTCGGCGTCCTGGCCGGCGGCAAGGCGCGCCGGATCGCCGGGCAGCATGTGGACGAACAGGAACACCAGCACCGCCACGATGAGCAGCGTGGGGATCAGGCCCAACAGTCGTTTGAGAAAGTAATTCAGCATGGGGTGCGGTTGCCGCGAGCGGGCGATGGCGGCATGCCATCGCCCGTCGGGCATTCAGTCAGGAAACGAGGAACCGGCGATCAGTTCGACACCGCGACGGCGTCGATGTTGATGTTGCCGTCGGGCATCACGAACACGCCCGAGAGGCGCTTGGCGTGCGCCGACAGGTTCTGTTCCGTGATCATCGGCACGCGGGGCAGGTCCTTGCGGATTTCTTCCTGCGCGGTCTTGTAGAGCGCGGTGCGTTCCTTCTCGTCGACGGTCACCAGCGCCTTGGCCAGCGCGTTGTCGACCACCTCGCTCTTGTAGAACGACATGTTGTTCAGCTTGGGCGCCCAGGCTTCCGAGGCGAACAGCGGGCGCAGGCCCCAGTCGGCTTCACCGGTCGACGAAGACCAGCCGGTGTAGTACATGCGGACCTTGGCCGTCTTCGGATCCGGCCATGCATCGACCTGCTCCGTGCGCTGGCCCACTTCGAGCGCCTGCACCTGCAGCTTGATGCCGATCTGCGCGAGCTGCTGCTGCACGAACTGGATCGTCTTCTGGCTGGTCGTGTTGTTGTAGGCGCTCCACAGCACCGACTCGAAACCGTCGGGGTAGCCGGCTTCCTTCATCAGCTCCTTGGCCTTCTTCAGGTCATAGGGAATGGGAGCCATCTTCTCGGCGTACTTCACGCCCTGCGGCAGCACGCCCTGCGCGGGGAAGGCGTAGCCGCCGAACGCGACCTTGGCCAGCGCTTCCTTGTTGATGGCATAGCCGATGGCTTCGCGCACCTTCGGGTTGTCGTACGGCTTTTGCAGCATGTTGAATGCCAGGAAGCGCGTGATGATCGAGGGCGTGGCCACCACTTCGAGCTTGTCGCTCTTCTTCAGCAGCTCGGCCTGCTCGTAGGGGATGGGGAATGCAAAGTCGGCTTCGCCGGTCTGCAGCATCGCAGCGCGCGTGTTGTTCTCGAGCACCGGCTTCCACTGCACCGTGTCGACCTTCGGGTAGCCCTTCTTCCAGTAGCCGTCAAACTTCTTGGCCTTGACGGCTTCGGTCTGCTTCCACTCGACGAACTCGAAGGGGCCGGTGCCCACGGGGTGGAAGGCGATGTCCTTGTTGCCCCACTTCTTCAGCGCGGTGGGCGAGATCATGGCGGCCGATGCATGGGCCAGCGAGTTGATGAAGGGGCCGAAGGGCTCCTTCAGCGTGATGCGCACCGTGCTCGGGTTCACCGCTTCGACCTTGCTCACGCGGTTGAACTGGTTGTAGCGCAGCAGCTTGTTGTCCTGGTTGAGCACGCGGTCGAGCACGAACTTCACGGCTTCGGCGTTGAAGTCGGTGCCGTCGTGGAACTTCACGCCGGTGCGCAGCTTGATGGTGTACACCAAGCCGTCCTTCGACACGTCGTAGCCCTCGGCGAGCACGTTCTGCACCTTCAGGTCCTTGTCGAACTGGAACAGGCCTTCATAGAAGGTCTTGGTCACTGCCGTGGTGATGGTGGTGTTGGTGTTGTACGGGTCCAGCGTTTCCGGCTGGTAGCCGATCGACAGAACCACGTCTTTCGCGGCCAGTGCAGTGCCCGAGGCGGCCAGTGCGGCCAGGCCCAGCAGCGCGGATGCCCAGCGCAGGGAGGAAGAAGATTGCTTCATGGAAGAACTCCAGTCGGTTCGAGGAAAAAAGCAGGAGGGGGCCTGCGGGTTGAGAAAAATGAGTTGAAGAAGGTCAGAACGCGCCGCCGATGGCGTGGCGTGCCACGAAGTGGCCGGGCGCCACCTGCACCAGCGGCGGCACATCGGGCTCGTCGCCCACCGCGCGGATCGGGCTGGGAATCTCGCCTTCGAGCAGCGCGCGCGGCTTGTGGCGGCGCGACGGGTCTGCCACCGGCACCGCGGCCATCAGCTTGCGGGTGTAGGCGTGCTGCGGTGCTTCGAACACCGCGCGGCGCGGGCCGATCTCGACGATCTGGCCGAGGTACATCACGGCCACGCGGTGGCTGATGCGCTCCACCACCGCCATGTCGTGCGAGATGAACAGGAAGGCCACGCCCAGCTCGCGCTGCAGGTCGAGCATCAGGTTCACGATCTGCGCCTGGATCGACACGTCGAGCGCGGACACCGACTCGTCGGCCACCACCACCTTGGGGTTCAGCGCCAGGGCGCGCGCGATGGCGATGCGCTGGCGCTGGCCGCCCGAGAACTCGTGCGGATAGCGCTGCGCCACTTCCGGCGGCAGGCCGACCTTCTGCAGCAGCCAGTCCACGCGCTGCTGCGCCTCGGCGCCCTTGGCGATGCCGTGGATCAGCAGCGGCTCCATGATCGAGAAGCCCACCGTCACGCGCGGGTCGAGCGAGGCGAAGGGGTCCTGGAAGATGAACTGGATGTTGCGGCGCAGCGCCTGCAGCTCGCGCGTGGGCAGTTCGCGGATGTTCTGGCCGCCGAATTCGATGGCGCCGCTCTGGCTCTCGACCAGGCGCAGCAGCGAGCGGCCGGTGGTCGACTTGCCGCAGCCCGATTCGCCGACCAGCGCCAGCGTTTCGCCGGGGTACAGGTCGAAGCTGATCTTCTCCACCGCATGCACGCGGCGCTTCACGCGGCCGAAGAGGCCGCTGCGCACGTCGAAGCGCGTCACGAGGTCGCGCACGCGAAGAATCGGGCCGGCGTCGGCGCGCACGGTGTCCTGCGGCGTCGCGGGTTCGGGCGGGGCTGCATCGGCCGGGCTTTCGGTGCGCAGCAGCTCGAACTTGGCCGGCAGGTCGGTGCCCTGCATGGCGCCCAGCTTGGGCACGGCCGACAGCAGCGCGCGGGTGTAGGGGTGCTGCGGCGCCGCGAACACGGTGTCGGAGCTGCCGGCTTCGACCTTGTCGCCGCGGTACATCACCAGCACGCGGTCGGCAATCTCGGCCACCACGCCCATGTCGTGCGTGATGAAGAGCACGCCCATGCGCATCTCTTTCTGCAGCTCGCGGATGAGCTGGAGGATCTGCGCCTGGATCGTCACGTCGAGCGCGGTGGTGGGCTCGTCGGCAATCAGCAGCTGCGGCTTGCACGACAGCGCCATCGCGATCATCACGCGCTGGCGCATGCCGCCCGACAGCTGGTGCGGGAAGCGGTCGAGCACGTTGCGCGCTTCCGGAATGCGCACCAGCTCCAGCATGCGCAGCGCTTCGGCGCGCGCGGCCGAGTCGCTCTTGCCCTGGTGGATGCGGATGGCCTCGGCGATCTGGTCGCCGGCGGTGAACACCGGGTTCAGCGACGTCATCGGCTCCTGGAAGATCATCGCGATGTCGGCGCCGCGGATGCCGCGCATCGCGCTGTCGCGCGCCTGGGCCAGGTCGAGCACTTCGCCGTTGCGGCGGCGGAACATCATGCTTCCGTTGAGGATGCGCCCGCCGCCGTGCTCCACCAGCCGCATCAGCGCGAGCGAGGTGACCGACTTGCCCGAGCCCGATTCGCCCACCACCGCGAGCGTTTCGCCGTGGTCGACGTGGAAAGACAGTTTCTTGACGGCATCGACCGTGCGCTCGGAAGTCGAGAAGCGCACGGTGAGGTCGTCGACGGCGAGGACGCGGCCGTCCGGCAGGGCGAGGGCAGGGGTGGACATGGGAGTGCGAGAGAAAAAGGTGGCGTGCGGCAGCGTCAGGCGAAGATGGCTGTCTGGGGCGCTTCGTTGCCGCGCGCGTGGCCGCGGTACATGCCTTCGGTGTTGAAGGCCAGGCTCAGGTTGCCGTGGCGGTCGACGGCGATCAGGCCGCCGGTGCCGCCGATGGCCGGCAGCGACTGCTGCACCACGGCATGCGTGGCGGCCTCGAGCGTGGCGCCGGCGTAGGCCATGCGCGCGCACACGTCGTAGGCGGCGGCGACGCGGATGAACATCTCGCCGCTGCCGGTGCAGGACACGGCCGCGGTGCGGTCGTCGGCATAGGTGCCGGCGCCGATGAGCGGCGAATCGCCGACGCGGCCGACGCGCTTGTTGGTCATGCCGCCGGTCGAGGTGGCGGCGGCGACGTGGCCGTGCATGTCGAGCGCCACGGCGCCGACGGTGCCGAACTTCCTGTCTTCGTCCAGCGGGGTGGCGGGCGCGGCCGTCATGGACGCGCCTTCATGGTCGGTCACCACGCGGCCGGTGCCGCGCACGCGATAAAGCTGCTCGCGGCGCGCTTCGGTGGAGAAGAACGAAGGCTCGACCATCTCCAGCCCGTGTTCGCGCGCGAAGGCCTCGGCACCCGCGCCGGCCAGCAGCACATGGGCGCCGTCTTCCATCACGGCGCGCGCGGCGCGCACAGGGCGGCGGACGTGGCACACGCCGGCAATCGCGCCGGCGGCGAGCGTGGCGCCGTCCATCACGGCGGCGTCGAGTTCATGGGTTTCGTCGTGCGTGAACACGGCGCCGTGGCCGGCATTGAACAGCGGGCACTCTTCGAGCAATTCGACCGCCAGGCAGGCGGCGTCGATAGCGGACGCGCCCGCGAGCAGCGCCGACTGCGCGGCGGCGACGATGCGGTTCAGCGCGTCGTGGTAGGCCTGCGCCTGTTCGGCGCTGGTCGTGGCGGCGCTGATGGTGCCGGCGCCGCCGTGGATGGCGATCACGGGCACGTGGGTCTGGGTCATCGGGGAGCTTTCTTCTTTTTCGGGCCGTCGCCGTTCGGGGCGGCGGCATCGGGAGGGGTGGCGGCATTGGCGCCGTTCGCGCGCAGGAGGCCGTTGGCACCGTGCAGCCACGGGCGCACCGCCTGCAGGATGCGGCCGGCGGACTGCACCGGATCGGGCGCGCGCAAGGCGACGGCGCTGGTCAGTGCCTCGACCAGCGCGAGCACGCTGGTCTCGCAGTTCGGGCGGTAGCTGGTTTCGGTCTGGCAGTACAGCACCACGTCGGCCAGCGGCGCGAGCGGCGAGCTGGGGCGGTCGGTCAGCGCGAGCAGGGCGCAGCCCTGGGCGCGCGCGATCTGCGCCAGTGCCACGGTGTCGGTCAGGTAGCGCGGGAATGTCAGGCCGATGAAAAGGTCCTGCGGACCCGCGTGCATCAGGGTGCGCGCCGAATGCGTCACGCCGCTCACGCTGGAGAGCAGGCGCACGTCGCTGCAGCTGCCATCCAGGCCGTGCTGCAGCAGGCCCGCCAGCCAGGCGCTCGCGCCGAAGCCGGCGATGTAGATCGAACGCGCCTTGCCGATGCGCTCGACCGCTGCCTCGCAGGCGGCGTAGTCCAGCGTCTGGCGCGTGGCTTCGATGTTGCGGCGGCTCTCGTCGAGCGCCGTGGCGAACACCTCGGCCACGGTGGTCGGCCGCTCCAGGTTGCCGCGCATGCGCTCCACCGGCGCCACCAGCGGCTCGAAGCCGCGCACCAGCTCGGCACGGAAGGTGGCGTAGCCGTCGAAATCCAGCGCGCGCGCGAAACGGTTGGCCGTGGCCACCGACACGCCGACCACGGCGGCCAGCTCGTCGATGGGCAGCGTCGCGACCTGCAGCGGGTGCTCGAGCACGTAGTCGGCCACTTGGCGATGCGAGCGCGTCAACCGTGGCAGCGCTTGCGCGATGCGCTGTGCCACGGTGGTGCCTTGGGTGTCGACGGTGCTGTTCATGAAAGGTGCGTAGCGCCCGAAAGTGTGCTTTTTTTGAAAACCAGTTTACAAATATAAGTCAAACAAGAAAATTTTCTGTCATTTCTGATCGCTGACGCAAATACCGGGCCAGCGTCGAAGGGATTCGGCAGCGCTTCGCGGCGGGGCGCTTTCCCTCTGGCGGTGGTCGCGTAAGCTCGCCCGGATTCTGTTTCTAGGTGTTTTCCCGATGTCGTTGCTTTCCGGTTCGTCCGTCCAACCCCGCAATTTCAGGATCGACGTCCTGCGCGGTATCGCCATCTCGCTGGTGCTCCTGCTTCACTTCCACCTGTCGTACTCGCTGGTGGACAGCCCGCTGGCCGACCTGCTGCCGGCTGTTTTCATCAAGTCCCTGGCGATCAACGGCAACTACGGCGTCACCATGTTCTTCGTGGTGTCGGGCTACCTCATCACCTCGACCACGCTGAAGCGCTACGGCAGCCTGGGCAACGTGGACGTGCGCGGCTTCTACGCCTTTCGCTTCGCGCGCATCGTTCCTTGCCTGGCGGTGGCGCTGGCGGTCATCGTCGGGCTCGGCCTGCTCGGGCAGCCGGCGTTCATGAACATCGCCAAGCCGGGGTGGCCGCAGGTCGGCTATCCGGTGGCGGTGCTGTCTGTGCTGACCTTCTGGCACAACCTGCTGATGCAGCATGCGTGGTACTTCAACTACGCGATGAACATCTACTGGTCGCTCTCGGTGGAGGAGGTGTTCTACCTCGCGTTCCCGCTGCTGTGCTTCGGGCTGAAGCGGCAGTGGGCCATCGTCGCCGTGTGGCTGGTGGCGATCGTCGCGGGGCCGGGCTATCGAAGCTTCCACGCGCACGACGAGATCTACTTCATGTACGGCTATCTCGCATGCTTCGACGCCGTGGCCTTCGGCTGCTGCGCGGCGCTGGTCGCGCAGCGGGTCGGCCTGCACGGATGGGCCGGCCGCCAGATCCAGCTGGCCGCGGCGTGCCTCCTGGCAGTGACGTACCTGCGCGGGATCCACGGCAACGAAATCTTCGGCTTCACCGCCATCGCAGCCGGAACCGCGGTCCTGCTGGTCGGCGCGCACAACGAGAAGGTATCGGCATGGGCGCTGCGCAGCAGGGCGCTCGCGGGTCTTCGGTGGCTGGGGCGGCACAGCTACGAGCTGTACCTGTTCCACATCATCGTGCTGGGCCTGATGCGCGGCGTCGTGGCGCGCGGGCAGATGCAACCCGAGTGGAAGCTGCCGGCGCTGGTGTTTTTCGTAGCGGCGTCCGTGGCTGTGGCCTGGGCCATTGCGCGCTTCTATTCTGAGCCGATGAATGCTTGGCTGCGGCGCAGGTTGCTTGCTTCATAGCCGTCGCTGTATCGACAACGTGCATTGCAATCGGTCGATCAACGGGCCTGCTCCGGCCAAGAGATACACTGCCTTTCGCACGTCAAAAAAAGGCGTGCTTGGGATTGGCGTCCCAAAGCACCTCTGCGATCCAAGCCGCAGATTCCTATGCCCACACGCTCTTCCATGCTGCCTTCCTCTCCGATCGACGAGGAAGGCACTCCACTTGACACGACGCCTGACGTCATGCCGACGCTTTTGACTCCACCGCTGCCACCGCAGGCCACGGATGCGGATTCCATTGCACTGCAGGCGTGTGACGACATCGACAGCCTGCGCGAGGTGTGGCGTGCTTACGTATGCCTCGAGAAACTCTTGGTGCCGCTCGAGTTGGCAGACACAGAGCAGGTCTATCCGACACGCACCGAGTTGAGTTCGCTCGTCCGCTTGATCAATGACGAAATGCATCGTCGAATCGAACTGATCGACACGACACTTCATGCAGCACGAGCTCCATCGCGTCACCCGGCCTGAACGCCTCTCGCCGACGCATGCGCCGCGACCATCCAGCAGGCCGCGGTGAACCGGACTTCATCGCCATGGACATACGGCTCGAGAGCCGGGCGGACGGCCGCGATGACGCGGCTGCGCGTCCTCCTCCTGCAACTGTTTGCCGACGGGGCCGAAAAAGCTAGGCGCGCGCCTTCTGCATGAAGACGCTGAACGGATCGGGGCCGTAGCTGCCGAACGGGCCGCGCGGCAAATAGCCCGAGCGCGCATAGAGCGCAATCGCCTCGGGCTGGCGCGGTCCGGTTTCCAGCATGAAGGTCGTGCAGCCCTTCGCCGCGGCTTCGCGCTCCAGAAAGTCCAGCACCCTGGCCGCGATGCCTTGCCCCCGGTTCTCGGGCCGCACGAACATGCGCTTGAGCTCGCCGAACTCCGGGCCCACGACGATGGCGCCGCAGCCGACGGCCTTGCCCTCGTGGTCGCGCGCCACGGCGAACAGCACGTTGGGCGCGGAGAGCGCCGCGATGTCGATGCCGTGATGGCTCTCCGGTGGATAGAGCGGCTTCTGGTAAGCGTCGAGATCGTCGATGAGCTGGATGACGTCGGGCTGGGCGGGGCTTTCGAGGGAAATCTGCATCGGTCGATGTTATCGAGCAGGCATCGCCACGCGCAGTGCCTGCGCCCACCGCTCGGCCATGGCCGGCGAGTTGAAGCAGGTGGTTTCCTCGGTCGCGCTGCAGACGGCGCGCTCGAGCAACTGGATGTCGGCTTCATGCTGCCGCGCCACATGCGGGTCTTCGAAGAAGATGACCTTGTGGCAGCGGCGGTCCAGCACCAGTTCGGCGATCTGCGCGTCGCCGCCGAGCGGGCCGCTCTGGTAGCGGGTGACCCACGGCACATCCGACGGCCATCCGCGCGACCATGCCAGGTCGTTCAGCAGGCCGCCGGTCGTGCCGGTCGCCACGCGGTTGCGGAAGCCGGAGAGAAGATCGAAGTGCAGCGCGGCAAACGCGACCATCCGCTGCTTCAGGGCATCGTGCGCAATGAGCGCAACGGTCTGCTCCTCGCGGGGCACGAACGCGTTGCCGGTGGCGTGGCCGGCCAGTGCCAGCTCGATCGCGATCCATTCCCGCGCACCGGCCGCGGTCGAGAGAAAAGGCTTGCCGTGAATCACGCACTGGCGCTTCAGCGCCTGTGCCTCGGGGTACAGGGAAGACGGATCGACCGGGTCGATGAAATAGATCACGCCGTCGATTTCATCGGCCGGCACCAGGCCGCCGGAGATCCGCGACACCAGCCGCATGAGCCCGCCGTCGGGGCCGTGAGGCAGGCGCGCAAGCGGCGCATGGCTTGCGAGCAGGCCGTCGCGCACCAGCGCGTCGTGCGTGCCGCCCACCGCAAGGAGGCCCAGGTTCAGCGTGCGGATGCCGGCCTCGCAGGCCTCGGCCCATCGGCCCAATGCGCCGACGCCTTCCTGCCGGTGCAGGCGATTGGCCACGAGGCCGAAACGCCGGGAAGCTGCCAGGTGCGCCTGCGCAGGAGGCTGCTGTGAAAGCGGCGATGCTGCCATGTGTCTTTTCACCTTTGACGGAATTGGATGAGGTGTTCGAGCATGCCCGGCTATCCGGGCGTCAGCCCGAGCACCCACCGCTTGAAGTGCTCCAGCGCCCCGGAGGCCGGCCGGCCTTCCGGGTAGGCAAAGTAGTAGCCCTGGCGCACGTCCAGGTGCCGGTCGACCGGTATCACCAGTTCGCCGGTCTTCAGCTCATGTTCCACCAGGATGCGCGGCGCAAGGCCGACGCCCATGCCGGCGGCGGTGGCCGCCACCACCATGGTGAACAGCTCGTAGCGCGGCCCGCGCGACGCATGCACCGTGTATTCCCAGCCCTGCTGCGCATACCAGTCGCGCCAGGCGTGGGCGCGCGTGCTCAGGTGCACGTGGCGGCAGCGCTCGAAGCCGGCTTCGTCCCATGGGCCGTTGGCATCGCGGAAGGCAGGGCTGCAGATGGGCACCATCTCGCCTTCGGCAAAGATCAGCCCGCCGCGCGTGTTCGGCCAGAACTGGTCGCCGAAATAGATGGCCGCGTCGTAGGCGTTCTCCTGGAAGGAAAAGGGCTGCGAGCGCGCCGACAGGTTGACGGTGATGTTCGGATGCAGCTTGCTGAACTCCGGCAGGCGCGGTATGAGCCACTGCGTGGCGAAGGTGGGCACCACGGCCAGTTCGAGCACGAAGCCCATCTCGTGGCCGGCGCTGATCTCCAGCGTGTCGCGGCGGATCTGGTCGAGGTGGCGGCGGATGCGCGCAGCGTATTCGCGGCCCACGTCGGTCAGCGTGAGCCGGCGCCGCACGCGCGAGAACAGCGGCACGCCCAGCCGCTGCTCGAGCATGGCCACCTGCCGCCCGACGGCGCTTTGCGTGAGCGCGAGTTCGGCGGCCGCGCGGGTGAAGCTCCCCAGCCGCGCCGAGGCCTCGAAGGCCTGCAGCGCGCCGAGGTTGGGAATGTCTTTTCTCATCGATTGCCAGCAGTTGTCTCAGTCTCTTTCGGCGAAGCACCCATCGTGCCCGGGGAGGCGGGGTCCGCGACGCTATTTTGCGTGCCGCCACGCAGGCGCCGCGCGGCATTTGTGGATACGCTGGCGGTGGCGCCATGGATGGCGGCCGGCAAGAAAGGCATTTCATGCGTCGTGTGGTGATCATCGGCGGCGGGGCCATCGGCTCCGCCATCGCTTACTTCCTGAGCTGCGATCCGGAGCAGGAGCCCTTCGACATCGCGGTGGTCGAGCGCGATTTCTCGTACCGGCAGGCTTCGTCGGCGCTGTCGGCCAGCTCCATCCGCCAGCAGTTTTCCACCGCGATCAACATCGAGATGTCGCGCTACGGCATTCACTTCATGCGCGCGCTCGGCCAGACGCTGCGGGTGGGCGACGAGGTGCCCGACATCGGGCTCGTCGAGCCCGGCTACCTGTACCTGGCCTCACCGGCCGGCGTGGACGTGCTGCGCGAGAACCATGCGATGCAGAAGGCGCACGCGGTCGACGTGGTGCTGTTGACCCCCGACGAGCTGAAGGCGCGTTTCCCGTGGATATCGGCCGAGGGTGTCGCGCTGGCGTCGCTCGGGTTGTCAGGTGAAGGCTGGTATGACGGCTACAGCCTGCTGCAGGCCTTTCGCAGGAAGGCCGCGTCGCAAGGCGCCCGCTATGTGCAGGCGCACGCGACGGGCCTGCGCCGCGACGGCCGCCGGCTGACCGGCGTGCAGCTAGGCAACGGCGAGACGCTGGACGCCGACGTGGTCGTCAACGCTGCGGGCGCGTGGGCCGCAACGGTGGCGGGCTGGGCCGGCATCGAGTTGCCGGTGCGCGGCCGGCGCCGCAGCGTGTTCAGCTTCTCCTGCCCCGACGCGCTGCCGGGCTGCCCGCTGGTCATCGACACATCGGGCATCTGGCTGCGGCCCGAAGGCCGGCAGTTCATCTGCGGCTTCGCGCCGCCCGCGGCGCAGGACCTCGACGACCAGCCGCTGGACGTGGAGTACGAGGCCTTCGACAGCTTCATCTGGCCCGCGCTGGCCGAGCGCGTGCCTGCCTTCGAGGCCATCCGCATGACCGGTGCGTGGGCCGGGTACTACGAGATGAACGTGTTCGACCATAACGCCATCCTCGGCCTGCACCCGGCGTGCGGCAACCTGTACTTTGCGAACGGCTTTTCGGGCCACGGCCTGCAGCAGTGCCCGGCGGCCGGGCGGGGCGTGGCGGAGCTGATCCGCTTCGGCGGCTATCGCAGCCTCGACCTGGGTGCGCTGTCTTTCACGCGCATCCTCCAGAACAGGCCGCTGCTCGAGAAGAACGTGATCTAGCCGCCCGGATTCAAGGCGACGCCAATGCGGTGAACGGCCCTTGCTGGCCCAGCGCGGACTGCCCCTCGTTGAGCACCGCGACGAGCCTGCCGTAGAAGAACGGAAGGCCGAAGTCGATGGCGCTGCCGATGCTCGCAGCAGCCACGTTGTTGACCGCCACCGCGCCCGGGTTGCTCGTGAACAGCGACTGCGCGTTCGCGATGGCAAAGCTCTGGCTCAGCGCGGGCCCCGTGGCCGCCGTGAAACTGGCGCTGAGGTCGAGCGAACTGGGCGGGCAGTAGAAGCCTTGGTACGTACTGCCCTTGGCGCACTGGGCGATCGTCGAATCGTTCAGGAACAGGAAGTTCGATCCGCTGTCCAGGAAGCTGTCGGGAAAGCTGCTGTTCTTGTAGGTGGCCGAAACGCGCAGCGTGCGCGGGTTGGTCTGCAGCACCGTCGCGCCGGTCATGGCGTTGTTGGCCTGCGTGGCAACGCCGAAGTAGAGCGTGCCGACGGTCACGCCCTGGCCAGCCGAGGAAATCGCGGGCAGCCCGAGCACCACGCCGTTGTTGTCCTGCGCGAAGCTGGCGACGATGTTCTGCGCCTGCTGGGCGAGCGGCACCGCCGTGTTCTGGCACTGCGCGCCCGCCTGGCAGGTGTAGTAGGTGGCCGTGACCGCCTTCTGCGCGCATGCGCTGCCGCAGTCCTGCAGGAAGGCGGCCACGCCGATGATGCCGTTCGTTCCCAGCTCCGCGGGCGTGTTTTCGGCCTGCAGCGTGCCGTTGTCGGAGCATGCGCTGGGCACGGCGCCCGCCGCGGTGTCGCCGGTGATCTGCAGCGGTTGCGCCGCCGCCGACTTCGGCCCCAGCGTGATGTCGGCCGTGCGCATGGTTCCCCATGTGTAGCCGTCGAGGAACTGCTCGCAGGCGTTCAGCGGCGCGCCGCTCACCGACTCCTGCGGCAGCGCCGCCAGCATCGAAGAACTAAGCGCGGAGGCGGCGATGCGTATGCCGGTGGAACCGGTGTCGACCAGCACGTTGTCGATCGTCTGGCAGGTGCCGGTGCCCGGTGCGCAGAGTTTCACGCTGACTTGCGGGAGGTTGACGCCGCTCGTGTCCGTTCCGCGCGACACGGTGAGGGACATGGAGTTCTGCGAACTCGTGGTGGGTGTGGATGTGGGTGTGGGTGTCGCCGCCGGGGTGCCGGTGGTGGTCGGCAGCAGCGCGATCGGCAGTGCGCCGCCGCCTCCGCCGCCCCCGCCACCGCCACAGGCAGCGAGTACCAGCAGGCCTGCGGCGCATGCCGCCATGGCCGCCGCTTTGAGAATCAGCGCCCGGGCGCCGGCGGCGGCGCGCGGGCTGCCTGCTTGTCGTGGTTCCATGGGCATGGTGGCTGCTTGCGGGAGGGTGGATGGGTTCAGGAGTCTTGCGGGATGGATAGCGTGTCCGGATCGAGCCCGGGCGGCAGCAGCCGTGGCAGCCAGGCGATGCCCGTCGACGAGCGCTGGTGCGCCGAGGCGTGCACCGCGAACGTGTCGTCCACCTGAGAAGTGGAGCCATGCGAGCCCCGGCCCTGCTGGCGCAGTTCGCGCGCCCTGCGGGACATCTGCGTGGCGTACTGCGTGCCCAGCAACACCGAAAGCTCGGGCCGGCGGGAGCCGCGCCATGCCACCGCGAAGACCACGCCGTCGGAGTTCAGGTATTCGCGCTCGACCAGCCCGTCGGGCTGCGTGGTCTCTCGCATGGTCCAGCTGTTCGCCGCGGTGGCCTTGGCCGCGTCGGCGGCCGCAGGTGCTGCGGCCTTGCGCGATGCGTTGGTGACCCGCTGTGACGGCCCCATGGTAGGAGCGCCGCCCAGTTCCGCGAACGCGCAGGGCGTTCCGAACACAGCGGCGGCAAGCGAAATGCCAGACAGCAAGGTGGCCGCGTTGGCGCGCCGCGCATGACATTCTCGTGACTTGCCGTTCATCCTGAGTTCCTTTCCGTCCCGACGCGCGAAGGTTAATGCGCGTTCGCGTCACCTTGGCAAAGACCCGGAGCGCCGCATAGCTGCAATGCCAAGTCGGCCAGCGATCAGGTTCGCGGTGTTAACGAGTGGCCGGGGAGGGCGTAGGATGGCCGCCAGAGAGGTGTCACGACTCATGAATGCACAGACGTTGATCGATACCGCCAGCGCGCTCGTCGCCGGCGACAAGGGCCTGCTCGCCATGGACGAGAGCAACGCCACCTGCAACAAGCGCTTCGCCGCGCTGGGCATTCCGCAGACCGAGGCGGCGCGGCGCGACTGGCGCGAGCTGATCGTCACCGCGCCGGGCCTGGGCGAGAGCATCAGTGGCGCGATCCTTTTCGACGAGACGATCCGCCAGCGGACCGACGCGGGCAAGCCCTTTGCCCAGGCGCTGTCCGACGTGGGCATCGTGCCCGGCATCAAGGTCGACATGGGTGCCAAGCCGCTGGCCGGGCACCCTGGAGAGACCGTCACCGAAGGCCTGGACGGCCTGCGCGAGCGGCTCGCCGAGTACGCCGGCATGGGCGCGCGCTTCGCGAAATGGCGCGGCGTGATCGCCATCGCGGACGGCCCGGGCGCGGGCCTGCCCACGCCGGCCTGCATCGACGTCAATGCCCATGCGCTCGCGCGCTACGCCGCGCTGTGCCAGGAGGCCGGGCTCGTGCCCATCGTCGAGCCCGAGGTGCTGATGGACGGCGGCCATTCCCTCGCGCGCTGCGCCGAGGTGACCGAAGAAGTGCTGCACCGCACCTTCGCCCAACTGCTCGCGCAGGGCGTGCTGCTCGAAGGCATGCTGCTCAAGCCGAACATGGTGCTGCCCGGCGAGAAAGCCGCCACGCAGGATTCGGTCGAGGCGGTGGCCGACGCCACCGTGGCCGGCCTGCTGCGCGCCGTGCCCGCCGCGGTGCCGGGCGTCGCGTTCCTGTCGGGCGGGCAGTCCGCACAACTGGCCTCGGCGCGGCTGGATGCGATGAACACCCGGCACAAATCGCGCCTGCCGTGGGCGCTGACCTTTTCTTTCTCGCGCGCGGTGCAGCAGCCGGCGCTCGATGCGTGGAAGGGCGATGCGGCCAACGTCGCCGAGGCGCAGCAGGCGCTGGTGTTCCGCGCCCGCTGCAACCAGGCCGCGCGCCGGGGCGGCTACGACGCGAAGCGCGACGCACCCCGTTGACCGGCAACGGACCCGGGCGCACATACAACGAACAGAGACAACGCACAAAGCTTCATGACGATCCAGGACCTCTACCAGCGCAAGCTCGTTTCCGCCGCCGATGCCGTACGCCAGCAGGTGCGCGACGGCGACATGATCATCGTGCCGACCGGTGTCGGCGAGCCGCCCACGCTGCTCACGGCGCTGTCGGAGCAGCGCCGGGACTTCCGCGGCGTGAAGGTGGCGCAGATCCTGGCGATGCGCAAGTACGCCTACATCGACCCGGAGACCGTCGAGCATGTGCGCCATGTCGCGCTGTTCTTCGGCGGTGCCACGCGCGCGGGCGGGCAGGCGGGGTGGATCGACTTCATTCCCAACTATTTTTCGGAGATTCCGGCGCTGATCGAGCGCGGACAGGTGCCGGCCGAGGTGGTGTTCACCATGGCATCGCCGATGGACGCGCACGGCTACTTCTCGCTGAGCCTCGGCGCCGACTACACCATGGCCGCCGTCGCCAAGGCGCGCGCGGTGGTGCTGGAGGTGAATCCGAACGTGCCCTTTGCCTGCGGCGCCTGCCATGTGCATGTGTCGCAGGTCGCGGCGCTGGTGGAGAACGACGCGCCGGTGATGGAAGTCGGGCTGCCGAAGATCGGCCCCGTGCAGGAGTCCATCGGCAAATACGTGGCGGAGCTGATCGACGACGGCTCCACGCTGCAGATCGGCTACGGCGGCATTCCCGACGCGGTGGTGATGCAGCTCACCGGCAAGCGGGACCTGGGCATCCACACCGAGATGATCGGCGACGGCATCCTCACGCTGGTGGAAAGCGGCGCGGTGACGAACCGGCGCAAGAACTACCTGCCGGGCAAGTCGATCGCGACCTTCGCGCTGGGGTCGAACAGGCTCTACCGCTACATGGACCGCAATCCGTCGCTCGAGATGCACCCGGTGAACTTCACCAACGACCCCGCGCTGGCGGGGCTCAACGACAACCTGGTGGCCATCAACGCGACGATGCAGATCGACCTGCTGGGCCAGTGCGGCTCCGAGAGCCTGGGGCATGCGCCTTACTCGGGCACCGGCGGGCAATCGGACTTCGTGCGGGCGGCCAACCGCTCGCGCGGCGGCAAGGCCTTCATCGTGCTGCCGTCGGCCGCCAAGGGCGACACCGTTTCGCGCATCGTGCCGTCGCTGTCGCCGGGCACGCACGTGAGCACCAGCAAGAACGACATCAACTACGTCGTCACCGAATACGGCGTGGCGCAGTTGCGCGGCAAGTCCGCCGGGCAGCGCGCGCGGGAGTTGATCGCCATCGCGCATCCGGACTTCCGTGCGGAGCTGACCGAGCAGGCCAAGCGGGCGAATCTGCTGTGAGGCCCGGGCGCGACATGCGCGCGGCGGGCTGCGCATGGATTCGCTGATTGCCGCCTCGGCGCGCGCCCTGGCCGCCGGCGACGCGCTCGGCGCCCTGAAGCGGGTGGCCTTGCGCGACGACCCGCCGGCGCTGGCGCTGCGCGGCATCGCGATGGCCCAGCTTGGCGAGCATGCGCGCGCCCGCGAGTTGCTGCGCCGGGCCGCACGCGATTTCGGCGCGCATGAAGAAACCGCGCGTGCGCGCTGCGTGGTCGCCGAAGCCGAGGTGGCGATGGCCATGCGCGATCTCGGCGATTCGCCGCGCGCTTTGGCGGCGGCCGCGGCCACGCTGGAGGCGCGGGAAGACCACGCCAACGCGCTGCAGGCGCGGCTGATCGCGGTGCGGCGCCTGTTGCTGATCGGCCGGCTGGACGAGGCCGCCGGAGCGCTGGCAAGGCTCGACGCGCGCGGCCTTCCGCCTGCGCTGGCGTCAGTGGCCGAACTTACTTCGGCAGAACTCGCACTGCGCTCGCTGCGCATCGGCAACGCGCAGGCTGCGCTGGGCCGCGCGCAGGAAGCCGCCCTGCAGGCGCATGTGCCGGCGCTGCTGGCCGAAGTGGCTGAGATGCGCTCGGCGCTGGAACGCCCGGCGGCGCGACGCCTGTCCGCCGAGGGCGAACAGACGCTGCGGCTGGGCGAGGTGGCCGCGCTGCTGGCGTCCGACGCGCTGGTCGTCGACGCCTGCCGCCGCGGGCTGGGCGCGGGCGACAGCTGGCAGCCGCTGGCGCGACGGCCGGTGCTGTTCTCGCTGGCGCGCGCTCTCGCCGAGGCCTGGCCGGGCGATGTTGACCGAGAGGCGCTGATCGAATGCGCGTTCCGCACCCGTCGCCCCGACGAGACGCACCGCGCCCGCCTGCGGGTCGAGATCGGCCGGCTGCGCGCGCTCGTCAAATCGCTGGCCGGCATCGAGGCGACGGCGCGCGGCTTCATCCTCAAGCCGTGCGACGACCGCGCGGTGGCCGTGCTGGCGCCGCCCATCGACGGCGAGCAGGCATCGCTGGTGGCGCTGCTGTCCGACGGCGCGGCGTGGTCGACATCGGCGCTGGCGCTGGCCCTGGGCGCGAGCCAGCGCACTGTGCAGCGCGCGCTGGCCGAGCTGGAAGAAGCGGGCCGCGTGCGCTCCATCGGCCAGGCCAGGGCGCGCCGCTGGCTGTCGCCACCGCTGGCCGGATTCACGACGATCTTGTTACTCCCTTCCGCGCTGCCTATTGAATAAAGTTGTCTCCAGGGCGCCATGTCAGGCGCACCAGGAGCCAACGATGAGCAACAGGACAGGCAGCGCCGCGGTGCACGCGGCAGAGATCGTGCGCGAATACGGACCCTTCGCGGGCTCCGACAAGGTGGCCGGCGTCACGCACGACGGCCAGCGCGTATGGGCCGCCACCGGCGCCGCGCTGGTGGCCTTCGACCCCGCGAGCGGCGAGGCCACGCGCACGCTGGACGTGGCCTGCGACGCCGGCACGGCCTTCGACGGCACCCACCTCTACCAGATCGCCGATGCGCGCATCGACAAGATCGACCCCGTCAGCGGCAAGGTGCTGGCGTCCATTCCGGCCCCGGGCAAGGGGCTCGACTCCGGCCTGGCGTGGGCCGAGGGCAGCCTGTGGGTGGGCGAGTACCGCAACCGCAAGATCCACCAGATCGACCCCGAGACCGGCGCGGTCGTGCGCAGCATCGAGTCCAACCGCTTCGTCACCGGCGTGACCTGGGTCGACGGCGAGCTGTGGCACGGCACATGGGAGGACGATCAGAGCGACATCCGCCGCATCGACGCACGGAGCGGAGATGTGCTCGAGCGGCTCGAAATGCCGCGCGGCGTGGGAGTGAGCGGGCTGGAGTCCGACGGGGCGGACCTTTTCTATTGCGGCGGCGGCAACAGCGGGAAGGTCCGCGCCGTGCGGCGCCCGAAGGCGGCCAGGTCCTGATCGCCGCTTCATCACTTTCCAGCAAGGAGTACTGAATCATGAACACAGCCATTGCCGAGCCGTCAGCCATCCAGAACCATCCCGTCGTGCCGGGCGATCGCTGGCTCGCCGAGCGCAGGACGCTGCTGGCGCGAGAAAAGGAACTGATGCGCCTGCAGGACCAGATCGCCCGCGAACGCCGCGCGCTGCCGTGGGAGCGCGTTTCCAAGAACTACGTGTTCGACACGCCCCAAGGCAAGCGCACGCTGGCCGAGTTGTTCGAAAGCCGCCGCCAACTGGTGGTGCAGCACTTCATGCTCGGCCCGGGATGGGGCGAGGGCTGCCCGAGCTGCTCCTACATGGCGGACCACACCGACGGCATGAACGTGCACCTGGCGCAGCGCGACATCAGCTTCGTGGCCGTCTCGCGCGCGCCCTTGGCAGAGATCGCCCGCTTCCGCGAGCGCATGGGCTGGCGGTTCGACTGGGTGTCGTCCAACGGCAGCGACTTCAACCACGACTTCCACGTCAGCTTCACGCCCGAGGAACTGGCCGCTGGCGAGGTCGACTACAACTACGCCAGGCGTGCATTCCCGGCCTCGGAGGCGCCCGGCGTCAGCGTGTTCTACAAGGACGACGCGGGCGACGTCTTCCACACCTACTCGACCTACGGGCGCGGCGTGGAAGTGATGATGGGCGCCTACAGCCTGATGGACCTCACGCCCGAGGGGCGCGGCGAGCGCGACGTGCCGCACAAGATGGAGTGGGTGCGCCACCACGACCGCTACGAGCCGGCGCCCGCCGCGAGGGCCGCGGCGGATTCTTGCTGCTCGCATCGCGCCTGAGCCCGGCGCTGACGAACCGATCGGGCATGTCATGGCGAGCATGGCGAGCCTGTGGCCCTGGCTGGCCGTCGCCGGCCTCGGCGCCTTTCATGGGCTGAGCCCGGCGAACGGCTGGATGTTCGCTGCCGCATGCGGCGTGCAGGCCCGCAACGGGGCGCAGGCGCGGCGGGCGCTGCTGCCCATCGCGCTCGGGCATTGCGTGTCGGTCGCCGTGGTGGCGTGGGGGTTCGCCTGGGGCATGTCGATGGAACATGCGCGGGTGCAGGGCGTGGCGGGCGGGCTGCTGCTGGGCTTGGCTGCCTATCGCTGCCTGCGCGGCGAAGCTTCGCAGGCCGGGCATGGCGCTTCAGGCATCCGCGCGGGGCAGGTCGGCATCGCGCTGTGGTCCTTTCTCATGGCCACCGCGCACGGCGCCGGCCTGATGCTGGTGCCGGCGCTCATGCCGCTGTGCCTTGCCGACAACCCGGCGCGCGAAATCACCGCTTCGGGCTCGTTGCTGCTGGCGCTGGCGGCGATCGGGGTGCACACGGCCGCGATGCTGGCGACGACCGGTGCCATCGCCGCCGGCGTGTGCCGCGGCGTGGCCTTGCATCCCCGGCTCATGGGCGATCGATTCCAGCGCCACGCCTGGACGGCCGCGCTGGCCGCCACCGGCGTGCTGCTGGTCGTGCTGCGCGGGGGCTAGCCTGCCTTGGCGGCCTTCACCAGCGAGGGCGTCGCCTTGTAGACCTCGGGGAAGAGCTTCTTCAGGTCATCGATCTTGGGCATGTCGTTGATCGCGATGTAGGGCTGGCTCGGGTGCAGCGTCAGATAGTCCTGGTGGTAGTCCTCGGCGGCGAAGAAGGGCTTCGACAGCTCGACCGTGGTGGCCAGCGGCTTGCCGTAGGTCTTGGCCTGGTTGAGCTGCGCGATGTATTCCCTGGCGATGCGCGCCTGCTCGGCGTTCTCCGCGAACACAGTCGAGCGGTATTGCGTGCCGGTGTCGGGGCCCTGGCGGTTCAGCTCGGTCGGGTCATGCGCCACCGAGAAATAGATCTGAAGCAGCTTGCCGTAGCTGATCTGCTGCGGGTCGTAGGTGATGCGGACCGACTCGGCATGGCCGGTGCGGCCCGAGCCGACTTCCTCATAGCGCGCCGTCCTGGCGTCGCCGCCGGCATAGCCGGAGACCGCATTGCTCACGCCCTTGACGCGCTGGAACACGCCTTGCACGCCCCAGAAGCAGCCGCCGGCGAAGACGGCGGTCTCCGTCTTGGCCTTGGGGGCGGCGGTCAGGTCGGCCGTAGGAGCCGGTACGCGGCGCGAGGTTTCCGCGGACGAGGGCACCGCATACCAGACGAGGGCCGCGGCGGCCAGGGTGCCTGCGGTCAGTGCGAAGGATTTCATTGGCTTTCCTTTCAGGGGGCTCCTGTCGAATGGCGCGACATTGACGCCCAATCCGCCGTTCGTCAATGGCGGGGCGGATCGGGTGGTTCGCGCCCGGTGCTTACTTGGACATCGAGTCTTTAGACATGCTGTCCTTCGACATGGAGTCCTTCTTCATGGCGTCCTTGGACATGCTGTCCTTCGCCATCGAATCCTTCTTCATGCCGTCCTTGGACATCGAGTCTTTCGACATGGAGTCCTTCGCCATCGAGTCTTTCTTCATGGCGTCCTTGGACATCGAGTCCTTGGCCATGCCGTCCTTCGCCATTTCGTCGGCGGCAAAGGCAGAGGCGCCGGCGAAGGCGATGCAGGTGGCGAGCAGGGTTGCGGTGAGCTTGTTCATTTGGAGTCTTCCAGTTGAGGTGTCATTTTTCAAAAAAAGATCGGCCTGGTTCCTTGGAACACGGCCTCGCGCTTTCATCGGCAGTCGAGCGGCTGTGGCAGCCCCTCAGCTCCCTCCGAACCAGTTGTAGCCCTGGTCTTCCCAGTAGCCACCGGAATAGGTGTTGGTGACGAACATCGCCTTGATGTGCTTCGGGTTCTTGTAGCCAAGCTTCGTCGGCATGCGCAGCTTCATCGGAAAGCCGTACTTGGGCGGCAGCGGCTGGCCGTCGTAGGTCAGCGTCAGCAGCGTCTGCGGGTGCAGCGCGGTGGGCATGTCGATGCTGGTGTAGTAGTCGTCGGCGCACTTGAAGCCCACGTACTTGGCGGTGGTGTCGGCGCCGATGCGGCGCAGGAAGTCGGCAAAGCGCACGCCGCCCCATTTGCCGATGGCGCTCCAGCCCTCCACGCAGATGTGCCGGGTGATCTGGTCTTCCTGCGGCATGGCGCGCAGCTCGGCCAGCGTCCAGGCATGCTTGTCGGCGACCATGCCGGTCACTTCGAGCCTGTAGCCGGCTTCGTCGACCAAGCGCACTTCGTCTTCGCCGTAGTAGGCGTTGAACGGGAAGGGGCGGGTGATTTCGGCTTCGGAGTAGGTCGGCGCGAGCTGCGTGGGGCTGAAGATCAGGCCCTGCACCTTGTCGTTGAAGCGCGAGATCTTCGTCAGTGCTGCATCGACCTGCGCGTTGTCGCTGATGCTGCAGCCCGTGAGCAGCGACAGGCCGCCGAGCGTGAGCGAGCGTTGCATGAAGAGGCGGCGCGACGGCTGGTCGAGCTTCTTTTCGATCAGCGTGCGGGCTTCGCGCAGCACGGCCTCGCCGTCGATGCCGCTCAGGGTGGGTGCCTTGAAGATTTTCATGGTTGGGTCAGGCCTTGGGTGCGCGGCCGCGGAGCATGGTGAGAAGGGTGCGGGGCACCAGGGCCACCATCACCAGGTGCAAGACGACGAAGGCCACGATGGCGGCCATCGCGAAGAAATGGATGCGGCGCGCGAATTCGTAGCCGCCCAGCAGGTCGCGCAGCACCGCGAACTGCACCGACTTCCACAGCACCAGGCCCGACAGCACGATCACGATCAGGTCGAGCATCACGAACAGGTAGGCCAGCTTCTGCACGCTGTTGTAGCGACGCGGGTCGGCATGGGAGAGCTTGCCCTTGAGCGCGGCCAGCGCGTCGTGCAGCACGCCGCGCGGCGTGACGGGAAAGAACTTGGCCGCCAGCCGGCCGCTGGCGATGTTCAGCACCAGGTACACCAGGCCGTTGAACACCAGCAGCCACATGGCGGCAAAGTGCCACTGCAGCGCGCCGCCCAGCCAGCCGCCGAGCGTGACCACGGTGGGAATGGTGAACGGGAAGAACGGCGACGCGTCGTAGATGCGCCAGCCGCTCGTCACCAGCACCAGCACCGCCAGCGCATTGAGCCAGTGCGTGACGCGCATCCACAGCGGGTGGATGGGGCGGCGATCTGCCTCGGGGGCCTGGGCGGCGGGAGGAGCGATGGCTGTGCTGTTCATGGAGCGGATTGTTTGGCGCACCCCATGGCCGATTCATCACGCAAACTTCAATTAATCGTGATAACTCCGGACCGCGTATCGCGGGAGAATGCCACCCCATGGATACAGCCAAGCGCGTGCTGATCGTCGAGGACGACGCCCACATTGCCGAACTTCTGCGCATGCACCTGCGCGACGAGGGCTATGCGGTCGAGCACGCCGCCGACGGCCATGCCGGCCTGCGCGAGCTGGAGCGCGGCAACTGGGACGCGCTGGTGCTCGACCTGATGCTGCCCGGCATCGACGGCCTCGAAATCTGCCGCCGTGCCCGCGCCATGACGCGCTACACGCCGATCATCATCATCAGCGCCCGTTCCAGCGAGGTGCACCGCATCCTCGGGCTGGAGCTGGGCGCCGACGACTACCTGGCCAAGCCCTTCTCGGTGCTGGAACTGGTGGCGCGGGTGAAGGCGCTGCTGCGGCGCACCGACGCGCTGGCCCGCAACGCGCGCATGGAGTCGGGCAGCCTCACGCTGGGCAACCTCGACATCGAGCCGCTGGCGCGCGAGGTGCGGGTGGACGGCAGGCTCATTGAACTCACGCCGCGCGAGTTCGACCTGCTGTACTTCTTCGCTCGCAACCCCGGCAAGGTGTTCTCGCGGCTCGACTTGCTCAACCAGGTCTGGGGCTACCAGCACGACGGCTACGAGCACACCGTCAACACCCACATCAACCGGCTGCGAATCAAGGTCGAGGCCGACCCGGCGCAGCCGCGGCGCATCCTCACCGTGTGGGGACGGGGCTACAAGCTGTCGCCTGCCGCCAACGGGGAGGACTCGGCATGACGGCCTGGAGCACGCTGTCGCGGCGGCTTTCTGCCGTGTTCGCGGTGCTGCTGCTGGTGTGCTGCGGCGCCTCGGCGTGGCTGCAGATGCGCTCCAACGGCATTCACGAGCAGGAGGTCGTGCAGCGGCTGTCGCTCGGCCTGGCCGCGCACATCGCCGGGAACTCCGAGCTCATGAAGCCCGGCGGACTCAACCAGGAGGCGGTGAAAGACCTGTTCGACAAGCTGATGGCCGTCAATCCGAGCGTGGAGGTCTACCTGCTGGGCCTGGACGGCCGCATCAAGGCACAGGCGGCGCCGCAGGGGCACCTGAAGCGCGACACGGTCGGGCTGGAGCCGATCCGCAAGCTGCTCGCAGGCGCGCCGCTGCCCATCGGCGGGGACGACCCGCGCAGCCTCACCGCTTCCAAGGTGTTCAGCGCCGCGCCGCTGCGCATGGACGGGCGTGACGCGGGCTACGTCTACGTGGTGCTGCAGGGCGAGGACCACGATGCGCTGGTCGCCAACGTGGCCACCGACAACGTGCTGCGCACCACGCTGTGGTCGATGGGGCTGGTGGCGTTGCTCGGGCTGCTGGCGGGGCTTGCGGCCTTTCGCCTCATCACCCGGCCGCTGCGCGAGCTGACGGCGGCGGTGAAGCGCTTCGAGACCGAGGGCATCGCCTCGCTGGAGCGCGAGACGCCCACGCTGGAGCGCCTGTCTCGGGGCACCGACGAAATCGCACAGCTGGGCCAGGCCTTCACGCAGATGACGCGGCGCATCGCCGAGCAATGGCGCGAGCTCACGCTGCAGGACCAGCAGCGCCGCGAGCTGTTCGCCAACATCTCGCACGACCTGCGCACGCCGCTCACGTCGCTGCACGGCTACCTCGAAACCCTGCTGCTCAAGGCCGGCACGCTCAGCGAGGAAGAGCGCCGGCGCTATCTGGAAATCGCGCTCGGGCAGAGCCGCAAGGTCGGCCGCCTCGCGCAGGAAGTGTTCGAGCTGGCCCGGCTCGAGTACGGCGTGGTCAAGCCCGAGAAAGAAAACTTCGCGCTGGCCGACCTGGTGCAGGACGTGTTCCAGAAGTTCGAGCTGGCGGCCGAGGCGCGCCACCAGCGGCTGAAGCCCGACATCGCGCCGGGCCTGCCGGTGGTGTCGGCCGACCTGGGAATGATCGAGCGGGTGCTGACCAACCTGCTCGACAACGCCATCCGCCACACGCCGGCGGGCGGCGAGATCGTGGTGCAGTTGCGCCCGGAGAACGCCGGCGTGACGGTGCAGGTGAGCGACACGGGCCCGGGCATTCCGGGCGAGCTGCAGAAGTCGCTCTTCATGCGCCCGGTGTTCATGAGCGGCTCGCGCACCGACAGCGCCAGCAGCGGCGGGCTGGGCCTGGTGATCGTCAAGCGCATCCTGCAACTGCACGACAGCGACATCCGCCTGGTGCAGCAGCCCGACAAGGGGGCCGTGTTCCGCTTCCAGCTGGGCGGTGCGGGGAGCGCGGCAGGGGCCTGATCGGCGGTTTGCCTGTGGTGGGGGGCGATGCTACAAGCGTGGCGCGATCCGTCCCAAAACACAGGAGACAAGAGACCATGCCAGTTTTCGACACCGTCCTGATCGACAAGGATCCGCAGCACCCGCGCATCGCGCGCCTCGTGCTGAACCGCCCCGAAAAGCTCAACGCCATCGGCGAGACCACGCCCTCGGAAATCCGACGCGCGGTCGAGTGGGCCGAGGCCGACGACGAGGTGCACGTCATCGTGGTCGAGGGCGCGGGCCGCGCCTTCTGCGCCGGCTACGACCTTGGCGACTACGCCGAGGGCCAAGGCCGCGAAGGGCAGGGCGACCACCCCTGCCGGCAGGAGAAGTCACCGTGGGACCCGATGCTGGACTACGCCGCCATGAAGGGCAACACCGACGACTTCATGGCTCTCTGGCGCAGCCGCAAGCCCACCATCGCCAAGGTGCACGGCTACGCAGTGGCCGGCGGCAGCGACATCGCGCTGTGCTGCGACCTGCTCGCCATGGCCGACGACGCACGCATCGGCTACATGCCCACGCGCGTGTGGGGCTGCCCGACCACCGCCATGTGGACCTATCGGCTCGGCGCCATGCGCGCCAAGCAGCTCATGTTCACCGGCGACACCATCGACGGAAAGCAGGCGGCCGAATGGGGCCTGGCGAACTTCTCCGTGCCCGCCGACCGGCTCGACCAGGCCACGCTGAAGCTGGCCCTTCGCATCGCGGGCGTGCCGCGTTCGCACCTGATGATGCACAAGCTGGTGGTCAACCAGGTCTGGCATTCGATGGGGCTGGAACAGAGCCAGATGTTCGCCACCGTGTTCGACGGCATCACGCGCCACAACCCGGAGGGCATGTGGTTCCGGCGGCAGGCGGAGGCCGAGGGCTTCAAGAGCGCCGTCGCGTGGCGCGACAGCGGGCGGGATATTCCGGAAGGCGACGAGGCCCGGGCACGCATCGCGGAACTCGAAGCGAAGCTGGCCGCGCGCGGCTGAGCTGGCGCCCTTCGTCGCGTGGCCAATGTCACGCGACGGACATTTCCTCCCTCGATGATCCGGCGCGCCTTCTGCCAATCCGTTTGACGGCAAAAGACGTGTCAATTTACATCGATGTGAACAAAAGGGAGGAATTTAAATGCAATTGCTTGATTTTTCGAGGACCGTGCTGGCGGCTGGTGCCTGCGCGTTCATGGCGGCGTGTGGCGGCGGCAGTGGCGACGCAGGGCCGATGCCGCTGTTCTTGCCGGCTTCACCTCCGCCGGCGGCTCCCGCGCCTGCGCCTGCGCCGGCCCCGGCGCCCGTGGAGGCGGCACCCCCGCTCGTCATCGGGCATCGCGGTGCATCGGCGCTTCGGCCCGAGCACACGCTGGCGTCATACCAGCAGGCCATCGACGACGGAGCCGACTTCATCGAGCCTGACCTCGTGCCCACCAAGGACGGCGAACTCGTTGCCCGCCACGAGAACGCCATTGCCATCGTCAAGGACGGAAACCTCGTCGAGGCCACCACCAACGTGGCCGACGTGCCTAAGTTCGCCAGCCGCATGACCACCAAGGTGATCGACGGTACCTCGGTCACCGGCTGGTTCACCGAGGACTTCACGCTGGCCGAGCTGAAGGAGCTCAAGGCCCGTGAGCGCATTCCGAAGCTGCGCCCGGCGAACGTGTCGTACAACGACCAGTTCCAGGTGCCCACGCTCGACGAAGTGATCCAGCTCGCCAAGTCGCAGTCGGTGGCCAAGGGCCGCGTGATCGGCGTCTACCCCGAGACCAAGCACCCGACCTACTTCCGCTCGATCGGCCTGCCGCTGGAGAAGAAGCTGATCGACACGCTGCAGAAGCACGACCTGAACAAGGCCGAGGCGCCGGTGTTCGTGCAGTCCTTCGAAACCGGCAACCTGAAGGACATCCGCCTGAAGAGCACGGTGAAGATCGTCCAGCTCATCGACGGGCAGGGCGCGCCCTACGACCTCGTGGCCCTGAGCGACAAGCGCACCTACGCCGATCTCGTGAAACCCGAAGGCCTGGCGGAGATCGCGACCTACGCGCAGGGCATCGGCGTGGCCAAGGCGCGCGTGATCCCGGTGGCGGACGGCAAGCTCGGCGCACCGACCACGCTCGTGAAGGACGCGCACGACAGGAAGCTGCTGGTCCATGTCTGGACGATCCGCCCGGAGAACAACTTCCTGCCGGACAGCCTCAAGAAAGAGCCGAAGACCGATCCGACCGCATACGGCGACACCGCCGGGGAGATCAAGGCCTTCCTTGACGCAGGCATCGACGGCCTCTTCGCCGACAGCCCCGCCACGGCGGTGCCGGCGGTCAGGGCGTATCGCGCGGCACGGCGCAACTAGGGCGCGCTGAACTCAGATCAGATCGGTGGCGAGCAGGACGGCAGGAGCGGGCGCACGTTGATCGTGCTCGAGCCATCGTCCACGCTCACCGCGTTGCGGGTGAAGTTGCAGCCGTACCTCGAATCCTTGATCGTGGAAGGGGTCAGAACGTCGTCGCCGGCGGGCTTCGCGTTGTTGTCCTTTTCCCAGCCGATCATGGCGACGAAGGCTTCCTCCTGCTCCTTGATGGTGAAGTCGCAATGGGTGATGCCGCGGATGGCGCGCTGCACCAGCCACTGGCTGTTGCCCTTGGCCGCCACGCGCCTGTTGTAGATCTGTTCCATGCTGAAGGGCACGTACATGTCGCCAAGCGTGTGCAGCGTGACCACCGGGATCTTGAACTCGCCGTTGACCTTGGGAATCCAGCGCAGGCCGTCGGTGCGCAGGCGGTTCGCGTCCGGTGCGGCCGTGAGCTTCTGGGCGAGCGCGTTGAGTTCGTCCGATGCGGTGGTGTCGCCGTCGATCTTGTAGACGAAGCGGTTGGTGTCCAGCGTGCTCTTGTTGAGGATGCCGTTGACCGTGCCGTCACTGCCGAACACGCCCCACACCGCCTGGAACGAGCGGCCGTTCTGCAAGGAGAAGTTGAACAGGGGCCGCGGTCCGCCGGTCAGGTTCTCGAGCACCGAGGCGTACTGGTTTCCGACAGTGCCGTTGGGCGCGATGGCCGTGGCCGAGAAGGTGGAGAAGAGCGCCGGGGTGACCTGCGCCGCGATGTCCGCCCATTTGGGTGTCGGATAGCTCGCTTTCCCTGCCAGCGCCTGCGCCGCCACCTGCGCGGCGGCAAAGTAGTCGAACAGCTCCGTGTCGCCCACCACGCCGCACATCGGCACCGCGCCGTTGTACTTCACCTTGTGGTTGGCCGTGGCGTAGGTTTCGTCCTCGATGGCAGCCGCCGTGATGTGGCCGCCCATCGAATGGCCGGTGATGAATATCTTCGACGGCGCGGCCAGGTTGCGGCCGCGGGCCTTGGCGATGGCGTTGAACTGCAGGGCGAGGGCGTTGGTGTCTTCCACGCCGGCGCGCACGTCGTAGTAGTTCTTGCTGTAACTGGAGGCGGCCCAGGCGTAGCCGTTCTGGATCAGGTAGCGGCGGATGGTGGGCGTGCCGGCTTGCAGCAGGTTGCCTTCGCCCGCATAGCCGTGCGCATACATCACGAGCTGGCCGTTCCAGTTGGCGGGCACCTCGACGTTGTACTGGGCCCCACCCAGCATGCCGGCCCAGCGGCTGGTCGTGCTGTTGTCGACCGTGTCGCTGCCGTCCGCGGCGAGCGCGGCGAAGGTGGTGGCCGAGGGATCCGCCGGCGCGAACGAATTGCGGCTGTCCTGCAGGCGGGTTTCTTCGGCGACGGGAGCGGGGGGCGGCGCGGGAGGCGGCGGTGCGGCAGGCGCGGGTGCGGGCGTGGGCGCGGGAATGAAGCCGAGGCTGTTGCCGCCGCCGCCTCCACCGCCGCAGGATGCGACCGCGAGGCTGGCTGCCAGTGCAAGAAGTGTCAGGCGTGCTGAATGCATGGGGTGTCTCTCTCCGTTCTTGTGAGTTCTCGAGAAGAAATGACCGGCGCGGCGCTGCACCCGCGATCGTTCAGAACGATCGTGCTATTTCGCTGGCCGGCGGCGCAGCGTAGAGGTGTTGGGGAATGTGGCGCTGCGGGGTTTCCCGCAACGGCTATCGCCTGCGCGACAGCAGCCGTCGATCGGCGGGGGCGCGCCTCAGTTCTTGCGGCGCGTGACCACCACCGTCGCCTCTAGGCCTTCGTAGGCCTCTGCATCGCCGTACCAGCTGCCGGAGATCGGCGCCGCCTGTGCCGGATCGCGCGTGACGCCGACGCGGATCAGCTGGCCGCTGCCCATCAGGTTGTTGGTCGGGTCGAAGGCCATCCAGCCGATGCCCGGCAGGTAGGCCTGCAGCCAGGCATGCGTGGTGCCGGCGCCGGTCATCGAATCGCCCTTGGCCTGCGCCGCGGTGTCGAGCGCGGCGTCGTAGATGTAGCCGGAGACGAAGCGCGTGGCGATGCCCAGGCGCCGCGCCGCTTCCATCATCAGCAGCGCGTAGTCGCGGCAGCTGCCGCTGCCCAGCGCCAGGGTGGCGAGCGGTGTCTGGGTGCCTTCTTCGTCGCGCGCCTTGTATTCGAGGCTCTGGCCGATGTGCGCGTTCATGCGCGCGAGCACCTCGCGCGTGCTGTTGGGCTTGTCGGTGTGCAGGAACTGGTGGGCCCAGCGGATCAGCGTGCCCTGCGTGTCGTCGTCGTGGTGCGGGCGCAGGTAGTGCTCGAGGTCCAGGCGCTCCTGCACCGTATAGGCGAAGGGCAGGAATTCGGCGGCCGGGTCGAGCGCCAGCTGGTCCTGCTGGGCAGGCACATGCTCGATGGTGAACGAGCACACGATGCGCAGCTCGGTCGCCTCGCCCATCGGCTGCACCAGCGCGACGGAATTGGAGTGCGGGTCCTGGATGAGTCGGGTGAATGCCTCCGGGCTCACCTGCAGGTCGGTGGCGAGCACGCGCAGGTCATGGCTGTCGCGCGGTCGGAACATCACGCGGTGCAGACCGAAAGTGACCGGCTTGTTGTAGCGGTAGACGGTGGTGTGCTTGATGTCGTATTGGGTGGCCATGCGATGCATTCTCACGCGTTCGAATGACGGGCGGTTGGTTGATTGCAGTACCCATGCCGCAGAATCAGCCCCCGTTTGGCCCCCGTTCGGCCCGCACCGGGCCGGGCTTTTGCCGACTTTTCCGGGAGGTTTCGATTCCGCCATGTACTCCGCTACCTTCATCTTTGCCAAGAAGCAGTTCGACGACGAGTTCCACCGCCTCGACCAGACCATCGCCGCCGCGGCGAAGTCGCTGCCCGGCTACCTGGGCGAGGAGACGTGGGAGAACCCCGGCAACGGGCTGGTGTCGAACGTCTACTACTGGGACTCGCTGGACAGCCTGCAGGCGCTGATCCGCCACCCCGTGCACCAGCAAGCGAAGGCCGCGCAGGCGAACTGGCTCGACGGGTACAAGGTCGTGATTTCCGAGGTGCTGCGCACCTACGGCGACACCCGCATCGACCACATGCTGGCGCCTTCGCGGCAGCCCGGCTGACGACCTGCCCGAACGGGCGCGCCTCAGAGGCGCTGGGTGCCCAGCGCCTTGGCCAGCGTGGCTGGCAGTGGCAGCGGCTCGGCATGCCACTGCGCGGCCAGCAGTTCGGCGCACAGCGCCGCGAAGCTGAGGCCGCGCGAGCCCAGTGCGGTGCAGGCCCAGAGGCCCGTGGCGGAGCCGTCGAGCGGGCCGACCAGCGGGCGGCGGTCGCCTGAGGCGCAGCGGATGCCCACCCAGCTTTCGACATCGCCGCTCAAGAACGACGGCGCCAGCGCTGCGGCGGAAGCGGGATGCAACCGGCTCAGCCGTTCGCGGTTCGCATCGGCGTCGGCCGCTGTCGCTGCGAGGTCGGTGCTGTCGCGGTCGAAGGTCGCACCGGCCAGCCAGATCGGGGCGCCGGCGCCGTTGGGTACATGGGCGATCAGGTGGCCATCGCCGTTGATCGGGGTTGCGGGCAACGCGGCGCCATCGGGCATGGGCCCCCAGGCGACCTGGCCGCGCACCGGCTGCAGCGGAAGGGCGGGTGCGAAGCGGCCTGATTCATGGCCGGCGCAGACGACCACGCGGTCCGCCTCGGCCAGCAGCTGGCCGGCCGGGTCATGCAACTGCCAGGGTCCGCCAGGCTCCCGCTCCACCCGCGCCACACGGCAACCGCCGCGGAATTCGACGCCCGGCTGGCGCAGCCAGGCTGCGATCAGCCGGTGCGGCCGCACCCACGCCGCCTGCCCATGCCAGAGCGCGGCGGTGTCGCCGGGCAGGCCGACAGTGGCCAGTTGCCCGTCGTTCGCGGGCCAGGACTCGTTGGGGCCGCTGGCGCTCCAGCCGGCAGGCACGCGCACGTCGCCGTCAGGCCGGCGCTCGAGCACGCCGCTGGCGCGCCAGTCGCGGCCTTCTTCCAGCAGCCTCTCGAGTTCCGTCCAGGTGACGCGGATGCCGGCGCGCGTGAGCCGCGACAGCAGCGCGTCGTCCGGCGACACATGCGGCGCGAGCATGCCCACGGGCAGCCCCGACGCACCGGAGGCTGGCCAGTCGGCCGCGTCGAGCACGGTGACCCGCCAGCCGCGCCGCGCCAGGCTCGCCGCCACCGCCGCACCGGCCAGGCCGGCGCCGACGACGGCGCAGCGCCCCGGCGCCCCGATGCGCTCGGGCACGGGTTCGCGCCGGCGCACCGTCCAGGCGGGTGCGAACACGCCGCGCAGGCAGTCTCGCTTGGGTGGCAGGCCCTGGTGTTTCTCGACCGTGAAGCCGTATTGGGCCAGCGCATCGCGGATCGCCCGCGCGATGGTCCAGGTGGCGATGCGGGTGTCTTGCCGTGCGAAGCGCGACACGGCCTTCAGCGTGTCCGCCGACCACATGCCGGGGTTCTGCTGCGGGCTGAAGCCATCAAGAAAGATGCTGTCGGCGTCGAAGCGCTGCGCGCGCAGCATCGGCTGCACGTCGCCGATGCACAGCGTGAGCAGCACCCGGCCATCGTCGAAGGCCAGGCGGTGGAAGCCGGGCAGCAGCCCGTGCCATTGCGCGGCCAGTTCGCCGGCCAGCGCAGCAAGCTCGGGGTAGGCCCCGGCCGCGCGCAGCAGGTCGCCGGACGAGACCGGATGCGCCTCGATAGAGACGAAGTGCAGCATGCGCGGCCGCTCGGGATCCGCGCGCCACGCCTGCCAGGTTGTCAGGAAATTGAGGCCAAGCCCGAAGCCGGTTTCGAGAACCAGCCATTGCGGCTGTCCGGCCCAAGCCTCGGGCAGGCCGCAACCGCCCAGGAACACATGGCGCGATTGCGCCAGTGCGCCGGTTTCGGTGTGATAGATGTCGTCGAAGCGTTCGCTGCGCGGCACGCCGTCGGCGCGCCAAGTCACTGGTTCAGCCATGACGGAACGATCCAGAGGGCCTCTTCACCAGGGGTACCGCGGAACCGGCTTTGCCGGGCCGCTGGTGCCGCCCCCTGAAAGGGGGTTGGCGAAGCGACACGAAGTGCGCGAAGACTGGGGGTCAGTTTGACGGGGGTACGTAGCCTTGCGCCACGTCGGCGCCTTCGCCGAAGAAGTGCTTTTCCATCTGGCGCGCCAGGTACTGGCGGGCGCGCAGGTCGGCCAGGTTCAGCCGGTTTTCATTGACCAGCATCGTCTGCTGCTTCAGCCAGGCGGCCCAGGCCTCCTTGCTGACGTTCTCCCACAGGCGCTTGCCCAGTTCTCCGGGATAGGGCGGGAAGTCGAGCCCTTCGGCCTCTTTGCCGAGCTTGATGCACTGAACCATGCGTGCCATTTCTGTTGCCTCTGGTGGGGAAAGCGGTTGCTTAGTTGATTTAGCTATTTAGAACTGAAAACTTGGTCGTTCCAGTTTCTATATGTCGTATTGAGAATACGCAGCTTCATTGATATGCCTTTTTAGAGCAAGACACCATGAGCCTTCGCCGCGACTTTATCAAGCTTTCCCTGGGTGCCGGCGTGGCCGGTGCCATGGCCCTGTCGGCATTGCCGACGTTCGCCCAAGGCGGCGCGGGTACCGTGACGCTGCTGAACGTGTCCTATGACCCGACCCGCGAGCTGTACGTGGACTACAACCAGGCCTTCGCCAAGTACTGGAAGGGCAAGACCGGCCAGGACGTCACGGTCAAGCAGTCGCACGGCGGCTCGGGCAAGCAGGCCCGCTCGATCATCGACGGTATCGACGCCGACGTGGCCACGCTGGCCTTGGGCGGCGACATCGACGCGCTCGTCACGCACGGCGGCCTCGTCAAGCCAGACTGGCAGAAGCGCCTGCCGCACAACTCGGCGCCGTACACCTCGACCATCGTGTTCCTGGTGAAGAAGGGCAACCCCAAGGGCCTGAAGGACTGGGACGACCTGGTCAAGCCCGGCGTGCAGGTGATCACCCCCAACCCCAAGACCTCGGGCGGCGCCCGCTGGAACTACCTGGCCGCGTGGGAATTCGCCAAGCGCAAGTACGGTGGGGATGCGAAGGCCAAGGAATACATCGGCAACCTGTTCAAGAACGTGCCGGTGCTCGACACCGGCGCGCGCGGCGCGACCATCACCTTCGTGCAGCGCGGCGTGGGCGACGTGCTGCTGGCCTGGGAGAACGAAGCCTTCCTGGCGCTGAAGGAATTCGGCCCCGAGAAGTTCGAGATCGTGGTGCCTTCCATCTCCATCCTGGCCGAGCCCAGCGTGGCGGTGGTCGACAAGGTCGTCGACAAGAAGGGCACGCGTGCCGTGGCCGAGGAATACCTGAAGTACCTGTACTCGGACGAAGGCCAGGACATTGCCGGGCGCAACTTCTACCGCCCGACATCGGACAAGGCCAAGGCCAAGTATGACAAGCAGTTCCCCAAGCTCACGCTGGTGACCATCGACCAGGCCTTCGGCGGTTGGGCGAAGGCGGACAAGGAGCACTTCGCCGACGGCGGCTCCTTCGACCAGATCTACGCCCCGAAGCAGAAGTAACCCCCCAGGCTGCGCGCACTTCGTGTCGCTTCGCCCACCCCCATGCCGGGGGCGGGCCGGCCGCTTCGGGCGGCCGTGCGCGGCGGCCCCCAGGCATTCGCGCTCCTCGCTCCTCTTTACCGAACGAAAGTCTCTTGTGTCCGTTCTCCTGATTGCCGGCAGCCCTTCGGCCCCGTCCCGTTCCACCGCCTTGCTCGAAGCGGTGGGTGAGCGGCTGGCCCAGCGCCATGCGCGGATCGAGCGGCTCGCCATTCGCGACCTGCCGGCGCAGGCGCTGCTGCTGGCCGAGTGGAACCATCCGGCCATCGTCAACGCGATCGCCAAGGTGGCGGAGGCCCGCGTGGTCGTGGTGGCCACGCCGGTCTACAAGGCCGCCTACAGCGGCGTGCTCAAGGTCTTTCTCGATCTGCTTTCGCAGAACGCCCTCAAGGGCAAGACGGTGCTTCCGCTGGCCACCGGCGGCAGCCCGCACCACATGCTCGCGCTCGACTACGCCCTGCGGCCCGTGCTGCAGTCGCTGTCGGCGCGCCACATCCTGCCGGGCGTGTACGCCAGCGATTCGCAGATCACGCTGACGCCCGAGAACGCCTACCAGGTGCACCACGACCTGGCCGAGCGGCTCAACGAAGCCGTCGAAGTGCTTGCCACCGAAGGCCTGAAGCTGCCGCCAACCCACGGCTTCGAGCCGGTGCCTTTCTCGCGCGTGCGATGTAGCGTCTGAAGCCGGGGCTCCGCGCGAGCCCGGCTCTTCCGACCTCATCCCTGATCCCGCTTTTTGAGAACCGCCTGTGCGCGGCGCGGGACAGCTTTTGCCCGACGTTTTGCAACACCAAGGAATCCACGCATGAACCCCGTTGCCACCGAAGACTCCGTGCTCGATGCCTCGCCGCGCTCCCTCTGGCACGCGCTGGGCGATCTGGCTGCCAGCGTCATCGTCGTCAGCGCCATCGCGCTGATCGTGAGTTTCATCGCCGCCGCGTGAGCACGCGGCTCAACCACATCCAGGCATTGCCATGACATTGATTTCCACACCCCGCCGCCGGCTCATCCAGGGCGTTGCCGTCGCCGCCGTGCTGCCGTCTTTCGCCGCGCTGGCCCAGGCGCCCGCGCGCCAGCTCCGCATCGGCAACCAGAAAGGGCCGCTGAGCGTCCTCAAGGGCCGCGGAACGCTCGAGAAGCGTCTGGCGCCGCTGGGCGTGACCGTGAAGTGGACCGAGTTCACCGCCGGTCCCGTGCAGCTCGAAGCATTGAACGTCGGCTCGATCGACTTCGGCGACGTGGGCGAGGCGCCCCCCATCTTCGCGCAGGCTGCCGGCGCGCCGCTGGCCTATGTGGCTGCGACCGTGCCGCGTCCGAAGGCCGAGGCGGTGCTCGTGCCCAAGGGCTCGGCCATCAAGACCGTGGCCGACCTGAAGGGCAAGAAGATCGCGCTCAACAAGGGCTCGAACGTCCACTACTTCATCGTCAAGCTGTTCGAGAAGCACGGCCTGCCGTATGCCGACCTGAACCTGGTCTACCTGCCGCCGGCCGACGCGCGCGCCGCCTTCGAGAAGGGTTCGGTCGACGCCTGGGTCATCTGGGACCCGTTCCTGGCCGCGGCCGAGAAGTCGCTCGACGCGCGCATCCTGGCTGACGCCACCGGCGTGGTGGGCAACCGCGGGTACTACTTCTCGTCGCTCGACTACGTGGCCAGGAACGCCGACGTGCTGGCCATCGCGGTCGAGGAGATCAACAAGATCGACGTCTGGGGCGCAGCCAACAAGGGCGACTACGCGGGCGAGCTCGCCACGCTCTGGGGCCTGCCGAGACCGGTGGCCGATCTCTCCGTGGGCCGCGTGGACTACGGCACCGCAGCCATCACCAAGGCCATCCTCGCCGAGCAGCAACAGATCGCCGACACCTTCTTCGCGCTGAAGCTGATCCCCAAGAAGATCAACGTGCTCGAAGCAGCCGGCGCCGGAGTCGCGTGATGCAGATTTTCTGGTTCCTCCCCACGCACGGCGACAGCCGCTACCTGGGCACGAGCGAAGGCGCGCGCCCCATCGACCTGGCCTACCTGCAGCAGATTGCCGGCGCGGCCGACAACCTCGGCTACGAGGGCGTGCTCATTCCCACGGGCCGTTCGTGCGAAGACCCGTGGGTCATCGCGTCGAGCCTGATCGGCGCGACCAGGAAGCTCAAGTTCCTGGTGGCGGTGCGCCCGGGCCTGCACCAGCCCAGCCTGGCCGCGCGCATGGCCGCGACCTTCGACCGGCTCTCGGGCGGCCGCCTGCTGGTGAACCTGGTGACGGGCGGCGACCGGGCCGAGCTGGAGGGCGACGGTGTCTATCTCGACCATGCCGCGCGCTACGAGCAGTCGGCCGAATTCATCCGCATCTGGCGCGAGATCATCGCGCGCAGCCATGAAGGGCAGTCCTTCGACTACGAAGGCAAGCACCTGAGCGTGAAGGGCGCCAAGCTGCTGTACCCGCCGGTGCAGAAGCCGTATCCGCCCGTGTGGTTCGGCGGTTCGTCGGCCGCGGCGCACGATCTTGCGGCGGAGCAGGTCGATGCCTACCTCACCTGGGGCGAGCCGCCCGCGGAAGTCGCCAAGAAGATTGCCGACGTGCGCGCGCGCGCCGAGCGCAAGGGCCGCAAGGTGGAGTTCGGCATTCGCCTGCACGTGATCGTGCGCGAGACCGAAGACGCCGCCTGGAAAGCCGCGGAGGAACTCATCAGCCGCGTGGACGACGAGACCGTGATCCGCGCACAGGCCGCTTTTGCGCGCATGGACTCCGAAGGCCAGCGCCGCATGGCCGCGCTGCATGCGGGCGGCGCGAAGCGCTCGCGCGCCGACCTGGAGATCGCGCCGAACCTCTGGGCCGGCGTGGGCCTGGTGCGCGGCGGAGCAGGCACCGCACTGGTGGGCGATGCGAAGACCGTCGCCGCGCGCATCGAGGAATACGCGGCGCTCGGCCTCGACAAGTTCATTCTCTCGGGCTACCCGCACCTGGAGGAGGCGTACCGCTTCGCCGAGCTGGTGTTCCCGCTGCTATCGCGCAAGGCGAAGACGCAGCTGGCGGGCGGCTCGCTCAGCGGCCCGTTCGGCGAGGTCGTCGCCAACCTCGACGCCCCCTCGCGCCTCGTTTCCCAAAGCTAGAAGGACCGCATGCCATGACGGAACAAGTTCAGGAACTGCCGGCCGTCGCGCCGGCCGAAAGCGAGGGCAGCGTGCTCAAGTCCTTCGCGGTCAATGTCGCGAAGCGGCTGGTGCCGTGGCTCGTGCCCGTGGGGCTCATCGTGTTCTGGCAGATCGCGTCGTCGCTGGGCTGGCTCAGCACGCGCGTGCTGCCGGCACCGGTCGATGTGGTCAAGGCCGCGTGGAACCTCACGGTGTCGGGCGAGCTGTGGACGCATGTGAAGGTGAGTGCCGGGCGTGCGCTGGCGGGGCTGGCCATCGGTGGCGGGGCGGGGCTGGCGCTCGGCCTGCTCACCGGTTCGGTGAAGTTCGCCGAGACGCTGCTCGACTCCACCATCCAGATGGTGCGCAACATTCCCGCGCTGGCGTTGATTCCGCTGGTGATCCTGTGGTTCGGCATCGACGAATCGGCCAAGCTGTTTTTGATCTCTGTGTCGGTGTTCTTCCCGATCTACCTGAACACCTTCCACGGCATCCGCAACGTCGATCCGCAGCTGATCGAGATGGGCCGCACCTACGGCCTGTCGCGCTGGCAGCTGTACCGCGAGGTGATCCTGCCGGGCGCGCTGTCGTCCATCCTCGTGGGGCTGCGCTTCTCGCTGGGGCTGATGTGGGTGATCCTGATCGTGGCCGAAACCATCTCGGCGCAGGCCGGCATCGGCTACCTCACGATGAACGCCCGCGAGTTCCTGCAGACCGACATCGTGCTGGTGGGCATCCTGCTGTACGCGCTGCTCGGCAAGCTGGCCGACCTGTTCGCGCGCGGACTGGAGCAATGGTGGCTGCGGTGGCATCCCGGCTACCAGCGCAAGGCGAAGTGAGGGCAGTGGCATGACGACGCATTCATCCGACATCTCGCGCCGCACGGCCATTGCGACCCTGGCCGCGCTGGGCTCGGGCGCGGTGCTCGCGCAGGGCCTGGCCGCGCGGCCCGTGACCGTGCGGCTGGGCTACCAGAAGTCTTCCACGCTGATCGCCGTGCTGAAGGCACAGGGCGTGCTCGAAAAGCAACTGGCGCCGCTCAACGCCACGCTGAGCTGGCACGAGTTCACCAGCGGCCTGCCGCTGCTGGAGGCGCTGAACCTCGACAACCTCGACATCAGCGCCGACGTGGCCGACACAGTGCCGGTGTTCGCACAGGCGGCCGGCGCCGAGCTGACTTTCATCGCGCAGGAGGCGCCGTCGCCCGCCGCGCAGGCCATCGTGGTGCGCGAAGACTCGCCGATCAGGACCGTGGCCGATCTCAAGGGCAGGAAGGTCGGCTTCGCGAAGGCAGCCGGCGCGCACTACCTGCTGATCGCCGCGCTCGACAAGGCCGGCCTGTCGTTCAGGGACATCGAGCCCGCCTACCTCACGCCCGCCGACGGCCGTGCTGCTTTCGAGAAAGGCGCCATCGACGCATGGGTGGTGTGGGACCCGTTCCTGGCCGCAGCGCAGCGCCAGTCGAAGGTGCGCGTGCTGGCCGACGGCGCGGGCATCGCGTCTTACCAGCGCTACTACCTTGCCAGCACCAAGTTCGCGAAGGCGCGGCCCGACGTGCTGCGCGTGGTCTACGCCGAGCTGGAAAAGACCGGCAAATGGGTCAAGCAGAACCCGAAGGACGCGGCGGCGCTGCTGTCGCCCGTGTGGGGCCTGGACGGCGCGACCATCGAGCAGGCCAACGCCCGCCGCAGCTACGCGGTGCGGCCGGTCGTGGCCGAAGGCCTGACAGAACAGCAGCGCATCGCCGATGCCTTCTTCGCCGAGAAGCTGCTGCCCAGAAAAATCGATGCGCTGAATGTGGCGCTGTTCAAACCCGGAGCCTGAAGCCCATGAGTGCCGTCCTGAAAGACATCCAACCCCAGGCCCCCTCGCCGGCGATTCCCGGCGGCGTGCGCCTGGAAGCGCGCGGCCTGCACAAGCGCTACGGCGCGCGCGAGGTGCTGCGCAACACCCGGCTCGCCATCGAGCCCGGCCAGTTCATCGCCATCGTCGGACGCAGCGGCTGCGGCAAGAGCACGCTGCTGCGGCTCATCGCCGGGCTGGAGGAGCCGACCTCCGGCGGGCTCTACACCGACGGCAAGCAGGTGCACGGCCTGCACGACGACACCCGCATCATGTTCCAGGAGGCGCGCCTCCTGCCGTGGCGCCGCGTGCTCGACAACGTGACGCTGGGCCTGTCGAACGATGCCAAGGCGCGCGGCAAGGAGGTGCTCGCGCAGGTCGGCCTGGCCGACCGCGAGAACGAATGGCCGGCGCGCCTGTCGGGCGGCCAGCGGCAGCGCGTGGCACTGGCGCGTGCGCTGGTGCACCACCCGCGCCTGCTGCTGCTGGACGAGCCGCTGGGCGCGCTGGATGCGTTGACGCGCATCGAGATGCACCGGCTCATCGAGAACCTGTGGCAGCGCCACCGCTTCACCGCGCTGCTGGTGACGCACGACGTGCAGGAAGCCGTGGCGCTGGCCGACCGCGTGATCCTCATCGAGGACGGCCGCATCGCGCTCGACGAGAACATCGCGCTGGCCCGCCCACGCTCGCAGGGCGACCCGGCCTTCGCCGCAATCGAGAAACGAATCCTCGACAGGGTGCTGCAGAAGCCGGAAGACACCGCGCCCGAGAGCACCGACGCCAGCTGGCTCACGACACCGGCGCACGCATTGCGCTGGGCGATCTGAGCTTCTTCATCCATCAGCCCATCCTGAAAGGTAGTCGCATGTCGCAGAACTGGAAATTCGAAACCCTGTCGGTGCACGCCGGCTATTCGCCCGAACCGACCACGCGCGCGGTCGCGCCCCCCATCTACCAGACGGTGGCGTATGCCTTCGACAGCGCGCAGCACGGCGCGGACCTGTTCGACCTGAAGGTGCCGGGCAACATCTACACCCGCATCAACAACCCGACGCAGGACGTGCTGGAGCAGCGCGTGGCGGCGCTCGAAGGCGGCATTGCCGCGCTCGCCCTGGCCTCGGGCCAGGCGGCCGTGACCTACGCGATCCAGACCATCGCGGAGGCGGGCGACAACATCATCAGCAGCACGGCGCTGTATGGCGGTACCTACAACCTGTTCGCCCACACGCTGCCGCAGTTCGGCATCACCACGCGCTTCGCGGACCATCGTGATCCGTCCAGCTTCGAGAAGCTGTTCGACGACAGGACCAAGGCGGTGTTCGTCGAATCGCTGGGCAACCCGGCGGGCAACGTGACCGACATCGCGGCCATTGCCGAGATCGCGCACCGCCACGGCGTGCCGCTGATCGTCGACAACACCGTCCCGTCGCCGTACCTGAGCCGCCCCATCGAGCACGGCGCCGACATCGTGGTGCATTCGCTCACCAAGTACCTGGGCGGCCACGGCACCAGCATCGGCGGTGCCATCGTCGATTCGGGCAAGTTCCCGTGGGCCGAGCACAAGCAACGCTTCAGGCGGCTGAACGAGCCCGACGTGAGTTACCACGGCGTGGTCTACACCGAGGCGCTGGGCCCGGCGGCGTACATCGGCCGTGCGCGCGTGGTGCCGCTGCGCAATACCGGCGCGGCCATCTCGCCGTTCAACGCCTTCCTGATCCTGCAGGGTATCGAGACGCTGGCGCTGCGCATGGACCGGATCAGCAGCAACGCACTTGCGGTGGCGCAACACCTGAAACAGAGCAAGGCCGTGAACTGGGTGAACTACGCGGCGCTCGAAGACCACCCCGACTACCTGTTGGCGAAGAAGTACTTCGGCGGCCGCTCCAGCGGCGTGCTGACCTTCGGCATCGGCGCGGGCCGCGAGGGCGGCGCGAAGTTCCTCGATGCGCTGAAACTCTTCACGCGCCTGGTGAACATCGGCGACGTGCGCTCGCTGGCCACACACCCGGCCTCGACCACGCACCGGCAACTGTCGTCCGAAGAGCTGGCCAGGGCCGGCGTGACGGAAGACACCGTGCGCCTGTCGGTCGGCATCGAGCACATCGACGACCTGATCGCCGACCTCGACCAGGCCCTTGCCGCCGCATCGAACTGAAAGACTTTTTTTTGAAGAAATGACCGCACTGCAATCCATCCCCGAAGCCGCGCTGGACCAGCTGTTCCGCAAGGCCCGCACCGTGCACGCGTTCAAGCCGGTGCCGGTGACCGACGAGCTGATCCACAAGCTCTACGACCTCGTGAAGTGGGGCCCGACCGCCTTCAACGCCCAGCCGGCGCGCTACGTGTTCGTGCGCAGCGAAGAGGGCAAGGCGAAGCTGAAGCCGGCGGTGTCTGCTGGCAACACCGCGCAGACGCTGGCTGCCGGCGTGACGGTGATCGTGGCGCACGACACGCGCTTCTACGAGCACCTGCCCGCGCAGTTCCCGGCCTACGACGCCAAGCCGCTCTTCGAGAAGAGCGCCGAGGCCGCGCAAGCCACTGCCTTCCGCAACAGCAGCCTGCAGGGCGCCTACCTGATCCTGGCGGCGCGCGCGTTGGGCCTCGACGCGGGGCCGCAGTCGGGCTTCAACGCGGAGCTGGTCGACAAGGCCTTCTTCCCCGATGGCCGCTACAAGGCCAACTTCCTGGTGAACCTCGGCGTGGCCGACCACGCCGGCACCTTCGAGCGCGGCCCCCGGCTGGCGTTCGAAGAGGTGGCCGAGATCGTCTGACGGCAGCCACCTCATCTCATCTTTTTTCGTGCTTTTCCTCAACGAATTTCCTCAACCCGAAAGAGAACCCATCATGTCCATTCAAGCCATCAACGTACGCAACCAGTTCAAGGGCAAGGTCCGCGAAATCATCCGCGGCGACGTCGTCTCCGAGGTCGATGTCGAGACCGCCTGGGGCATCGTCACTTCGGTCATCACCACGCGCTCGGTCGACGAGCTGCAATTGAAGGTGGGCTCCGACGTGGTCGCGCTCGTGAAGTCGACCGAGGTTTCGATCGCGAAGCTCTGACGGACCCTCGGGCATCTGCGACAACCCGGCGCTGTCATGGCGCCGGGTTTTTTTGTTTCTGGGGTGATTGTTTGCAATCGCTTTGGGCGGTTTACAGGCGTGTCGAAATCGAATGTGCTGAATGTCAGGAATCCGATGAATCTTTGAAAGCCACACATCAGCCTTGAAGGGGCCGCCATAGCATGCGCCGCGAGATCGCGGTCCATGCCCTGAACCGGCTTGCGGCTCCATCTCGCGAAGAGTCGAAAAAACAAACGGAAATCTTCAGGGAGTCACCGCATGCGTGTGGAAATCGATGAGCATGGAATGATCAGTCACGCGCGAGTCAGGCACGCTCGCAGCACCCGGATCGAGAGAGGAAAGAGAACCGGAGCCATCACCGGAATCGTGGTGCACCAGACGGACGCCGATACTTCGGCGTCTTCATTGAACAGCTACAGGCAGCCGGGTGCCAACGGCGCGCACTTTCTCATCGACAAGGATGGGACGATCTATCAGACGGCAGCGATCTATCAGCGGACGAATCATGTGGGGCCGTTGAAGGCGAGGTGCCTGGTGATGCCGACGTGCAAGATGTCCGACTTTCCTCCCAAGGTAGGGCCGGCGGAGATGCATCGCATCGAGATGCTCAAGGCGCCTGCGGACCGGTATCCGAGCAATATGGAGGCTGTCGGGATCGAGATGGTTGGGAGGGCGAGGCTGCCGGCGAGTGTGAGGCTGCTTCCCACAGAGTTGACGTGGCCTCCCGAAAAGGTGCGGGCCAAGTACGCTGTATTCGACACGCCGACTGCTGCTCAAAATCAATCGCTTTCGTGGCTTGTCAGAGTGCTTCAAAATTCGATGCAAATTGCTGCGGATGAAGTCTTTCGTCATCCTGTGGTCAGCAGAAAAAATCCAACTGAGGCACAGGGCGCAGATTGGAATCTCTCGGTACCAGCACCATGACCAACTCAAGACTTTTCATGACTGCTGCGGCGCTGGCTGTGGCTGTAATTTCTTTGTCGGCGCAGGCCGCGGACCGGCGATACCCCATTGGCTATGTCAGGAAGGTGGAGGTCACGCATCCTTCACACCGAAGCGCTTGGGAAAACAAGGACTTTCTGGATTGCGACGATGTCGTCCTTACAGAGGAAGACGTTCTATATGCCCTGAGGTATATGCACAGGATTTCGTGGAAAGCCTACGATCCGGAGAAGATGGACACCACGGGCTGTGAAGGGCAAGCGCTTGTGACGTTCAAGAACGGAAAAATCCTCGCGATGGGAATCGAGCCCACCGGGCGGATCAGCACCGCAGAGTTCGATTCCAAGATGAAATCTACGGCGAGTCCCCTGGGTTTTTACGAATGCCATCCGTGCGGAGAACGCAAGATGGCTCTTCTCAAGGACGCGTTGAATCGCGCTGATGAGCGCAGGCTCAAGCGAATGGAAGCCGAAGGACGGATCCCACCTGGCGAGGCGGAAATCCTGCTGAAGAAGGCGCGGGCTGATCGTGAAAGGCCATGATTTGTTTTTCGACGCTGCATGATTCCGTGATCGCGCGCACCAGCCTATACAACGGCTGGTTGTTAAGAACCGACTTTTCGGTTGTTTGAGCTTCGGCCCCTGGCTTCTACAGTGGTGGTTATCGCCATCAGGGCGAATGCACCGCACAACAGGAGCCTCATCGCATGCCAGTGGAAGTTGAAGAAGAACTCGTCGCCTTGCCCGAAGCACTTGAACAGGCGCGCGCCAAGGCCGCCGAAAGCAATTGGCCCTATGCCGGAGGCGTGGCGCCGCCGGTGGCTTGGGAACTGGTCCGCGGTGGCCAGGCGGTGCTGGTCGACGTGCGCTCCGGCGAGGAGCGCAAGTTCGTCGGCCATGTGCCCGACAGCCTGCACGTCGCCTGGGCCACGGGCACGGCGCTCACGCGCAATCCGCGCTTCGTGCGCGAACTGGAAGCCAAGCTGGCAAAGGACGGCGGCAAGGACGCCGTGGTGCTGCTGCTTTGCCGCAGCGGCAAGCGATCGGCGCTGGCAGCCGAAGCAGCGGCCAAGGCGGGCTTCACGCGGGTGTTCAACGTGCTCGAAGGCTTCGAGGGCGAGATCGACGCGCAGCAGCACCGCGGCGGCTCCGACGGCTGGCGCTTCCACGGCCTGCCGTGGGTGCAGGACTGATCTCGCATCGAACAGACAGACATCCACGGGAGAACATTGCACATGGCCCATTTCGAAGTGAGCGACATCGTTCGCGCGTTGCACGGCGTGCGCGACGAATGGCGCGATTCGCAGCGCCGCTCGCGCGAGCCAGGCGCACGCGAGTTTCCGTCGCGCGACGCACTGGCGCAGATCGTCGAGTCGCTGAAGGGCGCGCTCTTTCCGATGCGGCTCGGCCCGCCGGACCTGCGCCATGAGAGCGAGGATTTCTACGTCGGCCACACGCTCGACGCCGCCCTGCAGGCGCTGCTGGTGCAGGCGCGGCTGGAGCTGAACTTCAACGCGCGCCACGAGCCGCGTCCCGCCAGCGATATCGACGACTCGGCCACCGACGCCATACGCCGCTTTGCCACCGCCTTGCCGGGCCTGCGCCGCCTGCTCGACAGCGACGTGCTCGCCGCCTACCAGGGCGACCCAGCGGCGCGTAGCGTCGACGAGGTGCTGCTGTGCTATCCGGGCGTGCTGGCGATGATTCACCATCGCCTCGCGCACGAGCTCTACAAGCTCGGGCTGCCGCTGCTGGCGCGCATCGTGGCCGAACTCGCGCACGGGCAGACCGGCATCGACATCCATCCCGGTGCGCAAATCGACGCGGGTTTCTTCATCGACCACGGCACGGGCGTGGTGATCGGCGAGACGGCGGTCATCGGCAAGCGGGTGCGGCTCTACCAGGCGGTCACGCTCGGTGCCAAGCGCTTTCCGACGGACGCCGAAGGCAACCTGCAGAAGGGTCTTCCAAGGCATCCGGTGGTGGAAGACGACGTGGTCATCTACGCGGGCGCAACCATCCTCGGGCGCGTCACGCTCGGCAAGGGCGCCGTCATCGGCGGCAATGTGTGGATCACCGACGACGTGCCGGCGGGCGCGAGCGTCACGCAGGCCAGCCTGCAGAACGCGCCCAAGGCAGGTGGTGCAGCATGAAAGCATTCGTCGAAGACTTCGGCGTCACCATTCGCCAGTTGCGCGAGGGCAAGGGCTGGTCGCAGGAGGAACTCGCGGAGCGTTCCGATCTGAACCGCTCCTACGTGGGCGAGATCGAACGCGGGCGCGTCATTCCGTCGATCGTCACCGCGCAGAAGCTGGCCACCGCGCTGGGCATCAACATGGTCGGCCTGCTCATGCGCTGCGAGCAGCTGGAGCAGTCGCGCCTTGCGCGAAGGATCAACTTGGCGGCTATAGCCTGTTGAGGGAAAACCCGTGGGCGCCGGACACTGGCGTCCACTTTTTCCTCAACCCACGGAGCCCTGATCCATGAGCGCAACAGTTGGTGGTACGACCGCCCTTGGCGACAACGCCGCAAGACAGCTAGCCAATGCCACCAAGACGGTACCTCAGCTCGAGACCATCAGCCCGCGCTGGCTGACGCACCTGCTGCAATGGGTGCCGGTGGAGGCGGGCATCTACCGCGTCAACAAGGTCAAGAACCCCGAGTCGATCAAGGTCACCTGCACCTCGCGCGAAGAAGAAAACCAGCTGCCGCGCACCTTCGTGGACTACGAAGAGAACCCGCGCGAGCACTACCTCAATGCCGTGAGCACCGTGCTCGACGTGCACACCCGCATCTCCGACCTCTACAGCAGTCCGCACGACCAGATCAAGGAGCAGCTGCGCCTGACGATCGAGACGATCAAGGAGAACCAGGAGAGCGAGCTCATCAACAACCCCGACTACGGCCTGCTGGCCCAGGTGACGGAAGAGCAGCGCATCTTCCCGCTGACCGGCGCACCCACGCCCGACGACCTCGACGAACTGCTGACCAAAGTGTGGAAGGAGCCCGCCTTCTTCCTCACGCACCCGCTGGCCATTGCCGCCTTCGGGCGCGAAGCCACGCGCCGCGGTACGCCGCCGCCGACGGTGAGCCTGTTCGGTTCGCAGTTCATCACCTGGCGCGGCATTCCGCTGATTCCGTCGAACAAGGTGCCGGTGGCCGACGGCAAGAGCAAGATCCTGCTGCTGCGCGTGGGCGACAAGCGCCAGGGCGTGGTGGGCCTCTTCCAGCCGGGGCTGTCTGGCGAGCAGGGTCCGGGGCTGTCGGTGCGCTTCATGGGCATCAACAACCATGCGATCGCGTCTTACCTGATCTCTCTGTACTGCTCGCTCGCGGTGTTGACCACCGACGCGCTGGCGGTGCTCGACGACGTCGAGATCGGCAAGTACCACGACTATCCCGACACCTACAAGTAAGCCGCTGTGAGCAGCACTCCATCGATTCCGGGCGAGGCGCCGTTCGACCCGGCCATCCTCGCGCGCATGGCCAGCGCCATGTTCTCCGAGGTGCCGGGCGCGCAGTTTCCCGCCAACGTCGCGCCGCCGGGCTCGCCGCTGGTGAGCCCCGCGGGCTTCGGGCCGAGCGTGCCGGGCACCCCGATTCCGCAGGGGCAGATTCCGGGCGCCAACCTGGTGCCGGCATCGCCCACGCAGTTGCCGTCGCTTGCCAATCGCGCGCCTGCCTTGCTGCCGCATGCGGTGGCGGGCAACGGCGTGCCGGACAGCGTGCTGTCGGTGGCGCCGGCTTTCGAGCCGCGCTCGGGCGGCTCGGTGCTGGGCGTGCCGCAGCAGGTGAATGCGCCTTCGGCACCGCAGCCGGCAGCGTCGCCGTTCTACTTCGTGGGCAACAGCTTCGGGCATCCTTCCGCTGGCGCCACGCAGGGCATTGCAATTCACGATCCGTTCGCTGGCCTTGAAATGCCGCAACCGGCTGCGCCGGTTTCGCCGCCGAGCCCGTCGATGGCGCCCGCCGGTCGCGACGCACAGTTCTATTTCGTCGATGCGGTGCGCCTGCCCAACGGCTTCGTCACGCCGGCCAAGCCCGATCCGCGCGGCCCTGACGCCGTGCCACTGGCGGGCAGCGGCCAGCATCCGCCGTTCGACGTCCATGCCGTGCGGCGAGACTTTCCGATCCTCAAGGAGCGGGTGAACGGCAAGCAGCTCGTGTGGTTCGACAACGCGGCCACCACGCACAAGCCGCAGTCTGTCATCGACCGCATCGCGTATTTCTACGAGCACGAGAACTCGAACATCCATCGTGCCGCCCATGAACTGGCCGCGCGCGCAACCGACGCCTATGAAGGTGCGCGCGAACGCGTTCGCAAGTTCATCAACGCGCCGGAAGTTGAAGAGGTGATCTTCGTGCGCGGCACCACCGAGGCCATCAACCTCGTGGCCAAGAGCTGGGGCGGGCAGCACGTGGGCGAGGGCGACGAGATCATCGTCTCCAACCTCGAACATCACGCCAACATAGTGCCTTGGCAGCAGCTAGCCGCGGCCAAGGGCGCGAAGCTGCGCGTGATTCCGGTGGACGATTCGGGCCAGGTGCTGCTCGACGAATACCGCAAGCTGCTCAACGACCGCACGAAGATCGTGGCCGTCACGCAGGTGTCGAATGCGCTGGGCACGGTGGTGCCTGTGAAGGAGATCGTTGAATTGGCGCACCGCGCGGGTGCCAGGGCGCTGGTCGACGGCGCGCAGTCGGTATCGCACATGCGCGTGGACGTGCAGGACATCGGCGCCGATTTCTTCGTCTTCTCCGGCCACAAGGTGTTCGGTCCGACCGGCATCGGCGTGGTCTGGGGCAAGCGTGAAGTGCTCGAAGACATGCCTCCGTGGCAGGGCGGCGGCAACATGATTGCCGACGTGACCTTCGAGAAAACCGTGTTCCAGCCGATCCCGAACAAGTTCGAGGCCGGCACCGGCAACATCGCCGACGCGGTGGGCCTGGGCGCGGCGATCGACTACGTCAACAAGGTCGGCATCGAGAACATCGCGCGCTATGAGCATGACCTGCTGGTGTACGGCATGGCGCAGCTCGGCGCGATCCCTGGCGTGCGGCTGATCGGCACGGCGGCCGACAAGGCCAGCGTGATGTCCTTCGTGCTCGACGGGTACGCCACCGAGGAAGTGGGCCATGCGCTGAACGACGAAGGAATCGCGGTGCGCACCGGCCACCACTGCGCGCAGCCGATCCTGCGGCGCTTCGGCGTCGAGACCACGGTGCGGCCGTCGCTGGCGTTCTACAACACCTTCGACGAGATCGATCGGCTGGTGGCTGTGGTGCGGCGGCTGGCGGGGCAGCGGCGGGCAGGGTAGGTTCGTCAGGGCGTCGGCGCGAGGTGGCGGGTGAAGAAAGCCGTCACCTCGGCGTTGAAGGCCGCATGAAAAGCCGTGCGATCGAAGCCGGGCGCATCGCGGCAGATCTCGGACTTCGCTTCGATCTGCGCTGGCGGGCACGGCGCAAGGAAGCCGAAGTGCTCGGCTTTCTCGGCCACGCGCCATTCGGGCGCCACGGGCAGGTTGCGGCGGACCGCCGCCACGCTGTCGGGCGTGACGCCGTCGCCGCCGTAGGCCGAGGCCCAGAGCAGGATCGGGATCTTCACGTCCTTCAGGTCATCGGCGTCGAAGACCATGCTGAGCGGGTCGGCGATCACAGCGGCCTTGATGCGGGCGTCGTGGGCCAGCGGCGACGCGAGCAGTTCCTGGAATCTCCGGCGCATCAGCGCGCATGCCGGGCTTTGCAGGTCTTTGGCGCAGGGCGATGAGGGCAGGGGCGGGAGGCGCTCGAAATCGGGACGTGCGCCGGCGAGCACGAGGCCCGTGTAGCCGCCCCTGGAAAAGCCGTAGAAGCCGATCCGGTCGGACGCGATCCGGTCATGCGAGGGCCATTGCCTGAGCATGTGGTCGATCAGCCGCTTGATGTCGGTCGTTCTCGTCGCCAGGGCCGAGATCCTGTCGTCCGGGCTGCCGCGAATCTGGAAGTTGTCTTCCGAATGGCTGATGGCGGCGACCACGAAGCCCGCGTCGGCCAGCGCCTGGGCGGTGTCGTGGTGGCCGAGGAAAGAGCCCCCATACCCGTGCGACAGCACGATCAGCGGGAGCTGGGCGCCGGGCACGAGCGGGCAATCCCGCACGCCGCGGATCGTGGTCCGGCCGAGCTGGATGTCGCCGGCCGGCGCGGCGCAGGGTGTCCACACGGCGCCGCGCATTGCCGGGCCCTCGCGGTCGGCGGGTATCTCGAGGGTGCTGAAGCCGGCGGCCTGCGCGAGCGCGGCCGAGAGACAGGCGGCCGCGAGGCCGAAGGAGCGCAGATGGCGAAGGAGATGCATCGCCGCAGTGTGCTGCGCCGTGTCGCAGGCTGCTTAGCAGACTTTGCGATCTTTGCCCGGTTTACGAATGGCGCGCTATGCTTGGAGATTGTTAACACTCGTGATGCTTGCCACCGCATGTCCCTGCCTCAAGCTCCTTTGCCCGCGTCTTCGGCGGCCGACGAATCCTGCGACGTGATGGTCGTCGGCGGTGGCCCCGCCGGATCGACCATTGCCGCGTTGCTGGCCCAGCAGGGCCGCAAGGTGGTGCTGCTCGAGAAGGCGCATCACCCGCGCTTCCACATCGGCGAATCGCTGTTGCCCGGGAATGTCGAGCTGTTCGAGAAGCTCGGCGTGCGCGACCAGGTCGACAAGATCGGCATGCCCAAGTTCGGCATCGAGTTCGTCTCGCCCGAGCACGAGCACCGCAGCTATGTCGAATTTGCCGAGGGCTGGGACAAGTCGCTCGACTCCGCCTGGCAGGTGCGCCGCTCCGAACTCGATGAGCTGCTGTTCCGCAACGCGGCGACGCGCGGTGCGCAGACGATCGAGGGCTGCAAGGTGCGCGACGTGGCCTTCGATGCCGACGGCGCCACCGTCAAGGCCGAGATGGACGACGGCGCGAAGCGCAGCTGGCGCGCCCGCTTCGTGGTCGACGCCACCGGGCGCGACACCCTGCTGGCCAACAAATTCCGCTGCAAGGAGAAGAACCCCGACCACAACAGCACGGCCGTGTTCGGGCACTTCACCAACGCCGAGCGGCTCGAGGGCAAGAAGGAAGGCAACATCAGCATCTGCTGGTTTCCGCACGGCTGGTTCTGGTTCATTCCGCTGGCCGACGGCACCACCAGCGTGGGCGCGGTCTGCTGGCCGTACTACCTGAAGACACGCGACAAGCCGCTGAAGGACTTCTTCTACGACACCATCGCGCTGTGCCCGGCGCTGCAGGAGCGGCTTCAGCACGCCACGCTGGTCGACGACGCGGTGCATGCCACGGGCAATTTCTCCTACTCCAGCACGCACGCCACCGGCGACCGCTACCTGATGCTGGGAGACGCCTTCACCTTCATCGACCCGATGTTCTCGTCTGGCGTGTACCTGGCCATGCACAGCGCCTTCGACGGCGCCAAGCTGGTGGCGACCGCGCTCGACCAGCCGGCCCAACTGGCGGCGGCGCGCCGGGGCTTCGAGGCCATGATGCGCAAGGGCCCGAGCGAGTATTCGTGGTTCATCTACCGCGTGACCAACCCGACCATCCGAGACATGTTCATGCACCCCGGCAACCCGTTCCGGGTGAAGGAGGCGTTGATGTCGCTGCTGGCCGGCGACATCTACAACGGCACGCCGATGTGGAACGCGCTGCGCATGTTCAAGGTGCTGTACTACGGCATCTCGATTGCCAACTTCCGGCGCACCTGGGCGGGCTGGAAGCGCCACCGCTTCAACACCCGCGACATGGGGATGTTGAAGGGCGAGACCATTCTCAAGTCGGAATAGCCTGCGCGTTTTTCCGGGCGATGGCGCGGAATGGCGCCGTGATTCGCTCGTCCGCGTCGACCGTCCGCCAGAACACGCTGGCAAGCTGGCGTGCCGCCTGCCATTCCCCCAGCGTCTCGACGGTCGGTGCCAGGTCGCCGGCCGCCAGGTCGCGCGGCGGCAGTTCGCCGCTGGTGGGTGCATAGAGCGTCGGCAACACGTCGTATGCGGGCGCCAGCCGCCAAGCGCCGTTCTCTATGAGCAGCGAGATGTTGCCGTAGTGTCGATCGGTGTTGCCGATGAGCCGGCCAAAGGCCTCAAGGAAGCGCAGCGTTTGGGCATCGTCTGCGCGCAACAGCCCGCGCGAAACCATGCGATTCGCAGTGGCGGCCCAGTTGTCGATCTTTCCGATGTGCTGCGCGTCGTATGCCATCAGCGAAACCATTGCGATCCGGCCCCGAGCGGTCCGGTCGAAGCGCTCGACTTCCAGGAAGACGCGGCCCGCCTCGATGAACAGGCGAGTGGTGGCCGCCGCCACGCCGGCCTCTTGTAGCGTGCGCAGCGCCAGGTGCTCGCACACGAGCAGGTCGCGCGAACGCCTGTCCGCCGGCGAAGCGCCGGATGGGGAGAACTTGACGATCACTTGCCGCCCGTCGCGCACGGTGCAGAACTTGGGCTGTTCGCCGCCGGCCGATGAGCCCGGCAATGTGCCTTGCATGGCGCTGTCCGCCATGGCGGGGTAGTCGGTGGGGGACACCTGTGGCGCTGGCCGCGCGGCAATCGACTGGAATCGTCGGAACGACTTCCCGCCGACGACCAGGTTGCCCGGCAGATCCTCGCCGCAGAGCGCCAGCGCTTGAAGCACGTCGTCATCGCGCCAGTGGTCTGGGTTGGCGGGCAGGCCGAGTTCCGGGTGGCCGTGTGCAAAGGCGCGGCCTATGAATCCCTGGGGCCGCATGTCGGCCAGGAACCATGGCAGCCCGTCATGCAGCGCGCTCGGCCCTTCTTCCTCATCCATCCAGCAGCGGCCACCTTGCAACGGCACGATGCGGCCGAACGGTGCGGCATCGCCATTCGCGTCGACCTTGATGACCGGGACTTCCGCGCCGACGCGCTCGACATGCCGGGGTGCGACATACATCTGCGAGCGCGCGGCACCCACCTTCAGGATGCTGGCGTCGCGCAAAAGAGGTGCCAGCGTTCTCGAGACTGTCGGCTGGCTTACGCGAAGCCGCGCCTGAATGTCGGCGCTGGAGGCGGCGCCCTGCGATCGGATGAATGCAAGCGCAGTCTCGGCAAGGGTCGCGGGGGTAGGGGGCATTGAATACCAATGTGAATAGATAAATTATTCTATCCTTCGCTTGGAAATTCGTCTGAGTGAATTAATTAATGAATAGATACTTGCGATTGGTTTTTGGCGGTTTGCGCCACTTGGGCCCGCATCGGATGTAAGGCGCTCAGCCCCCCGCACGGGCGCGCTGGGCTTCGTAGGCCTTGAGATGGACGTAAGCCGTGCGCAGCACCGAAGGCGCCGCCGCATGGCCCGGCGCCGCGCGGCCCAGCAGGTCGCCGACGATGTGGTCGGCTTCCACTTGCGCGCCGCGCACGATGTCCTTGTACATCGATGCCGTCATCGGCGAGCCGGCGGCGGTCATGATGGCCCGGCCGCGCTGCACTGCCGCCGGGCGCGGCGCGAAGCCGTTGTGTTCGGCGATGGCGCAGCATTCGCCGAAGATCGACAGCGCCACGTCTTCCCCGCCCGCCGCCATGATGTCGCCGATGGACGCGCGCATCAGGCTGGTGAGGCCCGCCGCCGAAGCGATGAAGACCCATTTCTCCCACATGTCCTGCAAGATGGTCTCGCTGGCGTTGCCGTCGAACCTGGCGCCCGCGAACTGCGCCGCGATGGCGTCGATGCGCGCCGAACGGCCACCGGCGCGCTCGCCGTAGCTCAGGCCGTGCGTGTCGTTGAGGTGCAGCACGCGGCCTTCGTCGTCCAGCGTGGCGGAGATCATGCACAGGCCGCCCAGCACCTTGTCTTCGCCGAAGCGCGCGACGAGGCTGTCGATGTGCTTCATGCCGTTGAGCAACGGAAGAATCACGGTGTTCGGCCCCACCGCCGGAGCGAACGAATCCATCGTTGATTCGAGGTCGTAGGCCTTGCTGCCGGCGATGACCACGTCGTAGGGCCCGTCGATGCCGTCCGCCAGCACGTGCCTGGGCGCGGGAAGCTGCAGGTTGCCGAATTGGCTCTGCACCACCAGCCCGGTCTTCGCGAGCTGCGCTGCGCGGCGCGGCCGCAGCAGGAAGGTGACGTCGCGTCCTGCTTCCAGCAGACGGCCGCCGAAGTAACCACCGAGTGCGCCGGCACCCACCACCAGAAATCTCATCGCGTGTCGCTCCTGAATCAGTCGAACCAAAAAGATCGATGGCGATGATGCCCGGGATTGCGCCGGGCTGCTTCAGGCGGGTACGCGCCAAGCCAAGAACTTTTCTGGAAAAGGTCTTGGGCGGTTCGCATAATCGCCTTCGTCAAACGACGCCCTCATTTCACAGGAGTTCCATCCATGGCCCAGATCCGCATCGCCGTTCTCGTCGGCAGCCTTCGCAAGGATTCGTACAACCAGAAGCTGGCCCTCGCGCTGGCGCATCTCGCTCCGCCCGAGCTCACCTTCGAGCATCTGCGCATCGACGACCTGCCGGCCTACAACCAGGACGACGACGGCAACCAGGCGCCCTCGGTCAAGCGCCTGAAGACCGAGATCGCCGCGGCCCAGGGCCTGCTGTTCGTCACCCCTGAATACAACCGCTCGATTCCCGGCGTGCTGAAGAACGCCATCGACCATGCCTCGCGCCCCTACGGCCAGAGCGCATGGGCCGGCAAGCCGGCGGGCGTGGTGGGTGTGTCGGTCGGCGCCATCGGCACCGCGCTGGCGCAGCAGCATCTGCGCAACATCCTGGCCTACCTCGACGTGCCGACGATGGGCGCGCCCGAAGTGTTCCTGCAGGCCAAGGACGACCTGTTCGACGACAAGGGCCACATCGGCAACGAAGGCTCGAAGAAGTTCCTGCAGGGCTGGATGGACAAGTACGTGGCCTGGGTCAAGACCCACTCGGCCTGAGCGCGTCGCGCGCCAACGAAAAAGCCGCCCGTGAAGGCGGCTTTTTTTCATGGCGGGGCAGGGTCAGGCGACTTGCGCCACGTCCTTCTGGTTGGCGGCCTCGCCGGTCGCCACCAGGATGTCGGCGCGGGCCGAGGCCAGCGCGCTGGCCCTGGCTTCGTCGCCCATGGCCACGCCTTCGGCACGCACGATGCGCACGTCGGTGATGCCGAAGAAGCCGAAGACCGCCTTCAGGTAGCTTTCCTGGTGTTCCATGGCCTGGCCGCCTTCGCTGGTCGAATAGACGCCGCCGCGCGAAGAGGCCACGATGACGGTCTTGCCGCCGGCCAGGCCGACGGGGCCCTTCTCGGTGTACTTGAAGGTGCGGCCGACTTGCCCCAGGCGGTCGATCCAGGCCTTGAGTTGCGTCGGGATCGAGAAGTTGTAGAAGGGCGTGCCGATGACGACCACGTCCGCGGCCAGGAACTGGCTCACGAGCTTTTCGGACAGCTCGTTTTCACGCTTTTGCGCTTCGGTCGGCTGGGCCTGCACGCCGATCTTGATGCCGAGCGAGTCGGCGCTGAAGTGAGCCGGGGCGTCGACGGCGAGGTCGAGGTATTCGACGGTGGTGTCGGGGTGGGCGGCGCGCCATGCGGCCACGGTCTCGGCCGAGAGCAGGCGCGAGGTGGAGTTTGCGGCGAGGATGCTGGAGTCGATGTGGAGCAGCTTCATGATCAGTCAATCACTTTCTTGGGGCTGTCGGCACTCAAGTTGGCCGGCGATGTGAGAATTCTATTTTTGGATGCAGTGGCCGATAAGTAGCCAAAATTAGCCTAGTTCGTTCTGTTTGCAGGACAATGAGCGGCATGCAAGACCTCAACGACATGGTTTTCTTCGCCGAAGTGGCCGAGCGGGGCGGCTTTGCCGCTGCCAGCCGGGCGCTGGGCATTCCCAAGTCGCGCCTGTCGCGCCGCGTGGCCGACCTGGAAGAGCGGCTGGGCGTGCAGCTGATGCAGCGCAGCACGCGGCGGCTGTCGCTCACGCCCGCCGGCGAGATCTACCTGCGCCACGCCTCCGCCATGCGCGACGCGGCGCAGGCGGCCGCCGAGGCGGTGGCGCAGGTGCAGACCGAGCCCAGCGGCCTGGTGCGGCTGAGCTGCCCCGTGACCATCGCGCACAGCGGGCTCGCGCAGCTGATGCCCGTCTTCATGGCGCGCTATCCGGCGGTGCGCATCGACATGCGCGTGATCAACCGGCCGGTCGACCTGATCGAGGAGGGCATCGACATCGCGCTGCGCGTGCGCCCCGTCATCGAGGACAGCACCGTGCTGGTGGCCAAGACCTTCGGCTACAGCCGCGGCGTGCTGATCGCCAGCCCGGAGCTGCTGGCGCTCCACGGCCCGGTCAACACGCCGGCCGACCTGGCGAAACTGCCGACCGCGGCCATGTCGGTCAACGGGGAAGGGCGCAGCGACTGGCGTCTGGAAGGCCCCGACGGCCAGAGCTGGGTGCATTCCCACGTTCCGCGCTATGTGGCGGACGACCTGGCAACGCTGCAGTTCGGCGCACTGGGCGGCGTGGGCGCGACCATGCTGCCCGACTACATGTGCCGGGCCGACGTGGACGCCGGCCGGCTGGTGCGAGTGCTGCCGGACTGGGGGCCGTCGCCGGTGGTGGCGCACATGGTGTTTCCGGCACGGCGGGCGCTGGTTCCGGCGGTGCGGCGGCTGATCGACTTCCTGACGGAGCACCTGCAGAGCGTCGACATGCGGATGTTCTGAGCGCTCGTTATGCGAAAAACGTCATATCCAAACAAGCAGATATTCGTTTGTCATTGAAGCGATGGTTCGCACAATCCGAGGCTCCCATCCAATCCAGGAGCGATCATGGCAACTCTGCGACTCGGCGACACAGCCCCCAATTTCACCCAGGACTCCAGCGAAGGCCCCATCGACTTCTACCAGTGGGCCGGCGATTCGTGGGTCGTGTTCTTCTCGCACCCGGCCGACTTCACGCCGGTGTGCACAACCGAACTGGGCAAGACGGCGGCGCTGTCGGGCGAGTTCGCCAAGCGCGGCGTCAAGCCCATCGCGCTGAGCGTCGACCCGGCCACCAGGCACAAGGAATGGATCGGCGACATCAACGAAACGCAGAACACCACGGTCAACTTCCCCATCATCGCGGACGCCGACCGCAAGGTGGCAGACCTGTACGACCTGATCCACCCGAACGCCTCGACCACGGCCACGGTGCGCAGCGTCTACATCATCGATCCGAAGAAGATCATCCGCACGACCATCACCTACCCGGCGTCGACCGGCCGCAATTTCGACGAGATCCTGCGCGTGATCGACTCGCTGCAGCTCACCGACAGCCACAAGGTGGCCACGCCCGTGAACTGGAAGGACGGCGACGACGTCGTCATCGTGCCGAGCATCCAGGACCCGGCCGAACTCGCCGAGCGCTTTCCCAAGGGCTTCAAGGCCGTCAAGCCTTACCTGCGCATCACGCCGCAGCCCAACAAGTAAGCGGGACAGGGCAGCGTCGTCATGCAGACTCGTGTCGTCATCGTGCCCGGTTGGCGCGACTCCGGGCCCGGCCACTGGCAGAGCCTGTGGGAAGAGCGCATTCCGGGCGCGGCGCGGGTGGTGCAGGACGACTGGGCCTCGCCCAAGCGCGACGCCTGGGTGCCGGCGCTCGCCAAGCTGGTGCTGGAGCAGCCCGGCCCGGTGGTGATCGCCGCGCACAGCCTGGGCTGCATCGCCACGGCCCACCTGCCGCCAGAGGCCGCGGCCCGCATCCAGGGTGCGTTGCTGGTGGCTCCGGCCGACCCCGAGCGCCGGGCGGTGCTGTCCGACTTTGCCCCCGTGCCGTATGCGGCGCTGCCGTACCGCAGCATCGTGGTGGCCAGCAGCAATGACCCTTTTTGCCCGATTCGCCTGGCTGGTGCATATTCGCGCGCCTGGGGAAGCGAGTTTGTCCGCATGCAGAATGCGGGCCACATCAACATCGACTCGGGACACGGGGACTGGCCGCTGGGCCTCGCCTTGCTCCAGTCCTTGACCGACGAGCCCGCCGCCTGGTCGGCGGGCCGTGAATTTTCAGAAACTTTGGCAACCACATGACTTCCAGAATAAAGACCTTCGTCGCCGTGCTCGCGCTGGCGTCCTCCGCACTCGCCGGCAGCAGCGCCTTCGCACAGGGCACGTCGCTGCTGAACGCCTCGTACGACGTGGCCCGCGAGTTCTACAAGGACTACAACGCGGCCTTCGTGGCGCACTACAAGAAGGCGACCGGCAAGGACGTCAAGATCGACCAGTCGCACGGCGGCTCCAGCGCGCAGGCCCGCGCGGTGGCCGACGGCCTCGATGCCGACGTGGTGACCATGAACACCTCGACCGACATCGACTTCCTGGCCAACGCCGGCGTGGTCGCCAAGGACTGGAACAAGAAATTCCCCGAGAACGCATCGCCGACCACGTCGACCATGCTGTTCCTGGTGCGCAACGGCAATCCCAAGGGCATCAAGGACTGGGACGACCTGGTCAAGCCGGGCGTGCAGGTGGTGATCGTCAACCCCAAGACCGGCGGCAACGGCCGCTACGCCTACCTGGCGGCCTGGGGCTACATCAAGAAGAAGGGCGGTACCGACGCCCAGGCCGCCGAGTTCGTCGGCAAGCTGTTCAAGAACGTGCCGGTGCTGGCGCGCGGCGGCCGCGACGCCACCACCGCCTTCCTGCAACGCAACATCGGCGACGCGCTGATCACCTTCGAATCGGAAGTGGTGTCGATCGACCGTGAATTCGGCACCGGCAAGGTCGATTCGGTCTACCCGTCGATCAGCATCGTGGCCGAGAACCCGGTGGCCGTGGTCGAGCGCACCGTCAACAAGAAGGGCACCGGCGAACTCGCCAAGGCCTACCTCGACTGGCTCTACTCCGAAGAAGCACAGGAAATCGCCGCCAAGCATGCGCTGCGTCCGCGCTCGCAGACCGTGCTCAAGAAGTACGCCTCGACCTTCAAGCCGCTGCAGCTGTTCACGGTGCAGGAACTGTTCGGCAGCCTCGGCGAAGCGCAGAAGGTGCACTTCAACGACGGCGGCCAGTTCGACAAGCTCTACACCCCTGGCGCGAAGTAAATGAGCGGCGCTGTTCCTTCGGCGCTCCCGTCCGCGGGAGCGCCTTTTTCGCGTGCCAACCGGGCAGGGGGCGCCAAGCGCGTGCTGCCGGGTTTCCACATCACGCTCGGCTTCTCGATTCTCTATCTGAGCCTGATCGTGCTGATCCCGCTGTCGGCGCTGGTCTTCAAGACCTTCACGCTGACCTGGGACCAGTTCTGGGTGGCCGTGACCGCGCCGCGCGTGATGGCGTCGTACCGGCTGACCTTCGGCGCCTCGCTGTTCGCCGCCATCGTGAATGCGGTGTTCGGCCTGCTGGTGGCCTGGGTGCTGGTGCGCTACAAGTTCCCGGGCAAGCGCATCGTCGATGCGCTGGTCGACCTGCCGTTCGCATTGCCGACGGCGGTGGCCGGCATTTCGCTGACCGCGCTGCTCGCGGGCAACGGCTGGATCGGGCAACTGCTGGAGCCGCACGGCATCAAGCTGGCGTTCACGCCCGCGGGCATCGTGATCGCGCTGATCTTCATCGGGCTGCCCTTCGTGGTGCGCACGGTGCAGCCGGTGCTCGAAGACGCCGAGAAAGAACTCGAAGAAGCCGCCACCTCGCTCGGCGCGACGCGGCTGCAGACCTTCACCAAGGTGATCTTCCCGTCGATCGCGCCGGCGCTGCTCACGGGCTTTGCAATGGCCTTCGCACGCGCCATCGGCGAGTACGGCTCGGTGATCTTCATCGCTGGCAACATGCCGATGATCTCGGAGATCACGCCGCTCATCATCATCGGCAAGCTGGAGCAGTACGACTACGCGGGTGCCACGGCGGTCGCGCTGGTGATGCTCGTCATTTCCTTCGTGCTGCTGCTGGTCATCAATGGCCTGCAGGCCTGGCAGCGTCGCAGGGCGGGAGCCTGACATGAGCGCACCTTCCAAAGTCATCCGCCGCGCGCAGGCCGGCACCACCGAATCCGCCTGGGTGCGCTGGACGCTGATCGGCATCGCGCTCGGCTTCATGTTCCTGTTCCTCGTGCTGCCGCTGGCCGCCGTGGCGACCGAGGCCCTGCGCAAGGGCGTCAATGCCTACCTCGATGCGCTGAAGGAGCCCGACGCCTGGAGCGCGATCCGCCTCACGCTGATCACGGCCGCCATCGCGGTGCCGATGAACCTCGTGTTCGGCGTGGCCGCCGCCTGGGCCGTGGCCAAGTTCGAGTTTTGGGGCAAGGCCTTTCTCACCACGCTGATCGACCTGCCGTTCGCGGTGTCGCCGGTGGTGGCGGGCCTGATCTACGTGCTGGTGTTCGGTGCCCAGGGCTGGCTCGGCCCGTGGCTCGCCGAGCACGACATCAAGATCATCTTCGCCGTGCCCGGCATCGTGCTGGCCACCGTGTTCGTGACCTTCCCGTTCATCGCGCGCGAGCTCATTCCGCTGATGCAGGCGCAGGGCACCGACGAGGAGCAGGCCGCTATCGTGCTGGGCGCGACCGGCTGGCAGACCTTCTGGCGCGTGACGCTGCCCAACATCAAGTGGGGCCTGCTGTACGGCGTGATTCTCTGCAACGCGCGCGCCATGGGCGAGTTCGGCGCGGTGTCGGTGGTGTCGGGCCACATCCGCGGCCAGACCAACACCATGCCGCTGCACGTGGAGGTGCTCTACAACGAATACCAGTCGGTGGCCGCGTTCGCCGTGGCCTCGCTGCTGGCCATCCTGGCGCTGGTCACGCTGGTGATCAAGTCGGTCATCGAATGGCGCCACGAGCGCGAGATGAAAGCCATTGCCGAGCTGCCGCCGGAACGGCCCCCTGAAACCACGGCGGCCTGAGCCTGAGAGAGAAGAAATCATGAGCATCGAAATCCGCAACATCAGCAAGCAGTTCGGCGACTTCCGCGCGCTGCGCGACGTGAACCTCGACGTCGAATCGGGCGAACTCGTCGCGCTGCTCGGCCCCTCCGGCTGCGGCAAGACCACGCTGCTGCGCATCATCGCGGGGCTGGAGACGGCCGACACCGGCAGCATCCTTTTCTCGGGCGAAGACACCACCGACGTGCACGTGCGCGAGCGCCAGGTGGGCTTCGTGTTCCAGCATTACGCGCTGTTCCGCCACATGACCGTGTTCGAGAACGTGGCCTTCGGCCTGCGCGTGAAGCCGCGCAAGGAGCGCCCGAGCGACGCGCAGATCAAGGCCAAGGTGACCGACCTGCTCAAGCTGGTGCAGCTCGACTGGCTGGCCGACCGCTATCCGTCGCAGCTCTCGGGCGGCCAGCGCCAGCGCATTGCGCTGGCCCGCGCGCTGGCCGTGGAGCCCAAGGTGCTGCTGCTCGACGAGCCCTTCGGCGCGCTCGACGCCAAGGTGCGCAAGGAACTGCGCCGCTGGCTGCGCCGGCTGCACGACGAGCTGCACGTCACCTCGATCTTCGTCACGCACGACCAGGAAGAAGCGCTCGAAGTGGCCGACCGCGTGGTGGTCATCAACAAGGGGCAGATCGAGCAGGTCGGCTCGCCGCAGGAAGTGTGGGACCAGCCGGCCAGCCCCTTCGTCTACGGCTTCCTGGGCGACGTGAACCTGTTCCACGGCCGCGCCGACAACGGCGCGGTGCAGATCGACGGCATGCGCCTGGACTCGCCCGAGCACAGCGGCGCGCGCGATGCCAAGGCCCGTGCCTACGTGCGCCCGCATGACATCGACGTGACGCGCTACGTGCCCGGCGCCTCCGGCATCGTCGCCACGCTGGCGCGCGCCATCGTCGTCGGCCCCATCGCGCGGCTGGAACTTGAGCCCACCGAATCGAATCCTGATAATCCGGGCTCCGGAACCATCATCGAGGCGCAACTCCCTGCGCAACAGTTCCGTGACCTGGGCTTGAAGGAAGGCGACACCGTCGTCGCCAACCCGCGCAAGGCCAGGGTGTTCGTAGAAGAAGATTGGGTATCTCCTTGATCGATTGGTACTTCGGCGCGCCGCGCCGCGCGTATGGGCTGATCTGCCTGGCCTGCGTTCTCATGCTGGCCTTCGGGCTCTATCTGCAGCACGTGGTGGGGCTGGAGCCTTGTCCCATGTGCATCGTGCAGCGGTATGCGCTGGTGCTGGTGGCGCTGTTCACCGGCCTGGCCGGGGTGTTCCGAAACGTCGGCCTGCGCTTCACGGGTGGGCTGCTTGCGCTGGTGGCTGCAATCGGCGGCGCCTACACGGCGGCCTCGCAAAGCTGGCTGCAGTGGTATCCGCCCGAAGTCGTGTCCTGCGGGCGCGACCTCTACGGAATGATCGAGACCTTCCCGCTGAAGCGCGCGCTGCCGATGATCTTCCGCGGCGGCGGCGACTGCTCCAAGATCGACTGGACGCTGTTCGGCCTGACGCTGGCGAACTGGTCGTTCATTGCCTTCACGGTTCTTTCGCTGCTGCTGATCGTGCTGCTGGTGCGTTCGCGCCGCGCACGCTGAGATCCATCGCATCGGGCGCAATGCCCCGATGCGGCCCCGGTTTTAGGGGGCCTTCAGAAACCGCAGCTAGGATGCAGCAGCAGCCTCCCCGTGCGTCCATCACGCGGCCATCCGGGCCCGCGCGGGCCGGGGGAGCGTTTCACTTCATCCTCGTTGCATGCAAAAAAATCCCAAGCGGCGCTCGCGCAAGCTCGTCTACGGCATCGTGGCCCTTGCGGTCCTTGGCCTGCTGTCTCTGTTCTGGCTCAGCCCCTCCAAGAAGCCCGAGTACCTCACCGCCGCGGTGCAGCGCACCGACCTCGAGAACGCGGTGCTCGCCACCGGCGTGCTGCAGGCGCTGAAGCAGGTGGAAGTGGGGGCGCAGGTCAGCGGCCAGCTCAAGTCGCTGAAGGTGGTGCTGGGGCAGACCGTGAAGAAGGGCGACTGGCTCGCCGAGATCGACCCCGTCATCTCGCAGAACACGCTGGCGCAGGAGCAGGCCAAGCTCGACAACCTGCAGGCGCAGAAGCTCGCGAAGGAAGTGCGCATCAGGCAGGCCCAGCTCAGCTGGGCGCGCCAGCAGGAAATGCTCGCCCAGGACGCCGCCGCCAGGCAGGACATGGAAAGCGCCGACGCCGAGCTGCGCGCGCTGCGTGCCGACGGCGTATCGCTCGACGCGCAGATCCGCCAGCAGCGGCTGGCGCTGGCCTCGGCGCAGACCAACCTTTCGTACACGCGCATCGTCGCGCCCATCGACGGCGACGTGGTGTCCATCAGCACGCTCGAAGGCCAGACCGTGGTGGCCTCGTTCCAGGTGCCCACGCTGATGAAGCTGGCCGACCTGTCGACCATGACCGTGAAGGCCCAGGTGTCCGAAGCCGACGTGGTGCGCGTCAAGGCGGGCCAGCCGGTGTACTTCACCATCCTCGGCGACCCCGACAAGCGCTACTACGGCACGCTGCGCGCGGTGCAGCCGTCGCCCGAGAAGATCAACAACGCGGTGTTCTTCAACGCGCTGTTCGACGTGCCCAACCCCGACCGCACGCTGCGCGTCGACATGACGGCGCAGGTCGCGATCATGCTGGGCGAGGCCAAGCAGGCGCTGGTGGTGCCGCTGACGGCGCTCGGCGCGCGCGACAAGGACGGCCGCCAGGAAGTGCGCGTGCTGAAGCCCGACCAGAGCGTTGAAAAGCGCATGGTGCGCGTGGGCATCAGCAACAACTTCCAGGCGCAGGTGCTCGAAGGCCTGAACGAGGGCGACAACGTCATCACCGGCGACGCGTCGGCCGTGGCAGACAAGCCCGACGGCGGCCCCCGGGGCAAGTCTCAATGACGCAGCAGGCCGAACGGCCGCTGCTGAGCCTGCGCGGCATCGGGCGCAGCTTTCCCTCGGGCGAGCAGGAAGTGCAGGTGCTGAAGGACGTGAACCTCGACATCGGCAGCGGGGAAATGCTGGCCATCGTCGGCGCCTCGGGCTCGGGCAAGTCGACGCTGATGAACATCCTGGGCTGCCTCGACCGGCCGAGCGCGGGCACCTACATGGTGTCGGGCAAGGACGTGGGCACGCTCGACAGCGACGCGCTGGCCGAGCTGCGGCGCGAGCATTTCGGCTTCATCTTCCAGCGCTACCACCTGATGCAGCACCTGACGGCCGCCGGCAACGTCGAGGTACCCGCGGTGTACGCCGGCACCGACGGCGAGGCGCGCGACGCCCGCGCGCGCCAGCTGCTGGCGCGGCTGGGCCTGGGCGACCGCACCGAGCACCGGCCGAGCCAGCTCTCGGGCGGGCAGCAGCAGCGCGTGAGCATCGCGCGCGCGCTCATGAACGGCGGGCAGGTGATCCTGGCCGACGAGCCGACCGGCGCGCTCGACAGCAAGAGCGGCCAGGAGGTGATCGCCATCCTGCGCGAGCTGCATGCGCAGGGCCACACCGTCATCATCGTGACGCACGACATGCAGGTGGCGAGCTGCACGGAACGCATCATCGAGATCGCCGACGGCGTGATCGTGCGCGACCGGCCGAACGTGCCCACCGCCGCGGCGCCCGCGCAGCCGGCGCAGGCCGATGCCTCCGCGGCACCAGCTGGCGCGATGACCCGGCCCAGGCTGGGCATCGCGCGCTTCAGCACCGGCTGGGCGCGATTCGCCGAAGCCTTCCGCATGGCCTGGCGCTCGATGATGGCGCACCGCATGCGCACGGCGCTGACCATGCTGGGCATCATCATCGGCATCACTTCGGTGGTGTCGATCGTGGCCATCGGGGAGGGCGCCAAGCGCTTCGTGCTGTCGGACATCAGGGCCATCGGCACCAACACGCTCGACGTGTACCCGGGGCACGATTTCGGCGACGACAAGGCCTCGAGCATCCGCACGCTGACGCCGTCCGACCTCGACGCGCTGGCGGCGCAGCCCTATGTGCACAGCGTGACGCCTTCCACCTCGCGAAGCCTGCGGCTGCGCTACCGCAGCGTGGACATCAACGGCATGGTGAACGGCGTGAGCGACAGCTTCTTCCGGGTGCGCGACATCCAGATGGCGAGCGGCGCGGCCTTCACGGCCAGCGACGTGCGGCACCAGTCGCAGGTGGCGGTGATCGACCAGAACACGCGGCGCAAGCTGTTTCCCGAGGGCACCGATCCGCTGGGCAAGATCATCCTGGTGGGCAACCTGCCGTGCACGGTGATCGGCGTGTCGCAGGAGAAGAAGAACATGTTCGGCGAGAACAAGTCGCTCAACATCTGGCTGCCCTACAGCACGGGCGCGAGCCGGATCTTCGGGCAGCAGCACTTCGACAGCATCACCGTGCGCATCCGCGACGACCAGCCGACCAAGGCGGCGGAGGACAGCGTGGTCAAGCTGCTCACCATGCGCCACGGCAGCAAGGATTTCTTCACCTTCAACATGGACAGCATCGTGAAGACGGCGGAGCGCACGAGCCAGTCGCTCACGCTGCTGCTGTCGCTCATTGCGGTGATCTCTTTGGTGGTGGGCGGCATCGGCGTGATGAACATCATGCTGGTGTCGGTGACCGAGCGCACCCGCGAGATCGGCATCCGCATGGCCGTGGGCGCGCGCCAGAGCGACGTGCTGCAGCAGTTCCTGACCGAGGCGGTGCTGGTGTGCCTGGTGGGCGGGCTGATCGGCGTGACGCTGTCGTACGGCATCAGCTTTCTGTTTTCGCTCTTCGTCAAGCAATGGCAAATGATCTTTTCGATGGGGGCCGTGGTGTCGGCGTTTCTTTGCGCTTCGCTGATCGGCGTGCTGTTCGGCTACCTGCCGGCGCGCAACGCCGCGCGGCTGGACCCGATCGAGGCGTTGGCTCGTGAGTAGCGCGCGTTCTTTTCATCGGTGCGCCGTGGTTGCGGCCGCCGCATTGGCGCTCGGCGGGTGCACGCTGTTCCAGCCGGTGGCGCGCGAGCAGCAGCCGTTGAGCGTGCCTTCGGCGTGGCGGCAGCAGGCGGCGTCGGCCGATGCATCGAATGCCGCCGCGATGCCGTCCGAGCGATGGTGGACGGCCTTCCGCGATCCGCAGCTGGACGCTCTGATCGACCACGCACTGCTCACCAACAACGACCTGGCGGCCGCGGGCATCCGCGTGCAGCGTGCGCAGTTGCAGGCCGGCCTTGCCAACACCAACCTCACGCCGAGCGTGGCGGGCCAGCTCAACACGAGTCGCGGCCATGACCTCCAGCGCGGCGGCGGAGCGGGCTCGACCTCCAGTTCGCTGGTCACGCTGAGCTACGAGCTCGACCTGTGGGGGCGCCTCGCGGCATTGCGCAGCGCCGCCGACTGGGAGTTGAAGGCCACCGTGGCCGACCGCCGGGCCGCCGCGCTCGCGCTGGTCGGCACGACGGCGGGCCTCTACTGGCAGACCGGCTACCTGAACCAGCGCATTGCACTGAGCGAAGCGGGCATCGAGGACGGCCGGCGCATCCTGGCGCTGGTGCGCACCAAGTACGCGGCCGGCGCGGTGTCGGGGCTGGACGTGGCGCAGGCCGGCCAGAACCTGGCGACGCAGGAGGCGGCGCATACGCAACTGCTGCAGCAGCGCGTGGAGGCGCGCAATGCCCTCGCGATCCTGTTCGACCTGCCGCCGGAGCCGCTGGCGGGCGAGCCCGCGCGGCTGCCGGATGCCGACGTGCCCGTCGTCGATGCCGGCGTGCCCGCCAGCCTGCTGGGCCGCCGGCCCGATCTGCAGGCGGCGGAACTGCGCTTGCGTGGCGCGCTGGCGAATGTCGACGCCACGCGCACCGGCTTCTATCCCACGCTGAGCCTGACGGGCTCGCTCGGCACTTCGAGCACGGCGCTGGGCGATCTGCTGAGGAACCCTGTGGCCACCCTGGGCGCCGGGCTGGCGCTGCCGTTCCTGCAATGGAACACCGCGCGGCTGACGGTCGGCGTGTCGCAGACGCAGTATGAAGAAGCGGTGGTGGGGTTCAGGCAGTCGCTCTACACGGCGCTGTCCGAGGTCGAGAACGCGCTGTCGTCGCGAACGCAGCTGCGCGAGGAGCGCATCAAGCTGGTGCTGGCGCTGCAGGAGGCGCAGCGGGCGGAGAGACTGTCCGAGGTGCGTTACAGGGCCGGAGCGACCGCGCTGCAGCCGGTTCTGGATGCCAAGGACCGGCGCCGCAGCGCCGAGGTATCGCTCGCGCTGAACCGCCTGAACCAGTTCAACGCGACGATGACGCTCTACAAGGCCCTGGGTGGGGGCGCGGCGGTCGCGCCGTAGCGCGCAGGCTCAGAGCGGCAGCGTGTCGAAGGCCGCGTAGGCGGTGGCCAGCCACGACTTCACGCGTTGCCGCTCCAGCAGTCCCAGCGCATGCGGCCCTTCGCGGTCGTTCACGGCCTTCCAGAAGCTCGTGTTCTGTGCATCGATCTTGCGCATGCTCGCCTCGTGCAGGCGGGGCAGCGCGATCACGCGCGCGCCGTTGGCCGTGGCCTTGGAGAGCGACTGCGAGGCCAGCAGCATCCCGAAGTCGCTGCCGCGCCCGTAGTTCTGCACCACGATGTAGTTGGGGCGGTTGCCGAAGGTGTCGATCAGGCTGCCGAGCAGGTCGGTCGAATCCTTGCCGTCGTCCAGCACGTGCCAGAAATTGACCGTGACGCCGATCTCGGCGAACACGTCGAACAGGTCCGACTCCTTGATCCAGCGCGACAGCGGCGCCAGCGTCTGCGCGGCGAGGTCGACGATCACGCTTTGCTGCGGGTTGGTCTCGAAGCCGTTCACCACGGTATCCAGGCCCTCGAAGCTGTCGACCACCACCGGCGATGCGAAGCCTTCGTAGAAGCGGGTGAACGAGCTGTGCGAGCGGTCGGTGTCGAAGCCGGTGAAGGGGCGGCTGTGGTCGATGAAGTACTGGGCCAGCACGCGTGCCGTGACCGACTTGCCGACACCGCCTTTTTCGCCGCCGATGAAATTGATGGAGCTCATGTACTGCTGCTGCCTCTGAAGGGTTGAGGGGGTAAGGGCGATTTCATTCTAGGGGCGCCGCCTTGCGGCTCCGCGTCTGACGGCCTACTTGGGCACGAGCGTGAAGAAGGGCATGACCACGCCCATGATCCAGTTCTGGCCGAAGTCGAGCGCGGCGCGGCGGTATTTCTCGTCGGCCTGCGCGGCCAGCAGGTCGAGCCGGGCCACCACCTTCGACAGCTCGCGGTCGGCCACGAGGTTGCGGCCGCGGTCGCTGATCTCGGTGGCCAGCAGCAGCGGCTGGCCGTCGGGCCCGGTCTTGGAGGAGATCAGCCAGAGCGAGATCTCGAAGTTGCGCGCGGCCCGGAAGCTGTTTTCGGCGTTCACGCCGTCGATCATGGTCTGGTCCCAGGTGTCGCCGTTGGCCTGCTTGAGCATGGTTGCCCAGCCGAACACCAGTGCCGCCACGCGGTCGCCCTGGTAGCCCTGCGGCCCGGTGTCGAAGGCCATGCGGATCGCGTCGATGCCGGTGGCGCCCTTCAGTTCGGGCAGGGGCGGGCCCTTGAGCACGGCATCCCAGGCGCGCTGGGTGGCTTCCTCCATGCTGGGCGCCGACTTGCGCCATTCGCGCGGGTTGCGCTTGTAGAGGGTGGACTGCACGCGCCTTACCGACTGGAGGTTGTCGCGCAGCGACAGGTTGGCAATGCGGTTGGCGCCGGACTGCATCCATTCCTGGCTGGCGTAGGGTTCGGCGCGCTCGGTGGATCGGACCGACGCGCAGCCCGCCACGCCGAACAGGACGGCCGCGCCCGCCAGCAGGCAGGCGCCGCGCGCCGCGAGGGTTGAAACCGGGGAATCGCTCATGCCCTGACGTTATCATCCACGGCTGGGGCGGCGGCCTGCTGCAAGCTGCAGGCCCGTGCAATTTTCCTTACAAATCAATACCTTGGCGCTATAACCAAGGCAGGCCGACAAGTCGTGCGTCTTAATTCCATCAAGCTCTCGGGCTTCAAGTCGTTCGCCGAACCCACCAACTTCCTGCTGCCGGGCCAACTGGTCGGCGTGGTCGGGCCCAACGGGTGCGGCAAGTCGAACATCATGGATGCGGTGCGCTGGGTGCTCGGCGAGTCGCGTGCGTCGGAGTTGCGCGGCGAGTCGATGCAGGACGTGATCTTCAACGGCACGACCACCCGCAAGCAGGCCAGCCGTTCGAGCGTGGAGCTGGTGTTCGACAACGCCGACCACCGCGCCGGCGGCCAATGGAACCAGTTCGGCGAAATCGCGGTGCGCCGCGTGCTCACGCGCGACGGCACCAGCAGCTACTACATCAACAACCAGCCGGTGCGACGCCGCGACGTGCAGGACGTGTTCCTGGGCACCGGCCTGGGCCCGCGCGCCTACGCCATCATCGGCCAGGGCACGATCAGCCGGATCATCGAATCCAAGCCCGAGGAACTGCGCCTGTTCCTCGAAGAGGCCGCCGGCGTCTCCAAGTACAAGGAGCGCCGCCGCGAGACCGAGAACCGCCTGGGCGACACGCGCGAAAACCTCACGCGCGTGGAAGACATCCTGCGCGAACTCAACGCCAACCTCGAGAAGCTCGAGAAGCAGGCCGAGGTGGCCGCGCGCTACAACATGCTGCAGGGCGACGCCACGAAGAAGCAGCACCAGCTGTGGTTCCTCAAGCGCAGCGAAAGCAACGCCGACCAGGCCAGGATCAAGGCCGATTCCGAGAAGGCGATCAACGACCTCGAGTCGCGCACCGCCGACCTGCGCCGCATCGAGTCCGAGCTGGAGACCGTGCGCCAGGCGCACTACGGCGCCGGCGACCTGGTCAACCAGGCCCAGGGCAAGCTCTACGAGGCCAGCGCCGAAGTCGGCCGGCTCGAAGGCGAGATCCGCTTCGTGGTCGAAGGACGCCAGCGCGTCGAGCAGCGCCTGGTGCAGCTGCGCGAGCAGATGGGCCAGTGGGGCCGCCGCCGCGAAGAGGCCGAGGCCGAGATCGAAACGCTGGCCGGCGCGGGTGTCGATGCGGAGGAGCAGGCCATCCTGCTCGCCGCCCAGCTCGAAGAACACGACGCGCGCATGCCCGAGCTCGAAGAAGCCGTGCAGCGCGCGCAAGACCAGGCCAACGCCCAGCGCACGACCGTCTCTCAGGTGCAGCAGCAGATCCAGGTGCTGGCCGCCGACCAGCGCAACATCGAAGAGCAGAGCCGCCAGCTCACGCAGCGCAGCGAACGCCTTCGCGCAGACCAGAACGCGCTGGCCGCGCCCGACGAGGCCCGGCTGCTCGACATGCAGGAGCAGCATGCCGCCGCGCAGGAAGCCGCGAGCGAGGCCGACGCGCGCCTGCAGGAACTGCAGGAATCGGTGCCGCAGCTCGACGACGACCGCCGTGCCAGGCAGCAGGCGGTCAATACGGAGGGCGCCCGCCATGCCGAGTTCTCGGCCCGCCTCGATGCGCTGCGCGCGCTGCAGGAGAAGGTCAAGACCGACGGCAAGCTCGCGCCCTGGCTCGCCAAGCACGGCCTCGACGGGCTGCAAGGCCTGTGGAGCCGCATCCACATCGAACAGGGCTGGGAAAGCGCGCTCGAAGCCGCGCTGCGCGAGCGCCTGGGTGCGCTCGAAGTCAGCCGCCTGGACATGGTGCGCGCTTTCGGCAACGACGCGCCGCCCGCCAAGCTCGCTTTCTACAGCCCGCCGGCCGCGGGCGTGCCGGAAGCCGCTGCCGCGCTGCCTCGCCTTTCGAGCCTGCTGCGCCTGAACGACGCCGGCCAGCAGGCCCTGCTGACCGACTGGCTGCACGGCTGCTACACCGCCGAGAGCTTCGAGGAAGCGCTGGCCCAGCGCGCGACGCTGCAGGCCGGCGAAGTGATCTACGTGAAGAGCGGCCACGCCGTGTCTTCGCACAGCGTCAATTTCTACGCGCCCGATTCCGAGCAGGCCGGCCTGCTGGCCCGCCAGCAGGAAATGGAAAACCTGGAGCGCCAGCTGCGTGCCCAGACGCTCATCAACGAAGAAGCGCGCACCGCGCTGGTCCGCGCCGAAGCGGCCTATGCCGACGCCGCGCAGCGCCTCGTGACCGCGCGGCGCGAAGCTGCCGAGACCCAGTCGCGCGCGCACGAACTGCAGGTCGAGACCCTGCGCATGACGCAGCTGGCCGAGCAGACCCGCGCCCGCAGCCAGCAGCTGGCCGCCGACCTCGGCGAAGTCGATGCGCAGCTCGAGGAACTACAGGAACGCCGCATCGCCGCCGAAGGGCGCTTCGAAGAGCTCGACATGCAGCTGGCCGACAGCCAGGAGCGCCACGCCGAGCTGGACGAACGCGTGATCGAGGCCGGCCGTGCGCTGAACGCCAGCCGCGAACAGCACCGCAGCCTCGAGCGACAGGCGCAGGAGGCCACCTTCTCGCAACGCACGCTCGAGGCACGCCGGGCCGAACTCAACCGCTCCATCGAAACCGCGGCGCAGCAGGTCGTGTCGTTGACCGACGAGGACGAGCGCGCTCGCGCCGAACTGAGCCGCCTGTCCGACGCCGCCGCGCAGGCCGGTCTGCAGGACGCGCTGTCGCTCAAGCTCGAACGCGAAGCGGCCCTGGGCTCGGCGCGCAGCCAGTACGACGACCTCACGCTCAAGCTGCGCGCCAGCGACGAGCGCCGCCTGCAGCTCGAGCGAGAACTCGAGCCGCTGCGCCAGCGCATCACCGAATTCCAGCTCAAGGAACAGGCCGCGCGCCTGGGCGTCGAGCAATACCAGCAACTGCTGGACGATGCCGGCGCCGACCTCGAAGCCATCGAGCAGTCGATCGAGACCGACAAGGTCAAGCTCACCGGCCTGCAGAGCGAAATCGACCGCCTCAACCGCGAAGTGGTCGCGCTCGGCGCCGTGAACCTGGCCGCGCTCGACGAACTGGCTGTCGCCAGCGAGCGCAAGACTTTCCTCGACGCCCAGTCGACCGACCTGAACGAGGCCATCGGCACGCTCGAAGACGCCATCCGCAAGATCGACGCCGAAACGCGCGACCTGCTCGGCGGCACTTTCAAGATCGTCAACGAGCACTTCAGCCGCATGTTCCCCGAGCTGTTCGGCGGCGGCAACGCCAAGCTCATGATGACCGGCGACGAGATCCTCGACTCGGGCGTGCAGGTGATGGCGCAGCCTCCCGGCAAGAAGAACCAGACCATCCACCTGCTCTCGGGCGGCGAGAAGGCGCTCACGGCCATCGCGCTGGTGTTCGCCATCTTCCAGCTGAACCCGGCGCCTTTCTGCCTGCTGGACGAAGTGGACGCGCCGCTGGACGACGCCAACACCGAGCGCTATGCAAAACTCGTCTCCGCCATGAGCCGTGAAACCCAGTTCCTGTTCATCAGCCACAACAAGATCGCCATGGAAATGGCCGAGCAGCTGATCGGCGTGACGATGCAGGAGCAGGGCGTGTCGCGCATCGTGGCGGTCGACATGGAGGCCGCCGCCTCCATGGTGGCGGCAGGCTGAGCCGGGCGGCACACCGATGAGCAGCCTCACTCTCGCCCTGACCATCCTCGGCGGCCTCGTCCTCGCGGCCGTCGTTGCCTACAACACGCTGATGTCGCGCCGCAACGCGCCGCGCCAGCCCGACGCGGTCGACGTCGCGTTGGCCGACGCCGAGCGCGCGATGTCCGGCTCGGCCGACGGCCTGGAGCCGACGCTGCACGTCGACCCCAACCAGGTGCCGGGCAGCGACCGCCACGAACCCCTGTTCGACCCCGACCTTCCGGCGCCCAGCGGCGTGCCCGTGCCGACCGGCGAGCGCCGCGGCGGGCTCGACCCGCTGATCGACGTGATCGCGCCGATCTCGCTCGACGGCCTGGCTTCCGGCGATGCCGCCATTGCCGCCATGCCGCCCACGCGGCGCGCGGGCAGCAAGCCGGTGGCCATCGAGGGGCTCAACGAACTCAGCGGCCAGTGGGAGCCACCGGTGCCGGGGCAGCGCTACAGCGCGTTCCAGGTCGGGGTGCAACTGGCCAACCGCACGGGTGCGCTCAACGAGATCGAATACTCCGAATTCGTGGTCAAGGCGCAGGCCTTTGCCGATGCAGTCAACGGATCGCCCGAGTTTCCCGAGATGCTCGACGAAGTGGCGCGCGCCCGCGAACTCGACCAGTTCGCCAGCGCGCACGACGCGCAACTGGGCTTCGTGCTGCGCGCGCTGCACGCCGCCTGGAGCCCCGGCTACGTGCAGCAGAACGCGGCGCGGCTGGGCTTCGTGCCCGGCATCATTCCGGGGCGCATGGTTCTGCCGACCAGTGAAGTGGGGCTGCCGCCGATCCTCGGGCTGGCCTTCGACACGCAGGCCGCGCTGGCCGACGACCCGGCCCAGTCGGCCATTCGCGAACTGAGCCTGAGCCTGGACGTGCCGCAGGTCGATCGCGCCGAAGAGCCATTCCGCCGCATGCGCGAAGCCGCCGCCACGCTCGCGCGCGAGATGGACGGCGTGGTGACCGACAGCGACGGCCAGCTGCTGCGCGACGAGACGATGGACGTGATCGGCAACGACCTCGAGCAGCTCTACGACACGCTCGACGGGCGCGACCTCGCGGCGGGATCGCCGCTGGCGCGCCGCCTCTTCAGCTAATTCGGACTTTCCGGAGACACCCATGACATCGCGCGACGAAGCGGCACGCGAAGCCGCCGCACTGAGCGAACAGCTCCACCGGCACGCCCACCTCTACTACGTGCTCGACGCGCCCGAACTGCCGGACGCCGAGTACGACAAGCTGTTCCAGCGCCTGCAGGCCATCGAAGCCGAGTACCCTGACCTGCGCACGGCCGACTCGCCCACGCAGCGCGTGGGCGGCAAGGTGCTCGACGGCTTCACCAAGGTTCGCCACAAGGTGCCGATGCTGTCGATCCGCACAGAGACCGACATCACCCCCGCGGGCGCCAGCGCCTTCGATGCGCGCGTGCGCAAGGAACTCGGCCTGGCCGAGGACGGGCCCCAGGTGGCGTACGTGTGCGAACTGAAGTTCGACGGCCTGGCCATGAACCTGCGCTACGAGAACGGCGTGCTGGTGCAGGCCGCCACGCGCGGCGACGGCGAGGTCGGCGAAGACGTGACGCAGAACATCCGCACGGTGCGCGAGATTCCGCTGCGCCTCGAGGGCAAGGCGCCGCCGGTGGTCGAGGTGCGCGGCGAGGTCTACATGAAGCGCGCCGATTTCGACGCGCTCAACGAGCGCCAGCGCGAGAAGATCGCGGCAGGGCAGAAAAACGAGAAGGTCTTCGTCAACCCGCGCAACGCGGCTGCCGGCGCGGTGCGCCAGCTCGACCCGTCCATTGCCGCGGCGAGGCCCCTGAGCTTCTTTGCCTACGGGCTGGGCGAGGTCACGCCGGCGAGCGAAGGCGGACCCGATTGCCCGACCCAGTTCGACTGGCTGGCGCAGTTCAGGGCCTGGGGCTTCCCGGTCGCCCGGCAGACGGCGCGGGCCACGGGCGCCATCGAACTGATCGCCTTCCACGAGAACATCGGCCGCCAGCGTGACGCCTTGCCCTACGACATCGACGGCGTGGTCTACAAGGTCGACAGCATCGAGCTGCAGCGCCAGCTGGGCTTCGTCACGCGCGAGCCGCGCTGGGCCGTGGCCCACAAGTACCCCGCGCAGGAGCAGTTGACCGAGGTGCTCGGCATCGAGATCCAGGTCGGGCGCACCGGCAAGCTGACGCCGGTGGCCAAGCTGGCGCCGGTGTTCGTCGGCGGCGTGACAGTGACCAACGCCACGCTGCACAACGAGGACGAGGCCCGCCGCAAGGACGTGCGGGTGGGCGACACCGTCATCGTGCGCCGCGCCGGCGACGTGATTCCCGAGGTGGTCGGCGTGGTGCCCGAGAGCCTCGCCAAGCCCGACGATCAGCGCGGCCCGCTGTTCACCATGCCGCACAAGTGCCCGGTGTGCGGTTCGGAGGCGGTGCGCGAGGAAGGCGAGGTCGATTACCGCTGCACCGGCGGCCTGTTCTGCGCGGCGCAGCGCAAGGAGGCCATCCTGCATTTCGCGGCGCGGCGCGCGGTCGACATCGACGGGCTCGGCGACAAGCTGGTGGAGCAACTGGTCGACGCGAACCTGATCCGCACCTTGCCCGACCTCTACAAGCTCGGCTTCACCACGCTGGCCGGGCTGGACCGCATGGCCGAGAAGTCGGCCAAGAACCTGGTCGATGCGCTGGAGGCATCGAAGAAGACCACGCTGCCGCGCTTCCTGTTCGGCCTGGGCATCCGCCATGTGGGCGAGAGCACGGCCAAGGACCTGGCCAAGCACTTCGGCAAGCTCGACGGCATCATGGACGCGACCGAGGAGCAACTGCTCGAGGTGAACGACGTGGGCCCGGTGGTCGCCCAGAGCCTGCGCACCTTCTTCGACCAGCCTCACAACCGCGAGGTGGTCGAGCAACTGCGAGCCTGCGGCCTGACGTGGGACGAGGGCGAGCCCGCGGCCCGCGCGCCCAAGCCGTTGGCGGGCCTGACCTTCGTCATCACCGGTACCCTTCCTACGCTGAGCCGGGACGACGCGAAGGATAAATTGGAAGCAGCCGGTGCAAAGGTGGCCGGCTCCGTCAGCAAGAAGACCCACTACCTGGTTGCGGGCGAAGAAGCGGGCAGCAAGCTCGACAAGGCACGGGAGATCGGGGTCGAGGTGATCGACGAGGCGCGCATGCTGGAAATCCTGGCCCGCGGCGCTGCGGATTGAGACCCGGCTTCAGGTTCTCCTTACCGGTCGTTACCCGACTTCATCGGAGCGCAGTCAACAGGGGCTACAACCTGGCGTTGAAAGAAAACTGAAAGGCCACAAGGAGTCCCTCATGCAAAAAATTCGTGTTCTTGGTGCCTGCATTGCGCTTGGCGGCGTTGCGCTGCTGACCGGCTGTGTCGGCGTGCCGGGCGATCCCTACTACGGGGGCGGCTATTCGTCGGGGTATTCGTCGGGGCCTTACTACAGCGAGCCCGCGCCTGTGGTCGTGGCGCCGGCACCTGTCTACATCAACGGTGGCGGCTACTACGAAAGCCGCCGGCCGTACTACCGCGACCGTCCGTACTACAACCGGCCTGCCTATCCTGCGGTGCGTCCGGGTTATCCCGGAGGCGGGCGACCGCCGCCGGTCTGGGGTGGCGGGCGTCCGGGCGTGGCGCCGCCTGCAGTGGCTCCCTCGGCTCCCGGGCGAAACCCCAATGCGCGTCTCTGGACTTCACCGGACCAGAAGGGCACCACGCCTCCTTGATTGATCCCGTGGCGCGCGAAGGTCGCGGGGCTGTCGCGATAATCCCGCCATGGCCATCCGCGAAATCCTGAAAATGGGCGACCCCCGGCTGCTGCGCATCGCGCAGCCGGTCGCCGCCTTCGATACCGACGAACTGCACCTGCTGGTGCGCGACATGTTCGAGACCATGCATGCCGTCAACGGCGCGGGTCTCGCGGCGCCGCAGATCGGCGTCGACCAGCAGCTCGTGATCTTCGGTACCGATGTGGTCAACCCCCGCTATCCCGACGCGCCTCCGGTGCCCCGCACGGTGCTTCTGAACCCCGTCATCACGCCCCTGAACGACGAGGAAGAAGAGGGCTGGGAAGGTTGTCTCTCGGTGCCGGGCCTGCGCGGCGTGGTGCCGCGCTTCGCCAATATCCGCTACACCGGGTTCGATCCGTATGGAGACCCGATCGATCGCGTTGCCACCGGTTTCCACGCGCGCGTGGTCCAGCACGAAGTCGACCACCTGCTGGGCAAGCTGTACCCGATGCGGGTGCGCGATTTCTCGCGCTTCGGCTACACCGAGGTCCTGTTTCCAGGCCTCGATGCCAATGACGACGATTGAAGCCTAGTTGTACTTGCTGCTCAGGGCGAAACGGCCGCCGCCCATGAAGGCGACGGCGAGTGCTGCAAACAGGAACATGCCCTGCAGTTCCAGCGCCCAGCCGCCTTGCTTGCCGAGTGAGGTCAGGTCCTTCATGTGGACCAGCGCAAAGGCCACCAGCATGTTGATGGCCACGATCCAGGCGGCAGGGCGCGTGTACAGGCCGATGATCAGCAGCACCGGCGCCACCACTTCACCGATGTAGACCAGGTAGGCCAGCGCGCCGGGAAGCCCGTGCTGGGCCAGCATGCCCGAGATGAAGCCGACGCCGCCCTGCAGCTTGGCAATGCCGTGCAGCAGGATCAGGACGCCAAGCGAAACGCGCAGGATGAACTTGCCGGTATCGTCGGATTTGACCATTTGAGTAGGTTCCAGATGAAGTGATTCGAGGGCCGTATGGTAGTGAACCTGCGTCGCTTCCGGACACATATGGATCCAACCCGGAGTTCTTTGGCAGAGTCCGGCGACGCCCCGTACACTGCCTTTTGCTTACTGTTGAGGAGAACACCAATGAACAATCGATTCCGCCCGGCGCTGCTTGCCGCCACCTCCGTCATCGCTTTCGCGGCCGCCGCCCCGGCCTTCGCAGGCAAGACGCTCGACGCGGTCAAGCAGCGCGGCACCGTCAAGTGCGGCGTGACCAACGGCGTGGCCGGCTTTTCGGCACCGGACACGCAGGGCAACTGGTCGGGCCTGGACGTGGACACCTGCCGCGCCATCGCCGCGGCCGTGCTCGGCGACGGCAAGAAGGTCGACTTCGTGCCGCTCAATTCGCAGCAGCGCTTCTCGGCCCTGCAGGCCGGCGAGATCGACATCCTCGCGCGCAACACGACCTGGACGCTCACGCGCGACGCCTCGCTGGGCTTCAACTTCACCACCATCACCTACTACGACGGCCAGGGCTTCCTGGTGCCGAAGAAGCTCAAGGTGACGAGCGCCAAGCAGCTCAAGAACGCAACCATCTGCACCCAGTCGGGCACCACCAACGAGAAGAACGTGTCGGACTACTTCCGCGCGCAGGGCATCCCGGTCAAGACGGTGGTGTTCGAGAGCTTCGAGGCCTCGTTCAAGGCCTTCTTCTCCGGCCGCTGCCAGGCCTTCACGACCGACGCCTCGGCGCTGGCCGGACTGCGCAACAAGGAAGCGCCAAACCCCGACGACTACATCATCCTGCCCGAGCTGATCTCCAAGGAACCGCTGGCGCCGCTGGTGCGCCGCGGCGACGACGAGTGGTTCGCCATCGCCAAGTGGGTGCCCAACGCGCTCATCGAAGCCGAGGAGGCCGGTGTCACCCAGGCCAATGCCGACGAGCTCAAGGCCAACAGCAAGGACCCGGCGCAGCAGCGCCTGGTCGGCACCGGTGAAGACCTCGGCAAGCTGCTGGGCCTGGACAAGGACTGGTCGTTCCGCGCCATCAAGGCCGTGGGCAATTACGGCGAGATGTTCGAGCGCAACGTCGGGCCGAAGTCGGTGCTGAAGCTGCCGCGCGGCTCCAACAACCTCTGGAGCAAGGGCGGCCTGATCTACGCACCTCCGGTTCGATGAAGGGCGGGACGTCGCGCCGCGGCGTCTGGCTGGCCTGGGCGGTGCAGGCTGCGCTGGTGCTGGCCGTGGCGGCCGGTGCCGTCTGGGTGGTGCACCACGCGCTCGAGGTGCTCCGCGCGCGCGGCGTTCGTTCGGGCTTCGACTTCCTGACCGAGCCCGCGGGCTTTTCCATCAGCGAGGGCTGGCTCCACTTCGACGCGAGCCAGCCGTTCTGGCGCGCCTTTCTCGCGGGGCTGATCAACACGGTGCGCGCGGCAGTGCCGGCGGCCATCTTTTCGGTGGTGCTCGGCACGCTGATCGGCATCGGCCGGCTCGCGCCGCATGTGCTGCTGCGCGGCATCTGCACCGCGTACGTGGAGCTGCTGCGCAACGTGCCGCTGCTGGTGCAGCTGCTGATGCTGGCCTTCGCAATGGCGAACCTGCTGCCCGACCCGACCGAGCCAGTGCATCTGCTGCCCGGCGTGTGGCTCAGCAAGGGCGGGCTCAGCGTGCCCTGGCCCGTGGCGGCCGAAGGCGGCTGGTGGCCGACGCATTTCGAATGGCCGGAGCGCGGCGACTTCGGCGTGAGCGGCGGTGCCGCGCTGAGCCCGGAATACGTGACCATCGTCGCCGGGCTGACCTTCTATTCGGCCGCCTTCGTGGCGGAAATCGTGCGTGCCGGCATCCTCTCGGTTCCGCAGGGGCAGGTGTTGGCGGGGCAGGCGCTGGGCCTGTCTTCCGGGCAGCAACTGCGCATCGTGATCCTGCCGCAGGCGCTGCGGGTGATCGTGCCTTCGCTGACCAACCAGTTGCTGAGCCTGACCAAGAACTCGTCGCTCGCGGTGGCCGTGGGTTATCCGGAGCTGGTGTCGGTGGCCAACACCACCATCGGCTCGAACGGCCGGGCCTTCGAGTGCATCGCGATCATCATGGCGGTCTACCTGCTGCTGTCGCTGCTGATTTCCTTCGGCATGAACCGCTACAACGCGCGCGTCGCATTGCGAGGCTGGCGATGAGGAACGCCGCGCAGGGGCCCATCGCGTGGCGCAGCGAACTCTGGGGTTCGCCGCTGCGTGCGCTGGCGACGGTGCTGCTGCTCGCGCTGCTGGGGTGGGGCGGCTTCCATGTCGTCGAATGGGGCATCGTGCATGCGGTGTTCCGGCCCGACGCCGAAGCCTGCCGCGCCGTGCAGCATGGCGCCTGCTGGGGCGTGGTGGCCGAGAAGTGGCGGCCGATGCTGTTCGGGCGCTTTACGTATGAAGAGCAATGGCGCCCGGCGATCGCGGTGGTCGTGCTGTCGGCGGTGACCGTGCTCAGTGCCTGGCCGCGCAGCTGGCGCTGGTGGCTGGCGCCGCTGTGGCTGGTCGCGCTGCTGCTCTTCGTGCTGCTCATGCGGGGCGGCGTGCTGGGGCTCAGCGGCGTACCGACCAGCCGCTGGGGCGGGCTGCCGCTGACCATCGGGCTGGCGGTGGTCGGGCTGGCGCTGGCATTTCCGCTTGCGCTGCTGCTGGCGTTGGGTCGCCGTTCGGGCTGGCCGGTGGTGCGCACGCTGAGCGCGAGCTACATCGAACTGGTGCGCGGCGTGCCGCTGATCTCGGTGCTGTTCATGGCGTCGTTCCTGCTGCCGCTGTTGTGGCCGGCCGGCTGGCAGCCCGAAGTGCTGGTGCGCGTGCTCGCGGGCCTTACGCTGTTCGTTGCGGCGTATCTGGCCGAGATCATCCGTGGCGGCCTGCAGGCGGTGCCGCGCGGGCAGACCGAAGTGGCGATGGCGCTGGGCTTCGGGCGCTGGCCGGTGCAGCGCGACATCGTGCTGCCGCAGGCGCTGCGGCTGGTGGTGCCGGCGCTGACCAACAGCGTGGTCGGCACACTGAAAGACACCTCGCTGGTCACCGTGGTCGGGCTGTTCGAGCTGACCGGCGCGCTGGGCCTGGCGCTGGGCGGCGACCCGACCTGGCGGCCTTTCTACCTCGAGGGCTACCTGTTCATTGCAGCCGTGTACTGGGTGCTGTGTTTCGGGCTCTCGCGCTACAGCGTGTGGCTCGAAAAGCGCCTGTCGGCCGCTTCCTGAGCCGGGCGCCGTCGGGCTGCGGTACACTCCGGCCCTTCATGCCGAGCCATAACTTCATCCCCGCATCCAGCGCAGCCCTGATGGCTCGCATGATGCCGCCTGCCTCCGCGCAGGCGATGGTTGTTGCTCGAATGATTACCACCATTACCACCGCGGCCACCTGAGCACGCGCAGGTGGCCGTTCCGGCAGCCACCTGGTGTATCGCTCTCTCCCCCGAACGAATGAACCCAGCTCTGGCAGCTGGGTTTTGTTTTTTCGTCTGGAGATGTCCATGTACCGCGATCCCGTTGAATCCCTCGAGCCCCTGCACGACAGCCGCCCGGCCGTCACCCGTACCCTGCGCGTGGGGATGATCGGCATCGGCACCGTGGGCTCGGGCACCTTCCGGGTGCTGGCCCGCAACCAGGCGGAGATCGCTGCCCGCGCCGGCCGGGCGATCGAGCTGGTGATCGTCGCGGCGCGCAATCTCGATCGCGCCGCGGGCATCGTGGGAGGGAGCGTTCCCCTCACGGCCGAACCGATGCAGGTCGCCACGCATCCCGAGGTCGACGTGGTCGTCGAAGTAGCCGGCGGCACCGGTCCGGCGCTCGACTGGGTGCTGGCCGCCATCGCACACGGCAAGCACGTGGTCACCGCCAACAAGGCGCTGCTGGCGGTGCACGGCGCCCGCATCTTCGCGGCCGCGCGCGAGCAGGGCGTGGTGGTGGCCTACGAAGGCGCGGTGGCCGTGAGCATCCCGATCGTCAAGGCGCTGCGCGAGGGGCTGGCGGCCAATCGCATCGAGTGGGTGGCCGGCATCATCAACGGCACCACCAACTTCATCCTGAGCAAGATGCGCGACGAGGGCCTGGACTTTGCCGCCGCGCTCGCGCAGGCGCAGGCGCTGGGCTATGCGGAGGCCGACCCGACCTTCGACATCGAGGGCATCGACGCCGCCCACAAGCTCACGCTGCTCGCCGCCAACGCCTTCGGCATGCCGCTGCGGTTTGCCGATGCGCAGGTCGAGGGCATCAGCGGCCTGCAGGGCATCGACGTGGCCTGCGCCGAGCAGCTCGGTTTTCGCATCAAGCTGCTGGGTGTCGCGCGCCGGCGTGCGGCCGGCGTCGAGCTGCGCGTGCAGCCCGCGCTCGTTCCCGCGGACCACCTGATGGCGCAGGTGAAGGGCTCGATGAACGCCGTCATGGTCAAGAGCGATGCGGCCGGCCTCACGATGTACTACGGCGCCGGCGCGGGCTCCGAGCAGACCGCATCTGCCGTGATCGCCGACCTGGTGGACGTGGCACGGCTCGACGGCGTCGCTGCCGCGCAGCACGTGCCGCACCTGGGCTTCCATGCGCATGCGACGAATGCCCTGCAGGTGCTGCCGCGCGCGGCCGTCGACACCTTGCACTACCTGCGCGTGCCGGTGCGGGCGGCCAGCCAGATCCAGGCGGTCACGGCTTGCCTCGGCGAGCAGAAGGTGCCGGTGCGGCAGGTGGCGCTGGCGGCCGAACGGCCTGGCCAGGGCCCGCAGGTGCTGGTGTTGACCGGGCAGGTAGCGCAGGGCACCGTGGACCTCGCGGTGCATGCGCTGCAGGAGCACGCGGCCGTGGCCGGCGCGGTGACAACGCTGCGGGTGGAAGAACTCGCCGGTTGAACCCGGTGTTCAGGCCTTGGGGCGTGGCGCGAGTTCGGCGTAGCCCGTCGCCGGATCGTGCGTGCGGGCGAAGTGCCATTGCGGCAGCCACGCGACCAGTATCTCGGCGGTCGTGCGCACCGTGCAGCCCGGCGCGGCATGTCCGCCGAAGACACTTCCCTCGGCGTCCGACACGCTGACGTGCAGGTGCGAGCCGTCCGGCGACAGGCTGCCCGCCAGCGTGAGGATTTCCAGGTCGCCCTCGATGCGGGTGGCATTCGCCGCACCCGCGAAGCGGATGCTCGCCCCGCGCAGGCTGCCGATGCCCGAGACCACGAACGCCGCCTCGCCGCCGCCTTGCTTCAGCGCGAGATCGAGCGACGCGCGCAGGTCGTCGCCGGGGTTCAGCCGCAGCACCAGCGTCTGCACGCCCTCAGCCCCCCGACAGTGCTCCGTCGACCACCTGCTGCGCTTCTTCGAGAATGCGCGCGAGGTGCTCCGTGCCCTTGAAGCTCTCGCCGTAGATCTTGTAGATGTTCTCCGTGCCCGAAGGCCGGGCCGCGAACCAGCCGTTCGCGGTCACCACCTTCACGCCGCCGATGGCCGCGCCATTGCCGGGAGCGTGGCTGAGCACGTCGACAATCTTGTCGCCAGCCAGTTCGGTCGACTTGATCTGCGCGGGCGAGAGGCTGGACAGCCGCTTCTTCTGCTCGACCGTGGCCGCCGCATCCACGCGGTCGGACACCGGCTGGCCCAGCGCCTGCGTCAGCTCGGCATAGCGCTCGCCGGGGTCGCGCCCGGTACGCGCGGCGATTTCGGCAGAGAGCAGGGCGGGCACCATGCCGTCCTTGTCGGTGGTCCATACCGAGCCGTCCTTGCGCAGGAAGGTCGCGCCCGCGCTTTCCTCGCCGCCGAAGGCCAGCGACGCATCGACCAGCCCGTCGACGAACCACTTGAAGCCCACCGGCACCTCGTACAGCTTGCGGCCCAGCCGCGCGGCGACGCGGTCGATCATCTGGCTGCTCACCACCGTCTTGCCGACGGCGGCCTGGGCGGGCCATTGCGGGCGGTGCGTGTAGAGGTAGTCGATCATCACCGCGAGGTAGCTGTTCGGCTGCATCAACCCGGTGCTGCCGGCGACGACGCCGTGGCGGTCATGGTCGGTGTCGCAGGCAAAGGCGATGCCGAAGCGGTCTTTCAGCGCGATCAGCTTGTGCATCGCGTCGGGCGAGGACGGGTCCATGCGGATGCGGCCGTCCCAGTCGAGCGACATGAAGCGGAAGGTGGGGTCGACCTCCTGGCTCAGCACGTTCAGGCGCGCGAGCTTGTAGCGCTCGGCGATCGCCGGCCAGTAGTGCACGCCCGCGCCGCCCAGCGGATCGACGCCCAGGTCGATGTCCACGCCGCGGATGGCGTCCATGTCGAGCACCTGCGCCAGGTCTTCGACGTAGGTGTTGAGGTAGTCGTGCCGGTGGGTGGTGGCGGCGCGCAGGGCCTGCGCGAGCGGCAGGCGCTTCACGCCTTCGAGGTTGTTCGCCAGCATCGTGTTGGCCGCGGCTTCGACGGCCGAGGTGATGTCGGTGCCGGCCGGGCCGCCGTTGGGCGGGTTGTACTTGAAGCCGCCGCTCTCCGGCGGGTTGTGCGAGGGCGTGATGACGATGCCGTCGGCGAGCCCTGCGGTGCGCCCGCGGTTGTAGACCAGGATGGCGTGCGACACGGCCGGCGTGGGCGTGTACTCGTCGTCCTTGGAGATCATCAGCTCGACGCCGTTGGCCGCCAGCACTTCCACCGCGCTGTTGAACGCCGGCGTCGACAGCGCATGCGTGTCGATGCCCAGGAACAGCGGGCCGTCGATGCCTTTCTGCCTGCGGTAGTCGCATATCGCCTGGCTGATGGCCAGCACGTGCCATTCGTTGAAAGCGTTGTCGAAGGACGAACCGCGATGGCCCGAGGTGCCGAAGGCCACGCGCTGGGCCGGCACGGAAGGGTCGGGCCGGCCGGTGTAGTAGGCCGAGATCAGGCGCGGCACATTGACCAGCAGGTCGAGCGGTGCGGGCTGGCCCGCGAGGGGATTGGTGGCTTGGCTCATGTCGATGGAAAGTCGAAGTTGATCAGGTCGCCGATGCGTTCGATGGTGATGTCGGCGGGAGCGTAGGCGGCAATGGCCTGCGCATCCAGCGCATAGTGTCCCTGCCGCACGAAGACCGTCGTCAGACGGTTCCCCCAGACGGCTTTCATGGCCGAGAGAATGCGCAGCTTGTCGTCGATCATCACGTAGTGCCCGGCAGGGTGGCTTTGAGCGACGGCGTCGAGCATTTCTTCCTTGTGCACGTAGATCAGCACGCGGCCGTCGGTGGCGTCCCACAGGCCCGAGCGCTGTACCTTGCGCGGCTGGAATACCACGTCGCCGTCGGACAGTATCACCGTGGGGCCATGCCGGCGCAGGTGTTTCAGCGCGTCGAGCGCGCCCGGGTAGAGGCGGTCGGCGAACGGGTAGTCGATCAGGAAGCCAGATATCAGCAGCAGCCGCGAGTCGCTCATGCCGCGTCGGCTTTCTTCGGCCCGGTAGCGCTGCAGCGCGCCCAGGTAATCGACGTAGCCGAGCTCGGTGCGCAGGGCCTCGAGGGCGTCCCAGTAGCGCGCGGAGCTTTCGGCGCCGAAGTTTTCCTCGAGGTGGGCGTGCAGGTCGGCGATGACGCGGTCGTTGTCGAGCAGGGTGTTGTCGACGTCGATCAGGAAAACGGTGGACGGAGGTTGTGTCATGGGATGTGCGGGCGGCGGCCGTCGATTGGCGCGTCGCATCCAGCATACGCCTGGCGGCCAAGGCCCGGCGACGGCCATGCGAATTAGTTGATGCCTTGCTGCCCGCTGGCTTAACCTCTGCCGCAGAACAGCCCGCTCCCCGATTCCCGGAGTTCCTGGAGGAAATCAATCAATGCATATGACGAACGGCAGGTGCCTCGCCCTGGCCACCCTTGTGTTTGCGCTCGCCGGATGCCAGTCACCGCCGGCCGACAGGCCGCTGACCTCCGACGTTCCCGAGCCGCCAGGCTTCGCGCCGCCGCCCGAGACCTGCCAAGCCGCAGCCGCGCGCTTCGGCCTGGGACTGCGCGTGTCGCCATTGCTGGTCGAGGAAATGCGCCAGCGCGCGGGGGCCCGGATGGCCCGGACCGTGCCGCCCGCCGACTCCCCCGATCCGGCCCAGGACGCCACGCGGCTCAACATCCAGGTGGAGCCGGGCGGCCGCGTGGCGGGTGCTTATTGCGGTTAGGCGCGAAGATAAAGCCCTTTTTTGCATGCACATGTGTTGTGCGCACACAGCGGCTGTCACAAATCCGCGCTCCAACGCGCCGAATAGCCAGAATTGGGAGAACAATAGCCCGCGACTTTCCGGAGCCACAGTCTTTTGTCGATCAAGCAACCTCCCGTCTCTCTGCCGTCGCATTACGACGGCTCGGCACGCCTTCCGCCAGATGAAGTGCTGCGTCCCCTGATGGACGATTGGGCACGTGCGGGCAAGCGTCTCGCGGCCGTGTGCTACCTCGACGTCGATCGCTTCGCGGAACTCAACGACCGCCTCGGCATGATTGCCGGCAATGCGGCGCTCGAAGAGGTCGCGCGCCGCATCAAGGCCCAGCTGCCGCGCGAGAGCGTCATGGCCCGGGTGGGCGGCGACGAGTTCGCCGCCGTGTTCGCCGGCCTGGGCACCTCGCAATGCGCGCAGGTGCTCGAACGCATCCAGAACGCGCTGGCCGAACCCTGGACCTGGCGCGACCAGACGGCAAGCATCGACGCCAGCATCGGCGCGATGATGCTCGACAGCAACGGACCGCCCCCCGAGATCGCCTTGCGCCAGGCGCAGCACGCGGCCTTCTTCGCCAAGCGCGCGGCCGACGGCAAGGTGCACTATTTCGACGCCCCCCAGGCGCGTGCCGACGAGCAGGTGGTGCGCGAACGCCAGCGCATTCAAGAGGGGCTGCTGCAGGGCGAGTTCTTCCTGGTCTACCAGCCGAAGGTCGACATGCGCCGGGGCGAGGTCGTCGGCGTCGAGGCGCTCATCCGCTGGCAGCACCCCGAGCGCGGCCTGCTGCCGCCGATCCAGTTCGTGCCGCTCATCGAGGACGACGCGCTGGTCGAGCAGGTCGGCGACTGGGCCATCGCCACGGCCTTGTGGCAGGCGCACCAGTGGCGCCTGGCGGGCCTGCAGGTGTCGGTCAGCGTGAACGTGGCACCGCGCCACATGATGCGCTGGGACTTCGTCGACCGCCTCGCGCGCCATCTCTCGCAGTTTCCCAAGCTGGGCGCGGGCATGCTCGAACTGGAGATCCTCGAGACCACGGCGATCAGCCAGTTCGCCAACGTGGCGCTGTTCGTGGAGGCCTGCAAGGCGCTGGGCGTGGGCGTGACCATCGACGACTTCGGCACCGGCTATTCGTCGCTGACCTACCTGCGCCAGCTGCCGGTGTCGGCCGTGAAGATCGACCAGTCCTTCGTGCGCGGCATGCTCGACAACGCGCAGGACCGGGCCATAGTGCAGGGCATCCTGGCGCTGCTGCATGCGCTGGGGCTCACGGCGGTGGCCGAGGGCGTGGAAACCGTGAAGCAGGGCGAAGCGCTGCTCGCCATGGGCTGCACGCTGGCCCAGGGCTACGGCATCGCCATGCCGATGGCCGCCAAGGACATCGTGAAATGGGTCGCCGCCTACGAGAGCGCGCCCCTGTGGGGCCGCGACACGACCCCCGACGCACCGGTGCCCGCGCCGCTCGTGGAACCGCCCACGGCCTGAGCCGCGGGCTTTCTTGCTCTTACAGCAGCGGCGTGTAGGGCGAGACCATCGGGCTCAGCGAGGTTCCGCCGCCGAGGCTCGGCACGCCCAGGTTGCTGGAGCCGCCGAACACATAGCGCAGGTACATGCTGCCGGTGAACTGGCGGTAGTTCTGCGCGTTGTTGAAGCCCAGCGCGCCGCCCAGGAACATCTTCGGCGCCAGCTGGTACTCCAGCACCGCGCCGAAGTTGTAGGCGAGGCCGGTCTTCGAACTGCTCGGATAAATGCCGTTGTATGCCGAGCTGCTCAGCCCCAGCGCCAGGGCCGCGTCCGCCACGCGCTGCGCATCGGTGTTGCGCGAGGGGTCGGTGGGGAAGTAGGGCGACGATTTCTGGGTGAACGACTGCACGCCCAGCGAGGCGTTCACGCGCCACGAGAACCGGTTCGCGCGGCCGGTCCAGTCGACCGGGAAGGCCACGCTCACGAAGCTCTGCGGGCTGAAGTAGCCGCCTTGCCCGAAGGTGTAGTAGCTCAGGTTCTTCTGGTAGCCCATCAGCCCGATGTTCATGCCCAGCGTGAGCTTGGAGCTGGGGCTGTCCAGCAGGTGCAGGTAGGCGCCGCCGCCGGTTTCCACGCGCGAGTTGCTCGCCACGTTCTTGCCGGTGAGGCTGTGCGCCGCCAGGTAGCTGTAGATGCCGTAGGTGCCGTCGTCGTAGCCGATGTCGCCGCGCACGCCGGTGGCAACAACGCCGCCCCAGCGTTCGCCGGTGCGCCCGTCCTTTGCGCCGGCGAAGGACAGCACGCTGTCGGTCACCGCGCGGCGGGATATGTCGGCCTTGTAGGTCCAGGAGTCGCCGAAGCTGCCCTTGAAGGTCGCGTTGCCGACCACGTTGGTGGTCGGGAAGCCCAGCGGCGTGGTGCCGATGCCGCCCTCGAAGTTCTTGCCCTCGTAGCCCACGTTCAGGCCGACGCCCGCGGCGTTCTGCTGGCCCGGCGTGGTCTGGCTGGCGATCGAGTTGTAGAAGGCCGTGGGGCCGCCGCCGAAGCGGCTGGCGGTGGAGTAGGCGGAAGAGGGCGTGCCGGCGTCGACCACCGTGGGCGTGACGCCGACGACGATCTTGCCTTCACCCACCGGGAAGCGTGCCTGGATCGGCAGCTGGAAGTCGGAGAGCTGGCTCAGGCCCGCTTCGCCCGCGCGGCTGCGGTACACCGTGCCCGCGGTGAGGCTCACCGCGCGCTGTGCTTCCAGGTCCTGCAGCTCCGACTGCAGCGAGCTTGCCGGTGCGGGCGCCGCGCGCAGCGGCGCGTTCCAGCTCGGCTCGCTGCGCGGCAGCGGCGTGTTGGCTTGCGCATAGGCCGCGTTGGCCGACGGATAGGCGGCCGGCGGATAGCCCGGCGCGGGATAGCCGGCCTGCTGCTGCGGATAGCCGGCAGGCTGCGCCTGCGGAATGTAGACCTGCTGCCCGCCCGGCTGCGCCATGTAGGCGGAAGCCTGCGGCGTGTTGTTGGCGGCCTTGCTGTTGCGCGCGGTGCGCGTGGTGGCGGCGCGGCCCTTGGTGTTCGATGTTGCGGCGGGCGCGGCGCCCCAGGGCAGCGCACCCGGTGCTGCCGCCATCGGGGCTGCCGGATAGGCGGCGGGATAGGCACCGGCAGGGTAGCCCGCTGCAGGGTAAGCGGGGTAAGCCGCATTCGCCGCGACCGGGTAGGAGACGGGCTGCGAGCGTGCCTGCGCGAAGGGATTGCCACCGGCGGCCGGATAGCCGGCGGGCGCGGCCGCGCTCGGCGCGCCGCCGGTCATGCCAGCGAACGGGTTGGCGGGCGGCATCTGCGAAGGTGCGCCGCCCGCTCCCGCGAAGCCGGTCGAGGCGACCTGCCGTTCGGCTTCGACCGCGGCGCGCAGGTACTGCTCGGCCTTGCGGCTTTCGCCCGCGTTGCGGTAGACGCGGCCGGCGGCGGCCAGCACGCGCGACTGGTCGGGTGCCTGCTTCAGCGCGGCCATCACGTAGTTTTCGGCCTCGCCGTGCTCGCGCTGCGCGCTGGCACTGGCGGCGGCGGCCAGCAGCGTGTCGAGGTCGGTCGGGTTGCGCTGCAGGATGCGCTGGTACAGCGCCAGCGCCTGCCCTTCGTCGCGCGCCGCCGAATACAGGCGGGCCAGCGCGGCCATCGCCTGCGGGTCGTTCGGGCGCTCGGCCAGCACCGGGGCCATCGCGTTGTAGGCGGCTTCCAGGTTGCCGGCTTCGCGCAGGGCGTCGGTCTGGCGCAGCGCAAAGGCGATGCGCAGGCTGTCGAAGTCGTTGCGCTGGCTGGCCGTCATGTTGACGCCGGCAAGCTGGCGCAGCACGGCGGACAGTTCGATGTCCTGCTTCGTCTTGAGCAGCACCGACGCATACAGCAGCCGGTCGCCGATGCTCGGCGTGGGCGAGCGTGCGAGCAGCTGGCGGCTCATGGCCAGCGCGCGCGGCGCGTCGCCGATCTCGGCGTAGGCGCCTGCGAGCTGGCCCCACAGTTCGGCCGGCATGTCCGCGCTCAGCGCCGATTCGGCCTGGGCGAGCACGCCGCGCGCGGCGTCGACCTGGCCTTGCCGCGCGAGTGCCTGCGCACGGGCGGCCTGCGACTGCGCCCACAGGCGGCGTTGCAGCGTCGCCATGTCGCGGGTGCGCGAGCCGGCGGGGATGCGTTCGAGGTACTGGATGCCGGCGGCCGAATCGCCGGTTTCGGAGGCGAGCAGGGCGCTGGCGTACAGCGCGTCGGGCATGTCGGGCTGCGACATCAGCAGCCCTTCCATCACGCCGCGGGCTTCGGAGACCATGCCCTGCTTGCGGTAGATGTTCGCGAGGTCGAGCCGCACCCAGGGGCTGTCGGGCGCCGCGAGCATCGCGTCTTCGAGCGTGCGCTGGGCGCCGGCCGCGTCGCCGGCATCCGCCTGCTGGCGGGCCCGGTTGCGCGCCTGCTCGACCTGGATGTCGCGCAGGCCGCCCATCTGCGTGGCCTGCTCGGGCGTGAGGCGGCGCGACAGCGCCAGCGCCTCGTCGGGGCGGCCGGTCTGCCCGTACACCGAGATCAGCCCGCGCAGCGCCTGCGTGTTCTGCGGCCTGCTCTCGAGCACGCGCTTGTAGCCCTGCTCGGCCTGCGCGAAGTCGCCGGCAGCGGCGCGCAGGTCGGCCAATGCGTTCTGGCCCACGGGTTCGCGCGGGTCGATGCGCACGGCGCGTTCATACAGCGACTGCGCACCGCGCAGGTCGTTCTTGCCCTGGGCGGCGCGCGCCTGCCCGACCAGCACCCAGTAGTTGGCGCTTTGCAGCGCCGAGTTCCACTTGGTGGCGCCGCCGCGCACGGCGCGTTCCAGCAGCTCCTGCGCTTCGGCAAAGCGCTCCTGGCGCATCCGCACCAGGCCCAGGCCGCCGAGCGCCTCGGTGTCGTCGGCCTTGGTGCGCAGCGCCTGCTGGAAGCGCTGCTCGGCCGTGGCCGGGTCGCCGCGTTCCAGCGCCTTGAAGCCTTCGCCCACCGGCACGTCGGGCGCATTCGCCGCGGCGGTCCTGGCGGTGGTGAGCGTTTCGAGCCGCGCGGACACGGCGGCATCGGCCTGGTTGTTGCTGAGGTAGTCCTGGTAGAGCGGAATGTCGGGCGCGCGCGCGTCGAGCCAGATCAGCGCCTGCCGCCAGGCGGCGCGCGCGGCGGTGGCCACGGCGGGCTGCTTGGCCAGCTCGACCAGTTCGCGGATGCCCGCGCGGCGCGTCGGTTCGCTGTAGGTCTTCTGCTGCGCGAGCGCGAGCCGGTAGTTGGCGTTTTCCGGGTGGTCCTTCACCAGCTGCTCGAGGCCCTTGCGGCCTTCTTCGATGCCTTGCGGGGTGCTGGCCAGCGCCTGGTAGTACTCCAGGGCCACGGCCTCCGGCGGCGGCCGGTTGTCGAACAGGCTGCGGTACAGCTCCACCGCCTCGGCGGAGCGTCCGGCACGCGCGGCGGCGCGGGCGCGCTGCAAGGTGCCGCCCTGCTGCCCGGGCTGCTGGGCCTGCTGCTGCAGGCGCGCGACGCGGGGATCGTTGGGATGCGCGGCGCGCAGGCGGTTGGTCCAGGTGCGCACCTGCTCGGCGTTGTTGCGCGACAGCTCGACCTGCGCCATGCCGTACATCGCGTCGGCGGATTGCGGGTTGACGCTCAGCAGCTTCTTCCAGCTCTCTTCGGCCAGGTCGGCGCGGCCCTGGGCCTGCCAGTAGTTGCCTTGCTCGATGAGGGCGGCGCTGGCGTCGGCCTGCGCGAAGGCCTGGCCGCCGGTGCCGAGCGCCGCGAGCATGCCGATGCAGGCCAGCCATTGCTGGGTGCGGAAGGAGGGGGGACGCTTCGGCTTCACGCCGGTCGATTGGGACGGCATAGCGTTCTCCATGATGTTTGCAGTTGGCCGTTGCGGCCGAATTCATAGCGGCCGTCGAGCCAGGCCTGGCCGAACAGCAGCAGCACCTGCTCGTAGTAGGGCAGGGGCGCCGCAGCGGCCGTACCGGAGGTCGCCGCGGCCGGCAAGGCGGCACGGCCGCCCGGTACGCGGGCGACCTGCGTGGCCAGCGCCTCGGTTTCGTCCAGCGCCTTGAGGTAGGGCAGCATCGCGCCGGCAAAGCCCAGCGGCGCCATGCCGCGCACCGCACCGGTCACGGTGTCGACGTACTCGGGCACCGGCTGCTTGTCGGCCAGCAGCAGCCGCGGGCCGCGCAGTTGCGCCAGCAGCATCTTGCGGGCCGGGTCCTTGTCGGACAGCATGCCCGCCCAGAGGTAGACGCGAATGGCGTCGTAGCTGCCGGTGACGCCCTTCTGCGGGTCGGCCACGAAGGCGCGCGCATCCTGCGACCAGGCGCACCAGTCGGGCGCGAAACCCTTGGGCGTGACGCTGCCGAACATGCGCAGCGTGTTGTCGGTGACTTCGTGCCAGGGGCCGCTCGGGTCGGCCTGCTGGAAATAGCGCAGCAGCTGCAGCGGCATGTAGCTCGGGTTGAGCCGCCAGAGCGGCCCGCTCGCTACCGACTTGGGCCAGGGCAGCAGCATGCGGCCGAGCCCGGGCAGCGAGATCACGTCGTCGCGCACCGCCAGCGCGAGCAGGCTGCGCCCGAGCGTGCGGTAGCGGTTGTCGTTCCAGAGGCGGCCGGCCTCCATCAGCGCATAGGCGATCCAGAGGTCGGAGTCCGACGCCGCATTCGGGTCGAGCACGCCCCAGCCGCCTTCGGGCTTGCGGCCCCATTGCCAGGCCGGCAGCTGCTTGGCGAGGCTGCCGCCGGCGAGGTTGGCCTCGGTCCAGGCCAGCACGCGGGCGAAGATGTCGCGGTCGTTGTGCACGAGCGCGAAGAACAGCGCGTAAGACTGCCCTTCGGAGGTGGACTGCTGCTGCGCGGTGTTGAAGTCGATCACCCGGCCGTCGGGCTGGATGTGGCGCGCGGCGAAGGCGGCCCAGTCTGTTGCCGGATGGCAGGCAGCGGCTGTGTTCGGTGCAGGCGCCGCGGCGGGCGCGGGCGCCTGTGCACCCGCCAGCTTCGGCAGTGCAAGGGCGAGTCCGGCGGCCGCCAGCAGGTTGCGGCGGCTCGCCAGCGGGAGGGCGGGAGGGCGGAAGGTCGGCAGGCGTCGCATGGGTGGATTATTTGGCCTTGTTGACCGACAGGCGGCGGCGCGCCCGGATCTGCAGGCCCGCATACGACACCGCCGCACCCAGCAGGGCCAGCACGATGACCAGCGCCGCGAGTCCCAGCGGACTGCGCGACAGGTGCCACTGCAGCCAGGTCAGAGGCGGCAGGCGGCCGACGTAATACGTGTCGCCGCCCAGCACGCTGTTGACCTGCGTGTCGCGCACGATGGTCATGCTGCCCTGCACGCGCTTGAGCAGGTCGGGCGTCATCAGCGCATTGAGCAGCGCTTCCTTCGAGTCGGCGTTGGTGATGGCGGCGATCACGCTGCGGCCGCTGCGCAGCGGCGACTCGAAGCCCGCCAGCACCGCGTCGCGTCCGTCGTCGCTCACCGCGATCTGCATGCTGCCCGGCAAGTCTTCGCGGGTGCGCGCGCCGATCACCAGGTCGATGGCGTTGTCGATCCAGCTGCGCAGCTTGAGCTCGGGCGCGTTGCCGTTGCGCTTGAGCGGCATCTTGTCGGCCCACTGCGTGAACAGCGACTGGCTCTGCAGGTTGCCGATCACCAGCAGGTCCTTGTCGGCCCACTGCCCGGCCTCGGCCGAGCGGCCCACCTTCACGCGCAGCGCGGGGTAGCCGGTGGAGCGGCCGATCTGACCCAAGAGACCGAGATAGGTCTCGGTGTCGGCGTCGTTGGGCTGGTCCGGCAGGATCACCGCGGTGTCCGACAGGTCGGCCATGCGCGAGAACGGAAAGCCGCCGTTGGCGTAGGCCGCGAGTTCCGGCATCGCGATGAAATGCGGGAAGCCCGACACGTCGATCTTCGAGGTCGGGTCGATCGAGCCGCGTACGTTGTCCAGCTGCGGCACGCAGCGCCCGCCCACGGGCTCGAAGTAGTAGTGCAGGCGCAGCTGGCTGCGCGGGCCCATGGCCAGCGGCGGCAGGATGACTTCCTTGTGCTCGGCCAGCGTGCCGTCGGGCATCAGCTTCACGGCCAGGGGGTTCCACCAGCGGTCGCCGGCCGGATTGGCCGAGCGCAGCGGCAGGCCGCCCACGAAGTTGTCGTTGACGTTGATGTTCAGCGTCGACTGGTCGGGCCGCACGCGCGGCGTGTAGCGGTATTGCAGGTCGAGCGGAATGCCGCGGCTGCGCCAGGTGAACAGGTCGGGCGGCAGTTGCAGGTTGACGCGGACCACGTCGGGGTTGTAGCCGGTCACCGACAGGTCGGCGGCCGTGGCCAGCTCGCCCAGTTGCAGTGCCCGGTCGCTCGGCACCCAGCGCGGCGCGTCATAGGGCTTGCGCACCGGAGGTTCCTGGAAGGCGGTGACGGCCGCCTGCGCGCCCGCGAAGGCCTTGCTGTTCAGCGCCAGCGCGGCGGCGGCGGTGCGCAGGTCGGCCGGGTTGCGGCCCATCACCAGCAGCAGCTTGCCGGAGGCGTCCTGCGGGTTGTCGACCACCGCCAGCCCCGGGCCCTGTATGGACGGCAGCGTGAGCCCCGCAATGGCCGACTCCGGCGTGACGAACACCACCGCATGGCCTGCCGGCAGCTCGCCGTGCGACACCGGAAAGGTGGCACCGCGGTAGTCGGCCAGCGCACCGAACCACGAAGACAGCACGCCCGCGGCCTCGAGCATCGGCCCCGTGTCGGCGCCGCCGAAGACGAAGGGAATGCGGGCGCGCCGCACGTCGCGGCGATCGAAGAAGGGCTGCGGCAGGGCCGCCAGGTCGTTCGTGAGCTTGAGCGGCGAGACCGTGAGCTTCAGCGTGCTGGATGCGTCCACGCGCGCCCAGAGGCTGGTGTGCGCCGGGTCTTCGCACTCGCGCGTGTAGTGGCCGATCAGCTCGACGTTGATGCGGTTGAACTCGGTGATCAGGCGCCGGTCGATCGGGATGTCGGCCGTCTGCGGCTTGCCCGCTTCGGCATGGCTGACCGGCAGCGTGGCCACCAGCACGTCGTTGACCGTCACCTTCAGGTGCGAAAGCTCGGGAATGAGCGAGGGCGAATAGGCGTAGTTCAGCCTGAACGACGCGGCTGTCACCAGCTCGTCGGCGCGCACGTTGAACGGGATGCCGACGGTGCCGCTGATGCCGCGCAGCTGGATGGCGTAGTCGATGCCGAGCTGCGTGAGGTTGAGCTCGCGCACGGCGCCTGCAAAGGGCGTGGTGTTGGCGGAGGCGGCCGTCGCGGCTGCTGCTGCCGTCGCGGGCGCTGCCGGCAGCAAGGGCGGCGGGACCACGGCGGGCCGGGTTTGCGCCGACGTCCCGTCGGCGAGGGACACGGCGGCAAGCGCGATCGCCAGCATGGCGCAGGGCACGACGCGACGATGCGCGAAACGGGGGGGCGTCACGTGGATTCCTTCGTTTTGACGGGGCGCAGCCTTGAAATGGCCGAACGGTAGTAATGGCTGAACATGTCTCTGAAGCCGGTGCCGCTGATGCTGATGATGTGGCCCAGCACGCGATGGATGGGCACGCGCGGGTGGTTGCCCCAGCGGGCAGCCCAGATGTCGGCGCGCGCCGTGGTGCACTGCACCAGCGCGCGCTCCTGCGCGAAGCTCATGGGCGCGAAGCGCAGGCCCAGGCGCCTGCCGCTGCTGAAGCGCACCGTGGACGCGAAGCGCGATTCCTGGTCGTTGCGGTACAGCGCCACCTCGACCGGGGTCTCCATGTCGAGCTTGAGGTCGCTGGGCAGCTCCACGCCCAGGCCGCCGCTGGAGAAGTCGAAGGTATTGCAGCGCAGCGAGCGGCCGTCGGCAAAGTACAGCGTAGCCGGCAGGTTGAGCTCCACGCGGTGCGCGCCGCGCAGCTGGCGCGACTCGTTGGCCGCGGCCACGCAGGCGCCAAGGATCATCAGGTTGTAGATGGTCCAGGCCAGGTTCAGCCACACGGTGGCGATGTTCTGCGGATCGACCCACGTCAGGCGCCACACGCCCAGGCACACGCCCACGAAGTTGAACGCCAGCAGCACCAGGCTCGCCTTGGCGATGGTGCTGTCGAAGTACTCCTTCTGGATCAGGCCGCCCTTGGCCGTCACGTTGAAGCTGCCGAGCTTGGGGTTGATGAGCGCGACCAGCGTCGGGCGGAAGATGTACCAGGCCAGCACCGCCTCGTACACCTCGTTCCAGAGCAGGTAGCGAAAGCGTCCCTGGATGCGGCTGTTGGTCAGGTTGGCGTGCAGGATGTGCGGCAGCGCGAAGGCGAAGATCATCGACGCCGACGCATGGATCACGCTCGCGCCGAAGTACAGGTAGGCCAGCGGCGCCGTCAGGTAGATGAGGCGCGGCAGGCCGTACAGGAAGTGCAGCATCGCGTTCACGTAGCACAGGCGCTGGGCCCAGTGCAGGCCGCGGCCGAACAGCGGATTGTCGATGCGGAAGATCTGCGCCATGCCGCGCGCCCAGCGAATCCGCTGGCCCACGTGGCCCGACAGGCTTTCGGTCGCCAGGCCGGCGGCCTGCGGCAGCGCCAGGTAGGCCGTGCTGTAGCCGCGGCGGTGCATCTTCAGCGCGGTGTGGGCGTCCTCGGTCACGGTCTCGACCGCGATGCCGCCCACTTCCTCGACGATGGTGCGCCGCAGGACCGCGCACGAGCCGCAGAAGAAGGTGGCATTCCACAGGTCGTTGCCGTCCTGGATCAGGCCGTAGAACAGTTCGCCTTCGTTAGGTACCGTGCCGAAGGTGTCGAGGTTGCGCTCGAAGGGGTCGGCCGAGAAGAAATAGTGAGGCAGCTGCACCATGCCCAGCTTCGGGTCGCGCCCGAACCAGCCCATGGCGATCTGCATGAACGAGCGCGTGGGGATGTGGTCGCAGTCGAAGATGGCGACGAACTCGCCGGTGGTGTTCTTCAGCGCGGCATTGATGTTGCCGGCCTTGGCGTGGCGGTTGTTGTCGCGCGTGACGTGGGTCACGCCCACGTCTTCGCAGAACACGCGGAATTCCTCGCGCCGGCCGTCGTCGAGCACGAAGATCTTGATCTTGTCGCGCGGCCAGTCGATCGACTGCGCGGCCAGCACGGTGGAGCGCACCACCGACAGCGCCTCGTTGTACGTGGGAATGAACAGGTCGATGGTGGGCCACTCGGCCGGGTCGTCCGGCAGCGGCACCGGCTTGCGCTCCAGCGGCCAGGCGGTCTGCACGTAGCCCAGCAGCAGCACCACGAAGGCGTACAGCTCGGCCATCAGCAGCCCGGTGCCCAGCACCAGGTCGACCAGGTTGTCCATGAACATGGTCTCGGTCACGCGCCAGTAGGTGTAGCGCGAGGACACGACGACCGACATGAAGATCAGCACCAGGCTCGCGAAGCGGCCCTTGATGCGGTTGGTGATCAGCGCGGCCACGAAGATGCCCACCGACAGCACGATCTGCTGCTCGAAGGTCATCGGCGTGATGATCAGCGCGGGCAGGATCGCCAGCGCGATCAGCCAGCCGGCGATGCGCACCGGCAGCAGGCGCAGGAAGGCGGGGGCCGGCCGGGGCGGCGGCGCGGACGTGGGGGCGCTGTTCATCGTGTGGATTCCATGGACCTGGGCGCCTGCCGTGCAGCGGCGATGCGCTCGAGCAGACGCTCGGCGCAGGAAGCAATGTCTTGTGTCGCCTGGCTCATGGGCGCATAGCGGTGCACCGGCACCGCGGACGCCAGCGCCTCGGGCACCGACTGGTCGAGGTGCAGCACGCCGAGCAGTTCGGGCCGCAGCCGCTGGCGCAGCATTTCGAAGACGTCGTGGTTCAGCCGCTTGCCGGGGTCGACCTGGTTGACCACGTAGGCGCTGCCGGCGTAGTCGGGGCGCGGGCGGCAGTACTTGTCGACCATGCGCTCGATGATCGGCAGCGTCGCGAACGAGCCGGCATCGGCCAGCACCGGGATCACGCAGAGGTTGGCAGCGCGCAGCACCTGCTGCAGGTAGACCGTGGGGCCCGGCGGGGTGTCGAGCAGCACCAGCATGCCGTCGGGCAGCGCGAAGCGCGCCAGCGTCTCGGCCAGCCACATCGGATGGCGGGCCAGCTGTTGTTCGAAGACGATCTGCCGCTCGTCGTCGACGTCGCCGAAAGGCAGCAGCATGGCGCCACCGTGCGCGGGGCGGATCGCATTCGCCCACGGCATCTGGCCGGTGGCGGCATCCACCAGCCCGGAGTCGCAGGCATGCGGGTCGCTGGCGATGTGAAAGCGCAGGGCGTTCTGCGGATCGAGATCGATGGCGAGCACCTGCTGCCCACGGGCGGCGAGCGCGGTGCACAGATTGGCTGCGATGGTGGTCTTGCCGACTCCACCCTTGGATGAGATGACGGGGATGACGACCATCGTCACGTCGGCCTTCGCCAGCGCGACATGAGGCCCGGCTGGGCGGCGCGCGGCTGCGGCGCCGCCAGTCGTTCGAACAACTGGGAAAGCGGAGTCGGCGCGGGTTCGCTGGCGGTGGCGGGCTGATGTGCCGCCGGGGGCTGGGGCTGGTGCGCTGCCAGCGGCGGGCGCGCGAAGAGAGGCGCCGGAGCCGGAGCGGGCGCATGAACGGGTGCAGGTGCAGCAATGGGCGAGGGCACCGGCAGCGGGCGCAGTACCGGTTCGACCCTGGGCTGCGGCGCGGCGGCGACCGGCAGCGGCTGCACTGGCGCCATCAAGGGAGCGGCAGGCGTGCGTGCGGCGGGTGCGGACGGGCGCTCGATCTTCTCGCCCGTCAGCAGCGGCCACACGCGCGGTGCTTCCTCCTCCGTTTCGGGCGGAGCGAATTCCTTGTAGTCGTGGGCATCCCCGCCGAACTTGCGGAACAGGCCGGCGATGTCTTCCGGGGTCGGATCGTCCTTGCTCATGCTTGCGCCTTCGACAGACGCAGGTCGATGCGGTGGCCGGCCTGTGCGGCGTCGGGCGGGAACGCCTGCACGCGAAGGGAGGAAGGCATGCGCTGCGAATCGAACCAGGCCTGGTAGATGCCCTCGAAGAAGCCGACGCTCCAGTCCGTGGCCTCGGGGCCGAAGGCCGTGGCGATCGGGCTGCAGGCGTGGGTGATGAAGACGCAGTCGGTGTCTTCGCTCAGGGCGCTGAAACCCCAGTCGATGCTGTCCCAGCGCGCGTTGAACTGGGCTTCGAGGTCGCCGAGGGTGTTACACGGGGGGATGGGCATGGCATGCGCAAGACGTTGGCCGATGCGGAAGAAAAGCTGCCGCAGCTCCTCCGGCGGCAGGCCGGCACTCAACTCCGCGGCCATGCCACGATTGAATTCCAGCCACTGCGAACTGCATGAATTTCTCTCGTAGTACTGAATGAACGGCGTCGCTGTTTCCATGTCCGAGCATTCTCTGGGATCAATTAACGCTTGACAACAAATGTGAACTTTTCGACACACGATCGAACGCGAACTGTCTGAATTCGGGGACGGTCGGTCGAACGGACCGGAACGGCTGCACAAAACCCGTGCACCGCCACCTTCGATACGGCGCAAGGCGCGTTCCGGATTCAACCGGCGCACCCAAGCGGGGCGCCGCCCGGTCAGTCTTCGATGCTGTCCGGTGTCGACCCAGCGGCGCGCACGGAGCCGTTGCCGTTGGGTGCCTGCGGCAGGCGCGGCGGACGCCCGGCGCGCACCACGCCGCGTCCCGCCGCCTTGGCGGCATAGCAGGCGGCATCGGCCGCATCGACCCAGGCGTCGACCGAGCCGATCTCATGCGAAAGGCTGGCCACGCCGATGCTGGCGCCGACGTGCAGGCTGCCCGACAGCCACGGCAGCGCGATCGCCGAGATCGACGCCACGATGTCTTCCGCCACACGCACCGCGGCCTCATGCGTGCACTGCTCCAGCAGCAGCGCGAACTCGTCGCCGCCGATGCGTGCCGCCAGGTCGCCGGAGCGCACCCGCGACATGATGGCCGCGGCCGCCGCGCGCAGCATGGCGTCGCCCGACAGGTGGCCGCCGGTGTCGTTCACCTGCTTGAAGTGGTCCAGGTCGATGAACACCAGCGCCGCCGGCAGCGAGCCCGGCCGGCCCTCGATCAGCCGCTGCGCCTGCTGGTCGAAGCGCTGGCGGTTGGCCAGTCCGGTCAGGCCGTCATGGGCGGCAGACCATTCGAGCGCCTTGCGGGCATTGCGCTGTTCCTCGATGTTGAGCACCGTCCAGATCGAGCCGAAATCGGTGTGTTCCGGGTCCACCGGCCGGCTGCGCAGCCGGGCCCAGAAGCGCGAGCCGTCGCCGCGCTGCATGCGGGATTCGCCCACGTACGAATTGCTGCTGGCGAAAGCCTCTTTCTCCAGCGCGGCGAGCGCGGGCTGGTCTTCCTCGGGCACGACGATCAGGTCCACCGGCTTGCCCAGCAGCTCGTCCTCGCGGTAGGAAAGCAGGCGGCACAGTTCGTCGCTCACCAGCTCGAAGCGCCGGTCGCGGATGAAGGCGATGCCGATGGGCGCCGCGCGCATCACCGAGCGCAGCTTGCTGAACATCTCGCCGTTCAGCCGTTCCAGCTCGGCGCGCTGCACGCCGACGCGGCGCAGCACCTGGCCGAGCTGGCCGATCTCGCCGTCGCCCGTGGGCCAGCCGTCCTCGGGGCGCATGGCGTCGTCGAACATGTGCTGGGCGCGCCGCTCCAGCTTGCTCAGCGGGCGCAGCAGCAGCCACAGGCTCATGAAGATGCCGGCCGACAGCACCGCCACCAGCGTGAAGGCCCAGACCAGCGCCAGCCGGCGCGCGGCCTTCACCGGCGCCAGCACCTCGGCTTCCGGCCGCACGCGCCACACCACCCAGTCGGGGCCGGGCACGCCGGCGACGCTGGCGATCTCCTGCGCCTGGGGCAGCAGCAGGCCCAGCGGCTCGACCGGACTGCCCGCGGCCTGCCAGGCCTTGAAGGCCCGGGCCAGCCGGGGTTCGTCGGCAATCGATTGCAGCAGCCGCTTGCCGTCGGGGTGCGCCAGCACCCGGCCCTGCGCGTCGGTCAGGACAACCAGCGCGCCGGCATCGCCTTCCTGCGGGTCGACCAGGCCCTCGAGCAGGTCGCGGCTCGACAGGCGCAGCGTGCCGCCCAGCACGGCATAGATGCCGTTGGCGCCGCGTACCGGCTGGTTGACGGCGATGATCGGTTCGCCGGTCAGCGTGCCCAGCAATGGCTCGGACACCATCGGCCGGCCCTCGGCCAGCAGCCGGCGGAAGTAGGGGCGGTCGCCGATGTTCAATTCCGGCTGCGACACGCCCTTGTCGTCGCTCATCACCCGGACATTGCCGTCGGGCGTGGCGATGTAGGTGTTGGCGAAGAAGGTGCGCATCACCGGCTTGCTCTGCAGGAACGCCTTCAGTGCCGCCGGGTCGTTGAGCAGCGGCTCGTTGAGCGCGTTGCCCACCGATTCCAGCACGCGCTGCAGCTGTATCACGTTGTGGCCCAGCAGGGCGGCGGTGCGCACCGACTCGTTCAGCTCGCGCTGGCGCTGCGATTCCAGCAGGTCGTGCTCGGTCCGCCCCACGATGATGGTCGTGATCAGGCCGATGCCGAGCACCAGCGCGAAAATCCCCCCCATCGTGATCCGGGCCTTGAGCGAACCCAGGGCCTTTTCTAGGCGTACCAGCCGGTCGGTGTTCATTCAGTCGAGCTGCGTTTCCCTGGCGGGCGCCGTGGCCCGGCGCTCGCGTTTGACGTTGTACATGGCTGTGTCCGCCTGCTTCAGCGCTTCTTCCGCGGTGGTGGCGCGCGGGTCGACGGCCACCACGCCGACGCTCGCGCCGCCGTACTCGATGGTGGTCTTGCCGTTGAGCCGCAGGTCGCCGATGGTACTTTCGCCCAGGCGGTCGGCCAGCGCGCGCGCCGCGGTGCGCGGCGATTCGTCGAAGCCCGGGCCCGCGCCGATCACCACGAACTCGTCGCCGCCGAAGCGCGCCAGCACGTCGCTGGCCCGCAGCGAAGCCGACAGCCTGCCGGCCATGGTCGACAGGAAATCGTCGCCCACGTCATGGCCGTACTTGTCGTTGATCTTCTTGAAGCCGTCCATGTCGATGAACCCGACCAGCGTGCTGCGGCCTTCGCGCTCGCACTGGGCGAGCAGCCGGCGCAGGGCGTCGATCAGGGTTCTGCGGTTGGGCAGGCCGGTGAGGCTGTCGGTCGAGGCGTAGGCGGCCAGCTCGGCGTTGGCCCGCTTGAGCTTGACGAGGAGCATCTCGCGCTCGACCTGCTGGGCCAGCAGTTTCGCGAAGAGCCGCAGCACCGGTGCCGCATGGGGCGACAGAGGCAGCTTGTCCGCGCTGGCGCCGCACAGGGTGCCGAAGAGGCCGCCGCTGTCCGTCTTGATCGGTGTGCTCACATAGGTCTGGACGCCGAGCTGGCGGGCGGCGTCGGAGTCGCCCCAGCGGGTGGCGACGTCGTCGGCGAAGGGGCGGTCTTCTTCGAGGGCGCGGCGGCAGAGGGTGTCGGACCAGGGGACGGAAAGGCCCTCGGGGATGGTCATTTCCTTCGCGTTCCGAGCGAAAAGAATGCTCTGCAGGCCCTTTTCGAGATCGATGGTCGTGAGGTAGGTCGATTCCAGCCCCGTGACCACTTCGAGCATTTCGAGCATGGGGCGAGCCAGGTCCTCGAGCGTCTTGGCCGAGGAGACCGAGTCTGAAAGCTGTTCAATCAGTGAGTCCATAGCCCACATTTTGACGGCGATGCGCCAAGGCTTCAGGCTTTCGTTGTACGAAAGTAGCGCCAGACCGGCCGCGGCGCCCTAAAAACCTGCGGCTCAGGACGCCAGCGCTTCCATCAGCTCGGTCTCGATGGCCAGCTGGGTTTTCTGCCCCTGCAGCTCGGGGCCGCTGATGAGGAAGGTGTCTTCCACACGTTCGCCGAGCGTCGTCACCTTGGCGAGCTGCAGGTTCAGGTGGTGGCGCGCCAGCACCCGGGCCACCGAGTACAGCAGCCCGGCCCGGTCGCTGGCCGATATGTTGAGCAGCCAGCGCTGGGCCTTGTCGTCGGGCAGCAGGCTGATGCGCGGCTTGATGGGGAAGCTGCGCACCCGGCGCGACACCCGGCCCATGCTGGGCGGGGGCAGGGCGCCGGCCTCGGTGAGCGTCTGCGCCAGGCCCGACTCGACCATGCTGATCAGGTCGCGGTAGTGGTCGGGCAGGAAGGTGGTCACCACCTGGAAGGTGTCCAGCGCGTAGCCGTCGCTCGTGGTGTGCACCTTGGCGTCCAGGATGCTGAAAGACGACTGATCGAAATAGCCGCAGATGCGCGCAAAAAGGTCGGGTTGGTCGGGCGTGTAGACGACCACCTGCAGGCCTTCGCCCACCGGCGACAGGTGCGCGCGCACGATGGGCGGCGCCTTCGGGTCGATCGGCACGCCCTTGGGCGGCACGAAGCGCGAGAGCTGCTTGGCGTGCCAGGCGATCTCGGTGGCGTCGTGGCGCATGAAGTAGCCCACGTCGAGCGTGTCCCACAGGGCCTTGTGCGCTTCGAAGCGCTGGGCGTGCAGGGCCAGCTGCACCAGCGCCTCGCGCTTGCGCGACTCGACCTCGGCGTCCGGGTCGGGCATGCGGCCGCCGAGCGCGCGCAGCGTGTAGCGGTACAGGTCCTCGAGCAGCTTGCCCTTCCAGGCATTCCACACGCGCGGCGAGGTGCCGCGGATGTCGGCGATGGTCAGCAGGTAGAGCGCCGTGAGGTAGCGCTCGTTGCCCACGCGCCTGGCGAAGGCGCTGATGACCTCGGGGTCGCTCAGGTCCTGCTTCTGGGCGACCTGGCTCATCACCAGGTGCTCGGCCACGAGGAATTCGATGAGCCTGGCGTCTTCGCGGGCAATGCCGTGCTGCTTGCAGAAGCGCTGCACGTCGCGCGCGCCAAGCGTGGAGTGGTCGCCGCCGCGGCCCTTGGCGATGTCGTGGAACAGGGCCGCCACGTACAGGATCCAGGGCTTGTCCCAGCCGGCCGCGAGCTGCGAGCAGAACGGGTACTCGTGCGCATGTTCGGCAATGAAGAAGCGCCGCACGTTGCGCAGCACCATCAGGATGTGCTGGTCGACCGTGTACACGTGGAACAGGTCGTGCTGCATCTGCCCCACGATGCTGCGGAACACCCGCAGGTAGCGCCCCAGCACCGAGGTCTGGTTCATCAGCCTGAAGGCATGCGTGATGCCATAGGGCTGCTGCAGGATCCGCATGAAGGTCTCGTGGTTGACCGGGTCGTTGCGGAACTTGCTGTCCATCACATGGCGCGCGTTGTAGAGCGCGCGCAGCGTGCGCGCCGACAGGCCCTGCACGCCGATGGTCTTCTGGTAGAGCAGGAAGGTCTCGAGCACCGCGTGCGGCTCGCGCTCGTACAGGTCGTCGCTGGCGATCTCGATGAGGCCGGCGCGCTCGTAGAAGCGCTCGTTGATCGGCGTGTGCCGCTCGTCGCTGGGCTGCAGGCGCTCGGAAATGTTGAGCAGCAGGATCTGGTTGAGCTGCGACACCGCCTTGGCGGCCCAGTAGTAGCGGCGCATGAGCGCCTCGCTCGACTTGCGCTGCGACTCGCTCTCATAGCCGAAGCTGGCCGCCACGGCGGTCTGCAGGTCGAACACCAGCCGGTCTTCGCGGCGGTTGGCGATCACGTGGAGCCGGGCGCGGATGAGCGAGAGCAGGGCCTCGTTACGCTTGATCTGCTGGGCTTCGAAGGAGGTGGCCAGGCCGTTCTTGGCCAGGTCGTCCCAGCGGCTGCCGTAGCCGGCAGCCTTGGTCATCCACAAAATGGTCTGCAGGTCGCGCAGGCCGCCGGGTGATTCCTTGCAGTTCGGCTCCAGCGCGTAGGGCGTGTTGTCGAACTTCTGGTGCCGGTGCCGCATTTCCTGCGACTTGGCCACGAAGAAAGCCTGCGGATCGATGGCGCGGGCGAAGCGGCGGCGAAAGGCGGTGAAGAGCTTCTTGTCGCCGGCGATCAGCCGTGCCTCGAGCAGCGAGGTCTGCACGGTGACGTCTTTCTCGGCCTCGGCCAGGCATTCGTCGACGGTGCGCACGCTGGAGCCGATTTCGAGGCCGGCGTCCCAGCAATGGCCGATGAAGGCCTCGATGCGGGCCGGGTCGACCGCGTTCTCGTGGCCTTCGGGCGGCAACAGCAGCAGCACGTCGACGTCGGAATACGGAAACAGCTCGCCGCGCCCGAAGCCGCCCACGGCGGCCAGCGAGAGCGCGTCGCCGAAATCGGCCTCGCGCCACAGGGCGCACAGTGTTTCGTCCGCCAGCGCCGAGAGCTGGCGCAGCACCGTATGCACGCTGCGCGTTGGCGCGCGCGCAAAGCGCAGGGTGTCGAAAAGCGCGAGCTTCTTCGCGCGATAGGCTTCGCGCAGCGTCGCCACGTCGATCTTGGCTGCTTCGATCACGGCCGGGGAACGCGTGCGCGCGTCAGGTTTTGGTCGAGGTGACGAAGGAGGGCAGCGGAGGGCTGCCGGCGGAGAGCGTCAGCACCTCGTAGCCGGTTTCGGTGACCAGCACCGTGTGCTCCCATTGGGCCGACAGCGAATGGTCGCGCGTGACGATGGTCCAGCCGTCGTACTGGCCGCCCTTGAAGTCTTCCTTCACGTCGCGCTTGCCGGCGTTGATCATGGGCTCTATGGTGAAGATCATGCCGGGCTTGAGTTCTTCCATGGTGCCCGGGCGGCCGTAGTGCAGCACCTGGGGTTCTTCGTGGAAGCGCTGGCCCACGCCGTGGCCGCAGAACTCGCGCACCACCGAGAAGCCCTGGCCTTCGGCGAACTTCTGGATCGCATGGCCCACGTCGCCCAGGTGCGCGCCGGGGCGTACCTGCAGGATGCCGTGCCACATGGCCTCGAAGGTGATGCTGCACAGGCGCTTGGCTGCGATGGAGGCGTCGCCGATCACGTACATGCGGCTGTTGTCGCCGAACCAGCCGTCCTTGATGACGGTCACGTCGACGTTCATGATGTCGCCCTTCTTCAGGGGCTTGTCGTTGGGAATGCCGTGGCACACCACGTGGTTCACCGATGTGCACAGCGACTTCGGGAACGGGACGCTGCTGGCGCCCATGTAGCCCACCGTGGCCGAGGTGGTGCCCTGCTTGACCATGTATTCGGCGGCCAGCCGGTCGACATCGTTGGTCGTGATGCCGGGCTTGATGAAGGGGGTGAGGTAGTCCAGCACCTCGGAGGCCAGGCGGCAGGCGACCCGCATGGCTTCGATGCCCGCAGCGTCTTTGTAGTTAATGCTCATCCCCGAATTATCCCATCGGCCCGGCTAAAATCCCGGGTTAACGCGGATGACCCCAGTCAGCGGTCATTCGCCTTTATTCCTTGATTCCCAACGCGGCCCCCGAGGCCCCATCGACCGTGACGCAGCCCGCACCTCAAGCCCTTCCTGTCGTAACCATGTTCGAGGGCGGCAGCGCACTCAGCGATTTCCGCGCACGCCAGCTGCTGCCGAAGCTGCAGGCCATCGAGCCGCGCATCGAGGGCATTTCGGCCCGTTTCGTGCACCTGGTCGTGACCGATGCGGCGCTCGGCACGGACGACCGCGAGCGCTTTGCCGCGCTGCTGACCTACGGCGAGCCCTTCGAGGCGCCGGCCAAGGCGGGCACTTCGGTGGTGGTCACACCGCGGCTGGGCACCGTGTCGCCGTGGGCCTCCAAGGCCACCGACATCGCCCACAACTGCGGCCTGGCGCTGCGCCGGGTCGAGCGCGTCACCCAGTACCACCTGAAGCTCAAGGCCCCGCTGATCGGCAAGGCCCCCGTGCTCGAAGGCGACCAGCTGGCCGCCGCGGCCGGCCCGCTGCACGACCGCATGACCGAATCGGTGCTGGCCACGGTCGAGCAGGCGGCCAGCCTGTTCAGCGAGCTTCCGGCGCAGCCGATGGCGCAGGTCGACGTGCTGGCCGGCGGCCGCACTGCGCTGGTGGCCGCCAACACCGGCTTCGGCCTGGCGCTGGCCGAGGACGAAATCGACTACCTGGTGGACGCATTCACCCGCCTGGGCCGCAACCCCAGCGACGTCGAGCTGATGATGTTCGCGCAGGCCAACAGCGAACACTGCCGCCACAAGATCTTCAACGCCGACTTCACCATCGATGGCAAGGCGCAGCCGCAGAGCCTGTTCTCGATGATCCGCCACACCGAGAAGCAGAACCCGCAGCACACGGTCATCGCCTATGCCGACAACGCCTCGGTGATGGAAGGCGCGACCATCGAGCGCTTCATCCCCGCCAGCGGCTCGCAGAGCTATCAAAAAGATAGCGCCCTGAGCCATGTGCTGATGAAGGTCGAGACGCACAACCACCCGACCGCCATTTCGCCTTTCCCCGGCGCATCGACCGGCGCGGGCGGCGAGATCCGCGACGAAGGCGCCACCGGCCGCGGCTCCAAGCCCAAGGCCGGCCTGACCGGCTTCACCGTGTCGAAGCTGTGGCCTGAAGACGGCCACTACGGCAAGCCCGAGCACATCGCCAGCCCGCTGCAGATCATGACCGAGGGCCCGCTGGGCGGCGCCGCGTTCAACAACGAGTTCGGCCGTCCCAACCTGCTGGGCTATTTCCGCGAATACGAGCAGACGGTGGCGAGCGACCTCGACACCGTGCAGCGCGGCTACCACAAGCCCATCATGATCGCGGGCGGCCTCGGCAGCATCGACGCCACCCAGACCAGGAAGATCCAGTTCCCGGCCGGCTCGCTGCTGATCCAGCTCGGCGGCCCCGGCATGCGCATCGGCATGGGCGGCAGCGCCGCCAGCTCGATGGCCACCGGCGCCAACGCGGCCGAGCTCGACTTCGACTCGGTGCAGCGCGGCAACCCCGAAATCGAGCGCCGCGCGCAGGAGGTCATCAACCACTGCTGGCAGCAGGGCGCGGCCAACCCCATCCTGGCGATCCACGACGTGGGCGCCGGCGGCCTGAGCAATGCTTTCCCCGAACTCACCAACGACGCCGGCCGTGGCGCGCGCTTCGACCTGCGCGCCGTGCCGCTCGAAGAATCGGGCATGGCGCCGAAGGAAATCTGGTGCAACGAAAGCCAGGAGCGCTACGTGCTGGCCATCGCGCCGGAATCGCTCGAGCAGTTCAAGGCCTTCTGCGAGCGCGAGCGTTGCCCGTTCTCGGTGGTCGGCGTGGCGACCGAAGAGCGCCAGCTGCTGGTGGCCGACGAAGGCGCCGAGGTTCAGCCGGTCGACATGCCGATGGACGTGCTGCTCGGCAAGCCGCCCAAGATGCACCGCGACGTGAAGACCGTGGCGCGCACCTTCAAGCCGCTCGACCTGACAGGCATCGACCTGCAGAAGGCCGCCATCGACGTGCTCGCGCATCCGACCGTGGCGTCGAAGCGCTTCCTCATCACCATCGGCGACCGCACCGTGGGCGGCCTGAGCCATCGCGACCAGATGGTCGGACCGTGGCAGGTGCCCGTGGCCGACTGCGCCGTGACGCTGGCCGACTACAAGGGCTTTGCCGGCGAAGCCATGAGCATGGGCGAGCGCACGCCGCTGGCCGCGCTCGACGCACCGGCCTCTGGCCGCATGGCCGTGGCCGAAGCCATCACCAACCTGCTGGCCGCCCCCATCGAACTTTCGCGCGTGAAGCTGTCGGCCAACTGGATGGCCGCCTGCGGCGAGCCCGGCGAAGACGCCGCGCTGTACGAAACCGTCAAGGCCGTGGGCCTGGAGCTATGCCCGGCGCTGGGCGTGTCGATTCCGGTCGGCAAGGATTCGCTGTCGATGCGCACGCAGTGGAAGGACGGCAGCGAAGCCAAGAAGGTCACGTCGCCCGTGAGCCTGATCGTCAGCGCCTTCGCCACGCTGGCCGACGTGCGCGGCACGCTCACGCCGCAGCTCGACGCCGAGGAGGCCGACACCACGCTGGTGCTGGTCGACCTGGGCCAGGGCAAGCACCGCATGGCCGGCAGCATCCTGGCGCAGACGCTCAACCAGAGCGGCGACACGGTGCCCGACCTCGACGACCCGGCGCAACTGGTGGCCCTGGTCAATGCCGTGAACGCGCTGCGCGCCGACGGCAAGATCCTCGCGATGCACGACCGCAGCGACGGCGGCCTGTTCGCCACCGCCTGCGAAATGGCCTTTGCCGGCCATGTGGGCGTGGCGCTGAACGTCGACATGCTGGTCACCGAAGGCGACGGCATTTCCGACAGCCGCATGGAAACCGGCGACGCCAAGAACTGGGCGCAGCAGGTCAGCGCGCGGCGCGAGGAGCTCACGCTCAAGGCGCTGTTCAACGAAGAGCTGGGCATGGTGCTGCAGGTGCGCACCTCCGAGCGCAACGATGTCATGCAGGTGCTGCGCGCCCACGGCCTCAGCACGCACAGCCACTTCGTCGGCAAGACCCGCCCCGCCAGCTCGCCCATGGATGCGGGCAAGGGCAAGGTCGAAGTCTGGCGCGACGCCAAGTCGGTGTTCAGCGCCAGCCTGCACGACCTGCAGCAGGTCTGGGACTCGGTGAGCTGGAAGATCGCCCGCGAGCGCGACAACCCCGCCTGCGCTGATGCCGAACACGCCGCGGCCGGTGTGCCGAACGATCCGGGCATGCACGTGTTCCTGCCGAATGCGCAGACCGGCTCCGCCGTTGCGCCCGCCATCCTGCAGTCGCGCCCCAAGGTCGCGATCCTGCGCGAGCAGGGCGTCAACTCGCACGTCGAGATGGCCTACGCCTTCACCGAAGCCGGCTTCGAAGCCTTCGACGTCCACATGACCGACCTGCAGACGGGCAGGGCGGACCTCGCCGACTTCAAGGGCGTGGTCGCCTGCGGCGGCTTCAGCTACGGCGACACGCTGGGCGCCGGCATCGGCTGGGCGCGCAGCATCACCTTCAACCCGAAGCTGGCCGAGCAGTTCAAGACCTTCTTCGGCCGCGCCGACACCTTCGGCCTGGGCGTGTGCAACGGCTGCCAGATGTTCGCCGAGCTGGCCGACATCATTCCGGGTGCGGAGGCCTGGCCGCGTTTCACCACCAACCAGAGCGAGCGCTTCGAGGCGCGCCTGTCGATGGTCGAAGTGCTCGAGTCGCCGAGCATCTTCTTCGCGGGCATGGCCGGCAGCCGCCTGCCGATCGCGGTGGCGCACGGCGAGGGTTACGCCAACTTCAAGCACCGCGGCGACGCCGCCAAGGCCATCGGCGCGATGCGCTTCGTCGACAACCACGGCCAGCCGACCGAGCAATACCCGTTCAACCCGAACGGCAGCGCGGGCGGCCTGACCTCGGTCACGACGCCGGACGGCCGCTTCACCGCGGTGATGCCGCACCCGGAGCGCGTGTTCCGCAACATCCAGATGAGCTGGACCTCGGGCGACAAGAGCGACCTGAGCCCCTGGATGCAGATCTGGCGCAACGCGCGTCGCTGGGTGGGCTGAAGCAGATGCTCGACCTCGATCACCCGGGAAGCCGGCACGTGCTGGAAGCGGCGCGGATCGAGGATCTGGCAGGCTTTCGTCGTGCTTGACCGCCCGGGCGACAACTTCGGCACCTGGGCGATCTGAAATAAGGACGCCCACGAAAAAGCGGCCCGCGGGCCGCTTTTTTCATTTCCAGAACACCGCGGAACCGGCTTCGCCGGGCCGCAGGTGTTGCCCCCTGCAAGGGGGTGGGCGTAGCGACACGAAGTGCGCGAAGCCTGGGGGTTATTCCACTTTCGCCTTCGCGCGCAGGTCTTCCTGGTACTTTTGGAGGCGCTGCTGCTGCAGCTGCTGCGTGATCTGCGGCTTCACTTCTTCCAGCTTCGGCAGTTGAGCCTGGCGGATGTCGTCGACGCGGATGATGTGCCAGCCGAACTGGGTCTTGATCGGGGCGGGGGTGGTCTCGCCCTTCTTGAGCTTGATCATGGCTTCCGAGAACTCGGGCACGAAGCTCGCGGGGTTGGCCCAGTCGAGGTCGCCGCCGTTGGCGCCCGATCCCGGGTCCTTGCTCTGCTTCTTGGCGATGTCTTCGAACTTGGCGCCCTTCTTCAGGTCGGCCATGATCTTCTTGGCCTGGTCTTCGGTTTCGACCAGGATGTGGCGCGCCTTGTATTCCTTGCCGCCGTTGGCCGCGACGAACTTGTCGTACTCGGCCTTCACGTCGGCGTCCGAGACGGGGTTGTTCTTGCGGTAGTTGTCGAAGAGCGCGCGGATCAGGATGGCCTGGCGGGCGAGTTCGAGCTGGTTCTTGTAGTCCTCGCTGGCGTCCAGGCCCTGCTTCTGGGCTTCCTGCATGAACACTTCGCGCGCCACGATTTCCTCGCGCAGCTGGCCTTGCATTTCAGGCGTCACCGGGCGGCCGGCGGCGGCCAGCTGTTGGGCCAGAACGTCCATGCGGGCCTTGGGCACCGGCTTGCCGTTCACGATGGCTGCGTTCTGTGCGAGCGCGGCCATGGGAATGGCACCGAGCAGCACTGCGGCCGCGACGGCCTGCAAGATTTGTTTTTTCATGGAATGAATATCGAGCTGGAAAGGAAATGCGCGTGTAGGAAAAGGCGCGGGAAAGAAAGCAGGGATAGGGAAGAAAACGGCGGGATGGCACGGCAGCCGCTGCAACCACATCGGGCGTGGCGCGCGGCCCCTTGGACGACTCAGAGCACCTCGATGGCGATGGCGTGCAGACCCTGTGCGATAAAAACTTGGAGGGCATCATACACAAGCCGATGCCGCGCCACGCGGGGCTTTCCCTCGAACCGGGGCGAGGCGATGCGGACCCGGAAATGGGTGCCGCGGCCTTGCGCATTGGCGCCCGAATGGCCGGCGTGGGCGGCGCTTTCGTCGATCACTTCGAGCTGCGTGGGGGCCAGCGCCTCGCGCAGCGCGGCCTCGAGGTCGGCCGCCGTGGGCAGGAGTGCGGTGGTGGTGTTGCTCGTCATGCGGTGGGCTTGTCGTCGTTCTTCAGGTGCGGCGCGATGTACAGGCCTTGCGCCACCAGGAAGACGATGGGAAACACGTAGCCCCAGAGCTTGAAGTTGACCCAGGCCTCGGTCGTGAAGTACGCCGCCACATAGCCGTTGATGGCGGCCATGAACAGGCAATAGCCGATCCACGCCACGTTCAGGCGGCCCCAGATGCGCTCGGGCAGCTCGAGCTGCTGGCCCAGCAGCATCTTCAGGAAGTTCTTCTTCAGCGCCCAGAGCGCCACGGCCAGCGCGAGCGCCATTGCGCCGTACAGCACGGTCGGCTTCCACTTGATGAAGCGGTCGTCGTGCAGCGCCAGCGTGAGCGTGCCGAACAGCAGGATCAGCACCAGCGTGGCCTTCTGCATGGCCTGCAACTTGCGCTCCATGGCGTAGATGATGGCCATCTGCACCACGGTGGCGGCCATCAGCACGCCGGTGGCCGTGTAGATGTCGGCCAGCTTGTAGGCGCCGAAGAACAGCAGGATCGGGAAGAAGTCGAGGATCAGTTTCATTCGGAGCGGCTCAGTCGGCCTTTTTCTGGAAGTCGAGCGAAGCCGAGTTCATGCAGTAGCGCAGGCCGGTCTCGGTCGGGCCGTCGGGAAACACGTGGCCCAGGTGGGCGCCGCAATTGGCGCAGACGTTCTCGGTGCGGACCATGCCGTGCGAACGGTCGATGATGTTCCTGATGGCGCCGGGCACCGCTTCTTCGGAGAAGCTGGGCCAGCCGCAACCGGCGTCGAACTTGGTCGAAGACTCGAACAGCTTGGCGCCGCAGCACACGCAGTGGTAGGTGCCGTCGTCCCAGTGGGCTTCGTACTTGCCGGTGAAGGGGCGTTCGGTGGCGGCGTGACGCGTCACTTCGAAGGCGGCGGGTTCGGCGCCTTTTTCAGCGAGCAGGGCTTTCCATTCGGCGTCGGTTTTCTGTACGGGAGTGGTCATGATGAGCAGCTGATTTCGATCGTGGAGGCCCAGTCGGGCGGGAAGCCGGCATAAGCATCGGCGCCGGGATGTTCTTCAAATGGGGACTCGAGCAGAGCCAGCAAGGTTGCCACACCTGAGTTGTCTTTTTGCTGACTTGCTTCGATGGCTTGCTGTCCGAGGTGGTTCCGCAGCACGAACTTGGGGTTCGACCGAAGCATCAGGCCCGCCACTCTCGCCCGGTCGGACGCCGCATGGCGCTCCGAAAACAATAGCAGCCAGGCATCGAAGCCCTCGCGGTCCAGGAACAGGTCGCGCACCGGCTCGAGCTTGCCGTCGGCCATGTAGTTCGACAGCCGGCGCCAGAAGATCGTGTAGTCGACCTTGCCCGCGGCCAGCAGCTTGAGCACGCCTTCGACGAGCGGGCGGTCGCCCTCGGCCGCGTCAGCCAGGCCCAGCTTGGCGCGCATGCGGCCCTCGAACTCGCTGGGGAACACGCTCTTGTAAGACTCCAGCGCGGCCACGGCGATTTCCTGGTCGCCGATCAGGGGCAGCAGCGCCTGCGCCAGGCAGAACAGGTTCCAGTACGCGACGTTGGGCTGCTGGTTGAAGGCGTAGCGGCCGCTGGTGTCGCTGTGGTTGCAGATATGGCGCGGATCGAAGCCGTCGAGGAACTGGAACGGCCCGTAGTCGATGGTGAGCCCCAGGATGCTCATGTTGTCGGTGTTCATCACGCCGTGGCAGAAGCCCACGGCCTGCCATTGCGCGAGCAGGGCGGCGGTGCGCTCGCTCACTGCCTCCAGGAATGCGGCGTACGCATTGCCGTTGAAGCGCCCGGTATTGCGGCAGTCCGGGTAGTAGCGGTCGATGACGTAGTCGGCCAGCGCGCGCAATTCGTCTTCGCGCTGGTTGGCGGCAAAGTGCTCGAAGTGGCCGAAGCGCACGAAGCTGGGCGCCACGCGTGCCACGACCGCTGCGCTTTCGAGCTCCTCGCGGCGCACCCGGGCGTCGGAGCCGGTCACGCTGAGGGCGCGCGTGGTCGGAATGCCCAGCCCGTGCATCGCCTCGCTGCAGAGGAATTCGCGGATGCTGGAGCGCAGCACCGCGCGGCCGTCGCCGCCGCGGGAGTAGGGCGTGCGCCCCGCGCCCTTCAGCTGCACTTCGAGCCCGCCGTCGGTCTCGCCGATCATGATGGCGCGCCCGTCTCCCAACTGGCCGGCCCACACGCCGAACTGGTGGCCGCTGTACACGGTTGCAAAGGGGCGGGTGCCCGCAATGGGCATGCTGCCCGTCAGTGCGGCCAGCGTGTCGCCCGACTCATGCCAGCCGGGCGGCAGGCCGAGTTCGCGCGCAACGGCCTCGCTGCGCCCCACCCAGTACGGATCGGGCAGGGGCGTCGGCCGCAGTTCGGTGAAAAACGCGGGGCCCAGGTTGGAGAAGCCGGGTTTCCAGCGCAGTCCCAGGTCGGCGACCGGGGTGTCTTCAGCAAGCAAGCTCATGCGCGGATTGTCCGGCAGAGCGCGAAACCCCTTGCCGCGGGGGCCATCGGGGTGGCCGTTCAGGCGGCGAGCGGCGCGGGGCTGTCCCAGATGCGTGCCCGGTACTGCGCCGGCGGCACGCCGAACCAGCGCTTGCAGGCGCGGAAGAAGTTGCTCGTGTCGACGAAGCCCAGCATGTCCGCGACGTCGGTCAGCGTATGGCGGTCTTCCGCCAGGTACTGCTGCGCAAGTTCGCGGCGGGTGCGGTCCAGCAAGCCCTGGAACGACACCGACTCCTCCTGGAGCCTGCGCTGCAGGGTGCGCTCGGCCAGGCCCAGGCCCGATGCCACGTCCTGCCGGCGCGGCTCGCCGTGTTGCAGCCGGCGCGCGATCTCGGCGCAGACGAGGCTGCTGGTGGTGGTCTGGCCCAGCAGGTCGAGCTGATCGTCGAGCAGGTGCTCCTGCAGCTCGCCCAGCGTCTCGTGATGGGTGGGCAGCGGCAGGGCCAGGTCGGCGGCCGACAGCAGCAGCCTGTTGGCCGGCGCGTTGAAACGCACCTCGCAACCGAAGGCCTCGCGGTGCGGCCGGTCGTCGGCCGGCGAGGGGTAGACGAACTCCATGGCCAGCGGCTGCAGGTCGCGCCGCGTGAGCCACTGGCATTGCATGAGCGTTGTCAGCAGGGCGTATTCGACGCGCTGGCGCGGAATCGGCAGGCTGCCGCCGGTGTGTTCCATCGCCAGCCAGCAGCCGCGCGGCTCGGGGTGCAGCGAGAAAGCTGTCGCGTCGGAGATCACCGCCATGTAGCGCGCCAGCCGCGTGAGCGCAGCCCCGAGCGTGGGGCTACAAGACATGGCATGGCCCACCGTGCCCAGCTTGCTGTGCGTGGCGGCCAGGTCGCGATGCAGGCCCAGCGTGGGCCGGGCGGCGCGCGCCACGGCCAGCTGCCACAGCACCGTGATCTCGTCGACGGGGATGCGTGCGTTCTGCCGGTGCAGGGACTCGGGGTCGAAGCCGGCCTCCAGCAGCAGCGAAGGCACGTCCAGTCCTTCGGCCTCGAACATCGACAGCACGCCTTCGAGCCACGCGGCGGAGCTGGTGCGCAGTTCCGGCTGCGGCATGCCGCCGGACCGGCGTTGCGGCCCGCGCTGGCGGTGCGACAGGGAGGCTCCTGAAGTCATTCGTTTGGCTTCCTTGCGATAGCGATGAAAACGACGCCGGTTTCTAGAATTTTTTTGCGTGCTCGGCGGCCCGGAGTATGGGTGCCGTGCGCCAGGCAAGGAATTCCGATTAACCCGGTGTGGAGACAAAAACATGAATGCAGAGACAACGACGCAAGACCAGGGCGCGGCGGCAAGGACAGCGATAGCCAGGGCCGCCGCCGCAGTGGTCGCCGTCGCGGCCCTGGCAGCGCTCTCGGCCTGCGGCGGCGGATCGTCCGGTTCGCCCGGCTTCGCCTTCCTGCCGGCTGCGCCTGCGCCGGCGCCAGCCCCCGCGCCCGCGGCCCCGCCTCCGGCCGACGGCCCGATGGTGCGCCAGACCACGGCCGGCAAGATCGAAGGCGTGGACGACAGCGCCGGCTCTGGCACCTATTACTGGAAGGGGGTCCCCTTCGCCAAGGCACCGGTGGGCGCGCTGCGCTGGCGTGCGCCGGTTGCGCCCGAAGCCTGGAGCGGCATCCGCCCGGCCGCCAGATTCGGCACTGCCTGCCTGCAGATTGGCCGCATCTTCAGCCCCGGCCTCAACAACACTTACGACGCCACCATCGGCACCAACCTCGGAAAGCCGGTCGGCAGCGAAGACTGCCTGTTCGTCAACATCTGGCGCCCGGCGACGTCCGAGAAGAACCTGCCGGTGCTGTTGTTCATCCATGGCGGCAGCAACATCTCCGGCTATACGGCCGACCCGCTGTACGACGGCGCCAAGCTGGCCAAGACCGCCAACGCGGTGGTCATCACCGCCAGCTACCGCCTCGGCATCCTGGGCTTCCTGAACATTCCGCAGCTGAAACCCGGCGGCACGCAGGGCGATGACTCGGGCAACTTCGCGCTGCTGGACAACATGGCGGCGCTGCGCTTCATTGCGGACAACGTTTCCAACTTCGGCGGCGATCCGGGCAACGTCACGCTGTCGGGCGAGTCGGCAGGCGCCACCAACCTGCTGTCGGTCATGACTTCGCCGATGGCCAAGGGCCTGTTCCACAAGGCCTTCGAGATGAGCGGCGGCATTTCGCTCGCGACCAACCTGCCGCCCGGCACGCTGCCTTCGCTCTCGCCGGCCTCGGCTTCGCTCGCGCAGGGCGCGGCCATCCTGGAGAAGCTGCTCGTGGCCGACGGCACAGCTGCCGACGAAACCGCAGCCAAGGCCTACATCGCCACCCGCACGCCGGCCCAGATCGCAGAGTACCTGCGGGCGCAGGACGGCGGTGCGCTGCTGGGCAAGGTGGCGGCGGCCGGGCTCGGCTCGGTCGCGCCGATTCCCGATGGCACCGTGATCCCGACCGACCCCATCGGCGCCATCGCGGCCGACCGGTACGTGAAGGTGCCCATGCTCGCGGGCAACACGCGCGACGAGGGCAAGCTCTTCGCCTCGCTGCTGGGGACCATCGGCTTTCCGACCTCGGGCTGGATCGTCAACGACGCCCAGCGCTTCTCGCTGATGTTCAACTTCGACCCCGATGCCGCGCCCACGCTCACGGTGAACGACATCATCGATCCGTTCTACCTTCCGGTAGACAAGGCCGGCACCGGCTACAACGCGGCCACCGCGCTCATCACGAAGGGCCTGTTCGAGGCCAACCGCGACAACCTGCTCGACACGATGAAGACGCGCCAGTCGAACATCTGGCACTACCGCCTCGACTGGTCGCAGGAGGCTTCGCCGTGGAACGACGTGTACGGGGCCTCGCACGCCTTCGACCTGCCGTTCGTGTTCGGCAACTTCGGCCCGTCGGTGCTGTCGAGCTCCATCGGCGGCAAGGCCAACGAGAAAGGGCGGCTCGCGCTGTCGAAGGCCGTCATGGCCAGCATCGGGGCCTTCATGCGCAAGGGCGATCCGAACACGCCCGAACTTGGTGCGACCTGGGCGCCGTGGCCTTCGCAACTGCTGCTGGACGCCACGCCCACGGACATCAGGATCACCCCGGTGCAATGAGCCGCTCCGTTCAATCTTGCAGTGCGGGTTTGTGTCATTGTGGAAGTGGCCGAAGCTTGCGTGAATCCGTTGTCCGCAAGTTTTCATGAAGTCATTTCACATAGGAGTCCGTAGATGCTGGGTTTGATGCAAGACCAACCGCTTTTGATCTCGTCGCTGATCGAGTTCGCCGAGCGCCACCATGGCGACGGCGAGATCGTCTCGCGCCGTGTCGAGGGCGATATCCACCGCTGCACCTGGAGCGACATCGCATCGCGCGCCAGGCAGGTGGCCAATGCGCTGGACGGCGAGCAGCTGCTGTTCAGCGACCGCGTCGCGACCCTGGCCTGGAACGGCTATCGCCACCTGGAGCTGTACTACGGCGTGAGCGGCAGCGGCCGCGTGCTGCACACCATCAACCCGCGCCTGCACCCCGACCAGATCGCCTGGATCGCCAACCACGCCGAAGACCAGATCCTGTGCTTCGACCTGAGCTTCCTGCCTCTGGTGCAGGCGGTGCACGCCAAATGTCCCACGATCCGGAAATGGGTTGCACTGTGTGATGCCGACAAGCTGCCGGCCGACAGCGGCGTGCCCGGCCTGGTGAGCTACGAGAGCTGGATGGGCGCGCAGCCCACCGACTACGAATGGCCCAGCTTCGACGAGAACTCCGCGTCGAGCATGTGCTACACGAGCGGCACTACGGGCAATCCGAAGGCCGCGCTCTACAGCCATCGCTCCACGCTGCTGCATGCGTATGCCGCGGCGCTGCCCGACGTCATGCGCCTGTCGGCGCGCGACTCGGTGCTGCCTGTGGTGCCCATGTTCCACGTCAACGCCTGGGGCATTCCGTACTCGGCCGCGCTGGTGGGCTGCAAGCTGGTGTTCCCCGGCCCGGCGCTCGACGGCAAGTCGGTGTACGACCTGATCGAGGCCGAAGGCGTGACCTTCGCGGCGGGCGTGCCCACCGTGTGGCAGATGCTGCTGGGCCACGTGCAGACCAACGGCCTGAAGTTCAGCAAGCTGGACCGCACCGTCATCGGCGGATCGGCCTGCCCGCCGGCCATGATCACGGCGTTCCAGGAGAAGTACGACGTCGAGGTGCTGCATGCCTGGGGCATGACCGAGATGAGCCCGCTGGGCACGCTCTGCACGCTGAAGAACAAGCACCTGTCGCTGCCGCCGGACGCCCAGCTGAAGATCCGCATGAAGCAGGGCCGCGCGATCTTCGGCGTCGACATGAAGATCGTCGACGGCGACGGCAACGAGCTGCCCTGGGACGGCAAGGCCTTCGGCGACCTGCTGGTGAAGGGCCCTTGGATCGTCAAGGAATACTTCAAGGGCGAGGGCGGCGATCCGCTCATTCCCGATGCGCGCAACCGCGGCTGGTTCCCCACCGGCGACGTCGCCACCATCGACGCCGAGGGCTACCTGCAGATCACCGACCGCAGCAAGGACGTGATCAAGTCCGGCGGCGAGTGGATCAGCTCCATCGACATCGAGAACATCGCCGTTGCGCACCCAGCCGTGGCCATGGCCGCGTGCATCGGCGTGTTCCATCCCAAGTGGGACGAGCGGCCCGTCATCGCCGTCGCGAAGAAGCCGGGTGCCGAAGTCACGCGCGAGGAGCTGCTGAAGTTCTACGAGGGCAAGACCGCCAAGTGGCAGATCCCCGACGACGTGGTGTTCGTCGAGGCCATTCCGCTGGGCGCCACCGGCAAGATCCTGAAGACCAAGCTGCGCGAGCTGCTCAAGGACTACAAGCTGCCCACACTCTGAAAACACAGGCAAAGCCCTGCCGCACTGTCGCGCACGCGATAGGAAAGCCGCCCCGGCGGCTTTCCTTGCGGGCAATCCCTGTGCGGTGAAAAAAAGGGCGCTTGTACGCTGCGATCCCGCATAACGAAACTGGAGACTCCTCATGCAATTTGCTATCAAGTCAGTAGCTGCCTGCGCCATGTTGGTGAGCGTTACCGCTGCATTCGCGCAAAAGGGCGAGACCGTCAAGATCGCCTGGCTCGACCCTCTGTCCGGCCTCATGGCCGCGGTCGGCACCAACCAGCTCAAGACCACGCAATTCCTTGCCGAGGAGTTCAACAAGAAGAACCAGTCGGGCGTGAAGTTCGAGATCATCGCGCTCGACAACAAGCTCAGCCCGCAGGAGACCACCGCTGCGCTGCGCTCGGCGCAGGACCAGGGCGCCCGCTACATCATGCAGGGCAACGGCTCCGGCCCGGCGCTGGCCATCATCGACGCCATCGAGAAGAACAATTCGCGCAACCCCGGCAAGGAGTTGCTGTACATGAACTACGCGGCGGTCGACCCCGACCTGACCAACAGCAAGTGCAGCTACTGGCACTTCCGGGTCGACGCCGACACCTCCATGAAGATGGAGGCGCTGACCACCTGGATGAAGGACCAGCCCGACATCAAGAAGGTCTACCTGCTCGGCCAGAACTACGCCCACGGCGTGCAGGTGGCCAAGTTCGCCAAGGAAGACCTGAAGGTCAAGCGCCCCGACATCCAGATCGTGGGCGAAGACCTGCACCCGCTGGCGCAGGTGCGCGACTTCTCGCCCTACATCGCCAAGATCAAGGCCTCGGGCGCCGACACCGTCATCACCGGCAACTGGGGCTCCGACCTGTCGCTGCTCATCAAGGCGGCCAACGACTCGGGCCTGAACGTCAAGTTCCTCACCTACTACGCGCCGGGCGCCGGTACCCCCACGGCCATGGGGGCCACTTCGGACGGCAAGGTCTACACCGTGGCCTACGCCCACTACAACATGGGCGGCGAGATCCAGCAGCTCCTCAACGGCTACAAGAAGCGCATGAACGACGACCTGACGCAGTCGTCGATCTATCACGTGTTCGCGCTGCTCGACGCGGCCTTCGCCAAGACGAAGTCGACCGATCCGGTCAAGGTGGCGGCGGCGCTTGAGGGCATGAAGATCAAGAGCTTCAACGGCGAGGTCGAGATGCGCAAGTCCGACCACCAGCTGCAGCAGGGCCTGTACATCTCGCGCTGGGAAAAGGCCAGCGCCAAGTACCCCTACGACGCGGAGAACACCGGCTACACGAACGTGCCCGTGAAGTACTACGAGTCGTACGTGGCAAGCACGCCCACCACCTGCCAGATGAAGCGGCCCTGAGGCGTCCTGGCGCGCGTCCGCTCCAGCATTTCTACCCGCTGGTAGCAGCGGTCTACCCGCGGGTAGCAACTCGGGCGCCGCGCTGTCGCATGCGCGATAGAAACGGCCCCTTGCGGCCTCGCTCTTACGGGCATTCCCTGAGGGGAGGGGCTGCAATCGCTTGTACGCTCGTACAGCGTTTTGATTCGGTTCTGATTCGGTTTGACCAGGAGATATAGATTGAATTTCGCTCTGAAAATCGCTGCCGCAGCCGTCATTGCGGCCACCGCCACCGGTGCCCTCGCCCAGAAGGGTGAAACCGTCAAGATCGCATGGCTCGACCCGCTGTCGGGCCTCATGGCCGCGGTCGGGACGAATCAGCTCAAGACCTTCCAGTTCTTCGCCGAAGAGTTCAACAAGAAGAATGCCGCCGGCGTGAAGTTCGAGATCATCGGCATCGACAACAAGCTCAGCCCGCAGGAGACCACCAGCGCGCTGCGCTCGGCCCTCGACCAGGGCGCGCGCTACATCGTGCAGGGCAACGGCTCCGGCCCTGCGCTGGCCATCATCGATGCGCTCGAGAAGAACAATGCGCGCAACCCCGGCAAGGAAGCGCTGTACCTGAACTATGCGGCCGTCGACCCCGACCTGACCAACAGCAAGTGCAGCTACTGGCAGTACCGCTTCGACGCCGACACGTCGATGAAGATGGAAGCGCTGACCACCTACATGAAGGACCAGCCGGACATCAAGAAGGTCTACATCATCGGCCAGAACTATGCGCACGGCCAGCAGGTTTCCAAGTTCGCCAAGGAAGACCTGAAGCACAAGCGCCCCGACATCCAGATCGTCGGCGACGACCTGCATCCGCTCGCGCAGGTGCGCGACTTCGCGCCGTACATCGCGAAGATCAAGGCTTCCGGCGCCGATACCGTCATCACCGGCAACTGGGGCTCCGACCTCGCGCTGCTCATCAAGTCCGCGAACGACTCGGGCCTGAACGTCAAGTTCTACACCTACTACGCCGTGACCACCGGCACGCCGACCGCCATGGGCGCGGCGTCCGACGGCAAGGTCTATCAGGTCGGCTATGCCCACTACAACATGGGCGGCGACATGCAGAAGTACGCCGAAGACTTCAAGAAGAAGTTCAACGACGACCTCTACACCACCGACATCTACACCGTGTTCCAGGCCCTGACCGAAGCCTTCGTGAAGACCAAGTCGACCGACCCCGTCAAGGTGGCGGCCGCCATGGAAGGCATGAAGTTCAAGAGCTTCAACGGCGACGTCGAACTGCGCAAGGCCGACCACCAGCTGCAGCAGGGCCTGTACATCGCCCGCTGGGAAAAGGCCAGCGCCAAGTACCCGTACAGCCCGGAGAACACCGGCTACACGCTGGCCCCCGTGAAGTACTACGACGCCTACGTGGCCAGCACGCCCACCAGCTGCCAGATGAAGCGCCCCTCCTGATTTCGGGAGCGCGCCAACGCGGTCGAGGCCCGACTTCAACACTCGGGCCTTTTTCTTTTTTACCTGACACGAAAGACCGATGAACGTCGAATTCTTCGTCATCTCGCTGCTCAACGGCGTGAGCTACGGCTTGCTGTTGTTCATGCTGAGCTCTGGCCTCACGCTGATCTTCAGCATGATGGGCGTGCTCAATTTCGCGCACGCCAGCTTCTACATGCTGGGCGCCTACTTCGCCTACACGCTGTCGGGCATCGTCGGCTTCTGGCCGGCACTCTTCATCGCGCCGCTGCTGGTGTTCGTGCTGGGCGCGGCCTTCGAGCGCTACTGCCTGCGCCGCGTCCACAAGTTCGGCCACGTGCCCGAGCTGCTGGTGACGTTCGGTCTTTCGTACCTCATTCTCGAAATCGTGCAGCTGGTGTGGGGCCGTTCCACGGTGCCCTACGGCCTGCCGACGGCGCTGCAGGGGCCGCTCTTCACGCTCTACGGCACGCAGTTCCCCAAGTCGCGCTCGTTCATCATGCTGGTGGCGGTGCTGATGCTGGTGTCCGTGTGGCTGCTGCTCACGCGCACCCGCATCGGGCTGGTCATCCAGGCGGCGCTGAAGCACCCCGACATGGTCGAGGCGCTGGGCCACAACGTGCCGCGCGTGTTCATGCTGGTGTTCGGCGGCGGCGCCGCGCTGGCGGGGCTGGCTGGCGTGGTCGGCGGCAACACCTACGTCACCGAGCCGGCCATGGCGGGTTCGGTCGGCTCCATCATCTTCGTGGTGGTGGTGGTCGGCGGCATGGGCTCGCTGGCGGGCGCATTCCTGGCCTCGCTGATCATCGGCATCGTGCAGACCTTCGCGGTGGCCATGGACCAGTCGCTCGCGACCGGCCTGCAGGCGCTCGGCGTGGCCGTGACCGACCAGACCTTCGGCTACGAGCTGCTCAAGCTCACCATCTCGCAGGTGGCGCCCATTCTTCCGTACCTGTTCCTGGTGCTGATCCTCATCTTCAGGCCCAAGGGTCTTCTCGGAACCCGGGAGGACTGACGCCATGAATACTGCAACCACAACCGCTTCGACCTCCACGCCGGTGCGCTACTACCGGTTCAAGCCGCTGAACATCGGCCGCATCTTCATCTGGTCTTTCTTCGCGCTGCTGCTGATCGTGGCGCCGATGATCTTCACCAGCAGCCTGGCGCTCACCATGCTGTCGCAGATCGGCTACCTGATCATCATCTGCCTGAGCTACAACATCCTGCTGGGGCAGGGCGGCATGCTCAGCTTCGGGCACGCGGTGTACGTGGGCCTGGGCTCGTTCATCGCCATCCACGCCATGAACCTGGCGGGCGCCGGCAAGCTGCCGATCCCGCTGGTGCTGATTCCGCTCGTGGGCGGGCTCGGCGGCATGTTCTTCGCGGTGGTGTTCGGCTATGTGTCGACCAAGAAGTCGGGCACCACCTTCGCGATGATCACGCTCGGCCTGGGCGAGCTGGTGGCCGCGATGGCGCTGATGTTCCCCAGCTTCTTCGGCGGCGAGGGCGGCATCACCACCAACCGCGTGTACGGCACCTCGTTCTTCGGCATCAACTTCGGGCCGCAGAACCAGGTGTACTACCTGATCGCGGTGTACTGCTTCATCTGCACCGGGCTGATGTTCGCCTTCACCGGCACGCCGCTCGGACGCATGCTGAACGCGGTGCGCGACAACCCGGAGCGCGTGGAGTTCATCGGCTACAACACGCAGCGCGTGCGCTACTACGCGTTCATCATCGCGGGCTTCTTCGCGGGCATCGGCGGCGGCCTGGCGGCCATCAACTTCGAGATCGTGAACGCGGCCGACAGCCTGAACGGGCTGCGCTCGGGCAGCTACCTGCTGTTCACCTTCCTGGGCGGCGCCACCTTCTTCTTCGGGCCGATCATCGGCGCGGCGCTGCTGGTGTTCGCGCTGGTGCTGCTGTCCGAACTCAGCAAGGCCTGGCTGCTGTACGTGGGCCTGGTGTTCCTGCTGATGGTGATGTTCGCGCCCGGCGGCGTGGCCAGCCTGATCATGATGAACGTGCGCGTGGCGCTGTTCGGCAAGATCAAGCGTTTCTACCTGCTGTACGTGGGCCTGTTCGTCGGTGCGGGCGTGATGCTCGCGGGCGCGGCGGCCATCGTCGAGATGATCTATCACATGCAGCTGAACGCGGCGCTCGGCCCCCTGGTGCCGTTCGCGGGCCTGCAGCTGGACACCTCTTCGGCCACGAGCTGGATCGTCGCGGTGGCGCTGCTGGCGGTGGGCCTGGGCATCTTCGAGGTGTTCCGCAGGCGCTTCGCGAAGGCCTGGGGCCACGCGCAGGAAGAAATCGAAGCCGAGATCAAGCGGCGGGAGACGGCATGACCTATTCACTCGAACTCAAAGGCCTGCGCAAGAGCTTCGGCAAGACCGACATCATCCGTGGCGTGGACCTGGCCGTGACGGCCGGCGAGCGCATCGCCATCATCGGGCCGAACGGCGCGGGCAAGTCCACGCTGTTCAACCTGATCAGCGGGCGGCTCACGCCCACCAGCGGCGAGGTGCTGCTCAATGGCCAGCGCATCGACGGCATGAAGCCGTACGAGATCAACCGCATGGGCCTGTCGCGCAGCTTCCAGATCACCAACATCTTCCCGAAGCTCAGCGTGTTCGAGAACCTGCGCTGCGGCGTGCTGTGGAGCCTGGGCTACAAGTACACCTTCCTGCGATTTCTCTCGAACCTGGACGACGCCAACGAGCGCACCGAGGAGCTCATCAGGCAGATCGGCCTGGAGAAGAAGCGCGACGTGCATGCGGTGAACCTCACGTACGCCGAGCAGCGCGCGCTGGAGATCGGCGTGACCATCGCTGGCGGCGCCAGCGTGATCCTGCTGGACGAACCCACGGCCGGCATGAGCAAGACCGAGACTTCGCACTTCATCTCGCTCATCAAGCACGTCACCGTTGGCAAGACGCTGCTGACGGTGGAGCACGACATGGGCGTTGTCTTCGGCTTGGCCGACAAGATCGCGGTGGTGGTGTACGGCGAAGTGATCGCCTTCGACACGCCGGCTGCGGTGCGCGCGAATGCGCGCGTGCAGGAGGCGTACCTGGGCTCCTCGGTTGCCGACGCACAAGGGGCGGGACACTGACATGCTGAAGCTCAAAGACATCCACGCCTACTACGGCAAGAGCCATGTGCTGCATGGCGTTTCGTTCGACGTGAACCCCGGCGAGATCGTCGCGCTGCTGGGCCGCAACGGCTCGGGCCGCTCGACCACCGCCAAGGCCATCATGGGCCTGGTGCATGCCGAGGGCGGACTGCACTGGAAGGGGCAGGACATCCTGCGCCGCAAGGCGTATGAGATCGCGCACTTCGGCATCGGCTACGTGCCCGAGAACCGCGACATCTTTCCCAAGCTCACGGTGCACCAGAACCTGCTGCTGGGGCAGAAGGGCTCCGGCAAGGGCAGCCGCTGGTCGTTCGACGACATGTACGGCATGTTCCCGCGCCTGAAGGAACGCCAGCACACCGAGGCCGGCGTGCTCTCGGGCGGCGAGCAGCAGATGCTCACGCTGTGCCGCACGCTGATGGGCGACCCCGACCTGATCATCATCGACGAACCCACCGAAGGCCTCGCGCCCAAGATCGTCGAGCTGGTGGGGCAGTACCTGCGCACGCTGAAGGACAAGGGCATCTCGGTGCTGCTGATCGAGCAGAAGCTCACCATCGCCATGCAGATCTCGGACCGCGCGCTCGTCATGGGCCACGGCAGCATCGTGTTCGACGGCACCCCCGACAGCCTGCGCGCCGACGCCACCACTCGCAAGGAGTGGCTGGAGGTCTAGGCAAACCCCCAGGCTTCGCGCACTTCGTGTCGCTACGCCTTCCCCCTTGCAGGGGGCAACACCTGCGGCCCGGCGAAGCCGGTTCCGCGGTGTTTCCCGAAAGCTCCGCCCTCCTCAGGCGGGGCCTTGTCTCTACAGCGACTGCGTGCCATTGTCTGGCCTCGCGAAACGCCTAGAATCCCTGAAAAAGAACACTCGTGCTTTTTCTTCTTTTCTTCACACACCAAGGAACGCAGCATGACGGCTGAATACAAAGTGCTCGGCGATGTCGCCGTGATCACCATGACCAACCCTCCGGTCAACGGTCTCGGTTTCTCGACCCGCATCGGCATCACCGATGGCCTGGCCAAGGCCAATGCCGACGACGCCGTCAAGGCCATCGTCATCACCGGTGCCGGCAAGGCGTTCTCGGGCGGCGCGGACATCAAGGAATTCGGCACGCCCAAGGCGCTGCAGGAGCCCAACCTTCTCAGCGTGATCCTCGCGCTGGAAGCTTCGGCCAAGCCCATCGTCGCGGCCATCCATTCGGTGTGCATGGGCGGCGGCCTCGAGCTGGCGCTGGGCTGCCACTACCGCGTGGCTGCCCCGGGCACCAGCGTCGCGCTGCCCGAAGTCAAGCTGGGCCTGATCCCGGGTGCCGGCGGCACGCAGCGCCTGCCGCGCGTGGTGGGTGTCGAGACCGCGCTGAACATGATCGTCAGCGGCGAGGCTGTGAAGAGCGAACTGCTCGCGAGCCTGCCCGGCCAGAAGCTGTTCGACAGGCTGGCCGCCTCGCCCGAATCGGTGTTCGAAGAAGCCGTGGCCTTCGCCAAGAGCGTGGCCGGCAAGACCGGTGAAGCGCTGCCGCTGGTGCGCAACCTGCCTTGCAAGCACCCGCAAGGCGACGCCTACTTCCAGTTCGCCAAGAACATGGTCGGCGGCATGTCGAAGAACTATCCCGCGCCGCTGCAGTGCGTGGACGCCGTGCAGGCCGCCACCAAGATGAAGTTCGACGCCGGCATGGCCGAAGAGCGCCGCATCTTCACCGCGCTGATGTTCACGCCCGAATCGCTGGGCCTGCGCCACCTGTTCATGGCCGAGCGCGCCGCGAGCAAGATTCCCGATGTGCCCGAAGACACGCCCAAGCGCGAGATCAAGTCGGTCGGCGTGATCGGCGCCGGCACCATGGGCGGCGGCATCTCGATGAACTTCCTGAATGCGGGCATCCCCGTCAAGATCCTCGAGATGAAGCAGGAAGCGCTCGACCGCGGCGTTGCCACCATCAAGAAGAACTACGAAGCCCAGGTCAAGAAGGGCAAGCTCAAGCAGGACAAGTACGAGCAGCGCATGGCGCTGCTGAGCACCACGCTGAGCTACGACGACCTGAAGGACGCCGACCTGATCATCGAGGCCGTGTTCGAAGAACTCGGCGTGAAGGAGAAGGTCTTCAAGGAACTCGACCGCGTCGCCAAGAAGGGCGCGATCCTGGCCTCGAACACCTCTACGCTCGACGTCGACAAGATCGCATCGTTCACCGAACGTCCGCAGGACGTGGTCGGCATGCACTTCTTCAGCCCCGCCAACGTGATGAAGCTGCTCGAAGTGGTGCGCGGCAAGGCCACCGCCAAGGACGTGCTGGCCACGGTCATGGCCATCGGAAAGAAGATCAAGAAGACGGCCGTGGTCTCGGGCGTGTGCGACGGCTTCATCGGCAACCGCATGATCGAGCAGTACTCGCGCCAGGCCGGCTTCCTGCTGGACGAAGGCGCCACGCCGCAGCAGGTCGACAAGGCCATCGAGAAGTTCGGCTTTGCCATGGGTCCGTTCCGCATGGGCGACCTGGCCGGCAACGACATCGGCTGGGCGATTCGCAAGCGCCGCGCCGTCGAGCGCGCCGACATGAAGTACAGCCGCACGGCCGACAAGCTCTGCGAACTGGGCCGCTTCGGCCAGAAGACCGGGGCAGGGTGGTACGACTACCAGGCCGGCAAGCGTGACGCGATTCCGTCGGAACTGGTCAACAAGATGATCGAGGACCACCGCAAGGAACTGGGCATCACGCCGCGCAAGATTTCTGATGAAGAGATCGTGCAACGCCTGGTTTACGCGCTGGTGAACGAAGGCGCGCACATCCTGGAAGACGGCATTGCTTCGAAGTCGGGCGACATCGACATGGTGTACCTGACCGGCTACGGCTTCCCGATCTGGCGCGGCGGCCCGATGCACTACGCATCGCAGGTCGGCCTGTACAACGTGGCCGAGACGATGAAGCGCTTTGCCAAGAACCCGCGCGACGACGCCGAGTTCTGGCAGCCCGCGCCGCTGATCCAGAAGCTGGTGGCCGAAGGCAAGCAGTTCAGCTGATCCGCGAAGGCAAAGGGACCGACCGCCAATGTTGAAACGCATCTTCCTCGGGCTGCTGCTGGCAATCGTCTTGCTGGTGGCCGCCGTGGCGGTCAAGACCTGGACCACGCCGTCGCAGCAGCTGGCGGTGGCGCCCGCGCCCAAGCTGGACATCGACCTGCAGGCGGCCGCCAAACGGCTGTCCACGGCGATCACGTTCCGCACGGTGTCGGGCATGGACGACCCGGCCGCCAACGCGGCCGAGTTCGACAAGCTGCATGCCTACCTGGAGCAGCAGTTTCCCAAGGTGCACGCCACGCTCAAGAAAGAGGTGGTGGGCAACAAGGCGCTGCTCTACACCTGGGCCGGCACCGATCCGCAAGCCAGGCCCATCGCGCTGATGGCGCACCAGGACATGGTGCCCATCGCGCCGGGCACCGAGAAGGCCTGGACGGTCGACCCCTTCGCCGGCGAGATCAAGGACGGCTACGTCTGGGGCCGCGGCACGCTCGACAACAAGAGCAATCTCTTCGCGCAGATGGAAGCCATCGAGCTGCTCATCGGCGCCGGTTTCAAGCCGAGGCAGACCGTCTACCTCGTGATGGGCGACGACGAAGAGGTGAGCGGCCTGCGCGGCGCGCTGCCCATCGCCGAGCTGCTCAAGTCGCGCAACGTACGGCTGGACTGGGTGCTCGACGAAGGCCTGCTGGTGCTCGACGGCGTGCTGCCCGGGCTGAGCAAGCCGGCGGCGCTCATCGGCCTGGCGGAGAAGGGCTACGGCACCTTCTTCCTGTCGCTCGACACGGCGCCCGGCCATTCGTCGATGCCGCCGCAGCACAGCGCCATCGGCAGCATGAGCGCGGCGCTCGCACGGCTCGAAGCCAACCCGATGCCCGGCGGCATCAAGGGCATTGCCGGCCAGATGTTCGGCACCCTCGCACCCGAGATGAGCGGCGTGAACCGCGTGATGCTCTCGAACCTGTGGCTCACCGAACCCGTGGTGCGAGGCATTCTCGAGAAGAGCCCCAGCAGCAACGCCATGCTGCGCACGACCACCGCGCTGACCATCGTTCGCGCCGGCAACAAGGACAACGTGCTGCCCGGGCGCGCCGAGGCCGCCGTCAACTTCCGCATCCTGCCGGGCGACACGCTCGCCAGCGTCGAGGCGCACCTGCGCAAGCAGCTGGCCAACGACGACATCAAGATCAAGCAGTACCCGGGCAACGCGGAGCCTTCGCCCGTGTCGCCGACCGACAGCACCGGCTACCGCGCGATCCAGCAGGCCGTGCGCCAGAGCTTCCCCGACGCGGTGGTGGCCCCCGGCCTCATGACCGCCGCGACCGACTCGCGCCACTTCAGCCTCGTGAGCGATGCCGTCTTCCGCTTCTCGCCGTTCCGGCTGAAGGGCGAGGACCTGGCACGCATCCACGGCAACAACGAACGCCTGGCCATCTCGAACTACGGCGAGATGATCGGCTTCTATCACCAGCTCCTGAGCAACACCAACGCTGCTCCGGCGCAATGACGACAACCTCTTTTCCCTTCCATCTGCTTCAAAGGACCTCACCATGACCAGCGCCGTCATTGTTTCCACCGCCCGCACGCCGCTCGCGAAGAGCTGGAAGGGTGCCTTCAACATGACGCACGGCGCCACCCTGGGCGGCCATGCGGTCCAGCACGCGGTGCAGCGCGCCGGCATCGACCCCGCCTCGGTGGACGACGTCATCATGGGCTGCGCCACGCCCGAAGGCGCGACCGGCTCCAACATCGCGCGCCAGATCGCGCTGCGCGCCGGCCTGCCGATCACCACGTCGGGCATGACCATCAACCGCTTCTGCTCGTCGGGCCTGCAGACCATCGCCACCGCCGCCCAGCGCATCATCGCGGGCGAAGGCGAGGTGTATGTGGCCGGCGGCGTCGAGAGCATCTCGTGCGTGCAGAACGAAGCCAACAAGCACATGCTGGCCGATCCCTGGCTCGTGAAGCACAAGCCCGAGATCTACTGGAACATGCTGCAGACGGCCGAGCAGGTCGCCAAGCGCTACAACATCAGCCGCGACGCCATGGACGAATACGGCGCCGCCAGCCAGCAGAAGGCCACCGCCGCGCTGGAAGCCGGCCGCTTCAAGGAAGAGATCGCCCCCATCACCGTGCTGGCCGGCGTGGCCGACCCCGTGATGGGCCTGCGCACCAAGGAAGTCACCGTCGAGAACGACGAAGGCATCCGCCCCGGCACCACCAAGGAAGGCATCAGCGGCATCCGCCCGGCCATTCCCGGCGGCCTGATCTCGGCCGGCAACGCCAGCCAGTTCTCCGACGGCGGCGGCGCCTGCGTGGTGGTCGACGAGAAATACGCCGAGCAGAAGGGCCTGAAGCCCATGGGCCGTTTCCTCGGCTTCGCCGTGGCCGGCTGCGAGCCCGACGAAATGGGCATCGGCCCCGTCTTCGCGATTCCGAAGGTGCTCAAGCGCCTGGGCCTGACGGTCAACGACATCGACCTGTGGGAGCTGAACGAAGCCTTCGCGGTTCAGGTCATCTACTGCCGCGACAAGCTCGGCATTCCGGCCGACCGCCTGAACGTGGACGGCGGCGCCATCGCCGTGGGCCACCCCTACGGCGTGAGCGGCCAGCGCCTGACCGGCCACGCGCTCATCGAAGGCAAGCGCCGCGGCGCCAAGAAGGTCGTGGTCACGATGTGCATCGGCGGCGGCATGGGTGCCGCGGGCGTGTTCGAAATCATCTGACGCTCCCCCAGGCTGCGGCGCACTGCGTGTCGCCTTGGCCAACCCCCTTGCGGGGGCAACACCAGCGGCCCGGCGAAGCCGGTTCCGCGGTGTTCCACGAATGGGCCGGGCTTTGCCGGCCGACGAGCGCTGCCGGTGGAAGTCGGCAGTCTCAACATCAAGATCCGACCATGAGCCTGCGTTCCACCCTCGACTTCCTGCTCTACGACTGGCTCGACGCCGAGTCGCTCAACCAGCGCGAACGCTTTGCCGACCACTCGCGCGAGACCTTCGACGCGGTGCTGGATACCTGCGAGCGCATCGCGCGCGAGAAGTACGCGCCGTTCAACCGCACGGTCGATACGCAGGAGCCGCATTTCGACGGCGAGAAGGTCATCCTGCCGCAGGCCACGCACGACGCGCACAAGGCCTTCGTCGACTCGGGAATGATGAGCGCCGCGCAGGACTACGACATCGGCGGCATGCAGCTGCCCTACACGATGCAGGCCGCCGCCAACAGCTTCTTCGCGATGGCCTCGGTGAGCATCGGCTCGAACATGCTCACCAGCGGCAACGCCAACCTGCTGATGGTGCACGGCACCGAGATGCAGAAAGAGGTGTTCGCCAAGAACGAGTTCTCCGGCCGCTGGGCCGGCACCATGTGCCTGTCGGAGCCGCAGGCCGGCTCGTCGCTGAGCGACGTGGCCACGCGCGCCGTGCCCGACGGCGCCGACTTCCGGGACGACCCGCTGGGCCCGCGCTACCGCCTCACGGGCAACAAGATGTGGATCTCGGCCGGCGACCACGAGCTGACCGAGAACATCGTGCACATCGTGCTGGCCAAGATTCCCGACGAGAACGGCAAGCTGGTGCCGGGCACGCGCGGCATCTCGTTGTTCATCGTGCCCAAGCGCATGGTCGACACCCAGGGCAACCTCACGGGCCAGCGCAACGACGTGGCGCTGGCGGGCCTGAACCACAAGCTGGGCTGGCGCGGCACCACCAACACGCTGCTGAACTTCGGCGAGGGCAAGTACCCGGTCGACGGCAAGGCCGGCGCGGTGGGCTACCTAGTTGGCGAACCGGGCAAGGGCCTGCATTGCATGTTCCACATGATGAACGAGGCGCGCATCGGCGTCGGCACCGCCGCCACCATGCTCGGCATGGCCGGCTACCACGCCTCGCTCGAATACGCCAAGACCCGGCCGCAGGGCCGCTTGGTCAAGAAGCCCGAGGCCGCAGGCGCCGCGGTCGCCAAGGACTCGGCCGCGCCGCAGGTGCGCATCATCGAGCACGCCGATGTGCGCCGCATGCTGCTGGCGCAGAAGGCGTACTGCGAAGGCGCGCTGGCGCTGGAGCTGTACTGCGCCCGGCTGGTCGACGAGCAGAAGACCGGCGACGCCCAGGCCGCGGACGACGCGCGCCTGCTGCTGGAAGTGCTCACGCCCATCGCCAAGAGCTGGCCCAGCGAGTGGTGCCTGGAGGCCAATTCGCTGGCCATCCAGGTGCACGGCGGCTACGGCTACACGCGCGACTTTCCGGTGGAGCAGTACTGGCGCGACAACCGCCTGAACATGATCCACGAAGGCACCCACGGCATCCAGGCGGCCGACCTGCTGGGACGCAAGGTGCTGATGGAAAAGGGCCGCGGCCTGCAGCTGCTGGCCGGCCGCATGACAGCCACCATCGGCCGCACCGCCGAGGTGCCCGCGCTGGCGGCCCACGCCAAGGCGCTGGGCGCCGCGCTGCAGCGCATCGGCAGCGCGACCGAGGCCGCCTGGTCCACCGGCGACCCGGCGGACGCGCTGGCCAATGCGGTGCCCTACATGCAGGCCTTCGGCCACACGGTGCTGGCCTGGATCTGGCTGGACGTGGCCGGCAGGGCCCTGGAGAACGACGGTGAAAAGGCCAGGGCGGTAACAGCTGGCAAGATCGGCGCCACGGACTATTTCTTCCACTACGAGCTGCCGAAAATCGGTGCCTGGCTCAACGTGGTCGAAACCCGCGACCCGACCTGTACCGCTTTGCCCGAGGACGCCTTCTGATGGCCATCAACAATCCGCCGAATTCCACCCCCAACACCCCCGCAAACGCACCGAAGCCGCCCAAGCCGCATGCCCGCCTGGAGAAGTGGATCTGGATCCTGATCTACGGCGGCCTGTTCCTCGTGATCCTGGGCATTTCCACCGGCCGCACCGACGCCGCCCTGGGCTGGTCGATCGCCGTTCCCGGCGGGCTGGTTTCGCTGGTGGGCTTCGTGCTCATCTACGTGCGCTCGCGGCTGGGCAACAAGTAACCCGAGGACGACGCCATGCTCAAGCACATCGTGATGTGGAAGTTCAAGGAGCACGCCGAGGGCGCCGACAAGGCGACCAACCTGCGCAAGGCCAAGGCGCTGCTCGACGCATGCGCCAAGCTGTCGCCGGGCACGCACCGCTTCGAAGTGGCCATCGCCCAGCCCGGCCTGGAAGCCACCTACGACCTGATCCTGAACTCGGAATTCACCGACGCCGCCGCGCTCGCGGCCTATGCGGACCATCCGCAGCACTTGGCCCTGAAGCCATTCATCGGCGCCGTCCGCGAAGCCCGCCAGTGCATGGACTACGAGATCTGACCCAGAAACCGAACCCCGGAGACAACCCAATGACCGCCCGCACCGTCCAGAAACTCTTCGACCTCACCGGCAAGACCGCACTCATCACCGGCGGCTCGCGCGGCCTGGGCCTGCAGATGGCCCACGCGCTGGGCGAGGCGGGCGCGAAGATCATGCTGAGTTCGCGCAAGGCCGACGACCTGGAGCAGGCCGCGGCCGAGCTTCAGGCCGCCGGCATCGACGCACGCTGGATCGCCGCCGACTGCTCGAAGGAGGAGGACACCCGCCGCCTGGCCGACGAGACGCTGCAGCGCATGGGCGCGGTCGACATCCTCATCAACAACGCCGGCGCCAGCTGGGGCGCGCCGGCCGAAAACCACCCGGTCGAGGCCTGGGACAAGGTGATGAACCTCAACGTGCGCGGCTACTTCATCCTGTCGCAGCAGATCGCCAACGGCTACATGATCCCGAAGAAGACCGGGCGCATCATCAACATCGCCTCGATCGCCGGCCTGAACGGCAACCCGCCCGAGATGCAGACGCTGGCCTACAACACCTCGAAGACCGCGGTCATCGGCTTCACGCGCACGCTGGCCGCCGAATGGGGCAAGTACAACATCAACGTGAACGCGATCTGCCCGGGCTTCTTCATGACGAAGATGGCCGCCGGCCTGATCAAGTCGCTGGGCGAGGAAAAGATGGCCGCGCAGGCCCCGCTGGGCCGCCTGGGCGACGACGAAGACCTCAAGGGCCTGACGCTGCTGTACGCGAGCGATGCCGGCAAGCACATCACCGGCCAGTGGCTGGCAGTAGACGGCGGTGTGAGCGTGGTGCTGGGCGCCGCCTGAAAAACCGAAATGACAATTCCAGAATCCGACGACATCAACATCCGCTCGTACACGAGCCAGATTCCCTTTGCGCGCCACCTCGGCTTCGAGCTCACGAAGTTCGAGGGCGGCGAGTCCGAGATCGCCTACACCGCCAAGCCGGAGCACCTGAACACCTTCGACGTGACCCACGGCGGCGCCTGCATGACGCTGCTGGACATCGCCATGGCCGCGGCCGCGCGCAGCGTGTCGCCCGAGACCGGCGTGGTCACCATCGAGATGAAGACCAGCTTCATGCAGCCTTCCGTGGGGCCGCTGCGCGCGCGCGGCACGCTCATTCACCGGACGGCGACGCTGGCTTTCACGGAAGCCAAGATCTACGACGAGCAGGAGCGCGTGTGCGCCCACGCCACGGGCACCTTCAAGTACGTGAAGCGCCGCCTGCCGACCGGCCCCGCGAGCGCCAACGCCATGCGCCCGCCATCGACCGACTGACAGACACACACCCCACACCGGAGATACACATGCCCACCAACAAGCAGATCCACCTCGACAACCGCCCCGACGGCGAGGCCGTGGCGAGCAACTTCAAGCTCGTGACCGCGGAAACCCCGGCGCTCAAAGACAACCAGGTGCTGGTGCGCCACCACTACATGAGCCTGGACCCGTACATGCGCGGGCGCATGAACGACTCCAAGAGCTACGCGCAGCCGCAGCCGCTGGGGCAGACGATGCAGGGCGGCACCGTCGGCGAAGTGGTCGAGAGCAAGCACCCCAAGTACGCCGTGGGCGACAAGGTGGTCGGCTTCGGCGGCTGGCAGGAATACAGCGTGGTCGACGCTTCGCAGCCCGGCGCGCTGAAGAAGGTCGACACCACGCACGTGCCGCTGTCGCACTACCTCGGCGCGGTCGGCATGCCGGGCGTCACGGCCTGGTACGGGCTGGTGAAGATCATCGCGCCCAAGGCCGGTGAAACCGTGGTCATCACCGCCGCCAGCGGCGCCGTGGGCAGTGCCTTCGGCGCGCTGGCCAAGGCGCGCGGCTGCCGCGTGGTCGGCATCGCAGGCGGCCCCGACAAGTGCAAGTACGTGACCGACGAGCTGGGCTTCGACGCCTGCATCGACTACCGCCAGCACCCCGACGTCAAGTCGATGAGCGCGGCACTGAAGGAAGCCTGCCCGAACGGCATCGACGGCTACTTCGAGAACGTCGGCGGCTACATCTTCGACGCGGTGCTGCTGCGCGCCAACGCCTTCGCCCGCGTGGCGCTGTGCGGAATGATCGCTGGCTACGACGGCCAGCCGCTGCCGCTCGCGAACCCGGCGCTGATCCTCATCAACCGCATGAAGATCGAAGGCTTCATCGTCAGCGAACACATGGAAGTGTGGCCCGAGGCGCTCACGGAACTGGGCACGCTGGTGGGCACGGGCAAGCTCAAGCCGCGCGAGTCGATTGCGCAAGGCATCGAATCGGCGCCCGAAGCGTTCCTGGGCCTGCTCAAGGGCAAGAACTTCGGCAAGCAACTCGTCAAACTGATCTGAATGAGCTGAACGCACGGCAAGGAGGCCGGTCATGGACACCACGCACGAGGTATTCAACCAGCCCACGCCGCTGGTGGACTACAACCTCTTCGATACCAACCGGCCGCTTCGCGATGCGCTGAAGTTCAACGCGCCCGCGCTGCAGACCACGCAGCTGCATGAACTGGGCGCGACCCTCGGCTCGGCCGGCATGCAGGCGCATGCGCGGCTGGCCAACATCCACACGCCCGAGCTGCACACGCATGACCGCTTCGGCCGGCGCGTCGACGAGGTGGAATTCCATCCGAGCTATCACGCGCTGATGAGCGCCGCCTTGGGCGCGGGGCTGCACGGCACGCCGTGGACCGGCGCCTCGGCGTCGCCGCATGTGCTGCGCGCGGCCGGCTTCATGCTCTTCACCGAACTGGAGCCGTCGATTCTCTGCCCCATCTCCATGACCTACGCCGTCACGCCCGCGCTGCGCGGCAATGCCGGCGTGTACGCCGACTGGGGACCTAAGCTCGGCAGCCTCCGGTACGACCCGGCGCTCAAGCGCTTCAGCGACAAGCCCGGCGTGACCATGGGCATGGGCATGACCGAGAAGCAGGGCGGCTCCGACGTGCGGGCCAACACCACCCGGGCCGTGCGCGACGGCAGCGACGCCTGGGGCGAGCGCTACGCCATCACCGGCCACAAGTGGTTCTTCTCGGCGCCGATGTGCGATGCGTTCCTGGTGCTGGCGCAGGCGCCGGCCGGGCTCAGCTGCTTCTTCCTGCCGCGCGTGCTGCCCGACGGCACGCGCAACGCCATCCAGATCCAGCGCCTGAAGGACAAGCTGGGCAACAAGGCCAACGCCAGTTCCGAGGTCGAGTTCCAGGGCGCCAGCGCCTGGCTGGTGGGCGAGGAGGGGCGCGGCATTCCGCAGATCCTCGAGATGGGCACGATGACCCGGCTCGACTGCGCGCTGGGCACCAGCGGCCTGATGCGCCAGTCGCTGGGCATCGCGCTCAACCATGCGACGCAGCGCAACGCCTTCGGCAAGCCGCTGATCGAGCAGCCGCTCATGAAGAACGTGCTGGCCGATCTCGCGCTCGAAAGCGAAGCCGCCACGGCGCTGGCCATCCGCCTCGCGAGAGCCTTCGATCGCCAGGACGACGAGCACGAGCGCCTGATGGCCCGGCTGCTCACGCCCGTCGCCAAGTTCTGGATCTGCAAGCGCGGCAGCCACTTCGCGCAGGAGGCCATGGAATGCCTCGGCGGCAACGGCTATGTGGAAGAGGGCGGCGAAGGCATCATGGCCCGCATCTACCGCGAGATGCCGCTCAACTCCATTTGGGAAGGCGCAGGCAACATCATGGCGCTCGACCTGCTGCGCGGCCTGCGCAAGGGCGACGCGATTGCCGCGCTGACGAAGGAACTGGCGCCCGCGCGCGGCCAGCACGCGGCGCTCGACCGTCTTTCCGATGCGCTGCCCGCGCGCATCGAGGCGATGGCATCCGAAGCAGAGGCGCGCCGCCTGGCCCAGGACGTGGCGTTGGCCGTGCAGGCATCGCTGCTCGCGCAGACCGCACCGGCGGCGGTGGCCGGTGCCTTCTGCGCATCGCGCCTCGGCGGCGACTGGGGCAACGCCTTCGGCACGCTCGGCGCCGGCACCGATTTCGATTCGATCATTCAGCGCGCGCAGCCCCGTTGAGCGTGCGCCGGGCCCACTGCAACGACCAAGCAACCCACAGGAAACAACCCATGGCCGACCTGATCCTCCATCACTACACCACCTCGCCGTTCTCGGAAAAGGTGCGGCTGATCCTCGGCGCGAAGAAGCTGCCGTGGAAGTCGGTCTTCATCCCGCCGATCATGCCCAAGCCCGACGTGGAAACGCTCACCGGCGGCTACCGCAAGACGCCGTTCCTGCAGATCGGCGCCGACATGTACTGCGACAGCGCGCTCATCGCCGACGTGCTCGAACATCTGCAGCCCGAGCCCACGCTCTACCCCGAGCCGGAGAAAGGCCTGTCGCGCATCCTCGCGCAGTGGGCCGACACCACGCTGTTCTGGGCCGCGATGGCCTGGAACCTGCAGCCCAGGGGCGCGGCAGAAGTGTTCGCCAAGGCGCCGCCCGAGGCCGCCAAGGCCTTCGGCGAAGACCGCGGCAAGATGAGCGCCGGCAACATGACCCGCCTGCGCCCGGCCGATGCCACCAGCGCCTACAAGTCGTACCTGCGCCGGCTGTCGGACATGCTCGACGACAAGCCGTTCCTGCTGGGCGAAGTGCCCAGCATTGCCGACTTCTCGGCCTACCACCCGCTCTGGTACACGCGCCGCGTCGAGTCGGTGCGAACCATCCTCGACCTCACGCCCGCGGTGGTCGACTGGATGGACCGCATGGCCGCCATCGGCCACGGCGCGCCGGAGAAGTTCACGAGCGACGAGGCCATTGCCACCGCCAAGGCCGCCACGCCGCACACGCTGCTGACCGACAGCACCTTCCAGGACGACCACGGCATTCCGCTGGGCAGCGCCGTGACCATCCGCGCCGAGAGCTTCGGCCTCGAAGAGACGCCTGGCACGCTGGTCGCGGCCACGCGCACGCACTACACGCTGGAGCGCACCGGCGAGCGTGTGGGAACGGTGCACGTGCACTTTCCGCGCATCGGCTATGTGCTGAAGAAGGCGGACGCCTGAGCCTGCATGGCGGGCACCTTCGTGACTGCGCCCGCGCGCATTCCGTATTTCAATAGCGCCTTCGACGTCAGAGACATTCAACAAAAGAAGGACACCGGCAAATGATTCAGGACTTCAAGGGCAAGACCGCCGTTCTCACCGGCGCGGGCTCGGGCTTCGGACTCGAGTGCGCGCGCATCGGCGCGGCGCGCGGCATGAACCTCGTGCTGGTCGACGTGCAGCAGGACGCCCTCGACAAGGCCAAGGCCGAGATGGAAGCCGCCGGCGTGCAGGTGATGGCGCGCAAGGTCGACGTGTCCGACGCGGCGCAGATGGAAGCGCTGGCCGCCGCCGTGAAGGAACGCTTCGGCGCGCCGCACTTCGTGTTCAACAACGCGGGCGTGGGCGCCGGCGGCCTGGTGTGGGAGAACACCGTGGCCGACTGGGAATGGGTGCTGGGCGTCGACCTGTGGGGCGTGATCCACGGCGTGCGCCTGTTCACGCCGATGATGCTCGAGGCCGCCGCCAAGGACCCGTCCTACCGCGGCCACATCACCAACACCGCGAGCATGGCCGGCCTGCTCACGCCGCCCAACATGGGCATCTACAACGCCGCCAAGGCGGCCGTCGTGAGCCTCACGGAGACGATGTACCAGGACCTGAACCTCGTCACCGACCAGATCGGCGCGAGCCTGCTGTGCCCGTACTTCGTGCCCACCGGCATCACGAGCAGCGAACGCAACCGTCCCAATGCGCCGAAGGACAGCGAACTCACCAAGAGCCAGCTGATCGGCCAGGCCATGAGCAACAAGGCGGTGAGCAGCGGCAAGATCACGGCGGCCGAAGTGGCGGCCAAGGTTTTCGAGGCCATCAGCGACAACCAGTTCTACGTGTTCAGCCATCCGAAGGCGCTGGGCAACGTGCGCAGCCGCATGGAGAACATTGTGTCGGTGACGAACCCGGCCGACCCGTTCCTCGAACGGCCGGAAATCGGGCAGAAGCTGCGCGAGCAACTGCGCTCGGCCTGATTCTTCACGTCTCTTCAGGCCTCTTCAGGCCGCCGCCTGCAGCTCGCCCACCAGCGTCTCGACGCGGGCGAGCGCGGCGGCGATCGACCGGTCGAGCAGGTCGCCGTGGTCTTCGGCGTGCTCCATACCCACGCTGTGCGTTTCGGTGAGCCCCAGGAGCGCCAGCGGGGCTGTGATGCCGGGCGTCAGGAAGTCCATTCCCGCCTGGAACCCGCCGGGTCCGTAGCCGCTGCTGCCGCATGAGGTGAGCAGCACCGTGCGGCGACGGCGTTCGGCCAGCAGCGGCACGTAGGGGTTGTCGCGGCTGCGGTCGAAGTCGAAGGTGGCGCCGATGCGCACGATGTTGTCGATCCACGACTTCAGCGGCGCCGGCATTCCGAAGTTGTACATCGGCACGCCGATCACGAGCAGGTCGGCGCGGCGCACTTCGGCGATCAGCGTGTCGCTCTCCGCGAGTACTGCATGCATCCACGGCTCGCGCTCGGCGGCCGGGGTGTAGCCCGCGGCGATCCATTCGCCGGTGACGTGGCACGGCGGCGTGGCGCCGATGTCGCGGTAGATCACCTCATCGTGTGGCCGTGCCGCGCGCCAGGCCGATACGAAATGCCGGCTGAGCCGGCGCGAGTGCGAGCCGTGCGCATGCGTGCCAGAAAAGCCGGGGCGGGCACTGGCGTCGATGTGGAGCAGGGTGGTCATGGTCGGGTCCTCGTTGTTGCTTGGTGGGATGAAACTGGTTCAGCTGTCGACTTGACAGGGTTCTCAATCTATCCAAGCATCCGAGGCCCAACAAACGATGATTTCTTTGCACTGCTAAAAAATAAATTCATTCATGAGCAACCTGCGCCAACTCCCGCCGCTGGCGTCGCTGCGTGCCTTCGAGGCGGCAGCGCGGCATTGCAGCGCCAAGCTCGCAGCCAGCGAGTTGTCTGTCACGCCGACCGCCATCAGCCACCAGGTGCGCCAACTGGAAGACTCGCTCGGCGTCGCGCTCTTCATCCGTCAACCGAGGCAACTGGTGCTCACGCCGCAAGGGCGCGAACTGCAGGCGGTGCTGAGCGGATCGTTCAATGCAATGGCCAACGCAGTGGCACGGCTGCGGGCACCGCCGCAGCGGCAGGCCATCACGCTGTCGGCCACGCCGGCCGTTGCGGCCCGCTGGCTGCTGCCGAGGGTCGGCGCCTTGCGTGCGCTGCATCCGAAGCTGGACCTGCGCATCCACGCATCGCACGAGGCGGTGGCACTCGACGGCGTTACCGCCGACATCGCCATCCGCTACGGACGCGGCCAGTGGCCGGGCATGGTGGCCGAGAAGCTGTTCGACAACGTGTTTGCGCCAGCGTGCAGCCCTGCGCTCAAGCTGAAGAAGCGGAGCGACCTGGTGCGGCACACGCTGCTGCACTTCGCGCTGCCCGGCAGCAGGAGCCAGCCGGGCACGTGGACGGAATGGCAGCAGGAGGCGCAGGTGGCCGGCCTCGACGTATCTGCGGGGCCGGTGTTCTCGGACGAGACGCACACCGTGTCGGCCGCGCTGCAGGGCCAGGGCGTGGCGCTGATGAGCCTGGCGCTGATCGCGGACGAACTGCGCGCAGGCAACCTGGTGAAGCCCTTCGGCCCCGAACTGCCGGGGCTGCCGTTCCATCTGGTGTGCCCCGAGGCGCGGCGATCGGAGCCCGCCGTGGCGGCGGTATTCGACTGGGTGAAGGGGCTGCAGCCGCTGGATGGAAGCGGGGCATGAGGAAGCACAGCAGGCGGCACACGGCGCGCGCACCTCGGAAGAACGCACACAGCATGGCTGGGCCAGCCAAAGAAAAACCCGCCTGAGCGGGTTGAAGGGTAGCCCTGGAGGAGGGAGGAAAGAGTGGGCTACCGGCGGTGATTGTTTCGGCCGAAACTTATGCGGCGCTTAAAGCGGCATACCCGAGCGAACAAGAGCTCACCGCGTTGCAAGCCGCAAAGTCCTACGTCCGTCGCAGGCGCTGTCGCGGAGCCCTTTTCAAGGCAGGCGATTAGAATCGCCGCTCCCTTGGGGAGTAGCCGGCTTCCGGACTTCGGAAGCGTTCACGTCAACATACTCGGTTCGCACCTTGCGACCGTGGCGTGAGCAGCCGAAAGGTTGGCGAGACCAGCGGTGCATGGACGCGGCTTTGGCCGGCGGGTTCGTGCGCCGCGGCGTCTTGAACCGGCCTTGCTTGCTACTTCCAAAATGAACATTGCCTCCACGATCCTTCTTGCATTCGCCATGTCGACGGATGCTTTCGCCGCTGCCGTCGGCAAGGGCGCAGCACTGCGCAAACCCTCCTGGCGCGAAGCCTTGCGCACGGGTGTCATCTTCGGCGTCATCGAGGCGATAACGCCCGTCATCGGCTGGGCTGCCGGCCTGGCCGCCGCCAGTTACGTCGAACGTTGGGACCACTGGATCGCGGTCACGTTGCTCAGCGTGCTGGGCCTGCGAATGATCTGGGAGGGCTGCGGCACGCCCGACGCGGTGGACGACAAGCCCAGCCGCAACTCCTTCTGGACCCTGGCCATCACCGGTTTCGCGACCAGCATCGACGCGATGGCCGTGGGTGTCGGGCTGGCCTTCATCAACGTCAACATCGCCTGGACCGCGCTCGCCATCGGCCTCGCCACGCTGACCATGGTGACGCTTGGCGTGATGGTGGGGCGCGTGCTGGGCGCCGTCGTCGGCAAGCGCGCCGAGATCGTCGGCGGCGTGCTGCTGATCGGCATCGGGTTCTTCATCCTCTATGAGCATCTGAACGGGCTGGCCTGAAGCCGGGCATCGGTTGATACCGATGTAAACACGCGACGGAGGTATTGCGTGAAAATGTGAATAAATCACGAATTCCGGCCATTTCGGATCACGTGTCCGAGCTGCTCAGGACAAGCCCCGAGCGAATCCTGAGTACCTTAAGACTACGATCCGGGGAATTAGACAAGGATCTCCATGGAGACGTACCCGACCCTTCGCCAGGCCACAGGCGTTGCCCGCATTCTCAGCAAGCGCTCGTCCTGCACCATCGTCGTCTACCGGCAAGCGGAAGGGAAGTTCGTGGCAGCGCATTCGACCGATCGGGTGGAGGGGAGCATCGAAGGCGTGTACCGCGACGGGTATGTGGTTCCGACGCTCCTGAGCAAGCCCGAGCGTTGAAGGGCTGCCTGCCTCGCTATCGCTGCGACGCCGATACGCCCTGCATCAGCAGCGACAGGGCTTTCCGCAGGCTGGTTGTCGATGCCGCCTCTCCCTTGTCAAGGCCGAGCAGGCGCCCGTGCCGTTGATCCAGAAGAAGCCCCCATAGACGGGGCGCTTGTCGGCCGCCCACGTCGAGGCGACGGTGCTCACGAACTTGACGAACCCCTCGGGCAGGAGGCGCTCGCCGTTCCACAAGCCATCTTGCAGCTGCAGAATCGCCGTCCGGAGAAACCACGGCCCGAAGTCTAAAATCTTCGACGCACGAGAAGTCGGGGGAAATCGGGATATGGAAGGCCCCGATACTGTCGCCGGAGACTCCCGCTGCACACGCCTCGGCAGCTTGAACAAGACCAATAATGAATCCCTCGGGCCCTTCGAAACTGCGCTTCGGTTTGCACACACGCCTCAGCCTCGGGGTGGCGGCGGTGGTTCTCACCGCCACGTTCACCATCGCGACCTGCGCGCTGCATTTCGTCAAATCCAGCCTGCGCGCCTCCATCGCTGGCGAGCAACTGGCCAGGGTGTCCGCCGTCGCGGACGCGATCGACCAGAAACTGAGCAGCCGCCGCATCCTGCTGCAGACTTTCGGCGACAGCGTGGTGGCCCAGGACTTCAAGGACGCCGAGCCGCTGCAGGCCTTTCTGGAGAAGCACGCGGCGCTCAAGCAGGCCTTCGACAACGTCGCCTTCATCGACATGGAAGGCAACCTGGTCGCCAACCAGAGCGGCGCGGTGCCCATCGGCAGCGTGAACATCAGGGACCGCGCCTATTTCCAGCAGACGGTGGCGTCCAAGGCCGGCATCATTTCGCAGCCCTACCGCAACCGGCTGAACGGCCTGGCGCAGGTGGCGATCACCGCGCCGGTGCTCGACGGTGCAGGGCAGGTGCGGTACGTGATTTCCGGGGCCATCAACCTCAAGGACCGCAACGTGCTGGGCGCGCTCGCCGAGGTCAAGATCGGCAAGACGGGGTACCTGTTCATCACGACCACCGACGGCATCGTGATCGACCATCCGCGCACGTCGCGCATCCTCAACCATGTGCAGGCCGAAGGCGGAGCCGGGCCGCAGGTGCTGCGCGCGATCGCTGGCTTCGAGGGCACGAGCGAAGGCGTAGACGAGCGCGGCGTGCCCGGCCTCTACGCCTTCGACCGTACCGAGCAGACGAACTGGATCGTCGGCTCGATGTACCCCAGCGCCGAGGCTTTCGCCCGTGTCGACGCCATCGAGCGTGCCGCGTGGATCGGTGCCGTGCTGCTGGCGCTGACCGCGGGCGCGCTGGCGCTGGGCGTGGTGCGCCGGCAACTGCGGCCTTTGGCCGAACTGCACCATCACATGCAGGTGGCGCAGCAGTCGCCCCACGAGATCGAGGCGCCGATGCAGTACGCGCACGACGAAATCGGTGATCTCGCCCGCACCTTCGACGAGCTGATGAAGCAGCGCCGCGCCACCGAGCAGAGCCTGGCGCACAGCGAGGCGCAGGTTCGCACCATTGCCGACAACATTCCCGCGATGGTCTCGCACATCGATGCGTCGCTGCGCTACACCTTCGTCAATGCGCACGTGCGCGCGCTTCACAACAACGCGCCGCTGGTCGGCCGCGCGATGCCCGAGGTACGCGGCCAGCGCGACTTCGCACTGGTGGAGCCGCACATCGCGCGCGCGCTGGCCGGCGAGGCCGTGATCATCGAGAAGCCGGGCGATCCCGCTCTGGGCATCGGCAATCGCACTTTCAAGGCGCACTACATTCCCGACATCGATGCCGACGGCGTGGTGCGCGGCGTGTTCTCCATGACCTTCGACATCACGGAGGAAGTGACCATCCACAAGGCGCTGACCGAACAGGAAAAGCGGCTGCGCGACGTGACCGACAGCATCCCCGCGCTGGTCGGCTACTTCGACCGCAACCAGAACTGCCTGTTCGGCAACATCCGGGCGCGGCAGATGGCAGGCGTGGGCGACGGCTCGCTGGTGGGCACGACGCTGCGCACCGCGCTTGGCGACGCCATGTACGCGCAGCACAAGCCCTACCTGCCGGTGATGTTCTCCGGCAAGAAGGTGCGCTTTTCGGTGCGTGCGCCCACGCGGGGCAAGGAGGGCTTCTTCCAGGTCAACCTCATTCCCGACAAGAACCTGCGCGGCGAGGTGGTGGGCTTCTACCTCATGAGCTTCAACATCACGGCGCTGAAGGAAGCCGAACTGCGCCAGGCCGAGAGCGAACTGCGGCTGCGTGCCATCACCGACAGCATGCCGGCGCTGATCACCTACATCGACCGCGAGGAAAAAATCACCTTCGCCAACGCCACCAGCCGCGAGTGGCTCGGCCTCGACCCGACGCAGGTGCTGGGGCGCCACATGCAGGACATCTCCGGGCGCGAGGTGTATCTCTCGCGCAAGCCGATGATCGAGCGCGCGCTGGCGGGCGAGAAGGTGGAGTTCGAGGCGCGCACCCAGCGCAAGGGCTTCGAGCGCATCACCCAGGTGATCTATGTGCCCGACGTGCGGTCCGACGGCCTGACGCACGGCATCTTCTCGCTGGCGCTGGACATCACCGCGCTGAAGGTGGTGGAGCACAAGCTCATCGAGCTGGCGCGGCTCGACACGCTCACCAGCCTGCCGAACCGGCTGGCCTTCAACGAATACCTGCCGGACGCGGTGCTGCGCGGGCGCTTCACCGGCAATTCGCTCGTGCTGATGTTCCTCGACATCGACCACTTCAAGGCCATCAACGACACGCTCGGCCACGCGGTGGGCGACGCCGTGCTGGTCGAATATGCGCGGCGCCTGCAGGGCAGCGTGCGCGGCACCGACATGGTGGCCCGGCTCGCGGGCGACGAATTCGTGCTGGTGCTCGAGAACCTCGGCGGCCAGGAGGCGGTGGCCATCGTCGCGGCCAAGATCACGGATCGCATCGGCAAGCGGCCCTTCGAGATGGACGGCCGGCAGATCGAAGTCACGACCAGCATCGGCATCGCGTTCCACCGGGCCGCCGATTCACTGGTGACGGCAGAGGAACTGCTCGCGCGCGCCGATGCTGCGCTCTACAACGCGAAGGCGGCGGGGCGCAACCGGTTCGAGTTCTTCATGTCCATCAGGAACTTGCCGGACACGACGGCCGAGGCCCACTGAGGCAAGAAGAGCGCAGCGCCGCGGGCGCCGGCGTCAGGGCAGCGGCGGCGCCACCGCGCGGTTCCGGCCCAGCGACTTCGCGGCGTAGAGCGCCTTGTCCGCTCGGCGCAACGCGCTGGCCACGCTTTCCTCGTCGCGCAGCATCTGCGAGACACCGCAACTGATGGTGATGTGGCCCACCGGATCGATGAACGCATCGCCCACCAGCCGCACCAGCTCCGTGGCCGCCTGCATTGCCTCGGCCGCATTGGCGCCGGGCAGCATCAGCACGAACTCTTCGCCGCCCAGCCGCGCTGCTATATCTGACTTGCGCAGCCGGGTCTTCATGAGCCCGGCCACCGCCTTCAGCACGAGATCGCCGGTGGCGTGGCCGAAGCGGTCGTTGACCGACTTGAAGTGGTCGATGTCGATCATCACGATGCCGAGCGGCGCGGTGTCGGGGTTCGACACGGCCAGCACCTGCTGCAGCCGTTCTTCCATGCCGTGGCGGTTGAGCAGGCCGGTCAGGGCGTCGAAGCGCGCCTGCCGGTCGAGCTCGGCGTTGGCGGTTTCCAGCGCGGCGGTGCGCTCCTTCACGCGCTGCTCCAGTTCGGCGTTGGCGCTGACCAGCTTGGCCGTCATGCCCGCGAGCGCCAGCGACAGCTGCTTGACCTCCGAGCTGCCCGCATTGGTGGGGATGCCGGTGTCGAGCCGGCCGGCACCGATGTCGCGTGCCACCGACGCGATCTGCCGCAACGGCCGCGTGAGCCGCTGCGCCAGCAACCAGCCAAGCACGAAGGCCAGGCCGGCACAGAGCAGGCCCAGCATCAGCGCCTTCCTGACGCCGTCGCGCGCCGCGGCGCGCGCCACGTCGGCGGGCTCGCGCGCCACCACGGTCCAGCCGAGGTCGATCTTGCCGTCGGTCGCCCCGACGGAGGCGGTGGCCATCAGGAACTCGCCGCCCGTCGATTCGCGCGCGAACTTCACCCCGGAGCCGCCCGTGGCGGACGGCTGCACGCCGAGGTCGGCCGAGCGGTCGAAGCCGGCGTCCGACGCGTAGATCACATGGTCTTTCGCGTCCAGCACGAACACCTCGAGGCGGCGCGCCAGGGCGTCGTCCGGGAAGAGCGACTCCACCACGCTGCGGGTCCATTCCCAGCTGCCGTGCATGCCCAGCACGCCGATCAGCTGCCCGTCGCGCCGGATGGGCGCCGCGAAGTCGACGAAGCGCTGCGGACCGCCGTCGCTGCCCCTGGGCAGCAGCGCCGCGAGCAGCTTGGCGGCGTGCACGTCGCCCACGTGCGTGCCGAGCAGGCCTTCCTGGAACCACGGCCGCTCGGCCACGTTGGCGCCGAGCAGCAGCTTGCCGGTGGACGCCTGCACCACGCCGTCGGGCGACACCACGCCGATCCACGCGCTGTAGGGCGTGAGCGCCTGGGTGCGCGAGATGGTCTGGATCACGCGCTCGGCGCCCAGGCCGTCCTTCCAGAGCGTGCTCGAGTCGGCGAGCAATTCGATCTCGCGCGTGCGCGAGGTGAGGCCGTCCGCCAGCGCCTTGGATGCGTTCCGCGCGATGGTGCGCAGCACGGCCGATTCGTCAGCCTCGCTCTTGCGCGCGAACATCGATCCCAGCACCAGCGAGAGCGTGACGGCCAGCACCGCCGCGAGCCCGCCGAAGCCCAGCGCCACCTGCGTGCGAAAGCTGCGAAACCAGCTTTTGCGGCGTGCCGGGGAGGGCGTGTCGTGGTTGTCGTCGTTCGCGGAATGGGCTGTGTACATCGATGGATGGTGCGCGGTTGTGGCTGCCCGTGCTCAGGGCACGGCGAATACGTGGTTCTCGTGGCGGTCTTCGCCCAGAGCGAACCAGGTTCGTCCCTTGAGGCTGAAGCCGTGCTTTTCGTAGAAGCGGCAGGCGCGCTGGTTGCGGGTATTGACCGCCAGCCACATCGCATCGGCGCCGGTGCGCTCCCTCACCGTGATGCGTGCCTGCTCCAGCAACGCCGTGCCGACGCCGGCCCGGGTGAACCGTTCCTGCACGTAGAGCGTGCAGAGTTCCGTGTTGCAGGCCAAGGCGAGCGGCTGCGCTGCACCGAAGCGCAACAGCGCGTAGCCGACGAGGTGCGCATCGTTCTGCGCGACCAGCAGCGCTGCTGCCGCGTCCTGCGCCAAAGCGGCAAAGCCCGGCGGCGTGAACGCGTCGAGCACGTGGCGCCCCAGCAGGTCGTTCACGCCATCGGTGGCGTAGGTGTCGAGCCAGACCTGGATGGCCAAGGCCGCCAGCGCGTGCGCGTCGGTCGCAACGGCGGGGCGGACTTGAAGGGAAAAGGGCATTGCGCAGTAGATACGGGGCTTCGGTGTCCCTGGATTCTGCCTTTCCCGCGATTCCTGCGGATTCCCGCCAGTAGAAGGTTCAGGCGGTTTGCGAAGCGCAATCGTGCAGCGTGTGGCGCGGTTCGCGCCGGTCCAGCGCGCGGCTCCACAGCGCGATGGCCAGGCCCGCGAGCGTGAGCAGCGCCGCCACCCAGCCCAGTGCGCGCAGCCCGGGGCCGTGCGCGATCACCACGCCGCCGACCCACGCGCCGAGCGCATTGCCTAGGTTGAAGGCCGCGATGTTCAGGCTCGACGCAAGGTTCTGTCCGGCACCCGAGGCCTTTTCGAGCACCTGCAACTGCATGGGAGCCACCGTGGCGAACGAGGCCACTCCCAGCAGGCCGACGAAGGCCACCGCCATCCATGGCGTGCCGATGACCCACTGCATGACGCCCAGCACCACCGCCAGCACCGCCAGCGTCCCCAGCACGGCCGGCATCGTCGCGCGGTCGGCCAGCTTGCCGCCCAGGATGTTGCCGACGGCCAGCCCGCCGCCGAACACCAGCAGCACCGGCGACACCGCCGATTCCGACAGCCCCGTGACCTGCGTCAGCAGCGGCTGGATATAGGTGAAGACGGCCAGCACGCCGGCAAACCCCAGCACCGTCATCGCAAGGCCCAGCAGCACTTGCGGGCGCACCAGCACCGCCAGTTCCTCGCGCAGCGGGGCGAGCGGCGCGTCGGTGCGGCTGCGCGGCACGAACACGGCGAGCACCGCGAAGGCCAGCACGCCCAGCGCGGCGACCGCCCAGAACGCGGCGCGCCAGCCCAGGTGCAGGCCCAGCCATGCACCGGCCGGCACGCCCAGCAGCGTGGCGGCGGTCAGGCCGGTGAACATGATCGCGATGGCCGACGCCCGGCGCTCGGGCGCCACCAGCCCGGTGGCCACCACCGAGCCGACGCCGAAGAAGGTGCCGTGCGCCAGCGAGGTGATCACGCGCGCCGCCATCAGCGTTTCGTAGTTGGGCGCGACCGCGCAGGCCAGGTTGCCGAGCGTGAAGATCGCCATCAGCGCGAGCAGCACCGTCTTGCGGGGCAGCTTGCGCGTGGCGATGGTGAGCACGGGAGCACCGACCGCGACCCCGAGCGCATAGCCCGATATCAGCAGGCCGGCGGCCGTGATGGAAACATTCAGGTCCGTCGAGACCTGCAGCAGCAGGCCCATGATGACGAACTCGGTGGTGCCTATTCCGAAGGCACCGGCGGTGAGGGCAAGTAGAGCGATTGGCATGATGCCCTGTACTTTGGAGACAAACGGGCTCGATGACTAGAATGCCGCGAGTACAAGCATTTGTGATTTGAAGTCACAGAATCAGGAGGCCGCCATGCCGCGCATCGACGTCAACCGCTCCGGCGAAATGGAGGCCTTCGTCCAGGTGGTGGAGTCGGGCGGTTTCTCGGCAGCGGCGCGCCTGCTGGGCATGACACCCTCCGCCGTGAGCAAGCTGATTTCTCGCATGGAGCTGCGCCTGGGCATCCAGCTGGTGCACCGGTCCACCCGCAAGCTGCAGCTCACGCCAGAAGGCACGGAGTTCTACGAGCGCAGCCTGCGCGTGCTGGCCGACATGGACGAGGCCGAGCGTTGCGCCGCGGCCGGCGCCGCTCCCCGCGGGCGGGTGAGCATCAATGCAAGCGTGTCATTCGGGCAGCACAGGTTGGTGCCGCTGGTGCCGCGCCTGCTGGAGATGCATCCGCAGATCACGCTCGACATCGCGCTGACCGACCGCATCGTCGACCTGATGGATGAGCGCGCCGACATCGCTATCCGCTGGGGCCAACTGCCGTCTTCAGACCTCGTGGCGCGTCGGCTCGGCGAGACCAGCCAGTCGATCGTGGCCGCGCCGTCTTATCTTGCGAAGTACGGCACGCCGCGCACGCCGCAGGAACTGGAGGCGCACAACCGGCTGGGCTGGAGCTACCGCCGCAATTCGCCCGACTGGCCGCTGCGCGTGGACGGGCGAACGCAGTGGCTGCCGGTGGCCGGCCCGGTGCGCGCGGGCGACGGCGAGACCTTGCGTCAGTTGGCGATCGCGGGGGCGGGCGTTGCCCGGCTGTCGCTGTATCACATACAGCACGACATCGACGCGGGCCGGCTGGTGCCGCTGCTGGAGGAGTTCAATCCCTGCGAGGTGGAGCCGATCCACGCGGTGTACATCGGCAAGGCCGGCACGCTGCCGGCCCGGGTGCGCGCGGTGCTGGACTTTCTGGTCGCATGCTCCGGCGTGGGCGGCGGGCGCTACACGCTCAAGCGGACCGCGCCGACACCGGGGAATTCGGCCGACACCTGATCGCCGCGCCGGCAGGGCAGCACGCCGACCCACGAGCCCGTGGTGACGACCGTGCCGGCCGGCACGGTATGGCCGTGGCGCGTGAGGTGGCGCAGCCAGATGGGCAGCAGCCACGTGGGGTCGCCCAACGGGTGCGTGCCGGTGCGCAGCACCGTGTCCGCATTGCCGACCCTGGTCTCGCAGCGCTGCGAAGACCAATCAAGCGCGGCATACGGCTTCCATTCGCCGATCACCAGCGCGCCGTGCACCTGCGAATCGGCCAGGCGCAGCAGGGCGGGCGTGGAGGGCAGGTCTTGCCAGCGGGCATCGACGATCTCGACCGACACGGCCATGGCATCGACGACCGATGCGGCGTTGCCGTGGTCGAGCGCCGCCGCCTGCGCGGGCGTGACGTCCTGGCCGAGCCGCAGTGCGATCTCCGCCTCGATGCCGGGCGTGTGGAACACCAGGTCGCTGAAGTCCGCCGGGCTCGGGCGAACGCAGGCGGGCGGCAGCGGCGCATGCGTGAGCGTCGCGCTGCGCGAGCCGCCGCCCGACTTCCAGGTGCCGGGCACGCCAGCCGCGCCGAACCAGCCGAGCGCGGCGGCCACGACGTCCTGCACTTCATAGGCCTGCTCGGCGGTTTCGAGCGTGTCGAGCCAGGGCGTGGCGTCGAGGGTGCGGTTGCCGCGGCGCGCGGCGACGAGGGCGTCGGTAAGGGCGGTCTGGGATGGGTTCATCTGCCCGATCTTCCCAGCTTCAGGTCTCGACATGGACATTGCCGTCCTTCACCACCTTGGCCCACTTCGCGATTTCCGTGCTGATGAACTGCTTGAACTTGTCCTGCGAGCCGCCGCCGTCTTCGGCGCCGTAGGTGTCCAGCCGTTCCTGCACGTCGGGCATCGCCAGCACGGTGTTGACGTCGCGGTTCACCTTCTGCGCGATGGAGGCCGGCAGCTTGCCCGGCCCCGCAAGCCCGTACCAGGTGGTCGCCTCGAAGCCCTGGAAGCCTTGCTCCTGCATGGTCGGCACGTTCGGGTGGCCCTTGGCGCGCTTGGTGCGCGTCTGCGCGACGGCGATCACGCGGCCGTTCTTCACGTGCGGCGTGGCCGCGGTCATGGTCTCGAAGCTGTACTGGATCTGCCCGCCCATCAGGTCCGCCAGCAGCGGGCCGCTGCCCTTGTACGGCACGTGCAGCGCATCGACGCCGCCCTGCAGCTTGAACATTTCCAGCGCCAGGTGCTGCGCCGAGCCCGCGCCGGCCGAGCCGAAGCTGAGTGTGCCCGGCGCGGCCTTGCAGGCGGTCACGATGTCCTTCACGCTCAGCGCCTTCTGCCCCGGATTGGCGATCAGCAGGTTGGGCGTGACGCCCACCAGCACGATCGGCACGAAGTCGCGCTCCACGTTGTAGCGCAGCTTGGGCTGCAGGCTGGGCGCCAGCGCATGGCTGTTGATGTGCGCCATGAGCAGCGTGCTGCCGTCGGCCGGCTGCTGCGCTACGTAGTCGGCCGCCAGCACGCCCGCCACGCCGCCCTTGTTCTCCACGATGACCTGCTGGCCCCACATGACGGTGAGCTTCTGCGCGACCACGCGGGCCAGGGCGTCGGTGCCGCCGCCCGGCGGAAAGCCGACCACGATGCGCACCGGCCCCGAAGGCCACTCCTGCGCGAAGAGCCGGGGCACGCCCAGCGTGGCGGCGGCCGCACCGGCGGCCTGGATGAGGGAACGTCTTTGCATCTTCTTTGTCTCCGTCGTAGGTAGGAATCCGATGCGCGCCGGGGGCGCTGTTGCCGGTGCTGCACCGGCAGTGCTGCGTGCCTATGCGGCTTTCTGCAGCGCGGCCGGTGCCGTGTGGTTCGCGAAGTGGTCCATGGCCGCGTGCACGCCGCTGCCGGCCAGCTTGATGCCCGCGAGCTTCATGCCCATCTCGACGCCCGCGACCATGGCCACCAGCGTCAGGTCGTTGCTGTCACCCAGGTGGCCCATGCGGAACAAGCGGCCCTTGAGCTTGCCCAGGCCGGTGCCCAGCGAAAGGTCGAAGCGCTGGTGGATCAGCCGCCGCAGCGCGTCTGCATCGACGCCCTCGGGCGTGATCACGCCGGTGAGCACCGGCGAGTAGACGGCCGGGTCGGCGCACTGCATCGGCAGGCCCCAGGCATTGACGGCGGCGCGCACGCCCGCGGCCCAGCGCTGGTGGCGCGCGAACACGTTGTCCAGGCCTTCGCCGAGGATCATGTCCAGCGACTCCGACAGGCCGTACAGCAGGTTGGTGTTGGGCGTGTAGGGCCAGTAGCCGTCCTTGTTCATCTCGACGATCTCGTCCCAGGCCCAGAAGGCCTTGGGCAGCTTCGCGGTCTTCGAGGCTTCGAGCGCGCGCGGCGACAGCGCATTGAAGCTGATGCCCGGCGGCAGCATCAGGCCCTTCTGCGAGCCGCTCACGCACACGTCCACGCCCCATTCGTCGTGGCGGTAGTCCGCGCTGGCCAGGCCGGAGATGCTGTCCACCATCAGCAGCGCCGGGTGCCCCGCCGCGTCGATGGCCTTGCGCACCGAGGCGATGTCGGAGGTGACGCCGGTGGAGGTCTCGTTGTGCACCACGCACACGGCCTTGATCTTCTTTTCGGTGTCCTTGCGCAGGCGCGCTTCGATCAGCTCGGCCTGCACGCCGCGGCGCCAGCTCGGCGCGCTGGGCAGTTGCGCGTCGGTGCCCGACCACGCGAGGAACTCGGTCGACAGGCCCAGCCGCGTGGCCATCTTCTGCCACAGCGAAGCGAAGTGGCCGGTTTCGTACATCAGCACGTGGTCGCCCGGGCTCAGCGTGTTGGCGAGCGCGGCCTCCCATGCGCCGGTGCCCGAGGCGGGGTAGATGGCCACCGGGTGCTTCGTCTTGAAGACCTGCCTGATGCCGCCCAGCACCTTCAGCCCCAGCGTGCCGAACTCGGGCCCGCGATGGTCGATGGTGGGCAGGCTCATGGCCCGCAGGATGCGGTCGGGCACGGGGCTGGGGCCGGGAATCTGGAGGAAGTGGCGGCCGGTGGGATGGATGTCGAGTTGCAGCATGGACTGTCCTTTCGCGTTTCAGTTTTGCATTCAAAATACATTTTTGTGCGATGGTTTACCCTGATGCATCTTGGTTGTTGGGGCAATTTTTTGCATTCAAAATGCATTCAAAGGGAAAAACCATGACAGCGGAAATCATCGAAATCTCGCGCCTTGCGTTGCACGACCAGGTGGCCTCGCGGCTGCGGACCATGCTGGTGGAGGGCTACATCGCGCCCGGCGCCAAGCTCAACGAACGCGAGCTGTGCCTGCAGCTGAACGTCTCGCGCACGCCTCTGCGCGAGGCCATCAAGCTGCTCGCGGCCGAAGGGCTGGTCGACCTGCTGCCCAACCGCGGCGCGGTGGCGGTGAAGCTCACCGAGGCCGACGTGCTCAACACCTTCGAGGTGCTGGCCATGCTCGAGGGCATGTCGGGCGAGCTGGCGGCCAAGCGCATCACCGACGACGAACTGGCCGAGGTGCGCGCGCTGCACTACGAAATGATGGCCTGCTTCGCGCGGCGCGACCTGTCGGGCTACTACCGCCTGAACGCGCGCATCCACACCGCCATCAACGACGCGGCGGCCAACCCGGTGCTGTCGAACACCTACCGCTCCATCAACGCCCGCGTGCAGTCGCTGCGCTTTCGCACCAACCAGAACGAGGCCAAGTGGAAGCACGCCGTGCAGGAGCACGAGCAGATGATCGACGCGCTGGCCGCGCGCGACGCCGCCGCCATGCGCAAGGTGCTCGTGTCGCATGTGCTGCGCAAGCGCGACACCGTGCTCGAGCTGCTGCGCGCCGGCGAAATCTATCCCTCGGCCCAGTCGAGCTGACCAGAGAACCACCATGCGCATCGATCCCGCCAGCCACATGCAGCCAGCCGGAACCGTTCTCCCGCCCAACGACACCTGCGAGCTGCTCGCGCGCCGGCTGCGTGCCGACACGCAGGGCGAGGTGCTGTTCGACGACGGTTCGCGCGGCCGCTACGCCACCGACGCGTCGATCTACCAGATCACGCCCGTGGGCGCCTTCGTGCCCACGAACGAACGCGACATCGCCACCGCCATCGACATCGCGCGCGACCTGAAGGTGCCGGTGCTCGCGCGCGGCGGCGGCACCAGCCAGTGCGGGCAGACCACGGGGGCGGCGCTGGTCATCGACAACAGCAAGCACTTCCGGCGCGTGCTCGACGTGAACGTGGAGGAGGGCACGGCCACGGTCGAGCCGGGCCTTGTGCTCGACCACCTGAATGCCCAGCTCAAGCCGCACGGCCTGTGGTACCCGGTGGACGTATCGACCAGCGCGCAGGCCACGCTGGGCGGCATGGCGGGCAACAACTCCTGCGGCTCGCGCTCCATCGCCTACGGCAACATGGTGCACAACGTGCTGGGCGCCAGCGCGTGGCTGTCGAACGGCGAACTGGTCGACTTCGGCCCCGTGGGTTCGCTGGGCGTGCGCGCGGCGGGCATCGCGCAGTTCGTGCGCGGGCTGGCCAGGCAGCAGCGCGAGCAGATCGCCGAGCACTGGCCCAAGGTGATGCGCCGCGTGGCGGGCTACAACCTCGACATCTTCGACAACCAGAGCGAGCGCCCGTACACGGCGGACGGCAGCGTGAACCTGGCGCACCTGCTGATCGGCTCCGAGGGCACGCTGGCCTATACACGCAGCCTGAAGCTCAAGCTCGCGCCGCTGCCGCGCGCCAAGGTACTGGGCATCGTCAACTTCCCGACCTTCCACGCGGCGATGGATGCGGCGCAGCACATCGTCAAGCTGGAACCGACGGCGGTGGAGCTGGTCGACCGAACCATGATCGAGCTGAGCCTGGGGAACCCGGCCTTCAAGCCCACGGTGGAGACAGCGCTCATCGGCAAGCCGGCGGCCATCCTTCTGGTGGAGTTCTCGGGTGCAGACAAGGCCGCGCTGCTGGCGCAACTGAAGCGGCTGGTAGAACTGATGGGCGACCTCGGCCTGCCCGGCAGCGTGGTCGAGATGCCTGACGACGCGCGGCAGAAGAACCTGTGGGAAGTGCGCAAGGCAGGCCTCAACATCATGATGAGCCTCAAGGGCGACGGCAAGCCGGTGAGCTTCATCGAAGACTGCGCCGTGCCGCTGGAGCACTTGGCCGAATACACCGATGCGCTGACCGAAGTGTTCGCGAAGTACGGCAGCCGGGGCACCTGGTACGCGCACGCATCGGTCGGCACGCTGCATGTGCGGCCCATCCTGGACATGCGCGTGGACGGCGCCGCGAAGATGCGCGCCATTGCAGAAGAAGCGAGCGCGCTGGTGCGCAAGTACAAGGGCGCCTTCAGCGGCGAGCACGGCGACGGACTGTGCCGCGGCGAGTGGATCGAATGGCAGTTCGGCCCGGCCATCAACGAGGCCTTTCGCGCCATCAAGCGCAAGCTCGACCCGCTGGACCTGTTCAACCCCGGCAAGATCATCGACACGCCGCGCATGGACGACGGCTCGCTGTTCCGCTTTGCGCCGCCCACCGCACCCAAGCCGTACCGACGCATCGAACTCAAGCCCGTGCTCGACTGGTCGGCATGGAACGTCAACGCCGACCCGGTGACCGAGGTGACCACCGCGCCCGGCACCGGCGGCGACAGCACCGGCGGCCTCGCCAAGGCCGTGGAGATGTGCAACAACAACGGCCACTGCCGGAAGTTCGACGCCGGCACCATGTGCCCGAGCTACCGTGCGACGCGCGACGAGCAGCACCTGACGCGCGGCCGCGCCAACACGCTGCGCCTGGCGCTATCGGGCCAGCTCGGCCCCGATGCCTTCACCAGCGAGGCCATGCACGAGACCATGGACCTGTGCGTCGGCTGCAAGGGCTGCAAGCGCGACTGCCCCACGGGCGTGGACATGGCGAAGATGAAGATCGAGTTCCTCGATCACTACAAGAAGCGCCACGGCCACACGCTGAAAGACAAGCTCGTGGCCAGGCTGCCCGACTACGCCCACAAGGCCAGCCGCCTGTCGTGGCTGCTGAACTTGCGCAACAGCGTGCGCGGCGCCGCTTGGATCGGCGAGAAGCTGCTGGGCTTTTCAGCGAAGCGCTCGCTGCCCGCCTGGCGCAGCGACACCTTCTGGCGCGCGAAGGACAACGAGCCCGGCCTGTTCGCCGATCGCGACGCGGTGCTGGCCGTCGCGCGGCGCGGCGGCAAGGCGGCGGTGCTGTTCGTCGACACCTTCAACGGCACCTTCGAGAGCGAGAACGCATTCGCTGCGGCGCGCGTGCTGCAGGCGGCCGGCTACCTGCTGCACACCGTCGAGAAGCACGGCGGCCACCTTTGCTGCGGCCGCACCTTCCTGGCGAGCGGCATGGTCGAAGAGGCCAAGGCGAAGGCCGGCGCGCTGATCGATGCGCTGGTGCCGCTGGCGCGGGCCGGCGTGCCCATCGTCGGACTGGAGCCTTCGTGCCTGCTCACCCTGCGCGACGAAACGCTGGTCATGGGCTTCGGCGAGAAGGCCGAGCTGGTGGCAAAGCATGCGCTGCTGTTCGAGGAATTCATTGCGCGGGAAGTGAAGCTTGGCCGCTTTGAACTGGCCCTGCGCCCGGCCGAGACGCCGATCCTGCTGCACGGCCACTGCCACCAGAAAGCCTTCGGCGCGGTGAGCCCGGTGATGGAGGTGCTGAAGCTGATTCCCGGCGCGCAGCCCGAGCTGATCGAAAGCTCGTGCTGCGGCATGGCCGGCAGCTTCGGCTACGAGGCCAGCCACTTCGAGGTGTCGATGCAGATGGCGGAAGCGAGCCTGCTGCCCGCCATCCGCGCCAGGCCCGACGCGGTCGTCGTGGCCGACGGCACCAGCTGCCGCCATCAGATAGAAGACGGCGCCCGGCGCGAGGCGGTGCACGTGGCCGTGCTGCTGGAGCGACACCTGTTGCACAGCGACCCTGTCGCTGGCACGGCCTGAGGGGAGCCCCCGGCAGCAGGATCTGGCAGGCTGCCGCAAAATGCGCGGCACCCCCTTTGCTGCTGATGTCGACCTCGCTCACTTCCACCGCCGCCCCGGCACAACCCGCGCTCCGTCTTGCATTCGCGCTCTCGATGGGCGCGGCCGTGTCGCTGGGCATCACGCGCTTCTCCTACGGTCTGCTGCTGCCGCCGATGCGCGCCGATCTCGGCTGGAGCTATGCGCTGGCCGGCGGCATGAACACGGCGAACGCGGTGGGCTACCTGATCGGCGCGCTGATCACGCCGATGCTGATGCGCCGCTTCGGCGTGACCCGGTTGCTGGTGGTGGGCGCCGTGCTGGCGAGTGTCTTCATGGCGGGCAGCGGCTTCGTGACGGCGGCACCGGCGTTGCTGCTGCAGCGCCTGCTGGCCGGTATTGCGAGCGCGTGGGTGTTCGTGGCGGGCGGCCTGCTGGCCGCGCGGCTCGGCGAGGCCGGCTCTTCGAGAGGCGGACTGCTGCTCGGCATCTACTACGGCGGTACCGGCTTCGGCATTGCGCTGTCGGCGCTGCTGGTGCCGCAGGTGTTGCGCGCGGCTGCGGACGTGCCGCACGGCTGGGCGTGGGCCTGGTGGGCATTGGCCATCGCCAGCGCGGCGGCCACCTGCCTGCTGGCGTGGGCGGGCCGTGCGATGCCGGACAGTGCTCCCGCTGCGCACGCCGCGCCGTCGTCCGCTGCAGCCGCCAGCGCACCGCCGGTCGCGCTGCGCCGATTCGGCTGGGCGCTGGCGGGCTATGCGCTGTTCGGCATGGGCTACATCGGCTACATGACGTTCGTGATCGCGCTGCTGCGGGAGCAGGGCGCGAGTGCCGGCTTCATCACGCTGTTCTATGCCTTGCTGGGTGTCGCCTGCGTGGCTTCCTCGCGGCTGTGGGCGGGCCTGCTCGACCGCTATCGCGGCGGCCAGCCGCAGGCGCTGCTGAACGGGCTGCTCGGCGTGGCCACGCTGCTGCCGGTGCTGAGCCCCTCGGCGCCGGTGGCGCTGGTGTCGGGCGTGCTGTTCGGCGGGGTGTTCCTGTCGGTGGTGGCGTCGACAACCGCGCTGGTGCGCCACAACCTGCCGCCCGCGCGCTGGGCGCAGGGCATCAGCATGTTCACCATCGTTTTCGCGGCGGGGCAGATCGTCGGGCCGACCGTCACCGGATGGATTTCCGACGGCGCCGGCGGCCTGGCGCGCGGCCTCGTGGCGTCCGCGATCACGCTGTGGGCTGCTGCCGTGCTTGCGTCGCGCCAGCATGCACTGCAGGAGGCGCCATGAGCGGCTTTGCCCTGTTCGAGACTGCCATCGGCATGTGCGCGCTGGCGTGGGGCCCGCAGGGGCTGGTCTGCGTGCAACTGCCCGCGGACGACGGCGAGCCGGCCACGCGGGCGCGCATGAGGCAGCGCTTTCCGGAACTGCGCGAAGGGCCGCCCGACCAGATGGCGCAGCGGGCCATTGCGGCCATCCAGGGCCTGCTGCAGGGCGTGCACGACGACCTGAGCCACATCGAACTCGACATGCGTGGCGTGTCCGAGTTTCACCAGCGCATCTACGCGATCGCGCGGCGCATTCCGCCGGGGCAGACGCGCACCTATGGAGAGATCGCCGAGGAGCTTGGCGACAAGAGCCTGTCGCGCGCGGTGGGGCAGGCCATGGGCCACAACCCCTTTGCGCCGGTGGTGCCGTGCCACCGCGTGCTGGCGGCGGGCAACAAGCCGGGCGGCTTCTCGGCCGGCGGTGGTGCGCTGACCAAGCTGCGCATGCTCGCCATCGAGGACGCGCGGCCCAACGGGATGGCTTCGCTGTTCTAGCAGCGCTCAGGTGGGCGCCAGCGCCGGCAGCCGGCGCAGCGTCGCGATGCGCGAGGCAAAGATGATCCCCGCCTGCAGCACGAAGCCCGCGAGCGCCAGCAGCAGGCAGGCCGACTCGCCCTGCGTGGCGCCGACCAGCCCCCCGAGTGCCGCGCCTATGGGCCGCGCGCCGGTGTTGATCGTCAGGAACACCGCCGACACGCGGCCGAGCATGGCCGGCGGCGCAACGCTCTGGCGCAGCGTGGCCGATGTGATGACCCAGACCATCGGCCCCGCGCCGAAGAGAAAGAACGACAGCGAGGCCAGCGCTGCGCTGGGCACGAAGAGCGTCGCCGTCATCAGCGCGCCGGCCACGACCGCTGCCGCCGGGCCTATCTGGATGGCGCGTCCGAACGGCATATGCGCCACCGCCCGCGCGGTCAGCAATGCGCCGAAAACCATGCCCGCGCCGTACATGGCGAGCGTGAAGCCGACCGCCTGCGCGCCGAGGCCGAGCACCCGCACCGCATAGGGCACGTAGGCCGCCTGCAGCACGAACCACGAGATGTTGAAGACCGCGCCGGTCATCAGCATGGGCCGCAGCAGTTCGTGCCGCCAGACGAAGCGCGCGCCGTCCCTCACGTCGAGCAGCGGATTGCGCCGCGATGCGGCTTGCACGCTCGGCGCCTCGCTGAGGCTCCACAGCAGGCCGACGGCCGAGACCGACAGCACGGCGGCGAGCACGAATGCAGCCGATGCGCCCGCCCACGCGACGAGCGCGCCTGCCAGTGCCGGCCCGGCAGTGAAGGCCGTGCTGCGGGCCAGTTCCAGCCGCCCGTTGGCCACGGCCAGTGCGTCGCGCGGCACGAGGGCCGGCACCAGCGCAGGCGCCGCGACGCTGAAGCCCACCGTGCCCACGGCACCAAGAAACCCGAGCACCGCAAGCCATGCAATGCCGAGCTTCGACCAGAGCACAAGCGCGAGCAGCATCAGCAGCGACGCCGCCCGCAACCCTTCGGCCCACACCATCAGCCGCCGCCGCGACATGCGATCTGCCAGCAAGCCCAGCGGCATGGAGACCAGCAGGAAAGGCAGTGTCTGGATGGCCGCGAGGAAGCCGATTTCTCCGGGCCCGGCCTTGAGCGCCATCACGGCGACCAGCGGCACGGCCGCGAGGCTCAACTGTTCGGCGGACTGCGCGGCGAGGTTGGACCACGCGAGATTCCGGAAGGCGCGGGGCAGCGGTGTCGTCGTCGGCGTCGTGGTGGGGATCATGCCGGCATCGTGCGGCCGGCCGGCCAATGGCGCTGGCCGCTTCCGGACACGAGCATCAGCGCCTGGGCTTCGGTTTCGATGCAGGCGAAGACACTGGAGAGACGACCTCCATCACGAAATCGATGAACGCCCGCACTTTGGCGGCCGGCAGGTGGCGTGACGGGTAGAGCGCATAGAGCGCAAGCCGCTCGTCGGGCCAGTCCGGAAACAGGTCGACCAGCTCGCCGCTGTCGAGCTGCGGCTGTATGCCCACGGCCTTGATCTGCGCCACGCAGATGCCGGCGAGCACGGTTTCCAGCACGGTGCCCGGATCGGTGAGCAGCAGCCGCCCGGTGGTGGGCACCTGCACGAGCTTGCGTCCGCGCTGGAACTCCCACGAATAGGGTTGCCCCGTGGCCGGATTGCGCACCTGCAGGCAGGCATGGCCGCCGAGATCAGCCGGCTTCGCGGGGCGACCATGCCGTGCCAGGTAGGCGGGCGTTGCGACGGTGACGACGCGCGAGTCCATCAGCTTGCGAGCCACCAGCGACGACGACGGTGGCTCGCCGAAGCGCACGGCGATGTCGAAGCCTTCGGCCACCAGGTCGCCGAGCTGTTCGCGCGCAACCAGTTCCAGCGTGAGTTCGGGGTATTGCGCAAGGAAGCGCGGCAGGTGGCGCGCCAGCAGAAGGCGTGAGGTGAATGCGTCGGTGTTGACGCGCAGGCGCCCGCGCACCGCGCCGGATGCGCCCGACGCGATCGTCACCGCGTCCTCGATGCCGAGCACCAGCGGATTGATGTTGGCGTGGAGCAGCCGGCCTTCGTCGGTGAGGTTCAGCGAGCGCGTGGTGCGGTCGAACAGCCGCACGCCGATGCGTGCCTCGAGCCGCGCGATGGAGCGGCTCACGCCGGAGGGTGTGAGGCCCAGCGCCGTGGCGGCGTTGGCGAAGCTGCCGCCTTCGACCACGGCGGCCAGCACGCTGACGTTGGAGAGGAGGCGTCCGTCGAGTGTCATTGCGCGCGTTTTTAATTGGTGATCAGGTGTCATGAATGATATGCCGCTCAGTCGCTTTACTCAAAGATGGCGCGTTCCTACCATTCGACCCCATCGTGACTCCACGCATTCGAAAGGAAAGTTTCATGTACGCAATCACCGGTATCACAGGCAAGGTCGGCGGTGCCGTCGCGCGCACCTTGCTGGCCGCGGGCCAGCCCGTTCGAGCGGTCGTCCGCGACGCGGCCAAGGGCAGCTTCTGGGCCGACCAGGGCTGCGAGGTCGCCATCGCGGAAATGGAGGACGCGCAGGCGCTCACCCATGCCTTCACCGGCGCGACGGGCGTCTTCGTGCTGCCGCCTTCGGAGTTCGATCCGCAGCCCGGGTTTCCCGAGGCGAGGGCGGTGATCGGCGCGGTGCGCCAGGCGCTCGATGCCGCGCGGCCCGCCAGGGCGGTGTGCCTGTCGACCGTGGGCGCGCAGGCCGCGCAGCCCAACCTGCTGAGCCAGCGCACGCTGATGGAAGAAGCGCTGGCCACGCTGCCGCTGCCGGTGACCTTCCTGCGGCCCGCATGGTTCCTGGAGAACCTGGCCTGGGACATCGCGCAGGCCCGCGAACAGGGCGTGCTCTCCAGCTACCTGCAACCGCTGGAGCGCGCGGTGCCGATGGTCGCCACCGCCGACGTGGGCCGCGTCGCCGCCGAATTGCTGATGCAGCCGGGCGAGCCGCCGCGCATCGTCGAGCTCGAGGGCCCGCAGCGCCTGAGTCAGCACGACATCGCGGCTGCCTTGTCGGCGGTGCTGGGCCGCGCGGTGCAGGCGCAGGCGGTGCCGCGCGAGACCTGGGGCGCGGTCTTTCTTGCGCAGGGCATGCGCGACCCGGTGCCGCGCATCCAGATGCTCGACGGCTTCAACGAGGGCTGGATCACCTTCGCGGGCGGCGATGCCGACGTGCGCAAGGGCACCGTCGGCGTGGCGGACGTGCTCCGGTCGCTGGCGGCGTCCTAAGTCGTCCTGGTGGCCTCGGCCTGCATGCGCTCGAACCACTCCGCCACGTAGGCCGCCTCCGGCGCGGCGTCGGGCGACAGGCCGTAGTAGTAACGGTCCAGCGTCATGCGCAGCGCGGGCAGCGGCGACTGCAGCCGGCCGGAGGCCAGGTCGTGCGACACCAGGGATGTGGGCGCCAGCGCGATGCCCAGCCCGTCGACCGCGGCCTGCAGCACGAAGTGCAGGTGGTCGAACTGCAGCCGGCCCGCGGGCCTTGCGCGCGGCGCGCCGAACTGCTTCTTCCAGGCGTCCCAGTCGTCCTTGCGCGTCTTGGCCGACAGCAGCACATGTGACGCCAGCGAACGCAGGTCGTCCAGCGGATGGGTCTTGAAGAGAGAGGGCGCGCCAACGACCAGCACCTCGTCTTTCAGGAAGGGGCGCGCCTTGATGGACGGCGGCCAGCCTTCGCGCCCCCGCCGCACCGCGATGTCGAAGCTGTCGACCGCCTGCTCGGGCATCACGGTGCTGGTGACCACCTGCGGCTCGATGTCGGGATATTGCTCGACGAAGGACGGCAGGCGCGGAATGAGCCAGCGCACCGCGAAAGAAGGGCGCACGTTGATGCGCACCGCGCGCGCCGTGCCCTGTGCCTGCAGCGCCCGCGCCGCCGCGCCGATCTGCGCCAGCGCCGGTTCGACCTCGGCAAAGAACTGCTGCCCCTCGGCGGTCAGCGCCACCTGGCGGATGCGGCGCTCGAACAGCTCCACGCCCAGGAACTCTTCCAGGCTCTTGATCTGCCGGCTCACGGCGCTGTGCGTGACATGCAGCTCGAGCGCCGCGCGCGTGAAACTCAGGTGGCGGGCTGCGGCGGCAAAGGCGCGCACGGCGTTGAGGGGCGGCTCGCGAAACTGCATGCGTGCAATTTTCTCACGCATGGCCGGCGTTTAAGTCGTTTGTCAGGCACGCGTGGCGCGGCGCACCATCGGCGCTCGATGTCCAGCTCTCCACCCGCTCCCGCCCCGAATTCCACCGACCTGGATTCCCGCCACGCCGCAATGGCGCTCGGCCTCTCGCTGCCAGCCGACGTGGTGCTCTACCTGCTGCTGCCGATGTATGCCGACCAGTTCGGCGTGACGCTGGCCCAGGCCGGCATGCTGCTCGCCGCCAACCGGCTGGTGCGCATCGCGGGCTACGGCTTCGTCGCCCGCTTCTATGCGCGCAACGGCGACCGGCCCACCTGCACCCTGGCTGTCTTGGCGGCCGCGGTCTGCGGGCTCGGCTACGCCACGCTGTCGGGCTTCTGGGCGCTGCTGCCGCTGCGGCTGATGTGGGGCCTGTGCTTCGCGGCGCTGAACCTGTCGACGCAGGCGCTGGCCACGGCCGACCCGCTCGGCGCGGCGCGGCGCAACGGGCGCTCGCGTGCCGTCATCGCGATGGGGCCGGTGCTGGCGCTGCCGCTGGGCGCGTTGCTCGCGCACTGGGTCGGGCCGCGCGTGATCTTCGGCATCCTCGCGGTGTTCTCGCTGCTCGCCTGCCTGGTCACGCGGCGGCTGCCCTCGGCGCCGCACCCCGTGGGCAAGCCTGCGCGGCGCTTCAAGCGGCCCAACAGCCTCGACGGCTGGTCGTTCATGGAAGGGCTGACGCTGGACGGGCTCTTCATCGTCGGCCTGTCCTACCTCGGCAAGGACCTGATGCCGGGCGGCGCGGTGATCGTCGCCGGCGTTCTGATGGCGCTGCGCTACCTGGCGGAGATCCTGCTGAGCCCGGTCGGCGGGCACATGGCGGAGCGCTTCGGCGCCGAGCGGCTACTGGTGAGCCTGTCGCTCGTCACGGCCATTGCGCTGGTGGGCTTCGGCCTCGGCTGGCTGTGGAGCTGCGCGGCGCTGATCGTGGTGCTGCGCGCCCTGCAGCTACCGCTGCTGCCGCCCATCGTGGCGCGGCGCACGCCCGGACCGGAGCGTGTGCAGGCGCTGGCCGCGCGATCCGTCTGGCGCGACATCGGCGCCGGCACCGGGCCGCTGATCGCGGGGCTGCTGCTGCCGGTGGCTTCGCCGCCGTGGATCTACGGCATCGCCGCGCTGCTGCTGGCGCTCACGGCGCTGGCCTGCGGCTGGAACTCGCCGCCCGTGGCCGCAGATGCGGATGCGGACGCGGCGGGCACCATGGGCTGAACACCAATCCCGTCTTTCCCCCTCATCACCTGGAGCTCCCGCAATGACCACGCCGCACGCCATCGAAACCCTGGCGCAGCTCGAAGCCCTGTTCGGCCAGCCCGGCGAAGCCGCGCTGAAGAAAGAGGTGCCGTACCTGCACCCGGCCTACCGGGCGTTGATCGAGGCGTCTCCCTTTGCCGTGCTCTCGACCATCGGCCCCGGCGGCCTCGACGCCTCGCCGCGCGGCGACCCGCCGGGCTTCGTCATGGTGCAGGACGAAAACACGCTGCTGATGCCCGAGCGGCGCGGCAACAACCGCATCGACAGCCTGCGCAACATCGTGGCCGACCCGCGCGTGGCGCTGCTGTTCCTGATTCCTGGCGTGGGCGAGACGCTGCGCGTGAACGGCAGGGCGCGCATCACCGTCGAGCCGCAGCTGCTGGCCCGCCTCGCAATGGAAGGCAAGCCGCCGCAGTGCGTGATCGAGATCCGCGTGGAGACGGTGTTCTTCCAGTGCGCGCGTGCCATCCAGCGCTCCAGGCTGTGGGAGCCGGTGCCGGCGGATGCGAAGCGCACGGTGCCGACGCCGGGGGCCATTCTGTCGGCGTTGACCGAAGCGGAATTCGATGGCGAGACCTACGACAGGGAGCTGCCTGCGAGGCAGAAGGCCACGCTCTACTGAGTGTGCCTGTCCGCCGCGCGAACGCCCGAGACGGAAGCCTTCGCTCAGGCCCGCCCGGCCGCCACCGCCTGCTCCGTGCGCGAGTCGTGCCCGATGATCAGCACCAGCACGAAGGCCACCACCGACAGCAGCGCGAGGAAGATCACCGCGTAGATGTCGTTGCCCATGCGGTCCTTCAGCGCGCCGAAGATCGTCGGGCCGATGTAGCCGCCGAGGTTGCCGATGGAGTTGATCCACGCAATGCCTGCCGCCGCCGCGGTGCCGCTCAGGATGGCGGTGGGCAGCGTCCAGAAGGTGGGCAGCGCACTGAAGATGCCGAAGGCGGCCAGCGTCACGGCGGCCATCTTGGGCACGGGCGAGCTGGTCTCCGCAGCCAGCACCAGGCCCACGAAGATGCAGGCCAGCGGAATCAGCAGGAACCACTTGCGCTCCTTGCGCGCATCGGAAGCGCGCGTCCAGAACAGCATGGCGACGGCGCCGACCAGGTACGGGAAGGCATTGATGAAGCCGATCTGCACATTGCTCAGCCCGCCGAAGCCCTTGATGATCTGCGGCAGGAAGAAGCTCAGGCCGTACAGCGGCACGGTGATGCCCATGTAGACGAAGCCCAGCCCGATCACGCGCGGGTTCAGCAGCGACTGCTTCCAGGAGATCTTGTTGATCGACTCGCGGTTCTGGCGCTCGGCGTCCAGCGTGCGCTGCAGCCAGGTGCGTTCTTCATCGGTGAGCCACTTGGCGTCCTTGGGGCCGTCGGGCAGGTACATCAGCACGAAGAAGGTCAGGATGAGCGAAGGCACCGCCTCCAGGATGAACAGCCACTGCCAGCCGTGCATGCCTCCGATGCCGTCCATGTTCAGGATGTAGCCCGAGATGGGCGAGCCGATCACGGTCGAGATGGGAATCGCGAACATGAACCAGCCCACGATGCGCGCGCGATACGCCGCCGGAAACCACAGCGTGATGTAGAAGATCACGCCGGGGAAGAAGCCGGCCTCGGCAATGCCCAGCAGGAAGCGCACCACGTTGAAGCTGGTCGCGCCGCCCACCCAGGCCTGCGCCGCCGACAGGATGCCCCAGCTGAACATGATGCGGGCAATCCAGCGGCGCGCGCCGAAGCGTTCGAGCGCCATGTTGCTGGGCACCTCGAACAGGAAGTACGCAAGAAAGAAGATGCCGGCCGCGCTGCCGAACACGGCGGCGGTGAAGCCCAGGTCCTTCGACATGGCCGCGCCGGCGAAGCCGAGGTTCACGCGGTCGAGGTAGGCGATGAAGTAGCTGATCATCAGCAGCGGCAGAAGCCGCCAGCTGATCTTCGAGATGGTTCTCTGTTCGACGGGGTTCATGGTTGTCTCCGGTGTTGTGTGGATTGGTTTTTGTGGAGGCTGTCGCTGCGGTGTCAGTCGTGTGGTGATGGCTCCCGCTGCTGCTGTTGCTGTTGTGCCCGCATGACCTGGTGCCGCTGCCAGTAGTGGCCGGCCGCGGCCTTGAAGTGTTCCTTCTGCTTGCCCAGGCCGCCCAGCTTGACCTTGGTGGTGCGCGCGCCGCCGAGTGTGCGCTTGTCGTGGTGGGTGACGATGAGGGTGTCGCCGAAGCTGCTGTCCTTGTAGGTCAGGCCCTTGACCTCGTCCCACGGAATCGGCGCGGCGCCGTCGGCGCTCGGGTGCAGGCCGCTGTAGCTCACGTCGATGCGGTTGCCGTTCTTCAGCGCAAAGCTGACCGGCGGAAAGTGGCGCAGCACCACGGCGCGCTCTTCTTCGGTTGCCGGCTCGTAGCGGTAGGCGAGGCTGAGCTCGTGGTTCTGCGCGAAGCGCTGCTCGTACTCGCTCCACATGCGCTGCTCGATGGCGGCGGCGGTCTCGATGAAGTCGGCCCACGAGGCCTGCGGCGCGGCGGCGACGATGGCGCCGTAGGCGGTCTCGGGCACGTGGTGGCCGACGTTGCGCATGCGCTCCAGCAGCGGCGGATGGCTGTCGTAGGGGTGCGGAACGCCGGCGGTCTTCATGGCTTCGATGAAGTCTTTCGAGCCGGCATACGGCGGCAGTCCGGCCGCCACGAAGCCGGCGATGCCCAGCGCGCCGTCGTGACGGCGGTCATGCTCGAACAGCCTGCGCTCGACGTCGTTGCGGTAGCTGGCGTAGGCGGAAATCTTGATCAGCGACTGCACGATGGCACTGGGCGCCGTGAGGCCGGCGGCCACGCGGTCGGCCCTGTGCTCGCGCTCGCGGCTGTCGCGTGCAAGGGCGAACGCGAAGATCATGCGGTACAGCCGCAGGAGGTAGTGCGCCACGATGGTCAGGCCGGCGCCGCGCATCTTCCAGGTGTACTGGTCGAACTGCAGCAGCTTGGGGCCGAGCGCCGCGCTGCTGCGGGTGTCGCCGCCGCCCAGGTGGGCCAGTTCGTGCGCCAGCACCGCGTCGGCTTCGGTCTGGTCGAGCACGCGCAGCAACGGAATGCTCACGAACAGCGTGCGGCCTTGCAGCGCTTGGCCGCGCACTTCGCAGGGTGCCTCGGTCACGAAGAAGTTGGTGTCGATACCCGCCACGATCTGGTCGGGCGGCGCGGTCTGAACGCGGGCGGCCAGCTGGCGGATGCGCTCCCACAGGCGCGGGGCATCGGCCTCGGCGACCAGCTCGCCCTCGATCTCGTTGTCCGAGGGCAGCTTCTTGAACAGCGTATAGACGGCATAGAACACGGCCGCCGCTGCCGCGATGCCCGCGATGGCGATCAGCTTGATGTAGTAGCTGTGCCAGAAATAGGCGGTGACCCAGAACGACAGCCACACCAGCATGGCGCCCTGCAGCACGACCTCGACGGCGCTCGACACCGTCATCAGCCGCCAGCCCGCGACGAAGCTGGCATAGCGCAGGCCGCGGTTGGCAAAGGCCAGCGCGCCCAGCACCAGCGCCGCCGCGAGCAGCGCGGCGCCGAGCCCGATGGTCCAGATGGCGGCGCGGTCGGCCCAGTGGAACTGCCACTGCATCGAATAGGGGCTGCAGACCTTGTCGTGGAAGTTCCTGTCTTCGGGCGACGTGGCGTCGCAGGCCTTGGAGAGCGGATGCGAGCGATAGAAGGCGGTGGCTTCGGCCTTGTCCTCGGGCGAAAGCCGGGCGTCGCCGGCGATGCGCTTTTCTATCGATTGAAGGAAGGCCGTGTCCTGCGAGCGCAGGGCGTATTCGGTGAAGACCAGTGTCGCCGCCGGAATGGCGAAGAGCGACACCAGCGTCAGCGCGAACACGCGCAAGAGATCGGTGCGGATCGTGCGGGCAAGAGCCATCGAAAACTTCTCCTGGAAAGCGATTGCTGTGTTTCGTTATGGGGCGGTCCGGGGAAGCCGATAGCGTAGCGGGCGCGGCGCATGGAGTGAAGCGCCGCATGCGTCAAGCGGCCGCCGGCACCGACCAGCTACCGAATAAGGTTATCGCTTTTGAATACTTCCGCGCTCCGGGGCGCAGGTATAGCCTTCGTGCTCGCCCATGGCTGTCACCTCCGTCACTCCCTCCGTTTCTTCGTCCCGCACCGGCCCGTCTCCGGTCGCATGGATCGCCGGTGTCGGCGCCAGCGCCGGCCTGGGTGCCGCACTGGCGCGGCGCTTCGCGGCCGAAGGTTTCATCGTCGCGCTGACCGGGCGCACGCAGGCCCAGCTCGATGCGGTGGCCGCGGAAATCGTGGCGTCCGGCGGGCGCGCGCATGCGTTCGCGGGCGACGTGGCGAGCGAGGCCGAGATCCACGGCATTGCGCAGAAGGCGAGGGCGCTGGGGCCGCTCACCGTGGCCATCTTCAATGCCGCGAGCGCGGTGCGCGCGCCGACGCTGGAGCTTTCCGTCGAGCAGTTCACGCAGGCCTGGCGCACCAGCGCGCTGGGCGGTTTCATCTTCGGGCACGAGGCCTTGCGCGGCCTGCTGGCCAACAGCTTCGAGGCTTCCGGCTCGCAAGGGCGCGGCACCTTGCTTTTCACCGGCGCCACCGCGGCGCTGCGCGGCAAGCCGCCGTTCGCGGCCTTCGCGGCGGCCAAGGCCGCCTTGCGTTCGCTGAGCCAGAGCCTGGCGCGCGAGTTCGGCCCGCAGGGCGTGCACGTGGCGCATGTGGTGATCGACGGCGGCATCGACGGCGAGCGGCTGCGCACCGGCGCGCCGCAGCGCGTGGCGCAGGCCGGCGGCGACGGCCTGCTGCAGCTCGAGGCCATCGCCGAAAGTTACTGGCAGCTGCATGTGCAGCACCGCAGTGCGTGGACGCAGGAACTCGACCTGCGCCCCTTCAAGGAGCCGTTTTGATCAAGGCAACAAGCAGCAGGAGCCGGACCCCATGAGCGCCGGATCGAACAGCCAGTTGCTGGCCGCCACGCTGCCGTCGGTGGAGGCGGAAGTCAATTACTTGAAGGCGGGCGAGGGCCGCCCGGTCAGCTACACCTTCGAGCCGCCGCCCGGCACGCCGTGGGTCACGGGCAGGCTGGAGCCGCGCCGCGTGACCATACGCGACGGCCGGCCGCTGGTGGCGCTGAACGAGCTGTCGCTCGACCGCAGCGGCTTCACGCAGATATCGCACCGCAGCGCGGTGGCCGACTTCTCGCACGACGCCACCATCCGCGACATCTACTACCGCGAGTCCGAGGCGCTGCTGCGCGACATCACGGGCGCCGAGAAGATCGTGGTGTTCGACCACACGCTGCGCGACAGCGCCCAGGGCTCGCGCCGCACGGCCGACCTGCGCGAGCCGGTGCGCCGCGTGCACAACGACCAGACTTTCGTCTCCGCGCCGCGCCGCGTGCGCGACCACCTGCCGCCCGAAGAAGCGGCGGAGCGCCTGAAGCACCGCTTCGCCATCGTCAACCTCTGGCGCCCGCTGGCCACGGTGGAGCGGCTGCCGCTCGCGCTGTGCGACGCGCGCTCCATCGCCTTGGAAGACATGGTGCCCGGCGACCTCGTCTATCCCGACAAGGTCGGCGAGATCTACTCGTTCACCTACAACCCCGGCCACCGCTGGTACTGGTTTCCGCGGCTTCGGCCCGACGAGGCGCTGGTGCTGAAAATCTACGACTCGCGCGAGGACGGCACCGCGCGCTTCACCGCGCACACCGCCTTCGAAGACCCCGGCAGCGCGCCCGAAGCGCCGCCGCGCCGCAGCATCGAGCTGCGCGCGCTGGTGTTCTGGCCGGCCGGCAGATGAGCGCCGGCAAGCAACTGCGGCTGGGCGCGTTCATGCGCCCGGTGAGCATCCACACCGGCGCGTGGCGCTACCCGGGCGCATGGCCCGATGCCAACTTCAACTTCGCGCGCATCAGGCAACTGGCGCAGACGCTGGAGCGCGGCCGCTTCGACGCCTTCTTCATGGCCGACCACCTGGCCGTGCTGAACATGCCGATCGAGGCGCTGCAGCGCAGCCACACGGTGACTTCGTTCGAGCCGTTCACGCTGCTGTCGGCGCTGGCGCAGCACACGCAGCACATCGGGCTGGTGGCCACCGCTTCGACCACCTTCGACGAGGCTTTTCACATCGCGCGCCGCTTCGCCTCGCTCGACCACCTGAGCGAAGGGCGCGCGGGCTGGAACATCGTCACCACCTCCAACCCCGACGCCGCGCTGAACTTCGGCCGCGAAGACCACATGGAACACGACGAGCGCTATGCCCGCGCCCGCGAGTTCTACGACGTGGTCACGGGCCTTTGGGACAGCTGGGCCGACGACGCTTTCGAGCGCGACGTGGAGAGCGGCCGCTTCTTCGACCCCGCGCGGATGCACGTGCTGAACCACAAGGGCAAGTACCTGTCCGTGCGTGGGCCGCTGCACATCGCGCGGCCGGTGCAGGGCTGGCCGGTGATCGTGCAGGCCGGCGCGTCGGAGCCCGGCCGGCAACTTGCCGCCGAGACCGCCGAGGTGGTGTTCTCCGCGCCCGGCACGCTGGAGAACGCCAGGCGCTTCTATGCGGACGTGAAGGGCCGCATGCAGAAGATCGGCCGCGAGCGCGACCATCTCAAGATCCTGCCGGGCGCCTTCGTGGTGGTCGGCGACACGGTGGAGGAGGCCAGGGCCATCCGTGCCCGGCTCGACAGCCTGGTGCACTACGACAGCGCCATCGCCTCGCTCTCCGTCGCGCTCGGCCACGATGCGTCCGGGTTCGACCCCGACGCGCCCTTGCCCGAAGTGCCCGAGACCAACGCGAGCCAGAGCGGGCGCGAGCGCGTGATCGACCTGGCACGGCGCGAGAAACTCACGGTGCGGCAGCTGGCCCAGCGCCTGGGCGGCTACGGCGGCCTGGCTTTCGTCGGCACGCCGCAAGGCATTGCCGACGAGATGCAGGAATGGCTGGAGGCCGAAGGCTGCGACGGCTTCAACGTGATGTTCCCGTGGCTGCCCGGCGGGCTCGATGCCTTCGTCGACAAGGTGGTGCCCGAACTGCAGCGCCGCGGCATCTTCCGGCGCGAGTACGAAGGTCGTACCTTGCGCGAGAACCTCGGCCTGCCGCGCCCGGCCAACCGATTCTTTGCCCAGAATTAGCGCCGCCTGAGCGCAGACCCCACGGCTGCAGCGATTGCCGCGCTTGGCGACAATCGGGTCAATGCGTTCTTCTCCTTTCTTCAAGATGGCCCTGTTGCTGGGCCTGCTCTCGGCCATCGGGCCTTTCGCCATCGACATGTACCTGCCGGCGCTGCCGGCCATCGGCCAGAGCCTGCATGCCGACATCGGCGCGGTGCAGATGAGCCTCACGGCGTTCTTCCTGTCGCTCGGCGCGGGCCAGCTTCTCTACGGGCCGATCTCCGACATGGTCGGGCGCAAGCCGCCGCTGTACGCCGGGCTGGTGCTGTTCGCGCTGGCGAGCGTGGGCTGTGCCATGGCCACCGACATCCAGACGCTGATCGTGCTGCGCTTCGTGCAGGGCCTGGGCGCCGCCGCCGGCATGGCGATTCCGCGCGCGGTGGTGCGCGACCTGCACACCGGCACCGACGCGGCGCGGCTGATGTCGCTGCTGATGCTGGTGTTCAGCGTGTCGCCGATCCTTGCGCCGCTCGCGGGCAGCGCGGTCATCGCCCTCGCCGGCTGGCGCGGCGTGTTCTGGGCCGTGACGATTGCGGCGGTGGCGGGGCTGGCCATGATGGTCAAGCTGCTCGACGAGACGCGCCCGGCCTCCGAGCGCGTGGAAAGCAGCCTGGGCAGCGCGCTTTCGGCCTACTGGCTGCTGCTGCGCGACCGGCATTACCTGGGCCTGGTGTTCATCGGCAGCTTCGCGATGGCGGGCTTCTTCACCTACCTGGCCAATTCGTCGTTCGTGATGATCGACCACTACGGCCTGTCGCCCGCGCTGTACAGCGTGGCCTTCGGCGTGAACGCCGCCGCCTTCATTGCGGCGTCGCAGTTCACCGGGGCGCTGGGCGAGCGCTACGGGCTGGTCAACCTGGTGAAGTTCGGCGTGGTCTGCTGCGGCGTGGCGATGGTCGCGATGTTCGTGTACTTCGCGGCGGGCGGCGACAGCATCTGGGTGCTCATCGTCCTGTATTTCATCGCCTCGGGTTTCATGGGGCTGGTGATTCCGACCACCGGCGTGCTGGCGCTCGAAATGCACGGTGCCATCGCGGGCACCGCCTCGGCGCTGCTCGGCACGCTGCAGATGCTGACGGGCGCGCTGGCGATGGCGCTGGTGGGCCTCTTCACCGACGGCCGCCCGCTGCCGATGGTGGCCGGCATGGCAGCCGGCGCCCTGATCGCGCTGGTGCTGACCTGGCTCACGCTTGGCGGCGTGCGCTCCGAACCCGCCGCGCGGGCGCAGCAGGCCTGAGCGATGAACACCGTGCGCGCAGGCACTGCGCTTCCGGCGAACGAAGGCACACCGGGCCCGGTGCCCATCGACGGGCTGGCCCCGCGCGAGCGCCGCTGGGCGATGCTGGTGATCGTGCTCGGGCTGATCGTGTCGGTGCTCGACGGCACCATCGTCAACCTGGCGCTGCCGGGCATTGCGCGTGAGCTGCAGGCCAGCCCGTCGCAGGCGATCTGGGTGGTCAACGCGTACCAGATCGCCACGCTGGTCATGCTGCTGCCGCTGGCGTCGCTGGGCGACCTGGTCGGCTACCGGCGGGTGTACCTGGTGGGGCTGGCGGTGTTCACGCTCTCGTCGCTGGCCGCCACTTTCGCCAATTCGCTTGCCACGCTGACCGCCGCGCGTGCCTTCCAGGGGCTGGGCGCGGCCGGCATCATGAGCGTGAACGCGGCGCTGGTGCGGCTGACGTACCCCTCGTCGCAGCTCGGGAAGGGCATGGCGCTGAATTCGCTGGTGGTCGCCACCTCGTCGGTGGCCGGGCCTTCGGTGGCGGCGGCCATCCTTTCGGTGGCTTCGTGGCCGTGGCTCTTTGCCATCAATGTGCCGCTGGGCATCGTCACCTTTGCGCTGGGCATGCGGGCGCTGCCGTTCAACCGGGTGGCGCCGGCCGCCGGGCTGCGCTTCTCGCCGGTGGACGTGGTGCTCAACGTGCTGATGTTCTCGCTGGTGTTCCTGGGTGTCGACCGGCTGGGCGTGCGTGAGGGCGGGGTGCAGGGCGCCGGCGGCTCGCAGGCCTCGGCCTGGGGCATCCTGCTGGCCGGGCTGGCGGTGGGCTTCGTCTACCTGCGGCGGCAGCGCAAGCAGGCGGTGCCGCTTTTCCCCATCGACCTGCTGCGCATTCCGGTGTTCGCGCTGTCGATGGGCACGTCCGTAGCCGCGTTCTGCGCTCAGATGCTGGCCTATATCGCACTGCCTTTCCTGCTGCTCGACGCCTACGGCCGCAGCCACATCGAGGCCGGCCTGCTCATCACGGCTTGGCCGCTGGGCATCGTGGTCATGGCGCCCATTGCCGGGCGGCTGATCGGCCGCTACCCCGACGGGCTGCTCGGCGGCATCGGCCTGGCTTTGCTGGCCGGCGGCCTGGCGCTGCTGGCGGCGCTGCCGGCACACCCGGGCAATGCCGACATCGCCTGGCGCATGGCGCTGTGCGGTCTGGGCTTCGGGCTGTTCCAGTCGCCCAACAACCACACCATCGTGACCTCGCCGCCGGCGCACCGCAGCGGTGCGGCCAGCGGCATGCTGGGCACGGCCCGGCTGACCGGGCAGACGCTGGGCGCCGTGGTGCTGGCGGCGGTCTTCAGCCTCTGGAGTCCGCACGGCGGCCACGGCCCGGTGGTGGCGCTGGTGCTGGCGGCGTGCTGCGCGGCGGTGGCGGCGGTCTTCAGCAGCTTGCGCCTCAAGACGACAAAACCGGGCGGCTGAATGAGTTAGGGTGCTGACCTATGAAGGAAGTACCTGACACGGTGGTCTGCCCCGGCTGCGACGCGATCTACAGCCGCGCGCCGCTGCACCCGCGCGACGTGGCGCATTGCCCGCGCTGCGGCACCGAGCTGGCGCGGCACCCCGGCCAGCAGCAGCGCCGCATCCTTCCGCTGACGGTGGCCTGCCTGATCATGTTCGCCATCGCCAACCTGTTTCCCATCGTCGAGATCGAGCTGCAGGGCCTGCGCAGCCAGACCACGCTGGCCGGTGCGGTGGTGGCGCTGACCGCCGAGGGCATGTCGGTGGTGGCGCTGCTGGTGCTGGCCACGACCATTCTTTTTCCGTTCCTGCAGCTGTGCATCCTGGCCTACCTGCTGGTGCCGCTGAGCCGGGAGCACCGGCCGGCGGGCTTCGCGCTGCTGGTGCGGGCGATGCAGTCGCTGCGGCCCTGGGGAATGATCGAGGTGTTCCTGCTGGGCGTGCTGGTGGCCATCGTCAAGCTGTCGAGCATGGCCACGGTGGTGCCGGGGCCGGCGCTCTGGGCCTTCATGGCGCTCACGGTCATGCTGACGGCGGTGCTCTCGTTCAACCCCGGCGCGTTCTGGGAAATGACCTTCCGGCCGAAGGCGACCGATGCCGGCGCGGACGAGGGCGGGGCCTCCGCATGAAGTTTTTTCCCTTTCGCAGGGCCGCCCGGGAAGAGCACGCCCACGACGTCCACGAGGACGATGACGCCCCGGTCGCCACCGCCGCGTCGCTCGGCCTGATGGCCTGCCGGCACTGCGGCGCGGTATGGAAGGACGCGCAAGAGGGCGAGGCCTGCGGCCGCTGCGGCACCCGTCTGCACACGCGCAAGCCGCAGAGTCTGAACCGCACCTGGGCCTTCCTGATCGCGGCCTGCATGATGTACATACCGGCCAACCTGCTGCCGGTGATGATCACGCGCACGCTGTTCGGCGCGCAGTACGACACCATCCTGAGCGGCGTGATCTATTTCTGGGTGTCGGGCGCCTACGGGCTCGCGGCCATCGTCTTCATCGCCAGCTTCCTGGTGCCGCTGTTCAAGCTCGCGGTCCTGCTGCTGCTCGTGGTGCTGGCGCAGCGGGGCAGCACCTGGCGCCAGCGCGAGCGGGCAAGGCTTTATCACATCATCGAGGTCATCGGCCGCTGGTCGATGCTCGATGTGTTCGTGGTGTCGCTGCTGACCGGGCTGGTGCAGATCCAGGGTTTCGCGGTCATCACCGCGGGCGTGGGCATCGCGGCCTTCGGGTCGGTGGTGGTCCTCACGATGCTGGCTTCGCTGAGCTTCGATCCGAAGCTCACCTGGGACAGCAAGGAAGAGCAGGCCCTCGCCGAGGGCCGGGACGTTCCGCAGGAACATGGCAAAAGGGACGAGAAACCAGCATGAGTGAACCAGAGCAACCGCAAGACGACAAACCGGCGCCACCCGCGCTCCCCAGGCCGCGCGTGGCGCGACGGCGCGAGTGGCTGCCATCGCTGATCTGGCTGATTCCCATCGTCGCGGCGCTGGTCGGCATCACGCTGGTGGCGCGCATCCTGATGGAGCGCGGCCCCGAGGTGGTGCTGACCTTCAAGACCGCCGAAGGCCTGGAGGCCGGCAAGACCGCCGTCAAGTACAAGGACGTGCAGATCGGCCTCGTCACGCGCCTGCGGCTGGCACGCGACCGCTCGCACGTGCGCGTGCTGGTGCAGTTCAACAAGGATGCCGAGAGCTTCACCGCATCGGACTCGCGCTTCTGGGTGGTGCGCCCGCGGCTGGACACCTCGGGCATCTCGGGGCTGAACACCTTGCTCTCGGGGGCCTACATCGGCGCCGACGCGGGCGTGTCGAAGGAAACCTCGGGCGAATTCACCGGGCTCGAAACCCCGCCCATCGTCACGCGCGACGACTCGGGCCAGCAGTTCCTGCTGCGCGCCAACGACATCGGCTCGCTGGACGTGGGCTCTCCGGTGTATTTCAGGCGCGTCAAGGTCGGGCAGGTGGCCGCCTACGAACTCGACGGCGACGGGCGCGGCGTGACCATTCGCGTGTTCATCAACGCGCCCTACGACAAGTTCGTCGGCATGAACACGCGCTTCTGGCAGGCCAGCGGCATCGACGCGCAGCTCAGCGCCAGCGGCTTCACGCTGCGCACGCAGTCGCTCGCAACCATCTTGCTGGGCGGCATCGCGTTCCAGGCACCGGACGACGCGATGGGTCCGTTGGCCAAGGCCAACGCATCGTTCACGCTGGCGCAGGACGAGGCCACGGCGATGAAGGAACCCGACGGCCCCTCGCAGACGCTGCTGATGTACTTCAACCAGTCGCTGCGCGGCCTGACGCCGGGCGCGCCGGTCGACTTCCGCGGCGTGGTGATCGGCGAGGTCAAGTCGATCGGCGTGGAGTTCGACCGCGCCGAGCGCGAGTTCCGCATGCCGGTGCTGGTGCAGGTCTACCCCGACCGGCTGCGCCGCAGGGAGAACCACGGCAACGCCGAAGCCACCGAGTCGCGCTCCACGCAGCAGGAGCGGTTGCGCTTCCTGGCGGAGAAGGGCCTGCGCGCCCAGCTGCGCAACGGCAACCTGCTGACCGGGCAGGTCTACGTAGCGCTCGACTTCTTCCCGAAGGCGCCGGCGGCCAGGATCGACGTGACGAAGAACCCGATCGAGCTGCCCACGGTGCCCAACAGCCTCGACGAGATCCAGTCGCAGGTGCAGGAAATCGCGACCAAGCTCAACAAGGTGCCCTACGAACAGATCGCGGGCGACCTGCGCACCACGCTCGCCACGCTCAACAAGACGCTGACCGCCGCCGAGCAGACGGTGAACCGCATCAACAGCGACGTGACGCCTGAACTGGCCGCGGCCATGAAGGACGTGCGCAAGACCGTCAACACCGCGGAGCGCACGCTGGCCGACGACTCTCCGCTGCAGCAGGACATGCGCCAGACGCTGCGCGAACTGACGCGCGCGGCCGGCTCGGTGCGCGTGCTGACCGACTACCTGGAGCGCCACCCTGAATCGCTGCTGCGCGGCAAACCGGACGACAAGAAATGAAGCTGAAACTTGCATTCCTCGCACTGGCAGCCGTGCTCGCGGGCTGCGCCAGCAAGCCCGACAACTACTACACGCTCGCAAGCCCGGTGGCCGCGGCCGACGCGGCGCCCTCCACATTGGGCGGCGCGGCGCCGCTCTATATCGAGCTGGCGCCGGTGGCCGTGCCCGAACGCCTGGCCCGTCCGCAGATGGTGGTGCGCCAGCCCAGCGGCGGCGTGCAGGTCGAGGTGCTGGAGCAGCACCGCTGGGCCTCGTCGTTCGAGAACGAACTGCGCGACGCGCTGGCCAGCGGCATCGCCGGGCGGCTCGGTGCGCTCGACGTGACCAAGGGCGGACGGCAGACGTCGCAGCCGGTGTGGCGCATCGCGGTGCAGCTGCAGCAGTTCGACGCGGTCGACGGCGGACGCGTGGACGCCGGCTTCAGTTGGACCCTTCGGCGTTCCGACGAAGCGCGCACGCTGGTGTGCCAGCTGAACCTCGGCGAAGCCGTGGGCAGCGGCATGGACGCGGTGGCGCGCGGTGCGCAGCGCGTGACCGCCGCGGCGGCAGCGGCCATGGCGCGCAGCGTGGACGCCGCGCGCGCGAATCCGTCGGCCACCACCTGCGCGAGCTGACCCTGTCCCTCTCCCTCCCCCTCCGGGGGAGGGCAGGGGTGGGGGCATCACGGCGTCTGCAAGAACATGGCGTATCGTGCCGGGGCAGCCCCCATCCCGACCTTCCCCCGGAGGGGGAAGGAGCAAGAAAGGAGACCCCATGGCACAGATCGGCAAGGCGCCCTGCGACGACACGCTGATCCTGCACGGAGCCAGGCCGCAGGAAGGCACCTGCCCCGAAGCCTCCAAGCCCTGGGTGCTGGCCGCCGCCATCGTCGGCTCCAGCATGGCCTTCATCGACGGCACCGTGGTCAACGTCGCGCTGCCGGCCATCCAGTCCGACCTGCATGCCACCGCCTTCCAGGCGCAGTGGGTGGTCGAGTCCTATGCCTTGCTGCTCGCCGCGCTGCTGCTGGTGGGCGGCGCGCTGGGTGACCTCTACGGGCGGCGCCGCATCTTCGCGATCGGCGTGGGCCTCTTCGCCTTGTCTTCGGTGGCATGCGCGCTCGCGGGCAGCGTGCAGCAGCTCATTGCGGCGCGGGCGGTGCAGGGCATCGGCGGCGCGCTGCTGGTGCCGGGCAGCCTCGCGCTCATCAGCGCCGCCTTTCCCGAGAAGGAACGCGGCAAGGCCATCGGCACCTGGTCGGGCTTCAGCGGCATCACCGCGGCGGTGGGTCCGGTGCTCGGCGGTTTCCTGGTCGACCACTTCTCATGGACCTGGGCCTTCCTCATCAACCTGCCGATGGCGCTGCTGGTGCTGTGGATCGTGTGGCGCCACGTGCCGGAAAGCCGCGGCGCCTCGGCCGGCGGAGGGCTCGACATCTGGGGCGCGCTGCTCGCCACTGCCGGGCTGGGCGGCATCGTCTATGCCTTCATCGAGGCGCCGACGCAGGGCTGGCGCGCACCGGCAGTGCTGGCTGCGCTGGCCGTCGGCGTGCTGGGCAGCGCGGGCTTCTTCTTCGCCGAGCGCAAGGTGCGCGCGCCGATGCTGCCGCTCGGGCTGCTGCGCATCGGCAATTTCAGCGGCGCCAACCTGCTGACGCTGCTGCTCTATGCGGCGCTGGGCGGCAGCCTGTATTTCTTTCCGCTCAACCTGATCCAGGTGCAGGGCTACTCGGCCACGGTGGCCGGCGCGGCGCTGCTGCCGTTCATCTTCATCATGTTCGCGCTCTCGGGCTGGGCGGGGCAGCTCGTCGACCGGTTCGGGCCGCGCATTCCGCTGGTCGTCGGGCCATCGATCGCCGCCGTGGGCTTCGCGCTGTTCGCGCTGCCGGGCGTGGGCGCGAGCTACTGGAGCGGCTTCCTGCCGGCCGTGGTGGTGCTGGGGCTGGGCATGGCGGTGACGGTGGCACCGCTCACGACCACGGTCATGAACGCGGTCGGCCCCGACTTGGCGGGTGTGGCCTCGGGGGTGAACAACGCGGTGTCGCGGGCGGCGGCGGTGCTGGCGATCGCGGTGTTCGGCGCGGTCATGGCGGGCGTGTTCGACGTGGCGCTGGCGGATCGGCTGCGCGAGATGGGAGCGTCGGCGCAGGTGTCGGCGTTCCTCGAGGGCGAGCGCAGCAAGCTGGCCGGCGCGGCGCTGCCGCCGGGTGTCGATGCGGCCACGGCGGCCGCGCTCAAGCGGGCCGTGGCCGAGTCTTTCGTGGCCGGGTTCCGGTGGGTGATGCTGCTGGGTGCGGGGCTGGCGGTGTTGAGCGCTGCCAGTGCATGGTTGATGATCCGGCGCACGGAACCTTGAGCAAGGAGACAGTCCGGTGCAGGAAGAACAACACGTCGACGTATTGATCGTCGGCGCCGGCCTCTCGGGCATCGGCGCCGGCTATCACCTGCAGGCCAACTGCCCGGGGCGCAGCTACGCGATCCTCGAAGGGCGCGAGCGCAGCGGCGGCACCTGGGACCTGTTCCGCTACCCGGGCATCCGCTCGGACTCCGACATGTACACGCTCGGCTATTCGTTCCGGCCGTGGACGCAGGCCAAGTCCATTGCCGATGGCCCGTCGATCCTGAAGTACGTGCGCGAGACGGCGCAGGCACATGGCATCGACCGGAAGATCCGCTTCGAACATCGCGTGGTGCGCGCCTCGTGGTCGACGCCTGAAGCACGGTGGTGGGTCGACGTCGAGCGCGGCCCCGGGCGCGAGCGGCTTCGCATGAGCTGCAACTTCCTCTTCATGTGCAGCGGCTACTACAACTACACGGCCGGCTACACGCCGGAGTTCGTGGGCGCCGCCGACTACACCGGCCGCATCGTCCATCCGCAGCACTGGCCCGACGGCCTGGACTACGCCGGCAAGCGCGCGGTCGTGATCGGCAGCGGCGCCACCGCCATGACGCTGGTGCCCGCGCTGGCAAAGACTGCCGCGCATGTCACGCTGTTGCAGCGCTCGCCGACCTACGTGGTGTCGCGCCCGGCCGAAGATCCGCTGGCCAACCGGTTGCGGCGCCTCTTGCCGGCACGCATGGCGTATGGCATCACGCGATCGAAGAACGTGCTGCTGAGCATGCTGTTCTTTCGTCTTGCAAAGCGCAAGCCGCAGAGCATCAAGCGGATGATCCTGGGCGGCGTGCGCCAGGCGCTGGGGCCGGACTACGACATCGCCACGCACTTCACGCCGCGCTACAACCCTTGGGACCAGCGGCTGTGCCTCGTGCCGGATGGCGACCTGTTCGCGGCGCTGAAGGCGGGCCGGGCGTCGATGGTCACCGATCGCATCGACCGCTTCACGCCGGGCGGCATACGGCTGGAATCGGGCGGGGAGCTGGAGGCCGACCTGATCGTCACCGCCACGGGTCTCGACCTGCAGGTGCTCGGCGGCGTCGCGCTCGATGTCGACGGCGTTCCCGTCGATCCGGCCGCGACCTTCAACTACAAGGGAATGATGTACAGCGACGTGCCCAACCTCGCGTCGTCGTTCGGCTACACGAATGCCTCGTGGACCCTGAAGTGCGACCTGACCTGCGAATACGTCTGCCGGCTGCTCAACCACATGGAGAGACGCGGCTGGCGGCAATGCACGCCACGCAATACAGACCCCGCGCTGGTGGCCGAGCCGTGGCTCGATTTTTCTTCAGGGTATGTGCAGCGCTCGATCGGCAATTTCCCGAAGCAGGGGTCGCGCGCGCCGTGGCGGCTGTACCAGAACTACGCGCGCGATCTGATGAGCCTGCGCTTCGGGTCGGTGGTGGATGGGGTGATGGAGTTTTCGAACCCGCGCAGGGGCGTCTAGGCTGCGGGCATGTGCGCGGGCGAGAGCAGTGTGTCGAGCTCCACCCACAGCGGATCGCATTGCCCCGCCCTGAACGCAGCCGCCTTGAAGGTGGGGTGTTCGCCGTGATACGTCTCCCACAGCGTCCGGTGGCCGTCAGCCACGCAGGCCCGCACATTGGCAAGCCGGTCGGCTGCCTTCACCACCAGCGCCAGTTCTTCGTCGCCGGAAACTTTCGCCAGCGCCGCGTATGTCTTGGCCTTGCGCTCCTTGCGATTGGCGCCGGGCGCGTCGGTCAACAGCGCCACGCATCGGGCGACGAGGTCGCCGAAGCGCGATTGCACGTCGGCCACGGTGGCTTCGGTGTCTTCCACCACGTCATGCAGGAAGCCGATGACGCGTGCCTGCTCGCCGTAAGGCAACAGCAGGGCGGCGACGGCGTCGAGGTGGTGCACGTAGGGGTGCACGCCGTATTTCTGGTCGCCGTGCATCTCGACGGCATAGGCGCGGGCGGCTTCGGGTGTCGACGGGTTGGTCGTGGTCATGGGCGTCCTTTGGTTTTCCATTCTGCCTTCGCGCGCGGGCCGGCAGGCGCTGGCCGGGTTGACAGGGCGCACGCACCGCGTCGATATTGAACTCTCCGGTTCATCGTTGAAGCAAAGGAGACCCGCATGCAAAAGATCGTTCCCTGCCTTTGGTTCGACCGCAACGGCGAAGACGCGCTGAAGTTCTACACCGGCATATTTCCGGACTCGCGCGTGACCGACAAACTGCTCTGGGGCGACACCAACCCCGCCCTGAAGGGGCAACTGCTCACCGCGACCTTCGAACTCGAAGGCCAGGAGTTCATGGTGATCAACGGCGGGCCGCAATACAAGTTCACCCCGGCCATCTCGATGTACCTGCGGTGCAAGACCCAGGCCGAGGTCGACAACTACTGGAACAGGCTGCTCGAAGGCGGCGGCGAGCCGGTGCAGTGCGGCTGGCTCACCGACCGCTACGGCGTGTCCTGGCAGATCGTGCCCGACGGCCTGGTCCAGATGTTCCAGGACAAGGATGCGGCCAAGGCCACGCGTGCGATGCAGGCGATGATGAAGATGGTCAAGCTCGACATCGACGAGGTGCGCAAGGCCTACGACGGGGCGTGATCCGCCGCCGCCGTGGCCCTGCCGGCGGCTACACCAGCCGGTGGATCGCCTTCTTGCGCCAGACCAGCTGGTAGTACGCGGTCTGCAGCAGCAGCATCGCGCCGAAGGTTACGGGATAGGCGATCCAGATGCCGTCCAGTCCGATGCGGTGGCTCATGGCATACGCCACCGGCACCTCCACGCCGAGGATGCAGACGATGGAGATCAGCGTCGGCACCAGCACCGAGCCGCTGGCGCGCATGATCCCCGACAGCGCCGAAGCCATGCCGAAGATCACCAGGCTCCATAGCATGATGTGCAGCAGCGTCTGCGCGATCTCGAGCACCGGCTCGCTCGTGATGAAGAACGCCATCAAATGGCGCGAGAACAGGTAGCCCAGCACCACCAGGCTGCCGGTCAGCACGACGTTCATCAGCAGCGCAGTCTTGGCGATGTCGCCGAGCCGGTTGGCGCGGCCGGCGCCGATGGCCTGCGCGCCGAGGATCGACGCGGTGATGGCGATCGAGATGGCGGGGAACTGCACGTACGCCACCACCTGGTTCACCGCGCCGTAGGCGGCCGTGGCGCTGGAGCCGTAGCTGTTGACCATCGACAGCAGCACCACCTCGGCCAGCGCGACCACGATCATCTGCACGCCCGTGGGCACGCCGATCTTGAGCACCGCCTTCAGCAGCTGCGGCTGGATGCGCAGGTGGCGCAGGAACTCCGCGTCGGGCGCCAGCGGGCTCTTGCGCTGGCGCAGCCGGAAGCCGAGCCAGGTGGTCGCCACCGCGAACGACAGCACCGAGGCCCAGGCGCCGCTCGCCACGCCCAGCTGCGGCAGGCCACCCCAGCCGCGGATGAGCGCGGGCGTGACCACCAGCCCGATCAGCGTCGAGATCATCAGCGTGAGCAGCGGCGTGACGGTGTCGCCCACCCCGCGCAGCATGGCGGTGGCCAGCAGGAACACGAACACGCCCGGCATCGCGATCAGCATGATGCGGGCGTAGCGCGTGGAGTCGGCCAGCACGTCGGGCGGCGTGCCGAGCGAAGCCAGCATCGGCGTGGTGAAGGCGCCGCCGAACACGGCGATGACGAGACCCGCCAGCACGCCCACGGTGAGCGTGGTGCCGGCCACGGCCTTGGCCTTGGCGGCGTCGCGCGCGCCCCAGGCCTGGCCGATCAGCACCGAGGCGCCGGCGCCCAGGCCGATGATGAAGGCGATGAAGAAGAACATCACCGGGAAGAAGCTCGACACGGCCGCCAGCGCGCTCACGCCGAGCATCTGCCCGACGTAGATGTTGTTGAGCGTGCCCGAAAGCGATTGCAGGATGTTGCTGAGCAACATCGGGGCGAGGAAGAAAAGAAAGACCTTCCACAAGGGCCGCGCGGCGCCGGCGGGCGCGACCGGCACGCCCTTCATGCCGCTGGGGCCCGTGGTGCCGGGGGCTTCAGTGGGTGCTCTCATTCATGGCTCCAGCCGGGCGCGGACAGTTCCTGCAGGTAGGCGCGCAGGTCGGCGGGCCAGGGCTCGATCAGGTGGCCGAAGCGTTGCTCCTCGCCGGCGAACAGGGCGCGCGTGGCTTCCTCGAAGCCGGGCAGGTTGCCTGCGATGGCGGTCATGACGCGGTAGGTGGTTTCGCGCGTGGCGCGCACGACGTCCCGGTCGGCATGCACGCGGCGCGCTTCGTCGACCAGCTTGCGCAGCGCGACCGAGGCGCCGCCGGGCTGGCGGCCGAGCCAGTCCCAGTGGCGCGGCAGCAGCGTGACTTCGCGCGCGACCACGCCGAGCTTGGGGCGGCCGACGCCGCGCGGCGCCTCGTCGCGGTGTTCGGCTTCGGGGTCGGGCAGCTCGCGCAGGTCGAGGTCGAGCTGCGCACCGGTCTGGTCGTCGAACACGAGATAGGGTCCGGGGTCGTCGCGGCGACGAAGCTGGTCGAGCACTTCGGCTCGGGTGCCGCGTGCGATGCGCCGGAAATCGAAGAACACCGTGAGGATGGTGGGAGGGGTGTCTGGTGACATGCGGATGTTGTGTTTCCTGATTCCTGTCGAAAGAGGAGGCCGGGAGAAACGAGTTGCGTAATCTACCCGCTGCGGCGCCCACGTGTGCGCCGCGCTGTCCCGCCAGCATCTCTCATATCGCCCGCAGCACGGCGTGGGCGTCGGACAACTGCCGCTGATCGATGGCGCGGAGTGCCTGCCTGCAGTGCCCTTCGACTGTGACGACCGCATCGCGCACCAGCTGCCGACCGCCGGAGCGAAGCGCGGCATGGCGGCGGTGGTCGGTGCCGGCACCGGTCGCGCGTTCGGCCAGGCCCGTTTTCTCGAGCAGCAGCATCCTGCGGATCAGCGCCGACATCGGCAGCCCGAGCGTGAGCGCCAGGTCTGCCATCGGCATGCGGCCTTGCTCCGCGCGCAGCAACAGATAGAGGAGGGTGAAGTCGGCGAAATTCAAGCCGTGGAAAGCACCGAGGTCGTCGTCCAGCTTCAGCGCCAGGCGGGCGTGGGCATGGCCGAGGTCCAGGCAGAAGGGGAGGGCGTCGGTGCTCATGGCTTGTTGTAGCCCTTCTCGCCGAAGCACTGCAGTTCCTCCTGCCAGAGCGCCAGCAGTTTTTCGAGCTCGGCCTTGCGATCGAAGGCGGGGTCGTCCTCGCGCTCCTTGACCCGGTCCATCACCTCGAAGCTGAAATGCGCCGCGCCCTGCGCGGCCCAGTCCTGCCCCAGGGGCTTGCAGCGGTGGGAGCCCAAGCCGAGCTCGAAGCGCGCACGGTTCATGGCGCCCTCGACGTCGAGGCTGCCGGCCACGTAGACACGGCCGCTCACCGTGTTGCGCACGACGAAGACGCCTGCCGGGCGCACGGATTCCTTGTATTGGCGGCTCAGCGCACGCCTGCTTTCGGATGACAGGTTCATGTGCCAAATATTACCCGGATTAAATTAAGTCGGCAATACACCCGGGTAAAACTAGATCAACCCTCCCTGAAGCGCCGCCATCCCCGCGCGATGCGTCCCTTGAGCGCACGCACGATCCGCCACGGCCGGCTCTGCCGAACGACCGTGAGCACACGGTCTTTCCAGGCTTTCCAGCGCGGATACCAGCGCGCGAACCACGGAATGCGCATCAGCGGCCGCTCGACCAGCTGGAAGATCCGCGCCACGATGGCCGTGCCCACCAGCTTGGCGAGCACCAGCACGGTGAGCGCGGTAGCGGCATGGCCGCGGCTGAAGAGGAATAGGGCGAGCACCTTCACCGGCAGCAGCAACAGCACCGGCACGAAGAAGGCCAGCAGCGCGCCCCAGGGTGGCAGTTGGCGCAGCTGGTTTTCGAGGCGCGCCCAGAGGGGAAGCCGCGCAAGCCGAGCCATGAGCGCGGCCAGCGGCTCCCAGCCCCATTCCTCGAAAAGCAGCAGCGGAACGAGGAGCGCGGTGCCCAGGGCCCGAACAAGGGCACGGAGAACGCGCAGAAGGCTCGCGAAAGGTGTCATCCGCGAAGGTTAAGGCAAGGCGCGGCTCGCGCGGCGCCTGCCGCCGACCCTACTTGCGCGTCGGCAGGAAGAACAGGTATTCGCCGCGGCCCAGCTCCGGCGTCACCTCGTAGCCGGGGCACACGTCGCCTTCGCACTGGATGATGACGACGCGCGGCCAGATGGTCGCCGCCGTCGGGTAGCCGGGCATGTACTGCGGCACATGCCACACGCCCAGGTCGCCTACCGGCTGGGCCCTGTCGGTGCCGGGCGCGTTCTGCAGGCCGCTGCCCATGTTCATGCGCTGGATGCGCAGCGTGTCCAAGGGCGGCGGTGCGGCCGCCGCGGCTGTTGCCAGGCAACAGGCCGCCGTCCAGAGAAATACGGTCCTGGTCATCATGGACTCCGCGCGCTCACTGCGGGTACGCCGCTGATTGCGGCGCTGCGGCGATGTCGCCGACCGGCTCCGCCGACAGGATGCGCTGCGCGCGCAGGGCGGCCGCCACCTCATTGGCGTCGATGGCCGTCACCGTCGCGCTGGAGACCGGCATGGAGACCACGGCCGCAGGTTCGGCCGCAGCCACCGGCTGTGTGGCCGGCTGCACGACCGCGACGGGTGCTGGTGGCGGGGCGGTTACGGGCGCCGGCGGTGCCATCGCCACAGGAGGCGTGGGCGCGGAAGCGACGGGGGCCACAGGGGCTGCGGGGCGCGTCGAGGAAACCGTGGGCGCGCCCGCCGACGAGGCTTGCGGGCCGTAGGCGCTCACGCGTTCGTCCGCTGTCATCGATTGCGGGCACTTGGTGCCGGTCATCTCCAGCGCCGCCTGGGCCGCCGGGTCCATGCAGTCCATTGCCAGCGATGCCGCCTTCATGCCCTTGTTCCAGAGCTCGCGGCTCATCTTCAGGCGCTTGCAGTGCTCGTCCGTCCAGGTGGTGCCGAAACTGAGGCCGACACCGGGGCCGTTGGCGCTCGCGCTGGTGCTGCCCATGCAGGTGTCGTTGCTGGTGGTGAGGTTGGGGCCGTTGACCGACGGCACGTTCTTGATCGTGTAACTGCCACCGTACTCGACACCCGTCGTGCCGCTGCTGTTGACGTTCTGGGTGCTCGTCACGCTCGATGTGGTGTTCGCGGGGCCGGAGAACGTCACGGCCTGGTTGTTGCCCTGGGCAGAGGTGGTGGCCGAGCTGCTCGAGCCGTTGTTCGCGCCGCCTGCCGTCGTCTGACCCATTGCCGCCGCCGAGACCGCCAGCAATGCGAGGAAAAGCAATTTTTTCATTTTCTCAACTCCTTTGAAGGCCGGGGGAGGGGCCGCAGCCCCTCCCCATTTCCGAGTCCAGCAAACGCTACATCTGAAGTTCAGGGTGCCGATGCGGTCGCGGTGGAGCCGGCCAGGCCGCCGGTGCCGCCACCGTTGCTGAAGGTGCCGGCGTTGCCGAGGTGGATGTTCGTCACGCCGAAGGAGCCGCCGGTCGAGCCCGCGGTGGCCGACGTGGTGGTGCCGTTGACGAAGCCGTTGACGGCGCCGGAGGAAGCGCTGTAGCCCGAGGTCGTGCCCGAAGTGCGGGTCACGATGGCCAGGCCGCCGCCAGGACCGGCAGCTGTCGCGGCCGTGTTGTTGGTGACCGAACTGGCGCTGCCGCCTGCACTGCCGCTGATGGGGTTCGAGCCGCCAGCGCTGTAGTTGGCGTTGGAAGCCGCGCCGGCATTGGCCGAAGCGTTGGCGCCGCCGATTGCGAGGCCGTTGCCCGTCGTCACGGCCATGCTGGTGACCGAGCCTTGCGTGGTTGCCGTGCCGCCGGCCGTTGCACCGCCGAGGCGGATGCCGGGGAAGCTGACTGCGCCGCCTGCTGCGTTGGCGCTGGCCGACGAGCTGGAATTGGCTGCGTTGTAGCTCAATGCACTGCCCGTGCCGGAACTGGCTGCCGTCGATCCAGCGGAGCTGGACGAGCCGGTGGACGTGCTTGTGGCGGCCAGTGCGGTCGTGCTGGTTGCCGAGGCAACGCTTCCAACCAGAACCACTGCGATGGCAATGAGAGTCTTCTTCATGATGCTTCCTCGAAAGTGTGTGAAACGAACCTGATCGCCGGACCATCCGGCTATCAACTAGCGGTCTGTGAACGCGGAATGAAATGTTTCCGTGGCGACCGGAAGGCAGTTTCAGCGTCGAGGAGGGATAGAAAAATGCCTCAGGCTGGGTAATGCGAGGCTATAGCGAAAGGAGTGGATGAGGCCTTGCGGAACAGGTGCCTGAAACCGCTTCCACATGCGACGGGAAATCCAAAAAATACAACTTTCGTTGGACACCGGAGCAGACTCGCAACAGAATGCAACCAAAGTAAACAAAAAAACTTAGTTCGAGATTTTGAGTAGAAATGAATTAACTTTTGGTCACGAACACGGTAGTCCATTTGTCACAAAGGGGTTGGAATGGAAAGCGAACTCGACATTTCATTGACAGACATCGGAACTGGGGCTAGGAAATATGCCACCCCCGGACAGTTCGGCGGGCTGCTCGCACCGTCCGCCGACACACTTCCATGGCCTGACTTTCTGACCGGTCAGGAGACCAAGCCGGTGCGGGTTCTTCTGGTCGACGACGACCCCTTCGTGAGACGCGTCATCGCACAGGAATTGCTGAGCGACCTGCGCATCCAGCTCGAAGGCCAGGCCGGCACCCTGCGCGAAGGACGGCGCCTGCTCATGCAGCATGAATTCGACGTGCTGATGGTGGACATCCGCCTCGGTGACGGCAGCGGATTCGAGCTGATCGAAGAGGCCAAGAAACACCGCAGCGCGGCCGAGATCATCGTCATCTCGGCGCTCGAGGACGAACCCCAGGTGCTGCACGCCTTCGAGCTCGGCGCATCGGGCTACCTGGTCAAGAACGCATGGTTCCAGAGCTATGCCCAGGCCGTGCTGCAGGTGGTCAACGGGGGCGCCGCCATCACCCCCCGGCTGGCTCGCCGGCTGCTCGTGCACCTCGATCACAAGCGCTCGAACGTCAACCCTGTGCGCCCGCCGGACAGCAAGGCGACGTTATCGGCACGGGAGCGCGAAGTGTTGCGACTTGTTGCGACAGGGTATGTCACCGAAGAGATCGCACTGCAGCTCACCATCAGTGCCCAGACGGTTAACGCCCACGTCAAGAACATCTACCGCAAGCTGCACGCACACACCCGGGCCCAGGCGGTGAGCTTCGCGTCCCACCGGGGCTTGCTCTAGGGGGCGCAATGCTCACGCCGCAGGTCTTTCACCTACCGCACTTCCTGGAAGACCAGTATGTGTGGCTGTCGATAGCCTCGTGGTGCACGCTGCTGACCTGGCTGTGGCCGCGCATTCCCCGCCGCCGGGTGCTCATGTGGGCCGGGCTGGCCGCGGCGATGCATCTCACACCGGTGACGGCGCAGGTGCTGCGGGCCACCTCCACCATCACCGTGATGGCGCACGACATGCCCGCCGCCTTCTGGGCGCTGCAGGCGCTCAACGTGGCGGTGCTGGGCGCGATCGTGAGCATCTGGTACTTCTCCCAGCGCCGCGTGGCGCGCGGCCGGCTGATGGACGCGGTGCTGGCCGAGCGCCGGCGCATCGCCAACGACCTGCATGACGGCGTCGGCTCCCGGCTGGTGGCGCTGCTGGCCAGCCAGGACCCGAAGGCCGCCACGGCCCCCGACAGCCTGTCGATGGCGCTGCAGGCCTGCCTGCTCGAACTCCAGATGACGGTGGACGACCTGGACGACCAGACCACCGCCACCGCCGTCGAGCGGCTGGCCCACCTGCGCTACCGGCTGCGGCCCGCCTTCGACAGGCTGGGTGTCGCCTTGGTATGGGACATCGCCGATGCGGCGCATGACCAGCCTCTGCCGCCTGAAGCCACGATGCAGATCTGCCGGGTGGCACAGGAGGCGCTTTCGAACGCGCTGCGCCACTCGCAAGCGACACGCGTCGAGCTGCATTTCGGGCTGCAAGTCACTCCCCGGCGCCTGGTGCTCGAGGTGCGCGACAACGGACGCGGCATCGGCGCCGTGGCCGGCCAGCGGCCGGAGCACCTCGGCAAGGGCCTGCGCAGCATGCATGCGCGCGCCGAAGCCATCGAAGGCGAACTGGTCGTGACCGATGTCGCCCCGCATGGGCTCAGCGTGCGCCTGCTGGTGCCCTGCGGGCCCGGCAAGGAACCCACGCCGGCCGGGAACCGGCCCGAGTCCGAAAGCATGCTGTAACACCCCCGCCGGGCCGGGCGGGCGGGCCGCATTCGCGCCTATGGCAAACTCCCGCGCTTTGCCAGGGACGCGCTCAAGACATGCAGAAAATCATTCGCCAGCTCGCCGCCGAAATCAAGGTCGGCGAGAACCAGGTGAAGGCCGCCGTCGAACTGCTCGACGGAGGCGCCACGGTTCCGTTCATCGCCCGCTACCGCAAGGAAGCCACCGACGGCCTCGACGACACGCAGCTGCGTGAGCTTGAAGCCCGCCTTTCCTACCTGCGCGAACTCGAAGACCGCCGCGTGGCGGTGCTCAAGGCCATCGATGAACAAGGCAAGCTGACCCCCGAGCTGCGTGCCGCGATCGAATTCGCGCCGACCAAGCAGGAGCTGGAAGACCTCTACCTGCCGTTCAAGCAGAAGCGACGCACCAAGGGCCAGATCGCCCGCGAATTCGGCATCGAGCCCCTAGCCGACAAGCTGCTGGCCGACCCCACGCTCGACCCCGCGGTGGAAGCCAAGGCCTTCCTGCAGCCCGCCACCACGCTGGACGACGGCAAGCCGGGCCCCGATTTCTCCACCGTGCCGCTCGTGCTCGACGGCGTGCGCGACATTCTTTCCGAGCGCTGGGCCGAAGACGCCGCCCTGGTGCAGGGCCTGCGCGAATGGCTCTGGGCCGAAGGCCTGCTCAAGTCCAGCCTGATGTCCGGCAAGGACGAGAACAACGCCGACGTCGCCAAGTTCCGCGACTACTTCGAGTACGACGAGCCCATCGGCCGCGTGCCGTCGCACCGTGCGCTGGCCGTGTTCCGCGGCCGCGCGCTCGACATCCTCGATGCCAAGCTGGTGCTGCCGGTCGAGCCCGAGCCGGGCAAGCCCAGCATCGCCGAAGGCCGCATCGCGCTGCACCTGGGCTGGAGCCATGCCGGCCGCCCGGCGGACGACCTGCTGCGCAAGTGCGTGGCCTGGACCTGGCGCGTCAAGCTGGCGCTGTCGACCGAGCGCGACCTGTTCACCCGCCTGCGCGAAGAGGCCGAGAAGGTCGCCATCAAGGTGTTCGCCGACAACCTGCGCGACCTGCTGCTGGCCGCGCCCGCCGGCCCGCGCGTCGTGATGGGCCTGGACCCCGGCATCCGCACCGGCGTGAAGGTGGCCGTGGTCGATTCCACCGGCAAGCTGGTCGAGACCGCCACCGTGTTCCCGCACGAGCCGCGCAAGGACTGGGAAGGCTCGCTGCACACGCTGGGCAAGCTGTGCGCCAAGCACGGCGTGAACCTGATCGCCATCGGCAACGGAACCGCCAGCCGCGAGACCGACAAGCTGGCCGCCGACCTCATCAAGCTGCTGGCCAAGATGGCCGCGCAGGCCGGCGCGCCCGAGATCAAGGTCGACAAGGTGGTGGTGAGCGAGGCCGGCGCCTCGGTGTATTCGGCCAGCGAATTCGCCTCGCAGGAAATGCCCGACGTCGACGTGAGCCTGCGCGGCGCCGCCTCCATCGCGCGACGCCTGCAAGACCCCCTGGCCGAGCTCGTGAAGATCGACCCCAAGAGCATCGGCGTGGGCCAGTACCAGCACGACGTGAACCAGAGCGAACTCGCCCGCACCCTGCAGGCCGTGGTCGAAGACTGCGTGAACTCGGTGGGCGTGGACCTGAACACCGCGAGCGTGCCGCTGCTCAGCCGCGTGTCGGGCCTGTCGGCCAGCGTGGCCAAGGCGGTGGTGCGCTGGCGCGAGGCGAACGGTGCCTTCGCCACCCGCAAGCAACTGCTGGACGTGACCGGCTTCGGCCCCAAGGCCTTCGAGCAGAGCGCGGGCTTCCTGCGCATCCGCGGCGGCACCGATCCGCTGGACGTGACCGGCGTGCACCCCGAAACCTATCCGCTGGTCGAGCAGATCATCGTGAAGACCGGCAAGCCCATCGCCGAGCTGATGGGCCGCGCCGAGATGCTCAAGACGCTGAAGCCCGAGCTGTTCGCCAACGAGAAGTTCGGCGTCATCACGGTCAAGGACATCCTGGGCGAACTGGAGAAGCCCGGCCGCGACCCGCGCCCCGACTTCAAGGTGGCGCGCTTCAACGACGGCGTGGACGACATCGCCGACTTGAAGGAGGGCATGATCCTCGAGGGCACCGTGAGCAACGTGGCCCAGTTCGGCGCCTTCGTCGACCTCGGCGTGCACCAGGACGGCCTGGTCCACGTGAGCCAGCTGAGCCACAAGTTCGTGAACGACGCGCGCGAAGTCGTCAAGACCGGCGACATCGTCAAGGTCAAGGTGATGGAAGTGGACGTGGCGCGCAAGCGCATCGGCCTGTCGATGAAGCTCGATGCGGCGCCCGCGCGCCGCGACGGCCCGCGCGACAACCGCTTCGAAGGCGCGGGACGCGGCCAGCAGCAGCAAGGCCGCCGCGACAACTCGCCGCAGCCGGCAGGGCAGATGGCCAGCGCTTTCGCCAAGCTGCAGGGGCTGCGCAAGTAAGCAGAAGCCGAGTGATATGCGCCTGTTAAACTAGTCATCTAACTAGTTTGATGGGTGGTTGTCATGAAAACCTGGGCTGTGCAGGATGCCAAGGCGCGATTCAGCGAGTTCCTCGAGGCTTCCCTGGTCGAGGGGCCGCAAATGGTGACGAAGCGCGGCGCCGAGGTGGCTGTGCTCGTTCCGGCAGCGGAATGGCGGCGTTTGCATGCGACTGCCAAGCCGTCGCTCAAGGAGCTGCTTCTTTCGGCGGACGCACGCACCGAGTTCCTGGTCCCGCAGCGGGGCGCCGCGCGCAGGCGCAGCGTCACGCCCATGCGCTGAGGCCGGCATGTACCTGCTGGACACGAACGTGATTTCCGAGCTTCGCAGGCCTCGTCCGCATGGGGCGGTCCTCGAGTGGCTCACGCCTGTTGCAGACAGCGACCTTCATCTGTCGGCGGTGACGCTCGGAGAGATCCAGGCCGGCATCGAACTCACGCGCGAACAGGACGCTGCGAAGGCCAGCGAGATCGAACAATGGGCCTCGCTGGTCGCTGCGTCGTACAACGTGCTTCCCATGGACGCGGAAACCTTCAGGCTCTGGGCGAAACTGATGCATCGCAGCTCGAACACGCTGTATGAGGACGCGATGATTGCCGCCACGGCAAAGCAGCACGCGCTCACCGTGGTAACCCGCAACGTGAATGACTTCGCGGGGTTCGGTGTCGAAATACTCAATCCCTTCGAATACACGCGGGCATGAAAGCACTGCGCATCTACGCCGGCCCCGCGGCCCGCAAGCACATCGAGCAACACGGCCTGCGCCCGCAGGACGTGCGCACCATCCCCGGCGCGGCGGGTGGGCCCAAGGGCCTGATCCTCGGGCCGCTCGACCGCTTCATCTTCGGCCGCTGGCTCACGCGGAGCAGCCAGCAGGTGCACCTGGTGGGCGCCTCCATCGGCGCGTGGCGGCTGTCGACGGCCTGCCTGACGGACCCCGAGGCGGCGTTCCAGCGATTCGAGCACGACTACGTGCGCCAGCAGTTCGAGGTGCCGCCGGGGCAGAAGCGGCTCAGCCCGCAGCAGCTCAGCGAGCGCTTTGCCGAGAGCCTCGACGATTTCTACGGCGGACGCATCGCGGAGGTGCTGAACCATCCGCGCTACCGCCTGCACGTGGTGACGTCACGCGGGCGCCACATCCTCGGGCGCGAGGGCATGGCGCGTACGCCGGTGGGCTACCTGGGGGCCTTTGCCACCAACAGCCTGCACCGCAAGGGGCTGGGCGCGTGGCTGGAGCGCTGCGTGTTTTCCACGCCGGGCGCGGCGCTGCCTTTCGGCACGCGGGACTTCCGCACGCGCCAGCATGCGCTGAGCGAAGCCAACTTCAACATGGTGCTTCAGGCCTCTTGCTCCATTCCGTTCCTGCTGGCGGCGGTGCACGACATTCCGGGCGCGCCGCGCGGCGCCTACTGGGACGGCGGCATCACCGACTACCACCTGCACCTGGACTACCAATCTGCACATGACGGGGCCGACGACGGCCTGGTGCTCTACCCGCATTTCCAGCAGGCGGTGGTGCCGGGCTGGCTCGACAAGGGGCTGCGCTGGCGCCACAAGGCCAGCGGCTTCCTCGACCGCATGGTGGTGCTCGCGCCCGACCCTGAATGGGTGAAGAAGCTGCCCAACGGCAAGCTGCCCGACCGCAAGGATTTCATCCGCTTCGCCAGCGACGCGCCGGCGCGCATCGCGGCCTGGAGCCAGGCCACGCGCGAGGCGCAGCGGCTGTCCGACGAGTTCGAGGACTGGCTTCAGCGCGACGGCGTGCCCGGGACGCTGCCGCTCTGATCCGCCGGCCCTGCCTGCCCGGCGAACGCCAGCGGCGCCGCGCAGTCGAGGATGTTCACTTCCACCCTGTCGCCTACCTTGGGCACCGGCCCGGCGGGCAGCCTTCCGGTGCCCAGCGAGCGCGAACGCACGCCGCCGTTGCGGTAGCGCACGACGGCATACGGCGCATCGGGCCCGCCGCCGGTGCCGCAGTCGCGGTCGACCGTGCCCGCCAGATCGGCCGCGCGGCCCACGTCGACGACCTGCGCGGCGCGCCAGCCTGAAGCGTGCGCCGCGTGGTCCAGAGAGTGGGCATCGAATGCGGTGCAGCCGCCGAGCGAGAGTGCGCACAGCACCACGGCGCGCGCAGCGGACGTCACGGTGCCGCCCCCGCAGCGGCGCCGATGGCCGCGGTGGCCTGGATCTCGACGCGGTATTCGGAGTCGATCAGCCTGGCCCCGACCGTGGCGCGCGCCGGCGTGTGGCCCGCGGGCACCCATTCGTCCCACACCGAGTTCATGGCCTCGTAGTCGCCCACGGTGCGCAGGTAGATGGTGACGCTCACCAGGTCCTTGCGGGTGGCGCCCTGCGTGGCGAGCATGTCGTCGATGTGGTGCAGGATCTCGCGCATCTGGCCCGTGATGTCGAGCGACGGGTTTTCCGCCACCTGGCCCGACAGATAGATCAGGCGGGCGGTGCCCAGGTCGACGGTCACCATCTCGCTGAAGCGGGGACCCATCTCATGGCGAATGATGTTCATGGCAATGCGGATTTCGATGCGGGGAGGGGAGCGGAGGACGAAGAAGAATCGGCAAGCCGCGCAGGCGGTGCGTTCCACCAGCCACCGCCCAGCGCCTGGAAGAGCGCCGCCGCATCCGTCAGCCGGAGCGCGCGCGCCTGCACGAGGTTGAGCTGCGCCTGTTGCTCGGCCTGCTGGGCGATGCGCAGCGCCAGCGGGCTGGCGTCGCCCAGCCGCACCTGCGTGCGCGTGCGCGCCAGGCTCTGCGATGCGGTGCGCTCGGCCTTCAGGGCCGCCTGCAGCGCGCGGGTGTCCGCGTCGATGGCTTCGAGCGCATTGGCCACGTCCTGGAAGGCGCTCAGCACCGTGGCGCGGTATTGCGCTGCCGCCTGGTCGAACGAAGCGCGGGCGGCCGCTTCGCGGTGCTTGAGCGCACCGCCGTCGAACACCGTCTGCGTCACGTTGCCCGCCAGGCTCCAGAACAGCGACGACGACTTGAAGAGCTGCGACAGCGTGTAGGCCGACGAGCCGTAGCTCGCGCCCAGCGTCACGTTGGGCAGCCGCGCGGCCACCGCCACGCCGATGGCGGCGCTGGCGGCCTGCAGCTGCGCCTCGGCGGCACGCACGTCGGGTCGGTGCTCGACCAGCGTGGACGGCAGCGTTTGCGGCAGTTCTCCGGGCAGCTGCAGCGCGTCGAGCTCGAAATGCGACGCCACGCCTTCGCCGGGATAGCGGCCGGCCAGCGTGGCCAGCAGGTTGCGCTGCTGCGCCAGTTGCTTGTCGAGCGGGGGCAGGGTGGCCTCGGTGGCGGCCAGCGAGGCTTCCTGTGCGTCCACGTCGGCCACCGCGACCTGGCCCAGGCCCAGTTGCTTGCGGTAGGCCTGAAGCACTTCCTTCTGGTCCGCGATGATCGCCAGCGTGGCGCGCTGCTGGGCGCGCAGCGAGGCCTCGGTGACTGCCGCCGCCACCACGTTGCTGCTCAGCGAGAGCCTGGCGGCCAGCGTCTGGAAGCGCTGCTGCTCGGTCTGCGCCTGCGCACCTTCGACCTGCCGGCGCGTGGCGCCGAACACGTCGGGCGTATAGGACACGGTCACCTGCGCCGTGTGCAGCGTGTAGAGGTTCGCGTTCGACGACACCGGGCTCGCCACCGCGCCGGCCACGCGCTGCCGCGTGGGCGAGTAGCCCAGCGCCACGCTCGGCCAGAAGGCGGCGCGGTCGGCGGCCTCGTTCTCCTGCGCTACGCGCAGCGCGGCATCGGCAGCCTCGATGGTCGGGTTGCCGGCCAGGCTCTGCGCCACCAGCGCATTCAGCGGCTCCGAGCGAAAGGCCTGCCACCACTGGGCCGGCACGTCGAGGTCGGGCGAGAAGCGGGGCAGCGGCACGCCCTCGGCTTCGGTGCTGCCGGCGGGCGCGGATGTGTACTGCGCCGGCAGGTCCAGCGGCGGACGCGCATAGTCGGGCCCGGCCGCGCAGCCGGCCAGCAGCAGCGCGATGCCGGCCGCCACCGGCGTTGCAAGGCTTGTCTTCTTGGTCATGATTTTTTTCCTCGCCTTGCTCAACGGTCGCGGCGCGAGCGCAGGCCCCAGCCCTTGCGCTCGAACAGGCGCTCCAGCGCGAAGAACAGCGTCGGCAGAATGAACAGCGTCAGCAGCGTCGACACCACCAGCCCGCCGACCACCACCGTGGCCAGGCCGCGCTGCACGTCGGTGCCCACGCCCGTGGCCAGCGCCGCCGGCAGCATGCCGATGGACGCCACCGTGGCCGTCATGAGCACCGGCCGCAGCCGCTCGGTCGCGCCTTCGAGCACCGAGGCTTCCAGCGCCAGCCCTTCGCCGCGCACGCGCCGGAAGTTCGCGACCATGATGATCCCGTTCTGTATCGACACGCCGAACAGCGCGATGAAGCCCACCGCGGTGGCCACGTTGAGCGTTTCTCCCGCCACGTGCACCGCGATCAGCCCGCCCAGCGTGGCCATCGGCACCACGCCCAGGATCAGCGCCACGTGCCGGATCTTGCCGAACTGGAAGAACAGCAGCACCGCCATGATCGACACCACGATCAGCAGCGACACCGCCAGCCGGGCCTGCGCCCGCTGCTGGTTCTCGAACTGGCCGGCCCATTGCAGCCGGACCTTGGCGTGGTCGAACTTCACGTCCTTGGCGATGCGCTCCTGCGCTTCCACCAGGTAGGAGGCGAGGTCGCGGCCGCGGTTGTCGATGCGCACCGTGATCTGGCGCGAATTGAGCTCGTGCGAAATGGTGCTCTCGCCGGTCTGCAGCTTCACGCTGGCCACCTGCGACAGCGGTACCTTGGCGCCGCCCGCGCCGTTGAGCAGCAGCGAGCCGATGGCCTCGGTGCCGCTCTTGGCCGACTTCGGCAGCTTGACGGTCACGTTGTAGGTGCGGTCGCCGCTGTACACGGTGATGACGGGCGCGCCGCCCATGCCGGTCTGCACCAGGCTGGCCACGTCGTTCGCGTTCACGCCCAGCCGGGCCGCGGCTTCGCGGTCGAGCTTGATGACCACCTGCGGAATCGGCGGCTCCTGGAACAGCGACGCCGACGCGGTGCCGCGCACGGTGTGCAGCAGGTCGACGATCTCGTTGCCGATGCGCCGGCTTTCCTTCAGGTCGTCGCCGTAGATGCGCAGCACCAGCGGGCTGTGCGCGCCGCCCACGGCGTCGTTCACGCCGTCGATGATCGGCTGGCTGATGCCCACGTCGAAGCCCGGCATCTTCGAGAAGCGCTCGTTCAGCGTTCGCACGAAGGCGGCCTTGTTCACGCCCGCAGGCCACTCGCTGTAGGGCTTCAGGCCCACGGGCACTTCCACGTGCGAAGGCGTCCAGGGGTCGGTGCCGTCGTCGTTGCGGCCCAGCTGCGTCACCACGTAGGAAACCTCGGGGTACTCGAGCAGGACGTGGCGCAGCTCCGCGGTCATTTCGCTGGCCTTGTCCAGCGACAGGCCCGACGGCAGCTGCACCTGCAGCCACAGCGCGCCTTCGTCGATGTCGGGCAGGAACTCGCGCCCGGCTGTGGCGCCCAGGATCGCCACCGCGGCCAGCGCGGCGATGCTCAGCGCATAGGCGATGGCCGGCACCCGCAGCAGGTGGCCCAGCACGCGCCGGTAGGCGCCCGTGAGCCACACCAGCGGCTTGTTGACGAAGGGCTTCATCGGCTTGCGCAGCGCCACGTAGGCCAGGCTGGGAATCAGCGTGATCGCGCACAGCAGCGCGCCCACCAGCGCGTAGCCCACGGTGAAGGCCATCGGCTTGAACAGCTTGCCCTCGGCGCGCTCGAAGGCGAACAGCGGAAAGTAGGCCGTGATGATGATCAGCGTGGCGAAGAAGATCGGCCCCGACACATGGCTCACCGTCTCGAGGATGTTGCCCTCGGTCAGCGTGGCGTGGGGCTCTTCCTCGCGCCGCCGCAGGATGGCTTCCATCACCACGATGGCGCCGTCCACGATGATGCCGAAGTCGATCGCGCCCAGCGAGAACAGGTTGGCCGGCATGCGGGTGAAGTGCATCACGATGAACACCGTGACCAGCGACATCGGAATCGCCACCGCCGCCACCACCGCGCTGCGCGGGCTGCCCAGGAAAAGGATGAGCACGAAGCACACAAGCGCCATGCCTTCGAGCACCGTGTGCGTCACCTTGTCGACCGTGAGCTTCACCAGGTCGTCGCGGTCGATGTAGGGCACGATCTTCACGCCCATGGGCGCAAGCTGCGCCTGCAGTTCGTCGATCTTCTTGTGCACGCCCTCGAGCACCCGCGACGGGTTCTCGTACTTGAGCATCAGCACGATGCCTTCGATGGTGTCGGGGTTCCTGTCCTTGCCCAGGATGCCGCCGCGCTCCTGGTGGCCGAACTGCAGTCGCCCCAGGTCGCGCACCAGCACCGGCGAGCCGCCAGACTGCGACACCACCACCGCGCCCAGGTCGTCCAGCGAGGTGATGAGGCCGATGCCACGCACCACGTAGCTCTGCTCGCCGCGCGCGATGCGCCCGCCGCCGGCGTTGGCGCTGTTGTTGTTGATGGCCGTCACCACGTCGCTCAGCGCCAGGCCGTATTTCTGCAGCGCTGCCGGGTCCAGCTCGAGCTGGAACTCCTTGGTGAAGCCGCCGAAGTTGGTGATGTTGACCACCCCGGCCACCTGGCGCAGCCCCGGAATGACGATCCAGCGCTGGATCTCGGACAGCTCCATCAGGTTCTTGGTGTCCGACTCCAGCGTGTAGCGGTAGATCTCGCCCGCGGGGCCCGCCACCGGGTCCAGCCCCGGTTGCGCGCCCGAAGGCAGCGAGACCTGGCCGATGCGCTCTGTCACGCGCTGGCGCGCGAAGTAGTCGTTGGTGCCGTCCTTGAAGGTCAGCGTGATCAGCGAGAGCCCGAAGGTGCTGCTCGAGCGGATCGAGGCCAGCCCGGGCGTGTTGCTCAGCGCCCGCTCCAGCGGCGTGGTGATCTGCTGCTCGATTTCTTCCGAAGCCAGGCCGTTGACCTGGGTCGTGACCTGCACCGTCACGTCGCCCAGGTCGGGGTAGGCCTCGACCGTCATCTGCGTCCACGACCAGGCACCGAACAGCACCAAAGCAATGGACATCGCCCAGACCAGGTGCCTGCGGCGAAAGAACTGGGTGATGATGAGATTAATCATTCAGCAGCACACCACCACGCACCACCACACGCTCGCCGGCATTCAGGCCGCTGCGAATGCGCACCTGGTCGCCGTCTTCTCGGCCCAGTTCGACCACGCGACGCACGAAGGTCCAGGGCTCCGCCTCGACGAACACGCTCACGGCGTCGTTGTTCATCAGCAGCGCCGAGGCCGGCACCTGCGGCTGCGCCGCCTGCGGCACCCCCAACACCGCTGTCGCATACATGTTGGGCTTGAACAGCCCGTCGGGGTTGGGAAACACGATGCGCGCCTTGGCGCGGCGCGTGTCGGCATCGAGCACCGAACTCACGAAGCCGACCTTGCCGGTGAAGCGGCGGCCCGGGTAGGCGGCCAGCGTGACCGTCACGTTCTGGCCGGGCGCCACCGCGCCCACCACGTTCTCGGGCACGTTCACCGTCACCCAGACCGAGTCGAGGTTGGCCACCGTCATCAGCGTGGCCGTGGCGTCGTTCAGGTTGGCGCCTGCGCCGGCATTCAGCGCGGTAACCTTGCCGGACATGGGCGCGACGATCTTCAGCAACTGGCCGGCCTGCGCGCCGCTGCCGTCCGCGCCCAGGCTGCGCAGGCGCGTCTCGCTGCGGCGCAGTTCGGCCGTCTGCTGCGCGACGGCGCTCTGGGCCGCTTCCACGTCCTTGGTTGCATTGGAGCCGGCCTCGTTCACGCCACGCGCGCGCACCAGCGCATGCTGCGCCAGTTCGAGCGCGTCGCGGGCCTTCTGCGCGTCGGACACGGCCTGCGCCAGGTCGGGCGACGTCATTGTGGCCAGCACCTGGCCGCGCTTGACCGTGTCGCCCAGGCGCACCTTCAGTTCGACCAGCTTGCCGGTCAGCGGCGGCAGCACGTTGACGGTGCTGGCCGGGTTGGCTTCCACCGTGGCAGGGAGGCTCACGTCGTGCGGCGAGGCCTGCTCGCCGACGGTGGCCACGCGCAGCCGGTCGCGCAGCGGCGAGCCGTCGGGCACGCTCAGCCGGTTGCCCTGGCGAACCAGCATCGGCGCCGGGGCGGCGGCCACGGTGGCCGCATGGGCGGTGTTGTCGAAGGAGTCGACGCACAGCGCCGCGCAGGTCAGCACGCCGAAGAAAATGCGCGCCGGCGTGATCTGGTAGAGGGATTTTTTCTTCATCTCAGGACATCCGTTGGGGCCGGACGCGCTGCGCACGGAATCCCTTTCCGTGCCCTTGATCCGCCCCCGTCACCCCAAGGGAGGTTAAGAAAGCGCGACTGAAGAAGCTCCCAAGAAATCCTGAAGTTTTCTTCAGAATCGGGGGCACGGCGCCCGCCGGGCGCGGCATGATCCACCCCGATGAGAATTCTGTTGATCGAAGACGACCGCAAGGCCGCCCGCCTTTTGGCCCGCGGGCTGCAGGAAGAGGGCTTCGTGGTCGATGTGGTGCACACGGCCGAGGAGGGCGACGAGGAAGCCTTCGTCATCGCCTACGACCTGATCGTGCTCGACTGGATGCTGCCCGGCAAGGACGGCCTGACCCTGTGCCGCGACCTGCGCCAGCGCGGCTGCAAGACCCCGGTGCTGATGCTCACCGCGCGCGACGCCCTGAGCGACCGGGTCGCCGGGCTGAACACCGGTGCTGACGACTACCTGACCAAGCCATTCGCCTTCGACGAACTGCTGGCGCGCGTGCGCGCCTTGCTGCGGCGCTCCGAGATCATGCGGCCCGTGGTGCTCGCGCTGGCCGACCTGAGCCTCGATCCGCTGAGCCAGCGCGTGATGCGCGGCGGCATGGTGCTCGACCTGACGCACAAGGAGTTCGCGATCCTGCAGATCCTGCTGCGCCATGCCGGCGAGGTGGTGAGCCGCTCCCGCCTGGCCGAGCAGGTTTGGAAGGACGACCTGATCGCCATCGACAACCTGATCGACGTGCACATCGGCAACCTGCGGCGCAAGGTCGACGCACCGCCGGCGCCGCCGCTGATCCAGACCGTGCGCGGGCGCGGCTTCAGGCTCGCGCTGGCCGAAGACAACCCCGGCGGCAGCCATGCTGCTTAGCTTCCGCAGGCGGCTGGCGCTGGCGCATGTCAGCGTGATCGTGGTGGTGATGACGATCGCCGCCCTCGGCTCGTACTTCGTGTTCTCGCGCAACGTGCACGGCGAACTCGACGCGGCGCTGCTCGCGCTGGCCGAGACCGAGCTTGGCATGCTGCTGTCGGCGAACGCCGGCGACGCGGTCATCGTGCACGAGGCGCCGCCCGGCCCGGCCGCGCCTTCGTTCGTGCGGCTCGACCGGCTGGTGCAGATCGTCGACACCGAAGGCCGCGTGCTGGCGCGCAGCAGCAACCTCGGCGAAGCGCAACTGCCCATTCCGCCCGTGCTGCGCGAGCGCCTGGCCGCCGGCGAGACCGTGTTCGAGACGCTGGACGGCTTCGGCGAGGAGCCGACACGCATGGTGTCGGTGCCCGTGCCGGGACATCGCAAGCTGCTGGCGGTGCAGGTCGCGGGCTCGCTCGACGACGTGAACCGCACCGTGGGCATGGCGAGCGTGCTGTTCCTGATCCTGGGCGTTTCCCTGCTGCTGGCGCTGGCCGCGGCGGGCGCGCTCATCACGCGGCGCGCCTTCGGCGCCATTGCCGACGTGGTGCAGCAGGCAAGGCACATCGGCGACGCCAATCTCGCCGAACGGCTGCCGCACCCGGGCACGCGCGACGAGATCGGCCGGCTGGTCGACACCCTCAACGACATGCTGAGCCGCATCGAGAACGGCATGGAAGCGCAGCGCCGCTTCACCTCCGACGCCTCGCACGAGCTGCGCTCGCCGCTGTCGCGCCTGCGCACCGAGCTCGAACTCGCGCTGCGGCGGCCGCGCGAGCCGGCGGCGTATGTCGAAACGCTGCAATCGTCGCTGGAGGAGGTCGAGTCGCTCACGCTGCTGGTCGAGGAGCTGCTGGTGCTCGCCCGCATCGACGCCGGCCAGGAGCGCGACGCGGCCGAGAAGGTGTCGCTCAACATGCTGGCCGAGGACGCCGTGCGCCGCCTGGAGCCGATGGCCCGGGAGCGCCGCCTGTCGCTGGTGCTGGAGCCCGCGCCGCCGGTGGCCGCGCGGGTGGCGCGCGGCGCGGCCAGCCTGGCGCTGGCCAACCTGCTGGACAACGCGCTCAAGTTCTCGCCGCCCGGCACGGTGGTGAGCGTGAGCGTGCGCGCCGACCTGGAGGCCGACGAAGCCATCATCAGCGTGTCGGACCACGGGCCCGGCATCCGCGGCGACGAACTGCCGCACCTGTTCGAGCGCTTCTATCGCGGCGCCACCGCGCGCTCGGACGAGAAGACGCCCGGGCTCGGCCTGGGCCTGGCGCTGTCGCAGGCGGTGGTGCATGCGCACGGCGGGCGCATCGAGGCGGCGAACGAAGCGGGGGGCGGGGCGCGCTTCGACATGCGGTTGCGGCTCGCGCGCTGAGGAGCGGGCGGGCCCGGCGGGCAAACCCTGACCGCGCGAAAGACCGCCGCTTCGAGAATGGCCCGATCCATTCCGGACCAACGAAGAGGGCCCCCGCCACCATGCTCTACGCCACGCTGTCACGCCGCCGCTTCACTTTTGCCACGGCCGCCGCGAGCCTTGCCCTGCCGGCATTCGCGCAGCAGCAGGGCACATGGCCGAACAAGCCGATCCGCATCGTGGTGCCCTACACGCCAGGCGGCTTCACCGACCAGATGGCGCGGCTGGTGCAGGTGGGCTTGCAGACCAGGCTCGGCCAGCCGGTGCTGATCGACAACAAGCCCGGCGCCAACAGCCTGATCGGCGTGGACGCCATCGCCAAGGCGCCGCCCGACGGCAGCACCTTCGGTGTCGTCATCGCGGCCTATGCGGCCAACACCACGCTGTACCCGAAGCTGCCCTACGACCCGCGAAAAGACCTGGCCGGGGTGTCGCTGATGGGCGTGTCGCCGCTGCTGGCGGCGGTCAACATCGAGTCGCCTTTCAAGACGGCGCGCGAGCTGATTGACTACGCCCGCGCCAACCCGGGCAAGGTGAGCTTCGGCTCTTCAGGCAACGGCTCGGCCGCGCACCTCACCACCGAGCTGTGGAAGTCGCTGACGCAGACCTACATGATCCACATCCCGTACCGCGGCGCGGTGCCGGCGCTGACCGACCTCATGGGCGGGCAGATACAGCTTTTCTTCGATGCGCCCACGGGCCTCATCAACCAGGCGAAAGCCGGCAAGGTCCGGCTGATCGGCGTGGCGGGCGACAAGCGGCTGGCGGCCGCTCCCGAGGTGCCGACCTTCATCGAGCAGGGCTTCGCGGGATTCACCGGCAGCACCTGGGCGGGCATGCTGGCGCCGGCCGCCACGCCGCGCGACATCGTCAGGCGCATGTCGGACGAAGTGGCGCGCATCATCCGCAGCGACGACACGCGGGCCAGGCTCGACGCGATGGGCACCATTCCGGCCGGCGGCACGCCCGAGGAGTTCGACGCGTTCATCGCGTCGGAGACCACCAAGTGGGGCAAGGTCATTCGCACGGCGGGGGTGAAGGCGGAGTAGGGCGCGACAGCAGCATCTCGATGTGCGGGATGCCGTCTTCGTCGTAGGGCTCGCCGGCCTCGACGAACCCAAACGACGCGTAGAACTTCCGAAGATAGAGCTGCGCGCCGATGCGGAGCGCGGCGCCGGGCCACAGCGCCCCGGCACAGGCAAGGCCGCGTGTCAGCAGTTCCTGGCCCAGCCCCTGTCCGCGATGCGCCGCACCCGTCAGCACGCGCCCGATCGATGCTTCCCGGTACGACACACCCGGCGGCAGCAGGCGCAGATAGGCCGCAAGCTGCCCGCCGTCGAGCGCGTAGAGGTGATGGGCCTGCATGTCCTTGCCGTCCGGATCGAGGTAGATGCAGCGCTGCTCCGCAACGAACACCTCGCTGCGCGCCGACAGGATCAGGTACAGGTCACGCGTACTCAATGCGTCGAAGTTTTCTTGATGCCATTCCATGGTGAGGTCCTTCGCGCCGAACATAACAGGCACGGTCGCTGCTACGCCTCTCGGTACTCAGACCCGCATGCCCCCTCATGAAGCACTTCATCGTCGAAATCAACTACATCGTTCCGCTCGAAAGAGTCCAGCAATCCGTGGCGCCGCACCGCGCCTATCTGCAACTGGGCTACGACGCCGGGCTGCTGCTTTGCTCCGGTCCCAAGGTGCCGGCGACCGGAGGGTTCATGCTGGCCCGCGCGGAATCGCTCGCCACGCTCCAGGAGTTCTTCGCGCAAGACCCGTTCCACACCGAGAAGCTCGCGAGCTTCACTTTCAGCGAGTTCAACCCTGTGAAGCGGCAGGGCTGGGCCGAGGCGTGGTTCGCCGAAACCCCGGCGGCCTGACGACTACCGCGGCGCGGTTGCGGCGCTAGCCACTGGCGCCGGCGCATCTTCCCAGCCGCCGCCCAGCGCCTTGTAGAGGCTCACGGTGTTCACGGCCTGCTTGAGCTGCAGCTCGATCCACTGCCGCTGCTCGATGTACAGCTCGCGCTGCGCATCGGCCCCGGCGAAGTAGTCTTCCAGCCCGTTGCGAAAGCGCGTGCGCGAGATCGCCGCCACCCGCTGCAGCGACTGCACGCGCGCCTGCTGGGCTTCGAGTTGCGGGCGCAGGTGGCTGTCGGCAATCAGCGCATTGGCGGTTTCGCGCAACGCCTGCTGCACCGAGTATTCATAACTCGCCATTGCGGCGGCCAGTCGCTCTTCGTTCGCGCTCAGGTTGGCCGAGCGGCGGCCCCAGTCGAAGATGGGCAGCGACACGCCGAGCACTGTGGCCCAACTGCGGTTGCCCGCGTTCAGCAGGCTCGAGAACTCGCCGCTCAGGCCGCCGCCCACGGCGGTCAATGAAAAGCTCGGATGGAACGCCGCCTTGGCCGCGCCGATGCCCGAATTCGCGGCCTCCACGCGCGCATACGCCGCCAGCAGGTCGGGCCGGCGCTGCAGCAGGCTCGCGGGCAGGCCCACAGGCACCTCGGCCACCGAGCGCTCCGGCCACGGGCGCTGCGCGCCTGTGGTGGCCGGCACCGGCTGGCCGACCAGTACCGTGAGCCATTGCAGGTCCTGCCCCACGCGCATGCGGAACTCCTCGCGCTGAACGGCCGCGCGCTGCACCAGCGACTGCGAGCGCAGCAGGTCGAGATCCGACGTGCCGCCCGCCTTGCGGGCACGCTGCATCACGCCCGTGCTGTCGGTCTGGATGGCCAGGTCCGACTCGGTCAGCGACAGCAGTGCGCGGTCTGCGCGCAGCGTGAGGTAGGCGTTCGACACCTCGCCCACCAGGTTCATGCGTGCTGCGGCGAAGTCGCGCTCGCTGGCCGTGGCCTGCGAGCCCGCCTGCTGCACGCCCGCATCGACGCGGCCGAAGAAGTCGAGTTCATAGGCCATGATGCCGGCCTGCACGGCATAGGTGTTGCCCACGCGGCCCACCGCCTGGCTGTTGGTGACCACGCCGGTCGAGCTGAGCGACGTGACCTGGTTGCCGCGCCCGGCCGAGCCCACCAGGCCGATCTCCGGGAACAGGCTGGAGCGCGTGCCGGCGTACACGGCGCGCGCTTCCCGGGCCTTGGCGGCATACACGCGCAGATCGCGGTTGCGCGACAGCGCAGTGCCGATCAGGCCGCGCAGCTCGTCGTCGCGCACGAAGGCCTGCCATGCCATGGGGGCGACGTCGGTGCCGGCCTTGCCGTCGGCCCATTGTGCGGGCACCTCGACATCGGCCGGCTTCAGCGGCGGCGTGAGGTTGCAGCCGGACAGCACCAGCACGGCGACCAGCAGCACCGCCAGCATCGGCGCCGTGCTCGCGAACATGCGCGGCATCCTCGGCACGCGGGGCCAGCGCCAGCCAGCGCTGTCCATGAAGGCCAGCACGGCGCGCGCCGGCTTCACCTGCGTGGCGACATGGCTGGGCGGCAGGCTGAAGACGTGGCGCACCAGCCGGTCGTGAACCGCGTCGTCGTGCACGAAGGCCAGTTCGGTGCCGGCGCCGGAGCGGCCCGTCACCGTGGCCGAAACCCAGCCCACATGATCGACGTGGATGTCCAGCGGTTGCCCGATGCCGATGCGGCCCAGCGCGGTGCTGTTGAGCAGCCGCGCGCCGTCGCCCGCGATCTCGGCGAAGCGTGCCGCACCCACGCCGGCGGCGCTGCGCACGGTGGTCGCGGCGTCGTACGGAAAGCGCTCGTCATGCTCGGGGCGCGGGCGGTCGATACAGGCGATCAACGCGGCCAGGCAGTACACGGTGGCGATGAAGGTCCACACCACGTTGAGCACGTCGCCGGTGGTCATGGCGCTGCCGATGGCGCCCAGCGCGCCCATCTCCATCGCGGCGATCAACGCGCCGAACACCGCGACCAGGTTCCAGTGCACCACCGTCCTGCTGCGGTCCTGCCCCTTGGCCGTGACCTTGAAGGGCCGGCCGAAGGGCCTTATCAGCGCCGAGACGATGGTGCGCGTGACGGCCATCGCGGCCACGATCTGCGTCACCTCGGTGAACACCGGCAGGCAGCGGCGCTGGCTGATCCAGTAGGTGTAGCCCCAGAACATGACGAGCGGTGGCAGGCCGTACATGGCAAACGCCCGGGGCGTGGCATGGAACGCCGAGGCGCCCGTGTACCAGTAGAGCGCGGGCGCCGCCAGGATCAGCAGGATGAACGGCTTGGTGAGCCAGTGCAGCAAGCCGTGCACGTAATGCAGGCGCGCCGTGAAGCTGTAGCCCTTGCCGCGCAGCGGGCCGTCGCGCAGCAGCGCCACCTGGATCGTGCCCAGGCACCAGCGGCTGCGCTGGTTGATGTAGTCGATGATGCTGTCGGCCGAAAGCCCGTTCGACAGCCGCTCGTTGAGCCAGCGCGTGACCCAGCCGGAGCGCATCAGCGTGTAGGTGGTGTAGATGTCTTCGCACACGCTGCCGGTGGGAAAGCCGCCGGCAGCGGTGATGGCGTCGCGCCGCACGATGAAAGAAGTGCCCACGCAGAACGCCACGTCGGCCGCGTCCTTGGCCGGCTGCAGCACGTCGAAGAACACGCGCTGCTCGTCGACCCAGCTGTCGGTGGCGCGCAGGTTGTGCTGTATCGGGTCGGCGTTGTAATAGAACTGCGGCGTCTGCACCAGGCCCACCTTCGACTTCGGGTCGTCGAACAGGCCGAGCACGCGGTAGACGATGTTGCGATGCGGCGCGAAGTCGGCGTCGAGCACCAGGATGTAGGGCGCGTTGGTTTGCCCGGCCGATTGCCGCAGGCCGTTGTTGAGGTTGCCCGCCTTGGCGTGCGCGTTGTCCGGCCTGCGCGCGTAGTGCACGCCTTTTCGCGCGCAGTAGTCGCGCAGCCAGTCGCGCCGCGTGTCGTCCAGCACCCAGACATTCACATGCGGATAGTCGATGGCCTGCGCGGCGAGGATGGTCTTCTCGAGCACGCCGATCTCTTCGTTGTACGTGCAGATGAAGACGTCGACGGCGGGCACATCGGCGCCGCGCTTGCGCAGCATGGCCTCGCCCGCGTCCGCCTGGGCGTGGTTGTCGCGGCGGCGCGAGAGCATCTGTATCGACAGCAGGGTGTAGACGATCGACACCATCTCGAACACCAGGAACACCCAGCCCATCAGCGTACCGAAGCCCAGGTCCGCCGGGGGCAGCGTTTCGGCCAGCCGCCACGCCACGTAGCGCACCAGCACCAGAGCGGTGAGAAAGCCGAACAGCACGCGGTGCGACGCACGGTCGGCGCGCGCATGGAAGACCATGATCAGGGCCAGGCCCACGACCATCAGATTGACCCTGAATTCGGGCGTATCGATCAGTTCGAACATGGCTTTGCTCCTGCGACGGTGGTTGTTCCGGTGAACGGGTTCCAGCCCTTGGCGGCCAGTGCGATCCAGGCCGTGGCGCCCAGGTGGGGCCAGCGGTAGTAGAAGAAGTCAGGGCCCTTGGAGTCCGGCCCTATGGCCAGTCCGGTCGATATGCGCGGGCTGGGCGTGGCGTAGTACAGGCCGTTGGGCGCGCGCTGCGAGGCCAGCAGTTGCCACAGCGCCTCGGGCGCCGCGCCCTTGACGGCCACCAGCGTGGCGGCGGCCTGCGCGCTCCCCTCGGTCCAGATGCCGTCGGGCTGGCGCGGGAAGCCGTAGCCGGCGCCGACGCGATGGTTCGCATCGACCCATGCGAGGCCGGCCTGCCATGCGCAGCGGCCCGGCGGCGCGGCCAGCAGCGGCCACAGCTGCGCGTCGAGGCCCGAGGCCGTGGTGGAAACGGTGGCGCCGTCGGCCTGCGTGCCGATGTGGAAGCGCTGCTCGGCCTTGTTCCACATGCGTTCGACGAAGGCCAGCGCGGTGGCGGCCTGGCGCTTCTGCTCCGGGTGTGCGCCGGAGCGGGCGGCCCATGCGGCGGCCATGGCGATGTCGATGTTGTGCTCGGTCGACTTCCAGGTCTGCGTAGCCTGCCGGTCGTCCCAGCCGTACCAGCCGCCGATGTAGCCGTCGGGCGCGACGCTCGAGCGCGTGCGCTGCTCGATCCAGGCCAGCAGCCTGGCGATGGCATCGGCATAGCGCGGGGAGGGTGCCGCCTGGTCGACGTTCAGCAGCAGCAGCGCGACCCACGCCACGTTGCCGGTCGCGGTGCTGACCTGGTAGGCGTCGGCGATCCACTGGTTCCTGTCCGCGTCCCAATAGCCGGAGAGCACCGGTTTCGCGTCGGCCAGCAGGCCTGCGCGGTAGGCGTTGCGGATGCGGCCGTCCGGATAGTGCGGGTCATGCGCCACGGCCAGCACCATTGCGTCGGCGATGCGCCTTGCGGATGCGGTGTCGCCGCATGCCAGCAGCGCGATGCCGGCCAGCGCGTTGTCGTACACGAAGGCCACGTTCGCGAGGCTCGGCGCGAGTTCGGGCACGCCGTCGATCTGCGCCTCGGTGCGGTAGCTCGGCAGGAAGAGCGGGGCCGAAGAATCCCCCCGGCTGCTGAACGCGACGGCGCGGCGCAGGCCATCGCAGCTTTGCCGCGCGAGCATCTGTTGCGCGGGGCTTTCGGCTGCCGGTGCTTGCGGTGCATGGAGGCACAGCGCCGTTGCCATCGCCAGCGCGCATCGTCGAGCAAGGTTCGCGTGATCCATCGTCTGCCTCCATCGGCTTCGAGGATTCATGCCGCGTGCTAGGAAGCCAGCCTTGCCGATACCACCTTGCCGGGCGCGCACAGCCCGCGCTGCGCCATCCACGCCGGGTTGTCCGATTCGACACGCGCCACCGCGTAGACCGAGCCTTGTTCCGCATACGGGAAGGGCACCGCGTAGCGGCTCTGGAAATCGTCTGGAGCAACCGGCAGCAACTGGGTAACGCGTGCCGACACTTCCGCGCCGCCGTCATCGGTTTTCACGGCAATGGTCGAGCCCATGTTGAGCTTCCTGGCCACCCGCGGGGCAAAGACCGCGACCACTTCGATGCGGCTGCAGTCGGTCATTCGCACCAAGGTGGCACCCTGCGGCACGAAACTGCCCTGCGGCATCAGCACCGAGTTCACCTGGCCCGGCTGCATCGCACGCACCTCGAAGGCGGCCATGCGGTCGATGCGGCTGCGCTCCTCGGCTTCCAGCGCGGTCACCTCGCGCAGCTGCTGGCGCAAGGCCTCGCTGTCGTGCTGCGCGCGCTCGATGGCGCCGCTCAGCGTTTCGCGCCGGCTCGCAAGAGTCTGGTAGACGCTGGCGCCACCTCCGCCCACGAACACGCCGCGGCTCGCACTCGCCATGCTCTGGCCGAGTCCTGTATAGGCCTGCTCGGCAACGGCGGCGTTGGCGCGCGAGATGCTCAGCTGCGCCTGTGCGGCGTCCATGGCCTGCGGGCTCACGGCGCCTTCGTCGAGCATGGCGGCGGTGCGGCGCACCTTCTGCTCCTGCTCGGCCACGCTGGACTGCGCCACTTCGCGCTGGCGTTGCGCGATCTGCCACGCATCGCGTGTCTGCGCCATCGAGGCCGTGCGGTACAGCTTGACCTGCTGCTCGACGAACTGCAGTTCTTCGCTCGATGCATTGAGCTGGTTCGTCAGCTGCGCCACCTGGCTTTGCAGCGCGAGACGCTGCGTGGTGAGCGTGGTGAGGATGTCGCGGTTGATGGTGGGGTTCTGCACCGTGGCCACCACCGCGCCGGCCTCGACCTTGTCGAACGCGCGTAGCGTCATGTGCGTGACCACGCCGCTGATGGGCGAGGTGACCAGCGTCACCGGGGCCTGCAGCACGGAGCGCGTGGCCTGCCTGGAAACCAGCGGCTGGATCAGCGTGGTGACGACGAGCCACAGCACGAAAGCAAGAAGCGCATAACCCGCGATGCGAGGCACCAGCGACTCCGTGGTGCCGCCGCGCCATCGTCTCAGGCGTTCATGCCATGCAGATGCTTCCGCGTTCGCAATGAGGTGCGATTCCTGGACAGTGCTTGCATTCATTCGTGCCTCGCAATCGATGACGTGGTGACTTCTCAGGACCAGCGTCTCCTCTGTCGTGGCACATCATTGGGGCATGCCATCTGCTTTGCTGCAATGCAGCAATACACATGCCAAAAGTGAATTATTTTTGCTTACAAAGGCAACCGAATGTGCATTCAGGGTGCGAGCACCAGCACCTTGAACTGGCTCGGCACGATGCGCATGCCGACGATGTTGCTGCGGTTCTGCACCGTGAGGCTGGTCATGCGCGTGCAGGGCGAGCCCTTCAGCAGCACGGTGAAAGCGCCGGTGATGTGGCGCGACGGCCCCATCACCGTTTGCGACACCACGCCCATCAGCACGCCCGCGTTGTCGCCGTTGGTGATGGGCGTGGTCGTCGCCAGGTTGTGCGCGGGCGTGCCGCCATAGAGGATGTTCCAGGCGTTGGGAATGGCCGTGGGCCCGAGCGCGAAGTTTGGGTAGGGAATGGGAACGGCCGGCGGCGTCTTGCAGACATCGGGAAAGGCCAGGTCCATGCCCATCATCTGTGCGTTGGCGAACATGCGTGAAGCTCCTTCAAGAGGTTGTGGGTGGTTCAGCCCATGTGGATCTGCTCGGCGTCTACCTTCACCAGCTCCTTGCTGGTGACCAGCGTGTTCTTCGCATGCAGGCGCAGCGTGCGCGAGGCCTGCATGTCGATCTGCCCCGCGCGCACCTGCTCGACTTCCTCGGTGATGCGAAAGCTGGAGCGCGTGAGCAGGTGCAGCCTGTCGAGCACCACCTCGCAAGCCCGGCCGACGAAGCGCGACGCCAGCACGCTGAAGCGCACTTCTGCGCCCTGGTAGTCCAGCTCGGACACGGTGCACTGGGCGCGCTCGGCAGCGAGCGTCCATTGCGGCGAGCGGGTGGCGACGGCGGTGTCCGATTGAAGCTCGATCGCGCCCGCGCCCTGTATGGCGATGCCGCCCCGGCGCGACTGCAGGCGCAGGTCGCCGTCCACCGCGAGCGTCGCCTGGCTGCTGTCGGCCTGCGCGACGACGGCGATGAGGTAGAGCGCTTCGTCGTGAGGGCCGGCGACCATCACCGTGTCGCCCGGCGCGGGCAGCAGCAGGCAACTGGCGGCGCGACGGCAGCGCAGCGTGCGGTGGCCGTCCATCGGCGTGACTTCGCAGAAGCCGTCCTCGGCTTCTGCAGCGGTGACCGTGGCCATGACGATGCCGCCTGGTTGCTGCCCAGGTTGCTGTTTCGCGGCCGCCGCCTTGCGCAGCAGCGGCGCGAGTTCGCTTTCGTCGCCAACGTCCGCGGGCACGGCGGGCGCGCCGGAAGTTGTCCTGGATGCCATCGTCATGCGGAGTCCTTCAGGTGGGAGGAGGGGAGGTCTTGCGCGCGCATCAGCCCGTGCGCGTCGCGGTCGAGGCGCACGGCGCGGTGCGGGCGCTGCCACGCAACGCGCTCGGCCTCGAAAAGCTCGGGGTCGGCATCGAGTACGCCGATGCGGTCGCTCCAGCGCGTGCCCGTCTGCAGGCTGCGGTGCATCTGGGTGCGCTGGAAGAGGGCTTTCTCGAAATTGGCGGCACGCAGGTCCGCGTACGAAAAGTCGGCATACACCAGCCGGCTGCGCGCGAAGGACGCACGCTCGCAGCGTGCGCGGTGGAACACGCACTGCTCGAGCCGCGCGTCGGAAAAGTCGGCGTCGCTGAGCTGCGCATCGATCCACAGCGACTGGTCGAACACGCCCGCGCGGCAATCCGCGCGGCGCATGTCGGCCTGCGGAAACAGCGACTGCGGTGCGTGCACGCGCCGCATGCGGGCACCGTCGAGCGCCGCGCCCTTGAAGTTGCACTGCACGAGCCGGGCGTCGTCGAACACGCAGTCCGACAGCCGCGCGTCGATGAACTGGCAGCGCTCGAACGACTGGCCTGCGAACGATTGGCCGCGCAGGTCGGCCTCCGTGAAGATCGCGTTGTCGAAGCTGGCGCCGCGAAAGCTTGCCTCCTTCAGGTCGGAGCGGAAGAACACGCCGGTCGTGAAGACGGCTTCGCCGAAGTCGGCATTGCCCATGCGGCTGTCGTTGAAGATCGTCCTGGCGACCGATGCGCGCAAGAAGCGCGCGCCGCCGAAGTCACAGTCGTGGAAGGCGGCCTCCTGCAGCACCGACTCGTCGGCCTGCATGCCATGCAGGTCGGACTCGGCAACGACAGTGCCTTCCCACCGGGCCGCATGCATGCGCGCGTCGCGCAAACTGCTGCGCAGGAAAGAGGTCTTGCCCAGCTGCGCGCGGTCCATCACCGCGCCGTCGAACACGCAGCGCTCGAACACGGAGTCCGCCAGCTGAACGCCCGCCATGTTGGAGCGCGTGAAGCGGCATTCGCTGAACAATCCGCCGGACAGGTCGAGGCCGTCTAGCGCCATTTCGCTGAAGTCCTCTCCCTGCAATGCTTCGCCGCTGCGGACTTTGGCAACCAGCGCCTGCGGGCTCATTCGACGGCGGCGGCCCGGAAGGCCGGCACGGTCTTGGTGTGCACGATGTATGCGCCGCGCGTCTCGGTGACGTCGTCGATCACGATCTGCGACATGTCGGTGCGAAAGAGGTTGGCTTCGCGCAGGTCGGCCGACAGCAGCCGGGCCTTGTTGAAATTGGCGTTCATGAGGTTGGCGGCGCGCAGCGAAGCCCGGCTCAGGTTGCTGCGGATGAAAAGGCACTCGGGCGTCTGCGCCGCGCTCAGGTCGGCGGCGGTGAGGTTGCACGAGGAAAGGTCGCAGGTGTCGAGGGTCGCACGCACGAAGCGCGCGCCCTCCATCGGAATTTCGCGCAGGCTGCATTGCACGAGCGTGGCTTCTTCGAAGCTGGCACCGCGCAGGCTGCTGTTGCCCGCGAAGCAGGTGGTGCGCAGCAGTGCGCGCGCGAAGACCATGCGGTCGTCGCAGTTCATGTGGGTCCAGGCGCAGGCTTCGAGCTCGGCGCCGGTGAAGTCGAGCCCGGCAACGCGGCAGCCCAGGAAGCCCGCCTTCATGAGTCGCGCGCCGCGGAAGCTGCAGTCTTCGATGGCCACGTCGGAAAGAAAGCCGATGCTGGCCGCGTCGACCGCGTCGAAGTTGCAATGCAGCAGCTGCGATTCGATGACGTGCAGGTGATGCATGCGGGCCGACGAGAAGTCGCAGCGCACGAACTTCAGCTTCTCGAAGGTCGTGCCTTCGAACAGGGCCCGCGAGAAGCCGGCCTGCTCGCAATCGATGCCGGCGAGGTTGGTGTCGCGGAACACGGCGCGCTTGAAGTCGCCGGTCGAGAGCCGCGCGCGCACCAGCACGGCTTCGCTGAAGTCCGCGCCTTCGCAGCGGGCGCGGCGCAGGTCGGCGCCTTCGAGCAGCGCGCGGCGAAAGCACGCACCTTGCAGGTCCATGTCCGAGAGGTCGGCGCCCGTCAGGTCCATGCCGGTGAAATCGCGGCTGCCCCGGAGGATCGACAAGACCTTTTCGCGCAGCGCGGCCTGCCGTTCGCTGCTCAGTTCATCGACCGGCGACTGGTGCTGCGCCGAGCCGCGGTACAGCGCGAGCAGGCCGCGCTCGGCGTCCTGCGCCAGCTTGCGCATCGACTCGACCTGCTGCGCGGGCAGCGGTGCGGTGCCGGTCGCGGCGGGAATGCCTTCGAAGCCGCGCAGCCGTCCGGCGCTGTCGACCTGCGGCGGGCCCTTGGGGCGCGTGGCGTCGTGCTCGCGCACCAGCTTGCCGGTGTCGAAGCCGACCTTCATCGATTCCTTGGCGTTGGCATCGGCCTCGCGCTGCAGGCGTTCGCGCTCGACGGCGCCCTGTTCGCGCTGGGCGCGCGCATGACGGTCGGCCTGGTCGACGAAGTCCGGCAGCTCACGCAGCGTCGGCATCTTCGTGAAAGGCTCGGGCAGGCGGCGTTCGTTGAAGTGCCGCGCCTTGTGGCCGGCGGCCATCGCCTTCTGCTTCAGGTCTTCGCGGGCCTGCGCGCCGCGCTCGCGCATGTTGCGCACCAGTGCCGAGTCGCCGGTGCCGGGCTGGTCGAGCCAGGGGCCGATGGCTTCGTCGGGCACGAGATCGTCGTCGCGGAACATGTAGAGCGCGCCCTTTTCCGGATCGCAGCGCTGGTGGAGCACGGTGGCGTAGTGGGCCAGGCCGCGCGGCTGGCCGACGGTTTCCAGGGCCGGCATCACGTGCGAGATGTCGGACGCGTCGTCTTCGTCGATGCGTGTTTCGCCATGGAATACCAGCACCACGCGCTCCAGATGCGGAAAGAACCATGCGGTCGTCAGGCGCTGCGGCACTTCTTCTATCTGGCCGGGCAGGCGGTGCCGTGCGATGACGGCCAGGGCACGCCAGTTCGGCAGCCGGCCTTGCTGGACCGGCGTTCCGGGGTGCATGTTCCAGACCGCGAAGGGCGTGGCCGGCGAGATCTCGGCCGCGTCCTCGAAGCGCTGGTCGGCAGGCGCGGCGTTGAAGAGCTGCCAGTCCATGTCCTCGGCGAAACCCGGGAACAGGTTCTCGCGCCAGTGACCGTCGTACTGCTTGCCGATGAGCCTCAGGCGGCGCGGCCATGCGATGTCGATCGGCCCGAAGCCCGCCGGCTCCGGCTGGTCGCCGGGATGGTGCAGGCGGTGCGCCGGGTCTTCGATGTTCGGCAGGCGCTGCACTTCATGGCCGTTGACGGTCTCCATGCCATGGCCCCGGCCCAGCGGGTTGTCCGCGAAATGGGGGCCGCCGTAGGCGCGCGTCCAGTCGATGCGCACGGCCTGGAAGGGCTGGGGCGGGGAGGGGCGTGCGCCGATCCAGAAGCGGTCGCCGAACACCGCAAGGTCTTTTTCAAGATTGCCGACCTGCAGCCGCGCGGCGCAGAGCGTCTTCTCTTCCTGGTGCGCGGTGTAGGCGTAGCCGGTCGCGAGGATCTCGGCGCGAACCTTGGGAATGCCGAGGTCGATGGCCGTGGCCGGCCCCAGCTCTTCGGACAGCGTCTTCCAGAACTCGGGCTCGGGCGTGAGCACCGGCTGGCCGTTCATGGAGACCATGCACAGCGTGGTGACGGCCAGGCGCTGCTCGGCCTGGCACAGGAATGGGCGCGTGATCACGCTCAGCCGCAGCGGCTTGACGGTTTTCATTGGCAGGAGAAGGAATGCTCAGTCGGCACGCGGCAACTCCAGCGGCGTGCGGGTGCGGTCGATGGACACCGAGGCCGGGTCGCTCGGGTCATAGCGCAAGTGAACGATGCGCCCGGGCGCGAGGAACTGAGGCACCAGCGCGTCTTCGACGAAGGTGGGAATCGAGGCCGTGCGCGCCGTGCCCGTGGCGTCCGTGTAGGCCACGTCGAGCACCAGCGCACAGACCGTCTGGCCGCGCGAGCCGCCGCGCGTCATGTTGTTGGGGTGCATGCGCACATTGCGGACCACGGCTTCAACCGGCTGGCCCGACTGCCCGAGCACCGCCCAGCGCCTGGCCTCGGCCGTGTAGCGGCCGTTCTCCTTGCGCATGTAGCCCACGGCGCCAATGCCGCCGAGCACCACCACGGCCATCACCACGCCAAAGAATCCCCAGAGAAGCGTCTCCCACTCCATGCCGGGCGTCACATGACGAGGTGCATGGCCTGCGCATAGGCCGCCATGCCGTCCATGTAGAAGCGGACCGCGGTCCTGCCGACTTCCATGGCCTGGTTGGTGATGTCGATGCCCTTGTTCGCGATCTTGTAGGTCAGGAAGTCGACCTTGAGCACCGCGTACTGCGAGTTGATGCCGTAGAACTGCTGGCGCACGCCCCAGAAGTCGAGCGACATGCCCACAGCGCCGAAGCGGAAACCCGCGCCGCCGGAGCGCGTCAGCCGCCAGTCGCTGCTCTTGGCGTAGTTGTTGGTGTAGCTGACCGAGTTGTTGGTGTAGCTCACCGCCAGGTTGTTGTACGTGTTCGACGTCGTGTTGTAGACGGTGGTGTTGATGACGTGCTGCGTCGTGTTGTGGATGTGGTTGGTGGTGTTGAAGGTCACGTCCGGCGAGGTGTGCACCGTCGGGCCGGTGACGGTGGTGGTCGAGGGGCCGTTGACCAGCACCGTGTTCGATGTGTCGATGGTGTCCTGCCGGCCCGCGCTCACGAACCGCACTTCCTGCCCGTTGATGGTGCCGTGGTAGCCGCCGGTGATGGCGGAGTTGACGCCGCCCGTGATGGTGTCCTGCAGGCCGCCGCTGAGCATGCGCGTCTTGCCGCCCGAGATGGTCTGGTTCACGCCGCCGGTCACGGTTTCGGTGAAGCCGCCGGTCACGCTGCGGGTGTCGCCGCCCGTGATGGTTTCCCTGGCGCCGGCGGTGATGTCGCGCGTCTCGCCGTCCTGGTAGGTGGCCGACTCGTGGCCCTTGATGAGGGTGGTGCGGGTGCCGTCGGTGGTGTGGGTCTCGTCGGCCTCCACTTCCACGTCGAGGTTGCGCTCGGCGTGCAGCCAGATCTGCTCGGCGCCCGTGCGGTCCTCGAAGCGCAGCATGTTGGCCTGGTTGGCCGCGCCGCCGCTGCTGGAGCGGGTGAGGATGCCGCTGGCCGTGGCGTTGGCGGGCAGCTCCCAGGGCGGCATCTGGTCGCTGTTGTAGACGCGCCCGGTGATGATGGGGCGGTCGGGCTCGCCGCCGATGAAATCGACGATCACTTCCTGGCCCACGCGCGGCATGTGCATGGTGCCGAAGTTGGCGCCGGCCCAGCTGCTCGACACGCGCACCCAGCAGGAGCTGTTCTCGTCGGACTGGCCGTAGCGGTCCCAGCGGAATTGCAGCTTCACGCGGCCGAAGCGGTCGGTCCAGATTTCTTCAGGGCCGACCACGGTGGCGGTCTGCGGGCCGTTGGTGCGCGGGCGCGGCGTCTTGCGCGCGGGGCGGTAGGCCACGCTCGAAGGCAGCACGGTGAAGTCGAACTCGCACACCGATTCGCTGCTGCCGCCGCTGGAATACTCGGGCTCCTGCAGGTCGTAGCGGGTCTCGGTGACGAGGTACTCGCGGTTGTCGGCCTCGCGCGGGCAGTGCGTCATCTGGAACAGGTAGCCGGGCGCCATGCCCACGACGTTGGTGTGGCCCCTGGCCAGTTCGTGCGAGCACTGCAGTTCCTGCAGGCGGACCCTGGCATAGGCGTCGCCCTGCTCGTGTTCGCTGTAGCCGCCGAGCCATTCGTACACCTCGTAGGTCGAATGGTCGTGGCCCTTCGGGTCCTGCTGCACGCTCTGCAGCGAGGCGCGCGATTTCCTGAAGTCGAAGTCGTCGAGCATCACGCGGCCCGAGGTGATCTGCTCGGACACGCGCCACTGGTCGATGCAGGGCTCCATCGCGTTGAGCACGCGGTCGCGCGGGCGGTAGGGAATGGTGGCGTGGCCGGGCAGGGGTGTGTAGCCGCCGGCGTCGTCGCACAGCACCAGCAGATGGGTGCCGTTGCCGTGCTCGAAGTGGTAGGCGATGCCTTCGTGCTCCATGAGCCGGCTCACGAACGCGAAGTCGCTCTCCTGGTACTGCACGCAGTTTTCCCAGGGGCGGTAGCTGGCCGTAAGGCGCTTCTCGAACTCGAAGCCGTACTTGCCCAGCACTTCGTCGAGCACCTCGGGCACGCTCTTGTTCTGGAAGATGCGGCTGTCGGTGGTGCGCGTGAGGTACCAGAGCCAAGGCTGCACCAGCGCACGGTAGACGTAGTGGCGGCCGGTTTCGTTGGCGCGGCCCACCAGCTCGAAGCGCACCACGGTGCCGTTGAGAAAACGCGGGCCGCCTTCGTCGGCCAGCTCCAGCGTGAGCGAGGTGCCCAGCAGCTGCTTGAGCTCGATGTTGAAGCTGGTGCCGACCATGTCCACCTCGAACTCGAAGAGTTGCGAGAGGCCCTCCTGCCCGCGCATTGCGCGGAACTTGAGCTGCTCGGCGCCGAGCACGGTGTGGACTTGGACGGTACGCGGCATTCGGAACTTCCCTGACTCTGCGGGTGTGCACAAATGCAAACCCTTTGTGACCAGTCTAGGAATCCCTCATGTCACATGCATGACGCACAAGCCGCCGATGCGCGCCTGTTTCCCTCTGAAACAGGCGTAGAAAAAGCCATTACATCGAGGCTTCGAGCATCGCCTTGTAGTCGTCTCGCGTGGCCAGGCGCGGGTTGGTCTTGTGGCAGTGGTCGGCCATGGCACCGTCGATGATCTGCTCGAACATCGCGGGCGTCACGCCCACCTCCGCCAGGCCCTTGGGCAGGTCCAGGCGCGCGTTCATGTCGCGGATGGCGTCGCCGAGGTCGCCGGCCGAATCGAGGTGCATGGCCTGCGCCATGCGCTGCAGGCGCTGTTCCTTGCGCACCGAATCGGCGCCCGCGTTGAAGTGGATCACCGCCGGGAGGAAGAGGGCGTTGAGCGTGCCGTGATGCAGGCGCGGATCGACGCCGCCCAGGCTGTGGCTCAGCGAATGCACGCAGCCCAGCCCTTTCTGGAAAGCCATTGCGCCCTGCATCGACGCGCTCATGAGGTTCAGCCGCGCCTCGCGGTCGCTGCCGTCCCTGGTGGCGCGCTCGATGTGGCCCCAGGCGCGCTCCAGCCCGTCGAGGCCGATGCCGTCGGCCGGCGGGTTGAAGGCGGCCGACATGAAGGTCTCCATGCAATGCGCGATGGCGTCCATGCCGGTGGCGGCGGTGAGCTTGGGCGGCAGGCCGAGCGTGAGTTCGGGGTCGCAGATGGCGGCCTTGGGCATCAGGAACCAACTGTGGAAGCCGAGCTTGCGGTGGTCGTCGACGATGACGATGGCGCCGCGCGCCACCTCGCTGCCCGTGCCGCTGGTGGTGGGCACGGCAATGAGCGGCACCACGCGCTCGGTGATGCGCGGCGAGCCGCCCTCGATGGTCGCGTAGGTCTTGAGCGGGCCTTCGTGCGTGGCCGCGATGGCCACGCCCTTGGCGCAGTCGATGGCCGAGCCGCCGCCCACTGCGATCAGGCCGTCGCAGCGGCCGCTGCGGTACAGCTCGACGGCGGCGCGCACGGCGGCCTCGGTCGGGTTGGAAGGCGTCTGGTCGAACACCGACACTTCCAGGTCCGAGATGGCGTCCAGCGCCTTCTGCAGCACGCCCGCGGCGCGCACGCCGGCGTCGGTCACGATCAGCGGGCGGTTGATGCCGATGCGCGCGCATTCGCTGGACAGCAGCTTGATCGCGCCGAATTCGAACTGGATCTGGGTGAGGTATTGAATGAGTGCCATGGGGGTGGTGATGCGCAGGGCGGTACGATTGCGGACTGTGCAAATCTACCAACAGGGGCATGTCTTGCCCACGCAAGAAACCCTTGCCGCTGTCGCGCACGGCACACCGCACGCAACGGCCGCTTTCCTACAGACATGACGACGATTCCCCCGACGACACAGGCGCAAAAGCAGCAACAGCAACACCCGCTCACCGCCAAGATGGCCAGCGTGGTCGACCGCATGGCGCGCGCCGGCCACCCCACGCTAGACCAGCTCACGCCAGACCAAGCCAAGGCCTCGTACGAAAAAGGCGCCGGCGTGCTCGAGGTGCCCAAGCCCGAAATCGCGCGCCTCGAAGACTTCAGCATCGCGGCGCGCGACGGCCATGCAGTGCCAGCCCGGCTGTATGCGCCGTCGGCCGAGGTGCTGCCGGTGCTGCTGTACTTTCATGGCGGCGGTTTCACCGTGGGCAACATCCGCACGCACGACACGCTGTGCCGCGTGCTGAGCCTGAAGAGCGGCTGCGCGGTGGTCTCGGTCGACTACCGGCTCGCACCCGCGCACAAGTTCCCGACCGCGTCGAACGACGCCTGGGACGCCTTCGAATTCATTGCCACGCAGGGCGCGAGCCTGGGCCTCGACCCGTCGCGCATGGCCGTGGCCGGCGACAGCGCTGGCGGCACGCTGGCCGCGGTGTGCGCCATCATGGCGCGCGACGCAGGCCTGCCGCTGGCGCTGCAGCTGCTGATCTACCCCGGCACCACGGCCCACCAGGACACCGCCTCGCACCAGCGCCACGCGCACGGCCCGCTGCTGACCAAGGCGATGATCGACTTCTTCTTCGCGCAGTACGTCCGCACGCCGGCCGACCGCGACGACTGGCGCTTCGCGCCGCTGCTGGCCGACGACGTCGACGGCGTCGCGCCCGCATGGATCGGGCTGGCTGAGTGCGACGCCGTGGTCGACGAAGGCATCGCCTATGCCGACAAGCTGCGCGCCGCCGGCGTGCCGGTAGACCTGGAAATCTACCGGGGCGTGATACACGAATTCATCAAGATGGGCCGCGCGATCCCGGAAGCGCTGAAGGCGCAGGACGACGCGGCCCGGGCCATCAAGGAAGCACTGCAACCATGAGCGAGACAGCCACAAGACGCGAGAGTTTCCGTTTCTTCCACCGCCTGCGCGTGCGCTGGGCGGAAGTCGACATGCAGAAGATCGTGTTCAACGCGCACTACCTGATGTACTTCGACACCGCCATCTCCGACTACTGGCGTGCGCTGGCGCTGCCGTACGAAGAGTCCATGCACTCGCTGGCCGGCGACCTCTACGTGCGCAAGGCGACGATCGACTTCCGCGGCTCTGCGCGCATGGACGACATGCTCGACGTGGGCATGCGCTGCGCGCGCATCGGCAATTCGTCGATGGTGTTCGAGGGCGGGCTGTTCCGGCAGGACCAGTTCCTGGTCGGCTGCGAGCTGGTCTATGTGTTCGCGGATCCGGCCACGCAAACCTCCAAGCCGGTGCCCGAGAAGCTGCGCAGCCTGCTGACCGGCTACGAGGCAGGCGAGCCGATGCGCACCGTGGAAACCGGCGACTGGGCCACGCTGGGCGAATCGGCCGGAGCCCTGCGGCGCGCGGTGTTCGTCGAGGAACAGAACATTCCCGAATCGCTGGAATGGGACGAGCACGACGCGACGGTGCTTCACGCGGTGGCGCGCAACCGGCTGGGGCAGGTCATCGCCACGGGCCGGCTGCTGCACGCGGAAGACGGTGTCTCGCACATCGGCCGCATGGCGGTCCACCGCAACCTGCGCAGCGGCGGACACGGCGCGGCCGTGATGCAGGTGCTCGAAGATGCGGCCAGGGAACGCGGCGACCGCGTGGTGGCGCTGAATGCGCAACGCAGCGCCGAGCGCTTCTATGCGCGGCTCGGCTATGTGGCGCATGGCGAGGTCTTCGAGGAAGTCGGCATTCCGCACATCGAGATGCGCCGCGCGCTGCGCTGAGCGGCGCGCAGCCCATTGCTTTCAGTAGCGCGGCGGCGGGTCGGGCACGTAGCCGTTGTCGGACCCCGGGAACGCCGAGGGCCCGGCCGGACGCGGCCACTGCCGCGGCTGCGGGATCACGCCGGCGGCAATGAGGTTTTCACGGCTGTCGTAGCGGATCCGGATCACCTCGTCGGGCGACGACTGCGCGCGCTCGAAGGTCGTCTTGCCGACGTAGGAAGTCTCGCGGCGGCCGTGGGCGGTGCCCAGGCTAGGGCTCGGCACAGACTGGCGGGTCATGCTGCCGGCCGGGGCCTCGGCTGAAGCCGCAACGTCCGCGCTCGGGGCCGGAGCGGCCTTGGCCAAGGAAGAATCGCTGCGCCGCTCGCGCTCCCCGTATTCGTCGCGGCGCGGGGAAGGCATGACGGGCGGCGGCGGCGGCTCCGGCATGCGCTCGCGGAACAGGGCGACGCCGATCACGCCCACGTCGTCGGGGCGGCCGGTGCGGCTCGCGTAGGAGTTGCCGGCCGCGGCGAACTGGAACGCCGCGATCTGCGAGTCGCTCTTGCGCCAGCCAGCGATGTCGCTGCGCTCGCGCGGGCCGAAGACATAGCCGTTCTGCCCCACGCTCGCGGTCTCGCCGGTGACGACGTTCACGCCGTCGACCGACATCACCGCCATGATGCATTCACCCATCGCATTGCGCACCCGGATGGCGTAGCGCGCGCCGGGGCGGCCGGCCACCCAGTACTCGCCGCGATGGCGGTAGACCGTCAGCTCGGCGCCGGTGCTGCGGTCGACCAAGCCGACCTGCATCAGCGAGCCGACGAGGCTGGGCGGGATCGGAATGTGGGGCCGCTCCTGGCTGTGTGCGCCGCTCGCGAAAGCAGCCATGGCACCCAGGGCCAGGGTGGTGGAGAAAAGTCTGCGCTGCATGGTGTCTTCCTTGCCGGGAGTTGATCGGTGCAGGCTTCTACGGCGCAGCTTCGGCAACGGGGTTGGACGACGCGCAAAAAAAATGGCGCTGCCTGTTCGACAGCGCCAAACGCCCGTTCGCGGGCGTTGGGGGTCCGATAGATCAGATGTCTTCGAGCAGGGGGTAGGGCAGTGGCTCGACCTTGAGCGCGGGCCCGTCGGCGGCGCCGGCACGCAGGCCGCCGGCCTCCAGCGCGGCGATCTGCATCGACACCAGCGCCGCCCAGCCGCCGCCCGGCGCGGGCGCGGCCTGCGCCACGGTGCCCACGGGCTGCTCGGCGTCGTTGGCCGCGAACACTTCCTGGCCGACGCTCACCGGCGCATCTGCCTGCACGAGGTAGGTGCGCCGCTTGAGCGTGCCGCGGAACTGGCTGCGCGCCACCACTTCCTGGCCGGGGTAGCAGCCCTTCTTGAAGTTGACGCCGCCGACCGACTCGTAATTGATCATCTGCGGCACGAAGGCGTCGATGACCGGGGTGGTCAGGGTCACGATGCCGCTGCGCACCTCGCTCCACTGCCACAGGCTGTCATCGAGCGCCGGGCCCACCGGGGCGGGACGGCCGGCCGGGGCGATCCACAGCGCGCGCGGTACGCCATCGGCCGGGTAGAGCGAGACGACGCTCACATCGTCGCCCACGGCAATGCGCTTGCCGGGGGGCAGCGCGGCGTCGAGGCCATTGTCCGCCAGCGCGGTGCCGGCCAGGCCGTAGAGTGCGAACTGGTCGGTGGCGTCGGTCAGCTTCACCTTGGCGCGCAGCACGAACATCGACAGGCGCTTGAGGGTGGCGGCGAGGATGTCGCGGCTGCACACCAGCAGGATCAGCTCCGGTTGCGGCTTGATGCCGATGAAACTTGCGATCACACGGCCCTTGGCGGTGCACAGGGCGGCCAGCCGGGCGTCGCCGGAGCCGAGCAGCGAGAAGTCCTGTGTCAGCTGGCCGTGCAGGAAGCTGGCGGCGTCGGGGCCCTCGGCGCGGATCACACCGAGGTGGCCGGCGGGGGAAAGGGCGGTCACGCCATTGAGAACGACAGTGGTCATCGCTGAATTATCATGGCCGGGCCTGTTCCTTCGGAGCGGCAGGGGTTCCCGCCCTGCGGCTCGCGGGACCACCTCTTTTTCTTCTTTCTTCCGTCTTCCCCATATCGGATCCGTGCGCAGCTTCTTCCTCACGCTCTTCCTGCTCGCCGCCCTGGCCGTGCTCGCGCTCGGTGGGGCCGGTCTCTGGTGGGTGCACCAGCCGCTCAAGCTGCCCGCACCCAGTGTCGACCTGTCGGTCGAGCCCGGCACCACGCCGCGCGGCATCGCCCAGGCGGTGGCCGACACCGGCGTCGATGTGCAGCCGCAGCTGCTCTACCTCTGGTTCCGCGTGTCGGGACAAGACCGCCAGATGCGCGCCGGCAGCTACGAGCTGGAGCGAGGCGTCACGCCCAAGCTGCTGCTCAACATCCTGGTGCGCGGCGAGGAAGCCACGCGCAGCCTGGTGCTGGTCGAGGGCTGGAACATCCGCCAGGTCCGTGCCGCCCTGGCCAAGGCCGACCAATTGAAGCCCGAGAGCGTCGGCCTGACCGACGAGGCGCTCATGGCCAGGCTCGGCAAGCCCGGCCTTCACCCCGAGGGGCGCTTCTTTCCGGACACCTACACCTACTCGAAGGGCTCGACCGACATCGCCCTGCTGCAGCGCGCGATGCGGGCCATGGACAAGAAGCTGGAATCGGCCTGGGCCGCCCGCGCCTCCGACCTGCCGCTCAAGTCGGCTGACGAGGCTTTGATTCTGGCCAGCATTGTCGAAAAGGAGACAGGCAAGGCCAACGATCGCGCCGAGATCGCGGCGGTCTTCACCAACCGGCTGCGCATCGGCATGCCGCTGCAGACCGATCCGACCGTCATCTACGGCATGGGTACCGCCTTCGACGGCAACCTGCGCAAGAAAGACCTGCAGACCGACACGCCCTGGAACACCTACACCCGCGGCGGCCTGCCGCCCACGCCGATCTCGATGCCCGGCAAGGCCGCGCTGCTGGCTGCCGTGCAGCCGGCGCAAAGCAAATCGCTGTATTTCGTCTCGCGCGGCGACGGCACCAGCCAGTTCAGCAGCTCGCTCGACGACCACAACCGCGCGGTCAATCGCTACCAGCGCGGGGGCGGCGACCCCAAACCCAAGGCAAATCAATGAGCGACCAAGGTCTGTTTCTGACGCTGGAAGGCATCGACGGCGCGGGCAAGTCGAGCCACCTGGACGCGCTGGAGGCGCTGTTCAAGGCCCAGGGCCGCGCGGTCGTGCGCACGCGCGAGCCCGGCGGCACGCCGCTGGCCGAAACGCTGCGCGGGCTGATCCTGGAGCAGCCGATGGACCCGCTGACCGAGTCGCTGCTGGTGTTCGCGGCGCGCCGCGACCATGTCGCGCAGGTCATCGAGCCGGCGCTGGCACGCGGCGACGTGGTGCTGTGCGACCGCTTCACCGATGCCACCTTCGCCTACCAGGGCGCGGGCCGCGGCTTCGACGCGGCCGTGCTGTCGACGCTCGAACAATGGGTGCAGGCGGGGAGGGCGGCGCTGCCCGCGTCCACGCTGCTGCAGCCGCAGGTCACGCTGTGGTTCGACCTGGCTCCCGAAATTGCCGCGCAGCGGCTGGCCGGGGCGCGCGTGCCGGACAAGTTCGAAGCCCAGCCGGTCGAATTCTTCCGCCGCGTCGCGCAGGGCTACGCGGACCGTGCCGCCGCCGATGCCAAGCGCTTCGTGCGCATCGACGCCAGCCAGGCGCGCGACCAGGTCTGGCAGCAGGTCGAAACCGCACTGCTGGCGCGCGGCGTTCTGCTGCCACTGGGCGGAACCGCACGATGAGTACGCAGATGCTGTCTCCCTGGCTCGGCCGGCCGCTGGCCGAGTTGCTGCGCCAGCGCGGCCATGCGTGGCTGCTCCAAGGCCCGTCCGGCATCGGCCAGTACGAACTGGCCCTGGCGCTGGCTTCCGCCTGGCTGTGCGAGCAGCCGACGGACGAAGGCACCGCCTGCGGCCACTGCGCGAGCTGCCATGCCATCGAGGTGCGCACCCATGCCGACTTGTGCGTGCTGATGCCCGAGGTCGCGATGCAGGAGCTCGGCTGGCCGCTCGACGAAAAAGCCCAGTCCGACATCGACGACAAGAAGCGCAAGGCCAGCCGCGAGATCCGCGTCGAGGCGATGCGCGACGCGGTCGGTTTTGCCCAGCGCACAAGCGCGCGGGGCCGCGGCAAGGTGGTGCTGGTGTACCCGGCCGAGCGCATGAACAACATCACCGCCAACGCGCTGCTGAAGACGCTCGAGGAGCCCGTGGGCGACGTGCGCTTCGTGCTTGCCAGCGAAGCCGCGTGGCAACTGCTGCCGACCATCCGCAGCCGCTGCCTGGGTTTCACGCTGCCGTGGCCGGAAACCGCCGAGGCCGAAGCGTGGCTGGCGGCGCAGGGCGTGCCCGCCTCCGATGCCGCGGCGTTGCTGCGCGCGGCCGGCGGCCGGCCCAGCGATGCCTTGAAGCTGGCCCGCTCCGGCCAGTCGCCCAAGGCCTGGTCGCTGCTGCCCAAGGCCATGACGCGCGGCGACGTGGGCGCGCTGGCCGACCACGCACCGGCCCAGGCCGTGGGCGCGCTGCAGAAGCTCTGCCACGACCTGATGGCGGTCGGCAATGGTGCTGAACCCCGGTTTTTCGACGCGGCCGACCTGCCGGCGGCGCCTTCGCGGCTGGCGCTGGCGCGCTGGTCGAAGTCCCTGGCCAGTGCCGCAAGGACCGCGGAACATCCGTTCAACGCGGGCCTCATGCTCGAAGCGCTTGTGAGCGAAGCGCGAACGACCCTAAACTCTGCCGCTCGTCGAACATGAACCAACCCGCCGCCTCCGCTGCGCCCGCAGCAGCCCCATCACCGGCCCGGCCGAGCGTCATCCAGCTCGCCATCAAGGAGAAGGGCGCGCTGTATGCGGCCTACATCCCGTTGTTCGCGGAGGGCGGCATCTTCATTCCGACCTCGCGCGAATACCGGCTGGGCGACGACGTCTACGTGCTGCTGACGCTGCCCGAAGACCCGCAGCGCTACCCCGTCGCGGGCAAGGTGGCCTGGATCACGCCGCCGCGTGCCGCCGGCAACCGGGCGCCGGGCGTGGGCATCCGTTTTCCTTCCGACGAGAAGTCGCGCCAGCTCAAGGCACGCATCGAAGCGGCGCTGGGTGGCTCCATGGCCTCCGACCGCCCGACACAGACCATTTGAGTTCCCCGCCGTCCTCGTGACGCGGAACTCCGTACACGGCACCGTCTCCCACAACCCGGGCCGGTGCCGCGCACCTTCTTATTTCCGATGTTCACAGACTCCCACTGCCACCTCACCTTTCCCGAATTCGCGGACCAGATGCCGCAGATCCGCGCAGCCATGGCCGCCGCGCAGGTCGACCGTGCCCTGTGCATCTGCACCAAGCTCGAGGAATTCGATGACGTGCAGGCCCTGGCCGCCAGCTACGACAACTTCTGGGCCAGCGTGGGCGTGCACCCCGACAACGAGGACATCGCCGAGCCCACGGTCGAAGACCTGGTGCGCCTGTCGGCCCGCCCGCGCGTGGTGGCCATCGGTGAAACCGGCCTCGACTACTACCAGATGGAAGAACGCAAGGGCGGCCGCAGCATTTCCGACATGGAATGGCAGCGCGACCGCTTTCGTGTGCACATCCGTGCCGCGCAGCAAACGCGCAAGCCACTGGTGATCCACACGCGCGAAGCCTCGGCCGATACGCTGGCGATTCTCAAGGAGGAGGGCGAGGATGGCGCCGGCAAGGCGGCCGGCGGCGTCTTCCATTGCTTCACCGAGACCGCCGAAGTGGCGCGCGCCGCGCTCGACCTGGGTTTCTACATCTCGTTTTCCGGCATCCTGACCTTCAAGAAGGCGCAGGACCTGCGCGACGTGGCCGCCTTCGTGCCGCTCGACCGCATGCTGATAGAGACCGACAGCCCCTACCTGGCGCCGGTGCCGTACCGGGGCAAGACCAACAACCCGTCGTACGTGCCCTACGTGGCGCAGCAGATCGCCGAGCTGCGCAAGCTGCCGGTGGAAGCCGTCGCCAAGGCCACGAGCGACAACTTCGAAACATTGTTCAGGGAAGTCAAATCATGAAAAACTACTTCAAGAAATCGATTTATCTCATTGTCATTGCTGCATCTTTTGCAGCGCATGCCGGTTCTTTCGAAGACTTCTTCCGGGCCGTGCGCGGCGACAACGCCAGCGGCGTGCGCAACCTGCTTCAGCGCGGTTTCGACCCCAACACGCTGGACGAGCATGGCCAGACGGGTTTGCTGATCGCTCTGCGCGAGCCTTCGCCGAAGGTCATCAAGGTGCTGATCGACGCGCCGCAGACCAATGTCGACATCGCCAGCCCCAAGGACGAAACCCCGCTGATGCTGGCCGCGATCAAGGGCCAGCAGGACGTGGTGGCGCAACTGCTCAAGCGCGATGCCGCCGTCAACAAGACCGGCTGGACGCCGCTGCACTACGCGGCCAGCAGCGGCCAGATTGCCATCATGAAGCTGCTGCTGGAGAACTACGCGTTCATCGATGCGCAGTCGCCCAACGGCACCACGCCTCTGATGATGGCGGCCATGTATGGCTCCAACGATGCCGTGAAGCTGCTGCTGGACGAGGGCGCGGACATCACCATGAAGAACCAGCTGGGCATGACGGCGGTCGACTTCGCGAACAAGGCGAGCCGCTCGGAGGCCGCTTCGATGATCACTGCGGCTGCCGGCGCCCGAGCCAATGCACCCAAGGCCGTGCCGAAGGACGGCAAGTGGTGAGCGCCTGAGGGCTTATCTGATCGGCCGCGGGGGCAGGGGAGGCGGCACCGGCCTTGGCGGCACCGGCGGGCGATATCCGCCGATCGAAACCACCGCGTTGCTTCGCGGGCGGCCGACCGGCACGGCGGGGTTCGACGAACTCACCAGCGTCGGCTGCGAGATCTCCAGTGCGTCGTGTTGTCCGAGGGCCAGTGCATAGGCGACCAGGTTGGCGAGCTGGGTCATGCCGCCTTCGGACCCTGACAACGGCTTGAGCATCGGCCTGGCGACGTACTTGTAAGGCTTGCCCTTGGCGGCCATGCCCGACAAGGCCTGTCTGCCATCGGCGCGGGCCGAGTGGTAGGCGTTCAGCACCACGTCTCTGGCGACGTCGACCATGCGCGCCGCGATCTGGTCGGAGTCCTTGTGCATCAGCTCCGCGACGCGCTCGGCGCGCATCTGCATGCCTTCCACGAAGGTGGTGATCTTGATCAGCTGCTGGCGCAAGTCCGAAGCGGAGATGCGCACTTTGGCCGCAACGCCTGGGTACAGCACCGCGTCGTTGAGGTCGGTGATCTGGTCCGGCATGGAGTTGATCAGGTTGGCGATGTGCTTGTACTGCTTCATCGCAGCTTCGGCGGCTTCCATGGCCTCTCGGTCGTCTCGGAAGAGCGCGGCGGTTTCCTGGTTGCCGCGGTTGGTGAGCACGGTGTCGGCTTCGCTGATGCTCTTGCCGTGCAGATAGCCGTCGATCCCGCCTTCTACGCCGCTGACCGCGGAGACGCCAGCGCCGACGCTCTTGGTCACCAGCGTCTTGAGGATCGAGGCGCCTGGAATCGGAATCTTGCCCAATCCGGCCCTGGCCAGGACCGCCACGCCCTTGACCACCAGGCGCTGCACATCGGCGGTGTTGCCGCAGTACTCGCTGAGCAGCACGGTCAGCTTTTTCTTGTACGGGACGCTGAAGCTCTCGTTGGACTTGGCGCGGAACGAATCCCAGGTGCGCTCGACCATGTCGGATTTCTGGGCGAAGGCCGCGCTCACCACGCCCCAGTCCTTGGTGCGCATGCGGTCCAACAGGACACGGGCGCCAGCCGCCATTTCTTTTTCGTAGTACTGGGACAGGTTCTTGCCCACTTCATCGAACGCGGTCTGTGGAATGTCGAGCATCAAAAAGTTCCAAGGGTCTGGGGGATGTTCGATGCTAGGTGGGATGCGCGGGGATCGCATGAGACGAAAGTCCCATGTTCATGTGGGTTGTTGTGCTGGAACGTCGCGATATCGTTTATCCACACAATGTGCATTATGTTAAATAAAATGGACGAGCGGTTTCCCGCTTGTGGCAGGTTCAGCCTGCCCTGACCCGAAGTCCCGAATCCTGATCCCATTGCTTGTCCTGCTCTGAGCCTTCTGCGCCATCCACCTGCCTGCGCAACGCCGCCTCCAGCGACGCGGCAACCGCGCTCCAGTCGTAGAAAACATGCACTTTCCGCGCATGGTTCCATTGACCGCCGAATGCCTTGAACACGGTGGCGAACTGAAAGCATCCGCCCTTGATTGCCGGCATCGGTGGGCCGTTGGCAAACGAAACCTCGAGGACCTTGCAGCCTTCCAGGCTCGAGGCGAGTTCTTCCGCGCGCGCTTGTGCGGGGAAAGAAAGTACGGTGGGCATCGAAAGACTCTACCGAAAATCCGGTGAAGGGTGAAACCTTTTTTCTACGCTTGCCGGGCGTGTGCTTCACTCACCCGTGCACGCCTTCGATCGAGCGCGCATACATCACGATCTCCGCCGGCGTCATTGCATCTTCCAGCGCGGCCAGTTCAAGCCGTTCGAAGTCGTGCGAGATCCATTCGAACATGTGCGACAGCGGCATGTTCGTGATGTCTTCCCCGTCGCTCCAAGGTTGCAGGCGCTTGTTGGCGCTGCCGAGCAGCATGCGCAGGTACAGCGCGCGCGCCAGGCGTATGGCGGCCACCTTGTCCTTGTTGTCGAGCGTCTGCTGAAACTCGTCCAGGCGCTGTTCGCAGGCCGCCAGTCGTTCCTGCGCCGTCACCAACCCGTGGCTGCAGATATCGGACGCCTGACAACGCAGGTCCTGAATGCGATGGAACTCGCACAACACACGGGCATATGCCAGTTGCTGAAGAAGTTGTAGCGCGCGATTCAGAAAGCCTTGCATAAGTGCCATCTGAATTTCTGCCGCCTCTGCCATGCGTAGGACGGCGCGCAAAAAAAGCGCGCGGCGGCACCGCCATCTATGGCGCACGCCAGGCGACTAGCCCCGCAAACATTGTCAACGAGATGTCACCTGGCAATCGCAATATCGGTGGCATTCCTTGTGTTTGTGGCAATTTATGCAAACCACCATTTCACGCCCAAGCACGAGCAAACGCACTTCAGGTCGCGGACGAATTTCAACTTTTTGAGGGAACGACATGATCAGAGGAACGACCGCAAGCAGCGGGCTTGCGGCTTTGGGGGCCGCCACTGTCTTTTTGCTTTCCGGCTGCGGCGGGGGCGGCGCAGGCAGTGGGAGCGCATTCATTCCGCCGGTCTCCGGCAGCACGCCGGCTCCCTCGGCCAACCAGGGCAAGAGCGGCCCGAAGGCGCTGGTGGTGGAGATCGACGGCCTTACCCATGCGGCGCTGCGCGATGCAGTCGCACAGGGCAAGGCGCCCGCGCTGCAGTCGCTTCGCATCGCTCCCGCATGGACCGGCGGCATGGTGGGCACGCTCAGCGAGCAACCCACCTTTGACAGCCAGGGGTGGGCCACGCTGCTGACGGGCACCTGGGCCAATCGCCACGGCGTGCGCGGCAACGGCGGCGCCCAGCGCATCGACGCCAAGCTCGCGCCTTCGATCTTCGCCGTCGCCAAGCAGAACGCCTCGGCTGGCTACAAGACCGGCGCGGTCACCGCGAATGCGCTCTACCCTGCTCTGCTGGGCAACGAGCCCGGGGCAATCGACGCCGCCGTCGACTGCGCGGGCGCCGATGCCTGCGTGACGGAGCGCACCTCTCAACTCATCGACGCCGGCTACGACCTGCTGGTGGCGCAATACGGCGCGCCGGCCGCCGTGGTTGCAAACAGCGGCCTGAAGGGCGTGGACTATCAACGCGCCATCTCCGACACCTCCGCCGCCGTCGGCAAGCTGCTCGCGCGCATCTCTCAACGCACCGCGAACGACTCCAAGGAAGACTGGCTGGTGGTCCTCACCACGGGCCACGGGCTCGATGCATTCGGCACCAGCGCCGGTCTGCAGGGCATTGCCGACAAGACCGTGTTCATTGCCAGCAACAAGACCCTTCCGGCGTTGCCCGCGGTCGACACGGCCGCGCCCACCGACGGCACATTGCTGCGCCTGGCCGCCGCCACCGACATCGCACCGACCGTGCTGCGCCACCTGGGCGTCACGCCGGCACCGGCGAACTACGCGTGGAGCGGCATCGCGCTGCAAGGCGCCACGAGCATCCGCGAGCTTTCCGCCGGCATCGGTGCCGACAGGGACAGCGTCGAGCTCTCGTGGAAGCTGGCCGGCACCACCAATGTGCCGGTGCAGATCCTGCGCGACGGCAAGCCGGTCGCCACCCTGCCCGCAGCCAGCACGACGTTCACCGACACCCTCCAGGGCGTGAAGGACAGCAACTTCAGCTATCTCTATACGGTGGTCGCGGGCGACACCTCGCTTGCCATCACCGCCGTCAAGCCTGTGCCGCTGCCGCCGTCGCTGCTCAACGGCCTGGTCAATTACTACCCGCTCGACGCGCTGCCCGCACTGGACGTCAAGACCGGCGCATCGACGCTCGCGCCCTGGGCCGTGGACGCCGCCGCGGGTTCGCTGGTGGACGACGATGGCTTCAAGCCCAGCTTCAAGGCCAAGGCACTGCGCGTGGACAACCGCATCGTGAATGCGGCCGGCATGTCGGGCTATCGACTGATGCAGACCAACGACGTGACGACGGATCCCGCGGTCACCGCTTTCACCATCGGCTTCTGGATGCGCACCGACGCCACCTGCAGCCAGGGGGTGGGCTACGGCGCATCGGTCATCGCCAACAAGAACTACGACAGCGGCAGCAACGAGGGCATCGCCATCGGCATGTTCGGCAACTGCGAGCTGCGGTTCAACACAGGCCTGGGCGGTTCGCGCGGAGAAATCAGCGGCGCCCATTTCCTGAGCGCCGGCCAATGGGCCTACGTGGCGATGGTCATCGACAAGTCGGGACTCGCGATGAAGGGCTACGCCATCGATCCCGCGAAGGGCGTGCAGACCGGCGGCGTGGCCCTGTCGGCCGCGCTGGTCGCCAAGCTCGGCGGCCTCAAGAACGGCATTGGCCTGAACGAGGACGGCACCGGCCTCTATTACAAGCGCGCAGGCACCAGCGCACCGCGCGGCGCCATGGACTTCAACGACTTCGCGATCTGGAACCGCGCGCTCACCGCGGACGAGATCAAGAGCATCTACCAGGCCGCCCGTCCCCTGTCGACGCTGGCGCCCTGACCCATCCCGCCTCACTCACTCCACACACGACACAAGAGAGCATTCCCATGCAACTTCTTTCACTGGCCCCACGGCTGATCCCGGCGCTGGCCCTGGCCTGCGTGCTTTCCGCCTGCGGTGGCGGCAACAACGGAGGCGGCGGTAGTGGCGTGCCCATCGCCGTGACGCCCACGCCGCCGGCTGCGCAGCCTGACACCAGCGTCAAGCCCGAGATGCGCTGCGCGCCCTGAACGCAACCAAACCACAGAACAACACATGACGAATTCACGCCGCAACTTCCTCAAGGGCACCGCCTCGTCGGGCCTCGCCGCCGTCGCGCTGACCGCCTTTCCGCCCAGCATTCGCCGAGCGCTGGCCATTCCGGCCAACAACAAGACCGGCACGATCATGGACGTCGAGCACGTCGTGATCCTGATGCAGGAGAACCGCTCGTTCGACCACTACTTCGGCACGCTGATGGGCGTGCGCGGTTTCGGCGACCGCTTCACCATTCCGCTGCCCAAGGGCATGAATGTCTGGCAGCAGAGCGATGCCAACGGCAAGCCCGTGCTGCCTTACCACCTCGACCAGAGCAAGGGCAACGCGCAGCGCGTGAGCGGCACGCCGCACAGCTGGGGCGATGCGCAGAACGCCTGGGACGGCGGACGCATGTACCAGTGGCCGCGCTACAAGAACACCGCGTCGATGGGCTACTTCATGGAAGCCGAGCTCCCTTTCCAGTACGCGCTGGCCAGCGCCTTCACGATCTGCGACGCCTATCACTGCGGCATGCACACGGGCACCAACTCGAACCGTCTTTTCCACTGGACCGGCACCAACGGCCCCTCCGGCCAGGTCGGCACCGGCCTTGCGGGCACGGCCTCGATCGACAACACCTGGGAGAACCTCAGGGAGCCGTGGGACCCGACGAGCAATCCCAATGTCGATTCCACCAAGTTCGGCTGCAACTGGAAGACCTATCCCGAGCGCCTGGAAGAAGCCAAGGTCAGCTGGATCGTCTACCAGAACCTGCCCGACAACTACACCGACAACCCGCTGCACGGCTTCCAGCAGTACCGCGTGGCCAACAAGCTCTCCGGCAAGAACGACATGCGCTATGACGGCGACGCCAGTCCGCCCGCCGGCCAGACCGTGCCTGCCTACGACCCCGCCAGCGACGACGCGGGCAACCCGCTCTACAAGGGTGTAGCCAACACCATGCCGGACGGCGGCTTCCTCGGCACCTTCAAGCAGGACGTGGCCAACGGCAAGCTCCGGCAGGTGTCGTGGATCGTCGCGCCTGCCACTTACTCCGAACACCCCGGCCCTTCGAGCCCTGTGCAGGGCGCCTGGTACATCCAGGAGGTGCTGGACGCGCTCACCGCATACCCCGACGTCTGGAGCAAGACGGTGTTCATCGTCAACTTCGACGAGAACGACGGCTACTTCGACCACATGCCCTCGCCGTCGGCACCTTCGCTGATCGACCCCACCAACCCCAAGGGCGCCGTCGCCGGCAAGACCACGCTGTCCGATGCCGACGTGGCCTTCGAGCGCCATACGTACCCGCTGGTCGGCAGCACCACCGTGCCTTCGGACGGTCGCGTCTACGGTCCCGGACCGCGCGTGCCGATGTATGTCATCTCGCCGTGGAGCCGCGGCGGCTGGGTCAATTCGCAGGTGTTCGACCACACCTCGGTGCTGCGCTTCCTCGAGGCGCGCTTCGGGGTCAAGGAGATGAACATTTCGCCGTATCGCCGCGCGATCGCCGGCGATCTGACCAGCGCCTTCAACTTCGTCTCGCCCAACAACGATGCGTTGCCGGTACTGGCCGGACGCAAGACCAAGGACCAGGCCAACCAGCTGCGTGCCGACCAGCAGGCCCTGCCGCAGATCGCGGTACCGCTCGATCCGCAACTGCCCCGCCAGGCGACGGGCACGCGCCCTTCGCGCGCCCTGCCCTACGAGCTTCACACCAGCGCGCGCAGCGACGTCGTCAACGGCAAGCTGCAGCTGCTGTTCGCCAATACCGGCAAGGCGGCCGCCGTGTTCCATGTGTACGACAAGCTCAACCTCGGGTTGCTGCCGCGCCGCTACATGGTCGAAGCCGGCAAGACCCTCGACGACACCTGGAACCCGGTGGCCGACAACAGCGGCTTCTACGACCTCTGGGTGCTCGGCCCCAACGGCTACCACCGCCACTTCAAGGGCAACCTCAACACGCTGCGCGCGCGCGACGTGGCGGTGCCCGAGGTTCGCGTGTGCTACGACATCGCCAACGGCAACGTCTACCTGAAGATGCTCAACGGCGGCAAGAACGCCTGCAAGTTCACCATCCGTGCCAAGGCCTACCGCGACGACGGCCCGTGGACCGCCACGGTGAATGGCGGCACCGTCGCCGAGCAGCACTGGGACCTGTCGGGCAGCGGCTGCTGGTACGACTTTGCGGTCACGTGCGACGCCGATGCCAGCTACTACCGCCGCTTCGCGGGCCGCGTGGAAACCGGCAAGCACTCGGTGAGCGATCCTGCGATGGGCATGGCCGACCTCTGATGCCGACGGCGGCTTCGCCCCGCGGGGCCGCTTGTCTTCCCGTCGGCAACGCACCGGTGGTAGGCACAATGGCGCCGCTCCTTCTTTTCACCACAGCGTTTCAATGCTTCAAGAAGAACGATTCCTGCGCATCCGCAGCCTGCTGGCCACTTTCTCCCGACTCAGCGTCGACCGCATCGTGCAGGACCTTGCGGTGTCTCGCGAGACCGTGCGCCGTGACCTGCTCGAGCTGGAGGGACTGGGCGAACTGCGGCGCGTGCACGGTGGCGCCATAGCCACCGGCGTGGAGCCCGAGCCGCCCCTGGCCGTGCGGCTGGTGGCGCGGCAGCGCGAGAAGCGCGCCATCGCCAAGGCTGCGGTCACGCTGCTGGCGCCGGGGCAGACGGTGTTCCTCGACGCGGGCAGCACCATGTCGATCCTGGCGGAAGAAATTGCCGCGCTGAGCGGCATGACGGTCATCACCAACTCGCTGAGCATCGCGCTCAAGCTCGAAGGCTCCAGCGAGGGCCGGCTGACCGGCAACAAGACCATCCTGCTGGGCGGAGAGATCGACGTGAAGACGCAGGCCACCTGCGGCGACATCACGGTGGAGGCCATCCGCCGCTACCGCGCCGACGTGGCGATGCTGTCGCCCGTGGCCCTGCACGCCAGGCACGGCGCCATGAGCTTCGAGCACCACGAGGCGGCGGTGGCCCGCGCCATGGCCGAACAGGCCCAGCAACTGGTGCTGCTGGCCGACCACGCCAAGATCGGCCAGGCCAGCCGCGTGACCTATGCAAGCACGGAAGACATCGACGCGATCGTCACCGACGCCAAGGCGCGCACGCTGCCCGCCCTGGTGCCGTTGCGCAAAGCCTGCGAGCGGCTGCTGATCGCCTGAGCGCGAAAAAGCGGCGCGCTACGGAATGCTCCGCGCCACCACGCCAAGGTCGCGCCAGGCCTCCGGGTGGCAGCTGAACACCAGTATCTGGTGGCGCGTCGCCGCGTCGTACAGCACGCGCTTCATCTGCTTCAGGCGCTCTTCGTCGGTGTTGACCAGCGCGTCGTCGAGGATCAGCAGGGTCGGCTTGCGCGCTTCCTTCAGCAGGTCGGCATAGGCCAGCCGGGCGACCACGCCCATCTGCTCGCGCGCGCCGACGCTCAGCTCTTCGAACTCGCCGCTCTGTGCGCCGCGCAGGCCCTGGCGGGTGATGCGGCCCGGCGAAAGGTCTTCGCCGACTTCCACCTGCGCCCCCGGAAACAGGATCTGCAGGTAGTGATCGAGGTGCTTCTGCAGCGGCGCCCGAAGACGGCGCGCCAGCGCCGATCGCTTTTCGCGCAGCAGCCTGAGCAGATGGTCGAGCGCCTTCGAGCGGCGCTCGAATTCCGCGCACCGGCGCGTGGCGTGGTCGAGTTCGCGCTGCTTCTCGGACGCGGCTTCTTCCAGGCCCGATGCGCCCTTCACCTGAAGCTCCACCTCGAGGCGGGTGATGTCGTTCGCGCGCTGGCTGTGCGCAGCCTCGGCCTGCTTCACGCTGCGCTCCAGCCGCTCCACGTCCTGCGACAGCACGGGCAGGTTGACGGTCTGCAACTGCTGCGCGAGTTCGCCGACCTTGTCCTGGATGGCCGAATGCTGCGCCAGCGCGTCGGTCAGCGCCGCGCCGGCATCGGCCTTGCGGCCGGCGCGCTGCGGATCGCTCAAGGTGGCCTTCACGGCGGCAAGCTCGGCCTCGGCGGCGTTTACCTGCTCACGCGCGTTGCCGGCCGCGACCTTGGCGTCGTTCAGCGCGGCGGAGGCATCCGACAGAGCGGCGCGGGCGGCGCCCTCCTCCGACTCTGCCTGTGCAATCGGGGTTGCCGGCGCATCGGTCGATGCCGGCATCGCCTGCAGCACCTCCTGGGCTTCCACGAGCCGTGCTTCGCGCAATGCGATGTCGGCGGCCAGTGCGCTCAGGCCCTTGGGCGCCAACGCAGCCAACACAGCCACCGCCGCCGCGGCTTCGCTCTTGCGCGATGCCTGCAGCCGTTCACGCTCTTCGACGGCCGCGACGCTTTCGGCGCGCAAGGCCTGCAGCCGCTCGGCCAGTTCGTCACGCGCGCGATCGCGCTCGATGGCCAGTCCTTCCAGGTCGGCGCCGCCCGGCAGCACCGTGATGCGGCCGACACCCGCGATGTCGATGCCGGTGCGGGCGATGACGGTCTGGCGCGTCGATCCTGACACCGCCGCGCCCGCCACGCGCACATCGGCGCCGGGCAGCAGGTCGAATTCCAGTGCCGTGGCCACCGCATCCAGCTTGGCCTGCGCGGTGCGCAGCGTGTCCGCGCAGCGCTGCAGGCGCTTGAGTTCGCCATCCGGCACTGCAAGTGCGTGCGCTTCGGCTTGCAGCCGCGTGACCTTGTCCTGCTCGCCCTTCGCCTTCGCGTGGCTTTGCGTGAGGGCTGCGAGTTGTTCGGCCAAGCCTTCGACGGCTCTTTCCTGTGCGGTGCGTGCCGCCGCCTGGCGCGCAAGCCGCAGGGCTTCTCGTGCAGCCGAGTCGGCCTGCGCCGCCGCTGCGTGGCGCGGCTCCCAGGCCTGCAGTTCCTCCAGGGCCTTGGCGAGGCCTTCCCTCACCGTCAGCAGATTCTTTTCGCGCTGCACGACGGTCGATTCTTCCCGCTCCATTGCCTGCAGCTGGGTGCGCAAGGCGTTGACCTGCACCGTGGCCTGGCGCAGCGCGGCGTCCTGCACTGCCTTGCGGTCCGCCAGCCCCTTGGCCTCGTCCAGGCGCTGCTGCGCACCGGCGAGTTGCTCGCGCAACGCGGCCCAGGGGCGCGCTGCCTCGTCGCGCTGATGGTCGCGGCGCAGGCTTGAAAGGCGGTCGACGCCCGATTGGTAGGCCTCGATGTCGACGCGCAGCCGCTTCAGTTCGCCGTCGAGCTCATCCCTGAGCCTGATCGCATCCGCATACGCGCCACGCGGCGTGCCCGCGGCGGGCGTGAGCAGCTCGTTGCGCTCGCTTTCCACCGCCTTCAGCACCGCATCGCCATTGCTCGACGCCAGCTCGCCCAGCGATTCGCCCAGCGCATTGCGCAGATGGTCGCTCGCGAAGCCCACCGCGCTCGAAATGTCGTGCGACGTGCCCTGCCGGATCCACAGCAGCCCCGGAATGCCCATGTGCTCCGGCGTGCTCGCGCCCTTGCCCGGAAACTTGAACCCCAGCAGCGCCGCCAGATGGTCTTCGGCTACCGCGCCGTCCATCGCCTTGCCGTCGATGCTGAGTTCGCAGCGCTTCTTGCCGAGAAAGGCCTTGGTCAGGCGGCAGGGCTTGCCGTCGAGCTCGAAGTCGAGTTCGACCGTGGGCGTCGCCGAGCTTTCGCCCCACGGCCGCAGATGCTCCACCGCGCTCGAGCGGTGCCGCTCGAAGAACGCGGCGCGAATCGCTTCGGCCACGGTGGACTTGCCCGACTCGTTGGGCGCCGCGAACAGGTTCAGCCCGTCGGTGAGGCCATCGATTTCCAGCGGCGCCCGAAACAGCTTGAAGTTCTCGATGCGAAGGCGTTGCAGCTTCATGCTCATGCGGCGGCTCCCGCGCGCGGTGCCTGCGCGTCGAGGATGCGGGCCAGCGTCAGCAGCGCGTCGCGCGCCAGTTCGGCATCGGCGCCGTCCTGCTGCGAGCGCAGGTCTTGCAGCGCCTCGCCGACGAAACCGTCGGCATGCAGGGCCTGGATGTCTTCCTCGGTCGGTTCGAGGCGCAGCGCCTCGCCGTCCCACACCAGCGCGCGGGCCCGTGCGCGGGCCGCGTCGAGCGCGGCGCCGAGCCTGTTGTGGCCGCCGAGGTCGCAGCTGCCTTGCGCGCGCAGCTGAAGCACGTCGTTGGCGCCCACGAGGTTCAGCTTTTCCACCAGCTCGTCGATGTCGGAAGCCACGGACAGGCGCGGCTCCCATTGCTGCCATGCATATTGGCCGGTGCGCACCGGCTCGACCTGGGGCAACGCGCCGGCGCCGGCGATGGTCACCAGCAGCGCCTGCCCGGAGTCGTTGGCGCGGAAGCGGTCGGTCTCGGGCGTGCCCGCGTACCAGGTCCGTTCGTCGGTCTGGCGCGTGCCGTGCCAGTCGCCCAGCGCGAGGTAGTCGAGCCGGGCCTGCGCCGCGCGGTCCGCCGCGATGGGGTTGGCCGAGTCGATGTCTTCCGAAAGAATGCCCTGCACGCAGCCGTGCGCCAGCCCGATGCGCGGCAGGCCTTCTTCTTCGACCGAGGCCGACGCGAACCAGTCGGTCAGGTCGCCATAGGTATGGCGCTGCGTGAGCGGTGCGGGCAGCAGCGTGAACTTGCCGGCCACGGTGCGGGGCACCGGCTCCAGGCAGCAGACCACGTTCGATGGCACCGCGCCGAGCCGGGCGGCGCGGCTCCAGACCGATTCACCGAGGGCGGAGTCGTGGTTTCCGGGAATCAGCAGCCACGGCCCCGCAAAGCCCTGCATCGCGTTGAACATGCGGCGGATGGTCTTGTCGGAAACCGTCTGCAGGTCGAACACGTCGCCCGCCACCAGCACCGCATCGACGGCACGTTCGCTGGCAATGGCGGCCAGCCGCTCGACCACCTTGAAGCGGGCTTCGAACAGCGCCGCGGCATCGTCGGGCTCGAACTGCGAGAACACGCGGCCGATCTGCCAGTCCGCGGTATGGAGCAAAGAAATCATGCGTGGCCCTCCCTTTGCCTCTCGCGTCTTCCGGTCGTCTCAAAAACAGCGAGCATCTTAGATGCCCGCGATACACGGCGACACGGGGGACGGGGCCTCCTGGCGAAGGCGCGCGCTTTCAGAAGGAGATGGTGGGCCTGTCGAACGGCCCCGCGCATTCATCGGCCAGCGCCACGGAACGCGCGACCTGCTCGGCGATCTGCTCGCGCAAGGGCTGCCAGCCGAGGCTGAACGGGACCAGCAAAAACCATTCAGCGGGAAGCAGCGCCAGCAACGTGCCGACGAGCAACCAGTACGTGAGATCCATGTAGTACCCCCTAAACGAATGAGGGCGCGAGTCTGCGCCCTCCGGGGAACCGGGAACATCCCCAATCCGTGGGATAACTTTCGGTCGAAATGCCCCGGCCGCCTACCGCGCCGGCAGGTACTGCCGGGGGTCGACGGCCTTGCCGCGGTAGCGGATCTCGAAGTGCAGCTTGGGGTGGCCGGCATCGGCAGTGCCGATCTCGGCGATCTTCTGGCCCCGCTGCACGCGCTGGCCCTGCTTCACCAGCACCGAACGCACATTGGTATAGACCGACATGTAGGAGCCGCCGTGGTCGACCATGAGCACGCTGCCGTAGCCGCGCAGCGTCTCTGTGACGGCCACCGAGCCGTTGCCGATGGACACCACCGGGTCGCCTGTGTTGCCGCCGATGTCGATGCCCTTGTTGCTGGAGCCGTTGAAGCCCGCCACGACCTGGCCCTGCGCGGGCCAGCCCCAGTCGCTGCGCCGGGCGGCTGGCGGAACGACGGGGTCGGGCTCGCGCGCGGCGGGACGCGGCGGCGGCCTCTGGCGGTCGGCACCGCCGGCCCTCGGCGGTGGGGGCGGCGCGGATGCATCCGGCGACGGCGCGGAGGCACCGCCCGGCGGTGCCACGCGCAGCACCTGCCCTGCTTCGAGGCGGTCGGGGTCCTGGAGATTGCTCCAGCGGGCGATGTCGCCGGGCGAGCGGCCGATCCTGGAGGCGATGCGGTAGAGCGTGTCGCCGGGCTGGACCACATATTCGCCGGGGCCCGCCACCGGGGCTTTCGTCGTGGAGCACGCCGCGAGCGTCAATGCCGCGATCAGCGCGATGACCGCGCACCAGTTCCTGCCTGTCACAACCACTAGCCGTTCCTTTTTTCCTGAAGACGTTCGAGCCTACCAGCAGTGGCTGAAGGCCCGTCGCGCCCGGGGCTGGACGGCGGCGGCTGCGCGCTGTCAGTTCATGCTGCGCCTGGCGATGCACATCAGGGACAGCGCGCTGTCGGGCGCGCGCGGGTCGCGGCCCGACAGCCGGTTGCCCATGCGGTATTTCCATTGCGCCGGGCCGACCTCGCCTTCCAGGGCCTGGGCGCCGATCTGGTGGTTGTGGGGATGGATGCGGACCTCGAACCCCAGCGGCTCCAGCGTTCGCCTGAACAGTTCGTGTGTCACGCCGTCCCCGGGGCGGTGGTGCAGTTCGGTCTGCAGCCCGCAGGACTGCTGGCTGCCGGTCTTGTGAAAGCCGTGCCGCGTTACCCGGTAGATCCACAGGCGCGCGTCCCACATCCATTTCGCCAGGCCCTTGTAATCCCATGCGGTCAATTGCGGGTCGTGGTCGGTAATGAGCAGGCCATTGGGTTTCACCAGCCGCGCGCCTTCGCTCAATACCGCCGTCATGTCGTCGCAATGGTGCAGCGAAGCATTGATGGCCACGATGTCCGCCACGCGCGAACGGAACGGCGTATGCGCGGCATCGGCCAGCACCGCCGTGTAACCCAGGCGCGAAGCCATTTCCAGCGAGCCGCCGGCCACGTCGACGCCGACCAGCATCCTGGGCTTGCCGCCGAGCGTGGCAAAGACATTGCCGGGGCCGCAACCGAGGTCGATGACCACCTTGTCCGTCCAGTCGCCGCCCGCTGCGAGCCAACGGCTCCTGAAATGCGCATCGCGATGGCAGAAGTCCAGATATTCCCTGGCCCAAGCCTCATTGCCGAAATAAATGGCATTGGCGGTCAATCCAGGCGAATTGTTCGGAATAACCGACTCGTAATAGAGACCGCGGCGCTGGAGAACTACATCGGGTAATAAGATGTCGTTGAGCATTGGAGGCTTTCAAATATTGCTTCCGCGCATGTGCGTATGCCCCATTGAGTTTTGTTCGTTTTTCTGTGTTGTACAGCGGTTTTTTATTCGGTTACACGCTCCACCAATTAATAACAGCCTGCTTTTAGGGCGGGGTTTCATTTTGCGAGCGTGCGTGCGGTGCGTTTTCCGCATCTCTCCCTCTGTGGGCGGTGCCTTGCGCTGGTCTCCCTGACGCTCTCGCCGCTGCGGCCGATCCGGCGCCCTCTCCCTCTCGGCATCCCCATGAGTACCCCGCTTCGGAGCGCGCCTGCCGGCGCCCGGAGGGGTGCCCCATCACCTGCTTTTGCCCTAAACGGCGCATCAGTTACCCAGGACTGGACAGTTGCGGTAGTACGTTTCAGAAATAACTATGTCAATCTGTAACGTAGATCGAAAGTACCCACATCGGCTTGGGGAAACACCCTAGGATCGAGACACGAAAAAACACAGGGTGCAAATTCAAAGCCTCAATTGAGTCACTGGCCATTCGGCCTATTCAATTGGTTCCATCGTATTTCTTTTCGGGTAATTACATGGAAATTCAATCTGTTTCGACGTCACGGCGCAGCGCTCCAGACACGCTTCTGGAAGATCTGTTCGTGCCGCGGGCGAACCCGGAAACGCCGGGCGGGCGGCACGCCGTCTCCATGCCCCTCGCACCCGAATTCATGCAACGCCGGGCACAGGCGTCCGCAACCGGTGGCCAGTTGCCCGACACCCTGTTTGCCGGCGCGTGGCTGCTGCTGCAGTCGCGGTGGCTCGGCGTGCTCTGGCCGGTGCTGCATGAACTGGCAGGCGCCAAGGCGTTGCACATGTCCACGACCGTGGCCTTCGACGCCATCTGCCCCGCGGGCACCTGGATCGCGGATCTCGATGCCGCCCGTCGCGCGGCGAGCCCTGCCGCCACCGGCGCGCAGTCGCCCGTCTCGCTGTGGCTGCGCGATGCCGCCGACACGGCCGAACCCGACGCCCGCCTGCGCCTCTGGCTGGACGAAGCCTCCGGCTCCCTGCATATGGATGTGGCGGCGGCCTTGATGGACATGGCCTGCGCCGAGCGCCTGCTGGCCGCACTCGCCGACACCGCCGCCGACCTGCTGGCCCGCCCCGATGCCGCGCTGGACGACATCCGCACCCTGCCCGTCGCAGACAGCCACGACCAGCTCGTCCGCTGGAACACGCCCCCGTCGGCGCTCGACCGCACGCTCACCGTCACAGGCATGTTCCGCCGCCAGGCCGCCGCCGCCCCCGAGGCCATCGCGCTCGCCGAAGGCGAGGTGCAGATGAGCTACGCCGAACTCGACCGCCGCTCCGACCAGCTCGCGCGCCGCCTGCAGCAACTGGGCGTGCGAAGCGGCGACGGCGTCGGCCTGCTGCTCGACCGCTCGCTGGGCGCCGTCGTGGCGCTGATCGGCATCCTGAAGGCGGGTGGCGCCTATGTTCCCGTGCCGACCGACTTTCCGCCCGAGCGGATCGCCTACATGTTCGCGGAGGCGCAGGCCCGCCACGTGATCACGGCGCAAGCCTTTCGCCACCTCGTGCCGGCCGAACAACGCGTTCTGCTGCTCGACGATGCCTTGGACAACGAAGATCGCAGTTCATGGAATGAGCCGGCCATCGACGACGAGTCGGTTGCGTACGTCATGTACACCTCGGGCTCGACCGGCACGCCCAAGGGCATCGAGATCTGCCACCGCTCGATCCTGCGGCTGGTGGTCGGCGTCGACTATGTCGAGCTCGCGCCCGGCCGCGCCATGCTGCACGCCGCGCCGCTGGGCTTCGATGCGGCCACGCTCGAAATCTGGGGTCCGCTGCTCAACGGCGGCTGCTGCGTGGTGCACGACGAGCGCGTGCCCACCGGCGCCGGCCTGGCTCGCACCATCGCGCGCCACGACGTGCATACAGCCTGGCTCACGGCCGCTTTGTTCAATGCGGTCATCGACGACGACCCGGCCCATCTCGCGGGCCTGCGCCACCTGTTCACCGGCGGCGAGGCGCTCTCGGTGCCCCACGTGCGGCGCGCGCTCGCCGCCCTGCCCGGCCTGGCCCTGAGCAACGGCTACGGCCCGACCGAGTGCACCACCTTCGCGACCACCCACCGCATCGCGCCGACGCTGCCCGCCGACACCCGCTCCGTGCCGCTCGGGCGCCCGATCAAGGACACCGTGCTGCGCGTGCTGAGTCCCTCGATGGCGCTGCTGCCCTCCGGCCTGGTCGGGGAGCTGTGCATCGGCGGCCACGGACTGGCGCGCGGCTACCTGCGCCAGCCCGAACTCAGCGCCGACCGCTTCGTGCCCGATCCCTTCGGCGGTGCGGCCGACCGGCTCTACCGCACCGGCGACCTCGCGCGCTGGCTGCCCGACGGCACCATCGAATTCATCGGCCGCCGCGACGGCCAGGTCAAGATCCACGGCCACCGCATCGAGACCGGCGAGATCGAAGCCGCCGTCCTCGCCCACCCCGGGGTGCAGTCTTGCGCGGTGGTCGCCCGGCCCGATGCCGATGGCCAACTGCGCCTGGTGGCGTACCTCGTGGCCCGGGGCCCGAAGCTGTCGTGGCAGGCGCTGCGCACGCACCTCGCGGCCCGCCTGCCGGCGGCGCTGGTGCCTTCGGCGCAGGTCTGGCTCGATCAATTGCCCGTCACGCCCAACGGCAAGCTCGACCGCCGCGCGCTGCCCGAGCCCGCCGCCGGCCGCCCCGAGCTTTGGCAGCCCTACGAGGAGCCGCACGACGCCGTCGAGCAGCAGGTGTGCGAAGCCTTCGCGCGCGCGCTGCGCATCGACAAGGTCGGGCGCAACGACAACTTCTTCGACCTCGGCGGCGATTCGCTGCTGGTGCTGCAGGTGCTGGGCGAGCTTAAGCGCGACACCGCGCTGCCGCTGTCGACCAACCTGTTCTTCCGCGACCCGACGCCGAAGGCAATGGCCGCACGGCTGCGTCCCCCGGCGGAGGCATCCGTGCAGGCGGCATCGCAGCCGTCCGCCCCGCGCGCCGCCGCGCCGGCTTCCGACGCGGTCGCGCTCATCGCCACCGCGGGCCGCTTCCCCGGTGCCGCCGACGTGGAGCAGTTCTGGGACAACCTCGTTGCCGGCCGCGACACCATCACCTTCTTCGACGACGCCACGCTCGACGCCGGCGTGAGCCAGGCGCTGCGCAGCGACCCGTCCTACGTTCGCGCACGCGGCGTGATCGACGGCATCGAGAACTTCGACGCCGCCTTCTTCGGCATCGGCCCCAAGGAAGCGCAGCTCATGGACCCGCAGCAGCGGGTGTTCCTCGAGATCTGCTGGGAATGCCTGGAGCGCGCCGGCTACGTGCCCGACGCCGCGCCCGGCCCGGTCGGCGTGTATGCCGGCATGTACAACGCCACCTACTTCCAGCGCCATGTGAGCACCCGGCCCGACCTGGTGGAACCGGTCGGCGAATTCCAGGTGATGCTGGCCAACGAGAAGGACTACATCACCACGCGGGTGGCGAACCGGCTCAACCTCACCGGTCCGGCCGTCAGCGTGCACACCGCCTGCTCGACCTCGCTGGTGGCCGTGGCCCACGCCTTCCACGCGCTGCGTACCGGCCAGTGCTACATGGCGCTGGCGGGCGGCGCATCGGTCACCTGCCCGCCGCGCAGCGGCTACCTCTACAACGAGGGCTCGATGCTCTCGCCCGACGGCCACACGCGCAGCTTCGACGCGAAGGCCCAGGGCACCGTCTTCAGCGACGGCGCGGCCGTGGTGCTGCTCAAGCGCCTGGCCGACGCGCAGGCCGACGGCGACACCATCTACGCCGTGCTGCGCAGCGCCAGCGTGAACAACGACGGCGGCGCCAAGGCCAGCTTCACCGCGCCCAGCGTGGACGGCCAGGCCGCGGTGATCCGCGCCGCGCTGGCGGCGGCCGAGGTCGACGCGCGCAGCATTTCCTACGTGGAGGCGCACGGCACCGCCACGCCGATGGGCGACCCGATCGAGGTCGAGGCACTGGCCGTGGCCTACGCCGAGCACACCGACGCGCTCGGCTACTGCACGCTGGGCTCGCTCAAGAGCAACGTGGGCCACATGGTCACGGCCGCCGGCGCGGCGGGGCTCATCAAGACGGCGCTGGCGCTGCACCACGGGCAGATCCCGCCGACAGTGCACTTCGAGACGCCCAACCCGGCGATCGACTTCGCGCGCACGCCCTTCCACGTGAACGCCAGCCTGCAGCCGTGGCCGCGCGGCGACCTGCCGCGCCGCGCGGGCGTGAGCTCCTTCGGCGTGGGCGGCACCAATGCGCACGTCATCGTCGAGGAAGCGCCGCCGCGGCCGGCATCGCCCATCGCCACCGGCGAACAGGTGCTGCCGCTGTCGGCACGCTCGGAGGCTGCGCTGGCCGTTGCCGCCGAGCAGCTCGCGGCGCACCTGCAGGCGCATGCGGAACAACCGCTGGCCGACGTGGCCCACACGCTGGCGGTCGGCCGCAAGGCTCACGCCTTCCGCCGCGTGGTGGTGGCGGCCGACACGGTGCAGGCCATCGAGGCGCTGCGTGCCGCCGATTCGCCCTGGCGCGCCAGCGGCCGGCTGGCCTCGCGCGCACCGCAGCCGGTGCTGATGTTCCCGGGCCAAGGGGCGCAGTACGCCGGCATGGGCAGGGTGCTGCACGCGGCCGACCCGGTGTTCGCCGCCGCCTTCGACGATTGCATCGATGCCATGGCAGGCGCCACCGGCTTCGACCTGCGCGAGCGCATGTTCTCGGACGACCCGAAGGCGCTGTCGCCCACCGCCGTCACCCAGCCCGCGCTCTTCACCATCGAATACGCCCTGGCGAGGCGCCTGCTGGCCACCGGCGTGCGGCCCCATGCGCTGATGGGCCACAGCGTGGGCGAGTTCGTCGCCGCAGTGCTCGCGGGCGTCATGCGGCTCGAAGATGCGGCCCGGCTCGTCGCCCGGCGCGGCGCGCTCATGCAGGCACTGCCGGCGGGCGCGATGCTGTCGGTGCGCATCGGCGCGGCCGAGCTGGAGCAAAGGCTGGGCGCCTCGCTCTCGCTCGCCGCCGAGAACGGCCCCACGGCCTGCGTCGCCGCCGGCCCCTTCGAGGCCATCGCCGCATTGCAGGCCACGCTGGAAGCCGAAGGCATCGCATGCCGCGCGCTGCAGACATCGCACGCCTTCCACTCCGCCATGATGGACGGCGCCGTCGCGCCCTTCGAGGCGCTGGTGGGCCAGGTGGCGCTGAATGCGCCACAGACGCCGATCTTCTCGACCCTCACCGGCCGGCTGCTGGAGGCGCAAGAAGCCACCAGCCCCGCCTACTGGGCGCGGCACCTGCGCGGCACCGTTCGCTTCTCGCCGGCCGTGCGCGCCGCGATGGAACACGCCGCGCAGCCGCTCTTCATCGAAGCCGGTCCGCGCAACACCCTCTCCACGCTGGTCCGCCAGCACGGCGCGAGCGCTGCCGTGCCGCTGCTGCACGGCGAGCCCGCCAACGAACACCGCACGCTGTGCCTGGCCGTCGGCCGGCTGTGGACCTGCGGCGCGGAAGTCGAGCTGTCGCGCCTGTCCAGCCGCACCGGCGCCCAGCGCGTGCGCCTGCCGACCAGCCCGTTCGAACGCAAGCGCTTCTGGGTCGACATCGCCGCCGCTCCCGAAACCGCCGGGGCCGCCGAAACCGCCGCGATCCCCGCCGCCCCTCTTTCAGTCTCGCCCGCCCCTTCCGCCACACCCACACCTTTGGAGCCGATCGTGACAGCTGCAGCGACCTCGCCTCTCCCTTCCTCCGCGTCCTCCCCTCCCGTCGATGCGCGCCTGCGCGCCTTGTTCGAGGACATCTCCGGCATCGACATGGCGCAGGCGGAAGGCCATGCGCCGTTCGGCGAGCTCGGCCTGGATTCGCTCACGCTGACGCAGGCGGCCACCCAGATCAAGAAGCACTTCAAGGTCAACCTGAGCTTCAGGCAGCTGATGGAGAACTACCGCTGCTTCGACGCGCTCTCCGCGTTCCTGCGCGAGAGCCTGCCGCCCGAAGCGGCGCCGGTCGTGGCGCCCGTCGTGGCGGCTGAAGCGCCCGTGGTGCAGCCGCCCGTTCAAACCCCGGCGCCCGCACCGGTGGCGTACGCCCCGATGCAAGGCCACGCGGCCTCCAGCCCGATCTCCCAGCTGATTGCGCAGCAAATGGAATTGATGCGCCAGCAGCTCGCCCTGCTCTCGGGCACCGCGCCCGCCGCGCCGTTCATGCCGCAGACGGTGCAGGCGCCGGCCGCCGCCGCACCGGTCGCGGCGGCACCCATCGCCGAAGAGCCCGCGCCGTCGAAGGAGCCGCTGCGCTACGACGTCGCCAAGGCCTTCGGCGCCATCGCCCGCATCCACACCCAGCGCACGGCCGAGCCCAGCGGCCGCCAGAAGGCCCGGCTCGCGGCGTTCATGCGCCGCTACATCGAGCGCACCATCAAGAGCAAGCAGTTCACCGAGGCCAACCGCTCGCACATGGCCGACCCGCGCGTGGTCAACGGCTTCCGCCCGGTCACCAAAGAGATCACCTACCAGATCGTCATCGAGCGTTCCAAGGGCTCGAAGATGTGGGACCTGGACGGCAACGAATACGTCGACGCGCTCAACGGCTTCGGCATGAACATGTTCGGCTGGCAGCCCGACTTCGTGCAGGACGCCGTGCGCAGGCAGCTCGACGCGGGCTACGAGATCGGCCCGCAGCATCCGCTGGCCGCCGACGTCACCGCGCTCATCTGCGAGCTCACGGGCAGCGACCGCGCCGGCCTGTGCAACACCGGCTCCGAGGCCGTGATGGCGGCGCTGCGCATCGCGCGCACCGTCACCGGCCGCAGCACGGTGGTGGTGTTCACCGGCTCCTACCACGGCACTTTCGACGAAGTGCTGGTGCGCGCCGGCAAGGGCGGCAAGGGCCTGTCGGCCGCGCCGGGCGTGATGAGCGGCATGTTCGGCGACATCCGCGTGCTCGACTACGGCACGCCCGAGGCGCTGGCCTTCATCCGAGACAACGCCGACGACCTGGCCGCCGTGCTGGCCGAGCCGGTGCAAAGCCGCCGGCCCGACTTCCAGCCGCGCGAGTTCCTGCACGAGCTGCGCGAGATCACCGCCAAGAGCGGCTGCGCGCTGATCTTCGACGAGGTCATCACCGGGTTCCGCACCGCGCTGGGCGGCGCGCAGGAGCTGTTCGGCGTGCGCGCCGACCTCGCCACCTACGGCAAGGTGATCGGCGGCGGCTTTCCGGTGGGCGTGATCGCGGGCAAGCGCGAGTTCATGGACGCGCTCGACGGCGGCGCCTGGCAGTACGGCGACGACTCCATTCCCGGCGTGGGCGTGACCTACTTCGCCGGCACCTTCGTGCGCCATCCGCTGGCGCTGGCGGCGGCCAAGGCCTCGCTCCTGCACCTGAAGGAAGCCGGCCCCGCGCTGCAGGCCGGGCTCACGGGCAGCACCAGTGCCATGGCCGCGGAAATGTCGGCCTGGTGCAAGGAGGTCGGCGCGCCGATCGAGATACGCCACTTCGGCTCGCTGTGGCGCGTGAGCTGGCTCGAAGACCACCCGCTGCAGGACCTGCTGTTCGCCATGATGCGCAGCCGCGGCGTGCACATTCTGGACAACTTCCCGTGCTTCCTCACCAGCGCGCACAGCGCCGAGGACATCGCCTTCATCCAGCGCGCCTTCAGGGAATCGGTCGCGGAGATGCAGGAATCGGGCTTCCTGCCGCGCCGCGCCGCGGTCGTGACCAGCTTCGACGTGCGCAAGCCGGCCGAAGAAGGCTCGGTGCTGGCGCGCGACGTCGACGGCCAGCCCTTCTGGTACGTGCCGGAGGCGCAGGCATCCACCCACCACGTCAATGGAAAGGCCGCAGCATGAACGCCGTCCTGCGCCCCGAGACCGACACCGGAACGGGCCCCGCCACCAGCGGGATCATCGAGTGCGTCATCCCGACCACCGAATCGCAGCGCGAAGTCTGGCTCGGCGCCATGCTGAGCCCGGAGGCTTCGCTGGCCTACAACGAATCGGTGCTGCTGCGCCTGCACGGGCCGCTGAATGCGCAGGCGCTGGGCCTTGCGATGGCCGCGCTGGTCGAGCGCCACCAGTCGCTGCGCGCCACCATCTCGCCGGACGGCACCTGCATGCTGGTCGGCCAGGCCCCGGCCGAGCCGATGGGCATGATGGACCTCGCCAAGCTCGACCCGCCATCGCGCGAACAGGTGCTGGCTTCCGCGCACAACGCGGCGGTGTGCACGCCCTTCTCGCTCGAGCACGGGCCGCTGTTCAGGGCAGTGCTGTATCGCCTGGGCGAGGACGACCATGAACTCGTCATGTCGGCCCACCACGTGGTGTGCGACGGCTGGTCGTGGGCGGTCATCACCGAGCAGCTGGGCCACCTGTACGCCGAACAGATCGGCCAGGGGCTGCGGCTGAAGGCCGCGCCGTCCTATGCCGACTTCGCCGCGGCGGAAGCCGCCGAAGCCGCGCACCCCGACATGCAGCAGCACGTGGACTACTGGCTGGAGCGCTTCTCGGGCGGCACGCCGCCCGTGCTGGAGCTGCCGCTGGACCACCCGCGCCCGGCCGTGCGCACCTTCACTTCGCTGCGTGCCGAACGCACGCTCGACCGCCGCCTGGTCACCGCCATGCGCTCGGTCAGCAGCAAGGCCGGCACCAGCCTGTTCGCGGGCCTGCTCGGCGCCTTCGTCGCCACGCTGCACCGGCTGACGGGGCAGGACGACATCGTGGTCGGCATTCCGGCCTCGGGCCAGCTGGCGCGCGACATGCCCGGCCTGGTGGGCCACTGCGTCAACCTGCTGCCGCTGCGCGTGAACGCACATGCGCACCTGCGCTTCGACGCGCTCATGAGCGAATGCGGCACCGCCGTGCTCGACGCCTTCGAGCACCAGTCGCTGACTTACGGCGCGCTGCTCGGCCAGCTCTCGCTGCAGCGCGACGCCAGCCGGCTGCCGCTGGTGAGCGTGATGTTCAACGTCGACCCCGACGTGGCGAGCGGCACCGACAGCTTCGTCGGCCTGTCCGTCAGGCAGGACACCGTGCCGCGCCAGTACGAGAACTTCGAGCTGTTCCTGAACCTGCGCCCGCTCGAAGGCGGGCTGGTGATCGAGGCCCAGTACAACACCGGCCTGTTCGACGAAGTCAGCGTGCAGCGCTGGCTCGACATGTTCGAGTGCGTGCTGCGGTCGGCCACGCGCGACCCGTCCGAGGCCATCGGCCGGCTCGAGGTGCTGTCGACCGAGGCCTCGCTGGTGCTGGCCGCGCTGCAGCCCGCGCCCACCGAGCTGCTTGGCGACCCGCTGGCGCATGCCGGCTTCGTGGCCCGCGCGCTGCTGCACCCCGAGCGGCCGGCGCTGCGCGACGGCGCGCGGCGCAGCACCTACGGCGAGCTCGACGCGCAGTCGAACCGGCTGGCGCATGCGCTGCGCGAGCGCGGCATCGGCCGGGGCCAGCACGTGGGCCTGTGCCTGGAGCGCGGCACCGACATGCTGGTGGCCTTGCTGGCGGTGCTGAAATCGGGCGCCGCCTACGTGCCGCTCGACCCCGCTTTCCCGCAGGCGCGGCTCGACCACTACGCCGAAGACGCGCGGCTCGGCCTGCTGCTCACCACGTCCGACATCGCGACGGCACCGCGCCAGTGGCGTGTCGACGCGAGCCAGCACATCTTCGAGATCGACCGCGACACCGCCTGGCAACAGGGCCCCGCAACGGCGCTCGAGCCGGGCGAGCTCGACGCCGGCGCCGAAGACCCGGCCTACGTGATCTACACGTCGGGTTCCACCGGCAAGCCCAAGGGCGTGAGCGTGCCGCACCGCGGCGTGGCCAACCTGCTGCAGTCGATGCGCGTGGAGCCCGGCATCGGCGCGGCGGACCGCATCGCGGCCGTCACCACGCTGTCCTTCGACATCGCCGTGGCCGAGCTGCTGCTGCCGCTCGCGGCCGGCGCCGAGATCGTGATGGTGCAGCGCGAGACCGCCATGGACGGCAACCACCTGCGCGCCCTGCTGGAGGAAGAAGACGTCACCATCCTTCAGGCCACGCCCGGCATGTGGCAGCTGCTGCTCGACGCCCAGTGGCCCGGCGCGCCCGGCTTCCGGGGCTGGATCGGCGGCGAGCCGGTGCGCCCGCGCCTGGCGCTCGAGCTGCTCGACCGCTGCGAACAGCTGTGGAACGTGTACGGCCCGACCGAGACCACCGTGTGGTCGACCGTGTGGAACATGCAGCGCGACGTGGTCGCCTCGCGCGGCGTGTCGATCGGCCATCCGATCGACAACACCCAGGTGTGGATCCTCGACGCCGAGCTGCGCCCATGCCCGCTCGGCGTGCCCGGCGAAATCTGCATCGGCGGCGATGGCGTCACGCTGGGCTACCACGACCGGCCCGAACTCACGGCCGAGCGCTTCGTCACCGCGCGGATCCTCGGCCATGCCACGCCCCTCTACCGCACCGGCGACCGGGGCCGCTGGCGCAACGACGGCCTGCTGGAGCACATGGGCCGGCTCGACTTCCAGGTGAAGGTGCGCGGCTACCGCATCGAGCCCGGCGAGATCGAGGCCCGCTGCAACGAGGTTGCCGGCGTCTCGCGCAGCGTGGTCGTGGCGCGCGAAGACAACCCCGGCGACGTGCGCCTGGTGGCCTACCTCGCCCTCGCGCCGAACGCGGCGGGCGCCGCCTTCGACCTCGAGGCGCTGATGCAGCACCTGCGCGGCAGCCTGCCGGCTTTCATGCTGCCGCAGCACGTGGTCACGCTCGCCAGCCTGCCGACCCTGCCCAACGGCAAGCTCGACCGCGCCTCGCTGCCGGCACCGCAGGCCGTGCCGCGCGAAACCATGCAGCGCGGCGCAGGCCCGCGCACCGACAGCGAGCGCAAGGTGCTCGCGGCCATGGAGCAGGTGCTGAGCCTGCCCGGCCTCGACATGAAGGACGACTTCTTCACCATGGGCGGCCATTCGCTGCTGGCCGCCCGCCTGGCCACGCTGCTGAGCCGCGAGTTCCAGATCACGCTGCCGCTGCGCACGCTGTTCGAGGCGCCCACCGCCGAGCGGCTGGCAGTGGCCGTCGAGGCGCTGCAAGGCACCGGCGCCGGCGAGCAGGTGCCGCTGCCCAACCGGCCCGACCGCACCACCGCGCCGATGACTCCGTCGCAGGAGCGCATCCGCTTCATGGAAGAGCTGCACCCCGGCCGCTCGGTCTACAACGCGCCGTCGGCGCAGCGGCTGCTGGGCGACTTCGATGCGGCGCGCTTCGAATCGGTGCTGCGCGAGATCATCCGCCGCCAGCCCGCGCTGCGCACCAGCATGGGCACCGACCCGCGCACTGGCGAGCCCGTCCAGTCGATTGCGCAGTCTGTGGATTTCTCGCTGCCGGTGATCGACCTGCGCGACCTGCCCGCCGACCAGCGCGAAGCCGAGCTGGCCGAGCAGATGCAGGAGCTGGCCGACCGCCCCATCGACATCCACCGCGCGCCGATGGCGCATGCGGCGCTGTTCAAGCTCGACGAGCGCGACCACGCCTTCGTTTTCGTGCCGCACCACCTGGTGTGGGACGGCTGGTCTTTCGACCTGATGCAGCGCGAGCTTTCCGCGCTCTACGACGCCGCCGAGCGCGGCCGCCCGCACGGCCTGCCGGCCATCGCCACCACGCACGGCGACTACGCCGAGTGGCTCGCCCAGTGGATGAAGGAGCCTGCGTTCGAAGAGCAGATCGGGTTCTGGCGCAAGCGCTTCGCCGCCGCGCCACTGCCCCGGCTGCCCAACACCGACATGCCGCGCCGCGCGGGCAAGAGCGGCCAGGGCGGCACGCAGTGGATCCACATCGACCTCGCCGCCACGCAGCGGCTGCGCGAAGTGGCGCGCGGCATGGACGTGACGCTCAGCATGCTGACCTTCGGCCTCTATGCGCTGACCATGGCCCGCACCATCGGCTCGGACGCCATCGTCATCGCCAACCCGGTGCGCGGCCGCCAGCAGCCGGAGACCGAGGACGTGATGGGCGTCTTCAACAACGTGCTGCCGGTGTCGCTGCAGATCGACATGCGCCAGTCGCTGCCCGAGTTCATGCGCTACGTGAAGCAGGAGCTGCTCACGCTCATGAACTACCAGCAGGTGCCGTTCGAGCGCCTGATGGCCGAGCCCGGCTCCGGCGGCCAGGCCAAGGCGTCGGGGCCGTACCAGTCGATGTTCTCGTTCCAGGACGCGCGCGACCGCTCGCGCCGCCTGGGCAGCCTGCAGACGCGGCAGATGCACCTGATGCAGCGCGGCGCCACCGACGACATCGGCGTGTGGCTGATGGACAAGCCGAGCGGGCTGGAAGGCGCGCTGATCTACAACGCCGACATCTACCTGCGCGAGACCGGCGCCCAGTTGCGCGAGCGCTACCTCGAACTGCTGCATCGCGCCGGCGACAGGCCCGAGGCCAGCCTGGACTACATCGCCAGCGCCGAAGGCTCGACCAGCGCCGCCTACCTGCGCAAGCTCGCGGCCGACACGTCGCGCGCCGAGGCGCCGGCCGGTGCGGCGGCGGGCGCGCCCAAGGCCAAGGCCGGGCTGATGAACCCCGAGCAGGCGCAGCTGGCACAGGTGTGGGCCGGCGTGGTCGGCATCGACGTCAACGACATCCGCGCGAGCGACAACTTCTTCGATCTCGGCGGCGATTCGCTGCTGGTGCTGCGCGCGGTGCAGCAGACCGAACTGCTGCTGGGCTACCGCGTGGAGCCGCGGCGCTACCTGTTCGAGAACCTCGGGCAGATCGCCGCCTCGTCCACCTTCCAGCCGGTGAACACGACCGGCCCGGACAGCATTCCGTCGGAACTCCAGGGCCTGCCCGCCGCCGCCACGCCGCCGCGCGGCGGCCTGCTGGGACGCGCCTTCGGCGGCTGGCTGCGCAAGAGCTGAGGAAGAAGAAAGAACGCCATGACAAGCGCCTCCCTCGCACGCTCCATCGACGCATCGGTCTGCCGCTACGTCGACCTGGACGAGTTCACCGACCTGCTGCCCGCGCAGATCCTGTCGCAGCACGAGTGCGAGCGGGCGGACGGCTTCCGGTTCGGCAGCGACCGGCAGCACTTCGTGGCGGCGCACATCGCGCTGCGGCAGGTGTTGTCCGCGCACACCGGCCTGCCGGCGGATGCGCTGGACTTTGCCGTCGGCGCCTTCGGCAAGCCTTCGCTCCAGGGCCGCCCGCGCACGCAGTTCTCCATGAGCCATTGCCAGGGGCTGGCGCTGATCGCCATCGGCGGGCGCGGGCCGCTGGGGGTCGACGTCGAACTGCTTCGCAAGGTGCCCGACGCCGCCGCATTGGCCGCGCGGCATTTCACGCGGCGCGAGAACGAGGCCCTGTCCGCGCTGCCCGAGCACGAACGCGACCGCGCCTTCCTGACCTGCTGGACCCGCAAGGAGGCCTGCCTGAAGGCGATCGGCGTGGGCATGCTGGTGTCGCCGCAGAGCTTCGAGGTGGGGTTGGAGCCCGATTGCCGCAGCGTCGAGCTCTCGGTGGCCGGGCGCATCCTGTGGCTGGTGCTGGGCGCCGCGCCGCCGCGCATGGACTGCGTCGGCGCGATCGCCGAATGGCGCGAGACCCAGGGCCGCGCGACCGTGAGCGGTCCGATGGCGGAGGCACGCGCATGAACTCCCTCGCGCTCATGTTCGGACCGGCGTCGCGCCAGCTGTTCGGCATCTTCCATCCCGCGGAAGACGCCGGCAGCGCGGAAACCGCCGTGCTGGTCTGCCCGCCCTATGGCGCCGAGGGCCTGCGCACGCACCGCTTCTTCAAGGTGCTGGCCGAGCGCCTGGCGCGCGCCGGCATCGCCACGCTGCGCTTCGACTTCTACGGCACCGGCGATTCACCGGGCGACGAGCGCCAAGGCGAGTTCGAAGGCTGGCGGCGCGACCTGTGCTCGGCGCACGAGGAGCTGCGCCGCCGTGCGCCCGGCGCGCGCATCGTCTGGGTCGGCGCCCGGCTCGGCGCCACCCTGGCGGTGCTGGCCGCGCGCAACGGGCGCTGCGACCCGGTGCGGCTGGTGCTCTGGGAGCCGGTGATCGACGGCCGGCGCTACGCCCGCTTCCTGCGCGAGCAGCACGTGGCGGCCATCGACGCCACCTTCTGCATTCCCGACCTCTCATGGCGCCGCAACCTGCTGCGCGAGCCCGACGCCGTGCCGGAAGAAGCGCTGGGCGCTTCCCTTTCGAGCACGCTGCGCGCGCAGCTCGCGGCGCTCACGCCCGACGCGCTGCAGCTCACCGCGCTGCACGACACGCTGGTGCTGGCGCAGCCAGAAGACGAATACACGGCGCAATGGGCCGCCGAGCAGCAGTCGCGCCACATGCCGGTGCGCCTCGCCTACTTCAAGCACCGTCTCGAGTGGACCGCCGACCCCTATCCCAACAGCGCGATGGTGCCGGCGGACGCGCTCAACCGCCTCCAGGGAGCTCTTCATGAATGACATGACGCAAAGCCCGGTCCGCTTCGGGCAAGGCGAATCGCTGGTGGGCATGCTCACCACGCCGGCTGGCCAGGGCGCCGCCGCGGTGGGCTGCCTGATGCTCAACATGGGCGCCAACCACCGGGTCGGCCCGCGCCGCATCAACGTCAAGCTGGCGCACCTGCTGGCCGCGCGCGGGGTGAGCAGCCTGCGGCTCGACCTGGGCGGCGTGGGCGACAGCGACGCGGCCGACGCCAGCAGCGACCTGCGCACGCGCGCCGTGCAAGACCTGCGCGCAGCCATGGACCTGATCGAGAACAGGCTGGGCATCCGGCAGTTCGTGATCGTCGGCATGTGCTCGGGCGCGGAGCACGCCATGTCGGCCGGCGCGGCGGACACGCGCGTGATCGGCATCTCGATGTTCGACGGCTTCGCCTTCCCCGAGCGCCGCACGCGCTGGGAGCGCACCGTGCGGCGCGCGCTGGCCGCGCCGGTGCACCCGTCGTTCGCTGGCAAGGCGTTGCGCTGGGTCAAGCGCCGGGTGCTGCGCATCCAGACGGGAAACAAGCCGCTGCCGGGCTTCTTCACCGAGGAAAGCTCGCCCGAGGCCACCGCCAACTGGTTCGCCGCCACCATGAAGCAGCTGGCCGAGCGCAAGGTGGCGATGCAGCTGCTGTACTCGGGTTCGCTGCATGTCTGCGACTACGACCGCGACCAGCTCGGCGCCTTCCGCCATGCGCCCTTCGCGCAATCGCTCCAGTACGAATTCATGCGCGAGGTCGACCACACCGTCTGCACCGAGAAGGGACAGCAGCTGTTCCTGCAGTCGGTGGGCGACTGGGTCGCCGAGCGCTGCTTCGGCGCCAGCACCGAGCGGCGCAGCGCAAGCCGCGCCGCGGCAGGCGCCGGGCGCGCCATGCCCACCACCCTGGCCGCTCCCTGAGCCGGCCAAGCCCGACCCACCCCGCACAGAACCGTTCACACCGGCAGTCAAGGAGATAACCATGGACCACATCCATTCCGCCAGGCCCTCACCGGGCATGCGCACGCTCTCAGCCCTCGCCCTGGCGGAATACCGCCTGCGATGGCTGGGCCTGGCCCTGCTGCTTTCCCTGGGGCTGGCGGGCTGCGCGCCGGGCTTCGGCACGCCGGGGCCTCTGAACTACGGAGACGGCAACCAGGGCGGTGGGGACGCGACCGCGTCGGCGGCCGCCGGCAAGATCATTCCGATCACGCCCGACCTGATCCGCACGCAGATCGCGCAGCGGCCCAAGGGCGTGCCCGACTCCATCAAGAGGCTGTTCGCCGAAGCGCCGGTCTACACGATCGGGCCGGGCGACGTGATCAGCATCATCGTCTACGACCATCCGGAACTGCTGCCCAACGCGGGCGCGGTGATCGCGCAGCAGTCGGACCCGACCGGCGTCACCGTGGCGCCCGGCTTCATCGTCGACGCCAAGGGCGAGATCTTCTTTCCGTACATCGGACGCACCAAGGTGCAGGGCCTGACGGAGAGCGGCGCATCGGAACTGGTTGCGCGGCGCATCAAGGCCTTCGTCAAGGAACCGCAGGTGTCGGTGCGCATCCAGTCGTTCCGCAGCCAGCGCGCCTACGTGCAGGGCGAGGTGCGCACGCCCGGGCTTCAGATCTTCACCGACGTGCCGATGACGCTTTCCGAAGCCATCAGCCGCGCCGGCAGCTTCACCCAGCTCGGCGACCGCTCTCATGTCACGCTCACGCGCGGCGGCGTATCGACGCAGATCGACCTGCCGCTGCTGCAGGCGCAGGGCTTCGACGCCAACGGCATTCCGCTGCGCAACGGCGACATCGTGAACGTCGGCACCCGCGAGGACAACCGGGTCTACGTGATGGGCGAAGTGCGGGCGCCGTCGGCGCTGCAGATGCGCCTGAACGGCCGCCTGAGCCTGAACGAGGCGCTGGGCGACGTGGGCGGGCCCGACCTGACGACAGCGGACACCGGCCAGATCTACGTCGTGCGCAACACGCCGGACAACCCCGGCGCGCCGCAGGTGTTCAACCTCAACGCGAGGAACCCGGTGGCGCTCGCGCTGGCCGACCGCTTCGAGCTGCAGCCGCGCGACGTGGTGTACGTCGACCACGTGCCGCTGGCCACGTGGAGCCGCGTGTTCAGCCTGATTCTTCCGTCGGCCCAGGTCATCAACCTGGCCCGCGACACCGCGCGCCGGTAAGCGCCCCACCCCGTCTCCCGCACGAAAAGGTGAACCCCATGAACGCGCGTTGGCAACCTTCGCTTCCCGCTCCGGCGGGCACCCCCATGCCCATGGTCGAGGCTTCCTGGGTCCGGGAATCCCGGTTCCAGGAATACCTGGACATCCTCATCGACAGCCGCTGGCTCATTGCCGGACTCACGGCGCTGGCGCTGCTGGCGGGTGCCTGCTATGCGCTGTTCGGGCCCAGGGTCTACGAGGCCAACATCCTGATCCAGGTGGAAGACTCCGACCGCTCGGGCGGCAACTTCCCCGGTGACGCCACCGGGGGCGCCGGCATCGCCTCGAAGACGCCGGTCGCCGGCGAGACCGAGATCCTGCGCTCGCGCATGGTGCTGGGCCAGGCCATGGAGAACACCAGGCTCTACATCAGCGCCAGGCCGCGCTACATCCCGGTGGTGGGCGAGTTCCTGGCGCGGCATTCGAGCCGGCTGTCTTCGCCGGGCATCTTCGGCATGGGCGACTATGTCTCGGGCACAGAGCGCATCGCCGTTGCGCAGATGGACGTGCCGCCGGCCTTCGAAGGCAAGAAGTTCCTGCTGACGGCGGAGGCCGGCGGCAACTACACGCTGACGAACTCCGGCCTGGAGGCCCCGCTGCAGGGCAAGGTCGGCGTGCCGCTGGACGCCGCCGTGCCGGGCGGCACGCTGCACCTGCTGGTCGGCTCCTTCGAGGCCGAGCCCGGCGGCGCCTTCGAGCTGGTGCGCAATTCCAAGCAGCTCACCCTGCTGGGCCTGCAGAAAGACCTGCGGGTGGTCGAGAAAGGCAAGCAGTCGGGCGTGATGGACGTCAGCATGCAGGCCGAGGACCGCGGCCAGCTGGCCGACGTGCTCAATGAAGTCTCGCGCCTGTACGTGCGCCAGAACATCGACCAGAAGACGGTGCAGGCCGAGCGCGCGCTGGCCTTCCTGGGCACCGAGCTGCCCAAGTTCAAGACCCAGCTGGAGCAGTCGGAAGACAGCTACAACCAGTACCGCAACCAGAACGGCACCATCAGCCTGGACGACGAGGCCCGCAACGCGCTGTCGCAGAACGTCGACCTGCAGGCCAAGCTGCTCGACGCGAAGCAGAAGCGCCTGGACCTGGTGGGCCGCTTCACCGCGGCGCACCCGGCGGTGCAGACGCTCGACTCGCAGATCGCCTCGCTCAAGAAGGAGCTGGGCGCGGTCGACGGGCGCATCCGCCGCATGCCGATGCTGCAGCAGAACTCGCTGCGCATGCAGCGCGACATCAAGGTCAACACCGACCTCTACGCGACGCTGCTGAACAGTTCGCTGCAGATGCGGCTGGCCAAGGAAGGCAAGGTGGCCAACGTGCGCGTGCTCGACCAGGCGCTGCTGCCCGAGAAGCCGGTGCGGCCGAAGGCGCTGATCGTCATGGCGCTGTCGCTGGCGGGCGGGCTCTTCCTGGGCGGGGCCACGGCACTGCTGCGCAAGACGCTGAAGAAGTCGATCGGCAGCCCCGAGGAGATCGAGGCCGTCACCGGGCTCAACGTGTACAGCACCATCGCGCTGAGCACCCAGCAGCGCGTGCTCGACCGCGCCATCCGCGGCGGCAAGCCGGGCGTGAAGGTGCTGGCGGCGCTGCATGTCGAAGACCCGGCGCTGGAGGGGCTGCGCCGCCTTCGCACCGCGCTGAAGTTCGTGATGCTGGGCGCGCCCAACAACCGCGTGCTCATCTCAAGCGCCACCGCGGGCGCGGGCAAGACCTTCGTGTCTTCCAACTTCGCGACGCTGCTGGCGTCGTCGGGCAAGCGCGTGCTGCTGATCGACGCCGACCTGCGCCGCGGCACCCTGAGCGAGGAGTTCGGGTTGCAGCGCAAGGACGGGCTGTCCGACGTGATCACCGGCGGCGTGCCGCTGGACCGCGCCATTCACTACCACGTGCTGCCGCGCCTGGATGTCATGACCTCGGGCACGCTGCACTCCGACCCCGCCGGCATGATGACCAGCGACGTCTTCTCGCAGACGCTGGCCACGCTGTCCAGCCGCTACGACGTGGTGATCGTCGACGCGCCGCCTGCCCTGCTGGCCTCCGAGACCGCAGCGATGGCGCCGAGCATGGGCACGCTGCTGCTGGTGGCCCGCGCCGACCAGAGCGAGAGCGGCGAGCTGCTCGAAAGCGTCAAGCGCCTGGGCCATGTGGGCGCGGCCTTCCACGGCGTGGTGTTCAACGCGGTCGACACCACACGGCGCCACTACCGCGGCTACAGCTACGGCTACTACGACGCCTACAGGCGCGAGTCCGCCGGCGCGCTGAGCTTGAACGATGCCGACACCGTGATGCCCAAGCGGATCGAACCGGAGCACGCGGCATGAGCGTTCTTCGATCCAACACCCCGCCGCAGCCCGCTCACGGCGCGGCCGCCAACACACCCGTCTATGCACCGATCGGCGGTGCCCCGTGGCTGCGCGCGGCCAAGCGCGCGGCAGACATCGCGATGGCGGGCTCGTTCTTCGTCTTCTTCGGCTGGGCCTACGCATTGATATGGCTCGGCGTGCTCATGAGCTCGGGCGGCCCGGCCATCTACATGCAGCCGCGCTACGGCAAGGACGGCAAGGTGTTCCGCTTCCTCAAGTTCCGCTCGATGGTGGCCGACGCAGACGCCGTGCTGGCCCGCCACCTGCGCGAGAACCCCGGCGCGCGTCGCGAATGGGACATGTACCAGAAGCTGGAGCACGACCCGCGCATCACCCGCTTCGGCGCATTCCTGCGCAAGTACAGCATCGACGAGTTCCCGCAGTTCTGGAACGTGCTGCTGGGCGACATGAGCATGGTCGGCCCCCGGCCCTGCATGTTCGCGCAGAAGGAGCTGTACGGGGACTACTGGGACCACTACTGCGCGGTGCGCCCCGGCATCACCGGGCTGTGGCAGATCAGCGGCCGCAACGAGGTGAGCTACCGCAGGCGCGCGGCGATGGATGCGGAGTACGTGTCCACGCTGTCGCTGACGCGGGATCTCGTGATTCTGTTGAAGACCTTCGCGGTAGTTGCCGGGGCGCGTGGCTCGCGCTAGGGCCGCCTTTTCCACCCATGAAAGCATCTATGCGCATCTTCGTAGCCGGACATCGCGGAATGGTTGGCCAGGCGCTGGCGACGCGGCTTGCGCAGGCAGGCCATGAGGTCGTCACGCGCAGCCGTGCCGAACTCGATCTGCTCGACCAGGCGGCGGTCGCCCGCTTCTTCGCGATGGAACCTGTCGACCAGGTGTACCTGGCCGCGGCCCGGGTCGGCGGCATCCATGCCAATGCAAGCTACCCCGCGCAGTTCATCTACGAGAACCTGATGATCGCGGCCAACGTGACGCACCAGGCATTTCTGGCGGGCGTGAAGCGCATGCTGTTCCTCGGTTCCAGCTGCATCTATCCCCGGCTGGCCGGCCAGCCGATGGCCGAAGGCGCGCTGCTCGGCGGACCGCTCGAGCCGACCAACGAGCCCTACGCCATCGCCAAGATCGCCGGCCTCAAGCTCTGCGAGAGCTACAACCGGCAGTACGGCGCCAGCCACGGCATCGACTACCGCAGCGTGATGCCGAGCAACCTCTACGGCCCCGGCGACAACTACCACCCGCAGAACAGCCACGTGGTGCCGGCACTGCTGCAGCGCTTCCACCGCGCCCGGCAGGAACGCGCGCCGCAGGTGGTCGTCTGGGGCAGCGGCCGCGCGCGGCGCGAGTTCCTCTATGTCGATGACATGGCCGACGGCTGCATCGCGGTGATGAACCTTCCGCAAGCCGTTTACGCGCACCACACCACGCCGATGTGCGGCCACATCAACCTCGGCACCGGCGAAGACGTGTCCATCGCCGAGCTGGCTGCACTGGCCCGCGAAGTGACCGGCTACCAGGGCGACATCCGCTACGACACCACCCAGCCCGACGGCGCGCCGCGCAAGCTGCTCGACGTGACGCGCGCCGCCGCCATCGGCTGGCGGCCGACAGTGCCGCTGGCCGAAGGCCTGCGCCGCGCCTATGCCGCCTACCTCTCCACCACCTTGTCCACCGAAGAGATCGAACATGCCTAAACGCGCACTCATCACCGGCATCACGGGCCAGGATGGCTCCTACCTTGCGGAACTGCTGATCGAGAAGGGCTACGAGGTGCACGGCATCAAGCGCCGTACCTCGCAGTTCAACACCGGACGCATCGACCACCTCTACGCCGACGTGCATTCCATCGCGCAGCGCCATCTTCACCTGCACCACGGTGACCTGGCGGACGGCAGCAACCTCACGCGGATCATGCAGGAGGTCCAGCCCGACGAGGTCTACAACCTGGGCGCGCAGAGCCACGTGGCCGTGAGCTTCGAGAGCCCGGAATACACGGCCGACATCAACGCGCTGGGCACGCTGCGGCTGCTCGAGGCGATCCGGCTGCTGGGCCTGCAGTCGAAGACGCGCTTCTACCAGGCCAGCACCAGCGAGCTCTACGGCCTCGTGCAGGAGGGCCGCCAGAGCGAAAGCACGCCCTTCTATCCGCGCAGCCCCTACGGCGCGGCCAAGCTCTACGCCTACTGGATCACCAAGAACTACCGCGAGGCCTACGGCTTCTACGCGTGCAACGGCATCCTCTTCAATCACGAGAGCCCGCGGCGCGGCGAGACCTTCGTGACGCGCAAGGTCACGCGAGGGCTGGCCAACGTGGCGCAAGGTCTGGAGCAGTGCCTCTTTCTCGGCAACATGAACGCACTGCGCGACTGGGGCCACGCCAAGGACTACGTGCGCATGCAATGGCTGATGCTGCAGCAGCCGACGGCGGTCGACTACGTCATCGCCACGGGCATCCAGTACAGCATCCGCGAGTTCGTCACCAAGGCCGCGCGCGAGCTCGGCATCACACTGGTCTTCGAAGGACGCGGACTCGACGAGGTGGCGATTGTCAGCGCGGTGGAAGGCGAAGATGCGCCGGCAGTCTGCGTCGGCGACGTGCTGGTGCGTGTGGATCCGCGCTACTTCCGCCCCTCGGAGGTCGAGACGCTGTGCGGCAACCCGGCCAAGGCGGCGGACGACCTGGGCTGGGTGCCGGAGATCACGCTCGACGAGATGGTGGCCGAGATGGTCGCTTCGGATCTCGGCTTGGCCAAGCGCCGTGCGCTGCTGCAGCGCCACGGGTACCACACGCCCCAGAGCATCGAGGCCTGAGCGCGGAGCCCGCCATGAGAACCCTCACCTTCTGGTCCGGCATCGTCTGCGCCTTCCTGTGCGGGCTGGTCGATCCTGCCTGGGGCTATGCGGCGGTGTTCGTGCTGTCGCTGGTGCAGCTCGCGCTGCTGGGTTCTTCGGGCGGCAGCGTGTTCCTGCTGATCCACTACGCCACCCTGCTGACCTATTTCTCGCTGGCGCCGGCGATGCAGATCGCCAACGACGTGGATTTCTGGGAAACGGGCGTGCTCACCACGTCTTCGCACACGCAGGCGCTGGTTCTGTTGCTGCTGTACATGGCCGGCGTGGAGGCCGCGCGCTTCGGCATGCCCGAATCGCCGGTGCACCGCCCGGGCCTCCACCATGCGCGCGCGGTCGGCGTGGCCCACCCGTTCCTGCTGCTGCTGAGCTGCTCGTTCGCGGCCTTCGCGACGCTCTTCATCCGGCCCGACCTGAACTTCGTGGCCCGCGGCATGCCGGGCGAGGACGACAGCGTTCCCGTCGACTTCATCGTGTACAGCACGCTGCCCAAGCTGGTGGTGCTGATGTGCTTCGTGGCGCTCACGATCCATGCGTTCCGCCGGCGCACGCCGTGGGCCTGGGCCTCGGCGGGGCTGGCGCTGGCGCTGGCGGCGGTGGCGGCCAACCCGGTCAACACGGCGCGGCAGATCCTGCTGATCGGGCTGCTGCCGCTGTTCATCCACGCGCTGGCGCGGCAGAGGCACTGGCGCTGGGCGCTGGCGGGGCTGATCTTCGGCGCCATCGCCGCGCTCGGGCCGGTGCTGAACCTGCTCTCGCGCGGCAGCATGTGGGGCGAAGGGCTAACCACCTTTCCGTTCAGCCAGGACTTCGACGCGATGTTCGTGGTGGCGGGCATCCTGGAGCGCGCGCCCATTCCCGACCTGGGCTGGGGCCGCTACCTGCTGTCGGCTTTCTCGTTCTTCCTGCCGCGCGACCTGAAGATGTTTCCGGATTTCGATCCGCTCGGCTGGTCGGCCATTCTTGGCAATTTCTCGCAGAGCAACCTGTCGCTGCCGCCGTTCACCACCGCCTATTTCGACTTCGGGCTGATGGGGCCGCTGCTGCTGGGCATCGCGATCTCCGCGGGCTTCCGGCTGGTCGACAGGGCGATCGATCCGCATCGCGCGTTGTCGGGCAGCTACCTCTCGGCGCTGGTGCTGCTGTCGGCCTACGTGCCGTTCATGCGCGGTCCGATCCTGGGCTGGGGCCCGTTCGCGACCTCGGGCCTCATCGCCGCGGTGATCGCCGGCGCCCTGAGCGCGCGCAGCCGCCGCATGCGCCGCGTGCGTGCCCTGCCGCCCACGGTGCGCCACGACCTCCCGACTCCGTGAGCAAGCACATGGCCACCTACCTGTTCTACGACACCATCCGCCTCAACCCGAGGTCCGGCGGCGTGCTCAACGTTGCCGAGGTGCTGCTGCGCAACATGCGGCTGTCGCAGGGGGACAGCGTGCAGTCCGTCAGCGAGCGGCATCCACGCCTGTACGAAGCGGCGCGGCGGTTCGGCGTGAGCCGCTTCCTGCTGGAAACGCTGCTCTACAACTTCCACCGCATCCGCGCGCTGCTGACCGGCGAGCGGGTGTACGCGCTGTTCCCGAACTACTTCCTGCCCTTCACGCTGTTCGGGCGCCACGCGGACGCGGTCGTCATCGTTCACGACCTCCAATACAAGGCCTACCCGGCGTACTTCAGCCGGGCAAAGCGCATGTGGCTCGACTGGAGCCTGTGGCGCGTCGCGCACAGCGCGGCCAACGCGGTGTTCATCAGCAAGAGCAGCCTGCATGACTTCGAGCGGCATTTCGCGCGCTGCGCGCATGCCTCGGTGATCTTCAACCCGGTGGACGCGCCGCGCGCGCCCGTCCGTGCTCCTGCGCCGGAAACGGAACAGGCGCAGGAGCGCTACCTGATCGCGGCCTACCACTATTACCCGCACAAGAACTTCAGCGGCATCCTCGCGCTGTTCGAGCGCATGAAGCGCGCGGGCCTGGTCGACTTCCTGGACATCACCGGCAACGGCGCGGCCGAGGTGGAGCGCATGGTCGCCGCGCTGGCGCCCGAGGTGCGCGGCTGCGTGCGCCACCGCGGGCTGGTGTCGCGTGAGGAACTGGTGCGGCTCTACGCGGGCGCCACGGCGTTCATCTCGCTGTCGACCTTCGAGGGCTTCAATCTCTCGGCCGCCGAAGCCGCCACGCTGGGCGTGCCGCTGCTGCTGTCGGACATTCCGGTGCACCGCGAACTGTTCTCGGGCTACGGCTTCTTCGTGGGCAGCGCCTCCTGCGACACCTACCGGCTCGCGCGCTACCTGGCCCGGCACGAGCGCACGCGGCCCGCATGGCTGCACGCCCAGGCCTGCGCGCCGGGCGCGGTGGCCGCGCGCTACCTGGCGCTCAAGCGCGCCGCCGTTCCGCTGGCGAGGGCCGTGCAATGAAAGCGCTCGCCACCCTGCTGCTTCTTTGCGCCACGGCATCGGTTGCGCTGGCACAGCCCGCGCAAACCGCGCAAACTGCCCAACAGGCCGAGGCCCCCGTGCCCGGCTTCGGCGTCATGGTGCACTACCTGCCGGACAAGCAGTCCATCGCGCAGGTCAAGAACTTCGACGTCGAAGCCTTCGCTTCGGGGCTGGCGCAGATGCGTGCGTCGCACCTGATCCTCACGCTGGGCCAGAACAACGGCCAGTACATCTCGCCGAACTCCGCGCTCGAGGTGCTGTGCCCCGGCGCCGCCAGGAACCGCCCGCCACGCGACCTGCCGCTGGAGATAGGCGAGGCATTGCGCGCACGCGGCATCGCGCTGATCCTGTACCTGCCGTTCCGTGCCCCGCAGGCCGACCCCGCGCTCATGGCCTGCCTGGGCGACGTTTCCGAACAGGAGCCGCCGCCGGCGCGCTTCATCGCCGCGTGGTCGAGCGTGATCCGCGACTGGTCGGAGCGCTACGGTCCGCTGGCAAAGGGCTGGTGGTTCGACGGCACCTACAACACGCAGGGCATCTCGGCCGCGGGCTGGGAAACGCTGTGCGACGCCGCGCGCAGCGGCGCGGCCAACCGCTGGCTGGCCTTCAATGCCGGCGAGGGGCAGGCGCGCTTCAGCCTCAAGAGCGCGCCCTGCCAGAACCTCATGGCCGGCGAATACATGCAGCCGCCCGCGCATTTCGCGCCGCCGCCTTCGGAGCTCGTGTTCCACGTGCTCACGCCGCTCACGCCCTCGTGGGGCCGCGAGGCGGCGCCGCGCTTCACCGCGCAGCAGCTGCGCGACTGGATCGGCGAGGCCCGCGTGGCGCGCGGCCTCTTCACGCTCGACATGCCCCTGGACAACAACGGACGCTTCCTGCCCGCCCATGTGGCGCTGGTGAAGAGCGCCACCGCCCGCAAGCCCTGACGCGCCGCATCAACCCTCCACCCATGCTGTCACACATGACCCACACCGCCCTCCCCTTCGTCGTGGTCGAAGACCGCCAGAACCGCACGCTCGCGCTGTGCCGCGAGTCCGCCGCGCTCGCGCAGGAACAACTCGTAGTGCTGTCGGACACCGACGCCGGCCCCGCCTACGAACGCTTTCGCCATGCCTACGTGCACCTGTCGAGCAACTCGCCGGAGTTCGAGCGGATCTGCTTCCGGCGCTACTTCCTGCTCGCGCAATACCTGGCCGCCAACCCCGGCTGCAGCGCCTTCGTGCTGATCGACAGCGACGTGCTGCTGTTCAAGGGCATCGGCGAGCATGTGCGACGCCTTGCCGGCAAGGCGGACTTCTCGGGCTCCTACATCAGCCCCGCCGACGGATGGAACCCCTGCCAGGTCTCGCCGCACGTGAGCTACTGGACCGCCAACGGCCTGCGGCGCTTCGTGGCCTTCGTGCTCGACACCTACACCACGCCATCGGGCCGGCGCAAGCTGCGCGAGATCGCGGCGCGCTTTGCGGCGCGCGGCATCCGCGGCGGCGTGTCCGACATGACGCTGCTCTACCTGTGGGCGCGCGCCAGCGGCAATGACGGCCCGATCAACCGCGTGCTCGAAGGCATGGTGATCGACCACAACATCAACAGCCCGCACAACCACCTGGCGAACGAGTTCCGCTACCGCGGCGGCGCCAAGCGCATCACCTATGCCGACGGCCGGCCGTGGCTCACGTCCGCGGCGGGCGGGCGGACGAACGTGGTGGCGCTGCATTTCCAGGGCAGCGCGAAGATGGCCATGCCGCACGCGCTGCACGGCCGCATGCGCACCGTGGCCGCCGTCACCTACGCGCTGATGGTGGCGCGGCGCGCCAAGAACAAGGCGTTCCGGCTGGCCACGCGGGTGCGCCGCACCCTCGACGCGCTCGGCCTCGCAAACGCCCCGGCCGCCAAGTAGCCCGAACCCGACAGGCCGCGCGCATGAAACCCTTCAGCCCTTCACTCGCATTGCCCGGCGCGCGCATGGCGCGCCTGCTCGGCCTGGGGGCGCTGGTCTCGCGGCTCTACGTCTATCTGTCGGGCTTCGTCGCCATCTTCCTGATGGCGGCCAACGTGTCGCCCGCGCGCTTCGGCGAATACTCGATCTACCAGTCGGTGCTGGAAGTGGCGCTGGTGGTCGGCACGCTGGGCAGCACGCTGCTGTTCTCGCGCAACGCGGCGGCCGTGCCGCCCGGCGTGACGCAGGGCGACGTGGTGCGCACGCTGGCCTTCGGGCTGCCGGTGGCCACGGCGCTGATCGTCGTCATCCTGGCGCTGCAGAGGCTGCCGGTGGCCGACGTGCCCTTCGTGCTGGTGGTGGTCACGCTGGCGGTGTTCTCGTTCAACTGCCTGCGCCTGGCCTACAGCCGCGGCCTCGGCCATGCGGGGCTGCTCAATCTCGAGGCCGGCATCCGCTCGACCATCCTGGTGCTGGGCGTGGGCATCTGCGCCGCGCTGGGCTTCGAGCTGGACGTGGCGCACCTGCTGCTCATCAACCTGTTCGCGTTCGTGGTGGTGTGCGCGGCCATCTGCATCCCGCCCGGCGGCGCGGCGCCGCCGCGGGGGCGGCACGCGCTCGAGCTCGCATCGCAGGCCAGCGCCACGGTGTATTCGCTGCTGACCTTCCTGCTGCGCAAGTCGGACCTGCTGATCGTGGCCTTCTTCATGCCGCTGAGCTACGTGGGCGCCTTCAAGCTCGCGTTCCTGCTGGCGGAGGCGCCGTCGCAGTTCGTGCAAGCCTTCCTGTTCACCAAGACGACGGCCATGATGGACGCCGACCCGGAAAAGCTCGCGGCCTCGAAGCTGCAGCTGGCACGGCATTCGTTCCTGCTGGGCTGCGCGCTGTTCGTCGGGCTGGCGGGGCTGATCACCGTGGCCGCGCCGCTGCTCAAGATGGGCGAGCAGGCGCGCACCATCTTCCTGTGCATTGCGCCGTATTTCCTGCTGCGCACCTACACCATCCATCACGAGATGGTGCTGTCGCTGAAGACCTCCATGGGCTCGCTCGGGCGCTGGGCGCTGCTTGAGGTGGCGCTGCGGCTGCTGTCCTACGGCGCGGTGATCCTGCTGTTCCCGGGCCGGCCGCACTACGTGTTCTTCATCGCCTGCCTGAGCGACTTCGCCTTGTACGAGACGCGCATGCGGCTGCAGTTCGGCTTCTTCCCCATCGTCCGTCTGTTGAGGCGGTCGCCATGAAGATCCTGCTGTACTCGATGAACTTCTCGCCCGAGCTCACCGGCATCGGCAAGTACTCGGGCGAGATGGCGCGCTGGCTGCATGCCAGGGGCCACGAGGTGCGCGTGATTGCCGCGCCACCGTTCTTTCCGCAGTGGTCGGTGTACCGCGGCTACTCGGCCTGGACCTACCGCAAGAGCGACTGGGCCGGCGTGACCGTCTGGCGCACGCCCCTGTGGGTGCCCGCGCGGCCGCGCGCGCTGGCGCGGCTCGGGCATCTGTTCTCCTTCATGCTGTCGAGCTTTCCGGTGCTGCTGGCGCAGTGGCGCTGGAAGCCGGACGTGGTGTTCGTGGTCGAGCCGCCGCTGTTCTGCGCGCCGTCGGCGCTGTTGTTCGCGCGGCTGCGGGGCATCAAGTCGTGGCTGCACATCCAGGACTACGAGGTCGATGCCGCCTTCGGCCTGGGCCACGTGCGCGGCGAACGCGCGCAGCGCTTCGCACGCTCGGCCGAGCGCTGGCTGATGAGCCGCTTCGACCGGGTATCGACCATCTCGGCCGCAATGATCGAGAAGGCCCGCGGCAAGGGCGTGGACGAGAGCCGCGTGGTGCTGTTTCCGAACTGGGTCGACGTGAAGGCCATCCACCCGTTGCCGCGCACGGTCGCGCCCTACGGCTACCGGCCCGCGCTCGGCATTCCCGACGACGCGGTGGTGGTGCTGTACGCGGGCAGCCTCGGCACCAAGCAGGGCATCGAGCTTCTGGCGGAGGCGGCGCGACTGCTGGTGTGCTCCGGCAGCATCCATTTCGTGTTCGCAGGCAGCGGGCCGAGCCGCGAGTCGCTGCACGCCGCCTGCGCCAGCCTGGCCAACGTGCATTTCCTGGAGCTGCAGCCGGCCGAGCGGCTCAACGAATTGCTGAGCATGGCCGACATCCACGTGCTGCCCCAGCGCGCCGACGCCGCCGACCTGGTCATGCCGTCGAAGCTGGGCGGCATGCTCGCCAGCGGCCGTGCCGTGGTCGTGACCGCGCACGCCGGCACCGAGCTGAGCAACGTGGTGAAGGGGCGCGGCATGGTGGTCGAGCCCGGCGACGCCGCCGCGCTGGCCGATGCCATCGAGCAACTCGCCATGTCGCCCGAACTGCGCGAGCAGATGGGTGCGGCCGGCCGCCGGTTCGCCGAGTCCGCGCTCGACGAGGACGCCATCCTGCAGCGCCTGGAGCAGGAACTGCTTCGCTGCGTCGCCGGCTGAGCCGACGCTGTCCACGCCAAGGAGCCCACACCATGCCCCGCGCCAAGATACTCGTGACCGGTGGTGCAGGCTTCATCGGCAGCCACACCTGCGTGGCGCTGATCGAGGCGGGCTACCAGCCGCTCGTGCTCGACACGCTGGTCAACAGCGACGCGCGTTCGCTGCAACGGGTGGGGTGCATCACCGGCCTGCAGCCGCTGCTGCTGCGCTGCGACGTACGCGACGGCGCTGCGCTGGACCGGGTGTTCGCCGAGCATGCGATCGAGGCGGTGGTGCACCTGGCGGGGCTGAAAGCGGTGGGCGAATCGGTGGCCGACCCGCTGGCGTACTACGACGTCAACCTGGCCGGCACGCTGGCACTGGTGCAGGCGATGGGCCGCGCCGGCGTGCGCACCCTGGTGTTCTCGTCGTCGGCCACGGTGTACGGCGACGCGCGGCACTCCCCCATACCGGAGAGCGCCCCGTATGCGGCGGTCAACCCCTACGGCCGCACCAAGGCCATGGTGGAAAACCTGCTGGCCGACCTCGCGCATGCCGATCCGCGCTGGGGCATTGCCTGCCTGCGCTATTTCAACCCGGTCGGCGCGCACGAAAGCGGCCTGCTCGGCGAGCGCCCGCACGGGCCGCCCGCCAACCTCATGCCCTACATCTCGCAGGTGGCTGCGGGCGAGCGCGAATATCTGCTGGTGCATGGCGCCGACTACGAAACCATCGACGGCACCGGCGTGCGCGACTACGTGCACGTGATGGACCTGGCCGAAGGCCATGTGGCGGCACTGCGCCACGCGGCGCGCGAGCCCGGCATCCTCATGACCAACCTGGGCACGGGCCGCGGCGCCTCGGTGCTGGAGGTGGTGTGCGCCTTCGAGCGCGCCAGCGGCCGGCGCATCGCGCTGCGCATCGGCCCGCGCCGGCCCGGCGACGCCCCCGCCTACTGGGCCGACGCACGCAACGCACAGGCCCGCCTGGGCTGGCGCGCGCGCCGCGACCTCGACCAGATGTGCGCGGACAGCTGGCGCTGGCAGGCCGCGAACCCGCACGGTTTCGACGACCCGGTGCCCCCGATGCAGCCGCCATGGCTGGGCGCCGCCGACCTGCAGATCTTTCACGCAACTTCCAACCTCGGACACTCCAATGCCTGACAACGCACACCGCTCCCCAGAAGAGCAGGCCGACGCCCGGAGCGGATATCCGCCGGGCGGCGTCTGCCCTCCCACCCAGCCGCTGTGGCCGGGCTTCCTGACCGGGCAGGAAGGCGCGCCGGTGCGCGTGCTGCTCGTGGACGACGACAGCTTCATGCGCCGGGTGATCGCGCAGGAACTGCTGTCGGACCTGCGAATACAGCTCGAGGGCCAGGGCGGCAGCCTGCGCGACGGCCGCCGGCTGCTGGCCACGCACGAGTTCGACGTGCTCATGGTCGACCTGCGGCTGGGCGACGGCACCGGCTTCGAACTGATCCGCGAGGCCAGCAAGCAGCATCCCGGCTGCGAAATCATCGTGATCTCCGCGCTGGAAGACGAGACGCACGTGATGCATGCCGTCGAACTGGGCGCGACCGGCTACCTGCTGAAGGACGCCTGGCTGCAGAGCTTCGCGCAGGCGGTGCTGCAGGTGGTGAACGGCGGCGCGGCCATCACGCCGCGGCTCGCGCGGCGCCTGCTCTCGCGCCTGAGCGCGCGGCCCGGCAGCCCGCCGCCGGCCGGCGACCCGCCCACGCGAGAGGCCACGCTGACCACGCGCGAGTGCGAGATCCTGCGCTGCGTGGCGCGCGGCCAGGTCACCGAGGAGATCGGCGTGCAGCTGGGCATCTCGGGCCAGACGGTCAACGCGCACATCAAGAACATCTACAAGAAATTGCACGTGCACTCGCGTGCGCAGGCCGTGAGCTACGCGGCTTACTCCGGGCTCATCTGAGCCGGCAACCAAACCATATCGCGCCATCATGAATACCACCTCCACCATCCATCCCGTGGTCCTGTGCGGCGGCAGCGGCACCCGCCTGTGGCCGCTTTCGCGCAAGGCGCTGCCCAAGCAGTTCGCGCCGCTGCTCGGCGGCAAGAGCCTGCTGCACCTCACGCTGGAGCGGCTGTCGGGGCTCAGCCGCGACATCACCTGCATCGCGTCGGAAGACCATCGCTTCCTGGTGAAGGAAACGGTCGAGAGCGCGGGCGTCACGGGCCGGCAGATCCTGGAGCCGGTGGCGCGCAACACGGCCGCGGCCATGGCTTGCGCGGCACTGCTGGCGGAGCCCGGCGACCTGCTGCTGTTCGCGCCGGCCGACCACCACATACCCGACGCGGCGCTGTTCGCGCAGACCGTGCGCGAGGGCGTTCCGGCGGCGCTGGCCGGGCAGATCGTCACCTTCGGCGTGGCGCCCAGCTTTCCCAGCACCGCCTATGGCTACATAGAGGCAGGAACGGAATCGGCCGACGGCCGCAGCCGGGCCGTGGTGCGCTTCGTCGAGAAGCCGACGGCGAGCGTGGCAGAGACGCTGATCCTGCACGGCGGCTATTTCTGGAACGCCGGCATCTTCCTGGTTAGCGCCGGCACGCTGCTCGCCGCGCTGCGCGCGCATGCGCCCGACATACTGCGCGCCTGCGAGCGTGCCGCGGCCGCGGTGTCGGTCGACGGCAGCTTCCTGCGGCTGGAGCCGGAGGCCTTCTCGGCCTGCCGCGCCGACAGCATCGACTACGCGGTGCTCGAGAAGCACAACGACATCGCGGTGGTGAAGTTCGACGGCGGCTGGAGCGACGTCGGCAGCTGGAACGCGGTGGCCAGCCTGCAGATGCCCGATGGCGACGGCAACCGGCTGAGCGGCAAGGCGAGCGCGCTGAACGCGCGCAACACCTTCATCCATGCGCCGCACCGGCCGGTGGTGGCGCTGGGCACCGACGGACTGATCATCGTGGACACGCCCGACGCCGTGCTGGTGGCTGGCGCGGGCTGCGCCGAACAGGTGGCGGACGTGGTGCGCAAGCTCGCGCTCGAAGGCTGCGCCGAGGCCACCGACCACCGCCGCGTGGTGCGGCCCTGGGGCGCCTACGACAGCGTCGACATGGGCGAGCGCTTCCAGGTGAAGCGGCTCACCGTGAAGCCGGGCGCCAAGCTGTCGCTGCAGATGCACCACCACCGCGCCGAGCACTGGATCGTGGTGAAGGGCACGGCCCGCGCCACCTGCAACGGCGAAGTGACGCTGGTGCGCGAGAACGAGTCGATCTACCTGCCCTCGGGCGCCATCCACCGGCTGGAGAACCCGGGCAAGACCATGCTAGAGGTGATCGAGGTGCAGACCGGCGGCTACCTGGGCGAAGACGACATCGTGCGCTTCGACGACACCTACGGGCGCTGCGAGCCGGTGCACACGCTGGCCGACGCGGCGGTGGCGCCGACGGTGTCGTCGGCGGGCTCGGGCGCGGCCGCGGTGCTGCACGCGCCCGTGAACCACTGAGCATCACCAGCCGTGGAAACGCCCCCAGGGCTGCAGGGTTCCGTCTTCCGATAGCGCCTGGTATTGCGGAAACTGCGCCCCGGTCGCGCAGGCGTGGTTCGGCAGGATGCGCAGCCGCGTGCCGATGGGAAAGCGCGCGGCAATGCCGGCGTCGGGCTCGCCCTGGCGCGACAGGATGCCGTGCTCCTGGTTCGCGCCGCCGAGCACGTAGCCGTCCAGCACCCGGCCGTTCAGGTCGCAAGCCTGGCCGAAGCCGAAGTCCTGTTTCTGCTTCTGCGTGCCCCGGTCGCGGCTCATGGCCATCCAGCCCGCATCGAGGATGGCCCAGCCTTTTTCGGGCTGGTGGCCGATCACCGTGGTGAGCACGCTCAACGCGATGTCTTCCTCGCTGCACACGCCGACGTTGCGCATCACCAGGTCGAAGAACACATAGACGCCGGCCCGCACCTCGGTCACGCCGTCGAGCGTCTGCGCCATCAGCGCGGTGGGCGTGGAGCCCACGCTGACCACCGGGCACGGCAGCCCCGCGTCGCGCAGCCGCTGCGCCGCGCGGGCGCAGCCCGCGCGCTCCTGCTCGGCCACGGCGCGCAGCGCCTGCGGCGTGTCGAAGTCGTAGCTGGAGCCGGCATGCGTCATCACGCCGCCCAGGCGCATGCCGCCGTCGTGCAGCACGCGGGCCACCTCCAGCAAACGGTCTTCTTCCGGCCGGATGCCCGAGCGGTGCCCGTCGGTGTCGACCTCGATCAGCACGTCGAAGGCCTCGCCATTGGCACGGCCGAAATCCGCGATGGCCCGTGCCGACTCGATGCCGTCCGTGATGATGCCCAGCGCGCAGCCGCGCCGGCGCAGTTCCAGCGCATGCGGCAGCCGGTGCGGTGCCATGCCCACGGCATAGAGGATGTCGCTGAAGCCGGCGGCGAAGAACTGCTCGGCCTCCTTCAGCGTCGACACCGTGATGCCGCGCGCGCCCGCCGCCTGCTGCGCCTTCGCCACCTCGATGCACTTGGTGGTCTTGACGTGCGGCCGGAAGCGCACGCCGAGCGCGTCCATGCGCTGCTGCATGCGCGCGATGTTCTGCCGCATGCGGGACTGTTCGACGACGGCAGCGGGGGTGTCGATGGTGTGGAGCGTGTCCATGGTCATGCCTTGTTCGTGAAGGATTGCAGCCACTGCAGCGCGGGCGCGAGCGTCGGGCCCTGCAGTTCCGGTGCCGGCGCGCCCTGCGGCAGCGCCAGCCCCACGCGGTTGTGCCAGTAGGTGCGCAGCCCGACCGCCGAAGTGCCGAACATGTCGTAGCCCGAGCCGGCGACGAAGGCCGTCTCTTGAGGTGTCACGCCCATGTGCTCGAGCGCCATGCGGTACGGGCGCGGATCTGGTTTGTAGAAGCCGGCCTCTTCCGATGTGACGACGGCATCCCACTCGATGCCCAGCAGCGCCGCCGCGCGGTGGCCCAGCCGGCGCGAGCAATTGGTGGCCACGCCCAGCTTGCAGTGCGGTTTCAGCGCCTGCAGCAGCTCGCGCGCGCCGTCCCAGGCGGGCAGCGTGTCCCATTGCGCTTCCAGCGCGTCGGGCGCGGTGCCGGCCATGCCGGTGTTGCGCGCCGCGTCTTTCACCAGTTGCTCGTAAGGCACGTAGGCGCCGCAGCCGTAGGTGAGGCGCAGGTACTCGGCGCGCCATGCGCGCCCCTTCTCTTCCGAGCCGGCCGCGGCGTTCCAGACGGTCCAGGAATCGAGCAGCGCGGTGAGCAGGTCGAACAGCACGGCGCGGGGGTAGCGCGGCGGGGCGATGGGTGTTTGCATGGCCACGGACTGTACGTTCGAAGGCTGCTGCTGTGCTTCAATGCAGGCTCATCAATCGTTAAGCGCAATTTAATGATCCAGATCGAGGACATGCAGCTCGCCGCCGCCCTGCTGCGCGAACCGTCGTTGAGCGCCGCGGCCCGCGCGCTCGACGTCACGCCGCCCGCGCTGTCGATGCGGCTGCGCAAGCTGGAAGCCACGCTCGGCCTCTCCCTGGCCAGCCGCACCGCGCGCCGCCTGAGCCTCACGCCCGAGGGCGAGCGCTTCGCGCGCGAGGCCGCCGCGCTGCTCGGCCAGATCGAGGCCCTGCGCGAATCGATGCAGCGCGACGACCAACGGCTCACGGGCACGCTGCGCATCGCCGCGCCCTTCGGCTACGGCCGCCAGTACGTGGCGCCGATGCTGGCGCGCTTCGCCCGGCTGCATCCGGGCCTGCGGGTGCAGCTCGACCTGCGCGAGACCCCGTGGCCCGACCGGCACGATGCCGACGCGGTGATCCACATCGGCACGGTGCGCGATTCGTCCTGGGTGGCGCGCACGCTCAGCGCCAACGAACGCTGGCTGTGCGCCAGCCCCGCCTACCTGCGCCGGCACGGCGAGCCGCGCACGCCGCGCGACGTGCTCACGCATGCCTGCATCTGCATCCGCGAGAACGACGAAGACGTCACGCTGTGGCATGTGCGACCGGCCTCCGATGCCGCCGAAGGAAAACGCGCCGCCGCCCGCGAAACCCTGCGCGTGTCGCCGGCCTACGTGACCAACGACGGCGGCGTGGCCCGGCAATGGGCCGAACAGGGCATGGGCCTGGTGCTGCGCTCCGAATGGGATGCGGCCGACGCAGTGGCGCGCGGCACGCTGGTGCGCGTGCTGCCCGGCTGGCACTTCGACAGTGCGCCGGTCACGCTGCTGGTACCCACCCGAAAGGGGCGTACGGCGCGGGTGGCGGCCATCGTCGATTTCCTGGTGGAGAGCTTCGGCGACGACCAGCGCTGAAGGCGGCTTCTCTCTTCTGCGCATATCCATAGCCGCATTCATTCGTTGGCAGCGCGCGCCCCGCGCGCAAACACTCGGCGCTTCGAATTTTTTGGTGGAGAAGCTCCGATGACTGTTCCTCTCGATTCATTGCCGCCCTCGCGCTGCGGCGTGCTGCAGGCCGGCGCCGCAACCGCCAAGAACGGGCTCGCATGACCACGGCAGAACAGTTCCTCGAAGCGCCGCGCCTGCCGCGCGCACCGGCCGCCCCCGTCACCACGACCGCACAGGCCGCTCCGTCCCAAGCCGCCGCGGCGCCTTCCGGCCCCTGGGCGACCGGCCTGCTGGCCGCCGCCGCCTGGGTCGCGCTGGGCCTGCTCACGCTGCTGTGGCCCAACAAGGAAGCGGGCTTCACCGACTGGGCCTTCACCCGCGAGTTCGGCGTCGCCGCGCTCGTCGTGGCCGCGCTGCTGCTTGCCATCTCGGTGCTCGGCGCGCGCGCGGGCCAGGTGGCACGGGCGTTGCGGCCCGCCGGCCAATGGCTGGTCGCGCTGGCCGTGGTGCTCGCGCTGTGGGAAACCTTCACCGCCAAGCTCGGCCTGCTGCCCTCGCCTTTCTTCGCGCCGCCGCAGAGCCTGATCGACGTGGTGCACGAAGACTGGCAGCGGCTGGGCCTGTCGACCGCGTATTCGCTGCGGCTGCTGGCCAACGGCTTCGTGCTTGGCGCGCTGGTCGGCTTCGGCACCGGCGTGGCGGTCGGCTGGTCGCGCATCGCGGGGTACTGGGTGCATCCGCTGCTGCGCTTCCTGGGGCCGGTGCCGGCATCGGCGCTGCTGCCGCTGGCGTTCTTCTTCGCGCCTTCGAGCTATTCGGCGGCCGTGTTCCTGGTCGGCCTGGCGACCTTCTTTCCGGTGGCGGTGCTCACCTGGTCGGGCGTGGCCTCGGTCGGCAAGAGCTACTACGACGTGGCGCGCACGCTGGGCGCGTCGGAACGCTTCCTGGTGCTGCGCGTGGCGATTCCGGCGGCCCTGCCGCAGGTGTTCGTCGGGCTTTTCATGGGGCTGGGCGCCTCTTTCTCGGTGCTGATCACCGCCGAGATGATGGGCGTGAAAGCCGGCCTGGGCTGGTATCTGCAATGGGCGCAAGGCTGGGCCGCCTACGCCAACATGTACGCGGCGCTGTTCGTCATGGCGGTGCTGTGCTCGGGCCTGATCACGCTGCTGTTCAAGGTGCGCGACCGCGTGCTGTCGTGGCAGAAAGGAACCGTCAAATGGTGAGCACGCTGACCTCGCCCTCGCCCTCAGCCTCGCAGGCCGCCGCCGCGGGCGGCGCGCACATCGGCATCCAGGGCGTGAGCCACTGGTTCGAGGTGTCGGGCGGCGTGCTGCAGGTGCTCGACGGCATCGACCTGCAGGTGCGGCCCGGTGAATTCGTCGCGCTGCTGGGCCCCAGCGGCTGCGGCAAGTCGACGCTGCTGCGGCTGGTGGCCGGGCTGGAGCCCGCCACCACGGGCAGCATCACGCAGGACGGCGCGCCGATCACGCGGCCCGACCCGTCGCGCATCGTCGTGTTCCAGGACCCCACGCTCTACCCCTGGCGCAGCGTGTGGGACAACGTGGCGCTCGGCCTGCAGGCGCGCGGCGTGCTGAAGGCGCAACGCGGCCGCGTCGACGAGGCGCTCAAGCTCGTGGGCCTGACAGACTTTGCCAAGGCATTCCCGCACCAGCTTTCAGGCGGCATGGCGCAGCGCGTGGCGCTGGCCCGCGCGCTGGTCAACGACCCGCAACTGCTGGTGCTCGACGAACCGCTGGGCAAGCTCGACTCGCTCACGCGCATCGCGATGCAGAGCGAGCTGGTCAACCTGTGGCAGCGCGCCGGTTTCTCGGCGCTGCTGGTGACGCACGACGTGGAAGAGGCGCTGTTCCTGGCCAACCGCGTGATCGTGCTGAGCGACCGGCCCGCACGCATCGCGGCGGAGCTGGTGGTCGACCTGCCCTACCCGCGCCACCGCGGCGATCCGCGGCTGGCCGAGCTGCGGCACGAGGCGCTCAAGCACCTGGGACTCGACGCCACGTGGTGACATGAACGCATCCCCCGAGGCCGGCTGGCTCAACCTGCTGATCGGCCTGCTCCAGGGCGCGCAACTGCAGTTGCTTCGCCTGCTGGACGCGCTGGGCCTCGTGGCGCAGGTCCACGGCCAGCCCGCGTGGCCGTGGGCGCACCGGCTGTCCGGAGAGAACCTGCTGATCGACCTCGGGCAGGCGCGCAGGCTCGGGCTCACCGTGGTCGTGCTCGCGGCGGCGTTGCTGCTGCTGGTGCTCGCGCTGCTGTGGCGGCGCCGGCGCATCTGGCTGCTGGCCGCGACCACGCTGCTGTTGGTGGCGGCTCCGTGGCCCGATGCCAACGTGGTGCTGGTGCCGGCGTATCCGACCAGCTTCCAGCGCTCGCCCACCGGTTTTACGGCCGACAGCATTGAGCGCGGGCGCGTGCTCTTCGCGGCGCAATGCGTGGCATGCCACGGCGCCGACGGCCTGGGCCAGGGCCCGCTGGCCGCCGTGCAACCCGTATGGCCGCCCAACCTGGCCGGACCGCTGCTGTGGCGGCGCGCCGATGGCGACGTGCTCTGGCATGTGCTGCACGGCATGCGCGACCGGCGCGGCTCGCCCACCATGCCTGCCTTCGGCGGCAGGCTCGACGACGACGACGCCTGGGCGCTCATCGATTTCATGAAGGCCCAGGGCGCGGGCCAGAGCCTGCGCGCAGCCGGCCTTTGGACGCAGCCGATCTCGCCGCCCGACGTGGCCGTGCAGTGCGCCGGCAAGCCGCCTCGCATGCTGAGCGGCTGGCGCGGCCAGCGGCTGCGGATCGTGGCGGCCGGCGGGCAAGCCCTGCAGGACGACCCGCGCCTCGTCACCGTGTTCCTGGCGAAAGACGGCGCCGCCGCGGCATCGCACGCGGGCGATTGCGTCGCCGAGTCGGCCACCGCATGGGATGCGTTCTCGCTCATCGCCGCCACGCCGCGGCTGGCAGGCACGCAGCTGATCGTCGACCGCGACGGCTGGCTGCGCGCGCGCGGCGAACCCGGCAAGGGCGCATGGAGCGATGACGACCTGCTGTGCCGCACCGATCAGCCCGCCCGCGCCGCGCCCGGCCCCATTCCGCTGCCGCCGGACGGCCTCGGCGCGCTCATCGCGCGCATGGACGCCGAGCCCGTGCGCTTCGTGAAAGGCGGATTCGTTCATTGAGCCGGGCCGCGGGACTACGATGGTCCTCGGCAAGCCTCACGCAACCTTCAGTCAACCAAGGAGAGAAACGCCATGTCCAACCATGTCTACAAGACCCTCGAACTGACCGGCTCGTCACCAACGAGCATCGAAGATGCGGTGCAGACCGCCATCGCCAAGGCGCACGAGACGGTGCGCAACATCCAGTGGTTCACAGTGACCGAGACGCGCGGCCACGTGGTCGACGGCAAGGTCGCGCACTGGCAGGTGACGCTGAAGATCGGCTTCACGCTGGAATAGCGTTCAGGCTGCTGTCTGCGCCTGCGGCTCGCCCAGCGACAGCATCAGCCGGTTGGCCCAGTTGAAGAAGGCCGCGCCGTGGATCACGTCGGCAATCGCCAGGTCGTCCAGCCCTTGCGCGCGCAGTTGGTCGATGTGTTCCACGCCGAAAGCCGACGGCGTGGACGACAGCGCCACGGAGGCCGCGACGATCGTGTTCCAGCGCTCGCCGAGTTCGGCGCCCACGCCTTCGTCGAGCAGCCGCTGCACGTCTTGCGTGCGGTGCGAGAAATGCGAGGCGAAGCGCGCATGCACCGACGCGCAGTAGATGCAGCCGTTGTAGCGCGAGGCCGCTGCCGCCGACAGCTCGCGCTCCGCGCGCGGCAAGCCGGCTTCGGGGTTGTAGAAGATGTCCTTGTCGGTGCGGGTGCGCGCGCCGAGGATGTCCGGGTCGCGCGCCAGCAGCCGGAAATAAGGCGACTTGGCGCGCGCCGCGTCCACCAGCCCGGCGAAGTGGCGCTCGGTCAGCTCGGCTTCGGGCAGCGGCTCCAGCCATGGCAGCCATTCGAGCTGCGCCTGGGTGAAGACGCTCGGGTGCGCGTTGCCGGGATGGGTCAGGGTCGATTCGGTGTTGCTCATGGCCGGGCTCAGTCGATGGAGGTTGCGGGACGTTGCGCCAGTGCCTGCAGGCCGGTGACGACCCGGATCTGGAACGCGAGGAATGCCACCAGCTGCGACAGCGTGACGATGCCGGTGCTGGTCCAGCCCGCATCCAGCAACGCCTGCAAGGCGGCCGGGCTGGCATCGCGCGGATGGAACACCAGCAAGTGCGCATGCGCGAGCGCGGCCGAGAGCCGTTCGCCCAGCAGTTCGCGGTGCGCATCGTTCACGGCATACGAGGGGCCGGCCTTGTCTTCCGCGCTCAGCGGGCCGGCCGGGTAGCTGCCGTAGGGGCCTTGCGCGGCGCCGCGCTGCACCTCGGCCTCGATTGCATCGGCCACCCCCGCGCGGGCGCCCTGGCTGGCCAGTTCTTCCGCATAGAAGCGCGCCACGCCCGCATGGCCGTGCAGCCCTGCCACGAAGGCCGCGAGCGCGAAGCGGTCGGCGATGTCGAAATCGCCGGGCACCGGCGGTGTCGGCGCGAACAGCGAGAGATAGCTCTGCTGCGCATGGGTGCGGGCCTGCTCGCGCCCCCGGCGGATGCGGTCGAGATGCTGCCCCGGGGCGATGCCGACAAGACTGTCGATCACGTCGGGCACCTCGGGCGCACCGGAGTCGGAGGACAAAGGAGGAGAAGCAACGGCGTTCATGCGGTCTCGCGAAGCGTGGATGAAGAATGGATGCCCAGCGCCGGCGCGACCTTGGTCGCGATCAGCTCGATGGAGCGCAGGATGGCCGCATGCGGCGGATCGACCGGGTGCACTTGGCAGACCAGGTCGGTCACGCGGTCGAGCGTGCTGTCGGCGCGCAGCGAGGCGATCACGTCGTCGGGCGAGCCGACATGCACGTCGTAGGCGGCGATCAGTTCCTCGAGCGATGCGTCCGGCCCCGCGCGGTCCGCCAGGCCGGCCTGTCCCGAGGCGGCAAAGCGCGCGGCCGAGCGGCGCAGGCCGATCTCGGCCAGCCGCAGCGCCTCCTGGCGGCTATCGGCCACGAACACGCTGCGCGAGCCGACGATGCGCGGCGCCACGCCGGCCGGCAGCGCCGCCAGGTAGGCATCGACGATGGGGTTCTGCAGCCCGGCAAGCGGTGCGTCGGGCGCGTGGCCGGGGCGCGGCTGCGTGCGCGAGAGCATCAGGCCGTCGCCGGCCTGCCCCGCGCGGGCGCCGCCGCTCACCGAAAAGGTCGCTTGCCAGATGCGCCCCGGCAACTGCGCGCCCGGCGGGTACAGGGTGTCGCCGCCGGCCAGCGGCCGGCCCGCCCATGCGGCACGCACCGCGTCGAGCTGCCGCGCGAAGATGGCCGAGCGCTCGTTGCTGTCGAGCCCGAAGGCCGCAAAGGCTTCCGGCGTGCCGCCCGTGCCGACGCCCACTTCGAGCCGCCCGCCGGAGAGCAGGTCGAGCACGGCGGCGTCTTCGGCCACGCGCACCGCGTTTTCCAGCGGCAGCGTGACGATGCCGGTGCCCAGGCGGATGCGCTTGGTGCGCGAAGCCACGTAGGCCAGGAAGACCAGGGGCGACGGCAGTCCGCCTTCGTGTTCATGGAAATGGTGTTGCGCCACCCACGCGGAGTCGAAGCCGAGGGCTTCGGCATGCGCGATCTGCTCGGCGACGAGCCGGTAGCGCTCGGCGGCGGTGGTGTCGTCGAGCAGGCGGCTGAAGAAGCCCAGGCGCCGTGGGGCGGGAAATCCGGAAGAAAGGTCTGACAAGATTCGAAGCCGGCAGCGGGAAAGCCCGACATTGAGCCCGCGCAGCGCCCCGCCGGGAACGCCTGATTTCGAGTTTGCTTATGTGTTTTTCATCGATGCCGGGGTGTGGCACGGACTGAATGCGGGTTCGACCGCCGGGCGATGGACCGCCGGGGCTGGTACATTTTCCGGCCTTGAAAACGAAAGGGATATTGGTGGCACTCGCAGCGGCAATTGCCGGTCTTTCCATCCTCATCATCGGGGACAGTCATCTGTCGCAGCCGAGCTACCTGATGTCGTCGCTGCACGACGATCTCCAGCGCCAGGGCGCGAAGGTGCATTCCATCGGCGTGTGCGGCGTGCAGCCTTACGACTGGACGGTGTCCAAGCCCGGCTCCTGTGGCAGCGCGGAACGCATCGGCAACAAGCCGGCGGTCGTGAGCCCCGGCAACCGGGCCAAGACGACGGCGGTGGCGCAACTCATCAAGGCCGAACACCCCGATCTGGTGCTGATCGTGCTGGGCGACACCATGGCCGCCTACCGGCAGGCCGACTTTCCGATGAACTGGGTCTGGCAGCAGGTCAGCGCGCTCACCGGCGCGATTTCGGCCACCGGCACCAAGTGCGCCTGGGTCGGCCCCGCGTGGGGGCAGGAAGGCGGCCAGTACGGCAAGACCTACGCGCGCGCCGAAACGGTGAGCCGCTTTCTCGCGACCAACGTGGCGCCCTGCACTTACATCGACTCGCTGGAGATGTCCGCGCGCGGCCAGTGGCCGACCATCGACGGGCAGCATTTCAACGCGAGCGGCTACCGCGCCTGGGGCGATGCGATCGCCAAGGCCGTCGCGCGGCTGCCCTTGGCGCCCGCTGCCGCCGGCACCCCGCGGCCATGAGGCGCGCCGCTCTCAAGATGCGGCGCCATGCGCTGCTCGGCGCCCTGCTGCCCGCCGTGGCCGGCGCCGCGCCCCAGTTGTATGACACGGGCCCCTCGCAAGACCTGGCGCTGGTGCGCTTCGTCAACGCGGGGGCGCAGGCGCTCACGGTGCAAAGCGGCGGCCCCGCAAAGGCGAGCGTGGTGGTGGCGCCTTCTGCGCCCATCACCGATTACCAGCCCGTGCGCTCCGACGCGCCGGTCACCGGCTACTGGAAAAACGGCCAGCGGCAGATGGCCATCACGCTGCGCGTGCCGTCGGGCGGCTCGGCCTCGGTGCTGGCGTGGCAAGGCGCGAACGGCGAGATTGCCGGCACCAGCTTCACCGAGCCGCCACCCAGCTTCGATCCCCTGCGCGCCTCGCTCGCGTTCTACAACGCCGACGCGCGCTGCACCGCCGCGGGCCTCCTGGCCAGCACCGGCAACACGGCCATCTTCGAGAACCAGGCGGCGCTTGCCAGCGCGCGCCGTGCCGTCAACCCGGTGAAGCTGGCGGTGCATGCCACCTGCAACGGCCAGCCCGTCGAGGGCACGATCGACCTGGGCTCGCTGCAGGCCGGCCAGCGCTACAGCGTGTTCCTCGTTCCCGCCGGCAAGGGCAGCCGGCTCATGGGCCTGCAGGACCGCATCGCGCGCTGACCCGGCCGTGGTTTTCGCATCGCTCGAATTCCTCTCGGTCTTTCTGCCGGCGTTCCTGCTGCTGTATGCGCTGACGCCGGCGCGCGCGAAGAACACGCTGCTGCTGCTCTCCAGTTGGCTGTTCTACGGCTGGTGGAGCCCGCTGTTCCTGCTGCTGTTCATTGCGCTCACGGCGCTGGCATGGGCGGGCGGGCTGCTGGTCGAGCGCGCGGGGCCGGGGCGGCGCGGCATGCTGGTGGCGTTCATCGTGCTGAACCTCGGCGTGCTGGCCTGGTTCAAGTACGCCAACATCGTGGTCGAGACTTTCAACGCGGCCCTGGCGCATGCCGGCGCCATGCCGATGGAATGGCAACGCATCGCGCTGCCCATCGGACTGTCGTTCACCGTGCTGCAGGCGATCTCCTATCTGGTCGACGTGCATCGCGGCAAGTTTCCGGCGGAGCGCCGGCCCATCGACTTCGCGACCTACCTGGCGATGTTCGGCCACCTCGTCGCGGGGCCGATCATCCGCTACGACTGGGTGCGCCAGCGCCTGGCGCACCGCGCCGTGCATGCTTCGGAATTCGCCACGGGCGCGCGCCGCTTCATGATCGGCATGGCGATGAAGGTGCTGGTGGCGGACACGCTCTCGCCGGTGGTGGAGCATGTGTTTTCGGCCGCGCACCCCAGCCTGGCCGATGCCTGGCTCGGCTGCCTGGCCTACACGCTGCAGCTGTTCTTCGACTTCGCGGGCTACAGCGCGATGGCCATCGGCATCGGCGCGATGCTGGGCTTTCGGTTTCCCGAGAACTTCGACCGGCCCTACCTCGCGCGCAACCTGGCGGAGTTCTGGCGGCGCTGGCATATCTCGCTGTCGTCCTGGCTGCGCGACTACCTCTACGTGCCGCTCGGCGGCAGCCGCAAGGGCACCCGGCGCACGGTGCTGAACCTGATGCTGACGATGGCCATCGGCGGGCTCTGGCACGGCGCGGACAGCTGGAACTTCCTGTACTGGGGCCTGGCGCAGGGCATTGGCCTGAGCGTGGTGCACCTGTGCCGCGCGCGCGGGCTGGGCCTGCCCGCGCCGCTCGCGCACGCCGCGACCATGCTGTTCGTGATGCTGGGCTGGACGCTGTTCCGCGCGCCCGACTTCGCGGTCGCCTGCGACATGCTGGCCGGCCAGTTCGGCGCGCATGGCGTGGCACTAGGGGCGGCGCTGTCCAACATGCTGCGGCTGCCGGTGGTGCTGGCCTATCTGCTGGGCATCGCCTGGGTGCTCGCGCCGGCCCTGGTCGGCGCGCGGCGGCATGCGGGCAATGGCGGCGCGGTGCTCGCGACGCTGGCGCCGATCGCCGGTTTCCTGCTTTCGCTCGCGCTGGTGTCGAGCCGCGGCACGGTGCCTTTCCTCTACTTCCAGTTCTGATGGGCATGGCAACAGCGCGCACCAACCGTCGACTGCGTGGAATGCTCCGCTGGACGACGGCGGGCGTGCTGGTCGCGTCGCTGGGTGCGGCGTTCGTCGCGAGCTTGCCGAACATGCCCGGCGCGCTGGCTCATGCCGGCGCTTCGCTGCTGGACGATGCCGCAGCCCGGCGCGCGCTGACGAAGACGCTGGTCACGACGCCGCTGACCGAAACGCTCGCGCGCTACCAGCGCGAGGCAAGCTGGCTGCTGCTGGGCGATCTCGGCGCGGAGGTGCATCGGGGCGAAGGCGACTGGCTCTTCCTCGACGAGGAACTGCGCGTTCACCCCGGCCGCGCTGCGAATGCGCGTGACCGTGCCGCCACCGTCGCGGACATCGCCCGCGCGCTGGCTGCACGGCGCATTGCGCTGCTGGTGGTGGTCGTGCCCGACAAGAGCCGGATCGAAAGCCAACACTTGGGCCGGCTGCGGCGCCCGCCCGAACTCGAAGGCCGTGTGCGCGAATGGACGGCCATGCTAGATGCCGCGAACGTGCCCGTGCTCGACCTGGCACCGGTGCTCGCGGGTGCATCGCCCGCGCCCTTCCTCAAAACCGACACGCACTGGACCGAGCACGGCAGCCAACTGGCCGCGCAAGCCGTGGCCGAGCGCCTTCGGCGCATGCAGGTGCTCGACGCCACGCCGGTGCCTTCCGTGGTCGCATCGCGCAAGACCGTCACCGAATGGGGCGACCTGGTGCGCCTGGCGGGCATCGACGGCCTGCCGTCGTCGCTGAAGCCCGCGCCCGACACCGGCTGGCAATCGACCGTCGAGACACGCAACGAGAGCACCGACCTGTTCGGCAATACCGCACTGCCTTCCATCGTGCTGATCGGCAGTTCGTTTTCGCGGCGCGCCAACTTCCTGCCCTTTCTTCAGCTCGCCGGCCAGTCGCTGGTCGCCGATTTCGCGATGGACGGGGGCGATTTTTCCGGCGCCGCGCGGCGCTACTTTCCGGGACCGGCTTTCGCGGACAACCCGCCGCGCGCCATCGTCTGGGAAGTGCCCGAACGGGCGCTCGAATCGCCCATCGCGGAGGCCGAGCGGCAGTGGATGCGCCAGCCCTTCGCGGGCCGCGGACGCTAGCGCATGTAGCCCAGGTCGCGCACGTCGGAGCGCACCGCCGCGCGGTCGACGCCCTGCATCGGCAGGCTCACCAGCAGCTCGAGCCGGCGGCGCAGCGAGAACAGCATCTGCACCGCCGCATGAGCGACTTGCTCGGGGTCGGTCTCGGCCGCAACGTCCGGGTAGGACCACAGCGCCGCATCGGGCTGGCCGGGCCACGGGGGTTGCAGCGACTCGGTGCCCGCATCCAGGGTGATGACGAAATCCGCGCCGGAGGGGTGGGTCCGCACCAACTCGTCCCAGCTGCGCGGCTGCCTCTGCGGAACTGGAATGCTGGCGCTATGAAGAGCGCCGATGGCCGCGGGATGAAACTCGCGCCCGACATGCCCGGGCTGACCGCAGGAAGAGACCGAGAACCGCTTGGGGTCTAGGTGCGAGAGGCATGCTTCCGCCAGGATGCTGCGCAGTGAATTTCGCCGAGAGACGAAGACCACGCCGATTCGTTTTTGCATGACCCTTGACTATAGCGAGGCGCCGCCTGCGCGGCGACGGGGCATGCCGGTCCGATGGAAAATCCTCGCGAGTTCTCCGCCCGCCGCGCACACCCGCCCCCGAACGGTGCAGACTTGGGGGCATGGACAAGCATTTCCTGAATCCGCTCTTCGCCCCGGCCTCCATCGTGGCCTTCGTCGGCCACGCCGACGACCCCGGCGGCCAGACGCCGGCCGGCCGCACGCTGCGCGAAGCCTTCCGCGCCGACCGATTCGACGGCACGCTGCGCTTCCTGGACGTGCGTACCAAGGGCACGCTCGAAGAACTGGCCCAGACCCATGCCGACCTGGCGCTGATCGCCCTCGCACCGCGCGACGTGGCCGCCGCACTGGAGATCGCGGGCCGCATCGGCTGCACGGCCGCGGTTGTCATTTCCAGCGGCATCAGCGCCGACCAGGCGGCCCAGTGGCGCAAGATCGCAAAGCGCGAAGGCGTGCACCTGCTCGGGCCCAACTCGCTGGGCTTCCAGCGCCCGCCGCTGCATCTGAACGCCAGCGTGGCCGGCCCCCTCGCCAGCACCGGGCCGCTGGCGCTGGTGTCGCAGTCGGGCGCGCTCACCGCGTCGATGCTCGACTGGGCGCGGCAGAACGGCGTCGGGTTTTCCAGCGTGGTGTCGCTGGGCCCGCACACCTCGGTCGACATTCCGCAGGTGCTCGACTTCCTGGCCAACGACCGGGCCACCCACAGCATCATCGTGTACCTCGAAGGCATCGCCGACGCGCGCCGCTTCATGAGCGCGCTGCGCTCGGCCTCGCATGCCAAGCCGGTGGTGGTGCTCAAGGCCGGCCGCAAGCCGGCGGGCAACGAAGCCGCGCAGACGCACAGCGCCGCCATCGTGGGCAGCGACGACGTGTTCGACGCCGCGCTGCGCCGCGCGGGCGCGGTGCGGGTGCGCTCCTTCGTCGAGCTGTTCTCGGCGGCCAAGTGCCTGGCCTCGCGCTACCGGCCGGTGGGCAAGCGGCTGGCGGTGGTCACCAACGGCGGCGGCCCCGGCGTGCTGGCGGCCGACTGGATCAACGAGATCGGGCTCGACCTGGGCAAGCTCTCCGCGCCCGTGCAGAAGTTGATGCTGCCGTCGCTGCCGCCGCTCGCTTCATTGACCGACCTCATCGATCTTTCGGAAGACGCGCAGCCCGCGCACTACCGCGCAGCCATCGACGCGGCCTCGGCCGACAGCCAGGTCGACGGGGTGCTCGCCATCTTCTCGCCCAAGGCCGGCGCCGATGCCGCGGCCACCGCCAAGGCGCTGGCCGACATTCCGCGCCCCATGAACAAGCCGCTGCTGGCCTGCTGGATGGGCGACTCGTCGGTGGGCAAGGCGCGCGCGGTGCTGGCCGAGGCCACCATTCCCAGCTTTCGCACGCCGGAGGCGGCCGTGGGCGCCTTCGGCAACATCGCGGCCTTCTACCAGAACCAGCAGTTGCTGCAGCAGACGCCGCCGCCGCTGTCGGCGCTGGCCAAGCCCGACATCGAAGGCGCGCGCCTGCTGATCGAAAGCGTGCTGGCCGAGCGGCGCCGCGTGCTGACGGAGATGGAGTCGAAGTCGCTGCTGTCGTCGTTCCACATTCCCATCACCCGCACCTTGCTGGCGCGCAGTGCCAACGAGGCCATGATGATCGCCACGCAACTGGGCTTCCCGGTGGCGCTGAAGATCGATTCGCCCGACATCCCGCACAAGTCCGACGTCGAAGGCGTGGCGCTCAACGTGATGAACGGCACCAGCGCGCGCGACACCTACGTCGAGATGATGGAACGCGTGGCACGCCTGGCGCCCGAGGCGCGCATCAACGGCGTGACCGTGCAGAAGATGGTGCGCGCGCGGCGCGGCCGAGAAATCTACGTGGGCCTGGTGACCGACCAGCCATTCGGCCCCGTCATCGTGTTCGGCGCGGGCGGCACCATGATCGAGCTGCTGAACGACCGCGCCATGGAGCTGCCGCCGCTCAACCAGTTCCTGGCGCGCCGGCTCATCGAACGCTCCCGCGTGGCCGAAACCCTGGGCGAATGGCGCGGCGCCAGCGCGGTGGACATGGAGGCGCTGGAGCACGTGCTGCTGCGCGTGTCGGAAATGGTGTGCGAGCTGCCCGAGCTGCGCGAGATGGACATTAACCCCATCATCGTTGACGAGTCGGGCGCCATCTCGGTCGATGCGCGCATCGTGGTCGACAGCAGCACGCAGGCGGTGTCGGGCCAGCTGGGCAATGCGGCCAACGGCTACCACCACCTGGCCATCATGCCGTACCCCGCGCGCTACCGGCGCGAATGGCCGCTGCCGGGTGGCGGCATCTACATCGTGCGGCCGGTGCACCCCAACGACGCGCAGATGCTGCAGGCGCTGGTGCAGGGCCTGTCGCCCGAGAGCCGCTGGTTCCGCTTCGTCTCGCGCTTCCACGAGCTGCCGCCGTCGATGCTGTCGCGCTTCACGCTGATCGACTACGACCGCGAGATGGCGCTGGTGGCGGTGGTGATGGAGCGCAGCGTGTCGCCCGAAGGCACGGTGCTCGAGAGCGAGCGCATCGTGGGCGTGTCGCGCTACATCACCAACCCCGACCAGACCAGCTGCGAGTTCTCGCTGGTGGTGGCCGACGAGTTCAGCGGCAAGGGCATCGGCTCGCGGCTGATGGAAAGCATCATCGACGTGGCGCGCGACAAGGGCCTTTCCGAAATCGACGGGCTGGTGCTCGCCAACAACCCCGACATGCTCAAGCTGGTGCGCAGGCTGGGGTTCACGGTGAAGTCCTTCCCGGAGGATCCGGACTTCAAGCTCGTGACGTACATGCTGTAGCGCGGCAGGCAGCCTGTTCAGGCCTTGGGCATGCCGTCGCTGCCGCTGCCGCACAGCACGACGGCGATTTTCTCTTCGTCGCGGCGCTCGAAGCAGCGCTGGCTCACGGCCGCCAGCGCGGTGGCCGCGCCCAGCTCGATGGCCAGTCCCGCGTGCTGCCAGGCGGAACGGGCCGCGTCCTCGATGACTTCTTCATCGACCAGCACGATCTCGTCGACGTACTTCTCGATCAGCTCGAAGTTCAAGGGCTCGGTCGAGCGCGCCGCGAGGATGGGCACGCGCGTCTTCACGTTCTCCAGCTTCACGATGCGGCCTTCCTTGCGGCAGGTGTGGAGCGTGGGGCAGCCCGCCGCTTCCACGCCGATGACGCGGATCGACGGCTTGAGCAGCTTGGCCGCCTGCGCAATGCCCGCGAGCAGGCCGCCGCCGCCGATGGACACCACCAGCGTCTCGACCTCGGGCCATTCATCGATGATTTCCAGCGCGGTCGTGCCCTGCCCGATCACCACGTCGCGGTCGGCATACGGATGCAGCAGCGCGCCGCCGTGCTCGGCCACGTTGGCGCCGGCGGCGTCCCAGCTCTGGTCCCAGAAGTCGCCGTGCACGGTGAGCCTGGCGCCGTGGCTCTCGATGCGCGCCCGCGTGATCGGCGTGCTGGTGTTCATCACGAACACGTTGGCCGGCAGGCCCAGCGTCTTGCCGACGTAGGCCACGGCCGCGCCGAAGTTGCCGCCCGACGCGGTGGCCAGCCCCTGCCTGCGCACGTCGTGCGACAGATTGAGCACGCGGTTGAAAGCGCCGCGCGCCTTGAAGGAGCCGGTGACCTGGTTGCACTCGGCCTTGAAGCGCACCTGCGCCGCGCCGCCGGGCACCCAGGGGTGCGCATCGACCAGCGGCGTGTGGCGGATGTAGGGCCGCACGCGGGCATGGGCCGCGCGGTAGTCGTCCAGCGTGATCGGGGTGGTGTTCTCGCTCATGCGGCAGCGCCTTCCTCGTCTTCGACCAGCACGCACAGGTTGTTGCCCTGCTTCACGATGCCGAAGGTGCGCTGCGAATACACCGTGCCGCCCTTGGCGAAGCGCACTTCGCGCGGCGCCAGCGCGGGCTCGGTCAGCAGGTGCAGGTAGCCGGCCAGCTCGCCGGCGGCCACCGTGTCGCCGAGTTGGTGCAGCGGCTCGAAGTAGCCGTCGCCCGGCGACAGCAGGTTGCCGCCGTCCGGCACGATGTGCACGCGGCGGCTCGCCGGCGGCGTGGCCGGCAGCTCGGCGGGCACCACGCCCAGCCGTGCCAGCACGCGCGACAGGCACTCGCGCGTGCGCTTCACACCCTTGGGCGACACGCTGCCGTTCTCGCCCATCTCGGCTGCGATCGCCGCCAGGCCCAGGTGAGCCGCTGCGCCGCAGCTGGTGCGCGGATCGCCCATGTTGTCGGTGATCACGGTGAACCTGGCGCCGAACCAGCGCGCCATGTCCTCGGCGCGCTCGCGCACTTCGGGCGCCAGCGTGGGCGTGACCACCACTTGCGCGCTCTCCTCGATGAACAGCGAACTGCCGCCCGCGTGCAGGTCGACATACGCGTCGCACCTGGGAAACAGCACGTCGTGGATGAACGCGGCGATCTGCTCGGTCGGCGTGCCGAAGGGGTCGCCCGGGAACACGCGCGCCAGGTTCTTGCCGTCGAGCGGGCTCACGCGCGAGGCCGCGCGCAATGCCGGCGCGTTGGCCGCGGGCATCAGGATCAGGCGGCCCTTGACCTGCGCGGCGTCGAGCGTGCGGATCAGCTCGTTGATGACGATCGGGCCTTCGTACTCGTCGCCATGGATGGCGCCGGTGACCAGCACGGTCGGCCCGTCGCCATTGCCGATGACGGCCAGCGGCAGCGCGACCGCGCCCCAGGCATCCTCATGCCCCGAGTACGGCAGCCACGCATGGCCGACCTGCTTGCCGGGCCTGGCCCAATCGATGTCCGTGAAAACGGTGGAAGGACGCGGCTGGCTCACTTCACTTCTTTCTGCTCGTCCTTGAACCACTTCAGGCGCAGCGCCGCAAGGCTGCCGTCGGCGGCCTTGGCGTCGATGATCTTGTTCATCTCGGCCAGCAGCGCGGTTTCGCTGGGCTGCACGGCCATGTAGGCGGGGCTGATGCGGATCAGCGACTTCATCTCGATGCCCTTGGCGGGGTTCTCATCGGCCACCTTCTGGGCGATGAAGTTGTTCTCGGCGAACAGCGGCGCCTGGCCCGACAGGAAGGCCGAGATGGTCGAGGCCGTGTCTTCCAGGCGGATCAGCTTGGCGCCGGGCGCCAGTTCGCTCAGCGACAGGTCGGGCGTCGAGCCCTTGGGCACCGCCACGGTCTGGCCCGCGAGCTCGCTCAGCTTGGCGAACTTGGGAATGCCCTTGCCGCCGTACACGCCCAGGTACACCGCCGCATAGGGCTTGGAGAAGGCGACCTGCTTGGCGCGCTCGGGCGAGCTGCCCAGCGCCGCGATCACCACGTCGACCTTGTTCGACAGCAGGTAGGGAATGCGGTTGGCGCCGGTCACCTGCTGCAGCTCGAGCTTCACGCCCATGGCCTTGGCCACGTTCTCGGCCAGTTCCACGTCCAGGCCCGTGGGCTTGCCGGCCGCGTCGGTGAAGCCCCAGGGGGCGGCGTCGATGGTCGTGGCGATGCGGATCGTGCCCTTGGCCTTGATGTCCGCGAGCTTGTCGGCATGCGCGAGCAAGGGAGCGGCGCAGACCAGCGCGGCGGCGAACAGGGTTTTCATTTTGAACATGGAAGCTCCTTGGGGAAGACGAAAGAGATCAGACGACGGATTGGACAAACTGCTGGAATTCGGGGGTCTGCGGGCTGCCGAACATGCGCTCCGGCGTGCCGCGCTCCCAGATGCGGCCCTGGTTCATGAAGAGCACCTCGGAGGCCACGCGGCGCGCGAAAGCCATCTCGTGCGTGACGACCATCATGGTCATGCCGTCGCGCGCCAGGTCTTCCATCACGCGCAGCACCTCGCCGACCAGTTCGGGGTCGAGCGCGGAAGTGGCTTCGTCGAACAGCATCAGCTGCGGCGACATGGCCAGCGCCCGCGCGATGGCCACGCGCTGCTGCTGGCCGCCCGACAACTGAGAGGGCATGGCGTCGAGCTTGTGGCCCAGGCCCACGCGCTCCAGCATGCGCCTGGCCAGGTCGCGCGCCTCGCCCTTGGCGATCTTCCTGGTCAGCACCGGCGCCAGCGTCACGTTGGCCGCGGCCGACAGGTGCGGAAAGAGGTTGAAGCTCTGGAACACCATGCCCACGCGGCGGCGCAGCAGGGCCAGGTCGGTGTCGGGCGACTGCACATCCACGCCGTCGACCACGATGCGCCCCGCGCTGATGGTCTCCAGCCCGTTCACGCAGCGCAGCAGCGTGCTCTTGCCCGAGCCGCTGCGGCCCACGAGCGCCACGATGTCGCCCTTGGCCACTTCGGTGGACACGCCCCGCAGCACATGGTTGTCGCCGAAGTGCTTTTCGACCGATTCAATGAGCACGAGCGGCATTCATGCGTCCTTCCAGAGAGAGTGCCAGCCGGGCCAGCGGGTAGCAGATGGCGAAGTAGCACAGGGCCACGCCGCAGAAGACAGGCAGGTGCGCCAACGTGGAGCCGGCGACGATCTGGCCCGATCGCGTGAGCTCGACCAGCCCGACGAGCGCGGCCAGCGAGGTGTTCTTGATGAGCTGCACCAGGTAGCTCACCGTGGGCCCCAGCGCCACGCGAAAAGCTTGCGGCCACACCACGTGCCGCATGACCTGCCAGCGGCGCAGGCCCACGCAGGAGGCGGCCTCCCACTGGCCCTTGGGCACCGATTCGATGGCGCCGCGCCAGATGTCGCCGAGGAACGCACCGGCCGACAGCGAGAACGCGGCCGCAGCGGCCATGAAGGCGTTGATCTCGATGCCCAGCAGCATCGGCACGCCGAAGTACAGCAGGAACAGCACGCCCAGCAGCGGCGTACCCTGCACAAGCTCCGTGTAGATGCGCGCCAGCACGCGCAGCCAAGGCAGCCGCGAAGTGCGCGCGACGGCCACGCCGAGCGCGATCACCGCGCCGACGGAGAACGCGGTGACGGCCAGCGCGGCGGTCCAGCGGATCGCGCCCAGGATGAGCCAGAGGTCGGCAACGGAAAGTCCGCGCATCTCAGCCCTCCTTGCCGAACAGGCGGCGCTGCACGAAGCCGAGGATCACGCGCAGCGCCTGCACCGCCACGAAGTACATCGCGCAGATCACGAGGTAGACCTCGAAGCTGCGGAAGGTGCGCGAGTCGATGAAGCTGCCGGCATGGAAGATGTCTTCCACCCCGATCTGCGAGATGAGGCTGGTGCCGATGAGCGTGAGCACCATCTGGCTCGCGAGCGAGGGAAACACGTTGCGCAGCGCCGGCACGAAGAGCACGTGCACCAGCACCTGCCGCGGCCGCAGCCCGAGCGCGGCGCCGGCTTCCGACAGGCCGCGCGGCACCGACATCAGCCCCGAGCGGAACACCTCGACCATGTAGGCGCCGCAGTACAGCGCCAGCGAAATCACGCCCGCCACGGGCGCCTCCAGCCGTATGCCCAGGTTGGGCAGGCCGAAGTAGATGAGAAAGAGCTGCACCAGCGCCGGCGTGTTGCGGAAGAACTCCACATACACCCGCGTCACGCCGCGCAGCGGCTTGCCGCCGTACACCAGCGCCAGCGAGCCCGCCACGCCGATCGCCATGCCCAGCACGATGCTCGACGCGGCATAGCCCAGCGTGTGCAGCAGCCCTTCCACCAGTTGCCCGGTGTAGGGGGCGAGCGCGTCGAACTGGAACTGGTAGGCCATGGCTCAGTCCACTTCCAGGATGGCCTCGACCTCGACGGTCTGGTGGCCCGGCAGCGAACCCGCGCCGATGGCCGAGCGCGCGCCGCGCCCCACTTCGTCGCCGAACACATCGACGAACAGGTCGGAGCAGCCGTTGATGACCTTCGGGTGATGCGCGAAGCCCGGCGAGGCATTCACGAAAGCCAGCAGCTTCACCACGCTGCGCACGCGCCCGAGGTCGCCCAGCGCGGCCTTGGCCACCGCCAGGAGGTTCAGCCCGGTGAGCCGCGCATGGGCGTAGGCAGCCTCGATGCTCACTTCCTCGCCGACACGGCCCACGTGCAGATGCCCGTTCGCCTCCAGCGGACCCTGGCCCGAGAGATACAGCAAGGGGCCGGTGCGGCGCCAGGCCACGAAGTTGGCGACGGGTGCCGGTGGCGGCGGCAGCACCAGGCCGAGCGCGGCGAGCCGCTCTTCGGGGCGGGGACTGGGGCCGCGGGCCGTGGCCGCCGGCGCCGTGTTGGAATCCAGGGTCATTGAGAACACTTCACCGCAGCGCCGCACGGGGGCGGCGCAGGGTCAACCTTTCGACGAAAATCAACAGCTTCGGACGGATTGGTCAACCAATCCGGAACCAGACAACGCAGCCTCGTATGACTGCGTAATGAATTCATTCTAAGATTCTTAATTGTGATTGGTCAACCATTTTGGCGAACTCTGAAACCATGGATGCAAAGCCTGTCTCGCAACCCCTGATCGAGGTCACCGACCTGTCGGGCCGGATCGCCGCGCAGGACAAGGCCACCGCCTCGAAGGTCTACCGCGCCATCCTCCAGTCGATCCGCGACGGCGTGCTCAAGCCCGGCGACAAGCTGCCCAACGAGCGCGACCTGTCGGAGCAGTTCAAGACCTCGCGCAGCACGGTGCGCCATGCGCTGGCCATGATGAGCGCGCAGGGCCTGCTGGAGCGCAAGGTGGGCAGCGGCACCTTCCTGGCGGAATCGCTGATGCAGCTGCTCAGCGAGTCCGACCTGCCCGTGGCGGCCCACCACCGCGACGTGCCGACCTACACCGAGATCCTCGAAGGCCGGCTGCTGTTCGAGCCGGCCATGATGGCGCTGTCGGCCCAGCGCGCCGACGCCGATGACTTCGCGCTCATGCGCCACCACCTGGCCGTGGTGCGCGACGCCGACCAGTGGATCGCCTTCAAGGAAGGCATCTACGGCGTGCACCAGGCAATCTTCCGCGCCACGCGCAACCGCTTCCTGATGCAGGTGTTCGACGCGGTGGTGGCCGACCGACGCGCGGTGCAGTACGACGGGCGCTCCAACCTCAACGGTCCGGTGGGTGCCATCGTGCGCGAGCAGACGCTGCGCGAGCTCACCGCCATCGTCGACGCGCTCGAGGCACGCGACGCCAAGGGCGCGACCGCGCTGGCCGACGCGTACTTCACGCGCATCCTCGCGTCGCTCAGCGTCTACGGCTAGGCGCCGCGTGCCGATGATCCGCGCGATCCTGCGTTTCTCCGGCCGCCTGCTGCTGTCGCTGGCCGTGGTGCTGACGGCGCTGTGGGCCTGCCTTGCGCTCTGGTACCAGCTGCCGGGGCCGGTATTCGTGAAGGCCGGCGCCGGCGTGCTGTGGGCCGGCTTCGGACTTGCCGCCATCGCGCTGCTGTGGCGCGGCAGGGCCGGGCGCGCCCTGCTCTCCTACGCCGTGGGCTTCGCGATGCTGCTCGCATGGTGGGGCACCATCCTGCCCTCGCAGGACCGTGTGTGGGCCGACGACGTGTCGCGCCAGCTGCGCGCGCGCGTGGACGGCAGCATCGTCACCATGGAGAACGTGCGCAACTTCGAATGGCGCAGCGACACCGACTACACGCAGCGCTGGGAAACGCGCCGCTACGACCTCGACCGCCTGCGCACGGTCGATGTGTCGCTCTCCTACTGGACCGGCCCCGCCATTGCGCACACGCTGGTTTCGTTCGGGTTCGACGACGGCCGGTTCCTCACCTTCTCCATAGAGATCCGCAAGGAGCGCGGCGAGAGCTTCTCGTCGGTCGGCGGCTTCTTCAAGCAGTTCGAGACCAGCCTGGTGGCGGCCGACGAGCACGACATCCTGCGCGTGCGCACCAACGTGCGCGGCGAAGACGTCCACATGTACCGCGTGCGCCTGCCGCAGCCCGAGATGCGCTCGCTGTTCCTCGCGTACCTGGACGAGGCCGACGCGCTGGTGCGCGCGCCCAGCTTCTACAACACGCTCACTGCCAACTGCACCACCATCGTCTACGCGCTGGCCAGGCGCATCGTGCCCGGCCTGCCCATGGACTACCGCCTGCTCGCATCGGGCTACCTGCCCGACTACCTGTACGACGTGGGCGGCCTCACGCCGGGCTACGACATGCAGGCGCTGCGCGCCGCCGGGCGCATCACCGAGCGCGCCATCGCCACCGACAAGACGCCCGGCGCCGATTTCTCGCAGACCATCCGGCAAGGCTTGCCGGGCGCAGCGCCGAAAGCGGCGCCATGATGATGCGCGCGCGCTTTCATCTGCTCGCGGCCCTGCTGTGCGCAACGATGCTGGCCGCCGGCTGCGCTGGCGTGAAGGTCGGCTCCATCTCGCCGGCCGAATACCTCGCGCAGCGGCGCGGCGACATCCTCACCACGGGCAAGCTCAGCACCTCCGCGCAGGAAGTGCTGCGCGTGATCGGCTCCGACGCCGACCTGTGCCGCCGCGACGGCCAGGCCTGCCGCCAGGCCCTGGCCGATTCGGCGGGCATCACCGACGAGCAGCGGCTTTCGGCCTTGTCGGAGGTCTGGCTGCAGGTGGCGCTGTCGGCGGACAAGGGCGGCACGACCGATGGGCCGTCGGCCGACAAGGCCATCGACGCATGGCTGGAAACCGCCCGCCATGCCTATGCCTACCTGTTCTTCACCGCCCGTAACCCGCGCGACCGGGCTTTCGAAGACCGGCAGACGCAGGTGCGCGACTACTACAACTATGCGGTGCAGCAGGCCATCAACGGCCTGTACAGCAGCTACCAGAAGAATGGCCGGCGCGGCCACGACGACACCCGGCCGCCCACTGTTCCTCAGGTGGGCGACTGGCACATCGACAGCGATGTGTCCGCGCTGCAGCTGCCGCCCGGAGCCGCGTTGCCGCAAGAGCTGATTCCCGCGGCTTCGCTCACCTTCTCCGGCCTGCGCAACATCTACCGGCGCGACGGCTTCGGCGCCGAGCTTGTCGCCGTGACCGACGAGCCCGCCCACGGCGCCAACGCGCCGCCCTACCGCGAGACGCCCTTCCCCGCGCTCACCGCGGTGCTCAAGTTCGACGGCGCCGACCTGCGCCAGGTGCTGGCCACGCGCAATCTGCGCATCGTGGTGTTCGACCCCTACCGGACATCGACGGTGCAACTAGGCGGGCAGGACATTCCGCTGGCCGCCAACTTCACCTCCGGCTACGGCCTGTGGCTCGCGCGCTCCGACTTCGCGCTGCAGGCGCTGCGCAGCCTCTTCGGCAGCGCTGACGGGCTCACGAGGCCGCGCATCTACCTGATGCAGCCCTACGACCCGAACCGCCGCACGATCATCATGCTGCACGGCCTGGCCAGCAGCCCCGAGGCATGGATCAACGTGGCCAACGAGGTACTCGGCGACGAGACGCTGCGCCGCAGCTATCAGGTCTGGCAGGTGTACTACCCGACCAATGCGCCGCTGCCGCTCAACAACCTCGCCATCCGCGAAGCCGTGGAGCAGACCATTGCGCACTTCGACCCCACGGGCAAGGCCCGCGCGTCCAACGACATCACGCTGATCGGCCACAGCATGGGCGGCGTGCTGTCGCGGCTGATGGTGTCTTCGTCGGAAGACAAGCTGTGGGAGGCCCTGCTCGCAAGCTACCCGATGCAGGGCGCGCAGCAGCAGCGCATCGAACAGCGGCTCGCGCCGTACCTGCGCTTCGAGCCCTTGCCGCAGGTCAGCGACGCCATCTTCATCGCGTCGCCGCACCGCGGCACCGACTTTGCCAACAACCGCATCTCGCGCTGGGTGGCCAACCTCATCACGCTGCCGGTCACCATGCTGGGGCAGCTGAGCGACATCTCGCGCGAGCTGATCCGCATCGCACCGGGCAAGCAGGACCAGGGGCCGCTGCGCATTCCGAACAGCATCGACAACCTCAGCGACCGCGATTCCTTCGTGCGGCTGTCGTCGGGGCTGCCGATGAACCCGCGCGTGCGCTATCACTCGATCATCGGCAACGACACGGCGGGCGTGCCGCTCGCCGCGTCGAGCGACGGCATCGTGCCGTACCAGAGCGCGCATCTCGAAGGCGCGGCGTCGGAGCTGGTGATCTCGTCGCAGCACAGCGTGCAGGAGAACCCGCTGGCCATCCTGGAGATCCGGCGGATCCTCAAGGAGCAATTGCGCACGGAGCCCGCACCCGCACGCTGAAATCGCGTGCCCTTCGCCGATTGCGCGCGGATGTGATGAAGAACACATCCGCGCCCCGAAACAGGCTGCGCGCGGCGGCCTTAATTCATACGATCGGTTTCGCTTTGATTGGTGCGTGAACCGGCTCCCGGGTCACCGACTGCATCGAAGCGCTTTTGCTTCAAGATGCCGCCCTCTCCTTCCTTCGAAACCGTTGTCGCACACAGGCCACCGCCACCAGAACTCCATCTGGTGACCCAGCCCGACGAAGCCGAAACGCGCACCGCCAGCGCAGCGGCGGTCGCGAGTGCGTTGTGCCATCTGTTCACGAAAGCCAGCGAGCCGGAACTCGCGTCGTTGCTGCGTTCCATCGAACAGGGCGATGCATCGGCGGCGGCGCGGCTGGCGCACGAGATCCTCAGGCCCATCGCGTTCCCCTCGCAGGCACCACCGGCAACCGTGGATGCCGACGTCGAGGCCATGCAGCACTTTCAACCCGCGGAAGCGAACGCGCTGCTGTCCTCGCGCGAGCTCAAGGTGCTGTGGCTCATCTCGCGCGGCTGGAGCAACCGCGAGATCGCCGAAGCCACGCATCGCTCCATCAACACCATCGAGGCGCAGCTCAAGAGCATGTATCGCAAGCTGGGCGTGAAGTCGCGCACGCAGGCGATCCGCGAGGCGATGAAACATGGCCTTCTGATCTGGCGCTCGAACAGCGGCGATCCGTCGGCGATGGCGATGAACGACGCAGGCCCGGTCGGCCTGCGGGCCTGAACGCCGCGCTAAGATGCGGGCCGCGGTTGCAAGCCGCGCCCGGGCCCGCGGGAAGGGTTGAACCCACTTGCCTCCATGTGTTGCTGATTCATTCATCAGCCTTTTGTGCAGCCGGAATTACGGGTCCTCGGCGTCCGATGCACGGAGGTTTTCATGAAGCGCATTCCCGCACGGCCCGACCTGGGCCACCTGAAGAAGCAAGCCAAGGAACTGCTTGCTCTGTACCGGGCCGACGACCCCGGCGCCACCACTCGATTCCGCGACGCACTGCCGGCTGCCGCCGGCAAGAGCGATGCCGCGATCGCCTCGCTCGGCCTGCGGCTGCATGACGCGCAGTCGTGCGTGGCGCGCGAATACGGCTTTGCCTCCTGGGCCGACCTGCAGGGCTTCGTGCTCGCGCGCAGGGCACAGGCGGACGATCCCGCGAAGACGGTGTTGCATTGGCTGCGCTGCGTGTACGCGGGCGACATCGCCGGCGGCGCGGACCGCGCGAGGCCCTCAGTCGCCGTTCGTCTGCTGGAAGAAAGCCCGGGCCTGTTGGGCGACGACCCCTACCTCGCATGCGCCATCGGCGACGAAAGCGCGCTGCGCCGCGCGACGGCGCAAGACCCGGGCTGGATTCATCGGCCGGGCGGGCCGCTCAAGCTGCCGCCGCTCGTCGCGGTCGCGCATTCCAGCCTGCTGACACTGCCGGCTTGTCGCGACGGCCTGCTGGCCTGCGCCCGGCACCTGCTCGAGGCCGGCGCCGATGCCAACCAGTCGGTCGGCAACCGCTGGCCGCCGGCATCGCTCGAGGCACCGGACGAGAACGAGCGCCTTTCCGCGCTCTACGGCGCCGCCGGCCAGAACCGCGATGCCGAACTCACCCGGCTGCTGCTGCAGGCCGGCGCCGATCCGAACGACAACGAATCGCTCTACCACTCGCTGGAGAACGCGGCCTGCGTCGAGCTTCTGCTGAAGGCCGGGGCGCGCGTCACCGGCACAAACGCGCTGTATCGCGTGCTCGACCTCGATGCGCTCGAGTCACTGCGCCTGCTGCTCGCGCACGGCGGCGACGCCAACGAACCCGCCGGGAGTTCGCCCACGTCCGAATGGGGCACGCCGCTGCTGTGGGCCATCCGGCGCCGGCGCTCTCCTGCGCACATCGCGGCCTTGCTGGCCGCGGGCGCAAATCCTTCAGTCACCACGCCGGACGGCACCAGCGCCTGCACCGTCGCCCTGCGCTTCGGGCTGACGGAGGTTGCGCGGCTGCTGCAGCAGGCCGGCGGCGGATCGGCGCTGCCCGAAACCGAAGCCTTCGTCGCGGCCTGTGCGCGGGCCGACGGAGCGGCCGCGCGGCAGATGCTGGACAGCAACCCCAAGCTCATGGAAACGCTGTCGGAACCCCAGCTCCGGCTGCTGCCCGAGCTCACGGCCCAGGGAGGCTGCGACGATGCGGTGAAGCTCATGGTCGAACTCGGCTGGCCGGTCGCCGTGAGCGCCGGCGACTGGGACGGCTCGGCGCTCAACCACGCCGTGTTTCGCGGCAACGCAGCCCTCGCCCGCTTCCTGCTCGAACACGGCGCCAGCTGGGAAGAACGGCACGGCTTCGACGACAACGCCTGCGGCACGCTGTCATGGGCCTCGGTCAATGAGCCGGTGGAAAGCGGCGACTGGGTCGGCTGCGCCGAAGCGCTGGTCGCGCACGGCATGCCCTCGGCAAGGCCGGACCCTGCGGGCACCGACGGCGTGCTGATCGGTGCGCAGCGCTATCGGTTTTCGGAAGAGGTCACGGACTACCTGCTGGGCGCATCTGGTCAGCGATAGACGCTCTTGATCAGGGCTCGATCCGTCGGCACGTCGTCCCCGTGGGCAGCCCTGTTCAGTGCCAGGTGCTGCACCAGTGCTTCCGGCTGGCTGCCTTCCACGATCAGGCGGCCAAGCCACCGGCTGTGCAACGCAGCTTCCATCAACACCGATTGGCCACACTCGGTGATGCCGTTGCGCATGAGATCCAGCTTGCGCAATACGGGCGAAGCCCCGATCAGCCTGGCCGCGCAAGCTGCGCCCTCATCGCCCATCTGGTTGGCGGGTGCGCCGAGTGCTTTGGCCGAAGCCGCATGGCCAAGATTGAGGGAAAGCAGGCTTGAACCCCGGGCCGCCTCGAAGAGTGCCCTGGCCCCATGGCTCCCGATACCGTTGCTCGCGAGTTCGAGCGTTTGCAAGGTGCTGTTCTCACGCAGGGCTTGCGCCAGTTCGATCGCGCCTGCGTCGCCGAGGTGATTCGCGCTTGCGTACAGTTCTTCGATCTGCGGCGCCTCGCGCAACAGCCGCGCAAGGTCCGCTGCCACCGCAGGCCCAAGCCCGTTGCCACTCAAGTACAGGCTTCGCAGGCCGTTGCCGCCCGCGCACAGTGCGTCGACCACCGCGCGCACACCCGCGCCGCGAAGATCGGTGTTGACCAGATCGAGCACTCGAAGATTTCGGTTGCCACGCAGCATGCGCGCGATGCTCTGCGCCCCTTCCGCCCCCAGCGGGTTGCGCTTGAGCCAGAGGCCTGTGACCTGCGGTGCCTGCGCCACCGCAACCGCCAGCTCGCCCGCGCCCTCGGGGCCGATGTTGTTGCAGCCCAGGTAAAGCACCTCGAGGTGCGCATTTGCGGCCGCCAACCTGGCGACCGCCCCCGCACCTGCATCGCCAATGGCGTCAGTACCCAGCATGAGGCTGCGCACCCGGGTGTTGTGCCGAAGCGCCGCGACCAGCTGCAGGCAGTTGTCCGTGCCCAGGCTCTGCTTGCACAGATCCAGCCGGCCGTCGTCCAGCATGGTTCCGCGCGGAAAGCGCCGGCTGCCCTGCACGGCACTGTCGGCACTCAGGTGATCGAGCAGGGGCGTCAGCTCCCGCACCTCGCATGGCGTGATCGCAACGCGATGAACTGGGCAATGCACCGGGCTCTCGTCCATCCGCAGATCACCAGGCATAGGGTTCGTAGTCCTTGAGGAAATGCCCGAACAGCGGAGTGTCCGGCTCGTTGATACCGCGAGCGATCGGGTCGAACAGTCGGGCCATGCCGTCGACAACATCCAGCGGCGTATAGAAATGCCGCGCCTCGCGCGCGTGCATGGCCCGCGGGTAAGGCTTCTCGTCCGTCACCCAGCCGGTATCGACGGCGTTCATGTAAATGCCGTCGCGGGCCCACTCCTGGGCGCTGGTGCGCACCAGCATGTTCAGCCCAGCCTTGGCCATGTTGGTGTGCGGATGAAACTCCGTCTTGTCGATGCGGTTGAACTGCCCCTCCATCGCCGAGGCCTGCACCACGAAACGGCGGGGATATGGAGAACGCAGCAACGCCGGCCTGAGCCGGCTTGTCAGCAGGAAAGGGCTCACGGCGTTCACGAGCTGCACTTCCAGCAGTTCCAGCGTGGACACTTCGTGCAGCCGCTGAGACCAGGAATTTTCCGGCCGCTTGTCGAGCGCCTGACCGTCGCTGTCCAGCTCCTGCGGCGCGAAGTACTCGCCATAGCCCGGCAGCTGCCCCTGGTAGTTGCCCTTGGCCTCCAGCAGCCATGGCGTCGGCTCGGCAGCCATGAGCGCCGCATAGAACTCGCGAGGACGCTTGATGGTCTGGGCCGCGTTGTTGACGAGGATGTCGAGGTGCGGCAAACGCCGGCACAGCTCGTCGGCAAAAGCTTCCACCGACGGGATGTTGCGCAGGTCCAGGGCCTCCAGCGCAAGCCGGCTGCGCCACGTGTCGGCATCGGGCATCGCGAGGAATCGCTGAAGTGCATCCTTCGGGAAGCGGGTGGTGACGACGACGTCGGCGCCATCGCGGAGCAGGCGCAATGCGGTCTGAAAACCGATCTTCACCCGCCCGCCCGTCACCAACGCAACGCGCCCTCGCAGATCTGCACGTTGGGCTCGCTTGGCCCAGTTCTTCTCCGAGCAGCCGGGGCACAGCAAGTGATAGAAGTGATGCAGTTCGCCGTAGGGCTGCTTGCAGACATAGCAGCGCTGCAGCCGCAACAGCGCTCCGCTCGCGTTGGAAGAAGCGGAAGAATCCGGCAGTGCGGTCGCTCCCTCCTGTGCGCGCACCAGGCCGGTCCGCAGGCGTGCATCCTGCAGTTGCGCGGCGGCCGTCGCCTGAAGCGCCTGTCGCTTGACGCGCTTGGACTGTCTCTGGATCTTGGCAACCAGTGTCTTGAAGCGCGGATGGTCGTCCATGCTGGAGGGATCGTCCGAGACTGCTTGCAACACCCGCAAGGCAATCGCCAGCTCTTCGTCCGTGAAGCCCACGTCTGGCAGACCATCGATCAAAAATCACTCCCCGGATGCGCATCGACCGTATCCACGCCGAATCCGCGTGGGGAAAACGAGCTGGATTTGAACCAGCGCTCCCCTCCTGCAAGGAGGATGTGCTTCCGCTACACCACCGCTCTCCGGCAGCGATTCTAAGAACGAATCCACGGTGATCTCGGCCGCGTGCGGCAAAAAAAACGGGCCTCGCGAGCCCGCCCAAAAGTCGCCCACCGGGTTGCAGGAAGCACAGCCCGGCTCCGACTCACCTCGAACTCATTTCCACTCTTCCTCTCCCCTCTTCCCTTGCTTCAAAACGAGCGCCAGCCGAGTTCGGGCGCGATGCGCCGCGACAGGTCGCTCAATATCTGTTCGTACTCGTCGCCCGAAAAGTGGTAGGGCAGCTCCACCCGCAATTCGTGCACGTGCGGCAGCACCGGGTCCTTGCGCAGGCGCTCCAGGATCTCGTCGGCAGTGCCCACGAGGTCGGTAGCGAACAGCGTGCGGCGCTCGCCCTGCGGTTCAAGCGTGCGCTCCACGCGGCCGGCCGCGAACGCGCGGTAGCGCTTGCGCGTGGCGGCATCGGCGCCGTCCAGTGGGACGATCACGCGGCCCAGCGCGATGCGGCCCCGGCGGGTGTCCGTCTCGCTCTGGCGGTAGCGCTCGACCAGGCCCAGCTGGGCATTCAGGAAATCGCTGGTGGTCTCGCCCGAGAGTACATTGCCCAGCAGCAGGTTGAAGCCGTTGCGCCCCGCCCACTCCACCGAGCGCAGCGAGCCGCCGCCGTACCAGAGCCGGTCGACCAGGCCCGGCGCATGTGGCTGCACCCGCGGGCGCACGCGACCGCCTGCCGATTCGACGAAGGTCTCCTCGTCGCCCAGCCATGCATCTTCCAGGTTGGCCTTGAGCCGCCCGACCCGCTTGTGCGTGAAGTCGACGATGTTCGGCGCCGCGTCGTAGAAGCGGTTGCCCAGCAACGCGCCATGCAGAGGCGCACCCGCGCTCAGGCCCACCTGCAGCCGGCCGCGCGAAAGCACGTCGACCGTGGCCAGGTCTTCCGCGAGCCGGAACGGGTTTTCGTAGCCCATCTGGATCACCGCCGCGCCCAGCTCGATGCGGCGGGTGCGCTGCGTCGCCGCGGCCAGGAAGGTCGCGGCCGAAGACACGCCGCGCTCCAGGTGCCGCTGCCGTACCCAGGCACCGTCGAAGCCCAGCTTCTTGCCGAACTCGAACAGCTTCAGCGCGGCCTCGAAGCCGGCGTATGCATCGCCCTCGGCAAAGTTGCCGGGCGTCAGGAAGCCAAGGTGCCGGATGCTCACGGTGCGAACTTCGGCAGGCCGGGCGGGTTGGTCTCGGACTTGGGCAGGGCCTCTTCCGCGAGGCTCCAGCGCGCGAGCGCCTTCTCGTACAAGCCGTTGCGGATCAGCCCGTTGGCGGCCGTGGTCAGCGCCACGGCCAGGCCGCTGCCCTTGCGCGTGGCAATGGCCACGTCGGACTTCAGCGGCCAGCCCGCGTTCACCGTGCCGACCAGCCTGATCTGCCCGTTCTTCGCAGCCTCGTAGGCCTGCGGCGCGTTCGGGTTGAAATTGGCGTCGACCCGCCTGGTGACCACCGCCAGCGTGCGCGATACATCGTCGTCGTAGTACTGCAGCTCGGCGGCTTTCAGGCCGGCCGCGAGGTTGCGCTTGTTCCACTCCAGCAGGATGCGTTCCTGGTTGGTGCCCGCGCCGGTCGTGATCTTCAGGCCCGCGATGTCCTTCGGCTCCTTGATCGACTTGATCGGGCTGTCGGCCTTCACGTAGAACCCGTGCAGGCCCAGCCGGTAGGTGGAGAAGTCGAACTTCTCCTTGCGCTGCTCTGTCACGCCCACGTTGGAGATCACCGCGTCGTACTTGCCCGAACTCAGGCCCAGAGGCCAGTCGGCCCAGGCGATGGGCTGCAGGTCGAGCTTCAGGCCCAGCGCGTCGGCGATGAGCAAGGCGAAGTCGGGGTCGAAGCCGACCACGGTCTTTGCGTCGCTCGCGTAGGTCGAGATGGGCGGCGCGAACGGCGCAATGGCAACGGTCAGCACGCCCTCCTTCACGAACTTGTAGTTCGGTGGAATGGCGCGAATGGCCTCGGCGTCCCTGGCGGCGCGCGGACGGGCACTCTGCTCCGCGCTGAAGTCGAACTTTTCGGCGGCGTGCGCCATGCCAGTTGCCAGCGTGAATGCGCTCAGCGCGACAAGGCCACGAGCGATGTTCTTGAAATTCATGGTCATCAGTTCTTCGGCAGTCCGGGCGGGTTGGTGCGCGAGGCCTGAATGGCCTCGGATTCCAGGCTCCAGCGCGTGAGCGCCTTGGCGTAGTTGCCGTTCTTGATCTGCGCGTTGAGCGCCACGGTGATCGCCTCGGCAATGCCGGAGCCCTTGCGCGAGGTGACGGCGATCTCGGCGTTCAGTGGCCAGCCGCCGGAGAACACGCCAGCCAGCCGCGTCTTGCCGTCGCGCGCCTCGTAGGCCGCAATGGCGTTCGGCCCAACGTAGGCATCCGCCCGGCCGGATTGCAGCGCCAGGCGCTGCACCACATCGTCGTCGTAGTACTGGATGTCGACCGGCTTCAGCCCGGCCGCCAGGTTCTGCTTGTTCCAGCGCAACAGGATCTGCTCCTGGTTGGTGCTGGCGGCCACGATCACCTTCAGCCCCGCGATGTCCTTCGGCTCCTTGATGGCGCCCAGCTTGCTGTCGGACTTCACGTACACGCCAATCTGGTCGTTGCGGTAGGTCGAGAAGTCGAACTTCTCCTTGCGCTGCTCGGTCACGGTCACGTTCGACACCACCACGTCGAACTTGCCCGACTGCAGTCCCAGCGGCCAGTCGGCCCAGGCGGTGGACACCAGCTCCAGCTTGCGCCCGAGGCTGTCGGCCACCAGCTGCGCGATGTCGGGCGCGTTGCCCACCGGGGTCTTGGTGTCGGTCGCATAGGCCGCGAACGGCAGGCGGCCCGTGGTCGTGCCGACGACGAGCACGCCCTCCTTCAGGAACTTGAAGTCCTTGGCCAGCGCGACGACCTGCTCGATCTTTTGCGCGCGCGGCCGGCCTGCCTGCTCCGGGCTCAGGTCGGGCGCCGGTTGCGCGGAGACGGCCAGCGGCACCAGCAGCGCAGCGAGCAGAGCGGACAGGATGTTTCGTCGGTGGGTCATGAAGTGCGATGCAGTGAGAAAGGAAAGAAAGAAAAGAAAGGAATCAGAGAACCTTGGCCAGGAACTCGGCCGTGCGCGGATGCTCCGGCGCGTTGAACACCTTGTCGGGCGTGCCGGTTTCCAGGATGCGGCCGCGCTCCATGAAGACGATGTTGTCGGCCACCTCGCGGGCAAAGCCGATCTCGTGCGTCACGATGACCAGCGTGGTGCCCGAGAGCGCCAGCTCCTTGATGACGGCCAGCACCTCGCCCACCAGCTCGGGGTCGAGCGCCGAGGTGGGCTCGTCGAACAGCAGCACCTTGGGCTTGAGCGCCAGCGCCCGCGCGATGGCCACGCGCTGCTGCTGGCCGCCGGACAGCTGGCGCGGATAGGCGTGCGTCTTGTCGCCCAACCCGACGCGCACCAGCAACTCGGAGGCCAGTGCCTCGGCCTCGGCCCGCGAGAGGCCGCGCACCGACACCGGCGCCTCGACGATGTTCTCCAGCACCGTGAGATGCGGGAACAGGTTGAAGCTCTGGAACACCATGCCCACGTCGACACGGCGCTTGAGAATCTCTTTCTCGTGCAGCTCGTAGAGCGTGTCCGCGTCGCGGCGGTAGCCGATGAGCTCGCCGTCGATGGCGATGAAGCCGTCGTCCACGCGCTCCAGGTGGTTGATGGCGCGCAGCAGCGTCGACTTGCCCGAGCCCGATTGCCCGAGGATCACCGTCACGCTGCCTTTGCCCACGGTGAGCGTCACGTCGTCGAGCACCTTGAGCGCGCCGAAGCTCTTGGAAACGCCGTGGATCGTCACCTCGCCGCCCCGCGCGAGCGGGTCGGTCCAGCGCGGCACCTGCTCCGCGGCCTTTGCTGGAGGCGCTTCGACCCCGGGAGCCGCCTGCGGTGCCTTCGTGCGCCGCAGCCCGCGCAGCACTCCGCCCAGCCGGGAAGCCGGCGGATTTCGCAGCGCGCCGCGCGCGAAATGCCGCTCGATATAGTGCTGCGCCACCGACAGCACCGTGAGGATGATGAGGTACCACACCGTCGCCACCATCAGCAGCGGAATCACTTCCAGGTTGCGCCGGTAGATGATCTGGATCGTGTAGAACAGCTCGGGCAGCGCCAGGATGTAGAGGTTCGACGTGCCCTTGGCCAGCCCGATGATGTCGTTGAAAGCCGTCGGCAGGATGGTGCGCATCGCCTGCGGCAACACGATGCGGAACGACTGCCGCCGGCGCGACAGCCCCAGCGCCGCCGCCGCCTCCAGTTGCCCCTGCTCCACGGACAGGATGCCGCCCCGAACGATCTCCGACGCGAAAGCCGCCTGGTTCAGCGTGAGGCCGAGCAGCGCCGCCACGAAGGGGCTGATGAGCTGCGTGGTCGGATACGAGAAGAAGGTGACGTCGGTGCCCGGTATGCCCAGCGTCACCGTCTCGTACAGGTAGCCCAGGTTGTTGATGATCAGCAGCAGCACGATCACCGGCACCGAGCGGAAGATCCAGGTGAACACCCACGACAGCCGCGACAGCAGCGGCGAGCGGGACACCCGCGCCAGCGCCAGCGCGGTACCGAAGAAGAAACCTAAGAGCGCGCCCAGCGCCGTGAGCATCAGCGTGCGGCCGAGCCCTTGCAGCACCGGTTCGGCGAAGAACCACTCGGCGAAAACGCCCCAGCCCCAGCGCGGGTTGGTGAGTGTCGAATGCAGCACGATGCCGATGACCAGCAGCGCGAAGACGGTGCCGGCGGTGCGCGCCGGGTAGCGGGCCGGCACGACGCGGAAATGCGAGTAGTCGCCGTTGGCCGGTGCCGGCGTCGGGGCTACGGGTGCGACGCGCTGCGGTTGCGGCGCGTGGGCCGATGCGGTGTCTAGAACGGTCGTGTTCATCGCCGCGCCGCCTCTGCTGTTGCCGTGACGCGCGTGTTGGCAAGAACCCGTGAGGCGCCCACGTCGAGATGCTTCTCGAACGGCAGCTTGCGCGGCGTCTCCGGATCGTCCGGCGGTTCGAACAATGCGGTGTAGCCGTGGCCCAGGTACAGGCCCACGGCCTCGGGCTGGCGAAAGCCGGTCGTCAGATAGATGCGCTCGTAGCCCTGCCGCAGCACCTGCGCCTCCAGCTCCGCGAGCACCTTGCTCGCCAGGCCCTGGCGGCGCAACGCGCTGTCGGTCCACACGCGCTTCAGCTCGGCGGTGCGCTCGTCGTGACGCATGAATGCGCCGCCGCCGATGGCAACGCCGTCGCGCAGCAGCAGCACGAAGTTGCCACCATGCGATGGTGCAAACAGTTCTGGCGGATAGCGGTCCATCTCGCGCGGGGCACCCGGCTCGCGCAGTACGTCGCCGTAGCGGCTGTCGTACTCGAAGGCCAGGCCTTCGATCAGCGGCTTTGCGCGCGGGTCGAGCGGCGTGGTGCAGAGAAACTGTTCGCTCATCAGGCAGCCTTCCGTACTGCCGGCGTGCCTTGCTGCGCCTCGTAGCGGCTCGCCTTGCGCGGAAGTCCCAGGTGGTCGCGCAGCGTCTGGCCCGGCAGTTCGCGCTGGTAGCGCCCGCGCGCCTCCAGCGCCGGGATCACGAACTCGATGAAGTCGTCCAGCCCCTGCCCCAACACCGGAAAGCCGAGGATGAAGCCGTCGGCCGCGCCCTCGTCCACCCAGCGGATGATCTCGTCGGCAATGCGCTCGCCGCTGCCCACGAACTGCGTGCGCGGCGTTGCCACTTCCAGCGCCACTTCGCGCAGGGTCAGGCCCTTGGCTTTCGCGTTGGCCTTGATGCGGTCGGTGGTCGAGCGGAAGCTGTTGCGCCCGATCTCGCCGAGTTCGGGGAACGGCGCGTCCAGCGCGTACTGGCTGAAGTCGTGGTGGTCGAAGAAGCGGCCCAGGTAGGCCAGCGCTTCGTCGATGGTCAGCAGCTCGCGGATCAGCCGGTACTTGGCCTCGGCTTCTTCCTCGGTGGCCGCGACCACCGGGCCGATGCCGGGGTAGATCTTCACGTCGTCGACCTGCCGGCCTTGCGCCACCGCGCTGGCCTTTACCTCCCGCAGGAAGTTGCGCGTTTCGTCAAGCGAGGGCGAGTGGGTGAACACCGCGTCTGCGTATTTGCCCGCGAGGCCGACGCCCGCGTCCGACGAACCGGCCTGGAAGATCACCGGCTGCCCCTGCGCCGAGCGCTGGATGTTCAGCGGCCCCGCCACTTCGAAGAAGCGGCCCTTGTGGTCCAGCGTGTGCAGCTTCTCGCGGTCGAAGAACTGGCCGGTCTCGCGGTTGCGCACGAAGGCGTCGTCGTCCCAGCTGTCCCACAGACCCTGCGTCACGGCCAGGTATTCGTCCGCGATCTCGTAGCGCTGCGCGTGCTCCGGGTGCGCGCGGCTGTAGTTCCTGGCGCTGCCTTCCAGCGGCGTGGTCACCACGTTCCAGCCCGCGCGGCCGCCGCTGATGAGGTCGAGCGAAGCGAACTGGCGCGCCACGGTGAACGGGTCGCTGTAAGAACTGGAGACGGTGCCCGCGAGACCGATCTTCGAGGTCACGGCCGCGAGCGCCGAAAGAATCGAGATCGGCTCGAAGCGGTTCAGGAAATGCGGGATCGATTTCTCGTTGATGTAGAGCCCGTCCGCCACGAAGGCGAAGGCGATGCCCGCCGCCTCCGCCTTCTGCGCGGTGCGCACGAAGAAGCCGAGGTTGACGCTGGCATCGGCCGGCCCGCCCGGATGCTTCCAGGAGTTCATGTGGCTGCCGGCCCCTTGCAGCATGACGCCGAACTTGATGTTGCTCATGACGATCGCTCTTGTTGTTTGATGGAGGAAAAGGCTCAGGCCGGCACCGTCTCGCGCGCCCTGGCCAGCAGCTCGACCGAGGCGTGGCGGGCCGCGAAATCGGCGACGGGAATGTCGATGACGAACTCCTCGATGCCGAAGCGCTCGCTCAATGCATCGAGCGCATCGCGCACCTCTTCGCCGGTGCCGGCAATCACATGCGGGCGGCGCTCCTCGGTGCGGTAGTCGCTCACGCCGGCCTGCCGCGCGAACTCCGCTGCGGCCTCGAGGCTGGGCAGGTTGACGGTCTGGCCCGTGGGCAGGTGCACGCGAAAGCTGCGCAGCGCGCCCACCAGTCGGGCGGCCTCCTCGTGCGTCTCGGCCGCAAAGGCGAAGAGCGCTAGCAGCGGCGCACGGCCGGCGCGCTCGCGGTAGGCCTCGACCGACTGCGCAAGGTTCACCGGGTCGCCGTTGAAGTGCCCCGCATAGACGAATTCCCAGCCGAGCTGCGCCGCGAGCACCGCGCTCTCGGGGCTGCCGCCGAGCAGCACGCGCTGCGGCAGTTGCGGCGGGTTGGGCGTAGCCACAGCGCCGGCCAGCGCATGGCCACTGGCCACGCCGTCGTGCAGGAAGGCATCGAGCTCGCTGAGCCGCACCGCAAAGTCTTCGTGCCTGCGGACCGGGTCGTGCAGCCACTGCAACGCCTTGCTCGTGAGCGGCAGGCCGCCAGGCGCCTTGCCGATACCCAGGTCCACGCGGCCGGGCGCCAGCGAGGCCAGCACGCGGAAGGTTTCTGCCACCTTGAACGGGCTGTAGTGCTGAAGCATGACGCCGCCCGTGCCGATGCGGATGAGCGAGGTCTTCGCGAGCAGGTGCGATGCCAGCACCTCCGGCGCCGAGCCTGCATAGTTCCTGTTGCCGTGATGCTCGGCGAGCCAGTAGCGGCGGTAGCCCAGCCGCTCCGCGCTCTGCGCCAGCGCGATGGTGTGCTGGAACGCCTGGGCGGCGTTCGCGCCTTCAGGGATCAGGCTCTTGTCGAGCAGGGACAGCGAGTAGGACACGGTGTGCGGCGGGAGACGCCCTTGAAAGAATTGCTGCGAATTCTCCCGGGCATGGCGCGCACCGTTTGCGCTGAATTTCTATATCGATATCTGCTGGATGCCCGGTCGCCAGCCACCGATGGCAGTCACGGCAAGGCTAGTGAAGCGGGTGCCGGGGCAGGCTGATGGTGAAGACGCATTCCGATCCCGGCACGTCGCGCACCGTCAATGTGCCCTGGTCGGCTTCGATGCTCTGCCGGGCGATCGACAGCCCGAGGCCCAGGCCGGCCCTGCTGTCGTCGTTGGGCTTGAAAGGCACGAACATCTTTGCGACGCCGCCGGGCGGCAGGCCTCCGCAATGGTCTTCCACGTCGATGTGCACGTGGTCGCCGAAGGCGTATGCATTCAGCGTGACCAGCGAGTTGTGTCGCGTGAACTTGAAGGCGTTCTGCAGCAGGTTGGCCAGGGCCGCGTGCAGCAGTTCGCGGTTGGCCAGAACCCCGAGCAAGGGGTCCACGGCGCGTACTTCGAAGACGCTGCCTTCGGTGCTGGCGTCGAGCCGCGCCGCGACCTCGACGTCTGCGATGAACGCCGCCACAGGGAAAAGCTGGCGCTGGTCGGAGCCCTCGGCCCGCACTTCCGCGGTGGCCCTGCCGATCAACAGGCCGAGCGTGGAAAGGCTGCGCTTCAGGACCGCACCGGTAGCGCCGCCGATCGGCATGTTGCCCAGCTCGAGCGCCCGAACGGCGAGAGTGGCGGTGCCGAGCGCGTTGCGCAGTTCGTGAACCAGAAAGCCCAGCCGCTGCTTCTCGAACGCCGTTCGCTGTACAGCCAGTTGGGCATCGCGCTGAAAGCTGAACTCGGTGACGGCATCCGCAATGGCGTTGTCCAGGCAGCGGTTCAGCGTACGAAACTCGGCCACGGCAAAAGGCGCGTTGCGCTCGAATGCCAGGTCGGTGATCGCCTGGCAAAGATCGCCGTAGTCGTGAACCACCTGGTCGACCGTGTAGCCGAGGTCCAGCAGCGCCTTGCCGTGCGCGGTGGCGCTCAACCCTATTTCGGACAGCGCGCGCGAGTCTCCGCCTGAGGGGCCCGAAATGGCGATGCTGGCAGCCTCGTTGTCATCGCTCTCCGCCGCCAGTGTTCGCGTAAGCTGGTCCAGGAACATCGGCACACCGTGGGCCAATTGCTGCTCCGTTGCCGCACGCTGGTGGCGTTGGGCGACCTTCAATTTGCACCTGGCGACCAGTTCGTCGCGGTTGCCGAAAAGAAAACGATGCATATACGGTGCTCCTGGCGAATTGCGACCGGCCTCGGGCCTGAGGAGCCTGGACGTCCAACGCGGCGGCAAACCACCGGAAGATGTTGCAGCGCCTGTTGCCCAGCCGCACGAACAGATAGCCGGACTCCGCATTGCCCAGAGCATCCACCGGAATACCGGCGCAGCGCAGCGCCGCCATCTCGTCGTCCGAGGCGATGTCCAAAGGCAGCCTGAGCGTCACCGTAGCCGTGTGCATGAATCTCTTGACCATGGCCAGGCTCAGTGCCTTCCGGTCGAGGCGGCCCGGAACTTCCGGGGGGTCGTGGTTTGCATGTCGAAGTCCTCCTGGACAGCAGTGGCGGGCATTCACGCTAACCATAAAGAAGCACTTGCACCGTTCGCCAGCGCACCGAACGGCCTCCAAAAATGAATAATCGGTGTTCTGTACGCCACCGCACAGACACACGGGACTGCACCGCGGAATCATGTGAACTTTGGAAGGCCACTCCAGTCATGGCATTGCTCCCGCGTTCGTCCTCTCCGCCTGCCGCCACCGCGCGAAATGGCCTGCTGGAAGTCATCCCGCCTGACGTGGTGGCCCGGATGAAGCCTTTCCTGGAACTGGTGCAGTTGAGCCTGGGCGAGGTGCTCTATGAGTCGGGCGCGGTCCAGCAGCACGTGTTCTTTCCGATCGACTGCATCGTCTCGCTGCTGTATGTGCTGGAGAACGGGCAGTCCGCGGAAATCGCCGTGGTCGGCTTCGAGGGCATGGTGGGGGTGTCGCTGCTGATGGGCGGGGGCAGCACGCCCAACCGCGCGGTGGTGCAGAGCGCCGGCCGTGCCTTTCGCCTGGGCGCGAGCCACATCAAAGAGCTGACTGACAAGGGCGGCCCGCTGCTGCACCTGCTGCTGCGCTACACCCAGTCGCTCATCACGCAGATGTCGCAGACGGCCGTATGCAACCGGCACCACTCGCTGGAACAACAGCTGTGCCGGTGGTTGCTGCTCAGCCTGGACCGCCTGCCGGGCAACGAGCTGGTGATGACGCAGGAGCTCATCGCCAACATGCTCGGCGTGCGCCGCGAAGGCGTGACGGAGGCCGCGGGCAAGCTGCAGCGCCTGAACCTGATCAAGTACGCGCGCGGCCACATCACGGTGCTCGACCGCAGCGGGCTGGAGCGGCAGGTGTGCGAGTGCTACGAAGTGGTCAAGCGCGAGACCGACCGGCTGCTGCCCCAGCCGCCGGCCATCTGAGCCTGGGCGCGCGCGTGGGTGCGGCGGCGCACAGAGAGCGGCGCACCGGCAGGCAAGAATGCGTCGGCCGCCGCTTTCCTCGCAGCGCGTGCGCTCCTGGCTCTTTCCTCTCATCGACAGGCAGCTACTTGACATCTGATCCGTCGACCCCCGTGCTCAACCGGCTGCTCCAGGCCTTGCCGCCTTCGGACCGCGCGCGCCTGCTCGCGCGCTGCGACCAGGTGCAGCTGGTGGCCACGCAAGTGCTGTATGAACCGGGTGACGCCATCCGGCACGTTCACTTCCCCACCACCGCCTTCGTGTCGCTGGTGTCCACCGCCGACGGGCACGACGGCCTGCAGACCGGCATGGTGGGCAACGAGGGTGTGCTGGGCTACGAGCTGTCGCTGAACGCGCAGCGCGCGCCGCTGCGCACCCTGGTGCAGGGGGACGGCCTCGCATGGCGGCTCTCGGCGAAATCGTTCGAACAGGAACTGGCGGACAGCACGCCGCTCAGGCGCGTGCTCCACCGGTACGTGTGCGTGCTGCTGGCCGAATTCGGCCGCTCGGGGCTGTGCCATCAGTTCCACCAGATCGAGGAGCGCCTGGCGCGCTGGCTGCTCACCACGCAGGACTGCGCGCATTCGGCGCACCTGGCGCTCACGCACGAGGTGCTGGGGCGCATGCTGGGCGTGCGGCGCGTCGGCATCACCAACGCTGCGACCGCACTGCACACGCGCAGCCTCATCGACTACCGCCGCGGCGTCATCACCATCACCGACCGCCAGGGGCTGGAGAACGCGGCCTGCGACTGCTACCGCGCCAACCGGCGCAGCTATTCGGACCTGATTGCCGCGGGATAGCCGAAGGCCCCGTCGGTCCATTCACTGCGGCTCATCGTCCATGCGCGGCTGCGACTCCCTCGTCAGGGTCTTGGCCAGCAGCCGCAAGGTGCTTGCGCAGGCCGAGGTGGCCTCGGAAAGAACGGCTCCGCGCCGGTAGGCCAGGCCCAGGTCCATCGAGGGCACCGCGCTCGACACCACCGTCCTGCGGATTCGCCCGCCATCGTGAGACCAGGGGCGAAACACCAGGTCGGACAGGATGGTCACGCCCACGTTCTGCGCGACGAGGCTGCGCACGGCCTCGATCGATTTGGTGCGGAACACGACCTTGGGCTCGAGCTTCATCGCGCCCCAGTAGCGGCCCACGGTGTCCACGTGCTCGTCCATGTCCAGCAGCACGAAGGGCAACTGGGCGATCTCCCGCAGCGGCACCGACTTCTGCGCCACCAGCGGATGGTCGAACGAGGTCCACAGGCGGCGCTGCGACTTCAGCAGGTTCTCGCGCCGGATGTCCGATGCGCGAGAGAGGTTCGACACCAGCACCACGGCCAGGTCGAACTCGCCGCTGCGCAGGCCGTCCTCGATCTCGAGCCGGTTGCGCTCCACGGGCTCGAACTCGACCAGCGGCAGTTGCCTGCGCATCGCGCCGATGATCTTCGGCAGCATGTATTCGGACACCGTGTCTGTAATGGCGATCTGCACCCGCCCCTCGACCGAGGACACCGAGTTGCGCGTTTCCTCCACCGCCGCGTCGAGCGTGTGCAGCATGTGCTCCGCGTGCCGAAGAAAGCCCTCGCCCTGCACCGTGAGCCGCAGCCCGTCCGCGTGCCGCGTGAAGAGCTGCACCTTCAGCGTGGACTCGAGGTTCTTGAGCGAAGTGGTCAACGACGGCTGGCTCACATAGCAGCGCTGGGCCGCCCGGGACACCTGGCCCGTGTGCGCGGCAGCCACGAAGTGCTGCAGCTGCTTGATGGTTATCGACATAGATACGTCCTATATCGCTCTATTGAAAATAGATATTATGAATTGTCGATGGTAGTTCCTAACATCCGGGCACCACGCCATGTCAGGCGTGTGACGAGGACGCCGCCCGTTCCATCAGCAGTAGGACGAAAAACCCATGCCATCGACATCGCAGACATCCGCCGGCCCCGGCGCCCGCACTCCCGTACCCCAAGACGCCCCGTCCGATGCGGGGCTGTTGAGCCGCCTGGGCCTGCGCTTCACGGCCTGGGCCGAGCGCTGGTTCCCCGATGCCTTCGTGTTCGCGGCCATCGCCGTGGTGGTGGTCGCGGGCGCCGCTCTGCTGAACGGGTCCAGCCCCCAGGCGGTGGCCAAGTCCTTCGGCGACGGCTTCTGGAGCCTCATTGTTTTCACGATGCAGATGGCGCTGGTGGCCATCGGCGGCTATGTGGTGGCGACCTCGCCGCCGGCCGCGCGGCTCATCCGCAAACTGGCCGCGCTGCCCGTGTCGGGGCGCCAGGCCATCGCGTACGTGGCGGCGATCAGCATGATCCTGTCGCTCTTCAACTGGGGCATTTCGCTGATCTTCAGCGCGCTGTACGTGCGTGCGCTGGCCGGCCGCCTCGACCTGCGCATGGACTACCGCGCCGGCGGCGCGGCCGCCTACCTGGGCATGGGTGCGACCTGGGCGTTGGGTCTCAGTTCGTCGGCGGCGCAGTTGCAGGCCAACGCCAGCAGCCTGCCCAAGAGCATTCTTGACATCACCGGCGTGATTCCGTTCAGCCAGACCATCTTCCTGTGGCAGTCGGTCGTCATGGCGCTGGTGCTGATGGTCGTGTCGGTGGCCATCGCGCTGTGGTCGGCGCCCGACGCGAAGAACGCGGTCACGGCGCAGGACCTGGGCGTGGACCTCACGGAAGCCAGGCCGGCCGTCACCGATTCCGCCACGCGCCGCCCCGGCGAGTGGTTCGAACGCAGCCCGTTGCTCACGCTGCTGCTGTGCGCGCTGGGCTTCGGCTGGCTGGCGCAGGAGTTCATGGCCAAGAGCCCGCTGATCGCGATCTCGGGCCTCAACACCTACAACCTGCTGTTCCTCATGATCGGGCTGCTGCTGCACTGGCGCCCGCGCAGCTTCCTCGACGCGGTGTCGCGTTCGGTGCCGTCGACGGCGGGCGTGATCATCCAGTTTCCGCTGTACGGTGCCATCGCGGCCATGCTGACCGCCGCCAAGGGCGCCGGAGGCATCACGCTGTCGGACCGCATCGCGCACCTGTTCGTGAGCATCTCCAACGTCGACAGCTTCGCGGTGGTGATGGGCGCGTATTCCGCCTTGCTGGGCTTCTTCATTCCCTCGGGAGGCGGCAAGTGGATCATCGAGGCGCCTTACGTCATGCAGGCGGCCAACGACCTGAAGGTGCACCTGGGCTGGGCCGTGCAGGTCTACAACGCGGCCGAGGCGCTGCCCAACCTGATCAACCCGTTCTGGATGCTGCCGCTGCTGGGCGTGCTCTCGCTGAAGGCACGCGACATCGTGGGCTTCACTTTCCTGCAGCTGCTGGTTCACGCACCGCTGGTGCTCTTCATGCTCTGGTTCTTCGGCCGCACGCTGAGCTACGTCGCGCCGGTGATTCCCTGAGCCAGTCGGGTTCCGGATGCAAGTGACGACGACAACCCCGGCAACGCAAACCCGGCAGGGCTACTGCACGCTCTGCCGCTCCCGCTGCGGCACCCTCAACGAGGTGCGCGGCGACATGCTGGTATCGGTACGGCCCGACCCCTCGCACCCTACCGGGCAGGCGATGTGCATGAAGGGCAAGGCCGCGCCCGAGCTGGTGCACAGCCCGCACCGCCTGCGCTACCCGATGCGCCGCACCAGGCCCAAGACCGAAGCGGACCCGGGCTGGGTGCGCATCGGCTGGGACGAGGCGCTGGCCGAGACCGCGCAGCGCCTGGGCGCCATCAAGGCCGAGAGCGGCGCCGAGTCTGTGGTGTTCGCCGTGACCACGCCCAGCGGCACGCCGCTGACGGACAGCATCGACTGGATCGAGCGCTTCGTGCGCCTCTTCGGCAGCCCCAACATCTGCTACGCGACCGAAGTCTGCAACTGGCACAAGGACTTCGCGCACGCCTTCACCTTCGGCTGCGGCATGCCCGCGGCCGACTACGCGCAGGCCGAACTGATCGTGCTGTGGGGCCACAACCCCGCCAACACATGGCTGGCACAGGCCAATGCCATCGGCCGGGGCCGCGCGAACGGGGCGAAGATGGTGGTGATCGATCCGCGCCCCACGGCGCTCGCGCGGCAGGCCGACAGCTGGCTGCCCGTGCGGCCCGGCACCGATGCGGCGCTGGCGCTGGGGCTGATCCACCTGCTGATCGCGGACGCGCGCTTCGACGAAGACTTCGTGCGCGCGTGGACCAATGGCCCGTTGCTGGTGCGCGGCGACAACGGGCACTTCCTGCGCGAGCGTGACCTGTGGCCCGATGCCGAGGGCGACCGCTTCGTGGCGTGGAACGACAGACTGGACTGCGCCGTGCCTTACGACACCGCACAGGCGGCGCAAGCCCAGGACGCAGCCCACTTCCGCCTGCGCGGCGCGGTCGAGATCGACATGGGCGCACAGCGCCTGTCGTGCGCTCCGGCTTTCGAGCTGCTGGCCCAGGGCTGCGCCGCCTATGCGCCGCAGGATGTCGAACGCATCACCGGCGTTGCCGAAGCCTCACTGCATGCGGTCGCCGAACTTTTCGGCACATGCCGCCGCGTGGCCTATCACGCCTGGACCGGCATCGGCCAGCACACCAACGCCACACAGGCCGAACGCGCGGTCGCCACGCTGTATGCGCTGTGCGGCAGCTTCGACCGCATCGGTGCGAACCGCGTTCGTGTCGGTCCGCGCGTCAACGCCGTCAACTCGCTTTCGCTGCTGCACGACGGGCAGCGCGCCAAGGCGCTGGGCCTGGCGGAGCGCCCGATCGGGCCTCCCTCTCACGGCTGGGTGACGGCGCGCGACACCTACCGCGCGATCCTCGAAGGCGAGCCTTACAAGGTGCGCGCGATGATGGCCTTCGGCACCAACCTGCCCGTGTCCCAGGCAGACACCGCGCTCGCACACCGGGCGCTTTCGCAGCTCGAATTCCACGTGCACTGCGACTTGTTCGAGACACCCGCCGCCCGCTACGCCGACATCCTGCTGCCGGTCAACACGCCATGGGAGCGCGAAGGCCTGCGCATCGGCTTCGAGATCGACGACCGCGCGGCCGGCTGGGTGCAGTTGCGCCAGCGCATGGTTGCGCCGCGCGGCGAATCGCGCTCGGACAACGACGTGGTCTTCGAACTGGCCACCCGCCTCGGCATGGGTGACGGCTTCTTCGGCGGCAGCCTCGACGCCGGCTGGAACCACATGCTCGAGCCGCTGGGCCTCACGGTCGACCAGTTGCGCGCGCGGCCCGAAGGCATTGCCTGCGCCATCGACGCGAGCGAGCAGAAGTTCGCCCGCGCCATGCCCACTGGCGTGCGCGGCTTCGACACCCCGACGCGCCGCGTCGAGCTCTATTCCGAAACCCTGCTGCGCCACGGCCAGCCGCCGGTCGCCACCTTCGTCGAACCGTCCGACACGCCGCGCGACGCGAATGCCACGCGCCAGGGCCGCTTCCCCTATGTGCTGAGTTCGGCCAAGAACGGTTTCTATTGCCACAGCCAGCACCGCAGCCTGCCTTCGCTGCGCAAGCGCGCGCCCGATCCGGTGGCCGAACTGAGCCCTGCGCTGGCGGCGGCAAAGGGCATCTTGGAGGGCGACTGGGTGCGCATCCGCACGCGCGTGGGCGAGGCGCGCTTCGTCGCACGCGTCACGCCCCAGTTGGCGGACGACGTCATCGTGGCCGAATTCGGCTGGTGGCAGGGCTGCCCCGAGCTCGACCGCGACAGCCTGCCGATCGAGGGTGCGCTGGGCAGCAACTTCAACGCGCTCATATCCGCCGACAGCTGCGACCCGGTGAGCGGTTCAGTGCCGCATCGCTCCTTTCTCTGCGACATCGAACGCGACCCGGCTACCGGAACGCGGCAGCGCAAGTGGACCGGCTACCGTCCCTTCCGCATCAGCGAGCTGCGGCCCGAGGCAGAGGGCGTGCTGGGCATCCACTTCGAGCCGGCCGACGGCGGCGAGCTGCCCGACTACCGCCCCGGCCAGCACGTCGAGATGCAGCTGCATCTCGACGATGGCACGCAAGTCACGCGGGCCTACTCGCTCACGGGAGCGGCCGAGGTGCCGGGCCGGCGCAGCTACAGCGTGGCCGTGCGTCACCAGCGCGGCCACTCGGCCGAGGGCACGCCGTACGAGGGGCGCGTGTCGAGCCACCTGCATCGCGCGCTGAAGGTCGGCGACACCCTTGCGCTGCGTGCGCCGTCAGGCGGCTTCGTGCTGCCGCGCCGCTCGCCGCAACCGCTGGTCTTCTTTGCGGGCGGCATCGGCATCACGCCCTTCGTCAGCCTGCTCGAATCATTGCCCGATGGCGCTCAGGAGCCTGTCATCTGGCTCTACTACGCCAACCAGAACGGCACGACGCACGCCTTTCGCGAGCGCATTGCGCAGCACCGCGCACGGCTGCCGCAGTTGCGGGTCATCGACCACTACAACGCGGCACAGCCGCAGGAGCGCATGGGCATCGACTACCAGTCGGACCGCTACATCGACGCGAGCGTGGTGGACGATGCGCTGATCGCACAGCGCGCCCGCTTCTACATGTGCGGCCCGCCCGCCATGATGGACGCCGTGACCGCCGGACTGGTGGCGCGGGGCGTTCCGCGCTTCGACATCTTCAGCGAGGTATTCCGCTCGCCAGCCGTGCCGCCCACCGATGGCGACCAGTGCTTCACGGTCAGTTTCGCGCGCTCGGGCCATGCCCCCGTGACATGGACGCCCAGGCAGGGCACGCTGTTGAACTTTGGCGAATCGCTCGGCCTGCGGATGGCCAGCGGCTGCCGCGTGGGCCAGTGCGAGAGCTGCGCCGTGCGCCTGTTGGCAGGCAAGGTCCGCCACCTGCACGGCAGCGAGCCTGAAGACCCGTCCACGTGCCTGACCTGCCAGGCCGTCCCCCTCGAAGACGTGGTGCTCGATGCATGACTGCAGGCACTTCCTTCCACTCGATTCCATCCGCAACCTCATGAAAATCATCGATACGGAAAGCACCCGCCGTGCCCTGCCCTTCGACCGCCTGATTCCCGCACTTCGGGAAATGTTCGTTGCCGGCTGCGAGGTGCCTTTGCGGCACACGCATTCGCTCCAGGCCGATGCGGAAGGCCCGCCCCGCACCGTGCTGGTCATGCCGGCTTGGCAGCATGACCGCTACCTGGGCATCAAGACCGTGACCATCTTCCCGGGCAACGCACAGCGCGGCCTGCCAGGGCTTTTCTCGACCTATGTGCTGTACGACGCAAGCACGGGCCAGCCGCTGGCGCAGATCGACGGCAACGAGATCACTTCACGGCGCACCGCCGCGGCATCGGCACTGGCCGCGTCCTATCTCGCACCCGCCGATGCGCGCAGCCTGCTGGTCGTGGGCTGCGGGCGTGTCGGCAGTCTCATTCCCGACGCATACCGGGTCGTGCGCCCCATCGAACGCGTCGTGGTGTGGGACCGCGACGAATCTGCGTCGAAGGCGCTCGCTGCGCGGCTGTGCGCGCAGGACATCGAGGCGAGCGTCGCGCCTGACCTGGCCAAGGCGGTAAACGAAGTCGACGTCGTGAGCTGTGCCACGCTCGCCACGCAGCCGCTGGTGCAGGGTGCGTGGCTGCGGCCGCGCAGCCACCTCGACCTGATCGGCAGCTTCACGCCGCAAATGCGTGAAGCCGACGATGCCTGCTTTGCGGGTGCACGAGTTTTTGTCGATACGCAGGAAGCGTTGCAGAAGAGCGGCGAACTGCTCGGGCCCATGTCGCGCGGCGTGCTCGCCGCCGCGGATGTGGCCGGGGAACTGGCCGATCTTGCCGCGGGCAGGATTCAGGGGCGAGCCGAGGGCGACGGGCGGACGGTCTTCAAGGCTGTCGGTACCGCGCTGGAAGACTTGGCTGCCGCGGTGCTGATCTACGAAGCTTCCGATTCGAACTGAGGCACTTGGCGTCGCCTCGCTCCAAAGCCTCTTCAGCCCTCGGCGACGCGCATGTCGTACTCGCGCAGCATCACGGGCTCCATCGCGCCCTGGGCCAGCCGCCGGCGCACTGCCGCTTCTATCTCCGGCACATGCCGCCCGAAGGTCTCAAGCGAATCGGCGCCCTCCGCGGCGCCGAAGTGGTAGCGCAGCGCCTCCCGGCCGATGCTCGCGCTGACGTGGTTGCCGCCTTCCACCCCCACCCAGAAGCGGACGGTGCCGGAGGCATCATGGAAGTAGGGAGCGTCGGACATCTTGGGGGGCCTTTCTTGCGGGCAGTCATGGCGCAAGGGCTGCCGGAGCAAGCCGAGGCGTGGCGCACTGTGGCAGGTACGCGGCCTCCGGTCTGTGCGGTAGCGCTCCGAAGTGCCGGTTTCGGCGAGGCCGGCGGCGCTCAGGCCTTGCCGTGCTGGTTCGGGTTGGTCTTGTGCTGTTCGGGCTTGTGCTGCGGCTGCCCTTGCTGCTGTTGCTTGCCCGGCTGGGTCTGGTCCTGCTGCTTTTGGGGCTGCTGGGCGGGCTTCTTGTCTTGGTCTGTCTGGTTGGACATGGCGGTTTCCTGTGGCGCAGACGATGTTGACTGCCCATGCATTCAGCGCCGCGAGGGGTCCATGCCTGTAGGCGCTTGCCGGCCCTTGCGGTAGGCAAGCGCGAAGAACTCACCAAGAGTGCGGCAACAGCGCCAGCACCGCGGCCGCCTGCAGCCGGCGCATGGCGCGCACAGGCAAATAGCCGTGCGGAGCGCGCCGCGCCAGGGCGTGCGGCGAGCTCGCGGGAATGCGCCAGGCCTTGGCCGTCAGGTCGAGAACACGCCGCGCCTGGGCGGCCGGGGAAACATGGTGGGTGCGCAATTGCATGGGGCAAGGAATCGAATGAGAGCCTGTGTTCGATTCTGCAAAGCGCACCGGCTTTTGCCAAAGACGGATTCCAAGTTTCCTGATGCGGTCCTCGATTGGAGACGACCCCGCCTCAGGCGAAATCCGTCGACGGCTTTTCCCAGAGGTTCACACCGCCCTCCACCGCGTACTTGTCGATCTCGGCCAGTTCATCGGCGCTCAGCGGTGCGTGAGCGAGCGCCGCCACGTTGTCGACGATCTGCTCGGGCCGGCTCGCGCCGATCAGCGCCGAGCTCACGCGCGGGTCGCGCAGGGTCCATGTCAATGCGAGCTGGGCCAGGCTCTGGCCGCGGCGCCTGGCGATCTCGTTGAGCGCGCGCGCACGCTCGACGTTGGCCTGCGACAGGTGCTCCTGCTTGAGCGAGCCGCCGCCCGGGCGGTTGATGCGCGCATCGTCCGGAATGCCGTTGAGGTATTTGTCGGTCAGCAGGCCCTGTGCCAGCGGCGTGAATGCGATGACGCCCGCGCCCAGTTCGTCGGTGGCGTTCAGCAGGTCTTTCTCGATCCAGCGGTTGAACAGGTTGTAGGCCGGCTGATGGATCAGCAGCGGCACCTTCCATTCGCGCAGCAGTGCCGCGATCTCGCGCGTCTTGCCCGCGGAGTACGAAGAAATGCCGATGTACAGCGCCTTGCCCTGCTGCACGGCCTGGGCCAGCGCGGAGGCGGTTTCTTCCAATGGCGTGTCGGGGTCGAAGCGATGCGAATAGAAGATGTCGACGTAGTCCAGGCCGAGGCGCTGCAGGCTCTGGTCGAGGCTGGCGAGCACGTATTTGCGCGATCCGCCGCCCTTGCCGTAGGGGCCGGGCCACATGTCCCAGCCGGCCTTGCTGGAGATGATGAGTTCGTCGCGGTAGTGCTTGAAATCTTCGCGCAGGATGCGGCCGAAGTTGGTCTCCGCGCTGCCGTAGGGCGGGCCGTAGTTGTTGGCCAGGTCGAAGTGGTTGATGCCCAGGTCGAAGGCGGTGCGCAGCAGCTGGCGCTGCGTGGCGATGGAGGTGGTGTCTCCGAAGTTGTGCCAGAGACCGAGCGAGATGGCGGGCAGCACGAGCCCGCTGCGGCCGACGCGGCGGTAGGGAAGCGCGTCATAGCGATGGGGAGCGGCGAGGTAGGTCATGGGGATTCCACGCGATGGATGAACGATGAAGACGGGCGCGCCCTCAGGGAGGCGCACCGCGCAACGATACTGCGGCGGGCGCCTTCGTGCCGGTAGGCGGTTTGCCCGATCTGCCGGCTCAGGCCTCGGGCGCGCGCCACTGCGCGAGTGCGAAGTCGCGGCTCACGAGGTTCTCGGCCAGCAGGAATTTCTTGACCTCGTCGAGCAGCGCCAGTCCTTCGGCCGGGTACGCGGCCTCGGGAAACTGCGACAGCGGATGCGAGACCCTGACGACGTCCAGCGGGAAGCCGCTGACCTCGGCATGAAAGGCGTAATAGGCCGCGCTGTCGCGCCGGATCTCCTGCAGCGCGGTGCGGCGTGCGCGGGTCCATGCGGCGGGCACGCCCGGCGCGGCGGCAAGCAGCTTGCTGGAGGCCACGATCACCGACGTGCCGCGCAGGGTCGGATGCTGCTCGGCCTCGTCGATCACCGGATAGCCGCGCGAGGCCAGCAGCGGCCCCACGTCGATCTGCGCCGCGAATGCCGCGATGGAGCCCTGGTCGAGCGCCGCCTCGCCGTCGCGCGGGAACATGTGGATCACCTTGACAGACTTCTGCAGCCCGTGTTCCTTGAGCAGGCCCAGCACATAGCGGTGCATGTAGGAGCCGCGCGCCACGCCGATGGACTTGCCATCGAGTTCCTTCACGCTGCGCACGCCGTTGCGCGGCGTGAGCAGCCACACGTTCATGCCGACTGCGTCGAAGCCGATGAGCTGGCTCTCCAGCCCGCGCGATCGCGCCACGATGGCGGGCGTGTCGCCGTAGATGCCCACATCGAGCGCTCCCGCGATGAAGGCCTCGTTGAGATCGGGCCCGTTCGGAAAGTTGCGCGTGGTCACGTCGGTGAAGCCCAGTGCCGCGAGTTCGCGCTGCAGATGGCCCTGGCGCAATGCCCAGCCGGTGGCATTCGCGGGCTTCTTGCCCGGGCCGATGTAGCCCAGGCGAAGCACCTGGCCGCTGCCCTGGGCAATGGAGAAAAGTGGCAAGGCGCTGGCGCCCGCCGCGGCAATGGCGCCGCGCAGCAACCTGCGGCGGCCTGACTGGTCGGTCATCGAAAACTCGCAAGAAGGAAAGAAAAAGGTGGCTCAGTGCGCGCGGCGCAGCAGTTCGAAGCTCGCGTCGGCGGAGGCGGTCGACTCGCGTCCCCTGCCCCATCCGATGGCGCTGCGGTAGCTGCCCATGAGGGACTCGGCCGCGGCGCCGCGCTCTTCGGCGGTGGCGCCCCGGTCGGCAATCGGCGCGACGTACAGCGCGTCTTCCGGGCAGTAGAGCTCGCACATGAAGCAGGTCTGGCAGTCGTCCTGGCGCGCGATGCGCGGCGGCGCGCCGGGCACGGCCTCGAACACGTTGGTCGGGCAGGCATTCACGCAGATGTTGCAGGCGGTGCAGCGCTCGGCACTCACGACTTCGATCATGCGGAAACCTCCTGCACGGCCTGGCGCTGGACCCATACCTCGTCGAGCCCGCCGCTGAGCAGGCGATGGCGCTGCGCGGGGTCGATCACGCCATGTTCGCGGCGCCGGTGCATGCCGCGCGTTTCGGTGCGCTGCAGCGCGCTGCGGTACATCCAGCGCGAGGTGGCCAGCATGGCCGCGGCCTCGCGTGCGCGCACCGCCTCGGTGGCGGTGGCGGCGGGCGCGCTGGTGCGCAGCCGCGCCCAGAGGGCATCGAGCCGGCCGAGCGAGTCGCGCAATGCGTCGCCTTCGCGGAACCAGTTGCGCTCGTAGGGAAAGACTTCGGCCTGCACCGCGCGTACCACCTCCGCGCTGTCGAACTGCGAGGCGCCGCGCGTGGCCAGCGCGACGCCGCCAGCGCGCAACGCGGTGCGCTGCGCCAGCCCGGCGCGTGCATCGCGACCGAAAACCGCCGCGCCCGCGCCGGCCCAGAAGCCGGACGACAGCGCCCAGGCCGCGTTGTGGCTGCCGCCGCCGGTGAAGCCGCCGCAGATCAGCTCGCGCGTGGCCGCGTCGCCGGCTGCATAGAGGCCGGGCACCGAGGTCGCGCAGGAGTCGTCGACCAGGTGCAGCCCGCCCGTGCCGCGCACCGTGCCTTCGAGCCGGAGCGTCACGGGAAAGTGCTGGCTGAACGGGTCGATGCCTTGCCGGTCGAACGACACGAAGAAGTTGGGCTGCGCGGTGCGCATCCAGGCGCGGATCTGCGCGTCGGCGCGGTCGAGGCAGGCGAACACCGGCTGCGACTGCAGCGTCTGCGCGATCACGCCGCGCCCCTTCGACGAACCCGCGCCCTCGATGGCCACGCCGTCGGCCGTGTAGAAGGTCGCCCAGTTGTAGAAGAGCGATTTCGTGACCGACGAAAACGCCGGCCCCAACCCGTAGGCGTTGGAGAACTCCATGCCCGACAGCGCGGCGCCGGCCTCGGCGGCCATCAACTGGCCGTCGCCGGTGAGCACGTTGCAGCCCAGCGCACGGCTCAGGAATGCACAGCCGCCGGTAGCGATGACCACCGCCCCGGTGCGCGCCACCCAGGTGTCGCCGGTCTGGCGGTTCACGCCGGTGGCACCGCAGACGGTGCCGTGCTCGTCCACCAGCAGTTCCAGGGCCGGGCTGTGGTCGAGAATGCGCGCGCCCGATTCCTTCACCCGCTTGCGCATCAGCCGCATGTATTCGGGCCCCTGCAGCGAGGTGCAGCGCAGCGTGCCCTGGTCGTCGGCCGGGAACGGATAGCCCCAGTCCTTGAGGCGTTCGACGTTGTCCCAGGTCTGCGCGAGCACGCGGTCCATCCACGCATGCTCGGCCAGCTGCCCGCCCATGGCATAGCGGCTGGCCTTGGCCTCCTCGCGCGCCTTGCCGTCCGGCGACACATGCCAGAGCCCGGTGCCCGAAGGCGCGGTGGCGCCAGAGGTGCCGCAAAAGCCCTTGTCGGCCAGCAGCACGCGCGCGCCCTGCGCCGCCGCGCTCACCGCGGCCCAGGCACCGGCCGGGCCGCCACCGATCACCAGCACGTCGGCATGATGCTGGATGGCCCCGTCGGCGCCCGACAGAGCCTGCCTCTCGAAATCTCTCGCGCCCATGGTCTCTCGCCCCGCAAATGCAAAGGCGTGACCGTATCAACGGGGGGCGCGGGAGACAAAGAAGGAAAGCGCGCATCGATATGCGGCAGCCGGGGATGGGCAGAATGCCGCCACCGCCTCCGCAACACCCACCGGGACACGGCCGCCATGAACATCACGTTTTCGACACCCACCGACGAAGAGCTCCGCTCCGGTGAACTCGGCCGCAAGCTGCGCCATTTCAACTACGGCTTCGTCGGCGAGTACCCCGAGCAGCAATACGTGCGCATCAATGCGCGGGACGAGTCCGGCCGGCTGGTTGGCGGCCTGCGCGCCTATGTGTTTCTGTATTGGCTTGACATCGAGGTGCTGTTCGTCGAGGAAGACATGCGCGGCACCGGCCTGGGCAGCCGGCTGCTGGCCGACGCCGAGCGCCAAGGCATTGCGCTGGGCGCTAAGAACGCGAAGCTGGGCACCTTCGAGTGGCAGGCGCGCGGCTTCTACCTGAAGCACGGCTACGAGGACTACGCCCGCATCGACGACTACGCGCCGGGCTACTACCTGCAGCTCATGCGCAAGCGGCTGATGGCCGCACCCGCCTGAGCCGCCCCGGCCCTGGAGCTACTTCGGCGCGGGCTTGCCGGCCCCGATCGCGTGGCTCTCCAGCCCTTCCTTGGGCAGCAGCAATGCCAGCGCGACCACGCCCAGGCTCACGACCAGCATCGTCACGAAGGTCAGGTGCAGCGAGCCGCCCAGCGCCAAGCGGATGCCCGCGTCCGTTGCGGCCGTGCCGTGCGAGCCCTGCAGGAGCAGGCGCAGCTGGTCGTCGGTGAAGGCCATGGCGCCATCGCCGCGCGTGAGGCCGAAGTTGAAGACCGCCCCGAAGAAGGTCGCGCCCAGCGCGCTGCCGAGGTTGCGCGAGAACACGTTCGACGCCGTGGCCACGCCGCGCTGCGCCACGTCCACCGCTTCCTGGATGAGGATGAGCGAAGCCAGGCTCATCACGCCCATGCCCAGCCCCATGATGAAGGAGCCGACCGCCGCCAGCAGCGGCGTGCTGTTGGCCGACAGCAGCGCGAACGCCGCCGTGCCCACCGGAATGAGCGCCCCGCCGATCAGCACCATGCGCCACAGGCCGATGCGGTGGAAGGTGCGCGAGGTAAGCGTCGCGCCGATGGGCCAGCCCAGCATCACCATGGTGAGCGTGAGCCCTGCGGTGACCGACGAGCGCTGCAGCACCACCTGCACATACATCGGCAGGAAGGTGGTGATGCCGATCAGCACCATGCCGCCCAGCATGGCCGCGCCGTTCACTGTGGCGATGATGCGGGCGCCCCAAAGCTTGAGCGACACCATCGGGTCGGCGGCGCGGCGCTCCTGCATGACGAACAGCACCAGCGTGACGGCGAACACCGCCGTCCACAGCACCGCGCTGCCGGTGTCGCCGATGCCGAAGTCGGTCAGCGCGATCATCAGCGCCGCGATGCCGATGGTGAACAGCACCGCGCCCACGATGTCGATGGACGAGCGCCGCACGGTCGGCGCCTCGTGCAGGTAGAGCCAGAAACCCGCGGCGGCGGCCAGCCCGATGGGCACGTTGACCCAGAAGATCCAGGCCCACGACAGCTTCTGCACGATGAGCGCGCCGATCATCGGCCCCACCACCGCCGACACCGCCCACACGCTGGCCAGGTAGCCCTGCACCTTGCCGCGCTCGCGCGCCGGGTACAGGTCGCCCACGATGGTGAGCGACACGGGCTGGATGGCGCCGGCGCCGATGCCCTGGATCAGCCGGAAGCAGATCATGGCGGGCATCGACCACGCGAAGCCCGCCAGCACCGAGCCAATGACGAACACCGCGATGCCCACGAACATGATGGGCTTGCGCCCGTACAGGTCGGAGAGCTTGCCGAACACCACCGTCATCGCGGTCTGCGCCAGCAGGAAGGATGCGAACACCCAGCTGTACAGGTGCAGGCCGCCCAGCTCCGAGGCGATCTGCGGCATCACGGTGGAAACGATGGTCGCTTCGATGGCCACCATGGCCATGGAAGCCATGATCGACGCGATGACCAGGGGGCGTCTTGTTGTTCTTGATGGAGATGTCATGAGCGGTGGATGCTATAGACGGCACGAGCCCCTGTCCGCTGCTCAAGCTCTCAGGGCCGCATCACGGGCGCGTGCCGCGCCATCAGCTCGGCCACCCAGTCGATGAAGACGCGCAGCTTGGCGCTGACATGCCGGTTGGGCGGAAACGCCAGGTACAGCGGCATCGGGTCGAGACGCCAGTCCTGGAAGAGCGGCACGAGTTCGCCGCTGGCCAGGTGCCCATCGGCCATGTAGTCCGGCAGCCAGAGCACGCCCAGCCCGGCCAGGCCGGCCGCGAGGTAGGCATTGCCGTCGTCGACCGAGAGCACGTAGCGGCCCTGCACCTCGATGCGCTCGTCGCCTTCTTCGCGATGCATCGCATACGGAAAAGTCTTGCCGTCGCGCGACCACAGGAAGCCCACGATGCGGTGATGCGTGTCTTCCAGCTCGCGCGGATGCGCCGGCATGCCGGCACGTTCCAGGTAGGCCGGCGCTGCATACACGCCGAGCCGCAGGTCGCCCACGCGGCGCGCCATCAGCGACCGGTCGGCGAGTTCACCGCCGCGTACCACGCAGTCCACGTTCTCGCCGATCAGGTCCACCATGCGGTCGCTCACGCCCATGTCGAACTGGATGTCGGGGTAGCGCGCATGAAAGGCCGGCAGCGCCGGCACCAGGATCATGCGTGCCAGCGGGCTGGGCACGTCCACCCGCAGCCGGCCCCTTGGCGATGCCGAGGCGTCCGACAGGCTGGTCTCGGCATCGTCCATGTCGGCCAGCAGGCGCACCACGCGCTCGTAGTAGGCCGCGCCGTCGGCCGTGACGTTGACCTTGCGCGTGGTGCGGTTGAGCAGCTTCACGCGCAGCCGCGCTTCGAGCTGCTGCACCAGTTGCGTGACGGTGGTCTTGCTCATGTGCAGCGTGTCGGCCGCCCTGGTGAAGCTGCCTGCTTCCACCACGCGGGCGAACGCCTGCATCGAATCGAAACGGTCCATGTGCGCTGCTCCTGTCGGATCCGGGATTGTTTGGGTTTACCAAACAGTGATTGTTGGTCTTGCCCGTTTATCGGAACGGCGGGGCTGCCTAAAGTCCCTTCATCGTCATCACTCACAGCAGGAAGAAAGCAACCCATGGCCCAACGCGACGTCGTTTTCCCGCCCGGGCGCCAGGCGCTCTATGAAAAGAACCGCTATTCGCCGGCGGTGCGCGCCAACGGCTTCCTGTTCGTCTCCGGGCAGGTGGGCAGCCGCGAGGACGGCTCGCCCGAGCCGGAGTTGGAGGCGCAGGTGCACCGCGCCTTCGGCAACCTGAACGCTGTGTTGGCGGCCGCGGGCTGCACCTTCGACGACGTGGTCGACGTGACCGTCTTCATCGTCGCCCCCGAAAAGAACTTCGAGAAAATCTGGAAACTGGTGCCCCAATACTGGGGCGAAGCGCCCCACCCCACGCTGACGGGCATCGGCGTGACCTGGCTCTACGGCTTCCAGTTCGAGATCAAGGTGATCGCTCAGCTCCCGGCGCTCAGTGCCGAGGTGTTGTCGTAGATGTAGCGCCGCGACCAGGGCAGCGTCTTCGCCGCCCTGCCCGCCTTGCGCCCGACGATCTGGTAGATCGCCACGTCGTCGTTCTCGAAGGCATAGGCGCAGCCCGCAAGGTAGACGCGCCAGATGCGGAATTTTTCTTCGTCGACCAGTTCGCGGGCTTTGGCTGCGTTGGCCTCGTAGGCGTCGCTCCAGCAGCGCAGCGTCTGCGCGTAATGGCGGCGCAGGTTCTCGACGTCGAAGGCCTCGAGCCCGCCCTGTTGCATGGCCTGCAGCGCGAGGCTGATGTGCGGCAGCTCGCCGTTCGGGAACACGTAGCGGTCGATGAAGTCGCCGCCGCCATAAGACACGCCACCGCCCTCCGGGTCCGACGAGGTGATGCCGTGGTTCATGACCACGCCGTCGTCGGCCAGCAGCTGCTGCACGCGCTTGAAGTAATCGGGCAGGTTCTTGCGGCCCACGTGCTCGAACATGCCGACGCTGGTGATGCGGTCGAACTGGCCGGTCACGTCGCGGTAGTCCTGCAGGCGGATCTCGATGCGGTCTTCCAGGCCCGCGGCCTTCACGCGCTCATTGGCCAGGTCGAACTGGTTCTGCGACAGCGTCACGCCCACGCAGCGCGCGCCGAACTTCTGCGCCGCGCGGATCACCAGCGCGCCCCAGCCGCAGCCGATGTCCAGCAGGGTCTGGCCCGGCTTGAGCTGGATCTTGGTGAGGATGTGGTCGATCTTCTTGAGCTGCGCGGTCGCGAGGTCTTCGTCGCCGTTCTCGAAGTAGGCGCATGAATACACCATGTTCGGGTCGAGCCACAGCTGGTAGAAGGCGTTCGACACGTCGTAGTGGTACTGGATCGACTTCCTGTCCGACGACTTGGTGTGCGTGAAGTAGCGCGCCATGTTCTGCAGCGCGCCGCCGGGCTTGTCGATGGAGGTCCTGGCGAGCCCGTAGGCGATGTCGATGACGTCGCTGAGCTTGCCCTCGATGTCGATCTTGCTCTTGACGTAGGCCTCGCCGAGGTTGTCGAGCGTGGGCTGCAGCATCAGCGACAGCGCGGCGGGCGACTTGACGTGCAGCGTGACCGCGGGCCCGCTGAAGTTGCCGAAGTCGAAGGACTGTCCGTCCCACAAGGTGAGCCGCGCCGGCAGGTTGGCGCGTGCGCGGACACCGGCGCTCCACTGCGCCAGCTTCTTTTCCCAAAGCATGCATTTCTCCGTGTTGTTGGGTTCCCCCGTTCGAATGAGCGGGTTGCTGCAGCGGCCAGAACAATAGCGAAATCTCGTAAATCCTGCATGGTCGTGACGACGCAAGAAATTGCGGCAAGTGCTAGAAGGCGCCCGCCTTTCCTTGCGTTGCCTTGTCGGGCGCCGGCGCGTCGCTCGCCTCGATGAAGATGCGCTTGATCATCGGGAACCGCGCGCGCACCTGCCGCTCGATGGCCGCGACGGCATCGGCGGCGGCGCCGGTCTGGGTGTCGTCCCTGAAGTTGACGTCGACGACCGCCAGCACCTCGTCGGCGCCGATGTACATCGACAGCACGTGGCCCACGTCTTCCACGCCCGGCTGCTCCATGGCGATGGCGCGGATGGCGCGCGCCGTCTCCGGCCGGATGCCCTCCCCGATCAGCAGCCCGCGCGCCTGTCGGATGAGGAACACCGCCACGCCCGCCAGCAGCACGCCGATGACCACCGACGCCACGCCGTCGAGCTCGGGCATGCCAAGCGAATGGCTGAAGTAGATGCCCAGCGCCGCCACCGCCAGCCCCGCCAGCGCGGCGGAGTCTTCGGCCAGCACGGTGTAGGTGGTCGGGTCCTTGCTGCGGTCCAGCGCCTGCCAGAAGGGCTGCCCGCGTGCCTGCGCGCGAAACTCCTTCAGCGCGATGAAGAAGCTCGTGCCCTCGAACAGCGCCGCGGCCGCGAGCACCACGTAGTTCCAGGTCGGGTCGCGCATCGGCTCGGGGTGGCGGATGTGCTGTATGCCTTCGAAGAACGACACGCCGCCGCCCAGCCCGAAGATCAGCACCGCGACGATCAGGCTCCAGAAGTACAGCTCCTTGCCGTGCCCGAAGGGATGCTCCTGCGTGGCAGGCCGCTTGCTCAGCCGCAGCCCCACCAGCAGCAGCACGCCGTTGAAAGTGTCGACGGCCGAGTGGATGCCTTCGGACAGCATGGCCGAGCTGCCGGTGATGCCCGCCACCACGAACTTGGTGATGGCGATCGCAACGTTCGCGCCGATGGCGCCGTAGATCGCGACCTTCGACTCAGCCATGAAGGGAACCGGCCGTGCGCGTCATGCCGCTTCCATGGAGGCCGCGGCGAGCGCGTCGTTGCCCGCCTCGCCGAGCCAGCGGCGCTTGTCGCGCAGCGGCGGCGCGCCGAACATGCGGCCGTACTCGCGCGCGAACTGCGACGGGCTTTCGTAGCCCACGGCGTGCGCGGCCGAGGCCACGTCGGCGCCGGCGATCAGCATCTGCCGGCGCGCCTCCTGCAGCCGCAGCTGCTTCTGGTACTGCAGCGGGCTCATGGCGGTGACGGCCTTGAAGTGATGGTGGAACGACGACACGCTCATGTGCACCGCGCGCGCCATGTCCTCCACCCGCAACGACTGCGCGTAGTTCACGCGCAGCGCGCTGATGGCCTTGGCGATGCGCTGGGTGTGGCTGTCCTGCAGCGCGATCTGCCGCAGCCGCGCGCCTTCGCCGTTCACCAGCAGGCGGTACATGATCTCGCGCTTGATGAGCGGCGCCATGATCGGCACGTCCTCCGGCGTGTCCAGCAGCCGCAGCAGGCGTAGCACCGGCTCCAGCACGGGCATGGCGATGCGGTTGACGTACATGCCCCGCGATGCCGGCGCGTTGGCCTTGGCGGGCAGCTTCTCGTCGCGAATCAGCTCGCCGATGTCGTCCAGCGCCAGTTCCAGCCGCAACCCCAGGTAGGGTTCGTTGTGGCTGGCCACGCGCACCTGGCCGCACACCGGCAGGTCGACCGAGGTCACCAGGTAGTGCATGGGGTCGTACACATAGATGTCGTCGCCCACGATGATGCGCTTGGAGCCCTGCGCGATCAGCCCCAGCGCCGGGGACGCGAACGCGTGCTTGGGGCCTTCGGGCTTGCTGATGCAGAACACATGCAGGCCGGGCACGGCGGTGACGACGGTGCCGTCCTGCCCGCCCATGACATGCTTGAGCAGCGCCACCAGTTCCTTGCGGGCTTCGTCGATCTCGGGTTCGAGCGGCATCGGCTGGGCCGGCTGGCCGACCACGGCGTTGATGGAGGGTGTTTCGTCGGACATGTTCAGGGCCTTGTCGCGATGGGGGCCGCGCGGCGGCCGTGGAGGAATGAGCGGTTTGCAGCTTAGCGCCCCGCCCGGAAATTCGCACGCACGGCAAAAGAGGTCTGGAGAATCAGGCAAATACTTTGCAGGAACGCGCTCGCCTCGCCGGGGTCCGCGGCCGGATACTTTTTGCTGTCGCCCCGGGCCGACCGGTACCGGAGCGCCTTCAACGCAAAGGAATCACGCCATGCAATACCGCAAATTCGGCCGCACCGGCCTCCTGGTGTCGGAACTGTGCCTGGGCACCATGACCTTCGGCGGCTCCTCCGGCATCTGGGGCCAGATCGGCAACCTGCAGCAGTCCGAAGCCGAAGGGCTCATCGGCCGCGCGCTGGACGCCGGCATCAATTTCATCGACACGGCGGACGTGTACTCCGAAGGGCTGTCGGAGCAGATCACCGGCCAGGCCCTGAAAAACCTCAAGCTGCCGCGCGACAGCTTCGTGCTGGCGACCAAGGTGCTGGGCGAGACCGGCAGCAAGGGCGTCAACTCGGCCGGCGCCTCGCGTTTTCACATCATGGACGGCGTCAAGGCCAGCCTGAAGCGGCTGCAGCTGGACCATATCGACCTGTACCAGATCCACGGCTTCGACCCGCTCACGCCCATCGAGGAAACCGTGCATGCGCTCGACACACTCGTGCGCCACGGCCATGTGCGCTACGTGGGCGTGTCGAACTGGGCGGCCTGGCAGATCGCCAAGGCGCTGGGCATCGCCGAGCGCGACCGGCTGGCGCGCTTCGAGTCGCTGCAGGCGTACTACACCATCGCCGGGCGCGACCTGGAACGCGAACTGGCGCCCATGCTGCGCAGCGAGAACGTCGGCCTGATGGTCTGGAGCCCGCTGGCGGGCGGCCTGCTGAGCGGCAAGTTCGGCCGCGACATCGAGGCGGAGCAAGGCAGCCGCCGCGCCACCTTCGACTTTCCGCCGGTGAACATCGACCGCGCCTACGACTGCATCGACGCGATGCGCCAGCTGGCTGAGGGCCGCAAGGTGTCGGTGGCGCAGATCGCGCTGGCATGGCTGCTGCACCAGCAGGTCGTGACCAGCGTGATCATCGGCGCCAAGCGCGTCGAGCAGCTGGACGACAACATCGCCGCCACCGCCATCAAGCTGACACCCGACGAACTGGCCACGCTGGACAAGGTGAGCGCGCTGCCCGCCGAGTACCCCGGCTGGATGCTCGAGCGCCAGGGCGGCGCGCGGGCCAAGCGGCTGGCGGAATCAGGCCGGCGCGGCTGAGGCTTCCGGCGCTTGCACGGCAGCAAGGCGCGCGGCGTGCGCCGCCGTCGCGCGCAGGGCGCGCAGGTCGATGTGGCGGGCCGCCTGTGCGGCATCGGCCTGCGCCAGGTGCGGCACGATGCCCAGCAAAGGCGCGCCGAGCCGGGCCCTCAGTGTCTGCAGGTTGGCCTGCGGCGCGAGCATCAGCGGATCGACCATGCTGGCCACCCAGCCCGCGAGCACCAGCCCGCGCGCGCGGATCGCCTCGGCGGTCAGCAGCGCATGGTTGAGGCAGCCCAGCCGCAGCCCGACCACGAGGATCACCGGCAATCCAAGCGCCACCGCGAGATCGGCGCTGTCCAGGTCGTCGCCGAAGGGCACGCAGAAGCCGCCCACGCCCTCGACCACCACCGCATCGGCGCGCGCCGACAGTTGCGCAAAGGCTGACAGCAGCGGCTGCAGGGCGATGCGCACGCCCTCTTCCCTGGCCGCGAGGTGCGGCGACATGGGTGCGCGCAGCAGGTACGGGCAGCGCAACGCCAGCGGCGCGTCGACGTTGCCGGCCTCGTGCAGGCGCGTGACGTCCTCGTTGTGCCATTGCCTGTCGCCGATCTGCTCCAGGCCCGCGGCCACCGGCTTCATGCCGACAGCGCGCAGGCCCGAGCCGGCCAGCAGGCTCAGCATCGCGCTGCTGACCAGCGTCTTGCCGATGCCGGTGTCGGTGCCAGTGACGAACCAGCGGCGCGGCGTCATGCGGCCTCCTTGCAAGGCTGCTGCGCGAGCGCCCGCCCCATTGCGTCGATCAGCCGCGCCACGTCGGCCTCCGTGTGGCTGGCCGACAGCGCGATGCGCAGCCGCGCGGTGCCCTCGGGCACGGTGGGCGGGCGGATCGCGCCGACGCGCAGGCCCTGTGCATCGAGCAGCGCCATCATGCGCATCGCGCGCGCGTTGTCCCCGACGATCAGCGGCTGTATTGCCGTGGGCGACGGCGGCAACCACGCGCCGCCATCGCGGGGCAGCAGCCCGGCCAGCCCCTGCCGCAGCTGCGCAATGCGGGCCTGCAGCCGGCCGCGCCGCTCGTCGCCCTCATCGCCTTCGATCAATGAAAGGCTGGCGAGCAAGGCATGCGCCACGGCCGGCGGCGCGGCCGTGGTGAAGATGTAGGGCCGCGCGCGCTGCACCAGGTAATCGACGACGGTGCGGTGCGCCGCCACGAAGGCGCCCGCCACGCCCGCCGCCTTGCCCAGCGTGCCCACCAGCACCAGCCGCTCGGAGCGCAAGCCCATGGCTTCGAGCACGCCGCGCCCCGTCGCGCCCAGCACCCCGAAGCCGTGTGCATCATCGAGCACCAGCCAGGCGTCGTGCCGCTCGGCCAGCGCCAGCAGTTTGGCCACCGGCGCGATGCATCCGTCCATGCTGAACACCGCGTCGCTCACGATGAGCTTGACCGGCGCATCGCAGGCGCCGAGCTGCGCGTCGAGCGCGGCAACGTCGTGATGCGGATAGCGCTCGACGCGGGCCTTGGCCAGGCGCGCGCCGTCGATCAGCGAGGCGTGGTTGAGCGCTTCCGAGAAGATCACCGCCTCCGCACCGCCCAGCGCCGACAGCACCGCGAGGTTGGCCATGTAGCCGGTGCAGAAGAACAGGCTGCGCGCCTCGGGGATGAACGGAGCCATCCAGTCCGCGAGCCGCTCTTCGAGCTGCGCATGAGCGCGCGAGTGGCCCAGGATCAGGTGCGAACCGCCGCTGCCCGTACCGTACAGCGCGGCGCCTTCGGCCCAGGCCGCCGCCAGCGCGGGATGCGCGGCAAGGCCCAGGTAGTCGTTGCTGCTGAAGCCGAGCATGGTGCGCGGCGCCGAGGCACCGTGCAGCGTGAGCGTCTGCCGGGGCGCGCAGGCGGTCTCGGCGATCTGGCGGCGGCGGCGCAGCGATTGCGCGTCGAGCGCATCGATCTCGTCCTGCAGGCGGTCAAGCAAGCGCGACATCGCGGGCTCCTTCTTGCTGTTCACCGGTGGCCGCTACCGCCTTCAGCGTGGCCAGCGTGCCGTCGACCAGCAGGTCGATCTCGCCGTCGTCGATGGCATACGGCGGCATCAGGTAAACGGTGTTGCCGATCGGGCGCATCAACAGCCCGTGGCCGCGCGCGACCATGTGGAACCGTTCGGCGAAGCGCGCGCCCGGCTCGCGCACGTCGAACGCGGTGATCAGGCCCTGCTGGCGCAGGTGGTCGGCCGGCAAGCCTTCGAGCCCGTCATGCAGCCTTTGCAGCAGGCGCGCGGCACGGGCGCGGTTGCGCCGCAACACGTCTTCGCTGTCGAACAGGTCGAGCGTGGCCAGCGCCGCGCGGCAGGCCAGCGCGTTGCCGGTGTACGAGTGCGAATGCAGAAAGCTGCGCGCCGCGTCGTCGTCGACGAAGGCCGCGTAGATCTCGTCGCGCGTCATCACCAGCGCGAGCGGCAGGTAGCCGCCGCTGATGCCCTTCGACAGGCACAGGAAGTCCGGCCAGATGCCGGCCTGCTCGCAGGCGAAGAAGCTGCCGGTGCGGCCGCAGCCGACCGCTATTTCGTCGGCGATCAGGTGCACCTCATGACGGTCGCACAGCGCGCGCACGCGCCGCAGGTATTCGGGGTCGTGCATCGCCATGCCGGCGGCGCATTGCACCAGCGGCTCGAGGATGACGGCGGCGATGCTGTCGTGGTGCGCGGCCAGCAAAGCCTCGAGTTCGGCGGCGGCGCTGCGCGCCACGTCGGCGGGGCTTTCGCCCGGCAACGCGCTGCGCGCATCCGGCGAGGCGACGAGGTGCGCGTTCGCGAGCAGCGGCGCGTAGGCGTCGCGGAACACCGGCACGTCGGTCACGTGCAGCGCGCCCAGGGTCTCGCCGTGGTAGCCCTGGCGCAGCGCCACGAAGCGCTGCTTGCCGCCACGACCGGCATTGCGCCAGGCATGGAAGCTCATCTTCAGCGCGATCTCCACCGCCGAAGCGCCGTCGGACGCATAGAAGCAATGGCCCAGCGCATGGCCCGTGAGCGCCGACAGGCGCTCGGCCAGTTCCACCGCCGGCGCATGCGTGCAGCCCGCGAGCATCACGTGCGGCAGCGTGTCGAGCTGTGCCTTCAGCGCGGCATTGATGGCCGGATGCGCATGGCCGAACAGGTTGACCCACCATGAGCTGGTCGCATCCATGTAGCGCCTGCCTTCGTGGTCGAACAGCCAGACGCCCTGGCCGCGCGCGATGGGCAGCGGCGGCGCGGCTTCGAGCCGGATGCTCTGGGTGCATGGGTGCCACACATGGCGCCGGCTGCGTTGCTGCCAGCCGGCATTGCCGGAAGAGAAATCGGTCGTCGAGGGCACCCGTGCATTCCTTTGGAGAGGGACTGAGGCGCGGGATCGTATAGAGGCGTTACGCCGCGGGCAAACAGGCTTCGAGGGCGTGACAAGACGGTGTGTTGGGCGATGTTGACAGGGGTAGAACGCGCGTTGGAGTCAACGTCGCGCAAGACAACCGCATCGTGCAAGCGAGCCAGCATGCGGGCTCGTTGCAAGTTGTCAGGCTGCCGCCAGAGAATGCTGTGGAATGTCCGATTCGCGCGAGCGACAGAGCCGCTTCCGCGATTTTCGGCCACGCGATTGGCGCGTTGCCGACATCGCTAACCTGGGCTTTTTCTGACCAGCGCGGTGATGTAGCCCGCCAGCGTGATCGCGCCGCACTCCGGCCGCTGCGGCGCGAACCTGTTTTCGAGCGTGATGCGCGTCATCGCCGCATAAGACCTGGCCGCGGCGTTCGAAAAGCCCAGCGCCTCGAATGCCGGCACCCATTGCGCCTGCGGCGTCTGCACTGCCTCCACCGGCCGCCCCAGGGCCTCTGCGAAAGCCGCCGCCACGTCGGCCGACGAGTAGCGCGCCGGCCCTTCGACATGGTGCGGCCCCGAAGACTCGGCCGGCCCCAGCATCAGCTTTGCAGCGAACTCGCCCAGATCGTGCGGCGCGACCATCGGCAGCGTGAAATCCGGCGGGTACATGGTGTGCACCTTGCCCTCTTCGCGCGCGGTCTTGAGCGACGCGTCCCAGTTGCTCATGTAGTAGGCCGCGCGCAACGCGCTGAACGGCACCGGCCCGGCCTGCAGCGCCTGTTCCATCTCGTGGAGCACGCCGAGGTCGCCAATGCCTTCGCCGGGCTGCGCGCCATACACCGATTCGGCAACGATCTTCTCTGGCCTGCAGCCCTCGAGCGCGGCCAGGATGGCGCGCAAGCTGCGGCGTTCCTCGGCGACCGTGTCGGTGGACGGGGGCGCCGGCGGGTTCAGCACGAAGATTCTCTTGGCGCCCTGGAACACACGGTGCAGCGCGGGCGTGTCGAACACGTCGACTTCCGCCACGCGCGCGCCCTTGCGGCGCAGCGCCTCGGTCTTGCTCGCATCACGCGTCAGCACGGTGACGGGCTCGTTGCGCCCGAGCAAGGCCTGCGCTAGCGCCAAGCCGACGTGTCCCGTCGCGCCAAGAATGATGTGCATCGCCAGCGCCCCGGACGCTCAGCCGCGCTTCTCGGCGTTGCGCTTGCGGGTGGCGGCGGCTTTCCTGGCCGAGGCGGAACGCTCGGCCGCCGTGCGGTGCGCCGCGGCGGCGCCACCCAGCCGGCCGCCCTTGCGCGCCGGCGCGTGGTTCTCGGCCTTGCCACGGCCCGAGCCCGACTTCTTTCCGCCGCCGGTCTCGGCGTTCACCGTGGCCCAGGCGCGGCGCTCGGCTTCGGCCTTGCCGACGCCGCGATGTTCGTAGCCTTCCTCGATGTGCTCGGCCTGCCGCTTCTGCTTGTCCGAATAGGACGACTTGTCGCCTCTTGGCATGTTGCTGCTCCTGCAAGGTTGAGGAGCTTTCGATGCTGGAGATGCAAGCGGCCGTGCGGGTAAGAAGACGCAAGCGCCTCGCGTAAGCGCTGTCTGTCTTGTGTCAAGGGCGCGTCAGCAGGCCACTCACGCCGGCGTGCCGGCGAGCAGCGGCACCGGTGCTGCCAGCGAAGCCACCATGGCCAGCAGCGTGTCGCCGAAGCCGCCGCGCGCACGCGCATCGGTGCGCGCGCTGGTGGTGACGCGCGGGCCGGCGCTCCAGGCAATGCGCGCACCGCTGGCCTCCAACGCCTCGACCAGCGCCACGTCCTCGCTGCAGGCCAGCGGCGCGAAGCCGCCGGCACGGCGATAGGCCTCGGCCGCCACGCCGAGGTTGGCGCCGTGCACATGCCGGTGATTGTCGGCATGCGTGTAGCGGCTGTCGAAATGCGCCCTCGCCCGCTCGCCTTCGGCGCCGAGCACGCTCCAGTCGTCCACGCTGACGCAGCCGCACACCGCATCGGCGTTTTCGGCCAGTTGCATCGCCAGCCAGTCGGGGGCGACCACGGTGTCGGCATCGGTGAAGGCCAGCCAGCGCGCGCCGGCCTCGATGCACAGCTCGGCACCACGGGCACGCGCAATGCCGACGTTGCGCACGTCGAGCGCCAGCCGCGCCACGCGGTGCTGCTCCGCGATGCGCTCGCTGCCGTCGGTGCAGCTGTCGAGCACCACGATCACGCCGACCGGCTCACCGCACAGCGATTCGTGCCGCGCCGCGACCCAGACGGCTGCCAGCGTGGCGCCCAGCCGTTCGCATTCGTTGTGCGCGGGAATGACGACCCCGATCACCGGATGCCCTCGCGCTGCGCCACCGAGCGGCCGTCGCGCGCCCATGCATGCAGCACGAAGTCGTCTTCCTCGTGAAGCACGAGGCGCGCGAGGCCGAGTGCGCCGAGGATGCCGTGCACCTCGTCCGTCGGCAGGCTTCGCTGCTCGAAGCCGGGCCGCCAGTCGCAGGCCACCAGAGTGCCGTCCGCGGCCAGCGAGGCTTTGCAGCATTCAGCCACGCGCTGCATGTCCGCGCGCTGCAGGAAGTAGCCGACTTCGCTGAGCACGATCAGGTCGAAGGGGCCGGCGTCCCGCGGCCAGTCGCCGGGCAGCGCGTGCTGTTCGACACGCACGTTGGTCAATTCGCGGGTGCGCTCTTGCGTGATCTGCACCGCGCGGTCGGAAAAATCGCTCGCCAGCAGTCGCCCGCAGCGTGCCGCGAGCGCATGCGTGAGTTCGCCGGCGCCGCAGCCGGGTTCATAGGCCTTGGCGTAGTGCTGCCGCGGCAGCGCGGCCAGCAGCACGGCGCGCTTGCGGGCTTCATACCAGCGGTCGCGCAGCGCATACGGGTCGTCGCTGTGCGCATAGAGCGCGTCGAAATAGGGGCGCTGTCCATCGGTCACAGGAACACCACCTCGTAAGGCCGCGCGGCGCGTTGCACGGTGGTTTCGCGAAGCACCGGGCCGGAACCGGTGGACGCGTCACTGCGCAACTGGCTGGTGAAGGCCTGTACCGCCGCGCGCTTGCGGCGCGCGGCTTCCTCGCTGAGCAACAGGCGAAAGGCGTGCTGCCACGGCATGCGCGCATCGCCGGGGTGCGACCAATGCCAGCCCCAGACCGGCACTTCGACCAGCCGCGCGCCCGCGCTCGCCGCAGCCATGGCACAGGCCTCGCCGGTGGCTTCGTGGTCGGGGTGGCCGTCGTGGCGCCAGGTGGTGAAGACCACGTCGCGAGGCCGCAGCAGCGACACCAGGCGCGCCGCGAGCACCGCCCGCTGCGCCTTCAGTCCGCCATCGGGCATGCCCAGCCGCGTGGGCGCGATGCCGTCCAGCCCCAGGCGATGCAGCGCCCTCAGGCTCTCGCGCGGGCGGGCCTGCGCGAGCCGCTCGGGCGGCCATTCGGTGGACCCCTGATGGCTGGCGGTGCCGTCGGTCACGGCGATCACTTCCACCGGCGTGCCGCTGTCGGCAAGCTGCGCGAGCAGTCCCCCGACGGCCAGCACCTCGTCATCAGGGTGCGGCGCGACCACGACCGCGCGCGAACCCGCGGGAACCAGATCGTGCGGCGCGACCGTGGGCAGGCCCGCCAGGCCGGGCCAGTTGCGCCATTCGGCTTCGGTCGTGCCTTCGCCGCGGATGGCGCGGCTTTCTACAGCGTCCATGGCGACGTTCCCTCTTCGGTGTTGCTGGTGATGATCGACTGGCCCAGCGCCGCGAGGTCGCGCTCGGCATGGCTCTGGCGCAGGAACACCGGCAGATCGGCCATGGCGCGCGCGAACTTCGGTTCACGGCACAGCGGGCCGGCGCCCACCGCCCGGCCGGCGTGGTGCATGAGTTCTTCCGCAGCCCGCTCGACAGCGAGCCGGACCCGCATCGCGACGCGCTGCGCGTTGTCTCGCGGATGGCGGTCGATCCATTCGGCGGATTCGCGCAGCAATGCAGCGGCGCCGCCGAGCGCGACCTCCATGGCGCCCAGATGGGCCAGCCGGTGAGCGTCGGCCTTCGGCCCGGTGGATTCGCGAACCCGCCGAGCGATGCCGAGCGCGCCGCCGAACCAGCAGGCGGCGATGCCCGCCCCGCCCTGCCAGAAGCCCGGGCGCCGCGTGTAGTCGCCGGGCTGGCCGACCAGCACGGCCCGCGCGTCGTCGAAGCGCACGTCCACGCTGGCGCTCGCGGCCATGCCGACGGCATGCCAGCCTTCGCCGGTCACGCGGACGCCGGGCTGGTCCATCGCGACCGCGGCCAGGCACGGTTGGCCTTCCGTATTCCAGCCGCTGACCACCGCATGCGTGACGCTGGCCGCGCCCGAGCACCAGGCCTTGGTGCCGTTCAGCCGCAGATCGCGCCCGCCTTCAGCCACTTCGAAAACAACGCGCGCATCGGGCGGCTCGGCGCACCACGTGCCCCAGCGCGCGCCCGGCGGGACGGCCGGCACGCCGCCGCCGAGCTCGGCCAGGATGGCGAGCGCGTCGGTGTGGCCTTCGAACAGCTTGACGAGCGAGAGATCGTGCGCCGCGACTGCCGCCAGCACGCGCCAGCGCGCGAGGGTCTGGCCGCCGCCAGGCAGCGGCAGCACGTCGAGGCCCGCGTCGACCAAGTGCTTCAGCGCCAGATCGAGGCCATGCCGGAGCGTGAGGGAGGCAAGGGCATCGGCGGGGTCTGAATCGAACATCGACCGACCTTAGAAAAGCCTCGCGCGCCGACCCGTCGGCGCGCAGCACCGGCGCCTGTAGGAGCTTGGCTGTCGCTCGGCCTCTTCGTCGGTCTGCGCGCAAGCCCTGTCCTGCCCCCGCCGGTTGCGCGTGGTCAGCGTGCTCTACGTGTTCGCAGGGTGATGGAGTAGCGCAGCGCCTCGGTCGGTGCAATGGCGTGTTGCCATGCCCAGCGCGCCGGCCCGCGCAGCAGGTACACCGAGCGCGGCTCGATCAGGAACTCGAGCGCGGCCGGCCCCGAGGCTGGTGCGCCCGGCACGTAGGGCCTGAACTGCATCACCGCGTCGTTGTGCAGCGAGACGCCGATGATGTCCTCGAACTCGGGCACGTCGCGGTGCCATCCGAGCGGCGTGCCGGGGCGGTACTCGGCGATCAGCATGTGGCCGAGGTCTTCGGGCGCGATGCCGGCCCACGCGGCAACCTTCGCGCGCAGCGGGTGCAGTGCTTCCGGCAGCGGCGGACCGGGCTTGAGGCGGTTGGTGCCGAAGTCATAGCTGCCGCCGAAGCTGGTGCCCCGGCGCCGCGCCGTGTATTCCTTGTAGCGCATCTCCTTGAGTGGCAGGCCCTGCACGATGCCCAGCAGGTCGGCCTCTTCGGCAAGCGACAGGAAGTCGCGCTCGTAGCGCAGGCCCTCGACGGCCGCCGCCGGCGCCTCGCCGAACAGGTCGGGGTGGGCGGCGTGCTCGAGGCGTCTGGCAGTGCGCGTCTTCCTTGTCATGTGCCCTCAGTCATGGTTGCCAGAGGCGGACCCAATCGACCTGCATGACCGGATTGGAGCCTGCACCTCGCCGGCCATAGCCTTCCGGAGGAATATTGCCCGCCCAGGCCAGGTCCTTGATCTCGGTGGTCAGCAGGATGTATTCGGGGCTTTTCGAAATCCCTTCGGAGGTCTCCCAGAACTGTTTTCCGTCAAGGAAGAACTGATATTTATCCGGAGTCCAGAGCACCCCTGCCGTATGCCATTCGGAGAACGACTCTCCCACCGGGAGCGGATTCACGCCGCTGCCTGCGCTCTTCTTCTCTCCCTCCTTGTAGCCATTCCAATGCACCGCGCTCGAATGCCGGTTGCTGAAATCACCCACGTTGTTTGCCCCGACCGCACGGTGCTCGATGATGTCGATTTCAACGCCTGCGGCCGGATTTTCCGGCGTGTACGCCCTGTTGCTGTTGGACATGAGCCAGAACGCGGACCACTGCCCCGGAGCGTTCACGAATCGAACGCGCGCCTCGATATATCCGAAGGTGAATTTGCAGCCCGGGTCCTTGTTCGTATCCAGCCAGCCCGTGTAGTGCGTGCCTGCGTCCGTGTAGGTCGAGATCGTCACGATGCCGTCGGCGACATCGATGGCCCTGGGCGTCTGCTGCGCGTCGTCCCGCTTTTCATTGACCATCCGCCACTTTTGCCCGTCCACGCCGGTGCCGTCGAACTCGTCATGCCAAGCGAGCCGATAGCCGGTTGCCGGGGTGGGCGCGGTCAATACAGCGAAGTGCGCGCTGGACCGCACCGCTCCCCCCGTCGTTCGAACGATGACGGGGCCGCTGGTGGCCGACGCAGGCACGGTGACGGAGATTCGCGTTGCCGAGTCCACGCGCAATTGCGGTGCCGATACGGCTCCGAAGCTCACGGAGGCGGTTGAATCGAACCTGGAACCGCTGATGACGATCACCTTGCCGGCGACCTCGGCAGACGGAGAGAACGATTGAATGGTCGGGCTTGTCGCCGTGGGCGAGAAATCCTCGGCCGTCGTGGCGGCTCCGTGAGATGTCGGCTGGTTTTCAACGGATGAGCCAGTTGCCGGCGGTGACGAGTCGTTGCCGGACGGATGGGTGGCAGGAGGGAGCAGATTTCCCACGCCCGCCGCCGGCCCGCTGCTTGAGCCGCCGCCCCCTCCCCCGCAACCAGCCAGCGCCGAGCCCCCCAGGAACACCGTTGCGGTCTGCGCACCCATTTGCAAAAAATTCCTGCGCGAGCTTTCCGTAACTAACGATTTGCTAATCAATTCAATTGATTTCATTAAAGACAATCCTGCTGTTGAAAATTCCCATATCGAGTTTAAGCATCGAATAAGGCATCGACAGGAAGCACATGGCAAGAATGTCTCGTCAGTTTTAATTCGGAGTTAATTTCATTTCAATGGGAAAGCCTGAATATCAACAGCGGCTTAATTCATTGCGCGCCATCTGCGTCCCCGGCCATCCGCACGTGCCACCAGCGCGGCAGCAGTTCGCGGATCTCGGCGCGCGCGAAGCGGTCGTCCAGCAGATGCAGCACGCCCCGGTCTTCCTCGGTGCGGATCACGCGGCCGGCGGCCTGCACCACCTTCTGCAGGCCCGGGTAGAGGTAGGTGTACTCGTAGCCCTTGCCGAAGCGCGCCTGCATGCGCTCGCGGGTGATCTCGTTGAGCTCGTTGTATTGCGGCAGCCCCAGGCTGGCCACGAAGGCGCCGATGAGCCGGCTGCCCGGCAGGTCGATGCCCTCGCCGAACGCGCCGCCCAGCACCGCGAAGCCGATGCCCTGCCCGCCTTCCTCGAAGCGCGCGATGAAGCCGTGGCGCTCGGCCTCGCGCATGCCGCGGGTCTGCGTCCACACCGGCACGCCGGGGTGCCGCATCGAGAAGGCGGCGCAGGCTTTCTCCAGGTAGTCGAAGCTGCTGAAGAACGCGAGGTAGTTGCCCGGCAGGCGCTCAAACTGCGCGCCGATGATGTCCGCCACATTGCGCAGCGAGCCCGCGCGGTCGCGAAAGCGCGTCGACACGTCCATGGCCACCTCGACGCGCAGTTGCGCGCTGTGGAACGGCGAGGCCACGTCGAGCAGCGCGGTGTCTTCGGGCAGGCCGAGGGCGTCGCGGTAGAACTCGAAAGGCGACAGCGTGCCCGAGAAACAGGTGACCGACGCCGCCTCCACGAAGCGCCCCTGCAGGAACGGCGCCGGCACCAGGTTGCGGATTGCCAGCCTGCGCGCCTGCTGCGTGGCGCCCAGCGTGCGCTCGAACACGGAGTGATCGCCGAAGGCCTCGGCCAGCCGCGCGAAATGCAGCGCGTCGAAGAAGAAGCGCTGCAGCGGCCCCTGCGAGGCGTCGGGCGTGGCCGCGAAGTGCTCGGCCATGGCGGTGTTGGCCGCCTGCAGGGTGCGAAGAAAGCGCTCGGGGATCTCGTCGCCGGTTTCGTAGCCGGCCTGCTGCGACTGCTGCACGGTGTCCCACTCGCGGAACACGCGGGCCAGCGGGCCGCGCAACACGGCCGGGGCCACCCGGTGGGCTTCCTCCAGCGCGCCGCCGTCGAGCTCGGCGGTGTACATGCCGCGTGCGCGTTCGAGCAGGTTGTGGGCCTCGTCCACCAGCACGGCGGCGCGCCAGTCGGCCTCGCGCATGGTGGCGTAGAGAAAGGCGCTGCTGTCGAAGTAGTAGTTGTAGTCGCCGACGATGGCGTCGGCCCAGTGCGCCATTTCCTGCGCGAGGAAATAAGGACAGACCTCGTGCGCGAGGCCGATGTCACGCAGCGCCTGGCGGTCGAGCCACGCAACCTGCGCGGCCTGCTCGCGCGCGGCGGGCAGCCTGTCGTAGAAGCCCTTGGCGAGCGGGCATGCGTCGCCGTGGCAGGCGCGGTCGGAGTATTCGCAGACTTTTTCGCGCGCCGCGAGTTCGAGCACGCGCAGCCGGCCCTGGCCGCGCCCCTTGTCGAGCACCCGCAGCGCATCGAGCGCCACCGGCCGGCCCGAAGTCTTGGCCGTGAGGAAGAACAGCTTGTCGATCCTGCGGGCGGCACGCGCTTTCAGCAGCGGGAAGATGGTGGCCAGCGTCTTGCCGATGCCGGTGGGCGCCTGCGCCATGAGGCAGCGCCCGCCGGCGCCGGCGCGATAGACGGCCTCCGCCAGTTCGCGCTGGCCCGCGCGGAAGCTGCCGTACGGAAACGCAAGCGCGGCCAGCGTGCCGTCCAGCGCGGCGCGGTGCGCGGCTTCGCTTTCGGCCCAGGCGGCATAGCGGCCGCACAGCAGCTCGAAGTGCTCGCGCAGTGCCTCGCGGGTGTGGTGCTCCTCCAGCACGGTCTCGTCGCCTGTTGCGATGTCGAAATAGACCAGCGCGACGGTCATCTCGTCATGGCCGTCCCGCTCGCAGAGCATCCAGCCGTAGGTGCGGGCCTGCGCCCAGTGCAGCGCGCGGTGGTTGCCGCGGATGGCGTCGAAGTCGCCTCGGAAGGTCTTGATCTCTTCCACCCTTGCCTTGTGGAATTCATAGCCGTCGGCGCGGCCGCGCACATGCACGCCGCCGCAGGTGGCTTCGAGCCCGACCTCGCATTCATAGTCGCCGCCGCGCCGGTGCTGCACCAGCGCGTGGCCGGCCATGCCTTCGAGCGCGCTGGGCGCGGGCACGAAGCGAAGGTCGAGGTCGCCCGCCTTCGCGCCGAAGGCGCACAGGGCCTTGACGGAGACGGTATGCGCGACCGGAAGGGGGGATTCGGATTCCATTGCGAAACAACTGGATGGATATACAGATGTTATCGCCTGCCGCAAGCAAGGACCACTCCTGGGGCTGCTACGATGCCGCACCGGGAAAACAGCCTCCCGGCCTGCAAAGCAAGACGGTGTCCCGTCCAAGCGCTGGAGACCCTCGACGGAGCATTCCGTGGACACTGCCCTGCCCGACGCAAGCCTGGCGCCTTCCGCGCCCCCGCAGCCGGTTACTTTTGCCGAAGCCTTGCGCTTCTGGCTCAAGCTCGGCTTCATCAGCTTCGGCGGCCCCGCCGGGCAGATCGCGATCATGCACACCGAGCTGGTCGAGCGCCGCCGCTGGATCAGCGAGAAGCGCTTTCTGCACGCGCTGAACTTCTGCATGCTGCTCCCCGGCCCCGAGGCACAGCAACTGGCCACCTACATCGGCTGGCTGATGCACAGGACCCGCGGCGGCATCGTCGCCGGCGCGCTGTTCGTGCTGCCTTCGCTGTTCATCCTGATCGCGCTGTCGTGGATATACCTCCGCTTCGGCAACGTGCCCGCGGTGGCCGGCGTCTTCTACGGCATCAAGCCGGCGATCACCGCGCTGGTGCTGCATGCGGCCCATCGCATCGGCAGCCGGGCCTTGAAAAACAGATGGATGTGGGGCATCGCCGCCGCGGCCTTCGTGGCGATCTTCGCGTTCGGCACGCCGTTTCCGGCCATCGTGCTGGCGGCCGGCCTGATCGGGTACTTCGGTGCAAAACGGGCGCCCGGCGTCTTCGCGCTGGGCGGCGGGCACGGCGCGGCCAAGCAGAGCTACGGTGCCGCGCTGATCGACGACGACACGCCCACGCCGCCGCACGCTCGCTTCTCGCGCCCGCGGTTGGTCAAGGTGCTGGGCGCCGGCCTGAGCCTGTGGCTAGCGGCCATGGGCGTTCTTGTCGCCACCCAGGGGCTGCACGCGACCCTCACGCAGATGGGCTGGTTCTTCACCAAGGCTGCGTTGCTGACCTTCGGCGGCGCCTATGCCGTGCTGCCCTATGTCTACCAGGGCGCCGTCGAGCAGCATCACTGGCTGTCGGGGGCGCAGATGATCGACGGACTGGCCCTGGGCGAGAGCACGCCGGGCCCGCTGATCATGGTCGTGGCATTCGTCGGCTTCGTCGGGGGTTGGCTGCACCGGGTGCTGGGGCCTGATTCGCTCTTCCTCGCGGGTGCACTGGCCGCCACGGTGGTGACCTTCTTCACCTTCCTGCCGTCGTTCGTCTTCATCCTGGCCGGCGGCCCGGCCATCGAGGCAACGCACGGCAAGCTGGGGTTTACCGCGCCGCTGTCCGCCATCACCGCGGCGGTGGTGGGCGTGATCCTGAACCTGGCACTCTTCTTCGCCTATCACGTGCTGTGGCCGCAGGGCTTCGGCGGGCACTTCGACGCCATGTCGGCGGCAATAGCCGTGGCGGCGGCCATTGCCTTGTTCCGGTTCAAGGTCGGGGTGCTGCCGCTGCTGGGTGGCTGCGCGGTGCTGGGGCTGGTGCTTTCGTTGCTGGTCCCTGGAATGCGTTGAACGCGAGCGCAGGTCAAAACTTGCGCCCATCCACTTCGGGGCTGAGTCCGGTGCGCCCGCCTTCTTCGTCGAGCGGGCCAGGCGTGCGTAGATGGTGCTACTGCCCCTTCCAGGGATAGTCAGCGACCAACTTTCCTGCCAATACAAACATGGATATGAAGACAAGGATGTCCAACCCTTGCCATACCCGGCGATTCCTGAATATCGGCGCAGCCAGACGCGACCCGACAGTGAGTGCGATGAACCATAAGAAAGACGCCACCACGGCGCCGCCTGCAAAGTAGAACTTGTCCGCCCCAACCTTGATCGCGCTGATTGATCCGATGACCAACACGGTATCAAGCCAGGCGAACGGCGTGAGCAGCGAATGAAAAAACGCGCCCCTGACCACTTGCGCGCGTGGCATCGGCCTTTGTGAAGCACCTTGTTCGTCCAGATGGGTTTGCCCAAGATAGGCCGAATACAAAGCTCTGACACCGTAGTACAGCAAATAAAGAATGCTGACCGTCATTGTCAAGACCATGACCCAGTAGTTTGCAGTAATGACCGCCCCGAGCCCGGCGACACCAAGAATGATCAACGCCAAGTCCGATAAAGCGCATATCAGTACAAGGACTACAGCATTATTTCCTGCAAGATTATTTTTTATTACAAAAGTATCCTTGGGTCCAAGCGCCATCAATAGACCGGCCCCAAGAACAAAACCCTCGATGAGCTGCAGATTTAACATTTCTTTCCATGTTTGGAGCAGAGAGGGCAGAACCCTCTCTTTTTTCCCAGATTAGATCAACGGAGTGTTTCCGAAGGCCCGATGACTTTCATCCGCGAATTCGGCAATGTTGATGCGGTCCTTTCCCAGCAAAGTGGTATACGAATGCCGAAGATCTGGAATGGCAAAGTAAACCAGTGAACTGCGCGCGAGTTCCATCTTTGGTTTGCGAACCGCGTGATACATGGTGGGAATCCGTCCATCAGAAAGCATCGTCAGCAACGATCCCGTGATAACGATGACTTCATCATCCGCAAGGTGCACAGAAACTTCTCTGTCGTTCAGAAAAATTACCAATCCGTCGCGAGTGGGTTTGATCAAGGTAATGAGATGACCGTCTTCATGCCGGTCTTGTAGATAGGTGCGCCCATCCTCATGGTAGCTGCTCTCGTACAAACACAATTGAAGATAAGAACTGTCGCGAATCGACACATGATCGTCATTGCGAAAGAAGTCCCATAGTCCGTCAATCAGGCGCTGAGCAAACGACGAGAGTTCCGTCTCGCTCTTTGCAATGTTCTGATATGCGAGCGCCTCAACGAACGGGTGACCCGTATGAAGTGATCGATGCTTATGCCAGTAGCAAAATCTGTCACAGAGATCGACGTTATCCGTGTACTTCGCATGCTCCCCACCCTTGGGTAGAAAGCCGTCAGTTCGATCAGGAAAACAAAAGTCTGCTCGCATATCTTCTGGAGTACGCGATATCTCATCCAGTGCAGACCAAACCGCTCTTTGAGCCATGCTGGTCATCTTCACTATGGCGTAGCCATGAGTAATTAAAGAAAGCACGGTATCGCGCAAATCCTCAGGCGGAGAGTCGGCATCAATCGATCCAATGCGCGTAACAGCAGAAGAGGTAGCAACATAATTCATTATTAACTCCCTTAACCCGGCTGAATTGCCGACTTTCATTACAACATCCAGCCATGACCTTTCCGTTTCCAATTACTGATTTTCTCGTGACAGATTTTCATTCTCGGAATTTCCACACGGAATGGGTCCATTTGATTGAATGGGTAAGGAAACCCCTGTGAATGAAAGCCGGCGAACAATTAATAAGGAGCCGGTCGCGTGTTGAGCGCTACGAGCCAGCGGACTGATTCGCGCGTGCGGATCGGCCCCGATAACCACTCGGTACTGACCGAGGAGGGTTTTGACGCTTAGTGCGCGTGCCGATGACGGGCGTCCGACACGTGCGCATGGGCATGCCGCAGCGGCTCGTGCAAATGGGTATGGCTGTGAGCGCCGGACGGCATGACCTCGTGGGTGTGGTGCGAGCAGCCCGCCCTGCACGGCGGGGAACGATGAATGGCGGGCGGTCTTTGGTGGCGAGGCGAATTCTCACGGCTTCGCTCCCCCATGAAATCGCATGGAATGGCCCTGACGAGGTCTTCTCCGACAGTACCAGCGTCGTTTTTCTGCAAAACTTGACAAGTTTTGCTTACAAATGCGACCGATGAACACTCCCTCCGCGATAGACCCCGAAGACTTCGACCGTCTGCTGAGCCGCAACCTCAAGCTCCCCCTGATCGGCGGCATCTTCGGCGCCGTGGTGTTCGTCGCGCTGATCCTGTTCCTGCTCAACACCATCGGCTGGGTCGAGCACACCGACCGCGTGACCCGTGCCGCCAGCGAGCTGCAGCGCCAGAGCATCGACATGGAGACCGGCATGCGCGGCTTCCTGATCACCGGTGACGAGACGTTCCTCGAGCCCTACCAGAGTGCCCTGCCCCGCATGAAGTCCGACACGGCCGCATTGCGCGAATTGGTGTCGGACAACCGCCAGCAGGTCGAGCGCATCGACCGCATCGCGTCCATCCAGGCCACCTGGACCGAATTCGCGCGCAGCCTGATCGCCGCGCGCCGCGCCGGAGAGGACGCCCAGGCCCAGGTGCGGCTGGGCCGCGGAAAGCGGCTGACCGACGACATGCGCGCCGAGTTCACCGCCTTCATCGACACCGAACAGGCGCTGCGCTTCCAGCGCAACAACGACGCCAACCGCACCGCGTGGTGGGTGATCTGCCTGTTCCTGCTGTTCACGCTGACGCTGACCGGGCTGGTGGCCTACTTCGGCCGACGGCAGCTGGTGCGGCTTTCCGACAGCTACGACGTGGTGCTGAAGGAGCAGTCGGCGCACGCCGAACGCCTGTCGCATGAGGCCTGGCTGCGCGGCGCGCAGACCGAACTGGTGGGCGAACTGGTGGGCGAGCTCAGCGCGCCGGACATGGGGCGCAAGGTCCTGGCTTTCTTCTCTCGCCACCTGGGCACGTCGGTCGGCGCCATGTATGTGCGCGAGCGGCATGGGCCGCTGCGTCGGGCCGCGAGCTACGGCTTCTCCAGCGCGGCCGAGGCCACGCCGCAGGTTTTCTCGCCGACCGAGAGCCTGGTGGGCCAGGCCGCGGCGGAGCGCCGCCGCATGGTGGTCGAGCCCGTGGATGCCGACTACCTGAAGGTCAACTCGGGCCTGGGCGAGATGACGCCCAAGGCCGTACTGCTGCTGCCGGTCGGCAGCGACGGCATGGTCAACGGCGTGGTCGAACTGGGCCTGCCGGCCCCGCTGGACGAGCGCGGCAGCCAGCTGCTGGACGTGGTGGCCGACGACATCGGCACCTCGCTGGCGGCGGCGCGATACCGCGAGCAGCTGCAGGACGTGCTGGCAGAGACCCAGCAGCTCAACGAGGAACTGCAGGTGCAGCAGGAAGAGCTGCGCACCGCCAACGAAGAACTCGAGGAGCAGTCGCGTGCGCTGCGTGCCTCCCAGGCCATGCTGGAGAACCAGCAGGCCGAGCTGGAACAGACCAACAGCCAGCTGTCGGAGCGCACCGAGGCGCTGGACCAGCGCAACACCGCGCTGCGCCGCGTGCAGCGCGACCTGGAGGACCGCGCCGACGAACTGCAGCGCGCGAGCCGCTACAAGTCGGAGTTCCTGGCGAACATGTCGCACGAGCTGCGCACGCCGCTGAACAGCGCGCTCATTCTGGCCAAGCTGCTGGGCGACAACCCGCAGGGCAACCTGACGCAGGAGCAGGTGAAGTTCGCGGAGTCGATCTATTCGTCGGGCAACGACCTGCTGGTGCTGATCAACGACATCCTCGACATCTCGAAGGTGGAGGCCGGCAAGCTCGAAGTGGTGCCCGAAGACGTGTCCCTGCGCCGGCTCGCCGAGAGCCTGGAAACCACCTTCCGCCCGCTGGCGAAGCAGAAGAACCTGAGCTTCCGCCTCGAGATCAAGCCCGATGCGCCAGCCTCGCTGGTGACCGACCGCCAGCGCGTGGAGCAGATCTTGAAGAACCTGCTGTCGAACGCGCTCAAGTTCACCGACCGCGGCGAGGTGGCGCTGGTGGTGTCTGCCGCGGCGGACGGCGGCGCCAGCTTTGCAGTTACCGACTCGGGCATCGGCATCGACCCTCAGCAGCACGAGCTGATCTTCGAGGCCTTCCGCCAGGCCGACGGCACCACCAGCCGGCGCTACGGCGGCACGGGGCTGGGCCTGTCGATCTCGCGCGACCTCACCCATCTGCTGGGCGGCACGCTCGCAGTGCAGAGCCAGCCGGGCCAGGGCAGCACCTTCGTGCTGCAGCTTCCGGCCAGGGCGCCCCAGGCACCGGGTAATGCACCGGGCAATGCATCGGCAGCGCCCTCGGCCGTCTACACGCCCAAGCCGGCGCACGCCCCGGTCGGCCTGGCACCGGCCGCGCCTGCCGTGCCGCTCCCGCCCCATCCGCCCTCCCCGGTGCCCGCGCCGCAGTTCGCGGACGACCGCTCGCTGCCGCGCGACCAGGTGCGCCGCGTGCTGGTGATCGAGGACGAACCGCAGTTCGCGCACATCCTCTACGACCTGGCGCACGAACTCGGCTACCGCTGCCTGGTGGCGCACGGCGCGGCCGACGGCTTCGAGCTGGCCACGCAATTCGTGCCCGACGCCATCCTGCTGGACATGCGCCTGCCCGACAGCACCGGCCTGGACCTGCTGCAACGCCTGAAGGACTCGCCGCACACCCGCCACATCCCGATCCACGTGGTCTCGGCCGCCGACAACGCGCAGGGTGCGGCGCTGCAGATGGGCGCCATCGGCTACGCGCTGAAGCCGACCACGCGCGACGAGCTGATGCGCGTGTTCGCGCGGCTGGAAGACAAGCTCACCCAGAAGGTCAAGGTGGTGCTGCTGGTGGAAGACGACGAGCTGCAGCGCGAGAGCGTGATGCGCCTGATCGAGGACGACGACATCGAGATCGTGGCCGTGGGCTCGGGCGAAGAAGCGCTGGAGCTGCTGCGCACCCGTGTCTTCGACTGCATGATCACCGACCTGCGGCTGCCCGACATGCAGGGCAGCGAGCTGCTCAAGGCCATGGCGGCGGAGGAGATCGTGTCGTTCCCGCCGGTCATCGTGTACACCGGGCGCAACCTCACGCGCGACGAGGAAACCGAGCTGCAGCGCTACTCGCGCTCGATCATCATCAAGGGCGCGCGCTCGCCCGAGCGCCTGCTCGACGAGGTGACACTGTTCCTGCACAAGGTGGAAGCCGAACTGTCGAGCGAGCGCCAGGGCATGCTCAAGACGGCGCGCGGACGCGACCGCATCTTCGAGGGCCGGACCATCCTGCTGGTGGACGACGACGTGCGCAACATCTTCGCGCTGACGAGCGCGCTCGAGCAGCGCGGCGCGGCCGTGGAAATCGGCCGCAACGGCCGCGAGGCGCTGGAAAAACTCGACCAGGTGAGCGAGATCGACCTGGTGCTGATGGACGTGATGATGCCGGAGATGGACGGCCTGGAAGCCACGCGCCGCATGCGCGCCGACCCGCGCTTCGAGAAGATGCCGGTCATCGCCATCACCGCCAAGGCCATGAAGGACGACCGCGAGCAGTGCCTGGCCGCGGGCGCCAACGACTACCTCGCCAAGCCCGTGGACCTGGAACGGTTGTTCTCGCTGCTGCGGGTGTGGATGCCGAAAATGGAGCGCCTGTGACCACTTCACGCCCCGGTTCTCCCGCGACGCCGCTCACGGCGGTCGCGCCGCCGCTGCCGCCCCTGAGCGACACCGAGATCGAGCTGCGCCTGCTGATGGAGGCCATCTACCTCAAGTACAGCTACGACTTCCGCAACTACACCATGGCCTCGCAGAAGCGCCGCGTGCTGCATGCGCTGGAGCAGCTCGGGCTGCCGAGCATCTCGGCGCTGCAGGACCGCGTGCTGCGCGACCCGGTGCTGTTCGGCCGGCTGCTGCAGTTCCTGACCATCCCGGTGAGCGAGATGTTCCGCGACCCGGCGTACTTCCTGGCGCTGCGCCAGCACGTGGTGCCGATCCTGCACACCTACCCCTCGGTCAAGGTCTGGGTGGCGGGCTGCAGCACCGGCGAGGAAGTGTTCTCGCTCGCCATCCTGCTGCGCGAGGAAGGCCTGCTCGAGCGCACGCAGATCTACGCCACCGACATCAACCCGGCCTCGCTGGAGAAGGCGCGCCAGGGCATTTTTCCGCTGGAGGCGATCCGCGGCTACACCACCAACTACCAGCGCGCAGGCGGGCGCAGCGCGTTCTCCGACTATTACACCGCCGCTTACGAGGCCGCGCGCTTCGACCCCTCGCTGTGCGCCGACGTGATCTTCGCCGACCACAGCCTGGCGACCGACAGCGTGTTCGCGGAAACGCAGCTGGTGTCGTGCCGCAACGTGCTCATCTATTTCAACCGTGAGTTGCAGGACCGGGCGCTGGGGCTGTTCCACGAGTCGCTGTCGCACCGCGGATTCCTGGGCCTGGGCTCGAAGGAAAGCATCGACTTCTCGGGCTATTCGGAGCGCTTCGAAACGCACGCGCGCGCCGAGCGCATCTACCGCAAGGCCTCATGAAAAGGCGGCTTCGCTCGACCAACAAGCGCGTGGAGGCCGTGGTGCTGGGCGCCTCCGCGGGCGGCATCGACGCGCTCAACACCCTGCTGCAGGGCCTGCCCGCCAGCTGGCACCTCCCGATGACGGTGGTGCTGCACCTGCCCGAGGAACACGAAAGCCATCTGGCGGAGATCTTCGCGCAGCGGCTGCCCATTCCGGTGCGCGAGGCGGCCGACAAGATGCCGCTCGCGGCGGGCAGCCTGTACTTCGCGCCGCCGGGCTATCACCTGTCGATCGAGCGCGAGCGCGCCTTCTCGCTGAGCTGCGAGCCGCCCGTGCTGTTCTCGCGGCCGTCCATCGACGTGCTCATGACATCCGCGGCCGATGCCTACGGCCCCGCCCTCGCCGGCTTCCTGCTGACCGGCGCCAACTACGACGGTGCCGAGGGGCTGCACCGCATCCATCTGGCCGGCGGACTGACCGCCGTACAGGACCCGACAGAAGCTCAGATCCCGACCATGCCCCAAGCCGCCATCGCGCGCCACGCCCCCGACTACGTGCTCCCATTGCGCGAATTGCGAGCCCTGCTTCTGCAACTGGAGTCGGCCCATGAACATTGACATCGAGAGCAAGCTGCTGATCGTCGATGACCTGCCGGAGAACCTGCTGGCACTGGAAGCGCTCATCCGCGCGCCGGGGCGCGTGGTGTACCGCGCGGCCTCGGCCGAAGCGGCGCTGGCGCTGCTGCTGGAACACGAATTCGCTCTGGCCATCGTCGACGTGCAGATGCCCGGCATGAACGGTTTCGAGCTGGCCGAGCTGATGCGCGGGACCGAGCGCACCCGGCACATTCCCATCATCTTCGTGAGCGCCGCGGGGCGCGAGCTGAACTACGCTTTCCAGGGCTACGAAAGCGGCGCGGTCGACTTCCTGCACAAGCCGCTGGACCCGCACGCGGTGGTCAGCAAGGTCAACGTGTTCGTCGACCTGCACCGCCACCGCAAGGCGCTGCGCCACGAGATGGACCAGCTCGCGGCCGCCCACCACAAGCAGGAAGAGCTGGTGCAGCAGTTGCAGCACACCCAGCGCGAGCTGGAGCGCGCGGTGCGCATGCGCGACGACTTCATGTCGATGGTGTCGCACGAGCTGCGCACGCCGCTGAACACGCTCTACCTCGAGGCCCAGCTGCGCCAGCTGCATCTGTCGAAGGGCAACCTCGCCAACTTCGCGCCCGACAGGCTGCCGGCGATGATCGAGCGCGACCAGCGGCAGATCCGCAACATGGTGCGGCTGATCGACGACATGCTCGACGTGACGCGCATGCGGCGCGATGCCCTTTCCATCCAGACCAAGCCGGTGGACCTGAGCGCGCTCTCCCGCGCGGTGGTCGAGAACCTGCGCCAGCAGGCCGAGGCCGCCGGCTCGGTCATCACGCTGCACGCACCGCCCGAACTGCGCGGCGTGTGGGACGAATTCCGCATCGAACAGGTGCTGACCAACCTGCTGACGAACGCGCTGCGCTACGGCGGCGGCAAGCCGGTGGAGATGACCGTGAGTCTCGAAGGCGACAGCGCCCGGGTGGCGGTGCGCGACCAGGGCATCGGCATCGCGCCGGAGGACCACGCCCGCATCTTCGAGCAGTTCGAACGCACCGACGACAGCCGCCGGCATGCGGCGGGGCTGGGCCTGGGGCTGTACATCACGCGCAAGATCGTGTGCCTGCATGCCGGGCGCATCGGCGTGGAGAGCGCACCCGGCGAGGGCTCGACCTTCGTGGTCGAACTGCCGCTGCAGATCCCCGACGCCGCCAGCGCCGCCCCGCAACCGACGTAGGCATGCTCCTACCCCCACGCGCGCGGGCGCCCGCGATACTGATGACCTTGAAAACCCGGAAAGAAACAAAGCTGTGAATGTGCTGATCGTCGACGACAACGAAGCCGCGGCCGACCTGTTGCAGGAACTGCTGACATTGCAGGACCACACGGCGCGCTGCACCTACACAGCCCGACAGGCGCTCGACGCGGCCGCCGCCGAGAGCTTCGATGCCGCGCTGATCGACCTCACGCTGCCCGACTTCCCCGGCACCGAGGTGGCGCGCCAGTTGCGTGCCAATGCGGCCGCCGGCGCGCCGAAGCTGCTGGTGGCGATCTCGGGTTTCTCGGCCAACGACAGCGGCGGCCAGTCGGCCAAGGGCCTGTTCGACCACCACCTGCAAAAGCCGATCGACATCGACAAGCTGGACCGGATCCTGGCGCAGCCGCCCGGCTGAGCACCGTTCAGCGCCGCTTGCCGCGCCTCGTGTAGCTGCGCATGGCCTCGTAGCGATACAGGCGGAAGCCCTCCTTCTGCAAGAAGCTGACCGGCTCCCAGCCGCGGGCCAGCGCGCTGTCGGTGATCTGCGCCATCTGCACGCCGAGGTAGTCCTGCAGGTTGTCGGCCACCGCGAGTTCGAACTTCTCGAGTTCGCCGTCGAGCGCTTCCACCGCCGCAATGGCGGCATCGACGCTGGTGAAGGGGTGCAGCGGCATCGACGTCGAATCGATGGTGCGCACGCGCGGCGGTTGCGGCGGGCTGGGAAGCTCCGGCGCGAAGCTGATGGTGGCCCCGCCTTCCATTCCGATGAGTCCGGTCATTTCATGAATCCGATGTCGCGCGGATAGGCGATGCCGCTCGGCGCCGTCAGGCCGAAGTTCCTGAGGTTGGGCAGGATGGCGTTCAGGTCCGCATCCGGCACGCCGAACCAGCGCGCCAGCGTGGCGGCGTACTGGTCCACCGAGGTGGTCGGCAGCAAACGGCCCTGGCCGACGTGCCACTGGTCTTCGTCGGCGGAGCTGTTGCCCACGCTCACCGGCGGCGGCGTGCCGTACAGGGCCTTGCCTTTCACGGCGCCGCCCATCACGAAATGGTGGCTGCCCCAGCCGTGGTCGGAACCGTTGCCGTTGCTCGACAGCGTGCGGCCGAAGTCCGAGGCGGTGAAGGCCGTCACGTTCTCCGACAGGCTCCATGCATCCATCTGCGCCTGGAACGCGGCCATGGCGCCGGAAAGCCGCTCCATCAGCGGGCCCTGCTTGGTGTCGATGTCGTCGTGCAGGTCGAAGCCGCCCATCGACACGAAGAACACCTGGCGCTTCACGCCCAGGGCCGTGCGCCCGCGTATCAGGCGCGCGACCATCTTGAGCTGGTCCGCCAGGTTGGTGTTCGGAAAGCCTGCCAGGTCGTTCATCTGGATGGCGCCGGTGATCTTGCCTTCGGCGTCGGTGGCGCGTTTCGTGACCTTGTTGTATTCGTTCTCCAGCGTATGGCCGCGCGCCTGCTGCGCGATCTGCTGCATGGCCGCCTTGACCGCCGTGGACCCGTAGACGCTGCCGCTGGCACTGCTCACGCTGGCGATGCGCACCGCACCGCCCGTGCCGACCTGGTATTGCTGTGCCTCGTCGCCCGACAGGAACACGGTGTTGCCCGACACCGAGATGCAGGTGAACAGCGACCCCGTCGCGTTCTGCGAAAGCGCGAGGTCGCCGATGTTGCCGCCCCATCCGATGGTGGAGCCTTCGGGGGACGACGACTGCCACACCGACTGCTGGTCGTTGTGCGAGAACAGCTTGGGCGGGATCGGGAAGTCCTTGCGGTTGCCGCTGTTGAACTGCGCGCGCGTGAGCGGCTTGATGAGCGGTCCGACGTTGAGCTGCACCGCCATCCGGCCCTGGTCGAACAGCGTGGCCAGGCCGCTCATCTTCGGGTTCAGCGCGTACTTGCGGCCACCGGAAAGCGGGGTCGTCGGCTTGAGCTCGGTGAGCGCGAGCGCAGCGTCCGAAGGCAGTGCGATGGCGCCGCGAATGCTGCTGTACCTGGCGTAGCTGGCGTCGTCGTAGGCGACGAGGGTGTTGGCGTAGTCGTTGCCGCCGAACAGGAAGATGCAGACCAGTGCCTTGTAGTCATCGCCGGGCGCGCCCTGGGCGGCGGCCTCGCCCATCGCCGCGAGATTGATCGCGAACGGCATCGCGGTGCCGGCCATCGCGAGGTGGCCCGCGCGGCGCAGGAAGGCGCGGCGCGTGTGCTCGGCTGGATTGATCAGGTACATGTGCGGATCGCTCCCGTGTGCTTCATTTCTGGACGAGGTATTCGGGCGAGCCCATCACCAGCAGTACGCCGGCGCAGATGAGGTTGAGCCGCGCGGCGTCGGTGCCGGGGTTCACGAGCGGTGCCTTGGAGAGCGCATCGGTGATGAGCGCTACCGTGCCGGCCGACAGCTGGTTGCCTGCGAGCAGCAGGTTGAGCCGGCGCACCAGCGCGGCGGGGTCGGCGCTCAGCGCCTTCTCGGCCGCGTAGCTGGCCGTCACGTCCTTGCCGTCGAAGCCGTTGAGCAGCTTGTCCTGCATGAAGTTGAGGTAGCCGCCAACGCTGGTCTCGTTGACGAGCTGGAACTCGGGCGCGACCATCTTGTTGCTGGCGATGGCCGTTGCCGGTGGCACGTAGCCCGGCCGGAAGAAGTTGAACACCGAGGGCGAACGCAGCGGGCTCTGGCCCAGGGACCGGCTCGGGTCGGAGGTGTTGTCGATCTTCCAGGTGTCCTTGGACGAGCCGATGCCGAAGGTGCGGCCCCATTGCACGAGCCGCAGCATGGGCTCGCGCAGGCGGCCGAAGTTGGGGTTGGCCAGGCCCGCGGGTTCACGCGCCTCGTCGTCCAGCAGCACGGCGGCAAACACGCTCTTCATGTCGCCGCGCACGCCCGCGCCGTTGTTCGCGAAGGTGTCGGCCACGCGCTTGACGTAGGCCGGGCTGGGGTTGCTCGTCACCAGCCGCTGGATCAACTGCCTGCCGATGAAGGGGGCGACGTTCGGGTGGTTGAAGAGCGTGTCGAGCGCGGTCTTCAGCGCCGCCGGGCCGGGGGTGCCGGCGGGCACCGTGGCGCCGAGGAATCGGGCCTCCAGCATCGAGTGCTTCGCGGATGTGAAGGCCATCGCACGCGTGGTCCAGGCATTGGTCTCGATGACACCGCCGCCCGGCGTGGTGAAGCTGTTGCGCTCGGCGGGCTTGATGTCGAGGTCGTAGCCGGTGAAGACGCGCGCGAGGTTCGACACGTCGTCCTGCACGTAGGTCTCGATCGGCTGGCCGTCGGCGCCGGTCTTGAGCGTGCCGTCGCCGTTGAGCTGGTACAGGCCGATGGTCATGAGCTGCATGACCTCGCGCGCGTAGTTCTCGTCGGGCTGGCTGCCGGACGCGTCTTCCTTGCGGTTGTCGCGCGTGTTCAGGTAGAAGCCCATCGCGGGGTTCAGCGTGACGTCTTCCAGCAACTGGCGGAAGTTGCCGGTGACGCCTGCGACCAGCACGTCCCAGTACTGGGCCATCATGTGGACGGGCCAGCTGGAGCCGATCTCGTTGGCCGAGACCACGAAGATCTCGCTGAGCGCCAATGCCATTCGCTTGCGAACCGGGTCCGGGGAGACCATCAGCTCGCGCCAGATCATCGGTTCGATGTCGACGCTGCCGTAGGGCTTGCCATTGGTCCAGTCCCACGCGGTGGGCGCGCGTGCCGCGCCGAAGCGCTCGCTGAGCCAGGGCAGATAGCCCTTGGCGCGCACATCGGCAATTTCCGCATCGGAGGCCGAGAACTGCGCCTGCAGAAGGAAGCGCGCCGCTTCTTCGTCGGTCTTGGCCTGGGGGTAGTGATAGAGGCCGGTGTCCGCCGCCGCCTCAGGAGCGGCACCTGGCGCCCCGCCGCCGATACCGACGAACGGGAGGCTGCTTCCGCCACCACCGCCGCCCCCTCCTCCGCCGCACGCAGCCAGCGCCGCCGAAATGGAAAACCCGGCCAGCGCTTTCAGGGGACGTTCCGCGCCGCCGGGCCGTTCTTCTTCGGTTCCTCTTGCCGCCGCCTCCTGGGGCATGGGTGCCTCGACCCGAGCCACCTCGATCTGTTCCACCATGGTCCTCGCTCCTTCGGCATTTCCGTGCCGTTGGAGCGCTCAAGGCAAGCGGCATGCCTTGCGGAATTCGGGGGTACGGCCGTGCAGGCGCATGGCAGCAAAACCCAAGAATGTGACTTTTTGTGACTTTTTCGTCACCTGCAGAAACAAAAATGGCATGCCAGAAGGCATGCCATGGGTTCGGGAGTAAGGAAAGCCGTCAGTCGCGTTCTTCGTAGTATTCGCCGTTCGGCGGACGGTACGGATAGCCCGGCCCGTAGTAGACGCGGCCCGCCGGCGGCACGTAGACCGGGGCCGGACGGTAGTACACGGGCGGCGGAGGACGGTAATAGACCGGCGGCGGCGGTGCGTAGTAGATGGGGGCCGGATACGAATAGACCGGTGCCGGCGGGTAGTAGGCAGGCGCCGCCGGATAGGTCTCCACATAGCCCGGCGTTCCGATCTGTACCGACCAGCTCGTGCGCGCACTGGCGGAAACCACGGCGAGCAGCGCGGCGGCCGCGATGGCGCCGAAGGCGGCCCATTTGAAAACGGAAGAATGATTTTTGGTGTTCATTGCGGCTCCAGAGCCAGAAAGGACCGGGGCGGACAGCGCCCGGGTCCATACGCAACGCATCTTGCACGCGCGCGGTGCACCCGGCGCGCCGACAGATGGTTGCCAAACGTCACCGACGCGCGATTTCCCGGCGCGTCAGCATCACGTCGCCGCCAGTCGTGTTGAAGGAAATGGTCGGGGCGCTGAAGTCGCTCAGCGGCGCGCCAAGGCCGATTTCCCCGCTGCCGTGCAACAGGCATTCCTCGCGCCGCAGGGCGATTTCGGTGCTGGGGCCGCCATTGCCGTGAAAACGCACCCAGGTGCCGTAGGTGCTGACGTCGATCAGCACGCAACTGCCCTGGCGCACCTCGATGCGCGCATGCAGCCGCGACACGCGTGGGTCGTTCACCACGAACTGCGCGTCGTCCACACGGCCGAGATGGATCGGCAACTGCTCCAGGCTGAACATGGAGCGCACGTCGAGCCAGGCCAGCTCGATCTGGCCGAACGATGAATCGGGCATGCGCGCAGGCGCCAGTGCAGCGGGCACGGTCAGGAAAGAGGTCACTTCCTCCTGCCAGTCGATGCGGTGCACGACCGACATCTCGCTGCGCCCGCGAATGTTGATGAGCCCGAGGTCGCGGTGCTGCACGCCGCCATCGCGCAGCTGCGAGATCACGGCATCGGTCACCCAGATCTGGCCGGGGCCGGCAAGGTCGCTGAGCCGCGACGCCAGGTTGACGGCGTCGCCATAGCAATCGCCCTCGACCTCGACCACATCGCCGCTGGCAACGCCGATCTGCAGGGCCATGCGCAACGGCGCGGGCCAGACCAGCAGGCGCTTCTGGTGATAGCGCTGCAATTCGATGACCGCGTTCGTGGCGGCCGAGCCGCTGGAGAAGATGGCAAACACGCCGTCTCCCAGCGACTTGACGACCCGCCCGCCATGGGCCTGGCAGACATTGCCGATCCATTGGGTAAGTCGCGTCACGGTTTCGGTGGCTCTTGCATTGCCCATGGCCTCGAAGACCCTGGTGCTCCCCGTCAAGTCCGCGAATACGACTGTGGAATTGACACCCATATTGTTGTGGTTCTCGAATTGCGATCTCTGGTTAATGATGGTCGGCGCCCCTCATGTTCCTCCGCAAGCAGTTTTCCCTGGCACGCGCCTGGTCAAGGAAACGATCTGCACAACTTCGATGTCGACGGAGTTGTATACGCGGGTAACAGGACGACGGATTCACAAATTGATCACAACCAGATGTACTACTTTAGAAAACAAAATTTAATCGCTGTTTGAAATCGTAGGCAAAGCGTGTTGTTTCAAGACAAGAAACACTGTTCCGGATCTTGTGCAACCGAGAACTGAGGCTTAAGGTAGCGACCGTTCTGGCTTTCGGCAATACGCTTTTCGTCCCATGCTTTTCCGCCGCATTCTTCGTCTGCTGAACGTACCCGGCTTCGGGTCCCGCCAGGTGGCGGAGAACCAATTGGGGCGCATCCGTACCGCGATGCTGTCGATTCTCCAGGGCCACGGCGGTCACTCCATACAGCGAGTCAGCCAGCGCGTTCGCTTCGCCGTCGATGTCGAAGCCCTCTGGTATCTGCGCCAGGACGTGATGATCGCGCTGAGCGCCATCGACGGCGAAACCGCCGCACGCCGCCAGATGAAAGCCATCAACAGCATGTTCAAGGGCGGCCTGCCCGGCTCGATGGCTCCCCGCACGCACCAGCGCTTCACCGACAACGGCTGAAGCCGCTCGGCGGCCTCCCCGGCCTGCCGCTTCAGTGGGCGTGATGATGGTGGTCGTGCCCGTGATGGTCTTCATTGCCGGACGGGTGCCGATGGCCCCAGACCAGAAAGACATCGCGCCCTTCCGCCGCCATCGACACCTTGGCCCCCACGGGCAGCAGCACCTTCGTGGGCACATGCCCGAACGGCAGGCCCGAGAGCACCGGAACCTTCAGCGACGCGCGCAGCCGGTCGATCACCGTGTTCATGCCGAAGCCGCGGTCGTAGCCCGGCACCTTGCGCGTGCCGGTGAATTGACCGAACACGACGGCACGCTGGCGCGCCAGCACGCCGGCCATCTTCAACTGGTCGAGCATGCGTTCCACACGGTACGGATGCTCGTTGGTGTCCTCGATGAACAACACGCCCTTTTCCACCACCGGGAAGTAGGGCGTGCCGAGCAGGCTGGCCAGCACGCAGAGGTTGCCGCCCCACAGCACCGCGTCTTGCACGGGCTTGAACTTCAGGTCCACATCGCGCGCCGGCATGCGCCAGCCGGTGCCTTCGCCCTGCCCGCTTACGAGGTCGTCGAAGCAGGCTTCCATGATGTCGTCGGGGCCGCCTTCGGCACCGAAGTCTTCGCCGACCGCCGGGCCTGACCAGGTGGTGGCGCCGGTCTTTGCGAACAACGCGTTCTGCAGCGCGGTGAAGTCGCTGCAGCCCACGAACTCGGTGCCTTTCTCGACAGCCTTTGCCAGGGCCTTGTACGGCAGCGAATCGAGGATGCGGGTCAGGCCGTAGCCGCCGCGCGAAATGAGCGCCACGTCAGCGCCGCTGGCCGCCGCGCGCGAGATCGCGGCGAGCCGCGTGACGTCGTCGCCGGCAAAACGCTGGTGCACAGAGAGTGCCGCCTCGTCGATTTCGACTTCGTGGCCCAGCGCCTTGAGGCGCTTCACGCCGCGCCGGAAAGCCGCCTTGTCGCGGATCGCGCTGGAGGGGGAATAGATGTAGATGTGTTTGGTCACGAGTTCGAGTATCCCATTGCGTTTCGCACCTGCTGCACGAAGGTGCGAGCCTGCGCGACAGTCGGCCCGGAGGAAGATGCGACCGGGCCGAGCGCGCGCAGCGCGGCCTCGTAGCCCCGGTCGGGAAAAGGCGCGCGCCAGGCGTCCTTGATGCGCTCATGGCCCTCGGGCGCGACGAGCAAGGCGGCAAAGCGCCCGGGCGCCGCCGCGTGCAGCAGCGCAGCAAGTTCGCTCGCCGCCGCACTGTGCACCAGCACCGGTGCCGAAACGGTCTGCACCCGCGCCAGCCACTCGAGCAGCACGTCGCGGTGCCATTCGAGCTGGTGCGCCGCCTCGCGCTTGGGCTTGTCGCTCTTGCCGAAGCCGATGAGGTCGGGCACCAGGGTGCGCAACCCGGGCTGGCCGACGAGGCGCCGGAAAAAGTAGCCCCACTCGCCGGGGCCGTGCAGGCAGAGGCAGCATGCGACCTCGCCTTCGCCACCCTCGCCGCTTTCATCGACCCAATGCATGCGCCAGCCACGCTGGGCAGGCAGGTCCTGAACGTAGTGCGGCGCAAAAGCGTAGTCGGGCAGCGCTGCGAAGCGGTCCGCCGGCGTGCGCAGTGCGTCGTCGCGCAAGGGCTCTGCCTGCTCGCGCGCCGCGCTGCGACGCTGCTGGAAGAAAGCCTGGAGCACGGCTGCGCATTCGTCGGCAAGCACTCCGCCGCTCACCTGCGTGCGATGGTTCAGGCGCGGCTGCGCGAACAGGTTGAGCACCGAACCGGCCGCGCCGGTCTTGGGGTCGGTCGCACCGAACACCACGCGCGCCAGCCGCGAATGCAGCATCGCGCCCGCGCACATCGCGCAGGGCTCGAGCGTGACGAACAGCTCGCAGCCATCGAGCCGGTAGTTGCCGAGCGCAGCGGCGCCGGCGCGCAGCGCGTTGATCTCCGCATGCGCGCTCGGGTCGTGCTGCGCGACCGGTGTGTTGCGGCCCGTCGCGATCAGCTGGCCATTGCGCACCAGCACCGCGCCGACGGGCACCTCGCCCGCTTCGGCTGCCAGGCGTGCCTGGGCCAGCGCGAGCGCCATCCAGTGCGCGTCTTCCGTCGGTGGTGGAAGCGAGGTCGATTCAGTTGTCATCCGGCATTGGGCGCGGCTTGCTCGCCGCTTCGAGAGCGTCCTTGACCTGCTGCTGCACGCGCTGCGACTGCTCGCGCACATTGCCCGCCGGCTCGCCGGCCGGTGCCGCGGCAACACCGGGCACCGAAGGCACCACGTGAACGACGCTGCTGGCCATCTGCTTCTTCGCGACCAGCCCGACGACCAGCAGCGCCAGCAACAGGCCGATCAACCCGAGTCCGCGCATGTCAGCGGCCCTCCGCCACGGGGGCTTCCGAAGCCAGGCCCAGGCGGTCCATCCAGGTGGCCAGTGCCTGTTCGTCCGGCGTGCCGGCGCTGTACATCGCGTGCATGGCGGCGTGCGATTCACGGCGATGCTGGTTGAGCTTGACCTTGCATTGAAGCGCCGTCACGCGCAGCTCGAAACCGACGATGCCGGCGAGCATCTTGAGCTGGAACTCCTCGCCCAGGTCGCGCCACTGCTGCGCATACGCCGGCTCGTGGTCGCCGATGAGCTTCTTGAGCAGCACGTCCTTGACGGCAGCGTCTTCGATGAGCGTGGCCTCGACCGTGCAGTGCACGCTCAGGTAGTTCCAGGTGGGCACGCGCGCCAGGTCGGGATACACCGACGGCGAAAGGTATGCATGCGGCCCGAGGAAGGTAGCGACGGCCGTGGGTCGTGCTTGCAGATACCGCCAGTGCGGGTTGGGCTTGGCGCAATGGCCCAGCAGCACCAGTTCGCCGGCCCCTCGCGGCTCGGCCACCAGCGGCAGGTGCGTGACGAACGGCAGGCCGTCGTCGTCGTTGGAGATCAGGCTCGCGAACGGATGCGAGCGCATCAGGTCCAGCGCGATGGCCGGGTCCTTGGCATTGAACTGCGGAGGCATGTACATGGGGCGGGTTCCTCGTGGCGAGGCCCGATTGTCCCCGAGCCGCCTATCTCGTGCGTGCGCTCTCCAGCAGCTTGACCATCGCGGTGTAGCCCCGCGCCTTTGCAAGCTGCAGCGGCGTGTTGCCCTGCCGGTCGGCAAGCGCCAGGTTGGCGCCCCCGTCGATCAGCGCGGCCAGCGTGCGCTGGTGGCGCGGACCGCCGTCGCCGAGCACGATCGATTCGATCACCGCCGTCCAGTGCAGGTTGTTGACATGGTCCAGCGGAGCCCCGGCCGCGATCAGCCGGCGCACGACTTCGTCATGCCCCAGGTGCGCGGCGGCGATCAGCGCCGTGCCGTCGTAGCGGCTCGTGACCTGCCCGGCCTTGGCGCCGAGCGACAGCAGCAGCGAAAGCGTGGCGCTGTCGTCGGCCACCGCGGCGATGGTGACTGCGTCGTAGCGGTCGTCCTCGAGCAGATCGAGATTCGCGCCCGCCTTGGCCAGCAGCTTGATCGCCTCGCGCTGCCGCGCATGCGTGGCGACCTGCAGCGGCGTGCGCCCGCGTGTGTCGCGGGCATCGAGATTCGCGCCCGAGGCGATCAATGCCTTGAGCTTCGGCAGGTCGCCCTGCCAGGCGGCCTGGTGCAGCCCGTCGTACGCCAGCACCTCGGCCGCCAGCGGCGGCACCTGGGCGAGCGCGCCCAGCGGCACGCACAGCCCGAGCGCGACCGCCAGCACACCCGACCAAATACCGCGCGCCGCCATCATCAGAGCAGGCCCTTGACCTTCTCGATGGCCGCGTTGGCGCATTGCTCGTCGAGGTGGCCGCCGGGCGCGCCGCCCACGCCCACGGCGCCGATCACTTCGTTGCCCGACTTCACCGGCACGCCGCCGCCCAGCAGCAGCATGCCCGGCAGGTACACCAGGTTGGCGCCGCCGGGGTTCTTCTGCGAACCTTCCATCATGGCCTGCGTCGGGCTCTTGGCCGAGGCCGAAGTCCAGGCCTTGCGCTCGCTCGATGCCAGCGTGTGCGGGCCGGCGTTGTCGGCGCGCTGCACGGCACGCACGGTGCCTGCGCGGTCGACCACGGTGGCGGCGACGTTGTAGCCGTTGGCGGCGCAGGCGGCCACGGCTTCGGCCGCGAGCTGGTTGGCCAGCGCGAGCGACATGTTCTTTTCGGTGCGAACGGCCGGTGCCGGCGTCTGGGCCTGGGCGACCGAAGCGGCGAGCAGGACGGCGAGGCTGCCGAGGCGAAGGACGGATTGCATTGTTCGTTTTCTCCAGTGGATGGTGTTTGCGCCGGCCCTTGCCGACGGCTGCGCCACTGTAGAAAACACCGGCCTGCGCGGCCATTCGTACGGCTACGCGCGGCGCTCCGTAGAACTACGGAGCGCCGCCGTCGACCAGCAGCGCGTAGCGGCGGATCAATTGCGCGAGCGAATCGCAGTCGAGCTTGGCGAACAGGTTGGCGCGATGCGTCTCGACCGTGCGCGGCGACAGCGCGAGCGTGCGCGCGATCTCCTTGTTGGTGAGCCCCTGCACGATGAAGGCCAGCACCTCGCGCTCGCGCTCCGACAGTTGCGCCACCCGTTCACGCGCGGCGTTGTCGGCCTGCGAGCGCTCGCGCGAACGCACATGCTGGCGCACCGCCTGCTGCAGTGCCTCGAGCAATTGCTCGTCGTCCACCGGCTTCTCGAGGAACTCGGCCGCGCCGGCCTTGAAGGCACGCCGGCACATCTCGACCGTGCCGTGGCCGGTCAGCATGATGACGGGCTGGTCCACGCCCTGCGCCATCAGTCGGTCGAGCACCGTGAGCCCGCTGATGCCCGGCATGCGCACGTCGAGCACGATGGCGCCGACGCTCGCGCGGTCGAAGCCGTCGATGAAAGCCGCCGGGTCGGCCCAGCCCTGCACGCGCAGGCCGACCGTGCCGATCAGCAGCGACAGGCCGTCGCGCACCGCCTCGTCGTCGTCGATCAGGTGGATCAGCGGCGACTGCGGCTGGTGGATTGCCGGCGCGTTCATGGCGCGCGCTCCGCAGGCGGCGCGACCAGCGGCAGCAACAGCGTGAAGCGCGCGCCGCGCGGCGACGCATTGGCCGCGCTCAGGCTGCCGCCCATGCCGCTGGCCAGCGTTTCGCTCAGGCTCAGGCCGAGGCCCAGCCCGCCTTCGCGCGTGCTGAAGAAGGGCTCGAAAAGGCGCGGCAAGGCATCGGGCGCGATCCCACGCCCGTTGTCGGTGACGGTCAGCACGCCCTCCTCGCCGTTGCGCCCCACCGCGATGGCCAGGCGCCGGTCGCCCGCGGGCACCAGCTCGAGCGCCTGCAATGCGTTCATCAGCAGGTTGTGCACGATCTGCTCCAGCGCCACGGCTTCGGCTTGCACCCGCACCGGCGCCTGCGCCGTGGGGTCGAACTGCGCGACGATGCCGCGCCGGCCGAACTCCGGCGCGAGCAGGTGCATGGCACTGCGCACCACCTCCTGCAGCACCAGCGGCCTGGCGTCTCCCGCAGCCTCGGGCCGCTCGATCACCCGCCGCAGGCGCCCCACGACGCCCGCCGCGCGGCGCGCCTGCTCGACCGCCTGGCCCATCGCGTCGCGTGCGGTGGCCAGGTCCGGCGGCTCGTCGTCCAGCAGGCGGCGCGCGGCCTGCGCGTTGGCCAGCACCGCCGTCAGCGGCTGGTTGAGTTCATGCGCCAGCCCGGCCGATAGCTCGCCCAGCGCGTTGAGCCGCGCGACCTGCCCGAGCCGCAGCAGTTCCTCGGCCCGGCGCCGCGCGATGCGCTGGCGCTGCGCCATCCACAGTCCGGCCAGCAGCAGCGCCGTCGCGACGGCCCAGGCGCCGATGCCGCGCCACGGGAGTTCGCCCCAGCCCACCTGCCGCTCCGCCACGAGGTCGAAGGGCTGGCTCGGCGACGCCAGCGGCTTGGTCAGGCCGAAGCGCCAGCCGCCCGCGGTGGGCCGGCCGGGCTGCAGCACCAGTTGCTGGCCGTCACGCTGCAGGCTCAGCCGCACCGGGCTGACCTGCGGGTTCATGGGCCAGTCGCGCCAGGGCACCGAGCCGGCCAGGTCGATGTCGAGCGCGTAGCTGAACGGCGTGGCGCCGATCACCAGCACATAGCGGCCGTGCGCCAGGTCCAGCGACGCGAGGTCGGCGCGATGCTGGCTGCGCGAGCGGGCCTCGGCGGCGGCCAGCGCGGCGGGTGTGGCGCTCGCCGCCGGACCGGCGTCCGGCCAGGGTTCGTCGCGCTCGCGGCGCTGCACCCGCAGGATCGACGAATACACGGAGGGCAGGCGCTGCTCTGGATGGTCGGCGCCGGTGCTGGGCTCCAGCAGCGCCAGCGTGGCCAGCACGGCGTCGTACTGCACCATCTGCTGGCTCATGAGCCGGTGCGCGATGCGCACGTCGGTCTCGAAGTCCTGGTGCATCTGCGCCAGTTCTGCGCGCGCGATCCAGACAGCGCCGGCCACGGTGAGCACCACCCATGCCAGCCACCATCCACCTTGCGCACGCAACCACTGTTTCATGGCGCGGATTGTGCCCGGCGCGGCAGGCCGCCCCCGTGTTGGCCGAGAATGCCGCCCCAGACATGGCTGAAGTACAGGACTCCCTTTTCCCCGATCTGCCGCCCGCACAGGAGGTGCAGGTGGCCCCGCCGCCCCCCGAACCAGCCGCTGGAAAAAAGCCGCGCACCGGCACGGTCGAGCCCGCGCCGGCGGACCCGGCGCTCGTCGAACTCGCCGCCGCGCTGCCGCCCAACCTGCGGCTCGGAACGTCGTCGTGGAGCTACCCCGGCTGGGCCGGCCTCGTGTGGAACGGCGAATACGCCGAGTCGGTGCTGTCGAAGAACGGCCTTTCCGCGCTCGCGCAGCATCCGCTGTTCCGCACCGTGAGCCTGGACCGCAACTTCTATCGCGCCCTCACCGCCAGCCAGTACGCGCGCTACGCGGCCATGGTGCCGGACGACTTCCGCTTCATGGTGAAGGCGCCCAGCCTGGTGACCGACGCCACCGTGCGCGACGAAAGCGGCCGCGGCATGCAGGCCAACCCGGTGTTCCTCAGCAGCGAGATCGCGCGGCAGGAGTTCGTGCTGCCCGCGCTCGAAGGGCTGGGCCATCGCATCGGCGTGCTGGTGTTCCAGCTGAGCCCGATCCCCGGCCACCTGCTGGCCAACCAGCCGGCGCTGCTGGCTCGCATTGCCGACATGCTCGGCGCGCTGCCCGACCTGAAGCAGACCGCGCCCGACGCGGTGATCGCCGTCGAGGTGCGCGACCCGCAGCTCCTGACCCCCGCCTTCGCCGACATGCTGCGCAGCATGGGCGCCACCTTCTGCATGGGCCTGCACGCGAAGATGCCGCCCATCGAAGAGCAACTGCCGATGCTGCGCGCGCTGTGGCCCGGGCCGCTGGTGTGCCGCTGGAACCTGCACCGCCGCCACGGCCGCTTCGGCTACGAAGACGCGGAAAAGCTCTATGGCCCGTTCGACAGGATCGTCGACCCCGACCCCGAGACGCGCGCCGCGCTGGCCAAGGTGATCGCGGGCACCACCCGCGCGGGCCAGAACGCCTTCGTCACCGTGAGCAACAACGCCGAGGGCTGCGCCCCTCTCACGATCGCGCAGCTCGCTCGCGACCTTGCCGCGCTGAAGGCCGGCTAGTCAGCGGATGTCGTGCTTGGCCGCCACGGTCATCTCGACCTCGACGGTCGCGTTCTTCGGCAGCGCATAGACACCGACCGCCGTGCGCACATGCACGCCGGCGTCGCCGAACACGCGGTGCAGCAGGTCGGACGCGGCATCGGCCACTTCGCTCTGCTGCGTGAAGTCGGCGGTGCACTGCACGAACACGCCGACGCGCAGCACCTTCTCCACCGCGTCGAGCGAGCCGAGCGAACGGCGCAGCAGCGCGAGGCTGCGCAGGGCGCAGATCTGGGCGCCCTCGCGGGCCTTGTCGAGCGTGACCGCATCGCCGACGCGGCCCGTGACCACCACCGTGGTGCCCACGCGCGGAACCTGCCCGCTGAGGTAGACCGTGCGGCCGTCTCGCACGATCGGCACGTAGTGGCCGCCGGCAATGATGTCGCCGTCGAAGCTGTGGCCCAGCTCGGCTGCAATCTGGTCGGCGATCTGGTCTCGGCTCTGCGCTGTCATATCGGTTCCATGAAAAAGAGCCTCATTTTCGCCAGCCGTCCTGCGGGAAAACAGATACAGATCGATCCGCTTCGAGCCGCAACAGATGGCCCGAAGCGGCTGCCTTCACTGATCGAACGAGAGGAAGACGCGGCCGCCCTCGATCTTCACCGGATAGCTGCGCAGGTCTTCGGTCAGCGGCGCGCACATCGCCTTGCCGGTGCGCACGTCGAAGCGGCCCTGGTGCAGCGGGCATTCGATCTCATGGCCTTCGAGGAAGCCGTCGCACAGCCGCGCATGGCCGTGGGTGCAGATGTTGTCGGTGGCGTGGATGCCATCTTCGGTGCCGTAAAGCGCGATGTCGCGCCCCTGCACCTCGATGCCCACCACGTCGTCGGAGGGAACGTCGTCGACCGCCGCGGCGTCGACCCAGGTCATCGTGCTCATGTTCTCGTCCTTGCTTTGTGGAGTGTTCAGTTGTCGGCCTTCAGGCCGGCGCGCTCGATCACGGGCTTCCAGCGGCGCAGTTCCTCCGTCATGAACTTGTTCAGCGCCTCGGGCGTGCTGCCCACGGGGTCGAAGTAAGCGGTCTGCAGGCGCTTGAGCGTCTCCGGCTCCTTCAGCACCGCGGCAATCTCGCGGCTCATGCGCTGCACCACGTCGTTCGGCGTGCCCTTGGGTGCCATGTAGGCGAACCAGGGCACGGCCTGGATGTCGGGCAGGCCCGATTCGCGAAGCGTCGGCAGTTCCGCCAGCAGTGGCGAGCGCTCCGCCGAGGTAACGGCCAGCGCCTTCAGCCGCCCGGCCTTGGCCTGCGGCATCACCGAGACCGGCGGCAGGCAGGCGAACTGCACGTCGCCCTGGATGATGGCCGTGACCGCCTGGCCCGACGACGCATACGGAATGTGCACCGCGAACGAATTCGTCTTGAGCTTGACCAGTTCCACGCCCAGGTGCGAGATGGAGCCGTTGCCTGTCGAAGCGAAATTGAACTTGCCCGGGTTGCGCTTCATTGCGTCGAGCCAGCCCTTCACCGAATCGACGTTCATCGAATTCGACACCGCGCACACGTTGGGCGTGGTAGCCGCAAGCGACACCGGCACGAGGTCCTTGAACGGGTCGTACGGCAGGTTCTTGTAGAGGATGGTGTTGTAGACCAGCGGCGCATTCACCGACAGCAGGAAGGTGTAGCCGTCGGGCTGCGCCTTGGAGGCCTGGTCGGTGCCGGTATTGCCGCCCGCGCCGGGCTTGTTGTCGACGATCAGCGGCTGGCCGATGCGCGCGGCCAGCTTGTCGTTGACGATGCGCGCGAGGATGTCGGGCGACGAGCCGGCCGCGAACGGCACCACGATGCGAATCGGGCGCTGCGGCCAGCCCTGTGCGTGGGCCGCCGCCGCCATTGCCAGCGCCGTGAAGGCGATGCCGAGCCGTGCGTGCTTCATGCCTTGGCCTCCACCGGCACCATGCCCAGGTGGTCCTGCTGCTCGCGCGCGATGAAGCCCGCGATGAGCGCGCGGTAGGCGGCCTCGACCACCTCCGGATAGGCGCCCTTCTCTTCGGCCAGCGCCTTCACCTTGTCGATCACCTCCTGCTGGCGCTGCGGCGCCGAGACCTGGAAGGCATCGCGCTTGAAGCGCGCGGCGTCCTTCACGTAGCGGCCGCGCTCGGCAAGCAGCGCGACGATCTGGCGGTCGAGCCGGTCGATGTTCTCGCGCACCTCGGCGAGGTCGGCGCACAGCGGCACATAGGCGGGGTCGGTGAAGCGGCGCAGCGGCGCGCCGTGTGTCTCTGGTTCTTTTTGCTGCATGGCTGACTCGGGTTTCAGATCGGATAGATGATGGAGTTCGGGATCATCTCGCTGTCGAACACGCACAGGCGCGACGCGAACTTCAGGCCCTCGGGCGTGGGCACCACGGTGTCGATGTAGCGCCCCACGTTGAACACGGTGGAGGGCTGGTCGAGCTTGGTGCGGAACACCGCGTAGTTGGCCTCGCTGTGGATCGTGCCGTCGGCATCGACCGCGTGCACCAGCGGCAGGCCGACCACGTGGCGCTGGTAGTACGGGTCGTGGAACAGCGTCTCCTGGATGCCGTAGACGCGGTCTTCGAGCATGCCCCGGCTCTCGAAAGAGAGGGTGGCCAGCGGCAGGCCGCGTTCGTGGTTCTCGCGCGGCTGCAGGCGGTAGCTGCACTGCTCGGTGAAGAAGCCGGGCCACAGGCTCCACTGGCCGGAATCGACGGCGTGCGCGTACGCGGCGTAGAGCCGCGAGAGTTCGAGGTAGGTGTCGGCGTCGAGCTTCATCATGCCTCCATCACCTCGCGCCAGTAGCGGTACATACCGCGAATCAGCGTCTCCGTCACCATGTGGTCGGTGTTCTCGACCTCCCGGCCACCAAGCTCGGCAAGCGTGCGGTGGAATGGCTTCTGCTCGAAGCCTTCCTGCGAGAACTCGATGACCTCGCCGTCGTCCGCCGAGACGAAGCCCGCGGGCCCGAACAGGTTGGCCTGGCGCAGGCGGCGCTGGGTCATTTCCTCGGTGTCGTCCTCGAAGCCGAAATGCGTCCAGACGAAGTCGAAGGCGTCGTGCCCCACAGGCTGGATGTGGCGCGTCGACACGCTGTTGACCTGCTGCTGCAGGATCAGGCTCGGGAACAGCGTCATCATCACCGCCGTCGGGCCGCCCCACCAGGGCTCGGGAACGATGTCGAGGAAGCGCGGGTCCTTGAGCTGCATGCTCTCCTTGAAGCTCGACACCTGCGTCACCTGCGCGGCCTTGCCGGCGCTGCCGCGCGTGGAAATCATGGCGGCATGTCGGCCGCGCGCGTCCATCTTCAGCTCCGACTTGTTGTCGGCGCGCCAGAGGCCGAAGGTCACGAACCAGGTGTGCAGCAGGCCCGGGTGGTACGGGTCCTTGATGTTCTCCTGCATCAGCTTCCAGTTGCCTGGAATGCGCTGGCGGCTGTAGCCGAGGATCTTGAGCTTGCGGCCATCGAACAGCCGGTCGAAATAATGAAGGATGTCGGGGCCGAGAAAGTCCTCGAACGATTCGATCGCATGGTCGAACGAAGCGAACACCACGCCGCCGCGCGAGGCCACCTTGAGCTTGGTGAGGCCGTTCTCCTCGGTCTTGAAGTCGGCGGGCATGCCGCCGTTGACCTTGCCGTCCTGCTTCACGCCGCGCCGGAACGGCACGCCCTGCAGGTCGCCCTTGAGCGTGTAGTTCCACTGGTGGTAGGGGCAGACGAACTCTTTCTTGTTGCCGTGGCGTTCCCGGCAGAACTGCATGCCGCGGTGCGCGCAGACGTTTTCGAACACATGGATCTCGCCCGCCTCGTCGCGCGACATGATGACGGAACGCTCGCCGATGGCGGTGCGCTTGAAGTCGCCCGGGTTCGGAATCTCGGCCTCCAGGCCGACATAGCACCAGTGCTTCTCGTAGAAGAAGCGCTGCAGCTCCTTCTTGTGCAAGGCCTCGTCGGTGTAGGCCATGAAGGGAATGCGGCCGGTCTGCTCGCTCTCCCATTTCAGTTCGACGGGGAACACGGCTTGCGTGGTCATCGTTGGTCTCCTTCGTTGTGTTCAGGTGCCTTGCAGGTAGAAGGCGTCGGCATGCGTCTGCTCGGGTGCGAGGCCACGGCCGCGCACCAGCTGCGTCACGGCCTCGACCATCGGCGGCGAGCCGCAGAGGTAGGCGCGCCAGCCGTCGAGGCTGCCGGGCCAGTCGGCGCGGATCGCGTCGGTGATGAGGCCCACGCGCTGCTTTCCGTTCGCCGGTCCGGTGACGACCACCACGTGCACGTCCAGGCCCGGGTGCTGCGCCTGCAGCGCCCGCAGTTCCTGCAGGCCGTAAACGTCGGCATCGGAACGCACGCCGAGGTACAGGTGGATCGGCTGCGTGAGCCCGGCGGCGATGGCGCCGCGCACGATCGAAAGAATCGGCGCCAGCCCGGTGCCACCCGCTGCACAGAGCATCGGTCCGCGGTGTTTGGTGCGCAGGTAGGCCGTGCCGAGCGGCCCGCTCACGCGCACCGGATCGCCGATGCGCAATTGCTCGAAGATGTGCGCCGTGACACGCCCGCCGGGCACGCGGCGCACATGGAACTCGAGCTCCGCGTCGCGGCTCAGCCCAGCCATCGAATACGGCCGTGCGAGGTCGGGGGCGAACTGCAACTGCGCGTACTGGCCGGGAGAAAACTCCAGCGGCTTGTTGGGCTTGAGGCGCAGGCGCCGGATGTCGTGGGTCAGCTCGTCGATGCCCGTCACCGTGGCCTTCAGGATGCGCGCGGGATGCACGACCACCTCGTCCGGCTCGGGAATCTCGATGGCGCAGCTTTCGGTGAGAGTGCTCTGGCAGGCCAGCACGTAGCGCTCGCCCTGGCCGTCCGGGCGGATGGCGTCCTGCCCGCCGTCGAGCACCTGGCCCGACACCACCTTGCAGCGGCAGGTGCCGCAGCGCCCCGACATGCAGCTGTAGGACACCGGCACGTGATGCTCGCGCAGCACTTCGAGCAGGTTCGCGCCGGGGCGTACCTCGAGGGTGCGGGCAAGGGGATGTATGTGCAGGTCCATCGTGGGGCTCTCTTGCGCCGGCGTGGGTGCCGGCCTGTCTCTGGGAGGCGATGATGCGCGGGCGCTTCCGATTGACCAATAGAATTCGGTGAATCCTCCTCATCACTGCACTGAATAAAGGTCCGCCGTGCAACTCAAGGACATCGACCTCAACCTGCTGCTGGTGTTCGACCGCATGCTGGCCGAGAAGCGCGTGTCGGCCGTGGCCGAATCGCTGGGCCTCTCGCAGCCGGCCATCAGCAATGCGCTGGCGCGCCTGCGCAAGCTGCTGGGCGACGAACTGTTCCTGCGCACCGCGCGCGGCATGGAGCCCACGCCCTTCGCGCTGCAGCTGGCGGAGCCGGTGGCCTACGCCATGGGCGCGCTGCACACGGCGCTCAACCAGCAGGTGGTGTTCGACCCCGCCACCAGCACACGCAGCTTCACGCTCGCCATGACCGACATCGGCGAGATCTACTTCACCCCGAAGCTGATGGAAGCGCTTTCGGTGGCCGCGCCCGGCGTGACCGTGAGCACGCTGCGCAACAACACCGCGACCAACCTGCGCGACGAGCTGGAGGCCGGCCACGTCGACATCGCCATCGGCCTGCTGCCGCAGCTCAAGGCCGGCGTGTTCCAGCGCCGGCTGTTCCTGCAGCAGTACGTGTGCCTGTTCTCGCAAGCGCATCCGCTCGCGAAGAAACGCAGCGTGTCATTGAAGGACTTCAGCGCGGCCGACCACGTGCAGGTCCTGGCCGCCGGCACCGGCCACGGCAAGGCCGACGACGTGATGACGGCGCAGGGCATCCAGCGGCGCATCAAGCTGCGCGTGCCGCACTTCGTGGCCATCGGCCACATCCTGCGCTCGAGCCACATGATCGCGACGGTGCCCGAGCGGCTCGCACAGAGCATCGCGGAGCCCTTTGGGCTGGTGTGGCGCCCTCACCCGGTGGCGCTGCCGCAGATAGCGATCAACCTGTTCTGGCACGCGAAGGCGCACCGCGATCCAGGCAACCAGTGGATGCGCGGCTTGCTGTTCGACAACTTCGCGGACGGCGGTTGACCGGTTGACCGATTGGCCGATGCTGGCTATCGGTCGGCCTTCAGAGGCTCGATGCGATCGAGCATGCCGTGCCTCGCGAGCTGGTCGACATTGCGCAGCAGCGTCGGCACGCGGTAAGGGCCGTGCATGCGCACAACCTCCGGGGCGGCGGCCGAAGCGTCGATGCCGACCGCCGTCACGAACAACGGCGCTTCGCTCTGGCCGCGCCGCACCTCGATGGCATCGGTCGCGCTGTGATAGCGCGTCTTCGCGACGCCGACCACGGCCAGCTTGCGCCCGAGCGCCTCGTGCAGATGCGCGCCCAGGCCCGGATGCCCCGGTGCCAGCGTCACGTAGCCGTCCACGATGATCAGGTCCGCCTGCGGGCCATTGCGCAGAACACCCAGCAGGCAAGGCAATTCGCGCCTGTAGAACGCACCGGGCTCGTACGGCGCCACCTCGCTGAAGCCGGCCACGGCATGTGTTTCTTCGCGCTCCGCGGTCCAGCCGCGAAACCAGACACCCGCCGCCACGGCGATGCCGTCGGCGCGATAGTCGACGTCGAGGCAGACCAGCAGCGGCGCTTCCATCTCAGGCCTCCGTCGCTTCCGATTCGAGCGCCGCGGCGGGCCACTGGCCGAGCACCTCGTGCACGCCCTGCCCTACATGGCTGTCGATCAGCGCGAGCTTGCCGGCGCGCCAGCGCACCGGCTGCTCGATCGCGTGCTTCTCGAGCTTGCGCCTTGCGTACACCAGCGTCATGTGCGGCGTGAAGGCGCGCTTGGGCTTGAAGCCCGCGTCGGCCAGCGCTTCGCCCAGCCGCTGCCTGAAGGCCATGAGCGCTTCGGCGCCCGCGTCGTCGCCATACAGCACGAGTGCCTGGCTCTTCGCATAGCTCATGGCTTCGTCGAAGACGACATCGAACGCGGGCGGCGGCAGCGTCGCTGCGGCGGCCAGGGCCTGCTCGACCTTGTCGCGCGGCACCGCTGCGTAGTCGCCCAGGTCGAACAGCGTGACATGCAGGCGGTGCGCCTCGACCACCGTGCCCTTCAGCGCGTGCTGGAAATTCATGCGCTCGCCGAGCGCTGCAATCGTCGTGGCGTCCTGCGCGGCGGGAAGCAATGCGAAGAAGAGCGAATGCGGCATCGGCTCGGCGCGTCGCGCCTTGCTGCGGGGGCGCGGCAAGGGCCGCGGCGGAGGATCGATGCCGGGAAGAAGAAGCTGTTGGGACATGCCTCGATCATCGCCCATCGACCCGGCGCCTTCAGGTGCTCTTCAGCAGGCGCCAAGCTCGTCTTCAGGCTGGAATTCCAGAATCGCCGAGCGCTGATGGCATGGCTTCAAGCCACCAACAGTCTCAATGATCCCAACGACTCCAACCAGGAATTTCATCTTGACGAAAACGCAAGCCTGCACCGCCCTCGCCGCACTTCTGCTCGGCACCGCATCCATGGGCGCCTGCGCCGCCGGCCCGGCACAGGACACCGGTCTCTACGTGGGCGGCTCCGTCGGCCGTTCGAGCTACAGCCTCTCTTCTTCCAACACCGTGCCCACCCCGTGGGGCGGCCAGAAAGCCAGCAAGGCCGGCACGGCCTACAAGCTGTACGGCGGCTATCGCCTGACGGAAAACTTCGGCGTGGAAGTCGGCTACGCGCGCCTTGGCCGCGTGAGCCAGTGGACGGCGGCGGGCCTGGGCTACTCCAGCCTGCAGAGCGGCACCGGCCAGGCCTTCTACGCGGCCGCCACGGCACGCCTGCCGCTGGGCGATGCCTTCGCGCTCAACGGCCGCCTGGGTGTTTCGCGCGGCCGCATCTCAGGCGGCGACAACAACAATACCGGCAACTGGTGGCAACCCGGCAGCCAGCGCTTCTCGGGCAGTTCGACCGGCCTCATGGCGGGCTTCGGTGCCGAATACCGCATGACACCGAACCTCGCGATCACCGCCGACTACGACTACTTCGGCAAGCTGTCGAAGCAGGCCAAGGGCGGCATGCTGTCGGTGGGGTTGAAGGCGAGCTTCTAGGCGCTGGCGTAGCGACCCAGACTGGCGCACTCACGCCAGGTTCGTGGTCGCCTCGCGCTTTGCCGAACCCGTCCATTTGCGCACGAATGGGTCGGGTGCATGCCGCTCAAGAGGCTGCGTCGCCTCTTTGGGCGTACTTAGGTACAGGAAGCCCAACAACCGCTCCGTGCTTTGCAGGCCAAGCGCCAGGCGCACGTTGCGTTCGTAGCTGTTCAGGCCCTTGGCCCAGAAGCGGCCATAGCCCAGCAGGTGCGGAGGGTTGAGCATCTTCATCGCGGCGGCGCCCACAGCGATCACCTGCTCCGACTTCGGCACCTTCTGAGGTGCCTGCGCGCGCGCCGATTGCGATGAGTACAGACGCGGCCATCGCCTTGGCGCTAAAGCGCTCGCCGTCGTCCTGCGGATCGCGCAGCAGCGCCACGCTCGAGAGGACGTTGCCCAGCGCCATCCTCGCGTTGCCGCGGATGATCACGAAACGCCAAGGCCGCAGTTGAAGCGAAGATGAAGGTCTTGCACCAACGTTCGACTGGACGGCGAACGGAGGCCATCGTATGCGAGGGCGCATCGCCGACGCACCAGGTGGGTGTAAGACGCCGTTGAGCTTGCATGTGACAGCGTCGCTCCCCCTTTTCCCGCCGCCCGGCATGCCATCATCCTATGCGCGCACCCTTACAGCCTCCGCAACGGGGACAAGCGTTAAAAACAAGTGCGTGCCTGATGGTTTTGAAGGGAGGAAAAATTCTGATGGAGCAAGAGAGCATTGTTCGGTATTGGCATGCAGTCGAGTTGCTGCAGCCTCAGTCCGCGCCAGCACTGGAGAAGCGCAGCAGCTTATATACGGCATTCATTCACGACACCCCGATTCGACACCCCGTTCCTCCCTGGGCTTCAGGAAGTGTTTTAGCCAAGCAGGAACTGCCCGAGAGACGCGTCTGGAGCCACACGCTTTATGCCCACCTGTATGACAGTCGGGACGTCGGCGAAAAGCTCAAGGAGTTCTACGGTGCCGACCACGGCTATCGAGAGCCGCAGCACCGCGAATCGGCACTGTTCGCAGCAAAGTTCACTGCGGACGGCCGGATGGCCGATGGCAGTCTGGTGCTTTCAAGTGAAGCATGGTTTCTGGGGCGGGTGCTGGCCGGAAAGGACTGGACCCGAGGCTTCGATGACGCTCAGCGATCGGCCTGCGCACAGGCGAAAACACTGCTGAACGGCGTGGTATCCGATGACGCTCTCCGGGCACTTACCCAATGGATTCTCGAGTTTCTTGGCGTGGCGGGCTTCTTCGGCGAGAAGGATGCATATCCGTTTCGCTTTCGCTCCCAGCCCGTCAAGCCAAACAAGCCAGAGTCGGAAGACGATCCTCTCAACAGCTTCTTCCTCGACGAACTGGCCCTTGTTGCCGAAAGCATCCGCGAGGGAGTGAAAAGCCAGCCGCTAGACCAGTATCTGCGCCGACACGACCCGCAGTCGCGTTTGCACGTGGACGACGACCGGGCATCGCAAGCCCTGATCGAACGCCTGGCCCCGGCAGCCTATGCGAACAGCTGCTGGCCTACAGACCGGCATCTGGGACTGGTGCATTCTCAGCAACTGGCGGTCAATACGATCCTCTCCACCCTCGGCAACGGCCGGGGAGTTCTGGGCGTCAACGGTCCCCCGGGTACCGGCAAGACGACGCTGCTGCGCGACTTGATTGCGGCCGTCATCACAGGCCGTGCCGACGAGCTTGCCAAACTGCGCCGGGCCTCCGATGCTTTTGCCCGCAGCGCCCCCGAGATCGCGAACCATGGTGGCAGAGAGCAATCTTGCTTCAAACTCAATCCGGCGTTGTATGGCTTCGAGATCGTGGTGGCTTCATCCAACAACGGTGCGGTAGAGAACGTCACGCTTGAATTGCCCCAACGAGACAAGATCGATGAGAGCTGGCTACCCGAGGCAGAGTACTTTGCCGACTTGGGCAAGCTGATCACTGACAAAGCGGCCTGGGGAATGATTTCTGGAGCTTTGGGCAGTAAATCGCGGCGTACCGAGTTCGTGAATAGCTATTTTTTTGGCCAGCCTCCGTTTGACAGTAAGGGCAAGGAAGAACCTTCGATCAAGGAAGGTACCTACACCGAGCCCAACAGAGAATCGGATGACGTTGCAGCCCATTCGCCGCCGGAGAAAGAAAAAATCCCTCAGGGCTTTATGGGTTGGCTCGGCTTGCACGTCCAAGCCAATCGGCAGCGTGACTCTGATGAGCGCGAGGCCATTTGGAAACACGCAGTCACGGCCTACGAAGCGGCCAAGACACAAGCGCGCGAAGCCTGCACCAACGCAAGCCGTATCGGCGAGTTGATCAAGCCCATCAGCCAGGCCAGAGAGACGATTGCAGCGCAATCCGAAGCGCTGCGAACGTTGCAACTGGAGCTATCGGATGTCGTCAGCCGGCTATTGCGGCTTGACACTGAAGAGAGCGCTCCTGCCGACACTGCGCTTCAAGAGTGCCTCACTGCGCTCGCGAACCATCAAGCCAGCCAACCAAGCTTCTGGGCAAAGCTGTTCAGCCTGTGGAAAGCCCAGCGCACTTGGGACGCAACGCGAGAACTTCTGGAAGACCACCGCGATGTGGCCAAGTCCGCGTTCGATCGAATTGCGCGTCGTATCAAGCAACTGTGCATTTCACAGGAGCGCTTGCAAAAACAGACCACCGACACGCAACAGGCGATCCAGCGGTTGCAGAAGCAGCTTGCGGAATTGACAAAGCCAGCCGTCGCCCTGGCGACCGCCTGCCACGCCGAGCACCTCCTTGCATGGCTGCAAGGCGGTGCCATCGGCCGCGGCGACGCCATCGAACTGGCAGAGCCCTGGCGGATAGAAGGCTGGCGACAGGCACGAGCGCGCGTCTTCATCCAAGCACTCAAGCTTCATAAGACGTTCTTCGAACTGGAAGCATCGCGGATGCGCTCCAACCTTTTCCTGATAAACGGCATGCTGACCGGTACGCGCTTTCAGGGCTTCTCACATGACGCCATACGTTCCGCCTGGGCTTCGCTATTCATGGTCGTTCCGGTATTGAGCAGCACCTTCGCGTCGTTTTCTCGTTCTTTCGGTTCCCTGGGAGCCGGCGACATCGGATGGTTGCTGGTAGACGAGGCTGGCCAGGCGCCGCCCCAGGCCGCGGTGGGTGCGCTGTGGCGGTCACGACGCGCACTGCTGGTGGGCGATCCGTTGCAACTCAAGCCCATCGTCACCGTGTCCGATGCGGTGCTGGAACACATGCGCAAGGCCTTTCGTGTCGATGCGCACTGGCTGCCCAACCGGCAATCTGCTCAAAGCCTGGCCGATGAAGCCACCGCATGGGGGCGCATGGCCGGGCCGGCCGATGGCAAGGTGTGGGTGGGACTTCCACTGGTCGTCCACCGCCGAAGCGACAGGCCAATGTATGAGCTGGCCAACCGCATCGCGTACGACGGTGCCATGGTCTACGGCACGCTGGCGCCGCGTCCCAACAAAGAAACACATGCCAGCCTGCCGACGGGGTGGATACATGCCAGCGGGCCATCCGAAGGAAACTGGGTACCGGCTGAAGGGCAGGCCCTGGAAAACTTGCTTGCGCTGCTACAGCGGGATGGCGTGCCCGTCACGGACATCTCAGTCATCACGCCCTTCAAGGCCGTACGGGAGTGCCTCACGCGGAGGCTCGACGAAAAGATGGTGTCTGGCACGATCCACACCATGCAGGGCAAGGAAGCTCAGGTCGTCATCATGGTGCTCGGCGGAAACACCGCGGGTCCAGGGGCCCGCGATTGGGCCGTTTCGGAACCAAATCTTCTGAACGTGGCCGCGACGCGCGCCAAGCGGCGCTTCTATGTGATCGGCGACAGGAACGACTGGAAGAACCGGGCGCTCTTCTGCGATGTCATGGACCTGTTGCCGCTCCAGAGGATTCCTTGAGGCGAGCTGGTTTCACTCCCACTCCATCATCAACAGGCCATCGAAACCCCCGTGGTTGAAGGACTTGGCTGTGATCGACATGGATCTTTACCGTCGCTTCTACCGTCAGAAGCGATTTCATGCCCGCCCATGGCGTCCTCCTGAAACGGGTGCAGAAAGGTCAAAAATCAGGCACGTCGTGGTCGCGTCCGCACATGGAGTGCGTCAACTACGCATCGAGGGGAGCCGATAGCCTCGACAGGGCTGCCACACGACAGACATCCAGAATTTCATCGGCGAGGGGCGAGTCGTCAGGACACGCCCGCGACAGCATCAACGCGCCAATCGCCTGCGCGAACACTTCGATGCGCCTGGCGCGCTGGGCTCCTGCCCGTTTGCCGTCCTCCGGCGCACCGAGCGGGTTGGCCAGGGTCGCCAGCAGGCCTTCAACGCCGGCCTCGAAAGTCGCCTTGATCGACGCCGGCTGACGCGCAGCGTCTCCGCATAGCGCGGCCATCGTGCAACCTTCACCACGAGCGTCACGATGCTCTCGGGACAGGTATTGCTTGACGACCGCTGTCGCATCGGCCCCTTCGGCTTTGGCAGCCGACTGCGCAAAACCACAGGTCGCCGCCTCCGCCAGCAGGTCTGCCTTGGAGCCGAAGTGCTTGTAGAACCCGCCGTGGGTGAAGCCTGCGACCGCCATCAAGTCCGCGATCCCTACCCCGTCGTAGCCACGCTCGCGAAACAGGGTGGAGGCCGTTTCGACGATGTGCGCCCGGTTCGCCTGCGCCTGCGCTTTGGTGACCTTCATGTCCAGGATCCCTCTAGATGTGCCATTGGTGAAGCCTTGAATATACATTGATGTTAACTATCATCAAAATCCTTGACAACAAAGATGATGATCGACATCATTGAGCCAACTTGCCTTGTAAGGCTTCCGGATATGAGCGGCACCCACCTGATCAACGACGACACAGCAACCCAACATGACTGACAACACGCTTTTCGAGTCCTACACCCTTGGCTCACTCAAACTTTCCAACCGCATCGTGATGGCGCCGCTGACGCGCAATCGTGCCGGTGCGGGCCTGCTACCCAGCGAGCATGCCGCCACCTACTACAGCCAGCGCGCCTCGGCCGGCCTGTTGATCACGGAAGCCACGCAGATCTCGGCACAGGCTCAGGGCTACCAGGACACCCCGGGCCTCTACACGCAGCCGCAGATCGACGGCTGGCGCAAGGTGACCGACGCCGTTCATGCCAAGGGCGGGCGGATCTTCGTCCAGTTGTGGCACGTCGGACGCATCTCGCACGTCGATCTGCAGCCCGGTGGCGCTCTACCGGTTGCACCTTCGGCCATCCGCGCCGCGACCAAGACCTTTGTCAACAATGGTTTTCACGACGTCTCCGAGCCACGTGCTCTGACCTTGGATGAGCTTCCGGGCATCGTCGAAGATTTCCGCAAGGCTGCGGCCAACGCGATCGCCGCGGGCTTCGATGGCGTCGAGATCCACGGTGCCAACGGCTATCTGCTCGAACAGTTCATCAAGGACGGCGCCAACGCACGCACGGACGCGTACGGAGGCTCCATCGAGAACCGTGCCCGCCTCTTGCTGGAAGTCACCGCCGCAGTGGCCAAGGAAATCGGTGCGGACCGCACTGCCGTGCGTCTGTCTCCCGTCTCGCCGGCCAACGGCATTTCCTGCAGCGATCCGCAACCGCAGTACGAATACATCTCCGAACAGCTCAGCGCATTGGGCATCGTTTATCTGCACGTGGTGGAAGGCGCCACCGGCGGTCCGCGCGATGTCGCACCGTTCGACTTCGATGCTTTGCGCAGCCGCTTCAAAAACACTTACCTGGCCAACAACGGGTATGACCTCGAACTGGCCAACGCCCGCCTGATCGGTGGCGAGGCCGACCTGTTCGCCTTTGGACGCCCCTTCATCAGCAACCCCGACCTGGTCGAAAGACTGAAAGCCGGCGCCCCCCTCGCCGCCCTGAACCCGGCCACGCTCTATGGGGGTGGCGCGGCGGGCTACATCGACTACCCGGCGCTCGCCGGTTCCAGCGCCCAGTAGCGATTGCCCCATGCCGCACACCGCGGCATGGGCTCACCTTTCTATCAAGAGGAAAAACACATGACCACTCGTACCACTGTTCTCATCACGGGCGCCTCGACCGGCATTGGCGCCATTTATGCCGACCGCTTCGCACGCCGCGGCCACGACCTTGTGCTGGTGGCGCGAGACCAGGCGCGGCTGGAAACGCTCGCTGCACGCCTGCGCGACGAAACCGGCACTGCCGTCGAGATCCTTGCGGCCGACCTGACCCGACCTGGCGATCTGGCCGCAGTCGAGGCGCGCCTGCGCGAGGACGCCAGGATCGACACCCTGATCAACAACGCCGGGGCCGCGCTGTCCGGTCAGTTCATCGACCAGTCGACAGACGATGTGGCCCGCCTGGTCAGCCTCAACACCACCGCACTCGTCAGGCTGGCGAGCGCCGTCGCCCCGCGCCTGGCGCAGGCTGGCAAAGGCGCGATCGTCAACATCGGCTCGGTGGTCGGACTGGCGCCCGAGTTCGGCATGTCCGTCTACGGTGCGACCAAGGCCTTCGTGCTGTTCCTGTCCCAGGGGCTGAGCCTGGAGCTCACGCCCAGGGGTGTCTACGTGCAGGCGGTGTTGCCTGCCGGAACCCGTACTGAGATCTGGGAGCGCGCGGGCATCGACAGCAGTTCGATGCCCGATCTGATGGGAGTGGAAGAACTGGTAGATGCCGCGCTGGTGGGATTCGACCGCCGCGAACTCGTGACCATCCCGCCGCTGCACGATGCCGCGCGCTGGGAGGTGCTGAACACGGCACGCCAGGCCCTGATCGGGGACATCCGGCAGGCACACGTGGCTGAGCGCTATCGAACCGTCGCCTGAAGCGGCAAAAGACTCCAGAACGCAACGGACGGCACATGACATTCAAGGCACTGCTCGCCAGCAAGACTGGCGACACCATTTCAACCGGCCTGGTCGACTTCAAGGACGAGGAGCTGATGCCGGGCGACGTCACCGTTGCGGTCGAGTACTCGACGGTGAACTACAAGGACGCGATGGCGCTCAGTGGCCGGTCACCGGTCATTCGCCAGTTTCCGCTGATTCCGGGCATCGACTTTGCCGGTGTCGTCGAGTCGTCGGCCTATCCCGGCCTCGTCGCTGGCGACCGCGTGCTGGCGACCGGCTGGGGACTGAGCCAGACGCACCATGGTGGCTTCGCGCAAAAGGCACGGGTGAGCGGTGATTGGCTGGTCAAGGTCCCGGAAGTCTTTTCGACCCGGGATGCCATGGCCATTGGCACCGCCGGGTTCACCGCCATGTTGTCCGTACTCGCACTGGAGCATGGCGGCCTGACACCCGAGCTTGGCGACATCCTGGTGACCGGCGCCAATGGCGGCGCCGGCTCCGTGGCCATCGCACTGCTGTCGGGCCTGGGCTACCGCGTGATCGCCTCGACCGGTCGCCTCGAGGAAGCCGCCTACCTGCGTACGCTGGGCGCGGCGGACGTCATCGACCGCCACACCCTTTCCGAAGCGGGCGCACCGATCGCCAGGGAGCGGTGGGCCGGGGCCATCGATTCGGTCGGCAGTCATACGTTGGCGAACGTCCTGGCCCAGACCCGGTATCGCGGCGTGGTCGCGGCCTTCGGCCTCGCACAGGGCGCGGACCTGCCGGCATCGGTCCTGCCTTTCATCCTGCGCAACGTCACCCTCGCCGGTATCGACTCGGTCAATGCGCCGCAGCCTATGCGGCTGCAGGCGTGGTCGCGTCTGGCCAGCGACCTGGACCTGGACAAGCTTGCACGGACCACCAAGGTGATTGGCCTGGCGGAGGTGCCTGAGGTCGCCAGCCAAGTCCTCGCAGGGAAGGTTCAGGGGCGCACCATCGTCGATGTGAACGCCTGACCGCCAACGCGATGACGATGCCCCCTACCGACAAGCACCCAGGATCGCACATGCCCTACATCGACACCCCCAACCAATCGATCGACGTCGACGGGACTGCATTCGCGTACCGTGACCTGGGGCCGCGCAGCGGCGTGCCGCTGGTTCTGCTCAATCACTGGGGCGCGGTCCTCGACAATTTCGACCCGCGTATCGTCGATGGACTTGCCCGCAGACATCGCATCATCGCCATCGACTACCGGGGGATCGGCGCTTCAGGCGGAACAGCACCCGTGACCATCGATGCGATGGCCCGGGACGCGATCTCGCTGATCCACGCACTGGGTTTCGAGAAGGTCGACCTGCTCGGCTTCTCCCTCGGAGGATTCGTGGCACAGGACATGATGCTGAAAGCTCCTGGCCTGGTGCGCCGGCTCATCCTGACCGGCACGGGGCCGGCGGGCGGCAAAGGCATCGAACGGGTCGGAGCGGTTTCTTGGCCGCTGATCGTCAAAGGCCTGTTGACGCTGCGCGATCCAAAGACCTATCTGTCCTTCACCTCCACGGCCAATGGCCGTCGAGCCGCGAAAGCCTTCCTGGCGCGACTGAAGGAGCGCAAGGCGGATCGGGACAAGGAGCCGACGCCACGAGCTTTCCTGCGGCAGCTGAAGGCCATCAAGGCCTGGGGCCGGCAGGCGCCGCAGGATCTGGGCGGCATCCGCATCCCTGTGCTGATCGCCAATGGCGACAACGACATCATGGTGCCCACCGTGAACAGCCATGACATCGCGCGTCGCATTCCCGGCTCGCAACTGGTCATCTACAAGGACGCCGGGCATGGCGGGATCTTCCAGTACCACGGCGAGTTCGTGCCCAGGGCGCTGGCCTTCCTCAATGACTGAACAATAAAAAACCCTGAAAAAGCCCCATGAAAGCTTTCATCATCGACCGGTACGGAAAGAAAGAAGTCGGCCGTATTGCCGACATGCCCGACCCAGAGGTCCGGGACGATGACGTCCTGATCCGGATCCACGCGGCGAGCATCAATCCCCTGGACTCGAAGACCAAGAGCGGTGAATTCAAGTTGATTCTTCCCTACCGCCTCCCCCTGATCCTGGGCAACGACATGGCCGGAACGGTCGTGCGGGTCGGCGCTCGCGTTCGCAACTTCAAGCCCGGCGATGAGATCTATGCACGCCCCGACGACGATCGCATCGGCACGTTCGCCGAGTTCATTGCCGTCAAGGCGTCATCGCTGGCACTGAAGCCCGCGAATCTCAGCATGGTCGAGGCCGCATCCGTTCCTCTGGCGGCCCTGACGGCCTGGCAGGTGCTGGTCGAAACCGCCAAGCTGAAAAGGGGGCAGAAGGTTCTGATCCATGCCGGCTCCGGCGGCGTCGGCACCATCGCCATCCAGCTGGCCAAGCATCTCGGGGCGTTCGTGGCCACGACCACCAGTACGGCCAACATCGCCTGGGTGAAGGACTTGGGAGCGGACGTCGTCATCGACTACAAACAGCAGGACTTCGCCGCGGTGCTTCGCGACTACGACGTGGTGCTGAACAGCCTCGGAAACGGCGAGCTGAACAAATCCCTCCAGGTTCTCAAGCCGGGCGGGCACCTCATCTCCATCTCCGGGCCGCCGACCCCGGCGTTCGCCATCGCGCGAGGACTGGCCTGGCCGCTCCGACTGGCGCTGCGCCTGTTGAGTTTCAGCATCAGGAACAAGGCAAAGAAGAACGGGGGCCAATACACCTTCGTCTTCATGCGGGCCGATGGGGCGCAGTTGCGCGAGATCACGGCCCTCATGGAGTCAGGCGCCATCCGCCCGGTCGTCGACAAGGTATTCCCATTTCAGGACACCCACAAAGCTTTGGCCTATGTCGACAGTGGGCGCGCCAAGGGCAAGGTCGTGGTGCAAATGCTGTAGCTGACGCGCATGCGGCAGGACACGGAGAACGATAGGAGTACCCACACAACCATCAACATCGGCAAGCGCGCTGGTAACCGGCGCATCCAGCGGCATTGGCGCGGCCATCGCGCGCGAGCTCGCGGCGCTCGGCTCGGCAAGCCCGATGCCGCGGGCGCGCTGTGGGACGCCGGGCTCGCCGGCGGCCCGATCGACATCCTGATCGACAACACCGGGTTCGGCTATTTCCGCCGGTTCGACGAGGTCGACTGGGCGCGCGACGCGGAACTCATCCAACTCAACATGACCTCGCTGGTCGCGCCGGTGACCTGCATCTGCCCTGGCGGCACCGAAACCGCGTTCCACGCTGCGTCCGGCGGGGGCGACTACTCGTGGATCGCGAACGCGTCGACGAAAAGCGCGGAGTTCGTGGCGCACGCCGCGATCCGCGCGATGCTGCGCGGCGAGCGCACGGTGGTGCCCGGGCTGTTCAACAAGCTGTCGTGCTTCGGCGTGCGTTTCTTGACGCGGCGGTTCGCGTCGCGTGTGGCGACTCAAGTGCTCGGCAAGCCGCGGTTGGCGCTGCCGGCGCGACAAGGGACTTGAGACCGCGCGCAACCATTGCAGACAACTGCAGGGGCGCCCTCACTCCCACTCGATCGTCGCCGGCGGCTTGCTCGAAACGTCGTAAGTCACCCGGTTGATCCCGCGCACTTCATTGATGATGCGCCCCGACACTTTCTTCAGCAGCGCATACGGTAGCTCCGCCCAGTCCGCCGTCATGAAGTCGCTGGTCTGCACCGCACGCAGCGCGACCACGTAGTCGTAGGTGCGGCCGTCGCCCATCACGCCCACGCTCTTCACCGGCAGGAACACGGTGAAGGCCTGGCTCGTGAGGTCGTACCAGGTCTTGCCGGTTTCGGCGTCGGTGAAGTTGCGCAGTTCCTCGATGAAGATCGCGTCGGCGCGGCGCAGCAGGTCGGCGTATTCCTTCTTCACTTCGCCGAGGATGCGCACGCCCAGGCCGGGGCCCGGGAACGGATGGCGATACACCATTTCCGGCGGCAGGCCGAGCGCCACGCCCAGCTCGCGCACTTCGTCCTTGAACAGGTCGCGCAGCGGCTCCAGCAGCTTCAGGCCGAGCTGCTCGGGCAGGCCGCCCACGTTGTGGTGGCTCTTGATGGTGACGGCCTTCTTGCTCTTGGCGCCGCCCGACTCGATGACGTCGGGGTAGATGGTGCCTTGCGCCAGGAAGGTCGCGCCCTTGTGGCCCCCGTCGCCAGCCTTCAGCTTCGCAGCCTCCTGCTTGAACACGGTGACGAATTCGCCGCCGATGATCTTGCGCTTGGCTTCGGGGTCGCTCACGCCGGCGAGCTTGCCGAGGAACAGCTCGCTGGCGTCCACGCGGATCACCTTCGCATGCAGCTTGCCTTCGAACATTTCCATGACCATGTCGCCTTCGTTCAGGCGCAGCAGGCCGTGGTCGACGAACACGCAGGTCAGCTGGTCGCCGATGGCGCGGTGGATGAGCGCGGCGGCCACGCTCGAATCGACACCGCCCGACAGGCCGAGGATGACTTCTTCGTCGCCCACCTGCTCGCGGATTTTCTGCACGGCTTCCGCGATGTGGTCGCGCATGACCCAGTCGGGCTTGGCGTCGCAGATGCCGAGCACGAAGCGCTCGATGATCGCCTTGCCCTGCACGGTGTGCGTCACTTCGGGGTGGAACTGCAGCGCGTAGTAGCGGCGCGCCTCGTCGGCCATGCCGGCGATGGGGCAGCTGTCAGTGCTGGCCATGAGCTTGAAGCCCGGCGGCAGTTCGGTGACCTTGTCGCCGTGGCTCATCCACACGTTGAGCATGCCGTGGCCTTCGGGCGTGGTGAAGTCGGCGATGTCCTTCAGCAGCGCGGTGTGGCCGTGGGCGCGCACGGCCACGAAGCCGAATTCGCGCTTGTGGCCGCCCTCGACCTTGCCGCCGAGCTGGTGCGCCATGGTCTGCATGCCGTAGCAGATGCCGAGCACCGGCACGCCGAGGTCGAACACGGCTTGCGGGGCCTTGTCGGTGGTTTCCTCGTACACGCTGGCGTGGCTGCCAGAGAGGATCACGCCCTTGAGGTGGCCGTCGGCGGCGTATTCGCGCACCCATTCGTCGGTGACGTCGCAGGGATGCACTTCGCTCAGCACGTGGGCTTCGCGCACGCGGCGTGCGATCAGCTGGGTGACTTGCGAGCCGAAATCGAGGATGAGGATCTTGTCGTGTTGCATGGCGAAGGACTCAGAGCGTTGAAATGTCGAACAGCCGGACGCCGGCTTGCGGCGCGGCCTGGATGAGGCGCTCGTCGAAGGTGGCGAGCGGAAGATTGAGCGATTTTGCGAGCCAGAGATAGCCCGCGCCGTACTGGGACACCCCCGCGTCGATGGCCACGGCGAGCACGGCCTTGTGCTGCGCCGGCGCCAGCTCGTGCAGCTCGACGCGGTGGCGGATGGCGTCGAGCACGCTCCACAGCCCTTCGACCGCGGACGACGGAATGCGGCCGCTTCGCACGCCGTTGGCCAGGATGTTGGCGCACTCCCATTGCCACACATTGGGCGCTTGCGGCTCGACCTCGTCGCGGCGAATGGCGGCGTAGAGCTTGCGGGTGTGGTCGGTGGCGTGGTCGGGCAGCAGCCAGGCTGCGGTGACCGAGGCGTCCATGACGAAGGCTGTCATGGCTGGCGCCCTTCGGCGCGCAAGGCGCTCGGCGAGGGGCCGGGCTGGATGGTGGCGTGCAGCGCGTCGATCTGGCCGAGCTCGCGCTGGATCTGCTCGTCGGTGATGACCGGCTTGCGGCGCACCGGCAGCATGCGCACGACTTCCTTGCCGTGGCGGGTGATGCGAACCTCCTCGCCCTTTTCGACCGAGTCGATCAGGGCCGAGAAGTTGTTCTTGGCTTCGGCGATACCGATGGATTGCATTTGGGCCAGAAAATTGGAATCCGGCCCAAATTCTAAACCCAATCTGGCCTGACTCTCAAGATCTGGCCAGATTGGACTTATTCAGCGCGGTAGTTCGGCGCTTCCTTGGTGATCTGCACGTCGTGGACGTGACTCTCACGAATGCCGGCCGTGGTGATCTCGACGAACTCGGCCTTGTTCTGCATGTCCTCGATGGTCGCGCAGCCGCAGTAGCCCATGCTGGCACGCACGCCGCCGGCCATCTGGTAAACGATGGAAACGATCGAGCCCTTGTAGGGCACGCGGCCTTCGATGCCCTCGGGCACCAGCTTGTCGGTGTTGGGGTTGCCGGTGGTCGATTCCTGGAAGTACCGGTCGGCACTGCCCTGCTGCATCGCACCGATGGAGCCCATGCCGCGGTAGCTCTTGTAGCTGCGGCCCTGGTACAGCACGATTTCGCCCGGCGCCTCTTCGGTGCCGGCGAACATGCTGCCCATCATCACGGTGCTGGCGCCGGCCGCGATGGCCTTGGCGATGTCGCCCGAGTAGCGCACGCCGCCGTCGGAGATCAGCGGAATGCCTGTGCCCTGCAGCGCGGTGGCCACGCTGTCGACCGCCATGATCTGCGGCACGCCCACGCCGGCCACGATGCGGGTGGTGCAGATGGAGCCGGGGCCGATGCCGACCTTGACCGCGTCGGCGCCGACGTCGGCCAGCGCGCGCGCGGCGTCGCCGGTGGCGATGTTGCCGCCGATGACGTCGACCTGCGGGTAGTTCTTCTTGACCCAGCGCACACGCTCGATCACGCCGGCGCTGTGGCCGTGGGCGGTGTCGACCACGATGGCGTCGACGCCGGCCTTCACCAGCGCCTCGACGCGCTCCTCGGTGCCGTCGCCCACGCCGACCGCAGCGCCCACGCGCAGGCGGCCGTTGGCGTCGCGCGCGGCGTTGGGAAAGCTGGTCTGCTTGGTGATGTCCTTGACGGTGATCAGGCCCTTGAGCTCCCAGTCGCCGTTGATGACCAGCAGGCGCTCGAGCTTGTACTTGTTGAGCAGCGCCTTGGCTTCGGCCAGCGTGGTGCCGTCAGGCACGGTGATGAGCTTCTCGCGCCGCGTCATGATTTCGCTGACGGGCACGTCGTAGCGGTTCTCGAAGCGCAGGTCGCGCCCCGTGACGATGCCGACCACCTTGCCGGCGTCGACCACCGGGAAGCCCGAGATGCCGAGCTGCTCGGACAGCGCCATCACCTGGCGCACCGAGTGCGTCGGGGTGATCACGACCGGGTCGCGCAGCACGCCCGATTCGTATCGCTTCACGCGGGCCACTTCCGCGGCCTGCTGCTGCGCCGTGAGGTTCTTGTGCACGATCCCCATGCCGCCCTCCTGCGCGATGGCGATCGCAAGGCGGGCTTCCGTCACGGTGTCCATAGCCGCCGAGACGAGCGGCAGGTTCAGCGTGATGTTGCGGGAGAGTTTGGTAGCGAGGGAGGTGTCCTTGGGCAGGACCTGGGAGAACGCTGGCACCAACAACACGTCGTCGAAGGTGAGCGCTTTGCCGAGAAGGCGCATGGGTGAAGCTCCAAAAGACGGATTGTAACGAGGGCCCCGAGGGGTTTGCTGGCGCAGGCCATTAACGAACGTTGCAAAACCACCCAATGAGGATGTTGCAAAAAGTAAGGCAAGGCTAAACTTCGGGGATGAAATTCGTGCACTGGCTGCTATTGGGATGTGTCGTTGCGATGCCGCTGTCTGCGAGCGCGCAGTGGCAATGGATCGACAAGAACGGCAAGAAGGTCTTCAGCGACCAGGCCCCGCCGCCGGACGTGCCAGAGAAGAACATCCTGCGCCGCGTCGGCCCGGTGCCGGGGGCGCGCTCCACGGCGAACCCGAACGTAGACGCCGCGCCGGCCGAAGGCGCGGCCGATGCCGCTGCAGCCGCCCCCGCAAAGGCCGCGGCCGCCCCCAAGCCGACCGGCGTCGACAAGGAGCTCGAGGAAAAGACCAGGAAGGCCGAGGCCGACGCAAAGACCAAGCAGGCCGCGGAAGCCGCCAAGGTGGCACAGGCCAAGGCCGAGAACTGCACCCGCGCCCGTCAGGCCAAGGCCACGGTCGACAGCGGCATGCGCATTGCGCGGGTCAACGCGCAGGGCGAGCGCGAAATCATGGATGACACGGCACGCGCTGCCGAGCAGAAGCGCGTGCAATCGGTGATCGACGCCGACTGCAAGTAAGGCGCCGGCACTGCCGGCTTCAGTAGCCGGCCTTGCCGCCCTTGCGCCGGTTCGCAAAAAGGCCGGTGCCCTTCGCGCCCTGGCGCTGGAAGCGCTCCCGCCGCGCCACCTTGGGATCCACCGCCAGGGGCCGGCACAGCTCGATGCGGTCGCCGTCCTTCACGGGCTGCTCCCACTCGACCACCCTGCCCCAGATGCCCGGCGTCATTGCGTGGCGCCAGTCCAGGTCCGGAAATCGCGCGGAAAGGCCGCTCGCCTTCACCGCTTCGGCCAGCGTGGCACCGGGCGCGAGCTGCAGCACCTGCTCGAACACCTCGCGCGCAGCGGGTGAACAGCTTAGCGTGACCTCGATCATCAGGGGCTGCCGTAGACCTGCTCGGCGCGCTTGACGAAGGCCTCCACCAGGCTCGATGCGATGGTGTCGAACACCGGCCCCACCAGCGCCTGCAGGGCGAAGTTGCTGAAGCCGTAGCTCAGGTGCAGCTCGACACGGCAGGCGCGCTCGCCCTCTTCGCCCACGGGCACGAATTTCCACTTGCCGTCGAGGTTGGAGAAAGGCCCGTCGACCAGCTTGAGCTGGACTTCGCGCCCCGGCACATGCGTGTTGCGGGTGGTGAAACTCTGGTGCAGTCCGGCAAAGGCAAGGCCGACTTCGGCGGTCATGCCGGCCTCGTCCTGCTCGATGACTCGCGACTTGTCGCACCAGGGAAGAAATTGCGGATACTTGGCCACATCGGTGACGAGCGCATACATCTCTTCGGCGCTGTACCAGATGAGGACGGACTTGTTGACTGTTTTCATAGAATCGGCACAGCGTGCGCGATGGATTGTATTGAAGCCATGCAGCCCCAACATTCCCGAGTCATGGCCACAAAGAAACAAGATACCTCTTCCCGAATCGCCGACAACAAGAAGGCCGCGTACAACTATTTCTTCGAAGAGCGCTTCGAGGCCGGCATGGTCCTCGAAGGCTGGGAAGTCAAATCGCTGCGCGAAGGCAAGGTGCAGCTCACCGACGGCTACGTCGTGATCCGCAACGGCGAGCTGTTCGTCGTCGGCTGCCAGATCAACCCGCTCAAGAGCGCGTCGACCCACGTCAACCCCGATTCGGTCCGCACCAAGAAGCTGCTGCTGAAGAAGGACGAGATTCGCCGCCTGATCGGCAAGGTCGAGCAAAAGGGCTACACGCTGGTGCCGCTCAACCTGCATTGGAAGGCCGGCAAGGTGAAATGCGAAATCGCGCTGGCCAAGGGCAAGGCCGAGCACGACAAGCGCGACACCATCAAGGACCGCGAAGGCAAGCGCGAAGTGGAGCGCGCCATGAAGAGCCGCAACCGCTGAAATTTTTTTGCACGCAATGGAATAAAAGACGGGCTGCGGGCGTTTGTGCGGTTGTCATCGGATCGCCGATGGCAAGCCAACCACCCCAGGAGCTCTTTCATGTCGCCCTTTCGTGCCCCTTCCGCCGGCCTTGCCGCCATCCTGCTGAGCGGCGTGCTCGCCCTGCCGGCCCTCGCCCAGCCCAAGCCTGCCGACGGCGCGCTGGTCGGCCCCAACGGCATGACGCTGTACACCTTCGACAAGGACACCGCCGGCGCCGGCAAGTCGGTCTGCAACGGCGCCTGCGCCACCAACTGGCCGCCGTTCATGGCCGCCGACGGCGACAAGCCCGCGGGCGACTTCACCATCGTGACGCGCGACGACGGCAAGAAGCAATGGGCCGTCAAGGGCTGGCCGCTGTACTACTGGGCCAAGGACACCAAGCCGGGCGACAAGACCGGCGACGGCGTCAACGGCAGCTGGAAGACCGCCAAGCCCTGACGCGCTGATTGCCATGGACGCCCGCCTGCTGGTCGAGCACATCCCGAGCCTGCGCCGCTACGCCCGGGCGCTGACCGGCAATGCGTGGGCGGCCGACGACCTGGTGCAGGACACGCTGGAGCGTGCCTGCGGCAAGTGGCGGCTGTGGGTGGTGGGCAGCGACCTGCGCGCGTGGCTCTTCACCGTCATGCACAACATCTTCGCGAGCCAGGTGCGGCGCGCGCCGCCGCCGCACGCCGTGGTGCCCCTCGACGACCTGCCGCACGAACTGCACGGCGGCATCGACCCCGGACGCGGCAATGACACCAGCCTCGACCTGCAGCGCTGCCTGATGCAGCTGCCCGACGAACAGCGTGCGGTGCTGCTGCTCGTGACGCTGGAAGACCTGTCGTATGCCGAAGTGGCCAAGGTGCTGGGCATCCCCGCCGGCACCGTGATGTCGCGCCTGTCGCGCGCCCGCGTCCGGCTCCAGGAGTTGATGGACGGCACCTCGGCGCCGGTCCGCCCCGGCCTGCGCCGCCTCAAATGAAACCCGCCGCATCATGAACCGCCCCGTACCGCCCCCCACCGACGACGAGCTGCACGCCTGGGTCGACGGCCAGTTGCCCCCGGACCGTCATGGCGCAGTCGAAGACGCCATCGCCCGCGACCCCGCCGTGGCCGCCAGGATCGCGTCCTGGCACACGCAGCGCGACGCCCTGCGCCGGCTGCACGGCGAGCTGCTCGACGCGCCCGTCCCGGAGGCGCTGATGGGCGCGCTGAACCGCAACCAGCCCCGGCACGCCCAACGCGGCGCATGGATGCGCCTGGGCGGCATGGCGGCCGGCGTGCTGCTGGCCTTTGCCGCCGGCTGGCTGGGCAATGCGCAATGGTCCGCGCAGCGCGGCGGTGCGCAGCTGCAGCAGCAACTGGCTCGCGCACCGGCGCTGAAAGAGTTCGTGCATGACGCATCGATCGCGCATGCCGTCTACACGCCGGAGAAAAGACACCCGGTCGAAGTGACCGCCGCCGAGCAGCAGCACTTGGTGCAATGGCTGTCGAAACGCCTCGACCGGCCGCTGAAGGTGCCCGACTTCTCGGCCCAGGGCTACACCCTGGTCGGCGGCCGCCTGCTGCCCGGGGAGACCGGCGCGCGCGCCCAGTTCATGTTCGAAGACGCTGCCGGCGAGCGCGTGACGCTCTATATCGGCACCCTCGACGCGAATGCCGCAGGTGCCATCGCTGCCCGCGAGACAGCCTTCCGCTTCGCCTCCGAAGGCCCCGTACCCAGCTTCTACTGGGTCGACCAGGGCTTTGGCTACGCCATTGCCGGCAAGCTGCCGCATGACCTTTTGCTCAAACTCGCGACGCTGGCCTACCGCGATCTGTCTTGATCAGCGCATAAACTGCCGGCTCGCGTAACCACCCCGGCCAGTCACCCGGCCTTGTTTTCGCGATTCATCAACTGAAGGAGAAACTGCATGAAATTGCTCAGCGCCTCGATCCTCGCAGCGGCACTGCTTGCCGGCTGCGGCAGCATGTCCCCGGCCGCGCCCGACACGCCCACCCGCACCGCCGACGGCATCTTGGTCGGCCCGAACGGCATGACGCTGTACACCTTCGCCAAGGACACGGCCGGCGCCGGCACCTCCGCCTGCAACGCCCAATGCGCCACCAACTGGCCAGCGCTCGGCGTGGCCGAAACCGCAAAGCCCATGGGCGGCTACACCATCATCATTCGCGAAGACGGCAAGCGCCAATGGGCCTACAAGGGCTGGCCGCTGTACTACTGGGCGAAGGACGCCAAGCCCGGCGACAAGACCGGCGACGGCGCCCTCAACGGCGCATGGAAAGTCGCCCGTCCCTGATTCCATCGGGACCTGACGCAAGACAACGCCGGCACCCGCCGGCGTTTTTTTATGCGCTTCGGCCGACGCGAAGGCGCCGGACACCCACGGCAGAATCCCCGCATGATTCCTGACGCCAATCCCGACGCGTTCCTCGCCCTGCTGAGCCAGGGCCTCATCACCGACTCGCAGCACGAGGCTGTGCTCGCCCACCCCGAGACCTCTACCCTTCCCCCGCTTCCGAGCCCGGCCCACGCGCTCGCGTGGATGCGCGTGAAAGGCCTCGTCACCGAAGAAGAACAGGACGCGGCACTCGACCGGATCGAGGCCGCAACGCCACCGGACCCGAACGCAGAAGACGCGGCCGACACCGCCTTCGACGCGGACGACCTCGTGGAATGCGCCGAGCGCGGAATCACGCACGAGGCAGTGCAGGCGCTCTACCGCGACGGCTTGATCGACGCGCAAACGCGCGACATCGCATTGCAGGAAACGCCGGTCGCGGGCACCGTTCCCGCCGCGCCGGGCGCCACGCTCGCCTGGCTGGTGACGGACGGCCCGCTCGAGCGGGAGCACTTCGACGCCACCCGCGCGCAGGTTGCCGCCGAGCCTGCTTTTGCAATGGCGGCCGAACGCGCCCGCATCGTCGCCGAGTCCCAGGCATTGATTGAGGCCGAAGACCGGACCATCGCGGAATGGAAATCGCGCTCGCAGCGCCAAGGCCGCATCGGCGCCTGGAAGTTCATCCTCACGGTGCTCGTGATCGGCGGCGGCCTGGGCTGGTATCTGTTCGCACCCGACAGCGTGCCCGCCTGCGACGCCAGTTCCACGCGCAAGACGCTGAACAACATGCTGTTCCGCGTGACCCTGGACGTGCGCATGCGCACCTTCGACGCCGAGAAACGCGCCGACATCCGCACGCCCTTGCTCGGCGGCATCCGCGAAGTCGGCTACCGCAAGGACCAGCGCGTGCGCGGCTGCATCGCGACCCTGACCCGGGGCGACGACAAGGACACGATGGCATTCACCATTGGCGCGACATCGCCCAAGAGCGACGACATGGTGGTGCGCGGCGCGGATGCGGACATCGTCGAGGCACGTTTCGGCCACCTGGACGCCAGCGGCAAGCCGCTTTTCAACGCCGAGCCCATCGGCCGCGAGGCGATGGAAAAGGCTTTCCGCGACGGCGCCGAGTCGCTGTCCGCGCGTTCACAGTCCCGCGCGCTGGCACGCATGAGTGCACAGGAGCGCGCCGCTTCGGGGCTGTCGGACCTCGACCCGGACCGCACGCGCGAAATCGCCGACATCGAGCCCACGGGCCCGTGCCGGGCGCTCGACGGCGACGCGGGCCGGCAGGCCTGCCCGCTGGTCGTCGAATACAACGACAGCCTGCTGGGCGCCCTCGCCGGCAGCGGCGGCGCGTCGCTGCCGCTGACCGGCGAATTCACCTTCGTGCAGGACAACGGCACCTGGCGCGTGGGCGACGATTTCATGCAGGCGTTCATGCGCAAGGTGGTCGAGGCCCGCATGCGCAAGATCGGCGCCACCGATGTCGCCATGCCGGCCTTCCCGGCCCCGCCCAAGAAGCCATCCCCCTGAGAAGCAAGGCCCCGGACGGCAAAAATCACCAGCGGTGACAACTTCACGAAGAAGCCGCACCGGATGGTGATTTCGGGGAGCATGCCTCGCCGCGCACCAGGGCACGCGGCAAGGCGCACGCGGTCGATCAGCCTTGCGACGTGTCGCGGCCGGCGCGCTTGCGCTCGTGTTCCTTCAGGAAGCGCTTGCGCAAGCGAACGCTCTTGGGCGTGATTTCGACCAGCTCGTCGTCCTCGATGAATTCCACGCCGTATTCGAGCGTGAGTTCGATCGGCGGCGTGATCTTGATCGCGTCTTCCTTGCCGCTCACGCGGAAGTTGGTCAGCTGCTTGGTACGCGTGGCGTTCACCACCAGGTCGTTGTCGCGGCTGTGGATGCCGACGATCATGCCTTCGTACACCGGGTCGTTGGCACGCACGAACATGCGGCCGCGGTCGTCCAGCTTGCCCAGCGCGTAGGTGAAGATTTCACCGTCGTCCATCGAGATCAGCACGCCGTTCTTGCGGCCGCCGATGTCGCCCTTGTGCGGCTCGTAGCTGTCGAAGATGTTGCTGATGAGGCCCGAGCCGCGCGTCAGGTTCAGGAATTCGTTGGTGAAGCCGATCAGGCCACGCGCCGGAATGCGGTATTCCAGGCGCACGCGGCCACGGCCGTCCGGTTCCATGTTGACGAGCTCGCCCTTGCGCTCGCCCAGTGCCTGCATCACGCCGCCCTGGTGCTGTTCCTCGATGTCGGCCGTAACCAGCTCGATCGGCTCGTGCTTCTCGCCGTCGATGGTGCGGAACACCACGCGCGGCTTCGACACGGCCATTTCATAGCCTTCGCGGCGCATGTTCTCCAGCAGGATGGTCAGGTGCAGTTCGCCGCGGCCCATGACCTCGAACACGCCTTCCTCGTCGGTCTCGTTCACGCGCAGGGCCACGTTGTGCTGCAGTTCCTTCTGCAGGCGGTCCCAGATCTGGCGGCTGGTGACGTACTTGCCTTCGCGGCCGGCCAGCGGGCTGGTGTTCACGCAGAAGTTCATCGTCAGCGTGGGCTCGTCGACCTTCAGCATCGGCAGCGGTGCCGGGTTGGCCGGGTCGGTGATGGTCACGCCGATGCCGATGTCGGCGATGCCGTTGATCAGCACGATTTCGCCGGGGCCGGCTTCCGTGGCCTGCACGCGGTCCAGGCCCTGGAACGTCAGCACCTGGTTGACGCGGCCCTTGATGGACTTGCCGTCCGGACCTTCCATGACCACGACGTCCGTCATGGGCTTGATCGTGCCCTGGCTGATGCGGCCCACGCCGATGCGGCCGACGAAGGTCGAGAAGTCGAGAGCCGAAATCTGCAGCTGCAGCGGCGCGGCGGGGTCACCCTTTTGCGACGGCACGTGCTTCAGGATGGTGTCGAACAGGGCCGACATGTCGGGGCCCCACTGCTCGCCGGGCGCGCCCTCTTCGAGCGACGACCAGCCGTTGATGCCCGAGGCGTACACCACCGGGAAGTCGAGCTGCTCGTCGGTCGCGCCGAGCTTGTCGAACAGGTCGAAGGCGGCGTTGACCACCTTGTCGGGGTTGGCGCCGGGCTTGTCGACCTTGTTCACCACCAGGATGGGCTTCAGGCCGAGGGCCAGCGCCTTCTTGGTCACGAAGCGCGTCTGCGGCATCGGGCCTTCCTGGGCGTCGATCAGCAGCACCACGCCGTCGACCATCGACAGCGCGCGTTCCACCTCGCCGCCGAAGTCCGCGTGGCCCGGGGTGTCGACGATGTTGATGTGCGTGCCCTGCCAGGTCACGGCGCAGTTCTTGGCCAGGATGGTGATGCCGCGTTCTTTTTCGATCGCGTTGTTGTCCATCACCGTGTCGACCACCTTCTCGTGCTCGGCGAAGGTGCCCGACTGGCGCAGCAGTTGGTCGACCATGGTGGTCTTGCCATGGTCCACGTGGGCAATGATGGCGATATTGCGAATTTGCTTGGTACTCATGGTGTCGCTTCGGTCTGTTGTGCGTTCAAAAGAATTTGCTGGATTTCGATGGGGTTCAGCAAGCGCCCCGGAATCAGTTCGCCGCCGGTGACATGGGCGGTTCCGAGAAAGGCGGCAGGCTCGGCGCCGAAAACGGCCACCTCGCCCGCATCGGCCCAGCTGCCACGGCGGCGCAGGCCCGAAAGAAAGCGTGCAGCATCTTCCGCGCCAAGCGTGACGCGGCTGTGGCCGTCCACCAGCGCCTCGGCGGGCAGGAGCCGCGCCAGCCGCTCGTCTTCGTCCATGGCCTCCAGCGCCTCGAGCGTGACGCACTGCGCCTCGACGAAATCGCCGGTGGCGACGCGGCGCAGCGAAGTCAGGTGCGCGCCGCAACCCAGTGCCTCGCCGATGTCCTCGCCGAGGGTGCGGATGTAGGTGCCCTTGCTGACGGTGGCACGGATGCGGATGAGGTTGTCGCCCACCGCGCCGGCCACGCCGATGTCGAGCTTGTGGATCACCACGTCGCGCGGCGCCCGCTCCACTTCGACGCCCTCGCGGGCGTATTCGTACAGCGCCTTGCCGTCCTTCTTGAGCGCGCTGTGCATCGGCGGCACCTGCCGGATCGCGCCGGTGAACTGCGCCTGGACGCGCGCCAGGTCTTCCGGCGTGACGTGCACGGGCCGCTCGGCGATGACTTCTCCCTCGGCGTCGCCGGTCGCGGTTTTAACGCCAAGGCGGGCCGTGGCCTCGTAGGTCTTGTCAGCGTCCAGGTGGAGCTGGCTGAATTTGGTGGCCGCGCCAAAGCACAGCGGCAGGACGCCCGTCGCGAGCGGATCGAGCGTGCCGGTGTGGCCCGCTTTTTCCGCGCGCAGCAACCACTTGGCCTTCTGCAAGGCCTGGTTGCTGGAGAGTCCCAGCGGCTTGTCGAGCAACAACACCCCATGCACAGGGCGCCGCTGCACCCGTGTGCGTGGCGCGTTCATGGCTAGTCGTCTTTCGAGCGCGAAGCGACGGCCTGCGCGATGAGCGCGTTCATGTCGGCCGCACGCTCGGTGGTGCGGTCGAACAGGAAGTGCAGCGTGGGCACGGTGTGGATATGCAGGCGCTTGAACAGGCCGTTGCGCAGGAAGCCCGCGGCCTGGTTCAGCGCTTCGGTGGTCTCGGTCACGTCGCCCGTGAGCATGCTGAAGAAGACCTTCGCATGCGCATAGTCGGGCGTCACCTCGACCGCCTGGATCGTGACCATGCCCACGCGCGGGTCCTTCAACTCGCGCGCGATCAGCTCCGTCAGATCACGCTGGATCTGGTCGGCGACCTTGAACGCGCGGTTGGGGGCGGCGGCTTTTCTTTTCGGCATGGACTCTCTCGCGTCGAACGCTTACAGCGTCCGGGCGATTTCCTTGATCTCGAAGAATTCGAGCTGATCGCCCTCTTTGATGTCGTTGTAGTTCTTGAGCTTGATACCGCACTCAAAACCTTCGCGGACTTCGCGCACATCGTCCTTGAGACGCTTGAGCGAGTCGATTTCGCCGGTGTAGACCACCACGTTGTCGCGCAGCAGGCGGAAATGCGCACTGCGGTTGACCGAGCCCGAGGTGATGTACGAACCCGCGACGGTACCGATCTTCGAGGCCACGAACACCGTGCGGATCTCGGCCGAGCCGATGATTTCCTCGCGGCGCTCCGGTGCCAGCATGCCCGACATCGCGACCTTGATCTCGTCCACGGCGTCGTAAATGATGCTGTAGTAGTTCAGCTGGATGCCATTGCCTTCGGCCAGCTTGCGCGCACCGGCATCGGCGCGCACGTTGAAGCCGATGACGACCGCCTTCGAGGCGATGGCCAGGTTGATGTCGCTTTCGCTGATACCACCCACGCCGGCATACACGATCTGCACCTTGACCTCGTCGGTCGCCAGCTTGAGCAGCGACTGGGCCAATGCTTCCTGCGAGCCCTGCACGTCGGCCTTGATGATGATGCGCAGCGTCTGCACTTCGCCGGCCGACAGGTCGGTGAACATGTTCTGCAGGTTCGCGGCTTGCGCCTTCGCCAGCTTGGTGTTGCGGAACTTGCCGGCACGGTAGGTCGCGATTTCGCGCGCACGGCGCTCGTCGCTCATCACCATGAACTCGTCGCCCGCCTGCGGCACTTCGGTCAGACCCTGGATTTCGACCGGGATCGACGGGCCGGCGGCCTTGGTCGACTTGCCGTCTTCGTCCAGCATGGCGCGCACGCGGCCATAGGTGGAGCCGGCCAGCACCACGTCGCCGGTCTTGAGCGTGCCGGACTGAACCAGCACGGTGGCGACCGGGCCGCGGCCCTTGTCGAGCTGGGCTTCGATGACGAGGCCCTTGGCGGCGGCATCCACCGGCGCCTTGAGTTCCAGCACTTCGGCCTGCAGCAGCACCTGCTCGAGCAGGTCGTCGATGCCCTGGCCGGTCTTGGCCGACACGCCGACGAACGGAACGTCGCCGCCGTACTCTTCGGGCACGACCTCCTCTGCCACCAGTTCCTGCTTGACGCGGTCCAGGTTGGCATCGGGCTTGTCGATCTTGTTGATCGCGACCACGATCGGCACACCCGCCGCCTTCGCGTGCTTGATGGCTTCCTTGGTCTGGGGCATGACGCCGTCGTCGGCAGCCACCACCAGGATCACGATGTCGGTGGCCTGCGCACCGCGGGCACGCATGGCCGTGAAGGCCTCGTGACCCGGGGTGTCGAGGAACGACACCATGCCGCGTTCGGTCTGCACGTGGTACGCGCCGATGTGCTGCGTGATGCCGCCGGCTTCGCCAGCGGCGACCTTGGCGCGGCGGATGTAGTCCAGCAGCGAGGTCTTGCCGTGGTCGACGTGGCCCATGACGGTCACGACCGGAGCGCGCGGCAGGGCTTCCGCCGTTTGCGCCGACACGTCCTCGTCGGTGAAGGCTTCGGGATCGTCCAGCGCGGCAACCACCGCGTTGTGGCCCATTTCCTCCACCAGGATCATTGCGGTGTCCTGGTCGAGCGACTGGTTGATGGTCGCCATCTGGCCGAGCTTCATCAGCTGCTTGATGACTTCCTGCGCCTTCACGGCCATCTTGTGGGCGAGTTCCGCCACGGTGATGGTTTCGGGCACGTGCACTTCGAGAATGCGCGCCTCGACCGGTGCGGCCGGTGCATGCTGCTCGTCGTGACCGCCGCGGTCGTTGCCACGGCGACCACGCGGGCCTCCGCGCCAGTTGCCGCGACCGACACCGCCGCTGGCGTCGCCGCGGGTCTTGATTTCCTTCTTCTTGGCAGGATCGCCGGCCCAGCTCGAAGAGAGCTTGGCGGACTTGACTTCCTTGCCGGCACCGGCTGCTGCGCCGGGTGCGGCCGCAGCGCCGGGCGCCGCAGGCGCGCCGGGGCGGGCCGCAGGCGTGGCCGGCTTGTGCAGCGTGCCCTTGACCGCGGCCTTTTCGGGCTGCGGCTTCTCGGGCGCCTTGTGCGGCACCAGCACGCGGGCCGGTGCGTTCATCATGGCGCGAATGGCTTCGGCTTCGGCCAGGGCCTTGCGGCGGCGCTCGTCGAGGTCCTTGGCACGAGCGGCTTCTTCGTCGGCACGGGCCTTCGATTCGGCGGCGGCCTTGGCCTTCGCGTCTTCCTTGGCTTGCGCGGCGGCGTTCTGCGCGGCGAGCTTGGTGTCGGCAGCCTGCTGCTCGGCGGCGGCTGCCGCGGCGGCCGCTGCCGTCACTGCGGGAGCAGGTGCGGGCGCAGCCGGCTTGGCGGGGGTGCTCTTGGCGGCGGCGGCGAGAGCGGCTGCCTCGGCGGCGGCCTTCTTCTCGGCGGCGGCGCGCGCAGCTTCCTGCTCGGCCTTCTCGGCGCGCTCGGCCTTCTCGGCCTGTTCGCGTTCGCGCGCTTCGGCTTCTTCGCGCAGGCGGCGCTTCTCGGCCAGTTCTTCTTCCTGGCGGCGGATCAGTTCGGCCTGGCGGCGCGCCTCTTCCTCGCGGCGGGCCAGTTCGGCCTCGTCGACGCGGGGAGCGGCGGGTGCCGCGGCGGGCGCTTCAGCCGCCTGTGGCGCAGCCTCGGGCGAAGCCGGATGGCCGTCGTCGCGCTGGATGAAGGTGCGCTTCTTGCGCACCTCGACCTGGATGGTGCGGGCGCGGCCGGTGGCGTCGGCCTGCTTGATCTCGCTGGTCGACTTCTTGGTCAGCGTGATCTTCTTGCGCTCGGGCTCGACAGTGCCGTGGCTGGCCTTGAGGTGGCCAAGCAGGCGCTGCTTGTCAGCCTCGGTGAGCGCATCGGTGACGGCCGCTTTGGGCACGCCTGCGCTCTTGAGCTGGTCAAGCAGGGTTTCGGGAGTCTTCTTGAGCTCGTTCGCGAACTCGGCGACAGTGGTACTGGACATATTGGTTTCGTGCCTCCATGACCGTCACTCTTGGCCGGCGAACCAATGTTCGCGGGCTTTCAAGATGAGGGCTTTGGCGTCATCGGCGCTTTGGCCGGTGATCTCGGTGAGTTCATCGACCGCGAGGTCGGCAAGATCGTCACGGGTGTTCACACCCGCTGCGATCAGCTTGGGAATCAGCTCGGGGTCGAGCCCTTCGAGGTCGTGCAGGTTCTGGGACACCTGCGACTGGGCCTCGACGCCCTCTTCCTTGGCGATTTCCATGGTCAGCAGCGCATCCTTGGCACGCGCGCGCAGCTCGTTGATGGTGTCTTCGTCGAATGCCTCGATTTCCAGCATTTCGGAAATCGGCACGTACGCGACTTCCTCGAGGCTGTTGAAGCCTTCGGAGATGAGGATGTCGGCGATTTCCTCGTCGACGTCGAGCTTCTCCATGAAGAGCTTGCGGCTGGCGTCGGTCTCGGTCGCCTGCTTCTGGGCCGACTCGTTGGCGTCCATGATGTTGATCTTCCAGCCGGTGAGGTCGGAAGCCAGGCGCACGTTCTGGCCGCCGCGGCCGATGGCGATGGCGAGGTTTTCCTCGTCGACCACCACGTCCATGGCGTGCTTTTCTTCGTCCACCACGATCGACGACACGTTGGCCGGAGCCAGCGCACCGATCACGAACTGGGCCGGGTCTTCGCTCCACAGCACGATGTCGACACGCTCGCCGGCGAGCTCGTTGGTCACGGCGTTCACGCGGGTGCCGCGCACGCCGACGCAGGTGCCGATCGGGTCGACACGCTTGTCGTGCGAGAGCACGGCGATCTTGGCGCGCGAACCGGGGTCGCGGGCGCAGCTCTTGATTTCGAGCAGGCCCTGTTCGATCTCGGGCACTTCCTGGCGGAACAGCTCGACCATGAACTCGGGAGCGGAGCGCGACAGGATGATCGGCGCGCCGCGCAGCGTCAGGTCGACTTCCATGATCATGGCGCGCACGCGGTCGCCATTGCGCAGGTTTTCCTTGGCGATCATCTCGCTGCGGCGCAGGCGGCCTTCGACACGGCCGGCCTCGACGATGATGTCGCCCTTGTCCAGGCGCTTGACGGTGCCCACGAAGATCTTGTCGCCGCGCGACATGAAGTCGTTGAGCAGCATCTCGCGCTCGGCATCGCGGATCTTCTGCAGGATGACCTGCTTGGCGGCCATGGCGCCGATACGGCCGATCGGCACCGACTCGACCGCTTCCTCGATGTATTCGCCGACCTCAATGTCCGACATTTCTTCCTTGGCTTCGAAAAGCAGGATTTCCTGGTCGGGCAGTTGCAGGCCAGCTTCGTCCGGGACGACGTGCCAGCGGCGGAAGGTTTCATAGTCGCCGCTGTCGCGGTCGACCGAGACGCGGATGTCCACGTCGCCCTGATGGAGCTTCTTGGTGGCTTGCGCCAGCGCGGACTCGACCGCGCCGAAGACGACGTCACGCTCGACGTTCTTCTCGCGCGAGATCGCATCCACCAACATCAACATTTCGCGATTCATGCCACCACTCCTCTGTCATTCCGGAACTTGCGTTCCGTCGTCAATATCCGAAAAACCCGGTTGGGTTTTGGCCTTGCGGCCCTTGAAATCCACAATGGGCGCGAGCCGCGCCTCGCGCAGCTCGTCCAGCACGAAGCCCAGCGCATGCAACGGTGCAGGCGCGCGCTTCTTGCTCACTTTTTGACCCGGCTTGGGTTCCGGCGCCTCGCTCCAGACGATTTGCCAGCCCGCGGCTGCGTCAGCGCCCTCTGCCACTGCAGCACGCTCCAGCGTGCCGCGAAACTTCTTGCGGTTGGCCGACACCTGGCCCGCCGCGGCGGCGCCCATGGGCGCCTTGAGCGTGATGTCGATCACCTCGCCCACGAAACGTTCGAAATCCTGCTCATTGCGCAGCGGACGGTCGATACCCGGCGAGGACACCTCGAGCCGCTTGTAATCGACACCATCGACCTCCAGCGCGAACTGCAGCTGGCGGGTCACCTTCTCGCAGTCTTCCACCGTCACGAAAGGCTCGGGCACGCCGGCAGCCACAGCTTCGGAGGTGGGGGCCGTCCAGGGCAAATCAATCGTCACGCGCAGCAATCCCCCGGCGGAGCGCTCGATCTCTACCAGGTCGTAGCCCAGACCGGCTACGGTTTGTTCCACTATTTGCTGCAATGCCACGTGTTCGAAAAAGCCTTTTTAAGAATCGGTTTCCGTGTCACCCGCCCGCCGTGGGTGCCACCTGCATGAATAAAGCCAAAAGCTCGAGAATGCATAGACCAAAAAAAACGGGCGGTTGGTACCCGCCCGTTTGGTCGTGAGCCTCGAATTATATGCTATTCACGTGATAAATGAAGGGCCTCGACCACTCAAACTGCCACCAGACGCCGAGATTTGGACCAGACCACCGCAAATAAGAGCGATCCGAGCGCCAGGGCAGCCGCCGCGACCAGCAATGGCAGCTCGAAAGAACCGGTGCGCTGCGCGAGCGGCGCCGCAAAGAGCGGCCCGACGATCTGCCCCACCCCATAAGACGCCGTGGCATAGCCGATCAGCCCTGCCGCCGCGTTTCCGCGCAGCCGCCGCGCTTCCCGCACCGCAAAAAGGGTGATGGCGGTAAATGGCATGCCCAGCAGCAAGCTGCCGAAGGCGAACCCGACGATCGTCGGCCAGACGACCGACAGCACCACGCCGAGCGCCTGCAATGCGTAAGCCACCGCCAGCAGCAGCCGGTTGTCCCAATGCGTCGGCGCGCGGGCACCGATCAGTGCCCCTGGGATGACGGCCAGCCCGAACAGCGGCCAGAAATAGTCCGGCCACGACGAACCGGGCAGCGCCTGGCGCGCGATCACCGGCAGGAAAGTGGCCGTGATGATGTAGCCGAAGCCCGCCAGCCCGTAGAGCGAGACCAGCCAGATCGCATCGCTGCGATCGGTACGCGTCGCCGTCGCGCCCGAATCAGCAACCGACGCGGCGCCTTTGGACAACGCCAGTTGCCCGTCGTCGAAAACCCGCCAGATCACCGCGATCAGCGCGAAAGCCAGAAGGCCCAGCCCGATCCACCCGGCCTCGGAGCCCCACCGTCCGAGCGCGCCGCCCAGCAAGCCGGTCATCGCGATCCCGATGCCGGGACCGGTGTAGATCACGCCGCCCAACGTGGGCGCATTGGTCTCGGCCAGCCTTCGCAACCCCCAGCCCGACGCGAAGACGAAAACCCACGCGCTCATCACCCCCGCGGTCCAGCGCAGCACGCCCCAACTGGTGAAACTGTGCAACAGGCCCATGCCGATCAGCAGCAGCGCCGTGGCGATCAGCCCGCCGCGCACCATGGTCGATGCCTTGACGCCGATGGCCGCGCAAGTGACCGCGCCCAGGAAATAGCCCAGGTAATTGAGCGACGCCAACACCCCGCCGGCCGCCAGCTCCAGCTTTCCCTCGTGAAGCATGATGGGCAGCATGGGCGTGAAGGCAAAGCGTCCCAGGCCCATTGCCACCGCGAGGGTGACCATGCAGGCCAGCGCCGCGCGCCAGGCCTCGCGCCGGTCGCGTCCGGTTTGCGACATTTCTTGCTTGCTCCGTTTATTCCAGCAGCGCGGCGGCCACCAGTTTTTTTGTATAGGGATGCTCGGGCTCGTCGAGCACGCGCTCGACCGGCCCGTTTTCCAGAATGGCTCCGTCCTTCATCACGATGACCTGATGGGCCATGGCCCGGATCACCTCCACGTCGTGCGTGATCAGCAGGTAGCTCAGCCCGCGCTCGCGCTGCAGCCGCTGCAACAGGCCCAGCACCTGCTTCTGGATCGTCACGTCGAGCGCGCTGGTCGGCTCGTCGAGCACCAGCAGCTGCGGATCGACGATCAGCGCCCGCGCAATGGCCAGCCGCTGCCGCTGCCCGCCAGAGAATTCATGCGGATAGCGGTCGAGCAGCGACGGAAACTGCGATTCGGTCAGCCCCACGTCGGCCAGCGCGGCGAGCGCACGGGTCCGGCGCGCCTCGGCGCCAAGTTCGGGCGCATGCACGCGCAGCCCCTCGCCCACGATCTGTTCCACCGTCATGCGGGGCGACAGCGACGAGAACGGGTCCTGGAACACGACCTGCATCACCCGGCGCAACCGCAGGTCGGACGCGCGGTCGACCGCCCAGTCCTTGCCGGCAATCTTCAGCGCTCCCTGGTGCTTCAGCAGGCCCAGCGCCGCCAGCGCGAGCGTCGACTTGCCCGAGCCCGACTCGCCGACCACGCCCAGCGTCTCGCCCGGCACGATGCGGAAATCCGCACCCTGCACCGCCACGAACTCGCCCTTGCTGAACCAGCCGCCGATGCCGGGCTTAGGCACCGGATAGATCACGCGCAGCGCCTTGGCTTCGAGCACCGGCAAGGCGCCAGGGCTGGCCGCCACTGCGGCGACGTCGCGCGTCGGATGGCTGTCGATCAGCTTGCGGGTATAGGGGTGCTGCGGCGCATCGAACACCGGGGCCACGGCGCCGTGCTCGACGATGTGCCCGTTCTCCATCACGACCACGCGGTCGGCGAAGCGGCGCACCAGGTTCAGGTCGTGCGTGATCAGCAGCACGGCCATGCCGTATTTGCGCTGCAGATCGGCGAGCAGCTCCAGGATCTGCGCGCGCACCGTCACGTCGAGTGCCGTGGTCGGTTCGTCGGCCAGCAGCAGGCGCGGCTTGCAGGCGAGCGCCATCGCGATCATCGCGCGCTGACGCTGGCCGCCCGACAACTGGTGCGGAAACGCCCTCGCCCGCCGCGCCGGCTCGGGAATGCCGGTGTCGGCCAGCAGCTGCACTGCCGCCGCCTGCGCGGCGCGGGCCGACAACGCTTCGTGCAGCTCGAGCACCTCGGCAATCTGGTCGCCCACGCTGTAGAGCGCGTTGAGCGCGGTCATCGGCTCCTGGAAGATCATCGCGATCTCCTTGCCGCGGATGCCGCGCAGCTCGCGCTCCGGAATCGACAACAGGTCGCGCGGCGCTTGCTCGCGCTGCGGGCCGAAGAGCCGCGCCTCGCCGGCCACGTCGGCGTTCTGCACCAGCCGCAGCAGCGACAGCGCGGTGACGGTCTTGCCCGACCCCGACTCGCCGACGAGCGCCAGCTTTTCCCCCGTGGCGATCTGGAAGTCGATGCCGTGCACCACTTCCTTGCCGCCGAACCCGACGCGCAGGCCCTTCACGTCGATCAGGGGCTGGCCGGTTTTGGTGTTGTTGTTCTCGCTCATCACTTGTCAGCCTTGCGCGGGTCGAGCGCGTCGCGCAGCGCGTCGCCCATGAAAGTCAGCAGCATCAGCGTGACGACCAGCACGCCGAAGGTGGAAATGGAAATCCACCAGGCGTCGATGTTGGCCTTGCCCTGGCTCAGCAACTCGCCGAGCGACGGCGTGCCCGGCGGCACCCCGAGGCCGAGGAAATCGAGCGATGTCAGCGCCAGGATGGCCGCGCTCATGCGGAACGGCAGGAAGGTGACGACCGGCACCATGCTGTTGGGCAGGATGTGGCGCCACATGATCTGCAGGTTGCTCACGCCCAGGGCGCGCGCGGCACGCACGTAGTCCATCTGGCGGTTGCGCAGGAACTCGGCGCGTACATAGTCGGCCAGGCCCATCCAGCCGAACAGGCTCAGCAGGATGAGCAGCAGCGCCACGCTGGGCGCGAAGATGGCGCTGAAGATGATCAGCAGGTAGAGCTCCGGCATCGAGCTCCAGATTTCGATGAAGCGCTGGAACGCGAGGTCGGTCTTGCCCGCGAAATAGCCCTGCACCGCCCCCGCCGCCACCCCCAGCACCGTGCCGATGGCAGTGAGCGCCAGGCCGAACAGCACGCTCACGCGAAAGCCGTAGATCAGCTGCGCGAGCAGGTCGCGGCCGCGGTCGTCGGTGCCGAAGATGTTGTCGGCCGTCGGGGCTGCCGGACTGGGCGCCTTGGCAAAGTAGTTGAGCGTCTTCGGGCCGTAAGGGTTGGGCGCATAGATCGCCCAGTTGTCGCCCTTGGTGATCCGGTCGCGGATGTAGGGATCGAGGTAGTCGGCGGGCGTCTCGAAGTCGCCGCCGAAAGTCTTCTCGGAGTAGTCGCGCAGCACCGGAAAATAAGTGCGGCCTTCGTACCGCAGCACCAGCGGCTTGTCGGTCGACAGCACCTCGGCGAACAGGCTCAGCACCACCATGATGGTGAAGAGCACCAGGCTCCAGAAACCGAGCCGGTTGCGCTTGAAGCGAAGCCAGGCGCGGCGGCCGGGCGAGATATGGGTAGAGCCGCTCACCATGGGTGCATCAACCCCGCCGCGCCTGCATTCGGCAAAGCCCATTCCAGAAACACCGCGGAACCGGCTTTGCCGGGCCGCAGGTGTTGCCCCCGGTAGGGGGAAGGCGAAGCGACACGAAGTGCGCGCAGCCTGGGGGCGAGCCAGTGCTCATTCGAATTTGACACGCGGGTCCACCCATACGTAGCAGAGATCGGAAATCAGCTTCGTCACCAAGCCGATCAGCGTGAAGAGGTACAGCGTGCCCAGCACCACCGGATAGTCGCGCCGGATCACGCTCTCGTAGCCCAGCAGGCCCAGTCCGTCGAGCGAGAACAGGGTCTCGATGAGCAGCGAGCCCGCGAAGAAGGCGCCGATGAACGCCGACGGCAGGCCCGTGATGATCGGGATCAGCGCATTGCGGAACACGTGCTTCCAGAGCACCTGCCGCTCGCCCAGGCCCTTGGCCCGCGCGGTCAGCACATATTGCTTGCGGATTTCCTCGAGGAAAGCGTTCTTGGTGAGCATCGCGGTCACCGCGAAACTGCCGAGCACCATGGCCGTCACCGGAAGGGTGATGTGCCACAGGTAGTCGACGATGCGCGCTCCCCAGCCGAGCTCGTCCCAGTTGGCCGAGGTCAGCCCGCGCAGCGGGAACCACTGCAACTGCCCGCCGAAGATCACCAGCAGCGCCACCCCGAGCACGAAACCCGGAATGGCATAGCCGATCAGCACGATCAGCGTGCTGATCAGGTCGAAGCGCGTGCCCGCCCTCACCGCCTTGGCAACGCCCAGCGGCACCGCCACGCCATAGCTGATGAAGAAGGTCCACAGGCCCAGGCTGATCGACACCGGCAGCTTTTCGAGGATCAGCGTCCAGACATCCTTGTTCTGGAAGAAGCTCTTGCCCAGGTCGAAGCGCGCGAACTGCCCGAGCATCTGCCACAGGCGCTCGTGCGGCGGCTTGTCGAAGCCATAGAGCGCCTTGATCTGCTCCAGGCGCTTGGGGTCCACCCCCTGGTTGCCCCGGTAGCTGCCGCCACCCGATTCGAAACCGCCGCCTCCGCCGCCGCGCCCCGCCGTCTTGGCTTCGGCCAGGTACTGCTCGACCGGCCCGCCGGGCACGAACTGGATGACCAGGAAAGTGACGAGCAGGACGCCGAGCAGGGTCGGAATGAACAACAGCAACCGCTTGAGGACATAGGAGAGCACTGGCTGTTTCCTTCTCTTCTACTTGTTCGATTGCTTCTGCGGCTGCCTGGCCCACCAGGTGCCCATGACCCAGTCTTCACCGCCGGCATAGGGCGGCATCGGAGACTTGAACGCCAGGCGCCAGTCGTCGTAGACGATGCGGTGCGAGGTCAGCGTCCACTGGGGGATCAGGTAGTGGCTGTGCATGATGACGCGGTCCAGCGCGCGGCAGGCAGGCATCAGCTCGGCCTTGGTGTCGGCATCGACGATGTCCTTGAGCAGGGCATCGACCGCCGGGGTCGAAACGCCCATGTAATTGCCCGAGCTTTCCGTCCTGGCCGCCTTGCTGCCGAAGATTTCGAGCAATGACTGGCCCGGGTTGTTGGTGCCAGGGAAGTTGATGGTGGTGATGTCGAACTCGAAGCGGTCGAGCCGCTCCTGGTAGAGCGCGAAATCGACCGTCGCGAAGTTCAGCGTGATGCCGAGCTTCTCGAGGTTGCGGACCCACGGCGACACCGTGCGCACGCCGCCTTCCTTGCTGTCGAGGTACTCGAGCGTCATGGCGTCGCCCTTGGCGTTGCGCAGCGCGCCGTCGCGGTATTCCCACCCGGCCTCCTTCAGCAGGTCCCGTGCGCGGCGCAGGTTGTTGCGCAGCGAGTGGCCCTCGCCCTCCGTGGTGGGCGGCGTGTACATCGGCCCGAAGCTCGCGTCCGGGATCTTGCCGCGCCAGGGTTCGAGCAGGGCTTTTTCTTCCGGGGACGGCAGGCCCTGGGCCTCGCAGTCGGTGTTGCCGAACAGGTCTTTCACGCGCGGATAGCCGCCGTAGAACATCTGCCGGTTCATCCATTCGTAGTCGAGCGCCAGGCCCAGCGCCTCGCGCACGCGCGGGTCCTTGAGCTTCTCGCGGCGGCTGTTGAGCACGAAGCTCTGGAAGCCCGCGGGCTTCCTGTGCTGGAACTCGCGCTTCACCAGTTCCCCGGTGTTGAAGCGCTTGCCGTTGACCCGCCGCGCCCAGTCGCCAGCCGAGTAGAAGCTCATCATGTCGAACTCGCCGGCCTTCAGCGCCTCGAGCCGTGCCGTGTTGTCCTTGTAGATCTTCACGGTGATGCGGTCGAAATTGTGCGAACCGCGATTCACGGGCAGGTCGCGTCCCCAGTAGCCGGGGTCGCGCACGTAGGTGATGTCCTTGCCGAAGCGCACCGGACCGATCTTGTAGGCGCCGCTGCCGATGGGAATGTCCATCACTACCTTGTCGAACGGCTTGGCCTTGCCGTTCTCCATGCCCCACGCGCGGCTGAACACCGGCAGGCTGCCGACGATCAGCGGCAGCTCGCGGTTCGGCGTCTTGAAGCGGTAACGGATGGTGCGCGCGTCTATCACGTCGGCGCCATCGACTTCCTGCAGCAGGGTCTTGTAGCCGGGCGAGGTGTAGGGGCCGATCAGCGTGTCGTAGCTGTGCTTCACATCGGCCGCCTCGACCGGCATGCCGTTGTGGAACCGGGCCTCGGGCCGCAGGCGGAAGGTCACGCTGCGGCGGTCGGGTGCCACGGTGACGTCTTCGGCCAGCAGGCCGTAGCCGGAGGCGGTTTCGTCCATCGATCCGGCCAGCAGCGTGTCGAACAGCAGGCTGTCGAGGTAGGCAGGCGCCGAGCCCTTGATGGTGAACGGGTTGTACTTGTCGAAGGTGGAAACGCGCAGGTTGCTCACCAGCCGCAATTCGCCGCCCTTGGGCGCCGCCGGATCGACATAGTCGAAGGCCTTGAAATCGGGCGCGTACTTCAGGTCGTCCCAGAGTGCATATCCATGCGCAGCCCAAGCGGGAACCGCACACACCATCAACGACCAGGCCCAGAGAAACCGCATGCGAGAATTCTGCCCAAGATTTTCACGAGGCAACTTCATGGGCTTTCTTTCCGGCAAGAAACTGCTGATCACTGGTGTATTGAGCAATCGCTCCATTGCTTATGGCATTGCCAAGGCCTGTCATGAACAGGGCGCGGAGCTCGCCTTCAGCTACGTCGGCGAGCGATTCAAGGACCGTATCACCGAATATGCCGCAGACTTCGGCTCGAAACTCATTTTCGACTGCGATGTGGGCGACGACGCGCAAATCGACAAGCTCTTCGCCGATCTGGCGCAGACCTGGCCAAAGTTCGACGGCTTCGTGCACAGCATCGGCTTCGCGCCGCGCGAGTCCATCGCCGGCGACTTCCTCGACGGGCTCTCGCGCGAAGGCTTCAAGATCGCGCACGACATCAGTACCTACAGCTTCCCGGCCATGGCCAAGTCGGCCCTGCCCTACCTCAACGACAAGTCGGCCCTGCTCACGCTGACCTACCTGGGCGCCGAGCGCGCGCTGCCCAACTACAACACCATGGGCCTGGCCAAGGCCTCGCTCGAAGCGTCGGTGCGCTACACGGCCGCCTCGCTCGGCCCGAAGGGCATGCGGGTCAACGGCATCAGCGCCGGCCCGATCAAGACGCTGGCCGCCAGCGGCATCAAGGGCTTCGGCAAGATGCTCGCGGCCGTGGCCGACGCCTCCCCGATCCGCCGCAACGTGACGATCGAGGAAGTCGGCAACGTGGCCGCCTTCCTGCTGAGCGACCTGGCCAGCGGCGTGACCGCCGAGATCACCTATGTGGACGGCGGCTTCAGCAACGTGGTCGGCGGGATGGCTGAGTAAGTCCGGCCATCAAGACCCGGCACGGCCGCCAGCTGGCCGTGCTTAGCTATTCATTTCATAGCATCGTGCTGAATCGACGCTCCCTCCTGCTTGCCGCTTTCGGCCTGGTTACCGCGCCCGCCGCGTTCGCGCGCGCGGCGGCGCCTTCGCTGATGCTGGCCGACGTCTACCGCCCCGGCATGTCGCTGAATGACTACTGGGTGAGCGAGAAGTACGACGGCGTGCGCGGCTACTGGGACGGCAAGCAACTCTGGACTCGCGGCGGCGAGCGGATCGCGGCGCCCGCGTGGTTCACAGCCGCACTGCCCGCGCAGCCGCTCGACGGCGAACTGTGGGCAGGACGAGGCCGCTTCGCGCACGCCGTGGCAACGGTGCGCAGCCAGACGCCCAACGACGTCGCATGGCACGAGATGCGCTTCATGGTGTTCAACCTGCCCAACCAGCCCGGCGACTTCACGGCGAGGCTGGGCGCACTGCGCAAGCTGCTGCCCATCACCGACGCACCGTGGGTCGTGGCCGTTCCGCAGGAGCGCGCGACCACGCATGCAGAGCTGCAGTCGCTGCTCGACAAGACGGTGAAGATGGGTGGCGAGGGGCTGATGCTCCACCGCGGCAGTTCGCAGTACCGTGGCGAGCGCAACAACGATCTGCTGAAGGTCAAGCCCTACGAAGACGCCGAGGCCCGCGTGGTCGAGCACGTGCCCGGCAAAGGCAGGCACGCCGGGCGGCTGGGCGCGCTGCTGGTCGAGACGGCCGACGGCAAGCGCTTCAAGCTCGGCACCGGGTTGACCGACGCCGAGCGTGAGAATCCGCCCGCCATCGGCAGCTGGGTGACCTACCGCTACAACGGCACCACCACGACGGGCCTGCCCCGCTTTGCCCGCTTCATGCGGGTGCGCGAAGGCTAGGCCGGCCCTGGCTTATTTCACCTGCTTGACGCAGTCGGCGTAATAGCGCTTCTTGCCAGTCTCGTCGACGCGCGCCACCAGGCCGTGGATGTCGGTCTCGAAGCCCGGGCACTGCAGGTTGAACTCGCGCGAGAACTTCAGGTAGTCGACGATCTTCTTGTTGAACACTTCGCCCGGGATCAGCAGCGGAATGCCCGGCGGGTACGGCGTGATCAGGCTGGTGGTGATGCGCCCTTCGAGCTCGTCGATCTCCACGCGCTCGGTCTTGCGGTGGGCAATGTGGGCGAAGGCGTCGCTCGGCTTCATGGCCGGCGTCAGGTCGCTCAGGTACATCTCGGTCGTGAGGCGTGCCACGTCGTAGCGCGCGTACAGCTGGTGGATGTGCTGGCACAGGTCGCGCAAGCCGAGGCGCTCGTAGCCGGGATGCTGCTGGCAGAACTCCGGCAGGATGCGCCACATCGGCTGGTTGCGCGCGTAGTCGTCCTTGAACTGCTGCAGCGCCGTGAGCAGCGTGTTCCAGCGGCCCTTGGTGATGCCGATGGTGAACATGATGAAGAAGCTGTACAGCCCGGTCTTCTCCACGATCACGCCGTGCTCCGCCAGGAACTTGGTGACCACGCTGGCGGGTATGCCGGTCTCTGCGAAGTTGCCTTCCAGGTCGAGGCCGGGAGTCACGATGGTCGACTTGATCGGGTCGAGCATGTTGAAGCCGTCGGCCAGCTCGCCGAAACCGTGCCAGTTGCGCGGCGACTTCTTGCCCTTGGCCTTGGACGGGCCGTTCTTCTCGCCGTGCATGATCCAGTCCTCGGCGCGGCCGATGCCCTCGTCGACGAGCTTCTCGGGGCCCCAGACCTTGAACCACCACTCGTCCTTGCCGAATTCTTCCTCGACCTTGCGCATGGCGCGGCGGAAGTCCAGCGCCTCCAGGATGCTCTCTTCCACCAGCGCGGTGCCGCCGGGCGGCTCCATCATGGCGGCGGCCACGTCGCAGCTCGCGATGATCGCGTACTGCGGGCTGGTCGACGAGTGCATCAGGTAGGCCTCGTTGAAGAGGTCGCGGTCGAGCTGGCGGTTCTGCGAGTCCTGCACCAGTACGTGGCTGGCCTGGCTGATGCCCGCGAGCAGCTTGTGGGTGGACTGGGTGGCAAACACCAGCGATTCCTTCGGGCGCACGCGGCGCTTGCCCATCGCGTGGTAGGCGCCGTAGAACGGGTGGAAGGCGGCATGCGGCAGCCAGGCTTCGTCGAAGTGCAGCGTGTCGACGTAGCCGTCGAGCATGTTCTTGATGGTCTCGGTGTTGTAGATCACGCCGTCGTAGGTCGACTGCGTGAGCGTCATCACGCGCGGCTTGACCTTGTCGGGGTCCACGTCGGCCAGCAGCGGGTTGGCCTTGATCTTGGCCTTGATGGCGCTCTGCTCGAACTCGCTCTTGGGAATGGGGCCGATGATGCCGAAGTGGTTGCGCGTGGGCTTCATGAACACCGGAATCGCGCCGGTCATGATGATCGCGTGCAGGATCGACTTGTGGCAGTTGCGGTCGACCACCACCACGTCGTCCGGCGCCACCGTGTGGTGCCACACCATCTTGTTGCTGGTGCTGGTGCCGTTGGTGACGAAGAAGCAGTGGTCGGCGTTGAAGATGCGCGCCGCATTGCGCTCGCTGGCCGCCACCGGGCCGGTGTGGTCGAGCAGCTGGCCCAGTTCTTCCACGGCGTTGCAGACGTCGGCGCGCAGCATGTTCTCGCCGAAGAACTGGTGGAACATCTGGCCCACCGGGCTCTTCAGGAACGCCACGCCGCCCGAATGGCCCGGGCAGTGCCACGAGTAGGAGCCGTCTTCCGCGTAGTCGATCAGCGCCTTGAAGAACGGCGGCTGCACGCCTTCGAGGTAGCTCTTGGCCTCGCGGATGATGTGGCGCGCCACGAATTCGGGGGTGTCCTCGAACATGTGGATGAAGCCGTGCAGCTCGCGCAGGATGTCGTTCGGGATGTGGCGCGAGGTCTTGGTCTCGCCGTAGATGTAGATCGGCACATCCGCGTTCTTGCGGCGCACTTCGCCGATGAAGTTGCGCAGGCTCAGCACGGCCGGATCGAGGTCGGGGCCGACGGTGAACTCCTCGTCGTCGATCGACAGGATGAAGGCGCTGGCGCGGCTTTGCTGCTGGGCAAACTGGCTCAGGTCGCCGTAGCTCGTGACGCCCAGCACCTCGAAGCCCTCCGTCTCGATGGCTTGCGCGAGCGCGCGGATGCCGAGGCCCGAAGTGTTTTCGGAGCGGAAGTCCTCGTCGATGATGACGATGGGAAAGCGGAATTTCATGAGCGGGGCTCCGGGTCAGGCAATGAGACGAGGCGCGAAGTGTACGGAATTCAGATGAAGAATCCGGTCAGCTTGCCGCAACCCATTCGCCGGAGGCAGGCATGTGCCGCGCCGGCCCGGCGCCAGTACCCCTACGCGGGACAAGCGCTTGGGGGCAATGCCGCAGAATGGCGCGCATCGAACAAGCAAGAAGAGGAGTCGACAACATGGCGAATTCCACCGTCTGGTGGCTGATCGCGGGGGCAGCCATCGTGGCCGAGCTGCTTTCGGGCACGGTCTACCTGCTGTTGCTGGCCGCTGGCTTCGCCGGCGCGGCAATCTCGGCACACCTGGGCTTCGACATCGTCACGCAATTGATCGTGGCCTCGGTGATCGGCGTGGGGGCCGTGCTGGCCTGGTATTCCATTCAACGCAAGCGACCGCCCGCCCCGTCCAGCGGCGCCAACCCGGACCTGAACCTCGACATCGGCGAGATCGTGCACGTGGAGGCGTGGAACGCCGACGGCACGGCCACCGTGCGCTACAGGGGCGCGCAGTGGACGGTGGTGCCCCGCGCGGGCCGCGCGCCTTCGACCGGCGAGCACCGGGTGGTCGAGGTGATCGGCAGCCGTCTGGTTGTCGACAAGGTTTAGTCAGTACGTCCGTAGAACTCAGAAAAGGAAGCGCACCATGGAATTTTCGGTCCCTCTCATCATCCTGGTCATCGCGATCATCTTCATCAGCCAGTCTGTCAAGTTCGTGCCGCAGCAGAACGCCTGGGTGCGCGAGCGCCTGGGCAAGTACCACGGCACCATGACGCCCGGCCCCAACTTCCTGATTCCCTTCATCGACCGCGTGGCCTACAAGCACAGCCTGAAGGAAATCCCGCTCGACGTGCCGAGCCAGATCTGCATCACGCGCGACAACACGCAGCTGCAGGTCGACGGCATCCTGTACTTCCAGGTGACCGACCCGATGCGCGCGAGCTACGGTTCGTCGAACTACATCGTGGCGGTGACGCAACTCGCGCAAACGTCGCTGCGCAGCGTGATCGGCAAGCTCGAGCTCGACAAGACCTTCGAGGAACGCGACGTCATCAACGCCCAGGTCGTGGCCGCCATCGATGAGGCCGCACTCAACTGGGGCGTGAAGGTGCTGCGCTACGAAATCAAGGACCTGACGCCGCCGAAGGAAATCTTGCTGGCCATGCAGGCGCAGATCACCGCCGAGCGCGGCAAGCGTGCGCTGATCGCGGCTTCCGAAGGCCGCCGCCAGGAGCAGATCAACATCGCCACTGGCGAGCGCGAGGCCTTCATCGCCCGCTCGGAAGGCGAAAAGCAGGCGCAGATCAACAACGCCCAGGGCGAGGCGGCTGCCATCACGGCGGTGGCCACGGCCACGGCGGACGCCATCGAGCGCGTGGCGGCGGCCATCCGCCAGCCGGGCGGCGAACAGGCGGTCCAGCTCAAGGTGGCCGAGCGCGCGGTCGATGCCTACGGCAAGGTGGCGGCCGATTCCAAGACCACGCTGATCGTGCCGAGCAACATGTCGGAGACCGCCGCGCTCATCGCTTCGGCAATGCGCATGGTCCAGGCAGGCAAACCTTCGAATCCGGCCTGAACACACTGCTACAATCGTGGGCTCAGGAGCGGTGGATGAGCGGTTTAAGTCGCACGCCTGGAAAGCGTGTGAGGGTTAATAGCCCTCCGCGGGTTCGAATCCCGCCTGCTCCGCCAGAGATTGATTGTTCGTAACCGTTCGCGAACATTGCTGATCAGGAAAAGCCCGAGTCGCCACAAGCACTCGGGCTTTTTTGTCGTCCGCATGACCGCCAAGAGCGTTGCTTTACAACAACTGGCTTCGGCACCCCAGGCACTTTCGTCTGGCGTACGATCCAAAGGTTTTACTTTCAAGCCCGCAAAGGAGCCTCGATGGCTGGACAACCGCAACCCTCGCCGCGTGGCACGACATCGCTGGACAGCACCCTGAAAAAGAGCGAACAGGTGGCCGCAGACGTGCAGCGGGCATCGGACAACCTCGCCGTGGTGAACACGGTGCTCGAACAGGAACTGCCTGAAGAAGTTCAGGTCGGCGAAGTGGCACAGGCCATCGAACACACGAACCAGCTCGAGGAGAAACTGGCCAGGTCCGCCGAGAAACTGGCCGAGGTCAACGCGGCCCTGAGCGAAGAAATCGAGAAGCGCCTCGAAGCGACTGCCGAGCGCGACGAGAGCCAGGCGCTGGCCGAGAAGCTCAAGGCCAAGCTCCGTTCGGGACAGGCGGACTGAACGTCGCATCGCGCGCCGCTCTCTCCGTCCGTCTCCCTTCTCCTACGCTGCGCCGGCATCAGGCACGCTACGCTATTGGTTCTCAAAGCGAAACCACGGCATGGCCCTCATCACGTTCCTCGTCGAGGACAACAAGACCATCAGGGACAACCTGGTCCCGGCACTGGAGGACCTGGTCAACGGCCGCGTGGTCGGCTTCGCCGAAACCGAGTCGGACGCACTGGCCTGGATCGCGGCGCATCCTGACGGCTGGCAACTCCTCATCGTCGACCTCTTCCTGAAGGAAGGCTCCGGCCTGGGCGTGCTGGCGGGCTGCAAGACGCGCAAGCCCGGCCAGCGGGTCGTGGTGCTGAGCAACTACGTCACCGCTGACATCCGGGCGCGCTGCGGCGCGCTGGGCGCCGATGCCGTGTTCGACAAGTCGCGCGACCTCGATGCCTTCATCGAGTACTGCAACGCCGACCGGCCGTCGGGTCTCGCGCCGCTCTGACCCCCGCCTTCACGCGGACATGAAAAAAGGGCCCGAAGGCCCTTTTTCTTTTGCGGCAGCCGCGCGACTCAGCGCACCACGGCGATCTGCGTGCGCACACCACCCTTGTAGGTGTACAGCGTCAGCGCGCCGTTCTTGATGTCGCCCTTTTCGTCGAAGGCGATCGGGCCGGTGACGCCCTTGTATTGCACCTTGCCGACTTCCGGCAGGTACTTTTCGGGGTCGGACGAACCGGCCTTGACCATGGCTTCGGCCAGCACGTTGACCGCGTCGTACACGTACGGTGCATAGATCTGCACTTCCACGCCGTTCTTGGTCTTGAACTTGGCCTTGAAGTCTTCCAGCGGTTGCTTGAAGTCGCCGTCCACGCCGCCTGCTTCAGCGCACACCACCATGTCTTCGCCGATGGCATCGCCAGCCAGCTTCGGAAGTTCGCCGGTGCACAGGCCGTCGCCACCCATGAACTTGACGTTCAGGCCGAGCTGCTTGACCTGCTTGAGCATCGGGCCGCCGACGGCGTCCATGCCGCCGAAGAACAGAACGTCGGGCTTGGCGGACTTCAGCTTGGTCAGGATGGCGTTGAAGTCGGTCGACTTGTCGGTGGTGAATTCGTGGCCCACGATGGTGGCGCCGGCAGCCTTGGCCGACTTCTCGAACTCTTCTGCGACGCCCTGGCCGTAGGCGGTGCGGTCGTCGATCACGGCGATGTTCTTGCCCTTGAGCGTGTCGACCGCGTACTTGCCCAGCGTGCCGCCGAGTTGCGTGTCGTCAGCCACCACGCGGAACGTGGTCTTGAAGCCTTGACGCGTGTACTTGGGGTTCGTGGCCGAAGGCGAGATCTGCGGAATGCCGGCGTCGCTGTACAGCTTGGAGGCGGGGATGGTGGTGCCCGAGTTCAGGTGGCCGACCACGCCGTTGACCTTTTCGTCGACGAGCTTCTGGGCCACTGCGGTGCCCTGCTTCGGATCGCCAGCATCGTCTTCGGCGACCAGTTCGAACTTGGCGGTCTTGTCGCCGATCTTCACGCCCTTGGCGTTCAGGTCTTCGATGGCCATCTTGGCGCCCATTTCGTTGTCCTTGCCCAGGTGGGCGATGGGACCGCTGGTAGGTGCAACGTGGCCGATCTTGACGACCAGCGTGTCCCCGGCAGGTGCTGGTGCAGGCGCGGCGGCCGGAGCAGCGGCCGTTGGCGCGGGCGCTGCAGCGGGAGCAGCGGCTTCTTCTTTCTTGCCGCAAGCCACAAGCGTGATTGCAGCCAGTGCGACCGCAGTCCATTTCAATTGCATGAGAACCTCCAGAACTTGGATGAAAAGAATAAAAAACCGGTCGTGTGATCCGGGCGGCTAGACCTCGCAAGTTTCGCGCCGCGGACCAGCGGCACCCTCACGCCCTTCCGACCTGCGGCGCAGTTTAGCCGAGGATTTATGCGCCGGAAGCTGGCGTAGACCCTGTGTTTTCGCTGAGTTCGGCGGCCATTGCCTCGATCACCAGCGCACGCAGAACGGCTTCGATTTCATTGCGCAAACGCGGCACCATTGCGTCGAGTTGATGCTGAACGGCAGCTGACACGGTGTCGCTCAAACGCTCTTCCAAAGAGAGGTCTACACGCTGCAGCACGCGATGCAGAAGTTGCTCCTCGAGGCTGACGATTTCGGCCTGCGAGAACTGCGCGGCCGGCGGCAACGCCATGGTGCTTGCCGGGTCGGGCTGCGTTGCCGGCGCGGCCTCCGGCGGCTCTGGCCTCGCGGGCTCCGCCGGGATCTCGAGCACCGTGGTGAGGGTGGGAACGAAACGGGGCGGCGTGCGCAGCGTGCTGGCCATGTCAGGAACTCTTTGCGAAGTCGTGCGGCTGGATGGCGTAGCCGCGGTCGGCGTAGTGGCGCCAGCGCGAGCGGCCGACCTGGCGGTCGTTGCCTTCGTCGCTCACGATGTCGATGAGGCGCTCATAGCGCTCGAAGCCGGCCGGCACCTCGAGCCCGAGGTTCACCAGCATCTCGCGGTGCGGCAACGTCGCCGCATTGGCGCCGTCGGAAGAAAGAACGACGGGCGTGCGTGCCAGCACGTGGGCCGGCGCGTCGCCGCGGCAATGCGCGACGAAGTCGACCGGCGAGAGCTGCCAGAGCGCGGCATCCACCACGTCGAGCGCGCGCGCGTCACCCACCACCACGACGCGCAGGCCGCGCGCATTGACGGCCTTGCGAACCAGCCGGCAGGCGTAGTTCAGCTTGTCGGGCGCGTTGTAGTGGAAGCCGATTTCCGTCACTTGGCGGACCGGGCCTTCCTGGCCGGGGCCTTGGCCTGCGCGTTACCGGCGGCACGGCTCGTGAGGTACGACACCAGCAGCCCCACCGGCCGCCCGGTGGAACCCTTGGCCGCCCCGCTCTTCCAGGCCGTGCCCGCGATGTCGAGGTGGGCCCAGGCGAAGTCGCCGGCAAAGCGCTGCAGGAACTTGGCCGCGGTGATGGCACCGCCGGCACGCCCCGCGATGTTGGCCACGTCGGCGAAGTTGCTCTTGAGGCCCTCGGCGTAGTCGTCGTCGAGCGGCAGGCGCCAGCAGCGGTCCTGCGAAGCTTCGCCGGCGGTTTCGAGCGCGGCGGCCAGCGCTTCGTCGCTGGAGAACAGGCCGCTGCGCACGCCGCCCAGCGCCACCACGCAGGCGCCCGTCAGCGTGGCGATGTCGATCACCGCAGCCGGATCGAAGCGCTTGGCGTAGGTGAGCGCGTCGCACAGGATCAGGCGGCCCTCGGCGTCGGTGTTGAGCACCTCGATGGTCTGGCCGCTCATGCTGGTGACCACGTCGCCCGGCTTGACCGAGCGGCCGTCGTTCATGTTCTCGCAAGACGGGATCAGGCCGACGACGTTGATCGCGGGCTGGATGTCGCCGAGCGCGCGGAAGGTGCCCAGCACGCTCGCGGCACCGCACATGTCGAACTTCATCTCGTCCATTTCGGCCGCCGGCTTGAGCGAGACGCCGCCGGTGTCGAAGGTGATGCCCTTGCCCACCAGCACCACGGGGGCCTGGTCCTTGGGGCCGCCCTGGTAGCGCAGCACGATGAAGCGCAGCGGCTCGGCCGAGCCCTGGGCCACGGCCATGAACGAGCCCATGCCGAGCTTCTCGACTTCCTTCGGGCCCAGCACCTCGCACTTGATCTTCGGCAGCTTGGCCAGGTCCTTGGCGGCCTCGCCCAGCAGCGTGGGCGTGGCGTGGTTGGCGGGGCGGTTGCCCCACTCCTTGGCCAGCTCGATGCCCAGCACGGTGGCACGGGCATCGTTGAAAGCGCCGGTAACAGCCGTTGCGTCATTCACGCCGACCGTCAGGTGCCGGATGCTGCGCGGCTCGGCCTTCGACTTGGTGGTGGTGTAGACATAGCTGGCGTCGGCCGCCGCCGTGACGGCGCAAGCCACCGCCGCGCCGTCCGCGGGCTGCGCAAACACCAGGACCACCCGCTTGGGCGCATGGGCCTTGGCCGCATTCACCGCCGCAGCGACGCCGCTGCGCACCGAGCCGGGCTTGCCGTCGCCGATGGCCGCGAGCACCACGCGGGCCGCCACGACGTCGTCCGGACGGTAAAGCGTGAGCAGTTTTCCCGCCTTGTCGGGCAGGTCTCCGGCCTTGCGGGCACTGGCTGCCAGCACGGAAAGCGGGTCTTTGGTGGCGAGGGGAGCGCTGCCGACGAGCACGATCAGGACATCGGATTTCTCGGCTGCAGCCTGGGCGACGGTGAGGGTCTTGAGTTGAAAGTCCATAATCCTTTTTTTCCTCGAACGATGTTATTCCATTCTTCCCTACGCAAGGAGCTGTCCCGCAGCTTCGGAGCGACCCTCGTGGTTCTGGTCACCATCGTGATGACCATGATGCTCATCCGTACCCTCGGGCTCGCGTCCAAGGGCAGTGTGAACCCGCAGGAGGTGTTCCTGGTCATGGCCTACACGGTGCTCGGCTACATGCCGACCATCCTGAGCCTGAGCCTGTTCATCGCCATCGTCGGCACGCTCTCGCGCATGTACCGCGACAGCGAAATGGTGATCTGGTTCTCCAGCGGCCGCGGCCTCATGGACTTCGTGCAGCCGCTGTTCCGCTTCGCCTGGCCGGTGCTGATCCTGATCGCGGTGATGGCGCTGGTCGGCTGGCCGTGGGCCAACTCGCAGACCATCGGCATGCGCAAGCAGTACGAGCAGCGCAGCGACATCGAGCGCGTGGCGCCCGGTGAATTCCGCGAATCCGCGGGCCGGGTGCGGGTGTTCTTCATCGACAAGGAAACGCCGGACAACTCCAAGGCCACCAACGTCTTCATCTGGTCGGTCGAGCGCAACATGCAGATCACCACCTCGGCGCGCAGCGGCAGCATCGAGAACATCGGCGATTCCCGCTACCTGCTGCTCAACAACGGGCAGCGCCTGGAACAGCCGATGGCCAACACCGGCCTGAAGATCAGCGAATTCAAGACGTACGGCACCCGCGCCGGCGGCAGCGACGGCCTCACGAACGACGCCACGCCCTCGCGCGCCCGCACCACGCTGTCGCTGCTGACCGACCCGAGCGACATGAGCAGGGGCGAACTCGCCTGGCGCATCGGCATGCTGCTGACGGCCATCAACTTCGTGCTGCTGGCGCTGAACGTCTCCAGCGCCAATCCGCGTGTCGGGCGCAGCGGCAACCTGCTGCTCGCGCTGTTCGCCTTCGTCATCTACTACAACATGCTCAACCTGGGCCAGAGCTGGATCAGCTCGGGCCGCTTCAGCATGGGCGGCTTCATGCTCGTGCTGCACGGCGGCGTGCTCCTCATCAACCTCGCGTGGTTGAGCGCGCGCCAGAACAACTGGGGCCGCCGCGCCAGGAAGGCCGGCGCCGCCGCGCCCGCGACCACACCCAAGATCGAACCCACCGCGTGAAAACGATAAGACGCCTGATCTATGTGGAGGTACTGAAGTCCGTCGCGTTCGTGACGCTGGGCTTCCTGAGCCTCTTTTTCTTCTTCGACTTCGTCGATGAACTGCAGTCCATCGGCAAGCCGGACAGCCTGAACTACGGGCCCTTGCAGGCGCTGATCTACGTCGCCCTGCTGATTCCGAGCCACCTGTACGAGCTGCTGCCCATCACCGTGCTGATCGGCTCCATCTTCGTGATGGCGCGGCTCGCGCAGAGCTCGGAATACACCATCCTGCGCACCAGCGGCCTGGGCCCCTGGCGCGCGCTGCGCACCCTGCTGCTGCTGGGCCTGAGCTTCGTCGTGCTGACCTTCGCGGTCGGCGACTACGTGGCGCCGAACTCGGAGCGCACCGGGCAACTGCTCAAGGCGCGCTACCAGGGCACCTATTCGCTGGCGGGCAACACCGGCGCGTGGCTCAAGGAAAAGCGCGGCGATGTCTCGTACGCGGTGAATGTGCTGGCCATCGACCGCGGCGGCGCGCTCAAGAGCCCGCGCATCTTCGAGTTCGACGACAAGGGCTACATCAAGACGCAGACGCTCGCGGCCTCCGCCCGCATCAGCGACGACGGCCACTGGATCCTCTCCGACGTCGACCAGCAGAAGTACGACACGCAGGGCTCGGCCGACCAGGCCCACATCGTCAGCACCAAGCTCCCCGAGCTGAACTGGCCGACCTCGCTGACCGCCGAGATGGTGTCGGTCGCCCTCCTGCGCCCCGACCGCATGAGCACGATCGACCTGTTCGACTACATCCGCCACCTCGACGCGAACGGCCAGACCGCCCAGCGCTACGAGATCGAGTTCTGGCGCAAGGTGTTCTATCCGCTGTCGTGCCTGGTGATGGTGGTGCTCGCCCTGCCCTTCGCCTACCTGCACTTCCGCCAGGCCGGCATCACGACCTACGTGTTCGGCGGCGTGATGATCGGCATCAGCTTCTTCCTGCTGAACAACGTGTTCGGCTACCTGGGCAACCTTGGCAACTGGTCTCCGTGGCTCACGGCGGCGGCGCCGGGGCTGATCTATTCGGTGATGTCGTTGACGGCATTCAGCTGGCTGGTGCTTCGGCGATGACGGCGCAGGCACGAGGAAGGCAGGTCCAGGGCATCGTGCTGCTGGCGCACGGCTCACGTGACGAGCGCTGGCGCGAACCCATCGAGGCCGTGGCCGCGCGCGTGACCAGCCGCACGCCGGACGCGCTGGTGGCCTGCGCCTACATGGAGCTGGCCGCGCCCGATCTCCCCACCGCGGTGGCGGCCCTGGTGACCGCCGGCGCCACGGCCATCCGGCTCGTTCCGCTGTTCCTGGGCATGGGCAAGCACGCCCGCGAAGACCTGCCGGTGCAGGTCGAAGCGCTGCGCCAGCGCTGGCCCGCCATCGACATCTCGCTGGCCCGGATCGTGGGCGAAGAGCCTGAACTGGTCGACCTGCTCGCCAAAATTGCTATCAAAAGCTGAATTGCGGCAATTTCGATAGATTCCGAAGGCATAATGAATTCCGCAATAAGACGGAATTTGATATGAATCTGCATCAGTTCAAGTTTGTTCAGGAAGCCGTGCGGCGCAACCTGAACCTCACCGAGGCGGCCAAGGCGCTCCACACCTCGCAGCCCGGTGTCTCCAAGGCCATCATCGAGCTCGAGGAAGAACTGGGCGTTGAAATCTTCGCGCGCCACGGCAAGCGGCTCAAGCGCGTGACCGAGCCGGGCCAGCATGTCATTGCCAGCATCGAGCTCATCATGCGCGAGGTGGGCAACCTCAAGCGCATCGGCGAACAGTTCAGCGCGCAGGACAGCGGCACCCTTTCCATCGCCACCACCCACACCCAGGCGCGCTACGTGCTGCCGGTGCCCGTGGCCAACCTGCGCGAGGCCTACCCGAAGGTCAACGTGAGCCTGCACCAGGGCTCGCCCGACCAGGTGGCGCGCATGGTGATCGACGAGATCGCGGAAATCGGCATCGCCACCGAATCGCTCGACGGCTACGCCGAACTGGTGACGCTGCCCTGCTACGAATGGCAGCACGTGCTGGTGCTGCCCAAGGACCATCCGCTGGCGGCCAAGGAGCGCATCTCGCTCGAAGACCTGGCCAGCGAGCCGATCATCACCTACCACCCGTCGTTCACCGGCCGCACGCGCATCGACCACGCCTTCGCGCAGAAGAAGCTCACGCCGCGCATCGCGCTCGAAGCCATCGACTCCGACGTGATCAAGACCTACGTGCGCCTCGGCCTGGGCGTGGGCATCGTGGCCGAGATGGCGGTGCGGGACGAGTCGAACGCCGACCTCGTTGTGCGCCCCATGGGCCATGTGTTCGGCCAGAATATTGCCCGCGTCGCCTTCAAGCGCAGTGCCTACCTGCGCAACTTCGTCTTCAAGTTCGCCGAGCTGCTCTCCGACCGCCTCGACCGCAACCTGATAGCCAAAGCCCTCAGCGGCCACCAACAAGATTACGAGCTGTAAACAGGATCACCCCCAGGCTTCGCGCACTTCGTGTCGCTTCGCCATCCCCCTTCCGGGGGCAACACCAGCGGCCCGGCAAAGCCGGTTCCGCGGTGTTTCCGGAAGGGGCAGCGACGAGCAAGTGGCATGCTGAACAACAGTTGAAGAAATCACGAACATCATGAGCACGTCCCCGCGCACGCCCGAAGTGGGCACCAAGCTGCCCTCCGTCGGCACCACCATCTTCACGGTCATGTCGACGCTGGCGGCCGAGAAGAACGCGGTCAACCTCGGCCAGGGCTTTCCGGATTTCAACTGCGACCCGAAGCTGCTCGAGGACGTGACGGCGGCCATGGCCGCCGGCCACAACCAGTACCCGCCGATGCCGGGCATTCCGGCGCTGCGCGAGGCCATCGCCGCCAAGATCTCTGCCCTCTACGGCCACGGCTACAGCGCGGCCACCGAGATCACAGTCACCGCCGGCGCCACGCAGGCCATCATCACGGCCATCCTTGCCGTGGTGCGCCCGGGCGACGAGGTGATCGTGCTGGAGCCCTGCTACGACAGCTACGTACCCAACATCGAGCTGGCCGGCGGCAGCGTGGTGCGCGTGCCGCTCATCCCCGGCACCTTCCGCCCCGACTTCGACAAGATCGCCGCCGCGCTCACGCCGCGCACGCGCGCCATCATCATCAACACGCCGCACAACCCGAGCGCCACCGTTTGGACCGAGGCCGAGATGCGCAAGCTCGAGGAACTGCTCGCGCCCACCGACGTGTTCGTGATCAGCGACGAGGTCTACGAGCACATGGTGTTCGACGGCGCGCGCCACGAGAGCGTGGCGCGCTTCCCGGGCCTGGCGGCGCGCAGCTTCATCGTCAGCAGCTTCGGCAAGACCTACCACGTCACCGGCTGGAAGGTCGGCTTCGTGGCGGCGCCCGCGCCGCTGATGGCCGAGTTCCGCAAGGTGCACCAGTTCAACGTGTTCACCGTGAACACGCCGATGCAGCATGCGCTCGCGCGCTACATGGCCGAGCCCGCGCCCTACCTCGAGCTGCCCGCCTTCTACCAGCGCAAGCGCGACCTGTTCGCCGCCGGCCTGGCCGAGAAAACCCGCTTCAGGCTGCTGCGCAGCGAGGGCAGCTACTTCCAGTGCGTCGACATCTCGGCGGTGAGCGAGCTTTCGGAGGCCGACTTCTGCCTCTGGCTCACGAGCGAGATCGGCGTGGCGGCGATCCCGCTGTCGGCGTTCTACGGCAACGGCTTCGACCAGCGCGTGGTGCGCTTCTGCTTCGCCAAGAAGGACGAGACGCTGCTCTCGGCCCTGGAGCGGCTCGCGCGACTCTGACGCCTGCAGAGCGCCGACCCCAGCGGTAGGACGTTGGCTGACCACCGAAGGGGCGGCTATCCGGCGCCCCGCGCGACATGGCGGGGTGAGCATGAAGGCTCATCACAACAACGCCCTGGAGAAAACATGTCGCTCTCGTTCATTCTGCTGATCGTCCTGATCCTGATACTGATTGGCGCGCTGCCGAGCTGGGGCTACAGCCGGTCCTGGGGCTATGGTCCCAGCGGCGGCGTAGGCCTGATCGTGCTGATCGTCGTCATCCTCGTGCTCATGGGACGCATATAGGCACGGCCGGCCCATGAAGAAAAAGCCCGCATCCGCGGGCTTTTTTTCGTCCGCCGCGGCGCCCCTCGGCGCTCAGGCCTGCAGCTGCGCCCAGGCCTTGTCCAGCCGTTTCACGCTCACCGGCTGCGGCGTGCGCAGTTCCTGGGCGAAGAAGCTCACGCGCAGTTCCTCCAGCAGCCAACGGAATTCGAGCATGCGGTCGTCCACCACGCCCTTGCGCTCGGCCACCAGGCGCCAGTAGCGCTGGTCTTGCGGCTTGAGTTCGGCGAGCTTCGCCGCGTCCCGCGCGGGGTCGGCGCGCAGCTTGTCGAGCCGCAGCACGATGGCCTTGAGGTAGCGCGCGAAGTGCTGCAACTGCGTCCACGGCGCATCGGCGATGAAGCGCTTGCCGACCAGCCGCTGCAGCTGCTGCGCGGCGTCCTGCACCGCGTCGGGCTGGATCTTCGTGTCCTTGATCTTGCGCGCCGCGGCGGCGTATTCGACGAGGATGGCCGAGGCCAGCCGCGCCACTTCGTTCGCGATCAGCGTGAGCCGGCCACGGCCTTCGTCGAGCCGCTTCCTGAACGCGAATTCGTCGGTCGGCAGCGGTTCCTGCAGGAAGGCACGGTCGATCGCCACGTCGATGATCTGGGTGCGCAGTTCCTCCGACGTGCCCAGCGGCATGTACGCCACCGACATCTTCTGAAGATCGGGGATGTTCTTCTCGAGGTACTTGAGCGCGTCTTTCAGCTGCAGCGCGAACAGGCGGCGCAGGCCGGCGCGATGCTTGGCGGCGGCCACGGCCGGCTCGTCGAACACCTCGATGGTCACGGCGTCACCTTCGTCGCGCAGCGCCGGGAAGCCGATCAGCGACTGCGAGCCGCGCCGCACTTCCATCAGTTCGGGCAGTTCGCCGAAGGTCCAGCCCGTGTAGCGCTGGCCGGCCGGCAACGCGGCGGCGGCGGGTGCGCTGGCAGCCTTGGCTGGGGCCCTGGAGCCCTGGTCCGGCGAGGTTGCTTCCTTCCTGTCCGGCGACGCCTTCACGTTCAGCCCCGCCAGCGCCTGGAACGCGCCGCGCGCCTGCGCACCGAGTTCGGCCTTCAGCGCACCAAGATTGCGCCCCATGCCCAACTGCCGCCCGTGCTCGTCGATCACGCGCAGGTTCATGAACAGATGCGGCGGCAGCATGTCGAGCTTGAAGTCGGCGCGCTTGACGTCGATGCTGGTCATGTCGCGCACGCGCTTGAGCAGCACGTCGGTCAGCGAGCCGGTGCCGAACAGCTCCGGCGCCGACAGCTCTTCCGCCAGCTTGCCGGCCGACTCGGGCAAAGGCACCAGCCGCGAACGCGGGCGCTGCGGCAGGCTCTTGAGCAGCGCCTGGATCTTGTCCTTGAGCATGCCCGTCACCAGCCACTCGCAGCGCTCCTCGCTCACCTGGTTGAGCACGAACAGCGGCACGCTGACCGTGAGGCCGTCCTTCGCGTCGCCCGGCTCGTGCAGGTAGCTCGCGGCGCAATCCACGCCGCCCAGGCGCAGCGTCGGCGGGAACGACTGGGTCGTGATGCCGGCGGCCTGGTGGCGCATCAGCTCGTCGCGCGTCAGGTACAGCAGGCGCGGCTGCTCCCTGGAGGCGTGGCGATACCAGTTCTCGAAGGTGATGCCGCTCGCCACGTCGGCGGGCAGCTGCGCGTCGTAGAAGGCGAAGATCAGCTCGTCGTCGACCAGCACGTCCTGCCGGCGCGACTTGTGCTCCAGTCCCTCGACCTCGCGCACCAGCTTGCGGTTGGCCGTGAGGAAAGGGAACTTGCTTTCCCACTGCCCGCCCACCAGCGCCTCGCGGATGAATATTTCGCGCGCCGCGACCGGATCGACCTTGGTGAAGTCGACGCGCCGCCCGCTGTAGACCACCAGGCCGTACAGCGTGGCGCGCTCCAGCGCCGAGACCTGCGCGCCCTTCTTCTCCCAGTGCGGGTCGAGCAGCTGCTTCTTCAGCAGGTGGCCCGCCACCTGTTCGAGCCACTGCGGTTCGATGTTGGCGATGCCGCGCCCGAAGAGCCGCGTGGTCTCGACCAGTTCGGCCGCCACGATCCAGCGGCCCGGCTTCTTCTTCAGGTGCGCGCCAGGGTGCTTGTAGAACTTGATGCCGCGCGCGCCCAGGTACGCCTCGTCGTCCTCGAGCTTCCAGCCCACGTTGCCCAGCAGGCCGGCGAGCATCGACAGATGCAGCGGCTCGTAGCCCGCGGGCTCGGCGTTGAGGCGCCACTTGTGCTCGGTGACCACCGTGAGCAGCTGCGAGTGGATGTCGCGCCACTCGCGCACACGGCGGATGTTGATGAAGTTCTGGCGCAGCAGCTGCTCGTATTGGCGGTTGCTGAGCTTGTGAGTGTCGCCGTGGCCGCCGCGCGCGTCGGCGATCCACTTCCACAGCCGCAGGTAGCCGCTGAATTCGCTTTTCTCGTCGTCGAATTTCGAGTGTGCCTGGTCGGCCTGCTGCTGCGCGTCCATCGGGCGGTCGCGCACGTCCTGAACGCTGAGGGCCGAGGCGATGATCAGCACTTCTTCGAGCGCACCGCGCGCGCGGGCTTCCAGGATCATGCGGCCCACGCGCGGGTCGAGCGGCAGCCGCGACAGCTCGGCGCCGGTGTGCGTGAGTTCGTTGGCGTCGTCGACCGCGCCGAGTTCGTTCAGCAGCTGGTAGCCGTCGGCAATCGCGCGCGGCGACGGCGCCTCGAGAAACGGAAAACGCGCCACGTCGCCCAGCCGCAGCGACTTCATCCGCAGGATGACGCCGGCCAGCGACGAACGCAGGATTTCCGGATCGGTGAAGCGCGGGCGGCCCTCGAAGTCTTTCTCGTCGTACAGGCGGATGCAGATGCCGTTCGCCACCCGCCCGCAGCGCCCCGCGCGCTGGTTGGCCGCGGCCTGGCTGATCGGCTCGACCAGCAGCTGCTCGACCTTGCTGCGGAAGCTGTAGCGCTTGACGCGCGCGGTGCCGGTGTCGATCACGTAGCGGATGCCCGGCACCGTGAGCGAGGTCTCGGCCACGTTGGTGGCCAGCACGATGCGCCGCCCGTTGTGGCTTTCGAAGATGCGGTCCTGCTCGGGGCCCGACAGCCGCGCGAACAGCGGCAGCACCTCGGCGCTGCGGAACAGCGGCTGGTGGCTGACGTGGCGGCGCAGGTGGTCGGCGGCCTCGCGGATTTCACGCTCGCCGGGCAGGAAGACCAGGATGTCGCCCGCGTTGTGCGGGTCGCGCCAGAGCTCGTCGACCGCATCGGCGATGGCGTCGTTCAGGTCGTGCTCGCGCGACTCCTCGAACGGGCGGTAGCGCTGCTCCACCGGGAAGGTGCGGCCCGACACCATGATGGTCGGCGCCGGCCCCTTGGCCGAGGCGAAATGCTGCGCGAAGCGGTCGGCGTCGATGGTGGCCGAGGTGACGATCACCTTCAGATCGGGCCGGCGCGGAAGAATCTCGCGCAGATAGCCCAGCAGGAAGTCGATGTTCAGCGAGCGTTCGTGTGCCTCGTCGATGATGAGGGTGTCGTAGGCCTTCAGCAGCGGATCGGTCTGCGTCTCGGCCAGCAAGATGCCGTCGGTCATGAGCTTGACCGAGGCATCGCGCGACAGGCGGTCCTGGAAGCGCACCTTGAAGCCGACCACGTCGCCCAGCGGCGTCTTCAGTTCTTCCGCGATGCGCTTGGCCACCGAGCTGGCGGCAATGCGCCGCGGCTGCGTGTGGCCGATCAGCCGGCCCTTGCCCGGCTCCGCGTTGAGCTTGCCGCGCCCCAGGGCGAGCGCGATCTTGGGCAGCTGCGTGGTCTTGCCCGAGCCGGTTTCGCCGCACACGATCACGACCTGGTGCGCCGAGATGGCGGCCATGATCTCGTCGCGCCTGCCCGAGACAGGAAGCGATTCGGGGAATTCGATGCGAAGGGGTGTCGAGGTCGTCAAGGGGAAACAGTCGTCGGAACCGGCGCGGCGGGCAAACCGTCGATTATCGGTGCGAGCGGGGCGTGGCCGCCCGACTTCGGCCAGGTCAGGCAAACGCCTTTTCATGAATGCACAATCACGCCCCATGTCCACCGTCTTCAATTTCACCTTCGTGCCCTGGTTCCGCTCGGTCGCGCCCTACATCCACACGCATCGCGGTAAGACTTTCGTGGTCGGGCTGGCGGGTGAGGCGATCGCGGCTGGCAAGCTGCAGAACATCGCGCAAGACCTGGCGCTGATCCAGAGCATGGGCGTCAAGATCGTGCTGGTGCACGGCTTCCGCCCGCAGGTCAACGAGCAGCTCGCGGCCAAGGGCCACGAGGCAAAGTACTCGCACGGCATCCGCATCACCGACGAAGTGGCGCTCGACTCCGCCCAGGAAGCCGCCGGCCAGTTGCGCTACGAGATCGAGGCCGCCTTCAGCCAGGGCCTGCCGAACACGCCGATGGCAGGCTCGACGGTGCGCGTGATCTCCGGCAACTTCATCACCGCGCGCCCCGTGGGCGTGGTCGACGGCGTCGACTTCAAGCATTCGGGCCTGGTGCGCAAGGTGGACGCGGCGGGCATCCGCCGCACGCTCGACTTCGGCGCGATGGTGCTCATGTCGCCCTTCGGCTTCTCGCCGACCGGCGAGGCCTTCAACCTGACGATGGAAGAAGTCGCCACCAGCGTGGCCATCTCGCTGCAGGCTGACAAGCTGATCTTCCTGACGGAGATCCCGGGCATCCGCATCGACAGCGAGCTGCCCGAAAGCGAAGACAACCCCATCGACACCGAACTGCCGCTGGACGCCGCCGAAAAGCTGCTCGCCTCGCTGCCGCCGCCGCAGAAGCCGACGGACACAGCCTTCTACCTGCAGCACTGCGTGAAAGCCTGCAAGGCCGGCGTGGAGCGCAACCACATCCTGCCGTTCGCGCTCGACGGCTCGCTGCTGCTCGAGGTCTACGTGCACGACGGCGTTGGCACCATGGTGATCGACGAGAAGCTCGAAAGCCTGCGCGAAGCCACGGTGGACGACATCGGCGGCATCCTGCAGCTGATCGAGCCCTTCGAGCGTGACGGCACGCTGGTCAAGCGCGACCGCAACGAGATCGAGCGCGACGTGGGCCACTACACGGTGATCGAGCACGACGGCGTGATCTTCGGCTGCGCGGCGCTCTACCCCTATCCCGAGGAGCGCACCGCCGAGATGGCCGCGCTCACGGTGTCGCCGCATACGCAGTCGCAAGGCGACGGCGAACGCATCCTCAAGCGCATCGAGCACCGCGCCAAGGCCATGGGCCTGGACAGCATCTTCGTGCTCACCACGCGCACCATGCACTGGTTCCTCAAGCGCGGATTCCAGCAGGTCAACCCCGACTGGCTGCCCGAGGCCCGCAAGCGCAAGTACAACTGGGACCGCAAGAGCCAGGTTCTGGTCAAGAAGATCTGACGCGAAGGAAACCCGCGATGACGCTCGCCACCGCCCTGCTGTTCGCCATCGTGGCCTTCGCCGCCATCGCCACGCCCGGCCCCACGGTGCTGCTGGCGCTGAGCAACGGATCGCGGCACGGCGTGCGGCGCGCGCTGCCGGGCATGCTCGGCGCGGTGCTTTCCGACTTCGTGCTGGTGGGCGCCGTGGCGCTCGGGCTCGGCGCGCTGCTGGCGGCGTCGGAGTTCTGGTTCTCGATGCTGAAGTGGGTCGGCGCGGTGTACCTGGCATGGCTGGGCCTGCGCATGCTGCGCTCCAAGGGCGGCTTGCACCTGCCGGCGGCCGATTCCGCCGCATCGGTGACGGCGGGCGAAAGCCGCCGGATCTTCTTCAAGTCCTTCCTGGTGGCGGTGACCAACCCGAAGGGCTACATCTTCTGCTCGGCGCTGTTGCCGCAGTTCATCGATCCTTCGGCTGCGCAGGCACCGCAGTACCTGATCATTGCGCTGATATTCGCGGGCCTGGACATGGCCGTGATGCTGGCCTATGCCTTCGTCGGCGCCCGCGCGATCCGGCTTCTGACCGTGTCGGCCACCCGCTGGATCGACCGCGCCTGCGGCGGCATGCTGCTGGCGCTGGCCGGTTCGCTGGCCTTCTACCGGCGCAGCGCGGCCTGAGCGCCCCTGCCCCCCCAATGTTCCCGCCTGGCCGGCCAGGCATGTCTGCGCGTTTCTTTTTAACGGAGGAGAAGAAAGAATGAATCACTGGAACTGGAAAACTGCCCTGGGCGCGTCGCTCTTCGCGGCATCGGCACTGCTGGCCGGCTGCGGCGACAAGACGGCACCGGCCGACAAGACAGGCGCGGCCCCGCAGGCCAAAGCCGCGCCCGCCGACACCGAGCAGCAGCAGATCGAGAAATACAACATCTACGTCGACGTATCGAACAACCTGCGCACCTCCTTCCAGCAGGCGCGCGAGGAATACATCGCGCAACAGGTTCCGCTGCTGCAGGCCAAGGCGCCGCTGACCAGCCTGCGCATCCAGAACGACATCCTGATCGACCGCTCGGCGAAGAAGCTCGACACGGCCGCGGCCATCGGCGTGCCGATGCCAGAGATCGATGAATCGGCCAAGGCGTTTTCCGCCGCGCTCAAGGTGCTTTCGCCGCTGAGCCGCGAGCTCAACAACTATGCCAACTCCAAGGGCTACCTTGCCGACAACGGCGACAAGGCCCGCCAGATGAACACCGACTACCTGGCCGCGCTCACCAGCGTCGCGAAGGCCGAGGCCGCGTTCGACGACGGCCTGAGCGCCCGCGACCGGGCGCTGACCAAGGAGGCCTTCGAGAAGGCTCCGAAAGACACCGCCGCCTACTACCGCGCCGGGCTCATCTACCACGGCAAGCTCAACCACGCCGACGCCAATGCGTTGTTCGAATCGCCCAACGACCCCAAGGCGCTGGCTGCCTTCGAGGCCTCGCTGGCGCTGGTGGCCCAGTCGGCCGAGGGCTGGAGCAGGAAGATGGGCGAGCAGTCGGCCAAGAGCGGCAAGGTCTGCGACGGCGGCATGCTGAAGATCAACGAGTTCATCGGCCAGTCGCGCTCGATGGCCAAGGACATCAAGGACGGCGTGTTCAAGCGCAAGGAAAGCGGTGCGATGGCACGGCTGCCGGCGCACATGCGCAGCTCCAGCATCGTCAACTCGGCCAACCGCTACAACCAGAACTTCGCGAACATGATCGGCCAGTTCAACCACCCGCTCTGCTGAAGCCCTGCCGGCCGCCATCGGCGGCCCGGGCTGTCGCCGATAATCCGGGCCATGAATCCCTTGCTCTCCAGGTTGCAGCCCTATCCCTTCGAGCGGCTGAAGCAACTGTTCGCGGGCGTCACGCCCAACCCCGAATTCCCCGCCATCAGCCTGGGAATCGGCGAACCCAAGCACGCCACGCCGGCGTTCATCAAGGAGGCGCTGAGCAACAGCCTGGGCGCGCTGGCGGCCTACCCGGCCACCGCCGGCGACCTGAAGCTGCGCACCGCCTTCACCGACTGGCTCCAGACCCGCTACAGCCTGGCGCTCGACCCGGCCACCCAGGTGCTGCCGGTCAACGGCTCGCGCGAGGCGCTGTTCTCGCTGGCCCAGACCGTGATCGACGCCACCGTGTCGCCGCAGCCGGTGGTGATCTCGCCCAATCCGTTCTATCAGATCTACGAGGGCGCGGCCCTGCTGTCGGGCGCCGAGCCGTACTACGCGCCGAGCATTCCCGCGCGCAATTTCGCGGTCGACTGGGACAGCGTGCCCGAAGCCGTCTGGGCACGCACCCAGCTGGTGTTCGTGTGCTCGCCGGGCAACCCGACCGGCGCGGTGATGTCGCTCGACGAATGGAAGAAGCTCTTCGCCCTGTCGGACCGCCATGGCTTCGTGATCGCGGCCGACGAGTGCTACAGCGAGATCTACTTCCGCGACGAGCCGCCGCTCAGCGGCCTGGAGGCCTCGGCGAAGCTGGGCCGGCCCGACTTCAGGAACCTGATCGCGCTGACCTCGCTTTCCAAGCGCAGCAACGTGCCCGGCCTGCGCAGCGGCTTCGTGGCCGGCGACGCGGCCATCATCAAGAAGTTCCTGCTCTACCGCACCTACCACGGCAGCGCCATGAGCGGCACCGTGGCGGCGGCCAGCATCGCCGCGTGGGGCGACGAGGCCCACGTGGTCGAGAACCGCGCCATGTACCGCGCCAAGTTCGCGGCCGTCACGCCGCTGCTCGAACCGGTGCTCGACGTGCGGCTGCCCGACGCCAGTTTCTACCTCTGGGCCGGCGTGCCCCAGGTGTGGGCTGGCGACGACGAAGCCTTCGCCCGTGCGCTCTACGCTCAATACAATGTCACGGTTCTGCCGGGCAGCTATCTGGCGCGCGACACCAGCCACAGCGCCAACCCCGGCCGGGGCCGCATCCGCATGGCGCTGGTGGCCGAGACGGCCGAGTGCGTCGAGGCCGCCGAGCGCATCGTCCGCTTCTGCAACGACAACACGGCCGGCCGCCGCTGAACCGCGCCCCGGCTCCCATTTTTCACACGAGACCTTCTCCATGACCCAGCAACTGCAACAAATCATCGACGCCGCGTGGGAAGACCGCGCCAACATCTCGCCATCCGCCTCGTCGGCCGAAGTGCGCGACGCCGTCGATCACGTCATCACCGAACTCAACAACGGCAAGCTGCGCGTGGCCACCCGCGAAGGCGTGGGCCAGTGGACCGTGCACCAGTGGATCAAGAAGGCCGTGCTGCTGTCGTTCCGCCTGAAGGACAACGAGCAGATCCAGGCCGGCTCGCTCGGCTTCTACGACAAGGTGCCGACCAAGTTCTCGCACCTGTCGGCCAGCGAGCTGAAGGAATCGGGCGTGCGCATCGTGCCGCCGGCCGTGGCCCGCCGCGGCAGCTACATCGCCAAGGGCGCGATCCTGATGCCCTCGTACGTGAACATCGGCGCCTACGTGGGCGAGGGCTCCATGGTCGACACCTGGGCCACCGTGGGTTCCTGCGCGCAGGTCGGTGCCAACGTGCACCTGTCGGGCGGCGTGGGCCTGGGCGGTGTGCTCGAGCCCCTGCAGGCCAACCCGACCATCATCGAGGACAACTGCTTCATCGGCGCGCGCTCCGAAGTGGTCGAAGGCGTGATCGTCGAAGAGAACTCGGTGCTCGGCATGGGCGTCTACATCGGCCAGAGCACCCCCATCTTCAACCGCGACACCGGCGAAATCTCCTACGGCCGCGTGCCGAGCGGCAGCGTGGTCATCAGCGGCAACCTGCCCAAGAAGACCAAGTCGGGCCAGGACTACAGCACCTACGCCGCGATCATCGTCAAGACGGTCGACGCGCAGACGCGCTCCAAGACCAGCCTGAACGACCTGCTGCGAGACTGACCGCTCCCCCCGGAGCGAGCGCCTTTCCGCCTGAGAGAACAACAGCACCCGAGGAGAGAGACCGATGAACATGATGGAGCGAATCCTTCGCCTGATGGCCGAGCGCAGGGCCTCCGACATCTATCTGTCGGCCCACTCCCCGGTGCTGATCCGCATCAACGGCAACTGCGTGCCCATCAACGCGCAGGTGCTGCCGCCCACGGCGCCGCTGGCGCTGCTGTCCGAGGTGGCGCCTCCCGAGCGCATCCAGGAACTGGAGAGCACCGGCGAGCTCAACATGGCGCTGGCCCTCGAGGGCACCGGCAACTACCGCATCAGCGCCATGCGCCAGCGCGGCTCCTATGCGGTGGTGGTGCGCTACATCAGCCACACCATTCCGCGCTTTGCCGACCTGAACCTGCCCGACATCCTGAAGACGCTCATCATGGAACGCCGCGGGCTGATCCTGATGGTGGGCGCCACGGGCGCGGGCAAGACCACCACGCTGGCCTCGATGCTGGACTACCGCAACGAGAACGCCAGCGGCCACATCATCACGGTCGAAGAGCCGATCGAGTTCACCTTCACCAACAAGAAGTCGGTGGTGAACCAGCGCGATGTGGGCAGCGACACCGCTTCGCTGCATGTCGCGCTGAAGAACGCGCTGCGCCAGGCGCCCGACGTGATCCAGATCGGTGAAATCCGCGACCGCGAGACCATGACGGCCGCCATCGCCTACGCGCAGTCGGGCCACCTGTGCGTGGCCACGCTGCACGCCAGCAACAGCTACCGCGCGCTCAACCGCATCCTGGGCTTCTACCCCGTCGAGGTGCGCGCCACGCTGCTGGGCGACCTGGGCGGCGCGCTGCGCGCCGTGATCTCGCAGCGCCTGCTGCGCACCCAGGCCGGCAGCCGGGTGCCCGCGGTCGAGGTCATGCTCAACACCGCGCTGGTGGCCGAACTCATCGAAAAAGGCGACTTCTCCGGCGTCAAGGAAGCCATGGAGAAGTCGATGGCCGAGGGCTCGCAGACCTTCGAGGAAGACATCGCCCGCCTCATCACCGAAGAGCGCGTGACCCGCGAAGAAGGCCTGGCCCAGGCCGACTCGCCCACCAACCTGCTGTGGCGCCTGCAGAACCGCGCCGCGCCCAAGGCGGCGGCCGACGACCGCAGCCTGACCGACCAGGTCGACGAACCCACCTTCACGGACATCACGCTCGACGTCCGCTTCTAGTTTCCAGCGCCCCTCTCTCCGCCCTCCGACATGTCCCGCACCCTCCAGCTCGTCGAACAACTCATCTCGCGTCCCTCGGTCACTCCCGACGACGCGGGCTGCCAGCAGATCCTCGGCGAACGGCTGGCGCAACTGGGCTTCACGCTGGAGACCATCGAGAGCGGCCCGGCGGACTTCCGCGTGACCAACCTCTGGGCCGTGCGCCGCCCGGCCAACGCCGCCGCCGCTACAAAGACGCTGGTGTTCGCCGGCCACACCGACGTGGTGCCCACCGGCCCCGTCGAGCAATGGACCAGCCACCCGTTCACGCCCACGCACCGCGACGGCAAGCTCTATGGCCGCGGCGCCTGCGACATGAAGACCTCGGTGGCCGCATTCGTCACCTCGATCGAAGAATTCCTGCAGGCCGTGCCGCAGCCCCGGCTCACCCTGGCCCTGCTGCTCACCAGCGATGAAGAAGGCCCCGGCGTCGACGGCACGGTCGTCGTCTGCAATGCGCTGGCCGCGCGCGGCGAGGTCATCGACTACTGCATCGTCGGCGAGCCCACGGCCGTGGAGCGCTGCGGCGACATGATCAAGAACGGCCGCCGCGGCACCATGAGCGGCAAGCTCACGGTCAAGGGCGTGCAGGGCCACATCGCCTACCCGCATCTGGCGAAGAACCCGGTGCACGCCGTGGCGCCCGCGCTGGCCGAGCTGGTGGCCATCAACGCCGCCGGCGGCTGGGACGCCGCGAGCAACCCCTACTTCCAGCCGACCAGCTGGCAGATCAGCAACTTCCACGCAGGCACCGGCGCGAGCAACGTGATCCCGGGCAGCGCGGTGATCGACTTCAACTTCCGCTTCTCGACCGAATCCACGCCCGAGTCGCTGCAGCAGCGCGTGCAAGCCGTGCTCGACGCGCACCAGGTCGACTGCACGCTGGCCTGGACCATCGGCGGCCTGCCCTTCCTGACCACGCCGGGCGAGCTCGTCACGGCCGTGCAGGGCGCCATCCGCGACGAGACCGGCATCGAGACCGAGCTGTCGACCAGCGGCGGCACCAGCGACGCGCGCTTCATCGCCAAGATCTGCAGGCAGGTGGTCGAACTCGGCCCGGTGAACGCCAGCATCCACAAGATCGACGAGCACATCGACGTGGCCGAGATCGAGACGCTGAAGAACATCTACGTGCGCACGCTGAAGCAACTCGATGCTGCGCTTGCCGCCCTTGCCGCATGAGCACCGTCATCGAGCTCATCGAATCGGGCGCTAACCAGCTCGAAGCCGCCGGCGTGGCTTTCGGTCACGGCACCGCCAACGCCTTCGACGAAGCCGCCTGGCTGGTGCTGTGGCGGCTGAAGCTGCCGCTGGACGACATCGACGCCGTGGCCGACAAACCCGTGTCGCCCGCCGACGCCGCCAAGGTGGCCGCGCTGATCGACGAGCGCATCGCCAGCCGCAAGCCCGCCGCCTACCTCACGAAAGAAGCGTGGCTGCAGGGCGTGCCCTTCTACGTGGACGAGCGCGCCATCGTGCCGCGCAGCTTCATCGCCGAGCTGATTGCCGACGGCAGCATCGACTACTGGCTGGGCGAGCACACCAGGCGCGTGCTCGACCTGTGCACCGGCAACGGCAGCCTGGCGGTGCTGGCCGCCCTCACCTATCCGGACGTGAGCGTGGACGCGGCCGACCTGTCGACCCCGGCGCTGGAGGTGGCGGCCATCAACGTCACCCGCCACCAGCTGGATGCGCGCGTCACGCTGATCGAGTCGGACGGGCTGAAGAACCTGCCCGGCCCCTACGACCTGGTGCTGTGCAACCCGCCCTACGTCAACAGCGCGAGCATGGCCGCGCTGCCCGCCGAATACCGCGCCGAGCCCGAACTGGCCCTGGCCGGCGGCGCCGACGGCATGGATTTCGTACGCCAGCTGTTCGCCGACGCGCCTTCGCGCATGAGCGAGCAGGCGGTGCTGGTGCTGGAAATCGGCAACGAGCGCGACTACTTCGAGGCGGCGTTTCCGCAGCTCGAGGTGGTATGGCTCGAAACCTCCGCGGGCGAAGACCAGGTGCTGCTCGTGACCCGGGCGGCCCTGGCGTCGCTCACCACGCCATGAGGGCCGGTGCCGGCGTGCGTTAGCTGCGCCAGTCCACGCCCCCCTTTCAGCCGCTTTCTCGCAGCAACTGGCTGCGAATCCCCCTTTACCGGGCGATTCCCCCGCGCCCAAGCCCCTTTTCGCCGAGCCGGAGGGGCCGGGCGGGATAATCGCCCCTACGGTTCTTTTTCATGATCACTCTCAAAAACGTCATTCTTCGCCGCAGCGCCAAGGTCCTGCTCGACGGCGCCACCGTCACCCTCAACCCCGGTGAAAAGGTCGGCCTGGTGGGGCGCAACGGCGCCGGCAAGTCGACCCTGTTCGCCCTGCTCAACGGCACGCTGCACGAAGACGGCGGCGATTTCTACGTGCCCAAGCAGTGGCGCATGGCCCAGGTGGCGCAGAACATGCCCGAGACGGACGAGTCGGCCACCGACTTCGTGGTCGGCGGCGACACCCGCCTCACCGAGCTGCGCGAGGCGCTCGCCACCATCGAGGCCGCCTACGCCGAGAACCCCGACGACGCCGACATCGGCATGCAGCTGGCCCATGCCTATACCGACCTGGCCGACGCCGGCGAGCACGACGCCGTGCCGCGCGCGCAGGCGCTGATCCTGGGCCTGGGCTTCAAGGCGCACGAGGTCGACGAGCCGGTCAACAGCTTCTCGGGTGGCTGGCGCATGCGCCTGCAGCTGGCCCGCGCGCTGATGTGCCCGAGCGACCTGCTGCTGCTCGACGAACCCACCAATCACCTGGACCTGGACGCCCTGGTCTGGCTCGAAGCCTGGCTGCAGAAGTACCCCGGCACCATGATCGTCATCAGCCACGACCGCGAGTTCCTCGACGCCGTGACCGACGTCACCCTGCACATCGCCAACGCCCAGCTCACGCGCTACGGCGGCAACTACAGCAAGTTCGAGGACATGCGCGCGCTGCAGATGGAGCAGCAGCAGCAGGCCTTCGTCAAGCAGCAGGACAAGATCGCCCACCTGCAGAAGTTCATCGACCGCTTCAAGGCCAAGGCCAGCAAGGCCAAGCAGGCGCAGAGCCGGGTCAAGGCGCTGGAGCGCATGGAGCGCGTGGCGCCGCTGCTGGCCGAAGCCGACTTCACCTTCGAGTTCAAGGAGCCCGGCAACATTCCCAACCCGATGCTGTCGATCACCAACGCGAGCTTCGGCTATGAGATCGAGAACGAAGAGCCCAAGACCATCCTGCGCGGCGTGAGCCGCTCGGTGCTGGCCGGGCAGCGCATCGGCATCCTGGGCGCCAACGGCCAGGGCAAGTCGACGCTGGTGAAGACCATCGCGCGCGAAATGGGCGCGCTGGCCGGCCAGGTGACCGAGGGCAAGGGCCTGAACATCGGCTACTTCGCGCAGCAGGAACTCGACGTGCTGCGCCCGCAGGACACCCCGCTCGAGCACATGGTGCGCATGGCGCGCGAGCTCGGCAGCAATGCCAAGGAAGCCACCGGCGAGCAGGCCCTGCGCGGCTTCCTGGGCAGCTTCAACTTCAGCGGCGACATGGTCAAGCAGCCCGTGGGCACCATGAGCGGCGGCGAAAAAGCCCGCCTCGTGCTCGCGATGATGGTGTGGCAGCGCCCCAACCTGCTGCTGCTGGACGAACCCACCAACCACCTGGACCTGGCCACCCGAGAGGCCCTGGCCGTGGCGCTGAACGAGTTCGAGGGCACGCTGATGCTGGTGAGCCACGACCGCGCGCTGCTGCGCTCGGTGTGCGACGAGTTCTGGCTGGTCGGCCGCGGCGTGGTCGGCGACTTCGACGGCGACCTGGACGACTACCAGCGCTACCTGCTCGACGAAGCCAAGCGCCTGCGCGAAGAAGCCAAGGTCGCCACGCGCGAGGCCGTCTCGGCGGCGGCCGCCGCACCGGTGGCCGCGCCCGCCGCGCCGCAGCAGCGCAAGCAGGACGCCCAGGAGCGCCAGCAGCGCAGCGACCAGGCCAAGCCGATCAAGCGCGAGATCGCCCAGATCGACGAACGCCTGGCCGCCGCCGGCACCGAGCGCGCCGCGCTCGAGGCTCGCATGAGCCAGCCGCTGCCTTCCGCCGAGATTGCCGAAGCCGGCAAGCGGCTGAAGGCACTGAACGACGAAATCGGCCGCCTCGAGGAGCGCTGGCTGGCCCTGTCGGACCAGCTCGAAGCGCTCGCGGCCTGACCCAACCTGGAACCTGAAAGGGGCACTGGATGCCGTCTGCCATCGAACTGGCCCGGGGTGACGAGAAGCTCGTCGCCGCCGTGCACCGCGCGCGCCGGCTGATCGGCCGCAAGGCCCTCATGGCGGCCGCGGCCAGCGCCGTGCCCCTGCCCGGCGTCGACTGGATGGCCGACGCGGCGCTGCTCTCGCGGCTGGTGCCGCAGATCAGCGCCGAGTTCGGCCTGTCGGTCACCCAGGTCGAACGGCTCGCGCCGCACCAGCGCGAGCGCATCCAGAAAGCCGCCACCACGGTGGGCGCCCTGCTGGTGGGGCGGCTGGTCACGCGCGACCTGCTGATCCGGCTGGCCAAGCATGCGGGCGTGCGCCTGACCGCCAAGCAGGCGACCAAATACGTTCCCATCGCCGGGCAGATCGTTTCGGCGGCGCTCGGCTATGCCGCGCTGCGCGCGCTGGGCGAGCAGCACATCAAGGACTGCGTGCGCGTCAGCGCCACTCTCGCCTTAACGCCGCCCGAACCGCACGCGAGCGCCTGAGCGCATCGCCGTCCAGCAGCACCATCGCGGCCTGCAGCGCACCGGCCAGGCCGAACACGCCCGCGCCCGAAAAGGCCGGCCTCGCGGCGCACAGCCCGTAGATCAAGGACAAGGCCGACAGCAGCGCCAGCAGCACGCACAACACGCGGTCGAGGCGCGGCCCCGACGGCAATGGAAGGCGGCGCACCGCTTCACTCGCCGGCCCGCTTGCGCGGCGTGTAGACCCGGGCCGGCTGCACGAGCTGGCCCGTCACCTCCTGCTCATAGACCTTCAACAGCGCCAGGTAGTGGCGCGACATCACGTCGCGCACCCGCCCGAGGCCGATCTTGCTGATCGTCGGTTGCGGAATACCTGTTCTCGCCTCGATCTGCTTCTGCGTGAGCCCCATGGCTCTCAGCGCCTGTACCAACTCGCGTGGTTTCACGGCAATTTCCTCCCTGTTTTTCATATTCTAGAGTCCACTCAGAATATTCATTTGAGCTTAAATCCCGGCGCATGGACAGCATTGCCAGCCGCGCCCTTGCAGCGCGCAAATTCGCGAAGATGACGCAGAAGCAGGCGGAAGCCGTGTCGGGCGTCAAGCAGTCGAGCATTTCGAAGATCGAGCGCGGCGACACCAGCCGTTCGATGAGCGTGCTCGCACTGGCGCGCGCCTACCGTGCCGACCCGAACTGGCTCGACACCGGCGACGGCCCCGCGCCCTGGGACGAAGACCAGGTCCGCCCCGCACGGGACCGGGCCAACGAGCCGCCCGGCCCTTACCGCGTGACCCGCACGCCGCCCGCGGGCCCTTCGTACAACCCGCGCACCCCGCAGACCGTGCCGCTCATCGAGTGGACGGATGCCGCACGCTGGGACAGCCGCGAAGTTTCGGACCAGCCCCGGGCCGAGCGCTGGATTCCGTGCATCGCCCACCACAGCCTGCAGACCTACGCGCTGCGCATGCGCGGCGACAGCATGACCGCGCCCAGCGGCCACCTCAAGAGCTACCCCGCCGAGTCGATCATCTTCGTCGACACCCAGCTCAGAACGCCGGCCGACGGCGAGCGCATCGTCGCCAGGCTGGAGGACACCGGCGAAGTCACCTGCAAGGTCTACAAGGAAGAAGACGGGCGCCGCTGGCTGCTGCCGCTGAACCCGAGGCACGAGCCCATACGCACCGCCTTCACCGTGCTGGGCACGGTCATCGGCAAATGGGAAGACGAGGACTGACCGCGCTGGCCGCCCTGGCCACGCGAGGCGCGGGCAAAAAAAAGCCCGCACGAAGGCGGGCTTCAAGGTGACCTGCTGGAGGAGGGAGGATCAGAGGATTGCAGGCCACAGGGAGAAACTTGAATATCGCTTGCGAACCTGCTTGCAACCTGACCTCGCCGGAATCTAATTTCCGGCTAATTGTTCTCCCGCGCTGCCTTACTTGGGCAGCAGCACCTTGTTCACGACGTGGATCACGCCGTTCGACTGGTAGACGTTGGGGATCGTCACCGTGGCGGTACCGCCCTTTTCGTCGGTGATCATGATCTTGCCGCCCTTTTCCTTGGCCACGAGCACGCCGCCGGCCACGGTCTTCAGCTCGGCGGAGCCCTTGCCGGCCTTGATTTCCTTCTTGAGCTCGGCCGCGTCGAGCTTGCCCGACACCACGTGGTAGGTCAGCACGCCGGTCAGCGCGTCCTTGTTCTCGGGCTTGAGCAGGGTGTCGACGGTGCCGGCCGGCAAGGCGGCGAAGGCCGCGTTGGTGGGAGCGAACACGGTGAACGGGCCCGGGCCCTTGAGGGTGTCGACCAGGCCCGCGGCCTTGACGGCGGCCACCAGCGTGGTGTGGTCCTTCGAATTGACGGCGTTGTCGATGATGTCCTTGGTCGGCAGCATCGGTGCACCGCCCACCATGACCGATGCCGCGATGGCCGAAACGGCACCGGCGGATATGGCGAATGCGAGAGTGACGGCTGCGAGACGATGAAGTTTGCGTTGCATGGAAATGCTCCAGGTTGTTGAATGGACCCCCGTGAAAATCGCGGCGGCTGCGATCAGTACGGCGCCACGTGCACAACAGATTCGGCCCGGGCGATAAAAAAGCCGGCCGCGTCCGCCCGCACTTGACGCCGCGCCGATGCATTTCGCGCCGGGTAATACCAATTTCGTCGCGCCGGCCTCGCGGCATGAAGCGATTGCTGCGAGATTCACGAAAGAGTCAGGTCTCCCGGCGTTTCCGGGTGTACAACCGCTGCCCCATGCATATCCAAGAAAACAAAGCGTCGGAGGATCACCCCGTCGAGCCGCGCGCGGTTGCTGCGCGCCGGCTCGCCAGGTGGCCCGTTCAAGGTGCCCTGCTCGGCACCGCCCTGCTGCTGGGCGCCTGCGCGGTCGGCCCGGACTTCAAGCCCCCGGAGCTGCCCGCCGCCGCCCAGGGCCCTGACTACACGCCCGCGCCGGTGCCCGCGCGCACGGCGCAGGCCGAAGGCCCGTCCGGCCAGGCACAGGAGCTGGTGGCCGGCCGCGACATTCCGGCCCAGTGGTGGGACGTGTTCCGCTCCGAGCCGCTCGATCAGCTGATCCGCGCATCGCTGGCCCAGAGCCCCACGCTCGCGTCGGCCCAGGCTGCGCTGCGCCAGGCCGAGGCCACCTACGAGGCCAGGACCGGCAGCCTGTGGCCGCAGGTCTCGGCCCAGCTCGGCGCGCAGCGCGAGCGCGCTTCCGAAATCACAAGCCAGGTGCCCGGCGGCCAGTTGCTCACGCTGTACAACGCCAGCGTCAACGTCTCCTACAACCTCGACGTGTTCGGCGGCACGCGCCGCCAGATAGAAGGCGCGCAGGCCGCCGTCGACACGCAGCGCTACCAGGTGGAGGCGGTGTACCTTACGCTCACCTCCAATCTGGTGACCACCGCCATCCGCGAGGCCTCGCTGCGCGCGCAGCTGCAGGCCACGCGCGAAGTGCTGCAGGCGCAGACCGAGCAGCTCAACGTGATCGAAAAGCAGTTCGACACCGGCGCGATCCCAAAGTCGATCGTGCTGCAGCAGCGCACGCAGGTGGCGCAGACCCAGGCCACCCTGCCGCCCATCGAGAAGGCGCTGGCGCAAACCCGCCACCAGCTCGCGGTGTTCGCCGGCCGGCTGCCGTCCGAGGCGGGCCTGCCCGAATTCGACCTCGCCAGCCTCACGCTGCCGCAGGCGCTGCCGCTCTCGCTGCCGTCCGAACTCGCACGCCAGCGGCCCGACGTGCGCGCCAGCGAAGCGCAGCTGCACCAGGCCAGCGCGGCGGTCGGCGTGGCCACCGCCAACCTCTATCCGCAGATCCAGCTGAGCACGAGCTACGGCAACAACGCGCTGCGCGCGCGCGACCTGTTCACCGGCCCGACCACGCTGTGGAGCATCGGCGCCGGGCTCACGCAGCCGATCTTCAACGGCGGTGCACTGCGCGCGCAGCAACGCGCCGCGGTGGCGGCCTACGACTCGGCGGCGGCGCAGTACCGCAACACCGTGCTCGGCGCCTTCCAGAACGTGGCCGACGCGCTGCGCGCACTGGAGCTGGACGCCGTCGCGCTGCAGAACCAGGCCGCGGCCGAATCGCTCGCCAGGCAGTCGCTCGACCTGTCGACCGCGCAGTTCCGCGCCGGCGCGGTGAGCTACGTCACGCTGCTCACCGCGCAGCAGGCCTGGCTGCAGACGCACACCGCGCTGGTGCAGGCGCAGGCCGCGCGCTATGCCGACACCGCCGCGCTCTTCCAGGCGCTGGGCGGCGGCTGGTGGAACCGCGCCGAGCTGGCCAACGCGACCTTGGCGCCGACCGTGCCCGCGACGCCCGCTGCGGCAACCGCGGCCCCGGTCCGCAACTGACCCCATCGACCCCGCGACGGCACCCCACTCCCCTGCCGCCGCGCCCAACCCCTCATCCATAACTCGAAGAGAAGCCTACCCATGACCCGGAGAATGATCATCATGATCGGCTGCGTGCTGCTGCTGGTCGCCGCGCTGGCGCTCGGCAAGTTCCTGCAGATCCGCGCGCTGATTGCGGCCGTGCCCAAGCCGGGTCCGCAGACCGTGTCGACCGCCGAAGTGCAGAAGCTGCAGTGGCAGTCGCAGTTCACCGCCGTCGGCACGCTCAACCCGGTGCGCGGCGCCGACCTGAGCACCGAAGTCGCGGGCCTGGTGCGCACCGTGCATTTCAAGTCGGGCCAGGACGTGAAGGCCGGCGCGCTGCTGGTCGAGCTCAACGCCGATTCCGACATCGCCCTGCTGCACTCCGCCGAAGCCGCCGCCGCGCAGGCCGCCACCGTGCTCAAGCGCGACCAGGCGCAGCTCGCGGTGCAGGCCGTGAGCCAGGCGCAGATCGACGCCGACACCAACGACCTGAAGGCCAAGCGCGCGCAGGTGGAGCAGCAGGCCGCCGTCGTGGCCAAGAAGTCGATCCGCGCGCCCTTCGCGGGCCGCCTGGGCATCAGCGGGCTCAACCCCGGACAGTACGTGAACGCCGGCGACAAGCTGGTCACGCTGCAGACGCTGGACCCGATCTACGTCGACTTCACGCTGCCGCAGCAGCAGCTCGCAGGGCTCGCGGTCGGCCAGGTGGTGAACCTCACGGTCGACACCTTCCCGGGCCAGGGCTTCAGCGGCAAGATCAACGCGATCAGCCCCAAGGTGGACGCCGCCACGCGCAACGTGCAGGTCGAGGCCACCATCGCCAACCCCAGGCAGGTGCTGCTGCCGGGCATGTTCGCGAACGTGAAGATCGACATCGGCGGCATGCAGGAATACCTGACGCTGCCCTCCACCGCCGTGACCTACAACCCCTATGGCTCGACCGTGTACGTGGTGAAGCCGGCCGATCCGCCCAAGGCCGGCGCGCCCGGCACGCCAGGCACGCCGGCACCGGCGAGCGCCACCGACGCCTCCGGCAAGCCCCAGCTCGTGGCGCAGCAGATCTTCATCGAGACCGGCCCGACGCGCGGCGACCAGATCGCCATCGTCAAGGGCCTGCAAGCCGGCCAGGTGGTGGTGAGCAGCGGGCAGAACAAGCTGAAGAACGGCACGCCGGTCACGGTGGACAACAGCGTCAAGCCATCCAACGACCCGGCGCCGACGCCGCAGGAAAAGTGAGGCCCCGCGCATGAACTTCACCGACATCTTCATCCGCCGGCCGGTGCTGGCGATGGTGGTGAGCCTGCTGATCGTGGTGCTGGGGCTGCGTGCGCTGGCGGGCCTGCCCGTCAACCAGTACCCCAAGACCGAGAACGGCGTGGTCACCATCAGCACCGCCTACTACGGCGCGGACGCGGCCACGGTCGCGGGCTTCATCACGCAGCCGCTCGAAGCCGCCGTGTCGCAGGCGCAGGGCATCGACTACCTGTCGTCATCGAGCAGCCTGGGCGTGTCGACCATCACCGCCACGCTGCGGCTGAACTACGACTCCAACCGCGCGCTGACCGAGATCAACACGCAGGTCAACTCCGTGCGCAACCAGCTGCCGCCGCAGGCGCAGCAGCCGGTGCTCACGGTGGCCACGGGCCAGACGACCGACGCGATGTACATCGGCTTCTACAGCGACACGCTGCCCAACAACAACGTGACCGACTTCCTGGTGCGCGTGGTGCAGCCCAAGCTGAACGCCATTGCGGGCGTGCAGACCGCGGAAATCCTGGGTGCGCGCACCTTCGCGCTGCGCGCCTGGCTGGACGCGCAGAAGATGGCCGCCTTCGGCGTGACCGCCACCGACGTGAGCGCGGCGCTCTCGGCCAACAACTACCTGGCCGCCGTCGGCCAGAGCAAGGGCCAGATGGTGAGCGTGCCGCTCACGGCCGGCACTTCGCTGCACAGCGTGGACGAGTTCAAGCAGCTGTCCATCAAGAGCAGCAACGGCGCCATCGTGCGGCTGCAGGACGTGGCCAACGTGACGCTGGGCTCGGAGAACTACGACTTCAACGTGGCGTTCAACGGCGTGCGCTCGGTGTTCATCGGCATCAAGGTCGCGCCCGAGGCCAACATCCTGGACGTGGCCAAGCAGGTGCGCACCGTGTTCCCCGACCTGCAGTCGCAGTTGCCCTCGGGGCTGACGGGCAAGATCGTCTATGACTCGACCGACTTCATCAACACCTCCATCAGCGAAGTGATCAAGACGCTGGTCGAGGCGCTGGTGATCGTGACGGTGGTGATCTACCTGTTCCTGGGCAGCTTCCGCGCGGTGGTGGTGCCCGTCATTGCGATGCCGCTGTCGCTCATCGGCACCTTCTTCATCATGCTGGTGCTGGGCTACTCCATCAACCTGCTCACGCTGCTGGCGCTGGTGCTGGCGATCGGGCTGGTGGTGGACGACGCGATCATCGTGGTGGAGAACGTCGACCGGCACATGCGGGAGGGCAAGTCGCCCATGCAGGCCTCGCTGCTCGCGGCGCGGGAGCTGGGCGGGCCCATTCTTGCCATGACGGTGGTGCTGGTGGCGGTGTACGTGCCCATCGGCTTCCAGGGCGGGCTGACCGGATCGCTCTTCACCGAGTTCGCGTTCACGCTCGCCGGCTCGGTGGTGGTGTCGGGCATCGTGGCGCTCACGCTGTCGCCGATGATGTGCTCGCGCTTCTTCAAGCCCGAGCAGGACAGCGGCAAGTTCGCGATGAAGATCGAGCACATCTTCGAGCGGGTGCACCACCGCTACCAGCTCATCCTGCGCAGCGTGCTCAAGACCTGGCCGGTGATGATCGTCATGGGCGTGATCCTGGTGGCGCTGCTGTTCGTGATGTTCAAGATGTCGAAGTCGGAGCTCGCGCCCGAGGAAGACCAGGGCATCGTGCTGTCGCAGGTGGTGGGCGCGCCCACGGCCACCATCAACCAGATGCAGACGTACGCCGACCAGATCTTCAAGGTCGCGCACGACACGCCCGAATACGCGCAGCTGTTCCAGCTCACCGGCGTGCCCAGCACCAACGCGGGCATTGCCGGCGTGCTGCTCAAGCCCTGGGACGAGCGCACCCGCAGCGCGCACGACATCCAGACCGACCTGCAGAAGCGCTGGAACGGCATTGCCGGCGCCAAGGTGGTGGCCTTCCAGTTCCCGGCGCTGCCGGGCGCCTCGGGCCTGCCGGTGCAGTTCGTCATCAAGACGACCGAGCCGTTCGAGAACCTCAACACGCTCGCGCAGCAGGTCATGGACAAGGCGCGCGCCGACGGCAAGTTCTACTACATCGACGCCGACCTGAAGATCGACCTGCCGCAGGCCACCGTGGTGGTCGACCGCGACAAGATCGCCACGCTGGGCATCACCCAGCAGGACGTGGGCAACGCGATGGGCGCGGCGCTGGGCGGCGGCTACGTCAACTACTTCTCGATCTCGGGGCGCTCCTACAAGGTGATTCCGCAGGTGCAGCAGGTCGACCGGCTCAATCCGTCGGATGTGCTCAACTTCTACATCAAGACGCCCAACGGCGTGGTGCCCGCGAGCACCGTGGCGAGCCTGAAGTACTCGGTGCAGCCGGAAACGGTCAACCACTTCCAGCAGCTCAACTCGGTGACCATCCAGGGCGTGCCCAGCGGCACCCAGGGCGAGACGCTGGAGTACCTGCGCGGCGTGGTGCAGCAGCTGGCGCCGAGCGGCTATTCGGTGGACTACTCGGGCCAGTCGCGCCAATTCGTGCAGGAGTCGGGCAACTTCGCCGTCACCTTCGTGTTCGCGCTGATCATCGTGTTCCTGGCGCTGTCGGCGCAGTTCGAGAGCTTCCGCGACCCGGTGGTGATCCTGGTGTCGGTGCCGCTCGCGCTCTTCGGCGCCATGATCTTCATCTTCTGGGGCTTCGCCTCGATGAACATCTACACGCAGGTGGGCCTGGTGACGCTGATGGGCCTCATCAGCAAGCACGGCATCCTGATCGTCGAAGTGGCCAACCGGCTGCAGAAGCAGGGCCTGAGCAAGCTCGACGCCATCGTCGAGGCGGCCGGCACCCGGCTGCGCCCGATCCTGATGACCACGGCCGCGATGGTGTTCGGCGTGCTGCCGCTGGTGATTGCCTCGGGCGCGGGCGCCGCCGGCCGCAAGGCGATGGGCATCGTGATCTTCAGCGGGCTGTCGATCGGCACGCTGTTCACGCTGTTCGTGGTGCCCGCGATGTACTTGGCCATCGCGGCGCGGCACCAGAAGGAAGACAAGGAAGACGAAGAGAAACGCAACGCCAACGGCGCGCCCGCACTGCCGGGCAGCGTGGCGCCGGAGGCCTGAGCGCCGGGCTCATCCATTCATCCGGCATGAAGAAGCCCGCAGTCGAGAAGGCCGCGGGCTTTTTTTTGCTTCAGTCGCAGCGGTAGAACACCTCGCCCTCGGAAACGCGCCTGGCCGGGTCTTCCGCCCCCTGGTTGGCCAGGAAGCGCATCGGCGCGCCGAAGTTGCGGCAGTAGTTCTCGGCATCCTGCGCGGTCGGCGACTTGAAGACGCCGTTGCCGAGCGGTGTGTAGCGAGGCGCCGTGCGGGTGACGCAACCTGTGGCCAATGCCGCGGCCAGGACGAGGACGGGAAGAGAAATGGAGTTGCGCATCGGAAAGGTCGGTGGCCGCACGACGAGCCGGCCGGAGATGGGGAACGGGCGACTGTAGCCGCTTCCTCAGCTCGCGTAGCGCTTTTCGAGCGCGTCCAGCTCGGGCTTGCGCACCAGCCGCTGGCGCTCTGCGAAGGGCACGACCAGCGCCGGGTCTTCGTCCACGCGCCTGGTCTCGCGCAGCACCGTCAGCGCCTTCTGCATGCCCGCGACCGCGCCCTGCAGCGCCGCATTGGCGTACAGCACGATGCCGTAGCCCAGGCCGGCCAGTTCCTCGGCGCCGAAGATCGGCGTCTTGCCGCCGATCACCATGTTCATGAGCTGCGGCTTGTTCAGCCGCTTCGGCAGCGCGCGGATTTCGTCGGCCGTGGTCACGGCCTCCACGAACAGGATGTCGGCGCCGGCCTCGCTGAACTTCTGCGCACGCTCGATGGCGGCCTCGAAGCCCAGGGTGGCGGCTGCGTCGGTGCGGGCCATGATGAGCAGGTCGGCGTCGGTGCGCGCATCGACGGCGGCCTTGATCTTGTTCACCGCTTCCTCGGTGGAGATCACGTCCTTGCCCGAGAAATGGCCGCAGCGCTTGGGCGCGACCTGGTCCTCGAGCTGGATGCAGTCGGCGCCCGCGCGCTCGAGCACGCGCACCGTGTGGCGCACATTGAGCGCATTGCCGAAGCCGGTGTCGGCATCGACGATCAGCGGCAGGCCGACCGCGTCGCGGATGCGCGCGGTGTGGTCGGCGATTTCGTGCAGGCCCATGAAGCCCTGGTCGGGCAGGCCGAACCACATGTTGGTGACGCCCGCGCCGGTGACGTAGATGGCTTCGAAGCCCAGGTCTTCGATCACGCGCGCCGACAGTGCATTGAAGGCCCCCGGCACCAGCACGCCGCGGCGCGCCTCGGCCAGGGATCGGAGGGTCTTGCGAGTCGACATCGGTTTTTCCTGTGTATGAGTCGATGAAAAAGGAGAGGTCAGATGGCGTCGCCGGGCACGCGTACCCAGCCTTCCATCAGCACGCGGGCGCTGCGGCTCATGACCGCCTTGGTCACTTGCCATTCGCCGTCCACCTTGCTCGCCTGCGCACCCACGCGCAAGGTGCCCGAAGGATGACCGAAGCGCACGGCCTCGCGCTCGCCGCCGCCGGCCGCAAGGTTCACCAGCGTGCCCGGAATGGCGGCGGCCGTGCCGATGGCCACGGCCGCCGTGCCCATCATGGCGTGGTGCAGCTTGCCCATGGACAGCGCGCGCACCAGCAGGTCGACATCGCCCGCGCCCACCTGCTTGCCGCTGGAGGCGGTGTAGCACGCGGGCTTTGCCACGAACGCGACCTTGGGCGTGTGCTGCCGGCCGGCCGCTTCGCCGATGTGCCTGATGAGGCCCATGCGCACCGCGCCGTGGGCGCGTATGGCCTCGAACCTGGCCAGCGCGGCGGGGTCGCCGTTGATCGCGTCCTGCAGTTCGGTGCCGGTGTAGCCGATGGCTTCCGCATTGACGAAGATGGTCGGGATGCCGGCGTTGATCATCGTTGCCCGCAGCGTGCCGACGCCCGGAACCTCCAGTTCGTCGACAAGCTGGCCGGTGGGGAACATCGCACCGCCAGCGCCCTCTTCTTCCGCCGCGGGGTCCATGAATTCGAGCTGCACTTCGGCCGCCGGGAAGGTCACGCCGTCGAGTTCGAAGCCGCCGGTTTCCTGAACCTCGCCGTCGGTCATGGGCACGTGCGCCACGATGGTCTTGCCGATGTTGGCCTGCCAGATGCGCACCACCGCCACGCCGTTGCGCGGAACCCGCTCTGCGTCGATCAGGCTGTTGCTGATGGCGAAGGGCCCGACGGCGGCCGAGAGGTTGCCGCAGTTGCCGCTCCAGTCGACGAAGGGCTGGTCGATCGACACCTGGCCGAACAGGTAGTCCACGTCGTGGCCCGGCCGCTCGCTCTTCGAGAGGATGACCGTCTTGCTCGTGCTCGAGGTGGCGGCGCCCATGCCGTCGATCTGCTTGCCGTAGGGGTCGGGGCTGCCGATGACGCGCAGCAGCAGTGCGTCGCGCGCCTTGCCGGGCACCCGGGCCGCCTCGGGCAGGTCCTGCAGGCGGAAGAACACGCCCTTGCTGGTGCCGCCGCGCATGTAGGTGGCGGGAATCCTGATCTGTGGTGCGGAAGCCATGATGCGTGTGATTGTCGGTTCTGTCGGTTCAGGAGGCCGCGGAGGCAGCCTTGGTAGAAGCCAGGAAGTCCTGCGCGAAGCGCTGCAGGACGCCGCCGGCTTCGTAGATCGACACTTCCTCGGCAGTGTCGAGTCGGCAGGTCATGGGCACGTCGAGCCGTTGGCCGTTGCGGCGGTGGATGACGAGGATGAGCTCGGCGCGCGGCTTGCGCTCGCCGGTCACGTCGTAGGTCTCTGTGCCGTCCAGGCCCAGCGTCAGGCGGTTGGTGCCGGGCTTGAACTCCAGCGGCAGCACGCCCATGCCGATCAGGTTGGTGCGGTGGATGCGCTCGAAGCCCTCCGCCGCAATGGCTGCCACGCCCGCCAGCCGCACGCCCTTGGCGGCCCAGTCGCGCGACGAGCCCTGGCCGTAGTCGGCCCCGGCCACGATGATGAGCGGCTGCTTGCGCTGCATGTAGGTCTCGATGGCCTCCCACATGCGCATGACCTGCCCTTCCGGCTCCACACGCGCCAGCGAGCCGGCCCGCACCGTGCCGTCGGCGTTGCGCACCATCTCGTTCCTGAGCGTGGGGTTGGCGAAAGTGGCGCGCTGCGCGGTGAGGTGGTCGCCGCGGTGGGTGGCGTAGGAATTGAAGTCTTCCTCGGGCAAGCCCATCCTGTGCAGGTACTCGCCGGCCGCGCTGTCCATCATGATCGCGTTGGACGGCGACAGGTGGTCGGTGGTGATGTTGTCCGGCAGCACCGCCAGCGGACGCATGCCGCTGAGCGTGCGTTGGCCGGCCAGCGCGCCTTCCCAGTACGGCGGGCGGCGGATGTAGGTGGACGCGGCGCGCCAGTCGTACAGCGGCGTCACCTTCTCGCCGGTGTCGGGCTGGATGGCGAACATCGGTTCATACACCTGGCGGAAGTGCTCGGGCTTGACGCTCGACTTCACGATGGCGTCGATCTCTTCGTCGGCCGGCCAGATGTCCTTCAGGCGAATCTCCTTGCCGTCGACCACGGTCAGCACGTCTTTCTCGATGTCGAAACGCACCGTGCCGGCAATGGCATACGCCACCACCAGCGGCGGCGAGGCAAGAAAGGCCTGCTTCGCATACGGGTGTATGCGGCCGTCGAAGTTGCGGTTGCCCGAGAGCACGGCCGTCGCGTACAGGTCGCGCTCGACGATCTCCTGCTGGATGACGGGGTCCAGCGCGCCCGACATGCCGTTGCACGAGGTGCAGGCATAGGCCACCACGCCGAAGCCGAGCTTTTCCAGCTCGCCCATGAGGCCCGCTTCCTGCAGGTACAGCGTCACGGCCTTGGAGCCGGGCGCCAGCGACGACTTGACCCAGGGCTTCCGGGCCAGGCCGACGCGGTTGGCGTTGCGCGCCAGCAGCCCGGCGGCGATCACGTTGCGCGGATTGCTGGTGTTGGTGCAGCTGGTGATGGCCGCAATGATCACGGCGCCGTCGGGCATGCGGCCCGGCTCGTCCTTCCACGGCGCGGCAATGCCACGGGCCGCGAGGTCGGCGGTGGCCACGCGCGCATGCGGGTTCGACGGGCCGGCCATGTTGCGCACAACCGTTGAAAGGTCGAACTGCAGCACGCGTTCGTACTGAGCGTCTTTCAGCGCGTCGGCCCACAGGCCGGTGTGCCTGGCGTAGGTCTCGACCAGCCGCACCTGCTCGTCGGCACGGCCTGTGAGGCGCAGGTAGTCGATGGTCTGCGGGTCGATGGCGAACATGGCCGCGGTGGCGCCGTATTCGGGCGCCATGTTGGAGATGGTCGCGCGGTCGCCGAGCGTGAGGCTCGAGGCGCCCTCCCCGTGGAACTCCAGGTACGCCCCCACCACCTTCGACTTGCGCAGGAACTCGGTCAGTGCCAGCACCACGTCGGTGGCCGTGATGCCCGGCTGCGGCCGGCCCGAGAGCTTCACGCCGACGATGACGGGCAGGCGCATCCACGAGGCGCGGCCCAGCATCACGTTCTCGGCCTCCAGCCCGCCCACGCCGATGGCGACAACGCCCAGCGCATCGACGTGCGGCGTGTGGCTGTCGGTGCCGACCAGCGTGTCGGGGAAGGCCACGCCGTCCTGCGCATGCACCACGGGCGACATCCGCTCCAGGTTGATCTGATGCATGATCCCGTTCCCCGGCGGTATCACCTCCATGTTCTTGAAGGCCCGCTTCGTCCACTCGATGAAGTGGAAGCGGTCTTCGTTGCGCCGGTCTTCGATGGCGCGGTTCTTCTCGAAGGCATCGGGGTCGAAGCCGCCGCACTCCACCGCCAGCGAATGGTCGACGATGAGCTGCACCGGCACCACCGGGTTCACCTGGGCCGGGTCCCCGCCCTGCCGGGCAATGGCGTCGCGCAGGCCGGCCAGGTCGACCAGCGCAGTCTGGCCGAGGATGTCGTGGCACACCACGCGTGCAGGGAACCACGGGAAATCGTGTTCCCTCTTGCCCTCGACGATCTGCGTCAGGCTCTGCCGGAGGATGGCCGGATCGCAGCGGCGCACGAGGTTCTCGGCATGCACGCGCGAGGTGTAGGGCAGCGTGGCCCAGGCGCCCGGGCGGATGGCCTCGACGGCTTCGCGCGCGTCGAAATAGTCCAGCGAGGTGCCGGGAAGCTGCTTGCGGTATTGCTTGTTCATGGGGCGGCGCTCGGGCCCGCACATCGCGTGCGGACCTGCTTTCTCTCTTGTCTCTTCTCGAGTTTTACTTCCGATCCTGGATCGGCGCGAACTTCAGGTCTTCCGGCCCGGTGTAGTTGGCGCTGGGCCGGATGATCTTGTTGTCGATGCGCTGCTCGATGATGTGCGCGGCCCATCCCGAGGTGCGCGCGATGACGAACAGCGGCGTGAACATGGCCGTGGGCACGCCCATCATGTGGTAGCTCACGGCGCTGAACCAGTCGAGGTTGGGGAACATCTTCTTGACCTCCCACATCACGCCCTCCAGCCGCTCGGCAATGTCGAACATCTTGGTCGAGCCGGCCTCTTCGGACAGCGACTTCGCCACGCCCTTGATGACCACGTTGCGCGGATCGCTCACGGTGTAGACCGGGTGGCCGAAGCCGATCACCACTTCCTTCGCCTCCACGCGGCGGCGGATGTCGGCCTCGGCTTCGTCGGGCGAGTCGTAGCGCTTCTGGATCTCGAAGGCCACCTCGTTGGCGCCGCCATGCTTGGGGCCGCGCAGCGCACCGATGGCGCCGGTGATGGCCGAGTACATGTCGGAGCCGGTGCCGGCCACCACGCGCGCGGTGAAGGTGGAGGCGTTGAACTCGTGCTCGGCGTAGAGGTTGAGCGACGTGTGCATCGCCCGCTCCCAGCTCGCCGAGGGCTTGCGCCCGTGCAGCAGGTGCAGGAAGTGCGCGCCGATCGAGTCGTCGTCGGTCTCCACGTCGATGCGCCTGCCCTGCGTCGACCAGTGGTACCAGTACAGCAGCATCGAGCCCAGCGACGCCATCAGCCGGTCGGCGATGTCGCGGGCGCCGGGCAGGTTGTGGTCTTCCTTCTCGGGGAGCATGCATCCCAGCGACGAGACGCCGGTGCGCATCACGTCCATCGGGTGGGCGCCGGCGGGCAGTTGCTCCAGCGCTTCCTTCAGGCTCGCGGGCAGGCCGCGCATCGACTTGAGCCTGGCCTTGTAGGCGCGCAGTTCCGCCGCCGTGGGCAGCTTGCCGTGCACCAGCAGGTGCGCGATTTCCTCGAACTCGCAGACCTGCGCGATGTCGAGGATGTCGTAGCCGCGGTAGTGCAAGTCGTTGCCGGTTCGCCCGACCGTGCACAGCGCGGTGTTGCCGGCGGCCACGCCGGACAGCGCTACGGATTTCTTGGGCTTGAAGCCGGGGGCGGCGAGGGTTGCGGTGTCGTTCATGCTTCTTCCTTTTCCGGATTCGGGTGTGCTGGATATGCCTTGGGTATGCGCGTGGGCCGTCCGCTCTTGTCGACGACGACCATCTCGAAGAAGGAGCGCAGCGCCTCGCGCGCCGGCTGCCCCGGTCGCTCGAAGGTGCCGGTGACGCTGACCGTGAGCGAGCTGCGGCCCTGCCGGCTGACCCACGCGCGCAGCCGCAGCACGCTGCCGACCGGCACGGGTGCGAGGAACTGCGCGTCGCCGCAGCCGGCCATGACCACGTCGGCCTGCGCGAAGGCGCGCGCCGCCAGGAAGGCCGCCTTGGACATCAGCATCAGCGCGTTGCCGCCGAACAGCGTGCCGTAGTGGTTGGCGTGCTCCGGGAACACGATTTCCATGAGTTCGAGCGCCGCGTCCTGGTTTGTCATGGTTCGCAATTTACGCAAATGCGTGGCCATAATGAAGGACTGAATTAGCCAATCATTGCGAATGAGAAAGCCCTGTTTTGCAAATCTTGCGAATGCACAGGTTTCGCAAAACGGCGCGCATTCCGAAGGAGCTTCACGATGAGCAAGACATTCATGGGCGTGCGACTGCGCAAGCTGCGCGCCGAACGCGGCATGACGCAGGTGGCGCTTGCCCAGGCGCTGGGCCTGTCGCCCAGCTACCTCAACCAGCTGGAGCAGAACCAGCGGCCGCTGACCGTGGCCGTGCTACTGAAGATCAGCCGCACGCTCGGCGTCGACGTGCAGCAGTTCTCGGAAGACGAGGAAGCCCGGCTCGTCTCGAGCATGCGCGACGCGCTGGCCGACAACCCCGGCGGAGAAGCCGTCGCCCTGCCCGAGCTGCGCGAAGTGGCCTCGCAGATGCCCGCGGTGGCGCGCGCGCTGCTCGCGCTGCACCGCCGCCACCAGGAAGCGATGGAGCGCCTGGAGATCATGGCCGGCGAACTCGGCGACGGCCGGGGCGAACTGACGAATGCGCGTCCCATGCCCTTCGAGGCGGTGCGCGACTTCTTCTTCGCCCACCAGAACCATTTCGAGGAACTGGACCTGCTCGCGGAAAAGCTCGCGGACGAGGCGCGCGGCCACGGCGGCTCGCTGTCCGAATGGCTGCAGTCGCGGCTCATGAACCAGCACGGCGTGCGCGTGGTGCCCACGGACGACGACGCCATCGACAGCCAGCGCCGCTACGACCCCGCCAGCCGCGTGCTTCGCCTGTCGGGCAGCCTGGAGCCCGGCCAGCAGTCGTTCCAGCTGGCAACCCAACTGGCTCTGCTGGAGCAGACGACGCTGATCGAATCACTGCTGCAGAGCGCCAGCTTCAACGACGCCCCCACGCACGCGCTGGCCCGCATCGGCCTCGCGAACTACTTCGCCAGCGCCGTGCTGCTGCCCTACGGCCTTTTCCTGAAGGCCGCGGAAACCCTGCGCTACGACATCGACCTGCTGGCGCGCCGCTTCGGCGTCGGCTTCGAGACCATCTGCCATCGCCTGAGCGCCATGCAGCGGCCCGGGGCACCCGGCGTGCCCTTCTTCTTCATTCGCGTGGACCGCGCCGGCAACATCTCCAAGCGGCAGTCGGCCACGCACTTCCACTTCTCGAAGACCGGCGGCACCTGCCCGCTGTGGAACGTGTACGAAGCCTTCGCGCAGCCCGGGCGCGTGCTGCGGCAGCTCGCGCGCATGCCCGACGGGCGCACCTACCTGTGGGTGGCGCGCACGGTATCGCACGGGCAGCGCGGCTTCGCCTCGCCCAGCAAGACCTTCGCCATCGGCCTGGGATGCGACATTCGCCATGCGCCGCGCTTGATCTATTCCAAGGGCCTGGACCTGACCGACCAGGACGTGCCCACCCCCATCGGCATGGGCTGCAAGGTGTGCGAGCGCGTCGCCTGCCCGCAGCGGGCGTTTCCGTTCATCGGGCGGCCGCTGGACGTGAACGAGAACGAAAGCCGGTTCACGCCCTACGCAGTGGCGGATGCCTGAACCCCCCAAAAAAAGCAGCCCGCACGAAGGCGGGCTGAATGGCCCCCATCTCGCAAAGGGCCTGTGGAGGGAGGTGCCCGCCGGAGGAATCGAACGGGCAACGCGATGATCGCGGCCAATCTGGGAGACTTCGTGGAGGACGCCAGCGCCGGCGGGCTCTTCGGCGGCTATTTGCGGTTCGCGGCTCTTGTCGGCATCGCGACCCGCACTTCAGCCACTGCGGCCACTTCGGCGGCGCGCGCCCTCAGCTGGCCGCAGCCGCCGTCGACATCCTGCCCCGCCGAATTCCGCAGCTTGGTCAGGATGCCGCGCTCGTGCAGCGTGCGAGCCACCTGCTCGCAGCGCTCCCACGACGGCCGGCTGAACGCCACGCCGTCGACCGCGTTGAAGGGAATCATGTTCAGCACGCAGTACTTGCCGGAAAGCAGCCGCACGATGCCGTCGATCTCGTCCTGCCCGTCGTTCACGCCTTCGAGCAGCGTCCACTGGTACTGGATCGGGTAGCCCGTAGCGCGCGCATAGCATTCGCCTTCGGCGACCAGTTCTTCCGGCGTCATGTTCGGCGCGCGCGGAAGCAGCTTCCGGCGCAGCTCGGCCTTGGTGGTGTGCAGCGAAAGCGCCAGCGCGGGCCTCACGCGCTCCTGCAGCAGCCGCTCGAACACGCGCGGATCGCCCACGGTGGAGAACACCAGGTTCTTGTGGCCGACGTTGCCCACGGTGCCGAGGAGCTCGATGGCTTCCAGCACGTTGTCCAGGTTGTGCGCCGGCTCGCCCATGCCCATGAACACCACCTTGCGCACCGGCCGGCGCATGCGCGCGAGCGCCACCTGGGCAATGATCTCGGCGCTGCCCACCTGGCGCAGCAGGCCGTCGCGGCCCGTCATGCAGAACTGGCACCCGACGGCACAACCGACCTGCGAGGAAACACAGAGGCCATCGCGCGGCAGCAGCACGCTTTCGACGGTCTGGCCGTCCGCGAGCGCGACCAGCAGCCGCTCGGAACCGTCGGCGCCCGGGTGGACCGCATGGATGCGCGCCAGCCCGGCGAGCTCGGCTTCGATGGACGGCAGCGCTTCCATCAGCGACGACGGGAAGAAGCTCGCCGGCAGGCGCCTGCCGCTGTTGCGCGGCAGCGCATGGGACCACAGCCGCAGGATCCGCTGCTCGTGGCTGGGACCCGCGCCGGCTTCCCGGAGTCGTCGTTTCAGTTCGTGGATTCGCATGCAATGTGGGGGCTGTAGCCCCGGATTGTGCCCGCCGGGCGCCGCGCGCCCATCCGGTGGCAGACAATGCGCAAATGGCCCAAGGCAAACGAATTTCAGTCGATATCGGGGAAGACGCCCTCCAGACCATCAAGGCGCTGGGCGCCGCGGCCAAGCTGGCGCGCACGAGCGCCGGCGAAGGCCAGGCCGCCGCGGGTGCGCGGCTGGGCGTGCATGTGCAGACGATCGCGCGCATCGAATCGGGCGAGCCCGGGGTTTCGGTCGGGCACATGGTGGGGCTGCTGGCGCTCTATGGCATCTCGGTGAAGCTGGAGCAGCCCGGGGCGAATGAATCGCAAAAGCCCTAGCGCAAGCCCGCGCCCTCTTCCTTCGACAGCTTGGTGAACGACAGCAGCGACAGCAACGTCATCGCTCCCACTACGCCAAATGCCGGAGAAAAATCTTCCGCCGTGAGCCGATCCGCGCCGCTGCCGTTCCACCACGCGGCCAGCGTGACCAGCGTGGCGCCGAGCGTCACGCCCAGGCTCAGCGACAGCTGCTGCGCCATGCTGTTGAGCGTGGCCGCGTGGCTCATGCGTGGCTTGGGAATCTGCGAGAAGCCGAGGGTCTGCAGCGACACCATCGCCATCGAGTTCACCAGCCCGCCGAACAGCAGCGTGACGAAGATCTGCACATGCGGGGTGGTCGGGTGGAAGTGGCCGTAGCTCACGTAGCAAAGGCTGGTCAGGCAGGTCGCGCCGATGAGCAGCGAGCGGAAACCGATCGTGCGGATCGCCTTGGCCATCAGGGTGCGCGTGGCCAGCGAGCCCAGCGCGGTGGCCATCGTCAGGCTGCCCGAGGCCAGCGGCGATAGCCCGAAGCCCAGCTGCAACATCAGCGGCAGCAGGAACGGCGAGGCACCGATGGCGATGCGCAGTGGCGTGCCGCCGATGATCGATGCACGGTAGGTACTGAACCGCAAGATGCCCAGGTCGATCAGCGGCGCTGCCTTGTTGCGGCTTCGCAGGTGATACACCAGCGACACCAGCAAGCCGAAGCCCGCCATCGCCCAGATCGCCTGCACCGGCAACAGCGACTTGCCGACCATCTCCAGGCTGCCGAGCAGCGACGTCAGGCCCACGGCCAGCAGCACGAAGCCCTCGATGTCGAAGGGCGCGGGCGAGCTGTCCTCGGGCAGGTCGTTGATGAAGCGCAGCGCACCGGCAATCGCCAGCAGGCCGAACGGGATGTTGACGAGGAAGATCCACCGCCACGAAGCCAGCGTGACGATGGCGCCGCCGAACAGCGGACCGGCCAGCCGGCCGAACGCGGGCGGCACGGTGAACCACACCATGGCCGACACCATCCGCGCCGGCGGCACGCTGCGCAGAAGAATCAGCCGCCCCACCGGCAGCATCATCGCGCCGCCCAGCCCCTGCAGCACCCGGAACGCCACCAGCTGCGGCAGCGTCTGCGCGGCGCCGCACAAGGTCGAGCCCAGCGAGAAGAAAGCCACCGCCACGCAGAACACCCGCCTGGGCCCGAAGCGCTCGGCCAGCCAGCCGCTCACGGGAAGAAACACCGCCAGGCTCAGCAGGTAGGAAGTGATCGCGAGGTTCAGGTGCAGCACGCTCACATCGAGCGCACTCGCGATGGTCGGCAGCGCCGTTGCCATGACCGAGGTGTCGAGGTTCTGCAGGAACAGAGGCGAGGCGACGATGAGGGGAACGATGCGGTGGCGGGGCGGCATGAGGACATTGTCAACGGCGAGCGTTGCCCCTGGCAGGTCTTGTCGGCGTGGGACCACACGGCTGTGCGCCGTGTGTCCTCACGGCGCGGCGTGCGGCGCGCTTACGGTGAGGTCTCTTCCTGATCGCACACATCCATCGCGATCCCTTCTTTAGCTTCACTTTTCTGGAGTTTCGACATGACGACGACCACCAACGACCAAAGCAAGCTCTGGGACCTCATCAAGGACACCCGCTTCGGCATGCTGACCCACCGCCACGGCGACGGCCAGCTGCACAGCCATCCCCTGACCACGCAGAACAAGGACGGCGACGACGTGCGCACGCTCTACTTCTTCGTGCCCAAGAACGGCGATATCGCGCGCCACATCGCCAGCGACCCGGTGGTGAACCTCGCGTATGCGAACACCGACGACGACAGCTACGTGTCTGTGTCGGGCAATGCCGCGCTGCTCGAAGACCAGGCGAAGAAAGAGGCGCTCTTCAACAAGATGGCGCAGGCCTGGTTCCCCAACGGCCCGACCGACCCCAACCTCGGCCTGCTCGCCGTGACCGTGGTCGGTGCGGAATACTGGGACGTGGACGACAGCAAGATGGTGCAGCTGTACAAGATGGCGAAGGCCGCCATCACGGGCGAGCCGCCGAAGGATCTCGGCGAACACAAGAAGGTCGCGATCTGAGCAGAGCGTAGAGGGCTGCGCGCCGTTGATATTGCGAGCTGGCCCGCCGCAAAAAAAAGAGCGCTCGGCCTGTATGGCGAGCGCTCTGGAGTTCTGGTAGGACGTACTGGATTCGAACCAGTGACCAACGGATTAAAAGTCCGCTGCTCTACCAACTGAGCTAACGTCCCGGAACCATTCTTTGCTTCTTGCCGGCGTTGAATCCAGCAAAGCCTAAGATTATAGCGTGAGGTTTGAGGCGATTTTGTCGAGAACCCAACCTGCCGCACATTGGCCGAAAGTCGCAGTCACGCTGACGACTGATCCATAGCCGTGGCAGTTGAGCGACCCGTCGCCTTCTATAGCGCACGAAGCATCGGGCGGCGCCACGCTCTCGCGGCTGAAGACGCAGGTCACACCGATCTTGCGGCCTTCGCGTGGAGCGCCGTGCTCTTTGCGCAGGCGCTGGCGCAGTTGCGCCAGCAGCGGGTCGTGCGTGACGAGCGACAGGTCGTCGATGTCGACCTTGTGTGCCTGCCGCTTGCCGCCCGCCGCGCCCACGGTGATGAAGGCGGCGCGCGAAGCGCGCGCCCATGCGGCCATCGTCAGCTTGGCCTTCACCTGATCGCATGCGTCGACGACGGCAGTCACCGGCCCGTTCGCTGCCTGCGCCGCCTCGAGCACGCTCGTCCAGTTGCCCGGCTCCACGAACTCGTCCACCGCGAGCACCCTGCAGTCCGGGTTGATCTGCGCAATGCGGTCGCGCATGGCCTCGACCTTCGCCTGGCCCACGGTCGCATCGAGCGCGTGGATCTGGCGGTTGATGTTGGATTCGGACACGTGGTCCAGGTCGACCAGCGTCAGCCGCCCGACCCCGCTGCGTGCCAGCGCCTCGACCGCCCACGACCCCACCCCGCCGATGCCGACGACCAGCACGTGCGCATGGCGGATGCGTGCCGCACCCGCCACGCCGTACAGGCGCTCCAGTCCGCCGAAGCGGCGCGCATGGTCAGGCGCCGCGGTGTCGATGACGACATCCGCGGCGGCAGGAGGAGTGGTGATTGCGGCAGTGATGATCGCGCTCAAGCGGAAAGCTCCGCCTGCATCAGCGCAAACGCGAAAGGCGCTCGCGGCCGGCTTGCGCGGCTTCCGACTGCGGGTAGGCCTTGGTCAGGTCTTCCAGCGTGCGGCGAGCGGCGCGCGTGTCCTTCAGTTCGATCTGGCAGTTCGCGATCGACAGCACGGCCTCGGGGGCCTTGGCATGGTCGGGCGCGAGCGACAGCATCGAGCGGAAATTCGCGATGGCTTCGTTGTAGTTGCGCGTGGCGTACTGGGCGTTGCCCAGCCAGAACAGCGCCGAGGCGTTGTAGCCGCTCTGCGGGTAGCGCTTGACGAATTCGGCGAACGCGGTCTGCGCCTGCGCGAACTGGCCCGAGCGGAACACACCGAGGGCAGCGTCGAAATCGGCCTTTTCCTTCGGATCGGCGTTGAACTCGCGGCCGTCCACCGACACCTTCGAAGGCTCGCTCTGCTTGAGCTTGTCGTCGAGGGTGGTCTGGCGCGACTGCATTTCGCTCACGGTGCGCGTGAGCTGCTCGTTCTGGCCGGTCATGCGCGCCAGGTCGCCTCGCATCTGCTCGATCTGGTTCTGCAGATCGAGCAGGCTGCGACGCAATTGGCCGTTCTCGTCGGTCAGTCGCTGGTCGGTTTGCTGGCGCATGGCCTCGACGCGCTGGCGCAAGTCGAGGATGGCGCGGCGAGCCTCGTCATCCTCGAACAGTGCGGCCTGCGACCCCACCGAGACACAAAGCAAGGCGGCAGCCAGCGCCGCGCCTCGCAACACAGCGCGGTGCATCACTGGCGGTACGTGATTTCGGCGCGGCGGTTCTGCGCCCAGACTTCTTCACCCGAACCCTGGACGGCCGGCTTTTCCTTGCCGAAGCTCACGGCTTCGATCTGGTTGTCGTTCACGCCCAGCAGGGTCAGTGCACGACGCACGGCTTCGGAGCGCTTCTGGCCCAGTGCCAGGTTGTATTCACGGCCGCCGCGTTCGTCGGTGTGACCTTCGATCGACACGCGGCGCTGCGGGTTGGCCTTGAGGAAACGTGCATGACCGTCGATGGCCGACTGGAACTCGGGCTTGACCGTGTAGCTGTCGTAATCGAAGTAGATGATGCGCGCCACGCCCACCGGACCTTGCGCGGTGCCCGCGTTCGGATCGATGGTCACGGGAGCCACGGCGCTAGCGCCACCTTGCTGGCCGCCGGCGGTGCCGGAGCGGTCGGTCACCGGCGTTTCGTTGAGCTTCGTGCCCGACGAGCAACCGGCAATAAGAGCCACGATGGCCAGCGAATAGATCGTACGTTTCAACATTTGGAACTCCTCAAGTAAACCTAATCATTGCTTTTGAAACGGACCCCAGTCCGGTTCTCTTATGTCTCCCGCCTGCCCAGCCAGTCGTGCCTTTATTTTTCCATCCAAAGTGGTCGTCATCAGGGCCTCGCGGCCTTGCAGCTGCGTGGCGTAGACGATCAATTTGCTGTTCGGGGCAAAACTCGGGCTCTCGTCGGCGGTGGTATCCGTGATGGCGCTGACATTGCCGGTGGCCAACTCCATCACATGGAGTTTGAATGCACCTCCCACACGGGAGATGTAGGCCAACCACCGGCCATCGCCGCTGACAGCCGGAGAAATGTTGTAGGTGCCGCTGAAGGTCACGCGCGTCGGGTTGCCGCCACCAGCGCCCATCTTGTAGATCTGCGGGGCACCGCCACGGTCGCTGACGAAGTAGATGGTGCTGCCGTCGGCCGAGAACGCCGGCTCGGTGTCGATGCTCGAGCTTTGCGTGAGGCGGCGCGGTTCGCCGCCGCCGGCCGGAATGGTGAAGAGCTGCGAGCCGCCGTCACGGCTGAGGGTGACCGCCAGCGAATTGCCATCGGGCGCCCATGCAGGTGCGCTGTTCGATCCCTTGAAGTTCGCGAGCAGGCGGCGCTGGCCGCTGGCCACGTTGTGCACGTAGACGACCGGCTTGCGCGACTCGAAGGACACATACGCCAGTTGCTGGCCGTTGGACGACCAGCAGGGCGAGATGATCGGCTCGGGGCTGGCCAGCGCGGCTTGCGCGTTCTCGCCGTCGGCGTCGGCCACCCACAGCGAATAGCGGCTGCCGGCCTTGGTGACGTAGGCGATGCGGGTCGAGAAGATGCCTTTTTCGCCGGTCAGCTTTTCATAGACGTAGTCAGCGATGCGGTGCGAAGCCAGGCGCAGGTCGCCTTGCGGCACCGTGTAGCTCTGGCCGCCGAGGTCCTGGCCCTTGACCACGTCCCACAGGCGGAAACGCACGTCGAAACGGCCGTCGGCCAGGCGGCTGACGCTGCCCACCACGAGCGAGTCGGCGGTGCGCTGCCGCCACAGCGACAGGTCGGGGCGCGATGCTTCGTCCAGCGCCTGGCCGGAAGCATCGACGCCACGGAACTGGCCGCTTCGCTCCAGGTCGGCCTGGACGATGTCGGAGATTTTGTGCGGGGAGGATTCCTGGCCCTTGAAGGGAACAAGCGCGATTGGCAGCTGCGTCAGCCCGACGCCCGACACTTCGACCCGGAATTGGGCCAGTGCAGGAAGCATGGGAGTGGCGGCAAGTGCCGCAATGAGAGTGCGGCGTGCAAATAGCGATGAAGAAGGAGTTGGAATTGGAGTTGGCAACGGCTTGTTCATGCGGTTCGGAGAGGTTTCCGGGTAAAAAGTTCTCCCCGGCTTGACGGGCCACATGTTACACACTGGTTTGGAGACGCCGTCACAAAACGTTTATCCAGCGGCGCGGTCCTACAGAATCACTTCAGGAAGCCCGAAACGGGCCCACCCGTAGAATCCGCCGCCATGCAAGCTTCCCCCGGCGGCGAGACTCCTCGCCCTCCCCTGATGCGCCGCCTGGCGCGACTCATGACCTGGTTCGGCGGCTCGCGCCAATGGTGGGCCCTTGGATTGAGCGGGGCGATGCTGGCGGCAATCACCGAGCCGCTCATGGCCGCCCTGCTCAAGCCGCTGCTCGACCGCGGCTTCACACGCGGCGAGATGCCGCTCTGGTTCGTGCCCGCCGCCGTGCTGCTGCTGTTCGCGGTGCGCGGCATCGCCCAGTTCATTTCCCAGTACGCCCTCTCGCGCATCGCCAACGAGGGCATGCAGAAGCTGCGGCGGGTGATGTTCGAGCGCCTGCTCGGCGCCGAGCTCGCGCTGTTCGCGCGGCAGTCTGCCAGCGCGCTTTCGAACACCGTGGTCTACGAAGTACAGACCGGCGCGATGCTGCTGGTGCAGGCGCTGCTCGGCCTGTCGCGCGACGGCTTCACGCTGATCGCGCTGCTGGGCTATCTGGTCTACCTGAACTGGAAGCTCACCCTCATCGTCGCCTTCCTGGTGCCCAGCATCTCGTGGATCATGAAGGTGTTCTCCAAGCGGCTCTACCGGCTCACGCAGCAGGGCCAGCAGGCCACCGACGAGCTGGCCTACGTGGTCGAGGAAAACGTGCTCGCCCACCGCGTGGTGCGCCTGCACGGGGCCGAAGGCGCGCAGGGCCATCGCTTCGAACAGCTGAGCCAGCGCCTGAACCGCCTGGCCGTGAAGTCGACCATCGCCCAGGCCGCGACCACGCCGCTCACGCAGATGATGGCCTCGCTGGCGCTGTCGGTGGTGGTGATGATCGCGCTGTGGCAAAGCGGCAAGCAGGGCTTCACGGTGGGCGGCTTCGTGGCCTACATCACGGCCATGCTGATGCTGATCGCGCCCATCCGCCGGCTGGCCGAGGTGGCCGGGCCGATCACGCGCGGACTGGCCGCGCTGGAGCGCGGACTGGTGCTGATCGACGAGGTCGCCCCGGAGTCGCAGGGCACGTTCAGCCTCGAGCACGCCGATGGCCACATCGAACTGCGCAATGTGCAGGTCAGCTACCGCGGCGACGACGAGCAGCGCGCCCTCGACGGCGTGAGCCTGACGATCCAACCCGGCCAGGTGGTGGCCTTCGTCGGGCCTTCGGGTTCGGGCAAGACCACGCTGGTGAACCTGCTGCCACGCTTCGTGCAACCCAGCAGCGGCCAGGTGCTGCTCGACGGACACGACACCAGCGAATGGCAGCTGAAGAGCCTGCGTGCGCAGTTCGCGATGGTCAGCCAGGACGTGGTGATGCTCAACGAGACCCTCGCGGCCAACGTGGCGCTGGGCGCGGAAATCGATCGCGAACGCGTGCTGCAATGCATAGAGGCGGCCAACCTGAGCTCGCACGTGGAGAACCTGCCCCAGGGCATCGACACCGTGCTGGGCCACAACGCCACGCAGCTCTCGGGCGGCCAACGCCAGCGCTTGGCCATCGCCCGTGCGCTCTACAAGAATGCGCCGGTGCTGCTGCTCGACGAGGCCACCTCCGCGCTCGACACCGAATCGGAGCGCCTCGTGCAGGACGCCCTGCAGCGCCTGATGCAGAACCGCACCACGCTGATCGTGGCCCACCGCCTGTCGACCATCCAGCACGCGGACCGCATCATCGTGATGGAGCAAGGCCGCATTGCCGAGCAAGGCAGCCACGAGCAGCTGATGCAGCTCGACGGCCTGTATGCGCGGCTGCAGACGCTGGCGGTGCGCAGCGCGCCGCCGGGGCAAGACCCGACGCTCTGATCAGCGCAATGCGGTCAGGTCAGAGCAGCACGATGTCGTACTGTCCCTGCCCGATCGCCGGCTCGGACTGCAGCGAAATCGGCTTGCCGATGAAGTCGCTCAGGCCCGCCAGGTGCTGGCTTTCCTCGTCGAGGAACAGTTCGATCACCTGCGGCGACGACACGATGCGGAACTCGCGAGGCGTGAACTGGCGCGCCTCGCGCAATATCTCCCGCATCACGTCGTAGGCCACGCTGCGCGCGGTCTTCACGATGCCCTGCCCGCCGCAGGCCGCGCAGGGTTCGCACAGCATGTGCGCCAGCGATTCACGCGTGCGCTTGCGCGTCATCTCGACCAGGCCAAGCTGCGAGAAGCCGCCAGCCGTCGTCTTCACCCGGTCGCGCGCCAGTTGCTTGCGGAATTCGGCCAGCACCTGCTCGCGGTGGTCGTCGCGCCCCATGTCGATGAAGTCGACGATGATGATCCCGCCCAGGTTGCGCAGCCGCAGCTGCCGCGCAATGGCCTGCGCCGCCTCCAGGTTGGTCTTGAAGATGGTGTCGTCGAAGTTGCGTGCGCCGACGAAGCCGCCGGTGTTCACGTCCACCGTGGTCAGCGCCTCGGTCTGGTCGACCACGAGGTAGCCGCCCGACTTGAGCTCGACGCGCCGCCCCAGTGCCTTGGCGATTTCCTCGTCGACCGAATACAGGTCGAAGATCGGCCGCTCGCCCTTGTAGTGCTGCAGCTTGCCCGCCGCCTTGGGCATGAATTCGAGGCCGAACTTCAGCAGCACCTCGAACTGCTCGCGCGAGTCGATGCGGATGGTCTGCGTGTCTTCGCCCGTCATGTCGCGCAGCACCCGCTGCAGCAGGCTCAGGTCCTGGTGCAGCAGCGACATCGCCGGCATGCGCATCGAGGCGTCGCGGATGCGCGACCATGTCTTGCGCAGGTAGGCGATGTCTTCGGCCAGCTCGGGGTCGGAGGAATCCTCGCCGTTGGTGCGCAGGATGAAGCCGCCGGTGTTGGCCGGCACCACGCCGCCGCTGTCGGCCGCCGCGGCCGCCTCGATCAGCGCCAGCATGCGGTTGCGCAGCGACTCGCGCTGGTCCGAAGGGATCTTCTGCGACACGCCGATGTGGTTGTCCTGCGGCAGGAACACCAGCAGCCGCCCGGCGATGCTGATCTGCGTCGACAGCCGCGCGCCCTTGGTGCCGATCGGGTCCTTGATGACCTGCACCAGCAGCGACTGGCCTTCGAACACCTGCTTCTCGATGGGCACCATCGGCCCGCCGTTGCGGTGGTCCCGTTCCGGCGCCGGCGCGCTGGGCCGCGAGCCCGGCGTGAACGGCGCCACGATGTCGGCCACGTGCAGGAAGGCGGTGCGCTCCAGGCCGATGTCGATGAAGGCCGACTGCATGCCCGGCAGCACACGCGACACCTTGCCGAGATAGATGTTGCCGACCAGCCCGCGCTCCAGCGTGCGCTCGACGTGCAGCTCTTGCACCGCGCCGTGCTCGACCAGCGCCACACGGGTCTCCTGCGGGGACCAGTTGATCAGGATGTCTTGCATGGAATTCTTGTTAGGTATTGAAACCGGCGCCACGGAGCAGCTCGGCGGTCTCGAACATGGGAAGTCCCATGATGCCCGAATAGGACCCGCTGATGTGCTCGATGAACGCAGCCGCCGCGCCCTGGATGGCATAGGCCCCGGCCTTGCCGAGCGGCTCGCCGCTTTCGGCGTAGCGGGCAACCTGCGCCTCGGTGATCTTCGCGAAGCGCACGCGCGAGACGCTGAGCGCGGCATGGCGCCGGTCGCCGTCCTGCAGGGCCACGGCCGTCAGCACGCGGTGCGTGGTGCCCGAGAGCATGGCGAGCATGCGCGCGGCATCCGCCGCGTCTTCGGGCTTGCCGAGGATGGTGCGGCCCAGCGCGACGGTGGTGTCGGCGCAGAGCACCGGCGCGCTGGCCAGCCCCCGCCGCTGCAGCCGCGCAACGGCCGCATCGAGCTTGAGGGCGGTCACGCGCTGCACGTAGGAGGCCGGCGCCTCGTTCGGCAGCACCGCTTCGAGCGACTCTGCGTCTTCGTCGGCGTCGGCGAGCAGCAATGCATGGCGAATACCGAGCTGGCCGAGCAGCTGCGCACGGCGCGGGCTTTGCGAGGCGAGGTAGATGAAATCGGACAAGGTTCAGTTCTCCTGCGAAGCTGCTGCCCGCCGCGCCGCAGCCGGCCGGCCTGGTGGATGAAGCCGCGCAGCGGCCGCATCCCGCCCGCCGGGGCGCTTCATTCGCGGTGGTAGGGATGGCCTGCGTTCACCGACCAAGCCCGGTACAGCTGCTCGACCAGCAGTACCCGCGCCATCGCGTGAGGCAGGGTCAGGTCGGACAGCCGGATGCGCTCGTGGGCCGCGGCCTTGAAGGCCGGATCGAGTCCGTCGGGACCGCCGATGACAAGCGCGACATCGTCGCCCTCGCCTTGCCAGGACTGCAGCCGGGCCGCCAGCGCCTTGGTGGTCAGCGCGGTGCCGCGCTCGTCGAGCACGACGATTCGCATGCCGCGCGCAATGGCGCCTTCGATGCGCTCGCGCTCGGCGGCGTAAAGGGTTTCGAGTGATTTGGAGCCGCGCGGCTCGGTCTTGACCGCGCGCAGCTCGAGCTTGAGTTCGGGCGGAAAGCGCTTGGCGTAGTCGTCCCAGGCAGTCTGTGCCCAATCGGGCATGCGCTGCCCGACGGCAACCACCAGCAGCTTCATGCGCGGCGGGCTGGCGCCTTCTTGGCTGCCGCCTTCTTGGCAGCGGGCTTCTTGGCCGCCGGCTTGCCGACGACCTTGACCGGCACGCGCGCCGTGGTGGAGCCGGCCTTCTTGGCGGGCGCCTTCTTCGCTGCAGTCTTGGCCGTGGTCTTGGAGGCAGCCTTCTTCGCCGGTGCCTTCGCTGCCTTGGCTTCCTGCTCGGCTGCGCGGATCGCGGTCTTGGCGGCGCTCGAGCGGCGCAGCGTGGGCTCCTTGGCGGCGCCCTTCTTCTTGGTTTCCGGCTCGTCCTTGGTGGACGAACTCGTGGACGCGGCGGGCTTGGCACCGCCGAGCTTGGCGCGCACCGGCTTGTCGCCCCAGATCTCTTCGAGGTGGTAGTACTGGCGGATGGCCGGCTGCATGATGTGCGCGACCGCGGCGCCGCAGTCCACGATGATCCACTCGCCGTTTTCCTCGCCCTCGATGCGCGGCTTGCCGAAACCGGCTTCGCGCACGGCGTCGCGCACGCTGGCGGCAAGCGCCTTGGTCTGGCGGTTCGAGGTGCCCGACGCGACGATCACGCGCTCGAACAGCGGTGACAGATGCTCCGTGTCGAATACCTGGATGTCCTGCGCCTTGACGTCTTCGAGACCATCGATGATGGCTCGCTGGAGTTTCTGGGTGTCTTTTTTGGCGGCGGCTTCAGTGGTCATCAGGCAGAGCGGTAGAGGTGGTGTTGGTCAATATAGCGTGCAACCGTGGCCGGAACCAGCGAGGAAATGTCCACGCCAAGCGCCGCGCGCCGCCGAATCTCGGTGGCGCTGATGTCCATAGGTGGCAATTCGAGCGCCTCGAAACGCGCACCGGCCGGGAGGCCGGGCAGCATCTTCGGATCAAAACGAGCAGTGTCGCCCGTCGATAATGCGCGATACGCTACAGAAACGATAGCAATGCCGAGTATATCCTGCCAGCCATGCCAGGTCGGCAGCGCGCTCGCCTGGTCGGCTCCCATGATCAGCACGAGCTGCGCGCCGGGCTGCTCTTTCTGCAGTTCGTGCAGGGTGTCGAGCGTGTAGGTGGGCCCGTCGCGCAGCACTTCGCGGCTGTCGACGACGACGGTGCCTTTCAGTCCCGCGAAGGCGAGCCGCGTCATCGCGAGGCGGTCTTCCTTCGGCGTGAGCGCCCTGCTCTTGTGCCAGGCCTGGCCGGTGGGAATGACATGCAGCTCGGACAGATCGAGCTGCGCAAGCGCGGCATCGGCCAGCGCCACATGGGCGTTGTGCGGCGGATCGAACGCGCCGCCGAAGACACCGATGCGCGGCACCTTGCCGGAAGAGGAAATCACAGCCAGTCGCGCCGCACGATGAAGTCGCTGTACAGCGCGGCTTCCGGGCTGCCCGGCTCGGGCCGTTGCTGGTAGGCCCAGCTCGCCAGCGGCGGCATCGACAGCAGGATCGATTCCGTGCGCCCACCGGACTGCAGGCCGAAGTGCGTGCCGCGGTCCCACACGAGGTTGAACTCGACATAGCGTCCGCGACGGTAGAGCTGGAAGTTGCGCTCGCGCTCGGTGTAAGGCATGGCGCGGCGGCGCTCGACCACGGGCAGGTAGGCAGGCAGGAAGCCGTCGCCCACCGAACGCATCAAGGCAAAGCCGTTCTCGAAGCCGCCTTCCGAAAAGTCGTCGAAGAAGATGCCGCCGATGCCGCGCTGCTCGTTGCGGTGCTTCAGGAAGAAATACTCGTCGCACCACGTCTTGAAGCGCGGGTATTTGTCTTCGCCGAAGGGCGCGAGCGCATCGCGGCACACGGTGTGGAAGTGCACCGCGTCTTCCTCGTAGCCGTAGCACGGCGTGAGGTCCATGCCGCCGCCGAACCAGCAGACCGGTTCGCCGCCTTCAGGAAGTGCCGCGAGCATGCGCACGTTCATGTGGACGATCGGCACATAGGGGTTGCGCGGATGGAACACCAGCGACACGCCCATCGCCTCGAAAGGCGCGCCCGACAGCTCGGGCCGGTTCTGCGTGGCCGATGGCGGCAGCCTGGGGCCGCGCACCTGCGAGAAGCCGCAGCCGGCGCGCTCGAACAGTTCCCCCCCTTCGAGGATGCAGGTCAGGCCCTGGCCCTGCAGCGGCTCACCGGGCTCTTTTTGCCAGGCGTCGCGCACGCAGGCGCCACCGTCGGCCTTTTCCACCGCTGAAATGATCGACTGCTGCAGACCGCGCAGGTAGTCGCCGACCGCCGCCGGGTTGGTTTGCTGCATCAAGCGTTGGGTGTGTTGCGCGCGTGCACGGCGCGGAATCCGATGTCCTTGCGGTATTGGGCGCCGTCGAAATTGACGCGCGCCGCCACCTCGTAGGCTCGCTGCTGCGCAAGCTTGACGCTGTCGGCCAGCACGGTGACGCAGAGCACGCGGCCGCCGCTGGTCTTGAGCTCGCCGTTTTCCAGCGTGGTGCCGGCGTGGAACACCACGGCATCGGGCGCCTCGGCCGGGATGCCGGTGATGCGGTCGCCCTTGCGCGGCGACAGCGGGTAGCCGTGCGCGGCCATCACCACGCCCAGCGCCACGCGGCGGTCCCACTGCAGCTCGACCTGGTCGAGCGTGCCGTCGGTGGCGTGCCAGAACACCTCGAACAGGTCGGACTTCAGCCGCATCATGATGGGCTGCGTCTCGGGGTCGCCCATGCGGCAGTTGAATTCGAGCGTCTTCGGATGGCCGGCCGCGTCGATCATCAGGCCGGCGTACAGGAAGCCGGTGTAGGGAATGCCGTCTTTTTCCATGCCGCGGATGGTCGGCAGGATGATTTCGCGCATGGCGCGCGCATGCACCTCGGCCGTGACCACCGGCGCGGGCGAATACGCGCCCATGCCGCCGGTATTGGGGCCTTCGTCGTTGTCGAGCAGGCGCTTGTGGTCCTGGCTGGTGGCCAGCGCGGTGACGTTCTTGCCGTCGCACAGCACGATGAAGCTGGCTTCCTCGCCCTGCAGGAATTCTTCGATGACGACGCGCGCGCCGCCTTCGTTGTGCGACACGCCAAACTTGTTGTCGACCAGCATGAAGTCGACCGCCTCGTGCGCTTCCTGCGCGGTCATGGCCACCACCACGCCCTTGCCTGCCGCCAGGCCGTCGGCCTTGACGACGATGGGCGCGCCCTTGGCGTCGATGTAGGCATGCGCCGCGGCGGCGTCGGTGAAGGCTTCGTATTCGGCCGTGGGGATCTTGTGGCGCTTCATGAACGCCTTGGAGAACGCCTTGGAGCTCTCGAGCTGCGCGGCGGCCTGCGTCGGCCCGAAGATGCGCAGGCCGTGCGCGCGGAACTCGTCGACCACGCCCGCGGCCAGCGGCGCCTCGGGGCCGACCACGGTCAGCGCGATCTTTTCCTTGATGGCCCATTCGCGCAGCGCGGCGGGCTCGGTGATGTCGATGCAGTCGTAGCGCTCGTCGCTCGCGGTGCCGCCGTTGCCCGGCGCCACGTACACGCGGCTCACCCGGGTGGCCTGCGCCAGGCGCCACGCCAGAGCGTGTTCACGGCCCCCTCCCCCAATTACCAGTACCTTCATTCGCGGGCCTTCATTTCTCGCTGTGATTCAACAAACATTCATTCGTGCCTACTCGGACAACGAGGCGTTGTGATAAACGTCCTGCACGTCGTCCAGGTCCTCGAGCACGTCGAGCAATTTCTGCATTTTCGCGGCGTCTTCGCCGGTGACTTCGACCGGGTTCTCCGCGCGCATGGTGACTTCGGCCACCTCGGGCTTCAGGCCGGCGGCCTCGAGCGCGTTCTTGACGGCTTCGAAATCCGCGACCGCGGTGAGCACCTCGATGGCGCCGTCGTCGTCGGTGACGACGTCTTCGGCGCCGGCTTCGAGCGCCACTTCCATCACCTTGTCTTCGTCGGTGCCGGGCGCAAAGACGATCTGGCCGCAGTGCTTGAACTGGAAGGCCACCGAGCCTTCGGTGCCCATGTTGCCGCCGTGCTTGGAGAAGGCGTGGCGCACTTCGGCCACAGTGCGCACGCGGTTGTCGGTCATGGTGTCGACGATGATGGCCGCGCCGCCGATGCCGTACCCTTCGTAACGAATTTCTTCGTAGTTGACGCCTTCGAGGTTGCCGGTGGCCTTGTCGATGTTGCGCTTGATGGTGTCGATGGGCAGGTTCACGGCCTTGGCCTTTTCCACCGCCAGCCGCAGCCGGGGGTTGGAGCCGAGGTCAGCGCCGCCTGCGCGTGCCGCCACCGTGATTTCGCGAATGGCACGGGTCCAGAGCTTGCCGCGTTTTTCGTCCTGGCGGCCCTTGCGGTGCTGAATGTTTGCCCATTTGCTATGTCCGGCCATGGCTTTCTATCTCGCTGTCTTGTGTTTTCAAAGCAAGCTCCGAGTTTACTGTCCGGCGCACGCAACGCCCGGCGCCCCCCGGATTTCGCGCCCGGGCTTTTGGTGATAATCGTTCGATGACACCATCGCCTACAGGCGGCCCCGCGACACCCGTCGTCCTGCCGCCACACGCTCCCCTGCCGCTGTACTACAGCAACGAGGCAGAGCACCAGGCGTTCCTGCGTCGAATCTTCGACGACACGGCGGCCGACTACGATCGCATCGAGAGCGTGCTTGCTTTCGGCACCGGCCCCGCCTACCGCCGTGCGGCACTGCAGCAGGCGGGCCTCGCGACCGGCGCCGAGGTGCTCGACGTGGGCATCGGCACCGGCCTGGTGGCGCGCGAGGCGCTGAAGCTCATCGGCCCGGCCGGCAAGCTCGTGGGCGTGGATCCAAGCGCCGGCATGATGGACCAGGTGAAGCTGCCCGGCGTGGAACTGGTGCAAGGCGTGGCCGAGGCCCTGCCCCGGCCCGACGCCAGCTGCGACTTCGTGAGCATGGGCTACGCCATGCGCCACATCAGCGACGTGGCCGCCGCCTTCGGCGAATTCCATCGCGTGCTGCGCCCCGGCGGGCGCGTGGTGGTGCTTGAAATTACCAAGCCCGAGGGCCGCGTCGCGACGGCGCTGCTCAAGGGCTACATGCGCGCCGTGGTGCCGCTGATCGCCCGCGTGGTCGGTCGCCGGCGGGACACCTCGGAACTGTGGCGCTACTACTGGGACACGATCGAGGCCTGCATTCCCCCCGAGCAGGTGGTGCAGGCGCTGGCCGACGCGGGTTTCCGCGACGTGCGCCGGAATGCCAGCCTCGGCGTGTTCTCTGCCTATACCGCCATCAAACCAGACCACATCGTCGAGGCAAGGTGACAGTGACAGTGCAAGTCCAGGACGCAAGCTCTTCTTCCCATCTGCGCGTGGAGCGCCTTTCGTTGCCCGACAGCCTGGCGCTTGCCGCCGGCGGCAAGGCGCCCTTCGCGGCGCTGGGCTACGGCACGCCGCACGGCGTGGCGTGGATGCCGACGGTCAATGCCCGCGTGCTCTCGCCCAACGGCGCAATGGCCGACGTGTGGCACCTCACGGCCCCGCACATCGAGTCGGGTACCACCGGCATTGCGCGCTGGCGCACCGACGGCCACTGGCTGCTGGGCGCCATCGACCTCGACGAGGCGGCCGAGAAACAAGGCCTGACCGAACTCGCGCACCGCGCCTACAGCGACCTGTTCAAGACCCTCGACCAGGCCGGCACGCCGCACCTGCAGCGCATCTGGAACTACTTGCCGCAGATCAACGCCGACGGTGGCGGGCTCGAACGCTACCGCCAGTTCAATGCCGGCCGCCAGGAAGCCTTCCTCGAAGCCGGGCGCGCCGCCTTCGAGGGCGCGCCGGCGGCCTGCGCGCTGGGCATCCACCAGGGCGCGCTGTCGATCCGCTTCCTGGCGGGCAAGCAGGCGCCGCTGCCGGTGGAAAACCCGCGGCAAGTCTCCGCCTACCGCTACCCCGAAACCTACGGCCCGCGCTCGCCGACCTTTTCGCGCGCGGCGCTGTCGGACATCGGCGACGGCAACATCGCGCTATTCATTTCCGGCACCGCGAGCATCGTCGGGCACGAAACCGTCCACCACGGCGACGTGCTCGAGCAGACCCGCGAAACGCTGCGCAACCTGCAGGCCGTGATCACCGCCGCCAATGAGCGCGGCACTGCGAAATTCGCGCTGGCAGAGCTCGACTGCGTGGTGTACGTGCGGCACCCATCGGACACCGAGGCGGTGCGCGGCATCATCGAGAGCACGCTCGGCGCCGACGCGCCCATGGCGCGCCACGCCGTGTACCTGGAAGCCGACATCTGCCGCAGCGACCTGCTGGTCGAGATCGAGGCGCACACGGTCGCCGCCGGTCGATTGCGGGCCTGAATTGCCGGTGCCCGATCGCCCGACTGACTCAATGACCCGAGTGCTGCGTATTCTCACGTCGATCCCGCTTGCGTTGATGCTTTACGCACTGCTGCTTTTCCTGGGCCTGATCTCGCTGGTCTGGAATTTCGTGGCCATGCTGATCTACCCCGTGATGCCCACGCGGCCGGCCCGCGCGCTGGGCCGCATGACCATCGCGTTCGCCTACCGCATGTTCTGGTGGCTCGCGTCGGTGACGGGCATGATGCGCATCGACTCCACCTGCCTCGACCCGATGCGCAACGAGCCCGGCGTGATCTTCGTGGCCAACCATCCGACCATGCTCGACGCCCTCCTGCTGGTGGCGCGGCTGCCGCGCAGCGCCTGCATCATGAAGGCCGACCTGATGGGCAACATCTTCCTCGGCGCGGGTGCGCGGCTGGCGCGCTACATCAGCAACAAGTCGGCGCGCATGATGGTGCGGCTGGCGGTGAACGACCTGCGCAACGGCGGGCAGCTGGTGATCTTCCCCGAGGGCACGCGCACGGTGACGCCGCCGCTCAACCCATTTCGCCCCGGCGTGACGCTGATCGCCAAGCTGGCGCAGGCGCCGATCCAGACGGTGTTCATCGACACCGACTCGCCCTACCTCAGCAAGGGCTGGCCGCTGTGGCGCGTGCCGCCGCTGCCCATCGTCTTCACGCTGCGGCTGGGCAAGCGCTTCGCGGCCACGCAGGACAGCGACGTGCTGCAGGCCGAGCTGGAACACTACTTTCGCCAAAACATGGAACAGCGCGCCACCGACGCGTCCCCCGAATGCCAGACGCCTCGCGCACCCACCTTGTCCTGATTCCCAGCTACAACACGGGAGAACGCGTGTTCTCCACGGTCGAGGCCGCGCGCGCGCAGTGGAACCCGGTGTGGGTGGTGGTCGACGGCAGCGACGACGGCACGGGCGAGCGGCTGCAGCAGATGGCGGCCAACGACCCCGGCCTGCGCGTGTGGGTGCTGCCGCAGAACCAGGGCAAGGGCTCGGCGGTGCTGCATGGGCTGCGCGCCGCGCAGGACGCGGGTTTCACGCATGCACTGACCATGGACTCCGACGGGCAGCATCCGGCGGACCTGATCCCCGCGTTCATGAAAGCCTCGCTGGAGCGGCCCGAGACGATGGTACTGGGGCGTCCGGTGTTCGATGCGAGCGCGCCGCTGTTGCGCGTGCGCGGGCGGCGCGTGTCGAACGGGTGGACGCAGCTGGAAACCCTGTTTGCCGGCGTGGGCGATTCGCTCTACGGCTTTCGCGTGTATCCCGTGGCCGACCTGATCGCGGTGATGGCAAAGCAGCCGTGGATGCGGCGCTTCGACTTCGACACCGAAGCCGTCGTTCGGCTCGCGTGGCGCGGGGTCAAGCCGGTAAACATCGATGCGCCGGTGAAATACCTGAGCGCCGAGGAAGGCGGGGTTTCGCACTTCCGCTATGGACGCGACAACGTGCTGCTGACGTGGATGCACACGCGGCTGATGGTGGAGTTCGTGCTGCGGCTGCCGGGTTTGGTGTTTCGGAAGCTGGCTGGGAAGCCGCCGTTTCAGGACTGAATCTTCGTTCTTGTTGAGTAGCGCCCGTCGCGAGCAGCGCAGGGAAGCCCGAAGGGCCGGTGACGTCGGCCGCCCAAGGGCACAGCACCCACCGCCGCACCCCAAAAGTCAAAGCGTCAGATCATCCCGCCGTTGACAGAAATCACCTGCCCAGTGATGTACCCGGCCTCGTCACCAGCCAGGAAAGCAGCCAAGGCAGCCACCTCTTCCGGCGTCCCCGCCCGCTTCACCGGCACCATCTGGTTGATGACTGCCGGATCGAACACCGCGTCAGCCATGGGCGAGGCAATGATCCCCGGCGCGATCGCATTCACCGTCACGCCGCGCGACGCCACCTCGAGCGACAGCGCCTTGGTCGCGCTGTTGAGCGCGCCCTTGGCTGCCGCGTAGTTGACCTGCCCCCGGTTGCCCGCGATGGCGGCGACCGACGAGATGTTCAGGATGCGCCCCCAGCGCGTGCGCATCATCGGCAGCAGCAAGGGCTGCGTGACACGGAAAAAGCCGTTGAGCGACACGTCGATCACCTTGTGCCACTGCTCGGCGCGCATGCCCGGGAGCACCGCGTCGTCGTGCACCCCCGCGTTGTTGACGAGGATCTGGACCGGGCCGCCTTCCAGGATGCGCGCGCATGCCGCCGCGCAAGCCTCGTCGCTGCGCAGGTCGAACACATGGCATTCGGCCTTGCCGCCTTCGGCCGAGATGGCCGCGGCCAGTTGCTCGACCGCTTCCGGCCGCGAGTTGGCGTGCAGCAGCACCGTGGCGCCCTCGCGCGCGAAGCGGCGGGCCATGGCCGCGCCGAGCGCGCCGCTGGCGCCGGTGATCAGGGCGCGTTTTCCTTCGAGACTCATGACGATGTGCTTTCTTCCGCAGCCAGCGGCGTGTTCAGGACCACCACGGCTCGCCCCTCGGCCAGCGATCGGCCGTCGTCGGCCTTCACCGTGAATTCATAGAGAACCTGGCGGTCGTCGCCCGACAGGCGCTTCGCCCGTACCTGCAACGCGCCGTCGACGTCGTCCAGCCGCGCCACCGCCAGCTTGACGTTGCGCGCACTCGCCAGGAAGCCGGCCGATGGCGTGCTGCCCTCGGCAGCCAGCAGGCTGCCGTGCAGTGCCATCGCCTGCGCGGCGTATTCGATGGCGTTCGGCGCAAGCAGGCCACTCTCGGTGCGCAGCGGGTTGCCGGCTTGCGCGTGCGTGGTGGTGCTGCAATGGATCGCGTCGGCGTCCCAGCTTTCGAGGCGCTCCAGCAGGCACATGCTGCCGCTGTGCGGAATGCGCTGCGCGATGCCGGCGCGGTCGAGCGTCTGTGGTGCGGTCATGCGGCCTGTCTCTCCTCGAGGTCTGCCACCAGCAGCACGTTGGCAAAGGGCGTGCCCTCGCTCATCGGAATGCTGTGCACGCGAAAGCCCAGGCGGTCGAGCAATGCGGTCCATTCGGCCAGCGGCCGGCCCCAGGTCGGCGATACCTTGTGGCCGCGGATGCGCGTCACGGTGCGGTCGACCCACTGGCTGATCGCAAAGCCGCGGCGGCTCGACGCATCGCCCACGCGCAGCAGCAGGCGCGCCTGCGGATTGCCGCCGCGGCGCAGCGCGTCGCGCACGCGCGTCAGCACGCCTTGTTGCGCTTCGAGGTCCACGTAGTGCAGCACGTCGAGGATCACGACAAGGTCGCAGTCCGGCAGTTCGGCCGAGCACATGTCGGCGCAGACCAGCTTGGGCGCCGGCTGCAGATGGCCGATAGACGCCTCGGCGCGCGCCACGTCCTTGGGCATCAGCTCGATGCCGGTGTAGTCGGCGCTTTCCGGCGTGGCGGACCACGACGCGGGCCAGCGGCCGTTTTTCTGCATTGCGCTCATCGATGCGAGCAGGCTGGCGAACAGGCCCTGCCCGCAGCCGATGTCGACCACGCGACGGTGCTGCGCATCGATCAGCCCGCGCTCGAGCAGGCCGCGGAACACCGGGTCGCGACCCAGCTTGCCGCGCGCGAAATGCCAGGCAAAGCTGCCGCCCTTCTTGTAGGGGATGGTCGCGGCTTCGTGCAGCTCGCGCCACGCTTTGTCGGTGGCGCCCCGCGAAGGCAGCACCGCACTCATGATTTCATGCCCTCGGGCAAGGTGACAGCGCGCAGTCCATCGGCGCGCAGGCGTTCGAGCAACAAGGGCAATACCTCCAGCAAAACGGGTTGTCCCGCAGCGGTGCGCGCGGCGTTGCCGTCGTGCAGCAACAGGATGTCGCGCGCCTGCAGGTTGCGGTCCAGGCGCGCCATCACCTTGGCGGCGTCGCCTTCGCGCGTGTCGAAGCCGCGCCGCGTCCAGCTCACCAGCGAAAGGCCGAGGCGGTGCAGCACGGGCTCCAGGAAGGGGTTGCGCAGGCCGGCCGGCGCGCGGAAGCAGGTCGGACGCTGGCCGGTCACGTCGCTCAGGATGTCCTGCGCGCGTGCGATTTCGGCGGCGAAGCCGCGCGGCCCGAGGAAGGAGAAGTTGTGCCGGTGCCGCGCCGTGTGGTTCTGGATGCTGTGGCCGCGCGCCACGATCTCGCGCGCCAGGGCGGGCTGCGCCAGCACGCGCTCGGCGATGCAGAAGAAGGTGGCGCGCTGGCCGTGCGCGTCGAGCAGGTCGAGCACGCGCGGCGTGACCTCGGGCTCCGGTCCGTCGTCGATGGTGATCGCCACCTCGCGGCGCTTGCCCGCCGCTTCGGGCAGGCGCGTCATGTTGGGGCCCAGCAGGCTGCTGCGCGGCGTCAGGCCGGCGCCGGTGATGAGCGCATGGTTGAGCACGATGGCGCCCACGGCCCACGGCAGCGCGCCCGGCACCAGCACGCCCGCGCCGATGGCCGCCACATGCCATGCCGCACTGGCGCGTATGGCCGGCGGCCAGGGCCAGGATTCACGAGGGGCGGAGGCGGAAGACATGGGCCCGGATTTTCCCCTCATCGACCGCGCGCGGCCTTCGAAGGCCCCACGCTGCGTGCGAATGCCGCCGACAGCAGCAGCGCCAGCAGCGCGCCCGGCGCGACCACGCGGCCGATCGAAGACAGCGCGGGAATGTCGGAAATCGCGATCAGCCCGAAGGACACCACCGTCGTCAGGTTGGCCAGCATCAGCGATGCGAGCGTGTCTTCGTCGGCCTGGCCCGTGGTGCGCAACTGGTCGAAGAACAGCGCGTAGTTGGATCCCACCGCCACGATCAGCAGCAACCCCACCAGATGCAGGATGCCCAGCGCAGCCTGCAGCACCGCCATGCCGCCCAGCGTGAGCACCACCGCGAACAGCAGCGGCTGGCACACGGCCAGCAGCCGGCGCCACGAGCGCAGGTAGATGCCCAGCAGCACCACCACCGCCAGCGCGCCCAGCAGCACCTGGACGAAAGCTTCGTGCAGATAGCGTTGATACAGGCCGGCCAGCTCGCGGCCGACGTCGACCACCTGCACGTCGGGCAGGCCGGCCAGTGCGGTTTCGAGCCGCTTCTGGTCGAACTTGGTGCCCGGATGCAGCACCACCAGCGTGCCCCAGCCGCCGCCCGGGCGCTGGTACATCAGCGTGTTGAGCACCGAGCCCAGCGGACCACCGGCCAGATCGGCACGCTGCACGGGTTGCAGCTTGCGCGCCGCCTCCACTTCCTGCACGAAGGGCTCCAGGCGCGACGCCGGCAGCGGCATCCCCTTCGTCGCTTCGGCGAGATTGGCGCGCAGGACTTCGCTGGTCGGCAGGCTGGCGATGCGCGCCGCCTGGGTCTGCGCGCTCGGCAGCACCCGCGTGACGGTCTCGTAGCCCATGAGCTCGCCGCTGTCCACCAGCGCGTCGAGCCGCGCGGCCGCGGCTTCGGTGTTGCGGAGCGCGGCCTGTTCGTCGTCGCCATAGGCCACCACCAGCACGCCGCCGTCGCTGGCGCCGATGTCGTTGCGCAGCATCTCGTCCATCTGCTGGGCTGCCTTGGGCACCGGGCTCATCGCGCCCAGGTCGGCGCGCCACAGGTGGCCGCCCTGCCACAGCACCAGCCCCAGCGCCGCCACGCCGAGCGCGGCCAGCGGCCAGCGCAGGCGCGGCAGGCCGCGCACCAGCGCGCCCGCGAGCTGCGCCATGTAGCGGCGCATGCCCATGCCGGTGGCGCCGTCGGGCGCCAGCATCGGCAGCACGTAGCGCGTGGCCAGCGCGGCCGACACCAGCCCGGCAATGGAGAACACCCCCAGCTGCGCCAGCCCCGGGAAGCCCGAAAACACCAGTGCCGCGAAGCCGCACACCGAAGTCAGCAACCCGAGCCGCACCGTGGGCCAGTTGAGGTCGCGCCAGCGCTGCCAGCCGGTGCCGGCCACCGCGGCGCCGCGCGCCTGGATGAGGTAGTAGATGGCGTAGTCGACCGTCTCGCCGATCAGCGTGCTGCCGAAACCCAGCGTCAGGCCGTGCACCGAGCCGAACACCAGGCTCACGCTGGCGGTGCCGACCACCACGCCCGTGGCCACCGGCAAAAAGGCGATGACCAGCGCGCGCGGCGACGCAAAGGCCAGCAGCAGCAGCCCGCCCATCACGATGCCGCCCACCACCGCGAGATGGATGGCTTCGGTCTTGATCTTGTCGCGGCTCATCACCGAGAACACCGGCGGGCCGCTCAGCAGCAGCTTGGGCGCGTCGGCACCCATGCCGCGCGAGGCGGCCTCGTAGGCCGAGTTCACCCGCGCGATGGCCACGGCCTGCGCGTCGAGGTCGCCGCCGGCGGCGCGCGTGGTGGCGATCATCAGCGCGCGCGGCGCGGTGCGCGACATCCATACGCCGTCCTCGCTGCGCGGCGCGCTTGCAGGCACCAGTTCCATCGCGATGCGCTGCGTCTCGCCGGTCGGATCGCGGTCGAGCAGCGGCTTGATGACGTTGCCGGCGGGCGTACCGAGCATCGACAGCGTTTCATTGATCGCGTCGCGCAGGCCCGCGGCGGTGAACTGACCCGGCACCACGCCCGGCGAGAGCTGGTAGCGATGCTCGAAGACCCAGGTGCCGGAGTCGCTCCAGTCGCTGACGTCGCCGTTCTGCACCAGGTCGAACAGCTGGCTCTCGCGCATGCTTTTGGCCACCGCGCGCGACACCGTGGCGCGCTGCTCGACGCTGCCGCCCTCGATGCCGAGCATCAGCGTGCGCGAGGCCACGCCGCTTTGCAGCTGCTCGATCAGCACGCGCTGGCGCACGTCGGGGCTCTTGGGCAGGAAGGCCGACAGGTCGGCGCCGATCTGCGTGCGCGCGATGACCACGGCGCCGCACACCAGCACCAGCAGCCATGCCAGCAGCACGACCGCCCTGCGCCCCCAGCTGGGCGGCCCGCCCGCCTGCCCCACGGTCACGGCGCGCCGCGGCCTGCCGCGCCAGCAGGCGCCGCGTTGGGCGCGCTCGGCGTGATGTTCATGACCGAGCGGTCACCGCCGATGAATTCCATTTCGAGGCCCAGCACGTCGCTTGCGCGGCCGCTGATGCGCATGCTGCGCACCTGGGCGGCCAGCCGGCTGTCGAGCGGCACGAGGTCGAGCGTCCATTTGCCCGCCGAGCCGGTTACGGTGCTGCGAAAGTAGCGCTGCAGCGTGGCGCCGTCGCCGGTCAGCGTGCCGCGCATGGCTTCGACCAGGCCTTGCAGCTCGGGCATGCTGTCCAGCGCCAGCGTGCGTGTGCGTCCGCCGCGCGAAAGGGTCAGCGTGTTGCCTTCGACCGCCATGGTCTCGACGCGCGGCGACAGGGTTCGGCGCACCAGCTTGTCGGGCGCGTCGAAGTTCAGCGTGCCGCTGGCGTCGAGCGGGCCTTCGAGGCCGTGCACGAAGCGTTGTTCAGTGAAGCGGGCTTCGCCGCTCTTCTGCCTGGCCAGCAGGGTCATCAGTTCGGGCAGGTCGAACGCCGCCCAGGCCGGCACGGCGCAGAAGGCCAGTGCCAGCACGAATACCTTGCAGAGCCGGTCAAGCCGCATCTTCGAGCCAGAAATCATGGAAATTGAACCAGTTGTAGGGGTGGGCGCGGCACAGCGACTCGAGCCGCGCGACATAGGCCTCCAGCGCGGCGCGGATGCGCGCTTCGCGCTCCGCCATGCCCGACATCGGCTCGCCGAAGTCGGCCAGCGCATCGAACTGCACGTCGTAACGCGCGCCGCCGCCGTAGAGGCCCGCCATGAAGAACACCTTGCGGCGCAACAGCGCCGCAAGCCGGAAGGGACCGTCATTGAAGCACGCCGGCTGCCCCAGGAACGGCAGCACGATATTGTTGCCGCGCTGGTGCTGCGCCTGGTCTTCGCTGCCCGGCAGCGTGCGGTCGGCCAGGATGCCGGCAAGGCCGCCGCCGTCGAGCCAGTCGCGCAGCGCCAGCATCGAATGCGGCCGGCCCAGCGCGATGACGTGCGGCCGCAGCTCGGGCACCGCGATGGCGTCGAGCGTGGCGTTGATGCGGCGTGCGTTGTCCGGGTACATCAGCATCGCGACGCGCAGGTCCTGCTGGCGCGTCTGCTGGCGGCAGGCGCCCAGCGCCTCGAAGCTGCCGACGTGGGCGCCGAGCAGGAAGGCGCCGCGGCCTTGGGCGAGCTCGTTGTCGATCGGCGGGGTGCCGTCGATCCTGACCTTGAAGAGATCCATGCGCCCGCGCAGGAAGTACACCCGGTCGAGCACCGTCGAGGCAAAGGCGTGCAGCAGGCGGTAGCCGTCGATCCAGCCGGCGTGCGGGCCGATGGCCCTGAACAGGTAGCGCTTGATGTGCCGCCGCTGCGCAGGCAGGAACAGCAGGAAATAAAGGCTGATGGGCGGCAGCAGCAGCCGCGTGACATGGCGCCCGCACACCACCGCCATGAAGCAGATGAAGCGCAGCGCGAGCATGTTGCTGCGCTCGGGCGCGTGGGCCCAATCGCCCTTTTCGCCCTTTTCACTCTTTTCCCCCTTCGGCGCGGACCGGGGCGCCTGGGCCGCCTCGTTCACGGCGCGCGCTTCGACATCGGTGTGCTTCATCACGCCGACTCTTGCACGGCCGTCCATCGTCCGGTGACAGCCACCACGCCGTCGCAACGCACGTCGAAGCGCACGCCGCGTCCCGCGCCGGCCTCCGGATGCAGCTCTATGGAGAGCGTGCTGCCGGGCCGCACGGGCGCCAGGAACTTGGCGGCGGCCAGCGTCGGGTTGGCGCCGAGCCGGGCGGACAGGGCCGGCACGCGCCGCACGGCCTCCAGCACTTCAGCCAGCAGCAAGGCGCCAGGCACCAGGGGCTGGCCCGGGAAATGGCCGGCAAAGACCGGGTGATCGGCCGGCACCGTGAGGCCCAGCTGCACCGGCGTGTCGTCCTCGGCGAGTTGCGCCAGCGCGAATTCGCGCAGCGCGCGCACCGTGAGCTTGCCGGTGCCCTCGCGCGGGAAGGCCTTGACCTGCACCACGCGGCGCGGCACGAACACGGCTTCGAGCCGCTGCCGCAGCGCGGCGACGATGTCCCCCGCCGAAAGCGTCGGCGCCACCACGAAGGCCACCGGCCGCACCACGCCGTCGGCCACCTCGTCGGGCAGCCAGAAGGCGCCGTCTTCCACGCCGGCAATGCTGTTGAGGTGGTAGTTGAGGTGCGCCAGCGAGCTGCGCCGGCCCGCCACGTGGATCAGGTCGTTGGCGCGCCCGAAGAGGCGGAAGCGGCGCTCGTCGAGCAGTTCGAGCACGTCGGCCATGGGCGTGGGCTCGGGTATGAAGTCGCCGCTGAAGATGAAGCGCTCGGGCCCGCCCTCCTCGCCCGGCTCGGCGTGCACGCGGATGTCGCCGAAGGTTTCCCAGACTTCGCTTTCGGTGGTGCGGCGCGTGGCGACCTGGCCCGACTCGGTGCTGCCGTAGATCTCGAGCAGCACGGCGCCCATGGCCTGCTCGGCCTGCAGCGCGAGCTGCGGCGACAGCGGCGCGGTGGCCGAGAGAATCAGGTCCACCGGCGGCAGCGCGATGCCCGACAGCAGCAGCGTCTTGAGGTGGAACGGCGTGGTCACCAGCGCGCGCGGGCGCGGCACCGAGGCCAGCGTCTGCGCCACGTCGGCGGGAAAGAACGGCCGCCCGCTTTCGAAGGCCGCGCCACCCAGCATGGCCAGCAGCGCCGACGATTCGATGCCGTAGCTGTGCTGCACCGGCACGGTAGCGACCAGCGTCAGGCCTTCGAGCGAGGACCGCCCGAGCACGCGGCACAGCCGCTTGACCGCCACCGCCACGTCGCCCACCAGCGTGCCCCAGGTCTTGGCATGCGGCTGAGGCACGCCGGTCGAGCCCGAGGTCAGCAGGCTGACGGCGTGCAGGCCGGCCTCTATCCGGGGCACTGCAGCGTTCGGGTTGCCTTCGAGGCTGGAGCGGTCTTCGATCAGCACGCGCCGCATGCCTGGGGTCTGGAGCTTCGGGTCGTCGACGAGCGTGAACAGCCGCGGCCCGCCGGATTCGGCCAGTCGCGCCAGCGTATCGGGCCGGGCATCGGGCGGCAGCAGGCTCGCGTGGCCGCGCATCAGGGCGGCGCCCAGGCTCACGGCAAAGGCATAGCGATCGACGCACAGGTTGACCGCGGGGCCGTCGTCAGGCAGTTCCGGGGCGAAGCGGGCCACGTCGGCCAGGAATTGCCGGGCGCTCACGGGCACGCCGGCTCGCCAGGCCAGGGGCGCATCGGGGTCGCGGTCCGCGAGCAGCGGCAGGAGGGAGTTGTCTGTCGTCGTCACGCGGGCAGCGCCTGTGTCATTGGCCGCCGGCGCTGGAATCCACCGACGACGTGCCATAGAACGCACGCACCGCATCGACCAGGCGCGTACGTTCGAATTCGGGATGCAGCCGGTAGCGCACCAGGTGTTCGCCGACGAACAGCACGCCCACCATGATGGGAGACAGCACGTTGGCGAACAGCGACCAGTCGGCGAAAGGCCGCGTCAGGTAGATGGCGATGGACGCCAGCACCACGACCGCGAAGTACGCCGTCCAGATGCGCGTGAGCTGCGTGGTGTAGGCCAGCATGTGGCCCTTGAGCGGGTGCACGCGCTGGGCGAACTGGGTGATCAGCGGCAGGCCGCGGCCGCGTAGCGTGGAGCCGAACCAGCCGCACAGCAGCGCGTTGATGCCCACGTGCTGGAGCACGTAGAGGCGGTTCGGGTCGCCGGCCTCACCGAGGAAGACGAGCACGAAGCCGGCAATGCCCAGCGCAACCGCGCCGGCGCAGCCCCAGCCGCCGAAGCGGCTGGCGGCAAAGCCCACGGCGGCAAGCCACAGCGGCCCCAGCAACACCACCACCGCCCACGGCTCGGTGGCGTGGAACAGCGTCATCCAGTGAGAGAGGCCGGCATAAGCGACTCCCATCAGCAGCAGGAGCGCCAATCGCCATCGAGACATGGGGTCAGGTGGCGACGCGGTGCTGGGCGACGTGGGTCGCGAGCGTGCGCAGCGACTGGAAGATCTGCTGGTTGCGCTCGTCGTCCGAGCGCAGCTGGAAACCGTAGCGGCGCGAGACTTCGAGCGCCACTTCGAGGATGTCGATCGAATCGAGTCCCAGGCCTTCGCCGTACAGGGGATCGGTGGGCACGATGTCCTCGGGGGCGATCTCGAGGTTCAACGCATTCACCAGCAACACGGCCAGCTCTTTTTCGATGGGCGACTGTTCAGGCGAATCGCCTACGGCGGAAGAATTGGTTTGGACGGTCGAGGACAACACGTGCTCCGTTTTGCGTTTGAATGAAAATTCACGGCAATTGTAAAGGCGGGGCTTGGATAGACTGCCGCCAGCCAACATTTGGGGACCCCATGACAGAGCCATTGTTAGTCGCACGCCACGAGACTGTCGAGTGCGCCCTCCTCCCCGGCCTGGCCAACCGCCACGGCCTGATCACCGGCGCCACCGGCACCGGCAAGACCGTCACGCTGCAGACCATTGCCGAAAAGCTGTCCGGCATCGGCGTGCCGGTGTTCATGGCCGACGTGAAGGGCGACCTGACCGGCATCAGCCAGAAAGGCAGCATCGGCGCCAAGCTGGCCGCCACGCTGAAGGAGCGCGGCATCGACGTTCCGGAACCCTCCGCCTGCCCCGTCACGCTGTGGGACGTGTTCGGCGACCAGGGCCACCCTGTGCGCGCCACCATCTCAGACATGGGCCCGCTGCTGCTGAGCCGCATGCTGGACCTGAACGACACCCAGGCCGGCGTGCTGAACCTGGTGTTCAAGATAGCAGACGACAACGGCCTGCTGCTGCTCGACCTGAAGGACCTGCGCGCCATGCTGCAGTACGTGGGCGAGAACACGAGCCAGTTCACCACGCAGTACGGCAACATCAGCGCCGCCAGCGTGGGCGCCATCCAGCGCGGGCTGGTGCAGATCGAGACCCAGGGCGGCGACAAGTTCTTCGGCGAGCCGATGCTCAACATCGCCGACTTCATGCAAACGGTGGGCGGCAAGGGTGTGATCAACATCCTGGCGGCCGACAAGCTCATGAATTCGCCGCGGCTCTACGCCACCTTCCTGCTCTGGATGCTGTCGGAGCTGTTCGAGCAACTGCCCGAAATCGGCGACCCCGAGCAGCCCAAGCTGGCCTTCTTCTTCGACGAAGCCCACCTGCTGTTCAACGAGGCGCCCAAGGCGCTGGTCGAGCGCATCGAGCTGGTGGTGCGGCTGGTGCGCTCCAAGGGCGTGGGCGTGTATTTCGTCACCCAGAACCCGCTGGACATTCCCGACACGGTGCTCGCCCAGCTCGGCAACCGGGTGCAGCACGCGCTGCGCGCCTTCACTCCGCGCGACCAGAAAGCGGTGAAAGCGGCCGCCAGCACCATGCGGCAGAAGCCGGGGCTGGACATCGAGACCGCCATCACCGAGCTCGCGGTGGGCGAGGCACTGGTCAGCTTCCTCGACGAGAAGGGCCGCCCCAGCGTGACCGAGCGCGTGTTCGTGCTGCCGCCGGGCAGCCAGCTCGGCCCGATCACCGCCGACCAGCGCAAGGCGCTGATCGCCAATTCGCTGGTGGCCGGCGTCTACGAGAAGGCTGTGGACCGCGAGTCGGCCTACGAAAAGCTCAAGGGCCGGGCCGAGAGCGCGCCCGGTGCGCCGCCGGCCACGCCGGCGGGCGGCAAGCCGGCGGCCGAAGCCTCCGGTTCGGGCATGGGCGGCATGCTCAACGACATGCTCTTCGGCACCACAGGCCCGCGCGGCGCCAAGCACGACGGCCTGATTCAGACCATGGCCAAGTCGGCGGTGCGCACCATGGGCACGTCGGTGGGCAAGGAGATCCTGCGCGGCGTGCTCGGCGGGATCTTCGGCAGCAAGAAGCGCTGAGCCTGCGCCCCGCGCGCCGCGCCTACCAGCGCAGCAGGCGCGGGCCCAGCACGGCGCCCACCAGCACCGGCACGGCAATCCCGCTCACATACCAGACGGCAAGGAACGGCGCGGTCAGCTCCATGCAGTGCAGCGCATAGACCGCTGCGCCGACGCCGCCGGCCAGCGCTCCGGCCGCCGCGCCGGCCAGCGCCGGCCGCGTGGGCGCCAGCCCCCTGAGCGCCACCATCGTGGCCGCGAACACCGGCAGCGCCATCAGCCCGATGCTGACCGCGCAGATCCGCCACGACTGCCCCATGAGCGACGGCATGCGCTCCTGCGCCGGCACGCTGAACCAGGCGATCGCCGCCAGCACCCAGATGCCGGCCACCGGCAGCGCGGCGCCCATCCACGCATGCCGCGCGGGCACGCCGGGCCGCGAGAGGCGCTGCACGGCCACGAAGCCGGCCGCCGCAATGCACAGCGGAAACGTCACCTTGACCCAGAACATCGGCCAGAACATGGCCTGCACGATGTCGCGCCGCATGCCGTATTCGGCGAACAGGATGAAGAGCGAAAGCGGCAACCCGGCCAGCACCGCCAGGCCGATGCGCCTGCCCGCGCTGCGGCGCGGCACGGCCACGTCGCCGGCGGACAGCATCGCCACGAGGTCGTCGGTCTTCATGCGGCGTCTCCCCAGCGGTTGCCGAAGCGTGCGGCCAGCGCCTTCAGGCCGCGGTGGATGCCGACCTTCACCGCCGACTCCGACATGCCCGTGAGGCTCGCGGCCTCGGCCACCGAAAGGCCCTCGATCTTCACGTGCACGATCGGCAGGCGCTGCCGCTCCGGCAGGGTCTGCAGCAGCCCGCCCAGGTCGCGCCGGGCGTCGCTGGCCTCCTCGGCCGAGTCGGCGAACACGGCAAGGTCGTCGTCCAGCGGGTCGTGCAGGTCTTCGCGGACCGACTTGGCACGCAGCAGGTCGATCATCTTGTAGCGGGCAATGGCATGCACCCAGGCCGTCAGCGGCTGGTCGCTCTGGTAGGTGTGGCGCTGGTTGTGCATGGCGAGCAGGCATTCCTGAACAAGGTCTTCCACTTCATCGGGCCAGCCAAAGAGGCGCTTGCCCAGAAAGGCGCGCAAGTGCGCGCTGAGTCGCTGCAGGAAGTCGCGGTAGGCCTTCGCGTCGCCGTCCAGACCGCGAAGGAACAGGCTGCGCAGCGCCGCTTCCGCGTCGCCCGGGTACGTCCTGCTGCCTGTTGTGTTTCGTGCCATCCGGTCGGCTGGTTACAGCCTCGCCCAAAAAAGTTTCGGCCGATTGTGCCGAAGCCGTCTGCTTGCAAGCACCACGCACCATCGATACATTGTGTTTTTTGAGGGCCCCCAATGTCTGCAGACAGCACAACGATCCCTTCCTCCCCGGGCAGCACCACGCCCATCCCCCCGCTCCACCCTTCGTCGTCGACCGGCCACATACGCCTGACCTCGCATGCCGGCGGCTTCGGCGCGCTGCCCATCCATTGGGGCGCGGCCACACCGGCCGAGCGCGGGCCGGTGGTCGGCACCACCACCAAGCGGGCGCATCGCAACGTCATCGGCACGCACAGCGGCTCCTACAGCGTGTATCGCGCGCTGGCCGTGGCCTCGGGCGCGCTCAAGCGCGAGCACAAGGCCGACCTGACCAACACCTCCCCCACCGACGTGATAGGCCCCTACCCGCAATGGAGCGAACCGGGCCGAATCGTGTCGCTCGACCCCTGGGGGGCGCAGGTGGCCGACGTGTTCGCCACCGAACTGGCGGCCGGCTACGACATCCGCCCGACCATCGCGATCACCAAGGCCCACGTGATCCTGCCCGAGGTGATCGAGGCGCTGCAAAGCGGCCGGCTCAAGGCCGACGGGCATTTCCTCACGTCCGGCGGCGCGGCCATGGTCACCAAGGCCGCGATCGAGCCCGTGTGGTATCTGCCCGAGGTGGCGCGCCGCTTCGGCTGCTCCGAGACCGACCTGCGCCGCACCCTGTTCGAGGAAACCGGCGGCATGTACCCCGAACTGGTCACGCGCTCCGACCTCGAGGTGTTCCTGCCGCCCATCGGCGGGCAGACGCTCTACATCTTCGGCAACCCGCGCGACCTGGCCAACCCCGAGGTCGAGCTCACCGCGCGCATCCACGACGAGTGCAACGGCTCCGACGTGTTCGGCTCCGACATCTGCACCTGCCGGCCCTACCTCACGCACGCGATCGAGGAATGCATCATGGGCGCGCAGCGCGGCGGCGTGGGCCTCATCGCCTACTCGCGCAAGGAAGGCCGGGCGCTCGGCGAAGTGACCAAGTTCCTGGTCTACAACGCCCGCAAGCGGCAGGTGGGCGGCGACACGGCCGACCAGTATTTCGCCCGCACCGAATGCGTGGCCGGCGTGCAGGACATGCGCTTCCAGGAGCTCATGCCCGACGTCTTCCACTGGCTGGGCATCAAGAAGATCCACCGGCTGGTGTCGATGAGCAACATGAAGTTCGACGCGATCACCGGCTCGGGCATCGAGATCGGCGAGCGCGTGAACATTCCCGATGCGCTGATCCCGGCCGACGCCCGCGTCGAGATGGACGCCAAGATGGCGGCCGGCTATTTCACACCCGGCCCGGTGCCGGACGCCGAAGAACTGAAAAAGGCCAAGGGCCGAGGACTCAGCGAATGACGACAAGCCGCAACAGCGATCCCAACATGCCCGTCGACGGCTCCGGCAGCCTGCCGCCCGGCGGCGCGGGCAAGGTCGATCCATCGATCGAATTCACCGCCGACACCGCCCATCCGGCCGGTGCCGCCAGCCTGCTGCGCACCACGGCGGCCATCCGCCAGCGCGCCGGCGCCCTGCTGGCGCGCGCGCGGCGCGGCGAATCGCAGTGGTTCCGCATCGGAGAGGACGACAAGCTGGAAGACGCGGCGCGCAACGTGGCCGAGGTCACGCGCGAGCGCTATCCCTGGGACACCATTCCGTACCACAGCCGCTGGCGCCACTTCGAGGCCGGCGGCATCAAGCGCATCGAGGAACTCGACACCCTGCTCGGCGAAGCCGACGCGCGGCAGCGCGCCCGCGCGCACATCGACCTCGTGCTGGTGAGCGTGCTGCTGGACGCCGGCGCCGGCCCCGACTGGCACTACACCGAAGCCGCCACCGGCGAACGCTTCACCCGCTCCGAAGGGCTGGCCGTGGCCAGCTACCACGCCTTCATGGCCGGGCTGTTCTCGTCCGACCCCGACCACCCTTACCAGGTGGACGCGGCCGGCCTGCGCGGGCTGGTGACCGACCGCCTGGGCGACGCCTTCCAGGTCAGCGAGGCCAACCCGCTGGTCGGGCTGGCGGGCCGCGCCACGCTGCTGCGCCGCCTGGGCGAGGCCATGAACGAACAGCCCGAGACCTTCGGCGACGAAGGCCGCCCGGGCCGGCTGTTCGACGCGCTGGTCGGCCCCTACGGCCCGGCCGCGCCGCCCACGGCCGAAATCACCGCGCACCAGATCCTGTCGCTGCTGCTCGATACGCTGTCGCGCATCTGGCCCTCGGCCAACTCGGTGGACAGCATCGCGGCCGACGCCAGCGACAGCCCTGGCGGCATCGGGTCGGGCGACCCCGCGCTCGCGCTGGGCGACTGCTGGCGCCACAGCGCCGTGAGCGGGCCCGGGCTCACCAACGGCTGGATGCCCTTCCACAAGCTGTCGCAGTGGCTCACCTACTCGCTGCTCGAACCCTTCGAATGGGCCGGCGTGAAGGTGCGCCACCTCGACGCGCTCACCGCCCTGCCCGAGTACCGCAACGGCGGCCTGTTGATCGACAGCGGCGTGATCGTGCCGAAGGACCCGGCCTTCCTCACCCGCCGATGGAAGGCGGGCGACGAGTTCATCGTCGAATGGCGCGCGCTGACCGTGGCGCTGCTCGACGAGCTTGCGCCCCGGGTGCGCAAGGTGCTCGACCGCACCGAAGACGAATTGCCGCTGGCCTGCGTGCTCGAAGGCGGCACCTGGGCCGCGGGCCGGGCGCTGGCACAGCGGTTGCGCGACGGTGCGCCGCCGCTGTCGATCGAGAGCGACGGCACTGTCTTTTAGACTCCGGTGTTCACCCAGCAACGTCAAACACAATTCCAATGAGCAACGTCCACCTCGTCAACCACCCCCTCGTCCAGCACAAGCTGACGCTGATGCGCCGCAAGGACGCCTCGACCAACAGCTTCCGCCGGCTCCTCAATGAAATCAGCATGCTCATGGCCTACGAGGTCACGCGCGACATGCCGATGCAGGACATCGAGGTCGAAACCCCGCTGGAGACCATGCAGGCCAAGGTCATCGACGGCAAGAAACTGGTGCTGGTGTCCATTCTTCGCGCCGGCACCGGCATCCTGGACGGCATGCTGACCGTGGTGCCCGGCGCCCGCGTCGGCCATATCGGCCTGTACCGCGACCCCAAGACGCTGACGGCCGTCGAGTACTACTTCAAGATGCCCGGCGAAATGGAGAACCGCGACGTGATCGTGGTCGACCCGATGCTGGCCACCGGCAACTCGGCCGTGGCCGCGGTCGAGCGGCTGAAGGAGCTGAACCCGAAGTCGATCAAGTTCGTCTGCCTGCTGACCTGCCCCGAAGGCGTGAAGACGATGCAGACCGCGCACCCCGACGTGCCGATCTACACCGCCGCCATCGACCGCGAACTCGACAGCCACGGCTACATCCTGCCGGGCCTGGGCGACGCGGGCGACCGCATCTTCGGCACGAAGTAGGGCTCGCCCCCAGGCTTCGCGCACTTCGTGTCGCTACGCCTTCCCCCTGCCGGGGGCAACACCTGAGGCCCGGCGGAGCCGGTTCCTCGGTGTTCTGGCTAGGAAGGCGCGGTTTTTGCGAGCCTAAGATTTCCATAACTCGAGGAGAAGCATCGTGGCAGCACGCCGTCAATTGATCATCCGTTCCGTCGCCATTGCCGCCGCGCTCGCGGCAGGCGCCCCGGGCCTTGCGCTCGCGCAGCAGGCCAAGCTGAAAGTGGCCGCGGTGTACACCGTGCCGTTCGAGCAGCAATGGGTGGGTCGCATCCACAAGGCGCTGAAGGCGGCCGAGGCGCGCGGCGAGATCGAATACAAGGCCACCGAGAACGTCAGCAACGCCGACTACGAGCGCGTGATGCGCGAGTACGCCACCGGCGGCAACCAGCTGATTCTGGGCGAGGTGTTCGGCGTGGAAGCGGCGGCGCGCAAGGTCGCCAAGGACTTTCCCAAGGTCGCCTTCCTGATGGGCTCGTCGCTCAAGCCGCAGGCGCCCAATTTCAGCGTGTTCGACAACTACATCCAGGAGCCCGCCTACCTGAGCGGCATGGTGGCCGGCGGCATGACCAAGACCAACCGCATCGGCATGGTCGGCGGCTTCCCGATTCCCGAAGTGAACCGGCTGATGAACGCCTTCATGGCGGGCGCCAGGGAAACCAACCCGAAGGTCGAGTTCAGCGTGAGCTTCATCAACAGCTGGTTCGACCCGCCGAAGGCCAAGGAAGCCGCCTTCGCCATGATCGACAAGGGCGCGGACGTGATGTACGCCGAGCGCTTCGGTGTCTCCGACGCGGCCAAGGAAAAGGGCAAGCTCGCCATCGGCAACGTGATCGACACGCAGAGCCAGTACCCCGACACGGTGGTGGCGTCGGCGCTGTGGAACTTCGAGCCCGCGGCCGACCGCGCGATCAAGCTGGTCAAGGAAGGCAAGTTCGCGGCCGAGGACTACGGCGTGTACGCGCAGATGAAGCACAAGGGCTCCGAGCTCGCGCCGCTCGGCACCTTCGAGAAGAAAGTGCCGGCCGACATCATCGCCAAGGTGAAGGCCAGGCAGGCCGACATCCTCGCGGGCAAGTTCACCGTGAAGGTGGACGACGGCCAACCCAAGTCCACAGCCAAGTAAACGCCTCCAAGTGCCCATGAATCCTGCGCGATGGCGCACCGCAATCCGGGGCGTGGCGATTGCGGCGCTGGCCGTCGCCGGACTGGCCGCCTGCCAGCCTGAATCCGCCGGTACGGCGGCGCCCGCGGTGGCCGCACCCGCCGCTCCCGCTGCCGCCGCGGCGCCCCTGCCGGCCGCCGCCGTCCCCGCAGGCATTCCGGCGGCGCTGCAGGAGCGCGCCGACGCCCTGCTCGCCGCCCACCGGCAGATGATCGTGCTGATGACCGGCGAGCGCACGCTCGACGCGGCCGAGAAGCGCGCGGTGGGCGCGGTCGGGCAACTGCTGTTCCACGACATGCAGGAGCGCCAGCAGGCGCTCATCGCGCAGGCCGGCGAGATGGCCGACCCGGCCACCGTGCCGGCGCTGAACGCGCTGCTGGACCGCATCGAAAGCGAACCCAGCTGGTTCGACGCCGACCGCCTCGCATTCAAGGAATTCCTCACCGAGCTGAGCACGCGCTACGCCCAGGCGCAGTCGCTGCCCGGCCTCAAGCTCGGCCGCCGCGCCAGCGAAGACCTGGCCGTGCTCGCAGAGATCGAACAGGCCTACGACCGTGAGCTGAAAGACGTGTTCGGCCGCTTCGCGCAGCGCGGCATCGAGCCCAGGCGCGAGAAGTGGTCCGACTACGTGGCCAAGCTGCAGGGCCTGTATTCGCGCGAGAAGATCCTGAAGGACTTCGGCGCCATCGTCCCCTACACGCAGGCAACCCAGCCCGCCGGCACCGGCGCCAAGGAGAAGGAAGGCGCCGACACCCGGGAGATCTTCGGCACCTCGCTGCCGCCCAGGACCGTGGTGCTGACCTTCGACGACGGCCCGCACGCCAGGCACACCGACGAGATCCTGGAGATCCTCAAGCGCTACGACGCGCCCGCCATCTTCTTCGAGCTGGGCCGCAACCTCGGCAGGCTCGACGCGCAGGGCAAGGCGCAGCTGGGCGCCAACGGCGCGGTGGCCAAGCGCGTGCTGGCCGCCGGCCACGTGCTCGCCAATCACAGCTTCAGCCACGGCGTGATGGCCAAGATGAGCGACGACACGGTGCGCACCGAGGCCTCCGAGACCGAGGCCCTGCTCGACGCCACCGGCCGCCCGCAGTCCACCCTGTTCCGCTTTCCCTACGGCGCGCGCAACGAAGACAAGCTGAGCACGGTCGAGGCGCTCAAGTTGCGCTCGATGCTCTGGACCGTCGACTCCATGGACTGGGCCGACCCGGTGCCCAAGTCGATCGCCGACCGCGTGCTGGCCGAGGTCGACAAGGCCAAGCGCGGCGTGATCCTGTTCCACGACATCCAGGGCCGCACCGTGCAGGCCCTGCCCACGGTGCTCGACCAGCTGGTGGCCGACGGCTACCGCTTCGCCACCTGGCGCGACGGCAAGTTCGTCGTCAACGCGCCCAAGCGGCCCGCGCCCGACGACGGCGTGGCCGCCGCCGGCAGCGGCGACACCCTCTACCGCGACAGCCACGCACTGGTGATCGGCATCGACAAGTACGCCAAGTGGCCCGGCCTGCACCACGCCGTGCCCGACGCCAGGTCGATGGAGCAACTGCTCGTCACCCGCTTCGGCTTCAAGCCCGAGAACGTCACCTCGCTGTACGACGGCGAGGCCACGCGCGCCAACATCCTGCGCGTGCTGAACGACAAGCTGGCCGACACCAAGCGCGTGAAGCGCGACGACCGCGTGCTGGTGTTCTTCGCCGGCCACGGCAGCACCCGCAAGCTCGCGAGCGGGCGCGACGTGGGCTACATCATCCCGGTCGACGCGGCGCTGGACGACCTGGCCTCCGACGCCATCTCGATGCCGCAATTGCAGGAGGTGGCCGAGGCGCTCTCGGCCAAGCACGTGCTGTTCATGGTGGACGCCTGCTATTCGGGCCTGGGCCTCACGCGCGGCGGTGCGCCGCGCGGCAGCAAGAACTTCCTGAGCGACAACGCGCGCCGCGTCGGCCGCCAGATGATCACCGCCGGCGGCGCCGACCAGCAGGTGGCCGACGACGGCCCCGGCGGGCATTCGGTCTTCACGTGGACCGTACTGCAGGCGCTGTCGGGCAAGGCCGACCTGAACGGCGACGGCGTCATCACCGGCACCGAGCTTGCCGCCTACGTGGCGCCGGCCGTGTCGGCCATCGCGCGACAGACGCCGGCGTTCGGCAGCCTGCCGGGCTCGGAGGGCGGCGAGTTCGTGTTCGAGCTGCCCACCGAGCGCGAGGGCCTCAGCGGCGACATCGTGCAGCTCGACGCGGCGGCCAGCCAGGTCAACAAGCGCATCGACGAGGCCAACGAGCAGGCCGTGCACACCGCGGCGGCCACACCCAAGACCGGCCCCGCTGCCATCGAGGTGGTGGTGAAGAACCTCGAAGGCGCCGACGCCAGGCTGACCATGCCGGCCGCGGCGCCGGTGTCGCCGCGCGTGGCCGCCCAGCGCGCCAACGACCGCGGCCTCCAGCTGTACCGCGAGCGCCGCTACGACGAAGCCGAAGCCGCCTTCACCGAGGCGCTGAAGCTGCAGCCGCGCTTTGCGCTGGCGGCCAACAACCTGGGCTTCGTGTACTTCAAGCGCGGCAAGCCGGTGGAGGCCGCGCGCTGGTTCGAGCAGGCCATCGAGATGGACGGCAGCCGCGCCCTCGCCTACCTGAACCTGGGCGACGCCTACCTGCAATCGGGCAACGACGCCAAGGCGCTGGCCGCCTACACCACCTTCGTCGGCCTGGCGCCGAAGCACGCGCGCGTCGCGTCGCTGCAAGCCTGGATCGCCACGCCCGACGCCGCGCACCGCCCGCAACTACCGACGAACTCATGATGAAGAACCACACATCCTCCCTGCTGCGGCGCCTGCGCGCCCCCGTGCTGGCCGCCACGCTCGGGGTGCTGCTGGCGGGCTGCGCCGGCGTCTACAAGTCCGGCGCGGTCAGCATCAACAGCGGCACGCGGCTCGACGACACGCCGCGCATCGCGGTGCTGTCGGCCTTCGAGCCCGAGCTGAAGCTGCTGCTGACCCGGCTGCAGGGCCCGGTGAAGCACAGCGTGAACGGCGTGGAGTTCACCACCGGCACGCTCGAAGGCAAGCCCGTGGTGCTGTTCCTGTCGGGCATCAGCATGACGAACGCGACCATGAACACGCAGTTGGTGCTCAACCGCTTTCGAATCACCAACATCGTGTTCAGCGGAATCGCGGGCGGCGTGAACCCGCAGCTGCACGTGGGCGACGTGACCGTGCCCGCGCAATGGGGCCAGTACCTCGAAGTGCTGATGGCGCGCGAGACCGCGCCGGGCAAGTACAGCGCGCCGCCCTTCATCACCGACGCCACGCTGCCCAACTTCGGGATGATGTTCCCGCGCCCGGTCGAGGTGCGCTCGGCGGCCAACCCGCAGATCGTGCGCAAGTTCTGGTTCGAGGCCGACCCGAAGATGCTCGAGGTGGCGCGCAGCATCCGCAACGTCGACCTGGCGAACTGCGGCGCCGGCAAGTGCCTGCCGCGCAAGCCGCAGCTGGTGGTGGGCGGCAACGGCGTGTCGGGCCAGGCCTTCATGGACAACAAGGCCTACCGCGAATACACCTACAGGACTTTCCAGGCCAACGTGCTCGACATGGAAACCGCCGCCGTGGGCATGGTCGCCTACAGCAACGGCGTGCCCTTCATCGCCTTCCGCTCGCTCAGCGACCTCGCGGGTGGCGGCGACGGCGAGAACGAAATGGGCACCTTCATGAGCATCGCGGCGGACAACTCCGCCAAGGTGATGCTGGCGTTCCTGGCCGCGTGGAAGTGACGGCGGCGCCCGCTGGTTCCATCCGCCTTGTTCTGCTTCCGGGCATGGACGGCACCGGCGAGCTGTTCGAGCCCCTGGCCCAGGCCATGGGATGGCAACACGACGCCATCGACGTGGTGCGCTACCCCGGCACCGAGCCGCTGGGCTATGACGAACTCGAACGGCTTGTGCGCGCGCGGCTCCCCGCCGGCCAGCCCTTCGTGCTGCTGGGCGAATCCTTCTCGGGCCCGCTCGCCATCTCCATCGCGGCGGCCCCGCCGCCGGGGCTGCGCGGGCTGATCCTTTGCTGCAGCTTTGCCCGCAGCCCCAAGCCGGGGCTGGCGCTGCTGCGTGGCGGCCTGCTCGAACTGTCGATGATGTTCATGCACTCCGGCCTGATGCGCGGCCCCATGCGCCACATGCTGCTGGGCCGCTTTGCCACGCCGCGCCTTTGCGGCTTGCTGCAGGGTTCGCTGCGGCAGGTGTCGACCGCCGTCATGACGCGCCGCATGAGGGAAGTGCAGCGCGTGAACGTGGTCGACAGGCTCGCGCAGGTGCGCGTGCCGGTGATGTACTTGCAGGCCATCGAGGACCGCATCGTTCCCGGCCAGGCCGCCCGTACCATCCAGCGCGCGCTGTCGGGCCTTCGCATCGTCCGGCTGGAAGGCCCGCACGGCCTGCTGCAGGCCGTGCCCGTCGCTGCCGCCCAGGCCATCGAAAACTTTTGCCGCGAGCTCGGCAGCCCCGAGCCCGCCACCCCATGAACCCTCTTGTGCTCCGGCTCACAGGCATCACCAAGCGCTTCGGCGCCCTGGTGGCCAACGACGCCATTTCCCTCGACCTGCAGGCCGGCGAAGTGCTCGCGCTGCTCGGCGAGAACGGCGCGGGCAAGTCGACGCTGATGTCGATCCTGTTCGGCCACTACGTCGCCGACGAAGGCGGCATCGAAGTGTTCGGCGCGCCGCTGCCGCCGGGCAACCCCAAGGCCGCGCTGGCCGCCGGCGTGGGCATGGTGCACCAGCATTTCACGCTGGCCGACAACCTCAGCGTGCTCGACAACGTGATGATGGGCACCGAGCCGCTGTGGCGCCCGGTGTCGCGCCGGGCGGCCGCGCGGGCCAGGCTGCTCGAGGTGGCGCAGCGCTTCGGCCTGCCGGTGCAGCCGGACGCGAAGATCGGCAGCCTGTCGGTCGGCGAGCGCCAGCGGGTGGAAATTCTCAAGGCGCTGTACCGCGGCGCGCGCATCCTGATCCTCGACGAGCCGACCGCCGTGCTCACGCCCCAGGAAAGCGAGGCGCTGTTCGCCACGCTGGCGCAGATGGTGGCGCAGGGCCTGTCGGTCATCTTCATCAGCCACAAGCTCGGCGAGGTGCTGCGCGTGTCGCACCGCGTGGCGGTGCTGCGCGGCGGCAAGCTGGTGGCGCAGGCGCGCACGGCCGACACCACGCAGGCGCAGCTCGCGCTGTGGATGGTGGGCCATGCGGTCGAAGCGCCGCAGCGCCGGCCGGCCAAGTCGGTGGGCGACGCGGTCTGCGTGCTCGACCATGTGAGCACCGCCGCCGGCAAGGACGGCGGGCAGGACCATTCGGCCGGCCTTCGCGAGGTGTCGCTGACGCTGCGCGCCGGCGAAATCACCGCCATCGCGGGCGTGTCCGGCAACGGGCAGGTCGCGCTGGCCGAGCTGCTGTGCGGCACGCGCCGGGTTTCGTCCGGCTCCGCGCAGCTGATGGGCCGCGCCTTGCCGCCCTCGCCTGCCCGGCTGGTGCAGCGCGGCGTCGCGCGCATTCCCGAAGACCGGCACGCGGTAGGCGTGGTCGGCGACCTGCCGGTGTGGGAGAACGCGGTATCGGAGCGGCTGCGCAGCCCGGTGTTCTCGCGCTGGTCTTTCATCGTGAAGCGCGCCGCCGCGCGGCTGCATGCGCGGCGCATAGAAAAGGCGTTCGACGTGCGCGGCGCCGGGCTGATGGCGCCGGCCCGCTCGCTCTCCGGCGGGAACATGCAGAAGCTGATCCTAGGCCGCGCCCTGCTCTCGCCCGAGCAGCCCGAAACGGCCAAGGGCGACGACAACAGGAAGTATCCGAACCGCGCGCCGCGCCTCATCGTCGCGCACCAGCCGACCTGGGGCCTGGACATCGGCGCGGTCGCCTATGTGCAGCAGCAGCTCATCGCCGCACGAGACGCCGGCGCGGCCGTGCTGGTGATTTCGGACGACCTCGACGAAGTGCTGGCGCTCGGCGACCGGGTGGCCGTGATGCACGGCGGCCATCTGGGCGAAGCGCGCCCCGCCGCCGCATGGACGCGCGAGGCCATCGGCCTGGCCATGGCCGGCGCAACCGCGGCGCCGCAGCGCAACGGAGCGGCCTCATGATGCGGCTCGAGAAACGCCACCAGGCATCCCGCGCCGCGCTGGTGCTGGCACCCGTGGGCGCGGTCGTGTTCACCATGCTCGTCAGCGCACTGCTGGTGCTGTGGGCCGGCGCGCCGGTCGGCCGCACCTATGCGCTGCTGCTGCAGGGCGGTTTCGGCTCGGTGTTCGCCTGGAGCGAAACGCTGACGCGCGCCATTCCGCTGATCCTCACCGGGCTGGCGGCCACGGTCGCCTTCAAGGCGCGGCTCTTCAACATCGGCGCCGAGGGGCAGCTCTACGCGGGTGCGCTGGCCGCCGTCGCCGTGGGCGGCATGCATGGCGGCACGGGCTTCGAGCTGTCGCCCTGGCTGCTGTTCCCGCTGATGATGCTGGCCGCCGCCGTGGCCGGCGCGCTGATGCTGCTGGGCCCGGCGCTCATGAAGAACAAGCTGGGCGTGGACGAGGTCGTGACCACGCTGCTGATCAATTTCATCGTGCTGCTGGGCGTGTCTGCGCTGCTCGACGGGCCGATGAAAGACCCGACCGCCATGGGCTGGCCGCAGAGCGTGTCGCTGCAGTCCGACCTGGAGCTGGGCAAGCTGATCGCGCAGACGCGGGTGCACACCGGGCTCTTGTGGGCGGTGTCGCTCGCGGTGATGGTGTGGGCCGTCTTCAAGTACACGGTGCTTGGGTTCGACATCCGCGCGGTGGGCGCCAATGCGCGCGCCGCCGCCTTCGCGGGCGTGCCGGTGACGCGCACCGTGGTCATGGTGGCACTGCTTTCCGGCGCGCTGGCCGGGCTGGCGGGCGCCATCGAGGTGGCGGGCCGCACCAGCTACGTCACGCTCGACATGTCGCCGGGCTACGGCTACACCGGCATCGTGATCGCCATGCTCGCCGGCCTGCATCCCCTGGGCGTGATCGCGGCCGGCGTGTTCGTGGCGGGCGTGCTGGTGGGGGCCGACACCATGAGCCGAGCGGTGGGCGTGCCGACCTACATCGCCGACGTGATCGTCGCGGCATCGCTGATCGCGGTGCTGGTGGCGACCTTGCTGACGCAGTACCGGGTGAGGATGAAGAAATGACGGCAGCCTTCGCATCTTCCGCATTGCTCCTTCCCCCGCTGGGGGAACGCCGGGATAGGGGCATCGGCCGCCCCTGCGAGCGCCGCCTGCCCCCACCCCAGCCCTCCCCCGGAAGGGGAGGGAGAAATACGCAATGACCGACCTGCTCGACATCCTCGCCAACCCCGCCTTCTGGGTCGCGGTGCTGCGCATCGCCACCCCGCTGATCCTCGGCACGCTCGGCGTGCTGCTGTGCGAGCGCGCGGGCGTGCTCAACCTCGGCATCGAAGGGATCATGGTCGCGGGCGCCTTCACCGGCTGGCTCGCGGTGTATGCCGGCGCGCCGCTGTGGGTGGGCGTCGGCGTGGCCGCGCTCACCGGCATGGTGTTCGGCCTGCTGCATGCCTTCCTGACCGTGGGACTCGCGCTTTCGCAGCACGTGTCGGGGCTGGGCATCACGCTGCTGGCGACCGCGCTCAGCTACTTCGGCTACCGCGTGAGCTTTCCCAAGGTGAACACGCCGCCGACCATCACGCCCTTCGCGCCGATGGACTGGCTGCCGGTGCCCATCCTCGACGCGCAGACCGCGCTCACGCTGTTCGCGCTGCTGCTGGTGCCGGTGGTGGGCTGGGTGCTGTACCGCACGCCGCTCGGGCTGGCGCTGCGCATGGCCGGCGAGAACCCGCAGGCGGCCGAGAGCCAGGGCGTGTCGGTCGCGGCCACGCGCACCGGCGCCATCGTCGCGGGCTCGGCGCTGATGGGCATGGCGGGCTCATTCCTCACGCTGTCGGCCTTCAACGCCTTCTTCTTCAACATGGTCAACGGGCGCGGCTGGATCTGCGTGGCACTGGTGGTGTTCGCTTCGTGGCGGCCGGGCAAGGCACTGCTGGGCGCGCTGCTGTTCGCGTTCTTCGACGCGCTTCAGCTGCGGCTGCAACAATCGGGCGACGCCGTGCTGCCCTACCAGCTGTACCTGATGCTGCCGTACCTGCTGTCGATCCTGGCGCTGGTGCTGGTGGCACGCAAGGCCAGCTATCCGCAGGCACTGATGAAGCCCTACCGCAAGGGAGAACGTTGACGATGACCGCAGCTTCCGCCATTCGAGCCCGGTTGCTCTCCGCCCTGCTGGCCGTGTGCGGCGGCGGCGCCCACGCATTGGGAGCCGACATCACCTACGAGAACTTCAAGACGCCCGACGCGGTCAACTGGGTGCAGCTGTGCGGCACCTGGGACAACGACCACCAGGGCGTGTACCGGGTGATCCACGCCGAGCAGTTCGCGCAGTCGTTCCTGTACGTGCAATGGATGAAACGCGATGCCGAAGGCAGCCTGCAGGCCGCGCACACCGTGTCCATCGCGGAACTCGACAACGACCACGCGGAGATCGGCCTGTCGGAGCTCACCTGCCGGACCACGCCGCGCGGCATCGTGGTGACTGCAAAGGCCAGTTCGGGGCACGACGACAAGCTGCGCCGCGTGACCATCGAGGTCGGGCCGAAGCCGGGGCAGTACCTGTTCCGGGCGCAGCGCACCCGCTAGGCCCGGCCCATGACGCCGCCCCTGGCACTCGACGCCGCGACCGGCCGCATCGAAGCCTTCGGAGCGGTCATCGACGCGGACAGCCGGGCGGACGATCTTCCACCCCTTTTCCTGAAAACCTGGCAGATGGTGACCGTGGAAGGCCGGCAGGTGGAATGCGTGTTCGCCACTGCCGGCGACACGACTACCGACCGCAAGGCCGTCGAACTGACCCTTCGCTTCGAGCAGGAACAACTGGCCAGCGCCTTCATCACGCTCAAGCCGCATCGCCACCGCAGCCTGGATTCGGAAGCCTTCCACGCCAGCGTCGACGAGCGCTACCGTTTTCACGAGCGCTGGCTGGCATCGGCGGGCGTACCGCGCCAGCCGGCCAGGTTTTGCTGGGGCGAAACCGGCGTGGCGCGCGACCGCAGCGAGAACGTGCACATCTATCTTCACTGGACGCCGCGGCTCGTGCCTGAAGAAAGCGGCGACGGAAAATAGCCCCGATCGATTCAAAAAGGCCCCTACGATGCTCGACCTCCTCATCACCAACGCCACCCTCCCCGACGGCCGAACCGGCATGTCGATCGCCGTGCAGGACGGCTGCATCGCCGAAGTCACCGAGGGCCTGGACGCTCCCGCGCACGAGAAGCTGGATGCGCAAGGCATGCTGCTCGCGCCGCATTTCGTCGATCCGCATTTCCACATGGACGCCACGCTGAGCTACGGCCTGCCGCGCGTCAACCAGAGCGGCACGCTGCTCGAAGGCATCGCCCTCTGGGGCGAGCTGAAGCCGCTGCTCACGGCGGAGGCGCTCATCGAGCGTGCGCTGGCCTACTGCGACTGGGCCGTGGCCAAGGGGCTGCTGGCGGTGCGCTCGCATGTGGACACCAGCGACCCGAGCCTGCTCGCGGTCGAGGCGCTGCTCGAAGTGAAGCGCCAGGTGGCGCCCTACCTCGATCTGCAACTGGTGGCCTTCCCGCAGGACGGCGTGCTGCGCTCGCCCGGCGGCGTCGAGAACCTGGAGCGCGCGCTCGACAAGGGCGTGGACGTGGTCGGCGGCATTCCCCATTTCGAGCGCACCATGGCCGACGGCGCCGCCAGCGTGAAGCTGCTGTGCGAAATGGCGGCCGAGCGCGGCAAGCTGGTCGACATGCATTGCGACGAGTCCGACGACCCGCTGTCGCGCCACATCGAGACGCTGGCCTTCGAGGCGCAGCGCCTGGGCATGCAGGGCCGCGTGACGGGCTCGCACTGCACCTCGATGCACTCGATGGACAACTACTACGTGAGCAAGCTGCTGCCGCTGATCGCGCAGAGCGGCGTGGCCGTCATCTCCAATCCGCTGATCAACATCACGCTGCAGGGCCGCCACGACAGCTACCCCAAGCGCCGCGGCATGACGCGCGTGCCCGAGCTGATGGCAGCCGGCGTGAACGTCGCCTTCGGCCACGACTGCGTGATGGACCCCTGGTACGGCATGGGTTCGGGCGACATGCTCGAAGTGGCGCACATGGGCCTGCACGTGGCGCAGATGACCAGCCAGGCCGGCATCCGCCAGTGCTTCGAGGCGGTGACGACGAATGCGGCGCGCGTGATGCACCTGCAGGGCTACGGCATCGAGGCCGGCTGCGACGCGAGCTTCGTGCTGCTGCAGGCGCGCGACCCGGTCGAGGCCATCCGCCTGCGCGCCACGCGGCTCAAGGTATTCCGCAAGGGCCGGCTGGTGGCGCAGACGCCGGCCGCCACCGCCACGCTGCATCTGCCGGGGCGCGGCGGCGAGACCGGCTGGATGATCCCGAAAGCCTGATCGGGCGCTTTCCCATGAAGCGCTTTCTGCCGTACTGCATCGCCTGGTTGCTGGCACTGGCGCTTGCCCCCGCATTGGCGCAGCCCGACGTTCGCCGGCTGGCCGACCTGCCCTACGGCCCCGACGCGGCGCAGCGCATGGACTTGTACCTGCCGCCGAACGCGCACGGTGCGCCGGTGCTCGTGATGGTCCACGGCGGCGCCTGGATGTTCGGCAAGAAAGACGCCGCCTCGGTGGTGGATCTCAAGGTCGATCACTGGGTGCGTGCGCAGGGCTACATCCTGGTGTCGGTGGCCTACCGCTTCGTGCCGCAGGTCGATGTGATGCAGCAGGCGCAGGACGTGGCGCGTGCGGTGGCCGCGGTGCAGGCCGGCGCGGCTTCATGGGGCGGCGACGCGGGCCGGCTCGTGCTCATGGGACATTCGGCGGGCGCGCACCTGGTCGCGCTGCTGAGCGCGTCGCCCGGCATCGCGCGGCAACAGGGCGCGCAGCCCTGGCTGGGCGCCATCGCGCTCGACAGCGCCGCGCTCGACACCGCGGCCCTGATGCAGCGGCGCCACCTGCCCTTCTACGACCGCGTGTTCGGCAGCGACCCGGCCTTCTGGCGCAGCGTGTCGCCGACCGATGCGCTGGCGCCCGGCGCGCCGCCGATGCTGCTGGTGTGCTCGACGCAACGCCGCGACGGCTCCTGCACGCAGGCCGCTCAGTTCGCGGCACGCGTCACGGCCACGGGCGCACGCGCGCAGGTGCTACCTGAAGACCTGTCTCACGCGCAGATCAACGCCGAACTCGGCCTGCCCGGCGCCTACACCTCAGCGGTGGACGCCTTCATTGCCTCGGTCGACCGGCGGCCTCGCTGAGGCGGGCGCCGCCAGGTCGCACCACATGTGGACCTTGCCGAGCAGTTCGCCATCGACGTCGATGGCCAGCGGCTCCACGCCGAAGGTGCGGAAGCCGCAGTCTTCGTAGAGTTTTTGCGCCGCGTCGTTGCCTTCGGTGACGGTGAGCTGCACCAGCCGCAGCCCGTCGCGGGCCCGCGCGTGGTCGAGCAAGGCGAGCACCAGCCGGCGGCCGAAGCCCGAACGGCGCGCCGACGCTGCCACGGTCATGCCGAACAGGGTGGCCTTGTGGCGCTCCCGGTTTCGCACGCCGAAGGCGAGCCCCGCCGCGCCTGCCAGCATGCCGGTGTCATCGAATGCACCGTAGACCACGCTGGCCTCCGTCGCATCAGCAATGGCGCCGAGCCGCTCTTCCCACCAGCTCAGCGGCAGGCCTTTGCGCTCCTCAACGGTGGAAGTGAAGGCGCTGGGGTGGCTGGCATAGGCATCCAGCATCACGGCACGGTAGGCCGCCGCATCGGAGACCGTGAGCCGGCGGACGAGGTTTCTATCTTTGTCGGAAGCGGACACAGGTGGATTGCCTTTCATGCAGCACCACGCGCTTCGACGGTTCGCGCCCCCGCTTCGCCCGATGCGCCGCGCATCATTCCACCCGCACCACGAGCGGCCGCGCCTGGCCTTCCTCGGCCGGGGTGCCGTGCTCCAGCACGCGCCAGCCCGGGCTCCAGCGCACCACCCGCCCTTCGGCCACGGCGGCTTCGAGCAGGGTCTGCGCCTCTTCGGGCTTGCGCCAGTCGAGCGTGAGGTGGCGCAGGTCCCAGTCCCACCACGGGCAGGCCTGGATGCGTTCGATGAGCGCGTCGGAAAAGCGGCGGCGGATCATGCGCGCGGGCACACCGCCCATCACGGCGAACGGCGGCACGTCCCTGGTCACGACCGAGCCCGCTCCGATGATCGCGCCGTCGCCGATGGTCAGGCCGCTCTTCATGCTCACGCGCGAGCCGATCCACACGTCGTTGCCGATCACGGTCCGTTCGAGCTGCGGGTACTCGTGCGTGGACACATGGCTGAACGGCGGCGGAAAGAACGGCTGGTGCGACACCGGGTGCGTCGTCAGCCAGTCCGACGGGTGCTGGGTCAGCACGTTCAGGTTGTCGCCGACCGAGCAGTAGCGCCCCATGCGGAACTGGTGCAGCTGCACCAGCGGCGCGACGTAGGAGTACGCCCCCATCGACACGCCGTGGGTATGCACGTTCACGAACAGCCGCACCGGCGGCTCGAAGCGAAACGGCAGCGCCACCATCGCGCCGGTGGCGAGGAACAGGCCGTATTCCTCCAGGGCGGCAGACAGCTCGGGATTGATTTGCAGCATGGTTCGTTCGTTCTTCCGTTCGATCGGCCTGCGGGCCTCGGTCAGGCTTCCGGCGCGATCGCCTCTGCGTATTCGTAGAGGGCGCCGAGGATCTCCTCGCCGCGCTCGTCGGCGTTCTCGGAGAGCGCATCGACCTCGCTGAACAGCATCTCGATGGTGCGCGCCCCGCCCTCGCCCTTGAAGAGCTTTGCCACGCGCAAGGCTTCCCAGCGCTCGTTCTCTTCTTCGCTCAGCAGCTCGGGCCAGTTGCGCGCGCGGTAGCGGAACAGGATCTCGTCGAGCCGGCCGTCGTCGAAGCCGGTGCGGTCCTTGGCCAGCTCCTCGGGCGACAGGCTGCGCAGCTGGTTCAGGCGGCGGCGGTCTGCGTTGCCGACGAAACCGCCGTAGAGGTCTTCGTCGACATCGGGTGTTTCTTCCTTCGGGCGGGCATAGACCTTCGACCAGATGGCGCTCATGTCGGGCAGGTCGCGCGCGATGGCGGCGTGGCGCATGGCTGCATCGAGGTCGACACCCCAGCGATCGGCCATGGGCGGCGCCAGCGTGCGCAGGTTGCCGACCACCATCGGCGACTTGTTCAGGTGGATGCCCTTCACGGGCAGGCGCACCACGCCCTCGGGCAGGTCGGCCGTGCGGGTGAACAGGCGCAGGCGAAGGGTGTCGGCGTCGATGTCGCGCAGCTCGCTCGGGTCGTGGGCCAGGTCCCAGGCCAGCAGTTCGTTCTTGTTGGTCGGATGGCTCGCCAGCGGCCACATCACGGCCAGGCAGCCGCGCTCGACCGGGAACATGCCCGAGACGTGCAGGAAGGGCTTGGCGGTCTCGCGCATGGCGGGCAGCCCCAGCTCGACGGCCACGCGGTCTTTCCTGTGCAGGCCGAAGGCGAAGTCGAACAGCTTGGGCTGCCTGTCGCGGATCAGCCGGGCCAGCGCGATGGTGGCGCGCACGTCGGAGAGCGCGTCGTGCGCCGACTCGTGCAGCAGGCCGTTGGCGCGCGCCAGGTCTTCGAGCTTGAAGCTGGGCTTGCCGTCTTCCTTCTTCGGCCATTCGATGCCGTCGGGGCGCAGCGCGTAGGTGAGGCGCACCACGTCGAGCAGGTCCCAGCGGCCGCAGTCGTTCTGCCATTCGCGCGCATAGGGGTCGATCAGGTTGCGCCAGAACAGGAATCGCGTGACCTCGTCGTCGAAACGGATGGTGTTGTAGCCGACGCCGATGGTGCCCGGCTGCGAGAAGGCGCGCTCGATGTGGCCGGCGAATTCATGCTCGGGAATGCCGCGCTCCAGGCACACCTGCGGCGTGATGCCGGTGATCAGGCAGGCCTCGGGGCTGGGCAGGTAGTCCGGCGCGGGCTTGCAGTAGATCATCAGCGGCTCGCCGACTTCGTTGAGCTCGGCATCGGTGCGGATGGCCGCGAACTGCGAGGGGCGGTCGCGGCGCGGCACCGCGCCGAAGGTTTCGTAGTCGTGCCAGAGAAAGGTGTGGTTCATTCAGAGCAAGGGTGAAAACAGGCGCGCAATCGCATCGCCGAGGCGGCGCCAGAAGCCCAGGCGCCGGTTGGCGCGCACCGCGCCGGAACTGTGCAGGTCGGTCTCGAACTGCGCCGCCAGCGGGCCGGCCAGTTCCGGACCATAGACCACGGCGCAGACCTCGAAGTTGAGCCGGAAGCTGCGGTTGTCGAAATTCGCGGTGCCGATCATCGCGCAATGGTCGTCGACCACCAAGGTCTTGGAATGCAGCATGCGGGCCTTGTACTCCCACACCTTCACGCCGGCGGCGATGAGCTCGTCGAAGTAGGAGCGCGCGGCGGCGCTCACGATGGCCGAGTCGCTGCGGCGCGGCACCAGCAGGCGCACGTCGACGCCGCGCAGCGCGGCGCTGGTGAGCGCCATGAGCGCGGGCTCGCCGGGCACGAAATACGGCGTGGTCAGCCAGGCCCGGTGCGTGGCCGAATGGATGGCTTCGACGTGCATGCGGTGGATGGCTTCGAGCGCGTTGTCGGGGCCGCTGGTGACGATCTGCACGGGAATGTTGCCGGCCTCGAGCTGCGGGAGCATCGCGTCCAGGGCGTCGTCCATGCCGCGCGGGTCTTCGCCGGTGGCGTAGGTCCAGTCCTCGAGGAAGGTGGTCTGCAGCCAGCGCACCGCGCTGCCCTCGATGCGCAGGTGCACGTCGTGGTAGGCGTCGGGGTTGGTGCGCTTGTCTTCCTCGTCGGTGATGTTCACGCCGCCCGTGAAGCCGACCCGGCCGTCGCACACCACGATCTTGCGGTGGGTGCGGTAGTTGGTCACCGGGCGCAGGCGGCGGCCGATCTTGGTGTCGTGGAACAGCGCCACCTTCACGCCGGCATCGTGCAGCGGCGCCATGAACTTGCGGCCGATGCGCTTGGAACCGAGCGCATCGATCAGCAGGCGCACCGTCACGCCCTGCCTTGCGCGCTCGACCAGCAGGTCGCGCAGCGCGGTGCCGATCCTGTCGGGCTCGAAGATGTAGTACTCGAGGTGGATGTGGTTCCGAGCGGCACGCACCGCCTCGAAGATCGCGTCGAAGGTGCGCGCGCCGCCCGAGAGCAGCTCGACGCCGCCCGCGCTCGACACCGGCAGGCCGCAGGTGGCCATGCCCAGCCTGGCCATCTGCTGGAGCGCGGGCGGCGCATTGTGTGCCGCGTCGCGCAGCCGGGCCACATCGGCCTGGGCGGAGGCGCCGGCACGGCTGCGCAGGCGCTTGAGCCGCTGCTTGCGCAGGCGCTGCGGCCCGAGGAAGTAATAGACGACGAAGCCCGCGAACGGCAGCAGCGCCAGCGACAGGATCCAGCTCATGGTGGACACCGGCGCGCGCTTCTGCATCACGATCCAGACCGACAGCACGGCGATGTAGCCGCTCCATGCGAGGGAGAGGCCGGTTTTCCATTCGGGACTGAGGACGGGGAGGATCAAGGCTTCAAACGGTGGATGGATGCACGCGCCCAAAGAAAAAGGCCGGCAGCGCGATGCTACCGGCCTTTGGAGGCTGTTCCGTGGCCTCATCGGCCACGGATTGCCTGCTGGGGTTGTCAGCCTGCGGCGGTTTCCTCGGCCTCGGGCTTGGACTTGCCTTCCTTCTTGGGAAGCGGCTGGATGTCGAGCAGCACTTCGTCCTTGTCGTCGAGGTCGACTTCGAGGCGGCCACCGTCGGTCAGGCGACCGAACAGCAGCTCGTCTGCCAGTGCACGACGGATCGTGTCCTGGATCAGGCGCTGCATCGGGCGGGCGCCCATCAGCGGATCGAAGCCCTTCTTCGCCAGGTGCTTGCGCAGCTTGTCGCTGAACGTGACTTCCACCTTCTTCTCGCTGAGCTGGGTTTCCAGTTGCAGCAGGAACTTGTCGACCACGCGCAGGATGATGTTCTCGTCCAGTGCCTTGAAGTTGACGATGGCGTCCAGCCGGTTGCGGAACTCGGGCGAGAACAGGCGCTTGATGTCGCCCATCTCGTCGCCCGCCTGGCGCGGGTTGGTGAAGCCGATGGTCGCCTTGTTCATGGTCTCGGCACCCGCGTTCGTCGTCATGATGATGATGACGTTGCGGAAGTCGGCCTTGCGCCCGTTGTTGTCCGTCAGCGTGCCGTGGTCCATGACCTGCAGCAGCACGTTGAAGATGTCCGGGTGCGCCTTCTCGATTTCGTCGAGCAGCAGCACAGCGTGCGGCTTCTTCGTGACGGCCTCGGTCAGCAGGCCACCCTGGTCGAAACCGACGTAGCCCGGAGGCGCACCGATCAGGCGGCTCACCGCATGGCGCTCCATGTACTCCGACATGTCGAAGCGGATCAGCTCGATGCCCATGATGTAGGCGAGCTGCTTTGCGGCTTCGGTCTTGCCGACGCCCGTGGGGCCGGAGAACAGGAACGAGCCGATCGGCTTGTCGCCCTTGCCCAGGCCCGAACGCGCCATCTTGACCGCCGAGGCGAGCACTTCGAGCGCCTTGTCCTGGCCGAACACCACGCTCTTGAGGTCGCGCTCGATGGTCTGCAGCTTGCTGCGGTCGTCGTTGCTGACGTTGGCCGGGGGAATGCGCGCGATCTTCGCCACGATTTCCTCGACCTCGGTCTTGCTGATGGTCTTCTTGCGCTTGCTCGGCGGCAGGATGCGCTGGGCGGCACCGGCTTCGTCGATGACGTCGATCGCCTTGTCGGGCAGGTGACGGTCATTGATGTACTTGGCGCTGAGCTCGGCCGCGGCCTGCAGGGCCGCCACCGCGTACTTCACGCCGTGGTGTTCCTCGAAGCGCGACTTCAGGCCCTTCAGGATGTCGACGGTTTCCTGCACCGACGGCTCGACCACGTCGACCTTCTGGAAGCGACGCGACAGCGCCGCGTCTTTTTCGAAGATGCCGCGGTATTCGGTGAAGGTGGTTGCGCCGATGCACTTGAGCTGTCCGCTGGAGAGCGCCGGCTTGAGCAGGTTCGACGCATCGAGCGTGCCGCCCGAAGCCGCGCCCGCACCGATCAGCGTGTGGATCTCGTCGATGAACAGGATGGCGTTCGGCTTGTCCTTGAGCGACTTGAGCACGCCCTTCAGGCGCTGTTCGAAGTCACCGCGGTACTTGGTGCCGGCCAGCAGCGCGCCCATGTCGAGCGAAAACACGTTCGACTCGGCCAGGATTTCCGGCACGTCGCCCTGCGTGATGCGCCATGCGAGCCCCTCGGCGATGGCGGTCTTGCCCACGCCGGCCTCGCCGACGAGCAGCGGGTTGTTCTTGCGCCGGCGGCACAGGATCTGGATGACGCGCTCGACCTCGTACTCGCGGCCGATCAGCGGGTCGATCTTGCCGTCCTTGGCGAGCTGGTTGAGGTTCTGGGTGAACTGCTCGAGCGGCGATGCCTTCTCGTTGCGTTCGCCGCCGCCCTCTTCGCCCTCGCTCGAAGGCGCTTCGCCCGCGCCCTTGACGGCTTCCGGCGGGTCGCTCTTCTTGATGCCGTGGGCGATGAAGTTGACCACGTCGAGGCGGGTCACGCCCTGCTGGTGGAGGTAGTAGACAGCGTGCGAGTCCTTCTCACCGAAGATCGCGACCAGCACGTTGGCGCCGGTGACTTCCTTCTTGCCGTTGCCGGTGGACTGCACATGCATGATGGCGCGCTGGATGACGCGCTGGAAACCCAGGGTCGGCTGGGTGTCGACATCGTCGGTACCCGCCACCTGTGGCGTGTTGTCCTTGATGAAGTTGGTGAGCGACGCCCGAAGGTCGTCGACGTTGGCCGAGCAGGCGCGCAGAACTTCCGCGGCGCTCGGGTTGTCCAGCAAAGCGAGCAGCAAATGCTCCACGGTGATGAACTCGTGGCGCTGCTGCCGGGCCTCGACGAAGGCCATGTGCAAGCTGACTTCCAGTTCCTGGGCAATCATGTGATTTCCTTTTGCCTTGCTGTAAATAAGTTCTCAGATGGGTTGGAGCTTGCGCAATTCAACAGGTTCACGCAACAGGTTCGCTGACACATTGCAGCGGATGCCCTGCTTGCTGAGCGGCCTCCATCACCTGATTGACCTTGGTAGCCGCCATGTCGCGGGAATAGACCCCACAGACACCGCGGCCATCGAGGTGGATCTTGAGCATGATCTGGGTCGCGGTTTCGCGGTCCTTGCTGAAGTATTCCTGCAGCACGACGATCACGAACTCCATTGGCGTGTAGTCGTCGTTCAGCATCACCACCTGGTACATCTGGGGCGGCGCTGTTTTCTGCGGCCGGCGCTCCAGGACGACCGAATCTCCGTCATCCCCGGCCGGTTTCTGGGCCGGCGGGGTGCTGGGAGTTTTGGGAATTCTCGTTGCCATGAAAAAGATTCTATAGAGCGTGCAAGCACCGTGCCGGCGCATGAAGACTTGGTGGCGCATATTCGACAAATCAAGGGGCTTGCGCCGTGTGCGACAGCCCGGCAGGCATAAAAAATGGCACGCTGCTCGTCTTTCCTGATGTTTCCTGTATATCGCAAAGAAAAAGCCCCTGGATTCCTTTCGAAGATCCAAGGGCCCGACTGCCGTGTGCGCGAGGCCACGGCCAGCGCTTCTTGCGCAATTACATGTTGTCGATCATGACCTGGCCGAAACCGGAGCAGCTCACCTGCGTGGCGCCGTCCATCAGTCGCGCGAAGTCGTAGGTGACCTTCTTGCTGGCGATCGACTTCTCCATCGAGCTGATGATCAGGTCGGCGGCTTCGGTCCAGCCCATGTGGCGCAGCATCATTTCGGCCGAGAGGATCTCGGAGCCGGGGTTGACGTAGTCCTTGCCCGCGTACTTGGGCGCCGTGCCATGCGTGGCCTCGAACATCGCGACGGTGTCGCTCAGGTTCGCGCCCGGGGCGATGCCGATGCCGCCGACCTGCGCAGCCAGGGCGTCGGACACGTAGTCGCCGTTGAGGTTGAGTGTGGCAATCACGCTGTACTCCGCGGGGCGCAGAAGGATCTGCTGCAGGAACGCGTCGGCAATGCTGTCCTTGACGGTGATGTCCTTGCCCGTCTTCGGATTCTTGAACTTCATCCACGGGCCGCCGTCGATCAGCTCGGCACCGAACTCTTTGGCGGCGAGGTTGTAGGCCCAGTCACGGAAGCCACCCTCGGTGAACTTCATGATGTTGCCCTTGTGGACGATGGTCACGCTGGGCTTGTCGTTGTCGATGGCGTACTGCAGCGCCTTGCGCACCAGGCGTTCGGTGCCTTCGATCGACACGGGCTTGACGCCGATGCCCGAGGTGTTCGGGAAACGGATCTTCTTGACGCCCATTTCGTCCTGCAGGAACTTGATGAGCTTCCTGGCCTTGTCGCTCTCGGCTTCGAACTCGATGCCCGCATAGATGTCTTCCGAGTTCTCGCGGAAGATCACCATGTTGGTCTTGTGCGGCTCGCGCACCGGGCTGGGCACACCCTCGAAATAGCGGATGGGGCGCAGGCAGACGTAGAGGTCGAGCTCCTGGCGCAGCGCGACGTTGAGCGAGCGGATGCCGCCGCCGACCGGCGTGGTGAGCGGGCCCTTGATGGAGATGACGTACTCGCGCACGGCCTGCAGCGTTTCTTCGGGCAGCCAGACGTCGGGGCCGTAGACCTTGGTCGACTTCTCGCCGGCGTAGACCTCCATCCAGTGGATCTTCTTCTTGCCGCCGTAGGCCTTGGCCACCGCGGCGTCCACTACCTTGAGCATCACCGGCGTGATGTCCAGTCCGGTCCCGTCGCCTTCGATGAAGGGGATGATCGGTTGGTCAGGCACATTGAGGGAGTTGTCAGCATTGACCGAGATCTTCTGGCCTTCGGTCGGGACTTTGATGTGCTGATAGCTGGACATGAGGGGGTTGGGCTCCGGGGGAGTGGCGTAATTTTGACGAGTGTCAGCGAATTCAGACAGCCGTGAGGAATCGCTTACAGGACGTGAACAAATCGCTGTACATTTTAGACGCAACCCATCAGCGAGGGTTTGTCAACCATCAGGCCAATGGCCTCGTTAGTGTCTGACCTTCTGCTCGCCGGGAGGCGTTTCCAATCAATTCTCGAATAGAGGAATCTCAATGAGCAAAATTCTCGCAGTCATGATCGCCGGCCTGTTTGCAGCTGGCGCTTACGCCCAAAACCCGGCTGGCACCACGCCCGAACAAGGGAACGCCACGAACAGCAAGTCGCAGCAACGTGCCGAAGCCAAGAAGGCTGCAAAGCCCGCCGGCCAAGTCAAGGCTGCTGCTGGCGACGAAGCCAAGACCCCCGAAGGCGGCGCCATCGGTGGCGACAAGGCTGCAGCTTCCGGCGAGAAGCGTGCTGAAACCCGCGACCAGCGTCGTCGCAACAAGGACGGCAGCGTCAAGCGCAAGTCGACCCAAGGCGGCACCCCGAAGTAATTCGGCAAGCCCACGAAAAAGGAGCGCTCTTCGGAGCGCTTTTTTTTCGCCCGCATCGGTCTCGTTGCTGTCAACCGCGCGGAACGGCCTTCGTTGAATGTCTACCTTCCGCAGGGAGGGCAATCCAGATCAACGAATTTCAAAGGATATCCTCATGAACAAGCTGCTCGCAGCCCTGGTCGCCGGTCTCTTCGCCGTCGGCGCTTTCGCTCAACAAGCCGAACCCACCACGGCCGCTCCCGCAGCCAAGGTCGCCAAGCATGCTTCCGCCAAGAAGCACGCAGCCAAGAAGCACAAGGTTCGCCACGTCGCCAAGGCCCACACGGCCGCTTCCAAGAAGGTGTAAGCTTTCAAGCTCACCGGCAATGCCCGCATCAGCGGGCATTTTCATTTGCATATCTGGTTGAGGCCGGACCTGCACGGTTCCCGCCCTGAAAGAGTCGTCCGATGTTCCAGCGTCTAGCCGCCCTGCTCCTCGTATCCGCGTCCTTCATGATGACGGCGCATGCCCAGCAGCAACCCCAGACCGATCTGCCGCGCACCCAGTTGTCGGTCGGCCTGTACAAGATCGATGCGCAGATTGCGCAGACCCCCCTGCAGCGCGAGATCGGCTTGATGTTCCGCAAGGAGATGCCGCAAGCCGAAGGCATGATCTTCGTGTTCGAGCAGCCTGCCACGCAGTGCTTCTGGATGCGCAACACGATCCTGCCGCTGACCGCCGCCTTCGTGGCCGACGACGGCCGCATCGTGAACCTGGTCGACATGCAGCCCATGACCGAGAACTCGCACTGCTCTCTGGAGCCGGTGCGCTACGTGCTTGAGATGAATCAAGGCTGGTTCGCCAAGAAGAACATCAAGAAGGGTGCAAACCTCGGCGGAGAACTGTTCACAGCCAACAAGCGCTGAGTTCTTGCTGGCTTGAGCCCACAAAAAAAGCCGACCCGCGGGTCGGCTTTCTTCATTGGAAGACCTAGGCTCAGCCGAAGTTCTTCTCTGCGAATTCCCAGTTGGCCAGCTTGGCCAGGAAGGTTTCGACGAACTTCGGGCGCAGGTTGCGGTAGTCGATGTAGTAGGCGTGTTCCCAGACGTCCACCGTCAGCAGCGCGGTGTCCGCGGTGGTCAGCGGCGTGCCGGCGGCGCCGGTGTTCACGATGTCCACCGAACCGTCGGCCTTCTTCACCAGCCACGTCCAGCCCGAGCCGAAGTTGCCCACGGCCGACTTCACGAAGGCTTCCTTGAAGGCGTCGTAGCTGCCCCACTTGGCTTCGATGGCCTTGGCCAGCGCGCCGCCGGGAGCGCCGCCGCCTTGCGGCTTCATGCAGTTCCAGAAGAAGGTGTGGTTCCAGATCTGGGCTGCGTTGTTGTAGATGCCGCCGCTGGATTTCTTGACGATCTCCTCGAGCGTCATCGCTTCGAATTCGGTGCCCTTCTGCAGGTTGTTGAGGTTCACCACGTAGGCGTTGTGGTGCTTGCCGTAGTGGTACTCGAGGGTTTCCTTCGAATACTCGGGTGCCAGTGCGTCGAGTGCGTACGGCAGGGGTGGGAGCACATGTTCCATGGTTTTTTCTCGTGGGTTGGTTGTGGGAATCGTGGATTCTAGGAATTAATCATTGAGGTCGCGTCGGACGTGTTCCCGTGACACCGCCCGGAGAGACGGTCATGTCGACCTCTCCGTCGGCGAGCCTTGCAACGACCGCGTCGCCCGGTGCCAATTGCTTCGCGCTCACGACCGCGCGTCCGTCGGCATCGGTGAGCCAGGCGTAGCCGCGTTGCAGGACCAATGCCGGGTCGAGCAGCCTCAGCCGCAGCGCCATGCGTTCCAGCCGGTCATGGCGTTGCGTCATCGCTCTTTCGAGCTTCTGGGGAAAGCCCGCGGCCACGGCGCGCGGCGCATGCGCCAGGCGCTCGCGCCTCGATCGCATCGCGTATTGGAGGCGCTGTGCATGGTGCGCCAGCCGCAGTTGCTGGCGCGCCACGAGGTTCGACGGACGCCCGAGCCGCCCCGCCGCCTGGTCGAGCCGCTGTCCGAGCACATCCAGGCGACCGCCGAGGGAATCGTCGAGCCGCTCTTCGAGCAGGTCGAGTGCGCCCAGCCACAGGTCACGCGGCGCGCTGACGAGTTCAGCCGCCGCGGTCGGCGTGGGCGCGCGCAGGTCGGCGCAGAAATCGGCGATGGTGAAGTCGGTCTCGTGTCCCACGCCGCTGACCACGGGCACCGGGCTCTGCACGATCGTGCGCGCCAGGGTCTCGTCGTTGAACGCCCACAGGTCTTCGATCGACCCGCCCCCGCGCACCAGCAGGATCACGTCGACCGCCGGCTCGAGCGCGTAGAGCGAGTTCAGCGCGCGAACGAGTTCACCCGGCGCGTTCGCTCCCTGCACGGCGGCGGGCGCCAGCACCACCGGAATGTGCGGTACGCGGCGCCGCAGCGCCGTCACGACGTCGTGCAGCGCAGCCGCGCCGAGCGACGTGACAACGCCCACCGAACGCGGCATGGCGGGCAAGGCACGCTTGCGCGCCGGATCGAACAGTCCCTCGGCCTCCAGACGCGCCTTGCGCTGCATGAACTGCTCGAACAGGGCACCCTGCCCCGCGCGCCGCAAGCTCTCCACGACGAGTTGCAGATCGCCACGCGGCTCGTACACAGCGAGCCGGCCGCGCACCTCGACCTGGTCGCCGTCGCGGGGCGAAAAATCGAGCAGGCCGGCAGCGCGACGAAACATCGCACAGCGCAGTTGGCCCGATTCGTCCTTGAGGGCGAAGTAACAATGTCCACTTGAGGCGCGGGAAAAACCCGAGATTTCGCCGCGCACCGTCACCGGGTTGAAACGCGCGTCGAGCGCTTCGGCAACCGCATGGCACAACGCGCCGACAGCCCAGACGCGCGGCCCTGGCGCGGAATTCATGTCACGCAAGCTCACGAAGTGCACGCTCGGCCAGATGCCACTCTTCCACAACGCGCGGCCCGCCCCCTAGCGCCAGCCCCCAATGCGGGACAGGTGCACGGTTTTCCGTGCAAGCCATTGATTTCATTGAAAAAAGTGCTGCTCAAAATTCAGTCGTTCTAGCGAAAAGCCCATTCCATGCGGGTTCGGACACGTTGCGCAGCAGGTTAGTCACAAAGTTATCCACAGAATCTGTGCGTCCTTGCCGACACCAAAACAAGGCGCGTGCCGATGGTGGGCTCAGTGGATAATCGCCGCGCATTTGCAGTCTACGGGCCGGAGGATTTACTTGTTTTCCATCATAGTTGCCGCGGGTTGGCCGATCTGGCCATTGCTCGCTTGTTCGGTCATTGCGCTCGCGCTGGTTATAGAACGTTTCACGAGTCTGAAGACCGTGAGGGTACTGCCGCCGAAGCTGCTCGACGAAACCATCACGGTGTCTCAGGGAGCCATTCCCGGCCCCGACGTGGTGACCAAGCTCGAACGCAACTCGATGCTCGGCCAGGTGCTCGCCGCCGGCCTGCGCGCGCTGAACGCCAACCCCCGCTGCACCGAAGACGACCTGCGCGCCGCCATGGAGGCCTCCGGCCGCACCGTGGCGCACAAGCTGGAGCGCTACCTGCCGGCACTGGCCACCATCGCTTCCGCCGCCCCGCTGCTGGGCCTGCTGGGCACGGTGATCGGCATGATCGAGATCTTCGGCTCGCAGTCGCCCGGCAGCGGCGCCGTCGGCTCGGGCAACCCGGCGCAACTGGCGCACGGCATCTCGATCGCGCTGTACAACACGGCGTTCGGCCTGATCGTGGCGATTCCGACGCTCATTTTCTGGCGCTATTTCCGCAGCCGGGTCGACGAATACCTGCTGAACCTCGAGTTGTCGGGCGAGCGCTTCGCCCGCCATCTGAACGCCCTGCGCAAGTGACGCCATGACCCGAGGCCGCATGCAGTTCCGCCACGGTGCGCGCGACGAGCCGGAGATCAACCTGATTCCGTTCATCGACGTGCTCTTGGTGATCCTGATCTTCCTGATGCTGTCGACCACATACAGCAAGTTCACCGAAATGCAGCTTCGGCTGCCGACCGCGGACGTCGACGCGCAGCGCGACTATCCGAAGGAAGTGATCGTGGCGGTGTCGGCCGACGGCCGCTATTCGATCAACAAGACGCCCCTGGCCGACCGCAATGTCGATGCCGTGGCCGCCGCGCTCGCCGCCGCGGCCACCGGCGGCAAGGACAGCGTGGTGATCATCAGCGCCGACGCGACCAGCCCGCACCAGGCCGTCGTCACGGTGATGGAGGCAGCACGCCGCGCCGGCCTGATGCAGATCACCTTCGCAGCCCAGTCGACGGCGCAAGCCGGGCGCTGAGTGCCGTCCGAAGGCCGCAGCAGCACGCAGGCGCCCGCCGCCTCGCGACTGCAGGAAGCGTGGCTGCGCCGCGGCCTGCTGGCCTGCCTGCTGCGGCCGCTATCGCTGCTCTATGCAGCTCTCTTCGCCGTTCGGGGATGGCTCTATCGGCTCGGGTGGCTTAGGTCGGAGCGCGTGCCCGTGCCGGTGATCGTCGTCGGCAACGTGATCGCGGGCGGCGCCGGCAAGACGCCCGTGGTGATGGCGGTGGTGCGCCATCTGCGTGCGCGCGGCATCCAGGTGGGCGTGGTGTCCCGTGGCTACGGCCGGCGCACCGACGACTGCCGTGAAGCGACGGCCGACAGCGATCCCCGCGACGTCGGCGACGAGCCCGCCCTGATTCACCACGCCACGAAGGCCCCCGTGTTCGTCGCGCGCAGGCGCATCGAGGCGGCCCTTGCGCTGCTGGAGCGGCATCCCGGCACACAAGTCATCGTCAGCGACGACGGGCTGCAACACCTGGCGCTCGGCCGCGACATCGAGATCTGCGTGTTCGACGACCGCGGCATCGGCAACGGCTGGCGCCTGCCGGCGGGCCCGCTGCGCGAGGCGTGGCCACGCCGCTGCGACCTGGTGCTGCACAGCGGCGAACACCCCGCATTCGCAGGCGGCTACACCGCCACGCGGCGCCTTGCGGACTACGCCCTCACGAGCGAGGGGCAGCGCGTGCCGTTGAGCACGCTGGCAGGCAAACCGGTGACCGCGCTCGCGGCCATCGCGCGCCCGGAGGCCTTCTTCGCCATGCTCCGGGGCCGCGGCCTCACGCTCGCCGAAACCATCGCGCTGCCCGACCACTACGACTTCGACGCCTGGCAACACCCGGCCGGTGCTGGCGGCCCTCTCGTCTGCACCGAAAAAGACGCGATCAAGCTGTGGCAAAAGGCACCCGACGCACTGGCGGTGCCACTGCTCTTCGCACCCGCTCCGGAATTCTTCACCGCGCTCGACGCAAAGCTATCATCGCTCGATGGATACCAAGCTGCTTGAACTGCTCGTCTGCCCCGTCACCAAGGGTCCGTTGACCTGGAACCCCGAAAAGCAGGAGCTCTGCTCGCGCAGCGCGCGCCTGGCCTACCCGGTGCGCGACGGCATTCCCGTGCTGCTGGAAAACGAGGCACGCACGCTTTCCGACGAAGAGCTCGGGCTGTGAGCTTCACGGTCCTGGTGCCGGCGCGCCTGGCGTCGACAAGGCTCCCCAACAAGCCCCTGGCCGACATCGCCGGCGTGCCGATGGTGGTGCGCGTGGCCCGGCGCGCCAGCGAGTCCGGTGCCGTGCGCGTGGTGGTGGCCGGCGACGACGTCTCGATCATCGATGCCTGCAAGGCGCACGGCGTCGATGCGATCCTGACCCGCCAGGACCACCCCAGCGGCACCGACCGGCTGGCCGAGGCCTGCGAGCAGCTCGGCCTCGATGGCGACGACATCGTCGTCAACGTGCAGGGCGACGAGCCCCTGATCGACCCGGCGCTGATCGATGCCGTGGCCTCCACGCTGGCCACCCATGCGGAGGCCGCCATGAGCACCGCGGCCCACGAGATCGATTCGCCGGCCGACTTCATGAATCCGAACGTGGTGAAGGCCGTGCTCGATGCACAGGGCAACGCCATGTACTTCAGCCGTGCGCCCATCCCCTGGTGGCGCGACGGTTCCGCCAACGGCGCCGCGCCCACGGTGCTGCCCACGCCAGCCCCCCTGCGCCACATCGGCATCTACGGCTACCGCGCAGGCTTCGTGCGCAAGTTTCCGTCGCTGCCGCCTTCGCCCGTCGAGGCGACCGAGGCGCTCGAGCAGTTGCGGGCGCTGTGGCACGGACACCGCATCGCCGTCCACGTGAGCCACGTGGCGCCCGGCCCGGGCATCGACACGCCCGAAGACCTGGCGCGCGTGCGCGCGGTCTTCGCCGCCGGCCCGACGGCCTGAGGAGCTCGACGTGCCTGTCGGGGCAGCGACAAATCCCGGGGAGCACGCGTGCTATCCTCGAAGCAACTCCGCCCTGCCCAAAGCCCCTGAAGCCGACGCCTGGCGCGACACAAAATCTAAGAACCGTCCGAGGACACCATGAGACTAATTTTGCTGGGCGCGCCCGGGGCGGGCAAAGGCACGCAAGCGGCCTTCATTTGCCAGAAGTACAGCATCCCCCAAATCTCGACCGGCGACATGCTGCGCGCCGCCGTCAAGGCCGGCACGCCGCTCGGGCTGCAGGCCAAGGCCGTCATGGATGCGGGTGCACTGGTCAGCGACGACCTGATCATCAATCTCGTGAAGGAACGCATCGCCCAGGCCGATTGCGCCAGCGGCTTCCTGTTCGACGGCTTCCCCCGCACCATTCCGCAAGCCGACGCCATGAAGGCGGCGGGCGTCAAGCTCGACTACGTGCTCGAGATCGACGTGCCCTTCGGCGACATCATCGAGCGCATGAGCGGCCGCCGCTCGCATCCGGCTTCGGGCCGCACCTACCACGTCAAGTTCAACCCGCCCAAGGTGGAAGGCAAGGACGACGTCACCGGCGAAGACCTGATCCAGCGCGAGGACGACAAGGAAGAAACCGTGCGCAAGCGGCTCGACGTGTACAGCCAGCAGACGCGTCCGCTGGTCGACTACTACTCGGCCTGGGCCAAGACCGACCCGGCCGCCGCGCCGAAGTACCGCGCCATCAAGGGCGTGGGCACGGTCGATGAAATCACCCAGCGCGCACTCGCAGCGCTGAGCAGCTGATTGCCGGCCGCCCTCCGTCAGGGCGGCCACCACCTCACCCGAGCAACTCGAGCATCAGCGCGATGCGCGCCTTCACCGGCGTGAGCGTGCCCGCGTCCCGCAGGCGGTCATCGGCTTTCGGCAGGATGCGCCCGTTCATGCAGCGCGTCGCGCGAACCACCGCCACGCCCGCCTCCTGCGCCTTCAGCGCAGCCGCTTCGAGCGCGTGATGCAGCGTGCCGTTGCCGGTGGCGGCCAGCACCAGTCCACGGACCGGTTCGGCGTTGCCGGGCTGCAGCAGCGCCTCGACGACCGCACCGCTCGCGCCGGCATGGCTCATGACGATCTCCACGCGAGGCCACTGGACGGCGGCCGCCTCGAAGATCTTCGAAGCCGGCAGCGCCCCGCCCTCGGGCCACGCCCTCACGCGGCGCACTTCACCTTCTTCCACATAGCCAACCACGCCTGCATCGCCTGATGCGAAGGCATCGAGTCTGTAGGTGTGGACTTTCTGCACGTCGGCGCCACTGTGGATCGCGCCGGCGCACACCACGGTCACACCCCTCGCACCCGCTGCCAGAGCCACGCCGATGGCATCGCGCACGTTCTGCGGACCATCGGGCGACAGCGCGCTCGCCGGGCGCATGGCGCAGGTCAGCACCACAGGCTTCGCGCACGCCAGTACGGAATGCAGGAAGAAGGCCGTCTCCTCCAGCGTGTCGGTGCCGTGCGTAACCACCACGCCCGCCACGTCGGGCTCGGCCAGCCAGTGCGCGCAGCGCTGCGCGAGCTTTTGCCAGGTCTCGAAGGACATGTCCTTGCTGTCCAGTTGCGCGACCTGCTCCGCCACCAGCGTCACGCCCTGGGGCGCCTCGATGCCGCCCAGAAGGTCCGCTACGCCTACCTGCCCGGCCGTGTAGCCGATGTTGTCGCCGCTGCTGGCGGCCTTGCCGGCAATGGTGCCGCCGGTGCCCAGCACGACCACGCGGCGCAGTTCAGGCGAGGGGAAATCGGGCATGTCTTGTCAACTTTTTAAAACTGGTTAAAAATACAGGTACTGGATATCTAGCCAGTGCCGCAAGGAACCACATATGCAGTTCGCCGTGAAGCTTACAGCCCGCCAGCAGCAGATCCTGGACTTGATCCAGAGCGCCATCGCCCGAACCGGCGCGCCACCCACGCGCGCCGAAATCGCCAATGAACTCGGGTTCAAGTCGGCCAACGCGGCCGAAGAGCACCTGCAGGCATTGGCCCGCAAAGGTGTCATCGAACTCGTCAGCGGCACCTCGCGCGGCATCCGCCTCAAGGGCGACGCCCTGCGCTCGCTGAACGAAACGCGTCACCGCGAAGGCGGCCAGTTCTCGCTCTCGCTGCCCGGCATGGCGCAACTGGCGCTGCCGCTCATCGGCCGGGTCGCCGCGGGCTCGCCCATCCTGGCGCAAGAGCACGTCGACCAGACCTACTACGTCGAGAACACACTGTTCCAGCGCCAGCCCGACTACCTGCTCAAGGTGCGCGGCATGTCCATGCGCGATGCCGGCATCATGGACGGCGACCTGCTCGCCGTGCAGGCCACCAAGGAAGCGCGCAACGGCCAGATCGTGGTGGCGCGCCTGGGCGACGAGGTCACCGTCAAGCGCCTGAAGCGCAACAAGCAGGTCATCGAGCTGCACGCCGAGAACCCCGACTACCCGACCATCATCGTCCAGCCCGGCGAGCCCTTTGAGATCGAAGGCCTCGCCGTGGGCCTCATCCGCAACACCATGCTGATGTAGGCCTGCTGGCAGCAGCACTCACCCGGCCGCGACAGGTGGCGGGCGTATGGCGCGAAGTCGCCATCACCCTGTCGCGGCCGATTCAAGAAATCCTGCCTGTGTTCAACCTCATACTTTTTTGGAGTTCACATGGGAATCGCCCTCCTCGCCATCGCTGATTTCTGGATGCCGCTGCAATCGCTCGCCAACCGTTTGATTCCGGCACGCCGCCCTCATCGCCACGCCCCGCTCGACCACAGCGAGAGTTCCGCCGGCCTGCGCTATGTCGCGGTGCGACCCTCTTGCGGCGCGACGCCACCGGCGGCTGCAGCCACCGCGCCGGCGCGCCCGTTGCGCGTGGTGCGCGTGGTCGACGGAAAGGGCCAGCAGCGCAGCAACCGTGTCGTGATCTCCGGCCGCATGGACGACGTGTGCGCGGAGCTCGACCGTCTGGCGGCCCTCGAAGCGGCCGAAGCCATGGTCACCGCGCCCCGCTCCACACGCCTGCACTGAGGCGCGGCCCCCTGGGAGAGCCCGTCGGCAGTGGGTATCCAAACGTTCGGGGGTGCGACATCCCAATGCTGCGAGGCACAATGGCACGCCATGAATATTGTGATCCTCGACGACTATCAGGACGCCGTGCGCAAACTGCGCTGCGCCACCAAGCTGGACGCGTACGCAGCCAAGGTCTACACCAACACGGTCAAGGGCATCGGGCAACTCTCGGTTCGCCTCAAGGACGCCGACGTGATCGTGCTGATTCGCGAGCGCACACAGATCTCCCGGCAGCTCATCGAGAAGCTGCCCAAGCTCAAGCTCATTTCGCAAACGGGTCGCGTCGCGGGCCACATCGACGTGGCGGCCTGCACCGAGCGCGGCATCGCCGTGGCGGAAGGCTCTGGCTCCCCCCAGGCACCTGCCGAGCTCACCTGGGCGCTCATCATGGCCGCCATGCGCCGGCTGCCGCAATACATCAGCAACCTCAAGCACGGGGCGTGGCAGCAGTCGGGCCTCAAGTCGGCCTCGATGCCACCCAATTTCGGGCTGGGCTCGGTGCTTAAGGGCAAGACGCTCTGCATCTGGGGCTACGGCCGCATCGGCCAGCTGGTCGCGCGCTACGGGCAGGCCTTCGGCATGCAGGTCGTGATCTGGGGGCGTGAAGCCAGCTGCGCCAAGGCCCGCTCCGACGGCTTCCAGGTGGCGCAGAACCGCCAGGAGTTCTTTGCAGCCGCCGACGTGCTGTCGGTCCACCTGCGGCTCAACGACGAAACCAACGGTCTCATCACGCTCGAGGATCTCTCGCGCATGAAGCCGACGGCGCTGTTCGTCAACACCTCGCGTGCCGAGCTGGTCGAGGCCGACGCGCTGCTCGCGGCGCTCAACCGTGGCCGCCCCGGGCTGGCCGCCATCGACGTGTTCGAGAGCGAGCCGCCGCTGCAGGGCCACGCGCTGCTGCGGCTGGAGAACTGCATCTGCACCCCGCACATCGGCTATGTCGAGCAGGAGAGCTACGAGAGCTACTTCGGCCAGGCCTTCGACAACGTCGTGAGCTACATCAACGGCAATCCCACGAACATCGTGAATCCCGGCGCGCTGCAGGTTCGCCGGTGAGCCGGCCCGCGCCCAAGGGTGCGCTCTGGGCGCTGCTGGTCGGCAACTTCGTGATCGGCACGGGCGTGATGGTCGTGCCCGGCACGCTCAATGAAATCAGCGCTTCGCTGGCCATTTCGGTCGCCACCGCAGGCCAGTTGATCACCGCCGCGGCGGCGGTGATGTGCATCGGCGCGCCGCTGCTGGCCGCCGCCGTCGCGGGGTGGGACCGCCGCCAGCTGCTCGCGCTCACCCTGCTCTGGTATGCGGCGGGCCACGCTCTCGCGGCGCTCATGCCGAGCTTCGGCGCGCTGCTGCCGGTACGCATGCTCACGGTGATCGCGCCGGCCATCTTCACGCCCCAGGCCGCAGCCTGCGCCGGCCTGCTGGTACCGCCCGAGCAGCGCGGGCGCGCCGTCACCTTCGTGTTCCTGGGCTGGTCGATGGCCTCGGTGCTGGGCCTGCCCATCGGCGCGCTGATCGGCGGGCACCTGGGCTGGCGCATGGCCTTCGTGGCGGTTGCGCTGCTCAGCGTCGTGAGCGCGGCATCGATCTGGCTCACCCTGCCCGCCGGCATTCGCCCGGCGGCACTCACAGCCGCCGCCTGGTCGCGTGTGCTGCGCAGTCCGGTGCTGATGGGCATCGTGGCGGTGACGGCGCTGCAGGGTGCCGGGCAGTTCGTGCTGTTCAGCTATTTCGGCCCCATCCTCAAGCAGAGCTTCGGTGCGGACGCCACCACGCTGAGCGTGATGTGGGCCCTGTTCGGCGCCTGCGGGCTCATCGGCAACATGGTGGTCAGCCGCTTCATCGACCGCGTCGGGGCCGGGCGCATGGTGCTGGTCACTACCTCGCTGATCGCGCTGAGCCTGCTCTTGTGGCCGACCGCTTCCACGCTCGCCTGGCTGGCCGTGCTGCTGGTGCCCTGGGGGTTGGGCTGCTTCGCCACCAATTCGGCCCAGCAGGCCCGCTTGGTGGGCCTGGCGCCGGCCCTCGCGCCGGGCTCGGTGGCGCTCAACAGCTCCGGCATCTATACAGGCCAGGCCGTGGGCGCTGCGCTCGGCGGCTGGCTGCTGGCGCACGACGCGGCGGCCTGGATGAGCTGGGTCGGTTTCGGCGTCATGCTGGTGGCCATCTCGCTCAGCACCGCCATCAACCGCAGCCGCCGCCCGGCCTGAAATCGCGCCCCCGCGTAAAACCCGTCACGCCCCGCCCGCGCGCAACTGCAAAATCGCAGGTGACGACAGCGCTTGCGTCGACGCCTGCGCGGCAGGCCGGATACCCCTCAACCAGCGAAAATCTTCAGCAAATGACAGTGAACTACACCCGAATCGGCGTCATAGGCGCCGGCGCCATGGGTCGCGGCATCGCGCAGATCGCCGCCCAGGCAGGCAGCGAAGTGCTGCTGCTCGACAGCTTCGCGGGCGCCGCGGAGCGCGGCCGCGAAGCCCTCGCCGCCCAATGGAACAAGCTGCACGAAAAAGGCAAGATCGACGCCGCCGCGCGCGACGCGTACGTCGCCCGCGTCAGGGCGGTCGATTCGATCCAGGCGCTCGCCGGCTGCGACCTGGTGGTCGAGGCCGTGGTCGAAGACCTGGAAGTCAAGCGCAAGCTGTTCCGCGAACTCGAAGGCGTGGTGGCCGAGAGCGCCACGCTGGTCACCAACACCTCTTCGCTGTCGGTGACGGCCATTGCGGCCGGGCTCGCCCGCCCCGAGCGCGTTGCGGGCTTCCACTTCTTCAATCCCGTGCCGCTCATGAAGGTGGTCGAGGTGGTGGCTGGCTTCAAGACCGCCCCCGCGGTCTGCGCGCAGCTGGCGGGCTACGCCAGGCAGATGGGCCACAGCGCCGTGCAGGCGCAGGACACCCCCGGCTTCATCGTCAACCACGCGGGCCGCGGCTACGGCACCGAGGCGCTGCGCATCGTCAGCGAAGGCGTGGCCGATTTCGCCACCATCGACCGCATCCTCAAGGACCAGGCGGGCTTTCGCCTCGGCCCGTTCGAGCTGCTGGACCTGACGGCGCTCGACGTGTCGCACCCGGTGATGGAGTCGATCTACCACCAGTACTTCGAGGAACCGCGCTTCCGCCCGAGCGTGATCACCGCGCAGCGCCTGGCCGCCGGCGCGCTGGGCCGCAAGACGGGCGAAGGCTTCTACCGCTACGCCGACGGCGTGATGCAGCAGGTGCCCGAGACCCCCGCGCCCGTGGTCGACGGCACGCCGTCGGTGTGGGTGTCGCCACGCGCGGCGCGCCGCGCCGAACTCCTGCGCCTGGTGAACACGCTGGGCGCGCAGATCGACAGCGGCGCCGCGCCCGCGCCGCATTCGCTGATCCTGGTGGCACCGCTGGGCTTCGACGTGACCACGGTCGCCGCCGTCGAGCGCCTGGACGCCACGCGCACCATCGGCATCGACATGCTGATCGACGACGCCGCCACCAAGCGCCGCGTGCTCGCCACCAATCCGGCCACGCGCCGCGACATCCGCGACGCCGCGCACGCCCTCTTCGCGCGCGACGGCAAGGCGGTGAGCGTGATCCGCGACAGCGGCGGCTTCGTCACGCAGCGCGTGATCGGCACCATCGTCAACATCGCAGCCGACATGTGCCAGCAGCGCGTGTGCACGCCGGCCGACCTCGAGACCGCGGTGCAGCTGGGCCTGGGCTACCCGCGCGGCCCGCTGGCCATGGGCAACCTCTACGGCCCGACCAACATGCTCGAGGTGCTGTTCAACCTGCAGACGGTGTATGGCGATCCGCGCTATCGCCCGAGCCCGTGGCTGCGCCGCCGCGGCGCGCTGGGCCTGAGCCTGCTGCACGAAGAAGAATAAGCAGGCAAACCATGACCGCCGAACTCAAGAGCACCAGCGAAGGCAGCACCATGGTGCTGACCATCTCCAACCCGACCCAGCGCAATGCGCTGGGCCCCGAGATCTACGCCGCCGGCATCGAGGCGCTCAACGGCGCCGAGGGCAGCGCGGAGATCCGCAGCGTCGTCATCGTGGGCGAAGGCGAATGGTTCTGTGCCGGCGGCTCGCTGCAGCGGCTGCTGGCCAACCGCCAGCTCGACCGCTCGGTGCAGGCCGAGAGCATCGAGGGGCTGCACAACTGGATCGACTCGATCCGCACCTTCCCCAAGCCGATCATCGCGGCGGTCGAGGGTGCCGCCGCCGGTGCCGGCTTCTCGCTGGCGCTGGCCTGCGACTTCGTGGTGGCGGCGCGCGACGCCATCTTCGCGGCCTCCTACAGCAACGTGGCGCTGTCGCCCGACGGCGGCCTGAGCTGGCACCTGGGGCAGCAGCTGCCGCGCCAGCTGGCGAGCGAATGGCTCATGAACGGCGAGCGCATCGGCGCGCCGCGCCTGCATGCGCTGGGCATGGTGAACGAGCTGACCGAAAACGGCCAGGCGCTGGCCGGCGCGCTGGCACTGGCGGGCAAGCTCAACACCCGGGCGCCCAACTCGCTGGCCAGCATCAAGGAACTGCTGAGCGACGCGCGCGGCGCCACGCTGGCTTCGCAGCTCTCGCAGGAGCGCGACCACTTCGTGCGCAACCTGCACCATCCGAACGCGGGCATCGGCATTGCCGCGTTCCTCGAGAAGAAGCCGCCGCAGTACGAGTGACCGCGCGCTGCGTCGCTCCCGTGACACCCATCAGCTTTTCAGTCGCCGAGAGGACAGACCAATGGACGACCCCATTCTTACTATCGAAGAACGTGAAGCGATCAACAGTGGTCGCTGGTTTTCTTCCCTATCTCCATCGCTACGGCACGACATCCTCCGATGTGCTTTCGTCAAACGCTACAAGGACGGCGACCTGATCGCCGCCCGCGGCGACCCGCCCGATCACTGGATCGCCTGCGCCAAGGGCGCGGTGCGCGTCAGCTCGACGGCGGTCTCCGGCAAGCAGGTGACGCTGACCTACGTGGAGCCGGGCATCTGGTTCGGCGACGTGGCGATGTTCGACGGGGACCGGCGCACGCACGACACCTACTCGCACGGCGACAGCACCATTCTTTGCGTGGCGCGCGCCGATTTCCAGAAGATCCTGGCGTCGCACGTGGAGCTGTACGAAGCGCTGATGCGGCTGCAGGCGCGCCGCATCCGCACGCTGTTCGGGCTGGTGGAAGACCTCAACACCCTGCCCCTGCGGGCGCGGCTGGCCAAGCAGCTCATCCACCTGGTGCGCAGCTACGGCGTGCCCAACCTGGACGACGGCAGCCAGATGCGCATCGGCCTGCAGCTGGCGCAGGAAGAACTGGCGCAGCTGCTGGGCGCATCGCGCCAGCGGGTCAACCAGGAACTCAAGACGATGGAGCGCGAGGGCACCATCCGGATCGAGCCGGGCGGCCTGGTCGTGCTGGATCGCGCGGCCTTGATGCGCGTCTCGGAAGCTGAAAGCTAGAACAAAGACAAACTGACATGAGCCAGCAGGACTTCTCCAACTTCATCGGCACCCGCGCCGTCTCGCAACAGCACGCCTTCGACGTCGATGCGCTCTCCGCCTGGCTCGAGAAGAACCTCGACGGGTTCAAGGGCCCGCTGACGGTGGAGATGTTCAAGGGCGGCCAGTCGAACCCCACCTACAAGCTGGTCACGCCTTCGCAGAGCTACGTGATGCGCGCCAAGCCGGGCCCTGTTGCGAAACTGCTGCCCTCGGCCCATGCGGTGGAGCGCGAGTTCAAGGTCATGAGCGGCCTGGCCGGCACCGACGTGCCGGTGCCGCGCATGTACTGCCTGTGCGAAGACGAGGCAATCATCGGCCGCGCCTTCTACGTGATGGAGTTCATGCAGGGCCGCGTGCTGTGGGACCAGTCGCTGCCCGGCATGAGCAATGCCGAGCGCGCGGCCCATTACGACGAGATGAACCGCGTGATCTCGGCGCTGCACACGGTGAAGTTCGCCGAGCGCGGGCTGGCCGACTACGGCAAGCCCGGCAACTATTTCGAGCGCCAGATCGGCCGCTGGAGCAAGCAGTACAAGGCCTCGACCGACGGTGCCGGCGAGCTCTCGCAGCCCATCGAGGCCATGGAGCGGCTGATCGACTGGCTGCCCGCCCACATGCCGGCGAGCGCTCGCGACGAAAGCAAGGTGTCGATCGTCCACGGCGACTACCGCCTGGACAACGTGATGTTCCACGCCACCGAGCCGCGCATCATCGCGGTGCTCGACTGGGAGCTTTCCACGCTGGGCCATCCGCTGGCCGATTTCAGCTACCACTGCATGTCGTGGCACATGCCGCCGAGCACGGGCCGCGGCATCGGCGGCGTGGATGTCGCCTCGCTGGGCATTCCCACCGAGAGCGAATACATCCGCCGCTATTGCGAACGCACCCGCATCAGCACACCCGAGGCGCTGGCGCCCGACTGGAACTTCTACCAGGCCTACAACCTGTTCCGCATGGCCGCGATCCTGCAAGGCATTGCCAAGCGGGTCGAGGCCGGCACCGCATCGAGCGAACAAGCCGTGGCCTCGGCCCGCGGCGCGCGCCCCATGGCCGAAATGGCCTGGCAATTCGCCCAGAAGGCCTGACCGCCGCCCCCACACCCACAAGGAGACGAAGATGGATTTCGAATACTCGGCCAAGACCAAAGACCTGCAGAAACGCGTCAAGGCGTTCATGGACGAAAACATCTACCCGGCCGAAGCCGAGTACAGCGCCGAGCTGGCCGCCAACACGGCCGCGGGCAAGCGCTGGACGGCGCTGAAGACGGTCGAGAAGGTCAAGGAGAAAGCCAAGGCCCAGGGCCTGTGGAACCTGTTCCTGCCGGTCGACAGCGCTTCGGCCTCCGGTTACTCCGGCGCCGGCCTCACCAACCAGGAATACGCGCCGCTGGCCGAGATCATGGGCGCGGTGCCGTGGGCCAGCGAGGCCTTCAACTGCTCGGCGCCGGACACCGGCAACATGGAAACCATCGCGCGCTACGGCTCGGAAGAAATCAAGGCACGCTGGCTCAAGCCGCTGCTCGAAGGCCAGATCCGCTCCGCTTTCGCCATGACCGAGCCCGACGTCGCATCGAGCGACGCCACCAACATTTCCACGCGCATCGAGCGCCAAGGCGACGAGTACGTCATCAACGGCCACAAGTGGTGGATTTCCGGTGCCGCCGACCCGCGCTGCGCCGTGTTCATCACCATGGGCAAGAGCGACCCCGACGCACCCCGCCATTCGCAGCAGAGCATGGTCGTGGTGCCGGCCGACGCCAAGGGCATCCGCATCGTGCGACCACTGAACGTGATGGGCTACGACGACGCGCCGCACGGCCACGTCGAGATGTACTTCGAGAACGTGCGCGTGCCGGTGGGCAACATCCTGCTGGGCGAAGGCCGCGGCTTCGAGATCGCCCAGGGCCGCCTCGGCCCGGGACGCATCCACCACTGCATGCGCCTGATCGGCCTGGCCGAGCGCGCGCTCGAGCTGATGTGCAAGCGCGCCTCGTCGCGCGTGGCCTTCGGCAAGACCGTCGCTTCGCAGACCGTGACGCAGGAACGCATCGCCGAAGCGCGCTGCAAGATCGATATGGCCCGCCTGCTCACGCTCAAGGCCGCATGGCTGATGGACGTGGCCGGCAACAAGGTCGCCAAGAACGAGATCGCGATGATCAAGGTGGTGGCGCCGAGCATGGCCTGCCAGGTGATCGACTGGGCCATGCAGGTGCACGGCGGCGGCGGCATGTGCGACGATTTCCCGCTGGCTTACGCCTACGCCGGTGCCCGCACGCTGCGCTTTGCCGACGGCCCGGACGAAGTGCACCGCAACGCGATCGCCAAGTGGGAACTGGGCAAGTACGCACCGAACAAGGCCGACGCCGAAATGCCGGTGACGCGCTTCTGAATCTGTCTCGCACCCTCTCCCTTGCGGGACAGGGTTGCGGCAAGGGCCGACGGCGATCGATTCGCCCCGGCCCTTTTTCTTTTCAGAGCTTCTTCTGCAGGAACACCGCGTGCCCGAACTCCGGGTCGAGCTGGTAGCTCGCAAAGCCCTCGCGCTCGTAGGTGCGCAACGCGGGCTTGTTGTTCGACAGAACTTCGAGCGTGAGCTTGCAGGCGCCGCGCCTGCGCGCCTCCTGCTCGACCAGAGCGAACATCTTCTGCGCAACGCCCTGGCCGCGGTGGGTGGGCAGCACGACCACGTCGTGCACATTGACCAGCGGCTTGCAGGCGAAGGTCGAGAAGCCCTCCAGGCAGTTGATAAGGCCCACGGGCTGCCCGCCCTCGAAAGCGAGCACGCTGAAGGCCTGCGGACGCGCCGCCAGGGCCGCCGGAAGATCCTGGCGCACCGCGGGGTCGAGCGGCACGCCGCCGCCGGCCGGCTCGCTTGCATAGGCGTTGAGAAGATCCACCACGGCCGCGGCCTGGGCCGCGTCACGGTAGTCGGCAAGAAAGACCTCGATCTGCGTGCCCGCCGTCATCGCGCGGGTTCCAGGGTCGCAGCCAGGCGCTTGGCGCAGGATTCGGCCAGCTGCGCGTCGCGGGCTTCGACCATCACCCGCACCAGCGGCTCGGTGCCGCTCGCGCGGATCAGCACGCGGCCGGCATCGCCGAGTTCGGCCTCGATGCGTTCGGTTTCGGTGGCCAGCGCCTTGTTGTCCTTCCAGTTCTGGTCGGGGGCAATGCGCACGTTGATCAGCGTCTGCGGGAACAGCGTGACGCCGTCGAGCAACTGCGCCACGGTCTTGCCGCTGCGCACGCAGGCCTGCAGCACCTGCAGCGCACTGACGATGCCGTCGCCGGTGGTGTGGCGGTCGAGCGCCAGCAGGTGGCCGGAGCCTTCGCCGCCCAGCAGCCAGCCGCGCTTGTCGAGTTCTTCGAGCACATAGCGGTCGCCGACCTTGGCCCGCACGAATTCGATGCCGAGCCCGCGCAGGGCGACCTCGACGGCCTTGTTGGTCATGAGCGTGCCGACCACGCCCACGGGCTTCTCGCCGCGCGCAATGCGCTCCGCCACCATCAGGTAGAGCAGCTCGTCGCCGTTGAACAGGCGCCCGCTCGCGTCGACCAGTTGCAGGCGGTCGGCGTCGCCGTCGAGCGCGATGCCGTAGTCGGCTTTCTGCGCCGTCACGGCGGCCACCAGCGCTTCGGGATGGGTGGCGCCGAAGCCCTTGTTGATGTTCAGGCCGTCGGGCGAGACGCCGATGCTGCTCACCTCCGCGCCCAGTTCGTGGAACACGTTGGGCGCCACCTGGTAGGCCGCGCCATGCGCCGCATCGACCACCAGCTTCATGTCGCGCAGCGTGAGGTCGTTGGCGAAGGTGCTCTTGCAGAACTCGATGTAGCGGCCGGGCGCGTCGTTGAGGCGGCGGGCCTTGCCGAGGTTCGCGGAATCGACCCACACCGGGTCTTCTTCCAGCGCGGCTTCGACCGCCAGCTCCCAGGCGTCGTCGAGCTTGGTGCCCTGCGCGCTGAAGAACTTGATGCCGTTGTCGGGGTAGGCGTTGTGGCTCGCGCTGATCACCACGCCCAGGCTCGCGCGCTGGGCGCGCGTGAGGTACGCCACGCCGGGCGTGGGCAGCGGACCGAGCAGCACCACGTCGACGCCGGCCGAATTGAAGCCCGATTCGAGCGCCGATTCGAGCATGTAGCCGGAAATGCGGGTGTCCTTGCCGATCAGCACCGTCGGGCGCGCCTGGCTCTTGGCCTGGCTCTTCTTGAGCACGCGGCCCACGGCATGCGCCAGGCGCAGCACGAAGTCAGGAGTGATGGGCGCCTGGCCGACAGTGCCGCGAATGCCGTCGGTGCCGAAATATTTACGTGTCATGGTTGCTGTGTGCCTTGTTGTGTTTGTGTTGGCTGTTCTTCCGCCCTCATGGCGCGCCATACGGCGATGGCTGCCACCGTGTCGCGCACGTCGTGCACGCGCACCACGGCTGCGCCGCGGTCCACCGCCAGCACCGCCGCGGCGACGCTGGGCACGATGCGCCCGCTTGCCGCTTCGATGCCCGTGACGGCACCGATCGACGATTTGCGCGACCAGCCCAGGAGCAGCGGCAGGCCGCCCTCGAGCAGTTCGCGCTGCCGCGCCAGCAGCGCGAAATTCTGCGCCACGGTCTTGCCGAAGCCCACGCCGGGGTCCAACGTGATGCGCGAAGAGTCGACCTTCAGCGCGCGCAGCAGCTGCACCTGCGCCTGAAGGAACGACAGCACTTCGGGGATCACGTCGCCGCTCATCGGCACGGCCTGCATCGTCTGCGGATCGCGGTGCATGTGCATCAGGCAGATGCCGCAGGACGGATGCGCCGCCACGGCCTCGCGCGCGCCGGGTTGGCGCAGCGCCCAGATGTCGTTGACGATGTCGGCACCCAGGTCGAGCACCGCGCGCATGACCTCGGGCTTGTAGGTATCGATCGACAGCGGTACGTTGAGCTTGACGGCCTCGCGCACCACAGGCAGCACGCGCGCCAGCTCTGCGTCGAGCGGCACTGCCGGGCTGCCGGGGCGGGTCGATTCGCCGCCGATGTCGAGGATGTCGGCGCCCTCTTTCAGCAGCTGCTCGCAGTGCCTGAGTGCAGCGCTGGTGGATGCATGCGCGCCGCCGTCGGAAAAGGAATCGGGCGTGACATTGACGATGCCCATCACGCGCGGCTGCGACAGGTCGATGCGAAAGCGCGAGGTCTGCCAGACGGCAGCGCCACCATGAAAAACGGGGCCAGAGGCCCCGTCATCGCTTGAGATCAAGCCCACCTCAGGCCGCGGTGGGCGCCGGGTCGGGATTGACGGCCGGCGTGCCACCACTGCCACCGCTGCCCGAAGGCGGAATGCGCGGCGTCCAGTCCTTGGGCGGACGCGGAGCGCGGCCGGCCATGATGTCGTCGAGCTGTTCGCTGTCGATGGTTTCCCACTCGAGCAGCGCCTTGGCCATGGCGTGCATCTTGTCGCTGTTCTCCTCGATCAGGCGGCGCGCCAGGGCGTACTGCTCGTCGATGATGCGGCGCACTTCCGAGTCGACCTTTTCCATGGTCTGCTCGCTCATGTTGGTCGTCTTGGTGACCGAGCGGCCCAGGAACACTTCGCCTTCGTTCTCGGCATAGACCATCGGTCCCAGCGCGTCGGTCATGCCGTAGCGCGTGACCATGTCGCGGGCGATGGAAGTCGCGCGCTCGAAGTCGTTGCTTGCGCCGGTGGTCATCTGGTGCATGAACACTTCCTCGGCGATGCGGCCACCGAACAGCATGCTGATCTGGTTGAGCATGTATTCGCGGTCGTAGCTGTAGCGGTCCTGCGACGGCAGGCTCATGGTCACGCCGAGGGCGCGGCCGCGCGGAATGATCGTGACCTTGTGGACCGGATCGCACTTGGGCAGCAGCTTGCCGATGAGGGCGTGGCCGGATTCGTGGTAGGCCGTGTTGCGGCGCTCTTCCTCGGGCATGACCATGCTCTTGCGCTCGGGGCCCATGAAGATCTTGTCCTTGGCCTTCTCGAAGTCCTGCATCTCGACCACGCGCGCATTGCGGCGGGCGGCCATCAGGGCGGCTTCGTTGCAGAGGTTGGCCAGGTCGGCGCCCGACATGCCGGGGGTGCCGCGGGCGATGACGCTCGGGTTCACGTCCTGGCCCAGCGGGACCTTGCGCATGTGCACGCCGAGGATCTGCTCACGGCCGCGGATGTCCGGCAGCGTGACGTACACCTGTCGGTCGAAACGGCCGGGGCGCAGCAGCGCGGCATCCAGGATGTCCGGGCGGTTGGTGGCAGCCACCACGATCACGCCGAGGTTGGTTTCAAAGCCGTCCATCTCGACCAGCATCTGGTTGAGCGTCTGCTCGCGTTCGTCGTTGCCGCCGCCGAGGCCGGCGCCGCGCTGACGGCCCACCGCATCGATTTCGTCGATGAAGATGATGCAGGGAGCATTCTTCTTGGCGTTCTCGAACATGTCGCGGACACGGGCAGCGCCCACGCCGACGAACATTTCGACGAAGTCGGAGCCGGAGATCGAGAAGAACGGCACCTTGGCTTCGCCGGCGATCGACTTGGCCAGCAGGGTCTTGCCGGTGCCGGGAGGGCCGACGAGCAGCAGACCGCGGGGGATGCGGCCGCCGAGCTTCTGGAAGCGCTGCGGGTCTTTCAGGAAGTCGACGACTTCACGGACTTCTTCCTTGGCCTCGTCGCAGCCCGCGACGTCGGCGAAGGTGACCGTGTTGTTGTTCTCGTCCATCATGCGGGCCTTGCTCTTGCCGAAGCTGAACGCCCCGCCCTTGCCGCCGCCCTGCATCTGTCGCATGAAGTAGATCCACACGCCGATCAGCAGCAGCATCGGGCCCCAGCTGACCAGCAGCGTCATGAGCAGCGAGCTCTCTTCGCGCGGCTTGACGTCGAACTTGACGTTGTGGTCGATCAGGTCGCCCACGAGGCCGCGGTCGAGCACCGTGGCGGTCGTGCGGATCTTGCGATCGTCGTTGGTGACGGCGATGATCTCGCCGCCGGCCGCGCCTTCGGGAATGACGGCGCTCTTGATTTGGTTATTCCGGACCTGGTCCAGAAACTCGGAGTAGCTGACTGCTCCCGAGCCGACGCCACCGCGGGTGTCGAACTGCTTGAACACAGTGAACAACACCATGGCAATGACGAGCCATACGGCAACTTTGGAAAACCACTGATTGTTCAAACGAAGCTCCAGTCGAAAGCGCGTGACGGGAAAATGAAAATACGCGCTGTGGGTACGCAATTGCGCCCCATTTTAGGCTTTTCAAGCTGCGAAAAGCGGGCATTTCCCTAAAGCAGCCATAGCCTGACAGGGGTTTGCGCCCTGTACGGGCAATCGGCGGCAAGGTATCAAGGCGTATCCGAGGCCTTCAGGCCCATTCCGACCAGGAAGGTCTCGGCCGATTTGTCCCGCGACGCCTTGGGCTTGAAGGGCTTCACGATGCGGAAATTGGCCTTGAAAAGCTTCACCAGGTCGTCGTAGCCGCTGCCGTGGAAGAGCTTGGCCACCAGAGCGCCTTCAGGCTTCAGGTGGTGCTGGGCGAAGTCGATTGCAAGCTCGATCAGGTGCGCCACGCGGGCGGCATCGGCCGAATGGATGCCCGACAGGTTGGGCGCCATGTCGGACACCACCAGATCGGCCTTGCGGCCGGCCAGCACGCCGAGCAGCTGTTGCAGCAACGCATCTTCGCGGAAGTCGCCCTGCAGGAAGGTCACCCCCTCGATGGGTTCCATCGGCAGGATGTCCAGGGAAATGATGGTGCCGTTGAGTTCGCCGGCCGCGGCGCCGTCCGGCGACATGCGCCGGCGCAGGTATTGGCTCCAGGCCCCGGGCGTGGAGCCGAGATCGACCACCAGCTGGCCCGGCTTGACGAGGCCGAGCGACTCGTCGATTTCCTTGAGCTTGTAGGCGGCGCGCGCGCGATAACCCTCCTTGGTGGCGAGCTTCACGTAGGGGTCGTTGATATGGTCGTGAAGCCACGCTTTGTTGACTTTTTTGCTTTTGGCTTTGGTGCTCATGGGGGTCTTCGTGTACGCGTCGATAATACGGGGATGCCCGCCATTCAACTTACCCCTGCCGAGCGCAAGGTGCACCGCGCCGAAGCTCACCACCTGGATCCGATCGTCATGGTCGGTGGAGACGGGCTCACCCCTGCCGTAAAAAAAGAAGCCGATGCGGCGCTCAAGGCCCATGGCCTGATCAAGATCCGCGTCTTCTCCGATGACCGCCTCGCCCGGGACGCCATGCTGCGCGAACTGGCTGAAGAGCTCGACGCCGCCCCCATCCAGCACATCGGCAAGCTGCTGGTGCTGTGGCGCCCGAAGCCCGAAAAAGAGCGCGTGATCGACGAAGACCGCATGCCCGGCCCGCGCGACGTGAAGATCGTCAAGTACAGCAAGCGCGGCGGCCAGCGCCCTGAGATCAAGACCCTGCGCGTGCTCGGCAACCAGCGCCTCACCCCCGGCGGCACCATCAAGCGCGCCAAGGCTAAGCGGCCGCTGTCGGCCAAGAAGCGCAACCAGTCGGACTGAGGCCGGTGGCAGCGCAGGGCGCCCAGCGCCATATCCTCTGCATGAAGTGGGGCACGAAATACGGCCCCGAATACGTCAACCGGCTCTACGCGATGGTGCGCCGCAACCTCAGCGGCGACTTCAAGTTCGTGTGCCTGACGGACGACGGCAACGGCATTCGCCCGGAGGTGACGTGCCTGCCGATTCCGCAGCTGAACCTGAACCTGGCCCCCGGCCAGCGCGACGGAGGCTGGAAGAAGCTCACCACGTTTGAAAAAGACCTGTACGGCCTGCGCGGCACCGCCCTCTTCCTCGACCTCGACGTGGTCGTCGTGGGCAGCCTCGACGCCTTTTTCGAGCAGCCCGGCGAGTTCCTGATCATTCACGACTACCCACGCCCCTGGCGGCGGGAGCGCATCACCGGCAACTCGTCGGTCTACCGCTTCGAGATCGGCGCCCATGCCGACATCCTGGCCTACCTGCGCGCCAACCTGGACAAGGTACAGGCGCAGTATCGCAACGAGCAGGCCTACCTGTCGGACATGCTCCACAAGCAAGGCAAGCTGGCGTACTGGCCCGCCGAATGGTGCCCGAGCTTCAAGTACCACGGCATCCCGACCTGGCCGACCAACTACTGGGAAGAGCCCTTCGTGCCCGAGGGCGCACGCGTCATGGTGTTCCATGGCGAATGCAACCCCCCGGACGCGCTGGCAGGCCGCCGCAACCGCGCCTTCCGGTTCATCCGGCCGGCAAGCTGGGTCGCGAAATACTGGAAAGAGTGAGGGATTGCGGAAGCGGCACCTGCCGCCTCCGCGCCACGAATCAGTCCGGCTTGCGCTCGCCCATGCGCCACAGCAACGCACCGGCACATATCCACTGCACCAGGTACATGCCGCTGCCGACGGCGTGCCACAGCTTGAGGTTGTCGCGCGCCACGATGCGCGGCGCCACGGCGTACTGCTGAAGCAGCGCCAGCAGCAGCGCCCCGAGGATCAGGAAAATCGCCGTCAACGCGGGACCGTCCATGCGGTCGTCGGCCTTGGCGCGAAAGTGGATCAGCAGGATCAGCCCGCAGGCAACGGCAATCCAGCTCTGCGCCTCGAACAGCTGCGCCGCGAAGTTGCCCGCCACCGACGGATTGCCGAGCCTGGCGAACAGCATCGGAACCACCAGGAAACCGATCGTGGTGAGGCTGCCCCACCAGAAGGCGGCCAGCATCAGCGCAACGCGATCTTTCATGGCTCGAAGAAGAATCAGATGTAGCGTACCGCCACGATTTCGTAGCGCTTGAGGCCGCCGGGCGCCTGCACTTCCGCGGTGTCGCCCTCTTCCTTGCCGATGAGCGCGCGCGCGATCGGGCTGGAGATGTTGATGAGGCCGAGCTTCAGGTCGGCTTCATCCTCGCCGACGATCTGGTACTTCACGGCCTCGCCGGATTCCTCTTCCTCCAGTTCGACCGTGGAGCCGAACACCACCTTGCCGCCGGCATCGAGCTCGCTCGGGTCGATGATCTGCGCGGCAGACAGCTTGCCTTCGACTTCCTGGATGCGGCCTTCGATGAAGCCCTGGCGGTCCTTGGCGACTTCGTACTCCGCGTTCTCGCTGAGGTCGCCCTGTGCGCGTGCTTCGGAGATCGCGTTGATGACCCAGGGACGGTCCACCGTCTTGAGCTGGTGCAGTTCGGCGCGCAGTTTTTCAGCGCCGCGCTTGGTGATCGGAATGGTGGCCATGTTGTTGTTTCTCCATAAAGCGAAACCGCCGAACGCTGCCGTTCGGCGGTCGATTGAGGGAATTGATCAGACGAGTGTGCGTCCGGTCAGCCGGCTCAGAATGGCGAGCGGGCTCGAGTCGGGATTGTATTGCTTCGATGCGGCCAGATGAAGCGTCTGCTCCAGCATGTATTGGCCCGCCATCACCGCGTGCGAGGTCTGGTCGGAGAAGCACACCCACACCGAACCCGGCGGGAACTTGGCGGTCTCCTGCGGCGAGCTTTCCTGGTACGCCATGTCCGACTTCATGCCGTCGTGCAACTGAAGCATCAGGTGGTCGTACTCGCTGCGGAACGACTTGGTCACGTGCAGCGCCTGCAGCAGCTTGGCCTGCCAGCGCACATAAGGCTTGGCACGCGGCAGGAAGCGTTTGGCGATGTCCTCGAAAGGCTCGCCCACGCGCCACACGCGCGGTGCGCCTTCGGGATTGACGTTGGTGAAGACGCGCAGGATGCGTTCGCCGTAGTTGGGACGCGACGGGAACGCATCGACGTGCAAACGCCGGTCATCCGCACGCCATGACTGCACGCGCGTCTCGACCTGCGCCGGCCGGTAGCTGGTGGGCGCGAGCCGCAGGGCCGGCGTGTAGTGCGGCAGCAAGCCGTGAATGAGCCGCGTGGCCTGCGCCCGGAAGCGCCCCACCATCGCGGCTGCCGCGCGCTGCACCGCCTCGTCGCCCACGACGCCCTTGAGCTTGCCGTTGGCATCGAGGCTGATGTTGCGCACGTCGGGCGACAGCAGGGTTGGCGTCAGCAGGCTGCGCTCTTCGGGCAGCAGCTCGAAGCCAAGGCGCGGAAAGTACAGCACCTTGCCCGCTTCCAGCTCCGCGATCCACGCCTCGTTGGGCGTGGCCGCGTTCCAGTCCGTCAGGTCCAGTTCGACGAGCTGCGTTTCCATGATGACGACGCTCAGGCGGCTGCCAGTTGCGCGTGCATCTCCTGCACCGAGATCACGCCCAGCTCGTCCATGAAGCCCATGCCCTCGACCGCCGCTTCGGCGCCGAAGATCGTGGTGAACGTGGTCACGCGCGCCAGCAGCGCAGAGGTGCGGATCTGACGCGAATCGGTGATCGCGTTGCGGCGCTCTTCCACCGTGTTGATGACCAGCGCAATCTCGTTGTTCTTGATCATGTCCACGATGTGCGGGCGTCCTTCGGTCACCTTGTTCACCGTCGCGCATTCGATGCCGGCGGCGCTGATGGCGGCCGCCGTGCCCTTGGTGGCGATCAGCTCGAAGCCCAGCTTGGCCAGCCCGCGCGCCACTTCCACCGCGCGTGCCTTGTCGTTGTTCTTCACCGAGATGAAGACCTTGCCCGACTTCGGCAGGTGCGTACCGGCACCGAGCTGCGACTTCACGAAGGCTTCGCCGAAGGTCTTGCCCACGCCCATCACTTCGCCGGTCGACTTCATCTCGGGGCCGAGGATGGTGTCCACGCCCGGGAACTTGACGAACGGGAACACGGCTTCCTTCACGCTGAAGTACGGCGGCGTCACTTCCTTCGTGATGCCCTGCGATTTCAGCGATTGGCCAGCCATGCAGCGTGCCGCCACCTTGGCGAGCTGGATGCCGGTGGCCTTGCTCACGTAGGGCACGGTGCGCGAGGCGCGCGGGTTCACTTCGAGCACGTAGATGACGTCCTTGCCGTCCTTCTGCTGGATCGCGAATTGCACGTTCATCAGGCCGACCACGTTCAGCGCGGCCGCCATCGCGGCGCTCTGGCGCTTCAGTTCGGCCACCGTGTCTGCGTTCAGGCTGTAGGGCGGCAGCGAGCAGGCGGAGTCGCCCGAGTGCACGCCGGCCTGTTCGATGTGCTCCATCACGCCGCCGATCAGCGTGCCGCCTTCGGCGTCGCGGATGCAGTCGACGTCGCACTCGACGGCGTCGTTCAGGAAGCGGTCGAGCAGCACCGGCGAATCGTTGCTGACCTTGACGGCTTCGCGCATGTAGCGCTCCAGGTCGCGCTGCTCGTGCACGATTTCCATCGCGCGGCCGCCGAGCACGTAGCTCGGGCGCACCACCAGCGGATAGCCCAGTGCCGCCGCCTTTTCGAGGGCTTCGGCTTCGGTGCGCGCGGTGGCGTTCGGCGGCTGCAGCAGCTTGAGTTCATGCAGCAGCTTCTGGAAGCGCTCGCGGTCTTCGGCCGCGTCGATCATGTCGGGCGAGGTGCCGATGATCGGCACGCCGTTGGCTTCGAGGTCGAGCGCGAGCTTCAGCGGCGTCTGGCCGCCGTACTGCACGATCACGCCGAGCGGCTTTTCCTTGTCGACGATCTCGAGCACGTCCTCGAGCGTGAGCGGCTCGAAGTACAGGCGGTCCGAGGTGTCGTAGTCGGTCGACACGGTCTCGGGGTTGCAGTTGACCATGATGGTCTCGTAGCCGTCCTCGCGCATGGCGAGCGCGGCGTGCACGCAGCAGTAGTCGAACTCGATGCCCTGGCCGATGCGGTTGGGACCGCCGCCGAGCACCATGATCTTCTTCCTGTCGGTCGGATCGGCTTCGCACTCGTCTTCATAGGTCGAGTACATGTAGGCCGTGTTGGTGGCGAACTCGGCCGCGCAGGTGTCGACGCGCTTGTAGACCGGGCGCACGCCCAGGGCGCGGCGCTTCTCGCGAATGGCCGTGTCGGTGGTCTTCAGCTGGCGCGCGAGGCGGCGGTCGGAGAAGCCCTTCTTCTTCAGCGCGAGCAGCGTGTCGCGGTCGATGTCGTCGAGCGACTTGGTTTCCAGCTCGAGCTCGATCTTCACGATCTCTTCGATCTGCACCAGGAACCATGGGTCGATCTTGGTCAGCGCGAACACTTCGTCCACGCTCAGCCCCATGGCGAAGGCATCGCCCACGTACCAGATGCGCTCGGGACCGGGCTCGCCCAGTTCCTTTTCCAGCACTTCGCGGTCCTGCGTCTTCTCGTTGAGACCGTCGACACCCACCTCGAGGCCGCGCAGGGCCTTCTGGAACGATTCCTGGAAGGTGCGGCCCATGGCCATCACTTCGCCCACCGACTTCATCTGCGTGGTGAGGCGCGAATCGGCCTGCGGGAACTTCTCGAAGGCGAACCGCGGGATCTTGGTGACCACATAGTCGATCGACGGCTCGAACGACGCGGGCGTGGCACCGCCGGTGATTTCGTTGCGCAGCTCGTCGAGCGTGTAGCCCACGGCCAGCTTGGCCGCGACCTTGGCGATCGGGAAGCCGGTGGCCTTGGAGGCCAGCGCCGACGAACGCGACACGCGCGGGTTCATCTCGATGACGACCATGCGGCCGTCCTTCGGGTTGATCGAGAACTGCACGTTCGAGCCGCCGGTGTCGACGCCGATCTCGCGCAGCACGGCCAGCGAGGCGTTGCGCAGGATCTGGTATTCCTTGTCGCTCAGCGTCTGCGCGGGAGCCACGGTGATCGAGTCGCCGGTGTGCACGCCCATCGGGTCGAGGTTTTCGATCGAGCAGACGATGATGCAGTTGTCGGCCTTGTCGCGCACGACTTCCATCTCGTACTCTTTCCAGCCGAGCAGGGACTCTTCGATCAGCAGCTCGTTGGTGGGCGAGGCTTCGATGCCGCGCTTGCAGATGGTCTCGAATTCTTCCGGGTTGTAGGCGATGCCGCCGCCGGTGCCGCCGAGCGTGAAGCTGGGGCGGATGACCGTCGGGAAGCCGACGCTCTTCTGAACCGCCCAGGCCTCTTCCATCGAGTGCGCGATGCCGGAGCGGGCCGAGCCCAGTCCGATCTTGGTCATCGCGTCCTTGAACTTCAGGCGGTCTTCGGCCTTGTCGATCGCCTCGGGCGTGGCGCCGATCAGCTCGACGGGCTTGTTGGTGGCCGCGCCGGTGTACTTGTCGAGCACGCCGTTGCGCCAGAGGTCGAGCGCGCAGTTCAGCGCGGTCTGGCCGCCCATGGTCGGCAGGATCGCGTCGGGGCGTTCCTTGGCGATGATCTTCTCGACCGTCTGCCAGGTGATGGGCTCGATGTAGGTGACATCGGCCGTGGCCGGGTCGGTCATGATCGTCGCGGGGTTGCTGTTGATCAGGATGACCTTGTAGCCCTCCTCGCGCAGCGCCTTGCAGGCTTGCACGCCGGAATAGTCGAACTCGCAAGCCTGGCCGATGATGATCGGGCCGGCGCCGATGATGAGGATCGATTTGAGGTCTGTGCGCTTAGGCATTCTTGTTCTCCGTCTTGTGCTTTTCCATGAGTGCCGTGAAGCGATCGAACAGATAGCCGATGTCGTGCGGGCCCGGCGAGGCTTCAGGGTGGCCCTGGAAGCAGAACGCGGGCTTGTCGGTGCGCGCCAGGCCCTGCAGCGTGTTGTCGAACAGGCTGATGTGCGTGGGACGCAGGTTGGCCGGCAGCGACTTCTCGTCGACCGCGAAGCCGTGGTTCTGGCTGGTGATGCTCACGCGGCCGTTGTCGAGGTCCTTCACGGGATGGTTCGCGCCGTGGTGGCCGAACTTCATCTTGAAGGTCTTGGCGCCGGAGGCCAGCGCCATGATCTGGTGGCCCAGGCAGATGCCGAAGGTGGGAATGCCGGTCTCGATCAGTTCCTTGACGGCGCTGATGGCGTAGTCGCAAGGCTCCGGGTCGCCGGGGCCGTTGGCCAGGAAGATGCCATCGGGCTTGAGCTTGAGCACGTCGGCCGCGGGTGTCTGAGCCGGCACCACGGTGATGCGCGCGCCGCGCTGGGCGATCATGCGCAGGATGTTCTTCTTGACGCCGTAGTCGAAGGCAACCACGTGGAACTTGGGCGTGATCTGCACGCCGTAGCCCGGCTTGCCGTTCAGGTTGACGAGCTTCCACTCGGTCTCGGTCCACTCGTAGGTCTGGGTGACCGACACCACCTTGGCGAGGTCGAGGCCGGCCATGCTCGGCGCGGCCTTGGCGGCGGCGATGGCCTTGTCGATCAGCGCCTGCGTCACGGTCTCGCCTTCCGCGAGGCCCAGGATGCAGCCGTTCTGCGCGCCGTGGGTGCGCAGGTGGCGCGTGAGCTTGCGGGTGTCGATGTTCGCGATGGCCACCGTGTTGCCGGACACGAGGTACTCGGTCAGCGTGGCGGTCTTGCGGAAATTGGAGGCGACGAGGGGCAGGTCCTTGATGATCAGGCCCGCGGCATGGATCTTGTCGGCTTCGATGTCCTCGCCGTTGACGCCGTAGTTGCCGATGTGCGGATACGTGAGGGTCACGATCTGCTGGCAGTAGCTCGGGTCGGTGAGGATTTCCTGGTAACCGGTCATGGCGGTGTTGAACACCACCTCACCGGTCGTGGAGCCGGCGGCTCCGATCGAATTGCCTTGAAAGACCGTGCCGTCTGCGAGCGCCAGGATGGCGGGCGGGAAACTTCCCTTGAGAGACAAAAGCACTGGGTTCTCCGGATGGTTACGGTCGCCCGGAGCCCCAGGCGCGTTGCCTGCGGACTGCTGCTTAAGGGGATTTTGGCGTTAAAGGCGGCCGGGCGACGCTGATTTGCGAGTAAGCCCCCGATTGTAGCTCGGACTGGATGTGCTATTTGGCCGACAGGGCCGCTCCGCTGGCATGCAGGCAGATTGCAGCCGCCGCAGCCACGTTCAGAGACTCTTCGCCGCCGGGCTGGGCAATGCGGATATGGTGCGTGGCCCGGGCCTCCAGCGCCGCCGAGACGCCCTGCCCTTCATGCCCCATGAGCCAGGCGCAGGGGTGCGGCAGATCGGCCTTGTGCAGCCACTCGCCGCGATGCGAGCTCGTGGCCAGCAGCGGCACTGTCAATGCGTCCAGTGCCTCGGCTTCCACGCCTTCGATCAGCCGCAGCCCGAAATGGGCGCCCATGCCGGCGCGCAGCACCTTCGGCGCCCACAGCGCGGCCGTGCCCTTGAGCGCGATCACCTGGGTAAACCCGAAGGCCGCAGCGCTTCGCAGGATGGAACCAGCATTGCCTGCGTCCTGCAGGCGATCGAGGACCACGCTCGGTGCGTCGGCCAGCAGTTCGGGCCTGGCCGGCAGCTCCAGCACGAAACCCATGGGCGCGGGAGATTCGAGGCCGCTGACGCCGCGCAGCAGGTCGTCGCTGACGACGACCGTCTTGCCCGCATCTCGCGCCCATTCCGCCGGCGCCTGCGGCCAGAAGGACTCGGAAAACACCGCGATCGCCGGCCTGACGCCGCGCGCCAGCGCCGCCCGGCACAAATGGTCGCCCTCGAGCCAGATGCGGCCCAGCTTGCGGTAGGCGCCCGGGTCCTGCGCGAGCTTGCGCAGATCCTTGAGCAATGGGTTGTCGCGCGAGCTGATGTGGCTGGCGCCGGTGTCGGAGGTCATGCGGGCTTCAGGGGGCGGCATGCAGATCGAGGCGCACGGACTCGGTCACGCCGATGACCATTGCCGGCGGCACGGATTCCGCCTCGACGCTCCCGGCAGCCGTGCGGGCCAGCGCCGCCGCCACCGGGCTGAAAGACCTGCGATGGTGCACGCAGGCCCCATGGCGCTTGAGCGCCTCCAGGTGCTCGGGCGTGCCGTAGCCCTTGTGGCCGGCAAAGCCGTAGTGGGGAAATTCGATATGCAGTTGCTCGCACAGCCGGTCGCGGTGCACCTTGGCCAGGATCGACGCCGCCGAGATCGCCTTGACCCGCGCATCGCCCTTGACGATGGCCTCGGCCAGCACGTCGAGCGTCGGCAGGCGGTTGCCGTCGACCAGCACCTTCACCGGCTTCAGCCGCAGGCCTTCGACGGCGCGGCGCATCGCGAGCATGGTGGCCTGCAGGATGTTGTGGGTGTCGATTTCCTCGACCGTGGCATGCGCGATCGAGCAGCACAGCGCCTTGGCCAGGATCTGGTCATGCAGGCGTTCGCGCTGCAGGGCGGTGAGCGTCTTGGAGTCGGCCAGCCCGCGGATCGGCCGCAGGTCGTCGAGGATCACGGCCGCTGCCACCACGGGCCCGGCCAGAGGGCCGCGCCCCGCCTCGTCGACGCCCGCCATCAGGCCCGGTGCGTCCCACACCAGCGGGGCTTGCTCAGCCTTCAAGAACTTTCTGGATCGCATCGGCGCAAAGTGTCGGCGTATCGCGCTGCAATTGCACATGCAGCTCTGAAAATCTTTGTTGCAGCGCCCGGGTCTTCTCCGGAGCATACAACCAGGCCAACGTGGCCTTGGCCAGCGCTTCCGGCGTGGCGGCTTCCTGCAGCAGTTCCGGCACCACGAAGTCGCGGCACAGGATGTTCGGCAGGCCGACCCAGGGCTGCAGCTGCTTGCGCTGCATGAGGCGCCAAGACAGCGCATTCATGTTGTAGGCGATGACCATCGGCCGCTTGAACAGCGCCGCTTCGAGCGTGGCAGTACCGCTGGCGATCAGCGTGGCGTCACAGGCAGCCAGCGCGGCATGCGACTGGCCGTCGAGCAGCTTCACGCGGCCGGTCATGCCGCTGGCCTGCAGCAGCGCCTCGACTTCCGCGCGCAGGCTCGGAATGATGGGCGCCACGAACTGGACGCCCGGCCGCTCCTTCTGCATCAGCGCCGCGGCCGCGAAGAACCGGGCCGCCAGGTAGCGCACTTCCGAACGGCGGCTGCCGGGCAGCAGGGCCACCACTTGTGCGTCGGGCGCGAAGCCCATGGCGGCGCGCGCGCCGGCGCGGTCGGGCGCCATCGGAATCACGTTGGCCAGCGGGTGGCCGACGTAGCTGCCCGCGACGCCATGCTCCGCCAGCAGCTCGGGCTCGAAGGGAAAGATGCACAGCACATGGTCGGCGGCGGCACGGACCTTCTCGATGCGCTCCGGCCGCCAGGCCCAGATCGACGGGCAGATGAAATGCACCGTCTTCATGCCACGGCTGCGCAGGCCCGCTTCGAGGTCGAGATTGAAGTCGGGGGCGTCGACGCCGATGAACAGCTCAGCCCACTCGCGCAGCAGGCGGGCCTTGAGCTGGCGCCGGATGCCGGCGATCTCGGCGTAGTGCCGCAGCACTTCGACGTAACCGCGCACCGCGAGCTTTTCCTGCGGCCACCAGCTCTGGAAGCCGTGGGCCAGCATGCGGGGACCGCCGATGCCCACCGTCTGCAGGTCGGGCCAGCGGGCCTGAAGGCCGTCGAGCAGCAGCCCCGCGAGCAAGTCGCCGGAGGCTTCGCCGGCGACCAGCGCAAAGCGTCGCTGTCCGTCCTTCTGCATCGCGGTCACGTCAGCGAGCGATGCCGCGGGTCGAGTTGGCGAGGAAGGATTCCATCAGCGCGACGTCGCCGGCGGCTTCCGGCATTTCAGCCGCGAGCGCGGCAATGGCCGTGCGCGCCTCCTCGAGCGTCTTGCCCTGGCGGTACAGCAGCCGGTGCATCTGCTTCACCGCGGCGAGCCGCTGCGCGGAGAAGTCGCGCCGGCGCAAGCCGACGATGTTGAAGCCGCGCACGGCCAGCGGATTGCCGTCGACCAGCATGAACGGCGGCACATCCTGGGTGACAGCGCTGGCGAAGCCGAGCATCGCGTGAGCGCCGATCGAAACGAACTGGTGGATGCCCGTGAGCCCGCCGACAGTGACCCAGTCGGCCAGGTGCACGTGTCCCGCCAGCGTGGTGTTGTTGGACAGCGTGGTGTGGTTGTCGACACGGCAGTCGTGCGCGATGTGCGTGTACGCCATGATCCAGTTGTCGCTGCCCACGCGCGTCACGCCGCCCGCCCCCGGCACGCCGAGGTTGAACGTGCAGAACTCGCGGATCACGTTGCGGTCGCCGATGACGAGCTCGGTCGGCTCGCCGGCGTATTTCTTGTCCTGCGGCACCGCTCCGAGGGACGAGAACTGGAAGATCCTGTTGTCACGCCCGATGGTGGTGCGCCCTTCGATCACGCAATGCGCGCCGACGGTGGTGCCCGCGGCGATCCGCACGTGCGGGCCGATCACGGTATAGGGCCCGACCGACACCGAGGCGTCGAGTTCTGCCTGGGGGTCGACGAGTGCTGTCGAATGAACCTGGGTCATGCCTTGTGAAAGCAGCTGGCTGCGGCCGGATCAGTTGATCTGGCGCATCGCGCACATCAGGGTCGCCTCGCAGGCAAGTTCGCTGCCCACCAAGGCGCGACCCTTGAACTTCGAGATGCCGGCCTTCATGCGTTCGATCTCGACTTCGAGCGTGAGCTGATCGCCGGGTTCCACGGGGCGCTTGAAGCGCGCGCCGTCGATGGCGGCGAAGTAATAGACGGTGTTGTCGTCCGGCACGATGTCGAGCGAATGGAACGACAGCAGCGCCGCAGCCTGGGCCATGGCTTCGAGCATCAGCACGCCCGGCATCACCGGGCGGTGCGGGAAGTGGCCGTTGAAGAACGGCTCGTTCATCGTCACGTTCTTGAGCGCCGTGATGCGCTTGCCCTTTTCCATGTCCAGCACGCGGTCCACCAGCAGGAACGGGTAGCGGTGGGGCAGCAGCTTGAGGATTTGATGGATATCGAGCGTCGTCGTCATGATTTTCTGGTCCTGCATCGTCGTCATTTTTTCGAGGGAGCCTTCTCCAGCGCCTTCAATCGTTCGCGCAGGGTGTGCAACTGCTTGAGCGTTGCCGCATTTTTTTCCCAGCTCGCATTGTCATCGATGGGAAACATGCCTGTGTATTGGCCGGCCTTGTGGATCGAACGGGTAACAACGGTCGCAGCTGACACGTGAACACCGTCCGCCACCGTCAGGTGGCCCAGCACGATGGCGCCGCCGCCGAAGGTGCAGTTGGCGCCGATGATCGCGCTGCCGGCCACGCCGACGCAGCCCGCCATTGCGGTGTTCCGGCCGACGCGCACGTTGTGGCCGATCTGGATCAGGTTGTCGAGCTTGACGCCGTCTTCGATCACCGTGTCGTCGAGTGCGCCGCGGTCGATGCAGGTGTTGGCGCCGATCTCGACGTCGTTGCCGATGCGCACCGCGCCCAATTGCTCGATCTTGACCCACTGCCCTTGGTGCAGCGCAAGGCCGAAGCCGTCGGCACCGATGACCACGCCAGGGTGCAGCAGGCAGCGTTCGCCGATCGCGCAATCTTCGCTGACAGTCACGCGCGACTTCAGCACGGTGCCCGCGCCGATGCGCGCGCCCCGCTCCACCACGCACAGCGCGCCGATGCGTGCCGTTGCATCGACATGCGCCTCGGCGTGGATCACCGCGCTGGGATGGATGCGATCGGCCTCCGGACGCGCATGGTGCGCCTTCCAGAGCTGCGTCAGGCGCGCGAAGTAGAAATATGGATCGGGCGTGACGATGAAAGCGCCCCGTGCGGCGGCCGCCTCGCGCATAGCGGGCGACACGATCACACAGGCGGCTTTGGACGCCGCCAGTTCCTGCTGGTATTTGGGATGGCTCAGGAAACTGAGCGCATCGGGCTGTGCATTCTGGAGCGGCGCCAGCCGCTCGATGGACAGCGTCGCATCGCCATGAAGCTCGCCCCCAAGGGCGTCAACGATGGCTCCGAGCTGCAGAGACACGCCGGTTCGCGGCGTTACTTGCCGGCCGCGGGCGCAGAAGAGCCGACCGACGCGTTCAGCGCCTTGATCACCTTGTCGGTGATGTCGTGCTTCGGGTTGATGTAGATCGCTTCCTGCAGGATGGCGTCGTACTTCTCGGCCTCGGCCACCTGCTTCACGACGCGGTTGGCGCGTTCGTAGACCTGCTGCAGCTCTTCGTTCTTGCGCGCGTTCAGGTCTTCCTGGAATTCGCGGCGCTTGCGCTGGAAGTCACGGTCCTGGTCGACCAGCGAACGCTGGCGCGACACGCGCTGGGATTCGGACAGCGTGGGCGCCTCGCGCTCGAACTTCTCGGATGCAGCCTTCAGCGCCTCGCCCTGCGTGGTCAGGTCTTTCTCGCGTTTTAGAAACTCCGCCTCGAGCTTGGCCTGCGCGGCCTTGGCTGGCTGGGCTTCCCGCAGCACGCGGTCCGGATTCACGAAACCGATGCGAAAGGTTTCCTGTGCTTGCGCCTGGGCAGGCGCAGCAGCGAGCACGAAAGCGGGAATCAACAGCGCGCCTGCCGCGGCGCGAATCAAATGCTTCATTTAGAAAGACGTTCCGATCTGGAATTGGAGGCGCTGGATTCTATCCTTCGGGATCGTGACGAGTCCGGTGCTCGGATCCGTGACTTCCTTCTGGGACTTGATGGGGAAGGCATAAGCCAGGCGCAGCGGGCCGAGCGGCGAGATCCAGCTGACGCCGAGACCGACCGAGGCGCGCAGCTTCTTCTGGGCGCTCCACTGTGCATCCGTCAGGCCGGGCGCGCGGGAGCCGAACACGTTGCCGACGTCGAAGAAGGTGTACAGGCGCAGCGTGCGGTCGTTGCCGGCACCCGGGAACGGCGTGCTCAGCTCGGCATTGAAGATGGCCTTCTTGGTACCGCCCAGTGCGGCGCCGTCGGTCTGGCCGAAGAGCGGCACGTCGCGCGGGCCCAGCGAGTTTTGCTCGAAGCCGCGGATCGAACCCAGGCCACCGGCATAGAAGTTCTTGAAGATCGGGTAGGTATTGCCGCCCAGCGCCTTGGCATAGCCGACTTCACCGTTGACCGAGAAGGTGTACTGCTTGTTGATCGCGAAGAACTGCTGGTATTGGTAGTTCGTCTTGATGTACTTCATGTCGCCGCCCACGCCCAGTTCGAGGTTGGCGCGTTGCATGCGGCCCGTGGTCGGGGTCAGCGCGCTGTCGCGGCTGTCGCGGCCCCAGCCGACGGTCAGCGGAACACCCCAGACGCTCTTCTGGTCGCAGCCGAGCACGAAGAATCCGGTCGCATCCTTCTTGCACTGGAAGTAGGAGAGATAGGAATTCGGCGTGTACAGGCCCGCGAAGATTGCCGACCGGTTCGGATCGAACGCGTAGCGCTCCAGGCCAATGCCGAAGAACACCGTGTCGATCTCGCTGAACGGCACACCGAAGCGGATCGAGGCGCCCTGGTTGACGAGCTTGTAGTCGCCGTCTTCCGACGTCGAGTACGGCCGCGTCGTGGTGTGGTACACGCTGATCGTGCGCGAGATGCCGTCCTTGGTGAAGTACGGATCGGTCGTGGTCAGCGACAGCGTACGGTTGTACTTGCTGGTGTTGACCTGCACGCCCAGGAAATTACCCGAGCCGAACACGTTTTCCTGCGAGATGCCGAAGGTCAGCGCGACCTTGTCGGAGCTCGAGTAGCCGGCACCCAGCTGCAAGCTGCCGGTGGGCTTTTCAGCCACGTTGACCGTCAGGTCCACCTGGTCGGGCGAACCCGGCACTTCCTGCGTTTCGACGTTCACTTCGGTGAAGAAGCCCAGGCGGTCGACACGGTCGCGCGACAGCTTGATCTTGTCGCCGTCGTACCACGAGGCTTCGTATTGGCGGAACTCGCGGCGAATGACTTCGTCGCGCGTCTTGTTGTTGCCGCCGACCATCACGCGGCGCACGTACACGCGGCGCGAAGGCTCGGCCTGCAGCGTCAGCGTGACGCGGTTGTTGACGCGGTCGATTTCGGGACGCGCCTGCACACGGGCGAACGCGTAGCCGAAGGTGCCGAAATAGTCGTTGAAGGCCTTGGTGGTCTCCGTGACCTGCTCGCCGTTGTAGGGCTCGCCCGGCTTGATGGTGATGAGCGACTTGAACTCCTCGTCGCGGCCGAGGTAGTTGCCGTCGAGCTTGACGCCTGCCACCACGAACTTCTCGCCTTCGGTGATGTTCACCGTCACCGTCAGGTCCTTGCGGTCCGGCGAAATGGCGACCTGGGTCGAATCGATGCGGAACTCGAGGTAGCCGCGCGTGATGTAGTACGAGCGCAGTGTTTCGAGGTCGGCGTTGAGCTTGGCGCGCGAGTACTGGTTCGACTTCGTGTACCAGCTCATGAAACCGCCGCTGTCCTGGTCGAACAGGCTCAGCAGCGTCGATTCGCTGAAGGCCTTGTTGCCCACCACATGCACTTCGCGGATGCGGGCGGATTCGCCTTCGGTGACGGTGAACGTCAGGTTGACGCGGTTGCGCTCGATGGGCGTGACGGTGGTCACGACCTGCGCGTTGTACAGGCTGCGGCTCACGTACTGGCGCTTGAGCTCCTGCTCGGCGCGATCGGTCAGTGCCTTGTCGTACGGACGGCCGTCGGTCAGGCCCACTTCGCGCAGCGCCTTCGTCAGCGCGGCCTTGTCGAATTCCTTGGTGCCGACGAAGTCGACATCGGCGATGGTGGGCCGCTCCTCGACGATCACCACCAGCACGTTGCCGTTCACGTCGATGCGCACATCCTTGAACAAACCCAGCTCGAACAGCGCGCGGATCGCGGCCGAACCGCGCTCGTCGCTGTAGGTATCGCCTACGCGCAGGGGCAGCGACGCGAAGATCGTGCCGGCTTCGACGCGTTGCAAGCCTTCGACGCGGATGTCACGTACCGTGAAAGGCTCGACGGCCCATGCAGCCGTGGCGGCGAGCGCACTGGCAACCACCGCGACAACGCTACGCAGGCGAAAGCGATTGAAGTTTTTGTTCATCTGTGAATTGAGCCGGCACGGAAAGGGCCGGCAGAAAGTTAACCAAAGAGCCGCGTGACGTCGTTGAAGAGTGCGACCGACATCATGACCAGCAGCAGGGCAACCCCGCCCCGCTGCAGCCGTTCCATCCAGGCGTCAGAGACGCTTTTCCCGGTCAGGCCCTCCCAAAGATAATACATCAGGTGCCCCCCATCGAGGACCGGCAGCGGCATGAGATTGAGCACGCCAAGGCTCACGCTGATGAGCGCAAGGAAGACGAGATACTGCGTGAAACCAAGGCTGGCGGACTTGCCGGCGTAGTCGGCAATGGTGAGCGGACCGCTCAAATTCTTCAGGGAAGCTTCACCAATGACCATCTTGGCCATCATTCGCACGGTCAGCGCCGACACCTCCCAGGTGCGCACCACGCCGCGCCACACGCCGTCGACCGGCCCCTGGCGCACCGTCACCATCTCCGGCGGGGCGCCGACGTAGGCCCCGATGCGGCCGACCTTGGCGGCGCCCTCTTCCCGCACCTCGGGCTTGACGTCGATCGTGAGAGACTGGCCGCCGCGCTCGATCTTCCAGGCCTGCGTGAGCGGCTGGCCTGCGTCCACCGAGGCGCGGATCACCTCGCGCAATTGCTGCCCGTCGACGATGGCGGTATTGCCGATGGAACGCACCACGTCGCCTTTGCGCAGGCCGGCGCGCTCGGCGGCGCTGCCGGCCATGACTTCGCCGATCTCCGGCTTGGTCAGGGGAGCGAGCACGCCGATCTTGCGGAACATCTGCGGATCGGCATCCCGGGTTTCGAGGCTGCTCAGGGGAAGTACCAGCGTGCGCGCGGGCCGGCCGCCCTCGCCCGCCACTTCGAGCGTCAGGTCATGGCCGTCGAGCGCGCCGCGCGTCATGCGCCAGCGCAAGTCCTCGAATGACTGAACCGGCGACAGATCGCCGTCGAAGCCCGCCCGGGTGATGTATTCGCCGCCATGCAGGCCCGCGGCCTCGGCCATCGAGGCCGCCACCGGGCGGCCCAGCTTGGCGACAGGTTCCTGCACGCCGATCCAGTTGACCGCCGTGTAGAGCACCACGGCCAGCAGCAGGTTGGCGACGGGACCCGCGGCGACAATGGCCGCCCGCGAGCGCAGCGGCTGGGTATTGAAGGCGCGATGGCGCTCTTCAGGGGCAACCGGGCCTTCGCGCTCGTCGAGCATCTTGACGTAGCCGCCCAGCGGGAACGCGCCGATGACGAACTCGGTCGATTGCCCTGGATGCTGCCGCTTGGGCTGCCAGCGGAACAGCGCCTTGCCGAACCCGACCGAAAAGCGCTCCACCTTGACGCCGCAGGCCACAGCGACACGGTAGTGGCCGTATTCGTGTACCGCGATCAACACACCGAGCGCGACCACAAAGGCTATGACAGTAAGCATCCGGGTCCTCTGGCTGTAAGAGTGGGGTTGTCGTCAGGCTGCGAAACGCAGCGCCGCGGCATTGGCCGCCGCACGGGCGCTGGCATCGATTGCCAGCAGGTCGGCCAGCGATGCCGGCTTGGAGGGCGAGACTGTCTCCAAAGTTTCCATGTTGACCGCATGAATGCGGTCGAAGCGCAGTCGCCGGTCGAGGAATGCCTCGACTGCGACCTCGTTGGCGGCGTTGAGCACGGCCGTCGTGCCCGGCGCTGCGCGCAATGCGTGCCAGGCCAGGCCCAGGCCCGGAAAGAGCGCCGCATCGGGCGCATTGAACGTGAGCGAAGCCATCTGGCGGAAATCGAGCCGTGCCGCGCCGCTCTCGATGCGCTCGGGCCAGGCCAGGCCGACCGCGATCGGCACCCGCATGTCGGGCGTACCGAGCTGGGCGATGACCGATGCGTCGGTGAACTGGACCATCGAGTGCACCACGCTCTGCGGATGGATGACGACCTCGATCTGCTCGGGCGAGACGCCGAACAGGTGGCGCGCCTCGATCACTTCGAGCGCCTTGTTCATCATCGTGGCCGAGTCGACCGAGATCTTGCGCCCCATCACCCAGTTGGGGTGGGCACAAGCCTGCTCGGGCGTCACTGCGCCCAGCGTCTCGGGCGCACGTGTGCGGAATGGGCCACCCGACGCGGTCAGGATGATCTTGTCGATGCGCCGCGACCAGGTGGACGGGTCTTCGGGCAGCGACTGGAAGATGGCCGAGTGCTCGCTGTCGATGGGCAGCAGCGTGGCGCCACCTTCGCGCACCGTGCGCATGAACAGTTCGCCCCCGACGACCAGCGCCTCCTTGTTGGCCAGCAGCAGGCGCTTGCCAGCACGGGCGGCGGCCAGGCAGGGCCCGAGACCCGCTGCGCCGACGATGGCGGCCATGACGGCGTCGACCTCTTCGTGCGACGCTATCTTTTCAAGAGCATCGATGTCAGTGAGAACAACCGTTTTCAGGTTGTTCTGCTTGATCTTTTCAGCCAGCAGCGCCGCATGCGGTGCACTCGCCATGACGGCGAAACGTGGTGAGAACTGCGCGCACTGGGCCAGCAGTTCGTCCACCTTGGTGGCGGCGGAGAGCGCGAACACCTCGAAACGCTCGGGATGGCGCGAAATGACGTCGAGCGTGCTGACGCCGACCGAACCGGTCGAACCGAGCACAGTGACGCGTTGCTTGGGAGTATTCACAGGAAAGCCAGCATCATGGCAATGGGGAGCGCCGGCAAGAGGGCATCCACGCGGTCGAGAACGCCGCCGTGGCCCGGCAGCAGCTTGCTGCTGTCCTTGGCGCCGGCGCTTCGCTTGATGAGTGATTCGACGAGGTCGCCCACGACGCTCATCGCCGCAAGAAACAGCGCACCGAGCAGCAGAAGCCACCAGCCGCGCTCGTTGAGCCGGGTGTAGAGGCTTGCGACGGTGGCGCCCGTCGCCTTGTCCGCCCAGACCCAGGTAAAAGCCAGCACCACCACGCCGACCATGCCACCCCAGACGCCTTCCCAGCTCTTGCCGGGACTGATCGCGGGAGCGAGCTTGTTGCGGGTGAACTTGAGGCCGAAGGCCCGGCCGGCAAAATAGGCGAACACGTCTGCCACCCAAACCAGCACGAGGATGGACAGCAGGAAATTGATACCGACCATGCGCGCCTGCACCGCCGCCAGCCATGCAACCCACAGTGCCAACAGGCCACCGACCAGCCGCAGCCCGCGCGGAATCCGCGGCCAGCCCGGCACCGCCACGCGAAGCAGCAGCGCCCCGCCCAGCACCCAGGCAGCGCCGGCCAGGGTCCACATCAGCACCAGCGACTGCTCGAGCAGGCCCAGCCACCACGACAGCGCGCAAAGCACTACTGTCTCGATGCCCAGGAACACCGAAAGCCGCTGGCCATAGCCGTTCAGGCGCCCCCATTCCCAGGCTGCGGCGCCGATCAGCACCAGCATCACGCAGGCAAAGGGGATGTAGTTTCGATAGAACAGCGCCGGCAGCAGGATCGCGAGCAGCACGATCGCCGTGAGGATGCGTTGTTTGAGCATGCGAGAAGTTGTCGGGCGGTCAGGCCGTCTGGCTCTGCGGAGCCGAGACCTGTGCCGAGGTTTGGCCGAAGCGACGCTCGCGGCTTCGGAATGCGGCGATGGCCTCGTCCAGCGCAGCCTCGTCGAATTCCGGCCACAGCTTGTCGCTGAAGAAAAGCTCGGCATAGGCACTCTGCCAGAGCAGGAAATTGGACAACCGCTGCTCGCCGCCCGTGCGGATGAACAGGTCGGGGTCGGGCACATGTGCCAGCGCCATCGCCCGGTCGAGGCTCTCCTCGGTGACGGCTTCACCCTGCGCCGCCAGCTTGGCGGCGGCCTGAGCGATGTCCCACCGGCCGCCGTAGTTGAAGCAGACGTTGAGCACCATGCGCGAGTTGTGCGCGGTGGCGGCCTCGGCGTCGACCAGGCCCTTCACCATCTTCGGCGACAGGCCGCCACGCTCGCCGACGAAGTACAGCCGCACGCCGTCGCTGCTGAGCCGGGGCACCTCGCGAGCGAGCGCACCGACCATCAGCTCCATGAGCCCGGAAACCTCCTCGACGGGCCGGTTCCAGTTCTCGGAAGAAAACGCGAACACCGTGAGCACGCCCACGCCGCGGTCGGCGCAGGCCTTGACGCACCGGCGCAGCGATTCGACGCCCTGTTTGTGCCCCGCAACCCGGGGCAGGAAGCGCCGCGTCGCCCAACGGCCGTTGCCGTCCATGACGATGGCAACGTGATGCGGGTTGCGCGGCGTTGACGAGGCCATGGCAGGCCTCAAACGGCCATGATCTCCGCTTCCTTGGCCGCGACCAGGCGGTCGATTTCCGCGATGTGGCGGTCGGTGACCTTCTGGATCTCGGCTTCGGCGCGTTTCTGGTCGTCTTCGGACGCCAGCTTGTCCTTGACCAGCTTCTTGACCGACTCGTTCGCATCGCGGCGCAGGTTGCGCGTGGCGATCTTGGCGCTTTCGCCTTCGTTGCGGACCAGCTTGGTCATTTCCTTGCGGCGCTCTTCGCTCATGGCGGGCAGCGGCACGCGGATCAGGTCGCCCATCGAGGCGGGGTTCAGGCCCAGGTCGCTTTCGCGGATGGCCTTCTCGATCTTGGCGCCCATGCCCTTTTCCCAGGGCTGGACGCTGATGGTGCGCGAATCGAGCACCGACACGTTGGCCACCTGGCTCAGCGGCACTTGCGAGCCGTAGTACTCGACGTGGATCGAGTCGAGCAGCGCCGAGTTGGCGCGGCCCGTGCGGATCTTGGTGAGGTTGTTCTGGAATGCGGCGAGCGACTGATTCATCTTCGCGTCGGTCGCATTGCGGATGTCTGCAATGGTCATCTCAAATACTCCTAGGCATGCACCAGCGTGCCCTCGTCCTCGCCCATCACGACACGCTTGAGCGCGCCGTTCTTGAAGATCGAGAACACCTTGATCGGCAGCTTCTGGTCGCGGCACAGCGCGAAGGCCGTGGCGTCCATGATGCCGAGATTTTGCGCGATCGCCTCGTCGAAAGTCAGCGTGGCGTAGCGTGTTGCATTGGGGTTGGTCTTGGGGTCGGCGGTGTATACACCATCGACCTTGGTCGCCTTGAGCACCAGTTCGGCGCCGATTTCGGCGCCGCGCAGCGCGGCAGCCGTATCGGTGGTGAAGAACGGGTTGCCCGTGCCGGCGGCGAACACCACGACCTTGCCCTCTTCGAGGTACTGCAGGGCCTTGGGGCGCACATAGGGTTCGACCACCTGCTCGATGGCAATGGCGGACATCACCCGGGCCACCAGGTTCTGCTTGTTCATGGTGTCGGCCAGCGCCAGCGCGTTCATCACGGTGGCCAGCATGCCCATGTAGTCGGCAGTGGCGCGGTCCATTCCGACGGAGCCTCCCGCGACGCCGCGGAAGATGTTGCCGCCGCCGATGACCACGGCCACCTCGACACCCATGTTCACCACTTCGGCGATTTCCTCGACCATGCGGACGATGGTGGCGCGGTTGATGCCGAAAGCGTCGTCGCCCATCAACGCCTCTCCCGACAGCTTCAACAAGATTCGCTTGTGGGCTGGGCGGGCATCAGACATGGGCAATTTCCTTGAGTTGGCGGGGGCGAGTGTAAAACGTAGCGGTGAAAAAGCGGCGGCACGCGTTCGCGCACCGCCGCTTGTATGGCGGCTGGATCAGGCAGCGGCCTTGGCAGCAGCAACTTGCGCGGCCACTTCGGCGGCGAAGTCGTCGACCTTCTTCTCGATGCCTTCGCCGACCACGTACAGGGTGAAGCCCTTGATCGTGGTGCTGGCGGCCTTGAGCATCTGCTCGACAGTCTGCTTGTCGTTCTTCACGAACGGCTGGTTGTGCAGCGAGACTTCCTTCAGGAACTTCTGCACGCCGCCTTCGATGCGCTTGGCAACGATGTCGTCCGGCTGCGGCTTCTTGCCTTCGGCTTCGGCCGTCTTGCGGTCTTCGTCGGCCTTGCCCTTGGCAACTGCGCGTTCCTTTTCGATCAGGTCGGCAGGCACGTCGGAAGCCTGGATGGCGACCGGCTTCATGGCGGCGATGTGCATCGCGACGTCCTTGGCCGAGGTGTCGTCGCCTTCGAACTCGACCATCACGCCGATGCGCGTGCCGTGCAGGTACGAAGCCAGCTTGCCGTTGCCCGTGAAGTGCTTGAAGCGGCGGAAGCTCATGTTCTCGCCGATCTTGCCGATCAGGCCCTTGCGCACGTCTTCGAGCGTGGGACCGAAACCGTCCTGCTCATAGGCCAGCGCACCCAGGGCGGCGATGTCCGCGGGGTTGTTCCTGGCGACCAGCATCGCGGCAGCGTTGGCCATGGCCAGGAAGTTGTCGTTCTTGGTGACGAAGTCGGTTTCGCAGTTGATTTCGATCATGCCGCCGGCAGCGCCGTCGACGAAAGCCGTGACCACGCCTTCGGCGGTGATGCGGCCCGATGCCTTGCCAGCCTTGTTGCCGAGCTTGATGCGCAGCAGCTCTTCGGCTTTTTCCATGTTGCCGTCAGCCTCCGTCAGGGCCTTCTTGCATTCCATCATGGGCGCGTCGGTCTTCGCGCGCAGTTCGCCGACCATGCTTGCGGTGATTGCAGCCATTTGTGTATCTCCGTAAATCCAAAAATCAGGTTAAAAAAAAGGGGCACCAAAGCCCCTTCTTCAGGCTCGCGAGCGCGCCGATCAGGCCGAAGCGCCTTCTTCGACTTCGACGAATTCGTCGCTGCCGCCTTCGGCGATGGCCTTGACCACGTCACCGGCGGCGCTGTTGCGGCCTTCGATGATGGCGTCGGCGATGCCGCGTGCGTACAGCGTGACGGCCTTCGACGAGTCGTCGTTGCCGGGGATCACGTAGTCGATGCCTTCGGGCGAGTGGTTGGAGTCGACCACACCGATCAGCGGAATGCCGAGCTTCTTGGCTTCAGCCACGGCGATCTTGTGGAAGCCCACGTCGATCACGAAGATGGCATCGGGCAGAGCGGTCATGTCCTGGATGCCGCCGATGTCCTTTTCGAGCTTTTCGATTTCGCGCGAGAAGGTCAGTTGCTCCTTCTTGCTCAGCGAGTCGAGGCCCGCTTCTTGCTGAGCCTTCATGTCCTTCAGACGCTTGATCGAGGTCTTGACGGTCTTGAAGTTAGTCAGCATGCCGCCGAGCCAGCGGGTGTCGACGAAAGGCACGCCGGCACGGCGGGCTTCGGCAGCCACGATTTCACGGGCTTGGCGCTTCGTGCCGACCATCAGGATGGTGCCGCGGTTGGCCGTGAGTTGCTTGGCGTATTTCATCGCGTCCTGGAACATCGGGAGCGACTTTTCCAGGTTGATGATGTGAATCTTGTTGCGGTGACCGAAGATGAACGGAGCCATCTTGGGGTTCCAGAAGCGGGTTTGGTGACCGAAGTGGACACCGGCTTCCAGCATTTCGCGCATGGTGGTAGACATTGAAATTACTCCAAAGGTTGGGTCTAAAATCCAGCCCGTTTTGTGCTCTCTTGGATGGAGTCACAACACCTTGATTGGGCCGGTTTGCGGATGTGTTTGACTGGATGCAACGGCAGCCGTTGCTCAACCAGCGAAACCCAAAGAGTATAGCACGGCCACTCTCCCCTTCCTGAACCGAGCCGTCCACGCGGCACCGCAGCCCTACCCATGAACGACCTCCACGCCACCCGTCTCTCCCTCCTGGCAGGTGGCTCCGATGCACGCACCGAATTGGAGCGCGCCATCGACGTCTCGCAGTCGGCGGCCTGCGCGCATGTCTTCACCCGCACGATGTTCGACGAGGCTCGACAGGCCGTTGCCGGCGTCGGCACCGAAACCCGGCTTGCCGGGCTTGCCTTCACCAGCAAGGACCTGTTCGACATCGCGGGCCAGCCCACACCTGCCGGCTCGGTGGTGCTGTCGCATGCACCAGCGGCCAGCGCCGACGCCATCGCCGTGGCGCGGCTGCGCGCCGCGGGCGGCGTACTGACCGGACGCACCAACATGACGGAGTTCGCCTTCTCCGGCGTTGGCGTCAATCCGCACCACGGCACGCCCGCCAACGTGAGCGACGCCGCCACGCCCCGCATTCCCGGCGGCTCGTCGTCAGGCGCCGCGGTTTCGGTGGCCAGCGGCGCCGCGTTCATCGGCCTGGGCTCCGACACGGGAGGCTCGATCCGCATTCCGGCGGCGCTGAACGGCATCGTCGGGTTCAAGAACACCGCCCGCCTCACGCCCGCCGATGGCGCGCTGCCGCTTTCGATCACGCTCGACACCGTCTGCGCCATGACGCGGTCGGTGCGCGACGCCATCACCGCACACGAAATCCTTGCCGCGCGGCGCGTCACGGCCGGCAATGCGCCCCTGGCCGCCTACCGGATCGCCGTGGTGAAGAACGTATTCTTCGACGACATCGAACCCGCCGTGGCCGCCGCCTTCGAGCGCTCGTTGAAGAGGCTGCGCGCCGCGGGCGCCCGCATCGAAGAGATCGCGCTCCCCGAGTTGGCCGAACTGGCGACCATCAACGCCACCGGCGGTTTCTCGGCAGCCGAGTCCCACGCCTGGCACCGGCTGCTGCTCGAACGCAGCGGCGCGGGCTACGACCCGCGCGTGGCCCAGCGCATCCTGCGCGGCGCCGGCATGAAGGCGCATGAATACATCGACCTGATCCATGCCCGGCGCGATTGGATCGCCCGAGTCGAAGCCGCACTGGCGCCGTTCGACGCGGTGCTGTCGCCCACGGTGCCGATCACCGCGCCCTCCATCGCCAGCGTGGCCCCGGGCGCCGAGCGCGACGACGAGTTCTTCCGCATCAACGGGCTGCTGCTGCGCAATCCGTCGATCGTCAACATGCTCGACGGCTGCGCCATCTCGTTGCCTTGCCACGTTCCTGGCGAACTGCCGGTCGGCCTCATGCTGTGGCATGCCGCGCTGCACGACGACGCCGTGCTGGCGCAAGCCCTGCAAATCGAGCGCACGCTACAGAATCAATAGCTGGCTTCGCCCATACTACGGGCGTCCGCCGTCTCTCTTATCTAGAACATTCAATGAAAATCGCGATTGTGGGCGCCGGCATCATCGGCGTCACCACCGCCTGGGAACTGGTTTCCGACGGCCATGAAGTGACCGTGTTCGAGCGCCGCGGCGCCGCCGCCGAAGAAGCCAGCTTCGCCAATGCGGGCGTGGTCGCCCCCGGATACGTCACACCCTGGGCCGCGCCCGGCATGCGCGGCAAGGTGCTGCGCTCGCTGCTCTCCTCGCACGGCGCCATCAAGCTGCGCTGGCCCCTGAGTTCGCGCGACATCGGCTGGATGTCGCGCTGGCAGAAGGCCTGCAAGCTCGAGACCTACCTCGCCAACCGTGCCCGCATGCAGCGGCTGGCCTTCTACAGCCGCACCCGGCTGCACGAAGTGACCGAGGCGCGCGAGCTGAGCTACGAGCGCAGCGACGGCTACCTCGTGCTGCTGCGCTCCAAGCGCGAGAAAAAGATGGTCCAGCCCGGGCTCGACGTGCTGCGCGCGGCCGGAAGCGTCTTCAAGGAAATCGATGCCGACGAGACCCGGCTGATCGAGCCCGCGCTCAACCCCGAAACCCCGCTGGTGGGCGCCATCCACCTGCCGGAAGACGAGGTGGCCAACTGCCGCCAGTTCGCGCTGCTGCTCAAGTGGGAGGCCGAGGCGCTGGGCGCGCAGTTTCATTTCAACTGCGACATCGCACCGCTGAGCCGCGCCGCGCCCACTTCGCTCTCGCTGGCCAGCGGGTCGGATCCGGTGCGCTACGACGCCATCGTCGTGTGCGCCGGCCTGGCCTCGGCCGCGCTGCTGCGTCCGCTGGGCCTGCGCATCCCGATGGCGCCAGTCTACGGGCATTCGGTCAGCGCACCGGTGCGCGAGCCGCTCAATGCCCCACGCAGCGCGGTGATGGACGAGCGCTACAAGGTCGCCATCTCCCGCCTGGGCCAGCGCGTGCGCGTGGCCGGCAGCGCCGAGATCGGCGGCTCGCTGGACACGATGAACCCAGCCTCGGTGCAGTTGCTCTACAAGGTGCTGCACGACTGGTTTCCGGGTGCGGCAACCCTGCAGTCAGGCGTGCAGCAATGGAAAGGCGCGCGGCCGATGCTGCCGGACGGACCGCCGGTGCTGGGCGCCAGCGGCATCCCGGGCGTATGGCTCAACCTCGGCCATGGATCGAGCGGCTGGGCACTGTCGTGCGGCAGCGCCCGCGTGCTGGGCGACCTGATCGCGGGCCAGGACCCGGGAATCGACCTCGAAGGGCTCGGCGTCGAGCGGCTCAGTCTTTAGGATCCCAGCGGCGCAGGCGCTCGGGGCTCGCGGGCTGCTCGACGGGAAGCTCGGGCTCCGGCGGCGGCCGCAGGCGCTCCGCGATCCATCCCAGCAAGCCGGGGCCGATCAACGCAAAGAACACCAGGCACATCGCACCGGCACCGAACAGGGCCAACCGCGCCAGCCCCGAAACGCTTCCAGCCGGCAGATCGAACCAGCGGATCACGCTGATGCCGATGCCGACATTGGCGGCCCATGCCACATCCCGCAACGGCACCCAGCGCTTCAGTTGGGCCAGCAGGAAGACGCCCCACACGGCACCCAGCAGTGCCAGCACCCATGCCAATCCGGCGATCCAGGCAACGGTCGCGGCCAGGAAAAAGGCGAGCCCTGCAACAAGCAGGGCGAGCACCCACGCGACGCTCTTGAAGTTCATCCGCCGATGATAGGGAGGCAACGCAGCGGCACAATGGATCGATGCAACGCATCACACCCGCCACCGCCGGAGACCTGTTCGACATCGCCGCCACGCGCCGCATCGAACAGGCCGCAGCAGCCGCCCTGCCCGCTCACGCGCTGATGCAGCGTGCCGGCCTCGCAGCCGCCCGGCTCGCAATGGCCATCGCACCCCATGCGCGAACGATATGGGTGGCGTGCGGACCGGGCAACAACGGCGGCGACGGCTTCGAGGCGGCGGCGCAGTTGCGTCATCGGGGCTTCTTTCCCGTGGTCACGTTCGCTGGGGACGAGAGCCGGCTGCCGCCGGATGCAAAAACATCGCTGCAGCGCGCCCGCGACGCGGGCGTCGCCTTTGCGCAGAACCCGCCGAGCGCCTACGAACTCGCCATGGATGCGCTGCTCGGCATCGGCTCCACGCGGCCACCCCAAGGCACGATGGCCGAATGGCTCCGGCAGATGCATGCGAGCGCGCAGCCGGTGCTCAGCGTCGATGTGCCGTCAGGGCTGAACGCGGACACCGGCGTGCTGCCGAAAGACGCCGCCCGCACGAACGCCTCCACACGCCACTGCATCACCTTTCTCACGCTGAAGCCTGGCCTCTACACCGCACAAGGGCGCGACGCGGCAGGCACCACCTGGTTCGACGATCTCGGCTGCAGCCACATCACGGATCAGCCAGCAGCCGTGCTGACCGGCACGCCGAAGGCACAGCCGCGCGCGCATGCCTCGCACAAGGGCAGCTACGGCGACGTCGCCGTGATCGGCGGAGCGTCCGGCATGGCGGGCGCGGCGCTGCTGGCAGGATCGGCCGCGCTGCATGCCGGCGCGGGCCGGGTGTTCGTCGGCCTGCTCGACCCCGGCGCGGCCGTCGTCGACACCTCGCAGCCAGAACTGATGCTGCGCGACGCCCGCTCGCTCGACCTGTCGGGAATGACCGCCGTCTGCGGTTGCGGCGGCGGTGAAGCCGTGCGCGAACTTCTGCCGCGCGTGCTGGCGACAGCCGCCGCGTTGGTGCTCGATGCGGATGCACTCAACGCCGTCGCGGCCGACAGCGCGCTGCAGGCACGACTCGCATCGCGCGGAAAAGACGGATTGCCCACCGTGATCACGCCACATCCGCTCGAAGCGGCTCGCCTGCTGGGGTGCACGGCCGCCGACATCCAGGCCGACCGGCTCGCGTCGGCGCGGCAGCTTGCGTCGCGCTTCGGCGTGGTCGCGGTGCTCAAGGGGTCCGGGACGGTGGTTTCGGACGCGAGCGGCGCGCCTCCAGCCATCAACCTGACAGGCAATGCCGCGCTGGCCACTGCCGGGACCGGCGACGTGCTGGCCGGCATGATCGGCGCCGCACTGGCGGCTGGGCGCCCTGCCTTCGAGGCGGCCTGCGAAGCCGTCTGGCAACACGGCCACATCGCCGACACCTGGCCGGCCGATGCCGCCCCGGTCACAGCGGGCACGCTGGCCCGCCGCGCGCCCGCCTGACGCGGCTGCGTTCCTAGCCGCGCCCGACGAAGGGCATCTTCGTCGCCATGATGGTGTGGAACAGCACGTTCGCTTCCAGCGGCAGGTTCGCCATGTAGAGCACCGACTGGCCGACGATCTTCACGTCGATCAGCGGCTCGATCGCGAGTTCGCCGTTGGCCTGCGGCACGCCCTTGGCCATGCGCGCGGCCAGTTCGGTCATCGCGTTGCCAACGTCGACCTGCCCCACCGCGATGTCGTACTTGCGGCCGTCCAGCGACGCGGTCTTGGTGAGCCCTTCCACCGCATGCTTGGTCGCCGTGTAGGCCGCCGAATTGGGGCGCGGCGCGGTGGCGGAGATGGAGCCGTTGTTGATGATGCGGCCGCCCATCGGCGTCTGCGCCTTCATCGTGCGGAACGCCTGCTGGATGCAGAAGAACATGCCCGTCAGGTTGATGTCGACCACGCCCTGCCATTGCTCCGGCGTCCAGTCCTCGAAGGGGCCGGGCGGGTTGCCGACGCCCGCGTTGTTGAACAGCAGGTCGACACGCCCGAAGCGCTCGACCGTGGCGGCGAACAAGGCCTGCACCGAATCGGCCTTGGCCACGTCGGTGGGCACGGCGAAGGCGCGCGCACCGGCGCCGGATTCTTCGGCGACCTGCTCCAGCGGCTCCAGCCGGCGCCCGGCCAGCGCCACGCTCCAGCCGTCGCCCAGCAGCGCCAGCGCCGCGGCGCGGCCGATGCCGGAACCCGCCCCCGTGACGATGGCGATGCGGCCCTTGTTGTCTTCAGCGCTCATGCTGTCTGTCTCTTTCTTTCTTGAGTTTGTCGATGGTTCATGCGGCAAGGCATCAGCGGCGCGGCTTGCGCCCCTTCATCTTGTTGGCGGCCTTCTTCACCGCAGACTTGAAAGCCTGCATCGCCGATTGCGGCCCGGCCGGCGCCGAAGCACCTCGCTCCAGGCGTGGCTCGCCGACGCCGCCGGCCTCCGCCGCCTTGTGGCGGCTGCCGCGCTTGGCCGACGCCTTGACCGGTACGCCCGACGATCCCACGCCCTTGTCCTTCATGGCGCGCGCCGTGAGCTCCTCGCCTTCGCGCACGAGGCGGAAGTCGATCTTGCGGCCGTCCAGGTCGACGCGGCTCACCTGCACCCGCACCCGCGTGCCGATGGCATAGCGGATGCCGGTGCGCTCGCCGCGCAGTTCCTGGCGCATCTCGTCGAACTTGAAGTACTCGCCGCCGAGCTCGGTGATGTGCACCAGCCCTTCGACGTACATCGCATCGAGCGTGACGAAGATGCCGAATGTGGTGGCAGCGGTGACCACGCCGCCGTACTCCTCGCCGAGGTGCTCTCGCATGTACTTGCACTTGAGCCAGGCCTCGACGTCGCGGCTGGCCTCGTCGGCACGGCGCTCGTTGGCGCTGCAATGCAGGCCCGCGGCCTCCCATGCCAGCACTTCCTTGCTGGGCGCGACGGTGGCCTTCTGCGGCTTGTTGGTCGGCGCCTTGACGCGCGAAGCGAGCCGCTTCGCCAGCTTGGCATGCGCCTCGCCGGGGGTCGGCAGCATCGGCAGCTGGTAGCGCGTCTTGCCGAGGATGGCCTTGATCACGCGGTGGACCAGCAAGTCAGGGTAGCGCCGGATCGGGCTCGTGAAGTGCGTGTAGGCCTCGTAAGCGAGGCCGAAGTGGCCGCTGTTGATCGGCGTGTAGATCGCCTGCTGCATCGAACGCAGCAGCATGGTGTGGATCTGCTGCGCGTCCGGCCGCTCCTTGGTGGCCTCGGCGATCGCCTGGAATTCACCCGGCCTGGGGTCGTCGGTGATGCTCAGGCCCACACCCATCGCCTTCAGGTAGCCGCGCAGGATTTCCTTCTTCTCGGGCGTCGGGCCTTCGTGCACGCGGAACAGGCCCGGGTGCTTGCCTTCGGCGATGAAATCGGCGCTGCAGACGTTGGCCGCGAGCATCGCTTCTTCGATCAGGCGATGCGCTTCGTTGCGCGTGCGCGGCACGATCTTCTCGATGCGGCCGGCGTCGTCGCAGATGATCTGCGTCTCGGTGGTTTCGAAGTCGACCGCGCCGCGCTTGCCGCGCTGCTTGAGCAGAGCCTTGTAGACGTCGGCGAGGTTCAGCAGGTCCTTGACGCGGTCCTTGCGCTTGGCGGCTTCGGGGCCGCGCGTGTTGCCGAGGATGGCGGCCACTTCGGTGTACGTGAAGCGCGCGTGGCTGAACATCACCGCGGGATAGAACTGGTAGGCGTATATCTCGCCGTCGGCCGCGACCAGCATGTCGCACACCATGCACAGGCGCTCGACCTCGGGGTTGAGCGAACAGAGGCCGTTCGACAGCTTCTCCGGCAGCATCGGTATGACACGGCGCGGAAAGTAGACGCTGGTGGCGCGGTCGTAGGCGTCGATGTCGATGCCCGAACCGGTCTGCACATAGGCGCTGACATCGGCAATCGCGACCAGCAGGCGCCAGCCCTTGCCACGGCCCACCTTCGCGGGCTCGCAGTACACGGCATCGTCGAAGTCGCGCGCGTCTTCGCCGTCGATGGTGACGAGCGGAACGTCGGTGAGGTCGACGCGCCCCTTCTTGTCGGCGGGGCGGACCTTTTCGGGCAGCGCCCTGGCTTCGGCCAGGCACTCCGCGGAGAACTCGTGCGGCACGCCGTACTTGCGCACGGCGATCTCGATCTCCATGCCGGGGTCGTCGATCTCGCCCAGCACTTCTTTCACTCGGCCCACGGGTTGGCCGAACAGCGCCGGCGGCTCCGTGAGCTGCACGACGACGACCTGACCCACCTTCGCGGGGCCGGTCGCACCCTTGGGGATCAGTACGTCCTGGCCGTACCGCTTGTCTTCCGGCGCAACGAGCCAGATGCCGCCTTCATGCAGGAGGCGGCCGATGATCGGCTGCTCGGGGCGCTCGACGATCTCGACCACACGCCCCTCGGGGCGGCCACGCCGGTCTTGCCGCACCACGCGCGCCTTGACGCGGTCCTTGTGCAGCACCGCGCGCATCTCGTTCGGCGGCAAATAAATGTCTGCTTCACCGTCATCACGCTGCACGAAGCCGTGCCCGTCGCGATGTCCTTGAACAGTTCCTTCGAATTCGTCCAGCAAGCCGCTGGAAGTGCCATTATTTTTGATATGATCTCCTTCTTTCCTGAAATTCAAAACGCAGTTGCTTCTGCAACTACGTGGGCCCAGATGGCGGAATTGGTAGACGCACTAGTTTCAGGTACTAGCGAGTAACATCGTGGAGGTTCGAGTCCTCTTCTGGGCACCAAGTTTAAACAGACCTTTACCAGGTCATTCGATTCAAGCCACCGGCCTCCGGTGGCTTTTTTCATGGTCGCTCGCATCTGCGTCTCACGCGACGCGTTCACGAGATTGCACCCACGGACACCGACCTTGCGCGCACGAACACGCTCGCCCGCATTCGGCAACACACCGTCCACATGGGCGGAACCATGAAGACGCAAAAATTTCGACGGGCCAAAAAGGTTGCGCAGAATCTGTGTATATAATCGCAGTCTTTGCTGAAAAGCAGAGAATGCCCAGATGGCGGAATTGGTAGACGCACTAGTTTCAGGTACTAGCGAGTAACATCGTGGAGGTTCGAGTCCTCTTCTGGGCACCAAATTCACACTGACCCCCGCCAGGTCGTGTTCCGAAACAAGCCACCGGTCTCCGGTGGCTTTTTTCTTGTCCGTTCGAATCTGCATCAAATCGGCAGGGCGATCAGGTCGTGACCTTCGGCGCCCACGATGCGCGCGCGCGTGAACTCGCCGACCTTCAGCGTCTTGCTGATCTTCTCGGGCGGCAGCAGGCGCACGGTGCCATCGATCTCCGGCGCATCGGCGTACGTGCGCCCCACTCCACCCTTGCGGCCCAGGCCCGGCGCCGAATCGACCAGCACCTGCATGGTCGAACCGATGCGACGCTGGAGCTTGGCGATCGACACAGCCTCCGCCACTTCCATGAAGCGGGCACGGCGCGCTTCGCGTTCCGGTTCGGGCAGCATGCCCGGAATGTCGTTCGCAGTGGCGCCTTCGACCGGGCTGTAGGCAAAGCAACCGGCACGATCGATCTCGGCTTCGCGGATGAAGTCGAGCAGATGCTCGAATTCCTGTTCGGTTTCGCCAGGAAAGCCGGCGATGAAAGTGCTGCGGACCACGAGCTCCGGGCACACCTCGCGCCAACGCGCAAGACGCTCGAGGTTCTTCTCGCCGCTGGCCGGGCGCTTCATGCGCTTGAGCACATCGGGGTGGCTGTGCTGAAGCGGCACGTCGAGATACGGCAGCACCTGTCCGCTTGCCATCAGCGGAATGACTTCGTCCACGCTCGGGTACGGGTACACGTAGTGCAGGCGAACCCAGGCGCCGTAGGGCTCGGCGATCTCACCGAGCGTGCGCACCAGCTCGAGCATGCGGGTCTTGACCGGCTTGCCGTCCCAGAAACCGGTGCGGTACTTCACGTCGACGCCGTAGGCCGAGGTGTCCTGGCTGATCACGAGCAGCTCTTTCACGCCGCCCTCGAACAGAGCCTTGGCTTCGCTCAGCACATCGCCGACAGGCCGCGACACGAGGTCGCCGCGCATCGACGGGATGATGCAGAAGGTGCACCGGTGGTTGCAGCCTTCGCTGATCTTCAGGTAGGCGTAGTGGCGCGGCGTCAGCTTGAGCCCGGCAACGCCGAAGGTGTTGGGCACCAGGTCGATGAACGGGTCGTGCGGCTTGGGCAGGTTCGCATGCACCGCATCCATCACCTCCTGCGTCGCATGGGGGCCGGTAACGGCCAGCACGCTCGGATGCATCTGGCGCACCAGGTTGCCGCCTTGGTCGCCGGTCTTGGCCCCCAGGCAACCCGTGACGATGACGCGGCCGTTCTCGGCCAGCGCTTCGCCGATGGTGTCCAGGCTCTCCTTCACGGCATCGTCGATGAAGCCGCAGGTGTTGACGATCACGAGATCGGCACCTTCGAAGGTCTTGGCGGTCTGATAACCCTCGGCACTCAGCTGGGTCAGGATCAATTCGGAATCGGTAAGGGCCTTGGGGCAGCCCAGGCTCACGAATCCGACCTTGGGGGCGGTCGGCGTGGCCGTTCGTTCGGGGGAGGCAACTTCGCTCATATGCCTCTATTGTCCCAGCTATCGGCGACGGCCGGGCGCCCTTCGAAAAACCTTCGACTTACGGCGATCGGGCGGTACTCACGGACGCTTGATGCCAAAGGCCCCCAAAACCTGCTCGGTGTTTTTCTGCATCTGCTCCTGCATCTGCAGGAAAACGTTCTTGGACTGCTCGACGTAGTTGCCCATCAGCCCCTGCAGCATCGGCGACTGCATGGTCATGAAGCGCGACCACATCTCGGGCGTCAGGCCCTCGGCCTTGTCGGCCAACTGCGCCTGCACTTCGGTCATGGCCTGGATGTTCTTCTCGAGATACGGCCCCATGTACCCCTGCATCGCCTGTCCGTAGAAGCGAATGATGTTGGCCAGCACCTGCTCGGTGAACATCGGCGCGCCGCCCGCCTCTTCTTCGAGAATGATCTGCAGGAGGATGCTGCGCGTGAGGTCGTCGCCGGTCTTGGCATCGCGCACCACGAACTGCGCATTCTGGATGACCAACTGCTTCACCTCGGTCAAGGTGATGTACGTCGATGTCTCGGTGTCGTAGAGCCTTCGGTTGGGGTATTTCTTGATCACACGCTGTACCGGCTTGACCCCGGACTTCTTGCTCTGCACTGCGGACTCCTTCACATGGACGCCCATGTCATCGGATGATTCTAGGGAGCCGTTTTGCTGCATCGCGACAAGGTTTACCCTGACCGCGCGCCGTACATTGTTCAATCCGGCGATGTTGCGTACTCCGCGCCGCATGCGTGGCAGAGCGCGGTTTCGGGCCGCTCTGCAGCGGTATCACGAAAACGCAGCGGATTCTTCTGCCCGTAGACAACCCAGCAGCGCGGGCAGTGCTCCTGCCCGGCGGTAGGAAGATAGGCGCGCGCACGCTGTTCTGCCCGCTCTTCGGTCACCGGCATACCCTGGCGTTGTGCACGCGCTACCTCGCGTGCGGCCATGGTGTCGGTGCGGCCGCTCGAGTGGTCGTTGATGCCGTAGACAGCGCGTGCAAACTCGAGAGGAGCCTGCCTCATCAGCGCCGCGAGACGCCTCTCGCCATGAGCCGGATCAACCAGCATTGATCGCGTATGTATCGGATCGCTAATCAAGAAAATTGGAATGAAATTTCAGAGCCCTCAAGGTAGCACAACAACAAGGCCGAGGTCTTCCAAAACCAGACTGCATGACGCAAACATCCGAACGCTGATGTCGGATCTGTGCGAGATGAATTGATGGTGCCATCAAGGCGGCAAGAAAGAAAAATTGCAGGCTGCTTTTCTAGGCAGCTGCAGTTTTCAAATTTTCCCTGTGGGCCTGAAGACTGGTCTTCTTCAGAGGGAAAATTGGTAGGCGCGATTGGACTCGAACCAACGACCCCCACCATGTCAAGGTGGTGCTCTAACCAGCTGAGCTACGCGCCTAAGGATGTGTCCGAGAAGCAGCTATTGTAGCAGGAGAAATGGCACTTTTTAGCGACGACGTGCAGATCGCACACCAATTACTGCAGTGACCACGCCGAGCACCTGCGTGAGCCGCGCGGCGTCGGCGATTTCAACAGTGAACGTCATCCACGCCGTGCCCTTGATCGATTGCGTCTGCACGCCGATGACGTTCATCTTCTCGCGCGCAAAGACGTCGGAGATATCGCGCAGCAGACCCTGGCGGTCGGCCGCTTCCACGGCCACGTCCACCGCATATACGGGTACGTCGCCCCCCTTCTTGGGAGCACCCCACTCGACATCGATGACGCGCTCGCCATCCTTGGCCGCCATCGTGCGGAAGTTGCTGCAATCGCTGCGGTGAACGCTGACGCCATGCCCGCGCGTGACGAAGCCGCGAATCGCATCCGGCGGCGCCGGCTTGCAGCACTTGGCCAGTTGCGTCATCAATGAAGACACGCCAACCACCAGCACGCCGCCCTTGCCCGACTTCTCGCTGCCGCGTGCCTTCTTGATGAGCACGCCGTCGTCCGGCCCAGGCGCCGGCTCCGGTGGACGCAACAGCGTCTCTATGTTGCGCAGCGAGAACTCGTCCTTGCCGACGACTTCGAACAGATGGTCCGCCGACTTGAAGCCGAGCTGCGAAGCCAGGTCTTCCAGCCGCACCGCCGTCTTGCCTTCTCGCTGCAGCAGCTTCTCGACCGCCTCGCGCCCACGCGCCACGGTCTCGTGCGTGATCTGCGCGTTGAACCATGCGCGCACCTTCGCGCGCGCACGATGGCTGGCGAGATAACCAAGCTCGGCATTGAGCCAGTCGCGCGACGGCCCGCCTTCCTTGGCGGCGATGATCTCGACCGTCTGCCCGTTCGACAGCGGCGTGTTCAGCGGCACCATCGCGCCGTCGACACGCGCACCGCGGCAGCGATGGCCCAGCGTCGTGTGCACGGTGTACGCAAAGTCGACCGGCGTCGCACCTTGCGGCAGCTCGACGATCGCCGCATCGGGCGTAAGTACATAGATGCGGTCGTCGAACAGGCCTTGCCCCTGCAGCCCGCCGGAAAGATCGCGCTCCCACGCCAGCAGTTGCCGCAGCACCGCGATCTTGGCGTCGTACTCGCCGCTCGCCCACACGCCCGCATAGCCCTTGTGGCCAGCTTCCTTGTAGGCCCAATGCGCGGCCACGCCGTGCTCGGCATGGTCGTGCATTTCCTCGGTGCGGATCTGGATCTCGATGGGCTTGCCCGGCTTGCCGTCGACCAGCTCGCGCACCACGGTGTGCAGGGACTGATAGCCGTTGGGCTTCGGCCGCGCGATGTAGTCGTCGAACTCCTCGTCGATGGGCTGGAAGTGCGAATGCACCCAGGCCAGCGCCGCATAGCAGTCCTTCACGTCGGGTACCACCACGCGCAGCGCGAGGATGTCGAAGACCTGCGCGAAGTCGAGCGACTTGCCGCGCATTTTCTTGACGATGCTGTAGATGTTCTTGGGCCGCCCCTGCACCGTGGCCTTGACGCCCTCGGCCTGCAGTTCGCGCTCCAGTTGCGAGCGCAGTTGCTCGACGTGCCCTTCGCGCTCGATGCGCTTCTCGTCGAGCAGCCGCGCGATCAGCTTGTAGGTTTCGGGCTCGAGGAAGCGGAACGAAAGATCCTCGATCTCCCACTTCACCTGCCATATGCCCAGCCGGTTGGCCAGCGGCGCGAACACCTGCAGCGACTCCCGCGCCACGCCTTCGGGCGCCGGCTGCTTGCTTGCCGCCGCATGCCGCAGCGTCTGCAGGCGCGAAGCCAGCCGCAGCATCACCACGCGCAAGTCGCGCGAGAACGCCAGCAGCATTTTGCGCACGTTTTCCGTTTGCGCGCCCGCGCCTTCGGCATGGTTCCCCTGCGAGGCCGAGCGCGCCTGTTCCTGCACGCGCACCAGCTTGGTCGTCTCGACAGCGAGCGCCGCGAAGTTGTCGCCGAACACCTTGGCGATCACTTCCTGCGGACGGTTCAGGTGCTGGCAGGCATAGACCAGGTAGCTCGCCGCCTGCATCGCCTCGGAACCGCCCATCTTCGCGACGATGGCGGCCACTGCATCGGCATGCGCGAGCGTGTTTTCGCCCGTGTCCAGCTTCTCATCGGCAATCAGCGGCTCGGCGAATGCGCGCGCACGCGCCAGCATGTTCTCCATCACCGGCGAGCGCTCGGCTGTTGCGGCGGACAACGGATAGTCGACCATGGCCGCGTCGGTCACGGGCGCCGTCTGGAGGCTCGAGGAATCGCGCTTCACGCTTCTTCACTCAATCGAAGAGGAAGCGGGTGACGACGGCGATCTGTGCGGGGTCGACGAAGGTCGGCGCATGGCCCACGCCTTCGAACTCGACCAGCGCGGCGTGCGGGCCGCGCTGCGTCATCGCTTGCGCGGTTTCGCGCGACAGCAGATCGGACACGGCGCCGCGCGTGATGAGCGTGCGCGCCTCGATGGCGTCGTACAGGCCCCACATGATCGCGCCGCCCTGCGCCGCGGCCTCGGGAGTGATGGCCCGCAGAGCCACGCCGATGGCGGGGTCGTAGTGCAACAGCCAGCCGCCCTCTTCACTGCCCTCCTCGCCGCTTGCCTCGACCTTGGCCGAGCCGTCGGCCGTGCGCCGGGACGCCGGCACAACCATGTGCCGCGACAACGCCAGCCATTGTTCCGGCGTGTGCGGCCCGAAAGTGGTCGACAGCGCCCACATGGCATCGGCCGCTGCCTGCACGCTTTCGTAGCGGCCGCTCTTGCCCACGTAGGCGCCGATGCGCTGCACAGCAGCAGGCTCGATGGTCGGGCCGACATCATTCAGGACGAACCGGCGGATCGGCCGGGCCAGGGGCAGCTCCTTGTGCCCCGCGAGCACGAAGCCGATCAGCCCGCCCATGCTGGTGCCGATGTAGTCGAGCGTGTCGATGGGCTGTTCGCGATGCAGCTGCGCCACCAGAGCCACCATGTCGGCCGCGTAGACGGGCACCTGGTAGAAGGACGGATCGCGCAGCCAGTCGCTGCGTCCGCGCCCGACCACGTCGGGGCAGACCACGCGCACGTTGCCGCCGGCGCGTGCCACGATGGCCTGTGCCAGCAAGTCGAAATCGCGCCCCTGCCGGGTCAGGCCGTGCACGCAGACGACGACGTGCGCACTGCGTGCGTCGCCCCATTGCCAATAGGCCATGCGATGGCCGCCTTGGGCGTCGTCGCACGCCACGTAATGAAGCGTCGGTTCGGTCATGAAAACGAAGTCGTCCTGGTGCGGATAATTGTCTCGTCGCATCCTAATTCATCCGGAGATTGATCTACATGCTCAAAGGCAAAACCGCGCTTGTCACGGGGTCCACAAGCGGCATCGGCCTGGCTATCGCCAAGTCGCTCGCGCAGCAGGGCGCGAACATCGTGCTCAATGGTTTCGGCGACGCCGAGGCCCCAAGGTCGCAGATCGAGGCGCTGGGCGTTCGCGCCGAATACCACGGGGCCGACATGAGCAAGCCCACGCAGATCGAGGACATGATGAAGTTCGCCGCGTCGAAGTTCGGCCGCGTCGACATCCTCGTGAACAACGCCGGCATCCAGCACGTGGCCAAGGTCGAGGACTTTCCCGCCGAACGTTGGGACGCCATCATCGCGATCAACCTCACCAGCGCATTCCACACGACCCGGCTGGCGATTCCGGCGATGCGCGAGGCCAACTGGGGCCGCGTCATCAACATCGCCTCCGCCCACGGGCTCGTGGCGTCGGCACAGAAGTCGGCCTACGTGGCGGCCAAGCACGGCATCGTCGGCCTGACCAAGTCGGTCGCGCTGGAAACCGCGACCACCGGCGTCACCGTCAATGCCATCTGCCCCGGCTGGGTGCTCACGGCGCTGGTGCAAAAGCAGATCGACGACCGCGCGGCGCGCGAAGGCATCACGCCCGCGCAGGCGCAGAACGAACTGCTGGGCGAAAAGCAGCCTTCGCTGCAGTTCACCACCGTCGAGCAGCTGGGCGGCCTGGCCGTGTTCCTGTGCTCGCCGGCGGCCGACCAGGTCCGGGGCGTTGCCTGGGCCATGGACGGCGGCTGGACTGCCCAGTAGAGGGTAGCCCGGCGGTACGCAGCCTTCTTATTTGAGCTGCACGGAACCCGACACGTTCACGACCACGCTGGTCTTGCCGGCCTCGACCGGCACGGCCGAATCGGAAGAGAACGACGCCTTCGCCTGCATCGCCATCATGCGCGGGCGCGGGCCGTTGTCGCTCGCGTTCACAGACACCTCGCGCAGCGTGTAGCCGCCGAAGCCGAAGCCCTTGGCCAGCTCGGCGGCCTTCTGCTTGAAGTTCTCGATGGCGATGCCCTGCGCCTCGGCCTCGGTCTTGGCGCGCTGCTCGCGGCTCAGGCCGAAACCGACATTGCCCACGCTCAGCGTGCTGATGCGGCCGGCGGTCTGGGTGATGCGCGGGAAATCGCGGCCCTCGAGCACCAGCTCGGTGGAGCCCTGCCAGCCGTTGATCTTGCCGTCCTTGGTGTAGCGCGGCGAGAGGCTGAAATTGCCGGTGTGCACGTCCAGCTGGCCCGACTGGGCGCTCTTCCTGGCCTCGCTCAGGGCGGCATCGAGCGCTGCCTTGAGCTGCGTCTGCACGGTGGCGGCATCGGTGGCGTCGCGGGTGGTGGTGAGCGTCATGCTCAGCATGTCCTGCTGCACCTCGACCGTTCCGGCCGCCGACAGCTGCAGCACGTTCTGCGGCGCGGGCGTGACGACGCTTTGCGCGATGGCGGTGCCGGCCATGGCCAGGGCGGCGCAGGCCGCGAGCAATTTGATGGTTTTCAAGGTGTAGTTCTCCCCAGTTGGTATGAAAGACAAGCCGAAGCCGGCAGGCCATCCGGCTGGCCCGCCGGAACGCCTCAGCGGCGTTGGCTGCTTGGAGACGTCAGCGGACGGGCCGCGGTCGGCGGTGCCGGTGCGATCCGCTCGGCCGGCTGCGATTCTGCCGAATTGACCAATGCACCCGCGGCGGGCGGGGTCCATTGGCCGCGAACCTGCTGGCGCAGCTCGAACAGTTCGGCGGCCGTCAGCCGCCGTCCGGCCATGGCTTCCTCGCGGCGGACCTCTTCGCGCTGCCCGGCCCGATGGGCCGCGACGGCATCGCGAACCTCGCTGCGGCGCACCTCGCCCACCCTCAGGAAATTGCCGGGAACCGCCTGCGCCCACAGCGGCGCACAGGCACAGGCGACAAGAAATGACCGGGCGAAATATGGTTGTCTCATTGAGCGAAAGTCATAAGGCAGGAGTGACTTTGCCACCTCAACGCGTACGGCTGGTGACCAGACCGCGAGCGTCCGCAAGTTTTGTAACTTAGTGTCAAACCATAAGTAAATCTGGCTCAACGGGTGCTCAACGCCTTCAGAATCGGCCCTGTTACAAATTCATCGTTGTAGAAATGACTCAAGTTCCCGCTCGCACCGACAAGATCGTGATCGTCGACGACGACGCCCGCATCCGCGACCTGCTGCGCCGCTACCTGACGCAGGAAGGTTTCGAAGTGATCGTGGCCGAGGACGGCAAGGCGCTCAACCGCATCCTGTTGCGCGACACGGTCGACCTGATCGTGCTCGACCTGATGATGCCCGGCGAAGACGGCCTCTCGGTCTGCCGCCGCCTGCGCGCCGCCAATGACCGCACGCCGATCATCATGCTCACCGCCAAGGGCGAGGACGTGGACCGCATCGTCGGCCTCGAAGTCGGCGCCGACGACTACCTCGGCAAGCCATTCAACCCCCGCGAACTGCTGGCCCGCGTGCACGCCGTGCTGCGCCGCCGTCCGCCGCTCGAGGCGCCCGGCGCCCCTTCCACGGAGAACGAGACCGTCACCTTCGGCCCGTTCGCTTTCGATCTCGGCTCGCGCACCCTGAAGAAGGATGGCGAAGAACTCTCGCTGACCACCGGCGAGTTCGCGATGCTGAAGGCGCTGGTGCGCCATCCGCGTCAACCGCTGTCGCGCGAAAAGCTGGCCCAGCTGGCGCGCGGGCGCGAGTTCGAGCCCTTCGACCGCAGCCTGGACGTGCAGATCTCGCGCCTGCGCAAGCTGGTCGAGTCCGACGCCGCAGCGCCGCGCTACATCCAGACCGTCTGGGGCGTGGGCTACGTGTTCGTGCCGGACGGCACGGCCTGACCGCCCGTTTGAAAGGTGCCCATCGGCCAACCCGCCAGACAGGGCCTGGTCCAGGAGGACGGCGCACAGGTCACGATGCCGAGCCCGCTCGAGGCGAGTTCGCACCGTGACCGTCGCCCCGGCCTCAAGCTGGGTTTCAGCCTTTTCTGGCGCACCTTCTTCCTCCTCGCGCTGCTGCTGATCGGCTGTACGGTCGCCTGGCTGCAGACCTTCCGCTCGCTCGAATACGAGCCTCGTGCCATCCAGACCGCGCACCAGATCGCCTCGCTCGTGAACCTCACGCGCGCGGCGCTGGTGTATTCGGACGCGATCACGCGGGTCTCGCTGATCAAGACGCTGGCCGACCAGGAAGGCGTGCGCATCCTGCCGCGCGAGCCCAACGACCGCTTCGAGCCCTACACCAGCGGTGCACTCGACCTGCGCGTGACCGAGGAACTGATCGACCAGCTCGGCGAAGGCACCACGGTGGCGAGCCGCGTGAACGACGAAGCCGGCCTGTGGATCGGCTTCACCATCGAGAGCGACACCTACTGGCTGCTGCTCGACCCCACGCGCTTCAGCCGCGTGGGCGGACGCACCTGGCTGGTCTGGCTGAGCACGGCGATGGCGCTGTCGCTGGCGGGTGCGGCGCTGATCACGCGGCTCATCAACCTGCCGCTCAAGCAGCTGTCGCGCGCGACCATGCAGGTGCGCGAAGGCGAATACGAGGCCCACCGGCTCGACGAGCGCGCCCGCACCAACGAGATCCGCGCCGTGAACATCGGCTTCAACCGCATGGCCGACCAGCTCGCCAAGATCGAGCAGGACCGCGCCATCATGCTGGCCGGCATCTCGCACGACCTGCGCACGCCGCTGGCACGGCTGCGGCTCGAAACCGAGATGAGCGTGGCCGACGAGGACGCCCGCGACCACATGGCCGCCGACATCGCCCAGCTCGACGCGATCATCGACAAGTTCCTCGACTACGCCCGGCCCGACCATGTCGATCCGCGCCCGGTGCTGCTGCGCGACGTGGTCGACGCCTGCACCTACGCCGTGCAGGACTACGACGAGATGAACATCACCGTCGACGTGCCCGCCGACCTGCGCGTGCTGGGCGACGAGGTCGAACTCACGCGGGTGATCTCCAACCTGGTCGAGAACGCGCGGCGCTACGGCAAGACGCCCTCCACCGGCGTGGCCGACGTGACGATCCAGGCGCAGGCCAACAACGACGCGGTGCTGATCAAGGTGCGAGACCACGGCGCGGGCGTGGAGCCTGCCCTGCTCTCGCAGCTGACCAAGCCCTTCTTCCGCGGCGACACCGCCCGCACCTCGGCGGCCGGCGCGGGCCTGGGCCTGTCGATCGTGGCGAAGAACATCGAACGCATGGGCGGCACCTTCGCGCTGACCAGCACGCCGGGGCGCGGCCTCGCGGCCCACATCCGGATGCCGCGCGCAATGCCGGCGGCGGCCGGCAAGCCCGGAGAGTCGCAGGGCGGCAAGAAGCCGGCCTGAGCGCCTCCGCCTCAGCGGTGAAGCAGAACGGCCGCGCGCGCTTCCATCGCGCGGCCTTCGCCCACCGGGCCCAGCTTCTCGGCCGTCTTGGCCTTCACGTTCACCTGTTCCAGCGCCACGCCCAGCGTGTCGGCGATGCGCTGGCACATGAGCGGAATGTGCGGCGCCAGCTTGGGCGCCTGGGCGATCACGGTGCTGTCGACGTTGCCGATCTCCCAGCCCGCCGCGCGCACCCGGCGTGCCGCCTCGGCCAGCAGCACCGACGAATCGGCACCGCGGAACTGCGGATCGGTGTCCGGAAAATGCCGGCCGATGTCGCCCAGCCCGGCGCCGCCCAGCAGCGCGTCGGTGATGGCATGCAGCAGCACGTCGGCGTCCGAATGGCCCAGCAGGCCGGTGACGTGCGGCACCTCGATGCCGCCCAGGATCAGCTTGCGCCCGGCCACCAGCTGGTGAACGTCCCAGCCCTCGCCGACGCGGATGTTGAAAGCGCCCGTCATGCCATGCCCTTCCTGCGGCCGAGCAGCACGGCCTCTGCGAGTGCGAAGTCTTCGGGATAGGTCACCTTGAAGTTCTGGGCGCTGCCCGGCACCAGCAGCGGCGACAGGCCAATGGCCTCGATGGCGCCGGCCTCGTCGGTCACGGCGTCGCCGATGCGCTCCAGCGCGTCGAGCAGCATGCCGATGCGGAACATCTGCGGCGTCTGCGCCAGCCATTTGTCGGCGCGCGGCAGGGTCTGGGCCACGCGGCTTTCCGTCGTCGATGCTTTCAGCGTATCCGCCAGCCGGTGGGCCAGCAGGCCGCCCACGGCGTCGTGCTCGCAGGCGGCAATCAGCGCCTCGATCTGGCTGGAGCTGACGAGGCAGCGCGCCGCGTCGTGCACCAGCACCCAGTCGTGCGCGCCGGCGCCCTTCTGCCGCAGCGCCGCCAGGCCGTTGCGCACCGTGGCCGCCCGGGTCAGGCCGCCCACGCGCAGCAGGTATTCGTTCTCTGCTGGAAAGCGCGGCAGCGCGGCATCCACATCACGGTCGTCCGGCGACACCACCAGCGCCAGCCCCGCGAAGCGCCCCGCCAGCGCCCGGAAGGCCTCCAGCGTGTGCGCCACCATCGGCAGGCCGGCCAGGCGCTGGTACTGCTTGGGCTGGGTGGACTGCGCATGGCCCGCGCGATGGCCGGAGCCGGCGCAGGGAATCAGCACGAAAAGTCGGGAAGAAGACATGAGGTCCTGTACGGGCGGGCCAATGGCCGACAAGCGGATGAAGGGCCGCCATTCTAGAATTGCCCCTCGCACACCCCTCGCCAGCCGGCGCGGGGTGTTGTGCATTTCCTAAGCGTTACATGGACCTCCCCCACCTCACGGCGGGCAAGCGTTTCACGCTGCCGCGTCCCCCGTTGTCGGCCGATGCACTGCTGCTGGCGCAGCTGGCCATGCGCGAGAAAGCCGCCGGGCGCGCCACGGCGATGTTCACCGCCGATGCCAACGACGCCCAGCGCCTGATCGACGAGATCGCCTTCTTCGCGCCCGACCTGCGCTGCGCCCTGTTCCCCGACTGGGAGACGCTGCCCTACGACAGCTTCTCGCCCCACCAGGACCTGATCAGCGAGCGCCTGGCCACCCTCTGGCGCATCAGCCAGAAGGAAGCCGACGTGGTGCTGGTGCCCGCCACCACCGCGCTCTACCGGCTGGCACCGCCGTCCTTCCTGGCCGGCTACACCTTCCACTTCAAGGCCAAGCAGAAGCTCGAGGAATCGAAGCTCAAGGCCCAGCTCACGCTGGCCGGCTACAGCCACGTGACGCAGGTGGTGAGCCCCGGCGAATATGCGGTGCGCGGCGGGCTGATCGACCTGTTCCCCATGGGCTCGCCGGTGCCCTTCCGCGTCGACCTGTTCGACGACGAGATCGATTCCATCCGCACCTTCGACCCCGACACCCAGCGCAGCCTCTACCCCGTGCCCGAGGTGCGCCTGTTGCCGGGCCGCGAGTTCCCGATGGACGACGACGCGCGCGGGCGCTTCCGGGGCCGCTGGCGCGAGCTGCTGGAAGGCGACCCGACCAAGAGCCGCATCTACAAGGACATGGGCAACGGCGTGGCCACCGCCGGCATCGAGTACTACCTGCCGCTGTTCTTCGACGAGACGGCCACGGTGTTCGACTACCTCGGCCCCGACGCCACCGTGGTGCTGCACGGCGACCTGGAGCCCGCGTTCCAGCACTTCTGGCAGGACACCAACGAGCGCTACCGGCTGGTGCAGGGCGACCCCGAGCGCCCGGCGCTGCCGCCCGAAGCGCTGTTCCTGACCGCCGAGCAGTTCTACCAGCGCGCCAAGCCCCATGCGCAGCTCGCCATCCGCGGCGACGTGCCCACCGAGGCGCCCTACGCCGAGTTCGACAAGCTCCCGCCTTTCGCCGTGGTGCGCGGGGCCGAAGACCCGCTGGTCGGCCTCAAGGCGCACATCGCGAAGACGCCGCACCGCGTGCTGCTGATCGCCGAGAGCGACGGCCGCCGCGAGAGCCTGCTCGACTTCCTGCGCGCCAGCGGCGTGAACCCGCCGGCCTTCGACTCGCTGGCCGAATTCGAAGCCTCCGCCGACGAGAAAGTCGGCATCGCCACCGCCGCGCTGGCTTCGGGCTTCGCGTGGCGCGAGCAAGGCATCGACCTCGTCACCGAAACAGAGCTGTTCGCCACCGCGCCCACCACGCGCCGGCGCAACAAGAAGCAGGAACAGGTCAGCGACGTCGAGGCGCTCATCAAGGATCTGTCGGAGCTGAACGTCGGCGACCCGGTGGTCCACACCGCGCACGGCATCGGCCGCTACCGGGGCCTGATCCACATGGACCTGGGCCAGGGCAACGGCCCCGACGGCAAGCCCCTGCTGCAGGAAATGCTGCACCTGGAGTACGCCGACAAGGCCACGCTCTACGTGCCCGTTTCGCAGCTGCACCAGATCAGCCGCTACACCGGCGTCAGCGCCGACGAGGCACCGCTGCACAAGCTGGGCTCCGGCCAGTGGGACAAAGCCAAGCGCAAGGCTGCCGAGCAGGTGCGCGACTCGGCTGCCGAGCTGCTCAACATCTATGCCCGCCGCGCCGCGCGCGAGGGCCACGCCTTCCGTTATTCGCCGGCCGACTACGAGGTGTTCGCCAACGACTTCGGCTTCCAGGAAACCGCCGACCAGAAGGCCGCGATCCATGCGGTGGTGCAGGACATGATCTCGCCCCAGCCCATGGACCGCCTGGTGTGCGGCGACGTGGGCTTCGGCAAGACCGAAGTTGCGCTGCGCGCCGCCTTCATCGCGGTCACCGGCGGCAAGCAGGTGGCCTTCCTGGCGCCCACCACGCTGCTGGCCGAGCAGCACTACCAGACGCTGGTCGACCGCTTCGCCAAGTGGCCGGTGAAGGTGGCGGAGATGAGCCGCTTCCGCTCCGCCAAGGAAATCACCGCCGCCGCCAAGGGGCTGGCCGAGGGCCAGGTCGACATCGTGGTCGGCACGCACAAGCTGCTTTCGCAGTCGGTCAAGTTCAAGAACCTGGGCCTGCTCATCATCGACGAGGAACACCGCTTCGGCGTGCGCCATAAAGAGGCGATGAAGGCCATGCGCGCCGAGGTCGACGTGCTCACGCTCACCGCCACGCCGATTCCGCGCACGCTGGGCATGGCGCTGGAAGGCCTGCGCGACCTGAGCGTGATCGCCACCGCGCCGCAGCGGCGCCTTGCCATCAAGACCTTCGTGCGCAACGAAGGCACCGGCGTGATCCGCGAAGCCGTGCTGCGGGAGCTCAAGCGCGGCGGCCAGGTCTACTTCCTGCACAACGAGGTCGAGACCATCGAGAACCGCCGCCAGAAGCTCGAGGAAATCCTGCCCGAGGCCCGCATCGCCGTGGCGCACGGCCAGATGCCCGAGCGCGAGCTGGAGCGCGTGATGCGCGACTTCGTGGCGCAGCGCTACAACCTGCTGCTGTGCTCGACCATCATCGAGACCGGCATCGACGTGCCGACCGCCAACACCATCGTGATGAGCCGCGCCGACAAGTTCGGCCTGGCGCAGCTGCACCAGCTGCGCGGCCGCGTCGGCCGTTCGCACCACCAGGCGTATGCCTACCTCATGGTGCCTGACACGGAGGGCCTGACCAAGCAGGCGGCCCAGCGGCTCGACGCCATCCAGCAGATGGAAGAGCTGGGTTCCGGCTTCTACCTGGCCATGCACGACCTGGAGATCCGCGGCACCGGCGAGGTGCTCGGCGAAAGCCAGAGCGGCAACATGATGGAGATCGGCTTCCAGCTCTACAACGAGATGCTCAGCGAGGCCGTGCGCGCGCTCAAGGCCGGCCAGGAGCCCGACCTGCTGTCGCCGCTGTCGGTCACCACCGAGATCAACCTGCACGCCCCCGCCCTGCTGCCCGACGACTACTGCGGCGACGTGCACCTGCGGCTGTCGTTCTACAAGAAGCTGGCCACCGCGAAGACGCCCGACCAGATCGACACGCTGCTCGAGGAAATCGTCGACCGCTTCGGCAAGCTGCCGCCGCAGGCGCAGACGCTGATCGACACGCACCGCCTGCGCGTGCTGGCGCGGCCCTACGGCGTGGTGAAGGTCGATGCCGCGCCGGGCATCATCAACATCACCTTCAGGAAAGACGCGCCGGTCGACGGCATGGCCATCATCCAGCTGATCCAGAAGAACAAGCACATCAAGCTCGCCGGCAACGAGAAGCTGCGCATCGAGCGCGAACTGAAAGAGCCGAAAGACCGGGCCCAGCTGGTGCGCGACGTGCTGCGCAGCCTGGGCCAACCCATCGTCAAGGAAACCGCCACCGCATGAGCGCCATTCAAGAAATCTCCCCCGGCCTGGTCATCCAGCGCGTGAAGCCGCCGCTGAAGCTGGCCGACTTCAAGCTGATCGCGTTCGACATGGACTCGACGCTGATCAACATCGAGTGCATCGACGAGATCGCCGACGCGGTCGGCAAGAAAGACGAAGTGGCGGCCATCACCGAAGCCACGATGCGCGGCGAGATCAAGGACTTCAAGGAGAGCCTGCGCCGCCGCGTGGCGCTGCTCGAGGGCGTGCCGGTCGAGGCGCTGCAGCAGGTGTACGACGAGCGGCTGAAGCTCAACCCGGGCGCGAGCGAGCTGGTCGCGGCCTGCAGGAAGGCCGGCCTCAAGGTGCTGCTGGTGTCGGGCGGCTTCACTTTCTTCGCGAATCGCGTGAAGGAGCGCCTGGGGATCGACTTCGCGCGCTCCAACCTGCTCGACGAAGCCGACGGCAAGCTCACGGGCGAGGTCGTCACGCAAAGCTGGGGCGACATCTGCGACGGTGCCGAAAAACGCCGCACGCTGCTGGAGGTGGCGTCGCTCATGGGCATCTCGCCGCAGGAAACTATCGCCGTCGGAGACGGTGCCAATGACCTGCCGATGATGGGCGAGGCCGGTCTCTCGGTGGCCTACCACGCGAAGCCGAAGGTGCGCGAGCAGGCGATGGTTGCGATCAACGAAGGCGGGCTGGACCGCGTTCTCGAAATACTGCGATGAGATTTTGAGGGCGTGACTCGGGGCGCGCTCCCGCCGACGGGGTACTCTGCTCCGCGAACGTCCCCCGGCCTGCGGCCTCCTCCTTTATTTCGCTGCGCAGAGCACCCCGCCAGCGTGATCGTTCAGCGCACTGGTTGATCGGCCAGCACAACGGAAGCGCCTATGTGCGCAGGGCGCCGGGGGACATTCGCGGAGTGGAGTACCCGATGGCCTGCGCACAAGCCCTGAACAACAGCAAACAACACGACGAGACAACATGACCGACACCACCCCGCTCTACAGCGCCGACGCCCTCAAGGACTACGCCAGCGCCCTCCTCCAGAAAGCCGGGCTCGAAGCATCCAAGGCCGACAGCGTGGCCCGCACCCTGGTCGAAGGCGACCTGCTGGGCCACGACACCCACGGCCTCGCGCTGCTGGCCGGGTATGTGAAGGAACTGGAATCGGGCGGCATGACCCGCGACGGCACACCCGAAGTGCTGTCCGACCGCCCCGCCGCCGTGCTGTGGGACGGCAAGCGACTGCCCGGCCCCTGGCTCATGGACCAGGGCATGGACCTGCTGGTGCCCCGCGCGCGCGAACTGGGCACCGCCTCGCTCGTCATCCGCCGCAGCCACCACATCGCCTGCCTCGCCGTCTACATGCTGCGCGCGCTGCAGGAAGACATGCTCATGCTGCTCGCCTGCTCCGACCCCAACACCGCCAGCGTCGCGCCCTTCGGCGGCACGCAGGCCGTGTTCACGCCCAATCCGCTGGCCATGGGCTTTCCGCTGTCGCAGGGCGGCGTGATGGTCGACATCTCGGCGTCCATCACCACCAACGGCATGAGCAACCGCAAGCGCGCCGCCGGCGAGACCTTCGCCGAGGAATGGCTGATCGATGCCGCCGGCAAGCCGTCGAACGACCCGCAGGTGCTGTTCGACCAGCCGCCCGGCACGCTGCTGCCCGTGGGCGGCCTGAGCCACGGCCACAAGGGCTACGGCATGGCGCTGCTGGTCGAAACGCTCACCGCCGGCCTCGCGGGCCACGGCAGGGCCGACCCGCCCGAAGGCTGGGGCGCCACGGTGCACATCACGCTGCACGACCTGAACGCCTTCGGCGGCAAGGAAGCCTTCCTGCGCCAGATGGACCACGTGGCCGCGCAGTGCCGCGCCAACACGCCCATCGATCCGGCCAAGCCTGTGCGGCTGCCGGGCGAAGGCGGTCTGAAGCGTCGGGATGCGCAATCGAGGAACGGGGTGCGGCTGCACCCGTCGATCGCGCGTGCGCTGCACGATGCCGAGCAGCGCTACGGCCTGCGGCTGGCGCAGGCGCTGGTCTAGACCGGAGGCAGGCTCAGTCTTCTTCGGTTTCTGAAGAGCCGGGAGCGGCTTCGCCCGCGGGCCGCGGCTTGCGCTTGCCGGGCTTGGCCACGACCTCGACATAGAACTGCGTGCCGCCGTCCTTGACCACGCCGTCGATCAGGCCGGTGATGGCCGAGAGGTGGACGACTTCGGCCGATTCCTCGGCCGTGCCGAACTTGCAGTCGAAGTCCCAGAAGTCCGCGCCTTCGGGCAATTCGCGCCGCCGCTCGCGCTTGATGTACTTGCGGATCTCGTGCTTGATGGCTTCGAGGAGACGGTCGGGGTGCTTGCCCTCGACCTGAAGCTGAAAGGTTTTTCTCATGGGTGATCGTAACCAATGTGAAAGCCGCCCAATCCGGCACCGCCCGATGCCCCGGATGGGCACCGATCTTGCTCGCTACCATGGCTGCCAGGCAACAGATACCGCGGCGGCCATGCCGATTCACCCATGCTGACCTTCTTTCATCCGGAGCAACTGCTGCACCACCCGCGCAGCTACCTGTCGCGCGGGCAGATGCGCACCCCACAGGAAATTCCGGACCGCGCGCTGCGGCTCGTCGCCGCCGTGCAGTCGCTCGGCTTCGACCTCCGGACTCCGGGCGATGCCGGCATGGCGCCCTTGACCGCCGTGCACAGCGGCGACTACCTGCGCTTTCTCGAGGAAGCCCATGGCGAATGGAAGCAGATGCCGCCCGACTGGGGCGACGAGGTGATGTCGAACGTCTACGTGCGCGAGCCCAACCGCCTGCGCGGCATCCTGGCCAAGGCGGCGCGCTACCTGGCCGACGGCAGTTGCCCGGTCGGGGCCGAGACCTGGCGTTCGGCGTACTGGTCGGCCCAGAGCGCGGTGGCCGGCGCGGCGGCCATCAACGACGGCGCCCGCGCGGCCTACGCCCTGTGCCGCCCGCCCGGCCACCATGCCCGCGTCGATGCCGCCGGCGGCTTCTGCTACCTCAACAACGCAGCCATTGCCGCGCAGGCATTGCGCGGGCGCTTCGCTCGCGTGGCGGTGCTCGACACCGACATGCATCATGGCCAGGGCATACAGGAGATCTTCTACGGGCGCAGCGACGTGATCTACGTGTCGATCCACGGCGACCCGACCAACTTCTACCCGGCCGTAGCCGGCTACGAGGACGAGCGCGGCGCCGACGAGGGCGAAGGCTTCAATGTCAACTTCCCGATGCCGCACGGCGCACCGGAAGCGGTCTTCTTCGAGCGGCTCGACGACGCAACGCAGGTGCTGCGGCGCTTCGCGCCCGATGCGCTGGTTCTGGCGCTGGGCTTCGACATCTACAAGGACGATCCGCAGTCGCAGGTGGCGGTGACGACCGAGGGCTTCGCCCGGCTGGGCAAGGCTGTTGGCGCGCTGGGCCTGCCGACGCTGATCGTGCAGGAAGGCGGCTATCACCTCGAGAGCCTGGAAGCCAACGCAAGCGCCTTCTTCGGGGGATTCGCGGATATCGCGTGATGGTCTTGGCGGCGGCGGCCGCCGCGCTGTGTACAGTCGGCGCTTCGAATGGAAGCAGGTGAAGACATGGCGCGCGCAAACGACTGGGCAAGCAAGGTGATGGCATTGATCAACGGTGGCAACCCCACCGCAGCCATTGCGCAGATCAAGGTCGCGCCCTCGGTCAAGGACCTGAAGGCGCTGCAGACCATCATGACGCTCTCGAAAATGAAAGGCCGCTATCCGAACGTGGATGCGGCCATTGCGGACAACCTGGAGCTGCTCGCAGCGCCCCGGCTGCACCGCTCGCCGTGATTTACAGCGCCTGACCCAGGCGCTTCACGCCCTCTTCGATCTTGGCCACGTCGGCCGTCGCGAAGCTCAGGCGCAGCGTGGCCACGTCGGGCTTCTCGGCGAAGAACGGCGCGCCGGGCACGAAGGCCACGAGCTTCTCGATGGCGCGCTTGGCCAGTTCGTTCGCATCGGCCAGCTTGCCGTTGGCGCCCGTGAGGCGCGCCCAGAAGAACAGGCCGCCGTTGGGCTGGGTGAAGCTCACCGCGTCGCCCAGTTCGCGCTTGAGCGCATTGCCCATGGCCTGCGCGCGCTGGCCGTACACTTCGCGCACGTGCGCCAGCGTGGCGGGCATGCGGCCGCTCTTGAGGTACTGGGCCGCCGTGGCTTGCGAGAAGGTGCTGGTGTGCGCGTCGCTGAACTGCTTGCACATGGTGGCCTTGGCCAGCAGCTCGGGCGGGGCGATCATCCAGCCGATGCGAAGGCCCGGGCTCAGCACCTTGCTCAGGCTGCCGCAGTGCGCCAGCAGCTCGCGGCTGCCGGGCACGTCCTTGCTCAGGGCCATGATCGACGGCGGCGGGGCTTCGCCGAAGTACAGGTCACCGTAGGGGTCGTCCTCGACGATCAGCGTCTGGTACTTCACGGCGAGCTCGAGCACCTTCTTGCGGCGCTCCAGGCTCAGCATGGCGCCGCTGGGGTTGCCGAAGGTGGGAATCAGGTAGACGAACTTGGGCTTGTGCTCGGCGATGAGCTTCTCGAGCTCGTCGGTCTTCACGCCGTTGGCGTCGATGGGTGCGCTGATGAGCTGCGCGCCGTACAGGCGGAAGCACTGGATGGTGGCCAGGAAGGTCGGCCCCTCGACGATCACCTTGTCGCCGGGCGAGATCATGGTCTTGCCCAGTAGGTCCAGCGCCTGCTGGCTGCCGGTGGTGACGATCAGGCCGGAGGGGTCGACCTCGACGCCCTTGGTCTTCATGAAGGCGCTCAGCTGCGTGCGCAGCGGCTCGTAGCCTTCGGTGGCGCCGTATTGCAGCGCGCCGCCGGGTTCTTCGGTGAGTGCCTTGTTGCTCGCCTCCTTGAGGCCCTCGACGTCGAACATGGCGCTGTCAGGGAAGCCGCCCGCGAAACTGATGATGCCGGGCTTGCCCAGCAGCTTGAAGAGTTCGCGGATGGCGGAGGTCTCGACGTTGTCGAGTCGGGAGGCGAATTGCATGGTTTGGCTCTCTTTCTGGGGTGCCATTGTCGCGAAAGCCGCGGGCAATAAAGCTGCGTAAGGCTTTGGCCTTTCAACGATATATTGCGCTAACGCCGACCTCCGCCCCATGAAAAAAGAAAACATCCCGCTCTTCTTCGCCACGCTGCAGGCGGCCAACCCGGAACCCCAGACCGAACTCGAATACACCACGCCCTTCGAGCTGCTGGCCGCCGTGCTGCTGTCCGCGCAGGCCACCGACGTGGGCGTGAACAAGGCCACGCGCAAGCTGTTCCCGGTGGCGAACACGCCGCAGGCCATCCTCGACCTCGGCGTGGAGGGGCTGGAGGACTACATCAAGACCATCGGCCTGTACCGCAGCAAGGCCAGGCACCTGATCGAGACATGCCGCATGCTGGTGGAGCAGCACGGCGGCGAAGTGCCGCGCACCCGCGCCGAGCTGGAAGCGCTGCCCGGCGTCGGCCGCAAGACCGCCAACGTGGTGCTGAACGTGGCCTTCGGCGAGGCCACCATTGCGGTCGACACGCACATCTTCCGCATGGGCAACCGCACCGGGCTCGCGCCGGGCAAGACGCCGCTGGAGGTGGAACTCAAGCTGGAGAAGCGCGTCCCATTGCAGTACCGGCTGCACGCGCATCACTGGCTCATCCTGCACGGACGCTACGTCTGCGTTGCGCGCAAGCCGCGTTGCTGGGAATGCGCGGTCGCCACCTTCTGCGACTACAAGCCCAAGACACCCGCGCCGAAGACGGCCTGAAGAAACACATCCGACGACACACCGAATGACAATGAAGAAGCCCCCGTCCCGCGCGCTCCTGGCCACCGTCCTGCTCGGCATGGCCGCCTGCTTGCCGGCCGTGTCGTGGTCGCAGGCCGCATCGCCCGGCCTGGGCGCCGATGCGATGGCGCAATACGGCGGGCGCTGGTCGACCGACTGCGCCAACGCCGCCGCACCCACCGTGCAGGTGCACGCCGACATGCTGATCGCCGAAAGCGGCAAGCGCCGCGTGGTCGGCACCGCACCGCAGACGGCCCACAGCTTCTTCGGCAACAGCCCGCCCCCGCCCAACTTCGACGTGGCGCTGATGAGCAGCGTGCCCAAGGCCGGCGCCCTGAACTTCCTGGTCTACCGCGAGGCGCGCGGCCAGTCGATCACGCTGGACGCCGAAAAGCCCGTTGCCGGCCAGCTCGGCCCCGACATGATGAAGCTGCGCTACTGGCGCTGCGACGGCGCCGCGCGCGCCGTGCCGCCGCCGGCCGAAGCCGCCGTGCCAACGAAGCAGCCGGCGCCGCCCACAGGCAGCCCCGCCGCGCTCGCGCAGGGGCCGGCCATGCAGAAGGCCTGGCGCGCCGCACTCGGCACGCGCGAAACCGACCGCTGGCTGGTGCGCCGCGAAGGCCCGGCGCCGGAACCCCAATGGGTGACGGTCGACGGCACGCGCTACCTGCTGCATGCCTTCTGCAAGCCGCACGATTGCTACGACAACAACGCCATCGCCCTGTACGACCAGGGCTCGGGCCGCATCTATGGCCTGGTGCAGCGCGGCGGCAGGAACCGGCTGGTGGGCACGCCGCCCGCCGCGTTGGCGCCCCAGCTCGACAAGCTCTGGCGCGAGCAGTGGCGCAAGAAGAGCTGAGCGACGCCCGCCCCGGGGCCGCTCCAGGCGGCACTCAGGCCAGCTTGAACATGCGCACCGCATGCACCAGGCCCGCGGCCTGATCGTTCATCGACTGCGCGGCGGCCGAGGCCTGCTCGACCAACGCGGCGTTCTGCTGCGTGGTGCGGTCCATCTGCTTGATGGCGTCGTTCACCTGCTCGATGCCGGCCGACTGCTCCTGGCTGGCCGCGGTGATCTCCGCCATGATGTCCGTCACCCGCCGCACGCTGCCCATGATCTCTTCCATGGTCTTGCCGGCTTCATTGACCAGCGTGCTGCCGGCCGCGACCTCGCCCACCGAGTCGCCGATCAGCGTCTTGATTTCCTTCGCGGCCGCGGCCGAGCGCTGCGCCAGGCTGCGCACCTCCGACGCCACCACCGCGAAGCCCCGCCCCTGCTCGCCGGCACGCGCCGCCTCCACCGCCGCGTTCAGCGCGAGGATGTTGGTCTGGAACGAGATGCCGTCGATCACGCCGATGATCTCCACCACCTTGCGCGACGAGGCGTTGATGGACGCCATCTTCTCCACCACCTGGTCCACCACCGCGCCGCCGCGCGAAGCCACCTGCGAGGCCGAGTCGGCCAGCTGGTTGGCCAGCCGCGCGTTGTCGGCGTTCTGCTTGACGGTGGAGGTCAGTTCCTGCATGGAGGCCGCCGTCTGCTCCAGCGAGCTGGCCTGAGCCTCGGTGCGCGAAGACAGGTCGCGGTTGCCCGAGGCGATCTGGCTCGACGCCGTGGCGATGGAATCAGTGCCGTCGCGCACCTGCCCCACCACCTTGGCCAGCTCGTCGTTCATGGAGCGCAATGCGCGCATCAGCATGCCGGATTCCGAGGAGTCGGCCACCTCGATGCGCGCCGTCAGGTCGCCCGACGCCACCTGCTGCGCCACCGTCACCGCCTGCCCGAGCGGCCGCGTGATCGAGCGCGTCATGCGAAAGGCCAGCAGCAGCCCGCCGACCAACGAGGCGCAGCTGATCCACACGATCAGCCACTTGGCGCGCTGGTATGCGGCCTGGGTCGACGCGGTGCTTTCGTCCGCGCTTTTCTTCAGCTGCGCCTGGAAGGCCGCGACATGCGCCAGCACCTGGTTCAGCAGCGGCATGCATTCCTGGGTCAGCACCCTGACTGCCGCCTCGGTCTGGTGCGAAGTGGCAAGCGCGACCACGTTGCCGGCAATGGGCAGGTACTGCGCCTCGAGCGCGCGCAGCTTCTCGAGCATCTGGCGCTCCTCCGGGGTCGAGGCGGCCGGGTCGGCCATCACCGCGGCCATGCCCTGCAGGCCGGCGTCGATCTCGCGCTGCGAACTGCCGACGAGCTCCATGTCTCCTTTCTGCCCGGCCGAGTCTTTCACCAGCGCCAAGTTGCGCGCCGCGATGGCGCGCTTGCCGATGGCGGACTGCACGCTGTTGAGCTCGTCCAGCTTGCGCTGGCCGACCTCGGTCGCGAAGGCGATGCGTTGCGATAGATTGGCCATCTGGTGCAGGCCGATGCCGGTGATGACCAGCTGGAGCAGCAACAACAGCGCAAAACCCAGCCCGAGGCGGGCTCCAATCCTGAGATTCGAAAGATCGAGCATGTGGCTTCCTCAAAAAAAGTTGCGTGGTCTCCCTTTCGTCATCGGCGGCCCCGGCATGCGCCACCCCACCCCTGAAGGGTGGGATTGGCAAACCCGGATACATGTGTTTCAGCGGGCGCCGGATGAATGAAAATTCACACGGATGCAATCCGACCTCTCCCCCGGCGCGACCGCACTGCGCGCCCGCAGCCGCAGCCGCCGGCTGCTGGTCCGCCAGAGCCTGCTCGACCGGCTCGCCGGGCCGGGCACGCGCCGCTGTGTCGTGCTTCGGGCGCCCGCCGGCTTCGGCAAGAGTTCGCTCCTGCTCACATGGCAGCGCGAACTGGTCTCTGCGGAAACCGATATCGCCTGGCTCAGGCTCGCCGACGTTCCCGAGGGCGACCTTCATTTCATGACCGCCCTGATGGCGGCACTGGGCGCCATCGATGCCGCCATCACCCGGCAGGCGGTGGCACACGCGCGCCCCGATGCCTACGCCATCGAGCGGCTGGTCATCGCGCTGGTGCGGGGCATCGCCGCGCACGGCCGCAAGGTGGTGCTGATCGTGGACGACGTGCACTGCGCGCAGAGCGAGAACGTGCTGCACGCGCTGCAACTGCTCGTCGAGTACGCCCCGCCCAACCTGCTGTGCGTCTTCGCGAGCCAGCAAGAGCTGCCGATGACGCTGGCGCACACCCCGGGCTCCAAGACAGTGCTGGAGCTGCGCAGGGACGACCTGCGTTTCAGCCTTGCGGAGTCGATCGACTACCTCGGCATGCGCCTGCCCGACCTGGACGAGCGCGCCGCCACGGCGATCCACCGGCTCACCGAAGGATGGCCGGCCCTGTTGCGGCTGGCCAGCGCCGACGTGCGCCGGCGGCGCGGGGTGCAGTCGTCGCCCCTGGTCCACGGCGTGCCCGACCCCGAGCCCTTTGCCGCGTACTTCCACGCGCACGTGTTCTCCCGCCTTTCGGCCACGCAACTGCGCCTGCTCACCTGCTGCGCCGCCGCCACCCGCTTCAACGCGCTGCTGTGCGCCGACCTGGCGGGTGCCGGCTACACGCCCACTCTGTGCTCGGAGCTGCTGGAACCGCTGGCGCGCGAAGGCCTGCTGTCCTCCCCGCCGGAAGGGCCGGAAACACCCGAACCGCCGGAAGCACAAGACGCCGCACCGCCGCGCGAACGCTGGTGGCACATGCACCCGCTGCTGCGCAGCGTGCTGCTGACGCGCTTCGAGGCCTGGCCCGAGACGGAGCGCCTGCGGGTGCATGCCACGGCCTGCCAGGTGTTCGCGCTGCGCGGCATGCACCACCAGGCCGTGCGGCATGCGCTGGCCGCCGGCCACCGCGAGACGGCCGCCCGGCTGGCCGAGCGCGGCGCGGCGGCCCTGTTCACCCAGGGCCGGATGAACGAGGTGATCGCGCTGGTGCGCCAGCTCGACGCCCGGACCGTCGGCGACAACACCAATCTCGCTCTCTGGATGGCCTGGGTCGAACTGGCCGACTACCGCCTGGACGACTGCGCGCGCAGCATCGAGCGGCTGCGCGGACAGGCGGGCGCCGTAACGCCGGATCGTGCGCCGGATCTTGCGCCGGACATGCGCTACCGGCTCACGCTGCTGAGCTGCCTGCTCGCCATCCGCAACGACGACAACGACGCGCTCTCGCGGCTGCTGCCGGAGCTGCTGGCCCCGCCGCCGGGAGCCGACGACTTCGCGCTGGCCGGACGGCACAACGTGCTCACCTGGCTTTACCTGCACCGCGGCGAGTTCGAGCAGGCGCGGCGCATACAGCGCGACGAGCCCACGCCGCGGGTGGACGGCGAACCGATGGTCGGCACCCTGTTCGGTTCGCTGATGGGACGCTGCCTCGTCGGCCTGTCGTATGCCGTCGAGGGCCAGATGCACCGCGCGGAGCGCATCTACCGCCAGGTGCTGAACGAAGCGCAGGAACGCGGCGCGCGCTGCGCCGAGGCCGAGCGGCTGACCGCGCAGTTGCTTGTCGAGGTGCTCTACGAGCAGCACGGTCCGCTGGTGGCGGCGCGCTTCATCCAGGAACAGCTGGGCGCGCCCGACGGCCTGATTCCGGACACCGCCCTGCGCATGATCATCGTGTCGAACCGCGCGCAGCAGGCCGCCGGCCGCCGGCGCGAGGCGCTGGAGCATCTGGCGCAGGCCGCGAGCTTCCTGGGGCGCTTCGGCATGGACCGCGCACTGGCCTGCGTGCTGCTGGAGCAGTTCAGGATCCAGCTGGCGGGCAAGGACGCCGAAGCGGCACGGGCCTCGTTGCAGGAACTGGAAGTGCTGCAGAGCCGGCACCCGGGCGTCGAGCCCGGCACCCTGCGGCGCATCGCCGACGTCGTGGAGCAGGCGCGCATCTGGCTGGCGATGCACGACGGCGAACTGCTGCCCACGCTGGCGAAGATCGAAACCCTCTCGCACCGCTACGGGCAACGCGGGCAGATCGGCTTCGTCGCCGCGCTCCAGCTCCAGGCGGCCGAGGTCGAGCGCAGGCTCGGGCGCGCCGAAGCGTCGAGGGCGCGCGTGTGCGCGGCCCTGCGCCTGGGCCACAGGCTGGGGCTGCTGGCCACACTGCTCGGCGCGCACGACAACGCCCTGGAGCTGATCCGCACCGCGACCACGATTCCCAATCTCGACCCGGTGCTGTCGTTCTTCATCGAACGCATCGAGGCGCTGGCGCAATCGCAACGCGACGCGAGCGCCGAGCCCGCGCCGACGCCGCGCTTCAGGGACGACCGCCGGCCGAGCAGCCAGCTCACGCTGCGCGAAGCCGAGATCGCCGAGCTGCTGCTGCAGTCGCTGCCCAACAAGAAGATCGCGCTGACCCTCGGCCTGTCGCTGGACACGGTCAAGTGGCACCTGAAGAACATCTACATGAAGCTGGACGCCCACGGGCGCAGCGCCGTCGCGCAGCGCATGCGGCAGGAGGCGGAGCGCGACGACGACGGCAGGTAGCCGCCGACATTTCTCTCTGTCAGGCGGAGGTCGGATGCCCGAAGGTCAGCCAGCCGCCGAACGGCATCTCGCCGCCGGGCCAGTCGCCCGCTGCCGCCGGGCAACGGATGCCGCGCTGCAGCAGCGTCACCGCGCGCAGCACGCCGGAGTGCGTGACCCAGAGCGTGTCGCGCCGCTGCGCCAGCCATTCGTCGTGCGCGGCGGCAATGCGCGCCATGAAGGCGCGCACGCTCTCGCCGTGGGTGCCCACGCGCAGGTCCGCGAAATCGGCGGTCCAGGCGTCGAAGTCTTCGCGCGGAATGGAGGCCCACGCGCTGCCTTCCCAGGCGCCGAAATCCATCTCGGCCAGCCGCGCGTCGCGCCGCACCGGCAGCTCGGGCCGCAGCGCGGCGATGGCGTCGGCCAGCGCGACGCAGCGCCGCAGCGGCGAACTGCACAGCAGCGTGCCGGCCGGCAGCAACGGCGCGATGCGCCGGGCGGCGTCCAGCGTGGCGCCGGCATCGGCTTCGAGGTCCGTGGCGCCGTAGCAGAGGCCCGGTTCGGCCACCACCGGGGCATGGCGCTGGAGCCAGAGCGTGCTCATGCCCGCCAGGCCAGCGCCAGGTAGATCGCGAGCTCGCAGACCTGCTGGGTCGCGCCCAGGCCGTCGCCCGTGAAGCCCTGCAACCGCCGCATGAAGAGCCGCGCCATCCAGCCCGCGGCCAGCAGGGCCATGAGCACCGCCGCCCCGACGTGCACTGCGTCGTGCGCCAGCAGCAGCAAGGCCACGGCCGGCACCGTCCACAGCAAGGCGATGAGCAGCGCGCCGCCGCTGATGGCGTCCGCCAGCGGCTTGGCCTTGCTCGCGCCGCTGTCGCCCACATAAGGCAGCCAGCGGATCAGGAACAGCGGCATCAGCCGCGACAGCACATGCGCACCGACGATGGCGATGGCCACCGGCTGCAGCCCGCGCGCGGCCAGCGTGGCGAGCAGCGCGAACTTCAGGCCCAGCGCCAGCACCAGCGCCACCGCGCCGAAAGCGCCGATGCGCGAGTCCTTCATGATTTCCAGCGCCCTTTCGCGCCGGGCCGATCCGCCCAGGCCGTCCGCCACATCGGCCAGTCCGTCTTCATGGAAGGCACCGGTCAGCATCACCGTGGCGACGGTGCTCAGCACCGCCGCCGCCAGCGCGCCCGCCACGCCGGGCAACCCCGTGCCCACGCCGGTGAAGACCAGGGCGGCCACGCCGCCCACCAGCCAGCCGATGCCCGGCAGGTGCGCGGCGCTCGCACGCAGCATCTGCGGACTGAAGCCGACCCAGTCCGCGAGCGGGCCCGTCACGGGCACCCGCGTGAAGAACTGCAATGCCAGCAGGAAGTGCCTGATGCCGCTCATGCGTCCTTGCGCGACACGCCCGCCGCCTCGAAGCTGGCCATTTCGCGCAGGATGCGGCAGGCCGATTCGAGCAGCGGCCACGCCAGCGCCCCGCCGGAGCCTTCGCCCAGCCGCAGGTCGAGGTTCAGCAGCGGCTCCAGGCCCAGTTGCTCCAGCAGCAGCACGTGGCCCGGCTCGGCCGAGCAATGCGCGGCCACGCAGCGCTGCGCCACATGCGGCTGCAGGGCCTGCGCCACCAGCACGGCAGAACTCGCGATGAAGCCATCGACCACGATCACGCGGCGCTCTTCGGCCGCCTGCAGCACGGCGCCGACCAGCGTGGCCACCTCGAAACCGCCGAAGGCCGCCAGCGCGTCCAGCGGTGCCGTCGCATCCGCGTGCAGCGCGAGCACCTGGCGCAGCACTTCGCGCTTGCGCGCCAGCCCCGCGCCGTCGAGCCCGGTGCCGATGCCGGTGCAGTCGTCGATTCGCAGGCCGCCCAGCCGCGACAGCAGCAGCGCGGCCGACGAGCTGTTGCCGATGCCCATCTCGCCGAGCAGCAAGGCGTTGCCCGGCAGCGCCTGCACCACTTCGCGCCCGTTGGCGATGGCCTGGGCGCATTGCTCCGGGCTCATGGCCGGGCCGGCCGAGGCGTCGGCCGTGCCGGCGGCAATCCGGCGCGAGACAAGGCCGGGCCGGGGCTGGAAGTCGCGCCGCACGCCGCAGTCGACCACCGTCAGCGCCAGACCGTGCTGGCGCGCCAGAACGCTCACCGCCGCGCCGCCGGCCAGGAAGTTCTCGACCATCTGCCAGGTCACGTCGCTCGGATAGGCCGAGACGCCGCGCGCCGCCAGCCCGTGGTCGCCCGCGCAGACCAGCATCTGCGGCGCCTCGAGCAGCGGCAGTTCGGTGCCCAGGATCAGCCCGATGCGCAAGGCCAGCGCCTCCAGCCGGCCGAGCGCGCCGAGCGGCTTGGTCTTGTTGTCGAGCGCGCTCTGCAGGCGCACCGCCAGCGCTGCGTCGGCGAGGTCGGGAATGGTGGGAATGGCGGGAATGAGGTCGTCGTCGTTGTTCATGCAATCAGCCCGGCCAGCACGCCGGCGTCGAAGTGTGTGTCGATGAAATCGGCCAGGCCGTCGAAGGTGGCGTCCAGCGTGGGAGCCGAGGCGCCGAACAAGGCATGAAGCGCGCCGGGGTCTTCGAACAGGCCGTGCATGTAGATACCCAGCACATTGCCGCGCGCGTTCTGCCAGGCCAGCCCTTCGGGCATCACCGGCCGGCCGTCGTGCGCCAGCTGCGGATGGGCGGCCGTCTGGCCGTGGTGGATTTCGTAGCCGGCCACCGGCACGCCGGACAGCGCGGCCCATGCGCCGCCCAGTTCGCCGAAGGTGGCGGCGCGGTGGCGCACCGTCTTCTCGCGCGCGAACACCGTCACCAGCGGCAGCAGGCCCAGCCCCGGCGCGTTGCCGTCGATGCCGTGCGGATCGACCAGCGCCTCGCCCAGCATCTGCAATCCGCCGCAGATGCCCAGCACCGCGCCGCCGCGTTCGGCGTGCGCTGCCACGGCGCTGTCGAGCCCCTGCGCGCGCAGCCAGGCCAGGTCGCCGCTGGTGTGCTTGGAGCCGGGCAGCACGATCCAGTCGGCGCCGGCCACGTCGGCCGGCGTGCGGGCCCAGACCAGCCGCACGCCCGGTACGTTCTTCAGCGCCTGGAATTCGTCGAGGTTGCTGATGCGCGGATACGCCACCACCGCCACCGTGCGGGTGACGGTGCCGCTCGCGCGGCTGCGGTCGTCGAACACGCCGTCTTCCTCGGGCAGGCCGTGCTGCCACCACATGGGAAGCGTGGCCACGGTGGGCACGCCGGTCAGTTCCTGCAGCTGCTGCGGCGCGGGCGCCAGCAGCGCGGCGTCGCCCCGGAACTTGTTGAGCACGAAGCCGTGCAGCAGCGAGCGGTCGGCCTCGGGCAGCAGCGCCCAGGTGCCGTACAGGTGCGCGAAGGCGCCGCCACGGTCGATGTCGGTCGCCAGCAGGCAGCGGGCCTGGGCGTGGCGGGCGATGCGCATGTTGACGATGTCGCTGGCCATGAGGTTGATCTCGGCCGGCGAGCCGGCGCCTTCGATCACCACCACGTCGTTCTCGGCGCGCAGTTCGTCGAGCGCCCGGGCGATCTGCGGCCAGACGCGCTCGCTGCGCCCGCGCCACGGCAGGGCCGAGAGCTCTTCGCTCACCTGCCCCATCAGCACCACCTGGCTGTGGGTGTCGCGCTCGGGCTTGAGCAGCAGCGGGTTCATGCGCACGTCGGGCACGGCGTTGGCGGCCAGGGCCTGGAAATACTGGGCGCTGCCGATTTCTCCGCCGCCCACCACGCGGGCGTTGTTGCTCATGTTCTGCGCCTTGAACGGCGCCACCTTCAGGCCGCGCCGCGCATACCAGCGGCACAGCGCCGTGGCCAGCCAGCTCTTGCCGGCCCCGCTGGTGGTGCCGAGGACCATGACGCACCGCGCCGGCCGGTTTGTTGCCGTTGAACTCATCGGCGAATTGTCGTTGAGCGCCAAAACCGTCCAGGTGGAGCGACGAAATGAGACATCTTTCACACCTGGAGCATTTCAAATGCTGCGCTTGAATCCAAAAGTGGCTCTGATGCGTAGACACGGCTCACACAACGCACAGCATTCATTCAGGGACCATGCCAGTTTTGAACGATTTGGCGCTAGCCGTCGAGGAACACGAGCCGGGCCAGTTTTTCTGGACCCTTCTCGAAGCCCATCACGGCGGCAACGCATCCGAGACCCTCGACTACCGCGTCTACCGCACCGCCGCCAAGCCGCAGGCCACCTACTCCAACGCCCTGGCGATGGGCGTCCTGGAACTGCAAAAAATAAGCGCCGCCGCAGGCACAGCCGGCAATACCGACTGAACCCACGGCGGCGCAAAGACCGCCTTGCAGCGTTCAGGCTTTCACTCTTTCCAAATCTTCTGTCGTTTCCCGGCCGCTCAGCGCGCGGCCACGGCCTGTCCGGTGGCCGACGCTGACGCCACCGGCGCCGGCACGTCCCAGCTCCCGCCGATCGCGCGGATCAGCCCCACGGCCGCCTGGTACTGCGCCGACTTCACCTGCAGTGCCTGACGGCGGTTGCGCAGCTCGCTGCGGCGCGCGTCCAGCAGGTCGAGCTGGCTGATGTAGCCGTTGCGATAGCGCGTGTCCGAAAGACTCGTGGCGCGCTGGGCCGAGGTCACGGCCTGCGCCTGCACCACCGACTGCTCCTGCAGGATGCGGATGGCCGCCAGCTGGTCTTCGACCTCCTGGAACGCCACCAGCGCCTGCGTGCGGTAGCTGGCCAGCGCGCCGTCGAGCTGGGCGTTGGCGCCCTGCACGCCGGCCTCGCGGCGGCCGCCGTCGAAGATGGGCAGCGACAGCAGCGCGCCCACGCCCCACGAGCGGGCCGACCACTTGAACAGGTCGCCGATCTCTGGCGATGCGTAGCCGGCGGCGCCGGTCAGCGAGATGTCGGGGAACCACGCGGTCTGCGCCACGCCCACGCGGGCCTGCGCGGCCAGCACGGCGCTCTGGGCGGCCGACACGTCGGGCCGGCGCATCAGCACGGTGGAGGGCACGCCCGGCGGAATGTTCGGCAGCACCGTCGACCACTCGTCGGTGCGCAGGCCGAAGCTGGAGGCCGAATCGCCCACCAGCACCGCCAGCGCATGCTCGACCTGTGCACGCTGCCGGTCGAGCGCGAGCGCGTCGGACTCGGTGGACGACACCTCGGTCTGCACCCGCGCCACGTCGAGCTCGGCGATGTCGCCGGCCTGCTCGCGACGCTGCGACAGGCGCAGCGTGTCGCGGTAGGCCTCGACCTGCTCGCGCACCAGGGCGCGTTCGGCATCGAGCGCGCGCAGTTGCAGGTAGGTCTGAGCGGTCTGCGCCTGTATCGCGAGCCGGGTGCTCTGCAGCAGCGCCTCGCGGCCCGCGGCGTCGAGCCGGGCCGCGTTGCTGGCGCCCGAGAGGCGGCCGAACAGGTCGAGCTCGTACGAGAACGTGGCGCCGATGTTGGTCATCGTGGCCGGCCGGGTGCTGGCCGTGGCCTTGTCCAGCCCCGCGCCGCGGTTGGCGCCAGCGCCCAGGCCGATCTGCGGCAGGCGGTCGGCGTCGGCGGTGCGCGCCAGCGCGCGGGCCTCGGCCAGCCGCGCGGCGGCGGCCTGGATGTCGTTGTTGTGGATGTCCGCCTTCTCGACCAGCGCATTGAGCGTCGGATCGTTGAACACCAGCCACCAGGCGCCGCGCGACTGTGCCTCGGAAGGCACGGCACGCGTGAAGCCGGCGGGCGGCGTGGCGCCCTGGTCCTTGCCCTGTTCCTTGAACTGGGCCGTGGTCGTGATTTCGGGCAGGCCCGAAGGCACGGTGGCGCAGCCGGCCAGCGCCAGGGCGGCCAGCAGCGGCAGCACGGCGGCGCGAAGGGGCCTCGCCAAAGTCTTTGCTTGGATATTCATGATGAACTTTCTTGATCAGTCGTCATGCGAAGGACGCGGCGACGCAGGCACGGGGTGCAGCCCGCCGCCACCCGAACCACCGTGCGACGAAGGGGCCGGCGCGGCCGGATGCTCGGCCGACACGAAGTCTTCGCCATGCGGCACCTGGCCGTGCAGCTTGAGCGGCCGGTTGCCCGCCAGGCGGCGCAGCAGCACGTAGAACACCGGCGTCAGGAACAGGCCGAAGGCCGTCACGCCGATCATCCCGGCGAACACCGCCACGCCCATGGCCTTGCGCATCTCCGAGCCCGCGCCGGTCGACAGCACGAGGGGCAGCACGCCCATCACGAAGGCCAGCGAGGTCATGAGAATCGGGCGCAGGCGCAGGCGGCTGGCTTCGATGGCGGCCTGCACCGGTGTGCGGCCGGCAAACTCCAGCTCCCGCGCGAACTCCACGATGAGAATCGCGTTCTTCGCACTCAGCCCCACCAGCACGATCAGCCCGATCTGCGTGAAGACGTTGTTGTCACCCCCCGATATCCACACGCCCGTCATCGCGGCCAGGATGCCCATGGGCACGATCAGGATGATCGCGATCGGCAGCGTCAGGCTTTCGTACTGCGCGGCCAGCACCAGGAACACCAGCAGGATGGCCAGCGGGAACACCAGGAAGGCGGAGTTGCCGGCCAGGATTTCCTGGTAGGTCAGCTCGGTCCACTCGAAGCTCACGCCCTTGGGCAGCGTCTCGGCCGCGATCTTGGTGATCGCGTCCTGCGCCTGGCCCGACGAGTAGCCCGGTGCCGGGCCGCCGTTGATGTCGGCGGCCAGGTAGCCGTTGTAGCGCATGGCGCGTTCCGGCCCGAAGGTCGAGTTGACCTTCATCAGGGCCGACAGCGGCACCATTTCGCCCGATGTCGAGCGCACCTTCAGCAGCCCCACGTCTTCGGCACGGGCGCGGTAAGGCGCATCGGCCTGCACCCGCACGCTGTACGTGCGGCCGAACTTGTTGAAGTCGTTCGCATACAGGCTGCCGAGGTAGATCTGCATGGTGTCGAAGATGTCCGTCACCGGCACGCCGAGCTGGCGGGCCTTGGTGCGGTCGATGTCCGCGTACAGCTGCGGCACGTTGACCTGCCAGCTCGTGAACATGCCGGCCAGCTCGGGCGCCTGCTGTGCCTTGGCCATGAAGGCCTTCACCGCGGCGTCCATCTGGTCGTAGCCCACCGAGGCGCGGTCTTCCAGCTGCAGCTTGAAGCCGCCCGTGGTGCCCAGGCCCGCCACCGGCGGCGGCGGGAACATCACGATGAAGGCGTCCTGGATGCCGGCGAAGGCACCGTTGAGCTGGCCGGCCACCGCGCCGCCGCTCTGGTCGGGGCGCTTGCGCTGGTCGAAGGGCTTGAGCGTGGCGAACACGATGCCCGAGTTCGAGCTGTTGGTGAAGCCGTTGATCGACAGGCCCGGGAAGGCGATGGCGTCTTCCACGTTCGGGTTCTTCTTCATGATCTCGCCCATGCGCTGGATCACTTCGTCGGTGCGGTCCAGCGTGGCGCCGTCGGGCAGCTGGGCAAAACCGATCAGGTATTGCTTGTCCTGCGCCGGCACGAAGCCGCCGGGCACGGCCTTGAAGAGGCCGAAGGTCACGGCGATGAGCGCGACGTAGATCGCCAGCATCAGCGCCTTGCGCGAGATGACGTTCTTCACGCCGCCGCTGTAGGCCTCGGAGCCGCGATGGAAAAGCCTGTTGAAGCCGCGGAACAGCCAGCCGAAGGCACGGTCCATGCCGCGCGTCAGCGCGTCCTTGGGCTGGTCGTGGCCGCGCAGCAGCAAGGCGGCGAGCGCGGGCGACAGCGTGAGCGAGTTGATCGCCGAGATCACCGTCGAGATCGCGATCGTCACCGCGAACTGGCGATAGAACTGGCCCGTGAGGCCGCTGATGAAAGCCAGCGGCACGAACACGGCCACCAGCACCAGCGCGATGGCGATGATGGGACCCGACACTTCGCGCATCGCGCGGTATGTGGCTTCACGCGGCGTGAGCCCGGCCTCGATGTTGCGTTCGACGTTCTCCACCACCACGATGGCGTCGTCCACCACGATGCCGATGGCCAGCACCAGCCCGAACAGGCTCAGCGCGTTGATCGAGAAACCCAGCACGTGCAGCACCGCGAAGGTACCGATCACCGACACCGGCACGGCCAGCAGCGGAATGATGGAAGCGCGCCAGGTCTGCAGGAACAGGATCACGACCAGCACCACCAGCATGATGGCTTCGAGCAGCGTGTGGATCACCGATTCGATCGATGCGCGCACGAACTGCGTCGGGTCGTAGGCGATGCGGTATTCCAGGCCCTCGGGCATGTTCTTGTTGAGCTCTTCCATCGTCTTGCGGACGTTGGCCGAGATGTCGAGCGCATTGGAGCCCGGCGCCTGGAACACGCCCATGCCGACGGCCGGGTCGTTGTTCAGCAGCGAACGCAGCGAGTAGTCGGCGGCGCCCATTTCCAGGCGGCCGATGTCGCGCAGGCGGGTCACGGCGCCGTCGGTGCCGCTCTTGACGATGATGTCGCCGAACTCTTCCTCGCTCTGCAGGCGCCCTTGCGCATTGATGGAGAGCTGCATGTCCACGCCCGACAGGCCCGGCGAAGCGCCGACCACGCCGGCCGCGGCCTGCACGTTCTGGCCGCGGATGGCGGCCACCACGTCGCTGGCCGAGAGGCCGCGCTGCGCGACCTTCTGCGGGTCGAGCCACACGCGCATGGAGTAGTCGCCGCCGCCGAAGATCTGCACCTGGCCCACGCCTTCGATGCGCGCCAGCGGGTCCTTCACGTTCAGCACCGCGTAGTTGCGCAGGTAGTTGATGTCGTAGCGGTTGTTGGGCGAGACGAGGTGGACCACCATCGTCAGGTCGGGCGCGCTCTTGACGGTCGTGATGCCGAGCCGGCGCACTTCCTCGGGCAGGCGCGGCTCGGCTTGCGAGACGCGGTTCTGCACCAGTTGCTGCGCCTTGTCGGGGTCGGTGCCCAGGCGGAAGGTGACGGTGAGCGTCAGCACGCCGTCGGTGGTCGCCTGGCTGCCCATGTAGAGCATGCCTTCGACGCCGTTGATCTGCTCTTCGAGCGGGGTGGCGACGGTCTCGGCGATCACCTTCGGGTTGGCGCCGGGGTACTGGGCGCGCACCACCACCGAGGGCGGCGCGACTTCCGGGTACTCCGATATCGGCAGCCCGCGCAGCGCGATCAGGCCGGCTATCAGCATCAATAGCGACAGCACGCCGGCAAAGATCGGCCGGTCGATGAAGAATTTTGAGAGATTCATGTTGGTTCTCCGGCGGGCGCGGGAGCGCCCTCCTCCTAAATCAGGACTTCGCGGCCTCGGCCACGCGTTCCGGTTGTTGTTGCTTGGGGTCGGCCTTGGCGTCCATCGTCACTTGCTGCGGCGCCACCAGCGCGCCCGGGCGGATGTGCTGCAGGCCGTTGACGATGACGCGGTCACCCGCCTTCAGGCCCTTGCTCACCACGCGCAGGCCGTTGATGGAGGCGCCCAGCGTCACTTCGCGGTAGGCGGCCTTGCTGTCGTCGCCCACGACCATCACGAACTTCTTGTTCTGGTCGGTGCCGATGGCGCGCTCGCTCACCAGCAGCGCGCTGTCGCTGCGCGCCTGGCCCATGCGGATGCGGGCGAACTGGCCTGGGATGAGCGCGCCGTCCTTGTTGTCGAACGAGGCACGCACGCGCACCGTGCCGCTCTTGGCGTCGACCTGGTTGTCGATCAGCTGAAGCTTGCCGGTGAAGGGCGTGCCATCGAGGCCGGCGGTGCCCATCTGCACGGGAATGCTCTCGATCTGGCCGCGGGCGCTGGAGCCGGTGGGCAGTTCCTTCAGGGCACGGGTGATGACCTGCTCGTCGGCGTCGAAGCTCGCGTAGATCGGGCTCACCGACACCAGCGTGGTCAGCACCGGGGCGCCCGGACCGGCGGCCACCAGGTTGCCCACCGTCACTTCGATGCGGCCGATGCGGCCCGACACCGGCGCGCGCACCTGGGTGTAGCCCAGGTTCAGGCGCGCCGACTGCAGCGAGGCTTGCGCCGCGCGCAGGTTGGCGTCGGCTTCGCGGCCGGCGTTCACGCGCTCGTCGAATTCACGCTGGGCGATGGCCTTGTCGTCCCACAGGCGCCTGGCGCGCTCCTGCTCGCTGCGGCTGAACGACTGGCGGGCCTGGGCGGAGGCCACCTGCGCCTCGGCGCGCTCGACCTCGGCCGCGTACGGCGCGGGGTCGATGGTCACCAGCAGGTCGCCCTGCTTCACCAGCGCGCCTTCGCGGAAGTGCACCGACTGCACGGCGCCCGCGACGCGGGAGCGCACATCGACGCGCTCGACAGCTTCGAGGCGGCCCGAGAACTCGTCCCAGGCGTTGATCTCGCTCGAAGCCACTGTCGCCACCGACACCGGCGTGGCCTGCGGCGCGGCCGGGGCGTTGTTGGCTTCGGCCTTGAAGCTGTACATGCCCACCACCGCGGCAGCCACTGCCAGCAGTGCGGTCAGGCCGGTCACGGCGGGCCACAGGCCCTTGCGGGTTGCGGAAGACAGCTTTTTCTCGTTGTTCGACATGATGGTTCGTCCTTCTCGATGACTTTTGGGATGCAACAGGCCAGCCCGGCGCTTTTCGGCACCAGGAGGCGGATTTCGGAAAAAAAGAGGCCCTCGCACGCTGCCGCGCTGGCAGCGTGTCGATCAGGCGGACGGGGTCGGCCGGCTACTAACTGGGGTGGTTGGGCGCCGTACCCTTGGGCGCGGCCTTTGGCGTGGTGGCGCTGAAGAAATCACGGAAGTGCTGCTGCACCGTGGCCTCGCAGGCCACGCAAGCCGTGTTCTCGGTGTCGTACAGCGCCTTCGGCCAGTCGGTGGCGCTGGGCAGCACGCTGCTCGTGACCTCGATGCCGGCGGCGCGCAGGCGGCCCGCGAAGGTCAGCGCCTCGTCGCGCATGGCGTCGTCCTGCCCCACCAGCACCAGCGCGGGCGCCAGGGCCGACAGCCGCAGCGAGCCGCTGGGCACGGCATAGGGGTGCGTGGCGTTCGAGGGGCAGCTCAGGTACTTTTCCCAGCCGCTGGCCCAGCGGCATTCGGCCGCGTCGTTGGTGGCCTTGCGCAGCGAGGCGGTGCCGGCGCACGGGTCCAGCATGGGCGACAGCAGGATCTGCCCCGCCACCGGCGGATGCGCCCGATCGCGGGCGATCAGCGCCACGGCCGCGGCCAGGTTGCCACCGGCTTCCTCGCCGGCCAGGTAGACCTGCGCGCCCTTGCCGCCCAGCTTGGTGCGCTGCTTGTAGAGCCATTCGAGGGCGGCATAGCCCACCTCGATCGGCTCCGGGAACGGCGACTGGGGTGCCAGCGGGTAGGCCAGCGAAACCACCACCGCCCCGGCGCCGGCCAGCAGCCGGGCCACGTTGCGGCCGTTGTCCAGGCCGCCGCACACGAAGGTGCCGCCGTGGAAATGCAGCACCAGCGGCACCACGTCGCCCTTGGCGCGCTGGCCATACACCCGCGCGCCGACCGGCTCACGGCCGGGCAGTTCGATCGACAGATCGGCTTCCACGCCTTGTGCCGCGGCGCGCGCTGCGGCTTCGGCTGAACTGGACGATGGAACGGGTGACATGGGCGACCTCGGGGGAATGGGCGATGGTTGAAATATAAGGCGCTACATGGGGCCTTAAACAGGAAACATGGCCCCACTCTGTTTCCAAACCGACAACAATCCCGGGCGCCATGGGGAATGCCCGCATATGTGAGAATCCGCTCCCCCCGGTGTGGGCCGGGTATCCCAGAACAGGCATTCAATGGATCAAATCCAGGCCATGCGGATCTTTGTCCGCGTCGTGGAGGCGGGCACTTTCACCCGGGCCGCCGACTCGCTCGCGCTGCCCAAAGGCACCGTCACCAAGCAGATCCAGGCGCTGGAATCGCGCCTGCGGGTCAAGCTGCTCAACCGCACCACGCGCCGCGTGACGGTCACGCCCGACGGCGCGGCGTACTTCGAGCGGGCCGCGCGCCTGCTGAACGACTTCGACGACATGGAAGCCAGCATGACGAATGCGCAGGCCAACCCCACGGGGCGGCTGCGCATCGACATCGGCACCTCGGTGGCGCGGCTCATCATCCTGCCCGCGCTGGCCAGCTTCTGCGACCGCTACCCCGACATCCAGGTCGACCTGGGCGTGAGCGACCGCACGGTCGACCTGATCAGCGACAACGTCGACTGCGTGATCCGCGCGGGCGAACTCAGCGACCAGTCGCTGGTGGCGCGGCGCATCGGCACGCTGCACTTCGTCACCGTGGCGTCACCGGCGTACATCAAGCGCTACGGCATGCCGCAGCATCCGAACGACATCGAGAAGCGGCACCACGTGGTGAGCTATTTCTCGGGCACCACGCGGCGGGTGTACCCGCACGAGTTCAAGAAGGGCGACGAGCAGATCGAGCTGAACGGGCCCTACCGGGTGTCGGTGAACGAAAGCAACGCGCACATCACGGCGGTGCTGGGGGGCTTCGGCATTTCGCAGTGCATCACCTTCATGGCCGAGCCGCTGCTGGAAAGCGGCGAACTGGTCGAGGTGCTGCCCGACTGGAGCCGCGACCCGCTGCCCATCCACGTGGTCTACCCGCCCAACCGGCACCTGAGCGCGAAGGTGCGGGCCTTCGTGGACTGGGCCGCGGAGCTGTTCGCCAAGAATCCGAGGCTGCAGCGGCGCTGATTGCGCCACATTTGCAGAAGATAATTCGCGCCGGGCCCTAAAACTTGGCCGTCCGATGCCGCTATTAACTGAGGGCCGATTCCGGAAAGCGTCGCGATTTCCGGTTGGAGGCACGTGCCGCGGGCCCACTGGGGGCCGCGCAGCAGCCCCGGCAGGAGCCTTGGTACGCGCCCGCAAGAACATACACACCGGCAAGCTCATGGATACAGACCAGTCGAACGGCCAGGCCGACGCGCCCGACGAAAGCACAGGCAACTTCGGACGCCGCACGCCGGCGGAAATCGGCGTTCAGCTGCGCAATCTCGTCAATCGCAGCAACAACCTCACCGTCCAGTACGCGGGCGGCCAGCTCGTGACGCAGCTGCTGGACGTCGATCTGCGCAGGCGTGTCTTCACCTTCGACTGGGGCTCGCAGCCCGAGCAGAACCGGGGCCTGCTGGCGGCGCGGCGCTGCCTGTTCCAGGCCCAGCCGGAAGGCGTGCGCATCGAGTTCTCCATCACCACGCCGCGCGAGGTGCGCTACGAAGGCATGCCCGCATTCGAGGCCGACTTTCCCGAAGTTCTGGTCTACATGCAGCGCCGCGAATACTTCCGCGTCGACGCGCCCATCCTCGATTCGTACACCTGCTCGGGCCGCCTGCCGCCCAAGGGCGATCCGTTCAGCTTCGAGGTGCAGGACCTGTCGATCGGCGGCGTCGGCCTGCGCACCAAGGACGAGCGCGTGGCCGAACTGCCTGTGGGCACGCGCCTGCTCGACTGCGGACTGTCGCTCGGCACGCTGGGCCAGCTCACGCTCGACATCCAGCTGGTGTCGCGGCGCGACACCACGCTGGAGAACGGCACGATCCGCTACCAGCTGGGATTCCGATTCGTGGCACTGCCGGCCGGCGCCGAAACCGCGCTGCAGCGGCTGATCACCCGGCTCGAGATGAAGAGCCGTTCGCTGGTGGGCTGAAGCCGGTCGGCCGGTCAGTACACCGGCTCGCAGCGCACCTCGGTGCGGACCGAATTCGCGATGAAGCACTCTTCATGCGCGCGGTGGTGCATCTGGTCGATCTGCTCGCGCGTGGGCAGGTGCTCGCCCGAGAAATGCACCTCGGGCCGCAGCGTGACCACCGTCATGGCCATCTTTCCCTCGGCGTTCTTTTCCATCGTGCCGACGGCCGCGTCGAAGTAGCGGTCGACCACGAACTTGCGCTTCACCGCCATCGTGAGGAACCACAGCATGTGGCAGTTCGACAGCGAGGCGACGAACATTTCCTCCGGGTCGACGGCCGAGGCGTCGGACATGGGCAACGGCACCACGTGCGGCGACGACGACGCCGGCACCTCCGCCCCGCCGTCGAAGCGCAGCATGTGCCGCCGGCTGTAGGTGTTGCCCAGGAAATCCTGCTCGCCTCGCTGCCAGAGGACTTCGGCTGTGTAGTGGGCCATGGGTGGCGCTCCTTGCCTGTCGGCGGTTGTCAGAGATGGATGAAGTAGCGGAACTTGGTCAGGCTGCCCTGGCTCGGCAGGGTGAGGAAGGTCTCGGCCTGCACGCCGCCGTTGGCCAGGATCACCTTCTGCGACGCGAAGTTGTCGGGGCTGGTCGTGATCTCGACGCGGCTCAGCCCCTCGCCGGCGGCCAGCGTGAGCATGGCGCCCAGCGCACGCGTCGCGTAGCCCCTGCGCTGCTTCCACGGCACCACGCTGTAGCCGATATGGCCCAGGCAGTAGACCGGCAAGGCGATGGTGCCGGGCTGCCAGCGCAGGTCGATGCTGCCGCAGAACTCGCCGTCCCACATCCAGAGCTTGTAGCCCGGCAGGCGCGGCACCCGCGAGCCGTCGGGCAGCGTGACCGGCGGGCCCTTGGCCTCGCGGTCCACCAGGTTCTCGAGGAACAACGCGGCATCGGCCTCGATGGCCGCGCGCTCCTCGGCGCCCGATTCGGGCCGCGACTCGTCGCGCGCCCAGCCCCGGTTCAGGGCCGACACATAGCTGGCCAGGTACGGCTTCGCGGGCCAGACGAGCTCCATCGGCCGCGGCTCGGTGATGGATCTGGGCCAGTACCGCGGCACGCGCCTCAGGCCCCCATCAGCCTGACGATCAGCGGCACCAGCAACGCCGTCGCGATGCCGTTGAGCCCCATGGCCAGCGCGGAAAAGGCGCCCGCCGTCTCGTTCACCTGGATGGCCCGCGCCGTGCCGATGCCGTGCGCCGCCATGCCGACCGCGAAGCCGCGCACCGCGGGCTCGCGGATGCGCAGCAGGTTCAGGAGCCCGGTGGCCATGATGGCGCCGGAGATGCCCGCAATGGCAGCAGCCACGGCGGCCAGCGACGGCAGGCCGCCGATCTTCTCGGCCACGCCCATCGCGATGGGCATGGTGGCCGACTTGGGCGCCAGCGACATCATCAGCTCGTGCGAGCCGCCCAACGCCCATGCAATGCCGATGGCCGAAACAATGGCAGCGACCGAACCCACGAGCAGCGCCACCCCGATGGGCAGCCACAGCCTGCGCAGCCGGCCGACCTGCCCGTAGAGCGGCACCGCCAGCGCCACCGTGGCCGGGCCGATGAGGAAATGCACGAACTTCGCGCCCTCGAAATACGTGTCGTAGGGCGTGCGGGTGAGCAGCAGCACGGAGACGATGACGATCACCGATATCAGCACCGGGTTGACCACCGGATTGCGCCCGCTGCGCGTGTGCAGCCACAGCGCGCCCAGGTACGCCAGCAGCGTCAGCGACAGCCACAGCAGCGGCGACTGCGCGAGGAAGACCCAGATTTCGGACAGCCTGGCAGGTGCGCTCATTCCGCATCCTTGCCGGTGATGCGGATCATCCAGCGGAAAGTGAGCGCGGTGACCGTCATGGTGAAGGCCGCGCCCACGATGCCTGCCGCGAGGAACGGCAGCCACTCGCGCCCCACCCGCTCGAAGTGCAGCATGACGCCAGCCACTGCAGGGATGAAAAGCAGCATCAGGTTGCGCAGCAGATGGCCCGATGTGTCGCCCAGCGACTGCGGCACACGGCCGCGCACCAGCAGGCCGACGAACAGCAGCACCATGCCGATCAGCGGCCCCGGGATCGGCAGGTTGAGCCACTGCACGAGCAGTTCGCCGGCGAGTTGGCAAAGAAAGAGCGTGGTGATGGCGTAGAGCATGGTTCTTTTCGGGTGTCGGCTCAGCACGGATGTTCGGGGGAGCGTGCAGCGCTTGTCCACCCCTGCTTCAGGGCTTGCTGGCTCGCGGGCGGCAGCACGCCCAGCCGCACGTGGCCCGGCAGGCCGAACGAAGCGCAGTCGCGCAGCTTGATGCCCTGCGCGCGCAGTGCCGTGGCGACACGGGGATATGGCTCGTCGGTGCGGGCGCAGAAGAAGTTCGCGTCGCCGGGCAGGCACTCCCAGCCGAGGGACGCGCACACGGCGCGCTGCCGCGCTTTCCATTCGCGAAGGGTGTCCAGGCTTTGCGCGAGCCAGTGCCGGGCTTCATTGCCGGTCCATGCCTCCAGCAACCCCACACCATGCGTGCCCAGAGGCCACGAGGGCGCCAGCAGGTCGAGGCGCTCCATCAACGGAGAGCCGACGGCGTCGAGGGGCGCGATGGCATAGGCGGCGCGGATGCCGGTGAGGCCCATGGCCTTGTTCGGCGTCCACATCTGCCAGACGCGGTCGCGTTGCGCCGCGCCCAGCGAAGGACGGCCTTCGAGGCGCAGCGGCTCGTAGGCCATGTCGAGCACGCAAGGCCCGCCCTCGCCCTGCGCATGCGCCACCAGATCGGCCTGCGGCTGCCCGAGCGGGCTCGACGGTTCGCAGCACCAGCGCAAGCCGGCGGCGTCGAACGGCGCCGGCGCGCGCAGCACCTGCAGGCCCCAGGCGCGCGCGGCGCGCTCGTAGTCGCCGTAGCTGTGGGCCGGCAGCCAGGCCGTGCGGGCGCCGACCTGCGCGACGGCGGCGCTGATGCGGTGGATGAATTCGCTCGCGCTGGCTGCGATCACGATCCGCTCCGGCGCCACGCCGTGGAAGCCCGCGAGCCGATCGCGCAAGGCGGTGTAGCGAGGATCCGGGTAATGCGCGGCATCTGCTTCGCGCAGCGCGGCCAGAACGGCCGGGCACGCGCCCACCGCATTGCCGTTGGTCGAGAAGTCGTGCGGCGCGGCGCCCGATGCGTCGGGGCCGCCGTGGACGAGGCCGTGCGTCATTTGCGCGTCACCCCATCACCGCGAAGATGACCGCCGAAGCACACACCGCCCAAGCCACCACCGCCCTTGCGCCCAGTTGCGCGGCACGCCGGGTGTCGGCCGCGGCGACCGCTCGCCCTTCGGCATTGAGCGCATACACGCCGGGCTTGGCCAGCCGAACGCCGAGCAGCAAGGCCATCGCCGCCATCGGCCAGCCGCTGTTGGGCGACGGCGTGCGCCGAGCCTCTTCAGGCAACCCGGCCGGCCAGCGCCAGGCGGCCAGTGCGAGCAGCAATGCCGTGATGCGCGCGGGCACCCAGGAGAGCACGTCGTCCGCGCGCGCGGCCCATTTGCCGAACCATGTCCAGTCGCGCCCGCCGCGTTCGCCGCGGTAGCCCCACATTGCGTCCGCCGTGTTGGCGAAACGGTAGACCGCGGCGCCCGGCAGGCCGAACAGCAAGAACCAGAACACCGGGGCCACCAGCGAGTCGTTGAGGTTCTCGGCGAGCGACTCGATGGCGCTCTCGCGCACCTCGCGCTCGCCAAGCCCGGCCACGTCGCGGCTCACCAGCCGCGCTAGTTGCGCGCGGCCGGCGTCGAGCGACACGGCCAGCGCGTCCTCGACGGCCAGCACCTCGTCGCGCAGCATGCGCCATGCGAACAGCGGCTTGAACAGCAGGCCCAGCAGCACGGCCACCGCCCACGCGGGCAGCCACTGCACGATCGCGCCCTGCAAGGCCGAGGCCACGCCCCAGACGGCCATCGCGCCGATGCACCAGGTCAGCGCGCCGATGAGGAAGGCCGGCAGGTCGACCGGCTTCGCCCGGGGATGCAGCGGCGCGACGCTCGATCCGATCCAGCCGAGGTAGTTGCCCATCCACACCACGGGATGCAGGTAGGCGCGCGGCTCGCCGAGCCAGCGGTCGATGGCCAGCGCGATCCACAGCGCGCCGACGAGGGCGAGGGAATAAGACAGGAGCGAATCGTCAGCAGGCATGGGAGCCGCCATTCTCGCGAATCAGGCGGCCGCCCTGCCGCGCCGCCACTGCGCCAACGCGCCGAGCACGACCAGCAATGCGGCGCCGAACACGACCCACAGGCGCAGGACGACGGATTCGGGCTTGGGCGCCGGAGGCGTATCGGGCGTGGGTTCGAGCCTGAGGCCGCTCACGGGCTGCGCACCGTCGGCCACGGGCTCGGCCACTGTGGCCTTGGCGGGTGCAGGCGCCGGCGGGGCCGCGACCACCGGCACGACCGGCACGACCGGCGCGGCCTGCGCGACGGGCGCTGCCGGCGCGGCAAGCTGCTGCCGCACGAACCGCTGCACGCCGTCGTTCCGCTCGCGCAGGCCGGTGGCCCGCGCCGCCTCGGCATACGCGCGCGCAAGTTCCCGGCGCGTGGCGGCATCCGGCTTCCAGTAGTTCAGCCGCACCGCGTCGAGCATGCGCTCCAGCGTCTGCGCGAACGCCGCGCGGTTGTCGCCTTCGAGCCATTCGCGTGTGCCCAGCCTGTATCTGTCGCGCACGTACACGTCGTGCAGCGACTGCCACTGGTCCTGCCGCACGGCGTCGGGCGCGGTGACCTGCCAGCCCCAGAGGAACTGCGCCGTCTTCAGCACCTGCAGCGTGCCGCTGTAGCCCTCGGCCTTCTGCGCGGCGATCCACTGCGGATGCAGGTAGCGCGTCTGCATCTCGCGGGCGATGGCGCCGGCGGCGGTGTCGGTGCGCACCGCCGTGCCGTCGCGCAGGTTCTGCACGTACAGCGCCGGGTCCTTGCCGGTGATCTGCCGCACCGCCTGCGCGATGCCGCCGAGGTACTGGAAGGGATCGTCGTTGGTGAGCACGCCATAGAGATTGGAGCTTCGCGCCATCAGCGCCGCGTCCACTTGCGCCAGGTTTCCTGCATAGGTGCCCGGCCGCGCCGCGCCGTCGAGGCCCTTGCCGTAGGCGTGGCCCATGCGGTCCATGTAGAGCTGTGCCATCTGCGCGTCGCCACCGCCGCGCTGCTGGCGCTTCCACGCATCGCTCGCGAGCGCGGCTTCTTCGAGCCCGGCGCCGTAGCTGCCCTGCTCGTTCGAGAACACGCGCGCGGTGGCCCAGCGCTTCGCCTCCTCCGGCGTCGCGCCCTGCGCGCGCAGCCTGGCGGCCAGCGCCTCGCTGTGCTGCGCCACCGCGTTGCCGGGCTCGTGCAAGGCGGCCACCTGCTGCACCGCTTCATCGAGCCAGCGCATCACGTTCGGAAACTGGTCCCGGTAGGAGCCGGTGACGCTGATCAGCACATCCATGCGCGCACGCCCCAGCACCTGCGCCGGAATCACTTCGACGCCGCTCATGCGGCCCGCGTCGTCCCAGCGCGGCTTCACACCCATCGCATAGAAGGCCTGGCTTTCGAGCACGCCCTGGTGGCGCGAAGCCTCGCCGGCCCACAGCGTGAACGCGATCTTGCCGGGCGTATTGCCGCCGTGGCTCTTCGCATGCTCGGCGATCCAGGCGTCCATGGCGGCCACGCCCGCCTCCCATGCCGCGCGCGTCGGCACGCGGCTCGGGTCGAAGCCGTAGAGGTTGCGGCCGGTTGGCAGGCTGTCGGGGTTGCGCACCGGGTCGCCGCCATAGCTCGACTTGAGGTAGCGGCCGTCCAGTGCGGTCAGCAGGCCGTCGATTTCCTCGTTGTGCGCGAGCACTGCGTCGAGCTTGCGGGCGCGCCCGGCCAGTTCGCCCAGCTTCTGCACGTCGGCCGGCGACTTGCCCATGGCGCTTGCGGCTGCGGCGTCGCTCAGCGCAAGCTCGACCCAGCGCGCGGGCCGCGAGCCGGCCACGTTCTTCGCATCGATGAGAAAGGCCTCGTCGATGTCCTCGCCCAGCGCCTCCACCAGCGGCTTGCCGAGGATCTGCAGGACCGTCATGCGGCGGCGTTCGGCATCGGGCGCCTGGCCGAAGGTGGCCAGGCCCAGCGGCTGCGCGGTCTGCGCGAGTTCGTCGAGGTACGGGTGCAGCACCGCGATGAAGCCCGCGAAGTCGGCGCGGATGCGCGCGGGCGTCCATTGCAGGTCGCGGTCGTAGTGCTGCTCTACGAACTCGGCCGTCAGCTGCCTTTCCATGGCCGTCTTCACCGGCCCGGGCGACAGGGTTTCCCAGTCGTGCATGCGCTCGTGCATGGCCTGCACGCCGGGGCGGAAACCGGCGGGCGCGAACATCGGCGTCGAATGGCTCACCATCGTCGCGCGGCCGCGCCGCTTGGCGGTGGTGGCCTCGCCGAGGTTGTCCATGATGTACGGGTACACGTTCGGCAGGTCGCCCAGCGCGAGCAGCGGATCGTCCTGCACCGACAGCCCGCGCTCCTTGCCTGCCGACCATTCGAGCGTGCCGTGCGTGCCCACATGCACCACCGCGCTCGCGCCGAACTGCGTACGCAGCCACAGGTAGGTGGCCAGGTAGCCGTGGCTCAGCGGCACGGCCGAGCGGTGATAGACCTGCCGGGCCTTGTCGACGACCTGCGTGCCGGGCTCGAAGCGCGGGGGCTGGCGCAACACCACGACATTGCCGAAGCGCACCCGCGGAATCACGAAGGCCGGCTCACCCGCAACGGGGCGCAGCATGGTCGATTTTTCCGGCGGCCCCCAGTAGGCCTCGATGCGCCGCTGCGTCGCGGAGGGCAACTCGCGGAACCACGCGAGGTAGCGCGACAGCGGCATCGCGTCGGCCAGTCCCCTGTCGAGCAGCGGCTGCAGGGCGTCGTCCTGCCCTGTGGGGTAGTAGGCCTTCATCGTCGCCTGCACCTGCGCGATCAGCGCGTCGGCGCCCGGCAGCTCGGTGCTGTAGCCGGCGGACTTCATCGCCGCGAGCATGTTGTTCACGCTGCGCGGCACGTTGAGGAAGGACGCGCCGAAATTGGCCTCGCCCGGCGGGTAGTTGTAGACCAGCATCGCCACGCGCCGCTGCGACGCGGGCGTGCGCTGCAGCCGCAGCAGCGCGGCGGCCTTGGCGGCCACGGCGTCGATCTGCGCAGGCAGCGGCTGCAGCGTGCCCGATGCGGCGTCGCGCGCGCTCACCAGCATCGGGTCGGTCATGCCGGCCAGTTCGCTCGGGCTGTAGTACGAGGCAATGTCGGCCTGCGCGAGACCGTCCTTGCTCTGGGCCCATTGCGTTGCGTCCATCGCCAGCGAAGGCAGCGTCTGCAGCACGGGCACGCCGATGCGTTCGAGCTCGGCCTTGCGCTCGTTGGGGCTGAAGACCAGCGAGGCATTGACGATCAGGTCGGCCACGCGCCGGTCGCCGGCATGCGTCATGCCAACGAACAGGTCCTTCTGCTGGCGCGGGCCGTAGAACGCGTAGGCGCGCAGGCCGCGCTGCTCCAGCGCGGCGATGAGCGCGTCGAGCCAGCCGGTGTCGTCGCCGGTGACGGTGGCGCTGTTGATGGCCACGGCGACGGTGCCGCTTGCGGGATCGCCGGGCAGACGGTCTAGCGCGGCAATGTCGGTTTCGATGCGCGGCCAGCCGGGGTGATAGAGGCCGGCGAGCGGCAGCGGCACCAGCGCCGGCAGCCCCGCCGAATCGCCGGGCCTGGCCAGCGCCTGCATCGATGCGGCAAGGTTGGCCGCTCCGGAAAAACGCCAGTACTCGCGCAGCCGCTGCGCCCAGGCGGCATCGACGCCGCGTTCCGCCGACAGCGGCGCGGGGGCGGAGGCCTGCCCCTTGGCGACGAGCGCGAACTCGCCGACCAGCACATAGGGCACGGCGGCGCGCGAAATCACGTCGCCGAAGCGGGCGGCGGCAGCCTGCGCCACGCTGATGTGCGGCGCATCGATGACGAGCAGCCGCGCACCTTCGAGCGCGGCCGCCAGCGTCTCGGGCGAATCCTTCGAAGCCGACACCACCTGCAGCGGCAGCCCCGCCTCGCGCGCCGCCGCCTCCAGCCGGACCACCCGCGCCGGCGACACCAGCGAGGTGCCCAGCACCACCACGCGCCCGCCCGCCGGCTGTGCATGGGCCGACGCCAGAAGGCCCAGCGTCGCCAGGGCCCCGAACAGCCAGAACAGAACCCGCGTCACTTCCCGCCTTGCGCAGGCACCGCGTCCGCCGGCACGTAGACCATGGTGCCGTCCTTCAGCCGCCAGGCCGTGCCGGCCTTCTCGCCGTCGCCCTGCCCCGTCGCGCCGCTGGCCTTGAAGCGCGTGAGCTTCTGGCCCTCGCGCGTGATGATCTCCATGTCGGGCTTGCCCTCGTTGCGGATGATCGTCACCTTGTCCTGCGCGAAAGGGTTCATCGGGTTGTTGATGACCGCGATCATCAGCATGCCGATCACCACCATGAACACGTCGATCAGGTTGATGGTCGAGAGCACCGGATCGTCGTCGTCGCTGTCCAGGCTGCTCAGGATGGAGAACTGGCGCCGGCTCATGAGAGACGGTCCCGAGCGTCCAGCACCGTCACCAGTTCGCGCATGAGCCAGCGGCGGCGCACGGTGTAGACCACGAAAGTAATGGAGGCCGAAGCCAGCGCCACGATCACGCTGGCGAAAGCCGGCGCCAGGCTCTGCGCCACGCCCTGCGATTCACCGGAAGCCACGGCCACCAGCGCCGGGCCCATCGGGATCATGGTGGCGATCAGCCCCAGCATCGGCGCCACGCGGCTGCACAGCCTCACGCCTTCGAGCTGCTTGAGCACGACCAGCTCCATCTGCTCCTGGCTCGCGGCGGCGTGGCGTTGCAGCACCAGCGCTCGCGAAGGATCGCGGCGGCGCTGCACATACTCGATGCCGAAGGCACCGAGGCAGTACACCGCATAGACGAAAGACAGCAGCACGCCGAGCGTTACCGGCCAGAGGAACAGGCGCGCAAGCTCGAAGAGAACGGTGTCGAAGGCCAGCATCAGGTCGGCTCCGTGGGAGAAGAAGGTTTGTCGAACAGGTCCGAAGCACGGCCCCAGCTTTCATCGAACACCAGCGACGCGAGCGGTTCGCGCGTCGCCCAGCGTTCGCGCTGCAGCATCGGCTCTTCATAGAACTGGTGCACGGGCCCCAGGCACAGCAAGGCGATTGGCTCGGCACCTTCGGGCAGGCCGAGCAGCACCGACACCTCGGCCGGATCGAACAGCGACACCCAGCCCATGCCCAGCCCTTCGGCGCGCGCCGCGAGCCAGAGGTTCTGGATGGCGCAGGAGGCCGAGGCCAGGTCCATCTGCGGCAACGTGCGGCGGCCGAACACGTGCTTCTCGCGTCCGTCCGCCAGGGTCACCACGAGCAGTTCCGCGGCGTCGAGCAGTCCCTGCACCTTGAGCCGCATGAACTCGTCTTCACGCTCGCCGAGCGCGCGGGCCGTGAGCACGCGTTCGTGTTCGACGACGCGGTGCAGCCGCCGCCGCAAGGCTTCGCCGCGAATCCTGATGAAGCGCCAGGGCTGCATGAAACCGACGCTGGGCGCGTGGTGTGCCGCGTCGAGCAGCCGTCGCAGTACATCGGGCTCCACCTGGCCGCCGGCGAAGTGGCGCATGTCGCGGCGCTCGTGGATGGCGCGGTAGACCGCTTCTTTATCGTTTCTGGTGAAAGCCGGGGTGGTCACGCTGCTCTTTCGGGGTGGGTGCACAGGCCACCGGGTACTCCCCTCCGCGAATGTCCCCCGGCTTCGCCTCCTCCTTTATTTCGCTGCGGGGAGCACCCGGCGCCCTGTGCACATCGAGCGCTGCTCTCGTGCTGGCCGATCAACAAGTACCCTGAACGCTCACGCTGGCGGGGTGCCTTGCGCAGCGAAATAAAGGAGGAGGCCGAAGGCCGGGGGACATTCGCGGAGCAAGGTACCCCGTCGGCGTGAGCGCGCCCCACGTCAGTCCTCGATCCCACGCTGCGCAGGAATCCCGGCCTTGAAAGCGTGCTTCACCAGAGTCATCTCGGTCACCGTATCGGCCAACTCGATGATCTCCGGCGGACAACGGCGCCCCGTCAGCGCCACGTGCACATGCCTGGGCCGGTCACGCAAAGTCTCGAGCACGCCCTCGAGCGGCAGCCAGCCGTAGATCAGCGGATACGTGATCTCGTCCAGCACCACGAGAAAAAACTCGCCCGACATGATCGCCGCCTTCGCCTTCTCCCAGCCGTCGCGCGCAAGCTGGCCCGAGCGCTCCAGGTCCTGGCTCTTCCAGCTGAAACCGTCGCCCAGCCCCTCGATCGGAATGCCGATCTGCTCGAACATCCGGTGCTCGCCGAATCGGGCACTCGGCACCTTCATGAACTGGTAGATCTTCACCGCCTTGCCACGGCCATGTGCACGCAACGCGAGGCCGAAGGCCGCCGTGCTCTTGCCCTTGCCGTCGCCGGTGTTGACGATGACGATGCCTCGGCGCTCGCCCTCGGGTTTCTCGTAAGGCTTCTCGCTGGGGGGTGTTTCGATCTGCATGATTCTTCGGTTCGTGTGTGGGTTACTGCGGCAGCGCGATCCACTGGTCCGCGACGCGGTGCACGCGAATGCGTTGGTCGAACACCTTTTCCAGCGCCGCATGGGTGGCCGGGTCGCCGCAGGTGCCGTGGTGCACCACGCGGCCATGGTTCATCACCACCAGTTCGTCGGCGGCCAGCGCCATCGGCAGTTCGTGCAGCACGCTGACCACGGTCTTGCCCTGGGCGACGAGGGCGCGCACGGTCTGCATCCAGTCGGCCTGGTGCGGCGGGTCGAGATTGGCGAGCGGCTCGTCCATCAGCAGCAGATCGGCCTCGACCGCGAGCGCACGCGCCAGCAGCACGCGCTGGCGCTCGCCGCCGGAGAGCTGGCCCAGCGGGCGGTCGCGCCAGTCCCAGGCCTGGGTGGTGCGCAGCGCGCGCTCCACCGCGTCTCGGTCGGCCGCGCTGGGCGCTGCCAGCCAGCGCTGGTGCGGCAGCCGTCCGAGCATGGCGATGTCGTAGACCATCAGGTCGTCGGCGCTGCCCTCGCCCGTGCCGCTCTGGCCGAGCCAAGACAAGCGCTGCGCCCGCAGGCGCGCCGGAATCTTCGCCTGCGGCTCGCCGAACAGCCGCACCTCGCCGCGATGCGCGAGCAGCCCCGCCAGCGCCTTGAGCAAGGTCGACTTGCCCGCGCCGTTCGGCCCGACGATGCTGGTCCAGCGGCCGGACTCGAGCGCCAGGTCGATGCCGTGCAGCACCTCGGCGGCGCCGAGGGTGGCGCTCAGGCGGCGCGCTTCGAGCGCCGGTGCGTTGTTCATGCCACGCCCCCGCGGGCGCTGCGCCGGTGCATCAGCCAGAGCAGGTAGCTGCCGCCCAGCACCGCCGTGAGCACGCCCACCGGCAGTTCCTGCGGCGCGATCAGCCAGCGCGCCAGCAGGTCGGCCGACATCAGCAGCAAGCCGCCCATCAGCGCCGACAACAGGATGAGCCGCGCATGCGTGGTCTTCACCACCGAGCGCACCAGGTGCGGCGCCGCCAGGCCGACGAAGGCGATCAGCCCGGTCTGCGCCACGGCCGCGCCTGTGGCCAGCGCGAGCACCACCACCAGCGCCGCGCGCATTGCGCCCAGCGGCAGTCCCAGGCTGCGCGCCGTGGCCTCGCCCAGCGCCAGCCCGTCGAGCACCGGTGCCAGCGCCCAGCCGAGCAGCAGGCACACCGCGCCGACCATCGCCATCACCGCGCAGGCGCTCCAGCCGACCAGCCCGGTGCTGCCGAGGATGAAGCCCTGGATGGCCTGGAGAATGTCGGCCGAAGCGATGGTGATGAGATCTTTGGCGGCGCCGAGCACCACGCCGACGATCACTCCCGCGAGCAGCAGCCGCAGCGTCTGCTGCACGCCGCGCGCGAGCAGCAGCGTGAGCATCACCGCCACCACCGCGCCAATGAAGGCCGCGCCAGTGAGCCCGAGCCGCATCACCCATTGCGTGCTGGCGGCCGAGCCGCCGAACATCAGCAGCGCCAGTGCCACGCCCAGCGAGGCACCCGAGGCGCTGCCCAGCAGGTACGGGTCGGCCAGCGGATTGCGGAACAGCCCCTGCGCCACCGCGCCCGCCAGCCCGAGCAAGGCGCCGGCCAGCCAGGCGCCGAGCGTGCGCGGCAGGCGGATGTCCCACACGATCTGCAGCGCCACCGGGTCGTGCCGTGCCGACAGCAGGCTCTCGAAGCCGGTGCTGCCGATGCCCAGGCCCAGCAGCATCGCCCCCGCGCCCAGCACCAGCAGGCCGCAGCCCAGCAGCAGAACCCGCCGCAGGTGCGCCGTGTGCCTGTGCGCCGCGCTCACCGCTTGCCGCCCTTGTCGCCCAGGCACTGCGCCATGAGGCGCGCGGCCTCGTCCATGCGCGGGCCGGGCCGCACCAGCACGTCGGACTGCTCGGCGCTGAAGCGGCAGATGCGGCCTTCGCGCACCGCGCGGATGCCCGCCCAGCCCGGGCGCTGCTCCAGCCCCTGCGCGCTGCGCACGCTGACCATGATGAGGTCGGGATTGGCGCGCACCACGTATTCGGGGTTGAGCTTGGGAAACGGGCCGAGCGAAGCCGGCACGATGTTCTTCGCGCCGAGCCGGGTGAGCGTTTCGCCGATGAACGACGACTCGCCCGCCGCGTACGGCGCGCTGTTCACTTCGAAGTACACGCGCAGGCCTTTCGCGCTCGCGGGCAGCGACTGCGCGGCGGCCGACACGCTGGCGTCGATCACGCGCCAGACCCTGGGTGCCTCGTGCGTGCCCAGCACCTGGTCGAGCTTGTCGAGCACGCGCCGCACGTCGGCATGGCTCTTGGGCTCTAGCACAAGCACCTTCACGCCCAGCGCCTCGAGCCGCTGGGTGACGCGCGACGACTTGGCGAGCAGCACCGCGTCGGGCTTGAGCGCGACGATGGCCTCGACGTTCGGGTCGAGCCCGCCGCCGACCTGCGGCAGCGCCTTCACCTGTTCGGGCGAATTGGAATAGCGGTCGATGCCCACCAGCCGGTCGCAGGCGCCGAGCGCGCAGACCGATTCGGTGAGCGAAGGCAGCAGCGTGACGATGCGCCGCGGCGGCTCGCGCAGGCTCACGGTCACGCCGCGCTCGTCGACCACGTCGAGCGCGTGCGCCGCCAGCGCGAACAGCGCCAGGCCGAATGCGGCCAGCGGAATTCGGATCTTTTTCGCGCTCATGCGGCGGGGACCTTCAGGCTCAGCGGCAGGCCGGCCGCCATGAGCGTCACGCGGTGGCAGGCGGCGGCCACGTCCTGGTTCAGGCGGCCCAGCGCATCGACGAATGCGCGCGTCTCGCGGCCCAGCGGAATCACGCCGAGGCCGATCTCGTTGCCCACCAGCACCACCGGGCCGCGCGCCTCGCGCAGCGCGACCATGAGCATGCCCATGTGCGTGGACGGCGTGCGCGTGGGAGGGCGGGCATCTTCGGCGGGCATCGGCATCAGCAGGTTGGTGAGCCAGAGCGTGAGGCAATCGACGACCACCAGCGTGTCGGGCGTGCTCTGCGTGACCACGGCACGCGCGAGCTCGATCGGTTCCTCGATGGTGCGCATGCCGGGCACGCGCTCCGCACGGTCGGCCTGGTGGCGCACGATGCGCTCCTGCATCTCGTCGTCGTACGCCTGCGCGGTGGCGATCATCACGGCACGGCGGGTGCGCGGGTCGGCGGCGAGCCAGTCGGCGGCGCGCTGCTCGGCGCGGCGCGACTTGCCGCTCTTCTGGCCGCCGAGGATGAACTCGTGCTCAACAGTCGCGGGCTTGATCATGGTGGGCATGGCTTTGCAACTCGGTGGGCATGGCGCCGAAAAGTCGCGCGGTGGCTTCGGGGCTGGAAGCGAACCACGCATGGAAATAGCTGGCGCGCACAGGGCCGTGCACGTAGAGCGCCTCGCCGCCCTGCGCGCCCACGGCCTGGGTCGTGCCTGGCCGGGCGGTGCGCGCGACGGGCGCGAGCGGTGTCTCGCAGCGCGAATAGTGGAAAGTGTGGCCGCGCAAGGCGTGGCTGCCGAGCTGCAACTGCTGCGGGCCGAGGCCGGCCAGCCGCTTCTGCATGGTCACCCTGCCCGGCAGCAGGCCCCACAGGCGATGCACGTTGCCGGCCTCCGCGTCTTCATGCGTGGCCAGCTCTTCGAACAGCGCCATCATGCCGCCGCACTCGGCCCATACGGGCTTGCCGGCCGCCACATGGGCAACCAGCGCGGCGCGCATCGGTTCGCAGCGCGACAGCGCCTCGGCGTGCAGCTCCGGGTAGCCGCCGGGCAGCCAGACCGCATCGCAAGCGGGCAAGGCGTCGCCCGCGAGCGGCGAGAAGAAGGAAAGGCGCGCCCCCAGTGCGGTGAGCACGTCGAGGTTCGCGGGGTAGATGAAAGAGAAGGCGGCATCGCGTGCGATGGCGATGGTGCGGCCGGCCAGCAGCGGCTGCATCGGCGCGACATGCGGTGCGGCATCGAAGCGCACCTGCGGCAGCTGCGCGATGTCCATCTGCCCCAGCGGCGTGCCGGCCAGCACGTCGGCCACGGCGTCGAGACGCGCCATCGCGTCGCCCAGTTCGTCCGCCACCACCAGCCCCAGGTGCCGCTCCGGCAGCGTGAAGCCCGCGTCGCGCGGCAAGGCGCCGAGCCATTGCGAGGGCTCGCGCAGTGCGTCTTTCAGCATGCCGGCATGGCGTTCGCTGCCCACGCGGTTGGCCAGCACGCCGGCCCACGGCAGGGCGGGCCGGAAGTTCTGCAGGCCGTAGGCCAGCGCGCCGAAGGTGCCGGCCATGGCATGCGCATCGATCACGGCCAGCACCGGCAGGCCGAAGCGCACGGCCAGGTCGGCCGCGCTCGGCGTGCCGTCGAACAGGCCCATCACGCCCTCGACGATCAGCAGGTCGCAGTCGGCCGCCGCCGCGCGCAGGCGCTCGCGGCAGTCGGCTTCGCCGGTCATCCAGAGGTCGAGCGAATGCACCGGCGCGCCGGTGGCCAGCGCGAGCCAGAGCGGGTCGAGGAAGTCGGGCCCGCACTTGAAGGCCCGCACTCGCCGGCCCTGCCGCGTGTGCAGCCGCGCGAGCGCGGCCGCGACCGTGGTCTTGCCCTGCCCCGAGGCCGGCGCGGCCACCAGCACCGCGGCGCAGGCGGCCGCCGCGGCACCGGCGGTGTCGCTTGCTTGCGAGGGGTTGCTTATTGCGGCGTCCACTTGAGACCGACGTACGCGGTGCGGCCGGCGGTGGCGTACAGGCGCGCGTACTGGTAGTCCTTGTTGCCCACATTGTCGACCCGCGCGATCAGGTTCAGGTCGCGCGTGAGCTGCCTGCTGGCCGACAGGTTCAGCACGGTGTAGCCGCCGAGCTTGACGCTGTTGGCGGCGTCGTCGTAGCGGCGGCTCGAGGTCTGCACCTCGGCGCCCAGCGTCCAGCCGGCGACGCGCCAGTCGGCACCGAAGGTGGCGTGGCGCTGCGCACGGCGAGCCAAAAGGTTGTGCGTGCCGAGGTCGCGCGGGTCCTGGAAGTCGAGCGAGGTGCGCAGCGTGACGTCGCCGATGCGGTGGCCGCCCGACAGCGTGACGCCCTGGTAGCGGGCGCGCGCCGTGTTCCTGTAGCAGCCGAAGGACGAGGCGCAGCCCTTGGCCGTGCCGTCGAAGCTGATCAGGTTGCGCACCTGGTTGTTGTAGACAACGATGCCGGCGTGAGAGGCGCCTTCGGTGTACTGCAGGCCCAGTTCGACGTTGCGGCTGGATTCGGGTTGCAGCGTGGCCAGGCCGTATTCGCTGAAGCGCTGGTAGAGCGTGGGCACGCGGAAGGCGGTGCCGGCCGAGGCCGTAAAGCGCAGCGACGGCGTGATGGCATAGCCGTAGGCGGCACTGCCGGTGGTCTTGCCGCCGAATTCGCTGTCGCGGTCGTGGCGCACATGCAGCTGCAGCGAGTGCGGGCCCTGCACGAAGCCGTAGCCCAGCGACAGCGCGTCCTGCGCGCGGTCGCGCGACAGCAGCTTCGAGCTGGTGGTGGGCGCGTTGTCGAGTGCGTCTTCGCGGCGTTCCAGGGTGGCCGTCACCAGGTGCGGGCCGAAGCGGAATTCGTTCTGGAACAGGTAGCCGCGCAGGTGGGTTTCGGTGCGGTAGAACGAAGGCTGCGTCTTGTAGACCGACTGCGAATCGGTGATCTGCACGCGGGTGCTGTAGACGTCGTTCCACTTGGCCGACCAGGTGAGGCCGGCGGTGCGCAGCGTGTTGCTCGAAATGTCGTTGGCGAACAGGAACGGCAGCTTGGTCCTGTACGACACGGTGGCGTCGTAGCCGGCCTTGATGTCGCTCGCGAGCAGCGTGGCGTCGATGCGCTGGTCGGGCGTGAGCTGGAAGCCCAGCTTCACGTTGCCCGAGGTGCTGTTGTAGCCGTCGCGGTCGGGGCTGGTGAAGCCGTCCTTGACCACGTTGCGCTTGTCGACCGGCTGCACGTTGTAGCCCTTGCTTTCTTCATGCTCGACACCGAAGGAGTAGTCGAACAGGCCCGACTTCCCGCTCACGCCGCCTTCGATCCTGCGCAGGCCGTAGCTGCCGAAGCCGATGCCCGCGTAGGGCGAAACGCCCTCTTCGCCGCGCTTGGTGAAGAGCTGGATCACGCCGCCGATGGCGTCCGAGCCGTACACCGCGGCGGCCGGACCGCGCAGCACTTCGATGCGGTCGATCTGGGACAGCGGAATGCCTTCCCAGCCGGCGCCGCCGGTCGATTGCGAGTCGATGCGCACGCCGTCGAGGTAGACGGCCGTGAAGCGCGTTTCCGCACCTCGGATGTACAGGCTCGTCGTGTTGCCGATGCCGCCGGTGCGCGAGATCTCGATGCCGGGCAGGCGCGCCAGCACGTCGGCCACGCCGGTGGCGCCGCTGCGCTCGATGGTCTGGCGGTCGATGATCGACACGTCGCCCACCAGGTCAGACAGCGCCTGCGGCGTGCGGTTGGCCGTGACCACCGTCTCGCCGAGGGTGGGCGCCTGTTGCGCATGGGCCAGGCCGCCGAAGGCGGATGCCAGCGCCAGCGGCAGGCAGGCGAAGCGGAGACGGCGCGCGGGAGCGCGGCCACGGAAAACGGAAGCGTGGGAAATCATGAAATGTGCCGAACGAACGTCAATGCCCCGTGCCGGCTTCCCCGCCGGCACCTGGGCGCAATGGCTGCCTCGCGCACGGAATCTTTTTTTCCGTGCATGCGGCAGCCGCCTTGTTGGCCGGTATCCGGGCTGGCAGAACACCCCTCGCCGCCTTCCCAGGCACCTGTTTCAGGGTGCCCAGTGGCTGTGTGGAGAGGGGTGACGCCTTGCGGCGTCGTCTGCTTGACCGTTGCGGGGGCAGCGCAGGCGGCTTGGGCCGGGCCCGGTACGCGCTCGAGGGCGTTCGGGGGACCTTCACTCCTGCTTCCCGTTGAACCGCGGCGCGTGAACCACGCCGCAGGCACCAACGGGCGGGATTTTAGGCCCTGTCCGACACGGTTTAAGCCGAAAGTTGCGCACCGCTAACATCGAAGCAATGCGCCCGGCCTCGGTTTTCCTGAATATTCGTTCCGCGCTGCAGCGGCTTTTCGGCGTTTCGGGCTGGCAGTCGATGCTGCTCTGGTCCATTGCCGCGGGCCTGCTCGGCACGCTGGCGACCGAACTGTTCCGCGCGGCGCTCTACGGCTTCGAGCATCTGGTGCTGGGCCCCGGCGAAGGGCTGGTGGCCATGGCCAGGCACCTGCCGTGGTGGGCGCGCGTGGCCTGCCCCACGCTCGGCGGGCTGGTGGCGGGCCTGCTGCTGGTGCTTGCCAAGCGCGTGGCGGAGCGAAGCGCCACCTCCGACTACATGGAAGCGATCGTGCTCGGCGACGGACGCATTCCGGTCGCGCAGACGCTGGTGCGCAGCGCGTCGTCGCTGGTGAGCATCGGCACCGGCGGCTCCATAGGGCGCGAAGGCTCGATGGTGCAGCTTGCGGCGCTGGCGGCCTCGCAACTGGGGCGGCTGCTGCGCTTTCCGGCGGAACGGCTGCGGCTGCTGGTGGCCTGCGGCGCCGCCGCCGGCCTCACGGCCGCCTACAACGCGCCCATCGCGGGCGCCTTCTTCGTCGCCGAAATCGTGCTGGGCTCGATCGCGATGGAAAGCGTGGGGCCGATCATCATCGCGTCGGTGGTGGCGAACGTCGCGATGCGCGCGCTGCCGGGCTATCAGCCGCCTTACAAGATGCCGGCGTTCCCCGAGATCCACGGCGCGGAGGTGGTGCTGTTCTGCGTGCTTGGCGTGCTGCTGGGCTTTGCGGCGGTCGGATTCCTGCGCGCTTTGCAGGGCAGCCGCGCGCTGTTCGCCAGGCTGCCGCTCGCGCTGCCGTGGCGGCTGGCGCTGGGCGGGCTGCTGATGGGCGCCATTTCCGTACCGATGCCCGAGGTCTGGGGCAACGGCTACAGCGTGGTCAACGCGGTGCTGCACACGCCGTGGCCCTGGACGCTGATCGCAATGGTGCTGGTCGCCAAGGCGGCCGCGACCATGGCCACCGCCGGCTCGGGCGCCGTGGGCGGCGTGTTCACGCCGGCGCTGTTCTTCGGCTGCATGATCGGCGCGCTGTTCGGGCTGGCGGTGCAGGCGCTGTGGCCGGCTTCCAGCTCCGCGCCTTTCGCTTATGCCATCGTCGGCATGGGCGCCTTCCTGGCGGGCGCGACGCAGGCGCCGCTGATGGCGATATTGATGATCTTCGAGATGACGCTGAGCTACCAGGTCATGCTGCCGCTGATGGCCGCGAGCGTCATCGCGTACTTCATCGCGCGCTCGGCCAATGCCGGCTCCATGTACGAGGTCACGCTGCGCCGCAACGAGCAGCGCGACGCGCAACTGCGCCTGCGCGGGCTGCACGTGCGCGACCTGGTGCAGCCGGCCGAGACCGTGGTCGGCCCCGACGCGGACCGCGAGGCGATGAGCAGGCTCTTCCTGCAGCACCCGGTGAAGTACCTGTACGTGGTCGACGCCGACGGGCGCTACCTGGGTGTGGTGCCGCTGGCCGCGCTGGGCGCAGCGCCGGCCGAAACCACGGCTGGCGCCCTGCTCTCGCAGGCGATCCTGCCGATCACCGCCGACACCGGCCTGGGCGAAGCGCTGCAGCGCTTCCTGGAGCACCGTGGCGAGCGCCTGCCGGTGATCGAGAGCGCGGCCGACCCGGTGCTGCTGGGCGTGGCGGCCAAGAGCGCGCTGCTCGCCACCTATGTGCGGCTGAGCGAGTAGTTTGAAACGCCGGTGGAAGGCCGCAGAATCCATGCCTGCACGCCCCCTCGCCCAAGCACGGCGAAGGGCCCCTCCCAGGGAAACTACAATCGCCAACCATGCCCGCATCCAGCCCCATCGACCAGATCGCCGAGCGTGTCGAACGCCTGCTCGTGCGTCACGAAGAGGTGCAGCGCACCAATGAGTTGCTGCAGGAACAGGTCGATGCGCTCACGCGCGAACGCGACGCACTGAAGTCGCGGCTCGCCGCGGCCCGCACGCGCCTCGACGCGCTGCTCGAACGGCTGCCGGCTGAACCACCTCCCCAAGACCCCTCCGCATGAAGCAGATTGAAGTACAGATCATGGGCCAGAGCTATCTGCTCGGCTGCCCCGACGGCGGCGAGGCGCAGCTGCGCGAAGCCGTCGAACGCGTGGACGCTGCCATGTGCAAGATCCGCGATGCGGGAAAAGTCAAGGCCCGCGACCGCATCGCAGTGCTGGCCTCGCTTAACCTGGCCTTCGACCTGGCCGCGCAGCAGGCCACTGCCGCCGCCGCGCCCGCGGCAGTACCTCCCGCCGAGGCAGCAGGCACCGCCCCCGATACCGCGGAAACCGACCCGAAGGCCGCGCAGCTCATTCAGAGACTCGATCAAGCCCTTGCCGGCGATGGACATTTGCTCTGAATGAATTCGTCGGACACAGGCAGGGAGGCGTAAAATCCGAACTGTCTGCAGACGTGTCGGGCTTAATATTTCCTTGTTCCAATGCTCTCCGGAGCCGGGCTTGGTACATCGCTAGACGGGCGTGATCATCTCGCGTCAGATGAACCCGAAGTCTTGCTGCCCTCGCCCACCTGAACCCTGGTTCAGGATGCGGGTCCGGCACATCATCTGCAGACACCTTTTCCCGCCGCGGCCCCCTGCACCAGTTGCACGGGGCCGCTGCTTTTTGCAGAAGCACTTTCCCTTTCCTGCGCCACCGTGAACATCACCGCCCTGCTCGACCCCCTGCTCATCGCCGAACTCGCGGCACTCGGCCTCGGTACCGGCTTTCTCGCGGGCCTGCTGGGCATCGGCGGCGGCATGATGATGGTGCCGTTCATCACGATCATCATGGGCCACCGCGGCGTGCCGGCCGACCTGGCGGTGAAGATGGCCATCGCGACCTCCATGGCCACCATCATCTTCACCTCGGTGTCGAGCGTGCGTGCGCACCACAAGCGCGGCGCGGTGCGCTGGGACATCGTGAAGCGGCTCGCGCCCGGCATCGTCATCGGCAGCCTCGTGGGCAGCCTGGGCGTGTTCGCGCTGCTCAAGGGCACGGCGCTCGCCATCGTCTTCGCGCTGTTCGTGGGCTTCTCGGCCACGCAGATGTTCCTCGACAAGAAACCCAAGCCCACGCGGCAGATGCCGGGCACGGGCGGCCAGCTCGCGGCGGGCGGCGCCATCGGCTTCATCTCGGGCCTGGTGGGCGCGGGCGGCGGCTTCATCAGCGTGCCGTTCATGACGTGGTGCAACATCGCCATCCACAACGCCGTGGCCACGAGCGCGGCGCTGGGCTTTCCGATCGCGGTGGCCAACGTGGCGGGCTACGTGGTCAGCGGCCAATCCGTCGATGGCCTGCCGGCGGGCTCCTTCGGCTACATCTGGCTGCCGGCGCTCGCGGTGATCGCGGCGTGCAGCGTGCTCACCGCACCGCTGGGCGCCAAGGCCGCGCACAGCCTGCCGGTGAAGAAGCTCAAGCGCGTGTTCGCGAGCATCCTGTACCTGCTGGCGGCCTACATGCTCTGGAAGGGCCTGCACGGCTGAAGACGGCGAGCTGCCGTCCGGCAGCTCCGGCTACTGCTGCACCCGCTGCCGCCACTCGCGCGGCGAGCACCCGAAGCGCTCCCTGAAGGCACGGCTGAAATGCGCCGCGTCGTTGAAGCCCCGCCCGTAGGCGATATCCCCCACCGGGCGGCCAGCAAGGCGCGGCTCCAGGAGGTCGCGGCTGCAGGCCTCGAGCCGGCGCTCCCAGATGTACTGCGACGGCGTGAGCGGTTCGCTCTTGAACACGCGGTGGATATGGCTCACCGACATGCCCAGCTCCGCCGCCAGCGTACCCACCGACAGCGACGGATCGGCGAGCTGCTCGTCGATGCGCCGCTTCACGCGCGCCAGGTGGTACGCCGTGAGATTGCTGAGCGCCGGCGCGCGCGCCGCCGGCAATGTCTGCAGCCCCGCCACCAGAATGTTCTGCACCCCGTGGGCCACGGCCAGCGCCGAGGCGGGTTGCAGCGTGTCGATGTCTTCCCGCAGCGTGCGGATCATGCCCAGCAGCAGGTGCCCCGCGCCTTCGCGGCCTGACACCGTGGTGGCCGTCAGCGCCTCGGTGTCGCGCAGTTCGCTGCGCAGGCGCTCGCCGGGGAGCTTCAGCACGATCTGCTCGAAGGCCTCGTCGAACAGCAGCTGGTAGGGCCGCGTGCTGTCGTACAGCGCGAAGTCGCCGGCCGACAGCACGGCGTCGCGACCGTCCTGGCGCACCACGCCGTGGCCGCGCGCCTGGATGCTCACGAGGAAGTAGTCGTCGCTCGATCTCGAGATGTGGCCCGGCGTGCGCATCACCTTCTGCGGCGCCGAGGTGACCACCGACACGTCGAGGCCCGGCAGCGTGTGCTGGCGGATGCTGCCCTCGAAATCGCCCGTGTCGCCCTCGTGCACCGGGTCGCAGCCGAGCTGCACGTAGACGTTGCAGATCATGTCGGTCCAGTAGGCGAGCCGCTGGTTGCGCGAGACGGCGTCGGTGCTGATCAACTGGGTCATCGGGGGTTCCTCGGAAAGCCCGCAAACGGCGCGGACTGGTGCATGCAACGCTGGAACAAGAACGCGGCCAATCCTGGTCAAGCCGTTCCAGCGGCGCGAATTTACGCTTCAAGCAACCCGCATGCCACAGCGCAAACCCGGTGCGCGCGGCCTGCGGTTCGTTACTTTCATTGCACCTGGAGATTCACCATGCCGACCACCGTCCACCCCAAGCTGCGCGTCGCCGCCGTTCAGGCAGCGCCCGTGTTCCTCGACCTCGACGCCACCATCGACAAGACCATCGACCTGATGGCGCAGGCCGCGAAACAGGACGTGCAGCTCATCGCCTTTCCCGAGACCTGGATCCCCGGCTACCCATGGTGGATATGGCTCGACTCGCCGGCATGGGGCATGCAGTTCGTGCAGCGCTACCACGACAACTCCCTGGTCATCGGCTCCGCCGAGTTCGAGCGCCTGAACGCCGCGGCGCGCAAGCACAGGATCTGGCTGTCCTTCGGCTTCAGCGAGAAGTCGGCGGGCAGCCTCTACATTGCGCAGGCGCTGATCGACGACCAGGGCAACACCGTGCAGACGCGCCGCAAGCTCAAGCCCACGCACGTGGAGCGCACCGTGTTCGGCGAAGGCGACGGCGCCGACCTGCACGTGGTGGAAACGCCGATCGGCAACATCGGCTCGCTGTGCTGCTGGGAGCATCTGCAGCCGCTCAGCAAGTACGCCATGTATGCGCAGAACGAGCAGATCCACTGCGCTGCCTGGCCCAGCTTCTCGCTCTATCGCGGCGCGGCCTACGCGCTGGGCCAGGAGGTCAACAACGCAGCGAGCCAGGTGTATGCGGTGGAGGGTGGGTGCTTCGTGATCGCGCCCTGCGCGACCGTGTCCAAGGCCATGAGCGAGCTGATGTGCACCGACGCCGGCAAGCAGCAGATGCTGGGCGTGGGCGGCGGCCATGCGCGCATCTACGCGCCCGACGGTTCACCGCTGGGCACGCCGCTGGCGGAGGACGAGGAAGGCCTGGTCGTCGCCGACATCGACCTCGGCATGATCTCGCTCGCCAAGGCCGCGGCGGACCCCAGCGGGCATTACTCGCGCCCCGACGTCACGCAGCTGCTGCTGAACAAGACGCGCCGCGAGCCCATGGTGGTGCAGCTCACGCCCGAGCCCGAGGGCAGCGCGGCCGAGCCGGTCGTGGCCTGACACCGAAGGAGCCGAGCCGTGGAATCCGCCATCGCCGAACACCTGAAGTGCCCCCGCTCGCGCCACCGCCGCGTGGAGGACGACTACGCCCCGCCCTACCCCGTGTGGTCGGCACGCGCGCCCGCCTCGACCACGCAGGTGGTCATGGGGTACTTCGGCGTGCAGTCGCGCGGCGCGGACATGCAGGGCCGCGCCTGCGCCGCGCTGATGAAGATCGCGCGCGACTTCGCCCTGCCCGACGGGCCGGGCCACCACGACCTCACGCACCACGTCGATGCCGACGGCTTCGACAACATGATCGCCATCGCCTACTGGCGTGATCCCGATGCGTTCAGGCGCTGGTGCGCCACGCCCGCAGTCGACGCATGGTGGCGCGCCGACGAGCGGCTCGCGGAAGGCCTCGGCTACTTCCGCGAGATCGCGTCGCCACGCGTGCAGCACTTCGAGACCATGTTCAACACGCCCGACCGCATGGAGGGCGTGGGCGTGGTGATGGGCGGCGTCAGCGGCGAGCTGCAGGAGCACGGCTACTGGGGATCGATGCGCGACCGGATCCCGCTCTCGCAGACCGACGCCATGGCGCCGTCAGGCACGCGCGCGGTGATCGCCGGCGCGCCGGTGCCGGGGCAGCGCGTGCGCATCGCCGGCCACGAGAACATCGCGATGATCCGCTCCGGCCAGGAATGGACCGACACCACCGGCCAGGAACGCACGCTCTACCTGCAGGAAATGGAGCCCGTGCTGCGCGAAGGCATGGACTTCCTGCGCGACCAGGGCCTGGGCATCGGCTGCTACAGCAACCGCTACATGCACCACCTCGACACGCACGGCAAGCCGCTGCAGAAGTTCTTCGGCCTGAGCTACTGGCACTCGCTGGCCGACATGGAGCGCTGGGCCGAGTCGCACCCGACGCACGTCGCGATCTTCGGCAGCTTCATGCGCTACGTGCAGGCGCTGAACTTCCAGCTGCAGCTGCGCGTGTACCACGAGGTGTCGGTGCTGAAGGCCGACGAGCAGAGCTACGAGTACATCAACTGCCACGCGCGCAGCGGGCTGATGAATGGGCTCGCGCCCGCGGCATGAGACGACCTGCGGTCAGCTCGCGAACAGCGCCTTGTGCTCCGCGCGCAGCAGCGCCTTCTGCACCTTGCCCATGGTGTTGCGCGGCAGCTCCGGCACCACGAAGCAGCGCTTGGGGATCTTGAAGTTCGCGAGCTTCGACCTGAGGTCGGCCACGATGGCGTCGGCGTCGAGCGCGGCGCCGGCCTTGGGAATGACGATGGCCACGCCCACCTCGCCGAAGTCGGGGTGCGGCACGCCGACCACCGCGCTCTCGGCCACGCCGGCCATCTCGTTGATGTAGCCCTCGATCTCGGCCGGGTACACGTTGTAGCCGCCGCTGATGATCAGGTCCTTGCTGCGCCCGACGATGGTGATGTAGCCCAGGCCGTCGATCTTGCCCACGTCGCCGGTCTTGAAGAAACCGTCCGCGGTGAACTCTTCCCTCGTCTTCTCGGGCATGCGCCAGTAGCCCGAGAAGACGTTGGGCCCGCTGACTTCGATGTTGCCGATCTCGTCGGTGGTGCAATCACGGCCGCTGTCGTCGCGCACGCGCAGTTGCACGCCAGGCAGCGCAAAGCCGACGGTGCCGCCGCGGCGCTCGCCCTGCTCGGGCCTGTAGGGGTTGGAGGTGAGCATGGCGGTCTCGCTCATGCCGTAGCGCTCCAGGATGGTGTGGCCGGTGCGCTCGCGCCACTCCTCGAAGGTCTCGATGAGGAGCGGCGCGGAGCCGGCGATGAACAGCCGCATGTTGCGCACCGCCTCGCGCGTGAGGCCCGGCTCCGCGAGCAGCCGCACGTACAGCGTGGGCACGCCCATGAACACCGTGGCTTCGGGCAGCTTCTGCACGACGCGCTTGGGGTCGAACCTGGAGAACCACAGCATCTTGCTGCCGTTGAGCAGCGCGCCGTGCAGCGCCACGAACAGGCCGTGCACATGGAAGATGGGCAGCGCGTGGATCAGCACGTCGCCCTCGGTCCAGCCCCAGTAGTCCTTCAGCACCTCGGCGTTCGACAGCAGGTTGCCGTGCGACAGCATCGCGCCCTTGCTGCGGCCGGTGGTGCCGCTGGTGTAGAGGATGGCGGCCATGTCGTCGGCCTTGCGGTGCGCCGGCGTGTGCCGGTCGCTGCATTGCGCCGCCACTTCGAGCAGCGTGCCGGTGCGGTCGTCGTCCAGCGTGAAGACGTGCTTCGTGCCAGCCGCGTTGGCGATGGGGCCGACCCACGGCGCGTTGCGGCTGGTGCACACCACCACGGCGGGCTCGGCGTTGCCGATGAAGTACTCGATCTCGGCGCTCTGGTAGGCGGTGTTCAGCGGCAGGAACACGTAGCCCGCGCGCAAGGTGGCGAGGTACAGCAGCATGGCCTCGACCGACTTCTCGACCTGCACGGCGATGCGCGCGCCCTTCTCGAGCTTCAGTGCATCGAGCAGGTTGGCGATCATGGCGCTGGCGCGATCGAGGTCGCGCCACGAATAGAACAGGCCGTCGTCGGTCTCCACGGCAACGGCGTCGAGGTCAGCGGGAAAGGCCGCGCGCAGGGCGGCGAACAGGTTGGCGTTGGCAGGCTTCTTCATCGGGCAGGTACTTCAGAAATTCGGTTTGCGCTTGGCAAGGAAGGCGTCGATGCCTTCGCGGTGCTCGGCGGAGTCGGCATAGTCGTAGGCGGTGGCCAGCAGGCTGTGGGCCGAGGGCGCACCGGCGCGCAGCGCGGAAAAGGTCTTCTTGTGCAGGCGCGCCGCCTGCGGCGCGAGCGCGGCGATGCGCATGGCATGGTCGCGCGCGGCGGCGGCCACTTCGTTGTCTGGCAGCACGCTCAGCAGAAAGCCCGCGTCGTACAGCCGCCGGGCGCCGTGCACGCCGGCGGCCAGCAGCATGTCGCGCGCAAGCACGTCGCCGATGGCGCCATGCACCAGCGCGGCCTCGCGCGGCGCCATCGGAAAGCCGAGCTTCGCAATGGGCGCGCCGAACTTCGCGGAAGCGCCGGCCAGCCGGATGTCGCAGCAGCTCGCGATCTCGATGCCCGCGCCCATGCAGGCGCCTTCGATCTGTGCGACCAGCGGCAGCGGGCAGTCGAGCATCGCCTGCAGAGCGGCCCAGACCTCGTTCTCGTGGAATTCGCGCAGGCTCGGCTCTTCGAAGCGGAACGACGGGTACTCGGAAATGTCGCCGCCCGCGCAGAAGGCACCGCCCTCCCCTTGCACCACGACGCAGCGCAGGCTGGCGTCGCTTTCGCTGCTGTCGCGCAGGTCGTCGAACACGGCGCGCAGCGTGCGCCACATGGCGCGCGTCATTGCATTGAGCCGCCCCGCGTTCGAGAGCATGACGAAAGCGACTGCGCCGTCGCGGCGCAACGAGACCTGGCTGCCCCGCTGCTCGCCGATGCTCATTCGATCTTCGCGCCCGAGGCCTTCACCACCGTCGCCCATCGCTTGATTTCTGAATTCACGAAGCTGCCGTAGGCGGCGCCGGTGATGGTCGGGATCTCCGAGCCGTTCTGGGCCCAGATGTTCTTGATGTCGTCGCTTGCGAGCACTTTCTTCATTTCATCGATGATCTGCGGCTGCACCTCGGCCGGGGTGCGCCTGGGAGCCCACAGGCCGTACCAGGTGGTGACGGTGTAGTCGGGCAGGCCGACTTCGGCCGCACATGGTACGTCGGGAAATGCCGGGTTGCGCTTGCTGCCGGCCACCATCAGCGCCTTGATGCGACCGCTCTTGATGTACTGGGCCGAGGAGCCGAGGCCGTCGAACATCAGGTCGACGTTGCCGGAGATCAGGTCGGCCAGCGCCGGGCCGGCGCCGCGGTATGGAATGTGGGTGATGAAGGTGCCGGTCTGCAGCTTGAACAGTTCGCCCGCCAGGTGGTGCGAGGTGCCCGCGCCGGCCGAGCCGTAGTTGAGTTGCCCGGGGCTGCGCTTGGCCAGCGCGATGAGCTCCTTGATGCTCGTGGCCTGCACCCGCTTCGGGTTGACCACCACCACCTGCGGCACATTGGCCAGCAGCATCAGCGGAACGAAGTCTTTCTCGATGTCGTAGTCGAGCTTGGGGTAGACGGAAGGCGCGATCGCATGGTGGACCGCGCCCATGAAGAGCGAGTAGCCATCCGCGGTTGCCTTCGACGCGATGCTGGCACCCAGCGTGCCGCCCGCGCCGCCGCGGTTGTCGATGATGAGCGACTGGTTCGTCAGCCGCGAGAACTGGCCCGACAGCGGCCGCGCGAACGCGTCGGTGCCGCCGCCCGCCGGGAACGGCACAACCATCGTCACCGGCTTGCCCGGCCAGTTCTGCTGGGCGCGCGCCGCGCCGCAAAGCATGGCCGCACCGGCGGCGGCCACGCGCAGGACGTCGCGGCGTTGGAAGTTCGAATTCATTTGTCTCGTCTCCTGTCGTTGTGGATTCGCCGCCCCATGCGGCCGCCGGCGTGTCTTGCGCCGGCACTGGCACTTGCTTGCTTGCTCGCTGTTGCGCTCTTTTCGGACTTCAGCCTTTTTTGAAGAACAGGCTTTCGATGTCTCCCGACACTGCCACCTTGCCGTCCGCCAGCCAGGTGCGATGTTTGTCCAGCCGCTTGAGGTCGTACAGGTAATTGACCATCAGGCCGTACGACTGCTTGTGTCCCTTGGGCGAAGGGTCGCCCGCCCAGTTCAGGCGTTCGACGCGCGCGCCATTGCCCAAATGGAAGCGCGCCACCGGATCGGCCGGCGTGCCGTCGACCAGCGCCCGGCCCAGGTATTCGGCGGCGGCCTGCATGAGCCATTGGCGCAGCGGCGACTTGGGCTCCAGGCCGGCGGCCGCATCCACGGCGGCGAGCAGGCGCTCCGCGGTGGGCGGCATCGAACCGACGAGCCGGCCGAGCTCGGCTTCGCGCTTTTCGTCCAGCCGCGGCAGCAGCTCGGCCGCGTTCTTCGCGAGCCAGGTGCGAAAGCCCGGAATCGGCGACAGCGTGGCGAAGGTCTTCAGGCGAGGTAGCTCGTCCTGCAGGGTCTCGACCACGCGCTTGATGAGCGAGTCGCCGAAGCTCACGCCGCGCAGGCCGTTCTGCGTGTTGCTGATCGAATAGAAGATGGCGGTGGTGGCCTTGGCGGGCAAGACAGGCGCCGCGGCTTCGTCGAGCAGCGGCGTGATGCCGTCGCTGATGCGGTCGACCAGCGCGACCTCGACGAAGATCAGCGGCTCGTTGGGCAGGCGCGGATGGAAGAAGCCGTAGCAGCGACGGTCGCTGTCGTCGAGCCGGTTCTTCACGTCGGACCAGCTCTTGATGTCGTGCACCGCCTCGTAGCGGATGAGCTTCTCGATCAGCGAGGCCGGCGAGTCCCAGTCGATGCGGCGCAGCTCGAGGAAGGCCACGTCGAACCAGGTGGAGAACAGGTGCTCCAGCTCCGCGTCGAGCGCGATCAGGCGCTTGTCGGACTTCAGGCACGGCAGCAGGTCGGCGCGCAGGTCGACCAGGAAGCGCATGCCCTCGGGCTCGACCGCGAAGCGCTGCAGCAGGCGCATGCGCGGCGACACCAGCGCGCGGCGCAGGCGCAGTTCGGCCTGGCCCTCGTCGGGGGTGCCGACCGCGGCCTGGTGCTGGTCGCGGGCGGCCTTGAGCTTTTGCGCGTCGGCGGCGAAGTGCTCGCTCATCAGCGCCCAGTAGTCGCGGCGCTCCTCGGCAGTGGCGGCGCGGTAGGCGTCCGCGATGGCGTGCGCGCGGCGCCCGCCCTCGACCTCGCTCACGCGCGGATCGATCACCGCCTGCAGCTCGGCCAGCACGCGGCGCAGGGCACGCGGCGACAGGGCCTCGTCGGCCTTGCGCAGCGTGACCTGCAGACGCTCGGCGGTGGAGCGCGCGCTGGGCTTGGGGGCGCTCCTGGACGCATTCTTTACCGTGCTCTCCGGCGCCACCGGCACCTTCGAGCCTTCACCGGACCGCAGCCGGGCCTGGAACCACTCGGTCGCACTCATCGGGGGACTCCAATGCTCGAGGGGATGCTCATGACATCACCCTGGATTTCTGATGGCGCATCACTTCGCGCAGCGCCTCGCGCTGGCGCAGCATGTGGGTGCGCATGGCGGCGTCGGCGCCTTCGCTGTCGCGTGCCTTCAGGGCCGCGAAGACGGCCAGGTGCTCCGACAGGCTCTGCTCCAGCCGGCCGGGCGCATGCAACTGCTGCAGGCGCGCGAGCTTCAGTATCTTGCGCAGGTCGCCTATCACCTGGGCCAGCCACTTGTTGTCGGCGAGCTTGATGATCGCCTCATGGATGATGTGGTTGGTGGCGTAGTAGTCGTTGATGCGGCGCGCCTTGGCATGGCGCACCAGCCGTTCGTGCAGCGCGTCGAGTTCGTGCAGTTCGGCATCGCTCGCGTTGCGGGCGGCCTCGTAGGCGCAGCGGCCTTCGAGCAGCGCGATGACCGGGAATATCTCGTCGAGGTCGCGCTCGGTCACTTCTCGCACGAAGCAGCCGCGGCGCGGCTCGTGCCGCAGCAGGCCTTCGGCGGTGAGCACCTTGAGCGCTTCGCGCAGCGGCGTGCGCGAGATGGAAAGCCGCTCGCACAGCGCGGCCTCGTCCACGAAGCTGCCGGGCGCCAGCGTGCCGTCGAAGATCTGCTCGCGCAGCGTGGCGGCGACTTCGTCGTGCAGGGAGTTGGGGACCAGGCGCATGGGATCGGGGCCGCGTAATTTCCTGTAATTACGCGTAATTCTGAGCTTGCACGCCAGCCGGCGCAAGGCGGCGAACCCGCTGCGCGGCTGGGACTTACCCTGCGAACTTCCGGATCAAGCGCGTGCGGCAGCCGCGGTCTTGCCGCCGCGGCCGAACCAGAACCACAGCGCGATGCCGGCGATGACCATCGGCACGCTGAGCCATTGGCCCTGGCTCAGGTTGAGCGCCCGCAGGCCCAGGAAGTCGTCGGGCTCGCGGAAATACTCGGCAATGAAACGCAGCGCGCCGTAGCCGATCAGGAACACCGCGGCCACCTGCCCCTGCTTGCGCTCCTTGCGCGCATAGATCCACATGATCGCGAACAGCAGCAGCCCTTCGAGCAGGAACTGGTAGACCTGCGACGGGTGGCGCGGCAGCATCGAGCCGCTCTGCGGAAACACCATGCCCCAGGGCAGGTCGGGGCTGCTGAAGCGGCCCCAGAGTTCGCCGTTGATGAAGTTGCCCACGCGCCCGGCGGCAAGGCCGGTCGGCACGCAGGGCGCAACGAAGTCCATCACCTGCCAGAACGGCCGCGCACGCGAGTGCGAGAACCACACCATCGCGCCAATCACGCCGAGCAGGCCGCCATGGAAGCTCATGCCGCCCTGCCACACGTACAGAACTTCGATCGGATGCGTGAGGTAGAACTCGGGCTTGTAGAACAGGCAGTAGCCGAGCCGCCCGCCGACGATGACGCCCATCACGCCAAGGAAAAGTATGTCCTCGATGTCCTTGCGCTGCCAAGCGCCAGCACCCACCAGCGACCGGTACGGTTCATGGCGCAGCCGGCGCGTGCCGAGAAAATAGAACAGCGCAAAGGCGGCCAGGTAAGTCAGGCCGTACCAGTGGATGGCCACCGGCCCCAGTTGCAGGGCGATGGGATTGATCTGCGGATACATGAGCATCCGCAGATTGTGCCCCGGCCCGATGTCGGGGCCGGGACGGGGATATTCGGCCTTGAGCCACCTTGCGTGCGTCCTTCAGGCCGGCCCCGTGCCGCGCTCCCGCACGAACGCCACGAAGCGCGCAAGCGCCGGGTTGGCGGCCTCCTCGGGCCACACCAGGCTGGTCTCGCAGGCCGGCAGCACCGGCGCATTGCGGTGCCGCGCGGCCGGGGCGAACTCTTCGGCACGCCGGTACACCACGCCCGCCCGGCGAAACTGCATGACGCTCTCCGGCACCCACGCCACGCCGATGCCGCCGGAGACCAGGTTGACGATGGTCTGCATCTGGATTGCCTCCTGCCCCAGCAGCGGCGCGCGGCCGGCCACGTGGTACAGGTCGAAGACGGCGTCGTGCAGCGAAGGCACGATGCGGCGCGGAAAGATCACCAGCGGCTCGGCCAGCACGTCCGCCAGCTGCAACTTCGCCGCGCTTGCCAGCGCGTGCCGCTCGGGCAGCGCGAGCACCAGCGGCTCCTGCGACACCACCAGCCGCGCGAGCCCCGGTGGCGCCGCGCCGGGCGAATGCAGCATCAGCCCGGCATCGATCTCGCCGCGCGCGAAGGCTTCGAGCTGCACGTCGCCGGTGGCCTCGACCAGCTCCAGCGCCACCTCTGGGCACAGCACGCGAAATTCACGCACCCAGGCCGGCAACTGCTCGAAGCCGACGGTCGAGACGAAGGCGATGCGCACGCGCCCCACCTGCCCTGCCGCCGCGGCGCGCGCCCTCGCGGGAAGCGCCTGCGCTCGCGCCAGCAGCTCGCGCACGTCGGGCAGCAGCGCCTCGCCGGCCGGGGTGAGCGCCACGCGCCTGCGGGTGCGGTCGAACAGCACCACGCCCAGCGCCTTCTCGAGCTGGGCGATGGCCTGCGTGACCGGCGGCTGCGTCATGTGCAGGCGCAGCGCGGCGCGGCCGAAATGCAGTTCTTCGGCCACGGCCACGAACTGGCGCCAGGCCCGCAGGTCGATGAGGCTTTCTTTCATATGCCAAGCATATCAATCGACAGCAAAAAACGGATTGGAACCAATCAATCAGAAGTCCGATACTTGGGCTCCCCCGATCTCCCCCACGACAGAAGAGACACCATGGACACCAAACCGATCCAGATCAATCGCCGCAGCGCCAACATCGTCGAAGGCAAGAGCCGCGCGCCCAACCGCTCCATGTTCTATGCCATGGGCTACGAGGAAGGCGACTTCAAGAAGCCGATGGTCGGCGTCGCCAACGGCCACAGCACCATCACGCCCTGCAACTCGGGCCTGCAGAAGCTGGCCGACGCGGCCATCGCGGGCATCGAGGAAGCCGGCGGCAACGCGCAGGTGTTCGGCACGCCCACCATCTCCGACGGCATGGCCATGGGCACCGAAGGCATGAAGTACTCGCTGGTGAGCCGCGAGGTCATCTCCGACTGCATCGAGACCTGCGTGGGCGGCCAGTGGATGGACGGCGTGCTGGTGGTCGGCGGCTGCGACAAGAACATGCCCGGCGGCCTGATGGGCATGCTGCGCGCCAACGTGCCGGCCATCTACGTCTACGGCGGCACCATCCTGCCGGGCCGCTACAAGGGGCAGGACCTGAACATCGTGAGCGTGTTCGAGGCCGTGGGCCAGAACGCCGCCGGCAACATGAGCGACGAAGACCTGCTCGAGATCGAGAAGCGCGCCATTCCCGGCACCGGCTCGTGCGGCGGCATGTACACCGCCAACACCATGTCGAGCGCGTTCGAGGCGCTGGGCATCTCGCTGCCCTACTCGTCGACCATGGCCAACCCGCACGACGAAAAGGCCAACTCGGCCAAGGAATCGGCCAAGGTGCTGATCGAGGCCATCAAGAAAGACCTGAAGCCGCGCGACATCGTGACCAAGAAGGCCATCGAGAACGCGGTGGCCGTGATCATGGCCACCGGCGGCTCGACCAACGCGGTGCTGCACTTCCTGGCCATCGCGCACGCGGCCGGCGTGGAATGGACCATCGACGACTTCGAGCGCATGCGCAAGAAGGTGCCAGTCATCTGCGACCTGAAGCCATCGGGCAAGTACCTGGCGGTCGACCTGCACCAGGCCGGCGGCATTCCGCAAGTGATGAAGGTGCTGCTGAAGGCAGGCCTGCTGCACGGCGACTGCATCACCATCAGCGGCCAGACCATCGAGGAAGTGCTGAAGGACGTGCCGGACGTGCCGCGTGCCGACCAGGACGTGATCCGCCCGATCGACAAGCCGATGTACGCCGAAGGCCACCTGGCCATCCTGAAGGGCAACCTGTCGCCCGAAGGCGCCGTGGCCAAGATCACCGGCCTGAAGAACCCCGTCATCACCGGCCCGGCGCGCGTGTTCGACGACGAGCAGTCGGCGCTGAAGGCCATCCTGGACGGCAAGATCAAGGCCGGCGACGTGATGGTGCTGCGCTACCTCGGCCCCAAGGGCGGCCCGGGCATGCCCGAGATGCTGGCACCCACCGGCGCACTCATCGGCGCGGGCCTCGGCGAAAGCGTGGGCCTGATCACCGACGGCCGCTTCTCCGGCGGTACCTGGGGCATGGTGGTGGGACACGTCGCGCCGGAAGCGGCGGCGGGCGGCACCATCGCCTTCGTGAACGAGGGCGACTCGATCACCATCGACGCGCATGAACTGAAGCTGGAACTGAACGTGCCCGAAGCCGAGATCGCCAAGCGCCGCGAAGGCTGGAAGGCACCGGCACCGCGCTACACGCGCGGCGTGCAGGCGAAGTTCGCGTTCAATGCGTCGAGCGCCAGTTCGGGCGCCGTGCTGGACAAGTTCTGAAGCGGAAGCTCCGGGGCACCGGCTGCGCCGGGCCTCGGATGCGTCATCTGCGCTTGTTGCTGTTGGTGGGCCGCATGCCCATGTTGGTCTTCTGGCGGTCGATGCGCGCCTGCTTGCGCCTGTCTTCCCGCTCCATGATCTTGCGTTTGGTATAGCCCGACGAATCGGCCCATGCCCACCATGCAAGGGCCATGGCAAACGGCGACAGCACGATCCACCAGCTCCAGCCGGCGACCATGCCGACTTCGAGATACTTCAGGGCCAGGCCCAGCAGGCCCAATGCCAGAAACCACATTGCGAATCCCTCGGGGTTGTATTGGCAACGCTGAGGGACGCCGTGCACGGCGGTACCTACAATCGCGTTGAGCCGAATGTAACTCAGCCCTTACGAAATAGATCCCATGACAAGAGTCTTGTTGACGGCAGCCCTGGGCCTCGGCCTGGGCGTACTCGCCGCGCCCGCCTTCGCCGACCTGGCGCTGGCCACCTCGAAGAACTGCATGAGCTGTCACGCGGTCGAGCGCAAGGTGCTCGGGCCGTCGTTCAAGGACGTGGCCGCGAAGTACAAGGACGACAAGGGCGCGGTCGACAAGCTCGCGAGCAAGATCATGAAGGGCGGCTCCGGCGTGTGGGGGCCGGTGCCGATGCCCGCCAACAACCAGGTCAGCGAAGCCGACGCCAAGAAGCTCGCGGCCTGGGTGCTGCAGACGAAGTAACGCTACAGGCGCCGCCGCCTCAGCCCTGAGGATTGATGTCGGCCGGCATCACCACAGGCGACAGCGGCCGGCGCTCGATGCGGTCTTCGAGCTGGCCGATGTGCGCGGCCACGGTGTTGTCGGTCTGGTCGGAGCGCAGCCGCACCGAGGTTTCGAGCTGGTCGAGGCGCGCGAGCAGCGCGCTCTGGCGATCGGCGTTCTGCGCCATGTGCTTGTTCTCCTGTGCCTCCAGGAAATTGCGCAGCTCGGTGAAGCGTGAAGCCTCGGCCTTGTCGGCCAGATCGCGCTGGGCCTGCATTTCCTTGGTGTGGCGCTTGGTGTCGATCAACACCGAGCTGTGCAGGTACAGCACGTAGACGAGGAAGAAGGCCGCCAGCACCACGGTCAGCCCCAGCATGATCAGCCCCAGCGGCGCCGACACGGTCATGAAGCCCAGCCAAACATCGGTGGGCGCGGACAGCGTGCCCCAGTTCAGCGCGGCGAGCGCCGCGATGAGCAGCACGATGACGAAAAGAAAAGCAGATCTCACGCCCATGGGGGCCTCCTTCGGAAAGATCGAACACATCGGAATCAGCCGTGCGCGTCGAGGCGCACGGTCACTCCAATGGTTTTACCTCAGCCGGAGGCCGTCCACAGGCCCATGGGCCCACAGGGGGCCGCGTCCTACAGCAGTCAGAGCTTTTCGGCCAGCTGTTCCAGGATGGCCGGGTTCTCCAGCGTCGAGGTGTCCTGCGTGATGGCCTCGCCCTTGGCAATGCTGCGCAGCAGGCGGCGCATGATCTTGCCGCTGCGCGTCTTGGGCAGGTTGTCGCCGAAGCGGATGTCCTTGGGCTTGGCGATCGGGCCGATTTCCTTGGCGACCCAGTTGCGCAGTTCGTTGGCGATCTGCTTGGCTTCTTCGCCGGTGGGGCGGCCGCGCTTGAGCACGACGAAGGCGCACACTGCCTCGCCCGTCACGTCGTCGGGGCGGCCCACCACGGCGGCCTCGGCCACGAGGTCGGTCTTGGACACCAGCGCCGATTCGATTTCCATCGTGCCCAGGCGGTGGCCCGACACGTTCAGCACGTCGTCGATGCGGCCGGTGATGCGGAAATAGCCGCGGTCTTCGCTGCGCACCGCGCCGTCGCCGGCCAGGTAGATGGTGCCGCCCATTTCCTCGGGGAAATAGCTCTTCTTGAAGCGCTCGGGGTCGTTCCAGATGGTGCGGATCATCGAGGGCCAGGGCCGCTTGATGACCAGCATGCCGCCCGCGCCGTTGGGCAGGTCCTTGCCGGTCTCGTCGACGATGGCGGCCATGATGCCCGGCAGCGGCAGCGTGCACGAGCCCGGCACCAGCGGCGTGGCGCCCGGCAGCGGCGTGATGACGTGGCCGCCTGTTTCGGTCTGCCAGAAGGTGTCGACGATCGGGCAGCGCTCGCCGCCGATATTGCGGTGGTACCACATCCACGCCTCGGGATTGATCGGCTCGCCGACCGAACCGAGGATGCGCAGGCTGGTGAGGTCCCAGTTCTTCGGATGCACTTTTTCGTCGCCCTCGGCTGCCTTGATGAGCGAGCGGATGGCCGTTGGCGCCGTGTAGAACACGCTGACCTTGTGCTTCTCGATCATCTGCCAGAAGCGGCCTGCGTGCGGGAAGGTCGGGATGCCCTCGAACACCACCTGCGTGGCGCCGGCCGCGAGCGGGCCGTAGGCGACGTAGGTGTGGCCGGTGATCCAGCCGATGTCGGCGGTGCACCAGAACACGTCCTGCGGCTTGATGTCGAAGGTCCAGTCCATCGTGAGCTTGGCCCACAGCAGGTAGCCGCCGGTCGCGTGCTGCACGCCCTTGGGCTTGCCGGTGGAGCCCGAGGTGTAGAGGATGAACAGCGGGTGCTCGGCGTTCACCGGCACGGGTGCGCACTCGGTGCTCTGCCCTTTCAGCGCCTCGTCGAAGGTCTTGTCGCGGCCTTCGACACGGGTCCACGCGGTGGGCGTGCGCTCGTACACGAACACCGTCTTGATCGACTCGCAGCCGCCCAGCGCGATGCCGTCGTCCACGATGGCCTTGAGCGGCAGCTCCTTGCCGCCGCGCAGCTGGTAGTTGGCCGTGATGACCGCCACCGCGCCCGCGTCGATGATCCGCTCCTGCAGCGCCTTGGCCGAGAAGCCGCCGAACACCACGCTGTGGGTGGCGCCGATGCGCGCGCAGGCCTGCATGGCGATGACCCCCTCGACCGTCATCGGCATGTAGATGATGACGCGGTCGCCCTTCTGGATGCCCTGCGCCTTCAGCGCGTTGGCGAACTGGCTCACGCGGGCCAGCAGCTCCTTGTAGGTGACGTTGGTGACGGTGCCGTCGTCGGCCTCGAAGACGATGGCTGTCTTGTTCTCGACCGGGGTGCCGATGTGCCGGTCGAGGCAGTTGGCGCTGGCGTTGAGTTCGCCGTCGCCGAACCATTGGTAGAACGGCGCGTTCGACTCGTCGAGCGTTTTGGTGAACGGCTTGGTCCACTGCAGGTTGCCCTTGGCCAGGCGGGTCCAGAAACCGTCGAAGTCCTGTTCGGCCTCCTTGCACAGGGCTTCGTAGGCGGCCATGCCGGAAATGCGGGCGCCTTCGGCGGCGCGGGCGTCGGGCGGGAACACGCGGTTCTCGACAAGGACGGATTCAATGTTCTTCGATGCGCTGCTCATGCTCTATGTCTCCTGGATGGATGCGGCCGTAATGTCGGCGTGCCCACTTACGGGGCACTGACGGGTCGGTGACTGCCCGATGTTAGTTCGCGGGGTTATCACGACTGCGACACGGGGACACCCCTAGAATCCCCCGTCCCAAACAACCGGCCTCCCGATGTCCGCTCCCGATCCCTTCGACCCCCGGAACCCGCCCGTACCGCGCCGCGGTTCGCCGCTTCGGCCGCTGCCCAAGCTGATTTTCGCGAGCCGCTGGCTGCAGTTGCCGCTGTACCTGGGGCTGATCGTGGCGCAGGCGGTGTACGTGGTGCATTTCCTGGTCGAGCTGCTGCATCTGGTGGAAGCCGCCTTCGGCAGCAAGGAAGCGCTGCAGGCGCTGATCACCAGCATCGGCTACAAGACCACCGCCCCGGTGGGCACGCTGAACGAGACGGTGATCATGCTGGTGGTGCTGGCGCTGATCGACGTGGTCATGATCTCCAACCTGCTGATCATGGTGATCGTGGGCGGCTACGAGACCTTCGTGAGCCGCATGGACCTCGAAGGCCACCGCGACCAGCCCGAATGGCTGAGCCACGTGAACGCATCGGTGCTCAAGGTGAAGCTGGCCACCGCCATCATCGGCATCAGCTCCATCCACCTGTTGAAGACTTTCATCAACGCCGACAACTACACCGACCGCGTGCTGATCGCCCAGACGGTAATCCACATCGCGTTCCTGTTCTCGGCCATGGCCATCGCCTACACCGACAAGCTCATGACCTCGTCGGCACCGCACGGCGACGACCGCCACTGAGCCTTTTCCCGCCTACCCCGCGTGCGGCAGGTCCCACGCGGGCACTTCGGTGAAGCGCCCCGCCAGGAAGTCGAGCATGGTGCGCAAGGTGGCCGGCATGTGCTTGCGCGAGGCGTACACCGCGTACATGCCCACCACCTGCGGCTCGAACTCGGGGAACAGCGGCACGAGTTCCCCTGCCTGCACCAGTGCCGAGGTCAGGTAGGTCGGCAGCATCGCGATGCCCGCCCCCGCCCGCGCCAGTTGCATCAGGCTGGCCGCGTCGTTGGTCGACACGTTGCCGCCCACGGCCACCGAAACCGGCTCCCCGTCCGCCTTGCGCGTGAAATTCCACAGGCTGCGCCCGAAATAGGAATGCGTCAGGCAATTGCGCTGAGCCAGTTCTTCCACCCGCAGCGGCCTGCCCTGCTCCTTCAGGTAGCCCGGTGAAGCGCAAACCACCGAGCGGCAATCGGTGAGCCGACGCGCGATGAGGTTGGGGTCGATTTCCGCTGCCACCCGAATCGCGAGGTCGATGCGCTCGTCCACCAGGTTCACCGACCGATCCAGCAGCACCAGGTCGACCGCCACGCCCGGATAGAGCCGCACATAGTCGGCCACGGCCCCGGCCAGCTGCGCCTGCGCGAACGAAGTGCTGGCCGTGATGCGCAGCTGCCCGCGCGGGGCCTCGGCCGGGTGACGCACCGCGGCCTGCATGTCGCCCGTGAGCTCCAGCACCTGGCGGCAGCGCGGGAGCAGTTCTTCGCCTGCCGCGGTAAGGCTCAGGCGGCGTGTCGTGCGATGCAGCAGGCGGGCGCCGGTCCACTGCTCCAGCTCGGCCACGTAACGAGTGACCACCGGGCGCGACAGGTCGAGCTTGTCGGCAGCGGCGGAAAGGCTGCCCGAATCGACCACGTTGACGAACACCCGCATTGCATTCAATCGATCCATTTGCACGATTTTAGGAATAAACAAGCGCGCAAATCGAGGTATTTCTTTCGAAACCAGAAACCTAAGATGCGGTTCATCCCATCCACTTTCTGGAGATCACCATGAGCCACATCGCCATCATCGGCGCCACCGGACGCGCCGGCAGCCAGCTTCTCGAAGAGGCGCTGCGCCGCGGCCACACCGTCACCGCCATCGCCCGCAAAGCCAGCGCCAAGCTGGCCGGCCGCGCGAACGTGAAGGCCGTCGACCTCGACGTGCTTGACGGCGCAGCGCTCGAAAAGGCCCTGGCCGGCCATGACGCCGTGTTCAGCGCCGCGCACTTCGCCACCGTGCCGCCGGCTGCCATCATCGAACCGGTCAAGCGCGCCGGCGTGAAGCGCCTGCTGGTGGTCGGCGGCGCCGGCAGCCTGTTCGCGGCGCCCGGCCTGAAGGTGATCGACACGCCCAATTTCCCAGATGCCTACCGCGCCGAAGCCTCGGCCGGCGGCGTGTTCCTCGATGCGCTGCGCAACGAGAAGGAACTCGACTGGACTTTCCTGTCGCCTTCCGCCGAGTTCGTCGAAGGCGAGCGCACCGGCAAGTTCCGCCTGGGCAAGGACGACCTGCTGGTGAGCGCCGAGGGCCGAAGCTGGATCACCTTCGCGGACTACGCGATCGCGTTCATCGACGAGCTGGAAAAGGCCGCCCACTCGCGCCAGCGCTACACCATCGGATATTGAGGCTCACCCCCAGGCTGCGCGCACTTCGTGTCGTTTCGCCAACCCCCTTCCGGGGGCGGGCCGGCCGCTTCGGGCGGCCGTGCGCGGCGGCCCCCACGAAAGAGCCGGGCCGTAACGGAGTCAGCGGCCGGTCATGTTCTCCGGCACCACCCATTCATCGAACTGCTCGGCCGTCAGGTGGCCCGAGGCGATCGCCGCTTCGCGCAGGCTGGTGCCTTCCTTGTGCGCCTTCTTGGCGATGTAGGCCGACTTGTCGTAGCCGATGTGCGTGTTCAGCGCCGTCACCAGCATCAGCGAGCGCTGCACCAGCTCGGTGATGCGTTCGCGGTTCGGCTCGATGCCCACCGCGCAGTGGTCGTTGAAGCTCACCATGCCGTCGGCCAGCAGGCGCACGCTCTGCAGGAAGTTGTGCGCGACCATGGGGCGGAACACGTTCAGCTCGAAGTTGCCCGATGCGCCACCGATGTTGATGGCCACGTCGTTGCCGAACACCTGCGCGGCCAGCATCGTGACGGCCTCGCTCTGGGTCGGGTTGACCTTGCCCGGCATGATCGACGAGCCCGGCTCGTTTTCCGGGATGCTCAGTTCGCCGATGCCGCTGCGCGGGCCGCTGGCCAGCCAGCGCACGTCGTTGGCGATCTTGTTCATGCTGGCCGCCAGCGTCTTCAGCGCGCCGTGCGCGTGCACCAGCGCATCGACGCTGGCCATGGCTTCGAACTTGTTCGGCGCGGTCACGAACGGCAGGCCGGTGATCTTCGCCAGCTCGGCGGCCACCTGCTCCGCGTAGCCCTTGGGCGCATTGAGCCCGGTGCCGACGGCCGTGCCGCCCAGCGCCAGTTCGCTCAGGTGCGGCAGCGCGGCGCGCACGTGCGCCTCGCCATGCGCCAGTTGCGCCACATAGCCCGAGAACTCCTGGCCCAGCGTGAGGGGCGTGGCGTCCTGCAGGTGGGTGCGGCCGATCTTCACGATGTCCGCGAAGTCCTTCGACTTCTGCTCCAGCGTGCCGCGCAGCTTGGCGATGGCCGGCAGCAGCTTGTGCGTGATGGCCTCCACCGCGGCCACGTGCATGGCGGTCGGGAACACGTCGTTGCTCGACTGGCTGCGGTTCACGTCGTCGTTCGGGTGCACGAGCCGGCCTTCGCCGCGCTCGCCGCCGAGCAACTCGCTCGCGCGGTTGGCCAGCACCTCGTTGACGTTCATGTTGGTCTGGGTGCCCGAGCCGGTCTGCCAGACCACCAGCGGGAACTCGCCCGGGTGCTTGCCGGCGATGACTTCGTCGGCTGCCGCCACGATGGCGTTGGTCTTCTTCTCGTCCTGCAGCCCCAGCGCGTGGTTGACTACGGCCGAAGCCCGCTTCACCTGGGCCAGCGCCTTGATGATTTCGCGCGGCTGCTGCTCGCCGGAAATGTCGAAGTTCTGCAGCGAGCGCTGCGTTTGCGCGCCCCACAGCTTGTCGGCCGGCACGTCGATCGGTCCGAAGGTGTCGCGCTCGGCACGGGTCTTGGGGGAAGTCGTCATGAGAAAAAGCTCCGCATTCAAGAAAATCGCGCCGCTTTCCGGCGCGACGCAGAGTATCGCGCCAATAGGAGTAGCTCTCATCTGACGAGGCCATTGCGCCGCCGCTGACAGCTTGATACCTGCCCGCGCCTTGACCTCATCATGCCGAAAAGTTATGATCTTGGTCTTCTGACGACCGGCAAGTCATGATGATGACAGCGCCGGTCAAGCCTTCACTACTCGCGGATCACCGAATCCCGTCGCGGTGCAAGGTTCCCCCGCCGGGCCCAGCCCGGCGACCCGGGCGGATCTTTCCGTCCCCATTGCCACGCCAAGCTCATCCAGGCGGCGCCCCTCGACCAGGCCCGCCGCTCTGCGAATGAAGCATCCGGCGGGCACTGGTTTCGTCGCCAAGTCGTCTTCAGTGCCTGTCGGCAGCCCATCGATTGGGCTGGGGCGTGGTCGCGTCGTCCTTCCGGGGGCGGCGATCTGTCAACCCTTCACACGAAAGGAGCCCCGACGTATGGCCAAAGGAATTCTCATCGACCATGTCTTCAAGGTGTTCGGCGACGAGCCCGAACAGGCGCTGGAGCTGGTCCGGCAAGGTCTGTCCAAGAAAGAAATCCTGGCCCGCACCGGCCAGTCGATCGGCGTGTTCGACGCCACTTTCGAAATCCAGGCCGGAGAAATCTTCGTCATCATGGGGCTCTCGGGTTCGGGCAAGTCGACGCTGGTGCGCCTGCTGAACCGGCTGATCGAGCCGACCGCGGGCCGCATCGTGATCGACGGCGCCGACATCAACGAACACTCCGATGCCCGCCTGCGCGCGCTGCGCCGCAAGGACATCAGCATGGTGTTCCAGTCGTTCGCGCTGATGCCGCACATGACGGTGCGCGAGAACACCGCCTTCGGCCTCGAGCTCTCGGGCACGGGCAAGAAGGAGCGCCTCGCGCAGGCCGACAAGGCGCTGGCGCAGGTGGGACTGGCCGGCTGGGGCGCCAGCTACCCGGACGAGCTTTCCGGCGGCATGCAGCAGCGCGTGGGCCTGGCGCGCGCGCTGGCCTCCGACCCGTCGATCCTGCTGATGGACGAGGCATTCTCGGCGCTCGACCCGATCATCCGCACCGAAATGCAGTCGGAGCTGCTGCGGCTGCAGCAGGAGCAGCGCCGCACCATCGTCTTCATCTCGCACGACCTCGACGAAGCCATGCGCATCGGCGACCGGATCGCGATCATGAAAGACGGCCAGGTGATCCAGGTCGGCACGCCCGACGAGATCCTGCGCAGCCCCGCCAACGACTACGTGCGCAGCTTCGTGCGCGGCGTGGATGCGGCCGCCGTGTTCAAGGCCGGCGACATCGCGCGCAAGCAGCTCACCGTGGTCAGCGAGCACCCCGAGCGCGGTGCGCGCGCGGCGCTCAAGCAGCTGGAAGACCAGGACCGCGACTTCGCCTACGTGACCAGCCCGAACAAGCGCTATCTGGGCACCGTGTCCGCAGACACCCTGCGCGCGGCGCTCGACGGCCACTCCGGCGCGCTGGGCCTGCGGCACGCGTTCCTCAATGACCTGGGCGTGATCGAAGCCGACGCACCCGTGGCCGGCCTTTTCGGGCAGGTGGGCCAGGCCCCTTGCGCGGTGCCGGTGGTGGCCGCCGACGGCCGCTTCTGCGGCGCGATCAGCAAGACGACGCTGCTGAAGTTCCTCGACCGCGACACACCGCCGATCGACCCCGCACACCAGCCGCAGCAGCAACCCGCCGCCGTGCCCGCAGCGGCAGCCGCCACGGCCTGACCGATTTCGAAGGACCTCCTGATGAACGACACCGCAATGCCCTCCGAACTCGCGCCCCTGAACGACGCTGCTTCCATGCTCGCGACGCCCGCACCGGCGACGACGCCGGTCGACCCCTGGGAAGCCCTGTCCGCCGCGCCCGACCCCGCGTCGACCAGCGCCTGGCTCGACGCACCCGCGCCCGCCAATGCGGCGCACCAGCTGGCCGGCCAGGCCGATGCCGCCAGCGGCGGCTTCCATCTGCACCGCCTGTGGGACGGCTCGCTGCCCGTCGAGGCCTGGATCAACCAGGGCCTGGGCTGGGTGGTCGAGCACTTCCGCCCCTTCTTCCAGACCGTGCGCCTGCCCATCGACAGCACGCTCAACTCGGTGCAGAGCCTGCTGACCGGCCTGCCCACGCTCGCGATGATTGCGCTGATCGGCCTGTTCGCCTGGCAGTTCGCCGGCCGCGCGCTGGCCATCGGCACCACCGTGGCGCTGCTGCTGGTGGCCATGCTGGGCATCTGGCCCGAGGCGATGGTGACGCTGTCGCTGGTGCTGACCTCGCTGGTCTTCTGCATGGTCATCGGCCTGCCGCTGGGCGTGCTGCTGGCCAGCAGCGACCGGGCGCAGCGGATCATGCGGCCGGTGCTCGACGCGATGCAGACCACGCCCGCCTTCGTGTACCTGGTGCCGGTGGTGATGCTGTTCGGCATCGGCAACGTGCCCGGGGTGATCGTCACCATCGTCTTCGCGCTGGCCCCGCTGGTGCGCCTGACCAACCTCGGCTTGCGCCAGGTGCGCCCCGACCTCATCGAGGCGGCGCGCGCCTACGGCGCCTCGCCCTGGCAGATGCTGGTGAAGGTGCAGCTGCCGCTGGCCATGCCGTCGATCATGGCGGGCATCAACCAGGCGCTGATGCTGTCGCTGTCGATGGTGGTGATCGCCTCGATGATCGCCGTGGGCGGCCTGGGCCAGATGGTGCTTCGCGGCATCGGCCGGCTCGACATGGGCCTGGCGACCGTGGGCGGCCTGGGCATCGTGCTGCTGGCGATCTCGCTGGACCGCCTGACGCAGGCCATGGGCAAGTCGCGCCGCGCCGGCGGCCGCCGCTGGTGGCACACCGGGCCGGCGGGCTTCGCGCTGCGCGTGCTGCAACGCGCCGTGGCGCCGGGCCGCAGCGCCGGCGAACCGGCACCCGCCCTGTCGGCCCAGGCGCAATGACCGGACACCAACGCATGACGAAGAAAACCAGTCTCATCGCACGCGGCCTGCTGGCCCTTGCCTTCGTGGCCACCGGCATGGCGGCCCAGGCGGCCAACGACCTGCCCGGCAAGGGCGTGACCGTGCTGCCGCTCAAGAGCTCGCTCGCCGAAGAAGCTTTCCAGACGCTGCTGGTGATGCGCGCGCTCGAGAAGCTCGGCTACACCGTGGAGCCCATGAAAGACCTGGAGCCGGCCACCGAGCACCTGGCCATCGCCAACGGCGACGCCACCTTCATGGCCAACCACTGGAGCCTGCTGCACGCCGACTTCTACAAGAACAGCGGCGGCGACGCCAAGCTTTGGCGCAAGGGCGTGTATTCCGACGGCGCGGTTCAGGGCTACCTGATCGACCGCAAGACGGCCGAGCAGTACGGCATCAGCAACATCGCCCAGCTGAAGGACCCGGCCATCGCCAGGCTGTTCGACGCGGACGGCGACGGCAAGGCCGACCTCACGGGCTGCAACCCCGGCTGGGGCTGCGAACTGGCCATAGAGAGCCACCTGACGGCCTACCGGCTGCGCGACACCGTCACCCACAAGCAAGGCAGCTACGCCGCGCTGATGGCCGACACCATCGCGCGCTTCAAGCAGGACAAGCCGGTGCTCTACTACACGTGGACGCCGTACTGGGTCAGCGCCGTGCTGCGCCCGGGTGCGGACGTGGTGTGGCTGCAGGTGCCGTTTTCCTCGTCGCAGGGCGAAGGCGGGAACGTCGACACCCAGTTGCCGAACGGCAAGAACTACGGCTTCCAGGCCAACCAGGAACAGATCGTCGCGAACCGGGCCTTCGTCGAGAAGAACCCTGCGGCGGGCAAGCTGTTCGAGGTCATGAAGCTGCCGATCAGCGACATCAACGCGCAGAACCTGCGCATGAGCCAGGGCGCCAACACGCAACAGGATGTGGAACGGCACACCGACGGGTGGATCAAGGCGCACCAGCAGCTGTTCGACGGGTGGATTGCCGAGGCTCGGGCCGCTGCGGCTCCCTAGGCGGTGGGCTGAGATAATCGGGGGGCGTTTCCACATTCCTAAAAAGCCCCCCACCATGACGACCACGATCCAGCAGGCCGACCTGATCGAATCGATCAGCGCCGCGCTGCAGTACATCAGCTACTACCACCCCGCCGACTACATCGCCCACCTGGCCCGCGCCTACGAGCGCGAGCAGAGCCCCGCGGCCAAGGACGCCATCGCGCAGATCCTGACCAACAGCAAGATGAGCGCCACGGGCCAGCGCCCGATCTGCCAGGACACCGGCATCGTCAACGTGTTCCTCAAGGTGGGCATGGACGTACGCTGGGGCGGCTTCACCGGCAGCCTCGACGACGCCATCAACGAAGGCGTGCGCCGCGGCTACAACCACCCCGACAACACGCTGCGCGCCTCGGTCGTGGCCGATCCGCAGTTCGACCGCAAGAACACCAAGGACAACACGCCCGCGGTGATCTTCACGGAGATCGTTCCGGGCGACAAGCTCGAGGTCACCGTCGCGGCCAAGGGCGGCGGCAGCGAGAACAAGAGCAAGCTGGTAATGCTGAACCCCGGCGACAGCGTGGTCGACTGGGTGCTCAAGACCGTGCCCACCATGGGCGCCGGCTGGTGCCCGCCGGGCATGCTGGGCATCGGCATCGGTGGCACCGCCGAGAAAGCCGCCCTGATGGCCAAGGAAAGCCTGATGGACGACCTCGACATGCACGAGCTGCTGGCCAAGAAGAACTCCGGCGCCGAGCTCAGCAAGGTCGAGGCGCTGCGCGTCGAGCTCTACGAGAAGGTCAACGCGCTGGGCATCGGCGCGCAGGGCCTGGGCGGCCTTGCCACCGTGCTCGACGTCAAGATCCAGATGTACCCCACGCACGCGGCGAGCAAGCCCGTGGCGATGATCCCCAACTGCGCGGCCACCCGCCACGCGCACTTCACGATGGACGGCAGCGGCCCCGTGTACCTCGAGGCGCCGTCGCTCGACCTGTGGCCCGACGTGAACTGGGCCCCCGACGAGAAGAAGAGCAAGCGCGTCGATCTCGACAAGCTGACGCCCGCCGAAGTGGCGAGCTGGAAGCCGGGCGACACGCTGCTGCTCAACGGCAAGATGCTCACCGGCCGCGACGCCGCGCACAAGCGCATCCAGGGCATGCTGGCCAAGGGCGAGAAGCTGCCGGTGGACTTCACCAACCGCGTCATCTACTACGTCGGCCCGGTCGACCCGGTGGGGGACGAGGCCGTCGGCCCCGCCGGCCCCACCACCGCCACGCGCATGGACGGCTTCACCGAGATGATGCTGGCGCAGACCGGCCTGATCGCCATGATCGGCAAGGCCGAGCGCGGCCCGGTCGCCATCGAGGCCATCAAGAAGCACAAGAGCGCCTACCTCATGGCCGTGGGCGGCGCCGCCTACCTGGTCAGCAAGGCCATCAAGACCGCCAAGGTGGTCGGCTTCGAGGACCTGGGCATGGAAGCCATCTACGAATTCGACGTGGTCGACATGCCCGTGACGGTGGCGGTCGACGCCGGCGGCACCAGCGCGCACATCACCGGCCCGGCCGAGTGGCAGAAGCGCATCGCCAGCGGCGAGTTCAAGACCATCATGATGGAAGAAGCCTGAGTTGAGCCCGATAGGCGTCTTCGACAGCGGGGTCGGCGGCCTCAGCGTGCTGGCCGCGCTGCGGGCCGAGTTGCCGCAAGAGAACTTCGTCTACTTCGCCGACACGGCCTACGCGCCCTACGGCGAACGCGGGGACGCCTACGTGATCGAGCGCTCGCGCGCGGTGGTCGAACAGCTGCGGCGCGAGCACGGCATCAAGGCGCTGGTCGTCGCATGCAACACGGCCACGACCGCCGCCATCCACCTCATGCGCGCCGAGCACGCCGACTTGCCGATCGTCGGGCTGGAGCCCGGCCTCAAGCCCGCCGTGGCGGCAAGCCGAACGGGGCATGTCTCGGTGATGGCCACGCGCGGCACGCTGGCCAGCGCCAAGTACGCGGCCTTGCGCGCATCGTTCGCCGGCTCGGCCGAGGTGCGATCGGTGCCCTGCGACGGGCTGGTGAAGGCCATCGAAGGCTTCGACGCGGCAGGCATCTCCGCACTGTGCGAGCGCTACATGCAAGAGGCCGGGCCTTTCGGCGACGGCCCCGCGCAGGTCGACACGGTGGTGCTGGGCTGCACCCACTATCCGCTCGTGAAGGACGAACTGCGCCGGCATGCGCCGGCCTCGCTGCGTTTCATAGACACCGGGGTGCCGGTCGCGCAACAGACGCGGCGGCTGCTTGCTTCGGCAGGCCGGCTCGCGGACAACGGCCACGGCGGGCTGCGCCTGGAAAGCAGCGGCGATGTCGCCGTGCTCGAAGCCGCCGCGGCGCGCTGGCTCGGGCTTGCCGCCGGCACTTTCACTTCAGCCTGATCGGACTTCATCATCTCCATGCGTTCCCAGATGCGCCGCGCCGCCCTCTTCCTGAGCCTTCTGCTGGCCGCGGGCCTGAGCCACGCGGCCTGCGAGAGCGGTTTGGCCGAACGCATGCACGCCAAGCTGTACCCCAAGCGCCCGCTCGACGAACGGCTGGCGGCTTGCAAGGTCTGGCCAGCCTTTCCGGGGCGCAGCATCGTGGTGCTGCCGCTGCCCCGCGAGACCACCGACAACGGCGCCAAGGTGTTCGACCTCGAGCTGCTGCTGATCCAAAGGCCCGACAACGGCAACACCGAGCGCGACGTGGTGATCGGCCGGCTCCTGCAGCCCGAGGCGCTTGACGAAGACGCCACCACGTCGATCCAGGACATCCGCATCGACACCTCGCGCTACGTGCTGGCGTCAGACGCCCGCGCCTTCGGCGTGCGCGTGCGCTACCGGGGCACCAGCGCGCCCGGCAGCCCGCTGGCCAGCGAGACCGTGCGCCTGTACGTGCAGCACGGCAAGCAATTCCGCCAGGTGCTGCAGGAGGTCGAGCTCGACCACGACAACGGGGGATGGGATTCGACCTGCACCGGTCACTTCGAGAAGCTGCGCACGATGCTGTCGGTCGGCAAGGCGACGAGCAACGGCTTTGCCGACCTGCAGCTGTCGCGCACGCTGGTGCAAAGCCGCGCGCAGCAGGAGGAAGACCAGGGGTGCGTGGAGAAGGCGCTGCCCGCGAAGTTCAGCACCGTGACGCTGCGCTACGACGGCGAGCGCTTCAAGGTACCGAAGTCGCTGCTGCGGCAGGCACCCTGAAGTCTTTCCGGCCTCAGTGCAGGTGACGCGGACGGCGGCCGCCGCCGTGTCCACCGCCGCTGCCCCCGCTGCCGGGGCCACCCGTGCCGCGCGGGCGCTTGCCGATCTCCAAAGAGTTCACCAGGGCGTCGAAACGGTCGCTGAAGAGGCGATCGATCTCGGAGACGACCCCACCCAGCTCGGCACCGTCGAAGTGGCGCTCCATGAGGTTCACGACGTCTTCCACCAGCAGGTCGCGCTGTACCTGCATGATCGCGGCCGGGTTCGGGCCCACGAATAGCATCAGGAAGTCGTCGCGCGACTCTTCTTCAGGGTCGCCCTCTTCCTCGTCGAAGTCGGTGTCGTAGAACGTGACCTCGATGGCCGCGCCGCGCTCCGACAGCTCGTTCAGGCCCATGCACATCTCGTCGAGCGCCTGGCGGAAGTCTTCGTCGCCCGGCACGGTCCAGCAGATCTGGAGCATGTGGTCCTTCTGCTCGAAGCGGATGCCCGGCTCTTCTTCGTAGGTGCTGGTGGCGCCGTCGGCCAGCGACTTGGCGCCGGCGTACTTCCACAGAGGCTTGAGCGCCTCCTGGATCTGGTCGAAGCTCACGTCCGCACGCAACGGCACATCGCCGTGCACATGGATCTCAAATGGAGCGTTGTAGCGAGGCATCGAATGCTCCCTTGTAAATGTGGTACCCGGAACGGGGGTCGAACCCGTATGCCCCGATTAAGGAAGCGGCGGATTTTAAGTCCGATGTGTCTACCAATTTCACCATCCGGGCGTCAGGTTGAACATCGACGATAACCCAAACAAAACAAGCCCCGGCAACGTGGGTTGGCGGGGCTTGGTGGTCGGGGTCGAATCGAGTTGAACGAGAAGGTGGAGGCGCGACCCGGAGTCGAACCGGGCTAGACGGATTTGCAATCCGTTGCATAACCGCTTTGCTATCGCGCCACGCAGAAAAACGAAATCGACCTAGCGAAAAAAAGGGAAGCTGGAGCTTCCCTTTTTCAAAACTGGAGCGGGAAAAGAGTCTCGAACTCTCGACCTCAACCTTGGCAAGGTTGCGCTCTACCAACTGAGCTATTCCCGCGTTTCGAGCCTCGAATTATATACCAATATTTCGGGGCTCCGAAAGTTTTGCGATCAATCGATCGATCAATGTTTGACGGAGCCCTCGGAAGCCGGTGCCGCCGCGCGCTGCTTGGCCAGTTCGGCCACTGCAGCAGCCGATGCGGCCACTTCTTCGTCGGACAGCGGCTCGGGCATCTTCTCCAGCGCGATCTCGAGCACCTTGTCGATCCACTTGACGGGCACGATCTCGAGGCCGTTCTTCACGTTCTCGGGAATGTCCTGCAGGTCCTTGGCGTTCTCTTCCGGGATCAGCACGGTCTTGATGCCGCCGCGCAGCGCGGCCAGCAGCTTTTCCTTCAGGCCGCCGATGGCCGTCACCTCGCCGCGCAGCGTGATCTCGCCGGTCATCGCGACATCGCTGCGCACGGGGATGCCCGTGAGCGCCGACACGAAGGCCGTCGTCATTGCAGCGCCCGCGCTCGGGCCGTCCTTGGGCGTGGCGCCGTCGGGCACGTGGATGTGGATGTCGCGCTTCTCGAACACCTCGTCCTTGATGCCGAGGCGGCGCGAGCGGCTGCGCACCACGGTGCGCGCGGCCTCGACCGATTCCTTCATCACGTCGCCCAGCGAACCCGTGCGGCTGATCACGCCCTTGCCGGGCATGGTCACGGCCTCGATCGTCAGCAGGTCGCCGCCGACTTCGGTCCATGCAAGGCCGACCACCTGGCCGACCTGGTTCTGCTTTTCCGCGAGGCCGAAGCTGTACTTGCGCACGCCCAGGAACTCGTTGAGGTTCGCGCCGTCGACCGTGACCTTCGGCTTGAGCTGCTTGAGCAACAGGCCCTTCACCACCTTGCGGCAGATCTTGGACAGCTCGCGCTCGAGCGAACGCACACCCGCTTCACGCGTGTAGTAGCGCACGATGTCGCGCACGGCCTCTTCGGTGACGAAGAGTTCTTCGTCCTTCACGCCGTTGTTCTTCATCTGCTTGGGCAGCAGGTACTTGATCGCGATGTTGGTCTTCTCGTCTTCGGTGTAGCCCGAGAGGCGGATGACTTCCATCCGGTCCAGCAGCGCCGGCGGAATGTTCATCGAGTTCGAGGTGGCGACGAACATCACGTCGCTCAGGTCGAAGTCGACTTCCACGTAGTGGTCGCCGAAGGTGTGGTTCTGCTCGGGGTCGAGCACCTCGAGCAGCGCGCTCGACGGGTCGCCACGGAAGTCCGTGCCCAGCTTGTCGATCTCGTCGAGCAGGAACAGCGGATTGCGCGTGCCGATCTTGCTCAGCCCCTGCAGCACCTTGCCCGGCAGCGCGCCGATGTAGGTGCGGCGGTGGCCGCGGATCTCGGCTTCGTCGCGCATGCCGCCCAGCGCCATGCGGGTGTACTTGCGGCCGGTCGCCTTGGCGATCGACTGCCCGAGCGAGGTCTTGCCCACGCCCGGCGGGCCTACGAGGCACAGGATCGGCGCCTTGACCTTGTCCACGCGCTGCTGCACCGCGAGATATTCCAGGATGCGGTCCTTGACCTTCTCCAGGCCGTAGTGGTCGGCGTTGAGCACGGCTTCGGCATTGGCCAGGTCGTGCTTGATCTTGGTCTTCTTGCTCCAGGGCAGGCCGATCAGCACGTCGATGTAGTTGCGCACCACGGTGGCCTCGGCCGACATGGGCGACATGAGCTTGAGCTTCTTGAGCTCGCCCTCGGCCTTCTTCAGGCCTTCCTTGGACATCTTGGCGAGCTTGATCTTCTTCTCGATCTCCTCGATGTCCGCGCCCTCTTCGCCTTCGCCGAGCTCCTTCTGGATGGCCTTGACCTGCTCGTTGAGGTAGAAGTCGCGCTGGTTCTTTTCCATCTGGCGCTTCACGCGGCCGCGGATCTTCTTGTCGACGTTCAGGATGTCGACTTCGCGCTCGAGCTGGCCGAACAGGTTTTCCAGGCGGGCCTTGACGTCGTCGAGGTCCAGCACGGCCTGCTTGTTGTCGAGCTTGAGCGGCAGGTGCGCGGCGATGGTGTCCGCCAGGCGGCCCGGATCGTCGATGCTCGAGATCGAGGTCAGGATCTCGGGCGGAATCTTCTTGTTCAGCTTGACGTACTGGTCGAACTGCTGCATCACCGCGCGGCGCAGCGCCTCGACCTCGGTACCCTTCTCGCCGCCTTCGGGCGCCTCGACGGGCGTCACGTTGGCCGAGAAATGGGTTTCGCCGTCATCGATGCGGTTCACGCGGGCGCGCTGCTGGCCTTCGACCAGCACCTTCACCGTGCCGTCGGGCAGCTTGAGCATCTGCAGGATGGTCGAGACGCAACCGACCTCGAACATGTCCTCGACCGAGGGCTCGTCCTTGGCGGCGGCCTTCTGCGCCACCAGCATGATGCGGCGCTCCGCTTCCATGGCCAGTTCGAGCGCCTTGATGCTCTTGGGGCGACCCACGAACAGCGGGATCACCATGTGGGGAAACACCACGACGTCGCGCAGCGGCAGCAGCGGCAGGTCGAGGGCTTCGGGAGGCAGAGGGGTATGGCCAGACATGCAGATCCTTCGCGTCTTTGGCTTTAAGCCTTTTTCGCAGCTTCGCGGTACACGAGCAGCGGGGGCTTGTTTTCGTCGATGGTCGATTCCTCGACCACCACCTTGTCGACATTGGTCGCGTTAGGCAATTCGAACATGGTGTCGATCAGCGACTGTTCAAGGATCGAACGCAGGCCGCGTGCACCGGTCTTGCGGGCCAGGGCCTTGCGCGCGATCGCCTTGAGCGCCGCCGGGCGGATTTCGAGGTCCACGCCTTCCATCTGCAGCAGCTTGGTGAACTGCTTCACCACGGCGTTCTTGGGCTCGGTCAGGATCTGGACCAGCGCATCCTCGCTGAGTTCCGCAAGCGACGCGACCACGGGCATGCGGCCCACGAGTTCGGGGATCAAGCCGAACTTGATCAGGTCTTCGGGCTCGACTTCGCGGAACACCTCGGTGATGCTGCGCTGCTGCTTGCTCTTGACCGACGCGCCGAAGCCGATACCCGAGGCCTCGGTGCGGTTTTCGATGACCTTTTCCAGGCCGGCGAAGGCGCCGCCGCAGATGAACAGGATGTTGGTCGTGTCGATCTGCAGGAAGTCTTGGTTCGGGTGCTTGCGCCCGCCCTGCGGCGGCACGCTGGCCATGGTGCCTTCGATGAGCTTCAGCAGGGCCTGCTGCACGCCCTCGCCCGATACGTCGCGGGTGATCGAGGGGTTGTCGGACTTGCGCGAGATCTTGTCGATTTCGTCGATGTAGACGATGCCGCGCTGGGCGCGCTCGACTTCGTAGTTGCAGCTCTGCAGCAGCTTCTGGATGATGTTCTCGACGTCTTCGCCCACGTAGCCGGCTTCGGTCAGCGTGGTGGCGTCGGCCATCACGAAGGGCACGTCGAGCATGCGAGCCAGCGTTTGCGCCAGCAGCGTCTTGCCCGAGCCCGTGGGACCGATCAGCAGGATATTGCTCTTGTTGAGCTCGACGTCCTCGCCCTTGGCCTTTTCCTTGTGGCGCAGGCGCTTGTAGTGGTTGTAGACCGCCACCGACAGCATGCGCTTGGCCGGCTCCTGGCCGATAACGTAGTTGTCGAGGTTGGTCTTGATCTCGAGCGGCGTCGGCAGGTCGCTGCGTGCCTCGCGCGCTTCTTCACCCGCGGGCAGTTCGTCGCGGATGATCTCGTTGCAAAGGTCGATGCACTCGTCGCAGATGAAGACCGAAGGGCCCGCGATCAGCTTCTTGACCTCATGCTGGCTCTTGCCGCAGAACGAGCAATAAAGCGTTTTTTCGCTGGAGGAGCCTTTTTTTTCGGCCATGGACAGATGCCTCGTTACAGGGTAGGGACAATGATAACTAAACAAAAACGGCGTTTCCCGTAAGGAAAACGCCGTTTCTGCCATTTGTTGGCGCCACCGGCGCCGGACTTCAACCGCGCTTGGCGACGACCTGGTCGACCAGGCCGTAGTCCTTGGCCTCGTCGGCAGTGAGGAAATAGTCGCGCTCGGTATCGGCCTTGACCTTTTCCAGCGGCTGGCCGGTGCGTTCGGCCAGGATGCGGTTCATCTGGTCCTTGGTGCGCAGGATGTCGCGTGCATGGATCTCGATGTCGGTCGCCTGGCCGCGTGCGCCGCCGAGCACCTGGTGGATCATGATCTTGGAGTTGGGCAGCGAGAAGCGCTTGCCCTTCTCGCCGGCCGCCAGCAGGAAGGCGCCCATGCTGGCCGCGAAGCCCAGGCACATGGTCGACACGTCGGGCTTGATGAACTGCATGGTGTCGTAGATCGCCATGCCGGCGCTCACGCTGCCGCCCGGGGAGTTGATGTAGAACGAGATGTCCTTGTCCGGGTTCTCGCTCTCGAGGAACAGCAGCTGCGCCACCACGAGATTGGCCGTCTGGTCGTTGACCTCGCCCACCAGGAAAATGATGCGCTCCTTGAGGAGGCGCGAGTAGATGTCATAAGACCGCTCGCCGCGGCCCGATTGCTCGATGACCATCGGGACCATGCCGAGGCCTTGGATTTCCTGTGCGCTCATGAATTTGCTCTCCGGAAAGTGAAATCGTTCGCTGTTTGTTAACTGTACGCCTGAGTGAAATGGGGCTCGTGCCGCAAAGCACAAGCCCCATTGGCGTAGCGGGCGAAGACGGAAATCAGCCCTGCTGCTGCGCCATCAGTTCGTCGAACGACACCGACTTTTCATTGACCTTGGCCTTGCCCAGGACGAAGTCGGTCACGTTGTTCTCGATGACCACGGCTTCGACTTCGGCCAGGCGGTTGTTGTCGCTGAAGTACCAGCGCACCACGTCGGCCGGCTTCTCGTAGCTGGCGGCCAGCTCGTCGATGTGGGCCTTGATCTGCTCGGGCTTGGCCTGCAGGTTGTTGGCACGCACCAGTTCGGCCACCACCAGGCCCAGGCGCACGCGGCGCTCGGCTTGCGGGCGGAAGACTTCGTCGGGAATCGGTGCCTTGTCGGCGTCCTTGATGCCGCGCTGCTTCAGCTCGGCGCGGGCGCCTTCGACCATGCGGTTCACCTCGGCTTGCACGCTGGCGTTGGGCAGGTCGAGTTCGGCGTTGGCCACCAGGGCGTCCATCACGGCGTTCTTGTTGCGTGCCAGCAGGCGGAACTTCACTTCGCGCTCGAGGTTGCGCTTGATGTCGGCACGCAGGCCTTCCACGGTGGCTTCGGCGATGCCGAGCGACTTGGCCAGCTGTTCGTTGACTTCCGGCAGGTGCGAGGCTTCGATCTTCTTCACGGTGACCAGGAAGTCGGCTTGCTTGCCGGCCACGTCCTTGCCGTGGTAATCGGCCGGGAACGACAGCGGGAAGGTGCGGCTGTCGCCGGACTTCATGCCGCGCACGGCGTCTTCGAATTCCTTGAGCATCTGGCCTTCGCCGACGATGAACTGGAAGTCTTCGGCCTTGCCGCCCTGGAAGGGCTCGCCGTCGATCTTGCCTTCGAAGTCGACCGTCACGCGGTCGCCATCTTGCGCCACGGCGTCTTGGGCGCGCTGGGCGAAGGTACGGCGCTGCTTGCGCAGGATGTCGAGGGTCTTGTCGATGGCGTCGTCGCCCACTTCGGCCGAGAGCTTCTCGACTTCGGCGCCCGACAGGTCGTTGATCTTGACTTCAGGGAAAACTTCGAAGACCGCGTCGAAGGCCAGTTCGCCTTCGGGTGCGTTTTCCTTCTCGGTGATGCGGGGCTGGCCGGCGACGCGCAGCTTGGCTTCGTTCGCGGCTTGCGAGAAGGCTTCGCCGACCTTGTCGTTCATGACTTCGTAGTGCACCGAGTAGCCATAGCGCTGGGCCACGACGTTCATCGGCACCTTGCCGGGACGGAAGCCGTCCATCTTGACGGTGCGCGCGAGCTTCTTGAGGCGCGAATCGACTTCGGACTGGATGGTGCCGACCGGCAGGGTCAGCGTGATCTTGCGTTCGAGCTTCTCGAGAGTTTCAACGGTCACGGTCATGATGTCTTCCTGGTAAGGGGGCTGTGCGCGGGGCCTGCATCTTTTTATCAATACAGATCAAGGACTTACACGCGCTGGCGGGATTTATGCGGAGGCACGCGGGTGCCGCCTGCAAAACTGGGCAACCCGGGATTCTAATCCGGCGGGAAAGCGGGTTTTCACGGGGTTGAAGCGCGGGGCGATCGGCGGTCAGGTTTGGCCAATATTCGAGTCGTACAGTGACTCTCGATTCATCCTCACTCACAGGGATGCACAGGAAAATTCTCATGCTCCAGCGAATGTTTGCCGCCCTCGCCCTCAGCCTTGCCGTGGCATTCGGCATGCCCTCCCTCGCGCAGGCCAGGACCGACGCGCCGGCTCCGAAAGACCCGACCATCCAGCAGATCTACGAGGCCGCCAACGGCGGCCGGATGTCCGACGCCGACGCGATGATCGCGAAGGTGCTGAAAGACCACCCCGACAGCGCCAAGGCGCATTTCGTGCACTCCGAGCTGCTCGCGGCCGAAGGCAGGCTCGACGACGCGAGAAGCGAACTCGCCAAGGCGAAGGCGCTGTCGCCCGCACTCGACTTCGCCAAACCCGAGGCCGTCGAACGGCTCACGAACAAGCTCGACAAGCCGGCTCCGCAGGCCAGGAGCACGCCCTCCCGCGTGAGCGAGCCCGCTGCGCCGGCACCGCGCGCCGCCGAGAGCCGGACAAGTTCCGTGCCGTGGATGCCCATCGCCCTGCTGGGGCTGCTGGTCGTCGGCTACCTCGCCTTCCGGCGCCGGGTCGCGCGGCCCGCCGCGCCGGCCGCGCCATCGTATGGCCCCGGGCCAGGCATGCCCGGCATGCAGCAAGGTGCGCCGGCGGGCTATGGAAACTATGGAAACTACGGCCCGGGCGGCAACTGGACGCCCGCGCCACCGCCCGCCGCCAGCCCCGGCATGGGCCTCGGCTCGGCCCTTGCCACGGGTGCGGCCGTGGGCGTCGGCGCGATGGTCGCGCAAGAGGCGGTGCGCCACTGGATGCATGGCAGCGACAACAACAGCGTGATCGACAACAGGGACAGCGGCACGACCCGCATCGCCGACAACGGCAACACCGAAATGGGCCGCGGCCTCTGGCCCTCGTCGACCACCCCGGAGCCCGACCGCATCGTCGACAACGACTTCGGCATCAAGGACACGAGTTCCTGGGACGACTCGAGCGGCGGCGGCAGTTTCGACAGCGGCAGCGACAGCAGCAGCGACAATGACTGGTAAAAGAGCCCGCCGAAAAGAAAAAGCCCCGTTCCTCACGAAACGGGGCTTTTTCAACTGCTCGATAGAACTGGCTACTTAGCAGAGGGCTGGTGCGCGGGGCCGGACTCGAACCGGCACGTTCTTGCGAACGTCAGGACCTAAACCTGGTGCGTCTACCAATTTCGCCACCCGCGCGATGCCAATCTTTTCAGGTGAATGCAAAAGCGGACGGGCTTTCTGCGCCACGGATTCCCGTGGGCCAAAGACCATCCGCTTGAAATCGGTCAGCTTTCTATTTTAGACGCTAATCGGCACCGCTTTCGGCTCGCGCTTCACACGGAATGCAGCGGCGTACATCGCAGGCAACGCGAGCAGGGTCAACACCGTTGCCACGATCAGCCCGCCCATGATCGCAACCGCCATCGGGCCCCAGAAAACGCTGCGCGACAACGGGATCATCGCCAGCACCGCGGCAGCTGCCGTCAGCACGATAGGCCGCAGCCGCCGCACCGCCGACTCGACGATCGCGTCCCACGCCGGCACGCCCGCCGCGCGGTCGATCTCGATCTGGTCGATCAGGATCACCGCATTGCGCTGGATCATGCCCATCAGCGCGATCACGCCCAGCAGCGCGACGAAGCCGAACGGCCGGTTCAGCACCAGCAGCGCGCCGGCCACGCCGGCAATGCCCATCGGCCCGGTGATGAACACCAGCAGCGAGCGGCTGAAGCTGTGCAGTTGCAGCATCAGCAGCGTGAACACCAGGAACAGCATGATCGGCACGCCCGCCACGATGGACGCCGAGCCCTTGCTGCTTTCCTCGGCGGCACCCGCCACCTCGATGCGATAGCCGCCCTGCCCGGCCGCGGCCCAGCCGGCCTCCAGCTCGCGCAGCTTCGGCAGCAACTGGGTGGTCACGGTCGCGCCCTGCAGGCCCTCTATGACGTCGCCCTGCACGGTGATGGCGTAGTCGCGGTTCTCGCGCCACATCACGCCCGGCTCCCAGGTGAACACCGGCTTGGCGATCTGCGCGAGCGGAATCGAGCGGCCCGAACTCGTCGGGATGTAGGCATTGCCGATGTCCGAGATGGCCTGGCGCTCGTCGGGCGCCTGGCGCAGCACGATGTCGATGAGAAGGTCGTTCTCGCGGTACTGGCCCACGGTGGTGCCGCTGAACATCGTCTTCGATGCCTGCGCGATGGCCTGGCTGGTCACGCCCAGGGCGCGGGCCTTGGCCTGGTCGACCTCGAGGCGGATCACCTTCACCGACTCGTTCCAGTTGTCGTTCACGCCGCGCATGTTGGCGTTGTCGCGCAGCACTGCCTTGACCTCGTCGGCATGGCCGCGAAGCAATGCGGGGTCCGGTCCGATCACGCGGAACTGCACCGGGTACGCCACGGGCGGCCCGTTGGGCAGCAGCTTGACGCGGCCGCGTACCTCGGGAAACTCCTGCGCCAGCAGCTGCGGCAGCTTCAGGCGCAGCGTTTCGCGCACCTTCAGGTCCTTGGCCAGCACGATGAGCTGCGACACGTTGGTCTGCGGGAACACCTGGTCCAGCGGCAGGTAGAAGCGCGGCACGCCCGAGCCGATCCAGGTGCTGACCGTGCTCACGCCGGCCTCTTCCATGAAACGCTTCTCCACGCGCCTGGCCACTTCCTCGTTCGCGGCGAACGAGGTGCCTTCGGGGAACCAGATGTCCACCAGGATCTCCGGCCGGCTCGAGTCCGGGAAGAACTGCTGCTGCACCTTGCCCATGCCGACGATGCCGAGCGCGAAGATCAGCACGGTGGCGCCGATGGTCATCCAGCGGTGCTGCACGCACCAGTTCACCGCACGGCGGAAGGCGTTGTAGAACGGCGTGTCGAACAGCTCGTGCGGGGGCGCATCGGGGTCGTGCGGCTTCACCTTGAGCAGCAGCGTGCCGAGGTACGGCACGAAGTAAACCGAGACGATCCACGACAGCACCAGCGCGATCACCGTCACCGCGAAGATCGCGAAGGTGTATTCGCCCGTCACCGATTTCGCCAACCCGATCGGCAGGAAGCCGGCCGCCGTGATGAGCGTGCCCGTGAGCATCGGCTTGGCCGTGACGTCGTAGGCGTAGGTGGCGGCGCGCGCCTTGTCGTAGCCCTCTTCCATCTTCCGCACCATCATCTCCACCGCGATGATGGCGTCGTCCACCAGCAGGCCGAGCGCGATGATGAGCGAGCCCAGCGATATCTTGTGCAGCCCGATGCCGAAGTAGTTCATTGCCAGGAAGGTCACCGCCAGCACCAGCGGAATGGTGATCGCCACCACCAGCCCGGGACGCATGTCGATGTACCAGCCGAAGCGCCCGCCCCTGTGCAGCCCGAGCGAGATGATGCTCACGGCCAGCACGATGGCCACGGCCTCGATCAGCACGCCGACGAATTCGTTGACCGAGCTGGCCACCGACACCGGCTGGTCCTGCACCTGCGCCAGCTTCACGCCGGCCGGCAGGCGCTTGTCGATGGTGGCGGTGGTGGCCTTCAGCGCCTTGCCCAGCGCGATGATGTCGCCGCCCTTGGCCATCGACACACCCAGCGCAATCACTTCCTTGCCCTGGTGGTGCACCTTGACCGCCGGCGGATCGACGTAGCCGCGATGGATGTCCGCGATGTCGCCCAGCTTGAGCTGGCTGCCCGAGCTGCCGCGGATGGGCATGTCGCGCAGCTGGTCGACGCTGGTGAACTGGCCGGCCACGCGCACCTGCACCACGTCCTGCGGCGACGAGATGGAGCCCGCGCTCTCCACCGCGTTCTGCGAGCCGAGCTGCTGCAGCACCGCGTTGAAGTCGAGCCCGAGCTGTGCCAGGCGCTTCTGGGAGATCTCGATGTAGACCTTCTCGTCCTGCACGCCGAACTGGTCGACCTTGGCCACGTCTTTCACGCGCAGCAACTGCTGGCGCACGTCGTCGGCCATCGTCTTGAGCTCGGCGTAGCTGAAGCCTTCGCTCTCCAGCGCGTAGATCACGCCGTAGACATCGCCGAAGTCGTCATTGAAGAACGGGCCTTGCACGCCGGCCGGCAAGGTGGCGCGCATGTCGCCGATCTTCTTGCGCACCGTGTACCAGACGTTCGCCACCTCGGTGGACTTCGACGAGTCCTTGATGTTGAAGATGATCTGGGACTCGCCCGGCTTCGAATAGCTGCGGATCTTGTCGGCGTAAGGCGCTTCCTGCAGCGTGCGCTCGAGCTTGTCGGTGACCTGCTCGGCCACCTGCTGCGCGGTGGCGCCGGGCCAGTAGGTCTTCACGACCATGGCGCGGAAGGTGAACGGCGGGTCTTCGTCCTGCCCGAGCTGGAAGTACGCGAACACGCCCAGCACCATCAGCACCACCATCAGGTAGCGCGTCAGGGGCGCGTGGTCCAGCGCCCATCTGGAGAGGTTGAAGCCGGCGGGCTTGTCGTTGGGGTTCGCAGGGCTGCCGCTCATTTGGCAGCACCGCCGGTTGCGCCTGCAGCGATCTCCTTGCCGCTCGCGGCGACGGCCGCCACGGGCTGGGCCGATGCCTTCGCGCCGGCATTGGCGGCGGCCGCGGCCGCCTCCTTCGACTGGTAGATGGTGACCTTCTGCCCCGGCGACAGCACGTGCACGCCGGCGGCCACGACCATCATGCCGGGCGTGATGCCGCTGGCGATGACGGCCTCGTTGCCGTCTGCCGTGGCCACCTGCACGGCCTGCGAGCGCACCGTCATGGTCGATTGGTCGAGCACCCACACGGCCGTGCCCTTGCCCTCCTGGCGCAGCGCGCTGGTCGGCAGCTTCATGACAGCGGTGGTCGCGTGCGCCAGCGCCTGCGGCCGTGCATAGACCGTGGCGCCGAGCGGCGGCGAGGCGGCCGCGTCGATCGCGACCTTGACCGAATACGTGCGCGTCACGGCATCGGCGCTGGCCGCCACCTCGCGCACCTGGCCCTGCAGTTCGCTGCCGCCCGACCAGCCGCGCACGGTGACCGGCGAGCCGATCTTGACGAGCGTGGCGCGGTCTTCCGGCACCGCGAACACCACGTCGCGCGCGCCGTCCTGTGCGATGCGCACGACCGGCGTGCCGGCCTGCACCACCTGGCCCGGCTCGGCCTCTATGGCGGTGACGATGCCGGCCACGTCGGCCACCAGCGTCGTGTAGTTGGCCTGGTTGCCCTGCGAGGAAAGCTGTGCCTGCGCCTGTTCGAGCTGGGCCTGCGCGGCCTTCCAGGTGGTTTCGCGGCGTTCCAGTTCGGCGCCGCTGATGAAGTTCTGCTCGCGCAGTTCGCGATAGCGCTTCAGGTCGGCTGCCGCGAGGTCACGGTTGGTCAGCGCGGCGGCCTGCTGGGCGCGGGCGGCTTCGGCGGCGAGCCGGTAGTCCTGCGGATCGAGTTGCGCCAGCACCTGGCCGGCTTGCACGTGCTGGCCCAGTTCCGCCTGGCGCCGGGTGATCTTGCCCGCCACGCGGAAGCCCAGCCGCGACTCGACGCGCGCCCGCACCTCGGCGGAGAACTCGGGCTGGGCGTCGAACTCGCTCGCCCCCACGGTCACGACCTTGACCGCGCGAACGGGGTCCTCGACTGCGGATTTAGGCGAGCAGCCGGCCAGGAAGACGGCGGGAAGCAGCAGCCATGCGGCGCTGCGGGCGCGGGAAAAGACAGTGGCGGAGGCGGTCATGAGACACCCAGGAGAGGACGAACCGGGCCATTAATGACCCACTGGTTAGTAATCTAGGATAAACCCGAACCACTGTCAATGACCCGCTGGTCACTAGAACCCGATGTGGGCTCCGGCCGCCGCCTACGTACGCTGCCCCATCTCCACCAGCCGGTTGTCCGGCAGCTCGAAATAGTCCGATGCCCGGCCCGCATTGCGCTGCAGCCAGCCGAACAGCGCGCGCCGTATCGGGTTCAGGCCCGGCAGGTTCTCCTCGCCGACCGAGGCGCGCGAGACGAAGTACGAGGTCTTCATCGAGTCGATCGCCAGCGTCTTCTGGTAGGCCAGGATGCGGATGAACTCGGGCACGTCGGGCCGCTCCATGAAGCCGTGCCGCGCGGTGACCACCCATATGCCCTCCATCAGCTGCTCGGCCTCGATGCGGTTGCGCGCATCGACACGCGGCGTGTCGCAGGGCAGCACGCGCAGCACGATGACCTGCTCATGCAGCACCTGGTTGTGCTTGAGGTTGTGCAGCAGCGCATGCGGCACCGCCGTGGCGTCGGGGTTCAGGAACACCGCCGTGCCGCTCACCCGGTGCGGCATGTGCAGCGCCAGCGACTCGATGAAGGGCCGCAGCGGCAGGCTCTCGGCTGCGGCGGCCTCCAGGCCCAGCCGGCGGCCCTTGGCCCAGGTGGTGAAGACCACCATCACCACGACCGCCACCGCCAGCGTGAGCCAGCCACCCTCGGCAATCTTGAGACTGTTGGCCACCACGAAGGTCAGGTCGACCACCGCGAAGGCCGCCACGCCGACCACCACCGCCACCTTGTTCCAGCGCCACAGCCCCCAGGCCACGATGCCGGCCAGCAGCGTGGTCGTCACCATGGTGATCGACACGGCGATGCCGTAGGCCGCCGACAGCGCGCCCGAACTGCGGAAGCCCAGCACCAGCAGCAGCACCCCCACCATCAGCAGCCAGTTGACCGTGGGCACGTAGATCTGCCCGATCGCCGTGCCCGAGGTCTGGATCACCCGCATGCGCGGCAGGTAGCCCATGCGCATCGCCTGCGCCGTGAGCGAGAAGGCGCCCGAGATCACGGCCTGCGATGCAATGACCGTGGCCATTGCCGCCAGCACCACCATCGGCAGCACGCCCCACGCGGGGAAAAGGCGGAAGAACGGGTTGTCGATGGCCGCCGGGTTGGCCAGCACCAGCGCGCCCTGCCCGAAGTAGTTCAGCACCAGCCCCGGCAGCGCGATGAACAGCCATGCGAGCCGGATCGGCCGGGCGCCGAAGTGCCCCATGTCGGCATACAGCGCCTCGCCGCCCGTGAAGGCCAGGAACACCGCGCCCAGCACCGCCAGCGACTGCGCCCGGTGTTCGACCAGGAAGCCCAGCGCCCGGCGCGGATCGAGCGCCGCCAGCACCTGCGGCTGCTGCAGCACCTGCCACAGTCCGGCCGCGGCCAATATCAGGAACCACAGCAGCATGACCGGCCCGAACACCTTGCCGACCACGCCCGTGCCCTTCTTCTGCACCGCGAACAGCCCGATGAGAATCACCACCGTGATCGGCAGCACCGCCTTCTGCAGCACCGGCGCCTGCACCTCCAGGCCCTCGACCGCCGACAGCACCGAGATGGCCGGCGTGATCAGGCTGTCGCCGTAGAACATGGCCGCGCCCACCAGCCCGAGCATGCCGATCACGTTCCATACCCAGGGCTTCGTCTTCGGCCCCGACACCGCGTTGCGCGCCAGCGCCTGCAGCGCCAGGATGCCGCCCTCGCCGTCGTGGTCGGCGCGCAGCACGAACACCACGTACTTCAGCGTGACCACGAACATCAGCCCCCAGAAGATCAGCGAGAGCAGGCCCAGCACCGAATCGGGCGAGAACGGCACGCCGTGCTCGGGGTTCATCGTCTCCTTGAAGGCATAGAGCGGCGAAGTGCCGATGTCGCCGAACACCACCCCCAGCGCGGCGATCATGAGCGTCGGCCCCGCCGGGTGCGCCGCCTCGCCGTACGCTGAAACCTGGGACCCGGAAGCCGGTGCGGATGCTTTCATGAGAAGCAGGAAGTTCAAAGTGGCGACGCTGCGAGCATAGTGCCGGGGCGCTGCGTCGTCGCGGACAATCGTGGCGTGTCCGCCACTCCCCACCTTGCCAACCCGCCGGCCCACTACGAGAACTTCCCCGTAGCCTCCTGGCTGTGCCCGCCGCACCTACGCCCGCCCATTGCCGCGATCTACCACTTCGCGCGCACCGCCGACGACATCGCCGACGAAGGCGAGGCCTTGCCGGATCAGCGGCTGGCCGATCTGCGCGCCTACCGAGAGGAACTGGCCGCCGCCGCGCAGGGCGAGGTGCTGCCGTCATCGCGCTGGCCCCATGTGTTCGGCCCGCTGGCCCACAGCATCGCGCAGCACAAACTGCCCGAAGACCTGCTCGCCGACCTGCTCAGCGCCTTCATGCAGGACATCGAGAAAACCCGCGACCACGGCACCTACGCCGACCGCGCCGAGCTGCTCGACTACTGCCGCCGCTCCGCCAACCCGGTCGGCCGGCTGCTGCTGCACCTCTACGGCGTGCACGACGCGCAGGCGCTGGCGCAGAGCGACGCCATCTGCAGCGCGCTGCAGCTCATCAATTTCTGGCAGGACCCGAGCGTCGACCTGCCGCGCGGGCGTTTCTATTTCCCGCTGACCGACTGCGACCGGCGTGGCCTGACGCGCGAGAACTTCAAGGTGTTCGCGCCGCTGTCGCCGGCCCCGCCGCCGCAGGAAGCTATCAATCTGATAGCAGTGGTGTCTTACTGGGCGCGCGAGCTCATGACGGAAGGCGCGCCGCTGGTGCACCGGCTGCCCGGCCGCGCGGGCTGGGAACTGCGGCTCGTGGTGCAGGGCGGGCTGCGCATCCTCGACAAGATCGTCGACCTCGGCTTCGACACCTTCTCGCAGCGCCCCACCGTCGGCAAGGCCGATGCCCCCCTGCTGCTCTGGAAGGCCATGCGGATGCGGAGACAATCACGGCCCATGAAAGCAGCGCCTCCCCGATGAATCCCGAGCAATACGTGCAAGACAAGGCCGCCGCCTCGGGCAGCAGTTTCTATTACGCCTTCCTGTTCCTCCCCAAGCCGCGCCGCGCCGCGATCACGGCTTTCTATGCGTTCTGCCGCGAGGTCGACGACGTGGTCGACGAGGTCAGCGACCCCGGCGTGGCCGCCACCAAGCTCGCCTGGTGGCGCACCGAGGTGGCCCAGTCCTTCGCGGGCACGCCCCGCCACCCGGTGATGCAGGCGCTGATGCCGCATGCCGCGGCCTACGGCATCGAGGCGCGCCAGCTCAACGAGGTGATCGACGGCTGCCAGATGGACCTGGACCAGACCCGCTATCTCGACTTCCAGGGACTCGCGCGCTACTGCCACCTCGTGGCCGGCGTGGTGGGCGAAGTCGCGGCGCGCATCTTCGGCCAGACCGATCCGCAGACCACCGCCTATGCCCACAAGCTGGGCCTGGCGCTGCAGCTCACCAACATCCTGCGCGACGTGGGCGAAGACGCCCTGCGCGGGCGCATCTACCTGCCGGTGAACGAGCTGCAGAAGTTCGACGTGAAGGCGCACGAGATCCTGAACCGCGTGCACTCGGAACGCTTCGTCGCGCTGATGAAGTTCCAGGCCGCGCGCGCCCACGCGGCCTACGACGAAGCGCTCGCCCTGCTCCCGCTGGCCGACCGCCGCGCGCAGAAACCGGGCCTCATGATGGCCAGCATCTACCGCACCCTGCTGCGCGAGATCGAACGCGACGATTTCCAGGTGCTGAACCAGCGCGTAAGCCTGACGCCGGTGCGCAAGTTCTGGCTGGCGTGGAAAGTCCAGGCGCTGGGCAGAATATGACTCGCCCCCAGGCTTCGCGCACTTCGTGTCGCTTCGCCACCCCCCTACCGGGGGCAACACCCGAGGCCCGGCAGAGCCGGCTCCTCGGTGTTCCTGGAAATGGCCCCACGCCAGCGGCACTGCGCGCATGAAAACAGCCGTCATCGGCGCCGGCTGGGCCGGCCTGGCCTGCGCGGTCGAGGCCACGCGGCTCGGGCATGCCGTCACGCTGTTCGAAGCTGCGCATATGCCCGGTGGCCGCGCGCGGCGCGTCGACGACATGCACGGGCTGGCGCTCGACAACGGGCAGCACATCCTGATCGGCGCGTACACCGCCACGCTGAAGCTGATGCGCGATGTCGGCGTGGATGTCGACGGCGTGCTGCTGCGCCTGCCGCTGTCGCTGCGCTTTGCGGATGGTGGCGGGCTCAAGCTGCCGCGGCTGCCCGCGCCGCTCTACCTGCTGGCCGGTATCTTCGGCGCGCGCGGCTGGACGTGGCGCGACAAGTCGTCGCTGCTGCGCACCGCCATCGGCTGGCGCCTTGCGGGCTTTCGCTGCGCCGCCAGCACCACGGTCGCCGACCTGTGCACCGGCCTCACCCCGCGCGTGATGAAGGAGCTGATCGAGCCGCTGTGCGTGTCGGCGCTCAACACACCCGTGGGGCAGTCGAGCGGCGAAGTGTTCCTGCGCGTGCTGAAGGATGCCCTCTTCAGCGGCAGCGGCGGCGCCGACCTGCTGCTGCCCCGTGCCGACCTGGGCGCGCTGCTTCCCGACGCGGCCATCCGGTGGCTGACCGCACAGGGCGCGCAGGTGCGCATCGGCACCCGCGTGCGCGCCATCGCATCCGAGGGCGGCCGGTGGCGCGTCGACGATGAAATCTTCGACCAGGTCGTGCTGGCCTGCGCGCCGTGGGACGCCGCCCGGCTGGTGCGTGCATCCGGCCTGCAGGCGGATGCCTGGTGCGCAACCACCGAGGCCCTGCGCTTCGAGGCCATTGCCACCGTCTATGTGCGCGGCGCCTCGCCGCTGGCCGAACCGATGCTGGCGCTGCGCAGCGACCCGGCCACCGCCCCCGCGCAGTTCGCTTTCGACCGGGGCCAGCTCGGCGGCATGCAAGGCGTGCTCGCGATGGTCGTCAGTGCCAACGAGGCTTCGCGCGAAGTGCTGGAAGAACAGGTGATCGCGCAGGCCGCCAAGCAACTGGGCCAGACGCGGTTGCAGCTCGTGCAGACCGTGGTCGAGAAACGCGCCACCTTCGCCTGCACACCCGCCCTCGCCAGGCCTCCGTCGGCCATCGTGCCCGGCCTGCAGGCCTGCGGCGACTACACCGAAGGCCCCTACCCGGCCACGCTCGAAGGCGCCGTCCTCAGCGGCCTCGCCGCCGCAAAGGCAATGACCCCATGACCACCGAACTGCGCTACCTCGACTTCGACTACAGCGAAGACACCGAAGGCCACGGCACCTTCGACGCGATGGCGTCGACCACGCCCGAGAAGACGCCCGAGGTCAAGCAAGAGATTGCCGTCGTGCTGGCGTGGGCCGAGGCCACGTTCCCGCACGTACGCGGCGCCCTCGACGAAGGCGCCATGTGGGACTACGACCTGCAGGAAACGCGCGAAGAAAACCCGCGCTTCGACACCGTCACCCTCTCGCTCAGCGGCACCGCAGACTTCTGCGCGGCGCTGCGCGAGCAGTTCGCGCTCGACTGACCGCCCGACAGGAAGCTCAGGCGGCTGTCTTGTTGCGCAACCGCAGCAGGCTCAGGCCCAGCAGCACGAAGGCCCCGCCCGACACCTTGTTGAACAGCCGCGTGCGGCGCGGATCCGAGAGCTGCTTGCGCAGAAGTCGCGCCAGCAGCACGTAGAACGCATGCGACAGCACCGAGGCGGTCGCGAAGGTGGTCGTCAGCACCACGAACTGCATGGCCAGCGGCGCGTCCTGCGTCAGGAATTGCGGGAACAGCGCGGAGAAGAAAAGAATGCCCTTCGGGTTGGTCAGCGCCACCGTCAGGCCGTTGCCGAACAGGCGCAGGCCCGAACGCGGCACCGCACCGGCCGGCGCGCCCTGCAGGTCGGCGAACACGCTGCCCTGGCTGCGCCACTGCTTGATGCCCAGGTAGATCAGGTAAGCCGCGCCGGCCAACTTCAGCAGCATGAAGGCATGGGCGGAGGTCGAGAGCACCACGCCCAGCCCGGCCATGGCCGCGGCCGACACCATGAACAGCCCCGTCGCATTGCCGAGCGAGCTGATCATCGCGCGTCGCGGGCCCACGCTCATCGAGTTCGAGACCGCGAGCAACACCGCCGGTCCGGGCGTGAAGGCGACGAGCAGCGTGACGCCGCAGAAGACGAGCCAGTTCGAGAAATGCACTTTGGGGTTCCTGCCCGGCGCGAGGCCGCAAGAAGTTGAGGACGACGGGAAACTATAGTCAGCCCCGCGAATCGGCGCAGACGCCGCGCCAATACCCTCTCACTCCCGGAACCCCACCCATGGTCACCTGCTACCTGCGCTACATCGTCGACGCCTACAAGCTCAAGGAGTTCGAGCACTACGGCAGGCTCTGGATCCCGCTGGTCGAGAAGTTCGGCGGCCAGCACCACGGCTACTTCCTGCCCTCGGAAGGCACGAACAACGTCGCGCTGGCGATGTTCACCTTCCCGAGCCTGGCCGCCTACGAAAAGTACCGCGCCGACTCGATGCAGGACCCGGAATGCCAGGCCGCCTTCAAGTACGCGGAAGAAACCCGCTGCATCCTGAGTTACGAACGCAGCTTCTTCCGCCCGGTATTCAAGTAAGGCCTCAGGCGCCGAGCGCAACGCACAGCGCGTGCAGGTTCGGCACGATCAGCTGCGGCCGGGCGTCGTGCACCCAGGGCCGCTCGTCGCGCACGAGCCAGGCGGCCTGCATGCCGGCATTGAGCGCGCCGACCACGTCGAGCTCGGCGTCGTCGCCCACGTGCAGCACGTCCTTGGGCAGGAAGCCGACCGATGCCGCGGCGGCACGGAAGATGGGCGCATGCGGCTTGCCGCTGCCGAAGGCCCGCGCATTGAAGGCGGTGCGGAACCATCGGCCGACGCCGGTCTTGTGGATGTCGGCGTTGCCGTTCGAGATGGCCACCAGCGGATAGCGTTCGCTGAGCCACTTGAGTGCGGGCAGCGCGTCTTCATACAGCGTCACGCGCTGGCGCTCTTCGAAGAACGCCTCGAAGGCCGGATCGGCCAGCGCCGGGTCTTCGCCCGCGCGCTTGAGCGCGGTGCGGATCGACTCCCGGCGCAGCGCGCTCAGGTCGTGCGCAAGGTCGGAGCGTTCCTTGGCCGTGGCTTCGCGCAGTTCGCGAAGAATGCCGGGCGTCAGCAGCAGCGAGGCCGTCTTGGGCGCCTCGCGCAGCAGCCATTCCTGGAGCACGCCCTCTGCGCGCTCGATGGTCGGCCAGATCGGCCACAGCGTGTCGTCGAGGTCGAGCGAGATCGCGGAAATACGTTGGAGGTCGAGGGGTTCGGCGCCTGCTGGCGCCGTCGAAGCGGAGGTCATGACCGAGAATATCGCATGCCTCCACATCCCGAGAACGCCCCGCCGGGCACCCCGCGCACCGCCGTGCTCTGGTGCAACCTGGGTTCGCCCGATGCACCGACCGCCGCCGCCGTGCGCCCCTACCTCGCAGACTTCCTGGGCGACCCGCGCGTGGTCGAGATTCCCAGGGCGATCTGGGCGCTCATCCTGCACGGCATCATCCTGCGCGTGCGCCCGGCCAAGTCGGCCGCCAAGTACGCGAGCATCTGGATGCCCGAGGGCTCGCCGCTCAAGGTGTTCACCCAGAAGCAGGCCACGCTGCTGGCGGGCTGGCTCGGTGAGCGCGGCCACCGCGTGACGGTGCGCGACGCGATGCGCTACGCCAACCCGTCGATCGCCTCGCGCCTCGACGCGCTGCAGGCCGAGGGCGTCACCCGCGTGCTGGTGCTGCAGGCCTACCCGCAATACTCGGCCACCACAACGGCCAGCGTGATCGACGCGGTGAACGACTGGAGCCGCAAGCAACGCCGCCTGCCGGAGTTCCGCTTCGTGAATGACTTCCACGACGACCCGGCCTACATCGAGGCGCTGGCCCAAGGCATCGAGAAACACTGGAAGACCGAAGGCCGCGGCGAGGTGCTGCTGATGAGCTTCCACGGCATTCCCGCGCGCAACATCGCGCTCGGCGATCCGTACCAGTCTCAATGCCTGGAAACCGCGCGCCTGCTCGCAGAGCGACTGGGCCTTTCGGCGGCGCAGCACCGCGTCACCTTCCAGTCGCGCTTCGGCCGCGCCAAGTGGCTCGAGCCCTACACCGAACCCACGCTGCGCGAACTCGGTGCCTCCGGCATCCAGCGCGTCGACGTGGTGTGCCCCGGCTTCCCGGCCGACTGCCTCGAAACGCTCGAGGAAATCGCCATGGAAGGCCGCGAGGCCTTCATGCACGCGGGCGGCAAGACATTCAGCTATATCCCGTGCCTGAACGACAGCCCGGCATGGATCACCGCGCTCGCGGGCATTGCCGAGCGCAACCTGGCGGGCTGGCCCACGCAGTCGACCGCGCGCTGAAGCGGCTTCAGCCCGCCGATTTGCGCGCCAGCAGCGCCTGGATCGCGGCTTCCATCTCGGCGTATTCGCCCTCGCCGAAGTGCTGCCGCATCACCTGACCCTTGCTGTCGACCAGGTAGAAGGCCGGCCAGTACTGGTTGTCGTAGGCCTTCCAGGTGGCAAAGGCGTTGTCCTGCGCCACCGGATAGCGAATGTTGAAGCGCCGGATCGCATCTTCCACGTTGCGCGTGAGCTTCTCATAGGCGAATTCGGGCGAGTGCACGCCCACCACCACGAAGCCCTGGTCCTTGTACTTCTCGTACCAGCTCACCACGTGCGGCAGCGTGCGGATGCAGTTGATGCACGAGTAGGTCCAGAAGTCGACCAGCACCACCTGCCCGGCCAGCCTCTTCAGCGTGAGCGGCTCCGAGTTGAGCCACTTGTCGATGCCCGCGAACTCGGGGGCCTTGCCGTAGTCGCGCAGGCCCGGCGACGCGGCCAGGGCACTGCGTACCGGCCACCCGCCACCGGCCGCCGCAGCCAGGGCCGACGCCCCCGCGGCGAGCCCCGAGAACGCTCTCCTGGACAGCATGTTCTTCATGATCGCAACCCCGTTCCTTGTGTCAGACCGACAGCGGTCAGGCGCGATTGTTTGCGGCGCATCCCGGGCGTGCGCATGTGTCACGGCAATTTGAACTTTGTCCCGGCGGCGTGAAGGCCGGGAGCGACTCAGAACTTGCCGAGGTAATCCATCTTGCCGATCGGGATGCCCTTGTGGCGCAGCACGTCGTAGGCCGTGGTCACATGGAAGAAGAAGTTGGGCAGCGCGAACTGCAGCAGGTAGCGCTGCGCGGTGAAATGCGCCTCGCCTTCGCGCGCCTTGATGGTCACGGGACGCTCTTCCTGGCCGTCGATCAGCGCGCGGTCCACGCTCGCGAGGAAGTCCTGCGTCTTCGCGATGCGGGCGAGCAGGTCGTCCCAGGTCTTTTCCTCGTCGGGAAAGCTCGGCGCGGTGATGCCGGCGATGCGGGCCGTGCCCAGCTTCGAGGCATCGCTGGCGCGCTGGATCTGGCCGGCCAGGGTGAGCATGTCGGGCGCCAGGCGCGCCTCGACCAGCGTGGCCGGGTCGATGCCGTTGGCCTTGGCGTGCGCCAGGCTCTTGTCGAGCAGATGGGTGAGTTGGCCGAGTCCGCGTGCGAAGACGGGCACCGACAGGTCGTACAGAGAGAGCGCCATGATGGTCGAGGCCTAGTTGTGGATGAAGCGGCGGCGATTGTCCTGCCGCCGGGGCTTCAACGACCGGCCGCGCGGATAAACCCTTCGATCGGCTCCAGTTGTTCCGGCACGTTGAGCGCCGGCGCGTGGCCGCAGGCAGGCACTTCGATCACCTGCAGCCGGCCGGCCGCGCCGGGACCGCGCTGGCGCATCTGCTCGACCACTTCGGGCAGCACCAAGTCGGACTCCACGCCGCGCAGGCACAGCACCGGCACCTCGATGGCGTCGTAGTGCGGCCAGATCAGGTAGTCGTTGTCGTGCGCGCTGAACTGCCGGACCATGGCCGGGTCGTAGTGCGGCGTGACGCGGCCGTCGGACAGCCGGCGCGTGGAGCTTTCGGTCAGCCGGCGCCATTGCGCATCGCTGAGCCAGCCGTAGGGCTTGTAGACGGTGCGAAAGAACGCCTCCAGTTCGGCCACCGTGTCGAACGCAGGCGGCTGGCCTGCGTAGGCGCGGATGCGCTCGATGGCGGGCTGGGCCAGTTCGGGCGCGTTGTCGTTGAGCACCAGGCTCGCGATGCGCGCTTTCATGCGCGGCTCGAAAAGCCCCGACGCGCAGACCGTGCCGATGGCGCCGCCCATCGAGGTGCCGACCCAGTGCACACGCCCCAGCCGCAGTTCGTCGCACAGCGCGTTGGCGATGCGTGCGTAGAACGACAGCTTGTATTCCTCGTCGGGCAGCGGGCTCCATTGGCTCAGGCCGCGGCCGATGGTGTCGGGGCAGATCACGCGGAAGCCGCGCGAGGCGAAGTGCTGCGCCAGTTCGTCCATGTCGCGGCCGGTGCGCGCCAGTCCGTGCCAGGCGATGACCACGGGTGCGTCTTCGGCGCCCCACTCAAGCCAATGGATCTCGCGGCCCGCGAGCTGCGCATAGCGCGAGAGTGGAATCTGATTGTTGTTGTCGCTCATCGCGCAGCCCTTGCTCGCAGTTTGCCGACGATGCCGGTGGGAAAGTAATAGACGGACAGCACGAAAAGCACGCCGAGCCACAGCAGCCAGCGGTCGGGCGACAGCAGCGCGGCCAGCCAAGGCAGGCCGCTCGCGGCCTCGTTGCCGATGCGCAGCAGGTCCTGCAGGTAGCTCTGCGCAATGACGAACAGCACGGCGCCGATGGCCGCGCCGTAGATGGTGCCCATGCCGCCGATCACCACGATGAGCAGCACGTCGATCATGATCTCGAAGCTCAGCGAGGTGTCGGGCCCGTTGTAGCGCAGCCAGATCGCCAGCATCGCGCCGGCCAGCGTGGCGAAGAGCGCCGACAGCACGGCGGCCGTGGTGCGGTACACCACCACGCGGTAGCCGATGGCCTCGGCGCGGAACTCGTTCTCGCGGATCGCCTGCAGCACGCGGCCGAACGGCGAATTCACGATGCGCAGCAGCGCCAGCACCAGCACCACCGCCGCCACGAAAAGCAGGTAGTAGCACAGCAGCCGGCCGTCGAGCGACACGCCGAGGAAAGGCTCCTCGGAGAACTCGAAGCTCGGCGAGATCAGCTCCGGCAGCTTGAAGGTCAGGCCGTCTTCGCCGCCGGTGAAGTCCGACAGCTGCGAGGCCAGCGTCTGGAACGCCGAGGCCACGGCCAGCGTGATCATCGCGAAGAAGATCGCGCGCACCCGCAGCGAGAACAGGCCGATGGCGAACGACAGCACCAGCGAGACCGCCAGCGAGGCGCCCAGCCCCACCAGCACCGCGCCCCAATTGGGCCCGAGCCGCGAGGCCGAGATGGCGATGCCGTAGGCACCGATGCCGAAGAACATCGTGTGCGCGAAGCTCACGATGCCGGTGTAGCCCAGCAGCAGATCGAAGCTGGCCACCAGCACCACGAACACCAGGATCTTGGCCGCGACGCTGAGCGCCTTGACGCCCGGGAAGATGAAAGGCGCGAACGCCAGCGCAAGGAACAGCACCACCAGCAGCAGCGCCAGAAGGCGGCTGCGCGGCATGTCGTTGGAGAGAAGTCGTTTCAGGAACACGGCGGCTTTCTCCTTCTCAGCGGTTCGCCACGGGGTACACACCCTGCGGACGCCACAGCAGCACGGCGACCATCAGGAAGATGCTCGCGAACTGCGTGAGCGTGGGCAGCAGGAAGCCGATGTAGTTGGTCATCAGCCCCACCAGCAGCGCGCCGATGAGCGCACCGCCCGTCGAGCCCAGCCCGCCGATGATGATGACGATGAAGATCAGCACGTTGACCTGCGCGCCCATCTGCGGCACCAGGTTCTGCTGGAACAGCCCCCACATCACGCCGCCCAAGCCGGCCAGCGCGCTGCCCACCACGAACACCCCGACGAACAGCCGGCCGATGCGGTAGCCCAGCGACTCGACCATCTCGCGGTCCTGCACGCCGGCGCGGATGAGCAGGCCGATCTTGGTGCGGCCCAGCGTCCAAGCGAGCACGCCGAACACCACCACGCCCACGGCCACCGCAAGCAGGCGGTACTTGCTGATGGCCGCATCGCCCACCAGCAGCGAGCCGCGCAGGGCCTCGGGCAGCGGCAGCGGAACCTGCGCCGGGCCCCAGATCACCTTGATGAGCTCCTCGCCGATGATCATGCCGCCCATCGTGATGAGGATCTGCTTCAGATGCTGGCCGTACACAGGCCGCACGATGAAGCGCTCGAAGGCCAGCCCCACCGCGCCGGCCACGAGCATCGCGACCAGCATGGCGGGGAACACCGCCACGAGGTTGCGCCACAGCTCGCCCGAACCGGTCCAGTCGCCCATCAGGCCGAGCACGCTGCTCGCCACGAAGGCGCCCAGCGCAATGAACACGCCGTGGCCGAAGTTCAGCACGTCCATCAGGCCGAACACGAGCGTGAGGCCCGAGGCGATGATGAAGATGATCATGCCCATGGCCAGGCCCGCCACGGTGAGCGTGAGCCAGGTGGAGAAGGAGCCGGTCAGCGGCAGCGCGGCGAGCGCCAGCACCGGGGCCAGCAGCAGCGGCTTCCAGTCGAAGTCGAGTTTCATAGAGCCAGTCCGAGCAGCGATTGCTGCAGTTGCGCGTCGGCGGAGAACTCCGCCATGGAGCCCGCGTGCACCACGCGGCCGTTGTCCATCACCGCGACGGTGTCGCCCAGGCGCTGGGCGAAGTTGATGTTTTGCTCGACCAGCAGGATGGTCACGCCGCTGCGCTTGAGCTCGGCGAAGGCATCGATCATGTTGTTGATCATCACGGGCGCCAGGCCCTTGCTGGGTTCGTCGATGATGAGCAGCTCGCGCGGCTCCACGATGGCGCGAGACACGGCCAGCATCTGCTTCTGCCCGCCCGACAGCTTGCCCGCCGGGTGGTTCCAGAATTTCTCGACCGCGGGGAAGAGCTTGAAGATCCACTTCAGGCGCGTGTCGTCGATCTGCTGCGCGTTCTTGGCGCCACGCGCGGCCAGCAGCATGTTCTCCTTCACCGTGAGGTCGGAGAAGATGCCCATGTTCTCGGGCACGTAGGCAATGCCCAGGCCGGCGATCTGCGGCGTGTGCTGGGCGGTGATTTCCTTGTCACCGAAGCGCACCCTGCCCTGCGACGCATGCCACAGGCCCATGATGGTTCGCAGCGTGGTCGTCTTGCCCGCGCCGTTGCGGCCCAGCAGCATCGTGAGCTGACCACGCGGCACGGCCAGGTCCACGCCGTGCAGGATGTGATACGCCCCGATGTGCGTGTGCACGCCTTCGAGACTCAACAGGTTCTGAGTTGTCATCGGTCTTGCTCCTTCCCCTTCCGGGGGAAGGTCGGGATGGGGGCAAGCGGCGCCTGCAAGGCTGCGGTGGTGTGGAGGCCGCGAGCCCCCACCCCGGCCCTCCCCCGGGAGGGGAGGGAGAAACTCGAATTCATCGGCACGCGCGTCATGCAGCCACCTCCTTCGCCACGCCCAGGTAGGCCTCCTGCACCACCGGCGAGGCGATCACCTCGGCCGGTTCGCCGTCGGCCACCAGCGTGCCGTTGTGCAGCACGATGATGCGGTCGGCCAGTTCGCGCACCACGTCCATCTTGTGTTCGACCAGCAGGATGGTCTTGGTCTTGTCCTGCTTGAGCTTGCGGATCAGGTCGAGGATGACGGGCGCCTCGGCCGCGTTCATGCCGGCCGTGGGCTCGTCGAACATGAAGACCTTGGGCTCCAGCGCCATCAGCAATGCCACTTCCAGCTTGCGCTGGTCGCCGTGCGGCAGGCTGGCCACCGTCGCGTGTTCGCGCGATTCCAGCGCCACGTCGGCCAGGATCTGGTCGGCGCGCTCGGTCAGCGCCTGGTGGTCGCTCCAGATGCTCCAAAGATTGAGCCCCCGCCGGTGCGCGCCCTCGCGCGTGGCCTGCACCGCCAGGCGCACGTTCTCCAGCACGGTGAGGTTCGGGAACAGGTTGGTGAGCTGGAAGGCCCGCCCCAGCCCCGCGTGCGTGCGCGCGGACGGCGACAGGCCCGACAGCGGCTGCCCGTCGAGCGACACCGTGCCGGCGCTCGCCTTGAGCTGGCCCGAGATCAGGTTGAAGTAGGTGGTCTTGCCCGCGCCGTTGGGGCCCACGATGGCCGTCAGCGTGCCCGGCGCGAAAGCGCAGCTCACATTGTTGACGGCCACGTGCCCACCGAAGCGGATGGTCAGATCTCGGGTCTCAAGCATCTTTGGTCATTGCGAATCAGGAGTCGAAAGATTGCACGGCGGCCTCAGCAGCTGCCGATCACGTAGTAGTTGGGGCCGGTCTGCTTCAGCGTGGTGGTCGCGTAGATGTTCCACAGCCCCATTGACTGGTTCGAGCCGTAGGCATAGGTCAGCCCGTACAGGGCATAGGCGCGTCCGGCGATGGTATGGGTGTAGTTGCTCGCGGTGTAGCAGGTGCCGGTGCCGCCGCCGCCGCTGCCCGCCGTGGTGGCGCCGGTGGCCGCCGTCGACATGGCGCCTTCGGCGTTGCTCGCGTTCAGCGCGGCCACGGTCCAGCTGTAGCTGGTCGACGCGGCCAGGCCGCTGTCGGTGTAGCTGGTGGCGGTGACCGGCGAGGCGTTGACCTTGCTGCCGCCGCGGTACACGTTGTAGCCGCTGGCGCCGCTCACGGCGTTCCAGCCGATCACCATGCTGGTGCTGGTCGCGCCCGAGGTACCCACGCCGGTGGGCGCGGGCAGGCCGCTGCCGCCGCCGCCGACGCTGGTCACGCGGTCGATCATGGCCTTGAACGCCGCCATCTGCGGGCCCGACTTCTTCGCATAGTTGGCGCTGTCGTAGCCCCACCAGTCCCAGCAGCTGTTGGTGGCCGCGGTGCTGGTCTGCGGATAGATCAGCACGATGTTGTTGGTGTCGGCCCAGCGGTTGTAGCCGGTCTTGCGCACGTACTGGTCGCTCACGTCCGAGTAGTTCTGCTTGCAGCCGTGCAGCACCAGGTGCACGCGGCACGAGGTGGTGGTGCAGGCCTGCGGCACGTAGATCCAGCCGGTCGCGGCCATGCCGTGGCCAGTGACGAATTCCGACTGGTTGAACTCGGTGAAGGTGCCGCCCAGCGTGCCGTTGTTGCGCGGATTCAGCGGGCCGTAGATCTGCGTGAGGATCTCGCCCGCCAGGTCGAAGCCGCAGTTGTTGATGTACGGCGCCGCGGTGGTGCTGCAGGCGCCGCCGTAGTCGTCGGTGACCATCGCGTGGCCGGCGCCGATGTTGTTCTTGTAGACGATGTTGGCCGCCGGCACGAAGCTCTGGTAGTAGGTCTTCAGGTCGTCCATCACCGCCTGCTTGACGGTGTTGTCGGAGGTGCCCGAGAACATGTACACCTTGGAGGCGCTCAGGTTGGACACCGGGTCGATCGCGCCGCTGGCGGCCCAGCTGTTGGTGGTGCTCACGAGCGACGACACCGGGATGCTGCTGCCGTGCGTCATGCACCGGCCGGTGGCGTTGAGCACCGAACCCTCGGCGCAATAGAACGGCCCGCCGGCCACCACGCCGGCGCCGCGCTTGAAGGTGGCCGAATAGGCCACGTGCAACTGCACCGCCGCGAAACCGCCGGCCGACAGGCCGGACACGCTCACCTCCGCCGGGTTGGCGCCGAGCGACGGCAGCGGCACCGCCGCCATCGCGGCCTGCGCCGCCACCGCCATCGCCGCAGCGGCGGCAAGTCCCTTCCAGTTCAATCGCATCGCTGGCATCGCTGTCTCCTTCTGTTGTGGTTTGTCGAACGCTTGCTTGCTCAAGAATCGAATCGGCCGTGGATCGCGCGGGCACTCGCCCCGTCAGGAAAAACGGGCGCAGGCTACCGCTTCGCCCGGCGGCCATCCGGGGCGAAAAGGGAGCGGCGCCTTTCTTGCGCCGCGGGGTTCAGGTAACGATCGGCGCCGTGGTCAGCGCTTGTTCTTGATGGGAATGTCCATCTCTTCCGGCTTGATCTCGTGCACCAGCTCCGGCACGCCCCAGGCGAACGCCGGGTCGACCTTGATCTTGAAGTGGTACATCGACTGCATCGCCTGATGGTCTTCCTTGCGGAAAGTCATCTTGCCCTTGGGCGTGTCGAAGCTCATGCCTTCCATGGTGCTGATGAGCTTGTTGGTGTTGGTGTCGCCGCCCGTCTTCTTGAGCGCCGTCACCACCGCCATCGCGGCCGAGAAGCCGCCGGCCGTGAAGAAGTCCGGCGGTGTCTTGAATTCCTTGTAGTGGGCCGACACCATCGCGTCGTTCACCGGGTTCTTCGGGATGCCGAAGTAGTAGTACGCCGCGCCTTCCATGCCCGGCAGTGCCTTGTAGGCGGCCATGGCCGGCAGGATGTTGCCGCCGGTGGCGATCTCGATGCCGTAGCGCTTCAGGTCGAGGTCGACGATCTTGAACGGGTTGCCCGCGCCGGCCCAGACGATCCAGATGATCTTGCGGCCCGGCTGGTCCTTCAGCTTGTCGATCAGGCGCTGCGCGCCGGCGGTGAAGTCGGTGGTGGCGGGCGGCAGGTACTCTTCATGGACCAGCTTGGCCTTCTTGAGCGCGGAGCCGAAGGCCTTCACGCCGTCGCGGCCGAACGCGTTGTCCTGTGCCAGCGTGGCCACGGTCACGCCGGGCTTGTCGACCGCCACGGCATTGGAGATCGCGTCCTGGCTCGAATTGCGGCCGGTGCGGAAGATGTACTTGTTCCACTTGTCGCCGGTGATCGAGTCGGCCACGGCGGGCTCGACCAGCAGGATCTTCTTGTATTCCTCAGCCACCGGCAGCATGGCCAGCGCCACGCCCGAGGCGGTCGGGCCGATGGCCAGCGCGGCCTTGTCGTCCGAGTAGGCGGCCGCCAGCAGCGACTTGCCGAGGTCGGGCTTGCCCTGGTCGTCCTTCTCGATGACGACGATCTTCTTGCCGTTGACCATCATCGTGCCTTCGGTGGCGTAGTTCAGGCCCATCATCAGGCCGGTCTGCGTCTGCTTGCCGTAGGCTTCCAGCGCGCCCGTCTTGCTGTAGATGTGGGCGATGCGGATTTCGTTGGACTGGGCCCAGGCGGGAGCGGCAACTGCGCAGGTGGCGAGCGCGGCAAGGGCGACGAGGTGGCGACGGTTCATTCTTTGTCTCCTGGAAAAGGTGACTGAATATTGCACAGTTCGTGCCACCTGCCTAAGCCATTGATAACTAACGCTTCTTCATTCGGAAGCAGCGTCGTTCGACTGAATTCAGAACATTGCGCGTGTTCGATTTTCAGTCAACTGTCTATTTTTCGTTCAGGGTTTTCGCGGAGGCCTGGCGCTCGGCGATCCACTGCCTGAACTGGCGCTCCGCCTGCATGCGGAACTCGTTGCGCGCATGGTTGCAGGCCGCATGCGCGAGCCGCCGGTGCTTTGGCGAACGCATGCCGCCGAAGGTCGAGTCGACGAGGTGTTCGATGGTGGCGGATTCAGGCCGGCCGAAGGGCTCGCTGAAGTCCATCGCGAGGCCGCACCAATGGCAATTGGGGCCGAAGGTGGAACGCAGGGCCTGGACGCTCACAGGCTTGCGTACTCCAGGATTTCCTGCCCCATCAAGTTGCAGTCCTTGCCCGACACGTAGTAGATGAGCCGCATGCGGTAGCTGCCCTTGTAGATCGAGCCCCACACCTCCAGCACCTTGAACTGCTGCTTTTTGTTGGCGGGGTTGCGGATGGGCGCCACTTCCTTCACGGCGGGGTCGATCTGGATGCGGTCGTCCTCGCCGAAGTGGAAGGTCAGCAGCTTCCTGGCGCGGGATACGGCTTCGCTCGCGCACTGGGGCGCGGGCGCCGCGCTGGCAAAGCTGGCGGTGGCGCATGCCGCAACGAGCACGAGGGAGCGGATCGATGTCTTCATGAATGCAGGAACAGGAGGATGGCAGGAGGAAGCGCAATTGTCGGGCGTCATGTGGGCGTGTCGACGTCGTCCCAGTCGTGGTCTTCGAAGCGCACCAGCCAGTTCAGAGCGCGATGCCGCTCCAGCACGACACCGGCGTCGACGCCCGCGGGAGCCGCCTCTTCCTTCAGGCGCGCCTGGCGCACGAGCCAGTGCAGGCGGTAGTGCAGATCCAGCGCATCGAGCAGTTCGCTGTCCGTGCGCACCTTGGCAACCCGCATCACGCCGTCGACGTCGCCGGCATCCAGCATCAGGCGCGTGGCCAGCGGCACATCGCAGATGGCCCCGGGAAACGGCAGCGCATCGACCAGGCCCAAGGCCCATTCAAGCACGAAGAGGCACTCGAAGCGCCAGCCGAACTGCGCCACCGCCGACTCGCCGGGAGCCTCATCGGCAATGAAGGCCTGCTCGTCGGGCGACAGGTTCGCCTGCGCGGACGGCAGCCGCGCGAACAGGTCGGCCAAAGGCAGCGGCTCGCCGCTCGCGACCGACTCGGCGCGGGCCGATACGGCCAGCAGCGCGAACGCCCTGCCCGCCAGTTCCTGCGGGGTGCGCGGGCGCAACTCGGGCTCCGAAACAAGAGGCGGCAGGTGCTGCGGCACCGGCATGCCGCGCGACGCGAGCAGCGCCTCGGTGCGCGCCTTTCGCTGCCACGCCTCGGCGGGATAGGGAACCGCGGCTTCCCGGTCGGGCTCCTCGCCGGCCGCCGACAGCAACACCCGCCCGTTGGGGTCGCGGATGCCGCCATCGGGCAGGAACACGATGGCGTTCGCACGCTCCGCCCATTCGGAAAACGCGTCGAGCTGCGACTCGTCGATGGAGAGAATCAGGTGCTGGCGTACCCGCTGGATGTGCCGCATCGCGTGATAGCGGTTGCGCGACATCTCGCCGTTGCCCCTGCTCAGCACATAGCCCACGAAGCCCGAAAGATGGGCCGCGAGTTCCGGATCGGAAAGATCGCGGCGGGCATGCAGCGTGTGCGGAAAGCCGAGCGCGGGCACGTCGGCGCGCGTGCAGTAGGCATTGACCAGCACGCCTTCGCCCTGCTCTGCTGCAGGCGATGCCGTGGATGTGGCCGGTGCGGCCGGTGCAGCCGGTGCAGCGCCCGAGCCGGCCAGCGCCTTCAGTCGTGTCAACAGACCCTTCATGGAAATCCTCTCCCTTGTCGATCGAAATCCGGCCGCCGTCGGCGGCCGCTACTTACTGGTTCGTCATGCGCTCATACAGCGTGGCGCGCGAAATCCCGAGCAGCCGCGCCGTTGCCAGCTTGTTGCCGCCGGTGGATGCCAGCGCGGCCGCAATCGCCTTGCGCTCCAACTCGGCCACCTGCTGCGCCAGCGGCCGCAGCAGTGCCGCTTCTTCATCGCCGTCGTGCGCGCTCTGCAGGGTGGCCGGCAGCTCGATCTGCTCCAGCCCCGCCTCGCGCAGGATGCGTTCGAGCTGCACGGCGTCGATGCGCTGCGAGTCGCTGCGCATCGTCACCTGTTCCAGCACGTTGCGCAGCTCGCGGATGTTGCCGCGCCAGTGCTGGCCGGCCAGCAGCGCGAGCGCGTCGGGCGTGAGTTCGGGCGGCGCCTCGCCGCTGCGCAGCGCCATGTCCTCGCCCAGCGCCTCGACCAGCGCGGGAATGTCGGCGCGCCGCTCTCGCAGCGGCGGCACGCGCAGCGGCAGCACGTTGAGGCGGTAGTACAGGTCTTCGCGGAACTGGCCGCGGCGCACCAGCTCCGGCAGGTCGCGCGAGGTGGCGGCGATCACGCGGGCGTCGAAGGGCACGAGCTTGTTGGAACCCAGCGGCTCGATCTCGCCTTCCTGCAGCGCGCGCAGCAGCTTGGCCTGCAGACCCAGCGGCATGTCGCCTATTTCGTCGAGGAAGAGGCTGCCGCCGTCGGCCAGCTTGAACTTGCCCTCGCGGCCCTTGCGGTCGGCGCCGGTGAAGGCGCCGGGCGCAAAACCGAAGAACTCGGCTTCGAGCAGGGTGTCGGGCACGGCCGCGATGTTGACGCTGACGAACTGCCCCTTCGCACGCGCGGACGACGCATGGATGGCATGCGCCAGCAGCTCCTTGCCTGTGCCGGTTTCGCCCAGCAGCAGCACCGGGCTGGCCGACTGCGCGGCGCGGCGCGCGTGGCGCTTGACCTCCACCGCCGCCGGGCTGCTGCCGATGAAGCTGGCAAAGGTGTACTTGGAGCGCCGCTGGCCGTCCGCATGGTGGTAGAGCGGGTTGTTGCGCTGGCTGGCCAGTTCGCGCCGCGCGTCGTCGAGGTCGCGCTGCAGCAGCGCGAACTTGCTGATGAGCGGCTGCAGCGTGGTCTCCGGCTGGTCGAACAGCACGATGCCGATGGCGCCGATCACCTCGCCCATGCCGCCGTCCGCACCCTCGCGTTCTTCGCGCAGCGGAATGCGGCTGACGACGAAGGTGCCTGCCTTGTTGGTGAGCAGGTCGATCAGTATCGGCTCGCCTGTTTCAAGCACGCGGCGCATCTGCGTGTTCGGGATCACGTCTTCCACCATGTGCCCCATGAACTGGTCGATGGACGAGAAACCCAGCGCCGGCAGGAAGCGCCGGTAGCCCTCGTTCACCCACACGATGCGCCCGCCGCGGTCGACCAGGAACATGCCCTGGCTGATGCTTGAAAACAAATGAAACATCGAGCGCGCGGCCAGCGCGAGAATTCCCTGGGCGTCGAGCGGCAGGGCGGGCGGCAGAGAAGGAGAAACTGGCATGGCGGCATCGTAGCGTGCCTCAATCGGCAGCAGGTCGGGCGCCGTTTCCCTTCACCAGGTACTCGTGTTCGCGTGCAACCCAGTCTCTTCATGAAACCTTAAGTTAATCAATCGTTTGATTTTTTGCGTGGTGTAATGCCGGGCATGAACGCGAAAGCCACCACCACCCAGGCCGCGCGCCGCGCACCGCGCAGCGACGGCGCGGAGGCACGCCACCGGCTGCTTCACACGGCGCTGCGGCTGTTCGCGCAGAAGGGCTTCGCCAAGACCTCCACGCGCGAGATCGCCAAGGAGGCCGGCGCCAACATCTCGGCCATCAGCTACTACTTCGGCGACAAGGAAGGCCTCTACGCGGCCACCTTCAACGAGCCGATGGGCGGCGACTCCAGCGACCTCGTGGCGGCCTGCAAGGTGCCGGGGCGCCCGCTGGAGGAAACGCTGCGCATCTGCATGGTGTCGATGATCGATCCGCTCAAGCAGGGCGAGATCGTGCGCCAATGCATCCAGCTGCACATGCGCGAGATGCTCGAGCGCACCAGCCGCTGGGCCAAGGAGCTCGAGCACGACATCAAGGGCCCGCACCGCGCCATCGCCGAGCTGCTTTGCCGCCACCTGGGCGTGGCGCGGCCCGACGACGACATCCACCGCCTCACCTTCGCGATCACCGGGCTGTCGATGCAGCTCTACGTGAGCCAGGACTTCATCGAGGCCATCCGTCCGTCGCTGCTGCGCACGCCGCGCGGCATCGACACCTGGGCCGACCGCCTGACCGGCTACGCAATGGCGCTGGTCGCGGCCGAGGCGGCACGCCGCCGCGCCGACAGAAAGCCAACCCAATGAGAAAACTCCGACTGATCGCCTCCCTGTGCCTGCCGCTGGGCTTCGGCCTCGGCCTGTCGGGCTGCGCGCTGACTCGCCCGCCGGCGCAGGTCGAGGCGCCAACGCCCGCGCAATGGCGCGCTCCCCTGCCCCACGGCGGCTCGCTCGCGTCGCTGGCCGACTGGTGGCGCCAGCTCGACGATCCGCTGCTGGTCGAGCTGATCGCCGCCGCCGAGGCCGCCAGCCCCAACGTCGCGAGCGCCGCGGCGCGCGTGGCGGAGGCCCGCTTCACGCGGGTGCAGACCGGCGCTGCGCTGCTGCCGAGCCTGGACGGCACGGCATCGGCGAGCCGGGGCACTTCGGGCTTCGCGTCCGGCGCGCCTTCAGGTGGATCGGCCTCCAGCGCCGGCAGTGGCAGCAGCAGCAGCCTCGGGGCAACCACACCCATCACCACGCTGCAGGCCGGCCTACAGTCGAAGTGGGAGGTCGACCTGTTCGGCCGCCTGCGCGCCGACCGCGACGCCGCCCAGGCCAAGCTGGGCAGCGCCGACGCCAAGTGGCACGACGCCCGGGTGTCGGTGGCGGCCGAAACCGCCAACGCCTACTTCGCCGAGCGCGCCTGCCAGCAGCAACTGCGCGTGGCCGAGTCCGACACCCGCTCGCGCGCCGAGACCGCGCGCCTGACCGACCTGTCGATGCGCGCCGGCTTCACCGCGCCCGCCGACGCCGCACTGGCCCGCGCCAGCGCGGCCGACGCCTCCGGCCGCCTGACCCAGCAGCGCGCCCAGTGCGCGGTGCAGCGCAAGGCGCTGGTCGCGCTCAGCGGCATCGACGAGGGCACGCTCGAGCAGAAGCTCGCGGCCGCCCCCGCGCAGCGCGCGCTGCCCGAGGTGGGCAGCATCGCCAGCGTGCCGGCGCAAGCCATTTCGCAGCGGCCCGATGTGTATTCGGCGGAACTCGGCGTGGCATCGGCCAGCGCCGACGTCGGCTCGGCCGAGGCCGAGCGCTATCCCAAGCTCAGCATCTCGGGCTCCATCGGCCGCACGCAGTACCGCGTCGGCGGCCTGCAGCAGTCGCTCGAGAACTGGACCGTGGGCCCCGTGTCGCTGAGCGTGCCGCTGCTGGACGGCGGCTCGCGCAAGGCCAACGCCGACGCGGCCAAGGCGCGCTACGCCGAGGCGGTGTCGATCTACCGCGCCAACGTGCGGCAGGCCGTGCGCGAGGTGGAAGAAGCGCTGGTCAACCTCGACGCCACCAACGGCCGCGCGACCGACGCCGACACCGCGGTGAAGAACTACCAGGCCTCCTTCGACGCCACCCAGGCGCGCTACAGCAGCGGCCTGGCCAGCCTGTTCGAACTGGAAGACTCGCGCCGCACGCTGTTCGCGGCGCAGACCGCGCGCGTGTCGCTGCAGCGCGAGCGCACCGAGGCCTGGGTCGCGCTGTACCGCTCGATGGGCGGCGGCTGGAGCCGGCCCGGTCAGCCTTCCGAGTCGTCCGAAACATCCTCAATGAACACCACCCCGGCCGCCAAGGTCGCGACGTCGCCATGAAAACAATGAAGCGTTCCACCCTCGTCACCGTGCTGATCGTGCTGGCCGTCGTCATCGCGGCGGCCGTGTTCATGACGCGCAAGCCGGCCGACAAGGCCGCCGCCGCCGGCCCCGCCCCCAAGCCCGCGCTGACCGTCACCGTCGCCGCGCCCGAGGCCACCGAACTCACGCTCACGCTTCCGGCCAACGGCAACGTGGCGGCCTGGCAGGAGGCCGTGGTCGGCTCCGAGTCGAACGGGCTCAAGCTCGCCGAAGTGCGGGTGAACGTGGGCGACGTGGTCAAGAAGGGCCAGGTGCTGGCCGTGTTCTCGCCCGAGACGGTGCGCGCCGACATCGCGCAGTCGCGCGCCTCGCTGGCCGAAGCCCGCGCCACCGCCGCCGACGCCGCCGGCAACGCAGCCCGCGCCCGCACGCTGCAGGCCACCGGCGCGCTGAGCCAGCAGCAGATCAACCAATACCAGACCACCGAGCAGACGGCCAAGGCGCGAGTCGAAGCGGCCGAAGCCGTGCTGGCCGCGCAGGAAGTGCGCGGGCGCAACACGCAGGTGCTGGCGCCCGACGACGGCGTGATCTCGTCGCGCACCGCCACGGTCGGCAGCGTGGTGGCGGCCGGCACCGAGCTCTTCAAGCTGATCCGCCAGGGCCGGCTCGAATGGCGCGCCGAAGTCACCTCGGCCGAGCTGAGCCGCATCTCGGTGGGCACCACCGCCTTCGTGGTCAGTGCCAGCGGCGCGCAGGTGCGCGGCAAGGTGCGCAGCATCGCGCCCACGGTCGATCCGCAGACGCGCGCGGCGCTGGTGTACGTCGACCTGCCCAATGTGCAGCAGAACACCGGCATCAAGGCCGGCATGTTCGCGCGCGGCGACTTCGAACTCGGCCGCAGCTCGGCGCCCACGGTGCCGCAGAGCGCCATCGTGCCGCGCGACGGCTTCAACAACGTCTTCCTTCTCAAGCCCGACAACCACGTGGCGCAGCTGAAGGTGCAGATCGCCCGCCGCCTGAACGACCGCATCGAGATCACCAGCGCACTGCCCGAAGGCGCGAAGGTGGTGGTGCAGGGCGCCGGCTTCCTCAACGACGGCGACCTGGTGCGCGTGGTCGACGCGCCCGCGCCAGCCGCCCCTGCCGCAGCCGCCCCCGCCGCAGCCAAGTAAGCAGAAACAAAGGATTCGCCCATGAATGTTTCCGCCTGGTCCATACGCAACCCGATTCCGGCGGTGATGCTGTTCGTGCTGCTCACCTTCGGTGGGTTGCTGTCGTTCAACGCGATGAAGGTGCAGAACTTTCCGGACATCGACCTGCCGACCGTGACGGTCTCGGCATCGCTGCCCGGCGCCGCGCCTTCGCAGCTGGAAACCGACGTCGCGCGCAAGCTCGAGAACTCCATCGCCACGGTGCAGGGCCTGAAGCACATCACCACCAAGGTGCAGGACGGCGCCGCCACGCTGATCGTCGAGTTCCGCCTCGAAAAGCCCGTGCAGGAAGCCGTGGACGACGTGCGCTCCGCCGTGCAGCGCGTGCGCGCCGACCTGCCGGCCGACGTGCGCGACCCGGTCGTCACCAAACTCGACCTGGCGGGCCAGCCGGTGCTGGCCTTCACCATCGCGTCCTCGCAAATGGACAACGAGGCGCTGAGCTGGTACGTGGACAACGACGTCACCAAGCGTCTGCTGGCGCTGCCGGGCGTGGGCGCGGTGAACCGCGTGGGCGGCGCCACGCGCCAGGTGCACGTGGACCTCGACCCGGTCAAGCTGCAGGCGCTCGGCGCCTCGGCGGGCGACATCTCGCGCCAGTTGCGCCAGGTGCAGACCGAGAGCGCGGGCGGCCGCTTCGACCTGGGCGGCAGCGAACAGCCGGTGCGCACCCTGGCCACCGTGAAGTCGGCCGACCAGCTCGCCGACATGCAGATCGTGCTGACCGACGGCCGCCGCATCCGGCTCGACCAGGTGGCGCGCATCAGCGACACCATCGCCGAGCCGCGCGCGGCCGCGCTGCTCAACGGCAAGCCGGTGGTGGGCTTCGAAGTGGCTCGCAGCCGCGGTGCCAGTGAAGTGGAAGTGGGCCGCGCGGTGCAGAAGGCGCTGGCCGACATGCGCGCGCAGCGCCCCGACATCGAGCTGACCGAGGCCTTCAACTTCGTCGACCCGGTGGAAGAGGAATACAACGGTTCGCTGCACCTGCTGTACGAAGGCGCGATCCTGGCGGTGGTCGTGGTGTGGCTGTTCCTGCGCGACTGGCGCGCCACTTTCGTGTCGGCCGTGGCGCTGCCGATGTCGGTGATCCCGGCGTTCATCGGCATGCACCTGCTGGGCTTCTCCGTCAACGTGATCTCGTTGCTGGCGCTGTCGCTGGTGGTGGGCATATTGGTGGACGACGCCATCGTGGAAGTCGAGAACATCGTGCGCCACCTGCGCATGGGCAAGACGCCCTACCAGGCGGCCATGGAGGCTGCCGACGAGATCGGCCTGGCGGTGATCGCCACCACCTTCACGCTGATCGCGGTGTTCCTGCCCACGGCCTTCATGAGCGGTGTTGCGGGCAAGTTCTTCAAGCAGTTCGGCTGGACCGCGGCGCTCGCGGTGTTCGCTTCGCTGGTGGTGGCGCGGGTGCTCACGCCGATGATGGCGGCCTACATGCTCAAGCCCGTGGTCACGGCCGAGAAGGAACCGGGCTGGCTGCGCTGGTACATGCGCGCCGTGGAGTGGAGCACGCACAACCGCTTCAAGACGATGGTGCTGGCCACCCTCTTCTTCTTCGGTTCGCTGGCGATGATCCCGCTGCTGAAGACCGGCTTCATTCCGCCGGACGACAACTCGCAGACGCAGGTCTACCTGTCGCTCGCGCCGGGCTCCACGCTGGCGCAGACCACCGCCGCGGCGGAGGAAACCCGCCGCCGCGTGATGCAGATCGCGCACGTGAAGAGCGTCTACACCACGGTGGCCGGCGGCAGCGCGGGCGGCGACCCGTTCGCCAGCTTCGGCACGCCCGAGACGCGCAAGGCCACGCTCACCATCAAGCTCGACCCGCGCGGCGACCGGCCGCGCAAGCAGGTCATCGAGAACCAGATACGCACCGCGCTCGAAACGCTGCCCGGCGTGCGCAGCACGGTGGGCCTGGGCGGCTCGGGCGAGAAATACATCCTGGCACTGACCGGCGAAGACCCGGTGGCCCTGGCCAGCGCGGCGAGCGCGGTCGAGAAAGACCTGCGCACCGTTCCCGGCCTGGGCAACATCACCTCCACCGCGAGCCTGGTGCGCCCCGAGATCGCGGTGCGCCCCGATTTCGCGCGCGCCGCCGACCTGGGCGTGACCAGTTCCGCCATCGCCGAGACCCTGCGCGTGGCCACGCTGGGCGACTACGACCAGTCGCTCGCCAAGCTCAACCTCGCGCAGCGGCAGGTGCCGATCGTGGTGAAGCTGGAAGACTCCGCGCGGCAGGACATCGACCTGCTCGGCCGCCTCTCGGTGCCCGGCACGCGCGGCCCGGTCATGCTCAACCAGGTGGCCTCGCTCACCATGGAAGGCGGCCCGGCCGTCATCGACCGCTACGACCGCTCGCGCAACGTGAACTTCGAGATCGAACTGTCGGGCGTGGGCCTGGGCGACGCGAAGGCCGCGGTGCAGAAGCTGCCGTCGATCCAGAAGCTGCCGCCGGGCGTGCGCATTGCAGAAGTCGGCGACGCCGAGGTCATGACCGAGCTGTTCGCGAGCTTCGGCCTGGCGATGCTGACGGGGGTGCTGTGCATCTACATAGTGCTGGTGCTTCTGTTCAAGGACTTCCTGCACCCGGTGACCATCCTGTGCGCGCTGCCGCTGGCGCTGGGCGGGGCCTTCGTGGGGCTGCTGATCGGGCAGAAGGCGCTGTCGATGCCTTCGCTGATCGGTCTCATCATGCTGATGGGCATCGCGACCAAGAACTCGATCCTGCTGGTCGAATACGCCATCGTGGCGCGCCGCGACCACGGCATGAGCCGCTGGGACGCGCTGCGCGACGCCTGCCACAAGCGCGCGCGGCCCATCATCATGACCACGCTCGCCATGGGCGCCGGCATGCTGCCGATCGCGGTCGGCTTCGGCGCGGCGGACTCGAGCTTCCGCTCGCCGATGGCGATGGCGGTGATCGGCGGGCTGATCACCTCGACCGTGCTGAGCCTGCTGGTGGTGCCGGCGGTGTTCACCTACGTGGACGACATCGAGCACTGGATCCGCCGCACGGTGCGCAGGCTGCGCGGGCAGCCCGCGGATCCGCATATCGACGACGACCTGGTCGAGACGCCCGCAGCGGGACGGTAGAACGCACAGGCAGAAATGAAAGAAGCCGCGGCAAATGCCGCGGCTTCTTTATTTGGCTGGCCCGCCCTGAAGCGGGCTCCGAAGAGCGTCAGGCGTCCAATTGCGCCAGCCGCTTCAGCTTGCGTTCGCTCATGCGCTTGGCAAGCCGCGGCAGCACCAGCACGGCCAGCACGATGACGATCAGCGTCAGCGACATCGGGCGCTGCAGGAACACCATCGCGCTGCCCTCGCCCATCGACATCGCGTTGCGTAGCTGCGCTTCGGCGAGCGGGCCGAGGATCATGCCGACCACCACCGGCGCGGTCGGGAAGTCGAAGCGCCGCATCAGCACGCCCAAGAGGCCGATGCCGTAGAGCAGGAACAGGTCGAACGCGCTCTGGCGCATGCCGTAGGCACCCACGGTGGCGAAGATCAGGATGCCGGCGTAGAGCTGGGGCTTCGGAATCTTCAGCAGCTTGACCCACAGGCCGACCATCGGCAGGTTCAGCACCAGCAGCATCACGTTGCCGATGTACAGCGACGCGATCAGCGCCCACACCAGCGCGGCCGAGGTGGTGAACAGCTGCGGGCCCGGCTGGATGCCGTAGTTCTGGAACGCGCCCAGCAGGATGGCGGTGGTGTTGGAGGTGGGAATGCCCAGCGTGAGCAGCGGAATCAGCGCGGCGGTCACCGTGGCGTTGTTGGCGGCCTCGGGGCCGGCCACGCCTTCGATGGCGCCCTTGGTGCCGAACTCGGCCTTGGCGTCCGCGTCCTTGGCCAGCTTCTTTTCGGTCGCGTAGCTCAGGAAGGTCGGGATCTCGGTGCCGCCGGCGGGAATGCAGCCGAAAGGCGTGCCGATGGCGGTGCCGCGCAGCCACGCGGGAATCGAGCGCTTCCAGTCGCGCTTGCTCATGTGCACCCGGCTCAGCTTGTTCTGGCCCTCGACCACCTTGCCTTCGTACAGCACGGCGTAGAGCACCTCGGCCACGGCGAACAGGCCGACGGCCACCAGCACGATCTCGATGCCGTCGAGCAGTTCGGGCACGCCGCCGGTGTAGCGGCCCTGGCCCGAGATCTGGTCGAGCCCGACGCAGCCCGCGGCCAGGCCGACGAACAGCGCCGTCATGCCGCGCAGCGTGCTCTTGCCGAGCACCGCGCTCACCGTGGTGAAGGCCAGCAGCATCAGCATGAAGTATTCGGGCGGGCCGAGCTTGACCGCGAATTCGGCCACGAACGGCGCGAACAGCGTGACGATCACCGTGGCGATGGTGCCGGCCACGAAGGAGCCGATGGCGGCGGTGGCGAGCGCCGCGCCCGCCCTGCCGCTCTTGGCCATCTTGTTGCCCTCCATCGCGGTCACCATGCTGGCGGTTTCGCCGGGCGTGTTGAGCAGGATGGACGTGGTCGAGCCGCCGTACATGGCGCCGTAGTAGATGCCCGAGAAGAAGATCATCGAGGCCGTGACGTCGACCTTGCCGGTGATGGGCAGCAGCATGGCCACCGCCACCGCCGGGCCGATGCCGGGAAGCACGCCCACGGCCGTGCCAAGGGCGCAGCCGACCAGGCACCAGAGCAGATTGACGGGAGTGATCGCCGCGGCGAAGCCCGCCATGAGTGCGTTGAAGATGTCCATGTCAGAGCCAGCCAGTCGAAGTGAGGCCGGGCAGGTTGATGGCCAGGAATTGCGTGAAGGTCCAGAACACCGGCGCCGAGATGAGCACGCCGGCCAGCAGGTCGGTCGCCCAGGTGCGCGGCGAATTCACGCCGCCCTGCCCGCTCGCGCGGCGCAGACCCTGCACCGCCAGCACGTAGCACAGCGTGCAGCTGATGATGAAGCCGAGCGTGGTGATGAGCGCGGCGTTGAGCAGCAGCCCCGCCGACACCCAGATGAAGCCCGGCCAGTAGGCGTGCTCGGCACCCGAGGGCGCATCGAGTTCGCGGAAGCCGCCGGTGCGCGCCTCCCACACGATCCAGGCGCCGCAAAGCACCAGCACCACCGACACCAGCCAGGGCAGGAAGTTGGGGCCGACGCCGCCGTAGCCGGCTTCGGAGGAAATGCCGATCGCGCCGAACGCCAGCGCGAGGCCGGTCAGCAGCACGCCGGCGCCGACCAGGGTTTGCGGCCACGTGGCCGCGGATTGCGGCGGGGCCGAGGAGTCTGGAGTTGTCATTTTTTCTCCCGGGGTGGAGCTGGATTTGAAAACGGCACGCTGTCGACTCTTTCGAGGACAGCGCGCCGTGGGGCGGGCCAGTGGTGCGCGCCGGGGGTCAGACCATGCCGGACTTGGTCATGATCGCGCGCAGGCTCGCGAAGTCGTCGTCGACGAACTTCGTGAAGGCTTCGCCCGACAGCACGGCGGGCGTCCAGTCGTTCTTCTTGAGCGATTCGGCCCAGGACGCGCTCTTCATGGCGGCCAGCACCATGTCGGTCAGCGCCTTGCGCTGCTCGGCGGAGATGCCGGGCGCGCCGTACACGCCGCGCCAGTTGCCGATTTCCACGTCGATGCCCTGTTCTTTCAGCGTGGGCACGTCGATGCCCGGCAGGCGCTGGGCCGAGGTGACGGCAATGGCCTTCATCTTGCCGGCCGCGATGTATTCGGCGAACTCGCTGTAGCCGCTGCCGCCGATGGTGACGTTGCCGCCCAGCACGGCCGCGGTGGCCTCGCCGCCTCCGCGGAAGGCCACGTAGTTGATCTTCGAGGGGTCGGCACCGACCTTCTGCGCGATCATGGCGGCGGCGATGTGCTCGGTGGAGCCGCGCGAACCGCCGCCCCACTTGACGCTGCCCGGGTCCTTCTTGAGCTGCTCGACCACGTCCTTCATGGTCTTGAACGGCGAGTTCGACGGCAGCACGAACACGTTGTATTCGGTGGTCAGGCGCGCGATGGGCGTGGCCTGCGACAGGTTGACCGGCGGCTTGCCGGTGATGATGCCGCCCAGCATGACCGAGCCCATGACCATCAGCGCGTTGGCGTCGCCCTTGGAACCGTTCACGAACTGGGCCAGGCCCAGCGCGCCGGCGGCACCGCCCTTGTTGTCATAGGTGACGGTGTCGGCCACCTTGGCGTCGGTCAGCGCCTTGCCCAGGGCGCGGCCGGTGGTGTCCCAGCCGCCGCCGGGGTTGGCCGGGATCATCATCTTGACGTTGGCCGCGGCCCGGGCGGACAGTGGCAGGGCACCGGCGGCGGCCAGCGCGGCCAATGACTTCAGAAAGGTGTCGCGACGCATTGTTGTCTCCTGGTGCTGAAAGTAACTTGAAAGGAAGCTGACTTGAAGCTGAGTATCATGCGCCGCCCCGCTGTCAGTTGGCTGTCCGACAAACTGGGGAAAACACCGAATTCCCACCAATCCGTGCCCGTATGAAGCTGCTGCTGGTCGAAGACGACCCCTCGATGCAAATCACCCTGCAGCGCACCCTCGGGCGCCAGCGGATCGACGTGCGCGTCTGCGGCGACGGCGCCGAGGCCGTCGCCATGTGGCGCGCCCTGGAGCCCGACGTGGTGGCGCTCGACCTGAGCCTGCCCAACCTCGACGGCCTGCAGGTGCTGGCCCAGGCCCGGGCCGAGGGGCTGCGCACGCCGGTCCTGCTGCTGACGGCGCGCGGCACCGTCGGCGACCGCATCATGGGCCTGAATGCCGGCGCGGACGACTACCTGCCCAAGCCCTTCGACCTCGACGAACTGGAAGCGCGCATCCGTGCGCTGCGCCGCCGCAGCCATGGCGTGATGACCGACATGGGGCTGAACCCCCAGCAGATCGGCGGGCTGCGCTTCGAGCCCGCGAACGGCGCCATCTACAACCGCGCGGATCTGCTCGAACTGACCCCGCGCGAACTGGCGCTGCTGAAGGCGCTGATGATGAAACCGGGCCACGCCGTCACCAAGGAGCGCCTGTTCGAGCTGGTGTTCCCCGGCGAGACCGAGGTGCAGTACGAGGCCATCGAGGTGGTGGTCTACCGCCTGCGCAAGAAGCTGGTGGGCACCGGCGCCGTGCTCATGACGATGCGCGGGCTGGGCTACCTCTTGCGACCGGAAGCATGAGGCACATTTCCTCGCTTCGCGCGCGGCTGCTGCTCGGCATCCTCGCGCCGATCGCCGTGTTCATCGTGATCAACAGCGTGAGCCTGTACCGCCAGAGCCTGGCTGCCGCCACCACCGCCTACGACCGCACGCTGCTGGCGTCCGCCAAGACCATCGGCGAGCAGCTCGACGTGGAAGGCTACGACCAGATGGCGCGGCTGCGCGCGATCGTGCCCTACTCCGCGCTCGAGGCCTTCGAGGCCGACAACCGCAGCCGGCTCTTCTACCGCGTGTCGGCGCTCGACGGCGAGATGATCTCGGGCTTTGCCGAGCTGCCGTTCTGGCGCGGGCGCATTCCGGACCGCAGCGCCTACGCGGCGCTGGTCGATTTCTACGACGCCCAGTTCCGCAACCAGCCGGTGCGCGTGGCGGTGCTGCTGCAGCCGGTGGCCAGCGCGCGTGGCCGCGGCATGGCGGTGGTTCAGGTGGCCGAGACGCTGGAGATCCGCGAGACGCTGGCGCGCAAGCTGCTGGTCGACACGCTGTGGCGGCAGTTCCTGCTGATGGGCGTGATCGCGCTGGCGACGCTGTTCGTGGTGCAACGCGCCACGCGCCCGGTGCGCGAGCTGGGCGAAGCCATCGAGAAACGCGCGGCCGACGACCTCTCGCCCATCGACGCGCCCGACGCCCCGCGCGAACTGCGCCCGCTGATCGACGCCACCACCGAAGTCATGGGCCGCCTGCAGCGGCTGCTGGACCATCAGAAGCGCTTCGTGCGCGACAGCGCGCACCAGTTGCGCACGCCGCTGGCGGTGCTCAAGGCGCAGGTGCAATCGGCGCGGCGCGGCGACGTGGCACCGGAGCAGGCGCTCGGTGAAATCAGCCAGACCGTGGAGCGCGCCACCACGCTGGCCAACCAGATGCTGTCGCTCGCCAAGGTCGAGCAATTGCGCCAGCAGCCGGAATCGGTGGCGCTCGACCTGGGCGCCATCGTGCGGCAGATCGCGCTCGACCTGTCGCCGCTGGTGGCCGACAAGGCACTCGACTTCGAGCTGGCCATCGACGCGCCGGTGGTGGTGCGGGCCCACCAGTGGATGCTGCAGGAGCTCACGCGCAACCTGCTGCACAACGCCATCAAGCTGAGCCCGGCTGGCGCGGCGCTGCTGGTCTCGGTGCGTGCGCAGGCCGACGAGGCCGTGCTCACCGTGCGCGACGAAGGCCCGGGCATCTCGCCGGAGCTGCGCCAGCGGCTGTTCGCTCCGTTTTCGGCGGGCAGCGCGTCGAGCGGCTCGGGGCTGGGGCTGGCGATCTGCCGCGAGATCGTGCTGGCGCTGGACGGTCGCATCGCGCTCGACAACCGTGTCGCGCCCGCCACGTCGGACGGCGCCGCACGCGTGGTCGGGCTGGATGCGGTCGTGCACCTGCCGCTGTGGCGGCACAATTCCTGATATTCACTCCTGATATCCATGGAACGTCTGCGCATCGACAAATGGCTCTGGGCCGCACGCTTCTTCAAGACGCGCTCGCTGGCCGCGGAGGAAATCGGCAAGAACCGCGTGCAGGTGAACGGCGACGTCGCCAAGGCCTCGCGCGAGGTGAAGGCCGGTGACACGGTCGCCATGCGGCTGGGCACGCTCACGCGAACGGTCACGGTGCGCGGCCTCAGCGGGCAGCGCGGGCCGGCGCCGGTGGCGCAGCAGCTCTACGAGGAAACGCCCGAGAGCATCGCCGCCCAGGCCGCCTTCCGAGAACTGCGCCGCATGGGCAGCGAGCCGGCCCTGGCCATCGAACAGGGCCGCCCCACCAAGCGCGACCGGCGCGAACTCGACGGCGCGGTGCGGCACGCCGAATGGGACAGCCGCTGGAGCGCATCGATCGACGCGGACGACACGGAACGCTGATCGCTTACGCTGTGGGCTTTCTTTCTTCGAGGAGTCCCGTTGCATGGCCAGCTTCAAGAAATACCGCGTCGGCGACAAGTTCAAGCTATCGCACATCGACCCCGACGACACGCCCTTCTGCGAAGGTGACGAAGCCTCGCAGCGCGCGGAAGTCGACGCGCTCGCCGTCGAGCTCGACGAACTGCAGGACCTGCTGCACGCCGAGGGCCGGCGCAAGCTGCTGGTGGTGCTGCAGGGCATGGACACCAGCGGCAAGGACGGCACGGTGCGCTGGGTGTTCTCGCGGACCTCGCCGCTGGGCGTGCGCGTGACGGCCTTCAAGGCGCCCAACGACGAGGAGCGCGCGCACGACTACCTCTGGCGCTGCCATGCAGCAGTGCCGCGCACCGGCGAGATCATGGTGTGGAACCGCAGCCACTACGAAGACGTGCTCGTTCCGGTGGTCGAAGGCTGGATCGACAAGGCGGAAGCCAAGCGCCGCTACGCGCAGATCAACGACTTCGAGCGGCTGCTCACGGAGACCGGCACGGTCGTCATCAAGTGCATGCTGCACATCGACAAGGACGAGCAGCGCGAGCGCCTGCAGGCGCGCATCGACACGCCCGGCAAGCAATGGAAGTTCAGCATGGACGACCTGCGGGTGCGCACCAAGTGGAACGCCTACCAGCAGGCCTACCAGAGCGCCCTGGGCGCCACCTCGACCGAGCATGCCCCCTGGCACGTGATACCCGCCAACAGCAAGCGCCACCGCAACGTGATGGTCGCCCAACTGCTGGTGAAGACGATGCGGCAGATGAAGCTCAAGCCGCCGCCGCCGGACCCGGCGCTCAAGGGCATGATCATCAAATAAGGCGTGCGGCCCTTCCTTGGTGTCCCGCTTGTAAAGTGCGACTTCGCCTACGGAGCCGCGCCGAGCGGCCCACTAAGCTGGGCCGCGTACCAATTCAGGTGCAACCCAAAGAAGGACTCCAACATGAAAAAAATACTCTTCGCACTTGCAGCCTGCATGCTTGCCTCCACCGCCGCCATGGCCCAGCCCATGCCGCCGCGCCACGGGCCTGGCTATGACCGGCCGCATCACCGTCCGCACAAGGTCTGGGTGCCTGCGCACCGCGAGCATGGCCGCTTCGTGCGCGGCCACTACGTCTGGCGCTGAGCGCCGCTGACCCGATGGCTCAGGAGCGGCGAATGAGCGCCTGGGCCAGCACGCGGCACTTGCCGAACTCGCATCGCACCGCCCAGGTGGCACCGTTGTCGCACGGCACGTTGTAGGTTTCATAGCCCGGGCCCTTGGCAGTGAGTTCGGCGCGCGGCTGCAGGTTGCAGCGCCCGGCCTTGGCCAGCTTCTCGACGTTGTAGGTGTCGACACCGGTACGGCGCGGCTTGTAGACGATGGCCGGGTCGAAGGTGTTGCCGTAGAAAGAGTCGCGTACGTTGGGATCGAGATTGCGATAGCCGCGCTTGGCCATGCAGTGCACGATCGCGATCTGCTGGTGCTCGGCGATCAGCGTGGCCGAGGGCTGCCCCGCGTAGTCGACGGCCGAGGTGCCGATGCCGGCCACCGCGAAGCCTGTCGCCATGCCCTGGCTGTACCAGGTGACCAGCCCCACACCCACGGCGGCCCACATCAGATCGGTGTTGGCGTCGCTGCGCGCGATGATGCGCGTGGCTGCCTCGCGACAGGCGCTGACGTCGCTCGCGTAGCGCGCCTTGTCCACGCCTTCCATGGCGACCATCGGCACATAAGAGAGACCGGTCCCCGTTCCGGGTTCGGTCGGCGTCATCGGCTGGCTGGCACAACCAGCCAGTGCGACAGCGGCGGCCGCAATGCTCAGCAGGAACTTCATGGGAATCCCTCGTCTTCTAACGATTGTTCGCAGGATTTAACCATACATATAGTTACTCCTGAATCGCCTTGTCGCGAATGAACGACGCCCGGCATTTGCGACGATGCAGCGATTCCTCCAGCCGGCAGACCCATGAAGTTCGAGACATTCGCCAAGTACCTTTTCGCGCTCATCGGCGTCGCCCTGCTCGGGCTGTGCGGCTACCTGGCCTTCGGCAAGCTGAGCTTCATTGCCTCCGCCGACCGCGTCCAGGGCCAGGTGGTGGAACTCCAGCACGTGCGCAGCAGCAACAAGAACAATACCGACGGCACCTGGCGGCCGCTGGTGCGTTTCAGGGCACCGTCGGGCGCGCTGATCGACTTCACCACCTCGAGCAGTAGCGGAACGCCGCGCTACGAGGCCGGCGAGAGCGTGCAGGTCTATGCCCAGCCCTCGAACCCGGCCAACGTGATGCTCGACGACGCATTCGAACTGTGGGGCGGACCGGCCATGGCAGGCATCATCGGGGGAGTCTTTCTGCTGTTCGCGGAAATCCTGCGGCGCATCCAGCGCGACCAGGAACCGGGAACCTGATCTGTCCATTCCGCCGAGCTTTTCCATCCATGCATCTCCTTCCCGCCTGGCTCATGCTTGCGGCGATCACCGCCACGGCCCAGACGCCGCCCGCCGACCTGGCCCGCAAGAACGGCTGCCTGTCGTGCCACGGGCTGGTCCACAAGCAGGTGGGCCCGGGTTTCGCACAGATTGCCGAGCGCTACCGCAACGATGCCGACGCACCCGCCCGGCTGGCCGGCAAGATCCGCGATGGCAGCGTCGGCACCTGGGGCCGCGTCATCATGCCGCGGCAGGCCCACGTGACGGAAAACGATGCACGGGCGCTGGCCCAATGGGTGCTGTCCCAGCCTGCGCCTCGCTGAAACCGCCGGGCCTTTCTCAAGATTGGTAACAAAGAGCGAGAATGGGTTACATACGCGGCGCGTCGGATTTGGACGCCCCACCTGAACGCCCTGCCTTGAACTCCCGTCCCGCGCCTTTCTTCGCCAACGTGGTACTCGTGCTGTCGATGACGCTGCTGGCCGTCATCGGCGCCTTCTTCGGCGGGATGTCCGGCCTGCAGCAGTCCAGGGCCGCGCTTCACCTGGAGCGCGCCGACTGGCAGGTCGAGGACACCTCGGGCTTCAGCACGCCGCCCCCGCGGCAGCAGGCAAGCGACCTGCCGGATGCCTGGAACCCGATCCGGCTGCCGCTGGCCCTGCCCATCGCGCTGCTGCGCCAGGCCGATGGCGACGCCACCGTCGGCACGCCCAGCGCGGCCCGCCCGACGCGCATCACCTGGCTGCGAGTCTCCACGCGCCACCTGCCTTCCTCCAACGGCCCCTTGGCGCTGTACGGCGCCCGCATCAAGACCGACGGCACCATTGCCGTCTACGCCGACGGCCGCCTGGTGCACCGCGCCCAACAACTGGGCCCGCTGTGGAACAGCACGCGCACGCCGCTGTGGGTCGAGCTGGACCGCGGCCCCGCCAGTACGCCGCCGCAGGAGATCCTCATCCGCCTGGAGCACTCGCGCAACACGCAGGTGGCGGTGTCCTCGCTGTGGCTCGGCCCCGTCGAAACGCTGCGGGGCCGCCACGGCCTGCGCCAGTGGCTGCAGCAGGAGCTGCCGGCGATGCTCAGCGCCTCCTTCCTGGCCGTGGGCGTCTTCGCGCTCTTCGTCTGGTTCAGGCGCCCCGGCGAAACCGGCTACCTGCTGTTCTTTAACCTGTCGGCCACCTCCTTCATGCGCGGCCTGCATTTCTACGTGGGCCAGCCGATCGCCAACGACTGGTTCGCGTGGCTGACCGTCAATTCGCTGTTCTGGCTGGTGCTGGTGGTGCATTTCTTCCTGCGGCAGCTGCACCAGCGCCCGCTCAGGTGGCTGACCTGGGCCGTGGTGCTGGCCACCACCGCGGTCGGCGTGCTGACCATGCCGGGGCTGAACCTGGTGCAGAACACCCCGCGCGTGACGCCGCTGATCTATGCCGTGGCGGCCCTCATGGGCGCGGCCGTGTGCCTGGTCGGCGGCGTCAGCGCGTGGCGCCGCTCCACCGAGGGCCGGCTGGTGGCTGCAGGCATCGGCATCTGCGTGCTGCTGGGCATCACCGACTGGCTGCTGCAGAACAATTTCATCAGCCCCGAGGGCTGGTACCTGGGCGCCTACACCAACGCCGTGACCTTCAGCGTGTTCGGCGTGCTGATGTACCGGCGCTACGTGTATGCCATCGGCGCCGTGGAGCAACTGAACGACAGCCTTGCCGAGCGGCTGCGCAAGCGCGAGGCCGACCTGGAGCTGAGCCACCAGCGGCTGCGAGACGTCGAGCGCCTGCGCACCATCAGCGACGAGCGCCAGCGCCTGATGCAGGACATGCACGACGGCCTGGGCTCCTCGTTGATCAGCGCGATCCGCTCGGTCGAGGGTGGCGGCATGAGCGACGAAAAGATCTCGCAGATCCTCAAGAGCTGCCTCGACGACCTGAAGCTCACGCTCGATTCGCTGGAGCCGGTGGAAGCCGACCTGCTGCTGCTGCTCGCCACCCTGCGCTACCGCCTGGAGCCGCGGCTCGAAGGCACCGGCGTGTCGCTGCGCTGGGAAGTGCAGGAGCTGCCCGCCCTTGAATGGCTCGACCCGTCGAGCGCGCTGCACATACTGCGCATCGTGCAGGAGAGCATCTCGAACATCCTTCGCCACACCCGCGCGACCGAAATCCGTGTCGAGACCGCGCTGGACGGTGCCGGCGTTCGCGTGACGATCGAAGACAACGGGCAGGGTTTCGACGTCGACAAGGTGCTGTCCTCGCCTTCCGGCCGGGGTCTGCAGAACCAGCGGCGGCGGGCGCGGTCGATCCAGGGCACCATCAGCTGGGAATCGCGCCCGACGGGCACGCGCTTCATGCTGTGGCTGCCGCTGGCGCGCGAGGCCGTTGCGGCCTGAGGAACTGCAGCGGCCTGCGACGGCCGGGAGCTGATGTCGTCGCCGAAGACCGCGTAAGCCGGCCTTGGCAGGCCCGTCAGAGCCCGAGCAGACTGCGCCCCTCTTCGGCCAGCAGGTCGTGCGTTTCCGGGTGCGACCGCATGTACGCGGCGAACACCGGGCACTGCGCAATCACGCGCAGCCCGCGTTCGCGCGCCGATGCCAACCCTGCCAGCACCAGTTGCTTCGCGATGCCCTGGCCCTGCAGCGCTTCAGGCACCAGCGTGTGGATGAAGGTAATGACGTCGCCCTCGAGCGAGTAGATGGCCACCGCGCGCTCCCCCTGCGATTCGTATTCGAATCGATGCTTCGCGGGGTTGTCGTGAACCGTGCTGGAAAGGGTCATGGGAAATCTCGATGCGGGGCGGAGGGCGCCGGCTCAGCCCTTGACGAACGCCAGCAGGTCGGCGTTCACCTGGTCGGCGTGCGTGTTGCAGGTGGCGTGCGGCGCGCCGGCATAGACCTTGAGCTGGCTGTCCTTGATCATCTCGGCCGCGAGCTTGCCCGTGGCCTCGAAGGGCACGACCTGGTCGTCGTCGCCGTGGATCACCAGCGTGGGCACGTCGATCTTCGCCATGTCGGGGCGGAAGTCGGTTTCCGAGAACGCGGTCACGCAGTCGATGGTGGCCTTGAGCGAGGCTTGCAGCGCGATCTGCAGCGTCTGCTTGAACACGCCCTGCGACACCTTGGCGCCGGGGCGGTTGGTGCCGTAGAAGACCGTGCTGAAGTCGTCGAGGAACTGCGGGCGATCGGCCGCCAGACCGGCGCGGATGCCAGCGAAAAGCGAGGCGTCGGGGCCCACGGGGTGGTCGGCCGTCTTCATGAACAGCGGCGTCACGGCGCTGATGAGCGCCAGCTTGGCGATGCGCGACGAGCCCTTGCGTGCGATGTAGCGCGTGACGTCGCCGCCGCCCATGGAGAAGCCCGCGAGGATCACGTCCTTCAGGTCCAGCTTCTCGATCAGCTCGGCGATGTCGTCGGCGAAGGTGTCGTAGTCGTAGCCCGTCCACGGCTGGCTCGAACGGCCGAAGCCGCGGCGGTCGAACGCGATGGCGCGGTAGCCGCGTTCCGCGAAGAACAGCATCTGGGCGTCCCACATGTCGGCGCTGAGAGGCCAGCCATGGCTGAAGAGAATGGGCTGGCCCGAGCCCCAGTCCTTGTAGTAGAGCTCGGTGCCGTCGCGCAGGGTGAGTGTGGTCATGGTTGTGTCCTTTGGGTCGAGGTGGCGTGAAGGGAAGAAAGAAAAGAACCGATGCCGACAACCGCACAGCCCGTGAATTCGGTTGAACTCATGATGGGTGAGGGATGAAGTTTCTTCGGCATGGAATGAATCTTCGGGCTTCGCGCCTGCGCCGTCGGCGAAACCTTTTGCCGTCTGCCATCGAATTTTTTGAATGTTCGGCCGAGGACTCGCGGACGCAAAAACAAAAAAGCCCAGCAGCTTGAAAGCTACTGGGCTTGATTGGCGGAACCGGAGGGATTCGAACCCTCGATGAGGCTCTACACCCCATACTCCCTTAGCAGGGGAGCACCTTCGGCCACTCGGTCACAGTTCCTGAAAGAAGCCACGATTATGCCATTACTTAGGCGCTCGGTTGATCCAGATCGAACGCTTTATGCAGTGCGCGCACCGCAAGTTCCATGTATTTTTCGTCGATCACGACCGAGGTCTTGATTTCGCTGGTCGAGATCATCTGGATGTTGATGCCCTCTTCGCTCAGCACGCGGAACATCTTGCTGGCGACGCCCACGTGGCTGCGCATGCCGATGCCCACGATGCTGACCTTGCAGATCTTGGTGTCGCCGACGATCTCGGTCGCACCCAGCGAAGGCATGACCTTCGACTGCAGCAGGTCGACCGTCTTCGCGTATTCGTTGCGATGCACGGTGAAGCTGAAGTCGGTCTTGCCGTCCTTGCTCAGGTTCTGGATGATCACGTCGACTTCGATGTTGGCGTCTGCCACGGCACCGAGGATGTGATACGCGATGCCGGGCTTGTCGGGCACGCCGAGCACCGAGATCTTGGCTTCGTCGCGGTTGAATGCGATGCCGGATACGACGGCTTGTTCCATGTTTTCGTCTTCCTCGAAAGTGATCAGCGTGCCGGACTTGGCCTCTTCATTGATGTCGATGTCCCACGGCGTGAAGCTCGAAAGCACACGCAGCGGCACCTTGTACTTGCCGGCGAATTCCACCGAGCGGATTTGCAGGACCTTGGAGCCCAGGCTCGCCATTTCGAGCATTTCCTCGAAGCTCACGGTCGTCAGGCGGCGCGCGTCGGGCTCGACGCGCGGGTCGGTCGTGTAGACGCCGTCGACGTCGGTGTAGATCAGGCATTCGTTCGCCTTCATGGCCGCGGCAATGGCCACGGCAGAGGTGTCGCTGCCGCCACGGCCGAGCGTGGTGATGTTGCCGTCGTCGTCCACGCCCTGGAAGCCGGTGATGACCACCACCCTGCCCGCGTTCAGGTCGGCCATGACGCGCGCATCGTCGATGCTTTCGATGCGGGCCTTGGTGTAGGAGTTGTCGGTGCGCACCGAAACCTGCCAGCCGGCGTAGCTGACCGACTCGACGCCCTCTGCCTGCAGCGCGATGGCCAGCAGCGCCGACGACGCCTGCTCGCCGGTCGAGGCCAGCATGTCGAGCTCGCGGTTGTGCGCCACGCCGGGCTTGCTGGGCGCCAGCTCCTTGGCCAGGCCGAGCAGGCGGTTGGTCTCGCCGCTCATGGCACTCGGAACCACGATCATCTGGTGGCCTGCGCGCGCCCACTTGGCGACGCGCTTGGCGACATTCTTGATGCGCTCGGTCGAGCCCATCGACGTACCGCCGTATTTGTGAACGATCAATGCCATGGGTGAAATCAGAGAAAAGAAAAGGGCCGCTTGAAAGGCGGCGCCCTGCAAGCTGTCAGAGCAAAGTCTTCGGCGAGGGCGGGGCATTGTACCAATGCAGGAAATCGCCCTTCCGCTCGATGAATCCCGCGGCCACCTTGAGGTGGATCCGGTGGCCGCGCGTGGTGCAGGCGCGGACCTGGCTGAGCAGCTGGTCGAGCTGCGCCGCACTGGGGGCGCCGCCGTGGGCCTGCATCAGCCAGTGGCGCAGCACATTGGCCTGCCGGGCATGCGACAAAGTCTGCAGCGTCGCGATGCGCGGCGGGTTGCCCACCGTCTCCATGTCTTGCGCTGCGAGCTCGTCCAGCAGTTCCTGGGCCTGGGCGGCATGGCCGATGCTGCGGGCGAAGGTGGCGCGAAACTGCGGAAAAGCCTGCGCCAGCGCCGGGAGCACCACGGCGCGAATCCGGTTGCGGGTGTAGCGCGCGTCGCCGTTGGTCGGGTCTTCGATCCACGGCAGGCCGCGCCCGGCCAGCCATTCACGGATGTCAGCACCTGCCACGGCCAGCAGAGGGCGATGGATTTCCAGCCCGCCCCGCTGCGCGCGCGCCGGCATCGCGGCCAGCCCCGGAAGACCCGCACCGCGCGAAAGCGCCAGCAGCAGGGTTTCGATCTGGTCATCGGCATGGTGGCCCAGCGCTATCGATTGGATAGCCGGCGAGCTCCCGTCCATGCGCACCATCTCGGCAAACGCGCTGTAGCGGGCACGGCGGGCGGCATCCTCCGGGCTGTCTCCGCGCGCATGCCGCGCATCGACGCGATGCACGCGCAGCGGCACGGCCAGACGCTCGCAGACGTTCCGGCAATGCCGTTCGAAGTCGTCGGCCGCGGCCTGCAGCCCGTGATGCACGTGGAAGGCAACAACCTCGCCCGGCCGGCGCGTCGCGCAGGCGGCCAGCAGGGCCGTGGAGTCGGCACCGCCGCTGAAACCCACCGCCAGCGGCCAATGCGCCGGCTCGAACGCGGCCATGGCGCGTTCGAAAGCGGAGTCCATGGCGGAGGCTGCGTTACCTGCCGTTGTCGGCCTTGGTGTCGTTGAAACGGCCGTAGCTCTGCAGGCGCTCGTAGCGGCGCTCCAGCAGTTCCTTCGGCTTCAGGTCGCTGACCTGGCGGAAGGCGTCGTTGAGCGCGCGCTTGAGGAACGCGGCCATCTGGCGATGGTCGCGGTGCGCACCGCCGACGGGCTCGTTCACGATCTTGTCGACCAGCCCCAGCGCCTTGAGGCGGTGCGCGGTGATGCCCAGTGCATCGGCCGCTTCCTGCGCCTTGTCGCTGGTCTTCCACAGGATGGAAGCGCACCCCTCGGGGCTGATCACCGAGTAGATGGAATACTGCAGCATCACCAGCTGGTCGCCGACCGAAATGGCCAGCGCGCCGCCGGAGCCGCCCTCGCCGATGATGGTGACGATGATCGGCACCTCGAGCTGCGCCATCTCGAAGATGTTGCGGCCGATGGCTTCCGACTGCCCGCGCTCCTCCGCGTCAATGCCGGGGTAGGCGCCGGGCGTGTCCACGAAGGTGAACACGGGCAGCTTGAACTTCTCTGCCGTCTTCATGAGGCGCAGGGCCTTCCGGTAGCCCTCGGGCTTGCTCATGCCGAAGTTGCGCGCGGTGCGCTCCTTGGTGTCTCGGCCCTTCTGGTGGCCGAGCACCATGCACGGCACGCCGTTGAAGCGCGCCAGGCCGCCCACGATCGACAGGTCGTCCGCAAAGTGCCGGTCGCCATGGAGCTCCACGAAATCGGTGAAGATTTCGTTGACGTAGTCGAGCGTATAGGGGCGCTCCGGATGCCGGGCGATCTTGGTGATCTGCCAGGGCGTCAGGTCGCTGTAGATGTCCTTGGTGAGCTGCTGGCTTTTCTTGCCGAGCTGATCGATTTCTTCAGAAATGTCGACCGCCGATTCGGTCTGCACATAGCGCAATTCTTCGATCTTTGTTTCGAGTTCAGCAATGGGCTGCTCGAAGTCGAGGAAGGTTCGTTTCGCCAACGTCTTCTCCTGTGTTCAATATGCGACTGGAACCGGGTCCAGTGATCGCCAAATATACCAAGTCGCCACGCTGCAATACGGGGCCCAGGCCACGGCCACGTCGCGGGCATCGCTGCGGCTGACCGGATCGCCCGAAAAATAATTGACGCTGATGCCGTTGAGCAGCCCCAGGTCGTCCACAGGCAGCACGTTCGGGCGCATCAGGTGGAAGATGAGGAACATCTCGGCGGTCCAGCGGCCGATGCCTCGGATGGCCACGAGCTCCTCGATGATGAGCTCGTCCGACATGTCTTTCCACGAATCGACGTGCACCAGGCCCGAATCGAAGTGCAGGGCCAGGTCGACCAAGTACTCGATCTTGCGTGCCGAGAGGCCCGCACCGCGCATGTCGTCGACCTTGAGCTTGAGCACGTTGGCCGGCGTCAGCTTGCGGGGCAGCGCCGCGAACTTGTCCCAGACCGTCTGCGCCGCCTTCACCGAAATCTGCTGGCCGACCACGCTGCGCGCCAGCGTGGTGAACGCGTCGCCGCGCGACTCCAGGCAGGCGTCGCCGAACTTCGGGATCAACCGCTTCATGACGCGGTCTTTCTTGGAAAGGTGCTTGCACGCCTCCTCCCAATAGTCCGGCGTATAGATCTGTACGCTGGACTTCTTGGTGGCGGGCATGGGGTTCGTCGTACCGTTCACTGCGCGGCCGCCCAGGTGGTTCCCGTGGGCGAGTCCTTGAGCACGATGCCCTGCTCGAGGAGTTCCTGGCGAATGCGATCGGCTTCGGCGAAATTCTTCGCCGCCTTGGCAGCGGCACGCTCGGCGATGCGGGCCTGTATGGCCGCGTCGTCCAGCGTGCTGCCGGCCTGCAGGAACGCCCGCGGATCGCCCTGCAGCAAGCCCAGCGAACCGGCCAGCGCCTTCAGCAGGCCCGCGGTCTCGGCGGACTTGGTGCGGTTGACTTCGCCGGCCAGCTCGAACAGCACGGCAATGGCTTCGGGCGTGCCGAAGTCCTCGTCCATGGCCGCCTTGAAGCGCGCGGCATAGGGCTGGGTCCAGTCGATGGCGACTTCGGCCGGTGCGACGAGATCGAGCGCGGTGTACAGGCGCTTGAGCGAATTGCGGGCGTCGTCCAGGTGCGCGTCGCTGTAGTTGAGCGCGCTGCGGTAATGCGTGCGCACCAGGAAGAAGCGCAGGCTCTCGGCGTCGTACTTCTGCAGCACTTCGCGGATGGTGAAGAAGTTCCCCAGGCTCTTGGACATCTTCTCGTTGTCCACGCGCACGAAGCCGTTGTGCACCCAGAAGCGCGACAGCGGCTTGCCGTTGGCGCCTTCGCTCTGGGCAATCTCGTTCTCGTGATGCGGAAACTGCAGGTCGGCGCCGCCGCCGTGGATGTCGAAGGTCTCGCCCAAGGTCGCGCAGCTCATGGCCGAGCACTCGATGTGCCAGCCCGGCCGGCCGGTGCCATAGGCGCTTTCCCATTTGGCGTCTGCGGGCTCAGTCGGCTTGGCGGCCTTCCAGAGCACGAAGTCGAGCGGGTCCTGCTTGCCGTCGAGCACGGCCACGCGCTCGCCCGCATGCAGTTCGTCGAGCGACTTGCCCGACAGCTTGCCGTAGCCCGGGAACTTGCGCACCGCGTAGTTCACGTCGCCGTTCTCGGAGCGATAGGCCAGGCCCTTCTGCTCCAGCTTCTGGATGATGCCGAGCATCTGCGGCACGTACTCGGTGGCGCGCGGCTCGATGGTGGGCGGCTCGATGCCGAGCGCGCCGATGTCCTCGTGCATGGCCGCGATCACTTCGTCGGTCAGCTGGCGGATGGTGATGCCGCGCTGCACGGAGCGGGCGATGATCTTGTCGTCGATGTCGGTGATGTTGCGCACGTAGGTCACGGCATAGTCGCTGGCGCGCAGCCAGCGCTGCACCACGTCGAACGCCATCATCATGCGGGCGTGGCCGATGTGGCAGAAATCGTAGACCGTCATGCCGCAAACGTACATGCGCACCTGTCCGGGTTGCAGGGGGGAGAATTCCTCCAATTCACGCGACAGCGTGTTGTAGATGCGCAGACTCATGAGATTCGGAAAACGTCGCTTCGCGCACGTGCGGCACGGGCGAACGACGATGTTTTTCAGGGGTGACGGGGGCTGTGGTCGCGAGGGGTTGGACATGGCCCCTCGGCTACAATGCAACCTAGTATAAACGGCTGCTGCCGAGTATCTCCCGGGTGTTCCCCAAGCCCGCACTTCCCACTCCGAGGCTTCATGAAGCACGCCGCTTTCTCCAGACTCTCCCTTGCTTTCGTCCTGCTGTTCAGCCTGTGGGGCGCCGCGCACGCCAATGAGTATGACGACGTGAACACGCTGCTGCGCCAGGGCAAGCCGGCCGAAGCGCTCGCCAAGGCCGACACCTACATTGCCGGCAAGCCGCGCGACCCGCAGATGCGCTTCCTGCGCGGCGTGATCCTCACCGAGCAGAACAAGCAGGACGAGGCCATCGCGGCCTTCACCCAGCTCACACAGGACTTCCCCGAACTGTCCGAGCCCTACAACAACCTCGCCGCGCTCTATGCGTCGCAAAGCAAGTTCGACCAGGCGCGCTCGGCGCTCGAACAGGCCATCAAGCTCAACCCGAACTACGCCACCGCGCACGAGAACCTTGGCGACGTGTACGCCCGCCTCGCGGCCCAGGAATACGTTCGCGCCCAGCAGTTCGCCAGCACCAACCCGAGCGTCGCGCCCAAACTGGCGCTGATCCGCCAGATCTTCACGCCCAAGACCGAAGCCGAGGCCGCCGCGCTGCCTGCGGCGCCGGTGGTCATCCGCAAGCCGGTCGGCCGCACCAGCAAGTAAGCGAGCGAGGTCTCCCGCGCGACGGCGACCGATTCGTCGTGCGCCCCCCGCTCTCCCCCATCCGCACACGGAGCATCACTTGACGATCCACGCACTCTCCCGATTCAGCCGCCGCAGCGCCCTGGTGCTGGCCGCCGCACTCACGTTCGCCGCCGCGGGGCATGCTCAGACCGCCTCCCCGCGCGTCAAGCTCGCCACCTCGGCCGGCGACATCGTGGTCGAACTCGACGCCGCCAAGGCACCGAAGTCGGTGGAGAACTTCCTGCAGTACGTCAAGGACAAGCACTACGACGGCACGGTGTTCCACCGCGTCATCGACGGCTTCATGATCCAGGGCGGCGGCTTCACCGCCGACCTGAAGCAGAAGCCCACCCGTGCGCCCATTCCGCTGGAGGCCGGCAACGGCCTGAAGAACGACAAGTACACCATTGCCATGGCCCGCACCGGCAACCCCGATTCGGCCACCTCGCAGTTCTTCATCAACGTGAAGAACAACGACTCGCTCAACGCACCCAGCCCCGACGGCTACGGCTACACCGTGTTCGGCAAGGTCGTCTCTGGCACCGACGTGGTCGACAAGATCCGCGCCGTCCAGACCGGCAACAAGGGCGGCATGCAGAACGTGCCGGTCGAGCCCGTCACCATCAAGTCCGCCACCGTGGTGGCGAAGTAATCCGTTTTCCGAAGAAGGAGTCCCTCATGAGCAACCCACAAGTCGAACTGCATATCAAGAACTACGGCGTCATCACGCTCGAACTCGACGCCGCCAAGGCGCCCAAGTCGGTCGAGAACTTCGTCTCGTACGTCAAGAAGGGCCACTACGACAACACGGTGTTCCACCGCGTGATCCCCGGCTTCATGGTGCAAGGCGGCGGTTTCGAGCCCGGCATGAAGCAAAAGCCCACCGGCGCCGAGATCGAGAACGAAGCCAACAACGGCCTGAAGAACGACAACTACACCGTCGCCATGGCCCGCACCAGCGCGCCCCACTCGGCCACGGCCCAGTTCTTCATCAACGTGTCGGACAACGGCTTCCTGAACCACACCGCGCCTTCGGCCCAGGGCTGGGGCTATGCCGTGTTCGGCAAGGTCATTGCCGGCACCGAAGTGGTCGACAAGATCAAGGCCGTGAAGACGGGCCGCAAGGGCTTCCATGACGACGTGCCGCTCGAAGACGTCGTGATCGAGAAGGCCGTCGTCACTGCAGAGTGATCGCGAGCCCCCGGTGGCGGCAGCGATGACGGTGTTCAATGAACTGGTGGCGCCCGCCACCTGGCGCACTGTCGACCTGATCTCCGACCTGCACCTGCAGGCCGGCGAGCCCGCCACTTTCGAGGCTTGGCAGGGCTACCTGCAGACCACGCCGGCCGACGCGCTGATCATCCTCGGCGACCTGTTCGAAGTATGGGTCGGCGACGATGCCGCCGCCCAGCCCGGCTTCGAGGCGCAATGCGCCGAACTGCTGCGCCGCACGGCGCAGCGGCTGCCGGTGTACTTCATGCACGGCAACCGCGACTTCCTGATCGGCCCCGCACTCGCGGCACGGTGCGGCTTCACGCTGCTCGACGACCCCACGGTGCTGGTGCTGCATGGCCAGCGATGGCTGCTGAGCCACGGCGACGCCCTCTGCCTCGAAGACACCGACTACCTCAAGTTCCGCGCCCAGGTGCGCACGCCCGCGTGGCAGGCCGCGTTTCTCGCGCGCCCGCTCGAGGAGCGCCGTGCGCTCGCGCGTTCGATGCGGGTGCAGAGCGAAGACCGCAAGCGCGATCCCTCCGTCGTCTGGGCCGACGTCGACACCGCCGCCGCGCGCCAATGGCTGCGGCAGGCCCAGGCCCACACGCTGGTGCACGGCCACACGCACCGCCCCGCCGACCACGACCTGGGCGAAGGCATGCGCCGCATCGTGCTGAGCGACTGGGACGCAGCCGCGCATCCGCCGCGCGCGCAATTGCTCTGTCTTTCCCCCGCCGGCGCCCAGCGCGTCGACCTGCGCTAGCCGCGCCGCCGCCGCCGATGTTCAAGTGGCTGCGCCGGTTGCGCGCCCTGCCCCCGATTCCCGATGCCGCATGGCAGGCGGTGCTCATGCGCTACGCCTTCCTCGCCGATCGCCCCGCCGCCGACCTGCAAAGGCTGCGCGCCCTCACCGCCGAGTTCCTGCGCGACAAGGAATTCCACGGCGCCCGCAACTTCAGCATCACCAATGAGGTGGCGCTGGCCATCGCCGCGCAGGCCGTGCTGCCGGTGCTGCATCTCAAGGGCGGCCTGGCCTGGTACGACGACTTCGTCGGCATCGTGGTGCACCGCTCCGAGGTCGTGGCCCGCCGCAAGGTGGTCGACGACGCGCAGGTCGTGCACGAGTACAACGAAGTCGTGGCCGGCGAGGCCATGGACCGCGGCCCCGTCATGCTGAGCTGGGACGACGTGCTCGCGAGCAGCATCACCTCGGACCGCGGCTACAACGTCGTGATCCACGAGTTCGCCCACAAGATCGACATGCGCAACGGCGACGCCAACGGCTGCCCGCCGCTGCCCGCCGGCTTTGCCGGCAAGCGCAGTGCGCGCGAGGCCCGCGCGGCGTGGATGGCCGTGATGAAGCCCGCCTACGAAGACTTCCGCGAAAAAACCATCCTGGCCGAACGCTTCGGCGCCGAGCCACCCTGGCTCGACGCCTACGGGGCGACATCGATCAGCGAGTTCTTCGCGGTCGCCTGCGAGGCCTATTTCGTGAACCGCCCGAATTTCAGCCGGGACTTCCCCGAAGTGCTCGCGATCTTCGATGAATTCTTTCTGCCTAAAAGGCCCCAATCCCAAGCCTGATCTCGATTGCTTGCTATTTATTTGATAGCGCTCCAGCCTTTACCATTGACGGGTTATCAACTCGCAAAAAAGGTAAACAACATGAGGGATTGGCTCTATCAACTCACTGGCAAGGCATGGCTCGCGCTGGTGATCGGCATCGGGATTCTGGGGTGGGCGGGCTACGCGCAATTCAAGGCCAACGCTGACACGCACGGCACCGCGGTCGAAGACCTGGTGGCCAGGAGCGGCACCATCGTCAGCGGCAGCGAAATCACGGAAACCACCAAGCGCCGGCGCGGCGGCAGCACCACGCGCCATTACTTCGTGCTCGATGCCAAGCTGGCCGACGGCAGCACCGAGAAATGGCGCGTGGACTACGCGGTCGGCCGCAGCAAGCTCGAGCCGCTGATCGACGAAGCAGTCGACGTACGCGTCGATCCCTCGGACAACAACCTCGTCTACGAGGTCAAGCTCAAGGGCCAGCCCGTGGTGTCGCTGGCCGATGTGCAGAAGATCATGGAAAACAAGGACAAGGCAGCCGCATCCAGCGCCACCGACAAGGGCACGCTGATCGTCGGCGCCGTTGCCCTGCTGCTGGGCATTGGCGGACTGCTCCTCCGGCGCCGCATCGCCAGCGGCCATGCGGCCGAACAGGCGGCGGCGGTGCAGACGCCAGTGATCGGCGAGAAAGTCTGACCCTCCCCCTGTCTGGCTCGCAGCCCAATGAAAAAGACGCCCGAGGGCGTCTTTTTTCATGGCCGAAAGAAAAGGCCGGCCTTACTTGCGCAGCAGTGCCTTCAGCGCATTCTGCAGGCGGCGGGCGCTCGCGGCGTCGTGCGCGGCGGCCAGCACCTTGCCGGCATCCTGGCCCCAGGTCTGGGCCGGCGCCGGATCGCCGCGCTTCGTCAGCAGCTTGAGCTGCAGCGCACGGCGTGCGTCGAGCTGCTCGGCGGGCGTCGGCACTTCGGCTGCCATTTCGAGGCGCAACAGCGCTTCGGCGGCATCGCTGGCGGCAGCGGTCGGCGCGGAGCCGATGGCCTGCGACCAGCCGGTGCGCACCGCCGGCGTCACCGCGCGGCCCAGTTCCTGGACGCTCGGCAGACGCGCCGCATCGCGCTGCTCCCAGGCGCCGAGCACCTGCGTCAGGGCTTCGCCGTGCGCCTGGGCGGCAAGCTTGCGCAGCGCCATGTCGGCGCGCTCGAGCGCTTCGCGCTGGGCGCGGAAGGCCGCGTCGCCGAGGCGCGGGCCGCGATCTTCACGCGGCGGACGGTCGCCGAAGCGGCCGCCAGGGGCGCCGCGATCACCGCGGTCACCGGAACGCGGCGCGCCGCGGTCGCCACCGGGGCGACCCGGGCCGCCCGCACCCGGCCGGCCGGCATCGCGCCGGTCACCGAAGCGGCCGCCGGCACCGCGAGCGGCGGGTGCCGCCTCGGCCTTCTTGCTGCTCGGACGGTCGTCGCCGCGCATGGCCACCACCGGCTTGGGAGCGGGCTTCGCCGCGGCGGCAGGGGCTTGCGCAGCGGCGTCGGTGCGTGCCGATGCATCGGCGCCATCGGCGGGCGCCACCAGATCGGCCGAAGCAGCGGGCGCCTCGGTGTGCGTGCCGGGCGAGGCTTCCGCGTCGCTCGGGCTGGGTGCCTGTTCGGCGCTCTCGCCGAATTCGGCGGCGGCCTGGCCCGGAGCCACGACCTCGGTCGCGCCGACCGACGGGCCGTCGCTCGCGGCGGCTGCCTGCTCGGCCTTTGGAGCCGGCGGCGGGGCTTCGCCGCGCAGCGCCGCTTCCAGGCGGGCGATGGCGGCGCGGATCTTCTGCACGTCGCCGCCGGCGTTGGCGGCATCGAGCGCCTTCGAGGCGTCGAGAACATGGCGGTCGTGCTCGCTCATGGCGGCCGACGCCTTTTCGCGCTCGGCCGTCTTGCGGTTGAAAGCCTCGTCGATGGGCGCGCGGAAAGCGTCCCACAGCTTCTGTTCGTGGCGGCGGTCGAGCGGCACGCTCTGCGCCTCGGCCTGCCAGCGCTGCTGCAGCGCCTTGACGGCGTCGATGCGCAGCATCGGCTGGGCGCCGAGCTCGGTCGCCTCGGCGATCATGGCCTGGCGGCGCTCGACGCTCGCCTTCTGCGCGGTCTCGAACGGTGCGCGGGCGGCGCCGAAGGCTTCGTTCCATTGCGGCTGCAGCTCGGCGAACACCTTCTCGCCCACATGGCCGGCATCGCGCCAGCGGTCGGCGAACTGGTGCAGCGCCCGGTTGTGGGCCTTCAGATCGGTGGCGCCGGCGTGTTCCGCCGCCCAGGCCTTGACCTCTTCGATCAGCGCCACGCGATGGGCGCGGTGCTCGGCGGCGTCGGCGCGAACCTTCTCCAGCCAGGCCTCGACCACCTTGTGGGCCTCGTTGCAGGCTTCGTCGAAGCGCTTCCACAGCGCGTGGTTCGGCACGCCGCCCTGGTCGGCCTGCTTCCACTGGTCGCGCAGGGCGCGCAGCGTTTCCTGCATCTTGCGGCCGCCGAGGGCCTGGCCTTCGGGACGCTTGAGCAGGCCTTCGGCCTTGGCGACGAGGTCTTCGCGGACCTTGTCGGCGCTCCAGCGCTGCCAGCCTTCGAGTTCGCCGGCGGCCACGAGCGCGGCATGCACGCGGGCTTCGAGCGGCGCCTCGACCAGCTTTCCGTGTTCCTTGAGCACGGCGCGCAGCGCGGCTGCGGCGCCGGCGCTGGCCTTGCCGTGGCCTTCGGCGGTTTCCTGCTCGAGCTTGGCGAGCGCGGCCTGCACCGCGTCTTGGGCGGCGGCGCGCACGGCCGGATCGACCTTGGGCGCGGCAGGGCGTGCCGGAGCGGCCACCTTGGGAGCCAGGACTTCACCGCGCGCGGCGCGCAGTTCGTCGGCCCACACGGGCACCGGCGGCAGCGGCGCCGCTGCGTCGGCGGAGGCGGCAATGGCCAGGGCCAACGCGCTATGGAAGGAATCGGACACCACCAGCAGCTGCGACTTCGACGATTCGAGTTGCGGCGCGAACTTGGCGTCCAGGCTGGTCCAGTTGGCATCGCCGGTGATTTCGGTCGCCTGCTGCTGCCAGTGGGCCACGTCGGCGCGCAGCGATTCCTCGGCGGCCTGGGCGTCCTGCCAGCCCTTGGTCGACAGCACTTCGAAGCGCTGGGCCAGCAGCACTGCGGCTTCGCGGTGCACCTGCGCGCGGTGCTGCAGGTCTTCGATGCCCTTGACGCGCTCCGCCAGCTTGAGCTTCAGGCCGGCCAGCGGTTCGCGCGACAGCGGTGCGCCGGCCTTGGCGGCGTCACGCTGCCACGCCAGCGCGTCCGCGATGTTGAGCTTGGACTGTGCAAGCAGCGCCTCGGCCTTCTGCGCCCATTCGGCGGCGATGGCCTCCTGGCCCTTGGCGCGCTTGAGTTCGTCGAGTTTTTCGCGCAGCAGGCGTGCAGCGCCCTTGTCGCGTCCGCTCAGCTCCTTGAAGACCTCCTGCATCTGCTCGGGCGCGGGGTTGCCAGCGAGCCAGTCGCGGATGCGCGCGGCGCGCTCGCCGGAAGTCGGCGCGGTGAAGGCGCCGCCGGTCAGCGTGTCGAGGGCCTGAATGTCGTGTGGCTTGGAAGAAGTAGAGGTCACTGCGCGAAATCGTTGTCTTAGTAGAGAAAGCGAAGGCGCCGGCAAAGGCCGGCGCACATCGACATTTTCACCCACTTGCGGCCGGCCGCCGAATTCCGCCCTGGAAACGTGGCGAGCCCGGGGTTGCTGGCTGGGAGATTGACGGACTACATATATAGCAAGCCGTGGAGAAAAACCAAGTCCCGAAGCGCTTGCGCCGCGTCACTTCATGGTGAGGCTGAGCTCGGCGCCCGGCTTCCAGTCGGCGCCGCTGGCGGTGGTGCGCACCGCGCCCAGGAACAGGCGCTCGCTCGGCACGCTCTTCGCAAGCAGGTAGTCGCGCACGGCCGCGCCGCGCTCGACCGCCAGCTGCCGCATCGACTCCTCGTCGACCGGCACGCTCGCGAACAGCAGGTTTTCCATGTCCTTGAGCGGCAGGTCCTTGGCAAGGCCGACGAGATTGCGCGGCTTCGTGATGTCCGCGCGCTTGTAGACGGCGGTCAGCAGCTCGGGGTATTCGGCATCGGTGACGGGCGGCACGTCGGTGCCGGCCTGGCCGCCGCGCACCGCGACGCGGCGCTTCTCCGCCAGGGTCAGCTGGCGCACGCGCTGGCGCTGGTAGGCGTCGCGCTCCTTTTCGAGGCTGGCGGTGCCCGCGACCGTCATCTGCAGCGTGGGCCGGTCGGTCAGGGCCTTCGCGACCTTGTCCAGGCTTTCCTTGGCGGCGGCGCTCAGGTCCGAGCTGCCGGCGTCGAAGGTGATGGCGCTCGACTCGCCGCTGCCGCCGCCCAGGCCACCGGTCAGCAAACTGAACGGCGCGGTCACGGCCTTGACGATCAGGTTGACCACCGCCTTCCAGATGAGCGGGCCGACGCTGAACTGCGGGTCGTTGAGCGAGCCGCTCAGCGGCAGGTCGACGTCGATCACGCCGTTGCGGTCGGCCAGCAGGGCCACCGCCAGCTTCACCGGCAGGCTGGCGGGCGCGCCCGCCACTTCGTCGCCGAACTGCAGCTGGTTGAGCACCAGCTTGTTGGTGGCCGTGAGCTGGCCGTCGGCCGCCACCTTGTAGTTGACGTCCATGCTCATCTTGCCGCGCTCGATGCCGTGGCCGGCGTAGCGCACCGAGTACGGCGACAGCGGCGCGAGGTCGAGGTCGCGCATCTTGGCGGTGATGTCGAGTTCGAGCGGCTTGACCAGCGGATTGAGCTTGCCGGTGATTTCCAGTGCCGCGGTCTGCTGCGCCTTGCCGCGCAGTTCGAGGTCGGCCAGCGCGGGCCGTCCGCCCTCGCCCTTCGGCGGATTGGACGAGAACGAACTGAGCTTGCCGGTCAGCTCGCTGAGGTCGGCCGAGTAGTTGGGCTTGACGAACAGGTCAGTGAAGTCGATCTTGCCGTGCACCAGGCTCATCGGGCCGAAGTTGATGACCGGCGCCAGGCCCGTATCGACCGCTGCCGACGCTGCCGGCGCCGCGGCGATTGCCGCCGGCCTGGCGGGTTCGGGCGCGCCGCCGACCATTTCCTCGGCCGATACCGAGCGACCTGCGGGCTTCTGCGCCGCCGCCCGGGCCGCCGTTGTGGTGGTGGTCGTTCCGCCCGGCCCCTTGCGGGTGCTGGCCTCGCCGGCCGCGGCGGCCGCGGCGTTGGCTTCCGCCTCGCCCTTCTTGGTAAGGCTCAGCAGGTTCAGCCGGCCGGTCGGGTCGACGATCACGCGGGCGAAGAAGTCCGTCAGCGTGGTCTCGCGCACATCGACCGCCGGGGCCGTGTTTGGCGCCATGCTGACTTGCAGGCCGCGCAGGCTCAGCGTCTTCCAGCTCAGCAACTGGTTGTTGTTGCGGTCGAAGCCCGGCGACTGCGTGAGAGAAATGCTGTTGGCCCGGAAGTCGTCGAGCGCGGAATCGCCGGCCAGCTTGATGCTCATGCCGGCAGGCGTGGCCGCGTAGCGCACGGTGCCGCGATAGCTCGCGAAGGCGCGGCGGATGTCGACGTTGAGCGCGTCGGCGTAGTAGGCCTTGAAGGCATGCGCCGGGAACGACGCCACCTCGAGCCGCCCCTCGGCCGCCAGCGGCTTGAGCACGACGTTGCCCCTGTAGTCGAAGCGCCCCGGCTCGGAGCGCCCGGAGCCGATGCGGCCCGACACTTCCAGCGGCGAAGTGGCGTTCGTTTCGGGGGCGAGCTTCTGGGCGAGCAGCTTGAACGCGGTGACTTCGATCGTCACCGGGGTCGCGGAAGCCTTGTCTGAATAAGAGAGCGCCCCGTTGTCGACGGCCAGCTTGCCGATGGTCAGCGCCCAGGGCTTGGTGTTGGCGCCGGGCTGCGGCGCCTCGGCGGCGGCGGGCTTCGGCGCCGCCACCTTGGCTTCGGCTTCCTTGGCGCCGTCGCCGGCCGGCGTCTTGAGCCAGCGCTCGAACATCCAGCGCTTCTCGTTGTCGCGCTCGATGCGCACCTTGGGATTGGTGGCGGTGAACGAAGCCACGTTCAGCGTGTGGTTCGTCATGTCGGCCTCGGCGTCGACCAGCTCGAAGCGCCCGACGCTGGCCAGCGCGGTCTTGGCCTGCGTCAGCGCGAGCCCGTCCGCGGCCAGGCGGCGGGCCTTGAACTTGAGGTTGGGCTGGGCCCAGGCGATGTCGATCTGGCCGCTGAGCTTGCCGTCGAGCGTGGGCTCCAGGCTCTGCGCCAGATAAGGCGCGGCCAGCGACAGCGGCAGCGCATCGACCTCGGTTTCCACGTTGGCCACCTTGTCGGTGGCGCTGCCCTTGAACTTGAGCGAGGCGCCGGCAATGGCGGTGCTGCCGTTGAACTGGGCCGGCTTGTCCATGGGCCAGGTGACGCCGGTGACATCGAATCCGAGTTCGGTCACGTCGATGGCCGCGGCGGGTTTGACTGTTTCGTCGCGCCAGCCGATACGGCCGCCGCTCAGCGCGAACTTGTCGACCTGCACCTTCAGCACCGGCTTCTCGGCCGGCTGGCCGGCTGGCGGGTTCGCGGGCGCCGCCGGAAGGGGCGCGGCCTTTTCGGTCGCGCCGGTGGCGGGGTCGGTGGCCAGCAGGTTGAGCTGGCCGGCGGCGTCGCGCGCCACCGCCAGCTGCGGATTGACCAGCGCGATCTCGCTCAGGTGGAACACCGACTCCAGCGGCCGCACGTCGTCCAGCGCGAGCTTGAGCGACTCGAAGGCCAGCAGGTCGCGCCCGCGAGCGTCGGCCACCTTGGTGGTGTGCGCCTCGACGGTGCCGGTGATCTTCAGTCCGTTGGTGGCGCCGTGCTCGAAGCCGATCTTCAGGTCGGCGTCGAGGCTGCCCGCCTGCAGGCGCACCGGCAGTCCGCCCGGGATGTAGCCGAGGTACGGCACCAGGTCGAGCCCCTTGAACTGCACGTGCGCGTCCGTCTTGCGGCTGTCGGCGAAGGGGGTGGTGAGAGCGGCGGAGTCGAACTTGCTGCCGTTGAGCACGAACGCCAGCTTGGGCTCTGTATTGATGTCGCGCTTCGAATCGAGGTTGCTCAGGAAAGGCACCTTGAGCACGAAGTCGCGCAGCTCATGCTTGCGCTTGACGGTCTGGTCGTCGAAGTCGACCGAGCCGCCATTGATCGCTATGTTGTAGACCGCGAAGCGCGCCGGCTTGGCCTTCGGGTCGGCGGGCGGGCCGGCCGACAGCCTGGCAAGGATGTCGTCGATGTCGTACTTGCCGTCGGCCTGGTGCGTGAGCAGGACGGACGGCGCGTCGATGGCCACGGCGTCGATCACCGGTGCGAGGCGGAAGATGGATTGCAGCTCGGCATCGGCATAGATGCGCTGGACGGCCAACTGCGACCTGCTGCCATCGGCGGTGGCTATGCGCAGATCGTTCAACGTGAGCTCCAGCGTCCAGGGCTTGAAGTCGACCTTGCCGACGGTCACTTGCCGGCCAAGCTTCTCGCTTGCGATCTTCTGGAGCTGGCTCTTGGCGATCGGCGGCACCGCCAGCCAGGCGATGACCCAGAAGGCCAACAACGACAGCAACGCGACGATCCCACGCCGCACCCATTTGTTCTGTTTGATCGAAGCTACGTCCATCGCCGGAGTGTGCCGCAAAGACGCTTCAACTCCCCGTTGGCGCAGCAACCGCAGCCGCGCTTCGGAAGAAATACCGCAAACACCGGAGAAGCTGCTGCGCAGTGCGCAGAAAAAGAAAGCCCGATGGCTCGACGAAGGTCTTGCCACCGGGCTTGATGGCGGGCGCTAGACCCATGCCATCGTTTCGCGCGACCGGAAGTCAATGGTTCCCGCCGTGCTGGCAGCAAGAGATTGCCACCGTGGATCCTCGGTCGTTCGAGCCCTCGACTTACACCTCAGGCTGCCTGACCTCGGAAAAATGCCTGAAAACCTCAGGCCCGTTCAGATTAGGCGCCGCACCCTTGCTTTGCAAATGCAATTTACAAAGGGATTTCACCTAAGACAAAACACCTCGAAACCATGAACTTTTTAAACAACTATTAGCATAAAGATGCAATTCCTTATGCTTGACCAGGTATTAACCCACGCTAGAATCCGGCCTGCCCTGACTGCCTGACGCAGAGGGGCCTCCCTGAATCCGCTGCCGAATCCCAACCGGCTTGATCAGGTCGCCGCGCTCCCAACCCACCTCCACTCCATGCGCGGAGCCTGATTCGTACCAATCCAAGCGCCGCTGCCTTCATCCATCGCCCTCACCGGCTTTGCGTATCAGGTGCCGCACAGAAAGGAAGAGCGATGAACAAGGCGTTCGATGCCACAGCCCGCGGGCTAAGGACCTTCGTGTCCGATGTGGCAGACGGCTTTTTTGAAATCACCCACAACGGGTTTGCACTGGTCGGCCTGGCCATCGTGTTCGCGGCCCTCGCCCTCGTGGCGCGGCCCGACCTGCGCAAGACCGGCGAAGAGCAACTGATGGGCTGGCTGCAGTCGCGCAAGCCCGCGCCTGAAGCCACCGACCTCGAGCCGACCGCCATCGAGCGCACAACCGCCGCGAGCCCCAGCGACCTGCCCAAGCAGCAGGCCGCCGTGGCTTACTGGCTGAGCAAGAAGTACAGCGTGGCGCCCGAGCCGCTGAGCGTGCTCGTCGCCGAGGCCTACAACATCGGCAAGCGCACCAAGCTCGACCCGACGTTGATCCTGGCCATCATGGCCGTGGAATCCAGTTTCAACCCCTTTGCCCAGAGCCACGTCGGCGCCCAGGGCCTGATGCAGGTCATGACCCGCGTGCATGGCGACAAGTATGAAAGCGCGGGCGGCACGCTCACCGCCTTCGACCCCGTGACCAACATGCGCGTCGGGGTCAAAGTGCTGCAGGAATGCATCGCCCGCGCCGGATCGCTCGAAGGCGGCCTGCGCTACTACGTGGGCGCGGCCAACCTCGAAGACGACGGCGGCTACGCCGGCAAGGTGATGGCCGAGCACGAGCGCCTGCTGCAGGTTGCCAGCGGCCGCGCGCCGTCGGTGCTGCCGCCCCGCACGACCGTGCGCGCGCAGCCGATTCCGGTCGTGACGCCCGCACCCGCGCCGGTCAAGGCCGATGAAGGCTCCGAACCCGCCAAGGTCGCCCTGCTTTCCGGCGTTTCCTGAAGCTGTCCTGGCCGGGTGTGAGCTACACTCGGCCTCGTACGCGACTGGCGATAGGCGCAGCACCCGAAAAAGGTGCCCCGCGCTGACGTGGAATACCACTGGGAAGCGTACCGCCTGGCCACAACAGGCGTTCAGCCGTTCGCCTGGGCAGCCCTTGTTTGGTTGAAGAACAAGGACCTCGTCTTCAAAGGACTGCCATGTACCAACGCAATATCCTGGTCGAACAGACCGATCCCGAAATCTGGGCCGCCATTCAAGCCGAAAACGCGCGCCAGGAACACCACATCGAGCTGATCGCCAGCGAGAACTACGCCTCGCCGGCCGTCATGGCCGCCCAGGGCTCGCAGCTCACCAACAAGTACGCCGAAGGTTACCCGGGCAAGCGCTACTACGGCGGCTGCGAGCACGTCGACGTGGCCGAGCAGCTGGCCATCGACCGCGTCAAGCAGATCTTCGGCGCCGACGCCGCCAACGTGCAGCCGCATTGCGGCGCTTCTGCCAACGAAGCCGTGATGCTCGCCTTCCTGAAGCCCGGCGACACCATCATGGGCATGAGCCTGGCCGAAGGCGGCCACCTGACCCACGGCATGCCGCTGAACATGAGCGGCAAGTGGTTCAACGTGGTGAGCTACGGCCTCGACGCCAACGAAGCCATCGACTACGACGCGATGGAACGCAAGGCGCACGAGCACATGCCCAAGCTGATCATCGCGGGCGCTTCGGCCTACTCGCTGCGCATCGACTTCGAACGCTTCGCCAAGGTGGCCAAGGACGTCGGCGCGATCTTCATGGTCGACATCGCCCACTACGCCGGCCTCGTGGCCGCGGGCGTGTACCCCAACCCGGTGCCGCACGCCGACATCGTCACCTCCACCACCCACAAGAGCCTGCGCGGCCCGCGCGGCGGCATCATCCTGATGAAGTCGCAGCACGAGAAAGCCATCAACAGCGCGATCTTCCCCGGCCTGCAAGGCGGCCCGCTGATGCACGTGATCGCCGCCAAGGCCGTCGCGTTCAAGGAAGCCATGTCGCCCGAGTTCAAGGCCTACCAGCAACAGGTGGTCAAGAACGCTCAGATCGTGGCCGACACCCTCACCGAGCGCGGCCTGCGCATCGTGAGCGGCCGCACCGAAAGCCACGTGATGCTGGTCGACCTGCGCGCCAAGGGCATCACCGGCAAGGAAGCCGAAGCCGTGCTGGGCAGCGCCCACATGACGATCAACAAGAACGCGATCCCCAACGACCCGGAAAAGCCGATGGTCACCAGCGGCGTGCGCATCGGCACTCCCGCCATGACCACCCGCGGCTTCAAGGACGAAGAGGCCCGCATCACCGCGAACCTGGTCGCCGACGTGCTCGAGAACCCGCGCGACGCGGCGAACATCGACGCCGTGCGCGCCAAGGTGCATGCGCTGACGAGCCGTTTCCCTGTCTACCGCTGAGCCGGAAGTCCTGACCGCATGAAATGCCCTTTTTGCGGTCATCTTGAAACGCAGGTCGTCGAGACCCGCGTTTCGGAAGACGCCGACTTCGTCCGCAGGCGCCGCCAGTGCAGCGCCTGCGACAAGCGCTTCACCACCTACGAGCGGCCCGACGTCAACTTCCCGGTCGTCGTCAAGAAGGACGGCAGCCGCGCCGACTTCGATTCGTCGAAGGTGCGCGCCTCGATGATGCTGGCGCTGCGCAAGCGCCCGGTGAGCATCGAGCAGATCGACAACGCCCTGCTTCGCATCGAACAGAAGCTGCTGGCCAGCGGCCTGCGCGAAATCGACTCGACCAAGGTGGGCGAGCTCGTGATGCGCGAACTCAAGAAGCTCGACAAGGTCGCCTACGTGCGCTTTGCATCGGTGTACCGCAGCTTCGAGGACGTGGACGAATTCAGGCAGTTGCTGCGCGACATCTGAGCCGCGACGGCAACCGCCGCAGCACTCTCACAGGCACCTCAACGGTTCCAGCAAAGCTGCACCAGCGCACTCGATGCGTCGGTGCTATTGCCGGCCAGCTTGACGCCCTGGTGGTTGACCGTGAGCGTCCCGCACTCGTCGTTGCGCGAAGCCCGCGCAGGAACGGCTTGCAAGGTGTAGCTGGTCTCGTTTCTTGAGACAAAGCTGATGGCATAGTTCGCCGTGCCGGACGGTGGCGACTGCCCCAGTCCTGCCGGCAGCGCGACGGTCGGCGGGGGGTAGCGTCCATTGGCGGTCATGTAGCGCTCGGTCCACTGCGCCGCCTGCAACAGCTGTTGCTTGGCATCGGCGCGCTTGGCCCGCAGCACGTAGCGCGTGTAGCAGGGGTAGGCAATGGCGGCGAGGATGCCGATCACCGCCGTTACGATCATCAGCTCGATCAACGTGAAGCCGCGCGAGCGGATCTGTTTGCGGCGCGGCGGCTTGGAATAGCTGTTCATGGTTTGCCTCGGCTGCGCCATCAGTTCGACGGCGACAGCAGATTGCGCCAGCCGAAACGGCGCACGATGTCAGGCCTTATCGGCGCCTTGCACTCGCCGGCCGCATTGCAGATCACGTCCTTGCCCTTCTCCCGGCCCTGCGGCTCGAAGACGATGTCGTCCTTGCCCGAGCTGTTACGGAAACCGAGATAGCTGGTCGTGGTGGTGGTGGCTGTGCCGTAGTCAATGCCGTCGGGCGCGGAGCCGTCGAAGAAGTCGACCACCATCGACCATCCGTCGTCGTTGGTGCCCGCAGTACAGTCGAGCGCGTTGCTGCCGGAGCCGGGAACGGTGCTCGAGAACAGGCCGGCGCTGCTGCTCAAGGCGTCGCCCGGATAGACGATGCGCTCCTTGGCGGCCGGCAGCTGAAAATACCAGCCACGCTTGGCGCGCGAGCCGCTGTAGCTCACGCTGTTGTTCGAGACGTTGCGGAACTCGCCACCGTCTGTCTCGACAGTGGTGCCACCGACGGTCTGCGCCACCAGGTCGGTCAGCACGGCCGTGCCTGTCGTGCCGTTGGCCCCGTCCCGGATGCCGTAGAGATACTGGTTGGCGGTATTGCTGTCGTCACCGACGGCGAACAGCCTTCCCGTGCCGAACACCACCATGTAGCCGCCGAGCGGATGGCCGGCGACCACCGGCGCCGCGGTGATCGGCTGCGTGGCGCCGGCCGCGAACAGCGGCACGTTGTCGAGGCTCGATGCAGTGGGTGCGGAGCCCAGGGTCGCTTTCCACTTGCTGCCGTCGCGGTCGCTCAGGTCGAAGCGCCACATGTTGCCCAGCAGGTCGCCCGCATAGGCGAGGTCGACCTTGCCGTCGCCGTCACGGTCGATCACCCGCGGAGCCGACAGTCCGTTGCCGGTGCCCGCGCCCTGCGTGACGGGCGCCGGGATCTTGAGGATCGATTGGTCGCCGTCGAGATACTGGATCCACAGCATCGCCTTCTCGCTCGTGCTGTTGTAGCCGTTGCCCAGGATCACGGCCTTGCGGCCGTTGTTCAGCGGGGCCAGTTGCAGTGCGCGCCTCGAGAAGGAGTCGAGCGCGGGTTGCTGAAACTGATGGCCCAGGTCGTCGTCGGAAAGCGCGGTCGTGTCGATGAGTGCCGTTTCGCGGGCCATGGTCTCGTCGATGTCCTGGGGCTTGGTGACGTCGAGCACGAAGTAGCCCTTGCCGCCCGCCCCCAGCGTGCCCACGAGGAAAGACTTCCATGCAGCCACTTTCTCGGCATCGGTGGTCGAGGCGGTGGCGGTCGCACCCATGTAAATGTCAGCCACGAAGGGGCTGCCGTCGACGTAGTACCTGTGCGAATAACTGCCTTCGCTGAGCCGCTTGAGCTTTGGCGCGGCCGCCGTGCCGTAGAGCCCTTCGGGCACATAGGCGAACGCTTCCTGTCCAGAGCCCGCGTCGAAGGCGTGCAGCATGCCGTCGTTGGCGCCCACGTAGACCATCGGCGTGCGGGCGATCGAGGCAAATTTGGCATAGGCATCGCTGGTGAAGCCGCTGTTGGGCTTTCCCGCGTACCAGACGCCGGAGCCCACGATGTCGCCAAGCACATGCCCGCGTTTGCGCAGTTGCAGGCCCGCGCCCTCGTTGCTGCGGTCTCCGCGCAGGAAGTCGAGCACGGCCCGCCCGAGCGCGGTGTCTTTGTCATCGGTGCTGGTGGTTCCCTTGAGCGCGGCTTTTTGCGTGTCGCTCAGGTTGGCCCAGCGGAACGGAATTCCGGTGCCCCTTGTCGCAGCGCTGGTAGCCGTTGCAGCAGCGGTGCCCGAGAAGCTGAGCACCTTGCGGTTGCTGCCGTGCGCGCCCGCCGCCGCCATGCGGGTGTCGAGCAGGTCGCGTGCGGACCATTGGGCCACGCTCGCCAGCCGGCCGTCGGCGCCGAACCTGGTAGCGGTGAGCGTGCCCGACCAGTTGGCCATGTCGTAGCCCGCCCTGTAGACCGCCGTGCCGGTCGAAACCCTGGAGGCGCTGGCCGAAATAGAAACAGCCGTGATCGGGCGATCCACCGAGCCGGGGTAGCTTACGCTGCAGCTTAGCCTCGGCGCCGGTGCCAGCGGGTACTGCGCTGCGTAGCCGACGCCCTGCGCCAGCATCAGGCCGGACACTGCGGCAGCCCTCAAGAAACATTTGATCTTCATGCTTCGCCCTGCCACGCTGTTCAATTCATCCTGGCGGCGACCGGATCAGGATCGAAGGCCATCTGCAATTCGACCTGCGTGCCGCCCGCAGTGCTCGCGCTGCGAGTGCCCGTGGCGACCGCAGTGATCCGATACAAGGGATATTTGCCGTTCTTGCGGTCGATGACCTCGATCCAGTACTTCGCATTGCGCAGCGCCGGATTGCCGGCGTGGGGTGCCCCGGTGAATTGCCCATATGACGCGTGCTCGCTCGCATACGGATTGCGGCTCCAGAACCGGTAGGCCTCGCTCCCGGACGCCGCCGCGACCGAATCGGGCGCGGCGAAGTAGCAGATACCTTGCTCGCAGCTGTTGGCGCCGTCGTTCATGTAGACGGTCACCCAACCGGTGTCGCGGTCGGGAAAGACGCGGCCGTCTTCGGCCCTGCGGCAGGGCGACTTCGGGAGTCCGGCGCAGGCAACGTAGGTCTCGGTCGAGTCGGCATAGGCCAGCTGCCGGATGTCTCGCTCGGCGTCGAGCAGCGCCGCCTCGGCAGCCTCGAAGGCCCGCTGATGCTCGCGCTGGTTGCCCGCCACCGACTCGAGCAACAGGGCGGTCCGCGCACCGGCCAGCGCCAGCAGGGCCGAGAGCAGCAGCATGGTCAGCACGATGAAGAGCGAAAACCCGTGCTGCGCCGCAGGCGTGCGGCGGTCGACGAGGTGCCTCATGGCGCCTCCAGGTTGTTGCGCAGTGCGAAGACAGCCGTGTAGACGCGTCGCAGCTTGCCGTCACGGGTGGTTTTCGCCGCGCCGTCGCAGTCGGTGTAGTCACCGCCCGGATTGCTACTCGAGTTGCCCGCAAGTTGCAGGCAGACCCGTACCGTGCGGACCCGGTTGAAATTCTCGACGCCGGCTGCCGTCACGTAGCGCACCACTGCTTCGTTTCCCGCGCCGGCGCTCACGCCGTACATCACATCGAAGCGCTCCACGCCGTCGATGAGCGGCTGCGGTGCGGCATTGCCGCTGCCCCGACATCTCAGCGTCCCATTCTCGACCGCGAACTCGCTGGTGATCAACCGCACGTTTTCCGGGTCGGCGGGATGGGCCGCGTCGTAGGTGACGCCCGCCGCGCTCTTGGCGCGCTGACCCAGGCAGTCCTTGAAGTAGTCGGGGCTCGGCGCGTAGCCGACCTTCAGCGTGTCGTTCCCCGAACCGCTCTTCGACTCTTCTCCCTTGATGGCGAAGAACGCCGGTTCGTTCTTGAAAAGGGTGTCCTTGTCCGGGTTGACGTTGAAGTAATACAGCGGCTGCGTGGCGTCGAGAGGCGTGTAGCCGGCCTGCCGTATCTGCTGGCCCAACATCCTGAACGCCAACGCAGAGGACTGGTTGAGCACATGCACGTCGTCACCCGCCATGGCTGCGGTGCGGGTGCCGAGCATGCTCGCAACGGCGGCCAGCACCACCACCGAGCCGATGACCAGTGCGACGAGAAACTCGACCAGCGTGAAACCGGCATGCCGCGCGCAAGGGAAGAACGCCTTGCCGTTCATGGCTGCGGCGCCGCTACGACGAGTTCGATACACGCCTTGCGCTCCGGACAGTTCCACTCCGGGTCCGGCGCGATCGGGTTGGCGACGGCAGGCTCGTCCCAGGCGATATGCACGAACAGCAAACCGCCGGCCGTCGCCTTGCTCTGTATGTCGGCCAGTCCACCCGGTAGCGCGTCCGCCGCCGCGCGCTTCCAGCGCCACAGATCGTCGGCCGCGAGCTGGGTGGCGCTGCAATGGGCGCCGGCCCCGACGCATGAAGGCTCGGGACCCGTTGGGTCCGCTGGCGACCAGTCGGTCACGTAGGGGCTGTCCGCTACAGCGCCTGGAAAGCGGTTGGCACGTATCCGGTCGGCGATGTCGCCTGCCAGTCGCACCACGATGCTCCGGTTGCTGGCGCCCGCGCTTTCGGAAAGCACGCGCAACTGGAAGCCGGCCAGCACGAGCAGGCCGAACGAAAGCACGACAACGGCCACCATGACCTCGATCATCGAAAAGCCCGCTTGCCTCAAGCCCTGCCCATGCGGCTTGCGAGTCGGAGCGCTCAGCACTTGTCGCGCCCCTTGGCCACTCGAAGGCGCCCGGCACGCGAAACGCACAACATCACGGCGCGGGACGATCCGGCCTTTCCTGTCGGGTAGAGGCGGAAGCTGTCACCGCCGTCGGAGTCGCCCATGGCGTCGAACGACATGACGCCGGGCGCGGTTTTCCTCACCTCGACCCGCGCATCGGGCTCCTGGCGCCTGAGGGTTTCCACGGCGTCGCCGCTTCCGACCAGGGTGTCCCAGCCACAACTCCAGCCTTTGTCGACGCACCCGGGACGCGCCCGGATAGTCACGGTCTTTCCGCGCCGGGCCGCCTCGAAGCGCGCGTGGCCCACGCTCGCCGTCAGGGCCGAGGCCATGCCCTCGACGCGATACTTTTCAACCAGGCTGACGAAACTTGGCAGCGCCACTGCCAGCAAGATGATCACCAAAGCAATTGCAACCATCATTTCGACGAGGGTGAAGCCCCGTCGCCTACCGCTATGGCGCGCATGCGCCCGCGAGGACGCGCAAAATCCGTTGTTCATGTTGTACGTTCCGCCGCGTCGCATTCCAGTGCTCCGGCGGATAGCTCCCTGACTCTTCGATATTCGGAAAATTCTATTTTTCAATTCCTGCCGACGCGCCAATTCGATGACGGACGGTCAAGAAAAATGGACAAATGGCTTCCCGTTTTCAATTGCCTTGAAAATTCAATACTCAGGCAATTCAAGTTAAAAGAAATGACAAATCAAACCGCGAATTTCATGATTCAGGCGCTGAATCTCGCGCGCCAGGCCGGCCCCGAGACCGATCCCAATCCCCGCGTCGGCTGCGTGCTGGTCGCCGCGAACGGCGACGTGATCGGCCAGGGCCACACCCAGCAGGTCGGCGGCCCGCATGCCGAAGTCATGGCGTTGCGCGATGCTGCGGCGCGGGGCAATTCCGCCGTTGGCGCGACTGCCTGGGTCACGCTGGAGCCCTGCGCCCACCATGGCCGCACCGGCCCTTGCTGCGACGCGCTGATCGCGGCGGGCGTGAGCCGCGTCGTCGCGTCCCTCACCGACCCCAACCCGCTGGTCGCCGGGCAGGGATTCGAGCGGCTGCGCGCCGCGGGCGTCGAGGTCGAAACCGGGCCGGGGGCGCAGGAGGCTAGGGAACTCAACATCGGCTTCCTGAGCCGCATGGTCCGCAAGACCCCGTGGGTAAGGATGAAAGTCGCCGCGTCGCTCGACGGCAAGACCGGTCTCGAGAACGGCGTGAGCCAGTGGATCACCTCGGAAGCCGCCCGCGCCGACGGCCACGCCTGGCGGGCCCGCGCCAGCGCGGTGCTGACCGGCGTCGGAACCGTGCTTGAGGACAACCCGCGCCTGGATGTGCGCCTGGTCCGGACCCCGCGCCAGCCGCATCTGGTCGTGGTGGACAGCCGGCTGCAGACGCCGCCCGACGCGAACATCTTCATCGAAGGCCGCGCCGTCTGGATCTACGCGGCCAGCCACGACGACGAGAAAGCCAAGGCGCTGAAGGCAAGGGGCGCCACCGTCACCTGCCTTCCCGATGCCAATGGCAAGGTCGACCTGGGCGCCATGCTGAAAGACCTGGCGGCGCGCGGCGTGAACGAACTGCACGTCGAATCGGGCCACAAGCTCAACGGCTCGCTGCTGCGCGAAGGCTGTGTAGACGAATTGCTGGTCTACCTGGCGCCCAAGCTGATCGGCAGCGGCCTGGACATCGCGAGCCACCTGCATTCGGACGGTCCGCTGACTTCGCTGGCCGGCGCCCTGCCCCTCGAATTCAAGTCCGTCGACATGCTCGGCCCCGATCTGCGCATCGTGGCCCGGATCGCCGGGAGGGACGCGTTCTAGCCTCCGGCGCACGAGCGGCCGCCGCCGGGCCGCCCCAAGGCGGACCGCGCCTCCCCCTCGGGGGGTGGCGAATTACATGGCGCAAAGCGCCATGAAGAGCCGGGGGGCTCACGATGTCTGCGAAAATGCCGGGATGTTCACCGGAATCATCACCGGCGTGGGGCGCATCGCCGCCATCCACGACCTCGGCACCTCCTCCTCCTACGGCAAAAGACTCAGCATCGAGGCGCCCGACGGCTACCTCGACGACGTCGGGCTGGGCGACAGCATCGCGCTCAACGGCGCCTGCATGACCGTTACCACCCTCGTCCCCGAAAAACGGCAGTTCACCATCGACATTTCGGCCGAGTCGCTCGACAAGACGGCCGGCCTGACCGACGAAGGCAGCCGCATCAATCTCGAGAAGGCCCTGCGCGCCAGCGACCGCCTCGGCGGCCACATCGTGTCGGGCCACGTGGACGGCATCGGCAGCGTGAGCTTCTTCGAGCCGGTCGGCGAAAGCTGGGAGCTGCGCGTGGTCGCGCCGCAGGCGCTGGCCCGCTTCCTGGCCTACAAGGGCTCGATCACCATCAACGGCGTGAGCCTCACCGTCAACAAGGTGGCCGACATCGAAGGCGGCGCCGAGGTCAGCATCAACCTGATCCCGCATACCGTCGACAACACCTCCCTCGGCGGCCTGAAGGCCGGCTCGAAGGTCAACCTAGAAATCGATACCGTGGCGCGCTACGTGGAGCGCATGCTCCAGGCCGGCGTGCTGGTGCCCCCGTCTTCCACGTATTCCAAGGACACAGCCGAATGAACGCCTCCGTCACGCCGATCGGCGTCCCCCGCGCCGCGCGCGCCCCAGCCCCGATTTCGCCGGTAGAGGACATCGTGGCCGACCTCGCCGCCGGCCGCATGGTGATCCTGGTGGACGAGGAAGACCGCGAGAACGAAGGCGACATCGTCATCGCCGCCGACCACATCACGCCCGAAGCCATCAACTTCATGGCCCGCCATGCGCGCGGCCTGATCTGCCTGACGCTCTCGCGCGAGATGTGCGAGCGGCTGCAGCTGCCGCCGATGGTCCAGCGCAACGGCGCCAAGCATTCGACCGCGTTCACCGTGTCCATCGAGGCCGCCGAAGGCGTGACCACCGGCATCTCGGCCGCCGACCGCGCGCGCACCGTGCAGGCCGCCGTGGCGCCCAACGCCGTGGCCGCCGACCTGGTGCAGCCCGGCCACATCTTCCCGCTGCAGGCGGTGGACGGCGGCGTGCTCATGCGCGCCGGCCACACCGAAGCCGGCTGCGACCTGGCCGCGATGGCCGGCTGCTCGCCCGCCTCCGTGATCTGCGAGGTGATGAACGAAGACGGCACCATGGCCCGCCTGCCCGACCTGCAGATCTTCGCGGCCGAGCACAACATGAAGATCGGCACCATCGCCGCGCTGATCGAGCATCGCAGCCGCGTCGAGTCGCTGGTCGAGAAGGTCGGCTGCCGCGAGATCCAGACCAACTGGGGCGCCTTCACCGCCCACGCCTTCATCGACAAGCCCAGCCGCGGCGTGCACCTGGCGCTGGTGCGCGGCAAGTGGGCGCCCGAAGACACGGTGTCGGTGCGCGTGCACGAGCCGCTGTCGGTGCTCGACGCGCTCGAAATCAACCGCTCGCTGCACTCGTGGAGCCTGGACGCCAGCCTCTCGCACATCGCGAACGAGGGCAAGGGCGTGGCCGTGCTGCTGAACTGCGGCGAAACCGCCGGCGAGCTGCTGGCCCAGTTCGACGGCACGGCGCGCCCCGCGCAAGCCCCCGAGCGCGGCCGCATGGACCTGCGCAGCTACGGCATCGGCGCGCAGATCCTGCGCGAATGCGGCGTGCACAAGATGAACCTGCTGGGCACGCCGCGTCGCATGCCGAGCATGGCGGCGGGCTACGGCCTCGAGATTGCCGGCTACCTCACGAAAGACTGACCAGACCATGCAAGGCGCAAATAAAGGCGAGAACACGCCACTCAACGGAAAAGGCCTGCGCATCGGCATCGTGCAGGCGCGCTTCAACGCCGACATCACCGACGCGCTGGCCTCGGCCTGCCTTTCGGAACTCGAGGCGCTGGGCGTGGCCGCCAACGACATCCACCACCTGCAGGTGCCCGGCGCGCTCGAAGTGCCGGTGGCGCTGCAGGCGCTCGCCGAGCGCGGCGGCTACCACGCGCTGGTGGCGCTGGGCTGCATCATCCGCGGCGAGACCTACCACTTCGAACTGGTGGCCAACGAATCGGGCGCCAGCGTGAGCCGCGTCGCGCTCGACTACCGACTTCCCATCGCCAACGCGATCCTCACCACCGAAAACCTCGAGCAAGCCGTTGCCCGGCAGACCGACAAGGGCCGCGACGCGGCCCGCGTGGCGGTCGAGATGGCGCAACTGCTGGCCACCCTTTCATGACCGAAGACACCTCCAAGCCCCTCAAGCCCGCGAAGCCCGCCGATGGCGCCAAGCCGCGCCAGTCGCGCGTCGGCCTCACGAGCACCGGCGCGCGCAAGGCTTCGGCCAAGTCGAACCGCAGCCGCGCACGCGAGTTCGCGCTGCAGGCGCTCTACCAGCACCTGGTGGGCCGCAACGACCCGACCGACATCGACCACTTCACGCGCGACCTCGCCGGCTTCCACAAGGCCGACGCCCTGCACTACGACGCGCTGCTGCACGGCTCGATCGAAGGCGCCGAGCAACTCGACGCGCTGATCCGCCCGCTGCTGGACCGCAAGTTCGAGGAAATCTCGCCCATCGAGCACGCGGTGATGTGGATCGGCGTGTACGAGTTCCAGAACTGCCTCGACGTGCCGTGGCGCGTGGTGCTCAACGAGTGCATCGAGCTGGCCAAGGAATTCGGCGGCACTGACGGGCACAAGTACGTGAACGCGGTGTTGAACGGCCTGGCGCCGCAGCTGCGCCCGCTTGAAGTGGAAGCCGACCGGGCTTCGGGGAAAGCGAAGGCATGAGGAGTGCCGCCCGGCCGCCCGAAGGCGCTCGCCCCCTCGCTTGCGAGGGGGTAGGCGAAGGCGTGCAACGCCGCAGCCTGGGGGTGCGATGAGAATTTCTACGCGCGCGCAGCGCATCGAGCCCTTCTATGTGATGGAAGTGGCGAAAGCCGCCGGCGCGTTGGCGCGCGAAGTCGCCCACACCGACCGGCCGATGATCTTCCTGAACATCGGCGAACCCGACTTCACCGCCCCGCCGCTGGTGCAGGAAGCCGCCGCCCGTGCGGTGCGCGCCGGCGCCACGCAGTACACGCAGGCCACCGGGCTGGACCATCTGCGCGAACGCATCAGCGCGTGGTACCGCCAGCGCTTCAACATCGACGTGCCGGCCCGGCGCATCGTCGTCACCGCCGGCGCATCGGCCGCGCTGCAACTGGCCTGCCTCGCGCTGATCGAGTCGGGCGACGAAATCCTGATGCCCGACCCGAGCTACCCGTGCAACCGCCACTTCGTGAGCGCCGCGGACGGCAAGGCCGTGCTGGTGCCGACCACGGCCGAGGAGCGCTTCCAGCTCACCGCCGCCAAGGTCGAGGCCGCCTGGACCGACAAGACGCGCGGCGTGCTGCTCGCCTCGCCGTCCAACCCGACCGGCACCTCGATCGCGCCCGACGAACTGCGCCGCATACACGAAGTGGTGTCGACGCGCGGCGGCATCACGCTGATCGACGAGATCTACCTCGGCCTGTCCTATGACGACGCCTTCGGCCAGACGGCGCTGGCCATCGACGACAACGTCATCAGCATCAACAGCTTCAGCAAGTACTTCAACATGACCGGCTGGCGCCTGGGCTGGCTGGTGGTGCCCGAAGTGCTGGTGCCGGTCGTCGAGCGCCTGGCGCAGAACCTCTTCATCTGCGCGAGCACGGTGTCGCAGTACGCCGCGCTCGCCTGCTTCGAGGACGCGAGCATCGCCGAGTACGAACGCCGCCGCGCCGAATTTAAGGCCCGCCGCGACTGGTTCATTCCGCAACTGAACGCCCTGGGCCTGAACGTGCCCGTGATGCCCGACGGCGCCTTCTACGCCTGGGCCGACTGCACCGGCTTCGCCGGGAAGCTGGGCATTTCGGGCAGCTGGGACTTCGCCTTCGAAACCATGAAGCGCGCGCACGTGGCCGTGACGCCGGGCCGCGACTTCGGCACGGCCGAGACCGGCAAGTTCATCCGCTTTTCCACCGCCAGCTCGATGGCGCACCTGCAGGAATCCATCGAGCGCCTGCGGCTCATGGCCGAGACCGCGGCCTCATGAGCTACGCGTTCGCGATCCGCGTCTACTGGGAAGACACCGACGCCGGCGGCATCGTCTTCTATGCCAACTACCTGAAGTTCATGGAGCGCGGCCGCACCGAGTGGCTGCGCTCGCTGGGCGTCGAGCAGCGCAAGCTGCGCGAGGAAACCGGCGGCCAGTTCGTGGTGAGCGAAACGCAGCTCAAATATCATCGCCCGTCCCGGCTCGACGACGAACTCCTGGTTACAGCCGATCTTCAACAACTCGGCACCGCGTCGTTGATAATCGGTCAGCGCGTGCTATCAAAAACAGAGCAAGAGCGTACAGGTGCCGCGGCACCCGTCTTGCTGTGCGAAGGCACGATCCGCATCGGCTGGGTGGACGCAGCCACCTTGCGTCCAGCGCGCATACCGAAACAAGTCACGGGAACCCTCGAGCGCTACAGCGGCTCCATGACTCAACCTATCAAGCCATGAACCAAGATCTTTCAATCATCAATCTCCTGCTCCATGCGAGCTTCGTGGTTCAACTGGTCGTGCTGCTGCTGGTGATCGTCTCGATCGCCAGCTGGGCCGCGATCATCCGCAAGTACTTTGCGCTGCGCCGCATGCGTGCGCTCAACGACGACTTCGAGCGCGAGTTCTGGTCGGGCACCAGCCTCAACGAGCTTTTCGCCTCCGCCGCGCAGAACGCCAAGTTCGCCGGCCCCATGGAGCGCATCTTCGCCTCGGGCATGCGCGAGTACCAGAAGCTGCGCGAGCGCCACGTGAGCGACCCCGCCACCCTGCTCGACGGCGCCCGCCGCGCAATGCGCGCGAGCTTCCAGCGCGAACTGGACGCGGCCGAGCAGAACCTCTCGTTCCTGGCCACCGTGGGTTCGGTCTCTCCCTACGTCGGCCTCTTCGGCACGGTCTGGGGGATCATGCATGCCTTCACCGGCCTGGCCGCCCTCACCCAAGTGACGCTGGCCACCGTGGCCCCCGGCATCGCCGAAGCGCTGGTGGCCACCGCCATCGGCCTGTTCGCCGCCATCCCGGCCGTGGTGGGCTACAACCGCTTCGCCCGCGAGATCGACAAGATCGCCATCGCCCTCGAAACCTACATCGAGGAGTTCTCCAACATCCTGCAGCGCAACCTGTCGGCCAACCCGGCCGCCGGCGGCGCTGCATCGTCGGTGGCTCCGGCCAACCGCTGAGCGGAGGCGCGACGCATGCCCGCCGTTTCATCCCGGGGCCGAGGACGCCGCACGATCAACGAGATCAACATGGTCCCGTTCATCGACGTGATGCTGGTGCTGCTGATCATCTTCATGGTCACCGCGCCGCTCATCACGCCGAGCGTGATCAACCTGCCCACGGTCGACCGCGCCAACAAGCAACCCGACAAGCCCATCGAGATCGTCATCAAGAGCGATGACGAAGTGCAGATCAAGAAGGACCCGTCCACCGGCACCGGCGGCACGTCGATCCCCATGACGCAGATCGGCACCGCGGCCAAGCAGGCCCAGGGCGGCGACAACGACCGCCCGGTGGTCATCAGCGCCGACAAGTCGGTGAAATACGAGACCGTGGTGAAGGCCATGAACCAGCTCAAGCGCAGCGGCGTCGAGCGCGTGGGCCTGTCGGTCACCACCACGGGCGGCAAATAAGGCATGTCGCTCGCACTGGATCGCCCCGAGTTCGCGCCGCCGCCGCAGCGCGGCACGCCGCGCGCCGTCGTGCTGGCCCTCATCGCGCACGGCCTGCTGATTGCCGCGCTCACCTGGGGCGTGCGCTGGAAGAGCGAGGCCGACGAAGGCGCCGTCGACGCGGAGCTGTGGTCGTCCACGGTGCAGCAGGCGGCGCCCCGCCTGCAGGCACCGCAGGCGCCGGCCCCCGTTCCCGCGCCGCCGCCGCCCGCCCCGGCGCCGCCTCCGCCGCCGCCCGTGGCCAAGGCACCCGAGCCCGCGCCCGCGCCCAAGGCGCCCGACATTGCCCTGGAGCGCGAGAAGAAGCTCAAGGAGCAGAAGGAACAGAAAGAACGCGAGCTCGAGCAGCAGCAAAAGCAGCTGCAGAAGAAGAAGGAGCTCGAAGCCAAGCAGCGCGCCGAAGACGAGGCCCAGCGCAAGAAGGAACAGCAGCAGAAGCTGGCCGAGCAGAAGAAGCAGCAGGAGGCCGAGGCCAAGCAGGCAGAAGCCAAGAAGGCCGAGGCCGCAGCCAAGCAGGCCGCCGCCGACCGTGCCGCCACGCTCAAGCGCATGCAGGGCCTGGCCGGTGCCAGCGGCAGCGACGACTCCAAGGGCACGGCCATGCGCTCCTCGGGTCCGTCGAGCGGCTATGCGGGCCGCATTGCAGCGGCGGTTCGCCCGAACATCACCTTCCCCGATGCCGACACCGTGAACGGCAACCCGGCGGCGGAGTTCGAGGTGAGCCTGGCACCCGACGGCACCATCGTCGGCGTCAAGCTCAGCAAATCGAGCGGCCTGCCCGGCTGGGACGACGCCGCCGAGCGCGGCCTGCGCAAGACCGACAAGCTGCCGCGCGACACCGACGGGCGCATCTTCCCGTCGCTGATCGTGTCGCTGCGGCCCAAGCGCTGATCCGCGCTCGCGCCTAACGCGCAGCTAAGAAAACGGGCCCCTTCCGGGTGACTTGCACGTCACCCGGAACTCGATAATCAGGGCTCATGAATCCCACCGGCCGCATCCGATACGGCAGCAGTCCACTGCTCGCCAGCCCCACCCCCGTGTGGCGCAGCAAGTTCATCGTGGCCAGCATCGCTTTCGGCTTCATGCTGCTGGCGGCACGCGCGGCCTACGTGCAGATCTTCAACAACGACTTCTTCCAGCACCAGGGCGAAGTGCGCTACCAGCGCACGCTGGAGCTTCCGGCCAACCGGGGCCGCATCCTCGACCGCAACGGACTGATCCTGGCCTCCGACATTCCGGCGCCCAGCATCTGGGCCATTCCCGAGGACATCGAGCGCGACGACCCGGCGGTGCTGGCCAAGCTCCAGCAGGTGGCCAAGCTGCTGGGCATGCCGCAGAAGGAACTCGACAAGAAGCTGGAAGACGAGGACAAGAGCTTCGTCTGGATCAAGCGCCAGGTCGACCAGTCGGTCGCCAAGCAGGTGGCCGCGCTCAACCTCAAGGGCATCTACCTGCGCCGCGACTACCGCCGCCAGTACCCCGAAGGCGAGGCCGCCGCCCACCTGGCCGGCTTCACCAACGTGGAAGACGTGGGGCAGGAAGGCGTCGAGCTGGCCTTCAACCAGGAGCTGGCCGGCAAGTCCGGCTCGCGGCACGTGCTGAAAGACCGGCTGGGCCACATCGTCGAGGACACCGAGGACCAGGTGCCGCCCACCGAGGGCCACGACATCCAGCTGAGCATCGACGACCGCGTGCAGTTCGTCGCCTACGAGAAGATCCGCGACGCCGTGGTCACCAACAAGGCGCGCGCAGGCAGCGTGGTGGTGGTCGATGCCCGCACCGGCGAGCTGCTGGCCATGGCCAACTACCCCAGCTACGACCCCAACGACCGCCGCAACCTCACGGGCGAGCAGTTGCGCAACCGCGCCATGACCGACGTGTTCGAGCCCGGCTCGACCATGAAGCCGATCACCGTCGCCACCGCGCTGCAACTGGGCCGCGTCACGCCCAAGACCATCATCGACACCAATCCGGGGCGCATCACCGTGTCGGGCGCCACCATCCACGACGACGAGAATTTCGGCGTGCTCACGGTCGAGGGTGTGATCCAGAAATCCAGCAACGTGGGCGCCACCAAGATCTCGCAGCGCATGTCGGCGCAGGAAATGTGGAACTCGCTCACCGCGGTGGGCCTGGGCCAGAAGCCGCAGACACCCTTCCCCGGCGCCGTGACCGGGCGGCTGCGCCCGTGGAAGTCGTGGCGCCCGATCGAACAGGCCACCATGTCCTACGGCTACGGCCTGTCGGCTTCGCTGTTCCAGATCGCGCACGCCTACACGGCCTTCGCGCACGATGGCGAGGTGATTCCGGTGAGCCTGCTGAAGAACAACGGCGAGGAGCCGGCCGGCGTGCAGGTGTTCTCGCCGCTGGTGGCGAGCCAGGTGCGGCAGATGATGCATTTGGCCGCGGCGCCCGGCGGCACCGCGCCGCTCGCGCAGACGGAGGGCTACTCGGTCGGCGGCAAGACCGGCACCGCGCACAAGCAGGTCGGCAAGGGCTACGCGAGCAACAAGTACCGCGCCTGGTACACGGGCATGTCGCCCATCGACAAGCCGCGCATCATCGTCGCGGTGATGATCGACGAGCCCGGCGCGGGCAAGTACTTCGGCGGCCTGGTCGCGGCGCCGGTGTTCAGCCAGGTGGTGCAGCAGACGCTGCGCATCATGAACGTGCTGCCGGACCTGGCCGTGACGCCGCAGTCGCACTGAGCCCGTCTTCCGGGCGACGGAAGACGATCAGGGCGCCAGGCTGAGGCGCTTCACGTCGAGCTCGATCTTGTTGCCGAACCGGTCCTTGTCGAGCTCGCCGGTGATCTCGACGCGCACCTTGTCGTCGATCTTCACGCCGGGCGGGAAATGCTTGGCATCGATCTCGACCTTCATGCGGCCGCTGTCGTCCGCGAAGGTGTAGTGCTCCCCGCCGTCGTGCGAGACGATGAAGCCGCGCAAGGTGGCGTGCTGGTCGTCCTTGCCGGTTTCCAGCAGCTGCTTGACGTTCATCGCCGGCACGGTGCTCGGGCCTGCGTACTGGGCCGAGGCGGCGAACGGCAGCGCGAGGGCCAGTGCGAGAACGAGGGCTGGTTTATTCATGGCGAGTTCCTCCTTGAACTTCGGGTTGAAAAGCACGAGGAGGATCGTAACGAGCCGATGAAAAGGCCCACGCGCCGAAGGCGCTTCAAGGCGCCCTTGCTCGCCCGGTCAGTCGTACACGATCTGCGCCTTGCCGGCCTCCGCCTGCGCGGTCCAGCTGGCCAGCGCCGCGTCGGTCGGGAAGAACCTGGCGCGCTCGCCCAGCTGCAGCTCGACCTGCGCACCGCCGCGCGCCATCGACAGCCGCACCGGCAGGCCCTGGACCAGGTCGCCGACCTCGGTCTGCTCGGTGCGCGGCGGAAAGTCCTTGACCAGGCGTGCGATGTCGGGCGCCTTGCCGTTCACCGCCACGCGCAGGAACTTGCCGAAGCGGCAGCGCGCCGTGGCCAGGTCCCACACCTGCTGCACCTGGAAGCGCGCCTCGAAGCCGCCGCGCGCCGGTTGCAGCCGGCCGCTGACGATGACGAGTTCATCGTCCTTCAGCGTGTTGCGGTTGGCGTTGATGGTCGCCTCGTCGGCGGTGGCGTCGATGGCTTCCGACTTGTCGTCGAGCTTGAAGATCGCCAGCCGGCCGCGCTGGCCGTTGATGACGCGGAAGTCGCTCACGATGCCGGCAATGACCTGCTGGTCGCGGCTGTCGAGCAGGTCGCCGATCTCGCGCTTGCAGAAGCGCCGCACCTCGTGCGAGACCTCGTCGAACAGGTGGCCCGACAGGTAGAAGCCGACGGCCGTCTTCTCGAACGTCAGGCGTTCCTTCACGCCCCACGGCGTGGCGTCGACCAGGTCGGGCTCCGCGGTGGCCGAGCCGTGCTCGCAGTCGCCGAAGATGTCGGCCTGCGAGGCGTTGGCCGCGGTCGCGCTGGCGAACTCGAAGGCGCGGTCGACCGAGGCGATCAGCGACGCGCGGTTCTGCTGGATGGAGTCGAAGGCGCCGGCCTTGATGAGCGCTTCCACCGTGCGCTTGTTGATGCGCTGGCGGTCGATGCGCACGCAGAAGTCGAACAGGCTCTTGAACGGGCCGCCCTCTTCGCGCGCACGCACCACGGCCTCGACCGCGAGCTGGCCCGTGCCCTTGACGGCACCCAGCCCGTAGCGGATGACGCGGTCGGTCACGGGCTCGAAGCGGTAGTTGCCGCGGTTCACGTCCGGCGGCTCGAAGGTGATGCCGAAGTTCTTCTGGGCGTCTTCGAACAGCAGCTTGAGCTTGTCCGTGTCGTCCATTTCCACGGTCATGTTGGCGCAGAAGAACTCGGCCGTGTAGTGGACCTTCAGCCAGCCCGTGTGGTACGCCAGCAGCGAGTAGGCGGCGGCGTGCGACTTGTTGAAGCCGTAGCCCGCGAACTTCTCCATCAAGTCGAAGATTTCGTCGGCCTTGTCCTGGACGATGCCGTGCGTGGCGAGCGCACCGGCGCGGAACTTCTCGCGGTGCTCGGCCATTTCCTCGAGCTTCTTCTTGCCCATGGCGCGGCGCAGCAAGTCGGCGCCGCCGAGCGAGTAGCCGCCCAGGATCTGCGCGGTCTGCATCACCTGCTCCTGGTAGACCATGATCCCGTAGGTCTCGGAGAGCATCTCGGCCACGGCCGGGTGCGGATACTCCACTTCTTCGCGGCCGTGCTTGCGCGCCACGAAGCTGGGAATCAGGTCCATCGGGCCCGGGCGGTAAAGGGCGTTCAGCGCGATCAGGTCTTCCAGCCGCGTGGGGCGCGCGTCCTTCAGCATGCCCTGCATGCCGCGCGATTCGAACTGGAACACCGCTTCCGTCTTGCCTTCGGAGAACAGCCTGTACGTGGCCGCGTCGTTCAGCGGGATGTTCTCGAACGCGAAGTTCTCCTGGCCCTTGTGGCGCTTCATGATGAACTCGCGCGCAATCTCCAGGATGGTGAGCGTGGCGAGGCCCAGAAAGTCGAACTTCACGAGGCCGATGGCTTCGACGTCGTCCTTGTCGTACTGGCTCACGGCAGACTCGCTGCCGGGCTGCTGGTAGAGCGGGCAGAAGTCGGTGAGCTTGCCCGGCGCAATCAGCACGCCCCCGGCGTGCATGCCGATGTTGCGCGTCATGCCTTCGAGCTTCTGGGCGAGCTCGACCAGCATGCGCACTTCTTCTTCCTTCTCGATGCGCTCCGCGAGCTGCGGCTCCATCTCGATGGCGTAGTTGTTCTTGTCGCCCTCGATCTTCTTCTCGGGCGGGTACTGCAGGGTGACCGACATGCCGGGCTTGTTCGGGATCAGCTTGCTGATGCCGTCGCAGAACATGTAGCTCATGTCCAGCACGCGGCCCACGTCGCGGATGGCCGCGCGCGCGGCCATGGTGCCGAAGGTGGCGATCTGGCTCACGGCGTTGCGGCCGTACTTGTCCTTGACGTAGTCGATCACGCGGTCGCGGTTGCCCTGGCAGAAGTCGATGTCGAAGTCGGGCATCGAGACGCGCTCGGGGTTCAGGAAACGTTCGAACAGCAGCTTGTATTCGAGCGGGTCGAGGTCGGTGATCTTCAGCGCATAGGCCACCAGCGAGCCGGCACCCGAGCCCCGGCCCGGGCCCACCGGGCAGCCGTTTTCCTTGGCCCACTTGATGAAGTCGCCCACGATCAGGAAGTAGCCCGGGAAGCCCATGTTCAAGATGGTGTTGATCTCGAACTCGAGGCGCTCGACGTAGCGCGGACGCTCGGCATCGCGCCTGGCCTCGTCGGGGTAGAGGTGCTTCAGGCGCGCCTCCAGCCCCTCGAACGACTCCTGGCGGAAGAACTCGCCGATCGGCATGCGCACGCCGTCGCTGATGAACGGCGTGGGAAAGTCCGGCAGCTGCGGCTTGCCCAGCACCAGCGTCAGGTTGCAGCGCTTGGCGATCTCGACCGTGTTGGCCAGCGCGCTCGGCACGTCGGCAAAGAGCGCCTGCATCTCGGCGCTCGACTTGAAGTATTGCTCTTCGGTGAAGCGGCGCACGCGGCGCGGGTTGCCGAGAATCTCGCCTTCGGAAATGCACACGCGCGCCTCGTGCGCCTCGTAGTCTTCGCGGGCCGCGAACTGCACCGGGTGCGTGGCCACCACCGGCAGGCGCAGCCGCGCCGCAAGCTGCACCGCGGCAATGACGTGCGGCTCGTCTTCGGGACGGCCGGCGCGTTGCAGCTCGATGTAGAAGCGGTGCGGAAAAATCCCCGCCAGCTGCAGCGCCAGTTCGGCGGCGCGCTCGCCCTGCCCCTGCAGCAGCGGCTGGCCGAGCGGTCCGGCCTGCGCGCCCGACAGCGCGATCAGCCCGCCCGCCAGCTCCTGCACCCATTCCAGCTTGCAGGCCGCCTGCGACTGGCCGCGCGCCACGTTCTGCGTCCAGGCCCGCGCCAGCAGCTCGGACAGGTTCAGGTAACCCTCCATGTTCTGCACCAGCAGCACGATGCGGGTCAGCGCGCCGGGCTCCTTGCCCAGCCCGTCGATGAAGATTTCGGCGCCAATGACCGGCTTGACGCCCTTGCCCCGCCCCTGCTTGTAGAACTTGACCGCGCCGAACAGGTTGTTCAGGTCGGTGATGGCCAGTGCGGGCTGCTTGTCGGCAGCCGCGGCCTTGATGACTTCATCGATTCGGTTGGTGCCGTCGACGACGGAAAACTCGGTGTGCAGGCGCAGGTGAACAAACATCCGGCCATTGTAGAAAGCACCGCATCCACCATGTGAGTTAGCGATACGAATAGCCCCCCGGCTTGCCACTTCGTGTGCTTCGCCACCCCCCGAGGGGGAGGCTCGGTGCCTTGGGGCGGCCCGGCGGCACCTAGAATCCCGCCCCGTGCAAGAGATTTTGAATTTCGCGGCCTACAAGTTCGTGGCCATCGACGACAGCCCCGCGCTGCGTGAAGACCTGCGCGCCCGCGCCCAGGCCCTGGACCTCATGGGCACCATCCTGCTGGCGCCGGAGGGTATCAACCTGTTTCTGGCGGGTTCGGCCGGCGGCGTCCGGGCTTTCCTGGCCCATCTGCGCGCCGATGCCCGCTTCGCCGACCTCGAGGCCAAGGAGAGCTGGTCCGCATCGCAGCCGTTTCGCCGCATGCTGGTGAAGCTCAAGCGCGAGATCATCCGCATGGACCACCCGGCGATCCAGCCCGCCGCCGGCCGGGCACCCGGCGTGGACGCTCCCACCCTCAAGCGCTGGCTCGACCAGGGCCATGACGACCAGGGCCGCGAAATCGCCTTGCTCGACACCCGCAACGGCTTCGAGGTCGACGAAGGCACCTTCGACGGCGCGATCGACTGGCGCATCACCAAGTTCACCGAGTTCCCGCCCGCCCTGAAGGAGCACCGCGCCGACTTCGCCGGCAAGACCGTGGTGAGCTTCTGCACCGGCGGCATCCGCTGCGAGAAGGCGGCGATCCTGATGCGCGAGGAAGGCATCGAGAACGTGCTGCAGCTCGAAGGCGGCATCCTCAAATACTTCGAGCAGGTCGGCGGCGCGCACTACCACGGCGACTGCTTCGTGTTCGACGGCCGGCGCGCACTGGCGCCCGACCTGAGCGCCCGCGCGGCCGACGCCAGTGCACGCGCGGCGGAAGACACCGACCTGAACCTCGGCCTGAAGAACTGAACCACCGGCAGCTTTCAATGCGCATCCTCCTGGTCGAAGACGAACTGGACATGGCCTCCTGGCTGATCCGCGCATTGACCCAGAGCGGCTTCGTCGCCGACCACGCGCCCGACGCGCGCACCGCCGAAGCCTTCATGGCCGGCACCGAATACGACGCCATCGTGCTGGACCTGCGCCTGCCCGACAAGCACGGCCTGAGCGTGCTGGCCGACATGCGCAACGCCGACGACCGCACGCCGGTGCTGATCCTCACCGCGCAGGGCGCCCTGCAGGACCGCGTGCGCGGCCTGAACCTGGGCGCCGACGACTTCCTCTCCAAGCCCTTCGAGCTGGTCGAGCTGGAGGCCCGCCTGTCGGCGCTGGTGCGGCGCAGCCGCGGCAAGCAGCACCCGCGCCTGCAGTGCGCCTCGCTCTCCTACGACAGCCAGAGCCACGCCTTCACGCTGCGCGGCACGCTGCTGTCGCTCACGCCGCGCGAGCAAGCCGCGCTGACCGCATTGCTGATGCGCAGCGGCTCGCCGGTCGGCAAGTCGCAGCTCTTCGCCAAGGTGTTCACCAACGACAGCACGGCCGGGCCGGACGCCATCGAAGTGGTGCTGCACCGCCTGCGGCGCAAGCTGGCCGACAGCGACGTGCGCATCGTCACCGTGCGCGGCCTGGGCTACATGCTCGAGGGCATTGCCGATGGATCCGCAGCCTCGGCCGCCAACCCCGTCGCCGGCGACTGAGCCGCAGCGCTTCGGCATCCGCACGCGGCTGCTGGCGCTGTTGCTGCCCGGGATGGTCACGCTGCTGGCGCTGGACAGCTGGAACGACTACCGCGCGCTGACCGACTCGCTGGTGGCCGCCTACGACCAGAGCCTGCTCGAGCCCGTGCAGGCGCTGGCCAACGGCATCGTGGTGGCGAGCGACGGCAGCGTGCGCGTGCAGGAGCCGTTCTCGATCCAGGCCATGTTCGAGTCGACGCACCTGCGCTACAAGTACCTGCACGTGGGCGTCCAGCGCATTCCCAAGGGCGGCACGCTCGATGTGAACTCGCCGGAATCCACGCTCATGGGCGTGCCCGGCCTGCCCCGGCCCGCGGCCCGCCCCGCCGACGGCGTGCCGGTGTTCTACGACGCGGTGCACGAGCAGCACCGCGTGCGCGTGGCCGCGCTGCGCCAGACGGTGTACGACCACGTCCACCCCGGCGTGGCCTACAGCGTGCTGATACAGGCGGCCGAAGGCATCGGGCCGCGCACCGAGGCCCAGTCGGAGTCGCTGCGCCAGGAGCTGCTGCGCGACACACGCATGGTGCTGGTGATGGCGCTGCTGGTGTGGCTGGGCGTGGCCTGGACCCTGCGCCCGCTGGAGCGCCTGCGCCGCTCGCTGCGCGAGCGTTCCCGCGACGACCTCAAGCCGCTCGACGCCAACGGCGTGCCCAAGGAAGTGGTGCCGCTGGTCGATGCGGTCAACCACCACATCGCGAGCCACCGGCGCATGGTGGAAGAGCAGTCGCAGTTCCTGGCCGACGCCTCGCACCAGCTGCGCACGCCGCTGAGCATCCTGTCGATCCAGGCCGGCTACGCGGTGCGCGAGACCGATCCGGCGCGCATGCGCGAGTCGCTGCATGCCATCGTGGCGCAACTGGCGCGCACCCGGCGCCTGAGCGAACAGCTGCTCGCGCTGGCCCATGCCACCACCGAAGGCGAAGCCGCCCGGACCGAGCCCGCGGTGGTCGACCTCAACGCCATCGCGCGTGGCGTCGTGCTCGAGTACCTGCCGCTCGCGCGCGAGAACGACCAGGACCTGGGCTGGGTCGATGCGCGCAGCGATGCAGCCGCCGCCGACGATGAAGGCGAAGACGATGAAGGCGAAGACGGCGAGACGCCCGTGCTGCCGGTGCTCGCCAACGCGGCCGAGCTCCATGAAGTGCTCGCGAACCTCGTGCACAACGCGCTCAAGTACACGCCGCGCGGCGGCAACATCACCGTGACCGTGCGGCGCGATGCGTCGTCCGCGCTGGCGGAGGTTTGCGACAACGGCCCCGGCATCGCGCCCGAGCGGCGCGCGAGCGTGTTCGAACGCTTCCACCGCGACCCTGCAGTGGATGCGGGCGCGGCACACGGCGCGGGCCTCGGCCTGACCATCGCGCGCGGCTACGCGCGGCGCAACGGCGGCGAGATCGAGCTCGACAGCGCGGGCATGCCCGAGAGCAACACCGGCGGCGGACTGCGCGCCACGCTGAGGCTGCCGCTGCACCTCGCCTGAGGGCCATTTTTGCTAGGGTTTCACCGGATACGCCGGTACGTGATTACACGTATTTTGAGGCTCCGCAGGCTGCTTGCGCCCCACCCGAAAGGGGATTGAAAGCCTCGATTCCTAGACTGCCCTCCTTCCAAATCGAAGGAGACTTATGCAGCACCAGCTCGGTGAAGATCCGGCCTCGCACGCGCCCCGGCCCGCTTCCAGATTCAAGAAAGACTACTACGGCGGCGCCCTGCTGATCGTCATCGGACTGGCCGCGGTCTACGCCGGCATCGGCTACCGCGTGGGCGAGCTCGCGCACATGGGCCCGGGCTTCTTCCCGGTGGCGCTGGGCGCGCTGCTGGCGCTCACGGGCCTGCTCATCGCGCTGTCCGCGCGCGGCGAAAAGCCCGCATCCGAAGAGGCCGTCTCGCACGGCCATCCGGGCGGCATGCCCGACATCCGCGGCGGCGTCTGCATCATCCTGGGCATCCTCGCGTTCCTGCTGTTCGGCGAGTACGGCGGCCTGCTGCCGGCGACCTTCGCCATCGTGTTCATCTCGGCGCTCGGCGACCGCGACAACACGCTGACCGAAGCAGTGCTGCTCTCGCTCGCGATGTCGTTCATCGCGGTGGTCGTCTTCTGGTGGGCGCTCAAGCTGCAGCTCCCCCTGTTCCAGTGGGGAGGCTGAGATCATGATCGGTCAATCGCTACATGACCTGTGGTTCGGCTTCGGCGTCGCCTTCCAGGGCTCGAACCTGCTGTGGTCCTTCTTCGGCGTGCTGGTGGGCAACCTGATCGGCGTGCTGCCGGGCATGGGCGCGCTGCAGGCCATCTCGATCCTGCTGCCGCTCACCTACGTGATGCACCCGGTGCCCGCCATCCTGATGCTGGCCGGCATCTTCTACGGCTCGCAGTACGGCGGCGCCATCGGCGCCATCCTGATGAACATGCCGTCCCACCCCCCGCATGCGGTGACCTGTCTGGACGGGTACCCCATGACCAAGCAGGGCAAGGGGGGCGTCGCGCTCGGGGTGACGATGATCGCCTCGTTCTTCGCGGCCTCCGTCGGCATCATCGTGATGATCTTCGCCTCGCCGCTGCTGGTGCAGATCGCGTTCAAGTTCGGCCCGACCGAGATCTTCTCGATCATGCTGCTGGGCCTGCTGGCCGGCTCCACCATGTCGCGCGGCTCGCCGCTCAAGGGCGTGGCCATGACGCTGTTCGGCCTGCTGTGCGGCGTGGTCGGCACCGACGTGAACAGCGGCAGCTTCCGCTTCGCGTTCGGCCTGCCTGAGCTCAGCGACGGCTTGGAACTGGTGGCGATCTCGATGGGCCTGTTCGGCGTGGCCGACTTCCTGCTCAACGTGAACCGCATGAAGGCCATCGGCGACACCGGCACGCTCAAGCTCAGCGACATGCGCCCGAGCAAGGAAGAGCTCAAGCGCGCCTTCCCCGCCATGGTCCGCGGCACGCTCGTCGGCACGGTGTTCGGCGCCATGCCCGGCACGGGCCCGACCATCACCACCTTCATCGCCTATGCGCTGGAGCGCAAGGTGTCGAAGACGCCGAACAAGTTCGGCACCGGCATGATCGAAGGCGTGGCCGGGCCCGAAGCCTCCGCGCACTCGAAGACGCAGGTCGACTTCATCCCGACCATGAGCCTGGGCATTCCGGGCGACGCGGTGATGGCGCTGATCCTGGGTGCGCTGCTGATCCAGGGCATCCAGCCCGGCCCGCAGCTCATCACCGAGCATCCGGACATCTTCTGGGGCCTGATCGCCTCCTTCTGGATCGGCAACGTGATCCTCGTCATCCTGAACGTGCCGATGATCGGCGTGTGGGTGAAGCTGCTGAAGGTGCCCTACAAGTACCTGTTCCCTGCCGCGATGTTCTTCATTGCGACGGGCGTGTACAGCACGCAGAACAGCCTGTTCCAGATCTGGGAAGTGCTGGTGTTCGGCATCGTCGGCGCGGTGCTGATGACGCTGGAGTTCTCGGTCGCGCCGATCCTGCTGGGCTTCGTGCTCGGGCCGATGGTGGAAGAGAACTTCCGCCGCGCGCTGCTGCTCTCGCGCGGCGACATGTCGGTGTTCGTGACGCGCCCCATCAGCGGCACCTTCATCGGACTGTGCGCACTGCTGCTGCTGGGCGTGGGCTACTCGGCATGGCGCGGTCGCGGCGGCCGCAAGGCCATGGTGGATCTGCCCAAGCCGCCTGAGGGCGCACCGCCCGCGGAAGCTGCCTCGATGGGCGGCGGCGGCAAGTAAACCGAACCTGCTCTCCGCTCCACGAAGAACAAGGCCCGCTGATGCGGGCCTTTTTCATTTTCAAGCGGGCCTGTCTCAGACAGGTGTGGTGCCGGTGTCTGGCTCGCGCACGCCGAAGGGCTTGCCCGGCAGCGGAATGAACTCGGTTTCTCCGGGCACGTGGCCCATGCGCTGCGCCGCCCAATCGGCACCGGCCTCGAGGATGCGCTCGCGCCGGCTGGAAACGAAGTTCCAGGTGATGTAGCGCGGCCCATCGAGCGGCTCGCCGCCGATCACCATCAGCCGCACGGCGGTGTCGGCCGTCAGCACCGCGCCCTGCCCGGCGGGCAGCACGGCCATGGTGTGCGCGGCCACCGGTTCGCCGTCGACGCTCGCGTCGGCATCGACCGTGTACACGGCAAGTTCCGGCGCCAGCGCGGGCAGTTCGAAGCGGCCGCCGGCCGGCAATGCGATGTCGAGGTACAAGGTCTGCGACAGCGTCTTGACCGGCGAGCGCACGCCGAAGGCTTCGCCCACCAGCACGCGCACGTCGACGCCCTGCACCACCACTTCCGGGATGGCGCCGGCGGGCGTGTGTTCGAAGCTCGGCTCGACCTCTTCATGCGCCTGCGGCAGCGCGGCCCACAGTTGCAGGCCGTGGTTCTCGTAGGTGTCGGCCTTGAGGCGGTCGGGCTTGCGCTCGGAGTGCACGATGCCGCGCCCCGCGGTCATCCAGTTGATGGCGCCGGGCAGGATCTCCTGCACGCTGCCGAGGCTGTCGCGATGCATCATCGCGCCCTTGAAGAGGTAGGTGACCGTGGACAGCCCGATGTGCGGATGGGGCCGCACGTCGTGCTCGCTGCCCGGCACTTCGGTGGCGGGGCCGAAGTGGTCGAAGAACACGAACGGCCCGACCGAACGGCGCTGCGCCGCCGGCAGCAGCCGCCGCACCTTGAAGCCGCCGCCCAGGTCCTTGTCGTGCGGTCGAAGCAGTTGAGTCTCTGGAATGGCGTCGGTCATCGTGTTCTCCGTGATGAGTGAGTGATCGGCTTCGTTCGTCGCGGCCCATTCGCGGCCCATTCGCGAGGCAGCGCGGAACCGGCTTTGCCGGGCCGCCGGTGTCGCCCCCGGTGACGGGGTTGGCGAAGCGACACACGAAGTGCGCGAAGCCTGGGGGTGGTTTCAACCCCGCGGCTTTGCCACCGCTGCGATGCGCTCGCCGAATGCGCGGGCGGTGTCGAAGTCGCCCTTGAGCATTTCGGCGGGGCTGGCGTCGGAGGGCGATTGTGTCAGCAGGCCGCCGTAGCCGCCCACGTAGTTCATCGAGTCGCGCGTGGCGGCCTTGTTGTTGGTCGGCAGGATGCCCATGCTGACCCAGATGCCGCTGTGCTGCATGGCCAGGGTCCAGAGGTAGGTCAGCGTGGTGACCTTGTCGCCGTTCATGGTGGCGCTGTTGGTGAAGCCGGCGAAGAGCTTGTCTTTCCAGCCCTGCGTGTACCAGACCTTGGACGAGGCGTCGGCGAACTTCTTGAACTGCCAGCTCACGCCGCCCATGTAGGTGGGCGAGCCGAAGACGATGGCGTCGGCCGCGGCCAGCGTTTCCCAGCCGCCTTCCGGCAGGTTGCCGTCGGCGTCGATGGCGAGCAGTTGCGCGCCTGCGCCGTCTGCCACGGCTTGCGCCACGCGTTGGGTGTGGCCGTAGCCGGAATGGAAGACGATGACGATGTTTGCCATGAGATTTTTCTCCGAGATCAGATGAATGTTCGTTGTTCGGGGTGCTCTGCGCAGCGAAATAAAGGAGGAGCCCGAAGGGCGGGGGACATTCGCGGAGCAGAGTACCCCGTCGGCGTGATCGCCCCGCCAGACTCAAGCTTACTTTTTATCGATGCTGAAACGACCGGCACCGAAGGCTGCGAAAGCAAGCAGGCCGCCGGCGATCGCGATGTTCTTGTTGAAGTTGATCTGCTGCATCATCTTCATCGCTTCAGGTGCGGACCAGTACTTGTGGAAGAACAGCGCCGTCGCAACGGTGAAGATCGCCATCACGATGGCGGTCCAGCGCGTCTTGAAGCCCAGCAGCAGCGCGATGCCCAGGCCCAGCTCGATGATGATCGCGATCACCGCGGCCACCTCGGGCAGCGGCAGGCCGGCGGAGGTGATGTAGCCGACAGTGCCGCCGAAGCCCATGATCTTGAGGAATCCAGCGGGAATGAACAGGTAGGCGATCAGGATGCGGCCGATCAGCGCCAGCGTGTCTTGTGCCGAATTGGTGGTGTTTGTGGTTGCCATGTTCGAAGAACTCCTCGGTTGTTGAAATTGAAAAAGGAACAGAAAAAAGCCGGGCGACAGGCGCCCGGCGAGGGGGATCAGGCGGCCAGGTCGAACACCAGCACTTCGGCGTCCTTGCCGTCGGCCAGCGTCAGCTGCGATTCGCCCTCGAGCATCGCGGCGTCACCGCCCGCGAGCTTCTGGCCGTTCACTTCGAGCTCGCCGCGCACCAGGTGCACATAGCTCTTGCGCGCCGGGTCGAGCGCCAGGCTGGCTTTTTCCTCACCGTCGAGCAGGCCGGCGTAAAGGCGTGCGTCGGCATGCACCTTCACCGAGCCGTCGCTGCCGTCGGGCGAAGCCACCAGGCGCAGCTTGCCGCGCTTCTCGGCGTCGCTGAACTGCTTCTGCTCGTAGCCGGGCTCGATGCCGCGCACGTTCGGCTGGATCCAGATCTGCAGGAAGTGCGTGGTCTCGTCGGCCTTGTGGTTGAACTCGCTGTGCATCACGCCGCGGCCCGCGCTCATGCGCTGCACGTCGCCGGGCGGAATGCTCTCCACGTTGCCCATGCTGTCCTTGTGCGCCAGCTCGCCCGACAGCACGTAGCTGATGATCTCCATGTCTTTGTGGCCGTGGGTGCCGAAGCCGGCGCCCGCCGCCACGCGGTCTTCGTTGATCACGCGCAGGTTGCCGAAGCCCATGTGGGCCGGGTCGTAGTAGTTGGCGAAGGAAAAGCTGTGGAACGAGCGCAGCCAGCCATGGTCGGCATAACCGCGTTCCTGTGATTTACGGACTTGCAACATCGTCGAACTCCTTTTGGCCCTGCCCCGTGGGGATGAACGGGCCTTCTTCGTATGCCGCGCCGGATGCGCAGCGGATGTAAAGGACTTTAGGTCCGCACCCCGTTCGGAAAGACGCCGCGTTTTGATGGCACCATTCAAATAATTTGATCAATGGATCCACGATGCCCAGCCCCCGAGATGTACTGACCCCCGACGCCCTGGCCATGCTCCAGACCGTGGTCGCCACGGGCAGCTTTGCCGCCGCCGCGCGCACGCTGGACCTGGTGCCCAGCGCCCTGAGCTACCGCGTGCGGCAGATCGAGGACGCGCTCGACGTGCTCCTGTTCGACCGCAGCGCGCGCCAGGCGCGGCTGACCGAGGCCGGCGCCGAACTGCTGCGCGAGGCCGACCGGCTCCTCCATGAAATCGACGCGGTGGCCAACCGGGTGAAGCGGGTGGCCACCGGCTGGGAGCCGATGCTGACCATCGCGGTCGACAGCGTGATCGCGCGCGACCCACTGCTCGACCTGGCCACCGCCTTCTTCGCGCTCGATCCGCCCACGCGGCTCAAGCTGCGCGACGAGACGCTGATGGGCACCATCGAGGCACTGACCAGCGGCGAGGCCGACCTGGCGATCGGCGCGGTGCTCGACGCGGCCAGCCTGGCCTTCACCGCCACCGGCATCCGCAGCCGGTTGATCGGCGAGCTGCGCTTCGTCTATGCCGTGGCGCCGCACCATCCGCTCGCACGCCTGCCCCAGCCTCTGAGCGACGCCGTGATGCGCGAGCACCGCGCGGTGGCCGCCGCCGACTCCACGCGCCACGGCACGCCGATGACGGTCAACCTGATGGGCGGGCAGGACGTGCTGACGGTGCCGAGCATGCAGGCCAAGATCGCGGCGCAACTGCATGGGCTGGGCGGCGGCTTTCTTCCCGAGCCGATGGCGCGGCCGTACATCGAGGCGGGGCACCTGGTCGAACTGAAGACCGAGCGCATGCCGCCGCTGGGCGCCCTGCACTGCGCATGGCGCGTGCGCAGCGCCGGCAAGCCGGGCCGAGCGCTCGAATGGTGGCTCGCGCAGTTCGAGCATGAAGGCACCCGGCGCGCATTGCTCGAACGGCACCGCGGTCGATGAGCATGACCCGGAATCGCGCCGCCGCGCTAAGGGTGTGCCCTCAGGCAAAGCCCCCTGCGGACCGATGTAGAGTGCAGACACATCCAACCGTCTCCCATCCAGAAGAAAAGAGTCCGTCATGACCTCTCGCGCAACTGCAAAACCCGCCGACCGCCACCGAACTCCTGCCACCCCGCGTTCCACGCCCCCGTCACGGCACTACGCCGTCGTCGGCGCCGGCATTGCCGGCGTGGCTTGTGCCCGAACCCTGGTGCAGGCCGGCCACAAGGTCACGGTGTTCGAGCGCGAGGCCACGGCCGGTGGCCGCATGGCCAGCGTCGACACCGCTTTCGGCCGCTTCGACAGCGGCGCCCAGTACTTCACCGTGCGCGACCCGCGCTTCGCGCTGGCCCTCGAGAACACGCCCGGCGTCTGCAAGCGCTGGAGCGCCAACCTCGTGCGCGTGCTCGACGCCCACGGCCGCGTGGCCGAGGCCGCCCTGCCCTCGCTCGAATCGCACTGGGTGGCGCAGCCCGGCATGGACGCGCTGGTGGCCCACTGGGCCAAGCCGCTGGGCGACAGCCTCGTCACCGGCACGCAGGTCACGCAGATCGAGCCCGATGCGCTCGACCCCAAGCGCTGGCAGCTGCGCACCGCGGGCGCCGACGACTCCCTTCACGTCTATTCCGGTTTCGACGCCGTGCTGCTCGCCGTGCCGCCTTCTCCCGCGCGCGCGCTGCTGGATGGCGACAGGCTCTCCGCCCGGCTCGCCGCCAAGGTCGAGCCGGTGCGCATCGCGCCGTGCTGGACGCTGATGATTGCCTACCCCCAGGCCAACCAGCCCAACATGTCGCATCTCGGCCCGCAATGGAACGCGGCGCGAAGCACCCACCACCGCGTGGCCTGGCTGGCGCGCGAATCGTCCAAGCCCGGCCGCGAGCCGGTCGAGCGCTGGACGCTGCAGGCCAGCGCCACCTGGTCGCAGGAACACCTGCGCGACACGCCCGCGCGCGTCGAAGCCAAGCTGCTGCGCGCCTTCGCCGAGATCACCGGCATCCATGCCACGCCCGCGCACGCCCAGGCGCTGCGCTGGAACGAAGCCCAGACGCAAGTGCCGGTGGGCACCACGCACCTCTGGGATGCCAAGGCCCGCATCGGCGTGGCCGGCGACTGGTGCATCGGGCACCGGGTGGAAGACGCCTTCGTCTCGGGCCTGTCGCTCGCACTCGCCGTCATCTGAACGGGAGATGAGGGAGACCGGCCGCTTCGCCCCCTCGCCCACCGGCCCGCTGCACGCGGGCTCGCTGGTGGCCGCGCTTGCAAGCTGGCTCGACGTGCGTGCGCGCGGGCCGCAGGCACGCTGGCTGGTGCGCATCGAAGACGCCGACACCGAGCGCTGCCTGCCCGGCATGGGCGAGCGCATCCTCCGGCAGCTCGCCGACTGCGCCTTGCTGCCCGACGAGCCCCCGGCATGGCAGACGCAGCGCACCGCGCACTACGAGGCCGCGCTGGCCCGGCTGCAGGAACTTGGGCTGGCCTACCCCTGCGGCTGCTCGCGCAAGGACATCGACGAGGCGCTCGCGCGGCTCGGCCAGCGGCATGAGCGGCACGGCGAGCGGGTGTACCCCGGCACCTGCCGCGACGGCCTGCACGGCAAGCCGGCACGCGCCTGGCGCTTTGCCACAGAGAAATTCGCGGGTGGCGAAATCTGCTTCACCGACCGCCGCCTCGGCCGCCAGTGCCAGGACGTCAGCCGCGAGGTCGGCGACTTCGTGCTGCGGCGCGCAGACGGCCCCTGGGCCTATCAGCTCGCCGTGGTGGTCGACGACGCCGACCAGGGCGTGACCGACGTGGTCCGCGGCGAGGACCTCACCGACAACACGGCCCGGCAGATCCTGCTGCAGCGCGCGCTCGGCTTTCCCACGCCGACCTACCTGCACACGCCGCTGGTGCGCGCAGCCGACGGCGACAAGCTTTCCAAGCAGAACGGCGCCACCGCCCTCGACACCGGCACGCCGGCAGCCGCGCTGGCCGCGCTCGACACCGCCGCGCGCGTGCTCGGCCTGCGGCCCGCCACGGCCACCGATTGCGCGGGCGCGCTGGCCGCCTGGGTGCCCGAATGGCGCGATCTCTACAATTCGCGGCCGTAATGAACCTTCCCGACACCGTGCCCAACGACCTCCCGCGCAGCGAAGAAGCGCCTGCCCCCGACGACGCGGACAAGCCGCATCCGCTGCATCGACGCCTCAAGAGCTTCGTGAAGCGCGGCGGCCGCACCACCGAAGGCCAGGCGCGCGCCTTCTCCGAACTGGGCCCGCTGTACCTGGTGCCCTACAAGCCCGAGCCGCTCGACCTGACGGCGGCCTTCGGCGGCCGCGCCGGCCCCACGGTGCTGGAGATCGGCTTCGGCATGGGCGAGGCCACCGCGCACATCGCGACGGTGCTGCCCGAGACCAACTTCTTCTGCTGCGAAGTGCACGAGCCCGGCGTGGGCGCGCTGCTCAAGCGCATCGGCGAGCAGTCGCTGTCGAACATCCGCATCTGCGCGCACGACGCGGTCGACGTGCTCGACCACATGCTGCAGCCCGGCACGCTGGCCGGCGTGCATGTGTTCTTTCCGGACCCATGGCACAAGAAGCGCCACAACAAGCGCCGCCTGATCCAGCCCGAATTCGTGACCAAGCTCGCGCAGCACCTGCGCTCCGGCGGCTACATCCACTGCGCCACTGACTGGCAGCCCTATGCCGAGCAGATGCTCGAGGTGCTGTCGGGCGAGCCTCTGCTGCGCAACACGGCCGAGGGCTACGCGCCCAAGCCCGACTACCGCCCGCTCACCAAGTTCGAGAACCGGGGCATCAAGCTGGGCCACGGCGTGTGGGACCTGGTGTTCGAGCGCAAGGCCTGAAACGCCGGTCCCGGCTCGCTGCCTAGTCGAGCAGGAACGTGAGCGGCACGCGCATCTGCGTGCGCACCGCGTGCCCGCCAGCGTCGCGCGCCGGCTCGAAACGCCATTCAGGCACCACGGCGAGCACCGCCTTGGCGAACAGCGGGTGCGAGGCGTACTCGATGCGCACATTCTCGGGGCGCCCCGACTGGCCGACCACGAAGACCAGCACCACCCGGCCCGGGATTTCCTGCCGAGCCAGTTCAGCCGGATAGGCAGGCGGACGCTTCTTCAGTGCCACCGCCTGGGTCACCGCGCCATCGCTGGCCACGGCTTCGGGCGGGCGGAGCGGCGCAGGCGGCGCAGTCGAAACCGGCGGTTCGGGCGGCGCGGCAATCATGATTTCCGCAGCAGGCGCTTCCGCCACCGTGGGCGGCCCGGGCCGCACCGCCTCCGGCGCTGTCGCCATGCATCCCGCCAACACGAACGACCCGCACAAACCGATCCATCTGACAGCTCTTTTCATCCACGAATTCTGTCGCCGGTTCCTTGCCTTCCGCCATGGTCCTGAAATTGCTACACTTTTTTACTACCGTAAATAAAGGTGTCTCATGAACACGTCACGCAGGGATTGGCTGGGAAAAGCATACGGTGCACTGCTCCTGGGCAACGGCCTGGGCCTGGGCAGCGCAGCAGGACCCGCACTGGCGCAAGCCACACGCTCGTCAGCATCGGCTGCCGGCGCGCCACGGGTGGTGCTGCTGGGCCAATCGGTGCCGCTTACCGGCACCGCCTATGAGATCGGCACCGCATTCGCCGCCGGCAGCCGGCTGGCGGTGAGCGATTTCAATGAACGCAACGCCGCCAGCGGCCTGCAGCTGAAGCTGCTGCAGCTCGACGACGGCTATGACGCCGCGCGCGCCACCGCGAACGCGCGCACCCTGCTGGCCACCCACAAGGCCGACATGCTGTTCGGCTTCGTCGGCACCGCCAGCAGCGAAGCCGGCGCCAATGTGGCCACGCAACAGGGCAGCCTGCTGTTCGCGCCCTTCGCGGCCTCCGACGCGCTGCGCGGCGCCGACCACCCCAACGTGTTCCACGTACGCCCCGGCATGATCGACGAGGCCCTGAAGATCGTGCGCCAGTGCGCCACCGTGGGGCAGACCCGTGTCGCGCTGGTCGGCGACGACGACGCCATGGGCCGCGCCGGCCTGGCGGCCGTGCAGCAGGCCGCGAGCGAACTCAAGCTGCCGCCGCTGGTGGCGACCGCGCTGGTGCCGGCCGACGGCGGCAAGCTCGACGCCGCGCTGAAGGCCGTGCAGCAGCAGTCGCCCCAGGCCATCGTGCTGGTGTCGCTTTCGGGCACCACGGCCAACGCCATCCGCAAGCTGCGCAAGAGCGGCTACACGGGCAACTTCATGGCCTTCTCGATCGTCGGCATCGACCCGCTCTACGCCACGCTGGGCAAGGACATCGGCGGCATCGTCATCTCGCAGGTGGTGCCATCGCCCCGGCCCTCGGCCATCCCGATCGTCAAGGAGTACCTGGCGGCGGTCGACAACTCCGACCAGACCGCGTCTTACGAAGGACTCGAAGGCTTCATCGCCGCCAAGGCCGCCGGCGAAGCGGTGCGCCGCGCGGGCAAGGGCTTCAGCAGCGCGAGCCTGCAGCGCGTGATGACCGGCATGACCGACTACGACGTCGGCGGCTTCCGCATCAACCTGCGCCCGGGCCTGCGCGACAACGTGCGCAGCATCGACCTCATCAGCATTTCATCGGACGGCCGCGTGCTGCGCTGAACCGCGAGCACGCATCGAACGTCACCTCAGCCGGTGCGCACCAGCGCCTGCAGCGCATCGAGCGACAGCAGCTCGATGCGCCCGTAGCCCAGCGCAACCACGCCCTCTGCCGCCAGCGCATTGAGCTCCTTCGACAGCGTCTGGCGCGTCACGCCGAGCATCATCGCCAACGCCTCCTGCGGCAGCGCCACGTTGCTGCGCGTGTGCGGCGACTGCGTGGCGTCGCCGCGCGCCAGCACCAGCAGCCGGTGCGCCACGCGGGCGCGCAGGCTGCGCAGCGTGGCGTCTTCGGCCAGCCCGTAGAGCATGCGCACGCGCGCGGCCAGCATCGCCGCGATGGCGTTGGCGAACACGCCGTCTCGCATCAGCTGCACGAAGGCCTCGGGCGGCACCACCAGCAGGTCGAGCGCTTCGAGCGCGGTGGCGTCGTGCGTGCGCGGCGAGCCGTCGATCAGCGTGATCTCGCCGAACCAGTTGCCGGGCTCCAGCACAGCCAGGATGGCCTCGCGCCCGTCCTGGCGCAGCGATGAAATCTTGATGCTGCCGGCCACCAGCCCGTAGAAGCCGCCGCCCGCCGCGTTGATGGTGTCGCCCTGGCGGAACACCATGGCGCCGCGCCGCACATGCAGCAGTTCGGCCGCGCCCACCAGCGCTTCGCGCTGCGCGCGCGGAATGCTGGTGAACCACGGATTGCCTTCCAGCGCCGCGCGGTGCGGGGGCGAAAGCCGGGTTTTGGGAGCAGCGGCCATGGGCGGGGAGCCGCGCGAGGCGGGGGTTTACCAGAACACCGCATTGTCAAATTCTTGACAGTTCAGCGTCAAGCACGGGCATACAGTGGCCGCTACCCCAAGTACGGAGACTCCCACGATGAACGCACGCGCAAGTTTCAAGAGCATGCAGGAGAGCACGCGCGAAGACTGGCAACTGATCGGCGGCGAATTCATGCAGTTCACGGGCGGCCTGCCCGCGCGCGTGATCAAGCATCTGCAGATCCTCGAGGGCGACTACGGCGGCTTCCCGGTCGACCGCTACACCCATTCGCTGCAGACCGCCACGCGGGCCCTGCGCGACGGCCGCGACGAGGAATACGTGGTGTGCGCGCTGCTGCACGACATCGGCGACACGTTGGGCAGCTTCAACCACCCCGACATCGCCGCCGCCATCCTGAAGCCCTTCGTGAGCGAGGCCAACCACTGGATGGTGCAGAACCACGGCATCTTCCAGGGCCACTACTTCTTCCACCACATCGGGCTGGACCGCAACATGCGCGACAACTTCAAGGACCATCCGCACTACGAGCGCACGGCCGAGTTCTGCGCGCTCTACGACAACCCCGCCTTCGACCCCAAGGCCGAGACGCTGCCCATCGGCGAATTCGAGCCCATGCTGCGCCGCGTGATGGCGCAGCCCAGGCAGAGCATCTACAAGGCCGCGCTGACCGAACCCGCGGCCGCCTGACATCGACAAGAGGAAACCATGAACGCCTTCTCCCAACCCGAAATCCAGAAGCTCGTCTCCGCCGAGGAGTGGCAGCTTCGCGTCGACCTCGCCGCCTGCTACCGCCTGGTGGCGCTCTACGGCTGGAGCGACCTGGTGTTCACGCACATCAGCGCGCGCATCCCGGGCCCGGAGCATCACTTCCTGATCAACCCCTACGGCCTGATGTTCGACGAGATCACCGCGTCGAGCCTGGTCAAGGTCGACCAGCAGTGCAACAAGATCATCGACTCGCCCTACCCTGTGAACCCGGCGGGCTTCGTGATCCACAGCGCGGTGCACGCCGCGCGCGAAGACATCCAGTGCGTGCTGCACACCCACACCAAGGCCGGCATTGCCGTGAGCGCGCAGAAGAACGGCGTGCTGCCCATCAGCCAGCAGTCGACCTTCGTGCTGGCATCGCTGGCCTATCACGACTACGAAGGCGTGGCCTTCCGCGACGACGAGAAGCCGCGCCTGCAGGCAGACATGGGCAACGCCAACTTCCTCATGCTGCGCAACCACGGCCTGCTGACCTGCGGCAAGACCATTGCCGACGCCTTTCTGTCGATGTACACCTTCGAGAACACCTGCCAGATCCAGATCGCGGCGCAATCGGGCGGCAGCGAACTCACGCACGTGAACCCGAAGATCGTCGAAGGCGTGGGCCAGGCCATGAAGGTGCAGACCGGCGGCCTCGGCGGCTCGTTCGTCTGGCCTTCGCTCATTCGCAAGCTGGACCGCATCGACGACAGCTACAAGCAATAAGCCACGCCGGCGACCGGTTTCCACGGCTGCCACCGCCTGCGCGACGGGTGTTGGCGGCCATTTTTTTGCCTTGCCACGCGGCTCGGGACAGCGCGCATCCATTTCTGCCGGGGCGACGGCCGCCATCTGCAGAATAGAGGCCCATGCACGTCCGATTCCCGCGCCCTTCGGCGCCCTCTTTCGCCCCCGCCTGCGCCCTCCTGCTCTGCCTCGCGCTCTTCCTGCCCGCCGCATCGGCCGCCCCCGACGCGGCGGACGCCGATGCCCGCATCGAGGCGCTCATCGCCCGCATGACGCCGCAGGAAAAAGCCGGGCAGCTCAGCCTCTACGGCCCGGCCGAGATCGACACGCCCAACAACCCCCAGGCCGGCTGGCGAAACGCGCAGCAGGAAACGGCCGACGTGCGCGCCGGCCGCCTCACCGGCCTGTTCAACAACGCGGGCCTCGAAGGCAAGCGGCGGCTGCAGCAGATCGCGGTGAAGGAGTCGCGGCTGGGCATTCCGCTGATCTTCGGCGCGGACGTGATCCACGGCTTCAGAACCATGTTCCCGATGCCCCTGGCCGAGGCCTCGAGCTGGGAGCCCGCGCTGGCCGAGCGCACGGCGCGCGCCGCGGCGGTCGAGGCCACGGCCGATGGTTTCCGCTGGACCTTCGCGCCGATGGTCGACATCGCACGCGACGCACGCTGGGGCCGCGGCCTGGAGGGCGCCGGCGAAGACGTGCTGCTGTCGAAGCGCTTCGCCGCCGCCCGCGTGCGCGGCTTCCAGGGGAGCGATCTTTCGCGCCCCGACGCGATGCTGGCCACGCCCAAGCACTTCGCGGCCTACGGCGCGGCCGAGGGCGGGCTCGACTACAACGTGAGCGACATTTCGGAGCGCACCTTGCGCGAGGTCTACCTGCCGCCGTTCCGTGCGGCCATCGACGCGGGCGCGCTGTCGGTCATGAGCGCCTTCAACGAGATCGGCGGCATCCCCTCCACCGCCAACCGCGACCTGCTGACCGGCGTGCTGCGCGACGAATGGAAGTTCAAGGGCTTCGTGGTCTCCGACTACACCGCCGACGAGGAACTGGTCGAGCACGGCTACGCCGCGAACCCGCGCGAGGCCGCCAAGCAGGCCTTCCTGGCCGGCACCGACGTCAGCATGCAGAGCGGCCTCTACATGCGCTACCTGCCCGATCTCGTGGCCTCTGGCGAGGTGCCGATGGCGCGGCTCGACGAGGCAGTGCGGCGCGTGCTGCACGTCAAGCAGAAGCTCGGCCTGTTCGACGACCCGATGCGCGGCCTGGACGGCCCGCCCGCGTCGCAGCGCGCGGAAAACCCCGAGTTCCTTGCGCTGGCCCGCGAGTCGGCGCGCCGCTCCATCGTCATGCTGAAGAACGACCGCATGCTGCTGCCGCTGCCCAAGGCCGGCACGAAGATCGCGCTGATCGGCCCCTTCGCCGAAGGCACCGTCGACCTGATGGGCGCCTGGAGCCTGTTCCCCGGGCAGTCGGCACCCGTGGGCATCGACCAGGGGCTGCGCGCGGCGCTGGGCGCCAACTCGTCGGTCACCGTGGTGCGCGGCTCGGGCATCGGCACGGCACTGCCGGGCGGCATCGACGCCGCGGTGGCCGCCGCGCGCAACGCCGACGTGGTGGTGCTGGCCATCGGCGAGAGCGAGAAGATGTCGGGCGAGGCGCGTTCGCGCAGCGACATCGGCCTGCCGCAGGCGCAGCAGGACCTGGCCGAAGCCGTGGCGGCCACCGGCAAGCCGGTGGTCGTGCTGCTGAGCAACGGCCGCGCAATGGCGCTGAAGGGCGCGGTGCGCAACGCACGCGCCATCCTCGTCACCTGGTTCCTGGGCGTGCAGACGGGCGGCGCCATCGCCGACGTGTTGTTCGGCGACTTCAATCCCTCGGGCCGGCTGCCTGTGAGCTTTCCGCAGACGGCGGGCCAAGTGCCCTACTACTACGCCCACAAGCGCACCGGCCGGCCCTCACCCGAGAGCGCGCCGGGCATGTCCTTCAAGAGCCGCTATCTCGACGCGACCCACGAAGCGCTCTACCCCTTCGGCTTCGGCATCGGCTATGCGCCGGTGCGCTACGACGACGTGGAGCTGAGCCAGGAGCGCATCACCATGTCGGACACGCTGCGCGTGCGCGCCACCATCACCAACACCGGGCAACGCGATGCGGAGGAAGTGGTGCAGCTCTACGTGGCCGAGCGCGCGGCCAGCGTGACGCGGCCTGTGCGCGAGCTGAAGGACTTCCGCAAGCTGAGCATCGCGCCCGGTGCGTCGGCGCAAGTCGAATTCACGCTCACCAAGGACGACCTGCAGTTCATCGGCCGGGACATGAAGCCCACGGTCGAGCCCGGCGAGTTCGACCTGTGGGTGGCGCCTTCGGCTGCCGGCGGCATCCGCAAGCGCTTCGTTCTCACGCGCGACTGAACGCGGCCGCGCGCAGCTTCATTCGCCGGACGCGCTCGATGTGCTTGGCAGGTTCGCGGAAGCCACCGGCGGCGCCACCTGCGATTCCATGACCTCCGTCGGATGGATGCCGGTGTTGGCACGGATCGCGTCGGCCTGCACCTGTGCGCGGTCGAGGCCGCTCACGGCCGGCGCGGGCTGCGACTCCAGCACTTCGGTGGCGTGCATGCCGTTGTTGGCGCGCACCGCATCCGCGGACACCGCATCGCGCGACTGCGTCGAATGCGACATCTGCGGGTAGTCGGGATCGGCGCGCCCGCTCGCATGCGCGAACGAGGCCAGCACCAGCGCGGGCACTGCGGCAATGCACAGGGTAACGGTACGGACTTTCATGTCTGTCTCCTTGAGTAGTAGCGACGCTTTCACTCTAGGACGGCGCACTTATTGGCCTCTGAGGGGCTGCTTATGCTGCGGTGAGAGTCGGCTTAGAGGGCCGTGAGAGTTCGGTTAGCAGCGTGTGAGGACCGTATATTCGCGAATCAAAGGCCACCATCAGGAAGCCCACCCCATGAAAGTCAAGCGCATCGTCGCCAACATCGCCACGCCCGCTCCCGCGCGCGCCGCCGTTTTCTACAAGGACGTGCTCGGCCTCGACCTGCTCATGGATCACGGCTGGATACAGACCTACGGCTTGCAAGCGGAAACGGCTGTGCAGCTGAGCTTTGCGTCGGAGGGCGGCTCGGGCACGCCGGTGCCCGATCTCTCCATCGAGGTGGACGACGTGAACGAGGCCTTCGAGCGCATGAAGGCCGCGGGCTTCGCCATCGAATACGGTCCGGTCGACGAGCCCTGGGGCGTGCGCCGCTTCTACGTGCGCGATCCCTTCGGCAAGCTCGTCAACATCCTCGCGCACGCCTGAGCGGCTGCGCGGCGCCGGCTCAGTCGAGCCCGTGGAACACGCTGTCGTCAGGCCCGATGTGCGACGGCGGCGTCCATGCGGCGTCGCGCATGGAGCGGCTCACCAGCTTGTCCACGCCCAGCAGCGTGGCGAAGATCGCCATGCGCACCGGAATGCCGTTGTCGGTCTGGCGGAAGATGGCCAGGCGCGGGTCGTTGTTCAGGTCGGTGCTCAGGTCGTGCGAGCCGGGCCGGCCGTCGCGCGGCAGCGGGTGCATCACCACCACGTCCTGCTTGCAGGCCGACTCGATCAGCGCGCGATTGATCTCGAATGCGTTGTCGAAGCCTTCCAGCACCTCGTCGTTCGCGAAGCGCTCTTTCTGGATGCGCGTGGCGTAGATGATGTCGGCGCCGGCCAGTGCCCGAGCCGGCGTGGCGGCGGTTTCCACCACGTGGCCGTTGCGGCTCACGGCTTCCAAGATGGCGGCCGGCATCGCCAGCGAAGGCGGCGAGATCAGCGTGAACTTCAGGCCCTTGTACAGCGCGAGCAGCTTGATGAGCGAATGCACGGTGCGGCCGTATTTCAGGTCGCCGACCATCGCGACGTGCGCGCCGTCCACCAGCTTGCCCAGGCGCGAGAACTCGCGCTGGATGGTGTACAGGTCGAGCAGCGCTTGGCTCGGGTGCTCGCCCGGGCCGTCGCCGCCGTTGATGACCGGCACGTTGGTGGCGCGCGCGAATTCGGCGACCGAGCCCTGCTCGGGGTGCCGCACCACCATCGCGTCGACATAGCCGCCGATCACGCGGCTGGTGTCGTAGATCGACTCGCCCTTGGCCATCGACGAGAAGGTGAAGCCAGTGGTGTCGCACACCGCGCCGCCGAGCCGGCAGAAAGCCGCGCCGAAGCTCACGCGGGTGCGTGTGCTGGCCTCGAAGAACAGGTTGGCCAGCACGGCGCCCTCGAGCACGCGGCTGACCTTGCGCCTGCGCGCAATGGGCTGCATGACGTCCGCGAGCTGGAACAGTTCGTCGATGGCGTCGCGGTTGAGCTGGTTGACTGAAAGCAGGTGATGCGCCCCGCCAGTGGCCATGGCCTTGCGCAAGGCGCCTTCATGTGCGCTCTGCGTATATTCTTCGCGCCGACCGTCCGAAGCCAAGATTTCGCTCACGAAGCGCCGCGCGACCTCGGGCATGGCCCTGAATTCGTTGGATTCGTCTGGCAGGAGCCAGGCGTCAAGAGCCCTCCTCCGGCTGCCGATGCGTTCGGCAAAAGCGTCGCGCGTCATGTTGAGTTGACGCATCGCGTCGCGGAGGAGCACCTGCTGCGGCATGTTGTTCATGGGCCGCGAATATATACTCAATGCGTATATTTTTGAAACGCTGAAGAAAAATGAACTCCGGAAATGAAGAAAGGGCCGTGAGGCCCTTCTTCATTCCTGCTCATGCAACGGCTTACAGGCCGGCCTGGCGCGTGAACGACACGCTGGGCTTCTTGTAGGCTTGCGGCACTTCGTCGCGGTAGAACGCGCGGCGGTCGAGGCTTTGCAGCGGGTCGTGCGCCTTGGCGACGGCTTCGGCCTGCACGGTGGCGCGGTTGGCGGTCGACGTGAAGGCTTGTGCGCCGGCGCTGGCGGCATCGCTGTATTCGTTGCCTGCACGTGCGGCGGCAACGGCTTGCGGTGCCACTTCAGCGCGGGAAACGGACGAGTTCACGACGTGCACGCCGTCGTAGGTTTCTGCATGGGCTCCGGCGGCAGCCAGGAGCGAGAGGGCAGCGGCGGCGAGGATCTTCGAGGCATTCATTTCAATCTCCTTCAGGGCAGACGGTTGGTTGGTGAGGAGAAGTTTGATCCTGAATGACCCCAAAAAACGCTCGCGAAAAGAACCGCGGCGTTCACAGGATTGAAACAATCCGGGCCTTGAAAAGCGCCCGGTCAATAGGGGTTGCCCCTGCGAAACCGCCTCAGTGGCTGATCATCCACGGCCGGCGCGACGGCGCGGACTTGGCGCCGTTGGGCGCGGTCACCGTCGCGCCCCGCTTGCCCGAACCGCAGCAGCCACAGCCCGCCGGATGCTTGAAGCGCGCATAGTCCCGCGAGCTGCCCGGCTCGTGTCGCGCCCGCTCGTTGGTCTCCATGGCACGGCGCGTGCCCGACGCCATCAGCGCCAGCCGCGGCGCGGCCGAGAGCACGCGCGGAGAAGCCGTTCCGCAATCCGGGCAGCAGGCGGGTTCGTCTCGCAGCCCCGAGGGCCGCAGCGCCTCGAAGCCGCCGCATTGCCCGCAGGCGTAGTCGTAGGTGGGCATGGGCTGGCCGTCCTTCAACGCAGGTCGTGCGACAGCGGCATGTCGATGCTGCCGTCGATGAACTTCACCGGGCCCGATGCGTTCGGGTTGATGTCGAAGTCGAAGATGCCCGTGGGCAGCCACAGCGTGGCGCACGAGTTCGGCACATCGACCACGCCGCTGATGTGGCCCTGCACCGGCGCCGTGCCCAGGATCGAATAGGCCTGCGCGCCCGAATAGCCGAACTTCTTCAGGTACTCGATGGCGTTCAGGCAAGCCTGGCGGTAGGCCACGTTCACGTCGAGGTAGTGCTGCTTGCCGCTCTCGTCGACCGAGATGCCTTCGAAGATCAGGTAGTCGTTGTACTGCGGCGTGATCGGGCTGGGCTTGAAGATCGGATTCTTGATGCCGTACTTGGCCATGCCGCCCTTGATGAGCGTGACCTTCATGTGCACCCAGCCGGCCATCTCGATGGCGCCGCAGAAGGTGATTTCGCCGTCGCCCTGGCTGAAGTGCAGGTCGCCCACGCTCAGGCCCGCGCCGTCCACGTACACCGGGAAGAACACCTTGGAGCCGCGAGACAGGTCCTTGATGTCGCAGTTGCCGCCGTGCTCGCGCGGCGGCACGGTGCGCGCGCCCTCCGCCGCAGCCTTGGCGCGTGCCTCGCCGGTCATCTTGCCCATGTGGGCCGTGCCGGCGAACGGCGGGTTGGCCAGGCCGGGCACGCGGTCCGGGTCGGTGGCGATGAGCGCCTTCTCGCGTTCGTTCCACATGTCGAGCATGGGCTTGTCGGGCAGGCAGCCGATGAGGCCGGGGTGGATCAGCCCCGCGAAGTTGACGCCCGGCACATGGCGCGAGCTGGTGAACATGCCCTTGAAGTCCCAGATCGATTTCTGCGCCTCGGGAAAGTGATCGGTCAGGAAGCCGCCGCCGTTCTTCTTCGAGAAGAAACCGTTGAAGCCCCAGAGGCTGTCCTGCTTGGCGCCGATGTCGAGCAGGTCGACCACCAGCAGGTCGCCGGGCTCGGCGCCCTTCACGCCCACCGGGCCCGAGAGGTAGTGCACGGTGCTCAGGTCGATGTCGCGCACGTCGTCTGCGCTGTCGTTGTTCTTGATGAAGCCGCCGGTCCAGTCGAAGGTCTCGAGGATGAAGTCGTCACCGGGGTTGACCCAGCAGGCCATCGGGATGTCCGGGTGCCAGCGGTTGTGGATGTTCTCGTTCTCGGTGGGCGACTTGGTCAGATCGACCTTGATCAGCGTGTCCGTCATTTGCGGTGGCTCCTGGTTGGGTTGTGGTTGAACGGAAAATCAAACGGAGAGGTAGGCCTTGATGTGATCCACGTCGGTCTTGTCGCGCGCGGTCTCGTGCACGAGCCGCCCGCCCTCGATGACGAAGAGCCGGTCCGCCACGTCCATCGCGAAGCTGAGCACCTGCTCGGACACGACGACGGTGATGCCGCGCAGCTTACGGATCTCGTTGAGCGCCTTGGCGATGTCCTTGATGATCGAAGGCTGGATACCCTCGGTGGGCTCGTCGAGCAGCAGGACCTTCGGGTCGGTGACGAGTGCGCGCGCTATGGCGAGCTGCTGCTGCTGGCCGCCGGAGAGGTTGCCGCCCTTGCGGCTCTTCATGTCCCACAGCACGGGGAACAGTGCGTAGATTTCCTCGGGGATGCGGCGGGTCTTCGAGTTCTCCAGGCCGGTCTGGATGTTCTCTTCCACTGTGAGCGTGGGAAAGATCATGCGGCCTTGCGGCACGTAGGCGATGCCTTTTGCCACGCGGCGGAAGCTCTCGTCGCGCGACACGTCTTGCCCCGCCACTTCGATGCGCCCGCTCTTCAATGGCAGCACGCCCATCAAGCTCTTGAACAGCGTGGTCTTGCCCATGCCGTTGCGGCCCATGATGGCGATGGTTTCGTTGGCCTTGCCTTCGAACGAGATGCCGTGCAGGGCCTCGCTCTGGCCGTAGGCTACGTGCAGGTCTTGCACCTTCAGCATGAGGTTGCTCATATTGCTGGGATCCTTTGGGTTGTGTTCGGGGGGCTTGCACAGGCCATCGGGTACTCCCCTCCGCGAATGTCCCCCGGGCTTCGCCCTCCTCCTTTATTTCGCTGCGGGGAGCACCCGACGCCCTGTGCAAGGGGACACGCTGCTGGTGCACGACTGATCAACGACTGCGCCGTCCAACGCTCGCGTCGATGGGGTGCCTTGCGCAGCGAAATAAAGGAGGAGGCCGCAGGCCGGGGGACATTCGCGGAGCAAGGTACCCCATCGACGCGAGCGCGCCCTGAAAAACCGCGCGTCATCTAGTGCCCCAGATAAACGTCGATGACCTTGGGATCCGCCTGCACCTTCTCCATGGGCCCCTCGGCAAGGATCTTTCCCTGGTGCATCACGGTGACCTTGTGCGCGATCTGCTTCACGAAGGCCATGTCGTGCTCGATGACGATCACCGCGCGGTTCTGGCAGATGCGCTTGAGCAGGTCGGCCGTGAGCTCGCGTTCGCGCGCGCTCATGCCGGCAATGGGCTCGTCGAGCATCAGCAGTTCGGGCTCCTGCATCAGCAGCATCCCTATCTCCAGCCACTGCTTCTGGCCGTGGCTCAGCAAGCCGGCTTCGGTATCGAGGCGGTCCGCCAGGCCGATCTCTTCCGCAACCGCCTGCACCTTGGCCTTGACCTCGTCGTCGCACTTGAAAGCCAATGCGCCGAACACCGAGCGCCCCTTGGGGAACGACACCTCCAGGTTCTGGAACACGCTCAGGTTCTCGTAGATCGACGGGGTCTGGAACTTGCGCCCTATGCCAAGCCGCACACGCTTGTGCTCGGCCATCTTCGTGAGCTCGGTGTTCTTGAACTTGATGCTGCCGGCGCTGGCGCGCGTCTTGCCGCAGATCAGGTCGAGCAGCGTGGTCTTGCCGGCGCCGTTGGGGCCGATGATGACGCGCAGTTCATTGCGGTCGATGTACAGCGTGAGGTCGTCGATGGCCTTGAAGCCGTCGAAGGACACGGTGAGGTCTTCCACCGCCAGCGCGAAGTCTGTGTTGCTCATGAATGTGTGGCTCCGGTTCAGGCGCGCTGGCTGCCGACGCCTTCTGGCAGCGCGGGCTCGGGTGGTTGTGCTGCGGGCGGTACGGGTGCGGTTGATGCCGGCGGCTTGACGGCGGCATCGCGCAGCGCCTGTCGGCGCGACTTCCACCACGGGCGGATCTTTTCTTCCCACACCCCGGCCAGCCCCATCGGAAAGGCCATGGTCACGCCGATGAACAGGCCCGCCATCAGGAACAGCCACAGGTCGGGGAAGCTCTCGGAGAACAGCGTCTTGCCCGCGTTCACCAGCAGCGCGCCGTACACCGCGCCCACCAGGCTCATGCGTCCGCCGACGGCGCAGAAGATCACCATCTCGATGGAGGGCACGATGCCCACGAAGCTCGGCGACATGAAGCCCACCTGCAGCGCGAACATCGCGCCGCCGATGCCCGAGAGCCCGGCCGCGAGGCAGAAGATGAAGACCTTGAAGTTCGACACGTCGTAGCCGGAGAAGCGCACGCGGTCTTCCTTGTCGCGCATGGCCAGCAGCAGCGTGCCCAGCTTGCTGGTCTGGATCCAGCGGCACAGCAGGATGCTCAGCACCAGCAGGCCGACGCACACGTAATACAGCACGTACTTGGCGCCGTCGGTGCGCGTGTCCCAGCCCAGCAGTGTCTTCAGGTCGGTCATGCCGTTCACGCCGCCGGTGTAGCCCTGCTGGCCGATGATGAGCACGGTGCAGATCAACGCCACCGCCTGCGTGATGATCGCGAAGTACACACCACCCACCCGGCGCTTGAACATCGCGAAGCTCACGAGCCAGGCCAGCGCCATCGGCGCCAGCACCACCAGCGCGAGGCTCAGCGGCAGGCTCTTGAACGGCAGCCACAGCGTGGGCAGTTCGGTGATCTGGTTCCAGTCCATGAAGTCCGGGATGCCGGGCGTGGTCTGGATCTTGGTGGCGACGGGGTCGGAGGCTTCGAGCTTGAGGAACATCGCCATCGCATAGCCACCGATGCCGAAGAACACGCCCTGCCCCAGGCTCAGCACGCCGCCGTAGCCCCACACCATGACGAGGCCCACGGCCACGAAGGCGTAGGTGAGGTACTTGCCCACGAGGTTGAGGCGGAAGATGTCGAGCGACAGCGGCAGCACCACCGCGAGCAGCAGCACCAGGAGCAGCAGGCTGCCGAGCTGGTAGCGCTGGATCGAGGCCTTGATGAAATTCATCGGAACGTTCTCCTGCAAGGGAATCGGGTTCATCAGCGGCGGACCTTGACGGCGAAAAGTCCCTGCGGCCGCATCATCAGGATCAGCACGATCAGCGACAGCGTCAGCACCTTGGCCATCGAGCCGGTCATGAAGAACTCGGAGATCGACTGGGTCTGCGCAATGCCGAAGGCCGAGACCACGGTGCCGAAGAGGCTCGCAGCACCGCCGAAGGTGACGACCAGGAACGCGTCCACGATGTAGAGCGAGCCCGAGGTCGGCCCGGTCGAGCCGATGGTGGTGAAAGCCGCGCCCGCCACGCCGGCAATGCCGCAGCCGATGGCGAATGTCAGGCGGTCGGTCTTCTTCGTGTCGATGCCGGTGGCGTTGGCCATCGTGCGGTTGGCCACGGTGGCGCGCACCCGCAGGCCCCAGCGGCTCTTGTGCAGCGCGACCAGCACACCGCCCGTCACCAGCGCGGTGAGCGCCAGCACGAAGAGGCCGTTGATCGGAATGTCCAGGCCCTCATGCGGCGTCCAGGAGCCCATGAGCCACTCGGGCAGCGTGGGGCTCACTTCCTTGGGGCCGATGAAGGTGCGAAAGATCTGCTGCAGCCCCAGGCTCACGCCCCAGGTGGCGAGCAGCGTGTCGAGCGGCCGCTTGTAGAGATGGCGTATCAGCACCCACTCCACGATCCAGCCGGCGATGAAGGCGAACACGAAGGCCAGCGCGATGGCGATCGGGAAGTAGTACGGCATGAACTCGGGCGCCAGGCTTTCGGTGACGCGCGCGGCCAGGTAGATCGAATAGGCGCCGATGGTCATGAACTCGCCATGCGCCATGTTGATCACGCCCATCTGGCCGAAGATGATCGCCAGGCCCAGCCCCATGAGCAGCAGCACCGCGAAGAGGCTCAGCCCCGCGAAGCCCTGCATGAGGCCGATGTTCATCATGTCCGACAGAGTCATGGCAAGCTGTTCCGAAGTTGGGGTGTTGGCTCCTTCCCCCTCTGGGGGAAGGCTGGGATGGGGGCCTACCGGCGATCGCAAGCGCAAGGCTTCATCAACTGCCGCCGAGCCCCCACCCCTGCCCTCCCCCAGAGGGGGAGGGAGAAAGACAGGATTACTGGTAGCCCTTCGGGAACGGATCGGGCTTGATCAGCTCAGCCGACTCCGCCACCACCTTGAAGGTCCCATCCGGTTGCCCCTGCCCGATGCGTGCCTTGCTCCACAGGTGGTGGTTGGCGTCGAGCTTCACGTAGCCCTCGGGCGCCGTCTTCAGTTCGATGCCGGGCGAGCTGGCCACGACCTTGTCCACGTCGAAGCTGCCGGCCTTCTCCACCGCCGCCTTCCAAAGCCACGGGCCGAGGTAGCCCGCCTGCGTCACGTCGCCGATGACGGCGTCCTTGCCGTACTTGGCCTTGAAGGCTTCCACGAACTTCTTGTTGTTCGGGTTGTCCAGCGTCTGGAAGTACTTCATCGACGAGTAGAAGCCCGCGAAGTTCTCGCCGCCCACGCCGGTCATCTCGTCTTCCGTCACGGCCAGCGTCAGCAGGAACTGCTTGTCGCCGGTGATGCCGGCGGCCTTGAGCTGCTTGTAGAAGGCCACGTTCGAGCCGCCCACCACGGCCGCAAAGATGCAGTCGGGCTTGGCCACCTTGATCTTGTTGATCAGCGAGTTGAAGTTGGTGTGGCCCAGCGGGTAGTACTCCTCGCCCTTGACCGAACCCTTCTGGAAGTTCTCGATGTGCTTGCGCGCGATCTTCATCGAGGTGCGCGGCCAGATGTAGTCGGAGCCCACCAGGAAGAAGGTCTTGGCCTTCTTCTCCTTCGCGCCCCAGTCCAGGCCCCAGATGATCTGCTGCGTGGCTTCCTGGCCCGTATAGATCACGTTCTTGCTCTGCTCCAGGCCTTCGTAGAAGGTCGGGTAGTACAGCAGGCCGTTCTCCTTTTCGAACACCGGCAGCACGGCCTTGCGCGATGCGCTGGTCCAGCAGCCGAACACGGCCGCGCAATGGTCGTTGACCAGCAGCTTCTTCGACTTCTCGGCGAACGTGGGCCAGTCGGAGGCGCCGTCTTCCTTGATGACCTTGATCTTGCGGCCCAGCACGCCGCCCATTGCGTTGATCTGGTCGATGGCCAGTTGCTCGGCCTGGATCGAGCCGGTTTCCGAGATGGCCATGGTGCCGGTGGACGAATGCAGCTGGCCCACCGTCACCTCGGTGTCGGTCACGGCGAGCTTGGTGGTGTTGACCTTGGCCGTGGGGAACTGCCCCTGGCCGAAGCTCAGGCCGCTCAGGCCCATCACGGGCAGCGCCGCGGCGCCCTGCAGCAGACGGCGGCGGCGCAATGCCAGGGCATCGAGGGAAGAATCGGAATCACGCGACATCAGGAAACTCCAGGCAGGTTGTTGGAAAGGAAGGCCGCGCACCATCGCAGTGCATCGGACGGTGCCCCGAGCACCATGGCTGGAACTTTAGAAATCAGCGGCGTATGCGCGAATACGTCATTCAACGTAGCGGCGACAACCGGCCCTGCCCGCAGACTCGCGAGCCGGAGATCGGCGAAAAAAGGGCCCAGGGAGCGCTTCTTGCTGTACCCGCCCCATGCAACCGCCGCCGCGAGAACCCGCCATGCAATCCGTCTCCGGACAGAAGATCTTTCGCATCCGCCGCGACTACAACGCCTGGGTCGCGAACGAGACGCTGGAGGACTACGCCCTGCGCTACACGCCGCGCAGCTTCCGCAAGTGGTCGGAGTTCCGCGTGGCCAACGCGGCCTTCGGCGCCACCTCGTTCCTGGCGCTGGAGGCCATCGGCGGGGCCATCGCCCTGAGCTACGGCTTCTCGAACGCGCTGTGGGCCATCCTGGTCGTCGGGCTCATCACCTTCCTCACGGGCCTGCCGATCTCGTACTACGCGGCGCGCCACGGCGTGGACATGGACCTGCTCACGCGCGGCGCGGGCTTCGGCTACCTGGGCTCCACCCTCACCTCGCTGATCTACGCGAGCTTTACCTTCATCTTCTTCGCGCTGGAGGCCGCCATCCTCGCGCTGGCGCTGCAGATGTACCTGGACTGGCCGCTGTGGCTGCTGTACATGGTGTCGTCGATCGTCATCATTCCGCTGGTGGCGCGCGGCATCACGCTCATATCGGGGCTGCAGCTGTGGACGCAGCCGATCTGGATCGTGCTGTTCGTCTGCCCCTTCGTGGCGGTGCTGGTGAAGAAGCCCGAGCTGTACGCCGACTTCACCGGCCTCGTGGGCCGCACCTCGGACAGCAGCGGCTTCGACCCGCTGATGTTCGGCGCCGCCGCCACGGTGGCCTTCTCGCTCGTCGTGCAGATCGGCGAGCAGGTCGACTACCTGCGCTTCCTGCCCGAGAAGACCGCCGCCAACCGCGTGCGCTGGTGGACGGCGGTGCTGGTCGCCGGGCCGGGCTGGATCGTGCCGGGCATGCTGAAGATGATGGGCGGCGCCTTCCTCGCCTTCCTGGCGCTGCAGCACGAGATACCGGGCATCCACGCGATCGAGCCCACGCAGATGTACCTCACCGGCTTCTCGTACGTGCTGCGCGATCCGGCCTGGGTGCTGGGCGTGACGGTGCTTTTCGTGGTGGTCTCGCAGATGAAGATCAACCTCACCAACGCCTACGCGGGCTCGCTGGCGTGGTCGAACTTCTTCGCCCGGCTCACGCACAGCCACCCGGGGCGCGTGGTGTGGCTGGTGTTCAACGTGGTCATCGCGATACTGCTGATGGCGCTGGGCGTGTTCGCGGCGCTGGAGCATGTGCTGGGTTTCTACAGCAACATCGCCATCGCCTGGGTCGGCGCGCTGGTGGCCGACCTGGTCATCAACAAGCCGCTGGGCTGGAGCCCGAAGGCCATCGAGTTCAAGCGCGCGCACCTGTACGACATCAACCCGGTGGGTCTCGTCGCGATGCTGGTGGCGGCGGCGCTGGCGATGCTGGCCTACTCGGGCGCGCTGGGGCATTGGGCCAAGGCTTTTTCGCCCTTCATCGCGCTGGTCACGGCCATGGCCGTTTCGCCGCTGCTGGCGTGGCGCACGCGCGGGCGCTACTACCTCGCGCGCAACGACATCGAGCGCTGGGCGCCCGGCCAGAGCGTGAAATGCTCGGTGTGCGACAACAGCTTCGAGTCGGAAGACATGGCGCACTGCCCGGCCTACAGCGCGCCCATTTGCTCGCTGTGCTGCACGCTCGAATCGCGCTGCCACGACCGCTGCAAGACCGACTCGCGCGCGGCCGAGCAGATGAGCGGATGGCTGCAGGCGCTGCTGCCGCCGGCCCTGTCGGCGCGGCTCAACTTCCGCGTGGCGCACTACCTGCTGGTGGCCACGTCGCTCATCGCGCTGCTGGCCACGGTGGTGGGCGTGGTCTATGCGCAGGAGGCCATCGCCGGCACCAGCGACTCGACCATGGCCACGGCCCTGCTGAAGGTGTTCGCGCTGCTGTCGGTGGTGGCCGCGGTGGCGGCATGGTGGGTGGTGCTGGGCAGCGAAAGCCGGCAGATGGCGCAGGAGGAATCGAACCGCCACAACAACCTGCTCGCGCTGGAGATCGAGGCGCACCGCCGCACCGACGCCGCGCTGCAGACGGCCAAGGAAGCCGCAGAGGCCGCCAACCAAGCCAAGACGCGCTATGTGGCCGGCATGACGCACGAGCTGCGCACGCCGCTCAACAGCATCCTGGGCTACTCGCAGATCCTGCTCAAGGGCGATGCAGTCACGCCGCCGCGCGAAGCGGTGCAGACCATCCACCGCAGCGGCGAACACATGCTGGGCCTGATCGACGGGCTGCTCGACCTGGCGCGCATCGAGGCCGGCCGGCTGCAGCTGGAGCCCGCGCCGCTGGCGCTGCCGGCCTTCCTGGACCAGCTGGTGCACATGGTGCGGCCGCAGGCCGAGAACAAGGGCCTGGCGTTCGTCTACACGCACGCCGGCCGGCTGCCGCCCTGGGTGCATGCCGACGCCAAGTGGCTGCGGCAGATCCTCATCAACCTGCTGACGAATGCGGTGCGCTTCACCGACAGCGGCACGGTGACGCTGCACGTGGATGCGCGCCGCGAGGTGCTGCGCTTCGACGTGGTCGACACCGGCATCGGCGTGGCGCCGCAAGACCACCAGCGCATCTTCCTGCCCTTCGAGCGCGGCGCGGCCGGCCGGCGCAGGGGCGAGCCCGGCACGGGGCTGGGCCTCACCATCACCGGGCTGCTGACCTCCCTGATGGGCGGCGAACTCAAGCTGGCCTCGACCTCGTCGCAAGGCAGCACCTTCAGCGTGCGCGTGTACCTGCGCGAGGTGGCCGACCCCGGCCCGCAGGCCAGGGCGGGGGCGCCGCGCCAGCCGGTGTCGGGCTACCTCGGCGCGCGCCGCACGCTGCTGGTGGTCGACGACCAGCCGGTGCAGCGCCAGATGCTCGCCGGCATGCTCGTGCCGCTGGGCTTCGAGGTGCGCGAGGCCGCGAGCGGCACCGAGTGCCTGGACAGCCTGCGCGAGGAACTGCCCTCGGCCATCCTGCTCGACCTGACGATGGACGACATGGACGGCTGGCAGACCGCCACGTCGGTGCGCGCCTCGGGCTTTCGCGACATCCCGATCATCATCGTCTCGGCCAACATGTTCGAGAACCAGGCCGAGCGGCTGCGCGCCGCGGGCTGCCAGGCTTTCGTGGGCAAGCCGGTGATCGAGTCGGAGCTGATCGCGACGCTGGAACGCCACCTCGGGCTCGAATGGCTTTCGCCCGGCGATGCGCAGCCACCCGCCGCCGATGACGACGAAACGCCCCTGCGTCCGCCCCGGCTCGACCTGTCGGAAGACGACCGCGCCGAACTCATGCGGCTGGTGCAGATGGGCCACGTGCGCGGCCTGCACACCGCGCTCGACCGGCTGGCCGCCGCATCGCCCTCCGCGGCGGCCACCTGCACCTGGCTGCGCGGCATGGTCGCGCGCTTCGAACTCGACAACCTCCGCAACGCACTGGCAGAAGATGCTGACACCCTCTCCCCTTGAATCGCCCTCGGCCGAACGCCCCGTGGTGCTGGTGGTCGACGACGCGCCCAGCAGCCTGGGCATGCTGTGCGACACGCTCGAGGCCAGCGGCTACACCGTGCTGGTGGCGGCCGACGGCGAGGCCGCGCTGCAGCGGCTCGAGCTGGTGGTGCCCGACGCGATCCTGCTCGACGGCCTGATGCCCGGCCTCTCGGGCTTCGAGACCTGCCGGCGCATCAAGGCCAACCCGGCGCTCGCGCACATTCCGGTGCTGTTCATGACGGGGCTGTCCGAGACTTCGCACGTGGTCGAGGGCTTCGAGTGCGGCGGTGTCGACTACGTGGTGAAGCCGATCCGCGCGCAGGAAGTTCTGGCGCGGCTGCACACGCACGCGCGCAACGCCCGCATCACGCGCATGGCGCGCGACGCGGTCGACGTGGCCGGCATGGGCGTGGTGTTCGTCGACACGCGCGGGCGCATCGCGTGGCGCTCGCCGCAGGCCGCGCTGTGGCTGCATGCGCTGGAAGACCCGGTGGCACCGGGCCTGCTGCCCGCATCGCTCGAGGCGGCGCTGGCGCCGGGCGCGGCCGTTGCGGTCGGCACCGCCACGGGCATGCGCCTGTCGGTGCGCAACCTGGGCGCCGCGGCGCTCGGCGAGACCATGCTGCTGTTCGCGATGCAGCGCGAAGGCCCGGCCACGCGGCTGGCGGAAGCGGCGCTTACGCCGCGCGAGACCGAGGTGCTGTCATGGCTCGCCAAGGGCAAGACCAACCGCGACATCGGCGAAATCCTGGGCACCAGCCCGCGCACGGTGAACAAGCACCTGGAGCACATCTTCGAGAAGCTGGGGGTGGAGACGCGGGCTGCGGCCGCGGCGCTGGCGAGCGGGCAACTGGTGTGATGCCGGACACCCGGGGCGCGAACGGTAGGTAACCCCCGCGGGGTAACCGCCCCAACGGCGCAGGGCTTTGCCCCTTCGAGGCCCCTGTCGCGCTCAGAATCAGGCGCCACCGGAGCAAACAAATGCTGTCAAGCCTTCTGCAGTTTCCGCCCCGCGAAAGCGCCTACAAGCGCAAGTTCCTCAACAACCAGGACGAGAACCTCTTCATGGGCTCGTTCGAGAGTTTCGCCGCGGCCGAGGCCGGCGCGCCGCCCAGCAAGGCGGTGGGCTACGACAACGCGGAGGCCGCCAAGCTCTACAGCCCGCAGATCTATTTCTACGACTACCCGGCGCTTTTCTGGCTCGGGCGTTCGATCGATGCGGGCCTCACGCGGGTGTTCGACCTGGGCGGGCACATCGGCATCAAGTACTACGCGTTCCGGCGCGTGCTGAGCTACCCCGACAACCTGCACTGGACCGTGTGCGACGTGCCCGGCGTGGTCGAGAGCGGGCGCGCGCTGGCGGTGCAGCGCGAGGCCACGGCGCAGCTCGACTTCACCACCGACCCGCGCGACGCCAGCGGCTGCGACCTGCTGTATGCATCGGGCAGCCTGCAATACCTGCCGCAGCGCATCGACGCGATTCTTGCGTCGCTGGCGGTGAAGCCCAGGCGCATCATCCTGAACACGACGGCGGTGCATCCCGAGCGCACGATCTACACGCTCAACAGCATCGGCGTGGCGGTGTGCCCCTATCGCATCGAACACTACGACGAGCTGATGGCGGAGCTCATGCGCTCGGGCTACAAGAAGCGCGATGCATGGCGCAACGAAGGCAAGCCGATCGAGGTGCCCTTCGTGGACGGCGGCGACAAGCCCTACTACGCGGGCTGCTGCTTCGACCTCGGCACCTGAAGCCGCGAAGCCGCGAACCCCCGTCAGGGAATGACGGCGGGCAGGTTCTGGTCCGCGATGTGGCGCTGCTCGGGCGACAGCGTGTCGTAGAGGCTGGAGAGCGCATCGCTCACTGCCTGTGCGCGGCGGGCCCGGTCTGCTGCCAGCGTTGCGCGCTGCTGCGCGAACTGCACCGCGGTCTGGTCGTCCGCCGACGCCGCGCTGGCCAAGCCGCCGCGACCGGCCAGGTCCCACACGGCATCCGAGAAACGGTCCCATAGCGGCGACTGTTCCGGGGTGACCATCAACTGCAGCCGCAGGTCGTAGAGCTTGTCGCGCACCTTGGCCGCCGCGGTGGCGGGCGTGGACAGGCCGTCGCCCGTGCGCTGGCTCGACGCGTTGTCGCTGCGCGCGCCGCGCCGGCCGCCACCCATGCCACCGCCGCCGAACTGAGCGAAGCCGTGGCCGCTCACCGCGATCAATACCGCGGCCAGCGCGAACCGCTGCAGGGGTCGTTTCATCGTCATCCTGGAATCCTTTGATGCAGGCCCGGAAAGGGCCAGAGTGCATTTCTGGAGCCGCGGCTGTCTAGCGGATTGCGCGCCGGTAAACCAGGGGTAAAGGCGGATCGCCGTCAGAAAAATCTTGAGCGGGCTCAAAAAAGATATTAAAGTGATATCACTTTCAACGGAGGAACCCATGAACGAGACGCCCCCCGCAACCCCGCGCTCCATCCGCAAGGAGCGCCCCTACCGCTCCATCAACGGCTACGGCATCGTCGCGGCGGCGGTGCTGCTGATGGTGCTCGGCGCGGTCGCCATGGCGCAGCGCCTGATGCCGCCGCCAGCGAGCGTGCTGCTGATCGTGGCAGGCCTCGCGCTGGTGCCCGGTCTCTACATGCTGCAGCCCAACGAGGGCATCATCCTCACGCTCTTCGGCGAGTACCAGGGCACCGACCGCACCGAAGGCCTGCGCTGGACCAACCCGCTGCAGACAGGCAAGAAGATCTCGCTGCGCGCGCGCAACCTCAACACGCCGCCGCTGAAGGTGAACGACAAGCGCGGCAACCCGGTGGAGATCGGCGCGGCGGTGGTGTGGAGGGTGCACGACACCGCGCAGGCCGTGTTCGAAATAGACGACTACAACAAGTTCGTCGCCATCCAGGCGGAGGCCGCCATCCGCCACCTGGCCACCCTCTATGCCTACGACAGCGGCGACGATCTGTCCAGCGACGAGACCACGCTGCGCGCCGGGCTCGACACGGTGGCCGATGCGCTCAAGGCGGAGCTCAACCAGCGCTTCGCGAGCGCCGGCGTCGAAGTGCTCGACGCCAAGCTCACCCACCTGGCCTACGCCCCCGAGATCGCGCAGGTGATGCTGCGCCGCCAGCAGGCGGTGGCCATCGTGAGCGCGCGGCAGCAGATCGTGGCCGGCGCGGTCGGCATGGTCGAGGCGGCATTGCGCGGCCTGTCGGAGCGCAACCTCGTGGTGCTCGACGACGAGCGCAAGGCGTCGATGGTGTCGAACCTGCTGGTGGTGCTGTGCTCCGACCGCGAGACCCAGCCCGTCGTCAACACGGGTACGCTTTACACCTGACCCCGCCCAGCCCCGCCCCCGTTCCCTGATGGCCAGTCCCGGAAAAAAATCCTATCCCCTGCGCATCGATCCCGCCCTGTGGGCCGAGATCGAGCGCCTGGCGGCGCAAGAGCTTCGAAGCGCGAATGCGCAGGTCGAGTTCCTGCTGCGCGAAGGGCTGGCCAGGCGCGGTCGGCTGCCGGCCGCCGACGCGAAGGACGACGACAAGCCGGCGCCGCCTCGGTGATAACCCCCAATCCGCCGTGGGCGGAATGACAGCCAGGGCTTCTACGATGACAGCTGCGGGCGGCACCGTTCGCCGCCGCTTCCTACTGGAGACACCGTGACGAAGCCCTCTTTCTCTTCCTTCACCCGCCGCGCCGCCCTTCCCCTGCTCGCGGCCTTGGCTCTCGCCGGTTGCGGCGGCATCGGCGGCACGCAGCCCCCTGCAGCCAGCGCGGACATCCACGTCATGACCTCCGGCGGCTTCACCGCCGCCTACAACGACCTGCGCCCGGCCTTCGAGCGCAGCAGCGGCCGCAGCGTCAAGACGGCCTACGGCGCGTCGATGGGCAACGCCGACGACTCGATCCCCAGCCGCCTGGCGCGCAACGAACCGGCCGACGTGGTGATCCTCGCGCGTCCGGCGCTCGACGCGCTGGTCGCGCAGGGCAAGGTGGTGCCGGGCAGCCAGGTCGACCTGGTGCGCTCCTCCATCGGCTTCGCGGTGCGCAAGGGCGCGCCCAGGCCCGACATCAGCACTGTCGATGCGTTGAAGCGCACCCTGATCGCCGCGCCGTCGATCGCCTATTCGGCCAGCGCGAGCGGCACCTACTACGAGACCGAGCTGCTCAAGAAGCTGGGCATCGAGGCCCAGGTGAAGCCCAAGAGCAAACGCATCCTGAGCGAGCGCGTCGGCTCGGTGGTGGCGCGCGGCGACGCGGCGCTGGGGCTGCAGCAGGTGAGCGAGCTGCTGCCGATAGAAGGCATCGACTACATCGGCCCGCTGCCCGCCGAGGTGCAGCGCGTGACGGTGTTCTCGGCCGGCATCGCCACCGCTTCGAAGCAGCCCGAGGCGGCGAAACAGCTGATCCGCTACCTCAACTCGCCGGCCGCCGCGCCGACCATCGCGAAGACCGGGCTGGAGCCGCTGACCGCGCGCTGAGCGCAACACAAGCGCTGCGGTAGCCGGGGGAAGTCCGGCACCGCGCGGCCCGCCGCCCTTCGATCCGGGCGACGAGGCGGCACTCACGGCGTCCGCCCAGCCCTAGCGGCTTTCGATCAGCTGCTTGACGCGGCGCGCCAGCACGTCCATCTCGAAGGGCTTGGTCATCACGTGCATGCCGGGGTCCAGGTGCCCGTGGCTCAGCACGGCGTTCTCCGCGTAGCCCGTGATGAACAGCACCTTGAGGCCGGGCCGCGCGATGCGTGCGGCGTCGGCCACCTGCCGGCCGTTCATGCCGCCGGGCAGGCCCACGTCGCTCACCAGCAGGTCGATGCGCTGGCGCGGCGACTGCAGGATGCGCAGCGCCTCGGCGCCGTCGCCGGCCTCCAGCGTGGCGTAGCCCAGCCCCTGCATCACCTCGACGATGATCATGCGCAGCGCGGGTTCGTCGTCCAGCACGAGCACGGTGTCGCCCTGGTCCGCGCGCGGCGCGAACACGGCCTCGGCCGGCGCGGCCGGCACCTCTTCCTGCATGTCGTGCCGTGGCAGGTAGATGCTGACCGAGGTGCCCTTGCCGACTTCCGAGTAGATGCGCACCTGCCCGCCCGACTGCTTGGCGAAGCCGTAGATCATCGACAGGCCCAGGCCCGTGCCCATGCCGATCGGCTTGGTCGTGAAGAAGGGATCGAAGGCGCGCGCCACCACTTCGGGCGGCATGCCCACGCCGTTGTCGCTGACGGTGAGCGACACGTACTGCCCCATCGGCAGCTCGCGGTCGCGCGCGGTTCGCGAATCGATCCAGCGGTTGGCGGTCTCGATGACCAGCGTGCCGCCCTCGGGCATGGCGTCTCGTGCGTTGATGCACAGGTTGAGCAGCGCGTTCTCCAGCTGGCCTGGGTCGGCATGCACGTTCCACAGGCCCACGGCCGCCACCGTCTCCAGCGCGATGTGCGGGCCGAGGGTGCGGCGCAGCAGCTCCTCCATCTCCGTCACCAGCCGGTTGGCGTTCAGCGGCTTGGGCTCCAGCGTCTGGCGCCGCGAAAAGGCCAGCAGCCGGTGCGTGAGCGCCGCCGCGCGCTTGACCGCGCCCTGCGCCACGCCCACGTAGCGCTCCATGTCGGCCGGCTTGCCGTCCAGGCCGCGCCGGCGCATCAGTTCCAGGCTGCCGCTGATGGCGGCCAGCAGGTTGTTGAAGTCGTGCGCCAGGCCGCCGGTGAGCTGTCCCACGGCCTCCAGCTTCTGGCTCTGGCGCAATTGCTCGCGCGCGGCATCGAGCTCGGCCTCGCGCTCCTTCTGGTCGGTGATGTCGCGCGCGGCGGCATACAGCAGGCCGTTGTCGGGCACGGCTGTCCATGAGAGCCAGCGGTAGCCGCCGCTCTTCGTGCGGTAGCGGTTCTCGAAGCCGGTGGTGCGCTCGCCTCGCATCAGGCGCTCCAGCTCGGCCTCGGTGTGGATCATGTCGTCGGCATGCACCAGCGAGCGGAACGGCATGGCGCGTATCTCGTCGGCGCTCCAGCCCAGCACGGTCTCCCACGCCGGGTTCACGCTCACGAAGTAGCCCTGCTCATTGGCGACGCCCAGCAGGTCCTGGCTCAGGGCCCAGGTGCGGTCGCGCTCGTGGGTGCGTGCCTCGACCTGACGCTCCAGGGATTCGGCGAAGGCCATCAGCTCGATCTGCGCCTCGCGCCGCGCGATGGCCGAGCGCACGCGGTCGCCGACTTCGCGCACGAAGTCCAGTTCGTCGCGCGACCACGGGCGTACCTGCCCATGGTTGAGATAGAGCAGCCCGACCAGCCCACCGCGTTCGGTGAGCGGCATGTTGACCACCGCGCGTGCAGTGATGGCTTCCAGCGCATCGGCGTTGTCGCGGGTGCGCGGGTCCAGGCGCGCGTCGGCGAAGGCCACGGTCACGCCGCGGCGCAGGTCTTCGATGTAGGAGCCGTAGTCGCGAAAGTGCAGCAGGCCCGCCAGGCTGGCCACGCCGGGCGCGGTCCAGTCGCGGGCGATGGCGATGGTCTCGGCCGCCGTGTCCACCAGGCCGTAGCCGGCGCGGTCCACGTCGAGGCGCTGCCCGAGCATTTCCGACGCCGCATAGGCGATGTCGCCCGGCTCGTCCATGTCGCGGATGCGGTCGCCCAGTTCCATCAGCGCGAGGCGGCGCGCCTCGGCTTCCATGATGGCCGCGTTGGCGGCGTTCAGCCGGCGCTCCGCCAGCCCCTTGGCGCGCCGGTCGGCGGCCTCCTTGAGCGCGCGGTCCAGCACCACCGGCAGCCGCGCGAGGCGGCCCTTGCTCACGTAGTCGGTGGCGCCGCTCTTGAGCAGCTCGACCGCGTTGTCCTCGCCGATCACGCCCGAGACGAAGATGAAAGGCGTTTCCGGCGCCATGCGGCGCGCCACCTCGAGCGCATGCGCGCCCGAGAACCCCGGCAGCTCGTAGTCGGACAGGATCAGCGAGAAGCCGCCCTTGTTCAGCGCGTCGACGAAGCCGCGCTCGTCGCGCACCACGTGGGTCGTGGCCGACGGCAGGGCCTGCGCCAGCGCCTCGATCAGCAGTTCGACGTCGAAGCGGGAGTCTTCGAGGATCAGGATGCCCGGAGGCTGCGGTGTCGCGGCAGCGGCGCCGCCCGCGCTATTCATGCTTGCGCGCCGCCTTCAGCGAACCCGGCGGCGGCTCGTTGAGCACCGCCCAGAACACGCCCAGCTCGGCAATGGCCGAGACGAAGCGATCGAAAGCCACCGGCTTGACCACATAGGCGTTCACACCCAGCTCGTAGCTGCGCAGCACGTCCGACTCCTCCTGCGACGAGGTGAGCATCACCACCGGAATGCTGCGCAGCGCCGGGCTGGCGCGCACCGCCTGCAGAACTTCGAGGCCGGTCACCTTGGGCAGCTTCAGGTCCAGCAGGATCACGGCCGGGTTGCCTTCGATGCGGTCCGCATGCTCGCCTTCGCGGTGCAGGTATTCGAGCGCCTGCGCGCCGTCGCGCAGCACGACCACGTCGTTGGCGAGTTGGCTGCGCTCCAGCGCGATGAGGGTGAGTTCGAGGTCTCGCTTGTCGTCCTCGACAAGCAGGATCGGCTTAAGCATGTCCTTCTCCATTGGCGGCCGGCGCCGTCGGGGCGGCCGCGTTGTCGGGGCCCGCGCGCGGCAGGATGAAGCCGAAGCTCGCCCCCGCGTCGACTTCCCCTTTTGCCCAGACCGTGCCGCCATGACGCTCCACGATCCGCTTCACATTGGCCAGGCCGATGCCCGTGCCTTCGAAATCTTCGGCCTGGTGCAGCCGCTGGAACACGCCGAACAGCTTGTCGACGTATTTCATCTGGAAGCCCACGCCGTTGTCCTGCACCTCGAGCCCGTCGCCCAGGTCGCTGCGGATGGCGCGCACCGCGATGCGCGACGGGTTGCGGGTGCGCGAATACTTGACCGCGTTGGCCAGCAGGTTGCGCACCGCCACCTGCAGCAGCAGCGGGTCGGCGTAGAGCAGCGGGAGATCGGGGTCGATCTGCCATTCGACATTGCGCTGCGGCTCCAGCCGCTTCAGCTCGCGCACCAGGCCATCGACCAGCGAGCCGCTGTCGACCTCGCGCTGCTTGAGCGCGGAGCGGCCCATGCGCGAGAAGTCGAGCAGCGCATCGACCATCTGCCCCGCGAACGCGGCGGCGTCCTTGACGTGCGAAAGGTAGCGATGGGCCCGGGCACTGAGCTGCTTGCCCTCGCTCTGGGCCACCAGGTCGACGTAGCCTGAAATATGCCGCATGGGCGCGCGCAGGTCGTGCGACACGGTGTACGAAAAAGCCTCCAGCTCCTTGTTGACGCGGCCCAGCTCGGAGGCCACGGAGGCCAGCTCCTCGGCTCGGCGCAGCACGATGCCGATCAGCGCCTGTCGCAGCTCGCCGGCCGCACCGACTTCTGCCGCCGTCCAGGCCGTGGAGCGGCCCCGGATGTGCTCGACCCAGCTCGCGAAGCTCAGGCGCGGATGCATGCGTCCGTTGACCACGGCCTGCGGCTTCTGCGGGTCGCCAGCCCAGCGCACGGTCTGCACGATCTCGGGTCGGAACCAGAGGATCAGGTGCCGGTGAACCTGCGAGATGGAGATGGCGAGCACGCCCGCCGCAACGTCGATGAACTGCCCCGCGGGCGCGAAATGCTCGGCCAGCGCATTGCTTTCGTAGACCTCCACGCCGAGCCCGGCGATCCATTCCGCGAGTTCCTGCACATGCGCCCGGGCGGGCACCTCGCCCACGCACCAGACCTCGTCGTCGAGCACCACCGCGGCACCGGTGGCGCGCATCACGCGCAGCATCAGCGACACCTCGGCCGTGAGGTGCTGCAGCGTGGCGTCGCTCTCGGACAGGTGCGAGACGATCTGCAGCGTGAGCTGGCGCAACTCGAGCCGCTCGGCCACCTCGCCGTTGCTTTCCTTCGACTGGATCTGCAGCGACAGCAACTGGCCCAGGTGCTCGCACGCGAGCCGCGTGCCCGTGTCGAGAAAGCGCGCAGCATGGTCGTGGCACGAGATCAGCCCCCACAGCTTGCCGTCGATGATGATCGACACCGACATGGACGCCAGCGTGCCCATGTTGCGCATGTATTCGAGGTGGATCGGCGAGACGCTGCGCAGTTGCGCCTGCGACAGGTCGATGTCCGCGGCAGTGAGCGCAGCGTCGGTGGCGAGCAGGCGCACCGGCTGGTAGTTGGCATCGGCGATCAGCCGGAAATGGTTGACGAGGTACAGCGCCCTCGCCTGGCGCGGAATGTCGGAAGCGGGGAAGTGATGGCCGTCGTAGCTGTCGTAGCCGGGGTCGGCCTCCTCGGCCAGCACCTCGCCGTGGCCGGCCGCGTCGAAGCGGTAGACCAGGCAGCGGCCGAAGCCGGTGAGCCGTTTCATCTCGCGCGCGGCCAGGCCGCACAGCTCGGCCACCGTGGCGGCCTCCTGCAGCCGCGGCAGGAAGACGCGGCCCAGCGAGTAGATGGGCGCCTCGTTGCCGCCCGGGGGTGAAGCCGCCTCGAACTCGACGATCAGGTGGTTGTCGCTGCGGTGCGCGGAAGTGTCGAAGAAGGCGTGCGCCAGGTTCATCGCGCCGAGCGACACCGGCGAGCCGCCCGGCTGCAGCGCCGGCAGGGCCATGCCGCGGACCGCCGCCAGCGCGGCGGACAGTTCGGCGTCGGGCCAGTTCTCGCTCCATGCGACGAGCGCCAGCGACTCCGGCTGGAGCACCAGCATGCGGCCGTGCGGCTGGATCGAGCCCGGCACGCGGATCGGCTCCAGGTCGCAATTGGACAGGTCGACCTCGACGGGCTCTATGGCCCGCGAACCGGCCAAAAGGTCGGTGGGAGTGATGGGCGGTGGCACGTTGGACAAGGTCAGGCAGCGCGGCCGGGGCCGCGCGTGTTCTCATGAGAATAGGTCGAAAGGATCATGCCAGCGTGTCCCGGGCGCTCTCGTCGGCCAGTTCCTACAGCGCGGCCACCTGCAGGCCGAAGCGCGGCATCAAGGTTTCGAAGCCGGCCACCGCGCCGCGCTGGGCCGAGCCCACGGCGGCCGGATCGCGCAGCGCAGCCGCCAGTTGCGCGACAAAGTCCTTCCACTGGGCGGCCAAGCCGTCGGGCGCGTCGACCGGCTGGAAGTATCGCATCGGGTGCGGCGCCAGCCTCGGCCCCAGGCGCTTGTGCATGGCCATGCCGCCGAGCTGGGAGCCCTCGAGCACGTAGGCCAGGCCCCATGCGAAGGCAGGTTCGCGGGCGGCTTCGGCCAGTTGCGGGGCAAATGGTAGCTCGGGTGGCTCGGGCAGCTCGGCCGATGCGGCCGCGCCCTCCCCGGCCGGCGCCGCGCCGGCGTCTTCGAGGTCGAGCGCGAGCGCGGCCAGGCGCCGGTCGGTGCGCCGCGCCACCCGGTCGAGCCCCGGATCGCCGGGCGCGGCCAGCGCCTGCCGCACGGCCTCCAGCCATGGGCGCAGGGCGCGCAGGTGGGCGGCATAGTCCGCCAGCGAGGCGTTCTCGCGCGCAATCGGCAGGCGGCTGTCCAGCGCTTCATGCAGCGCTTGGGTGGCGTTGCGCAGCGGGCGAAGCACCTCGGCCACGGAGGGCTGGGCTGCCGTGCTTTCCGTACTTTCCATGCTTCCCACGCTCATGGCGCGAGGCTTTCCATCGGCTTGCCGCCGCTCTCCCGCCCTTCGGCCTCGAAACTGGCGCACAGCGAGAAAAAGCCGTCCAGGTCCGCGGCCTTGTCGAACACGGCGTCGGCGCCGAGCTCGCGCGCCCAATCGGCGATTTCCCCGGTGGCGTAGTTGGTCAGCACCACCACGCGCTGGCCGGGCCGGCTGCGGCCGCAGCGCTTGACGATGCCCAGGCCGGAGCCTTCGTGCAGGAACAGGTCGACCACCAGCAGGTCCCAGGCGCCCGGGTTGTCGCCGAGCCAGGCCACCGCGTCCTCCTCGGTGGTGGCGGTGCCGATCAGGTGGATGTCGACCTCGTCCTCCATGGCGGCGATCAGGTTATGGCGAATGTGGGCGTTGTCTTCGACAAGAAAGGTAGAAAGCGGCACGGCGGAGACAAAATTGTTTCTTCGAATATCCCCAAGGGTAAGCGAATCCGCGAGCCTCGCCCGGTGAGCGCGCTTCCCTACATCCGGTAGGAAATGTGGCAAGCGCCCCCGTAAACTGGCGCGCTACCCATCTCCCCCGGCGGCGCCTGCCGACGAATGAACGCCATGACACAGCCTCAGCCGACGACGATCTCCCCCGCCCTCGTTTCAGCCTTCGCGCCCGGCGGCACGCTGCGCGCCTCCATCAACCTCGGCAACCCGATCCTCGCCAACAGGAACCCCGCCGGCGGCGAGCCGGTGGGCGTGTCGATCGACCTGGCGCGCGAATTCGCTCGGCGGCTGGGCGTGGGCATCGAGCTGGTCGTGTTCGAGAAGGCCGCAGCCTCGGTCGACGCGGTGAAGAACGAGAAGGCCGACATCGGCTTCTTCGCCATCGATCCCGCGCGCAGCGAAGGGCTGCTGTTCACCGCGCCCTACGTGCTGATCGAGGGCAGCTACCTCGTGCCCTCGGCCAGCGCCCTGACCGACAACGCGCATGTCGATGCGCCGGGTCATCGCATCTCGGTCGGCGCGGGCAGCGCCTATGACCTGTTCCTGACGCGCGAGATCCAGCAGGCCGAGATCGTCCGGCTGCAGGGCGCCGGCCCGGCGCTGGCGGCACTGCGCGCGGGCGAGGTCGAAGTGGCGGCCGGCATCCGCCAGTTGCTCGAAGGCGAGGCGCAGCGCGCGCCGGGCGTGCGCGTGCTGCCGGGCCGCTTCATGGTGATCCAGCAGGCCATGGGCACGCCGGCCAGCCGGGGCGCCGATGCCCAGGCGCTGCTGGCGGCCTTCGTCGAGGAAATGAAGGCCGCCGGCTTCGTGGCCGACGCGCTGGAGCGCCATCGCATCGAGGGCGCGAGCGTCGCGCCCTCGGCCTGAACGCTCAGAGCTTGTACGCCTCGACCGGCCCCTGCGAATAGAACAGGAAGTAGCCGGTCGAGGTCTGGAAGCCGTTCTTCTTCCAGCCCGCCGGCACCTTGAAGATGCCCAGCTGCCCGCTCGCCACGCCGACGAAGGCGGTGTTCTCCTTGTCGGTGGTGATGCGGCTCCATTGCTCGCGCGTCACGGGCCGCATCTGCATCTTCGGTTCGCTCCACTCGGGTGTGCGCACCTTGTCGCGCATGACGTAGGCGTCGCCCTGGCGCTCGATCTTGATGAGCTCCTTGAGCGCGCCGTTCTGCCTGACGGCGTAGACGCCGACCAGGTCCGCCTCCGGCGCGCCGTTGCCGCTGCCCGCGCCGCATGCGGCCAGCAGCAGCGCCGAAGCGCCGGCGGCCAGCCATTTCTTCGATGCCGTGTTCATGGCTGTCCTCCTTCTCAGCGCTTCGTGTTCTCGCGCAGCTTCAGGTTGCCCTGGAAGCGCAGCGCGTGCGGGTATTCCTCCTTCTCGGCGCCCGCGTCCACGGCGGCCATCTTCTGCTGGCTCTCGCTGGTCTTGGCCAGCAGCGCCGCCGGCAGGTTCACGATGCCCTTGATCTGGTCGTACTGCACCTGAGTGATGCGGCCCACCTGCAGCAGCCGGAAGGCGTCGCGCTCGATGTTCAGCAGCAGCGGCTTGTTGTCGGCAAAGCTCTGCGCCTTGGCCAGCAGCGCGCTCCACGACTGCGCGCTGTAGTTGCTCACGTAGTAGTCCTGCCCGGTCGGCCCGGCCAGCACCGCGGTGCAGCCCGGCAGCTCCACCTGCACCGCGCCCGTGGACATGACGAAGGTCTTGCGCTGCTCCATCGCATCGCCGTACGCCAGCGTGACCGGGATGTTCCAGGTCGAGGCCGGGAACTGGTTCTGGTTGGGGAACGACTCCTGCGTGATGTTGACGTAGGTGCGGTCCGCCGCGCATTGCGCGTCGACCGTGAGCAGCGGCACGCCGGTCTGGCGGATGAAGCTGTCGCCGATGTCGGCCACCTTCTTGCCGCCGCTCACCTTCTCCAGCGAAGTCCACAGCCGCGAGGGCGTGACGTTGCCGAAGCCGTAGTCCTTCAGGTAGATCTGCAGGCCCTTCTGCATCGCCTCTTCGCCGATGTAGTTCTGCACCGTCTCCAGCACGTGGCTGCCCTTGTTGTAGACGAAGATCGACGGGCTGATGAAGCCGAAGGAACCGGCGTCGTTGAGGTTGCGCTGCACCGGCACCGCCGTGTTCTTCAGGTCGGCCACGATCACGTTGTGCTTGTCGAGCACGTAGTCGGAGAAGCTGTAGTACTCGGGGTGGAACTTGATGGTGGTGCGCCTTTCGAACCAGCGCGCGAACGACTCGTTGAGCCACACGTTGTCCCACCAGTCGAGCGTGACCAGGTCGCCGAACCACTGGTGCGCGATCTCGTGCGTGACCACCGTCACCGAATACAGCGTGGGCTTGTCGCCCGGCTTGGTGAGCACCGCGTCGGCAAACTCGAAGATCGCGCCCCAGTTCTCCATGCCGCCGAAGCCGGTGTTGGGCTTGTTGTCGTAGCTGTCGTTGGCGGCGATGGTGTCGAACTTCTTGATCGGCAGCGGGATGCCGGTGTACTTGTAGTAGTAGTCCATGGCCACCTTGGTCCACTCCATCGGGAAGGTCGCCCAGGTGGAGCGGCCCGGGGGCGTGAACCAGCGCAGCGGAATGTCGCTGCCGTCGAGCGGGTTCTTGAAGGTGTCGGGCAGGATGTCGAACTTGCCGCCGCCGAAGAAGGTGAGGTACATCGGCATCGACGGCGTCTTCTCGAACGACACCTGCTGGTAGCCGTCGGGCAGCTTGACGGCGGAAATCTGCGCGCCGTTGGACACCGCCTTCCAGTCGCCGGGCACCTCGGCGGAGATCTCGAAGGTATGGCGGAAGGCCGGCTCGTCCCAGCCCGGGAACCACTGCCGCGCGTAGTTGGTCTCGCCCTGCGTCACGATGGCGTCGCTGCTCACGCCCTCGGGTGTCGAGAGGCCGACCTTGAAGATGCCGGTGGCTGCCGAGCAGAACGGGTTGCGCTGCACTTCCGCGGGCGGACAGAACTCCGCGTCGGAGAACTGGATCTTGCCGTCCCACTCCATGTGCAACAGGTACTTGCCCTTGGCGATCTGGCCGTCGCTCAGCCGCAGCTGCACGAAGTCGCCGAGCGTCTGCGGCGTGGGAATCAGCGGTATCGCCTCGCCGGGGTTCGACACCTTGCGCAAGGTGGTGCGGCCCTTGGCAAAGTTGAGGTTGTGCGCGGCCACGACGATGGCATCGACCGGCTTGAGCACCTCGATCTCCACGTCGCCGCGGCCCACGAAGGTCTTGAGCGCCGCATCGGGGCGGAACCACAGCTTGTAGTTGCTGGGCCAGACGGTGTCGGGCAGTTCCTGCGGCTTGGCCGAGCGGTCCACCGCCGCGGCGGCCAGGTCGCTGGCGGCCACGGGCACGCCGTCGTCGGGCGCCTTCTGCGTGGGATCGACCGCGGGCGCCGAAACCACCGGCCCCGACGACGCGCCGAGGCCGACGCCGCCTCCGCCGAGAGAAGCACCGCCGCCGCTGTCTCCGCCGCCGCCGCAGGCCGTCAGCACGGCGAGGGTCACCGCCGTGATGGCAAGATGATTGACGACGGGTGTGTTGAATTTTTTCATGATCGCCTCTGGGTACTCTTGGTAAGAAGAAGATGCGCCGCCCCGCAAGCGCCGGCGGATAGCCAGCGATGCGCATGGCACGCGCGGATGAGATGGATGAACAACTGCCCATGCAGCGGGCAGCACGGTGCCCTCCCGGCGAACAGGTGGTTCGTCAGGACAGCACACGCACGCAGGAGCCACACCGCGCAGAAAGCGGTGGTCCCAGGATGCGAGGGATGAGCTCGTCCATTCCCGTCAGGCAGCGGGTTGATCGGATGCGGGATGCGCAGCGGGGGCTGGCGGCGCGGAGGGTGCGTTCAGCGCCGCGAGATCGACAGGGCGCGTTCGCGCGTGTCGTCGTCAACGGCACAGGCCATGCTGGCGATGGCAAGAATCTTTGCGGCTCTTCTCGTTGGTTTCACGCGCATTCCCTCGTCCATTGAAGTGCGCCAGTTTTAGCTGATCGAATGCGACGGCTCAACGACTGCCGGAACTTTTCTCTCTCAAAATGTTCGCGCGCCATAGGCCGAATGGAGTCATGGGCCACAGCGCAGCATGCACGCTACGAAGATGGTTCAGCAGCGGCAACACATGCTCACGCAGATGACAAAACTCGAGGGCAAAGACTGTGCGTGCATCGCCACAGTACGAAGGTTCGTGTCGTAGATAAAGCCATGAAAGTTGCGTACCCGAGGCCGCATGTGCCCGGGCACGCCGCGAGCGCTACAGGCCCAATGCGTCCTGCAGCTCGCGCGCCGTCCAGCGCCGGGGCTGCTGCGGCCATGCGCCCAGCAGGCCCACCATGCGCGCGTTGCGCGGCGCGCTCAGGCCATGCTCCTGCGCGAGACGCACGACCTCGCCGCTGAGCGCGTCGATCTCGGTGCGGCGGCCCAGTGCCAGGTCGTCGGCCATGCTGGAGCGCGCCTTGGCATCGATGCGCAGCATGCGCGCCGCGACGATGCGAAACACCCAGTCGGGCAGGCGCAGCAGGCTCGACAAGCGCCGCGCCGGCACCGCAGCCACCTGCGCCGGCGCAATGCCTGCAACGTTGAGGATGCTCAATGCTTCGTCGATCAGCGACGCGAAGCAGCGGCGATAGCCGCGCAGCATCAACTCTTCGCGCAGCGGCAGACCCGAGAGCGCGTTGACCGGGTTGTTGAGGTTGAGCAGCAGCTTGCCCCACTGCACGGGCAGCAGGTCGGCATGCAGGTCGAGCGGCACGCCGGCGCGCTCGAACACCGGCAGCCAGGGGCGCAGCGCAACGTCGTCCTGCGCGGCCAGCCGGCCGGGCGTGCCGCGGTGGAAGGCGCCGGCGCCGATCTCGGCCACGTTGTAGGGCACCATGCCCGACAGCACGTTGAGCGACGGCCCGGCCTGCGATGCGGCGTCGCTGTTGGAAATGCCGTTCTGCAGCGAAACGACCGTCGTGCCCGCGGGCAACGCGAAGGCCAGTTCGCCAGCGGCCTCGGCCGTGGCGCCGCTCTTCACGCACAGCAGCACCAGCGCGGGCCGGGCACCGACGGGCACCTGCTCGCACAGCCGCAGCCCGGCGGCCGGCAGCTTGTGGCGGCCGCCGTCCATGTCGGAGAGCGTCAGCCCGTGCGTCGCGAGCTTTTCGAGCACGCGCGGACGGCCGACGAAGGTGACGGGCACGCCCGCCGCCGCAAGGCTGCCGCCGATGAAGCACCCGATGGTGCCGGCCCCCATCACGAGCACTTCACCGGGCATCGCGTCTGGCATGAAACGAAGTGCTTGCGCGCTGGGGGCGTGGCGGCGTCAGGCGCGTTCCGCGACCCAGGCCTGCACCGACTGCAGCGCGGCCGCGAGGCCCGCCGGGTTGGTGCCGCCGGCCATGGCCATGTCGGCCTTGCCGCCGCCCTTGCCGCCGACCTGCTGGGCCACGAAGTTGACCAGCTCGCCGGCCTTGACCTTGGCCGTGCTGTCGGCAGTGACGCCGGCCGCGATCTGCACCTTGTCGCCGTCGACGGCGGCCAGCACGATGGCTGCCGTCTTGAGCTTGTCCTTCAGCTTGTCCATGGTGTCGCGCAGCGTCTTGGCGTCGGCGCCGTCGAGCTTGGCGGCGAGCACCTTGATGCCGTTGACGTCGACCGCCTGCGCCAGCAGCTCGTCGCCCTTGGACGACGCGAGCTTGCCCTTGAGCGAACCCACCTCGCGCTCCAGCGCCTTCACCTGCTCGAGCACCTGCGTGAGCCGGCCCTGCAGCTCGGCGGCCGGCGACTTGAGCGTGGCAGCCACGCTCTGCACGGTCGATTCGAGGTCTTGCAGGTAGGACAGCGCGTTGGCGCCGGTCACGGCCTCGATGCGCCGCACGCCGGCGGCCACGCCGCCTTCGCTGACGATCTTGAACAGGCCGATGTCGCCGGTGCGGTTCACGTGGGTGCCGCCGCACAGCTCGCGGCTGGTGCCGATGTCGAGCACGCGCACGGTCTCGCCGTACTTCTCGCCGAACAGCATCATGGCGCCGGTCTTCTGGGCCGACTCCATGTCCATCACGCGGGCCTGCGTCGGCGCGTTGGCAAGGATCTCGGCGTTGACGCGCTTCTCGATCTCGGTGATCTGCTCGCGCGTGACGGGCGCGTTGTGCGCGAAGTCGAAGCGGGTCTTGTCGGCGTCGACCAGCGAGCCCTTCTGCTGCACGTGGTCGCCCAGCACTTCGCGCAGGGCCTTGTGCATCAGGTGGGTGACCGAGTGGTTGCGCATGGTGGCGGCGCGGCGGGCGGTGTCGACCGCGGCCTTCACCGCGTCGCCGACCTTGAGCGTGCCCTGGGTCTGCGTGCCGTGGTGGCCGAACACGTCGGCCTTGATCTTCTGGGTGTCTTCGACGCCGAACTGCACGCCCTCGGACACGATCACGCCCTGGTCGCCGACCTGGCCGCCGCTCTCTGCATAGAACGGCGTGGTATCGAGCACCACGATGCCGCTCTGGCCTTCCTTGAGCTCCTGCACGGCGGCGCCTTCGAGGTAGAGCGCCACGACCTTGGCGTTTTCCTCGAGGTGCTCGTAGCCGGTGAAGGTGTTGCCCGCGCCGGCGTATTCGACGTTGCGGTCCATCTTGAACTTGCCGGCGGCACGGCCCGCGGCCTTCTGCTTTTCCATGGCCGCGTTGAAGCCGGCCTCGTCGACGCCCACGCCGCGCTCGCGGCACACGTCGGCCGACAGGTCGAGCGGGAAGCCGTAGGTGTCGTGCAGCTTGAACGCCACTTCGCCCGGCAGCGTCTTGGCGCCGCCGGCCAGCGCCGCGTCGAGGATTTCCATGCCGTTGGCCAGCGTCTCGAAGAAGCGCTCTTCCTCGGCCTTCAGCGTGTCGGTGATGCGCTTTTCATCGGCCACGAGCTTGGGGTACGCATCGCCCATGAGCTTGACGAGGTCGGGCACCAGCTTGTGGAAGAACGGCTTCTTCTGGCCCAGCTTGTAGCCGTGGCGGATCGCGCGGCGGATGATGCGGCGCTGCACGTAGCCGCGGCCTTCGTTCGACGGGATCACGCCGTCGGCCACCAGGAAAGAGGTGGCGCGAATGTGGTCGGCAATCACCTTCAGCGAGTTGTTCGACAGGTCCTGCGTGCCGGTTTCGCGGCCAGCGGCCTTGATGAGCGCGTCGAAGATGTCGATTTCGTAGTTGCTGTGCACGTGCTGCAGGATCGCCGCCAGGCGCTCCAGGCCCATGCCGGTGTCGACGCAGGGCGCGGGCAGTTTCTTGACCGAGCCGTCGGGCTGCATGTCGAACTGCATGAACACGTTGTTCCAGATCTCGATGTAGCGGTCGCCGTCTTCATCGGGGCTGCCGGGGGGGCCGCCGGGGATCTCGGGGCCGTGGTCGTAGAAGATCTCGGAGCACGGGCCGCAAGGGCCGGTGTCGGCCATCATCCAGAAGTTGTCGGACATGTAGCGTCCGCCCTTGTTGTCGCCGATGCGCACGACGCGCTCTGGCGGCAGGCCGATTTCCTTGGTCCAGATGTCGTAGGCCTCGTCGTCCTCGATGTAGACGGTGGCCCAGAGCTTGTCGGCCGGCAGCTTGTAGACCTCGGTGAGCAGCTCGAAGGCCCACTTCAGCGATTCGCGCTTGAAGTAGTCGCCGAAGCTCCAGTTGCCCAGCATCTCGAAGAAGGTGTGGTGGCGCGCGGTGTAGCCCACGTTCTCGAGGTCGTTGTGCTTGCCGCCGGCGCGCAGGCAGGCCTGGACCGAGGCGGCGCGCACGTAGGGACGCTTGTCTTCGCCCAGGAACACGTCCTTGAACTGGACCATGCCCGAGTTGGTGAACATCAGGGTGGGGTCGTTGCCGGGCACCAGCGAGCTGGACGGCACCACCGTGTGGCCCTTGGAAGCGAAGAAATCGAGAAAGGTCTTGCGGATGTCCGCGACCGTGAATGTGGGCTGGCTCATCTTTGGATTCGTCTTCTGTCGAGGGCGGCGCGGCGATGGCGACCCTCTTGTCGAACCCACTGCGGCGAACCGGCCTAACTGCTTGATTTGCTTGAACAAACGATTATAGGTTTGGCCACGGTTCCCGGGCTGTCCAGGGCAAAACAGCATGATCCGGGCGCCGCGGCTAATATGCGGCCCTGACGGAAAAGAGAACCAAATACGGGCGACGTCATCCGTACTTGTACGGACTTGAAGCAAGGAGCGCGCATGGCAAGGCAAGAGGCGGAACACTGGAAGATCGAAGATCTGGACTTTTCGCGCATTGCGCTCGATGAAGTCCGTGCGGACGAAAACCTCTTCTACCTGGTGGTCTCGGCCTCTTTCATCGAGAGCGGCTCCGACCTCTACACCCAGAACCTGATTGATTTCTTCCAGGGCGACGACGAGGTCACCGACTGGCTGTCGAACCACTGGGAAAAGGAAGAACTGCAACACGGCAAGGCGCTGCGCGCGTACGTGCGCCACGTGTGGCCCGAGTTCGAATGGGACACTGCCTACGCGGGCTTCCTGGAAGAGTATGCGACCTACTGCAAGGTCGAGTTGCTGGCCCCCACCCGCGCCCTCGAAATGACCGCGCGCTGCGTGGTCGAGACGGGCACCGCCACCTATTACCGGGCCATGGCCCGCAGCACCACGGAGCCGGTGCTGCACGACCTGGCCAGCCGCATCGCGACTGACGAGGTCAACCACTACAAGCACTTCTACCGCTTCTTCCGGCGCTACCGCGAGCAGGAAAGGCTGAGCCGCTTCCGGGTGTTCGGCACCATCGGCCGACGCACGCTGGAGCTCAAGAGCGAGGATGCCGACTGCGCCATTCGCCACGTGGTGCAGGCCCGCTCGCCCAGCCGCGCCAGCGACACCGCCTACGTGCAGCAGTTGAGCGCCAAGATGAACAGCACCATCCGCACCAACCTGAGCGCCGGCACCACGCTCAAGATGCTGATGCGGCCGCTGGAATTGCCCGCGCGTGTGCAGACCGTGATCCAGTACCCGATCAAGCAGTTCATGCAGCACGTGTTCCTGCGCTGAGCGCGCCCGCCTACAACAGCCACGCCGGGGGCTCGAGCGTTTCTAAAGCAGAAAACCGGAACGGCCGTCTCGTTTCCGGCAACCGGCGTCTCGCTAGTATCTGCCCCCACACCTCTAGCGGCAGGGCGGAGACCTTCGGATGAGCGCCCTGCGCTCCTGGCAAGTTGCTCGCAGTCCCTGCATGCGAGTCCGATGTTCGAAAACAAAGCCAATCGCGACCAAGCCTATACAGTGCGCCTCGAAGGCACGAGTCTCTCCATACGGGACCTGATGGAAGTGCGTTTCACCTTTCTGCGGGTGCTGGAGCAGCGCATCGGGCCGCCGACGCGCGTGGTGAAGTGCTACCGGGCCTGGTCGAGCCAACTCGAGTGGGGCACGGAGTCGATGACGGACACGCAGATTGCCAATGCCCGCGCATGGCGCGAAGCATGGGAGCACGCTGTCGGTGTGGCTGCACCACTGCTCAGCCACCCTCGGAACACGAAATTTCACTTCGAGCTCCTTTGATCAGAAATCGAACAAAAAAAACCCAGCACTAGGCTGGGCTGAACCTCTTGAGTGCTGTCACACACAGAGAACTCGCACTTCGAAGCGAGCAAACAAAATCTAGGGCTTCAAGCGCCGCCGCCTTGTCGGACGGCACCGACAATTCCAATATGGTGCTGTGGCACAACAACTTCCGACCCTGAAAAAACTGCCAAATAGTTCACGTTTTAATGAGTGTCCTACGGCTTCTGACTGTTTCCGGCTGACAGGCTTCCAGCCGGCCTCCCAGGACCATGCAATTGCTGTCACGCAACAGGGCCGCAAATAGAAGAAGAGCTCTCTGTTCGTTCTTAGAGCGCCCTCATGGGCTCCTCGCAACCCGCTTCGGCGGGTATTTTTTTGCCCGCATACCAGCAGCGCTTCGACGGGTCGGGCGCGGTCACTGCGGCCTACCACAAGGCAATTACATGTTTTCCCTTTCCGATGGGGACAATGTTGTGGAAAACCTTGTGTGCAGCGCCCGGAAGCCTTGTCTGGCGTGGCCTGCAACGCGATGCCCGCAAAAGAGGCAGCGCTTGAAAAAATCTTCACAACGGGTTGAATTCGGGGTTTTCGCGCAACGCTCGAGGGTTCCCGGAGACTCGGCGGCTGTCAGCAACGGTCGGTTCCGGCTGACACGCCATCCCGCAGCCTCCCGGGAAATTGCGACCATGCAGTCGCCGGATTCGTGCCAGCCAGGGAGGCGCTGCCAATGACATTCCGACGTGGCACCGCAGCACTACAGAGAGTTTTCCGTGGTCGAATATTTCAAGGTTGGTCTTCCCTACATACGAACGCGCTTCAAGGTTCCCGCGCGGCGTGGCGGCCGTGTGGAACTCAAGGGCCGCTTCGGCACCATCCGGGGCTCGAGCGGCGAATACCTGCTGGTCAAGTTCGACGACGACGAAACCGCGGCCATCGTCCACCCGGTCGAGCCCAACTATGTCGAGAATGGCGAAGCGGCAGAGATGCCGCTTTCCCCGCCGTCCGACGACGGCGCTGCGCCCACGCGCGGCGGCGCCTGATCAACCTCCGAAGCCCAACCCCCGAAGCCGCTTCGCAAGACGTCAGGCCGCGCTGAAAGTCCGAGGCGGTGGGGCGATGTCGCGCAACGTGCCGAAATCTGTCGTCGCCATTCCATCGGTCAGGTAGAGCGCCTCATCATCGCGACGCATGAGGCCACGGTTCTCCATGCCGCGCATGGTCTTGTTGACCACCTCCCGCGAAAGGCCCGCGTACGACGCGATCACCGACTGCGAAATGCGCTTGTCGAACCCGCCTGCGCTCGCCGGGGCCAGGTCGGCCAACTGGTGCAGCACGCGATGCACCACCGCCTCGGGCGGCAGCGACGAGATGCGGCGCATCTGGGCGCGCAGCATGCTCATTCGCTTCATCGCGAGGCCCAGCAGGCCCAACGCGACCTCGGGATGCCTGGAACACAGGCCGCGCATGACGGCGATGGGCACGAAATAGACCGCCGACGGCAGCGCGGCAACGAGGGTATGCATCGACTGGTAGCGGTCTTCGCGGATCGACAGATCGAAGAAGAAGTCGTTGCGTGCGACGAACTCGGTCGTCACTTCGGTGCCTTGGTCACGCGAGGGCGTGACGACACGGAGCAGCCCGCTTGCCACGCAACAGATCTGATCGGTCGACTCACCCGCATTCAGCAAAGTGTCGTTGCGCTTGTAGTGGCGAAGCTCGCTGCACTTGATGAGCGCCTCGCGCTCCGCGGCCGGCAGGTTCGCCGTGAGAGGGTGAAGGTACATGCAGCGATGGTGAGCCGTCGGTACCCTCCAAGCAATCCCGCAGATTGGGTATTGGGCGCATTGCGATACGCGCTATAACCCCCGGCCCGGACACTCAGTCCTCGGTTTCGGACTCGTCTTCCTCTTCGTCGTCGTCTTCGCTCTCTTCGGCACGGCGAATCGTCACGAAATTCTCGGCATCTTCCACGAATGCCATGAGCTTCTCGTCAGGCTCAATGCCGCGCACTTCGGTCTGCGGGCCGTCACCATTCTTGTAGTCGACCTGGACCAGCGCGAAGCACGCCAGGGGCTCTTCCATCTCGCCGTCGTCGCCTCCGTCATACACGGCAACCCAGCCTTCGGCGGGCATGATCTGCAGGATCTTCACGTCTTCCATTGATTGATTCCATGACTATCGGCAGCCGCATCAAGGAATCCAGGTGCGCGATTGGTTGGAGCCAGGTCCAACTGACGGACTAAGCTGGAGTTACCCAGAGCGCCATTGGGAACATCGAGTCTGGGCTCAGGCAACGACCGCGGGAACTCGTGTCCATAGCCAAGGCGCTGCGGGTCTCACCGGAATGGCTGGAGACGGGCAAGGGGCCCAGGGCCGGGCGCGCCTAGCTCAAGCTCGTGGGAGCCGATGGCGGGCCGTCAGTGCGAGCGTTGGTGGAGTACCTGGCCGACATCGCCGCTCAGCAGCGGCCGACTCTTCGAAAGAACTTGGCGAACCTGCTGGTCGATCTGGTCGAGCATTCCGAGGACACGATAACCATCAGGGACATTGAGCGGTCCTTCGCTCCGCCCCAGAAATAGCAGGGTTCTCGCCCATGAACCAGCCGTAACAAAAGGTTAGGATGTCGGCTCGAATTTCAGAGGAGCGAGGGAATGAAAAAACTCGGCATCGCCTTGCTGGCAGCCGCATGCTCGATGGCGCACGCCGTCGGCTGGAACTACGACTCTTCCACCGACAAAATGACGGGTAAGAAGTCAGCAAGCGCGCAAACGGTATCTGACAACTCTCTAAGCTTTGGGTTTCCGTACCAAGGCGTCAATCGTGGCAACTTGATCGTGCGCCAGCACCCACAGTACGGTCTTGATGTTCTGATCACTATCGACAAGGGGCAGATGCTTTGCAGCAGCTACGACTGCAAGGTCTCCATCAAATTTGACGACGCACCTCCGGTCAAATTCAGCGGTAGCGGTCCGGCCGACCACAGCAGCCAAACGATCTTCATCGAAGGAGCGGCGAAGTTCATCGCCTCCGCTAAGAAGGCGAAGAAGATCCTGGTTCAGTTCAATGCCTACCAGAATGGCGCACCTGTGCTTGAGTTCAGCACACCGCAGCCACTGGACTGGCCTAAAAAATAGCACGCGCCGCGATCTCACAATCCATCGAACCAGCAAAGATAAATGAGCCTGTTCGAACTACGCGTGACGGCACTAGTGCCAGCGATTGGAAAGGGTAAAACCCTGAAGACTAACGCGATCGCTGAAGATGGCTTTGACTACCTCACCGAACTTCGACAACAAGGTTTCCATTAGACTGATGGCCAGCCCGACTCTGCTGGCCGCGTGGAGTTCAACTCAGACCTCTTCCGAGGTACGGACAGCGAGGTAACGGTGCAGGTGTACGCCGTCGATCAAGAAGAGCTGGAACGTGAGGTCATGCCAACGCTTGAGGCGCTGCTGCCCTGGAACATCGACCTCATCGCAGCGTAATCTGTCCAGATGTCAGAATTCACTATTCAGTCCTACGAGTGCTTTCTGATCCGGAGCACGCGCGCCATCCCATTGGTTGCGCTTGGCTCTGTCAGCCGTTTGCAAAACGTCGAGGAGCAAAAATCGATATGTGGCCGTTTAAAAAGAAGAAAGAGCCTTGGGAAGACAAGTTCGCCGCACTCGCGCCGCTCGTCCTGGCATCGGACCAAGTCATGGGCCCGAACCGGCTATCCGTGTGCTTTGCCTATCGGGTCAAGCCGAACAACCCACACGATTCGGGCTGGATTTTTCTCAGTGGCAGGGAGAGCCAGCGCGTGCTCGATGACAACCCACCAAAGGTATGTCCTCTGAATTCCTTCCTCAAGATGGACCCGTCGTTGAGCACGATCACAGACAAGCCTATCGGCTCAGCGTGGGAGCGCAATAGCGCCGATGCGCCATGGGAAGAGGTGTTCGATTTCAAAACGCGCGACTGAAGCGACCTCTATGCCTGTCGTCGCAAAACATTGCGCAAGGGCGTAGAACATTGATCGCTTACGGTCAAAGCACTCCGGCAAGCCCATTCATGTCGTTCAACAGAAACTCGGAGAAGCGCCCCGCGGGTCGAGGCTCGCTCACACCATCGGTCATGAACCAGCACTCGGGATCTGGGACCGCCGCCTCAGCCTCAAACCAAGCCGCCATGTAGCCTTGATGCGAGAAGAAGACGACGTGAGAGTCCTTCAGTTGGTACTCGACTTCCTCCTCTTCGAGCAGATCCCGAAGCATGCCGTGATTCGAGAAGATGCAGTCGATGAACCAGGCTGAGCCGCGAAAGATACCGTCGCAGTCCCGGCCCATCCAAAGCAGGTAATCCCTGTAGGCCTGAGGAAGCTGGAAACCCAGCTTGCGCTCAAGCGCTTCGACTTCCGCCTCGCTGGCGCCGATTGGAGCGCCTATCCTGGGCTCAATGTGAAGCGCGTGGAACTGTTTTGCGGCTTCGATGGGCATGAGATGGTGAGTTGTCAGGTCGAGTATGCCGAAGCTGACGGTACGTCCCCTGCTTTTTCGGCTCGACCGGACTGCACCCTATCGCGACAAACACGAAATCCCGCTAAATTTGGCGCCACTGGAGGTGAAAGTAAATGCTGGAACTGCTCGATACGGGTCGGATTGCGCACAAGCTTGGGAGGTGGCGGTGGACCGCCTACTTCGCTTCTGGGGTGTGCCTGTTTTTAATCGGTTGGGGAATCGCCGAGGTCCTCATGATTCCCAGCCTTATGAGCCCGGTCGCCGCCGACTCATCGCCCGCGTTTTGGACGTTTGCGGCCTTCTCGCTGGCTTCGCTACTTCTGATCATCTACAGCGTTCGCCTTTGCTACATCGACGAGATGCATGGGACTTACATCGAAGATGCGCAGCATTACAAGACCCACGGCTGGTAGCGCAGTCGTATAGCACTCCGAAGCCCGCCCCAAGCGGGCTTTTTCGTTCCCGGGGCCGGCATCGAACCGGCACATTGCCGTTTCCACCGTCAGCCCATTTCCGATCGCTTGCAATCAAAGACCGCGCTCGGCTCAATCGCCTTCAACGCCGGCGTATTGCCGACGAACGTCACTCCTGCACCGATGAGGCGCCAGTCATCCAGCGACTTGAATAGCTTGAAGAGGTGGGTGACCTCGACGCCAGCAGCGGGAATTGTGTTGAAGACATAGATCGGCTCGCCAAACTGGGCGTCTGTCGAACTCACCAACTCGGCTTTCAGTTTGCCCATCGTCTCCGAGTCCTTGGTCCTGAAACGCACGATGTCCATGTTGACAGTTCGCGAAGGCTCATCGATGGAGATTCTGCGAACCCAGTGCAGGTATGGCGTGTCCTTGCTCGCAACCGGAACGCATGTGATCGTCTTTGCCGACGCCGAGCCCGCGGCCAAGAGCAGCAGCAGCGCCTGGCAAGCGAGACGCCTAGTTTGAATTTTCATGGTCGCCCTCCTCTGTTATTGAGTGGTCCACTTTAGCGCCTCGCGTCGATGTCCAACTTTTGCGCCCCTTCCCTCGTGTTGATGGCAATATCACGGGTGTGTTTGAACCGTTGGCGCGCGAGGTCGACGAGGCTGGTGATCAGCTCTTAGCGCAGTACCAAGAGGCCCGCAACCTGGCCAACGAGGCGCAAGCATGAACGCCGTCCTCGAAAGGCCCCGCGCCAAGGCTAAGCCGAAGGCCACGAAGGGCGGACTGCAGACACGGCTCGAGTCGATATTCACCAACCTCAAGCTCGACCAGGAAAAGCTGCAACTCGCACACCAGTCAGTCGAGCTGAAGCACCCCGGCGACACCGCAGACGTGCTTCTGCGTGCCGTCATCGAAGACCTGCTGCCAGCCGCCATCGCGCCGATGTACCGGCAGCCCCTGACGCGCAACGACACCGACGCGGCCTACACCGGCATGTTCACGTCGCTCGCAGCGATCGAAGGGACCATCGCGCTGTCGCGCGGCCAAGTGATCGAGCCCGTGCTTCGTGAAGCATAGGTGCTGCTCGACGAAGCGAACAGCCAGATGGACTTCGGCGACATGGGCGACGTACTGCCACAGCGCTAGGACATCACGGAAGCCGACCAGATGCAAGGCGATATTGCAGCACGTCTACCAGCCGCCGCCGCCGCCGAGCATGAAAACGTAGCCAGCCGCATTTTCGGCGCACACGACAGAACCATCGAAGCCCACGCGATTCTCGACTCTCGCGTAGCGGAGATGAACACCGGAGCCGCCTATGGCGCTCGCTCGCTGGTGAAGGTCGCCGTTGATGCAACTAGCGCCGCGGATGCGACCAACACGCGCAACGACTGCGAGCACGCGAGCTGCGCCAGCCCAGACTTGCCCACGGCCTTGAGGCGGCGCTGCACGATCTTCAGTGCACGCCCCACCAGCGGCACGCGCAGATCGACGGCTTCCTCGAAGCGCGCGTTCGTTGTCGCTTCCTTCGGCACGGTCCACTACCAGCCATCCTTCTCTTCGGTGATGTGCTCCGGGCGCATGGCCGGGATCTCAACGCCGCGCGCGCAGGTCCACAGGTAAATCTGCGTCGCATCACGGCCGAGTTCGTGCATGTTCGGCAGCCACGCCAACAGTTCTCCGACCTCATCGTCGCGCAGCACGCGCCGCTTCTGGCCCTGGTGCTCACCGCCGACGATCTTCCCTTTGCTTTTCAGCTTGCCCTTCATCAGGGTGGGCCACCAGTTCGGCACGTCCTGGTCGAGGCGGCCAACGTCCAGCGCACGCGACCACGCCGCGCCGAGCATCGAGCGTAGCTTTTGCGCCGCCGTTGGCGTAGCTTTTCGGGCATCGAGCAGGTCGAAGCACGTAGAGCGGGTCACGGCAGCAGCCGGCGCATCGGCAAATGCCGGCTCTTCGTCCAACAGCCTTTCGAGCGCCCTCCTCGCCGCGATGGCACCCGCTTCCTGGCGCTCCTGCTCGATGTGGTTGGTGATGTAGTCCTGCACCAGCTTGCGCACGGTGAACACCTCGGCATCCGCCGGCACCGCAGCGGCAGGTTTGCGCTGCTGCCGCTGGAACGCCTTCGGGTCCACGCCGTCGGCGCGCAGGATGCGCAGCCGCTCCACGGCCTCGGCCGCTTCGGATGGCCGCATGCCGGGATACGTGCCGATGCGGGTCTGCTTCATCAGCCCCGTGACGGGCTGCTTGTAGCGGTAGGTCCACGTTATCTTGGACGCAGAGGCGACAAGGCGCAGTCCCTAGCAACCTTCAACGACGAGATGCTCGCCTGGCTTGAGCTGCTTGGCAGCGCGAACATCGAAGAACATGGCCCTATACTCCCGGCTGTCGTCGCTCGCAGGCATGCGGCCGACGGGTGGTTTCGGGTGTAGTTTCTATCAAAAAAACCTACGCCAAAACCTACGCCAAGGTGCCAAGTGGACAGGGGTGTGACCGGGTGACGTTGGGAACACGGTCGAAGTCGAAAGACCTTCTTTACTCTGTAAGATCAGGCACTTAGGTGGATAACTCGTTAGAAATCAACGGGTTGCAAAATGCGGGTGTAGTTCAATGGCAGAACGGCAGCTTCCCAAGCTTCATACGAGGGTTCGATTCCCTTCACCCGCTCCACTCCCTCTTCCCGGACCGCATCACGTAGCCTTCACCGCGTCGACCAGAAAGCGCACGAAGGCTTTTCCCGCATCGGGCAGCGAGCGGCCCGCCATGGTTTCTATCTCCAGATGACGCTCGTTCATCTCGCGGTCCTTTAGCGGAATGACGACCAGCGCCTTGCTCTGCAGCAGCGAGCGCATCGACAGCGCGCCGTAGAAGGCGATGCTGTCTCCACCCGTCGCCACAAAGCTCAACAGCGCGCTCGCGTGGTTGCTGGACATGGCCTGCACATAGCTAAGCCCCTGCCGGCTGCAACTGGCGTCGAGCAGGCGCCGTATCGAACTGTCTTCCTGCGGCAAGCCCAGCGGGTACGCCACCACCTGGCGCAGCGACAACTGCCGCTGCGACGCCAGCGGATGGTCCTTGCCCATCACGGCCAGGATGGGGCTGGGGTGCCGCAGCTCGATCTCGATGCCGGGCTCGGGCACGGCGCTCAAGGTGATGCCGACATCGGCTTCGCCGTCGCGCACATGCCTGGAAATGTCCGCCGGAGAGCAGACCTGCAAATGAAAGCGCACGCCCTCGTGCTTGCGCCGGAAGCGGGCGATCAGGGTCGGAATGAAGTCGAAGGCGAAGCCCTCGGTGCTCGCCACGCGCACATGTCCGCTGCGCAGGCCGCGCAAGCCGGCGATGTCGTTCGCGACCCGCTCGATGTCCTGCTGCGCCCGCTTGGCGTGCGCTGCCAGCATTTCGCCGGCGGCATTGGGCACCATGCCTCGCGCGTGGCGGTCGAACAGCAGCGTGTCGAGTTCGCGCTCCAGGCGCGCCACCTGCCGGCTCACCGCCGAAGGCGCGACGTTGAGTTTGAGCGCCGCTTCCTTCACCGAGCCGGTCTTCACGACCTCGAGGAAATAGCGGACCGCGGTCTCCTGCAAGGCACGAAGTGACATGGAATTCTCCGATTCTCGATTGCTGATTCGGCAATGAAAGATTCTAAACATTGCGCTTGTTGCATCGACTGCCGACTCCTAGGATGACTTTCTTTCGCACTCTCTCGAACCATCAGGAGCTCCGATGAACCGTCTTCCGCTCATGGCCCGCGCGGCCCTCGCCTTGCTGTACGGATTCAGCCTTGCCGCGGTGCCGCTGACCGCGCCCGCCGCCGAGACGGCCTTCCCCTCGCGCCCAATCACGCTCGTGATTCCCTTTCCGCCCGGGGGCGCGACGGACGTCAACGGCCGCGTGATCGCGCAGCGGCTCGGCAAGGAACTCGGGCAGCCCGTCGTCATCGAGAACCGCGCAGGCGCCGGCACGGTGATCGGCGCAAGCTACGTCTCGAAGGCGGCGCCCGACGGCTACACGCTGCTGGTCAGTTCGGGCTCCACATTCACCGTCAACCCCGCCATCCGCGCCAACCTGCCCTATGACCCCGTCAAGAGCTTCGACCCGATCGGCATCGCCGGGCGCATCGCCCTGATCCTGCTGGCCAACAGCGACGTGCCGGTGCAGACGGTGAAGCAGTTCGTCGACTACGTGAAGGCGTCGCCCGGCAAATATTCGTATGGTTCCTTCGGCACCGGCACCACCTCGCAGTTCGCCGGCGAAAGCATCCTGCACGCGGCCGGCCTGAAGATGACGCACGTGCCCTACAAGGGCAGCGCTCCGGCCATGACCGACCTGATGGGCGGGCAGATTCCCTTCAGCATCGACACCGTGAGCGCAGCGATCCCTCAACTCAAGAGCGGCAAGATCAAGGCAATTGCGCTGACCACAGCCAAGCGCTCCGTCTTGCTTCCCGACGTGCCGACCATGGCCGAGAGCGGCTATGCCGACATAGACATCGACGCCTGGCTGATGCTGGCGGCGCCGAAGGGACTGCCCGCCGATGTGAAGGCCAAGCTCGAGAAGGCCCTTGCGGCGACGATTGCCGACCCCGACACACGCGCCAAGCTGCTGGGCCAAGGGCTGGAGCCGGCTTACAGCAATGCTGCCGCGGCCAGCGAACTCATCAACCGCGAACTGCCCGTGATGCGCGCCGTGGCTGCGCGCGCGAGCATCACGGCCGATTGAAGAGCGACCGATGAACGCAGCACCGAACACATCGCCACCCGCCGCCGAGCTCGTCGAGCACTCCGCCGTCGAATTGCGCCGCCTCATCGGCAGCAAGGAGATCTCGCCGGTCGAACTGCTGGAAGCATGCATCGCGCGAATCGAACGCGTGAACCCCTTCGTCAACGCGGTGACCGCCACCTGCTTCGAACGCGCGCGCGCGGAAGCCAAAGGCGCGGAAAGCGCGCTCATGCGCGGCGACCCGCTCGGACTGCTGCACGGGCTGCCGCTGGGCGTGAAAGACCTCGAGCCCACGCAGGGCCTGCTCACGACCTGGGGCTCCGCCATCTATCGCGATCACGTGCCGGCGGAAGACATCGAACTGGTGGCCCGCCTGCGCCGCGCGGGCGCCATCGTGACGGGCAAGACCAACGTGCCCGAGATGGGCGCGGGCGCCAACTCGCGCAACGAAGTGTGGGGCGCCACCGGCAACCCCTTCAACCCGAACCTGAATGCGGGCGGCTCTTCGGGCGGGTCGGCGGCGGCGCTGGCCTGCGACATGCTGCCCGTGTGCACCGGCTCCGACACCGGCGGCTCGCTGCGCATTCCCGCGGCCAAGTGCGGCGTGGTGGGCTTCCGGCCTTCGCCGGGCATCGTGCCGAGCGTGCGCAAGCCGCTGGGCTGGACCCCGATTTCGGTCGTCGGCCCCATGGGCCGCACGGTGGAAGATGCGTGCCTGCAGCTGGCCGCATCCGCCGGCATGCACGCGGGCGACCCGCTCAGCCATCCGCTGGATCCGTTGTCCTTTCTCAAGCCGGCTCCGGTCGACCTGGCCAACCTGCGCGTGGCATGGACCGAAGACTTCGGCACCTGCGCGGTGGACGACCGCATCCGCGCCACTTTCCGCCGCAAGATCGAGGCCATGCGGCACTTGTTCCGGCGCTGCGACAAGGTCGAGTTCGACATGGGCGAGGCGCATCGCTGCTTCGACGTGCTGCGCGCCGAGGCTTTCGTGGCGGGCATGCAGGCAGCCTACGAGCGCGACCCCAACAGCCTGGGCCCGCACTCGCGCGCGAACTACGAAATGGGTGCGCAGATGAGCCTGCTCGACAGCGCCTGGGCGCAGGCCGAGCAGACCCGCCTTCTCAAGCGCTTCCAGGCGACCTTCGCCGATTACGACCTCGTGCTGTCGCCGACCACCCCGGTCTCGCCCTTCCCCTGGACGCAGCCGTACCCCGACACCATCAACGGCGAGAAGCAAGCCAACTACTACCGCTGGCTGGCGCTGACCTACGTGGTCACGCTCACGACGCACCCGGCGATTTCGCTGCCTTGCGGCGTCGACCACGCAGGCATGCCCTTCGGGCTGCAGGTCGTAGGCGGATTCAGGATGGACCACCAGGTGCTGGGTGCGGCGCATGCCATGGAGGCGGCGTTCTCTCGCGATGCGCAGCTGCGCAGGCCGCGCCCCGACCTGGCCGCGCTGCGAGCGGCGGAGCCTGCCTTGACATCGATCGTCACGACACCGCCCGTCTTCGACCGCGGCCTCGTGGAGACAGCCGCGATATCGGCTGTCTGAGCCTCGCCGGCGGGTATCGGCCAGTTTGCTTGCACATCAAAATACTGTATATTCAAACAGTACTTCACGGGAGTTCTGAAATTCCCAATCCCGGTCAATTGCCCCAAGCACGCCAGGACGATGAACCAAGCTGAACTGTTCTTTCCCCGCGCAACCACGCCAGCCCCCATGCCTGCCGCATCGTTGCCCGAATTCGAAGCCCCGCTCCACTTCGTGGAGGTCGAAGCAGCGGCTGAAGAAGCCGATGCCTCGCCACCAGACGCCTACACCGTGCGGCTGGCGGATTACGCACTTCCATCGGCAGACGCCGCAAGAGTGGCCGAGCAGCGCTTCCGCCGCGAAATCGACCGGCAGCTGGGCAACGATGTCATTCCCGCGCTGCGCGCCTTTCAAAATGCCAGCGAGTCGACCGAAAGCGAACTCTCGAAGGCAGAAATCGCAATGGCCAAGCGCTGGGCAAAGGCCTACGACGCCGCGCGAACCGCGGGCTTTCGCGATCTGGGCGAAACCGACGAGGCGTACTTCGAAATCCGCATCGACTGACGGCGTCAGCCTTGCCGGGGCGACAAGGCTCCAGGCAAGCGCGACACCCGCTCGGCCAGGAAATCCACCATCACGCGCACCCGCAACGGCAGATGGCGGCGCGGGGCATACAACAGGTGAAGCTCCTGCGCCGGCCCTGTGTGCCGGCCAAGCACCCGCACCAGCCGGCCTTGCGCCAGCAGGTCCGCCACCATCCACGTCGGCTGCAATGAAATGCCTGCGCCGCCGAGCACGCTGTCGAGCAGCGCCACGGCGTTGTTGACGCGATAGCGGCTGCGCACCGGCACCGCCTCCGGCCCGTTCGGCCCCTGCAGCAGCACGCCGTCGTCTCCGCCCGCATAGCGAAGGTAGTCGTGCATCAGCAGATCCTGCGGCTTGCGCGGTTTGCCGCGCGCGGCGATGTAGTCGGGCGACGCGACCAGCACGCGCGGCCATGTGCCGAGATGCCGGGCAACGAGATCGGGCGGCAGCGTGCCGCCGACCCGCAGCGACACGTCGACGCGTTCCTCCAGCGGATCGACGAATCTGTCGTCGAGCACCAGTTCCAGCTCGATGTCGGGGTACAGCGCCAGGAACTCCAGCACCATCGCATTGAGATGCCGCTGGCCCAGCGTCACCGGCGCGCTCACGCGCAGCAGGCCGCGCGGTTGCTGGATGCCTTCGCGCGCATCGGCCACCGCGTCGCCGTAGTCTTCGAGCACGCGCCGCGAGCGCTCGTGAAAGCGCTGGCCTTCCTCCGTCAGGCGCAGGCCCGCGGCGGTGCGCCGCAACAGCCGCACGCCGAGCGAGCGCTCGAGCCCCGCGACGAGCTTGCTGACGGTGGGCTGCGTGGTGTCCAGCGCACGCGCGGCGCCCGACAGGCTGCCCAGTTCGACGCTGTGCACGAAGGCTTCGATGGCGCGCAAGGTGTCCATGGCGGATGTATTCGAATTTGGAATGGGCTGGATGCCATTCTGCCTTCTACACATACGTATCTGCATGAATGAAAGTCGTGTCATCGATCCGCTTTTCATCCAAGGACATGCAAATGACACCCTCTGCATTCACGTCGCTCATCCGCCACGGCGCCCTGGCGCTTTCACTCGCCACCGCGGTCTCCGCGTCCGCGGCCGAACCCGCAACCGCCTATTGGAGCCCCAGCTGGGTCGCCAGCACGCAGCCCATCTGGAGCGGCGACTTCGTGCTGCCCCCGGGCCTGCCGTTCCAGTTCAACCGGCAGACCGTTCGACAGGTGGCTCGCCTGAGCATCGGCGGTACGCGGCTGCGCGTGGTGGTCAGCAATGAAGGCGGCACGTCGCCGCTGCACATCGGCGCGGCTCGCGTGGCACGCCATGCGGAGGGCTCCGGGATCGTCGAAGGCACTGACCGGCAACTGCGCTTCGGCGGACAGGCCGAAGTGGCCGTGCCGCCCGGTGCCCGGCTCGTCAGCGATCCGGTCGACATCGTGTTGCCCGCACTCGGCGAGGTTGCGGTGTCGCTCTATCTGCCGCGCCCCAGCCAGCCCGCGGGCTTTCATTTCGATGCCCGCCAGATCGCCTACGTGGCAGACGGCGACCTGACCGGCGCCCCGCGCATGCCGGCCACCGCGAGCCAGTGGAGCACCCGCGTTTACGTCAGCGGCCTGATCGTGGAAACGCCCAAGCCCCCGGTCACCGTCGTCACCCTCGGCGATTCGCTGACCGACGGCAACGGCTCCGCCCCCGGCGCCAACACCCGATGGCCCGATGCATTGGCCGAGCGGCTGGCAAACCGTGGCGTCGCCGTGCTGAACGCCGGCATCTCCGGCGGCCGGCTGCTGAAGGACGGCATGGGCCGCGCCGGCTTGGAGCGCGCGGGCCGCGACGTGTTCGCGCAGCCGGGCGTGCGGGCCATGGTCGTGCTGCTGGGCACCAACGACATCGGCTGGCCCGGCGGTCCGTTCGCGCCCGACGAGCCTGCGATGCGCGCGGAAGAATTGATCCAGGGCTTCAGGCAACTGATAGAGATGGCCCGTGCCCACAACGTACGCATTGTGGCCGGAACCATCCCGCCCAATGAAGGCGCCTTGCAAGGCACGCCACTCGCGGGCCACTACGCACCCGAAAAAGACAAGGTGCGCCAGGCCGTGAACCGCTGGATCCGCGAAGGCGGCGCGTTCGACGCGGTGGTCGACTTCGACGCACTGATGCGCGACCCGGCCCACCCATCGCGCCTGAAGGCGACCATGGACTCGGGCGACCACCTGCATCCGGGCGACGCCGGCTACAAGGCGATGGCCGCCGCCATCGACCTGGAGGCCCTGCTGGGCACGGCGCCGTGAGCTCGCAAATATACTGTACATGCATACAGTATTTCTCTAAAATTGGTCGTCTCCAAGAACAACATCGAGGCGACGCCGATGACCACCGCCAACCCGCCCGCGCCCTCCGCGCAGGCTCTTTTCTTCTCGAGGTTGCATCCGTTGCAGCCCCGCTCACGCAAGGGCCGGGTCTCGACCTGGCCCTTCAAGGTGGCTCGCGAACAGGGCCAGTACGACATCCATGACAAGGACGACGTTCGCGTCCAGGCGGCGCGCGTCATCCGCACGACGGCCGAGAGTTGGTGGCCGTCAGTTTCCTGAAGGATCGACAATGACCGAAGGCACAAGGCTCCTCATCGGACTTTTCCCCACCGCAGACGTGCAAGCTGAAATCCAGGCACACCGCCAGGATTGGTGGTGGCCAAGAGATTGCTCGTTTCCGCCTGAAGAGCGCCTGCACCTGACGCCTCAATCCCTCGAGGATCAGCAGGGCAAAGCCGAGCTGCGACTGCGTGCCGCACTCGCCGAAGTTCCCACGCGGCCGCTGAACATCAAGCTCGACAGCTCATGCACATGGCCCAACGACGTCTCGGTGGTGCGGCCCTCCGCGCACGAGGGATTGCGGCGCCTCCAATACGACATCAGCCTTGCGCTGCGGCGCTCGGGCTTTTCCTTGTTGCTGTCAGGCCGGTGGACGCCACACATCACGATCGCACGCAATTCAGAGCATGCCGCCGCCCCCATGCCCCTCGAGCCTATTCACTGGTTCGCCCATGAATTCCGCCTGGTCCGCTCGCACTTCACCCGCTCGTTCCGCCACGAGCTGCTGGACTCATATCCTCTGCATTGAGACGAGGCATTCGCAAGGCACTACAGTGGCCTTATGCCGACACCCTCAGACATCTCGCACGAGACCATCGCCCAGCACCTCGCGCAGGCCTACCGGCTCCGCGTTGCACGGGCTGAACTTCTTCTTGCGGGCGCAAGCGCCACATCCGCTGCCTTTCGCGTCGTCGCGGATGACGAGACGCGGTATTTCCTGAAGCTGCAACAGGGCACCATCGATCCTGCCGCTCTCGCCCTCTGCGCCTTTCTTCATCAAGACAAGGGCATCGACGCCGTGATGGCCCCCATGCCCGCCACAGACGGCACGCTGAGCACCCAGGGCCACGGCTTCGACTGGACGCTCCACCCATTCTTCGACGGACAGAGCGGCTTCGACCGCACCTTGTCGGACCGGCAGTGGCTCGCACTCGGCCAGGCGCTCGGCGCCATCCACCGCACCCAACTCCCCGAAGCCCTGCTGGCCAAGCTCCCCAAGGAAAGCTACGCGCACCAGTGGCGCGAAGGCGTGCGCCGCTATCAGCGCCGCTTCATCAACGGCACCGCTGGCGACGGCATCGTCCAGCGCTTTCTCGCCTTCTGGGAAGAGCACGCCGAAGAGATCGACACTGTCGTCTACCGCAGCGAGCAACTGGCGTCCATCCTGCTGGAACGCCCACCGCGGCTCGTGCCGTGCCACTCCGACATCCACGCGGGCAACGTCATCGTGGGCGAAGGCGACCGGCTGTCCATCGTCGGCTGGCACGCGCCCATCCTCGCGCCCAAGGAGCGCGACCTGATGTTCATCGGCGGCGGCGTCGGCAACGCGTGGAGCAAGCCTCGGCAGCAAGCGCTGTTCTACGAAGGCTATGGCCCGTCGGACATCGACGCAGTCGCGCTGGCCTACTACCGCTACGAGCGCATCACCAGGGACGTGCTCGAACTCTGCGACCGGATACTCGACAGCGCAAAGGCCAACGCCAACGCCAGCGCGGAAGGGCGCGAAGAAGGCATGCGCCGCATGCAGAGCCTGTTCGTGCCGAACGGCGCGGTGGCCATCGCCCACCAGAGCTACGACGCCGTGACCTGACACGGTCACCGGCGCGTCAGATCAGCAGATCCTGCGCGTCTTCCTCGAAGCCGGCAATGGGCTTCGCCTTGGCCAGCGCCAGCCACACCCCGAACGGGATGCGCTCGAAGCTGCGATGCACAGCCGCACGCGCCACCACGAGCCGTTCGCCTTCGAGCACCATCACGCCGCATTCGGCCGGCACCTCTTCGGGCTTGGCGATGCAGCGGCCCTTCGCGTCGTTGCCCAGCACGTACCAGCACTCGCCGCCCAGGTCGAGGTACGCCGCGCGCTTGTCGGGCTTGCGCAGGTCGCCCAGCAGATCGGCGCGGCTCACCTTCACCTCGTGCACGATGGGGTGTGCATAAGCCTCGACGCTGGTATTGCGGATCGAGAACACATCGGGCCGCGCGATGCACCAGCGCGGCTTGCCGCCCTCTTCCAGCGGCGGCAGCCGTGCGCGCAATCCGAGGCCGCGCCATGCGATGCGGCCGCCGCGTGTCATCTCGCGCGCCACGCGCTCGACCAGCGCCTCGTGCGGCGACAGGGCCGCGCGGTTGATGGTGAGCGTGGTCGCGATGCGCGCAATGCCGGCGTCGGTCACGCGCAGCGTCTCGTGGCCGTGCATGCTGCGCACGCGCTCGAGAAAGCCGCCCGCCAGCAGTTCGACCTCGATGCCGTCGCAGCAGGGCCAGCCTGCGGAGCGGTAGATTTCGCGAAGGCGCCGTGCGTGCAGCTTGCCGAAGGGCACCTCGACAGCTTCGCAGGAGGCGGTCTGCATCGGCGGCGGCTCGACCACCGGCGGCGGAAAACCGGGGTCGGTGACCGGCGGAACCCCCGGCGGCGGATCGCCCTCCGGCGGTGGCACGGATGGCGGTGGCGGCGGCATGGGCACCGGCACGTCGGGTGCGGGCGGCGGTGGACCGATGGGCGTGGCGACGACGGGGTCAAGGACGAGTTCGGGCATGGCTCTGGCAGGTTAGCGAAAAGTCTTTCGGAACGCGAGGCATGGAACGATCGGTTGCATCGATCGATCCGTCAATGGAAGTCGCGGCTGGTGTTGCTCTGCGCGAGCCGACCCATGAGCGGCGTCAGGTCCTTGAAGCCGGTGGCCACGAGGTGCTGCACCTTGCCGCCGGTTTCATCGTCGCGCTGCCACGTGCCCTGCACCGCGAGCAGGTGCGACTTGAGCAGCGGCTCGCGCCAGGCCTCGATGACATGGCTCCAGACGATCACGTTGACGTTGCCGGTCTCGTCCTCCAGCGTGACGAAGATGGTGCCGTTGGCCGTCTGCGGCCGCTGCCGGCCCTTGACGATGCCGCAGGCGCGCGCAGTCTGGCCGTTGGGCACCGAACGCAGCTCGGCCGCGCTCATGAGCTTCATGCGCGCCAGCCGCGGGCGCAGCAGCGCGAGCGGATGGCGGCGCAGCGTGAGCCTGAGCGACGCGTAGTCGCCAACGATCTCCTCGCCCTCGGTCGCGGCCGGCAGCAGCAGCGCCTGCTCGTTGATGGGCACGCCTCGCAGCAGGGCCGGCGCCCGGCGTTGCGCCGTGGCGTCCCACACCTGCTGGCGGCGGTGGCCGGAGAGGGACATCAGCGCATCGGCCGCGGCCAATGCGGCCATGTCCTTGCCGTCGAGTTCGGCGCGCAGGGCGAGGTCTTCGGTGCTGGTGAAGGGTGCCGCGGCGCGGGCCCGCAGCAGGCGCTCGGCGCCGCCCGCGCTGAGGCTGGCAATGCGGTTCAGGCCCAGGCGCACCGCAGGCTGGTTCTCGTTGCCGAGGCGGCCGGCATAGCGTTCATCGATGCCGCAAGGACGCGGTGCATCCGGGTCCCGCGCTTCGAGCGTGGTGTCGAAGTCGCTGCGCGTCACATCGACCGGGCGCACCTCGACGCCATGGCGGCGCGCGTCCTGCACCAGCTGAGAGGGGCTGTAGAAGCCCATCGGCTGCGAGTCGAGCAGCGCGGCCAGGAAGCAGGCGGGCTCGTAGTGCTTGAGCCAGCTGCTCACCGTGACGAGCAGTGCGAAGCTGGCGGCGTGGCTTTCGGGGAAGCCGTAGTCGCCGAAGCCCATGACCTGCTTGAAGATGGCTTCGGCAAAGGCTTCCTTGTAGCCGTTGTCGACCATGCCGCGCACGAGCTTGTCGTGGAACTTGCCGAGGCCGCCCTTGCGCTTCCATGCGGCCATGGCTCGCCGCAACTGATCGGCTTCATCCGCCGTGAACCTGGCCGCGATCATGGCGATCTGCATCACCTGTTCCTGGAAGATCGGGATGCCCAGCGTTCGCTCCAGTGCCTCGCGCAGTTCCTCTTTCTCGTAGTGAATCGCCAAGCCCTTGCGCACCCGCTCCCGCTGCTTGAGGTACGGATGCACCATCCCGCCCTGTATGGGCCCCGGCCGCACGATCGCCACCTCGATCACCAGGTCTTCATAGCTGCGCGGCTTCAGGCGCGGCAGCATCGACATCTGCGCCCGGCTCTCGATCTGGAACACGCCGATGGTGTCGGCGTCGCAGATCATGTCGAACACTTTCTGGTCGTCGTTCGTTATCTGGTGCATCTCCACCGTCGAGCCCCGCCAGCGGTTCATGTGCTCGAGCCCGCGGCGAATGGCGCTGAGCATGCCGAGCGCCAGCACGTCGACCTTGAGCATGCCCATCGCTTCGAGGTCGTCCTTCTCCCACTGGATGACGGAGCGGTTTTTCATCGACGCCTTCTCGACCGGCACCAGCCGCGTGAGCTTGGTGTGCGTGAGCACGAAGCCGCCCACGTGCTGGCTCAGGTGGCGCGGAAATCCCTTGAGCTTCTGCGTGAGCTCGATCCACTGGACCAGCTTGAGTTCGTCTTCTTCCACGCCTGCACGCGCGGCAGCCTGCAGCAGCTGTTCGCCTCGCACGGTGTCGTCGAACCAGTAGTGGTCCTTCGCGAATTCGTCGATCAGCCGTTCGTCGATGCCGATGGCCTTGCCCACGTCGCGCAATGCGCTGCGCGAGCGGTAGCAGATGACAACGGCGGCGATGGCGGCGCGATGCCGTCCGTATTTTTCGTAGATGTACTGGATGACTTCTTCGCGCCGCTGATGTTCGAAGTCGACGTCGATGTCCGGTGGCTCATGGCGCTCGCGGCTGAGGAAGCGCTCAAACAGCAGCGTGCCCTTGTCCGGATCGATGGCGGTGATGCCCAGGCAGAAGCAGACGGCGGAGTTGGCCGAGGAGCCGCGCCCCTGGCAAAGGATCTTCTGCGACCTGGCGAAGCCGACGATGTTCTCCACCGTGAGGAAGAACATCTCGTATTTGAGCTCGATGATGATGTCGAGCTCTTTCTGCACCTGCTTTTGCACCTTGTCGGGAATGCCGTCGGGGTAGCGCCCGCGCGCGCCTTCCCATGTCTTGCGCACCAGCGTCTGCGCCGGCGTTTCATTGGTGCCCAGGGTCTCGAGCGGGTACTTGTAGTTCTCCCTGATCACATCCGGATCGAACTTGCACCGTTCGGCCACCACCAGCGTGTTGTCGAGCATCTGCCGCAGATGAATCTCGGCCAGCCGCATGCGCGGCCGCAGATGCCGCTCGGCATTCGACTGCAGCGCAAAACCGCATTCGGCCACCGTCTTGCCCTCTCGTACGGCCGTCAACACGTCGTGCATCGGCTTGCATGAGCGCGCATGCATATGCACGTCGCCGGCCGCCACCAGCGGCACGCCGGCTTGCTCGCCCGCCTCCATCAGCGTGACCAGCCAGAGGTCGTCATCGAGTTCGCTGAACAGCTCCACGGCCAGCCAGAGGTTCTCGCCGTACAGCGCCCTGGCGGCCATCAGGTCTTCATGCAGCGTGGCCGTGTCCATGGCGCCGCCCGGGTTGCGGTCCGGCACGAAAAGGATCTGGCAGCGCTGCAGGGAGGCCACGTCGCTCTCCTCCCAGCTCACGCGGTACTCCCCCTTGGGCAGCTCGGTGTTGCGTGCTGCGGTGATGAACTCGCACAGGTTGCCCCAGCCTTCGGTGTCATTGGCGATCACCACGAGCCTGAAGCGCTCGAACTGGAACTCGCTGCCGAACAGCAGGCGGAAAGCCGGGTTGCGCGGGATCTTCGGCTCGTCGGGGTTTTCGCGCTCGTATTCTTCGAGCTTCGCGGGCAGGTCGCGCAAGCCCACATGCGCCCGCACGATGCCGGCCACCGAGCACTCGTCGGTGATCGCCAGCGCCGTGTAGCCGAGCTGATAGGCCCGCTCCACCATCTCCTCGGGCGTGGATGCGCCGCGCTGGAAGCTGAAGTTGGTCAGGCAGTGCAGCTCCGCGTAGTCGGGCAGCGTGAACGCGGGTGGCTTGCGCAGCCTCACCGGCAGCGCATGCACCTTGGCGGGCTGGCGCCTGCTTTCCTGCTTCTCGCTCAGCTCAGGCATAGAACCCCTGCAGGTACCAGCGCACCTCGCCCGAAGAAAAGCGCGCAGCGGGCCGCTCGCGAAAGATCCACACCAGCCCGGCTTCGGGGCTTTCCGCGACGTAGTAGTCGCGCATGGCGGGCTGGCCGCCCTCTTCCTTGTCGCCCCACCAGCCTGCCTCGACGCGCTGCGGCCCGACCAGCCTGCTCAGCGTGCCGCGATAGCACGGGCGCTCGCCGTCCATCTCGAGCCGCAGCGGCTCGGGCAGCAGCCACGGCGGATAGATGGCATCGGGCTGCGAGGCGGCGGCCTGCGCCTGCCTGCGTGCCTTGTCGGGCGGGGCTTTGTCCTTGTGCAGCGCGGGCCGCCACGCCTGCTTGCGCTCCGGCCGGTGGTCGGCCTGTGCCGAGGGCACCAGCACCTGCGACGGGCCGAGCCGCACGCTGAGGCGCTCGACCATCTCGTGCAGCCTGTCGCCCTTGCGGTTGTCCTCGGGCAGGAAGCTGGTGCTGGCGCCGGCCCACGGATCGGTCTCCAGCGTGCGCAGCCGCAGCCAGCTCGCGGGCGCCGAGAGCGTGGTGAGCGCGAGTTTTTCGGACATCAGCCGGCGCAGGTGCGCCATGTCCTGCGTGGGCTCGGCCGTGCGCACGGTGACCTGCTGGTGCGGCGGCAGGTTCACGCCGTTGAAGCGCTTGAGGTCGAGCGTCCATTGCAGCTCGAGCGCGCGCGCACCGCGCTGGCGGGCACGCAGCCACAGCTGCAGCGAAGCCAGCAGCCGGTTGGCCGACCACATGAGTTCGGGCGCGGTTTCGGCCAGCGCGGGCAGTTCGAGCTTCTGCTCGAACACGTCGGGCAGCGTGAGCCAGGCATGGCTTTCGGGGCGCAGGCCCCAGGCGGCATCGAGCGCATCGCGCAGCTCGGCACCGAAGCGCCGCGTAAGGCCGCCGCGCGGCAGCGCAGCCACGTCACCCCAGGTACGGCAACCGAGGCGCGCGAGCAGGTCGAGGTGCGCGCGCGCCGCGCTCAGGGTGTCGAGCGGCAGGCCGGCGGGCACGTCTTGCGGCCGCTTCTCTTCGCGCGCGAACAGCCGCAGCCGGGCCAGCGCGATGAGGCTGGTGGCGCCCTGCGTACCCAGCATGCGCGCGTCGGGCGCGGGGTTGTCGGCCAGCAGCAGGCGCATCAGCTGCAGCCGGCCGCCCCAGAGGCGTTCACAGGCCGAGACTTCGAGCATCAGCGCTTCGTCCTGCCAGGCGACGTGGGGCGTGTAGCGCAGCGCCCACCAGCCGAGAGCCTCGGGCGTGGGCAGGACCGGGCCCTCGGGCGTGCCGGCGTCGTCAAGTAGCCACCGCAAGGCGATCCAGTGCACCTGGGCCTCCTTTCCACGCGTCGATGCGCACCACCTTGGCGGAGGTTGCCGTCTCGCCGGCTTCCACCACGGTGCCTTGCTGCTGCAGCCGCAGCTTGCGGCGCACCCGGGCGGCGGCCAGCAGCGCGGCCATGCGCTCGTTGCGCGCAGGCAGCATGACCGGCAAGGCCAGCGGCGGCCCGCGGCGCTTGAGGATGTGCAAAGCGATCTGCGAAGCATCGGCCTCGCAGCGGTCGGTGCGAAGGCGCAGCCGCGCGGGCGAAGCCGACAACGCGACCGAGTCGGGCCGGCACACGAACAGCAGCAGTTCATGCTGCGCCGCCGCCAGTTGCAGCCGCCGCAGTTCGGCCACCCGTGCCTGCGGCAGCCACGCCACCACGGCCGCCACGTCGGCGCAGCGCAGCGCCTGCTCGCAGGCCCAAAGCCGCGCGGCCGGTGCCTCGCTGCGCACCCACATCAGCGCTTCCACCGGCAGCCCCTGCGCCGCGAGCGACGGCCCGCAGGGCTCGAAGGGCGGGCCGACCAGCACCACCGGCCCGCCGCGCGCCTGCACCGCCTGCGCCAGCGCCGGCAGCAGCAGCCGCCAGACATGGGCTTCGGGCGCGGCCTGCAGCAGTTCCGTCATCGCGCCGACCGGCCATCCGCCGCCCGGCAACTCCGCGTCGAGCGCGGCATGGCCGGTCGCGACGACCTGGGCGTCGGCCAGGCCGAGTTCGTCGGCATGCCAGACGCCGCGGCCCGCGGCAGCGGAAAAGGAATCGAGGAAAGGAAGGCCCATGGCGAAGACTGTTAACTGTATTTTTATACAGTATTCCATGGGCTGCGGGAAAAAAGCTGTTTTTCTTCGTCACGGGGATTTTCATATTCCCACTGCTCATGCGAAGGCGCCCAGAAGTCGTTTGAGCCGGGGCTGCCGCTTCGCTCCAATGGAGCCGTCCAACAGGAGCACCGCATGACCACCCCCAGCACAGCCGTCACAGCCGTCACCGCAGGCCTGAACTACCTCCAGCCGTCCGCCCTGCGCCCCGTCAGCTACACCTTCCAGCCGCCGCCCGACACGCCCTGGGAAAGCGGCAGCTACGAACTGCGCCCCATGCCCATCGCGGATGCGCGCGCAGCCGCAGCGCCACCCGACATCGAGCGCGAAGGCTTCGTGCTGCGCGACGCGCCCACGGCCGTGCGCGACTTCCTCGACGACGCGGAGGTCACGGCCATCTACCATCGCGAGGTGGCCGAACTGGCACTCGCCGTCACGGGCGGCACGCGTGCCCATGTCTTCGACCACCTGGTGCGCAGGCGCGAAGCCGACCGCGCCGCCCTGAGCTTCGGCCGCCGCGCGACCGACGGCCGGGCCGCCGCCAACGGCCGCATCCACAACGACTACACCGAGGAATCTGGCCGTCGCCGGCTGTCCCTGGTGCTGCCCGACCCCGAGGAAGCCGCGGCCGTGCGGCGCTATTGCATCGTCAATGTCTGGCGTTCGATAAGGGGGCCGGTGCTCGACACGCCGCTCGCCGTGTGCGATGCCCGCTCGGTGATGGCCTGGGACCTGGTCGACGCCGAGGTGCGCTATCCGCGCCGCACCGGCGAGATCTACCTCGCGACGCATTCGCCCTCGCACCGCTGGTCTTACTTTTCCGCGATGGACCGGCACGAGGCGCTGGTGTTCAAGCAGTACGACTCGCAGCTCAGCGGCGTCTCTCGCTACACGCCGCATGCCGCCTTCGACCACCCCGAGGCGCCCGCCGACGCGCCGCTGCGCGAGAGCATCGAGGCCCGCTGCCTGGTGGTGTTCGAATGAACACGCTCGACTTCTGGTTCGACTTCGGCAGCAACTACAGCTACCTCAGCGTGATGCGCGTGGAGCAGGAGGCGGCCGCGCACGGCATCGGCATCCGCTGGCAGCCCTTCCTGCTGGGGCCGATCTTCCGATCCTTCGGCTGGGAGACGTCGCCCTTCGTTTTGCAGAAGGAGAAAGGCGACTACACGTGGAAGGACATGGCCCGCCAGTGCCGCAAGCATGGCCTGCCGTGGCGGCAGCCAACGCGCTTTCCGCGCCCGGCCGTGCTGCCGCTGCGCATTGCGCTGATGGGTGCCACGCAGCCGTGGATGGGCGAGTTCTGCCGCCGCACCATGACGATGAACTTCGCCGAAGACAGCGACATCGATTCGCCGCAGGCCATGCGCGACCTGCTCGCCGGACTGGGCCTGCCGGCGCACCGCATCCTCGAAGAAGCGCTTTCCGACGCCAACAAGCTGCGGCTGCGGCGCCAGACCGAGATGGCCGCGGAGAAAGGCATCTTCGGCGCACCGACCTTCTTTGCCGGCAGCGAGATGTTCTGGGGCAACGACCGCCTCGACGAGGCGATCGCGTATTGCGAGGCGATGCCCTCAGTGCCCTGACGACTGCCGGGCCTCGTCCATCAGCCATTCGGCCACGTGGCGCACGTCTTCGCGCGGCGCCTCGTCGGCGTGGATCAGCCAGTAGGCATGGCCCGAAGGCTGCGCCGGCGCGGGCGCGGCCACGCGCACCAGCCGCCGGTCGTCGAGCAGCGGCTGGATCAGTTCCAGCCGCCCCAGCGCCACGCCCTGGCCGGCCAGCGCCGCCTGGATCAACTGGTCGTACTGGTTGAAGTGCAGCACGGCGCGCGGCTTCGCATCGGCCCAGCCCACCGCCGCGAGCCAGTCGCTCCATTGCAGCCACGGGTGCTGCGGATCGTCGAAGGCCAGCAGGCAAAGCTGCGACAGCGCCTGCGCCGACGCCAGCGACGCCAGCCCGAGCGAAGGGTGCGCCACCGGTGCCACGGTTTCCCCGAAGAGCCGCACCGCCCCGGCCGGCGCGAGCGCGGGCGTCGTGTAGCGGATGGCAAGGTCGATGCCGTCGTTGCGCATGTCGGCCAGGCGGTTGTTGGACGACACGCGCACGTCGACGCCCGGATGCAGCTTCTGCACATTGCCCAGCCGCGGCAGCAGCCACAGCCCCGTCATGCCGATGCTCGCGCTCAGCGTCACGGGTCGCTGCTCGCCGGACTGGCGGATGCCGCCCATCACGTCCTGCAGTTGCTGCACCGCGCCGTCGGCGCTGCGAAAGAGCCGCTCGCCTTCGGCCGTGAAGGCGATCGAGCGGTGGCCGCGCACCAGCAGTTTCACGCCGAGCAGCGTTTCCAGCGCATGCACCTGCTTGCTCACCGCCGACTGCGTGAGGCAGAGGTCTTGCGCCGCGAGCGAGATGCTCATGCGCCGGCCTACCGCCACGAAGCCCCGCACCAGGTCCAGCGAAGGCATGCGAAGCAGCGAGAGTGGCATTCCCATGATGAATGTGAGGCGGCGAAAAGCCGGATTGGAGCACAGGCCGCAAGCTTGCGTGCGGCGCCTTCCGCCGGATACTGGCCGTCGATGCCGCCCCTGAAGGATTTCCCCATCACCCGCGCCGAGCTGCTGCGCACAGGCGTTGCGCTGTGCGCCGGCGCCATGCTGCCCGCCCTCGCGCAACGACCGCCCATGCCCGCCATCAAGCCCGCCATGAACACCCGCCCCATTCCCTCCACCCGCGAAGCCCTGCCCGTCATCGGCTGCGGCACCTGGATCGGCTTCGACCAGCGCCCCGGCACCGAGGAATACAAGCGCCTGCCCGGCGTGCTCGATGCGCTGTTCGCGGCCGGCGGCACGGTGATCGACAGCTCGCCGATGTACGGCCGCTCCGAGGAAACCACCGGCGAGCTGCTGGCGGCTTCGGGCCAGCGCGACAAGGCCTTCCTCGCCACCAAGGTCTGGACCTCGGGCCGCGAGGCCGGCATCGCGCAGATGGAGCAGTCGTTCGCGCGGCTGCGCACGCAGCGCATGGACCTGATGCAGGTGCACAACCTCGTCGACTGGCGCATCCACCTGGCCACGCTGCGCGGCTGGAAGGACAAGGGCCGCGTGCGCTACATCGGCATCACGCACTACACCGCCTCGGCCTACGGCGAGGTGGAAGCGGTGCTGAAGGCGGAGAAGCTCGACTTCCTGCAGATCAACTACTCGCTCGACGCCCGCGAGGCGGAACAGCGCCTGCTGCCGCTGGCGGCCGAGCGCGGCGTGGCGGTGATCGTCAACCTGCCATTCGGCGGCGGCGGCCTGCTGCGCCGCCTGCGCGACAAATCGCTGCCGCCGTGGGCCGGCGAGATCGGCTGCACGAGCTGGGCGCAGGTGCTGCTGAAGTTCGTGCTGAGCCACCCGGCCGTGACCTGCGTGATCCCGGGCACGAGCCGCGCCGAGCACATGGCGGACAACGCGGCGGCAGGCAGCGGCACCTTTCCCGATGCCGCGTTCTGGCGCCGCGAGGCCGACGCTATTCGAACTTGACGTTGTGCTCGCGCACGGTGGCGCCGAAGGCGTCGTACTGCGTGCGGAAGAACTCGGTGAACCTGGCAGGGCTCATGCCGTAGCCCTCGAAGCCCTGCTGCACCAGCTGGGCATGCACCTCGGGCCGCTTGAGGGTGTTCTGCAGCTCCTGCGAGAGCCTGTCGGCAACGGCCTGCGGCAAGCCCGGCGGCCCGAAGAAGCCGGCCCACGGCGTGATGGTGAGCTTGCCCAGCCCCAGCTCGCCGCCGGTGGGCACGTCGGGCAAGAGGCCGCTGCGCTGCGGCAGCAGCGTCACCAGCGCGCGGATGCGCCCTTCCTTCACGAAGCCCGGCGCCAGCGTGCCGGTGGTGAACATCATGTGGATCTGCCCGCCCAGCAGGTCGGTCATGGCCTGCATGTCGCCCTTGTAGCGTGCGTTGACCACCTTGCGCTCGCCCAGCAGCTGCAGCATCGCGAGTTCCGAGGCACTGTTGCTCGATGCGGAGTTGAGCGCGCCGGGCTTGGCCGCAACCAGCGCGAGCAGCTCGTTCACGCTCTTCACCGGCAGGCTGGCCGGCACCACCAGGAACATCGAGAACTGCCCGGCCGAGCTGATCGGCGTGAAAGCCTTGAACGGGTCGTAGGGCGGCGTGGGCCGCAGCGTGGGCGCGGCCACCATCGCGGTGTTGGTGCCCATGAGCAGCGTGTAGCCGTCGGGCCTGGCCGACGAGGTCGCCTGCGCGGCGAGCACGCCGTCGGCACCGGGACGGTTCTCCACGATCACCTGCTGGCCGAGCTGCTTGGCCAGCCCCTCCGCGATGATGCGCGTGAGCGAGTCGGCGCCGCCGCCCGCGGCAAAGCCGACGATCAGCCGCAGCGGCTTGCTCGGATACGCCTCGGCGCCCCATGCGGCGGTGCCGGGCAGCGCGGTTGCGGCAAACGCCGATACGGCCGCCAGGGTCAGGGTTCTGCGTTGCATGACGGACTCCTGTTTCAGAAGAGATGGCGTACGCCGAATTCCCACCCGGTCGAACGCTGCCCGGCCGCCGGCGCCAGGCCGCCGCTGACCACGTAGCGCGCCTGGCCGCCGTTCATCAGCCTCGCGTAGGTGCCGTAGAGCGCGGTGCGCTTCGAGAGGTTGTGCACGTAGCCGATGCCGAACTGCCGCGCATCGTCGCGGTTGCGCGGCGTGCCGTCGGCGTTGCGCACGCTGTCGTCGCTGCGGTCGTCCAGGTAGGCGTAGCTGATGCGGATGCGCCCGACCTCGAAGGCCGGGATGTGCACGCCGATCTCGGCGGTGTTCTTGCGCACCGTGCCGGCCACGATCTTCACGCGCACCATGTTGTAGAGCGCGAAGAACTTCGCGAAGCCCGCGTCCCACGAGCCGCCGATGTTGGCGTGCGTGTAGTTGCCGATGGTGGCGGTCGAATTGAAATGCGATCGCGTGACCGCCGCTGCAATGTCGAACGCGCCGGAGGCGAAGCCCAGGCGCGCGCCGGCGAAGTTGCCGTCGTCGCGGTTCGCCGCGGTGGAGTCGTTCTCGCCGGTGCCCACCATCGCCATGCCGTAGAGGCCGCCGAGCTTGGGCGGCAGCCAGTAGCTCACGGTGTTGCTGCCGGTGATGGCCGTGGGCAGCGGCCCGGTGCCCGCGCCCGCAAACGTGAGGTTGCCCGCGCGCGCCACGCCGTTGGCGTTGAAGGGGTCGAAGTAGATGCTGTTGTAGTGCGTGGGAATGAAGTCGTGCCCCAGCCGGAGCTCGCCCAGCGTGTCCGACGAGATGCTCACAAAGGACATTCGGTCGAAGGTGATCGGCCCCGCCGTGCCCGCGCCGCTGGTCTGGTTGTTGCTGTTGCTCGGCCGGCCGGTGCCGGTGTCGGGGTTCAGGCTGCCTTCGAGCCAGAAGCCCGCGCGCAGGCCGCCGCCCAGGTCCTCGGTGCCGCGAAAGCCGATGCGGCTGGTGGAAAGGCCGCCGTTCGACAGTGCCTTCACCGAGCCGTTGCCGGCACCCTTGGTGTACTGGATGCCGAGGTCCATCACGCCGAACATCGTGACGCTGGATTGCGCATGCGCCGCGCCGCTGCCGGCCAGCCCCAGCGCCGACCACATCAAGAATCTCTTCATGGTTTCCTGTCTCCTGCTTCTTTTCTTGGGTTGAAAAACTCGGAACGGACGCGACGCGCGCAGGGCTGCGCCACCGGATGCGGACGGGTGTCCGCACCGGTTGGGAAGGCCGGGTTCGAAGAAGCCTAGCCCGCGGGCTCGGGGCGCTCGGTGCGAACGAGCACGGCGCCCTTGGAAAGCGGCCCCACGTTGCGCCGGTACTGCTGCAGCCAGCCGGTGTCATGCACCGGCGGCGGGGGCTGCCAGTCGGCGCGGCGGGCCTGGAGTTCGGCGTCGGTCAGCGCGATGTCGAGGCGGCGCGCATCGAGGTCGATGGTGATCGTGTCGCCGTCGCGCACCAGTGCGAGCGGGCCGCCCAGCGCGGCTTCCGGCGACACCTCGGCCACCACCAGCCCCTTGCAGACCAGGCCCGAGAGATGGCCGTCGGTGAGAAGCGCCACCTGGTCGCCCAGCCCGGCACCGTCGATGGCGAAGACCACGCGCGACGCGCCGCCCCCCATGGCCGGGCCGCCGCAGGCGCCGGCACCGCGCATCACGACCACCTGGCCCGGCACGATCTCGCCCTTCTTCAGCGCGCCGATGGCCGCGTCCGAAGTCCAGAAGCACACGGCCGGGCCGGTGAAGCGCCGCACCTTGCGCTCCATGATGCCGGTCTTGATGAGCCCGGACTCCGGCGCGAGGTTGCCGCGCAGGAGCACGATGGCCGGCAGCGGCGCGACCGGCCGGCCGATGGGGCGGATCACCTCGGCGTCGGCGACTTCGATGTTGCGCAGGTTGTCTGCCACGGTGCCGCCGGTGACGGTCGGCGCGGTGGTATCGAGCAGCGGCTCGAGCTGCTTCATCAGCGCGCGGCAACCGCCCGCCGCCTCGAAGGCCTCGATGGAATCGCTTCCGATGGGCCGCACGCCTGCCAGCACGGGCGTCGTGGGACCGAGGCTTTCGAAGAGGCCGTAGACGTCGACGCCGCACTCCCCTTCGGTGGCGACCGCCTGCAGGTGCTTGGCGGTGTTGAGCGAGCCGCCGATGGACAGCACGGCGCGCACCGCGTTGGCAAAGGCACCGGGCGTGAGGATGTCGCGCGGCTTCAGGTCGTCCAGCACCATCTGCACGATGCGCGTGCCCGCCGCGCGCACGTCGGCCATCATCTTCGGGCTGAGCGCGGCCACCGGTGCGCTGCCCGGCAAGGCCAGGCCGAGCGCCTCGCACACGATGTGCATCGAGTTGGCCGTGCCCAGGCCCGAGCACACACCGGGCCCGCGAATCGCCTCGCGGCTCATGCCCACCAGTTCCTCGACCGGAAGATTGCCGGTGACGGCATGCATCGCGCCGATGAACACTTCCTCGATGTCCATGTGATGGCCCCGGTACTCGCCGCTGGGCTGGTAGCCGCAGGGCACCAGCAGCGTCGGGATGTTCAGCCGCGCGGCCGCCATGAGCTGGCCCGGCACCGTCTTGTCGCAGGAAGTGAGGCAGACCATGCCGTCGAGCTGCGCGCCCTCGACGGCCACCTCGATGTCGTTGGTGACGAGGTCGCGCGCGGCCAGCATGTAGGCGCCGCGTGCGCCGGCACCGGTGATGAAGTCGCTGGGCGCGGCGGTGCGGATCTCGAAGGGCACGCCGCCCGCGGCGCGGATGGCGGCCTTTACTTCCACCGCCACGCGGTCGAGGTGGCTGAAGCAGGCCGCCAGCTCCGAGGAGCTGTTGACGATGGCGATCTTGGGCTTCTCGCAGTCCTCTTCCGGAATGCCGAGCGCGCGCCAGTGCGCATTGCGCACCGACCACAGGTAGGAGCCGCGCGGGAAGTTGCTGCGCAGGGGACGGGTCATGCGGCACCTCCGGCCTTCTTCTTCGTGATCTCGATCACGCCGCGGTCGGCGTCCACGCGCACCCGGTCGCCGGTTTCGATGCATTCGAGCGGGTCGCGCTCGAAATCGGTCATCGAAGGCGCGTGCGTGACCACGGCGCCCAGCGCCATCTTGGTCGTCATCTCGTTGAACAGGAACGCTGCGGGGGCCGAGTTCATGAGCCGCGTCATGTGGAACATGGCCGACCAGCCCGACGAGCCCTTGGCCCCCGGAAACACCAGCACCTTGCCGGCGAAGCTCTGGCCGCGCAGCTCGTGCCGGGTCTCGACGACGGTGCCGGTGCGCGGATCGATACCGCCCCAGCCGGAAATGCGGTCGCGCGTGACCAGCGCCTCGCCTTCGGCCACGCCGCCCACCACCTTGCGGCCGCGGATGACGATGGTTTGTCCGGTGACGACTGCGGCGCTCATGCGTAGCCTCCGTTCCAGCGGCCGGTGCAGGCCGCGTCGATGCATTCGGCCGTGCTGCCGAACCAGGCCTGCACGCCGAGGATGGCGGGCAGGTAGTGGGCCTGCTTGGCCGAGTCGAGCGCCACGGTCTTCGTGCCCTTGGGCACGGCGCGGCTCATGGCGGAGCAGCTGTCGCTCATGATGATGCCGCCCGCGTCCTCGATGATCTTGGTGTAGCCGTTGCGGTCGGCCAGCGACTTGATGGCGCGCGGCGTGAAGATCCACAGCTCGCAATCGGGATGCACCTTGCGCCCTTCGATGAGCTGCGCGGCCTCCCAGATCTGCTCGATGGTGTAGTGCGGGCAGCCCAGCATCACGTACTGCACCTCGGCGTCCTTGCCCGTGGTGTTGATCTTCTCGTAGGTGGCGCGGCGCTCGGCCTCGCCGTAGCGCAGCACCTCGACGGGTGCCTTTGCGCCGAGCGCCTGTTCCAGCGTCAGCGCCTCGGGCGTGACGCCCGCGATGTGATACATCTCCACGCCGCCCGAAGACGAGGCCGCCGCGCCGAAGTGCTTGAGCCGCGGCAGGTTCGGCACCCGCGAAATTCCGCGCCGGCTGTGCACCACCGGCACGCGTTCCTGCACATGCTCGCCGATGTAGTAGCCCAGCAGGCCCCAGTCCTGCACCGATTCGACCTCGATGTCGAGCTCGACCACGTGCGTGGCCCGGCGGTTCTCGTCGAGGTGGTAGCCCCAGTAAGGAATGCGGCCGGTGAGCATGGCGGCGCCGGTGCTCTCGCGGCCTTCGGTGTTGGTGCGCGCGCCCAGCACCGAATTGCAATACACCACGGCGGACGACTCCATCCATGCGCAGTGCTCGCCGCGCGTCGGGATGTTGCCGACCTGGTACGGCGTGCAGGTGTTCATGATCTGCGCACCCAGGCCGGCGGCGTGCCGCTCGCTCTTGTTGTAGAACTGGACGATCTCCTCGCTCACGCCCATGCGCTCGGGCTGGCCGGGGTCGAAGCCCAGTTGCAGGTGGCTGGTGAAGACCTTGAATTTCGGAATCTCGACCGTCTCCTGGCTGTCGAGGCTGAACTCGGAGAACACCGCATCCATGCCGCCGCCCTTGGCGAGCGCGAAGTCGCGCTGGAAGGGCGTGGTCGACGTGATGGTGGCGCACACGTTGCGCGTCTCCACCAGCCGCTCGGCGCCCAGCGCTTCGCCGTAGCGCATCAGCAGGTCCATCGCCTTCTGCACGGCCGGGCCGTCGCGGCCGTCGTACATGGCTTTTTCTTCATCGCTCAGGTGCATGGCCTGTGTCTCCGTTCTTCTGTCGTCATGGGGAATGAACCCCGGCCGGGCTGCTAACCCGGCGAGGGCGTGGGTACGTGGCCGCCGATGTCGCGCGCAATGCTCAGCGCGATGTCGTGCAGGCGCGGCGCAAGTTCGTTGCGCAGCCGGTCTTCGGTGAAGACGAAGGCGGCGCCGCCGCCGTTGAGCGCCATCACCTCGCCGTCGGGCCCGATGAGGGGCACCGACACCGAGTTGATCTCGCGGTGGAATTCGCCGAGCGACAGGCAGTAGCCCAGCCGCTTCGACTCGCCGATGGCGCGGTTCATGCTGGGCGCGATGCTGTCCCACTCGGGGCCGCGCAGCAGTCGCATCGAATCGACCAGCTGGTTGCGCTGCGCCTCGGGCAATGCCGAGAGGTACGAGCGGCCCAGCGCCGAGTTGGCCAGCGGCGCGCGCGAGCCGACGTCGAGCCGCGCCGAGAGCATCGACGAGCGCGGGCGGCAGGCTTCGATCAGCACCATCTCCATGCCGTCTCGCACGGCCAGGTAGACCGAGGCGCCGACCTCCTCCGCCATTGCCTGCATGCTGGGCCGCGCGGCGGCGCGCACGTCGAGGCTGCCGAGGAACACCCGCGACAGCGACACCACCCCAGGCCCGAGCATGAAGCGGTCGGGGGCCTGCGCCGCCTTGAGCATGCCCAGCGAAAGCAGCGTGGCGACCAGCCGGTTGACGGTGGGACGCGGAATGCCGGTGATGCGTGCGATGTCGGCATGGCCCAGCACCGGGCGTTCTTCGCTGAAGCAGCGCAGCACCGAGATGCCGCGCTCCAGTGCGCTCACCGTGTCGGAACGCTCGCCGCGCGCATCGGCCGGCTCGGCCGCGGAAAAGGAGGTGTCGTTTTTTTCAGTGGACATGGAGGGACCCTTTGCAAGACTCTTCTCAGGACTCTCCAATGTAGAGGCTTGCGAAGAGAGGGCTTTCGGGCTCATGGCCGCTGGCTCACACGCCGGCCTCGGCCGCCGCGGGCGACGCTGCCGCCGCCTGCCCCGCCCCGGCGCGCAGGTACACGCCCTGGTTCAGCAACTCGGCCTGCAGCGCTCCCACGTCGACGAAGCGCGGCGCGATGCCGCCGCGCGATGCCAGCGCCGCCGCCGCGCCCGCGGCCTGCCCGGTGATCCAGCATTGCGGAATCTCGCGCATGAAGCCGTGCGAGTTGCGGTCGCAGGAAATGTGGCGTCCGCAGGCCAGCAGGCCGTCGAGCTTCTGAGGCACCAGCGCGCCGTAGGGAATGGAGATGTTCGGGAATTTCGGCGACACCGCGGGCGACACGCCGATCTCGTCCGCCAGCGGCACGCCGTCGGGCCACTGGCTGCGCAGCACGGAGCCCACGCCGACGAGGCGCCGGGCGTGGCGCACGCCGATCTGCGGTGCGCTCAGCATCAGGTAGGCGTTCTCGAAGCCCGGCGCATGGGCGCGGAAGTAGTCCAGGTGCGCGGCCATGGCGCGGTGCGAGCGCACTTCCACGGCGGTGAGGTCGTCCACGTCGAGCGCCGAATAGCCCGACTGGCGCGGCCCCATGAACAGCGCCACGTCGTTGCGCCACGAGACGAAGGGCCGCTCGAACAGGCCGCACTGCTCGCGCCCGCCCGCCATGAAGGCGGTGAATGCCTCGGGCTGGCCGGCCTTGAACTCGATCCAGCGGTTCATGTCCACGCCGCCGAACAGCCACGAGGTGTTCATGCAGTGGTGCACGTCGGCCTCCTCGATGTCGTTCACGTAGTCGGCGCCGGCGCGGGCGAACAGGTCGCCGTCGCCGGTGGCGTCGACCACCACGTCGGCCATGATGGCCATGCGGCCTTCCTTGCTCTCGAACACCACGCCCTTCACGGCGCCGTCCTGCACGATGGGAATGGCGGCCCACGAGTGATAGATGAGCTTGACCTTGCGCTCCAGCACGATTTCCTGCGAGAGCAGCTTGAGCCGCTCGGGGTCGATGGTGGGCGACCAGGTGACCACGCCGTGGTAGGCCGCCGTGCGCTGCGACCAGTGCGCGGCCTTGGCGGCGTCCTGAGAGCCCCAGTCCTCGCGCACCGGGCCGGCGATGGCGTCGGCCGGCAGTCGGTCGAACAGCTCTTCGGCAAAGCCGCGGATCACCAGCTGGCCTTCCCAGTCGGTCATGCGGTCGATCCAGATGACGAGGCCACCGGTCGACAGGCCGCCCAGGTGGTTGTAGCGCTCCAGCAGCGCGACGTCGGCGCCCGCGCGGGCGGCGGCGGCCGCAGCCGCCGTACCCGACGGGCCGCCGCCCACCACCAGCACGCCGCAGCGGTGATAGACGGGAATGCGCTTGCCCGGCTCGGCCCAGCTGCCGTGGTCAGGCCGCTTGACGCGGCTGTCGCGGTCGAAGATGTCGGAGGTCAGGATGCGCTCGTCGGTACGTACGACAGTTTTCATGAATGCGATCTCGGCTTGGCTTGTTTCGTCGTATTTTGATTTCACTTTCCATTTTGTCAAAACAAAAAGCGCATCTTCTGGGGTATTCCCTAGAAGATATGGATTTTTATGGATTTCAAGATCAATATAAAAGAAACATTCCAACGGAGACATCGATGAAGAAACTTCGGGGCACGCGCCGTGCCTTCAGTTCGGCCCTTGGTGCCGCGGCCTTCCTGGGCCTGGCGCCCCTGGCCCTGGCGCAGGACTTTCCGGCGCGCGGCAAGCCGATACGCATCGTGGTGGGCTTCACCGCCGGGGGCGGCACCGACGCGCAGGCGCGCATCGTGGCGCAGAAGCTCGGCGAAGTGCTGGGCACCAGCGTGATCGTCGACAACAAGCCGGGCGCCAGCACCATGCTCGCGGCCAACGAGGTGGCGCGCGCCCTGCCCGACGGCTACACGCTTCTGTACGCGCCCTCGTCCACCATGGCCCAGAACCCGCACACCTTCAGCCAGGTGCCCTACGACCCGTTCAAGGACTTCACCGCCATCTCGATGGGCGGACGCGGGCCGCTGGTGCTGTCGCTGAGCACCACCGTGCCGGTGAACAACGTGAAGGAACTGGTCGCCTACGTGAAGGCCCATCCGGGCAAGGTGAGCTATGCCTCTTTCGGGGCGGGCACCTCCTCGCACATCTACGGCGAGGCCTTCGTGAAGAAGACCGGCATCGACGCGGTGCACATCCCGTACAAGGGCGGCTCCGACGCGGCCAAGGACCTGATCGGCGGGCGCGTGCAGTACATGTTCGACTCCGCCTCGTCGGCCGTCATCACCTCGGCCACCGGCAAGGTGAAGATCCTCGCGGTGGCCGCCGGCGCGCGCATCGCGGCACTGCCCGACGTGCCCACCTTCGCCGAGCAGGGCTACGCCGGGCTCGACCTGCCGAGCTGGCTGGGCTTCTACGGGCCGGCGCGCATGCCCGCGCCGGTGATCGCCACGCTCAACGCCGCACTCACGAAGGTGCTGGCGATGCCGCAGGTGCAGGAGTTCTACCGAAGCGGCGGCTACGAGGCCGGCGCCTCCACGCCCGAGGAATTCGCCGGCATCACGCGCTCGACCTACGACCGCTGGGGCGCGATGGTGCAGCAGGTCGGGCTGGCCAAACAATGAGCGGCATGCACACCATGCTTCATCGCCGCCGCTTCACCGCCGCGCTCGCGGCCAGCGCCCTCGGCACGGCACTGGCACCGCTGGCCGCCCGCGCCGCCGCGCCGTTCCCGCAAAAGGGCCGCCCCATCCGCATCGTGCTGGGCCTGGCGGCCGGCGGCGCGTCGGACACGCAGGCGCGCTTCGTCGCGCTCAGGCTGGCCGAAGTGCTGCAGACGCCGGTGATCGTGGAAAACCGGCCGGGCGCGAGCTTCATCCTGGCAACCGAAGAAGTGATCCGCGCCGCGCCCGACGGCTACACCTTCATGTACGCGCCGTCTTCCGTGGTGGCGCAGAACCCGCAGACGCTGGCGCAGGTGCGCTACGACCCGTTCAAGGACCTGACGCCCATCTCGCTCGGCGCGCGCGGCCCGCTGGTGCTGACCGTGCATGCGAGCGTGCCGGCGCGCACGGTGCAGGAACTGGTGGCGTACATCAAGGCCAACCCGGGGAAGATGAGCTACGCCTCCTTCGGCACCGGCACTTCGTCGCACATCTACGGCGAAGCCTTCGCGCGGCAGGCCGGGCTGGACGTGGTGCACGTGCCGTACAAGGGCGGCGCCGATGCCGCGAAAGACTTTCTCGCGGGCCGCGTGCAGTACTACTTCGACGCCGCGCCCAACGCCATCCAGAACACGGCCACCGGCAAGGTGCGGATGCTGGCGGTGGCCGCGCCCAGGCGCAGCCCGATGCTGCCCGACGTGCCCACCATGGGCGAACAGGGCGTGAGCGGCGTGGACATGCCCAGCTGGCTCGGCTTCTACGGGCCGGCGCGCATGCCGGCGCCGGTGGTCGAAAAGCTCAACGCCGCGCTCGCGCAGGTGCTGGCGATGCCGGCCACGCGCGACTTCTTCCGCCAGGGCGCCTACGAGGCCGAGTCGTCGAGCCCGCAACAGCTGGCCGAGCTGACACGCGCCACCTACGACCAGTGGGGCGACATCATCCGCAAGCTGGGGCTGGTGAAGCAGCAGCAGTGACGCGCTCGGGAAGCGTCAGGCCAGGAACTGCAGCAAGCGCGCATTGACCTCGTCGGCGCGCTCGTACTGCGCCCAGTGCCCGGCGCCGTCGATCACCGCGCCCTCGCGCCCCGGGCCTTCGGCCACCAGCCGCGCCACCAGCGGGCGCGGATCGGCGGTGACGTCGAACTCGCCCCACAGCAGCAGCGTGGGCACGCCCAGCGTGTCGATGGCCTGCTGCAGGCCGCCCGAAAGCGACACCTCCTTGCTGCGAAAACGCGTGCCGTGGCAGGAAATGTCGTGGATCTCGAAGGCCAGCGCGTCGATGGCGGCCTTGTCGTGCAGCATCAGCGCGGCCAGGTTGTGCAGCAGCGCGGCGCGCTCGCGTTCGCGGTCGGGCGCGGAGCGCCAGTTGATCATCTCGACCGTCATGCGCCGCAGCGTGCCGTGGCCGCCGCTGCCCACCAGCGCAAGCCGGCGAATGGCGCCGCGCCGCACGGCAAAGCGCGCCGCCGTCAGCCCGCCGAAGGAAAAACCGCCCAGGTCGATGGGCGTGCCCGCGCCGATCAGCTGGTCGAGCGTGCCGCCGAGCGCATCGAGCAAGGGCGGCAGCGAGTCTTCGCCGGGTGGCACGCGCGGCGGCGCGTCGGATTCGTTGAAGCCCGGCATGTCGGGCAGCCACAGCGTGCGGCCGGCCGACAGCGCCTCGGCGTTGCGCAGCCAGTGCATCCAGCTGCCATGGCCGCCGTGCAGCAGCACGAGCGGCGGCCGGCTGGTGTCGCTGCCGAAGCGGCGCCAGCGCACGCGCACGCCGCCGTGAACCGGGTCGTGATGGGTGGAAAGCGCATCGACGCGCGCGATGGCTGCGCGCGCTTCCTGTTCTTCTTCGTTCATGCCGCCGCTCATCCGCGTGCTCCCGGCCACATGCGCTGCAGCTCGCGCTCGCCGTCCAGGAACTGGTGCTTCAGCGCGCCCAGCACGTGCAGCCCGAACATCGCGTACAGCACATAGCCGGCCCAGGCGTGCACCCCGCCCAGCACGGTGTGCCAGGTTTCCTTGAGGGTGGGCTCGATGGCCATGATCCAGCCGATGCGCGGCCACTCGAACAGGCCGAACAGGTACATCGGGTGGGTGCCGGCGTCCTTCCAGGCCGAGTCGTGCATCCAGCCCGACAGCGGCAGCAGCACCATCAGCAGGTACAGCACGCCGTGGGCCGCGTGCGCGGCGAAGCGCTCGAACGCGCCGTAGGAGCCCGGCATGGCGGGCGGCTTGTGCGTGAAGCGCCAGAGGATTCGCAGGATGACCAGCCCCAGCACCGTGATGCCGATCGATTTGTGGGTGTCGACCGCCGGGCGCACCCAGTCGTCGGGGTAGCGGTCGACCAGCAGGATCAGCGCGATGTTGACGGCCATGAGCAATGCGATGACCCAGTGCAAGGCGATCGCGGTTCGGGTGTAGCGGGTTTGTGGGAGCATGCGGGGAATTTTCAGGCGTGGGCCGAGTCTGTCGGTGGGTTTTGCGATTGTCCCGGTTGTATCCGGGCCTTTGCGAAACCACCGACCATGTTCTTGCGTAAGACAGTTCGTCGCCCAGGCATCTTCTCTTGAACAATTCCCTTCATTCCGCGTTCCTGGCCGCATCGCCGCGCCTGTCCCCCCCCGCCACGCCGCTGCGAAGCTGGCTGATCCACGGCGGCGTGCTCGTGCTGTGGGGGCTGCTCTTCGCCATGGCCTTCCGCGTCGGCAACGTCGGCGCCTGGTCGGTGGGCGTGGCCTATGTGGTCTACGACACGGTGCTGCTGCTGTTCGTGGGCTGGATGACACTGCCGATCCTGCGCCCCCGCCCTCCTTCCCAGCCGGCCGTCACCGGCCGCCGCACCACGCTGGGCGTGATCGTCGCCTCGCACAACGAATCCGCCGTGCTGCCCGTCACGCTGGCCGCCCTGCTCGGCCAGACCGACGTACCCGACCGCATCGTGATCGCCGACGACGGCTCGAGCGACGGCACCGCCGAGCTTCTCACCACGCGCTACGGCCTGGTCGCGCCGGCCCTAGGCGAACTGAGCGCAGCCAGCGCCACGCACCCGGCGCTCTACTGGCTGCGGCTGCCGCACGGCGGCAAGGCGGTGGCGCTGAACGCGGCCATCCTGTGCATCGACACCGACACCGTGCTCACTGTGGACGGCGACACGCTGCTCGACAGCAAGGCCATCGGCGCGGTCCGACGCGCTTTTTCGGAAGAGCCCGACCTCGTGGCCGCCACCGGCGTCATCACGCCGGTGTGCAGCCGCACGCTGGCCGGGCGCTGCTTCCAGTGGTTCCAGACGTACGAGTACATCCGCAACTTCCTGTCGCGCTATGCGTGGATGCGCGTCAACGGCCTGCTGCTGATCTCGGGCGCCTTTGCCGGCTTTCGCACCGATGCGGTGCGGGCCGTGGGCGGCTTCGACACCGACTGCCTGGTCGAAGACTACGAACTCATTCACCGCCTGCACCGGCACGCCCAGGCCCACGGCCTGCCATGGACCGTGCGCGTGCTCGGCGACGCGCAGGCCCACACCGACGCGCCCAGCAGCACCGGCGCCTTCCTGCGCCAGCGCCGCCGCTGGTTCGGCGGCTTCCTGCAGACCCAGTACTGGTATCGCGCAATGGTCGGCGACCGGCGCTATGGCTGGCTCGGCATCGCCATGCTGCCGGTGAAGGCCATCGACACGCTGCAGCCGCTCTACGGACTGGCCGCCTTCGGCCTGCTGCTGATGTACCTGGTGCGCGGCAACTTCGGCGTGCTGGCGCCGGTGGCCGGCGTGATCGGCGCGAAGATCGTGCTCGACCTGGTCTTCCACCTGTGGTCGGTGTTCCTGTACCGCCGATGGATCGGCCAGCAGAGCGAGGCCAACATGGCGCAGGCGTTCCTGGCGGCGCTGGTGGAGCCCTTCACCTTCCAGATCCTGCGGCACACGGGCGCGGCCTGGGGGTGGTGGAGCTTCCTGACCGGGCGCGGAACCTGGGGGCGGCAGACGCGCGTCGGGCTGGTGGATGCCGACGGCGTGCGCCGCAGTTGAGCCCTCAGGCGCCGAAGCGGAAGCTCGACACCACGAGCCCGCCCATGAAGGCGTCTTCGTGATAGACCCGCTCGCCGGCTTCGCTCTCGGCTGCACCAACAGCCACCATCAGCGGAATCAGATGCTCTTCGCGCGGGTGCGCCATGCGCGCCGCGGGCGCTGAAGCCCAGTCGAGCAGCTGCGCGCTGCGCCCGGCGGCGTCGCTTTTCACCACCGCTTCGTCGAGCCAGTCGTCGAAGGCCTTCGAGACGCCGTGCGCCTGCGGGCCGAAGTTGCGCAGGTTGTGATAGCTCAGGCCGCTGCCGACGATCAGCACGTTCTCGTCGCGCAGCGGTGCAATGGCGCGGCCCAGCGCCAGGTGCTCGGCCGGGTCAAGCCCGCGCCGCAGCGACAGTTGCACCACCGGCACGTCGGCCTGCGGATAGATGGCCGCCATCGGCGAGAACATGCCGTGGTCGTAGCCGCGCTCGGGGTCGATCTGCACCGGCAGGCCGGCTGCTGCGATCAGCGAATGCACGCGCTGCGCGAGTTCCGGCGAACCGGGCGAGTCGTAGTGCACTTCGTAGGTGTGGGCGGGGAAGCCGCCGTAGTCGTAGATCATCGGCGGCTTGGGGTTGCCCTGCACCGTGAAGGCGGGCGCCTCCCAGTGCGCCGATACCATGAGGATGGCACTCGGCTTGCGGCCGATCTGGCGCGGCATGTCGGCCAGCGAGGCGGCGAGCTTGTCGTAGGTGGCGCCCATTTCCTTCTTCATCCAGGGCCAGGGGCCGCCGCCGTGGGAAATGAAATAGGTCGGCAGGCGCGAGGTGGGGGTGTCGTCGTGGGTCAAGTCGATGCTCCTTGAAAGCGTTGCATCGACTGTAGACATTTCCTGCGAGGAAATCGACAGGCGCCGATGCATCGAATCAGTTCCTTGCAGGAAACATTGAAGCGGCAGTTTTGGTGGGCCGCCCTACCCAAGCCGCTCGCTCAGAAAGTCGATGAAGGTCCGCAGCTTCGACGACATGTACTGCCGGCTCGTGTACACCGCAAACAGCGTGACCGGCACGGAATGGAACTCCGCCAGCAGCCGCAGCAGCCGCCCGGTGGCAATGTCTTCTTCGACCAGCCACGAGGGCATGTAGGCGATGCCCATGTCCGCCCGCACCGCATGCAGCGTGAGCGTGGTGTCGTCGGAGCGCATGGCCGGCGCCAGCCGCAACGGGAACATGCGCCCGCCCGGCCCCTTGAGCGCGAGGTTGTCCAGGTTCACGTAGCTCGGCACGATGGCGCCCAGCCTCGCCAGGTCGGCCGGCAGCGCGGGCAACCCGCCTGCCCGCTCGACGCAGGCCGGCGTGCCGACCAAGTGGAAAGGCACGCTGCACAGCGGCCGCGCGATGAGCGCCGGCGACGGCTCCTGCGTCGCGCGCAGGGCCAGGTCGTAGCCGTCGGCCGCGAGATCGACCTTGCGGTTTTCCAGGTGCATGTCGACCAGCACTTCGGGGTACCGGGCGCGGTAGTCGGCCAGCATGCGCGCGAAGCGCGGCGTGGCGCACCACACGGGCGCGCTCACCTTGAGCTGGCCGCGCGGCGTGTCGTGGGTCTGGCCGATGGCGGCCTCGGCGGCGTCCAGCAGGTCGAGCGCGCGGCGGCTCTGCTCATACCAGGCGGTGCCCGCCTCGGTCAGGCTCAGGTGGCGGCTGGAGCGATGCAGCAGCCGCGCGCCGAGCGATTTCTCCAGCTGCGCCACATGCTTGCTGGCCATCGGCGGCGACATGCCCAGCCGCTCGGCGGCAGCCACGAAGCTGCCGGCTTCGACGACTTCGCGGAACACGCGCAGGCTGGTCATGCGGTCCATGGCGGTCTCCGCAAGATGCCAGGCGCGGGGGTGTCGGTTCCTTCAGGTTTCACGCGGGGAGTCTAGCGGCCGGCACCTAATGCCCACCCCCCAAGTAGGCGGCCTTCACCGCCGGGTCGCTGCGCAATTTCTCCGCCGGCCCGTGCAGCGAAATGCGCCCGTTCTCCAGCACATAGCCGTAGTCGGCCACGCCGAGCGCGGCTGCGGCGAACTGCTCCACCAGCAGCATCGTCACGCCCTCGCCCTTGAGCCGCTCGATGATGCGGAACACCTCGGCCACCAGGATCGGCGCCAGGCCCATCGAAGGCTCGTCGAGCAGCACCACCTCGGGGTTCAGCATCACCGCGCGGGCCATGGCCAGCATCTGCTGCTCGCCGCCCGACAGCGTGCCGGCCAGCTGCGTGCGGCGCTCCTTCAGGCGCGGAAAGAGTTCGAGCGCGCGCTCCAGGTCGCCCGCCACGTCGCCGCGCGGGCGGCTGCCGGTCAGGCGCGGGAAGGCGCCCAGCGTGAGGTTGTCGGTGACGGTCATGGTCGCGAACACGCGCCGGCCTTCGGGCGAATGCGCCAGGCCCTGCTTGGCGATGTGGAACGACTCCAGGCCGTCGATGCGCTTGCCGTTGAGCGTGATCTCGCCGGCCGTGGGCGCGATCATTCCCGACACGGCGCGCATGGTGGTGGTCTTGCCGGCGCCGTTGGAGCCGATCAGCGTCACGACCTTGCCCTTGGGCACCTCGATCGAAATGCCGTGCAGCACCTGCACCTTGCCGTAGCCCGCAAAAAGATTCTGGATGGTCAGCATGTTGGGGTTCCTGGTCTTGCGTTGCCGGCGCCCGTCATGCGCCGCCGCCCAGATAGGCCTCGATCACCTTCTCGTCGGCCTGCACCCTGGCCGGCTCGCCTTCGGCGATCTTCTGGCCGAAGTCGAGCACCGAGACGGTGTCGCACATGCTCATCACCACGTCCATGTGGTGCTCGATCAGGATCACGGTCACGCCGTGCTCGCGGATCTTGCGGATGATGGTGAGCAGCTCCTTGATGTCGGGCGCGGTCAGCCCGGCGGCCGGCTCGTCGAGCAGCAGCAGTTGCGGGTCGAGCGCCAGCGCCCGCGCGATTTCCAGCAGGCGCTGCTTGCCGTAGGGCAGGTTGCGCGCCTCCTCGGTGGCAAACGACTCCAGGCCGACGAACTTCAGCAGCCCCAGCCCGCGCTGCACCGCGGCTGCGCTCTCGCGCCGGTAGCGCGGCGTACCGGCCGCCACGTCGAGCAGGTTGCTGGCAAAGCTGTGGTGCAGGCCGACCTGCACGTTCTGCAGCGCCGTCATCTCGCCGAACAACTGCACGTTCTGGAAGGTGCGCGCGATGCCCGACAGCGCGATGTCCGCCGAGGTGCGCCCCACCAGCGAACGCCCGCCGAAGGAGATGGCGCCGGCCGTCGGCACGTAGATGCCGGTCAGCACGTTCATCATGGTGCTCTTGCCCGAACCGTTGGGCCCGATCAGGCCGTGGATGGTGCCGCGCTTGATGCGCAGGTCGACGTTGTTGAGCGCCTTCAGGCCGCCGAACTGCATCAGCACGCCCGAGGCCTCCAGCACGTCTTCGGTGCCGCCGGCATGGGCCGCGGTGGACACCGCGTCGGCCGGCGCCGCGTCGACATCCGACGCCACCACCGACGCCACGGGCCGGCGCATGTTCAGCGCCTTGCGCACGAAGCCGACGATGCCGTCCTGCAGGTAGTAGATGACGAACAGCATGATCACGCCGAAGATCGACAGCCGCCAGTCGGTCATTGCGTCCAGCCAGAAGGCCAGGCCCGCCAGCGCGATGCTGCCGACCACCGGAATGGCCATCTGCCCGGGCGTGGCGCGCTGGCGCCGCACGGCGACCACCGCCGCCACCAGCACCGCCACGGCCAGCCCCACCGACACGTAGCGGAACAGCACCACGTCGTCCAGCAGCTTGGGCAGCAGCACGATGATGGTGGCGCCCAGCATGGAGCCGATGCGGCTCTTGCGCCCGCCCATGATCACCGCCAGCAGGAACAGCACGGTGAGCTCGAAGTTGTACGAGTTTGGCGAGATGTACTGCTCGGAGTACGCATACAGGCAGCCCGCCAGCCCGGCAAAGCCGGCGCTGATGACGAAGGCATAGACCTTGTAGCGGTACACCGACACGCCCATGCAGTCCGATGCCACCGGGCTGCCGCGCAGCGCCTCGAAGGCCCGCCCCAGGTGCGAGCGCAGGATGCGGTGCACCACCACCAGCGAGAGCACCATCAGCACCGCCACCACCCAGTAGTACTCGCGGTCGTCGAGCTTGTGGCCGAAGAGCGCGGGCTTCTCCAGCTTGATGCCCATCGGCCCGTCGGTCAGGAAGCTCATCTCGTTGATGAGGATCTGGATGATGGTGCCGAAGGCCAGCGTGACCATCGCCAGGTAAGGCCCCGACACGCGCAGCGCCGGCAACGCCAGCAGCGCGCCGAAGCCGGCCGTGAACACGATGGCGAACGGCACCGTGATCCAGAACGGCGCCGACAGCTTGAACACCAGCACGCCGGCCGCATAGGCGCCCAGGCCGAACAGGCCCGCGTGGCCCAGCGAGACCTGGCCGGTGTAGCCCACCACGATGTCCAGCCCGAACAGCAGGATCGCGTAGATCATGATGGTCTCGAGCAGGTGGATGTAGTACGGGTTGTCGACGCCGATCGGGAACAGCAGCAGCGCCGCCACGCCCGCTACCGCCAGGAGGAGATGGCTGGTTTTCATTTTTTCGGAATTCATGGCCACGCGCTCACACCTTCTTGATGGCGGCCTTGCCGAACAGGCCCGACGGGCGCACGGCCAGCACGATCAGCAGCAGCACCAGCCCGGGCACGTCCTTGTAGCCGGTGCTCAGGTAGAAGCCGGTGTTGGTCTCGGCAATGCCCAGGATGATCCCGCCCACCACGATGCCCATGCCGCTGGTCAGCCCGCCGATGATGGCGACCGCGAATGCCTTCAGGCCGAGCACCGCGCCCATCGAGGCGCCGGTCAGCGTGAGCGGCGCGATCAGCACGCCGGCAAAGGCCGCCGTCATGGACGACAGCGCATACGAGAAGGTGATGACCAGTCCGGTGTTGATGCCCATGAGCTTGGCGGCGTCGCGGTCGTTGAAGGTGGCGACCACCGCCTTGCCGTAGATCGAGCGGCGGTTGAACAGCTCCACCGCCAGCATCATGAGCAGCGCGCCGACGACCACCAGTATTTCCATCGGCAGCACGTTGGCGCCCAGGAAGTGCATCGGAGACTCCGGCAGCGGCGACGGGAACTTCAGGTCGTCGCGCCCCCAGACGTTCTCTGCCACGTTGGTGAAGATGATGCCCAGCGCGATGGTGGACATGATCCAGCCGAACTCCGACTTGATCTTGATCGCGGGGCGCACCGCGATGCGCTCCACCACGGCCCCCTGGAAGGCGCCGAACAGGCACACCAGCGGGATCATCAGCCAGTAGTTCAGCCCCATGTTCACCAGCGTGAGGCCGACCATCGCGCCTAGCATGAGGGCGTTGCCCTGGCCGAAGTTCAGTGTGTCCGAAGTGGCGAAGGTGAGCTGATAGCCGAACGCGATGACGGCGTAGATCATGCCCAGCGCAATGCCGCTGAATATGAGTTGGGTAAGGATTTGCATGGCGGCTCGCAGGAGGCGGTGGACCAAAAAATGCGCCGCCGCAGGAACAGGTCCCGGGGCGGCGCCGACGCTCGATCCGGCGGCTACTTCTTCAGCAGCGCGTCGTTGGCCGCCACGTCCTTCAGGCGGACGGTGCCGGCGTTCTTCTGGTCGTCTGCGTTGGCGAACACCACGCGACCGCCCTTGACCTCGCCGAACACCGGAATGTTGGCGGTGATGGCGTCATGGTCGGTCTTGGTGAAAGGCTTGTTGTAGGTCGTCACCACGCCTTCGACCGGCGCCTTCAGGTCTTCCAGCGCGGCCTTGATCTTCGGGCCGTCGGTGCTGCCGGCCTGCTTGATCGCGGCGGCCAGCAGGTAGATGGAGTCGTAGCCCTGCGCCGCCGACACCGGTGAATCCATGCGGTTGTTCTTGGGCTTGAACTTGCCGACGAAGGCGTCGATGAAGGCCTTGCGCTTGGGGTTCGTCGGCTCCTGGATGAAGGTCTGCGGCATGCGCGCGCCGTCGCCGCCGGGGCCGGCGTTGTCGATGAAGTTGGCCATGGCCAGCGTCCAGCTGCCGATGATCGGCACCTTCCAGCCCAGCTTGGTCATGCCGTTGGCGATCTGGGCCAGCTCGGGGCCGATGCCGTAGGTGAGCACGGCCTCGGCGCCGGCTTCCTTCGACTTCAGCAGCTGGGCCGTCATGTCGACGTCCTTGATGTTGAATTTCTCGACCGCCACGGGCGTGATGCCCTTGTTCTTGAGCGCGCGCTCCAGGTCTTCGCGGCCCAGCTGGCCGTAATTGGTGGAGTCGGCCAGGATCGCGACCTTCTTGTAGCCGCGCCGCGTGATGGCCTCTTCCACGATCATCGGCGCCTGGATGCTGTCGTGCGCGGCATTGCGGAAGACGTAGTTCTCCGGGTCCTTGTCGAACTGGTGGGTGATGACCGAGCCCGTGGCCACGTTGTTGAGCACCGGGATCTTCGCCTCCTGGAAGAAGCGCTGCGAGGCCAGCGCCACGCCGGTGTTGATGTAGCCCACGGCGGCCACCACCTTTTCCTTGTTCACGAACTCCTGGGCGATCTGCACGCCGCGCTCGTTCTTGGCTTCGTCGTCGCGCTCGACCAGCTGGATCTGCCGGCCCAGCACGCCGCCGGACTTGTTGATCTCCTCCGCGGCCAGGCGAACGCCGTCGCGCATGCTCACGCCCATGGAGGACGAGCCTCCGGTGAAGGGGCCGTCCACGCCGATCTTGATCGGATCGGCAGCGAGGGCGCCCATCGAGAAGGCGAGCGCGCTGGTCAGCGCCAGCAGCTTGAAACGAAAGTGCATGGAAAACGTCTCCAACGTTGTTGTGAAATTTCTGGGTCGGACCGACAGCGACGACGCGCAAGCGCGAAGTCACCAAAACATAGTCGATAAAGATTCGGCCTCCGGAGAGTGACAACCCTAGCCGGACTGTCCACGTGCGACACGTGGACAACGCACCTTTTCGGGGCAAGGTCATGCATGCACGGCTACAGTCAGCGGCTCTCCGGGAGACCGTTCGCCTTGTTCCGCTTCTTCGAAAAACTGCTTCACCCCTACCCTGCCGCCGAGCCTTCGCTGCCGCCACAGGGCTTCTTTGCCTTTCTCTGGGCCTGCACGCACGGCGTGCGCGGCAAGATCGCGGCCATGGCCGCGCTCACGGCCGTCATGTCGACCTTCGAGGCGGCGCTGTTCGCGATCCTCGGGCGCATCGTCGACTGGCTCGGCGGGCAGGTGCCCTCGCGCCTCTGGGAAGAGCGCGGCACCACGCTGATGTGGCTGGCCGCCTTCCTGGTGATCAGCATCGGGGTGGTGGCGCTGCAGACCATCGTCAAGCACCAGACGCTGGCCGTGAACCTGCCGATGCGGCTGCGCTGGAACTTCCACCGCCTGATGCTGGGCCAGAGCATGGCCTTCTACCAGGACGAGTTCGCGGGCCGCATCACGGCCAAGGTGATGCAGACCGCGCTCGCGGTGCGCGAGACCATCTTCGTGCTGGCCGACGTGCTCGTGGCCATGGGCGTCTACGTGGCCACCATGATCATCCTGGTGGGCGTGCTCGACGCGCAGCTGGTGTGGCCGTTCCTGGTCTGGCTGGTGCTGTACGTGGTGTCGCTGATCTACTTCGTGCCGCGCCTGGGCAAGGTCGGCAAGGCGCAGGCCGACGCCCGCGCCCTCATGACCGGCCGCGTGACCGACGCCTACACCAACATCGCGACCGTCAAGCTGTTCTCGCACACGCAGCGCGAGGCCGGCTTCGCGCGCGACGCCATGCGCGAGTTCATGAAGACCGGCTACGGCCAGATGCGGCTGGTGAGCGCCTTCGAGATCGTCAACCACGCGCTGAGCATGGGCCTGACCGCCGGCATGGCGGGCGTGGCGCTGTGGCTGTGGTCCAACGGCGCGGTCGGCGTGGGCGCCGTGGCAGCGGCCACCGCGATGGCGCTGCGGTTGCAGGGCATGTCGCACTGGATCATGTGGGAGATGACCAGCCTGTTCGAGAACATCGGCACGGTGCAGGACGGCATGAAGACGCTGTCGCGCCCGCGCACGGTGCTCGACGCAACAGACGCCACCGTGCTCCAGGTGCCGCAGGGCGAGGTGCGCTTCGAGCATGCGAGCTTCCGCTATGGAGACGGCGGCCGCCGCGTCATCGACGACCTGAACCTCACCGTGAAGCCCGGCGAGAAGATCGGCCTGGTGGGCCGCTCGGGCGCGGGCAAGTCGACGCTGGTGAACCTGCTGCTGCGCTTCCATGACCTGGAAAGCGGCCGCATCCTGATCGACGGACAGGACATCGCGCACGTCACGCAGGACTCGCTGCGCAGCCACATCGGCATGGTCACGCAAGACACCTCGCTGATGCACCGCTCGGTGGCCGACAACGTGGCCTACGGCCGCCCCGACGCCACGCACGCGGAAATCGAGGCCGCTGCCAAGCGGGCCGAAGCGCATGAATTCATCCAGACGCTGGGCGACGCGAGCGGGCGTCGCGGCTACGAGGCGCACGTGGGCGAACGCGGCGTGAAGCTGTCGGGCGGCCAGCGCCAGCGCGTGGCCATCGCGCGGGTGATGCTGAAGGACGCGCCGATCCTGCTGCTCGACGAAGCCACCAGCGCGCTCGACTCCGAGGTGGAGGCCGCCATCCAGCAGAGCCTCTACACGCTGATGGAAGGCAAGACCGTGATCGCCATCGCGCACCGGCTATCGACCATCGCGGCGATGGACCGGCTCATCGTGCTCGACGAGGGCCGCGTGGTGGAAGAAGGCGACCACCGCACGCTGATGGCACAGGGCGGGCTGTATGCGCGGCTGTGGGCGCACCAGAGCGGCGGCTTCCTGGGCGACAGCCTCGACGAGGACGAGGCCCTGCGCGCCTGATCGCCTGATCCCGTTCAGGCGGCCGGCAGCGCCCCCGCCTCGTACTGCGCAACGAACTCCCCCGACGGCGGGATCGGCTTGATGACGTCGATCAGCACGCCGTTCGGGTCGCGGGTGATGAAGTGACGCTGGCCGAAGGCCTCGTCGCGCAGCGGGAGAAGAATCGGCAGGCCCGCGGCCTTCAGCCGGTCGTGCACTGCATCGGCATCTTCCACCTCGAAGTTCAGCAGCAGGCCGCCCGCCACCTGCCCGCGCGCCGGTTCCGGAATGGTCTCGTGGCGCCCGTCCAGCACCGCGAGGTTCACCGAAGGTTGGCCCTCCAACTGCAGATGCACATACCAGTCGCTGGAAAAGAGCGGCACGAAGCCGAAGTGCGACCGGTAGAAGGCGGCGGTGCCCGCCACGTCTTCGGTCATGACGACGGGGTAGTAGCTCGTGACTTTCATGGAATCGGCTCCTTCATAAAACATACAGGCTGTACGTATGTTAAATACTAACCTACAGACAGCCTGCATGTAAATTACCCCGCATGGCCACCAACCGCGAACGCACCGAAAGCACCCAGCTCGCCCTGCTCGAAGCCGCACGCGCGCTGTTCGTCAGCAAGGGCTACGGCGACACCTCCACCCCCGAAATCGCCCTCGCGGCCGACATTACCCGGGGCGCGCTGTACCACCACTTCGCGGACAAGCGCGACCTGTTCCGGCAGGTGCTGGCGCGCGAGGCGATGGCCGTCGCTGCCGACATCGAAGCCGCCACGCCCGAGCGGCTGAGCCCGCGCGAAGCCCTGCTCCAAGGCAGCGAGGCCTACCTGGACGCCATGACCGTGCCGGGCCGCACGCGACTGCTGCTGGTCGACGGCCCTGCCGTGCTGGGCATGGCGGAAATCATGGCGATCGACGATGCCAACGCGGCGCACTCGCTGCGCCAAGGCCTGACGCGCGCCGGCATGGGGCGTGGCGAAGTCTCGGTCGATGCGCTTTCGCAGCTGCTGTCGGCCGCCTTCGACCGCGCCGCGCTGGAGATCGATGCCGGTGCCGACGCGAAAGAGGTTCGCGCGGCGATGCGCTGGCTGGTCGAGCAGGCGCTGGGGCCCGACAGGAAGCGCTGAGCGCGCTATCAGGGCTGCAGGCGGTGCGGCTTGTCACTTCGCAAGTCCTACATCACACGCCGCCTGCCGCCGACATTCGCGCAACCTGCGCAGCGCGATGCTGACATCGTCGTCATCAACAACGGAGTCTCGCGTGAATTCCATCATTTACATCGTCGGTCTGGTCGTGGTCGTGGTTGCAGTGCTCTCGTTCTTCGGCCTTCGCTGAGACCGGGCAAGCCCCCTACTCCGACACCTGCAGAACGGGGCCGCTCGCGGCCCCGTTTCTCATTGGGAGCCCGCGACGCGCCGGGCATAATTCGCGCGCCCCGGCACCGTGCGGGGCCTCACTTGCGAAGGGACCCTGTTGACCAACACCGCGCTGCGCGAACCTGACATCACAGATGCGGTGATCACCGAGGCGATCCGGTGGGTCGAACAGAACGGTCCGCTCGACGACGCGCAGGCCATGCGCACCGCCATCGCCTCGCGCAAGACAGACCCCCACGCACAGATCACCGAACGCGCCCGCCAGCTCGGCGAACGCATAGGGCTGCAGCATGAACTTTCGCGCGCCCGCCAATGGGCGCCCTGGGTGCTGACGGCGCTCGTGGCACTGATCGTGATGGCCGGGCTCGGCCTTGCTGGCAACGTGGTCGGCGGCGGCGAGCGCCACATCAACGTGATCGTCGCGCTCGTGAGCCTGCTCGGCCTGCATGCGCTCACGCTGCTGCTGTGGCTGGCGGGGCTCCTGTTTCCGCCGGGCACCTTCGGCACCGCATCGCTCGGCTGGATCTGGCTGTCTCTCACCGCGCGCGTGGCCGGCGGCAAGCGCGGGCAGGCGCCGGTGCTGCTGCGCTCGATCACCGGGCTGCTGACGCGCGCCAGGCTGCTGCCATGGGCCTTCGGGCTCGTGAGCCACGGCATCTGGTCACTGTCGTTCGCGGTGGTGCTGGCTTCGATGCTGTTCGCACTCGCATTCCGCAGCTACACGCTGAGCTGGGAAACGACGATCCTCGAGCCCGCCTTCTTCGTGCGGGCCGTGCAGCTGCTGGGCTGGGCGCCGGCGCAGATCGGCTTTCCCGTGCCGGATGCGGCCACGGTGCTGGCCTCCACGCCCGCGGCGGCGGGCCAGCGCACCTGGGCGCTGTGGCTCACCGGCTGCATCACGGTCTATGGCCTGCTGCCGCGCCTCGCGCTGGTGCTGTTGAGCGCCGCCGTCTGGAAGCGCCGACGCAAGGCGCTGCAGCCCGACTGGCACGAGCCCTACTACCGCAAGCTGCTCGCGCGCTTCGCCGCGCTGGCGCCCGCCGCCATCGTCGATGCCGACCCGGGCCGCACGCGCACCGGCGCGCCTGCCGGGCTGCCCGCATCGGACCTGCGCGACGGCCTCTTCGTCATCGGCTTCGAGCTGCCGCCCGACATGCCCTGGCCTCCCGCGACCATTCCGCCCGACGCGGCCATGCACGTGGAGCGCATCGACGGCAGCGCCCCGGCACGCCGAACGCTGCTCGACCGGCTCGCGCATGCCCGCCCGCGCGCCGTGCTGCTGGCCTGCAATGCCGCATCGAGCCCCGACCGCGGCACCGAACGCTTCCTGCGCGAAGTGCTGGCGCATTGCGGCGAATGCCGCCTGTGGCTCGCGGGCCCGGCCGATGCCACCGCCACGCAACGCTGGCTCGACTGGCTGCGCCACAGCGGCCTGGAAAGCATCAGCGCCAGCGAGCGCATCGACATCGCACTGCGGCCGAACGAGGCCACCGCCCCATGACGCAGCAGCAACAACCACAGCCCGTCCGCATCGCGGTCGTCGGCCACACCAACGCGGGCAAGACCTCGCTGCTGCGCACGCTCACGCGGCGCATCGACTTCGGCGAGGTGTCCCAGCGCCCCGGCACCACGCGCCACGTCGAGTCGGCCGACCTCGAGGTGGAAGACGAAACCGCCGTGCGCTTCTTCGACACGCCGGGCCTCGAAGACGCCGTCGCGCTGCGCGAGCACCTCGCGCGCTTCGACCCGCAGGCCACGCCGCCGGAGCGCATCCGCCAGTTCCTGCAAGGCCCGGAGGCACACGGCGTGTTCGAGCAGGAGGCCAAGGTGCTGCGCACCATGCTCGACATCGACGCGGCCTTCCTCGTCATCGACGTACGCGAACCGGTGCTGCCCAAGTTCCGCGACGAGATCGAACTGCTCAACGCCTGCGCGCGCCCGGTGCTGCCGGTGCTGAACTTCGTGCGCGACGCCGCCAGCCGCGAGGCGGCCTGGAAAGAGCTGCTGTCGGCCTACGGCCTGCATGTGCAGGTGCGCTTCGACGCGGCAGCGCCGTTCGTCGGTGCCGAGCAGGACCTGTACAACGACCTCGCCACCCTGCTGCGCGACCGCCGCGAGCTGCTGCGCGGCGTGGTCGATTCGCTGCAGGCCGAAGCCGCCGGCCGCCGCCGCTCGGCCTGCACGCGCATCGCCGCGCTGCTGGTCGATGCCGCCGCCGTGCGCCGCACGGTGCAGGCGACCGAATTCGCCGATGCCGCGCGCCGGCAGACGCTGGTCGCGGCGCTGCAGAAGACCGTGTTCGACAAGGCCCAGCGTTGCACCGACGACCTGCTCGCGCTCTACGGCTTTCGCCAGGGCGACGCCGACGAAGCACCGCTGCCGATCATCGAGGGCCGCTGGACGCTCGACTTCTTCAGCCCCGAAGCCATGAAGGACGCCGGCCTGCGCCTGGGCAAGGGCGCGGTCATCGGCGCCGCCGTGGGCGTGGTGGCCGACCTGGCGGTGGCCGGCATATCGCTGGGTGCGGGCGCTGCGCTGGGTGGCGCCATCGGTGGCGCGGTGTCGCAGGGCTGGGGCCCGCTGGGCCGCAAGATCGCCAACAAGCTGCGCGACGTGCATGAGCTGACGGTCGAAGACGGCGTGCTGTTCGCGCTGGTCGCATGGCAGCTCAAGCTCGCGCAGGCGCTCGAAGTGCGCGGCCATGCGGCCACGCAGCGCATCGCAGCCGAAGCACCCGCCGACGGCGATGCCCCCACCAAGGCCGCCGCCGCGGCCGTGCGCGCCGCGCAGCCCGCGCGCAACCACCCCGACTGGGAAGCGACCGGCGTGACGAGCCGCGCCTTCTGGCGACCGTCGCCGCAGCGCGAGGCCCTGGTCGCCGACTTGTCGAGCCAGCTGCTGCAGGCCTTCGAGCAGCCCTGAGCGGTCTCAGTTCGCGCCAGCCGCCAGTGCCTGCAGCTTGGCGTAGTCGCCCGGCCGCGCGCCCTGCTGTTCCGGCGTCGCACGCTTCGCGATGCGTTCGAGGAACGACTGGCGATTGACCGGCGTCACCGTCATGCCCTTGCCGCGCAGGAACTGCTCGTCTTCCAGCTCACCGGCGATCACGCCGACGTTGGTCCACTTCGCGGTCTCCACGAGCACTTTCTCGACCATCGCCTGCTGCGGCGGCGCGAGCCTGGCCCATGCCGCCTTGCCGATCACGATGCCCAGCGTGTCGTAGACGTGCGCGGTGAGCTGCACGTACTTCTGCACTTCATAGAGCTTCTTCGACCTGACGATGCCCAGCGGGTTTTCCTGCGCCTCGACCTCGCCTTTCTTGAGCGCACCGTAGAGGCTCATGAAAGGCAGCGTGACCGGCTTGGCATCGAGCGCGGTGGCGAAGAGCTGGTACGAGGCGGCGGCAGGCACATACAGCCGGAGGTCGCGGAAGTCCTCGGGCCTTGCCAGCGGCCGGGCCGACGTGACCTGCCGCGCGCCGTAGTACACCGTGGCCACCATGCGGTTGCCGCTCTTCTCGTTGTAGCCCTTCATCAAATCGGCCAGCAACGGGCTCGCCAGATACTTGCGCATGTGGTCGAGATCCTTGAAGGCGAAGGGGTAGCTGCCCAGGCTCAGCGGCGGATAGCCCTCGGCCAGCGTGGCGTCGCCGACGTAGGCGATCTGCATCGAGTCGTTCGCCAGCATCAGCGGAAAGTCGGCCTCCTGCCCCATCTTCGACGAAGCCACCACCTCGATCCTGATCTTGCCGTCGGACTGCTCCGCGATCTTGCGCGCCGCCAGTTCGGCCTGCTGATGGAAGATGCTGGTGGGCTCGTAGACATGGCCCCACTTGAACTGCAGCACCTGCTGCGCCTGCGCGGCCATTGCGCATCCCAGCGCCGCCAGCGCGAATGCGGCGCGGCGCCACGGCAAGAAGCTTTTCATCGAGTCTCCCTCGGGTTGAGAACAATCCGGCCCCATGCAAGATCGACGCCACTGCTGCAGGGCCGGCGAGCGGATCGTAAGGAGTCGCGGCAGCCACCGGGAGCGGGTTTGCCCGACTGGGGGTTGCTGGGGTTCGCGCGGCGCTATCGTCGGGCTTGCACCAGAAAGGAACACGCCATGACCGACGCGCTTCGCACCCTTCGCGCCCTTCGCGCCGACATCACCACCCTGCAGGTCGACGCCATCGTCAATGCCGCCAACTCTTCGCTGCTCGGCGGCGGCGGGGTGACGAGCGACCTCGCGGTCTACGAGGCGGCACTGGCATGACCAACGACTTCTACGACGAACTCGCCCCGCTCTATCACCTGATCTATCCCGACTGGAACGAGAGCATCCGCGCGCAGGGCGACAAGCTCGCGCAGCTGATCGATACCGAGTGGCCCGGCGGTGGCGTGCGGCGCAGGGTGCTCGACGTGTCCTGCGGCATCGGCACGCAGACACTCGGGCTCGCAGCGCTGGGCCACGCGCTGACGGCATCGGACCTGTCGCCCCGGGAGATCGAACGCGCACGGCACGAGGCCCAGGCGCGCGGGCTCGATGTGGCGTTCTCGGTCTGCGACATGCGCGAGGCGCACACGCACCACGGCGGCGGCTTCGACATCGTGATGTCCTGCGACAACTCCATGCCGCACCTGCATACCGACGATGACCTGCTGGCCACCTTCCGCCAGATGGCCGCATGCCTGCGCCCGGGCGGCGGCTGCGTGGTGAGCGTGCGCGACTACGCGAAGGAAGAGCGCGGCAGCAACCTCGTGAAGCACTACGGCGCGCGCGTGGAGAACGGCCTGCGCCACGTGCTGTTCCAGGTGTGGGACTTCACGGACGGCGGCAAGCGCGAGCACTACGACCTGGGCTTCTTCTTCGTCACCGAGGACCTGGCCACGCACGCCGTGAGCACGCGCGTGATGCGCTCGCGCTACTACGCCGTGTCGACCACGCGGCTGTGCGAGCTGATGCGCGAGGCGGGCCTGGAAAACGTGCGGCGCATCGACGGCGCGTTCTTCCAGCCCGTGCTGGTGGGCACGCGGGCCTGAAAGTGGACTGATCGCCTGGAGGTTGCCGGTCACCGTAGCGTCATGGGCCAAACCTAGCATCCGCCAGCTTTCAATCCACTTGCAACGGACGCCAGAACCAATGACAAAAAATGTGCCCGTACCCGCCCCCCGCCCCATGCGCGCTGCCTTGGTGGCCGTTGCAGGCGGCCTCATGATTGCCGCGTGCGGCGGCGGCGGGGGCGGAGGCCCCTCGATTCCGGCTTTTCCGCCCGCGCCGGCTCCGGCGCCAGCACCGGCACCACCCGCGCCTCCGCCCCCGGCGGCACTGGGCACGCTCGACGGCTCGGTGCCGCTCGTCATTGCTCACCGCGGCCTGCCGGGCCTGTTCCCGGAAGAAACCAAGACCGCCTACGAAGCCGCGGCCGATGCCGGCGCCGATTCGCTCGAGACCGACCTGCACCTCACCAAGGACTGCGTGCTGGTGGCGCGCCACAACCCCTGGCTCAGCGACAACACCAACATCGCGGAGGTGGCCAAGACCAACAGCGCCGTCGCAGCCCGCAAGCGCACCGTGCCGGGCGTGCTCGTCAACGTGAAATATCCGGCCATCCCGGAAAACGGCCCCGCGCAGTACCTGAGCGACCTGACCGACCCGAACGATCCGAAGTCCGTGCTGAAGTCGCTCGTCGTCGACGGCCAGGAACACAAGGACGACTGGTCCATCTCCGACTTCACCATGGACGAGCTGCGCCAGTGGATCCGCGGCACCACGTACGACGCAAGGGACGAGCGCCCCACCGACCTCAACGGCAAGCTGCCGATCATCAGCTTCCAGGAGCTGATCGACATCGCCAAGGCCAAGGGTGCCGCCACCGGCCGCACGTTCTCCGTGTATCCGGAAACCAAGAACCCGATCTGGAACAACGCGCAGGCCATTGCCAACGGCTGCGGCCCGGCCGGCAGCCATCCGCTGGAAGATGCGCTGCTGAAGGTCATGAACTTCAACGACCTGAACCAGAAGGACGCGCCGATCTTCGTGCAGAGCTTCGAGCCCGAGAGCCTGAAATACCTGCGCTCGGCCGGCCTGAAGGCGCGCGCGGTGCAGCTGGTGGACGGCAACGACGTCGACTACAAGACCGGCGCGATGATCTACGTGACCAACGACGAATACACCTTCGTCGACGGCCGCCCCTACAGCTGGACGCTGGCCGGCAACCCGAAGTTCTTCGGCGAAATGCTCACGCCCGCGGGCCTGGCCGAGATCAAGACTTACGCCGACGGCATCGGCCCGTGGAAGCCGCAGGTCATGGCGCACACCATCGTGCCCTTCGTCGCGGCCAACAAGGGCATGGCCGACGTGAACACCATCAAGCCCACCAGCCTCATCGCCGATGCGCACAAGGCCGGCCTGTTCCTGCACAGCTACACCTTCCGCAACGAAGCCAGGTACCTGGCCGGCATCTACAAGGGCGACCCGACGGCCGAATACCTGGCGTACTTCCGCGCCGGCATCGACGGCGTGTTCTCGGACTTCGCGAACACCGCCGTCGCGGCGCGCAAGACCTACCTGAAGGAAACGGGCCGCTGATGCGCGGCGCGGCGCGGGCAACCGGCTGAACGGCACCATGTACCCGGGCGAACGACTCAACGGATACAGCCACCTGCTGGGCCTGCTGCTGGCGCTGTCGGCCACCGCGCTGCTGCTCGCCAAGACCGTGCTCACCGGCGACCCCGCGCGCATTGCGGGGGCGCTGGTGTTCTCGCTTTCGGCGGTGGCGCTGTACGCGGCCTCCACGCTCTTCCACAGCACGCGCGGCCGCCTCAAGCGCGTGTGGGAGCGGGCCGACCACTGCGCGATCTACCTGCTGATCGCCGGCACCTACACGCCCTTCGCGCTCGTCACGCTGCATGGCAAATGGGGCTGGCTGCTGCTCTCGGCGATCTGGGGCGTGGCGCTGTTCGGCATCTGGCGCGAGCTGCGGCCGCCGAAGCCCGGCGCTTCGGCCAAGCCCTCGCTGCCGCTGTACATCGGCATGGGGTGGCTCGGCGTGCTGGCAGCCGTGCCGCTGGCCGCGCGGCTCGACGGTGCCGGGCTGGCCTGGCTGCTGATCGGCGGCGTGCTCTACACCGTGGGCACCATCTTCTACCGCAACCGGCAGGGCTTCCGGCACGCGCACGGCGCCTGGCACCTGTTCGTGCTGGCGGGCACGATCAGCCACTACATCGCGGTCGGCTGGTTCGTGCTGTAGCCGGGGCAGTGCCGGCCGCCGCGTGGCAATGCCACACTCGGCACCCCATGGACGCTTCTATTTTTTCCGCCCCGAAGATCGACTGCCACTGCCACATCTTCGACCCCGAATCCTTTGCGTACGCGCCGGGCGTTTTCTACGCGCCTTCGGGCGGCGAGATCGCCACCGCCGATTACTTCATGCAGGTGATGTCGGCCTACGGCGTGTCGCACGCGCTGCTGGTCGGCCCGAACTCGGGCTATGGCACCGACAACCGCTGCATGCTCGACGCCATCCGGCGAGGCGGCGATCGCTTCAAGGGCATTGCCGTGGTGGACAACGACGCATCGGCCTCGCAGTTGCAGGACCTGCAGGCGCAGGGCGTGGTCGGCATCGCCTTCAACATGGCGCTGCTGGGCCTTGCGCACTATGCGCAAGCCGATGCGCTGTGGGAACGCATTGCCGCACTGGGCATGTGCGTGCAGGTCCAGGTGCAGGACGACCAGATGGCAGGCCTGGCGCCGCGCCTGCTGGGCTGCGGCGCGCAGATCGTGGTCGACCATCACGGCCGCCCCGACCTCTCGCGCGGCCTCGCGAGCCCCGGCTTCGACGCACTGCTGCGCATGGCCGACAGCGGGCGCTGCGCCGTCAAGCTGTCGGGCTACGACAAGTTCTCGCGCAAGGCGCTGCCCTTCGCGGATGCCCGGCCCTTCACCGACGCGCTGCTGTCCGCCTTCGGGCCCGCCAACTGCCTGTGGGGTTCAGACTGGCCGAACATCCGCGCCACCCGGCGGCTGGACTACGGCACGCTGCTGGGCGTGCTCGCGCGCAGCGTGCCTTCGGAGGCAGACCGCCGCGCGATCCTCTTCGACACGCCGATGCGGCTGTTCGGATTCGGCAAGGTAAGCGGCACCAGCCCGGCGTGAGGCCGGGGCCTCAGCAGGCCAGCTCGAACACGAATTCCACCGTGTTCGGCGACGACAGCATCGCCTTCGCCTTGGCGGTGGCCTGTTCGCAGCTCTGGCGCCAGGCGCGGGCGTCGGCCAGTTCATGGTCGTTCAGCAGTTCGCTCCCCGGCGCCGTCTCCTTCGACCACGCACGAAAACAGGCGACCACGCGCTCCGGCGACCCGAGCGCGTCTTCGATCAACCTCAGGAAGACCTGCCGCACCACCATGGTGTCGCGCAGCGTGACACCGTCGCCATCGAGATGCACGGAATAGGGCGGCGGCGCGGTCGAGTACCTGGCGCTCATTGCGCCATGCCCGCGCAGGGCGCGCCGTTATCCACTGTCCCGTATGACTTGTCCACGCTGACCGCTCCTTTTTATCGCTGCCGAATGCTTGTGCGTCGAAATGAAATGATCTTTCGATGCTAATCGAGTAGCGGCTCGGCAGTAGTAGGAATGGAGTCAATGCCGACTGCTTTCGGCGGCTTTCGTGCACTTTCAGAGCAGATCAGCCCCCGAGCGTGTCGACGGCGATGCGCGCCGCGGCAGCCACCACGTCGTTGCGGTTCTTCGCATCCTTGTCGGGGAAGGTCAGGTAGACCGCGACCACCAGCGGCGCGCCGGCTGGCGGCCACATCACGCCGACGTCGTTGTTGGTGCCGTAGGAGCCCGCACCCGTCTTGTCCCCCACCTTCCAGCCCGGCGGCACGGCGGCCATGAAGCGTTCGGCGCTTGTCGTGTTGCCCAGCAGCCAGGTCTGCAACTGGCTGCGTTGCGCGCCAGCCAGCGCATCGCCCAGCACCAGCCGCTGCACGCTGTCGGCCATGGCCGCGGGCGTGGTGGTGTCGCGCAGGTCGCCTGGAATGGCGGTGTTGAGCTCGGTCTCCCAACGGTCGAGCCTGAAGACCTGGTCGCCGATGGTGCGCGCGAAGGCGGTCACCTCGGCCGGGCCGCCCAGCATCTGCATCAGCAGGTTGGCGGCCGCGTTGTCGCTGTACTGAATGGTGGCGGCGCACAACGCGGCAACCGTCATGCCGTCGGCCACGTGCTTTTCAGTGACAGGCGAGTTGGGAATGATGTCGGCCCTGCCGTAGCTGATGCGACGCGCCAGCAGGCTCGGGTCTTTGGCGCTGCGCTCCAGCACCGTGGCCGCCAGCATCAGCTTGAAAGTGCTGCAGAACGGAAAGCGTTCATGCGCCCGGTGCCGCAGGCGCGCGCCGCTGGCCGTATTGAAAGCCACCACCCCAAGCCGCCCGCCACATGAGCGTTCGAGTTCGGCGAGCTGGGCCTCGGCGGAAGCCTGCGGCCCCTTTTGCGACCATGCGGTGCAGGCGGAGGCGAGCGGCAGCACGGAGGCGGCGAGCAACAGGGTGCGGCGCTGGACGGGTGAGTTCATTTCTTCTTTGCTTTCTTTCGGCGAGTGGAGTGGGTTGGATGGCACGCCGGCAATCGTAGGAGCGCGGTGCCTGGCGCTCCAGCGCGCCGCCTCGGTTCTGCGTCTCCGGTGTATCGGCTGTAACTCGCTTCGGCTGAGCGGCGGCCCTTGGTCGCATGGCGCCATGGCGCGCAAATCGCGCAGATCACGCAATTGCCAAAAGCTGCATTTGTTGGCGCGAATCGAAGCTCAGTGGCGCGCCCGCAGGCCGGGCCGCCCCGCTCTTCTCTAGAGTGGATGCCCCTGTCACCAAACACCCCGCCATGGGGGCATGAAAGGCATCACCCGACCCGCCGCATCGACGAACAAGCAAGCAAGCAAGTAAGTAAGTAACGAACCAAAAGGCGACGGCCAAGGTGCGGTAACACCTCAGCCGTCTGACCAAGTGACGTGCCAACTCTCAAAAAGGAGCACACCAAATGGCTGGACCGAATATAGCCCGGCGCCCCGCGCCGCCCCCCTCCCCCAACGTCAATGCGCAAGAGCCCAGAGACCTTCTGGAAAACAAGCTGGCGCAACTGAGATCGCTCACATGGATCTGCTACGGCGGCGGCATCGACTGGCACGACGGCGCAGGCCCGCAACACCTGGACAACGTGCTGTGGCTCGTGGCTGACCTGGCGCTGGAGACCCAAGAGTTGCATCAGCGCAGCGAGGCTGCGCGGCACGCGGGGCGCTGAGGATTTTTTTGCGCTGACGCGGCAATGGCCGCAGAAAGCCCGGCGCCAGTGCGCGCCGGGCAACTCGATCACTGGAAACAGTTAAGTGTTTCCACCGGGCGCCTGGCCTGAATATGGGATGTTATTCAGGTAACTGAAATTTACACTGGCCGAATGCAATCGTTCATTCGACCCCACCTCGCTCTCGCACTCAGCGCACTCGTGTTTACTGCTGCATGCAGCAGCGTTGTCAGAACGACCTTGCCTTATCCCGCGGTGCAAAGCTCGAGCCTTCTGACGCAATACGTGTACGCATTGCGCGCCGCCGAACAACGCCAGATCGCCTACCCCGACGAGCCCCTGTGGCTGCGCGACGAAGGCGGCCGCAGCGTAGACACATCGCTGAACGCCGACAACGCCGCAATGGTGTTCTACGCGCTCGCCAACGGCGGACCCGGCAATGAACGCATCACGAGCGAAATTCTGCAAACGCTGCCACCGATGCTGCAACGGTATGAACAGGCTTATGAGAAGAGCCAGGGGAAGTGGTACCAGGACGAATACGTCGAGACGATTGGGGTGCAACTCGCAATGCTGAGTTTGCTGCCGGCGAAGCTGGCGAATCAGGCTACGAGCAAGAGCAGCTTGATTGCGAAGGCCAATGAAATGGCGAAGTCTGAACAGTTGAATGCGCCAGCTAGGGAGCGGTTGCAAGTGCTGGTGCGGAGGTATGGGTAGTCGTCGACTGGCGGCATCAGTCAGTACGGCTCGCCGCACCCTGCTGCGCTACAAGAATCCAGAAATTCTGCAGAGAGGAACAGGGTGAAGCTCAAGCACATTGCAATATCAAACTTCAAGGGGATCCAGGCCGACAACCTCAGTCCGGAGTCCTTCACATGCCTCGTCGGCGAGAACAACGCGGGCAAGTCGTCGGTCATGCAAGCCATCGTCTTTGCATTGAACCGCCCCAAGAACATACCGTCCGCTCACTTCTATGACTCGAGCCAGCCGGTGTCCTTCGATTTTGAGCTCTCAGGCGTCACTGAGGCGCACCTGGCTCGCCTGTCTGACGAAGCAAAGGGCAAGATTGCGGGACTCATCGTTGATGAGAAACTGGCGCTCCGCGTGGCCTATGCTCCAGGGGAGTCGGTCAGCATCCAGGTGAAGGCGCAGCAGCCGAAGGAGGAGCGCTACAGGTCAGACGCGATTGAAGCGGCGCTGTCCGGCAAGAAGGGGCAGGTAGCCATTGAGGAAGCCCTTTGGACGGCTTACCCCGAGTTCAAGGCAGCGTACTCCGAGCCGCTGAAGCTTCTTGGAACGGCCAAGGCATTCGTCAAGGAGCAAGTTGCCAAGCTTCCGCCCGAACAGTTCACATCGGGGTACACCGCCCTGCCCTCCGGCATCAGCGCCTCGATTTCGCCGCTCCTGCCTGAGCCCATCTACATACCGGCCGTCAAGAATTTGAACGACGACCTGAAGACATCCCAGTCGACGTCGTTCGGTCGTCTATTGGGTCTCCTGTTGGAAGACATGGCCGAAGACCTTGCCCACGTAAACACAGCATTGGAGAAGGTGAACTCGCTCTTCAACCGAGTCACCATAGAAGGGAAGGTGGTCGATAGCCGCCACGCCAAAGTCCGTGGTCTAGAGAGCGAAGTGGAAGGACTGCTAAGCGCGAACTTTCCGAATGTGAGAGTGCAGCTCGAGATTCCGCCGCCGGAACTGAAGACCATCCTAAATGCCGCTCAAATTTTCATCGACGACGGCTCGCACGACCTCATCGACAACAAGGGCGATGGCATCAAAAGGTCGTTGACGTTCGCCCTGCTGCAGGCCTACGTGAATCGGCAGGACAAGCAGAAGGTTCAGGTCGACGCTGGTGGTAAGGCGCCGCGTCCACTCATTTTTCTCTTCGAGGAGCCCGAGCTCTACCTGCATCCGCGGTCGCAACGAGTCCTCTTCAACACGCTGGCTCGCATCTCAGAGAACCACCAGGTCCTCGTGACGACACATTCGCCCCTGTTCTTCGCCCCAGGCGTCACCGCATCGTTCGTGCGGGTCGCAAAACAGGCAGCAGCGCCGAAGCCAATCGCCAAGCTGTTCCCAGTGAACTTTGCGCTCAACAAAGCTGATGCAGAGACGTTCCGCCTTGCCCGGTTCGAGCACGCAGACGCGGCGTTCTTCAGCCAGAGCGTGGTGCTCTTCGAGGGCGAATCGGACGATGCCTACTGCAAGCACGTCGCCCAGTTGTTCAAAGATGAGTGGGATTTCGAACGGCGGAACGTCGCGCTTGTTCGGGTGTCCGGCAAGGGGAACTTCCTGAAGTTCCGTAACTTCTTCGAGAGCTTCGGCATCTCGGTTCGCTTGGTCGCCGACTTGGACGCAATCTTCGACGGCTTCAAGCACTTGGGCACTGACAAGGAGTCCTCAGACCTTCGCGACAAGCTGCTGCAAACGCTTGATGGACGGATTGCGGCATTGGGCACAAAGGCAGAACCTAAGCCGCGCCAAATTCAGCGGCGTGCGAACCAGGATTCATGGAAAGAAAGGTACGAAGCCGCCAAGGCGGCGCTCCAGGCCGTACAGGCAGGCTCCCCGGTGGACGCCAAGACCTACGAGGCCCTCGAAGGTTTATTCGTCTGGGAGAAGGAAATCGCCCGGATGCGGGTCTGCACTGAAGACGCGGAAGCCGCTGCGGCCCTCGTTCCCTTGTTGGACTGCCTGCGCGGGCAAGGAGTCTGCGTTCTCTCTAGAGGCGCGATTGAGGACTACTACCCCGCTGCAGCGCCCGGGTCTGGCCCCAAACCCGACCGTGCGCTTGCGGCATGTGCGGCTGTCCTGACGCGCGAGGAGGCGGCAGCCCTGTCAAAACCGTTGGCGGCCGACCGGCCGACTGAGCTTGAAGAGGTCTTCGAAGCTCTGTTCAAGCATTGAGACGGAGGCAACCAGTTCGATGCCTGACACCCTCCCTAATGATGACTGCAGTTTGGTCAGACGCTTGATTCTCAATCCGAAGGGTCCAGGACCTGCTGGGCCATGCCGACGTGACAGACCATGATCTACAGCCAAGTGCTCAAGATTAGCGGTAGCGGCGTGCGCAGTCCCATGGATACGCTCGCGATGGTAAATCGATGCCGCGGAGCGGCAGAAAGCCGCCGTTCACCAATGACTGCTCATGCGCTCGGGCGATGCAGCCTCGACGCTTGGCCAACGACTGCAGTCGCTGCAAAGCTGCCCTCGGCACCAAAGCCCGCCACCCCGCCGCCGCCGCCGCCGTCGCCGTCGCCGTCGCCGTCGCCGTCTCCATCAAGTCTTCGCCGCGAGGTCCGCCAGCACACGCCGCCCTCACCAAGCAGAGTGCCGGCCAGCGATTGCCGCAGTAAAAAAACCAACGCCGCTATCGGCGTTCTGCCCACCCCCCTGCGCGACACACCGGGCTATGCTCCCCGCCCACATGCCGCGACAGAACGCCTCCCCCTCTTCTCTCCCGCACCAAGCCAAGTCAGCCCTGGCCGCCCTGTGCCTCGCCAGCGCCTGCGCGCCGGCACTCGCCGCCCCGGGCTGCCTCGACACCGCCCTCCAATCCCCCTCCCCCGCACGCGCCCTCGCCATGGCCACCTTCGCCACGCAGGAGCACGAAGCCTTCGGCGGGCAGACGATGGATGCCGAGGGCCGCATGACGACGGACGGCGACTCCGAGGCCGAGGACACGCGCCGCACGGTGCCAGGCCTTGCGCCCTGGGAGCGGGTGGTCGGCTACTGGCAGGCGGTCGATCCGCTGTTGCCTTCGCGAGTGCGCTACGGCGGGCTGCGGCCGGCCTACCGGCAGTTGCTGATGCAGTCGCTGAACGAGGCTTCGGCCGCGCGCCTCCAGGGCATGGGCGTGGGGCCCGACGAGGGGCTGGACTCGCCGGAGCTGCGCGCGGTCGATGTCGCATTGAAGCGGGTCGCGGTGATCGACACGCCGTGGTCGGCGGCCTTCATCAGCTGGCTCGCGCGGCAGGCGGGGCTGGCGGGAGACGAGTTCGTCTTCTCCGAAGCGCACGTGGACTACGCGGGTGCCGCGTGGCAGGCAGGCATCGAGGAGCAGGCCGGGCGCCCGACGCGCTACGCCCTGCGTGCCTGCGACCTGACGCGCACGCCGCCTCGCGTGGGCGATCTGGTCTGCCAGGCGCGCGGCGCGGGCGCGGACCTCGACACTTTCGACAAGATCGGCGAGGTGCTGGCGACGCGGCCCACCGGCGGCGATGCGCTGCCGATGCATTGCGATGTGGTGGTGGCCGTCGATGCGACGGGCTTCGACACGGTGGGCGGCAACGTGCTGCAGTCGGTCACGCGGCGCCGGCTGGACTTTGCGCCGGGCACGCGCTGGCTGGACCCGAGCTATCTGCCCGAGGGATGCACACCCGGCGCGGCGGGCTGCATCGACCGCCACATGAGCCGGCAGCCGTGGTCGCTGCTGCTGCAGTGGCGCTGATCGAGAAACAAAAAAAGCGCGCCGCTTACTTGTAGTACGCCTCGACCTTGCCCTTGAGCTTGAGCAGCAGGGGCTTGCCCTTGCGATCAAGCGTCTTGCCGGCGGGCACCTTGATCCAGCCTTCGCTGATGCAGTATTCCTCGACGTCGAGGCGCTCCTTGCCGTTGAAGCGGATGCCGATGTCGCCTTCGAAGGCGGCCGCCAGGTGGTGGGGGCTGCGCGGGTCGGAAGACAGGTGGTCGGGAAGAGGCGGGAGGGAAGAAGAAGAAGAAGAGGAAGGAGTGGGAGTGGCTTCGGTCATGGCGCGTGATGATAGGGGCTCCGGCCGGCCCCTCCCCCCGCGGCACTCTAACGACGCTTTTTCTTCCCGTGCCTGGGCGGCGGCTTGGGGCCGAAGCCGAGCGCGGCGCGTGCCAGTGCGTCGGCCTCGCCGTTGCGGTGGCGCGGAATCCATTGCACTCGCGCATGCGCGAAGCTGCCGAGCAGCGCGCGGGCATCGTCGAACAGCGGGGCCATGCGCTCGATGGGTTTGGCGCCCGGCGCGGCAAGCTGCTCGACCAGCGTGCTGTTGTCGCTGTAGGCCAGCACGGCGGTGGCGCCCTTGTCGCGCAGTGCGTGGAGCGCGGCGGTCAGCGCCAGCAGCTCGGCCTCGTTGTTGCAGCCGATGGCGTGCGTGGCCTGCGACAGCGTGTGGCGGCTGCCGTCGGGCGCGGTGATGACGGCGCCGATGCCCATGCGGCCCGGGTTGGGCATGGCGCTGCCGTCGCAGTGAACCACCCACGGAAGCCCCGTGGCCACGGAACCGTCGCCGTTCATTCGCTTTTCTTATTCAGCAGTTGTTGCGCTTGATGCCCGCCAGGTTCTGGCAGGGTCGCTGGCCGGGCGGCGGCCCGGGGTCGACCGCATGCGGGGGCCGCGGCCTGCGGATCGGACGTGCGCCGTCGTAGTAGGGGTCGTAGTACGGGTCGGGGCTCAACACGACGACGCCCGGTGGCTCCGCCGCCGGCTGCGGCTGCGTCTCGGCCGGGAAGCGCGGGATGATGGCCGGCCCCGAGGGCGGGTTGCTCGCCACCCGGCTGGGCGGCGAGGATGGCGGCGGAGACGGCGGAGCGGAGCGCTGCGGCGTGGGCGAAGAGTCGCGGCGCGCCGGGTCGGGCGGTGGCGATTCGAGGATAGGCACCTGCCGCGCCTGCTTGCTGCCTGCCGGGCATTCGACGTTGGTGTAAGAGACGGCGCCGCTGGCATCGGTGCAGCGGATCACTTCCGCGCGGGCACCGCCGGGGGACGCCGCCGCGGCCACGGCAAGGATCGCCGGAATGAGGAGTGCCAATGCGCGCATCGCGCCACTGTAGCCGCAGCGGGGCCGCAGCGCACCTGCGGCATGATCGCGTCATGGACAACAGCCCCCCGCTCCCCCTCGTCATCGTCAAGGTCGGAGGCACCTTCGACGCGCTGCGCGCCCGCCGTGGCGACTTCGAACACTGGGTTGCCGACGGACTCGGCACGCAGACACTTCCCATCCTGGTGATCGACCCGCGCCGCGGCGACACCCTGCCCGACCCCGTCCAGGTGGCCGGCGTGGTCGTCACCGGCTCGCATGCGATGGTGTCGCACCGCGAACCGTGGAGCGAAACCACGGCCGCATGGCTCGCCAAGGCCGTGGCGCTCGACACGCCGGTGCTCGGCATCTGCTACGGGCACCAGCTGCTGGCGCATGCCCTCGGCGGCGAGGCCGGCAACCATCCGGGCGGCGCGGAGGTCGGCACGGTGACGGTGTCGCTCACCGAGGCAGCCGCCACCGACCCGCTGCTGGGCGGCCTGCCCGCGCAGTTTCCGGCCAACGCGGTGCACTGGCAGAGCGCGCTGCGCCTGCCCGAAGGCGCGGTGCCGCTGGCCGCCAGCGCGCATGAGCCGGTGCATGCCTTTCGCGCAGGCAAGCACGCCTGGGGCGTGCAGTTCCATCCGGAATTCGACGCCGAGGCGATGCGCGGCTACATCGACAACCTGCGCGGCGAACTGACCGCCATGGGCGCCGACCCGCAAGCGCTGCGCAACGGCGTGAGCGAGACCGGCACGGCCGCCAGCCTGCTCGGTCGCTTTGCGCGGATCGCCGAGGCGCGCCAGGGCGTTTGAGCCCGATCGGGGTCCATCGCGGCCCTCTGTAGCCGTCGGACCGCGACTACAAGGAGCATCCGGCGCTTGGGTTAAGGTGCGGTCCATTCGCCCATCGCTCCACACCTTTCCATGACCACTCCCTCGCCCGCGCCGGCCCGCAAGCATTTTTCGATGATCCGGGAATTCCACCTGGCCGACGTCTTCACGCTCGGCAATGCGGCATGCGGGGTGGGCGCGGTGTTCCTGGCAATGGCCTTCATGGCCAGCCAGTCGCTCCCGCAGTTCCTGTGGGCGGCGGCGCTGGCGCCCGCGGCCTTCATCTTCGACGTGTTCGACGGGCGCATCGCGCGCTGGCGGCAGACGCAGTCGGCCCTGGGCCGCGAACTCGACTCGCTGGCCGACATCATTTCCTTCGGCGTGGCGCCGGCCGCGCTGGGCTTTGCGGCGGGGCTGAACGGCGGCTGGGACTGCGTGCTGCTGATCTATTTCGTCGGCTGCGGCGTGAGCCGGCTCGCGCGCTACAACGTGACGGCCGAGGCGCTGTCCGCCGGCGCCGACAAGGTGAAGTATTTCGAGGGCACGCCCATTCCCACCAGCGTGGTGCTGGTGGCCGTGCTGGCCTATGCCGCGTGGCAGGGCAGCATCGGTGCATCGGCGTGGGGCGGCGCCTGGACCATCGGCCCGTGGCAGCTGCATCCGCTGGTGCTGATGTTCGCGCTCTCGGGCACGCTGATGATCAGCAAGACCCTGCGCATTCCGAAGTTCTGAGTTCCGCCAGACCCAGGAGACACCGCGATGACCATGAAGCTCTACTTCGACCCGCAAAGCCGCTCGCAGGTCGCCAAATGGATGCTCGACGAGACCGGCGCGCCCTATGAGATCGTGACCACGCTCATCCGCGAGAAGGCGCACAAGAAGCCCGAGTACCTGAAGATCAACCCGGCGGGCAAGCTGCCCGCGCTGGTGGACGGCCGCGCGCGCGTGTTCGAGAACGCGGCCATCTGCATGTACCTGGCCGAGAAGTTTCCCGGCAAGCGGCTGGCACCGCCTGTCGGCTCGGTCGACCGGGGGCGCTACCTGTCGCTGATGGTCTATTCGACCTCGCAGCTCGAGCCCGCGATGGGCGACAGCCTCTTGAAGATCCGCAGCAACAACAGCGCCCGCGGCTGGACCGACTTCGAGGCCGCCAAGGATGCGGTCGAGCGCGAACTCGGCGACGGGCCCTACCTGTTCGGCTCGCAGTTCACGGCGGCCGACGTGATGATCGGCTCCATGTTCATCTGGCACCGCGCATTCGGCGGCCGCTCGAACCGCCCGAAGATCGACGCCTACATCAACCGGCTGCAGGCCCGCCCCAAGGGCATGAAATTCGGCTGAATACGGCGCGGCATGCCGCGCTGGTGACATCGCGCGGCAAAGGCTCGTCCTTTAATCGGCTTGCTTGTTCCATTCCAACAATAGAGACGCCCGCATGACATCGAAGAACGCCACGCCCTCCCGCTTTGCGCTCACTGCCCTTTCCATGGGCCTGGCCGCCCTGCTCGCCGGCTGCGCGAGCACGCCGCCGCCCGGCGGGCGCAGCGTGACCATCGAGCGCACCACCTTCGGCATCGCGCACATCACCGCGCCCGACTACGAAGGGCTGGCGTACGGCAGCGCCTATGCGCATGCGCAGGACAACGTCTGCCAGACCGCCGAACACCTGCTCACGCTGCGCGGCGACCGCTCGCAGTTCCTGGGGCCGCAGAACACCGGCGACCTGGGCCTGGGCCGCGCGCCGAATGCGCAGATCGACCTGTTCATCCGCTATCACATGGACGACGCGGCACTGGCGCGCGCGGGCGCCACCACCAGCCCCGACGTGCAGGCAGCGCTGCGCGGCTACGTGGCCGGCTACAACCGCTACCTGCAGGATGCCGGCCCGAATGGCCTGCCCGCCGAGTGCCGCGGCAAGCCCTGGGTGCGGCCGATGACGGCGGCAGACCTGTCGCGCGCCACCGAGATGTCGATGATCCAGGGCGGCGTGGGCGCGCTGGCCGGCGCGGTGCTGGCCGCAGTGCCGCCCGCCCCCGGCGCCAGGACGAGCGCCGCGCCGGTCGCGCTGAAGGAAGCCGTCGCCGAAATCGGCCGCCACAGCTTCAACGCCAACCCCGAGGGCGGCGAACTCGGCTCCAACGGCTGGGCGTTCGGGCGCAACGCCACGCCGGACGGCCGTGGCCTGCTGCTGGGCAACCCGCACTTCCCCTGGACCGGCACCAACCGCTTCTGGGAAATGCACCTCACCATTCCCGGCAAGGTCGACGTGATGGGCGCCACCGGCGGCCTGAGCCCGGTGGTGGCCATCGGCTTCAACAAGGACGTGGCCTGGACGCACACCGTGTCGACGGGCAAGCGCTTCACGCTGTACGAGCTGAAGCTCGACCCCAGCGACCCGACGGTGTACCTGGTCGACGGCCAGCCGAAGAAGATGGTGGCGCGCACCGTGGTGCTGCCGGCCGCGGCAACGGGCGGCAGCGCCGCGCCGCTGCAGCACACCTTCTATTCGACCGACTGGGGCCCGGTGATCTCGCTGCCGCGCGCCGGCCTGGGCTGGACCGCGCAGAAGGCCTACGCCATCCGCGACGCCAACACGCTGAACGTGCGCTCGGCCGAAAGCTGGATGAAGATGGCCCAGGCCCGCAACGTGGCCGAGCTGCGCGCCGCCATGGGCAACCAGGGCATGCCGTGGATCAACACTATCGCGGCCGACCGTGACGGCAACGCCATGTACGCCGACCTGTCGGTGGTGCCAGACGTGTCGGCCGACATGCTCAAGGCCTGCGCGCCCTCGCCCGCCGCCGCCGCGCTGCTCAATGCGGCCGGGCTGCCGGTGCTCGACGGTTCGCGCAGCGCCTGCGCCTGGAACCGCGACAGCGCGGCCGCCGCGCCCGGCGTCATCGCGCCGGCCCGCATGCCGGTGGTCATCACGCCGGACTACGTGCAGAACAGCAACGACAGCTTCTGGCTCAGCAACCCCGAGACCGCGCCGATGGCGGGCGTCTCGCCGCTCGTAGGCCCCGTGGGCGTGCCGCAGCGGCTGCGCACGCGCAGCGCCATCATGGAAATCCGGGGCCGCCTGGCGGGCAGCGACGGCCTGCCCGGCAACCGCATGGGCGCGGCCGAGCTGCGCAGCGTGATCTTCCGCGACAAGAACCTCGCCGGCATGCTGGTGATGGACGACCTGCAGGCCGCCTGCCGGGCCAGTGCCGGCACGCTGAATGCCGACCAGGCCCTGGGCTGCCGCGTGCTGTCGGCCTGGGACCGCACCAGCAATGCCGATTCGAAGGGCGCGGCGCTGTTCCGCGAGTTCTGGCGCAAGACCAAGGACGTGCCGAAGGTCTGGCGCGTGCCCTTCGACCCCACCCAACCCGTGGCGACGCCGGCCGGCCTCGACATGGCCGCGCCCGCCACGCGCGACGCGGTGTTCAAGGCGCTGGGCGAGGCGGTCGGCATCCTGCGCACCGCCGGCTTCGCAGCCGACGTGCCGCTGGGCGTGCCGCAATCGCGCCTGGTGCGCGGCCAGAAGATCGCGCTGCATGGCGGCGACGAGTTCGAGGGCGTGCTCAACAAGCTGGAGTCGCAGGGCCAGTCGCTGATCGACCCGAAGGGCTACAACGTCAACTACGGCAGCAGCTACATGCAGGTCGTGACCTTCGACGCCAACGGTCCGGTCGCCCAGGGCCTGCTGACCTACGGCCAGAGCAGCGACCCGGCCTCGCCGCGCGCCTTCGACCAGCTGCCGCTGTTCGCGGCCAAGCAGTGGCACCCGCTGCCGTTCCACCCCGCCGACGTGCGGGCACAGCGCGAGGGCGCGCCGCTGCAGCTCGCGTACTGACATCATTTCGCCCATGCCGCAACAGACTTCCCCTTCCCACACCGCCGCGAGCGGGCTCGACGAGCTGATCCGCATCGCGGCGGCGCAGCCGCTCGCGCCGGCCTGCGACCATTTCTACTTCCTGCGCCACGGCCAGACCGGGCGCAATGCGCAGCGCATCTTCCAGGCGCCGGACGAGCCGCTGAGCGAACTCGGCCTGCAGCAGGCGGCACGCGCCGCCGGGCTGCTGGCGGGCGAGCCGATCCGCACCATCGTCTGCAGCGATGCGCGGCGCGCCTTCGACACCGCGAACACGGTGGCCGCCGCGCTGCGGCTGGCGCCCACGGCCCACGAAGCGCTGCGAGAGCGCAATTTCGGCGCGTTGATCGGCACCTCGTCGGCCAACATCGACTGGGCCTGCGAGCCCGAGGGCGGCGAGACGCTCACGCAGTTCGTCGTGCGCAAGCGCGCCGCGCTCGACGCGGCCCTGCGCCAGCCCGCCCCGGTGCTGGTGGTGGCGCACGGCGGCACGCTGTATGCACTGGCCGCGCTGCTGGGCGTGCCGGTCGATTTCAAGCTCCTGGGCAATGCGCAGCCATTGCGTTTCGAACGCAGCGGCCCCACATGGGCCGTGACGCCGCTGCTGCGGCATGCAGACACAGACGGCGAGGCGGCCCTGGCCTAGCACCCCGCGAAGCGCCCCGAGCCATACCAGCCGTCCATACAACGAACCGCCACACACCATGGAATTCAAGGACTACTACAGCGCTCTGGGCATCGACCGCACCGCGTCCGACGACGAGGTGCGCAAGGCCTATCGCAAGCTCGCCCGCAAGTACCACCCCGACGTCAGCAAGGAGCCCGACGCCGAGAAGCGCATGCGCGACATCAACGAGGCCAAGGACGTACTGGGCGACAAGGAAAAACGCGCCGCCTACGACGCGCTGGCCGAGCGCGTCGCGCGCGGCGGCAGCCCCGACGGCCACTTCCAGCCGCCGCCGGGCTGGGACGAAGGCTTCGAGTTCCACCGCGGCCCCAACCAGGGCCCCGCGGACCACGCCGACTTCAGCGAGTTCTTCTCTTCGCTCTTCGGCGAGGCCGAGCGGCGCGGCGCCACGCGCAAGAACTACAAGGCGCGCGGCGAAGACCACCACGCGGCCATCGAGATCGCCCTCGAAGACGCGCTCAACGGCGCCGAGCGCGAGATCACGCTGCGCGCGCAGACGCTCGACGCGCAGGGCCATCCCCATTGGGAGAACCGCACGCTCAGCGTGAAGATTCCGCCGGGCGTGCATCCGGGCCAGTTCATCCGCCTCGCGGGGCAAGGCATGCCCGGCCACGGCGGCGAGCCTCCGGGCGACCTGTACCTCGAAGTGCGCATCGCGCCGCACAAGCTGTACCGCGTGGAAGAGCGCGACCTGTACATGACGCTGCCCGTCACGCCCGCCGAGGCGGCGCTGGGCGCGCAAGTGCAGGTGCCGACGCCGACCGGCGGCCTGGTCGAGGTGACCGTGCCCCGCAATGCGCGCGGCGGCATGAAGCTGCGGCTCAAGGGCCGGGGCCTCGCGGGCAAGACGCCCGGCGACCTGTACCTGCTGATCGAAATCGCGCTGCCGCCCGCCGACAGCGACGATGCCCGCAAGGCCTACGAGCAGCTGGCGCAAGCCACGGCATCGTTCAACCCACGCCAGCATCTGGGAGTCTGAGCATGGTGAATTTCACACTCACGACCGCCACCGCCATCAGCGCCTCGCAGCCGCTCGCGGCCAGCGACCTGGCGCATGCCGTGGGCGCAGACACCGCATGGGTGGTGCAACTGGTCGAGGTCGGCATCCTTCGCATCGAAACGCCCGAGACACAGCCCGAGCGCTGGCAGTTCTCGAGCACCGACCTGCAATACGCACTCGAGGCGCGCCGCCTGGAACGCGACTTCGGCGTGGGGCTGGACGCGGCGGCGCTGATCCTCGACCTGCAGCACGAAGTGCGGCGGCTGAAGGCGATGCTGCACGCGCACAGGCTGGGCTAGGCGGGCGGGATGAGCCAGCAGCCCCCGAAAATCCGATGCGCCTGGGCCCAGACCGACCCGCTTCTGGCCGCCTACCACGACGCCGAATGGGGTGTGCCCGAGCACGATAGCCGCGCGCTGTGGGAGAAGCTCATGCTCGACGGCTTCCAGGCCGGCCTGTCGTGGCTCACCATCCTGCGCAAGCGCGACGCATTCCGCAAAGCCTTCAAGGGCTTCGTGCCGGAGAAGATCGTCAAGTTCACCGAAGCCGACATCGAGCGGCTCATGCAGGACGCCGGCATCGTGCGCTCGCGCTCGAAGATCGAGGCCACCATCGGCAACGCGCGCGCCTACCTCGCCATGCAGGCGGCGGGCGAAGACTTCTCTGAATTCATCTGGGGTATGGCGGGCGGCAAGCCCATCGTGAACCGCACCGGAAGCGTGCCTGTGAAGACGCCGCTGTCGGAGGAAATCTCCGCCGCACTGAAAAAGCGCGGCTTCAAGTTCGTCGGGCCGGTGATCGTCTACGCATGGATGCAGGCCACCGGCATCGTCGACGACCACGCCGCGGACTGCCACCGGCACGGCGCCAGGCACAAAGCCAGGCCCCAATGAAAAAACCGGACGCTGCTTTCGCAGGTCCGGTTTTTCATTGGCTTGTGACCGAAGCGGCTTGCGCCGCCTTCATCGATTACAGGCCGGCTTGGCGCGTGAAGCTCAGGCTCTTGGCTTGAGCGGGGATCACGCTGCCGGCGAAGGTTTCGGGGCGCAGGTTCTGGCCCGGTGCGTGTGCAGCGGCGACGGCCTGGCTACGAACGGTGGCGCGGTCGACGGAAGCGGCCAGGACCGGGGTTGCGGTCGATGCGGCGCCTTCGTTGTCGCCGTAGGCGTTGCCGGCACGGGCGGCTGCCACGGCTTGGGGCGCCACGTCGGCGCGGCTGTAGCCGGAGGTCAGGGGCTGCACGCCTTCGTAGGTTTCTGCGTGGGCGCCAGCGGCGGCGAGCAGGGACAGAGCGGCGGCGGCGAGGATGTTCGAGGTCTTCATTTCAATTTCCTTCTTCATTGGGCTTTTGAGTGCCTCAAGTGTGCACCACGATTCCTAGGGAAAACCCTATTCAATCGAACCGCAGTGTTCATGAAATTGAAACAATGACGAGGAACTTTCTGACGCCGCTAACTCAATTGCCCTTTCATGCGCTGGAAACGTGCCGATTTGCGTATCCGCTCGCGGCTCGACAAGCTGCATGCACATTGCGTGCCAGTTGCTAGTCTTCCTTCATGCCCGTGGCCTTGACCACGCCGCCCAGCCGCACGCGCTCTTCGTCGACGAACTTGGTGAAGCTCGCCCGCGTGCCGCCGATAGGCTCGATGCCCATGCCCTTCAGGCGCTCGACCGTGGCCGGGGCCTTCATCGCGGCGTCGACGGCCGCGGCCATCTTGTCCAGGATGGCGTCGGGCGTGCCGCGCGGCGCATGCACGCCGGCCCAGTGGGCGATGCGGATCTCGGGGAAGCCCTCTTCCGCCGCCGTCGGCAGGTCGGGGTAGGCCGAAATGCGCTGTGTCCAGGTGCCGGCCAGCGCCTTCAGCTTGCCGCTCTTCACATAGGGCAGCACCACGATGCTGGCTTCCGAGGTGGCCTCGACCTGGCTGCCGAGCACCGCGGTGATCGACTCCGAACCGCTCTTGTAGGGCACAACGTCGAGCTTGCTGCCGTACTTCGTCTCGAGAATGCCTTCGACGAAATGCGGCGTGCTGCCCGTGCCCGCGGTGGCCCAGTGGAAGCCGCCGCCGGACTTCTTGGAGGCCGCGACGAACTCCTTCAAGTCTTTGTAGGGCGCATTGGCCGGCACCACGATGACCGAAGGCGCCAGACCGATCATTGCAACCGGCACCAGCGCATCGTCCTTGTACGGCATGCTCTTCTTGATCATGCTGTTCGACACCACGCCGGCCGCGCTCACGAGAAAGGTGTAGCCGTCAGGGGCGCTCTTGGCGACCACGTCGGCCCCCAGGATCGCGCCCGCGCCGGGCTTGTTGTCGACGATGACCGGCTGGCCGAGCTGCTTCGACGCGCCCTCGGCCGCCGCGCGCGCCATCAGGTCGTTGGCGCCGCCAGCGGAAAAGGGAACGACCAGCCGGATCGGCTTGGTGGGCCATGCCTGGGCGGCGGCGCCCTGTGCGATCACCGACACGGCAAGCCCGATGGCCAGCGAAACAATGCGGATGGGAAACATGAGTGAGGTCTCCTGTGTTGTTGTGGGATATGAGGAAGAAGGATCGAACCCGGGACGCCGGGCGTTTTCATGATGCCACGCGCCTCCGGATATGCGACGGCGACCGCCAGGGGCCGCCCCTGCGGCAACGCGGGTGCTGCGCTCAGGAGCGCGGCCAGCCGCGTATCAGCGTGCGCAGCGCCACCCCGCCGCTGCCCTTGACCTCGGCGCGGTAGGTTCCCACCAGCGCCTCGCGCTCGGCCGCCGCCTGCGGCTCGTTGCGCCAGGCCAGCAAGGCGGCCACGTCTTCGTCGGGCGACGCGGCCAGCAGCGCCTGCGTGACCTGCTTTTCGAATTCGCGCGCCACGATCATCAGGTTGCGCGGGCGCGTCGAAGTCACGCCGCGCGACCACAGGGTGTCCAGCGCCATGTCGAGCGTGCTGTCGGGCAAGGCGCTGAGCTGGCCGCCGTTGCCGCGCGCCAGCTGCTTGACCACCGCGCTCATCAGCAGCTGGCTCGAGAAATCGATTTCGCGCACGTCGCCCACGGCCATGCGTTCGAGCAGTTCGGTGCGCGCCGGGTCGGCCGGCTTGGCGCGTTCGCGGCTGAAGAATTCGGCCTTTCCGGCCTCGCTCATGGCGGCGTAGTCGGCGCGCAGCTTCGCGAAGCGGGCGACGGCGGCCAGCACCTGGGGGCTGGGCGCGGCACCGCCGTTGCCGGCAGATGCCACTTCCTGCTGGATTGCGGCCACGGAAGCCTTGGCGCTGAATGCCCGGCTGGCGGCGGCGTCGAGTGCCTTCAGGGCCTTGTCGGCGATGGCCTGGTCGTCGGGCTCCAGCAGCTCGCGCGCACCGCGCGCCACCGCGCCCGGCGCATACGAAGCCTGGTAGCGCGCCTGCACGCCTTCGAACTGCAGCAGCGCTTCCGCGCGGCTTTGCGCCCAACCCATCAAGGGGGCCAGCAGCAACGCAAGCAACAGAAAGAAACGGGTCGGGGAAAGTCGGTTCGAAGAAGGCATGGCGCCATTATTGGCACGCCCGCATTTCCCCTCCCTTGGCCGCTCAGAACAGGCTTGCGCCGATGTTGATGAGCAGCGCCAGCACCGTCGTGTTGAACAGGTACGCGAGGATGCAGTGCACCGAGCCGATGCGCCGCAGGGGCTTCGACACGAAGGACACATCCGCCGTCTGCCCCGAAGTGCCGATCACTGCCGAGAAGTAGAAGAAGTCGCCATAGGTCGGCACCTCGTCATCGGGAAACTGCAGCCCCGGCTTGCGCCCCTTGCTGACTGCCGCGTAGTAGTCGTGCGCATAGTGCAGCGTGAACATCATCTGCGTGAAGGCCCACGACGACATGACCGTGAGCCCGGCCAGCGCGATGTGCGCGATCTTCTCGAAGCCGTGCATGTCCTTAACCACCGCCAGCTCCCCGCCGATGGCCGCGAGGCTCGCGATGGCAGACACCACCACCAGCACGAGGATGACGATCTGCCCCTCGTCCTGCAGCTGCGCGCGGTAGCGCATGTGCTGCGGCGACGACCGGATCATCATCGTCGCGGCCAGTGCCACGTAGAGGCATGCGCCGGTGTTCCATGCGATGAGCAGCCGCGTGACCAGGTGGGCCTCGATGGCCGACGGCAGCAGGATGCCGACCGCGATGGCGATGGCCGCGGCAATGAAGAGCCGCGGCCGCGCGACCAGCGGGCGAAGAAGTGGGTGTCTTGAAGTTTTCATGTGGATCCGCAGAACGCCGTCGAGGATACGGCGCGCGCGCCGAACTGGCGACTGCGGGCGAAACTTCATCCACGCCCCAGGTTCATCTCATGGAAAGCCTCGCAGGTGCAGGCAAGCTGATCAGGGCCGTCCGGATTTGCCGGTCCGGTCGGCCGAGCCGCGCGAGCCGTCGAGCATGTCGGGCGCGAACATCGGATTGCCCTGGTGCGGCTCGATGTGCGAGAGGTTTTCCTCCACCGGCAACAGGCCGCCGAAGTCGGTGGCCGCGAAATCGGCGTCCACGTGCACGCCGTGCTCGTCGCGTCGCACGAGGCCGCGGCTCTCCAGGTCGCGAATGGTCTTGTTGACCACCTCGCGCGAAAGGCCGGAGTAAGAGGCGATCACCGACTGGGTGATGCGCTTGTCGTAGCCGCCGGTCACGGCCGGGGCGAGCTGGGTCAGCTGGTGCAGCACGCGGCTGACCAGGTCTTCGGACGACAGCGCGGAAATGCGGCGCAGTTGCCCGCGAATGACCGACATGCGCTTCATGGCGAGCCCCAGCAGGCCGATGGCCACTTCCGGGTACTGGCCGCACAGCTTGCGCACGGCCGCCACGGGCACGAGGTAGACCGAAGACGGCAAGGCCGCGACGAGCGTCTGCATGGCCTGGTAGCGGTCTTCGGAGAATGAGGGGCTGAGAAAGAAGTCGTCCTGGCGAATGAAGTCGGTGGTGACGTCGCCGCCGTCTTCGCGGCCGTGCGCGACCACGCGCAAGAGGCCGCTCGCCACACAGTAGATGCGGTCCGTCCATTCGTCGGCGTTGAGCACGACGTCGTTGCGCCGGTACGAGCGCAACTCGCTGCACTGGACCAGGGCCGCGCGTTCGGCGGGCGGCACTTTGGCTATGAGGGGATGCAGATACATGGCTGAAGGTTTTCCTGGCGAGAGGGCAAGCCGGAAGCGATGTGGATCGATCCGGAACCGGCGTACGGCATTGCCCAACCCGGCATGGCCCCGCCCTTGGGGCCTGCGACGCCGGACCGCGCAAGCGGCCCGGGCGGACAAGAAGCCCCGGCGAGGGAAATCCCGCCGGGGCTGGAGCGGCAACCCTTAGCGGGCCGACGCGATCGTGGACACGGCGGAGTTGCCCACCGCCGTGGCGGTGACCTGGTTACCCGCGGCGCGCAGGGTGCTGCCGTTGGTCGCACCCGTCACGCCCACGCCGTAGTTCACACCAGTGGCCGTCGCGACGATGGCGCCGCTGTTGGTCTGGTAGTTGCCGATGGCGGCGGTCGGGCGACCGGTGGCCGGTGCCGTCACGGTCAGCGTGTTGGTCGCGCTGTTGCCGTACGCCTGCGCGGCCACGGTGTTGCCCGTGACAGCCGCCGTGCCGTTGATCAGGCCCGGCACGGTGCCCACGGCCTGGCCGTTGAGCGCGACCTGGTAAGTCCCCGTGGCGTTCGACGTCACCGCACCCGAGTTGCCCTGGGTGTTCAGCACGGCGGCCGTGGCCTGCGTGGTACCCAGCGTGCTGCCGGCCGTACCGGCGGTCGAGGTGCCGTAGCTGCTGCCGGCCGCGACGTTCAGCGCGTTGGTGGCCGCGTTGCCGCGCGCCAGCGACGTGGTGCTGTTGCCGTCGATCGTCACGCCGCTGTTCAGCGCCGCGGCCGAGGCCGGTGCGGTGCCGTTCAGCTGGAACGTGGCCGAGGTGGTGGCGTTGGACGCCACTGCCGCGGAGCTGCTCTGCGTGTTGACCAGGCCGGCGTTGGCGCCTTGCAGCGCCGCACCGTTCAGGGCCACGCTGTTGTCGGCGCGGTTGGCGGAGGCTTCTGCCGCGGTGCTGTTGCCGGTCACGGTCACGCTGCTGTTCGCCAGGCCCGCGGTGGCGGTTGCCACCTGGTCCTGGTTGTACAGGCGCGTGCTGGCCGCGCTGCTCACGCTGGTGGAGGCAACCTGGTTGTTGTTCAGCACATGGTCGCCGGTGGCGGTGGCCGGGTTCAGGGTCGCGTTGACGGCGGCGCCGACGGGCGTCACGTTGGTGCCGGTGACGGCCAGCGTGTTGGTCACGTCGTTGATCACGCCGAGCGACACGTTCTTGTTGCCCGAAAGAGCAACCGACGAGTTCGACACCGCACCCGGTGCGTACAGCTCGAGTGCCGAGCCGGCCGACACCGCAGCCGCGCTGCTCTGCTGCGACGCCAGCGCCGTGGTGGCCTGCACGCTGTTGCCGCTCAGTGCCACGCTGTTGGCCGCCGTGTTGGCGACCGCGCTGCCGCGCTGGCTGTTGTTCGACACGCTCAGGGTCGAGCCCGAGATGGCCGCGCCCGCGGTTGTGTCGATGGCATAGGTGCCGAACACGCTGGTCGTGAGACTTGCGCCTTCGTTCACCTGCTGCACGTTCGACAGCGCATGGTCGGCCTGCGCACCGGTGCCGGAACCCAGCGGCAGCGTGCCCGCCGTTGCCACGGTGGCGCCGCTGCCCGCAGCGATGTTGCCGCCGGTGACGGACACGCTGTTGGTGGCGGTGTTGCCGGTGACCGCGCCGTTGGCGGTGTTGCCGTTGACGCTCAGCTGCGAGTTGGTGACCGCGCCGGCCACGGCGACGGTGACGCCGCCCTGGTTCGGTACGGCTGCCGTTGCGGACGCGCCGGGGATCGTTGCGTTGAAGGGTACCGATTGTGACGCGTGCAAGTTGTCGTAGGTGGTCGTCGAAACGACGCCCAGGATGTTGGCGGGTGCCGTCAGCAGACCGGCGTTCGCACCCGTGCCAACCGCCCAGCCGTTCGAGGTCAGGTAAGTGATCTCTGCAGGCGTCAGGCTGGACTGCAACACACCCAGCGTGCCGCTCGTGATTGTCGTGTTGCCGCCAAGGGTGTTGCCACCGAGGGCTTCCGGATCCAGCACGTGCGCGTTGTAAGTGAACGGCGTCGAAGGCGTAGCCGGCGAGCCAGGCGTACCGGCCAGGCCGATCAGCGCATTCACGTCGGCACTCGTTCCTTGCGAGTTCTGCAGCGCGCCCGAGGTGGCGATAGTGGTGCCCGCAAGCGTCAGGCCGTTGGTGGCGCTGTTGCTCGTTGCGGCAGCGCTGGAGCTGTTGCCGTTGGACGCGACCGTGGAGCCCGTGACCGAGCCGCCGATGTCCGTGCGCACCTGTGCGGCGAGGGGCGAAGCCGGGTTCGTGGTCGTGTCACGCTGGGTGGCGGTGACAGAGCCCGAGCCGGTCTGCACGTTCTGCACGCTGAACGAAGCATCGGTGATCAGCTGCCCGACGTTCGACACGGCGCCCTGGCGAACACCGGCGGTGCTTGCGGTGGACAGCGAATTGCCCGTCACCGACAGCGTGTTGCCGCTCGCGCGGTTGCCGTAGGCCAGCGCCTGGATCTGGTTGGTCGACGTCGAGACCGAGGAGTTCGCAAGGTTGTCCTCGATGCTCGTGTTCACCACCGAGCCACCGGACGCGGCTGCCTCGACGGCACCGGCCGCGTTCTGCACGCTGGTCACGTTCGCCACCGACGAGAAGCCGGTGGTCGTCACGCCGGTGCCCAGCGCGAGCTTCGCGCCGTTGGCCACGTCGTTGCCGTAGGCCGCGCCGACGAAGGCGTTGCCTTCGTTGGTGACGGTGCCGCGCGTGACGTTGCCTTCAACCAGCACTTGCAGTGCGCTCACCGGCAGGAGCTGCGCGGTGCCCGATGCGCTGGCGGTCACGTCGCCGAGCGCCGACTGGCTGCTCAGCACGCCGTAGCCGGCGCTGACGTTGTTGCCGGCAGCGAACACGACCGAAGCGGGTCCACCCGCCGCAGCCACGTTGGCGCCGTTGGCCGCAACGTTCAGAGTGTTGGATGCCGAATTGGCGTAGCCGACAGCGCGCTGCAGGTTGTTGGTCAGCGCCACGCTGGTGTCGGTCGAATGCGTGCCGAGGTACGCGGTGGCCGTGGCACCGACGAGTTCGGCCTGCACCGGCGAGTTGCCGTCGACGACCTGCACATTGGCCACGCCGGCGCCCGAGCCCACGCTGGTGCCGGTCAGCGACAGCGCATTGCCCGCGCTGTTGCCGACAGCCACTGCTTCCTGGGTGTTGCCGTTGACCGCGAAGGCACTCGCCTTGATGGTGTCGCCGCCGGTGCCGCGCGAATCGGCGCTCAGGCCGAGGACGGAGAGAGCGTTCGTGGCGCTGACCGCGGCGCCGTAGTTGCCTTGCAGGTTCGACACCGTTGCTGCGCCGTTGGCGTTCACGTTGCCGTCGGGCGTACTGCCGCCGTTGAGGAATGCGGTCCCGACCAGGGGCATTGCATTCGCTTCGAGCGACAGGTTCTGGCTCACGCTGCTGCCATAAGCGGTGGCCGCGATGCGGTTGTTGCCCACGGTCAGCGTGCTGGCGTTGTTGGTGCCGTTCTCGGAACCGGAGATCACGCCGACAGCCGACGGGCCGGTGCTGGCTTCCACGCTGGCGCGGTAGTTGCTCTGCTGGCTGGCCAGCGCGGCGGTGGCTGCAAATGCAGCCGCGTTATTTCCGCTGGCAATGGCGCTGGAAGCCGCGTTGCCGGTGGCTGCCGAGGTCACGCTGTTGCCCGAAAGGTTGACCGAGCCGTTGTCGATCGACTGCACCGCGGCACCGATGAACGTGCCCTGCGTCTGGCTGGAAAGCGAGACGCCGACATTGCCCTGGCTGTTGAGAATCGCCAGGTCGGCCGCCACGACGTTCGACAAGGCGCCGCCGTTGAAGCTTGCGTTGTTGAAGCCCGGGCCGCCGGAGCCGGTGACGGACATGCCGTCGCCCAGCACGATCCGGTTGCCCGCCACGCCCGCCGCGCCCAGCGACTCATTGCCGGTGACCGCGCTCGACACGGTGTTGCCCTGGACCGAGAGACCGCCCGTCAGCGTGTTGGTGACGCCCGGGGCGTTGCCGGCCACGGTCGCGCCGATGGTCGTGCCTTCGGTGACAGCGCTGTGGGTCACGCCGACGCCGGCAGCCTGGTTCAGCTGCAGGTTCGACACGACGGCCGAGCCGACGAACGTCGGCGCGCCGCCGGGCTGGATGCTGGCCGTGCTGGTCGCGGCGTTGCCCTTGAGAGTGGCCGAGACCGTGTTGTTGTCGAGCACCGGACCGGCAGTCACGGTGGCGATGGCGGGCGAGGTCAGGCTCAGCGTGACCTCGTTCTCGCCGGCCGTCGCGCTGGAGGCGGCGCCCGTGCCCATCTGCGCCGAAGTGATGGCGATGCTGCCTTGCGCGGTGGCGGAGTTGCCGCCGGGCGTGTAGCTGATGCTCGTGATGCCTGCCGTCCCGGAGGTGTAGTCGTTCGGCACCGTGCCGGCGATCGTCGAGGCGCCGCTGTTCAGCGTGGTGCTGGCCGCGATGGTGTTGGCCGTGTTCGAAGCGCTGCCGCTGGTGAAGCCGGTCAGGTCGACCTTCACGACGTTGTTGTTGGCGGTGCTCGACACCACGCCGCTGTTGGTCTGCACGCCGAGCGAAGCCGAGCCTTCGGCGCTCGAGTCGGGAGCATTGCCGGTCAGCGACAGGTCGATCGAGTTGGTGAAGGTGTTGCCGATGGCGGTGGGCTTGACCTGGTTGTTGGTCGTCGTGTTGCTGGTGCCGGCCTGCGGGCCGACCACGGTGACGCCGGTCGTCGTGTCCGAGGTGTCGGCGGAAACACCGACGGTGTTGCCCTGCACGCTCTGCACGGTCTTGTGGCCCGTGACCGTCACTGTGGACGGGGTGCCGAAGCTCACATCGGCGGCTTGCGCGCCGCTGCCCATCAGCATGGCGAGCACTGCAAGGCCGACGCTGCCGAGCGCCGGGGTGCCGGCGCCGTGATTCTTGCGATTCTTCTTCATGGATTTTCCTTTTTGGATCGGATGACTGACTCGATCCCGAAGGGGACCGATCTGGAAACGTGATGCGTTGTGGTGGTGGTGGTGCGGTTGAGGACTCGGTGTCGGTTACTTCCCTCCGGTTGCGTTCTCCTCGCGGACCGTGCGGGCCGGTCCACCCCTCCCCGCGCCCTGCACGCGGAGCTTGGCGATCTCCTGCAAGCCGGGACCGTCGCGATGGATCGACGTGTCCGCCTTGTCAGGCCGCCATGTGACGTTGATGCCGCCGGGGGCGATTCCGCGCGACGCGAGCGCGGACGTGACCACGCCGATGCGCTGGTCGGTCAACATGTCGCGCTTGCCGGCGTCCCAGTTCTCGGTGTCGCGCGCCACGAGCACGACTTCGGTCGCGCCCTTGGCGGCGGCCGCGGCGATCTGGTCGAGCAGGTTCAGCGTGCCGCCCGTGAGCGCGGCGGCGCCGAACTCGAACGGGATCTGCACGCTGGAGCCCGACAGGCTGGCGCCGGTCTGGCTGGCCGCGTTGACGGCCTCGCCCTGCTGCACCGGCGTGCCGGCCGAATCGACCAGCGGGTTGGCGACCCTGCGCAGCTTCTCGGCCGGCACCATCTGCAGCTGGTCGTTCATGCGCATGCCCAGGCAAGGCTCGGGGTCGACCTTGGAGACGGCGGCCACCAGGCGCACCACGCCCTCTTCGAGCGCGGCACGCACGCCCATCTGCACGGGTTCCTGCCCCTTGGCGCCGACGTCGATGTCGTACAGCTTGCTGCCGAAGAAGCGGAAGACGTTGAAGCCGACCTCGTAGCCGTTGAACTGCTTGGTCAGGCTGATGGTCTTGACGATCATCAGCGTCTTGGTGTCGACGATGCGCAGGTCCACGCCCACCGACTGGCTGAAGGTGCGCGCCTTGATGCCCACCTGGTTCACCGCGACCTCGGCGCCGCCGGAGTTGATGTTGTAGTTGAGCTCGGTGATGCCGCCGACGATGAAGTAGTCGGACTTGTTGATGGAACCGCCGAAGTACGGCAGCCACGGCACCACCTGCCCGCCGTTGGGGCCGGCGAGCTGGTGCGTGCGGCCATCGCCGAGCTGGCGGCGGTCGGCATAGCCGAGCTCGCGTTCGGCGATGACGGGGTCGAAGCGCTCGGCCACCTGCACCGCGCCGCCGAGCTTGCCGAGTGCCGAATACACCATCAGCGCGCCGCCCTGCGTGATGGCATTGCCTTCGTTGATGCTGTACTTGCCGGTGTAGTCCTTCACGTCGCCCACGGTGATGACGATGGGCGGACGCTGCATGGCGGCCACGTGGTCGCCGAAGCAGGCGAGCACGGGCTCCATCGGCGTGATGTTCTCGCGCACGGCTGGGCCGAGGACGATGGGCGCCTCTTTCGGCGCAAGCTGCTGCTGCGGCGCGGTCACGCAACCGGCCAGGCTCATGACGGCGGCTGCCGCCAGCAGGCCGCGCGACGCGGCCGTCTTCTTGACGCGCGGCAATGCGCGGATCGACTCGAACGTGATCATTCTTTCTTCTTCCCTGTCAGTTGAGCGCGCCGAATGCGCATGCCGAGCTGCCGCCGACGCTGGCGCTCTGGTTGCCGGTGTTGGTCTGGTTGGAGTTCAGGGCCTGGCTGGACCAGCCCTGCACGCTGCTGCTGGTGGACCCGTTCACGAACGAGCCGACGGTGCCGGTATTGGCCTGGCCCGTCGTCACCGTGCCCGCGCCGCCATAGCCCGTGTTGGCATTGCCCGTGGAATTGGCGGCCGGTCCGCTGGTGCTGGGCGAATTGGCGACCGTGCTGTTGGTGCCCTGGTTGCCCTGTGCCGTGGCCGTGATGTCGCAGTTGTATTGCTTGCCGACGTAGTTGTTGGTGGTGTAGTTGGCCGCCCCATAGCTGCCGGCCTTCTTGCGCTGGATCATGTCCTGCACCGCGGCCTGGTTGGCCTTGTCCGCGGAGGTCTGGAACTGCCAGGCGCTGTTCTCGCCCACGTTGTTGGCCGAAGCCCCCACTGCCGCGACCACGAAGAACGCATGCACACCCACTTGCATGAAGTGCCTGAGCGAAACGAAAGACAAGCGCTGGCGCAACCGGAGGTGTCGCGCGCCGGGGGGAACCTGGACGAGTTGGGTAGGCATAGGATTTCTGCGGGAGAGAGGAAACGTTGAAGGGGGAAGCGGTGTCATGCGCGCGTCGTGCTGCGCGCATCGGGCATGCGCAACGCGGCTTCGAGCGCCAGGTACTGGGCCTTGGCGACGATGTCGTCCGCACTCGCGTTGTCCGAGTGCATGACGCATTGCTGCATCAGGTCTTGCACTGCGCGTTGCAGCTGGAGCAGCTCGGTGTTCAACCGGGCAAGGCGAAGGTGCAGGTCCGTAGGCATGTTCATGAGAAGTCCACCTGTTGGCGCCGGGCGGCGGGCGCCTCGGCCTGGCTTTGCGGCTCGCTGCCGCGAACGCTGTAACCCTGAAGCCACTGCGCGCCCGCGGCCAGGGCGACGTGCACGTCGTCCTCGCGCTCGACGCCGTCGACCACCACGTGCGTCGCGAAGTGGCTGCACAGCGAGACCATTCCCTGCAGGCACTCGCGGCCGAAGGCGCTGCTGCGTGCACGGCGCAGGAAGGAAGCGTCGAGCTTCACGATGTCGGGGCGGCAGGCCTGCACGGCCGCCAGGTTGTCGCCGCCGCCGCCGAAGTCGCGCAGCGCGATGCGGCAGCCGCGCAACTGCAGCTGCACGCAGAAATCGCGCGCCGCCTCAAGGTCGGGCAGGCCGCTGCTGCCGGTGATCTCGATCACCAGGCGCGAGGCCAACGCAAACTCTTCGTCGAGCGCCGACAGCAGCGAAGCCCACCAGTGATCGGGCTTGGCGCTCTGCGCGCTGATGCGCACGCCGATGTGCGCCGAAGGACGCAGCCTCAGGGCTTCCATCGCGCGCCGCAGCACGAGGCGGTCGAAGGCGCGCGCAAGGCCCAGGCGCTGCAGGCATGGCAGGAACACCTCCGGCGCGAGCGACGCGGGTTCTCCGCGGCTCGGGGCGATGCGCGGGCGGCCCTCTCTGTAGAAGATGGTGGCGATGCCGCCCGCGTGCACCACGGGCTGCCATCCGAAGCTCAGCCCCTGGGCCAGCACGGCCTCGCTGACGTGCACGGCGACGTCCATGTCGGCGCGGTAGCGCTGGCGCCATCCGTCCGCCCTGCTCTCGCCCGACTCGGGGAAAGGCTGCGCGGTCCACAGCGTGAGCTCGATCTCGGCGGTGCCGAGTTCCTCGGGGGGGCGCACCTCGATCCAGTCGGCATGCAGCTGCGCCATTGCGGCGATCCCGCCGGCGCGCACCGGCTCCGCGCCGAGTTCGGCCAGCAGCGTCTCAAGCTCGCGGCTCACGGACGAGCCGGCGCGCACCGTGCCGGCCGCGAAGGCATCGTTGGCCCAGAGCAGGAAGCAGTCGTCGCGCAGGCGGGCGAGATCGGTCTCGGCCGAACACAGGAAATTCGCGCACAGGCGGCGCTGGATCTCGCGGCTGGCGCTCGACGCGAAATCTTGTCCGTAGGCCTCGGCGAGGTGCGGCAGGTTCGCGATGAAGACGTAGGCGCAAGGCCTGTGCCGCGGCTGGCGCGCGAAGAGCTCGGCGGGCACGGTGGAAACGAAGGGCACCGAGTCCGCATAGGGAATGCGCATCGTGTCCTGCGCGTCGCTCGCGTCGCGAGGCGGGCGGTCGTTTGCCGCGTCGCCCGTCGCCGACGCACGCGGTGCCCAGCCGGCGGGCAGGTCCGCGCCGAGAGGCCAGGTTGTCAGCGGAGAGAGAGCAGGCATTGCATCCTCGGTCGAAAATTTCTGCGTCGAAGTCACACAAGAGAAGAAAGAGCCACCGCGTTTCTTGCGGCAACAGTCGGCCATCCCACGTCGCAACGCGGGTTCGAACCGGACTTTTGGAAACTCGACGCGCAGGCGACAGCCGTCAGACGACGGGCCTTCTTTTCAGGAGGCCTCGCGATCGGCTATCGGGTCACGGCGAGGTAGTGCGCAGCGTCAGGCGGAGAACGCCTGCGCTCGCGCTGCGGCAGCTAGGAATAAGGCATGGACGTGGCCCTCGACTCATCGGCGCCACGCGTTCGTGAGGCAGACCCGCACACGGCATGGCGTGGCTTGTACGTTCGGAAGAACGGGGATCTTTGAACCATCACGTTGCAAGCTCCGTAGGACATTTGAAACAAAATGAATACTACGGATTACAGTAGCCGTTGGCATTCGCTTTCGGCCCGTGAATGTGTTCCTGCTCACATTTGTAAACAATGTTCGAAGAACACCGGACGGCTCACGGGACTGAGCTGGAGCGAGAGCGAACTGGCGCAATGGCTGTGCGAACGGCTCCAGGAGCCGTTCCGCCATCAGATCAACCGGCCGGTGTGGGCTTCAGGCCCCGGGCACGACCACATGAAGCTGGGCAACGATCACCACCGCGCCTGCGAGAGAGATGGCGCCGCCGATGAGCTTTCTGAATGTCTTCATGATGTTCTTCCAAGCTTGTCCAAGGAGAACATCGATGGTGCCGCGTTTGCCATCGCGCGTGGTTTGGCAATCTTCATGCGCGGGATAGGAAAAACATGGGCAAATGAAAATCTGCCGCAACCGTGGACTGCGTGAGAGAGTCCACGACCGCATCCCAAAGCCCGCCTTGCGCGGGCTTTCTTCATTTGAGCCTCAGTGCAGCTGCATCCGCGCTTCGACGTCGAGCAGCGAAATCCGTTCTCTCGCGAACTGGCTGGCCCGCAGCCGCACACGTGCCAGCGCGGCTTCCAGCGACGGCTGCTGCATGAAGACCAGAACGCCCCACTTGAGCCCCTGCAGGCTCAATTCGGCGACACCCGCGTAGCGGCCATTGGTGGTTTGCTTGATATCGATCCGGCTCGACCACCCGTCGGGCAGTTCGACCAGAAGTTGTTGTTGTTGCGTTGAACTCATGCGCCGAGAATAGGCCGCGGGCAATGTCACACCAAGGAATTAGTTCCTTGGTATGAGAAGAAGATTTTTCTAATGGCGCGATCGTTCTCTCGCCTTCCTCGTCTCCCGCCGCCCCTACGCACTACACGCGCTGGCTGCATCCGGTCGATGTACCGGATACCCGAGGCGGCGCCGGAGCCTCCACGAGTTGCGGCAGCACATGAATTCCGTCCTCGTCGCGTCGCACGAGCCCCCTGCTCTCCAGATTGCGCATCGTCTTGTTGACCACCTCGCGCGAGAGCCCCGAGTAAGAGGCGATCACCGACTGCGTGATGCGCCTGTCGTAGCTGCCAGCACCTGCTGGTGCCAAGTGGGTCAACTGCTGAAGCACGCGGCTCACCAAGTCTTCGGTCGGCAGTTCCGACACGCTGCGCATCTGCCCACGAATGCCGGACATGCGATTCATCGCAAGCCCCAGGAGACCGAGCGCCACCTCTGAATGCTTCGCGCACAACTCGCGCAGTGCGGCGGCCGGAACGAGGTACACCGACGACGGCAGCACCGCGATCAAGCCCTGCCTGGCTTGGTACCTGTCCTCGCTCAAGGATGGGCCGAGGAAGAAGTCGTCGGGACGAATGAAATCGGTCGTGACGTCCGTGCCATCGCCGCCGCCCGGGGCCGCTACGCGCAGCAGGCCATTCGCGACACAGTAGATGTGGCTTGTCCAATCACCGGCAACGAGAACCGGAGCGTTGCGCCGGTATGAGCGCAGTTCGCTGGACTGGACGAGCGCGTCGCGCTCGAGGGTGGGCAACTTGGCAAGAAGTGGATGCAGGTACATGACGGGAAGCGGTCTCCGGGCCGCCGCGACGTTGGCGTCGCAAGGCGGATACAGAGAGTGCTGGCTCGTCATCCACGGACTTGACCGGACGTCTCACTCCGGAGACTGGCCCTCTTCCGATTCGGTACTTTTTGACAGTTCTCGGCGATATCTAGCCGGAGCCCTTCAAGAAGAGCGCTATCTATGCGTGCAGAAAAGCCTGCATCACTCCCGAGCGCTTGAGATCCACTCCCGCACGAAGTGCGCGGCCCGCGCACATGCGCGCTCGAAGGCGCCGTCCCAGGTCAGTTGCTGGGTGATGACCAACGCGCACTTCTGCACACCACTGAGGCTCAGCCTGGCAATGCCGGCATAGGAGCCATGAAGGGTGCGGACGATCTCGAAATCAGCAGTCCAACCATCGGGCAGGTCAAGAATGTGGGTTGGTGCTCTCATCATGGTCTTGAGGATAAAAGGCACCGTCCCATAGGCACAGGAACTAGTTCACAAGCGCCAATCTGCTCGTCGAGCATTGCGCACAACCTTTGCCAATCGTGAAAAACATCTCGTCCAAGACTGAGGGCGTCAGTTCCACCGCAGGTCCAGGCCGGGTGAACCTCTGCTCGTCACGCGCAAAGAAAAACGGCCTACGCCTTGTGAGCGTAAGCCGTTGTTCCATCTACTGATTTTGGTCGGTGTGAAAGGATTCGAACCTTCGACCCCTTGCACCCCATGCAAGTGCGCTACCAGGCTGCGCCACACACCGAAGCTCTCAATTATAGCTGTGAAAATTCAGTGTCCGACAGTCAGCAGCTCACGAATTTCAAAGAGTTCGCGTCGAAGGTTCAGCAACTGCGACAGATCGGCCATCTTCGGCGCAGCGGCAGCCACGGGTGCCGGCGCGTCCTGAACGGCCGCATCGAATTCTTCCTGTTCGATCTCGATCGCTTCCATGCCTTCGAGCGGCAGTTCGCCACCGGCCTTGCGGCGATCGCGCTCACCTTGCACCAGTTCTTGCAGCTTGTTGCGTGCACCGCTGATGGTGAAGCCCTGGTCGTAGAGCAGGTCACGGATGCGGCGGATCATCAGCACCTCGTGGTGCTGGTAGTAGCGGCGGTTGCCGCGCCGCTTCATGGGCCGCAGTTGCGTGAACTCCTGCTCCCAATAGCGCAGCACGTGCGGCTTGACGCCGCAGAGCTCGCCCACCTCACCGATGGTGAAGTAGCGTTTGACAGGAATCGGCGGGAGCGTTTTCTCCATTGAAATCAAGACTGTGCGCGGGAAACCTTAGAGATTACTCTACGCAAGCGCGCAGCACCAAGCACTATTCATTCACTCGGTGCCAAGGCTCCACTCGACTTCGGTCGCCGCACCGCCCTGCGGCTCGATGCTGCCGTGAATCTGTTCCTTGAGCTTGGCGCTCGCGTGGAAAGTGGCCACGCGGCGCTCACCGATCGGAATGGCTTCGCCGGTACGCGGATTGCGCCCCGGCCGCGGTGCCTTCACGCGGATCTGGAAGTTGCCGAAGCCCGAGATCTTCACGTCCGTGCCTTCGATGAGGCTCCTTGCCACGAGCTCGAAGAACGCCTCGACCATGTCCTTGGACTCACGCTTGTTCAGGCCGATCTGCTCGAACAGCAGGTCTGCCAGGTGCGCCTTGGTGAGCGCAGGCGTTTCCAGGGCCTCGAGCGTGAAGTCGGCAGCATTCATTCTCTTCACCCCCTCAAGCGGCCGCCGAGCTTGGCGCCCAATTGTTCGACGATGGCACGCACCGCAGGCTCGACCTGCTCGTCCGTCAGCGTGGCGCTGTCGCTCTGGAAGCTCAGGCGCACCGCCATGCTCTTCTCGCCCTGTGCCAGCGCGCCCGGCGCAGCCACGGCGCCATCGCGCAGCGGCTGGGGACGGTAGATGTCGAACAGCGTCGCATCGCGCAGCAGGCCCTGCGCAGCCGTGGCCGCGCGGATGGTCTGCATCAGCGCGTCGTGCGTGACGGCTTCGGCCACGACGACGGCGATGTCGCGCTCCACGGCCTGGTGCTTGGGCACCGGCTGCGCCACGGGCACGGGGCGCGCCGTCACTGCGTCGAGATCGAGTTCGAACAGCACCGGCGCCTGGGCAAAGTCCCACTTCTGGCGCCAGCGCGGATGCAGTTCCCCGACGAAGCCGATGGCCTTGCCGTCGACCAGCACGCGCGCCGAACGGCCCGGGTGCAGCGCGGGATGTTCGGCTGCCTCGAAGCTCGGCACCAGCGGCGCGAGCAATGCTTCGACGTCACCCTTGACGTCGTAGAAGTCGATGCGCTCGGGCTTGCCGTCCCAGCGCGCTTCGTCGGCATCGCCCCATGCAAGGCCCGCCACGCGCATCGGCTGATGAACGCCGCGCACGGTGCTGTCGGTGGTGGCGACACTGTCGTCGCGCAGGTAGACACGACCCAGCTCGAACACACGCACGCGCGGCGCCTTGCGATCGAGGTTGAACTTGAGCACCTGCAGCAGCGAACCCAGCAGCGACGAACGCATCACGCTCATCTGGCTGGCGATCGGGTTCAGCAGTTTGATCGGATTGGCGTTGCCGGCAAGGTCCTGCTCCCAATGCGCCTCGACGAAACTGAAGTTGATCGTTTCCTGATAGCCCAGCGCCGCAACGGCGCGGCGCACCGCAAAGCGGCCACGCTGCGCCTCGGGCCGCACACGGGCCGTGATGGGCGCGAGCGGCGCGGTGGTCGGCAGGTTGTTGAAGCCGATCAGGCGTGCCACTTCTTCGATCAGGTCTTCTTCGATGAGCAGGTCGAAGCGATGCGGCGGCGGGGTCACTGTCAGCGTGCCTTCGCCTTCGGTGATGGCAAAGCCCAGCCGGTTCAGCGCGTCGGCGCATTGCGCCTGCGTCAGCGGCATGCCGATCACGCGCGCGGCGCGCGCCACGCGAAGCGTGACGGGGACGGCCTCGGGCACGTGCAGTTTCTGGTCGTCCATCGCGCCGGCCTGGCCGCCGCAGATTTCGACGATCAACTGCGTGATGCGCTCGATGATCTGCACGGTGCGGCTCGGATCGACGCCGCGCTCGTAGCGATGGCCGGCGTCGGTCGAGAAGTTGAAGCGGCGCGAGCGGCCCTGCACGGCGGCAGGCCACCAGAACGCGGCCTCGACGTAGATGTTCCGCGTGTCGTCCGAAACGGAGGTGGCGTCGCCGCCCATGATGCCGGCGAGCGACTCGACCTCGCGGTCGTCGGCAATCACGCCGACCTTGTCGTCCACCGTGATGGTCGTGCCATTGAGCAGCTTGAGCTGCTCGCCCGCCTTGCCCCAGCGCACGGTGAGGCCGCCATGGATCTTGTCGAGGTCGAAGATGTGGCTGGGCTGGCCGTACTCGAACATCACGTAGTTCGAGATGTCGACCAGCGGCGTCACGCTGCGCTGGCCGCAGCGCGCCAGGCGCTCGACCATCCATGCCGGCGTGGCCACCTTGGTGTTCACGCCGCGCACGATGCGGCCCGAGAAGCGGCCGCAAAGCTCGGGCGCCTCGACCTTGACGGGCAGCACGTCGCTGAACGCCGGGGCCACCGGCGCGATGGCCGGCGTCTTGAGCGGCGCGCCGGTGAGCGCGGCGAGTTCGCGTGCCACGCCGTACACGCTCAGGCCGTGCGCCAGGTTGGGCGTGAGCTTGAGGGTGAGCAGCGAATCGTCGAGCTTGAGCACATCGCGCACGTCGGCGCCGATGGGCGCGTCGGCAGCGAGCTCGAGCAGGCCGCCGTGGTCTTCGCTCAGGTGCAGTTCTCGCGCCGAGCACAGCATGCCCTGGCTCTCGACGCCGCGCAGCTTGCCCAGCTTGATGAGGAAAGGCTTGCCGTCTTCACCCGGCGGCAGTTCGGCGCCGACGAGAGCGCACGGCACCTTGATGCCGACGCGCGCATTGGGCGCGCCGCACACGATGTTGAGCAAGGCGCCCTGCCCCACGTCGACCTGGCACACGCGCAGGCGATCGGCATTCGGGTGCTGCTCGGCTTCCTTGATTTCGCCGACCACGATGCGCGTGAAGGGCGGCGCGACCGGACGGCGCTCTTCGACCTCGAAACCGCCCATGGTGAGCGTTTCGGCCAGTTCGGCGCTGTCGAGGGGCGGATTGCAGAACTCGCGCAGCCAGGATTCCGGGAATTGCATCTCTTCGATCTCGATCTGGTTTTTCTATGTATGGAGGGGGCTTACTGGAACTGCGAGAGAAAACGCAGGTCGCCGTCGAAGAACAGGCGCAGGTCGTTCACGCCGTAGCGCAGCATCGTGAGCCGGTCAGGGCCCATGCCGAAGGCGAAGCCGATGTAGCGCTCGGGGTCGAGGCCCATGTTGCGCACCACGTTCGGATGCACCTGGCCCGAACCCGACACCTCGAGCCAGCGACCGGCCAGCGGGCCGCTGGCGAACTGGATGTCGATCTCGGCGCTCGGCTCGGTGAACGGGAAGAAGCTCGGGCGGAAACGCAGCACGAGGTCGTCGCGCTCGAAGAAGGTGCGGCAGAAGTCGGTGAAGACGACCTTGAGGTCCTTGAAGCTCACGTTCTCGCCGAGCCACAGGCCTTCGCACTGGTGGAACATGGGCGAGTGGGTGGCGTCGCTGTCGACGCGATAAGTGCGGCCCGGCGCGATCACGCGGATCTCGGGCGCCTTCACGGTGCCAGTGGTGTCGGCCGCCGCGGCGGCGAACTCGGCGGCGTACTTCTTGATGTGCTGATGCGCATAGCGCACCTGCATCGGGCTGGTGTGCGGACGCAGGTTGTAGGGAATGCCGTCGTCGCCGTTGATGTCGACGTAGAAGGTGTCCTGCATCGAACGCGCGGGATGGTTCGGCGGGTTGTTGAGCGAGGTGAAGCTGTGCCAGTCGCTTTCGATCTCGGGGCCGTCGGCCACGTCGAAGCCCATGCTCGAGAAGATTTCCTCGATGCGCTCCAGGGTGCGGCTCACGGGATGCAGGCCGCCCGGGATGCGGCGGCGGCCGGGCAGGCTCACGTCGAGGGCTTCGGCGCGCAGTTGCAAGGAGAGTTCTTCGTCGGCCAGTTGCTGGCGGCGATCGGTCAGCGCGGCCTCGATGGCCTGCTTGGCCACGTTGATCGCCGCGCCGCGGGACTTCTTCTCTTCGACGCTCAGCGCGGCCATGCCCTTCATCAGCTCGGTGATGCGGCCCGACTTGCCGAGGAACTGGGCCTTGGCGTTTTCGAGCTCTGCGGGCGTTTTCGCTTCGGCGAAGGCGGCGCGTGCGGTGTCGACAAGGGAGTCCAACTCGTTCATAGCAACAAAAATCTTCGAGGGGAAATAAAAAAGAGCTGGAGCCTTTTAAAGCGCCAGCCCTTGAGCCGTGGGCGCAGGAAGCCGCCCGGAGGCGGCAGCCTGCTGTGCAGAATCAAGCAGCCAGCTTGGCCTTGACCTGCTCCACGATGCCGGCAAATGCGGCCTTGTCGTGCACGGCGATGTCCGCAAGCATCTTGCGGTCGATCTCGATACCGGCCTTGCGGATGCCATTGGCGAACTGGCTGTAGGTCAGGCCCAGTTCACGCGAGGCGGCGTTGATACGCGCGATCCACAGCTGACGGAACACGCGCTTCTTGGTACGACGGTCACGGTAGGCGTATTGGCCCGCCTTCATCACCGCCTGTTTGGCGATGCGGAAGACATTGCCGCGACGACCGCGGAAACCCTTTGCGAGTGCGAGAACTTTCTTGTGGCGGGCGCGAGCCGTTACACCACGTTTGACGCGAGGCATGTGTGTACTCCTTGTTCGTCTGAGTTAAATGCCACGGCCGGGCAGCATGGCGGCGACAGAAACCATGTTGGTTTCATGCACTGCGACTGCACCACGCAGGTGACGCTTGTTCTTGGTGGTCTTCTTCGTCAAGATGTGACGCTTGAAGGCTTGACCGCGCTTGACGGTGCCACCGGGACGAACGCGGAAACGTTTTTTCGCGCTGCTCTTGGTCTTCATTTTGGGCATGTGAATGCTCCTTTAGTTTGTGCTCGTGAGGCGCCATGGATGCTCCACGGACTTGTTGGCCCCGAGACACTTCTTTATCTCGCCCCTGCCAGCCCTTCTTGCGAAGCGCGGGCAAAGGCGAAATCCCTTCAAAACCTCTCTACCGCAGACCTCAGGCCGCCGCAGGTGCAGCAGCGTCAGCCGCAGGCTTTGGCGCTCCGCCACCAGCCTTCTTGCGCCCTGGCGCGATCATCATGATCATCTGCCGGCCTTCGAGCTTCGGGAACTGCTCGACCATGATCAGGTCGCCCAGTTCGTCGCGAATGCGTTGCAGCAGTGCCAGACCCAGCTCCTGGTGCGTGATCTCGCGGCCGCGGAAGCGCAGCGTGATCTTGCATTTGTCGCCGTCTTCAAGAAAGCGCTTGATATTGCGCATCTTGATGTTGTAGTCGCCATCGTCGGTCCCGGGGCGGAACTTGATTTCCTTGACCTCGATGACCTTCTGCTTCGACTTCGCCTCGGCCGCCTTCTTCTGCTCGTGGTACTTGAACTTGCCGTACTCGATCAGGCGGCACACCGGCGGATTGGCCGCCGCGACGACCTCCACCAGATCCACGTCCTGCTCACCGGCAAGGCGCAAGGCCTCGGCAAGACTCACGACACCCAATTGCTCGTTATCCGGGCCGATCAGGCGGACTTCCGGGGCCATGATTTCCCGGTTCAGGCGGTGTTGGCGTTCCTCGCGGTGGCGGCGGTCGCGAAATGCAGTAGCGATGGTCAGAATCCTTCAAAATTTGCTACAAAATCTGTAGCGAACGCCGTTCAGTCCTCGCGGACAAGCGGCACGATTTGGCAAGGAAACATATAGGGTGTTTCAGAGACAAATCAACGCTTGTCAGCAACATCCTGGACGAGCCGTTGTGCAAACGATTCGAGGGACATTGCACCGAGGTCTTGATTTCCCCGGGCGCGCACTGCGACGGCACCTGCTTCCTTTTCCTTGTCACCCACGACAACGATGTAAGGGAGCTTTTGCAACGAATGCTTCCGTATTTTATACGTAATCTTTTCGTTGTGCAGATCCAGCTGGGCCCTAAGCCCTTGATTTTGCAGCGTTTTCGCAACTTGCGCAGCGTAATCGGCCTGTCCTTCGCTGATATTGAGCACTGCAACCTGCACCGGAGCGAGCCATGCGGGCATTGCGCCGGAGTGGTGTTCGATCAGCATGCCGATGAAGCGCTCCAGGCTGCCGACAATCGCGCGGTGCAGCATCACAGGGTGTGCGCGACCGCTCGATTCCGTCACGTATTCGCCGCCCAGCCGCTCCGCCGTGTTGAAGTCGACCTGCATCGTGCCGCACTGCCACTGGCGGCCGATGGCGTCGCGCAGCGTGTACTCGATCTTCGGGCCGTAGAAGGCACCGTCGCCGGGCGCGATGACGAAGTCGACGCCGGAGCGGCGTAGCGACTCCATCACCGCATGCTCGGCCTTGTCCCACAGTTCGTCGGAGCCCACGCGGTTCTCCGGCCGCGTGGCGACCTTGTAGAGGATGTCCGTGAAGCCGAAGTCGGCGTAGACCCTCTGCAGCTGCGCCGTGTACGCAATGCACTCGTCGAGGATCTGGTCTTCCGTGCAGAAGATGTGCCCGTCGTCCTGCGTGAAGCCGCGCACGCGCATGATGCCGTGCAGCGCGCCGCTGGGCTCGTTGCGGTGGCACTGGCCGAATTCGCCGTAGCGCAGCGGCAGGTCGCGGTAGCTGCGCAAGTCGCTCTTGAAAATCAGCACATGGCCCGGGCAGTTCATCGGCTTCAGCGCGTACTCGCGCTTCTCCGACTCCGTCGTGAACATGTTGTCGCGGTAGTTCTGCCAGTGGCCCGTTTTCTCCCACAGGCTCTTGTCGAGGATCTGCGGGCCCTTCACTTCCCAGTAGCCCGTGTCACGGTAGATGCCGCGCATGTACTGCTCCACCTGCTGCCAGATCGCCCAGCCCTTCGGGTGCCAGAACACCACGCCCGGCGCCACTTCGTCGATGTGGAACAGGTCGAGCTCCTTGCCCAGCCGGCGATGGTCGCGCTTCTCGGCTTCCTCGATGCGCTGGATGTACTGGTCGAGCTGCTTCTTGTCGGCCCAGGCCGTGCCGTAGATGCGCTGCAGCTGCTCGTTCTTGGCGTCGCCGCGCCAGTAGGCGCCTGCCAGCTTCGTGAGCTTGAAGACCTTCAGGAAGCGCGTGTTCGGCACGTGCGGGCCGCGGCACATGTCGACGTATTCCTGGTGGTAGTAGAGGCCCATGGCCTGCTCGTCGGGCATGTCCTCGACGAGGCGCAGCTTGTAGTCTTCGCCACGCGACTTGAAGACTTCGATGACTTCCGCGCGCGGCGTCATCTTCTTGATCACGTCGTAGTCCTGCGCGATCAGCTCGCGCATGCGCGCCTCGATGGCGGCCATGTCTTCGGGCGTGAAGGGGCGGTCGAACGAGATGTCGTAGTAGAAGCCTTCGTCGATCACGGGGCCGATCACCATCTTGGCCGTCGGGTAGAGCTGCTTCACCGCATGGCCGACCAGGTGGGCCGTCGAGTGGCGGATGATCTCCAGGCCCTCGTCGTCCTTGGGCGTGATGATCTGCAGCTTGGCGTCATGGTCGATGACGTCGCTGGCATCGACGAGCTTGCCGTCGACCTTGCCGGCCACCGTCATCTTGGCGAGGCCGGGGCCGATGGACTGGGCAACCTGGGCCACCGAAACCGGGCCGGGGAACTCGCGGCGCGAGTTGTCGGGGAGCGTGATCTGGATCATGTGAAAACCTCGGGGAGAAAAACAAAAAAGCGCGGTGGAAGACCGCGCTTTGCTTGGTTGTAGAGCTGGCAGAAACCAGCGTGCGCGGGGCTACCGGCCTTTTCCTTCAGTGAAGAAAAAGCCGCTGAATCCTTGCGGAGTAGTTCGCGGTGTCATAACCAAGGTGCCTTTCTCGCTCTTGTTGAGTGCAGAGTCCGCGATTCTAGCCGCTGCCCGCTCGGGATGCGGGCGCTGCATCCTCGAGGCCTGATCCCGGGCGCAAAAAAGCCCGGCGCGCGGCCGGGCTCAAAGTGACAGCGAAATAAACCCTCGGATCAGTGGAACTGTTCTTCTTCGGTCGAGCCCGACAACGCCTTCACGCTGGACGAACCGCCCTGGATGACGGTGGTCACGTCGTCGAAGTAGCCCGCGCCCACTTCCTGCTGGTGCGACACGAAGGTGTAGCCCTTGTCGCGCGCCGCGAATTCGGGCTCCTGCACCATGTTGACGTAGTGCTTCATGCCTTCGCCGCGAGCGTATGCGTGGGCGAACTGGAAGGTGTTGAACCAGTTGACGTGGATGCCGGCCAGCGTGATGAACTGGTACTTGTAGCCCAGCTCCGACAGGTCTTCCTGGAACGAAGCGATCTGCTTGTCGTCGAGGTTCTTCTTCCAGTTGAACGAAGGCGAGCAGTTGTACGACAGCAGCTTGCCCGGGCAGGCAGCGTGCACGGCCTGCGCGAACTCACGGGCGAAGCCGATGTCGGGCACGCCGGTTTCGCACCACACCAGATCGGCATAGGGGGCGTAAGCCACGCCGCGGCTGATGGCTTGCTCCAGGCCGTTCTTGACGCGGTAGAAGCCTTCCTGCGTGCGCTCGCCCGTCAGGAAGGGCTTGTCGTTGGCGTCGTGGTCGGACGTGATCAGGTTCGCGGCTTCGGCGTCGGTACGGGCCAGCACGATGGTGGGCACGCCCATCACGTCGGCGGCGAAGCGGGCCGAGATCAGCTTCTCGCAGGCTTCCTGCGTCGGCACGAGCACCTTGCCACCCATGTGGCCGCACTTCTTCACTGCGGCCAGCTGGTCTTCGAAGTGAACGCCGGCAGCGCCGGAGGCGATCATGTTCTTCATCAGCTCGAAGGCGTTCAGCACGCCGCCGAAGCCGGCCTCGGCATCGGCCACGATCGGCAGGAAGTAGTCGATGAATTCCTTGTCGCCCGGGTTGATGCCGCGGCCCCACTGGATTTCATCGGCACGGCGGAAGGTGTTGTTGATGCGACGGACCATCGTCGGCACCGAGTCGTAGGCATAGAGCGACTGGTCGGGATACATCGTTTCCGACGTGTTGCCGTCGGCAGCGACTTGCCAGCCCGACAGGTACACGGCTTCCAGGCCGGCCTTGGCCTGCTGCATTGCCTGGCCTGCGGAGATGGCGCCGAACGCGTTCACATAGCCCTTCTTGGCGCCGCCGTTGATCTTGTCCCAGAGCTTCTCCGCGCCGCGCTTGGCCAGCGTGTGTTCGATGGGGAACGAGCCGCGCAGGCGCACCACGTCGGCCGCGCTGTAGCCGCGCTTGACGCCCTTCCAGCGGGGGTCGGTGGCCCACTCTTTTTCGAGGGCGGCGATTTGCTGTTCGCGGCTGAGTTGTTCTGTGAGGGTCTGGGGCATGGTCACTCCGTGAGGTTGATTGAGGGTTGGGCGCTGCGGCCGTGGAGTTACTTTAATCCGGCTCCGGACTCTTATGTCTTATAGAAGACATATTTTTCACACATCAAAATCAACAACTTACAGAGATATTTCTCAATGCAAAATTATTTTTCTCGTATTGAGAAAAAATATTGCGGCGCAGCAGCGGAAGATTTCGCAATGCGCAATCAATCTTTCGGTGGTGAAAATCAAGCACCGATGCGCACCGCGTGCGCGATCCAATCCCCGCCTTCGATCACGCGCCGGCCCACGATGCGCGACGGATGGATCTCGTACACCAGGCAATCGATCCACTGCCCGCCCACCTCCACGCGCACCCGCCGCCTGATGTACTCGCCCGTGTCGTCGTCGGCCACCTCCTCGAGCAGATCGAGCGCCGCCTCCACCGAGGGGTCGATCGCATACACCTCGCCCTTCACGCACCGCGCCCCGCCCAGCACCACGCCCGGATAAGCCCCCAGGTCGTACAGCGTGCCGCCGATCGCCGCCTCGCCCACCAGCACAGGCGCGGGCCGGTAGCGCGCGATGTCGTTGCGTCCGCCGCGGCGCAGCGTGCCGTAAACAAAAACGTGGGGCATCATCGAAAAACCGCCTTCCCAGCAACTACGAAAACTTCAGTCTATTGAACTCCGCCGCCCCCACACCAGGCCGCCTCGTGGCCTACGGCTGCCTGGCCTTGAGCATGTCGCTCGTCGGCGGCTACGTTGCCCTCTCCAAGCCCCTCGTTGCCGCCTTCCCTGTGCTGTTGCTCGCATGGCTGCGCTTCGGCATCGCCGCCCTGGCCATGCCGCATTGGCTCAAGCGCACCCCCGACGAGCCACCCATGACGGCGCACACGCGCTGGCTCGTGTTTCTCGAATCGTTCCTCGGCAACTTCCTGTTCTCGATCTGCATGCTGTTCGGCGTGAGCCTGACGAGCGCTGTGTCGGCCGGCGTGATCATGGCGTCGATCCCCGCCTGCGTGGCCGTCGCGAGCTGGCTCTTCCTGCGCGAGCGCATCACGGTGCGCATCGGCCTGGCCATCGCATGCGCCGCGCTCGGCATCGGCCTGCTGGCGCTCTCGCCCGCGCATGCATCGGCCACGCCCTCCGCCTCGCCGGCGTCGATGCCCTGGCTGGGCAACCTGCTGGTGTTCTGCGCGGTGCTCTGCGAGACGGCCTATGCGGTGATCGGCAAGTCGCTCACCGGACGGCTCGGCCCCAAGCGCATCGCGTCGCTCATCAACCTCTGGGGCTTCGCGCTGTCGATGCCCTTCGGCATCTGGTTCGCGCTGCAGTTCGACTTCACCGCCGTGCGCTTCGGTACATGGGCACTGCTCGTGGCCTATGCGCTCGCGGCGAGCATCTGGACGGTGTGGCTCTGGATGACCGGACTTCGCAACGTACCAGCCGCACAAGCGGGTGTTTTCGCTGTGCTGCTGCCGGTCAGCGCAGCCCTCGTGGGCGTGCTCGTGCTGGGGGAAAGCCTCTCTTCGACACAGCTGCTCGCGTTCGTGATCGCACTCGTGGGCGTGGTGCTGGCGACGTGGCCCGGGCGCCGGCGGTGAAAACGGGGCTTCTCCCCTCTGAAAAAACAACAACTCCCAATGAAAAAAGCGCTTTTTCCCTTGGAAACGCGTTTCTTCTCATTTAGCATCCGCATTGCCACTGGAGACGCAAGTTTTTCATTGGTGAGTGTTCAACCAAAAAAGGAAATCAACCATGGCAACTGCAAAGAAGGCTCCGGCCAAGAAAGCTCCGGCAAAGAAGGCTGCGGCTCCTGCGAAGAAGGCCGCCGCTCCGGCCAAGAAGGCTGCTGCACCGGCAAAGAAGGCCGCTGCTCCCGCCAAGAAGGCCGCACCGGCGAAGAAGGCTGCTCCTGCAAAGAAGGCCGCTCCCGCAAAGAAGGCTGCTCCCGCAAAGAAGCGCACGCCCAACGCAGCGTTCATGAAGGCACTGACCCCCAGCCCCGCACTGGCTGCCGTGGTCGGTTCCACGCCGCTGCCGCGTACCGCTGTCGTGAGCAAGCTGTGGGACTACATCAAGAAGAACAACCTGCAAGACAAGGCCAACAAGCGCAACATCAACGCCGACGCCAAGCTGAAGGAAATCTTCGGCAAGGCCCAAGTGTCGATGTTCGAACTGGCCGCGCTGATCGGCAAGCACGTCAAGTAAGCGCCAGGGGCCTCGCGCTCCTGAATCAAGAAGCCGGCTTCCAGCCGGCTTTTTTTTGCCCGCGAGCGGGGCCTTTCAGGTGCCTTTCACGCCTCGAAGAAGCGCGACGGCGTTCGCCTGAAGTGCTTGCGGAAGGCCTCTATGAAGGCGCTGACCGAGGTGTAGCCCACCGTCAGCGCCACCGCCGTCACCGGCTCCTTCAGGCTCAGAAGCTCCACCGCCTTGAGCAACCTCGCCTGCTGGCGCCACTGCGCAAAGCTCAATCCGGTCTCGGCGGCGAAGCGGCGCGTGAGCGTGCGGCGGGCCATGCCGATTCGATCGGCCCAATCGTCGATGGTGTCGGGCAGCGACGGGTCGTCGGCCAGCGCGGCGGCCATCGCGGCAAGGCGCTTGTCCTGCGGCATCGGCAGGTGCAACGAAGGACGTTCGCCCGCCGCGAGTTCATCGACCAGCACGCCGACCAAGCGCGCGCGGCGCGCATCGAGCGAACCGGCAGAAGCATCGAGCGAGGTCAGCCGGTCGACCAGCCCCTGCACCAGCGGCGTCGCGGCAAACACATGCGGCCCATCGGGCAGTAGTGCGGCCAACCGAGCGTCGACGTGCAGGCTCCAGCCCGCCGTAGGACCGAAGCTCTGCGCTGCGTGAGCGCACCGCGGCGCGATCCATCCGATCCACCCCGGCGGCTGCACCCAGCGGCCCGAAGGCGTCTCGATGACCTGCAAACCCTCGCGCAAGGCGAACAGCTGCCCGTCCTCATGGGCGTGGTAGCCCGTGACGCGCGGCGCCACGTAGGCGCTGATCCAGAGCTTCACAGGGCCATCAACAGCCATGGGTGGCCCGCCGGCGGTATCGATTGGCCCCGCGCCGCAAGCCCGAAGACCTGCTGCGGCCTAGCATCGGCCTCATCTTCACTGCCCCTTCAAAGGAACAAAGATGAGAGCCCAAGACGTATTGCCCGACGGCCAGGACTTCGCCGTCATCGACGGCCAGCCCCTGCGCAAGGGATCGGTCGCCGCCTTCCTCGCCAACGTGCGCATCCTCGAAGACGCAAGCACGCCGGCCGCCGACAGGCAAGCCGCCGAGCAAGACCTGGTTTCCCTGATTCCCACGCTCGACGCACTGGGCTTGTTCGACGTGTTCGAGCTGCGGTCGCCCGCCTTGCGCGCCGAGGTGGCACGTCATCGCGCGGCGCTCAGCCCCGCGCCTGCTGCTGCTGCTTTGCCGCGCGCGTGATCGACGCCAGCGTGCCGCGCGTGGTGATCACCTCGGGGTCCAGGGGAATCTCGATCAGCGTGCCCGTGTCGGCCGCCAGCGCGCGCAGCAGCGCGGCCTCGAACTGCGACGTCTGCGTCACGCGCTCGGCCGCATAGCCGTAGGCGCGCGCGAGGCCGCAGAAGTCGGGGTTGCGCAACGCCGTGCCGCTCGTGCGGTCCGGGTACTCGCGCTCCTGGTGCATGCGGATGGTGCCGAACATGCCGTTGTTCAGCAGCACGACGATGCTCTTGCCGCCGTGTTGCGAAGCCGTCGCCAGTTCCTGCCCCGTCATCAGGAAATCGCCATCGCCTGCAATGGTGAAGGCCACCCGCCCCGTCGCCAGGTTGGCCGCAATGCCGGCCGGCACCCCGTAGCCCATCGCGCCGCTGGTGGGCGCCAGCTGCGTCTTGGCGCCCTTGGCGAGCCCGTGATAGCGGAAGTAGCGGTGCACCCAGCTCGCGAAGTTGCCCGCGCCGTTGGTGATGGCGGCGTCCGCCGGCAGGTGCTTCTGCAGCAGCGCGACGACCGCCGCCATGTCGACCGGCCCGCGCGGTGTTTCGGCGGGCATGCCGGCCAGCGCCTGGGGCTCGAGGTTGGCCTCGTAGTCCGCGTGGGCCTGCAGGGCCCATTCTTCCCAGGGCAGCGTCGGCGGCGCGCTCAGCACCTCGAGGCTGCGCGCGGCGGCGCTCATGCCGGCGTTGATGGCCAGGTCGGCCTGGTAGACGCGGTTGAGTTCTTCCGCGCTCGCGTGGATGTGCACCAGCGTCTGCTTCGCCTTGGGCGCCTCGAGCAGCGTGTAGCCGCCGGTCGTCATCTCGCCCAGGCGAGGGCCGATGGCCAGGATCAGGTCGGCATCTTTCACGCGCTGCGCAAGCTTCGGGTTGATCGCGATGCCGACGTCGCCCGCGTACAGCGGATGGTGGTTGTCGAAGGTGTCCTGAAAGCGGAAGGCATTCGCCACCGGCAGCCGCCAGTTCTCGGCAAAGCGCTGCAGCGCCTGCGCGGCCTGCGTCGTCCAGCCGCCGCCCCCCGCGATGACCAGCGGACGCTGCGACTTCAGCAGCAGCTCGCGCAGCGTGCGCAGGGCGCCAGGGTCGCTCCACGGCTCGACAGCCTCCACACGCGCCAGCGGCCGCGCGCTGGTCTCGCTGCGCAGCATGTCTTCCGGCAGCACCAGCACCACCGGGCCCGGCCGCCCGTTCATTGCGGTGGCGAAGGCGCGCGCCACGTACTCCGGAATGCGGTCGGCGTCGTCGATGCGCTCCACCCGCTTGGCGAAGCCCTTGGTGCTCGGTCCGAAGAAGCTGCCGTAGTCGACCTCCTGGAAGGCCTCGCGGTCGCGGAAGTCGCTGCCGACGTCGCCCACGAACAGCACCATCGGCGTCGAGTCCTGGAAGGCGTTGTGCACGCCGATCGACGCATTGGTCGCGCCCGGGCCTCGGGTCACGAAGCACACGCCCGGGCGCCCCGTGAGCTTGCCGTGCGCCTCGGCCATGAAGGCCGCGCCGCCCTCCTGCCGGTTGACGATGAAGCGCGCGCGGTCGCGGTATGCATGAAAACCGTCCAGCACCGCCAGGAAGCTTTCGCCCGGCACGCCGAACGCGATATTCATCCCTTGCTCGACCAGGCACTCCACGATCAGGTGGCCTGCGGGTTGTGATGTACTCATGTGAAGAAGAACCTCGCTAAGAATGTCTCCGGCAATTATGTGCGCCCCCTGCAGACGCCTTGCGTTAATTCCCCAATTGGTTAAATTCGCGACATGAAGGCCCCCAAGGACTCCACGCCCGACGCCCATGAAGCGGCCGAAACGCTCGAGCCACGCTCGCGCGACGCCGATCGCTCGCAGCTCGCCATCCTCGCGTCGGCGCGCGACGAGTTCTCCGCGCGCGGGCTCGCCGGCGCGCGCATGGACAGCATCGCCGAGCGCGCCGGGCTCAACAAGCGCCTCATCTACTACTACTTCGGCAGCAAGGACGACCTGTTCCTTGCGGTGCTGGAGCGCGTGTACGCCGATATCCGCGAGGCCGAGCAGCGCCTGCACCTCGACGAGATCGACCCCGTGGAGGCCATCCGCCAGCTGGTGTCGTTCACCTGGCACTACTACCTGGAGCACCCGGAGTTCATCACGCTGCTCAACAGCGAGAACCTGCATTGCGCGTCGCACCTGAAGCGTTCCGAGCGCATCCAGGAAATGAACTCGCCGCTGGTGCAACTGCTCGACACCGTGCTCGAACGCGGCCGCCGCGACAACCTGTTCCGCGCCGGCGTGGACCCGGTGCAGCTCTACATCTCGATCGCGTCGCTGTGCTACTTCTACCTGTCGAACAACCACACGCTGTCGGCCATCTTCGGCCGTGACCTGCGGGCCCCCAAGGCGATGGCGCAACGCCTCTCGCACATGACAGACCTCGTGCTGGGCTACGTCCTGCACTGACGCACCGGGCGCGCCCATCCGCGGCGCGCCCTCCGACTCTCCGGGTATTCACTAGGCAGCGGCCGTTGACGCTGCGGCGCAGCCATTTCTAAAATCCATAATTCACTCAATGGTGAATTGATCGATACAAGAAGCGGCCCGACCGCGCGGAGACATCCATGAAGTTCTTTGCAAGCACTGCACGCATCACTGCCGTTGCCTCGCTGACCTGCATCGCCGCCCTGCTGCCGGGCATCGCCTCGGCACAAAACGGCTACCCGTCCAAGCCGATCCGCGTGATCGTGCCCTTCGCTGCCGGCAGCACCACCGACATCATTGCGCGCGCCATCACCGACAAGATGGGCGCGAGCATGGGCCAGCCGCTGGTCATCGACAACCGCGGCGGCGCCAGCGGCACCATCGGGCAGCAGGCGGTGGCCACGGCCGCGCCAGACGGCTACACGCTGATGATCCACTCGTCGTCGCACACGGTTAGCCCATCGACATTCGCCAAGCTGCCCTTCGACACGGTGCACGACTTCGCCGGCGTCACGCCGATCTCGTCGCTGCCCAACGCGCTGGTGATCTCGCCGTCGAAGAACATCAAGACCCTGCCGCAGCTGCTGGCAGCCGCGCGCGCCAAGCCGGGCAGCATGAACTTCGCCTCGGCCGGACAGGGCAGCGCCACGCACCTGAACGCCGAAAAATTCAAGCTGGCCGCGAAGATCGACGCGACCAACATCCCGTTCAAGGGGTCGGGCGAAGCCGTCACCGAGGTGCTCTCCGGCCGCGTCGACTACTACTTCTCGCCCATCGCGCCGGTCATCGGCCAGATCAAGGAAGGCCAGCTGCTGGCGCTGGCCGTCGGTTCGCCCAAGCGTGCCGCCGCGCTGCCCGACGTGCCCACCACCACCGAGGCCGGCGTGCCCGGCTCCGAGTTCAACTTCTGGATCGGAATGATGGCGCCCGCCAAGACGCCGCGCGACATCGTCGAGCGGCTGCACGCCGAAGTAGCGAAGGCGCTGGCCACGCCGGAGGTGAAGGAGCGCTTCGCCAAGCTCGGCGCCGATCCGTGGACGCTCAAGCCCGCGCAGTTCGACGCCTACATCAAGGAAGAGATCGCCAGCAACGCCGACCTCGTGAAGGCCGCCGGCCTGTCGGTCCAACAGTAAGCCAGAAAGTCCCGGCACCTCCATGCTCCGCAAGCTCCTGCTCTCCCCTGCCCTGCGCCCTTTCCTGCTGATCCTGATGCTGCTGGTGCTGTGGGACCTGGCGATCCGCCTCTTCAAGATTCCCGCCTACCTGATTCCGCCGCCGTGGGAGGTGGTGAAGCAGCTCGCGGCCGAATGGCCGCACCTGCTCGCCGAAAGCTGGAAGACCACGCTCGCCACGCTCGGCGGCTTCGGCCTGACGATCCTGATCGGCATTCCGATCGCGATGGTCATCGCCTACTCGCGCGTGGTCGAGTCGTATGTGTACCCGCTGCTGGTGTTCTCGCAGAGCATTCCCAAGGTGGCCATCGCGCCGCTGTTCGTGGTGTGGTTCGGCTTCGGCATCTTCCCCAAGGTGATCAGCGCCTTCCTGCTGGGCTTCTTCCCGGTGGTGGTGTCCACGGTGATGGGCTTCAAGTCGGTGGAGCCCGACATGCTCGATCTCTCTCGCTCGATGGGCGCGAGCCGCCTGCAGACCTTCTTCAAGATCAGCCTGCCGCAGGCCCTGCCCCAGATCTTCAGCGGCCTGAAGGTGTCGGTCACGCTGGCCGTGGTGGGCGCGGTGGTCGGTGAATTCGTCGGCTCCAACTCCGGCATCGGCTACGTGCTGCAGGTGGCCAACGGCAACTTCGACCTGCCCCTGATGTTTGCCGCGCTGGTGGTCCTGTCGAGCATCGGCGTCATTCTTTTCGTCGCGGTCGACCTGGTCGAGCGCGTGATGATTCCGTGGCATGCCTCGCAGCGCCACACGCACTGAGTTACTTCGCAAAAACCGACAACTCCCGGAGACAACACCATGAAGAAACTGCTTCCCTCGCTGCTCGCCGCGGCAGCGCTCGCCACCTTTTCCATCGCACCGGCCCATGCCCAGGGCGACAAGCCCAAGGACAAGGTCACGCTGATGCTCAACTGGTACCTGTACAGCGAGCACGCGCCCTTCTTCCTCGGCAAGGAAAAGGGCTTCTACGCCGACGAGGGCATCGATCTCGACATCCAGGAAGGCCGCGGCTCCGCCGTCACCGCGCAGGCGGTGGCCGCCAAGTCGGCCACCTTCGGCTACATCGACGTCACCACCATGATCAAGGCCGCCGCCAAGGGCGCGCCGCTGAAGTCGACCGGCGTGCTGTTCCAGGTGAGTCCGATGTCGGTCATGGGCTTCACCGAGAAGAACATCAAGACGCCGAAGGACATCATCGGCAAGACCGTGGCCGTGACGCCCGGCGACTCGATGTCGCAGATGTGGCCGCTCTTCCTCAAGGTCAACGACATCAAGCCCGACCAGGTGAAGATCGTCTCTGGCGACGGCCAGACCAAGCTCAATGCCGTGACCAACGGCCAGGCCGACCTGCTGCTGGGCTACGTGATGGACCAGGCCATCAAGCTGCAGGACGCTACCGGCAAGCCCGTGACGCCGATCCGCTTCGCCGACTCCGGCGTGAACCAGATCAGCTCCGGGATCATCACCAACAAGAACCTGCTGACCGAGAACCCCGACCTGGTGAAGCGCTTCATGCGCGCCTCCACCAAGGCCGCGGAAGCCGCCGAGAAGAGCCCCGAGGCGGCAGTCGACGCCATGCTCAAGGCCAACGCCAAGGCCGGCGTGCGCGACACGCTCATCGTGGGCATGAAGCAGAGCATCGCCCTCTATCACACGAAGGAAACCGCCAACCAGCGCCCGTTCCGCGTGACCATGAAGAACGTCAGCGACTCGCTCGACCTGCTGGTGCAGTACGGCGGCATGGACGCTTCCACGCGCGGCAAGCCGGAAGACTACGTCACCCTCGACTTCCTGCCCTGACCCGCCCCTGCCCCTGAACCCGCGCGCCTTTCGCTGCCGCCACCTCTCACGCATTCCATGTCCCAAGTCAACCTGATCGAAGCGCGCGGCGTCTCGAAGATCTACCAAAGCAAGGACGGCCCGGTCGAGTCGCTCAAGCCGCTCGACTTCGCCATCGGGGAAGGCGAGTTCGTCTCGGTCGTCGGCCCCTCGGGCTGCGGCAAGAGCACCTTGCTGAAGATGGTGGCGGGCCTGCTGCCGATCAGCGGCGGCAGCCTCACGCTGGCCGGCAAGCCCATCAAGGGCCCGCAGAAAGATGTGGGCATCGTGTTCCAGAGCGCGGTGCTGCTGCCCTGGCGCAGCGTGGAAGACAACATCCTGCTGCAGGCCGAGATGCGCCATCTGCCCATGGACGCCGCGAAGGCCCGTGCACGCAACCTGATGGAGATGGCCGGCCTGAAGGGCTTCGAGGGCAAGTACCCGTGGCAGCTGTCGGGCGGCATGCAGCAGCGCGCGTCGATCTGCCGCGCCCTGCTGCACGACCCGTCGGTGCTGCTGATGGACGAGCCCTTCGGCGCGCTGGACGCCATGACGCGCGAGAAGATGAACCTGGAACTGCAGCGCATCTGGATGGCGTCGAAGAAGACGGTGATGCTCATCACCCACAGCATTCCCGAGGCCATCTTCCTGTCGGACCGCGTGATCGTGATGAGCGAGCGGCCCGGCTCCATTGCCGCGGTGTACGACATCGACCTGCCACGCGCCCGCACGCTCGACATGATGGCCTCGCCCGAGTTCGGGGCCTACACGAAGCTGGTGCGCGCGCATTTCTTCTCGCAGGGCATCCTGGACCACTGAAGGCGACGGCCATGGACGCGATCCGTTTTCATGTCGAGGAGATCCGCTTCGCCGAGCGCAACGTGGCGCTGCGGCTGCCGTTCCGCTTCGGCGCGGCCACGGTCACGGCCTGCCCTCAGGTCTACGTGAAGGCCCGCATCCGTTTCGCGGACGGCCGCACGGCCGAGGGTTGCGCCGCCGAGATGATGGTGCCCAAGTGGTTCGACAAGAACCCCGCGCTCACCAACGAACAGAACTTCGAGCAACTGCGCTTCGCCCTGCGCGATGCGCGCGAGGCCTATACCGCCGAGGCCGACGCCCAGACCGCGTGGACGCACTTCGCCTCCAACTACGCCGCGCTGCAGGGCCGCGCCAAGGCCAAGGGCCTGCAGCCGCTGGTGGCCAGCTACGGCCCGGCGCTGATCGACCGCGCACTGCTTGACGCCCTGTGCCTGCACAGCGGCCTGAGCTTTGCTACCGCGATGAGCGGCAACCTCGCCGGAATCGACATCGCGGGCAGCGGCCTGGCCGACGACCTCGCGGGCTTCGACATGCCGGGCTTCCTGGCCAGGCAATCGCCGCGAACCCGCATTGCCGCGCGCCACACCGTGGGCCTGGCCGATGCCATCGACGACAGCGACGCCCTGCCCGATGCGCCCGATGCGCCCGATGACGGCCTGCCCGCCACGCTCGCAGCCGCCGTGCGCCGCTACGGCCTCACCCATTTCAAGCTCAAGCTCTGCGGCGACACCGCGCAGGACATCGCGCGGCTCGAACGCATCGCCAACGTCATCGACGGGCACGCGCAGTTGGTGACGCTCGACGGCAACGAGCAGTACGCCGACGCGGACGCCTTCGGCGCGTTCCTCGACCGCATGCTGTCCACGCCCTCGCTGCGCACGCTGGTGCGGAAGACGGCGTTCGTCGAGCAGCCGATCCGCCGCGACGCCGCATTGCAGCGCGACGTGTCGGCACTGGGCAAGCGCATTCCGCTTCTCATCGACGAATCCGACAGCACGCTCGACGCCTTCGTGCAGGCCCGAACGCTGGGCTACACCGGCGTGTCGAGCAAGAGCTGCAAGGGCTTCTACAAGTCGATCGTCAACGCCGCGCGCTGCGCGCAGTGGAACGCGGCCGGCGACACGGCACGCCACTTCCTGTCCGGCGAAGACCTCACCATGCAGGCCGGCATCGGCGTGCAGCAGGACCTGGCGCTGGTCGCCTGGCTCGGGCTCTCGCACGTCGAGCGCAACGGCCACCACTACGTCAACGGCCTCGCGGCCTCGCCCGAGGCCGAGCAGCAGGCGCTGCTGAAGCTGCATCCCGGCCTCTACGAACCCAGCGACGGCGCAGTGCGCCTCGCCATCCGCGAAGGGCAGCTCGATCTGTCCTCGCTCGCCAACGCGCCCGGCTTTGCCACCGGCAAACCCGGCGCCGGCATCTCGTGGGACGCCATGCGTTCCGTCTACTGAAGCACCCTCTTCAATCTCTGTCTCTCTCGCATCTCAAGGAAGCAAACGATGGCCACCCAACGTCTCGGAATCATCATGCACGGCGTCACCGGCCGCATGGGCATGAACCAGCATCTGATCCGCTCGATCTGCGCGATCCGCGCGCAAGGCGGCGTCACGCTGTCGAACGGCGACAAGGTGATGCCCGACCCGATCCTCATCGGGCGCAACGCCGAGAAGATGGAAGCGCTGGCCAAGGCGCACAACATCCCGCGCTGGGGCACCGACCTCGACAAGGCCCTGGAGAACAAGGACGACACCATCTTCTTCGACGCCGGCACCACGCAGATGCGCCCCACGCTGCTGGCCAAGGCCATCCGCGCAGGCAAGCACGTGTACTGCGAGAAGCCGATTGCCACCAACCTGAACGAGGCCGTCGAAATCGCACGCCTGGCCGAAGGCTCGGGCCTCAAGCACGGCGCGGTGCAGGACAAGCTCTTCCTGCCCGGCCTGCGCAAGCTCGACATGCTGCGCCGCGCCGGCTTCTTCGGCCGCATGCTCAGCGTGCGCCTGGAGTTCGGCTACTGGGTGTTCGAAGGCGACCTGCAGCCCATCCAGCGCCCGAGCTGGAACTACCGCAAGGAAGACGGCGGCGGGATGATCCTGGACATGATGTGCCACTGGCGCTATGTGCTGGACAACCTGTTCGGCGAGGTGAAGTCGGTGTCGTGCATTGGCGCCACGCACATCCCCAAGCGCTGGGACGAAGCCGGCAAGCCGTATGAGGCCACCGCCGACGACGCCGCCTACGCCACCTGCGAACTCACCGGCCACAACGGCGAACCGGTCATCGCGCAGATCAACATGAGCTGGGTCACTCGCGTACGCCGCGACGACCTCGTGACCTTCCATGTCGACGGCACCGACGGCTCGGCCGTGGCCGGCCTGTCGAGCTGCCGCGCCCAATCGCGCGTGGCCACGCCGCGCCCGGTGTGGAACCCCGACGAGAAGCAGACCATGAACTTCTTCGACCAGTGGCAGGAGATTCCGGACTCGCAGGTCTACGACAACGGCTTCAAGATCCAGTGGGAGCACTTCATTCGCCACGTGGTCGAGAACGCACCCTACAAGTGGACGCTGCCCGAAGGCGCCAAGGGCGTGCAGCTGGTCGAGGCCGCGCTCGAGTCGTGGCAGGACCGCCGCTGGGTCGACGTGCCGGCGCTGAAGGTCTGAGGCAGGCATGGCGCTTTCTCTCACCCTCCCCACCGCAGGCGGCACGCTCGCGCCCTACGCGTTGCGCGGCACCGCGCCGGTCAAGCCCGGCGCGGGCGTGAAGTTCAACCGCATTGCGTACTCGGCCGCGCACGTGGTGGCCGACCCGCTGGCCGCCATCGATCCGTGGCTGCAGTGCGCGGTCGACTGGGACACCACCATCGCCTACCGCCGCCACCTGTTTTCGCTGGGCCTGGGCGTGGCCGAGGCCATGGACACCGCGCAGCGCGGCATGGGCCTGGACTGGCCCACCTCGCTGGAGCTGATCCGCCGCTCGCTCGACGCGGCCAAGGACGTTCCGGGCGCTCTGGTGGCTTCGGGCTGCGGCACCGACCACCTGGACATCGACAGCGTGAAGAGCGTCGACGACGTGATCCGCGGCTATGAAGAGCAGATGGCCGCCATCGAGGCCCTGGGCGGCAAGCTGATCGTAATGGCCAGCCGCGCGCTCGCCCGCGTGGCGAAGAGCCCTGCCGACTACGAGCGCGTGTACGACCGCATCCTGAGCCAGGCGAAGCAGCCCGTGGTGCTGCACTGGCTGGGCGACATGTTCGACCCCGCATTGGCCGGCTACTGGGGCACCAAGGACGTGGACGCGGCCATGGACACGGCGCTGGGCATCATCGCCGCGCACCCGGACAAGGTCGACGGCATCAAGATCTCCCTGCTCGACAAGGACAAGGAAATCGCGATGCGCCGCCGCCTGCCGGCCGGTGTGCGCATGTACACGGGCGACGACTTCAACTACGCCGAACTGATCGCGGGCGACGGCTTCGGCGACGAGCCCACGCACTGCAAGAGCGACGCACTGCTGGGCATCTTCGACGCCATCGCCCCCGCGGCCAGCGCGGCCCTCGGGGCATTGGCGCAGGGCGACGAGAAGAAGTTCCACGACATCCTCGGCCCCACGGTGCCGCTGTCGCGCCACATCTTTGCGGCGCCCACGCGCTTCTACAAGACCGGCGTGGTGTTCATGGCCTGGCTCAACGGCCACCAGAAGCACTTCACGATGGTCGGCGGCCAGCAGAGCACGCGCTCGCTGCAGCACTTCGCCGAACTGTTCCGGCTGGCCGATGCGGCCAACCTGCTGGAGCAGCCGGAGCTGGCAGTGCAGCGCATGAAGACGCTGCTGGCCCTGCACGGCGTGGAAGGTTGAAGCAGCCCATGCGCGATTTCTCGCAAGACCACGACTGGCTGTCGATCAACACCGCCACGGTTCGCAAGCAACTGGGCGCCGAGGTGCCGCTGGACCGCATCATCGACCAGTGCGCCGAGCGCGGCATCCGCGCGATCAGCCCGTGGCGCGACCAGGTGGCGGCTGTCGGTCTCGACAAGGTGGCGAAGCAGTTGAAGGCGCACGGCATCGGCCTCTCGGGCTACTGCCGCGGCGGCTTCTTCCCCGCGCCGGATGCAGCGGGCCTGAAGGCCGCGCTGGAAGACAACCGCCGCGCCATCGACGAAGCGAAGACGCTCGACGCGCCCTGCTTGGTGCTGGTCGTCGGCGCGCTGCCTGGTGCGCTCGACGGCAAGGCGGCCTACAAGGACATCGGCCGCGCGCGCGGCGAGGTGCGCGAGGGCATTGCCGCGTCCCTCGAGTACGCCCGCGAGGTCGGCATGCCGCTGGCCATCGAGCCCCTGCACCCGATGCAGGCGGCCGACCGCGCATGCATCAACACGCTGGAGCATGCGCTCGACCTGTGCGACGAGCTCGACGCGGGCAGGAGCGGCATGCTGGGTGTGGCGCTCGACATCTATCACGTGTGGTGGGACCCGAAGCTGCAGCAGCAGATCGCCCGCGCGGGCCGCGAGCGGCTGCTGGCGTATCACGTCTGCGACTGGCTCACGCCCACGCGCGATCTGCTGAGCGATCGCGGGATGATGGGTGACGGGGTGGTCGAGCTGAAGAAGATCCGGGGGTGGGTGGAGGACGCTGGGTTCTCTGGCTTCAGCGAAGTGGAGATTTTTTCGAATCTCGACTGGTGGCAGCGGGCTGGTCACGAGACTCTGGACGTCTGCATCGAGCGGCACAAGCAGGCTGTCTAAAGCCGATCTTTGTTCGGGGCGCGTGCACAGTCCACCGGGTACTCCCCGCCGCGAATGTCCCCCGGCCTGCGGCCTCCTCCTTTATTTCGCTGCGGGGAGCACCCGGCGCCCTGTGCACTGTGACAGCGGCTGTGGGGTTTGGGGGTCAGTCGGCGCCCCTCGCCTTCTCGTTCAGCTGAAACAGCTCCCCCGCCTTGCGAGCGAGATCCGCCGCAAGCCAAAGCAGGTTGTCCAATCGTCGAGGCCCATCTCCGGCGCACCAGTCGATGTCTTCCCCGTGGCAGACCCACAGGAGTGCTTCGAGTTGAGAGAGGGTGCTTTCGAGAAGATCCGCCGGGTCTTGGGCGGTTTCTGCGGAAGCTACCGGCGTGCGAGGCCGGGCTATAGTCTTGCTAGCCATTTTTGTGCGTTCCTTCCAAGGTGTGTGCACGAACTTGGTTAGACGGCCGGGGTGCTGCTAACACCCCGGCCGTCGCCTTTTGATACCTCGCATCCGCATCGCTGCTTTCGCACCGACGACCTGCCGCGAGGCAAGCAGCCTTCAAACATCTGGGCAGTGGTGGGGTTGTCGCGCCTTCCTTCTCCCCTTGGTGGGGTGCTGAGTGACAGGGGCATTCACTCTAGAGAAGAACTGGGCAAAGCAGCCGTTTCATGCGACACGAAGTCCCGCAGAGCGCCAACAAATGCAGCTTCCACGACGGCGCATCACGATCACGTCGATGGGGTGCCTTGCGCAGCGAAATAAAGGAGGAGGCCGAAGGCCGGAGGACATTCGCGGAGCAAGGTACCCCATCGACGTGATCGCGCCCTGAACAACAGCGCAGCAAAGCGCAAAGCCGCGACCTGTGCTGCAATCCGCGAATGCCCGCCCCGACCCTGGACGACCTGCGCCGCTACGCCGTCGCGCGCACCCTCTTCAAGCCGACCACGCTGCCAGCAGCGATCCGCCAACTCGGCTTCGTGCAGGCCGACCCGATCCGAGCCCCGGCGCGTGCACAAGACCTCACCCTGCGCCACCGCGTAAAAGACTACCGCGCTGGCGATCTGGAAAGCCGCTACTCGCGGCTCGCCATCGAAGAAGACTGCCTCGTCAACTACGGCTTCCTTCCGCGCGAACACCTTGCGCTCATGCATCCGCGCGAAGCCAAGCGCGTGTGGGACGCCGACACACGGCGCAAGGCTGCAGACGTGCTGGCCTATGTGCAGGAACACGGACCTGTGCATCCACGACAAGTCGAACAGCACTTCGCGCATGGCCGCATCACGAACTACTGGGGCGGTTCGAGCAACGCCACCACGCACCTGCTCGACGACATGCACTACCGCGGCATGCTGCGCGTGGTGCGGCGCGACAGCGGCACACGCGTCTACGAAGCCGTGACGCACCAGCCCGCCGACGACAGCCCCGCCGGCCGCGCACAACGCGCCGCCGCGCTGATCGAACTGGTGGTGCGCAAATACGCGCCGCTGCCGGCCGCGAGCCTCACCTACCTCGTGCGCCTGCTCGGCTACGGCGCGCCGCATCTCTCGGCACAGACGCAGGCAGCGCTGCGCATCGCACGAGAAGAACTCGCGAGCTGCCGCATCGACGGCACGACCTGGTACTGGCCCGCCGACGAGAACCCGGCCTCGCGCCGCCACGCGCCCGACGATGCGGTGCGCCTGCTCGCGCCCTTCGACCCTGTCGTGTGGGACCGCCGCCGTTTCGAGCTGCTCTGGGGCTGGACCTACAAGTTCGAGGCCTACACACCCGCGCCCCAGCGCCAGTTCGGCTACTACGCGCTGCCGATGCTGTGGCACGACCGGGTGATCGGCTGGGGCAACTTCGGCAGCTCGGCCGAGGGACGGATGAAGCCGATGTTCGGCTATGCCGGCAAGAAGCCGCGCGACGCGGCATTCCGCGCGGCGCTCGACGACGAACTGCAGCGAATGGCGCTGTTTCTCGCGGGACGATGACGCCTTTCTTCCTATAATCGCCAGCCTCAGCCAGCTGCCCGCAACGGGCGCCAGCCGTCTTCGAAGGAACGAAGACCGCAGCTTCGACAGCTGCCCGCGACGACGCAACAAGAACCCATAAAACCCACCGGCCGCCAGCCCTAAGCCAGCCGCCGGTTTGCGCTCGTCCGAACCGCATCGACCGGATCAGAGACGAGAAGCCATGGCGCGCCCGCATTCGGCGCGCGCCGCAGCCACTCCCCCCCAAACGCAGGACACAGGAGAAGCTGCACATGACATCGAAGAAGCATCGGCGCCCCGCTTGGCGCCATTCACCTACCCGCCGCGTCACGCTCGCGGCAACCGCCCTGGCGCTGGGCGCCGCCGTGCCGGCCTACGCCGAGGAGAAGGACGACGCCGCCGAAACCCGCAAGGCGCTGCCCACGGTCACCGTGACGGGCGATGCCGGCGAGACCGCGACCGGCCCGGTCACCGGCTTCGTCGCCAGGCGCGGCGGCAGCGCCACCAAGACCGACACCCCGCTGATCGAGACGCCGCAGGCCATCTCGGTGGTCACGCGCGACCAGATGGAGGCCCAGGGCGCGCTCACGCTGCGCGAAATCACCAACTACACGGCCGGCGTGGTGTCGAGCTACTTCGACAGCCGCGTCGATTCGTTCAAGGTGCGCGGCGGCGACGCGACGCAGTACCTCGACGGGCTGCTGCGCACCTATGGCACCTACAACTCCAGCAAGCTCGACCCGTACATGCTGGAACGCGTGGAGCTGCTGCGCGGCCCGTCGTCGGTGCTCTACGGCCAAGGCGCCGTCGGCGGCGTGTTGAACATGGTGTCGAAGCGGCCGCAGGCCGAGACCCAGCGCGAAGTGCAATTGCAGTTGGGCAGCAACGCCCGCAAGCAGGTCGCGGCGGACTTCACCGGCCCCGTCGACCCCGAAGGCAAGTGGCTCTACCGGCTGGTGGCGGTGAACCGCGACAGCGGCACGCAGGTCGACCATGTGCCGGACGACCGCATCCTGGTCGCGCCCTCGCTCACCTGGCGCCCGAACGCGGACACCTCGCTCACCCTGCAGGCGCTCTACCAGAAGGACAAGAGCGGCTCGCTGATCGGCTTCTTCCCTTGGCAGGGCACGCTGCTGCCGTCACTCTACGGGCAGATTCCCACCTCGACTTTCCTGGGCGAGCCGGGGTTCGACCGCTACGACACCCGCACCACGTCGCTGGGCTACCTGTTCAGTCATCGCCTGAACGACACCTGGACTTTCCGCCAGAACCTGCGCTCGACCGAGAGCAAGGTGGTCTACAACACGTCGTACACCAGCTTCACCGCCAACCGGCTCACCGGCCGCCCGGCCCGCCCGGTTTTCAACGCCGACCAGCGCACGCTCGAGCGCGACCTGAGCAGCGACATCAACGGCGGCAAGATGCTGCTGTTGGACAACCAGGCAGAGGCCCGCTTCAAGACCGGCGATGTCGAGCACACGGTGCTGCTGGGCGCCGACTTCCAGCGCAACACCACCTCCAAGCTGTCGGGCCGCGGGCGCGCCGGCGCGCTCGACGTCTATGCACCGGTGTACGGCAACTACACGCCGCCCACCAGCTACACGCGCTCGCCCGAGGTGGTGCAGAAGCAGGCCGGCATCTACGTGCAGGACCAGGTCAAGTACGGCCGCTGGATCGGCGTGCTGGGGCTGCGCCACGACAAGGCCACCACCGACACCCAGGGCCGGCCTGCGGCGGCCGGTGACGACAAAGCCACCACCAAGCGCGCCGGCCTCGTGTATCTGGCCGACGGCGGCTGGGCGCCTTACCTGAGCTACGCCGAATCGTTCTTTCCGCTGGCCGGCGCAGACGTCAACAACACGCCCTTCAAGCCCCAGCGCGGCAAGCAATGGGAAGCCGGCGTGAAGTGGGAGCCCGAAGGCCAGCGCAGCTCGTTCATGGCGGCGGTGTACGACCTGCGCGACACCAACCGCAAGACCACCGACCCGACCAACCCGCTCAACAGCGTGCAGCTCGGCGAAGTGCACGTGAAGGGGCTGGAGCTCGAATACAAGCGCAGCATCGCGCGCGACTGGGACTGGATCGCCACCTACGCCTACACCGACGCGCGCGTTTCGCGCAGCAACGCCGCCGACCTGGGCAAGCGCATTTCGGGCGTGCCCACGCATGCGGCTTCGGCATGGGTGACGCACCGCTTCTCGATCGGCGGCGTGCCCGGCTTCTCGGCGGGCGGGGGCGTGCGCTACGTCGGCAAGTCGTGGGACGGCATGGACGCCAACCCGGTGCCGGCGGTCACGCTGCTGGACGCGATGTTCGCCTGGGACAACGGCCCGCTGCGCCTGTCGCTCAACGTGGCCAACCTGACCGACAAGGTGCAGCTCACCACGTGCCTGGCGCGCGGCGACTGCTTCTACGGCCAGCGCCGTACAGTGACTGCATCGGCCACGTATCGCTTCTGACGAAAATCCCCGCGCAGCCGAAGGTCTGGCGCGCGGGTGACAAGCCCGGCCGCGGCGCGCTCCTAGAATCGCGCCGTCGTCCGGCCAGCCGGACGGCAAGCGTTCTCAGGGCGGGGTGCAATTCCCCACCGGCGGTAATGGCGGCTTTTTCTCGAAAGGGATGCCGCACAAGCCCGCGAGCGCCTGGCGCCCTCAACGGGTTCCAGGGTCAGCAGATTTCGGTGCGATTCCGAAGCCGACGGTCACAGTCCGGATGAAAGAGAGCGCGAAATGCGGGTCGACCCGCGTGCCCTGCCATGCAGGCGCGCGGGTGGCCCCGTGGTTTCGTGCGCCCTGATTCAGGAAACCTGCTTTCAAGAGGCACACCATGAGTCAGATCAACGACCTTCCCCTCTCCGCCATCACCGCGTCGGGTTCGCCGCGCGGCACGCGCATCGCATTCGTCGAGGCGCAGTGGCATTCCGACATCGTCCACCAGGCGCGCGACGCCTTCCTCGAAGAAATGGCACGGCTCGGCGTGGCGCGCGAGCTCATCGACATCTTCGACGTGCCGGGCGCCTTCGAGATCCCGCTGCATGCCAAGCGGCTGGCCAACTCGGGCAAGTACGCGGCCATCGTCGGCTGTGCGCTGGTGGTGGACGGCGGCATCTACCGCCACGAGTTCGTCGCGAACACGGTGGTCAGCACGCTGATGTCGCTGCAGCTGGAGACCGACGTGCCGATCTTCTCGGCCGTGCTCACGCCGCACCACTTCCATGAGCACGTGGAGCACCGCAAGTATTTCCATCGCCACTTCGCCGTCAAAGGGACTGAAGTGGCCGAGGCCTGCGTCAGGACGCTCGAAGCGCTCAAGCAGGTCGACGCGCTGCTGGCTGCGTGACAACGGCCGCGAGGCTGAAGTAATCTGGGCGGATGAGCTCTTCATCATCCGCCTCGAACGACCGCTACACACTCTACGGCGCGCCCGGCTCCGGTGCCACGCCCATCCATGCGGCGCTGACGCTCATCGGCGCGCAGGTCGACACCGTGGACGTGGCCGCATGGGAGGGAGAAGCTGAGCGCGAACGCGTCTCGGGCGTCAACCCGATGCGCCAAGTGCCCGCGCTGGTGCTGCCTTCTGGCGAGGTGATGACCGAGAGCGCGGCCATCCTGATCTGGCTCGGCGACCGCTACCCGGAAGCCGGCCTCTGCCCCGCGCCCGACAGCCCGCTGCGCGCGCGCTACCTGCGCTGGATGGTCTACCTGCCGGCCGCCATCTATTCGCTGTTCTGGGTGCGCGACGATCCCTCGCGGCTCGTGCCCGACCCCGCCGGCCAGCCCGCGATGCTCGATCGATCGGCCGAGCGCATCGCGCATTGCTGGCACCTGATGGACACGCAGATCGACGAGCCCGCGCCCTACCTGCTCGGCGACAGGCTCGGCATGCTCGACCTGTACGTGACCGTGATGTCGCGCTGGACGCCGCGGCGCGCGCGCTTCTACCGCGAGGCGCCGCGCATGGCGCCGGTGGTGAAGCGCGTGGACGCCGATCCGCGCCTGGCCGGTTTCTGGGCCGAGAGATTTCCGTTCACGCCCGGCTGGGAAACCACGGGAGCGTAGCGCCCTGCTCTTTTCATAATCGACGCCATGACCGCTCGCCCCCCCACCACCGACTATCCGATGACGATCTACCACAAGCCCAACTGCAGCACGTCGCGCAACGTGCTGCAGCTGATCCGCGAAAGCGGCGTGGAGCCCGAGATCGTTCTCTACCTGGAAACCCCGCCGGGCAAGAAGAAGCTGCGCGAGCTGGCCAAGGCCATGGGCCTGGGCGCGCGCGACCTGCTGCGTACCAAGGAAGCGCCCTACGAAGAGCTCGGATTGGCCGACGAGAAACTGAGCGACGACCAGCTATTCGACGCCATCGTGGCGCACCCCATCCTGCTGCAGCGGCCCATCGTGGTGTCGCCGCGCGGCACGTTGATGTGCCGGCCGTGGCAGCGCGTGGAAGAGATCCTGCCCGCGAAGAAAAGCTAGGCGGGCACTTCCTGCCCGAGGCCCCACGCCACGTGCTCGCGCACGAGCTCGCTGGGGTGCTCCGCGCGCGTGGCGAGCGCTTCCTTTGCGCCGTCTTCGCCCGCGCGCACCGCATTGCCCAGCGCCACCGCAATGTTGCGCAACCAGCGCTCATGGCCGATGCGGCGGATCGGGCTGCCTTCGGTGCGGCGCAGGAAGTCGGCCTCGGTCCATGCGAAAAGCTCCGCCAGCGAGCGCCCGGTGAGCCCTTCGCGCGCGTCGAAATCGGGCAGCTCGCTCTTCTTCGCGAACTTGTTCCAGGGGCAGATCAGCTGGCAGTCGTCGCAGCCGTAGATGCGGTTGCCCATCAACGGGCGCAACTCCAGCGGAATGGCGCCGCCGTGCTCGATGGTGAGGTAGGAAATGCAGCGCCGCGCGTCGAGCCTCCGGGGCGCCACGATGGCCTGCGTCGGGCACACGTCGATGCATGCGCTGCAACTGCCGCAATGCGCGGTCACGGGTTCGCTCGGCGGCAGCGCCATATCGACGTAGATCTCGCCCAGGAAGAACATCGAGCCCGCGTCGCGGTCGAGCACCAGCGTGTGCTTGCCGCGCCAGCCCTGCCCGCTGCGCGAGGCCAACTCCGCCTCGAGCACCGGGGCCGAGTCGGTGAAGGCGCGGTGGCCGAAGGGCCCGACCTCTTCGGCGATGCGTTCCGCCAGCTTCGCGAGCCGGTTGCGCAGCACCTTGTGATAGTCCCTGCCCCGCGCATAGACCGACACGATGGCTTCGCCGGGCCGCGTGAGGCGGTCGAACTCGACGGCCTGCCACTCGGGGGCGGTGTCGCGCGGCAGGTAGTTCATGCGCGCGGTGATCACGCTCACCGTGCCCGGCACCAGTTCGGCCGGCCGGGCGCGGCGGGTGCCGTGTGTTGCCATGTATTGCATCTCGCCATGGAACCCATGGGCCAGCCACTGCATCAGACCGTCCTCGGCGCTCGATAAATCGACGCCCGCGATTCCGATTTGGGAGAATCCGAGTTCCCGGGCCAAAGCCTGAATACGAACAACGAGTGGATGGCTGACGATCACTTGCCGATTGTAGAAACGCAAACGAGCACCCGCACCCTGCGCTGGCGCAGCGAAGACGACACCGCCGCTTTCGCGCAGGCGCTCGCCGCATCGCCCGCGTTGCGCGACGCCTTCATCGCGCTGCACGGCGACCTCGGTGCCGGCAAGACGACTTTCGTTCGGCACCTGCTGCGCGCGCTCGGCATCGCGGGGCGCATCAAGAGCCCCACCTACGCGGTGGTCGAGCCGCACGATGCGCCCGACGGCCTGCAGATCTTCCATTTCGACTTCTATCGCTTCGCCGACCCGCGCGAATGGGACGACGCCGGTTTCCGCGACATCTTCGCGGGGCCGGGCCTCAAGCTGGCCGAATGGCCCGACAACGCCGCGGGCCGCACACCAGTTGCCGACCTCGCTATTAAAATAGAAGCAATGACTGACGACACACGCAGCGTGACCCTCCTCGCGAACACCCCTCGCGGCAGCGATCTGCTGGCGCGCATCGCCGCATGAAGGCGGTCGGCCTGAAACGGCGCGTGCTTCTGCAGGGCGGCAGCATCGCGCTGATGCTCGGCGTGCACCAGATCGCGCGCGGCGCGACCATCCTCGCGGTGCGCGTATGGCCCGCCGCCGACTACACCCGCGTGACCATCGAGTCCGACGCGCGCCTCAATTCGCAACAGCTCGTGGTGGGCAGCCCGCCGCGGCTCGCGGTCGACATCGAGGGCATCGACCTCAACCCCGAACTGCGCGAGCTGGTCGGCAAGATCAAGCCGGGCGACCCGTACATCAACGGCCTGCGTGTCGGGCAGAACGCGCCGAAGGTGGTGCGCATCGTGTTCGACCTGAAGCAGGCCGTGGTGCCGCAGGTGTTCTCGCTCGCTCCAGTGGCCGCGTACAAGCACCGCCTTGTGCTCGACCTGTACCCCGAGCAGGCCGTCGACCCGATGGAAGCGCTGATCGCGGAGCGCCTGCGCGACGCGCCCCGCGCACCACAGGGCAGCAACCCGCCCGTGGCCGGCATCGTGCCCTCGAACCCGACCGCGCCGGCGGGCGACCCGCTCGGCGACCTGATGGCGCAGCAGGCCATGCGCCCCGGCCCGCAGACGCCGCCGCCAGCCGTGGTGGCGGGCAACGATCGCCCGCAGGCGCCGGTGATCTCCGCGCCGCCGCCACCTGTGGTGGGCACCGCGCCCGTCAGGCCGTTGGCGCCACCCGCATCGCCACCGCCGGTGGCCGCGCCCCGCGGCGGCACCGCCACGGCGAGCCGCACCGACCGCATCATCATCGTGGCGCTCGATCCCGGCCACGGCGGCGAAGACCCCGGCGCCATCGGCCCCAGCGGCACGCGCGAAAAAGACATCGTGCTGCAGGTTGCGCACCGCCTGCGCGAACGCATCAACGCGGGCAGCGTGAACGGCAGCCCGATGCGCGCGTTTCTCACGCGCGACGCCGACTTCTTCGTGCCGCTGGGCGTGCGCGTGCAGAAGGCCCGGCGCGTGCAGGCCGACCTGTTCGTGAGCATCCATGCCGACGCCTTCACCACGCCCGCCGCGCGCGGTGCCAGCGTGTTCGCGCTGAGCCAGAGCGGTGCGTCGAGCAGCGCCGCGCGCTGGATGGCCAACAAGGAAAACGAAGCAGACAAGGTCGGCGGCGTCAACGTGGGCGGCCATGAGGCGCAGGTGCAGCGCGCCCTGCTCGACATGAGCACGACCGCGCAGATCAACGACAGCCTCAAGCTCGGCGGCGCCATGCTCGGCGAGATCAAGAACATCGGCGCGCGGCTGCACAAGGGGCAGGTCGAGCAGGCCGGCTTCGCGGTGCTGAAGGCGCCAGACATTCCCAGCGTGCTGGTCGAAACCGCCTTCATCAGCAACCCGGAAGAAGAAGCGAACCTGCGCCGCGTCGACTACCAGGAAAGCCTGGCCGATGCGCTGATGCGCGGCATCCAGCGCTACTTTGCACAGAACCCGCCGCTTGCGCGCAGCCGCCAGCTCTGAGCCGCAGGCGGGGCTTTTGTAAAGCCAAAGCATGCCCTGCTGTCCCACGCGGGGCGGCCCGTGACAGCGCACAGGGAGGCGCGGCAGACTCCTACACCGTGCCAAAGCGCAACCTGGACATGATGGCTCATCACTCCTTGAAAGGTGCACATCATGAAGACACGACTCTGGATCGCAGCGGCTGCAGCCACTTCCGTCATGGCTATCGCGGGTTGCGCAAGCGGCCCCAACCAGAACCTCGGAACTGGTGTGGGTGCGGTAGGCGGTGCGCTGGTGGGCAATGCCATCGGCGGCAACACGGCAGCCACCGTCGGCGGTGCAGCCATCGGCGGCATCATCGGCAACCAGGTGGGCCGCAATGCCGACGAACGCAACTACTACAACCAGCAGCGCTACCCGAGCGGCAGCGGCTACTACCCTGGCAACGGCCCGAACTACTGATCAGGTTCAGGCCCAGTGATGAAAAAAAGCGCGCCCTCGTGGCGCGCTTTTCTGTTTCTGCTCGGGTGAATTGATCGCGGATCAGGCCGCGGGCAACTGCGCTGCGCGCGCCTTCTCGGCCTTGGAAGCGCGCCATGCGCCGAAGATGGCGAGCAGGCCCGGAATGAAGATCAGCGCCCAGATGATCTTGTCGAGATGCTGCCGCACGAACGGCAGGTTGCCGAAGAAGTAGCCGGCGGTCGCGATGCCCAGCACCCAGATCAGCGCGCCGGCGACGTTGTATGCCGTGAACTTGCCGCGGTTCATCTCCGCTACGCCGGCAACGAAGGGCGCGAAGGTGCGAATGAAGGGCATGAAGCGCGCGAGCACGATGGTGATGCCGCCATAGCGTTCGTAGAAGCCATGCGCCTGGTCGAAGGCCTTGCGGTTGAAGAATCGCGAACTCTCCCACTGGAACACCTTCGGTCCGAAGTAGCGGCCGATCGAATAGTTGCACTGGTCGCCCAGGATGGCCGCCACAATCAGGATGCCGCACGCCAGCGGATAGCTCATGAGTCCCGCGCCGCACAGCGCGCCGACGATGAACAGCAGCGAGTCGCCGGGCAGGAACGGCATCACCACCGCGCCGGTCTCCACGAACACGATCAGGAAGAGCAGCGCATAGACCCACGGACCGTAGGCGATGACGAACTGCTCGAGGTGCTTGTCGACATGCAGGATGAAGTCGACGAGAAAGCTGATGATTTCCATGGGCGCGGATTATCCTTGCTCAACCCGAACGCCCCCTGAATCACCCCAACATCGGGCAGCGCGGCACGCCTCCTAAAATGGCTCGGTGAGTGCCCTCCCAACCTCTCCCCTTCCCACCGAACGCCGCCCCATCCGGGAACTGCCCGACGAGCTGATCAGCCAGATCGCCGCCGGAGAAGTGGTCGAGCGGCCCGCCTCGGTGGTGCGCGAACTGCTGGACAACGCGCTCGATGCGGGCGCCCGCCAGATCACGGTGCGGCTGGCCTCGGGCGGCGTGCGGCTGATCTCCGTCGAGGACGACGGCATGGGCATTCCGCGCGAAGAACTCACCGTGGCCCTGCGCCGCCATGCCACCAGCAAGATCGCGAGCCTCAACGACCTGGAAACGGTCGGCACGATGGGCTTTCGCGGCGAGGCGCTCGCGGCCATCAACGCGATCGCCGAACTCAGCATCCTTTCGCGCTTTGCCGGCGCCGACACGGCCTTCGCCCTGGACGGCCGCACCGGCGAACTGCGGCCGGTGGCCCGCTCCACCGGCACCACGGTCGAGGTGCGCGAGCTGTTCTTCGCGACCCCCGCGCGCCGCAAGTTCCTGAAGACCGACGCCACGGAACTCGCCCATTGCATCGAGGCGGTGCGCCGCCATGCGCTGGCGCGGCCCGAGGTGGGCTTCTCGATCTGGCACGACGGCAAGCTGGTGGAGCAATGGCGCGCGGCCGAGGTCCGCGAGCAGCGGCTGGCCGATGCGCTGAGCGACGATTTCGTGGCGCAGAGCGTGGCGGTCGACCGCGTCGGCGGTCCGGTGCGCGTGGTCGGCCGTGCCGGCATTCCCGATGCGGCCCGCTCACGCGGCGACCAGCAGTTCTTCTACGTCAACGGCCGCTTCGTGCGCGACAAGGTGCTGTCGCATGCCGTGCGCAGCGCATATGAAGACGTGCTGCACGGCCACCGCCAGCCGATCTACGCGCTCTACCTCGAGATCGATCCGTCGCGGGTCGACGTGAACGTGCATCCCACCAAGATCGAGGTGCGCTTCCGCGACGGGCGCGAGATCCACCAGGCGGTGCGCCATGCCATCGAGGACGCGCTGGCGGCGCCGCGCGCCGGCGACGCCGTGGCCGCATCCGGCCCGCCGCAGCCCTTCTTCAGGCAGACACCGCTGCCACCGAACGCCAGCTGGGCCCAGCCTGCTATCAATTTCGTAGCTCAGGAACGCGGCGCCGGGGATTTCGAAGCGCTGTGGCCCCAGCAGCGCGCCGATCGCTCCGACGACCAGCCACGGACTGAAACAGCCTTTCGTCCGCCGGCCGGACTCGGCCTGTCGGCGGTCGCTCCCGCTGCAGCGCCGGCGCCGACGGCGACCAACGACGAGGCCTGGCCCCTGGGCCGCGCGCTGGCCCAGCTGCAGGGCATCTACATCCTGGCCGAGAACAGCCAGGGCCTGGTGGTGGTCGACATGCACGCGGCGCACGAGCGCATCGTCTACGAGCGGCTCAAGACCCAGCTCGACGGCGCGGCCATCACCAGCCAGCCGCTGCTGATTCCCGCCACCTTCGCGGCCACGCCGCAGGAAGTGGCCACGGCCGAAGCCTGCGCGTCGGTGCTGCCGACGCTGGGGCTGGAGATCACGCCGTTCTCGCCGCGCACGCTTGCGGTGCGCGCGGTACCCGGAACGCTGGCCGACGGCGACCCGGTGGAGCTGGCGCGCAGCGTGCTGGCCGAGCTGGGCCAGCACGACGCAAGCACCGTTGTGCAGCGTGCCCAGAACGAATTGCTCTCCACCATGGCCTGCCACGGCGCCGTTCGGGCCAACCGCAAGCTCACCATCGACGAAATGAACGCACTGTTACGCCAGATGGAAGCGACCGAGCGTTCCGACCAGTGCAACCACGGCCGACCCACCTGGCGGCAGCTATCCATCCGCGAGCTGGATTCGCTGTTCATGCGCGGCCGATAGCCCCGGAAAGCGCCTTTCAGAGGGTTTTCGAGGGGTTCGGGCGGTCATCCGCGTTCCGGGCACGCACGTTGCATAGGCTCCACAAAGCGCCTGCGAGCGTTGTTTCAGGGAGTTAACCGCGGCGCGATGTCGGCACGCCGCGGCCAACGCAGGTGAACTTTTCCGCCGACTTCGCTGTCCCTCAACCTCATGATGAAACGCTGGACCCTCCTCGCGTCAGTCTTTTCGCTTTGCGCCCTGCTGGCGGCGGGTTGCTCGACGCTCGACGAACAGCAGCGCCAGTGGATCTTCCAGCCCAGCGACCGCAGCTGGGGCAATACAGCTTCCATGGCCCAGGGCATGGAAGACGTGTGGATCGACTTCCAGTCCTCCCTTACCGGCGAGCCCGCGCGCCTGCACGGCCTGTGGCTGGGCGGCAAGCCCGAGACGACCGACACGCCCGTGCTCCTGTACCTGCACGGCGCCCGCTACAACGTCGCCGGCTCGGCACCGCGCATCCAGCGCATGCACGAGCTGGGCTTCTCGGTGCTGGCCATCGACTACCGCGGCTTCGGGAAGAGCTCCAAGGGCCTGCCCTCCGAGGAATCGGCCCGCGAAGACGCCCGCGCCGCCTGGACCTGGCTGGCCGCGCGCCATCCCAAGCAACACCGTTACATATTCGGCCATTCGCTCGGCGGCGCCATCGGCATCGACCTGGCGGCCCACGTGAACGACGAGAGCGGCGTGATCGTGGAAAGCACCTTCACCTCGATCGCCGACGTGGTGAGCGGCTTCAAGTGGGGTTGGCTGCCATTCGGCCCCTTCATTACCCAGCGATTCGAGGCAATCAACACGGTCAAGAACATCTCCGCGCCGCTGCTGGTCGTGCATGGCACGGCCGACAGCCTGATCAACCCGACGCTGGGCCGCAAGCTGTATGACGCGGCCACGGTGCCTAAACTCTTCGTGCTGGTCGAGGGCGGCTCGCACCACGACACCAACTCGGTTGGCGAGTCGCAGTACCGCGCGGCGCTGGCGCAACTGTTCCGCATGAAGCCGGAGGCCACGCTCGCCAGCAATGGCGGCCCGGCCCGCCCGACACCCCGGCTCGCACCGCCAGCCAATGCGCCCACCGCGCAAGACGTGCGCGGTGCCGCGCCTGCACCGGTGCCAGCGGCCATCTGAGCGACAGTTCCGTGCAAAGGCGTGCGCGGGCAAGCCCCGCGGCGCCGACGCCCCCGCGCCATTTGCTACCCTCGGCGCATCATGTCTCCCAGCTTCCCCCCGGCCGCCGCGGCCAACGCGGCTGCCTCCCCGGCATCGCCGGGCGCCGCGACCCTTCCCGATTCACCGCGCTATGTCGCACTTGCCGGCCCCACCGCATCCGGCAAGACAGCGGTGGCGCTGGCCATGGCGATGGTCCGCCCGGTGGAGATCGTCAGCGTCGATTCGGCGCTGGTCTACCGCGGCATGGACATCGGCACCGCCAAGCCCACCGCCGTAGAGCGCGCCGCCGTGCCGCACCACCTGATCGACATCCTCGATCCGCATGAAAGCTACAGCGCCGCCGCCTTCGTGGCCGACGCCACGCGGCTCATCGGCGAGATCCGCGCGCGCGGCGCGCTGCCGCTGCTGGTGGGCGGCACCATGCTGTATTTCAAGGCGCTGTTCGACGGCATCGACGCCATGCCGGCAGCCGATGCCGCCGTGCGCGCGCGCATCGACGCCGAGGCGGCCGCGCTCGGCTGGCCCGCCATGCACGCACGGCTCGCGCAGGTCGACCCGGTCACGGCCGCGCGGCTCGCTCCGCAGGACAGCCAGCGCATCCAGCGCGCGCTCGAGGTGTGGGAAAGCAGCGGGCAGCCGCTGTCGAGCTTTCATGCGAGCGACAACAAGACTGCCAGGCCCGTCGAAGGCGGCGTGCTGTTCTCGCTCGAGCCCGCCGACCGCGCGTGGCTGCACAAGCGCATTGCCGAGCGCTTCGACGCGATGCTGGCGGCCGGCTTTCTCGACGAGGTCAAGGCGCTGCGCGCGCGCGGCGACCTCTCGACAGACCTGCCCTCGATGCGCTGCGTCGGCTACCGCCAGGCTTGGGAAACGCTCGACGCGTGCGGCACGTCGCAACCCGACGCCCGGGCCATGGCCGACCTGCGCGAACGCGGCATCGCCGCCACGCGCCAGCTCGCGAAGCGGCAGGTCACCTGGCTGCGCAGCATGCCGCAGCGCACCGTGATTGCCTGCGACGCACCCTACGCGGTGCAGAACGCCGTTCAACTGATTGCAAAGGCCATGAGCCCCAAGAGCCCCGGATGACGCTGCGCATTTCCAACCTCGGCAAGCACTACGGTGAATCGCCCGTCTTCGAGAACGTGACACTCGCCGTCGAGCCCGGCGAATTCGTCGCCATCGTCGGCGAATCGGGCGTCGGCAAATCGACCTTGCTCAACTGCATGGCCGGCCTCGACAGCTGGGACCAGGGCACGGTCACGCACGACGGTACCGACATCGGCGCGCTCGACGGCGAAGCCTGTGCGCTCTGGCGCCGCCGCCACGTGGGTTTCGTGTTCCAGGCCTTCCATGTGCTGCCGCACTTGGACGTGGCGCAGAACGTGTCGCTGCCGCTGATGCTGCTGGGCCAGCAGCGCGACGACGGCCGCGTGGCGCACATGCTCGAAGCAGTCGGCCTGCCCGGCATGGGCGCGCGGCTGCCGCAGACGCTGTCGGGGGGCCAGCTGCAGCGCGTGGCCATCGCCCGCGCGCTGGTGCACCGCCCCGCCCTGCTGCTGGCCGACGAGCCCACGGGCAACCTCGATCCGGCCACCGCCGCCAAGGTGATGGAACTGCTGATCGGCCAGACGCGCGAGCATGGTGCGTCGCTGGTGCTGGTCACTCACTCCGAGAGCGCGGCGGCCCGTGCGGACCGCCTGCTGCATCTCACGGCCAGCGGCATCCGCGCCTGACGAGCCCTTCTGCAGCAGATCAAGGCGCGATGAAAGTCGCGTAGCGCGACAGGTCGACGTTGCCGCCGCTGATCACGATGCCCACGCGCTGGCCGGCGATGGCCTTGCCCGCCGCAATGGCGCCAGCAAAGGCGAGGCAGCCAGTCGGCTCCACCACCATCTTCATGCGCTCGGCGAAGAAGCGCATGGCGTCGACGAGCTGCGCGTCGGTCACGGTGAAGATGTCGTCCACGTCGCGGCGGATGATGCCGAAGGTGTACTCGCCCAGATGCTGCGTCTGCGCGCCGTCTGCGATGGTCTTTGGCGTTTCGATGTGCACGATCCTGCCCGCGCGGAACGACTGCTGGCCGTCGTTGCCTGCCTCGGGTTCGACGCCGTATACCTTGCAGTTCGGCGCGAGTGCGCGCGCCGACAGCGCGGAGCCCGACAGCAGCCCGCCGCCGCCGAGGCACACGAACAGATGGTCGAGCGGACCGATCTCCTCGATCAGTTCCTTCACCGCCGTGCCCTGGCCGGTGAGCACGTCGGGGTGGTCGTAGGGCGGAATCATCGTCATGCCGCGCTCCTGCGCGAGCCGTTTGGTCAGTGCCTCGCGGTCTTCGGTGAAGCGGTCGTACATCACCACTTCGGCGCCGTAGCCTTGCGTGGCCGCGACCTTGGCGGCGGGCGCGTCCTTGGGCATCACGATCACGGCGGGCATCGACAGCAGGCGGGCCGACAGCGCGATGGCCTGCGCATGGTTGCCCGACGAGAAGGCGATCACGCCGCCCTTGCGCTGCGCCGCGTCGAACCTGGACAGCGCATTGAACGCGCCACGGAACTTGAAGGCGCCCATGCGCTGGAAGTTCTCGCACTTGAAGAAGAAGCTCGCGCCCCAGCGCTCGTCGGCGGTGGTCGAGCGCAGTACGGGCGTGCGATGGGCGTGGCCCTCGAGCCGCTGGGCAGCGGCAATGACGTCGTCGAAGGTCGGTAGTTGCATGCGCCGAGCTTAGCGGCGCCTCGCAATCTTTTGCAGCCCCGATGGGTAAAAACCCGGGATGCGCGGCCGCCCTGAAGTTTGTACTCTGTATACAGAGTTCAGATCTGGAGCATGCCATGCCAGCCCAGCTCGTCAGCATCGAAGCCGCCCCCGACCTCGTCGACCAGGTCTACCGCGCCCTGCTCGGCGCCATCAGCAGCGGCACGCTCGCGCCGGGCGAGCGCATCACGCAGGAAGACATCGCGCAGCGCCTGTCGGTGTCGCGCCAGCCGGTGCTGCAGGCGCTGCGGCTGCTGAAGAAAGACGGCTTCGTGCTCGATGCGCCGGGCCGTGGCGTGCTGGTCGCGCCGCTGGAGGCCGAGGCGATGCGCAAGGTCTACCAGGTGCGCGGCGCGCTCGATGCGCTGGCCGCGCGGCTCGCGGCGCAGCAGCGCTTTCGCATTGATCCGAAGCTCATCGAGCGCGGCCGTCGCGCGGCGCGCGGGCGCAACGTGGAAGCCATGCTCGATGCCGACGTGGCCTTCCACCAGGCCATCTACGAGGCCTCGGGCAACCCGCTGATCGGCCAGAGCGCCGATCCGCACTGGCGCCACCTGCGCCGCGCAATGGGCGCGGTGCTGCAGGCCGAGCCGCAGCGCGAATCGCTGTGGGACGAGCACGAGGCGATTGCCGCGGCCATCGCCGCCGGCAACGCCGACCGTGCCGCGCGCCTGAGCGAAGAACATGTCTCGCGGGCCAGCGAGGCACTGAGCGAGCGGCTCGCGCAGCAACAGGCGCGCGCCGCATCCATGACCCCACCGACCAGAAAAGGAGACAAGGCATGAAGCTGACCCCGGAGCAACGCGCGCAGTTCGAGCGCGACGGCTATCTGTTCTTCCCCGGCCATTTCTCTGCCGAAGAGACGAAGGTGCTGACCGACGCGGTGCCGGACCTCTACAGCAGGCGCGAGGCCTTCAACGTGCGCGAGAAAGGCTCCGACGCGGTTCGCACGAACTTTGCCGCGCACCTCATCAGCGAGCCCTTCGCGCGGCTGGCGCGCCACCCGCGCATGGTGGGCCCGGTGACCGACCTGTTCGAAGAAGAGGTCTACATGCACCAGTTCAAGATCAACGGCAAAATGGCGTTCGAAGGCGACGTGTGGCAGTGGCACCAGGACTACGGCACCTGGCTCAACGACGACCTGATGCCCACCGAGCGCGCGATGAACGTCGCGATCTTCCTGGACGACGTGAACGAGCACAACGGCCCGCTGATGTTCATACCGGGCAGCCACCGCAAGGGCGTGGTCGATGCGAAGCATGACCTGACCACCACCAGCTACCCGCTGTGGACGGTCGACAACGACCTGATCCGCCAGCTGGTCGACCGTGCCGGCGGCAAGCGCGGCGGCATCGTCTCGCCGAAGGGGCCGGCGGGCTCGATGATTCTTTTCCACAGTTGCCTGGTGCATGCCTCTGGCAGCAATCTGTCGCCCTTCAACCGCGTGGCGGTGTACCTGAGCCTGTGCGCGGTCAGCAACCACATCCGGCGCCACAAGCGGCCCGAGTACATCGCGCACCGCGACTTCACGCCCATCGAGATGCTGCCCGACGACTGCCTGTTGAAGCCCTATCCGGTGGAGGTGCCATGGAAGAACGGCCTGCCCGAGAGCGCGCTGCGCACCTCGCTGGACGTGCTCGACACTGCGGAGGCCTGACCCCATGAGCCTGCACAACCGCCTGCAGCAGCGCGCCGCCGAAGGCCGCCCCGTGCGCATCGGCCTCATAGGGGCCGGCAAGTTCGGCGCCATGTACCTCGCGCAGATTCCGCGCACGCCCGGCGTGCAACTGGTGGCGATTGCCGACCTCTCGCCGGACGCGGCCCGCGTCAACCTGGAGCGCGTGGGCTGGCAGCGCGAACGTGCCGCGGCCGCGTCCGTGCAGGAAGCGCTGAAGCACGGCACCACCTGGATCACCGACGACTGGCAGGCAGTGACGCGCGAGCCGTCCATCGACATCGTGGTCGAGTGCACCGGCAACCCCATCGCGGCGGTAGACCACTGCCTGGACGCCTTCGCGCACGGCAAGCACGTGGTGAACGTGACCGTGGAGGCCGACGCCTTCTGCGGCCCGCTGCTCGCACGCAGGGCGCAGCAGGCCGGCGTGGTCTATTCGCTGGCCTTCGGCGACCAGCCGGCGCTGATCTGCGACCTGGTCGACTGGGCCCGCACCTGCGGCTTTCCGGTGGTGGCTGCCGGGCGCGGCCACAAGTGGCTGCCGCACTTCACCGAATCGACGCCCGAGACGGTGTGGGGCAACTACGGCCTCACGCCCGAGCAGGCGAAGCGCGGCGGGCTCAACCCGAAGATGTTCAACAGCTTTCTCGACGGCTCCAAGCCATCCATCGAAAGCTCGGCGGTGGCCAACGCCACCGGCCTCACGGTGCCTTCCGACGGCCTGCTCTATCCGCCCGCGAGCGTGGAAGACATTCCCTTCGTCACGCGGCCCAGGAGCGAAGGCGGCGTGCTCGAGCGCAAGGGCATGGTGGAGGTGGTCTCATCGCTGGAGGCCGACGGGCGCAAGATCCCCTACGACATCCGCATGGGCGTGTGGGTCACGGTCGAGGCCGAGACCGAGTACATCAAGAACTGCTTCGAGGAGTACAACGCCCACACCGACCCGAGCGGGCGCTACTTCACGCTGTACAAGCGCTGGCACCTGATTGGCCTGGAGGTGGGCATGTCGGTGGCCAGCGTGGCGCTGCGCGGCGAGCCCACCGGTGCCGCCACCTGCTGGAACGCCGACGTGGTGGCCACCGCCAAGCGCGACCTCGCGGTGGGCGAGGTGCTCGACGGCGAAGGCGGCTACACGGTCTGGGGCAAGCTGCTGCCGGCTGACCGCTCGCTGCGCATGGGCGGCCTGCCGCTCGGGCTGGCGCACGGCATCCGCCTGCTGCGTCCGGTGAAGAAGGGCCAGAGCCTGAGCTGGGCCGACGTCGCCATCGACACTTCGACCGCCGCGTACAAGCTTCGCGGCGAAATGGAAGGCATGTTCGCACCGGCGGTGGAAGCGCGGGTGGCGTGAGCGCCCAGCGCGGGTGAATGCGAAATGCTGCATTGCACCCGCGCGCCATAACGGAAAAAATATTTGCCCCGGCGCGCCACGGCGTGTCGAAATGGCCGCACGCGGGCCGTCATTGTGGTGAGCGATCCTGCTCTGCACAGCTTTTCCATGACGGAGAGACACCATGCAATACATGTTGATGTTCTACCAACCCGCGGCCGAATTCGAACAACGCAACGACGCCTCCTCCCAGGCCTACCGCGCCAGCTGGGTCGCCTATGCCGACGCGGTGCGCCAGGCCGGCATCTCGCTCGGCGGCCACGGCCTGTTCCCGCCCATGACCGGCACCACCCTGCGCGTGCGCGGCGACAAGCACCAGGTGCAGGACGGCCCCTTCGCCGACACCAAGGAGCAGCTCGGCGGCTACTTCGTGATCGACGTGCCCGACCTCGACGCGGCGCTCGAATGGGCGGCGCGAGCGCCGTGCGCGACCAGCGGCGGCGTCGAAGTGAGGCCCGTGTTCGTGGCCACCGCCGTCGCCGCATGATGAAAGACCCGGTGGCTCACCAGGCCGCCGAACGTGCGGCGCGCGATTCATACGGGCGGCTGCTGGCCATCCTGTCGGCCCGCACGCACGACATCGCCGCGTCGGAAGACGCTCTGGCGGACGCTTTCGCGCGTGCGCTCGAGCGCTGGCCGGCCGACGGCATCCCTGCCCGGCCCGACGCCTGGCTGCTGAGCGTCGCGTGGCACCGCAAGCTCGACGCCTGGCGCCACACCCGCGTGCAGGACGAGGCCACGCAGGCGCTGATGCTGCTGGCGGGCGAGGTTGACGACATCGACAGCGCCAACGACGGCGCGGCCGTGCCCGACGAGCGGCTGCGCCTGCTCTTCGTCTGCGCGCACCCGGCCATCGACGCGCCGGCGCGCGCGCCGCTGATGCTGCAGACCGTGCTCGGCCTGGACGCGGCGCGCATGGCCGGCGCCTTCCTGACATCGCCTTCTACTCTCGGCCAGCGCCTGGTGCGCGCCAAGGCACGCATTCGCGCCGCCGGCATTCCCTTCGAATACCCGCAGGCGCGCGAACTGCCGCAGCGGCTGCAGGACGTGCTCGACGGCATCTACGCCGCCTACGGCACAGGCTGGGACGACGTGGACGGCGCCGATGCCATTCCGCGCAACCTCACGGCCGAGGCCATCGACCTAGCCCGCATCCTGTGCAAGCTGATGCCGCGCGAACCCGAGCCGCTGGGCCTGCTCGCGCTCATGCTGTTCTGCGAGGCGCGCACCGCCGCGCGCCGCAACGATGCCGGTGCGTACGTGCCGCTCGACCAGCAGGACATCACGCGCTGGAACCACGAGTTGCTGGCCGAGGCCGAGCACCATTTGCGGCAGGCCTCGTCGATGCAGTCGCTGGGTGCCTACCAGCTGGAGGCGGCCATCCAATCGGCGCATTGCGAACGCCGCGCCGGCGCGCCCGTGCCGCCCGAAACCCTGGTGTCGCTGTACCAAGGCCTTCTGGCCTTGCGCCCCAGCATCGGCGCGCAGGTCAGCCTTGCCTGCGCGCTCGCCAATGCGCGCGGACCGGAGACGGGTTTGCAGGCGCTCGATGCGATTCCCGCGGGCGACGTCACCAACTACCAGCCGTTCTGGGCCGCGCGTGCCCATCTGCTGGCTGCCGGGGGCGCACGCGCGGCGGCGCGGCAGGCATACGACCGGGCCATCGGCCTGAGCACCAGCGCGGTGGTGCGGGCCTATCTCAATGCGATGTCGCAGCGGCTCTGAGCGGCCCTACTTCGTGCTGTTGAAGGTGCGCGGAAACAATGCCGCCTGCGAGCGATCGCGCAGCCGGTAGCTCATGGCCGGCCGGCCCAGGCTGCCCGTGACCATGCCGGCCTCTTCCATGAACCCGCCGTCGAGCATGCGCTTGCGGAACGCGCTCTTGTCGACGTCGCGGCCCAACACCACTTCGTAGACGCGCTGCAGCGCGGGCAGCGTGAAAGGCTCTTCGAGCAGGAAGGCCGGCAGCGAGGTGTATTCGACCTTGCCGCGCAGCCGGGCGACGGTCGCCTCGAGCAGCTCGCCGTGATCGAAGGCCAGCCGCTTGCGCGAAGCGGCACCGACCTCGAACCACGTCACATCCGACGCGTTGGCGCCGCTGCGCAATTGCATGGCCTGCGCAGGAACCAGCGCATAGAAGCAGTGCGTGGCCGACCAGCCGCGCGGGTCGCGCTGCGCACCGCCCCAGCTGCCGAGCTGCTCGAGGTAGGGCGTGACCACGCCGGTCTTCTCGCGCAGCTTGCGCAGGGCGCAGTCGAGCAGCGTGGCGTCTTCGTCGACGTTCACGAAGCCGCCCGGCAGCGCCCACCTGCCGGGAAAAGGCTCGTCGCTGTCGGCTGGCCGCTTCACCAGCAGGACCTGCAGGGCGTCGTCGAGCACGGTGAACATCACCACGTCGACCGTGACCAGCGGGCGGGGAAAAGTCAGCGGCGGGAAGTTCGGCTTGGGTGTGTTCACGGGAAAGGCTTGACGCCGGATTTGTTAGTTGTACTATACAACCCTCAATTAGTTGCACAGAGCAACTCCGAAAGAAGAAAAGAAAAAATGAACACTGCTGTCACACCCCTTCCCACGGAGCCGCACATCGCGCAGCGCGCGCGCTGGCCGCAGAGCGGGCAACACATCCTCGCCCACCACGACACCGAATCCGTCATCGTCTACCAGGCCTACCGCTCTGCCATCGGCGAATACGCGATACGGTATGGCCGGCTCGACGGTCCGGACTTCAGCCTTTCGCGCATGAGCTGGATCAAGCCCAACTTCCTCTGGATGATGTACCGCAGCGGCTGGGGCACCAAGGAAGGCCAGGAGGTTACGCTAGGCCTGAGGCTGCGCCGCGCGTTCTTCGACCGCGTGGTGCGCGAGGCGGTGCCGTCGACCTTCGACGCGCGCTACCCGAGCCGCGAGTCATGGCAGGAGGCCGTCGGCCGGTCCGAAGTGCGCCTGCAATGGGACCCCGATCACTCGCCCAGCGGCCACAAGCTGGAGCGCCGCGCCATCCAGTTGGGGTTGCGAGGCCACACGCTGGCCGCGTTCGCGCACGAGGAACTGCTGGAAGTCATCGATATGCGCTCCTTCGTGGAAGCGCAGCGCCCGCTGGCGCAAAACGACAATCCCGACCTGCAACTGCCGGTGGAGCATCCGCTAGTCGTCGGCGCCTGAGGAGAAAAGAAAAATGACCACGACACCCCGCAGCCCTCGAGACCTGCCCGCGTACTTCGCACAGGGCCACCGCCCCGAATATCTGCTGTTCTGGGGCCACCAGGCACCGAAGATCGGCGTCGACAAGAGCTGCTTCAGCCAATGGTTCGAGGCGGAGTTCATCGTCGACGGCATCCGCTATCGCACCGCCGAGCATTTCATGATGGCGGGCAAGGCGCGCCTGTTCGGCGACGCCGAGACCTGCGAACGCATCCTCGCGGCGCGCACGCCCGCCGAAGCCAAGAAGCTGGGCCGCGAGATCCGCAACTTCGACGAAGCCGCATGGGTGGCCGCTCGCCTGGACATCGTGACGCGCGGCAACATCGCCAAGTTCGCGCAGAACCCGGCGCTCGGTGCCTTCCTGCTGGGCACGGGCCATCAGGTGCTGGTGGAAGCCAGCCCGGTCGATCCCATCTGGGGCATCGGACGCGCCGCGACCGACCCCGCGGCGCAAGACCCGCGCGAATGGAAGGGCCTCAACCTGCTGGGCTTTGCCTTGATGGCCGCGCGCGATGCTTTGAGGCAGACGCCATGAACAACGGCATCGACCGCTACCGCGGCTGCCTGCTCGGCCTGGCCTGCGGCGACGCCGTGGGCACCACGGTCGAGTTCCGCGCGCGCGGCAGCTTCACGCCCGTGACGGGCATGCAGGGTGGCGGCCCGTTCGGGCTAGTTGCCGGCGAATGGACCGACGACACCTCGATGGCGTTGTGCCTGGCCGCGAGCCTGATCCACTGCAAGGGCTTCGATGCTGCCGACCAGATGAACCGCTACTGCAACTGGCGCAGCGTGGGCTACATGAGCAGCACCGGCAACTGCTTCGACATCGGCCTCACGGTGTCGGGCGCCCTCACCCGCTATCTCGCGTCCGGCGATCCGTTCGCGGGCGACCCCGATCCGCGCACGGCCGGCAACGGCGCCTTGATGCGGCTCGCACCGGTGCCGATGTTCTACGCGGCCAGCGCGCAGGCCACCTGGAAGCAGGCCGGAAAAAGCACGCGCACCACGCACGGCGCCCTGGAGGCCATCGAATGCTCGCAGCTCTTCGCGCTGCAGTTGCGCTCGGCATTGCGCGGTGAAAGCAAGGAAGCGATTCTTTCGACAAAGCCGCTGACGCCCCTGAGCGACAAGGTCATGGCGCTCGCGCGCGGCGACTACGCATCGAAGCCCATCGAGCGCATCAAGGGATCGGGCTACTGCGTCGAGTCGCTCGAAGCGGCGCTCTGGTGCTTCGCGCACACGCGGTCGTTCGAGGAAGCCGTGCTCGCCGCCACCAACCTGGGCGACGACGCCGACACCACCGCGGCAATCTGCGGCCAGCTGGCGGGTGCCTTCTACGGCGCCAGCGCCATTCCGGCTGACTGGCTACGCCCGCTGGTGATGCGAGAAGAGATCGAGCAGATGGCAGACCAGCTTCTGGCGCTGGCCGGCTGAGCGGCCCGCGCGGTCACTGCTGCAACGGCACCGCCGCCGCAGCGCCCTCGCGACGCGCATCGAGCTGGCTGCCCCCTTGCGTCAGCGACACGGCGACCACCGCGTTCGCCGCGTCGCGCCGGAACACGAACTGCGCGCCGATGCCCACCACGGCAAAGCGATCGGCGCCCGTGGGCGTCAGCGCGTTGTAGCCGCGCCCCGTCTCGCGCACCAGCAGCTTCGCGCCGCGCACGGTGAAGCTCAGCGCCTTGGCCTTGCTGATGCGGAACTCGCCCTTGTAGTCGTCCAGCCGCTGCGGGTCGAGCGGCACCTCGGCCGTCGGCACCGGGTAGCGGCTCTTGCCGATGGCCAGCATCACCGGCTGCAGCGGCGCGCGCGCGTTGCTGCCGAGCACGACGATCGCCTCGTTGGTGTCGGGCGCGATCAGCCAGAGCGTGCGGTAGCCCTCGGTGAGGCCGGCGTGCCAGTAGGTGCGGCGGCCTCCCTCGGGGCCGCGCACCATCACCGCGTAGCCGATCTCGGCGCCCTCGTAGCGCGCCAGCGGCGTGAGCATGCGCGCGGCGGCAGGCCCCAGCGGGCCGCCGGCGCCCGCGATGATGGCGCGGCTGAAGGTCATCATGTCGGCGGCGGTGGAGCGCAGCGCGCTGGCCGGCGCATAGGCCTGCATGTCGAACAGCGGCTGGCGGCGGTCGCCGGCAAAGGCCGGCGCCATGCGCGAAGCCTTGTCGCCCAGCGTGATGACGGTGTCGTTCATGCCCAGCGGCTCGGTGATGCGCGCGCGCACCAGTTCGCCCCACGAGGTGCCGTAGTGCTCCGCCAGCAACTGGCCGAGCAGCGCCATGCCGAAGTTGCTGTACGCGCCCTCGCAGGGGGGCGCCGCGGCCGTGAGCTTGATGCGCGTGAGCGCGGCCCAGAACATCGGCTTGTCGAAGCTGCGGAACTGCTCCGCCAGCGGCGCGCCGCCGCTCACGCCGTCGGCCATCACGGGCATGCAGCCGGTGTGGGTGACCAACTGGCGCAGCGTGACCGAGGCCACGGCGGCCGACAGCCCTTCCACCTTGCCCGCGAGCAGCTTGCCCACGGTGTCGTCGAGCTTGAGGTCGCCGCGCTCCACCGCCTGCGCCAGCAGCAGGCCGGTGAAGACCTTGGTGACGGAGCCGATCTCGAACATCGGCTGCTCCGCGCTGTTGGGCTCGATGGGGCGCGGCGGCGACGGCGGCTCGGGGTTGTAGGCCGCGCCGTAGGCGGGCTTGCCGTTGCGCAACGTGCCGACCACCAGCGTGCCGCGCTCCGCGCCGAGCGCGGCCTTGGCGATGAAGGCCGGGTCGCTGGCCAGCGTCAGCGGCTGCGGCTGCGCGGCGGCTGTGCCGGCCAGCAGCGGTGCGAGGAGCCAGGCCGCGAGCCAGCGGCAGGGACTGGCGCGGGTCGTGGCGCGGATCGTGGCGCGGGGCAACAGCCGCATCGTGAGATTCCTCAGCTTCGTCGAAGAGGTGCCATCGTGCCACGCCTGTGTAACAACGTGCGCGCCGCGACAATCGGCGTATGCGCGCATTGCTCACGACCTTCTCCTGGCAGGAACTCCGCCACCACCCCTGGCGCAACGCGGCCGCCGTGCTGGCGGTGATGCTGGGCGTGGCGCTGGCGTTCTCGGTGCAGCTGATCAACGCTTCGGCGCTCGACGAGTTCTCCAGCGCGGTGCGCTCGGTCAACGGCCAGCCCGACCTCGAGGTGCGCGCCGTGCAGGGCGGATTCGACGAGGCCGTGTTCGCGCGCATCGCGCAGCAGCCGCAGGTCACGCTTGCCAGCCCGGTGCTGGAGTTCCAGGGCCTGGCGCTGGCCGCCGGCGAGCGACAGGTGCCGATGCGCGTGATCGGCGTCGATGCGCTGGTGCTGCCGACCATCGCGCCCGCGCTGATGCCGCAGGCCGCGGCCGGCGCCGACCGCTTCGCGCTGTTTGCGCCCGGCCATGTGTTCCTCAACAACGCGGCCCGCACCGCGCTGGGCCTGCCGGCGCAAGCGGCCGGCGGCGCGGCTGAGACGGTGCAACTGCGCAGCGGCGACGCGTGGCAACGGCTCGACGTGGCCGGCCATGTGGCCGCAGGCGGCACGGCACTCGCGGTGATGGACATCGCCGCCGCGCAGGAGCTGTTCGGCCAGGTGGGGCAGCTGAGCCGCATCGACCTGCGGCTCGCGCCCGGCACCGACCGGGCCGCGTTCATGTCCTCGCTGCGGCAATCGCCGGGCTGGCCGGCAGGCGTGCAGTTCGCGGAGCCGGGCGACGCGGCGGAGCGCGTGAGCAACCTCTCGCGCGCCTACCGCGTGAACCTCACGGTGCTGGCGCTGGTCGCGCTGTTCACCGGCGCGTTCCTCGTGTTCTCGGTGCTGGCGCTCAGCGTGGCCAAGCGCGCGCAGCAGTTCGCGCTGCTCGGCGTGCTGGGCCTCACCCCGCGCGAACGGCTGCGGCTGGTGCTGGCCGAATCGCTGGTGCTGGGCCTGATCGGCAGCGCGGCGGGGCTCGCGCTGGGCACCGCGCTCGCGGCCTTCGCGCTGCGGGTACTCGGCGGCGACCTGGGCGGCGGGTATTTCGAAGGCGTCGCGCCCAAGCTGCACTGGAGTACGGGCGCCGCGGCGCTCTATGGCGGGCTGGGCGTGCTGGCCGCGCTGGTCGGTGGCTGGTGGCCCGCGCGCGCGGCGCAGGCACTGCCCGAGGCGCAGACGCTCAAGGGGCTGGGCGCGGCGCCCGCGCGGGGCAACAGCCACTGGCTCGCGCTGGGTCTGATCGGGCTGGGTGCGGTGCTGGCCAATGTGCCGGCCATCGGCGGCATTCCGGTGGCGGCTTACCTGTCGGTGGCCTGCCTGCTGGTGGGCGGCATCACCGCCCTGCCCTGGCTCATCGCGCTGCTGTACGACCGCATCGCGCCGGTGTTCGCGCAGCGACTGCTGCCGATGCTGGCCATCGAGCGCGCACGCCGCATGCGCGGCACCGCGGCCGTGGCGGTGAGCGGCGTGGTCGCGAGCCTGAGCCTGGCGGTCGCACTGACCGTGATGGTCGCGAGCTTCCGCGATTCGGTCACGCACTGGCTCGACGTCGTGCTGCCGGCCGACCTGTATGTGCGCGCCACCTCGGGCGGGCGCGGCGGCAACGCGGGCAACGGCAACAGCACCGACACCGCGACCTTTCCTCCGGCCTTCGTGCAGGCGCTGGCGCAGCTGCCCGGCGTGGCGCGCACCGGCACGCTGCGCACGCAGACGCTGCAGCTCGATGCCACGCGGCCCGCCGTCACGCTGATCGCGCGCAGCCTCGAAGGCGGCGCCACCCAGTCGCTGCCGCTGGTTGGCAGCGCGCTGCCGGTGCCCGAGGGGCAGGTCGGCATCTACGTGAGCGAGCCGATGGTCGAGCTGTACAGCGCGAAGCCGGGCACGGTGTTCGCACCGCTGTCCGCCGCCATGGGCGCGGCCACGACTGCGCAAAGGCAACCGCCAGCGTTCTTCGTGGCCGGCGTGTGGCGCGACTACGCCCGCCAGTTCGGTGCCATCACGATGGACGCGCGAGACTTCGAGCGCATCACCGGCGAGCGCAACGTGAGCGACGTGGCGCTGTGGCTTTCACCCGGCGCCTCCGAAGGCGCGGTGCAGACGCGGGTGCGCGAGCTGGCGGCGCGCCAGGCCGGCGGCTCCGCCGACTCGGTGGAGATTGCGTCGGTAGGCCAGATCCGCACGACCTCGCTGCGCATCTTCGACCGCAGTTTCGCCGTGACCTACTGGCTGCAGGCGGTGGCCATCGCCATCGGCCTTTTCGGCATTGCCGCCAGCTTTAGCGCGCAGGTGCTGGCGCGGCGCAAGGAATTCGGGCTGCTCGCGCACCTGGGCTTCACGCGGCGCCAGGTGCTGGCGGTGGTGGCCGGCGAAGGCGCCGCATGGACCGCCATCGGCGCCGTCGCGGGGCTGGGCCTGGGACTGGCGGTGTCGGTGGTGCTGGTGAAGGTGGTGAACCCGCAGAGCTTCCACTGGAGCATGGATCTGCTGGTGCCGTGGCTGCGGCTGCTGGGGCTGTGCGGCGCGGTGGTGGTGGCGGGCACCGTCACCGCGTGGCTCGCGGGGCGGGCTGCGGCCGGGCGGGACGTGGTGCTGGCGGTGAAGGAAGACTGGTAGACGCAGGGGCCGGCTTGCTCCCGTCGCCTACGCCGCACGCCAGCCCTGACTTGTAGACTGAGGCCGATATGCAGCAAACCCCCTCTTCCTCGTCGTGCAACGCATGGCTCGAGAACGCCATCCGCCGCAGCGAGGGCATCGGCCGTCCGCGCGCGCAGCCCGGCTTCATACGCACGCTGGCCGATCGCATGGTCAAAGTGCCTAGCCTCGCTCCGGTGGCATGGGTGCTCAGCGCATCCGGCGACATGGCGCCGGCGCAGCGACATGTCGACGCGCCAGCGGCAGCGTGATGACGATGGCTCCCTCGCCCTTCCTGCTGTCACGCCGCGCACTGCTGCTGGCAGCCTTGAGCGCCGCGCCCGCCGCGTGGGCGCTGCCGCCCAGAACGCTGCAGTTCCCGCGCGATTTCGGCAGCCACCCTGACCTGCACACCGAGTGGTGGTACATCACCGGCCATGCGAAGACGGCGGCCGGTCGCGAGTTCGGCTTCCAGGTGACCTTCTTCCGTTCGCGCGTCGAGGCCACGCAGGGCATGCGCTCGGCCTTCGCCGCGAAGAACCTCGTGTTCGCGCATGCGGCCGTCACCGACCTCGAAGGCCGCGTGCTGCTGCACGACCAGCGCATCGCGCGCGCGGGCTTCGGCGTGGCAGAAGCCAGCGAGGCCGACACCGACGTGCGCATCCGAGACTGGTCGCTGGCGCGGGAAGGCGGCATCTATGTCGCGCGCATTCCGGCCGGCGAGTTTTCACTCGACCTGCGCTTCACGCCGACGCAGCCGGTGCTGCTGCAAGGCAATGCCGGCCTTTCGCGCAAGGGGCCGGAGGAATCGCAGGCCAGCTACTACTACAGCGAGCCGCAGCTCAAGGCGCAGGGCAAGCTGACGCTCAAGGGCCAGGCCGTCGAAGTGAACGGCGCCGCGTGGCTGGACCACGAATGGAGCGAAGCGCTGATGCACCCCGAGGCCGTCGGCTGGGACTGGATCGGCATGAACCTCGACGACGGCAGCGCCCTCACCGCGTTCCACCTGCGCCGCGCCGACGGCAGCGCCCTGTGGGCCGGCGGCTCGTTCCGTCCGCGCGACGGCGTGCCGCGCATCTTCAAGAACGACGAAGTGCGCTTCGACAGCCTCAAGACGTGGGAAAGCCCGCGCACGCAGGCCAAATACCCTACGCAGTGGCGCGTGCAGACGCCAGCGGGCGGTTTCGAGGTGCGCGCGCTGCTCGACGACCAGGAGCTGGACAGCCGCGGCTCGACCGGTGGCGTCTATTGGGAGGGCTTGAGCGATCTGCTCGATGCGCAGGGGCGGCGCGTGGGGCGCGGCTACCTTGAGATGACGGGCTACGCGGCGCCGCTGAAGCTGTAACTGTTGTAGCCGCGAACAGACACCGACAACCGAACCATTCCCGACCGCGTTGGGAAAATGTCGACAACCATCCAAAACAAAGGACCCCACCATGAATATCCGACTCGCAGCACTGGCCATGGCCGGCGCCCTTTGCATCCTCGCGAGCCCGCTGGCGGCCAATGCGCAGGTCTCGGTCAACATCAATGTGCCCGGTCTGGTGATGGCGCCCCCGCCGCCGCCGCGCTACGAGCCGCTGCCACCGCCGCGCGGCGGTTTCGTCTGGGTGCCGGGCCGCTGGGCCTGGGACGGGCGTGCCTATGCATGGCGCCCGGGCGGCTGGCAGCCCGAGCGCGCGGGCTATGCCTACGCTCCGGGACGCTGGATCGAGGACCGTGGCGGCTGGCGCTGGGCCGAAGGCGACTGGCGCCGGCGCGAGGCCTACCGGGAAGCACGCCGGGAGCGCGAGTGGAACGAGGATCACGGCCGCCGCCACGACCGCGACCATTGGCATGAGCGCGAACGCGACTTCTGCCCGCCCGGCCAGGCGAAGAAGGGCAACTGCTGATCCGCAAGCCCGGGCCCGTGGCCGCCATGAAGAAAGGGAGCCGAGGCTCCCTTTTTTCTTTGCCTGCGGCTACTTCACCCGCCCCTTGCGCCGCTCGATGAACGCAATGATCTCCCCCATGATCCCCTTGCGGAACGCCAGCACGCAGATCACGAAGATCAGGCCGGTGACCATGGTCACCGACTCGCCCAGCGTGTTGAACCAGTCGATGGTGGTGATGCGCGCCAGGAAGTTGCCGAGTTCGCCGATCTTGTTTTCCAGCAGCACCACCACGGCCGAGCCCACCAGCGGGCCCGACAGCGTGCCCAGGCCACCCACCAGCGTCATCAGGATGACCTGGCCCGAGGCGGTCCAGTGCACGTCCGACAGCGTGGCGAAACCCAGCACCAGCGTCTTGAGCGAACCCGCCAGGCCCGACAGCGCGGCCGAGATCACGAAGGCCAGCAGCTTGAAGCGGCTCACGTCGTAGCCCAGCGAGAGCGCGCGCGGCTCGTTCTCCTTGATGCCCTTGAGCACCTGGCCGAACGGGGAGTGGATGGTGCGCACGATCAGCAGGAACGCGGCCACCACGATCACCAGCGCCACGTAGTACATGGTGAGGTCGCTCGACAGGTCGATCAGGCCGAAGAGCTTGCCGCGCGGCACGCCCTGCAGGCCGTCTTCGCCGCCGGTGAACTTGGCCTGCAGCGCGACGAAGAACATCATCTGCGCGAGCGCCAGCGTGATCATCGCGAAGTAGATGCCCTGCCGGCGGATGGCCAGCACGCCGAAGATCCAGCCCAGGAACGCACCGGTGAGGGTGCCCGCGACCAGCCCCAGCTCGGGCGTGAGGCCCCAGACCTTCATCGCATGGCCCGCGACGTACGCGGAGCCGCCGAGGAACGCCGCGTGCCCGAAGGACAGCAGCCCCGTGAACCCCAGCAGCAGGTTGAAGGCCGCGGCGAACAGCGCGAAGCACATGAGCTTCATCACGAACACCGGGTAGGCGCCGAAGAACGGCGCCAGCACCAGTGCGAGCACCAGCAGCGCGTAGACGACAGTGGATATCCTTTTCATGTTCATGCCATCCGCCTTATTTTTCTTTGCCGAACAGGCCGGCGGGGCGAATCAGCAGCACGATGACCATGATCACGAACACGACCGTGGAAGAAGCTTCCGGATAGAAGACCTTGGTGAAACCCTCGATCACGCCAAGGCCCAGGCCGGTGAGGATGGCGCCCATGATCGAGCCCATGCCGCCGATCACGACCACCGCGAACACCACGATGATGAGGTTCTGCCCCATCAGCGGCGACACCTGGATGACCGGCGCGGCCAGTACGCCGGCGAAGGCGGCGAGCGCGCAGCCGAAGGCGTAGGTCAGCGTGATCATCAGCGGCACGTTGACGCCGAAGGCTTCCACGAGCCGGGGGTTCTCGGTGCCCGCGCGCAGGTAGGCGCCGAGGCGGGTCTTCTCGATCACGTACCAGGTGGCGAAGCACACCACGAGCGACGCCACCACCACCCAGGCGCGGTAGTTGGGCAGCACCATGAAGCCGAGGTCGGTGGCGCTGGAGAGCGCATCGGGCGCGTCATAGGGCAGGCCCGACACGCCGTAGACCGAGCGGAACACGCCTTCGATCAGCAGCGTGAGGCCGAGCGTGAGCAGCAGGCCGTAGAGATGGTCGAGCTTGTAGATCCAGCGCAGCAGCAGCCGCTCGATCAGCACGCCGAAGATGCCGATGACGATGGGGGCCGCGATCAGCATCACCCAGTAGTTGATGCCGAGATACTCCATCGCCATCCACGTCAGGACGGCGCCGAGCATGAACAGCGCGCCGTGCGCGAAGTTGATGACGTTGAGCAGGCCGAAGATCACCGCCAGCCCGAGGCTCAGGATGGCATAGAACGAGCCGTTGACCAGCCCCAGGAGGAGCTGGCTCAACAGGCCGGGTAGGGAAATATTCATAGACGTATCAGCAAGCCTCTGGCCGTTTTTTCTTTCTCGCGGGGGCCGCCGCGCACGGCCGCCCGAAGCGGCCGGCCCGCCCCCCCTGCAAAGGGGGGTTGGCGAAGCGACACGCAGTGCGCGCAGCCTGGGGGGGTTACTTCCACAACGCGCACTTGCTTTCGGCCTTGGTCGTGAAGACCTCTTCACCCTTCAGCTTCTGGACCACCTTGTAGTAGTCCCACGGCTGCTTGGATTCGGCCGGCGACTTCACCTGCACCAGGTACATGTCGTGCACGAAACGGCCGTCCTCGCGCACGTAGCCCTTGGCGTAGAAGTCGTCGATGGGCGTCTTCTTGATCTGCGCCATCACCGCGTCGGCATCGACGGTCTTGGCGGCCTGCACGGCCTTCAGGTAGGTCATGGTGGCCGAGTAGTCGGCGGCCTGGATGTCGGTGGGCATGCGCTTGGTCTTCTCGAAGAAGCGCTTGCCGAAGGCGCGCGTCTTGTCGTCGAGGTTCCAGTCCCAGCTGGTCGTCAGCAGCAGGCCTTCGGTGTTCTTCAGGCCCAGGCTGTGCACGTCGGTCACGAACACCAGCAGGCCGACCATCTTCATGGTCTTGGTGATGCCGAACTCCCTGGCCGCCTTGATCGCGTTCTGGGTGTCGCCGCCCGCGTTCGCGAGCGCCAGCACCTGGGCCTTGGAGTTCTGCGCCTGCAGCAGGAACGAAGAGAAATCCGACGTGTTCAGCGGATGCTTCACGCTGCCCACCACGGTGCCGCCCTTCTCTTTCACGACCTTGGAGGCATCGGCTTCCAGGGCCTGTCCGAAAGCGTAGTCGGCCGTCAGGAAGAACCAGCTCTTGTCGCCGCGCGCAATGACGGCGCTGCCGGTGCCCTTGGCCAGCGCCACGGTGTCGTAGGCGTAGTGCACGGTGTACGGGCTGCACTGCTCGTTGGTGAGCGCCGAGCTGCCCGCGCCGTTCACCACGAACACGCGCTTCTTCTCCTGCGCCACCTTGGCCATGGCCAGGCCGGTGCCCGAGCTGGTGCCGCCGAACAGCATCGTCAGGCCCTGCGTGTCGATCCACTCGCGCGCCTTGGAGGCGGCGATGTCGGCCTTGTTCTGGTGGTCGGCCTGCAGCAGCTCGATGGGCATGCCGTTGACCTTGCCGCCGAAGTCATCGATGGCCATCTGGATCGCGAGAGCACCGTTCTTGCCCTCCACGTCCGCGTAGAGGCTCGACATGTCGGTGATGAAACCGATCTTGACCTTCTCCTGGGCTTGCGCCGCACCGGCGGCCATGAGGCAGGTGGCAACGAGGCAGGCGGAAGCAATGAGCGTGCGTTTCATGGAGTGATCCTCTTGTTTGACTTCGGTGAAAAGGTCTGGCGCGGCTTCAGCCGTTTACTTCCAGAGGGCGCACTTGGTTTCCGCCTTGGTCGTGAAGACCTGGTCGCCCGGCAGCGTCTTGAGCACCTTGAGGTAGTCCCACGGCTTCTTCGACTCGGCGGGCGACTTCACTTCGACCAGGTACATGTCGTGGATGAAGCTGCCGTCGGCGCGGATCTGGCCCTTGCCGTAGAAGTCGTCGATCTTCATGCTCTTGAGCTGCGCCATCACCTTGTCGGAGTCGGTGGTCTTGGCGGCGGCCACGGCCTTCAGGTAGGTCATGGTGGCCGAGTAGTCGGCGGCCTGCACATCGGTTGGCATGCGCTTGGTCTTCTCGAAGAAGCGGTTGGCGAACTTGCGCGACTCGTCGTTCAGGTCCCAGTACCAGCTGGTGGTGTGCAGCAGGCCTTCGGTGTTCTTCAGGCCCAGGCTGTGGATGTCGCTCAGGAAGACCAGCAGGCCGGCGGTCTTCATGGTCTTGTTGATGCCGAACTCCTTGGCCGCCTTGATCGAGTTGATGGTGTCGCCACCGGCGTTGGCCAGGCCCAGGATCTGCGCCTTGGAGTTCTGCGCCTGCAGCAGGAACGAAGAGAAGTCCGACGCGTTCAGCGGATGGCGCACGGCGCCCACCACGGTGCCGCCCTTCTCTTTCACGACCTTGGTGGTGTCGGCTTCGAGCGCATGGCCGAAGGCGTAGTCCGCCGTCAGGAAGAACCAGCTCTTGCCGCCGCGATCGACCACCGCCGCGCCCGTGCCCTTGGCCAGCGCCACGGTGTCGTAGGCGTAGTGGATGGTGTACGGGCTGCACTGCTCGTTGGTGAGCACCGAGCTGCCGGCGCCGTTGTTGAAGTACACGCGCTTCTTTTCCTCCGCCACCTTGGCGGTGGCCAGCGCCACGCCCGAGTTGGTGCCGCCGAAGACCATCGTCACACCTGCAGTGTCGATCCACTCGCGCGCCTTGGAGGCGGCGATGTCGGCCTTGTTCTGGTGGTCGGCCGTCAGCAGCTCGATGGGCTGGCCCAGCACCTTGCCGCCGAAGTCGTCGATGGCCATCTGGATGGCGGTGGCACCGCCCTTGCCTTCGAGGTCGGCATACAGGCTCGACAGGTCGGTAACGAAGCCGATCTTCACTTTTTCCTGCGCCTGAACGGCGCCCGCGCTCATTGCGACGATGCCGACTGCGGTTGCGATGAGGCCGAGTTTCTTTTTGTTCATGCTGTTGTCTCCTTGAAGGACGGGTGATTGCCTGGTGTTTGTCCGGGGACACCGTGGAACCGGCTTTGCCGGGCCACCGGTGTCGCCCCCTGCAAGGGGGTTGGCGAAGCGACACGAAGTGCGCGAAGACTGGGGGTGGGCTTCATGCTAGACGCCGAGCAACTCGGTGAGCACCGGCATCCTGGCTTCCAGCTCCGCCGAGCCGAAAGTCAGCGCGATGCGGCCGTGCTCCATCACGTAGAAGCGGTCGGCCAGCGGCGCGGCAAAGCGGAAGTTCTGCTCCACCATGACGATGGTGTAGCCCTTGGCGCGCAGCGTGGTGATCATGCGGGCCAGCGCCTGCACGATGACCGGCGCCAGGCCTTCTGAAATCTCGTCGAGCAGCAGCAGCTTGGCGCCGGTGCGCAGGATGCGCGCCACGGCCAGCATCTGCTGCTCGCCGCCCGACAGGCGCGTGCCCTGGCTGTGGCGGCGCTCGGCCAGGTTGGGGAACATGGTGTAGATCTCGTCGACCGACATGCCCTGCCCCGCACCCTTCAGCTCGGGCGGCAGCATCAGGTTTTCCTCGCACGAAAGGCTGGCGAAGATGCCGCGCTCTTCCGGGCAGTAGCCGATGCCCAGGTGCGCGATGCGGTGCGTCGGCATGCCGATGGTCTCTTTGCCGTTGACCTCGATGCTGCCCTTGCGCGCGCCGGTCAGGCCCATGATGGCGCGCAGCGTGGTGGTGCGGCCCGCGCCGTTGCGGCCCAGCAGCGTGACGACTTCGCCCGGCTGCACGACCATGTCGACGCCGTGCAGCACGTGCGATTCGCCGTACCAGGCTTGCAGGCCCTTGATTTCGAGTGCGGCGGTCATGTCAGTGGGCACCTTGCATTTCGCCGTCGGTGGTGCCCATGTAGGCTTCCATCACCTGCGGGTTCTTCGAGACTTCCGCGTACGGCCCTTCGGCCAGCACCGCGCCGCGCTGCAGCACGGTGATGGTGTCGGCGATGGTCGAGACCACGCTCATGTTGTGCTCCACCATCAGGATGGTGCGCCCTGCCGACACGCGCTTGATGAGCTCGGCCACGCGGTGCACGTCTTCATGCCCCATGCCCTGCGTGGGCTCGTCGAGCAGCATGAGTTCGGGTTCCATGGCCAGCGTGGTCGCGATCTCGAGCGCGCGCTTGCGGCCGTAGGGCAGGTTCACGGTCTGCTCGTCAGCCAGTTCTTCCAGGCCGACTTCAGCCAGCAGTTCGCGGGCCCTGGCATCCAATGGCTTGAGCGACTTCTCGCTCTTCCAGAAGTGGTACGAGGTGCCGAGCCGGCGCTGCAGGCCGAGCCGCACGTTCTCCAGCAGCGTGAGATGCGGGAACACGGCCGAGATCTGGAACGAGCGGATGATGCCGCGCCGCGCGATCTGCGCCGGTCGCTCGCGCGTGATGTCCTGTCCATTGAAGAGGATCGTGCCGGTGGTCGGCTCGAGGAACTTCGTGAGCAGGTTGAAGCAGGTCGTCTTGCCGGCGCCGTTGGGGCCGATGAGCGCATGGATCGAGCCGCGCACCACCGAAAGGTTGACCTTGCTGACCGCGGTGAACCCTTTGAACTCCTTGGTGAGCTGGCGTGTTTCGAGGATGACGTCGCTCATCTCGCGGTGTCGCCCAGGTGCGTAAAGATAAAGTGGGTCATGCGGTCCATCTCAATGCGCCACCATCGAGCGCGGCCTGATTGTTGGTGGGCGCCCTGCGCTTGGATACTGGGGCAAATGCCTATGCTGCAGTGCAACCTGCGCAGGGCGGCGCAACGGCCCGATCAGCGACTGTCGTTGCAGCGACAAAGCGCATCCTGGCAACACTAAGACCTCTGCGGGAAACCCCGAGCGGGGTTCGCGGGGCGCTGCGTAGACTGAGGCGAACATGCTGAATTTCCGCTCTCCCGACTTCCTGACCGATCACGTGCTGCACACGCTGTCGTTCTACGAGCCGCGCTGCATCGACGCCTCGGGCGGCTTCTTCCATTTCTACAAGGACGACGGCACGGTGTACGACATGCGCACGCGGCACCTGGTGAGCAGCACGCGCTTCGTCTTCAACAATGCGATGGCCTACCGGCACTTCGGCAACCCGGCGCACCTGGCGGCGGCGCGGCACGGCCTGGCCTTCCTGCAGAGCGGCCACGCGCAACCCGGCGGCGGCTATGCGTGGCAGATCGACTGGCACCAGCAGCGCGCCACGGTGCAGGACAGCACCTGCCATTGCTACGGCCTGGCCTTCGTGCTGCTGGCGCATTCCCATGCGCTGATGGCCGGCATCGAAGAGGCCCATGCCGGGATCGTCCACACCTGGGACCTGATGGAACGGCACTTCTGGGAGCCGCGCCACCAGCTCTACGCCGACGAGGCCACGGCCGACTGGCGCGTGGGCGCCTACCGCGGGCAGAACGCCAACATGCATGCCTGCGAGGCGATGCTGGCCGCCTACGAGGCCACGCACGACACCCGCTACCTCGACCGCGCGCTGGTGCTGGCGGAATCCATCACCGGGCGGCAGGCCGCGCTGGCGGACGGGCTGGTGTGGGAGCACTACCGCGAGGACTGGTCGATCGACTGGGACTACAACCGCGACGACAAGACCAACATCTTCAGGCCTTGGGGCTTCCAGACCGGCCACCTGACGGAATGGGCCAAGCTGCTGCTGCAGCTGGAGCGCCACCTTGCCGCTGCCGGCCGCAAGGCCGACTGGATACTGCCGCGCGCGCAGCACTTCTTCGACACCGCCATGTTCCGCGGCTGGGACGCGGACAACGGCGGGCTGGTCTACGGCTTCGCGCCCGACGGCACCGTGTGCGATGGCGACAAGTATTTCTGGGTGCAGGCAGAAAGCTTCGCGGCAGCCGCGCTGCTGGCGGTGCGCACCGGCGAATCGGGCTACTGGGACTGGTACGACAGCATCTGGGCGTACAGTTGGGAGCACTTCGTCGACCACCGCCACGGCGCCTGGTATCGCATCCTCTCGCCGCGCAACAAGAAGATCAACGACGAGAAGAGCCCGGCCGGCAAGACCGACTATCACACCATGGGCGCCTGCTACGACGTGCTGCGCGCACTGAAGACCTCCGCCAAGTAAAAACCCCCAGGTCTTCTTGGCGAAGCCTGGGGGTTGGTGGGTTGCATGCGTGTCAGTGCGCGCCGGCTGCGGCGTCGCCGCCCGCGCCGCCCTTCTGCGGCCTTGCAAGCCACACCAGCGGGATCAGCAGCAGGAACAGGATCGCCGACGCATAGAAGATGTCGTTCGTGGCCAGCATGAACGACTGCTGGTCGACGATGCGGTTCAGCTGGCCCAGCACCTGCTCGGTGCTGAAGCCGCTGCTCGCCAGGCCCGACATCGCATTGGTCGCCGCGTTGTTGCCCTGGTTAACCGCCTCGGACAGCTGCGAGTGATGCAGCGCCGCGCGGTTTTCCCACAGCGTGGTGGTGATCGACGTGCCCATCGCGCCCGCCGTGATCCGCAGGAAGTTGGACAACCCCGACGCGGCCGGGATGCGGTCCGGCGTGAGGCCCGACAGCGTGATGGTCACCAGCGGGATGAAGAAGAAGGCCATCGCGATGCCCTGGATCACCGTCGGGATGATGATGGTGACGAAGTCGGCCTGCGTGTTGAAGTTCGACCGCATCCACAGCACCAGCGCGAACACCAGGAACGAGAAGGTCGCGTACCGCCGAGGGTCGATCTTGGCCACCGTGAGGCCCACCACCGGCGAGAAGAAGATCGCCAGCAGCCCCACGGGCGCCATGATCATCCCCGCCTGCGTGGCGGTGTAGCCCATCCACTGCTGCAGCCACAGAGGCAGCAGCACCACGTTGCCGAAGAACAGGCCGTAGGCCACGGCCGTTGCCACGGCGCCAGACCAGAAGTTGCGGCGCTTGAACAGCGACAGGTCGACCACCGGGTGCTTGTCGGTCAGCTCCCAGACCAGGAAGAACGCGAAACCGACCACGGCCACCACCGCCAGCGTCACGATCTGCGCCGAGTGGAACCAGTCGAGCTCCTTGCCCTTGTCGAGCATCAGCTGCAGCGAGCCCACCCACAGCACCAGCAGCGCGAGGCCGATGGCGTCGATCGGCACCCTGTGCGTGCTGCTCTCGCGCTTGCGGTACAGCGCCCAGGTGATGGCCGCCGCGACGATGCCCACAGGAATGTTGATGTAGAAAATCCACGGCCACGAGATGTTGTCGGTGATCCAGCCGCCCAGCAGCGGCCCCATCACCGGCGCGACCAGCGTGGTCATCGACCACATGGCCATCGCCAGGCCCGCCTTGGCGCGCGGATAGCTCGACAGCAGCAGCGTCTGCGACAGCGGGATCATCGGCCCCGCGACGAAGCCCTGCAGCGCGCGGAACGCGATCAGCGTCGTCATGTTGGGCGCCAGGCCGCACAGCAGCGAGGCGACCATGAACAGGATCACGCTCGCCATGAACAGGCGCACCTGTCCGAAGCGCTGCGTCATGAAGCCGGTGAGCGGCACCGCGATGGCGTTGGCCACCGCGAAGCTGGTGATGACCCAGGTGCCTTGCGTGGTGCTCACGCCCAGGTCGCCCGAGATGGCAGGCAACGACACGTTCGCGATCGACGAATCGAGCACGTTCATGAAAGTTGCCGCAGACAGCGCGACCGTGCCCCAGACGCGGGCTGCGCCCTCGAGCGGCGGATGCGCAATGTAAGCAGGAGCAGCGGTGGCCATTGCGGGTCGCGCGAACTGAGCTGATTACCTGAAGAAGACCGCGCGGGCGATCAGCCCGGCTGGCCTTGCACGGCCACCGATGCACCGGCGGGCGCGGCCTTGGCCGGTGACGCGGCCGTGGCGGGCGCGCCGCGGCCGAGGTTGGCCGAGACGATGCGGTCCACTTCGGCGTCGGCGCCGCGGTCGAGCTGGCTGTAGACCTGCGTCTGCACCAGCGCGGCAGGGCGCGGCGCGTCGGCCAGCATCTTGCCGCTCTTGGACGAGATGTCGATCTCGGCGTCCATCGACAGGCCGATGCGCAGCGGGTTGGCCTTCAGCTGTTCCGGGTCGAGCGCGATGCGAACGGGCACGCGCTGCACCACCTTGATCCAGTTGCCGGTGGCGTTCTGCGCGGGCAGCAGCGCAAAGGCGCTGCCGGTGCCCACGCCCAGGCCGGCCACCTTGCCGGTGTACTCGACCTTCTTGCCGTAGACGTCGGCGGTGAGCTTCACGGGCTGGTCGATGCGGATGTTGCGAAGCTGCACTTCCTTGAAGTTGGCGTCGACCCACAGCTGGTTGAGCGGCACGATCGACATCATCGGCGTGCCTGCGGCCACGCGCTGGCCGAGCTGCACGGTGCGCTTGGCGACGTAGCCGTCAACCGGCGCGGGCATGGCCACGCGCTGCGTGGCGAGGTAGGCCTCGCGCACCTTGGCGGCGGCGGCCAGCACGCTGGGGTGCTGGGCCACGCTGGTGCCTTCGGTCAGCGACTGGTTGCTGACCAGCGCTTCCTTGGCGGCGACCACGCCGGCCTGCGCCGCTGCGAGCTGGCTCCTGGCGGTGTCAAGCTGCGTCTCGGCGTGGTTGAGTTCTTCCTTCGACACGGCGCCGTTGCCCGACAGCGCGCGGCGGCGCTGCAGGTCGTCCTGCGCCTTGGCGACGTCGCTCTGCGCCTTCACGATGTCGGACTGGCGCAGCGTGACCTGCGCGGCCAGCGAGCCGTTGTTGGCGTACAGCGTGCGTACCTGGCGCACGGCCTGCGCGAGCGCGGCCTCGGCCTGCTCGAGCGCCACCTTGGCGTCGGCCGGGTCGAGCTGCACCAGCGGCTGGCCGGCCTTCACGAAGTCGGTGTCGTCGGCGTTGATGGCCATGACGGTGCCGCCGATCTGCGGGGTGATCTGGATCACGTTGCCCGACACGTAGGCGTTGTCGGTGTCCTCGTAGTGGCTGGCGACCAGCCATTCGTAGAGGCCCCAGCCGCCGCCGGCGACGATGACCACCGCGGCAAGCGCGGTGAGTGCGCGGCGGCGCTTGCCGTTGCTGACGGGCGCCTCCGCAGCGGCGGGAGCTGCGGCTGCAGCGGGCGTCGGAGTGTTGTTATCGCTCATGATGAAGTTCTTTCCGAAGACGAATGAATCAGGTCTGTTCAGTTCTGCGCGGCCGGGGCTGCAGCCGTGGTTGTGGAGGGCGGCTGCCAGCCGCCACCCAGCGCGCGGGCCAGCGCCACCTGCGTGTCGAGCGCGCGCGCGGCGAGGTCGACCGCCAGGCGGCGTTGCTGCAGCACGGAGGTTTCCGCAGTCAGCACGTTGAGGTAGTTGCCGAGGCCCGCGCGGTAGCGCTGCACGGCGATGTCGTAGGCGCCTTCGGCCGCGGTCTGCGCGGCGCGCTGTTCGGCCTGCTGGCGTGCGATCGACTGCGCGCTCGTCACCTGGTCGGCGGCGTCGCGCACCGCGTCGATCACGGCGGCGTTGTAGCTTTCGATGGCCACGTCGAGGTCGGCCGACTTGCCGCGCAGGTTGGCGCGCAGCTTTCCGCCTTCGAAGATCGGCAGGCTGATGGCGGGGCCCACGCCCCACTGCTCGCTGCCCGACTTCAGCAGCTTGCCGAAGCCCAGCGCCTGGAAGCCGGCAAACGCCGTCAGGTTGACGTTGGGATAGAACAGCGTCTTGGCATTGGCCACGTCGCTGGTGGCGGCCTCCACGCGCCACCGAGCGGCGGCGATGTCGGCGCGGCGGCCCAGCAGGTCGGCCGGAATGTTCGCCTGCAGCGCAATGGGCTTGACCTCGCCCAGCAACGGCGGCTTGAGCGATTGCGACACGTTGGGCTGGGCCACGAGCGCGTCGAGCGCATGCTGCTGCAGCGCGATCTGCTCGTTGAGCGATTCGATCTGCTGGCGGGCTTCGGGCAGGCCGCCTTCGCTCTGGCGCAGTTCGAGGCTGGTGTCGAGGCCGGCGGAGACGCGGTCGCGCACGAGCCGGAGCGTTTCGTCGCGTTGCGCCAGGGTGCGCCTGGCCACGGTGAGCTGGTCGTTCAGGCGGGCCCACTGGAAGTAGCTACGCGCCACGTTGCTCGCGAGCAGCACGCGGGCCGCGTCGGCATCGGCGGCGGCGGCGTTGGCAGCGCCGATGGCGGTGTCGAGCGCGCTGCGGTTCTTGCCGAAGAAGTCGAGCTCCCAGCTCGCACCGAGCTGCAGCAGGCCGATGTTCTGGATCGAGCCGCCCAGCGGTGCCGGGTAGATGTAGTTGCTGTTGAACTTCTGGCGGTTCAGGTCGAGCTCGCCGTTGACCTTGGGCTTGAGGGCGGCGCCAGCGATGTCGGCGGAAGCCTGCGCACGTGCGAGGCGGGCCTGCGCGACCTGCAGGTTGGGGTTGCCGGCCACGGCCTGGTCGATGAGCGTGTTGAGCTGCGGATCGCCGAAGGCGAGCCACCACTGGCTGTCGAGGCGGGAAACCGGCACCGCGGCGCTGTCGGGGGCGATGCCCAGCGACGACGCGTCGCGCAACCTGGCCTGCGAGCCGATGCCGGCCATGTCGGCGCAGCCTGCCAATGCGACCACCAGCAGTGCGGCAGCCACGACGGGAGTGCGACGCAACGCGCGCACGGCGAGGGAATCAGTCATTTTTATCTCCACGGGCTGCGAGAGCCTGTGCGTTGTCGAGGATGCGGCGCAGGTAACCCTTGAGCTGCTCCCATTCCTCGGTTGTGAAACCTGCGAGATGTTCGTTCTGCACGCGGCTGAGCACGTACGGCACTTCCTTGGCGGCGGCACGGCCTTCGTCGGTGAGTTCGATGTTGACGACGCGGCGGTCTTCCAGCGACCTCACGCGGCGGCAGAGGCCCTTGGCTTCGAGGCGGTCGAGCAGGCGCGTCATGGCGCCGGTGTCGAGCTCGCAGGCGCGGGCCAGTTCGGCCACGGTGGTGGCGGCGCCGACGTGCAACTTGTACAGCGGCACCCATTGCGGATAGGTCGGCCCGCCGGGCTCGCACATGCGGGTTTCCACTGCCTGCCCTACTGCCGTCACGATGCGGCGCATCAAATAGCCGATGCTGTCTTCGGTCAAGTACGTCTCCGCTCGGTAGAAAACAGGCGGGCGACGCTCTGCGTCGGCGGAGGCCGGCGCGGCTTCTGGGGTGTTTGCATCGCTCATGCCCAAAATATTAGCTGCCGAGGCAATTATTGTCAAGGCCGCCTTTGTAGGGGCAAGGGTTCGGTAGAATCGCCCCATGGCTTCTACCCCTCCGTCTTCCATGGCCAAGGGCTCGCCCCGGTCGCTGTCGGGCCTGAGCCCTTTTCTTCGCCCCTACCGGGTCCAGATCGTCCTGGCGGGGGTGTTTCTGGTGATGGCGGCGGTCACTACGCTGGCTTTCCCTATCGCCTTGCGTAGTCTGATTGACGGAGGCTTCGTCAACCCCGACAAGGGCGCGCAGACGATGGCGCTGCGCGACCACTTCGGCGCCCTCTTCGCCGTGGCCGTGGCGCTGGGTCTTTTCTCCGCCGCGCGCTTCTACACGGTGAGCTGGCTGGGCGAGCGCGTCACCGCGGACATCCGCAACGCGGTCTACGGGCACGTGCTGAAGCAGAGCCCGGCGTTCTTCGAGACCACGCAGACCGGCGAGGTGCTGTCGCGCCTCACGGCGGACACCACGCTGGTCCAGACGGTCGTCGGCTCCTCGCTCAGCATGGGCTTGCGCAACGCGGTCATGGGCGTGGGCGCGCTGGCGGTGCTGGTCTGGACCAATCCCTATGTGATGGTGCAGGTGCTGGGCATCCTGGTTCTGGTGGTGCTGCCGAGCATGTGGTTCGGCCGCCGCGTGCGCAAGCTGTCGCGCGCCAGCCAGGACCGCGTGGCCGATTCGAGCGCCATCGCCGCCGAGGTGCTGAACGCGATTCCTGTGGTGCAGAGCTACACGGCCGAGGACCGCGAAGCCTCGCGCTTCAACGGCTCGACCGAAAACGCCTTCCGCACCGCGGTGCGCCGCACCAAGGCGCGCTCCGTGCTGGTGGCGTTCATCATCATCGCCACCTCGGCAGCGCTGCTCTGGGGCCTGTACCAGGGCACGCAGGCGGTGCTGCGCGGCGACATCACGGCCGGCCACCTGGGCCAGACGGTCGTGTACGTCGCCATTCTTGCCAGCGCCACCGCGGTGCTCGGCGAGGTCTACGGCGACCTGCTGCGCGCAGCCGGCGCCACCGAGCGCCTGATGGAGCTGCTGCACGCGCCCGCCGCCATCGTCTCCCCGGCCAACCCGGCGGTCACGCCGGTGCCTGCCGCCGGCAGCGCCATCCGCTTCGACGCGGTGACCTTCCATTACCCCTCGCGGCCGGGCACGCCGGCGCTGCGCGACTTCAGCCTCGACATCGCGCCGGGCGAAACAGTGGCGCTGGTCGGCTCGAGCGGCGCCGGCAAGAGCACGGTGTTCCAGCTGCTGCTGCGCTATTACGACCCGCAATCCGGCCGGCTGGTGCTCGACGGCGCGCCGCTGACTTCGCTCGCCCTGCCCGACCTGCGCACCCGCATCGGCCTGGTTCCGCAGGATGCGGTGATCTTCTCGGCCAGCGCTTTCGAGAATATCCGCTATGGCCGCCCCGAGGCCACCGCCGAAGAAGTGCACGCGGCCGCCCGCGCCGCCTTCGCCCACGACTTCCTGCAGGCGCTGCCCGAGGGCTACGACACTTTCCTCGGCGAGCGCGGCGTGCGCCTGTCGGGCGGGCAGCGTCAGCGCATCGCGATCGCGCGGGCCATGCTCAAGAATCCGCCGCTGCTGCTGCTCGACGAAGCCACGAGCGCGCTCGACGCGGAGAGCGAGCGCATGGTGCAAGCCGCGCTCGAGTCGGCCATGGAAGGCCGCACGACGCTGGTGATCGCGCACAGGCTGGCAACGGTGCAGAAGGCCGACCGCATCATCGTGCTGGACCACGGCGGCATCGTCGAACAGGGAACGCACGCCACGCTGGTGGCACAAGGCGGCGTGTATGCGCGCCTCGCGGCGCTGCAGTTCACGGCCTGAGCAGGCTGCTTGCTGCTACTGCAGCGTTTCCTTCAGCGCGGCGGGAATCGGCAGCGCCATCACCGGGATGCCCTCGTCGAGCAGCGCTTCGGTCTGCTCGGGCGTCGCCTGCCCGCGGATGCCGCGCTCGCGGGTTTCGCCGTAGTGCATCTTGCGGGCCTCGTCGGCAAAGCGCTCGCCGACGTCTTCGGTCTTGGCCAACACCTCGCGCACGGCGCGCATCCAGCGGGCTTCGGGCGAGAGGTCGGCGGGGGCGTTCGGGCCGACAGCCGCGGGCGCCGCGGCTTCCGGCGCCTTGGCATTGCCCAGGTTCAGGCGCGGCGCGCTCAGCAGCTTGACGATGGCGGTGTCGCCGCAGACCGGGCATTCGACCAGCCCGCTCGCCAGTTGGCTGTCGAAGGCTTCGTTGGACGCGAACCAGCCTTCGAAGCCATGGCCGTGTGCGCAGCGGAGATCGAGAACCTTCATGCGCGGATTATCCCGCGCCGCCTTGGGAGCCCAGGGCCGTCCAGTCCAGTGCCCATGCGCCCGAAATGACGTTCTGCAGCCACAGGGTGCAGGTCAGCGTCTTGGCATCGGTGACGGTGCCGTCGCGGCACCAGCCGGCCAGATCTTCGGGCGTGGCCGTGAACACGTCGAGGAACTCGCCGTGGTCGAGCTGGCGTTCGCCGAGCGAAAGGCCGCGCGCGAAATAGATGTGGATGATTTCCGTCGAGTACGCCACCGCCAGGTGCATGGCGCCCGCATGCGCCCATTCGCGCGCGGTGTAGCCCGTTTCCTCGAGCAGTTCGCGCTTGCCGCAGACGAAGGGGTCTTCGCCCGCATCGAGCTTGCCGGCCGGGAACTCGACCATCACCTGGCCGACGGGGTAGCGGAACTGGCGCTCGAGCACCACCCGGCCGTCGTCCAGCATCGGAATCACCACCACCGCGCCGGGGTGCACCACGTACTCGCGCGTGGCGGTATTGCCGTCGGGCAGGCGGATGGTGTCGCGCTTGGCCTTGAGGAAGTTGCCCTTGAAGAGGTCTTCGCTCTTCGTGAGCTCTTCCCTCAGGTGCGAATCGGAGTTGGAAGATGCAGTCGTCATGTCGTCCTCAATGCCTGTGTTTCATCAGGTAGCGCCAGGTGAACCCCGGAAAGGCGAGCACGATGAACAGCGAGCCCGTCACCGCATAGAACTCCCAGCCCTGCGCCGCGATCTGCCCTGCCCTGCGCTCGAACAGCAGCCCGATGCCACCAGCCAGAAAGTACAAGACCACCAGCTCGGCGAGCCGCACCGCGAGCGACTTGGCATTCGTCGGCAGCGGCACGACGCCGAACAGGCGGTCGTTGAAGAACGGCAGGTTGGCGGCCACGAGGGCCACCAGCAACACGACCCAGACAGACGCGGTTTGCGACACCCGAGGTCGGCCGCGTCAGTGGGCCAGCGTGGCCACGATCGCGTCGTAGCAGAGCGTCATCAGTCCGCCGGGCACGATGCCCAGGATCAGGATCAGCGCGCCGTTGATGGTGAGCACGGTGCGCACGTCGCGCGGTGCCGACACGGTGGTGGCCGTGACCGGTGCGTCGAAGTACATGACCTTGACCACGCGCAGGTAGTAGAACGCGCCGATCAGCGACATCATCACCGCGAACACCGCCAGCCCGATGTAGATGGCGTGGCCCGAGGCGATCAGCGCCTGCAGCACCGCCAGCTTGGCGTAGAACCCGACCAGCGGCGGCAAGCCTGCCAGCGAGAACATCGCGATGGCCATCACGCCTGCGTACAGCGGGCTGCGCTGGTTGAGGCCGGCGAGATCGGTGATCTCTTCGCTCTCGAAGCCTTCGCGTGCCAGCAGCAGGATGATGCCGAAGCTCGCCAGCGTGGTCAGCACGTAGGTCACGATGTAGAACATCGAGGCGCTGTAGGCGTACTGGGCGTTGTAGGTGCCCTGCTGGTCCGAGCCGGCGACCAGGCCGAGGAGCATGAAGCCCATCTGCGAGATCGTCGAATACGCCAGCATGCGCTTCAGGTTGCTCTGCGCGATGGCGGCCAGGTTGCCGACCAGCAGCGAAGCGATGGCGAGCACGGCCAGCATCTGCTGCCAGTCGATGGCCAGCGGCTGCAGCGCGTCGACCAGCAGGCGGATGATGATGGCGAAGGCAGCCAGTTCAGGCGCGGCGCCGATCAGCAGCGTGATCGCGGTCGGTGCGCCCTGGTAGACGTCGGGCACCCACATGTGGAACGGCGCAGCGCCCACCTTGAATGCCAGGCCGGCCACGATGAACACCAGGCCGAACACCAGCACCTGGTGGTTCACCTTGCCGCTCGCGATGGTCTTGAATACTTCGTTGACGTCGAGCGAGCCGGTCGCGCCGTACATCATCGACAGGCCATACAGCAGGAAACCGCTGGCCATCGCGCCGAGCACGAAGTACTTCATGGCGGCTTCGCTGGCCACCGCGTTGTCGCGGCGCAGCGCCACCAGCGCATAGCTCGACAGCGTGAGCAGTTCGAGGCCCAGGTAGATCAGCAGGAAGTTGCTGCCCGAGATCATCACGAACATGCCCAGCAGCGCGAACATGCTGATGGTGAAGAGCTCGCCGCCGCGCAGCATCTCGCGGTCGCCCGCATAGGGACGGCCGTAGACCAGCGTGACCATCAAGGCGACGGTGGCGAAGCACTTGAGCCAGTTGCCCATCGGGTCGCTGACGACCATGCCGCCGAAACCGTAGGCGGTCTTGCCGTCGTGGGCCTGGAGGCCCGACAGCACGGCGACCACGGCCAGCGTGAGCAGCGTCAGCACATAGGTGCGGGTACGGCGCGGGCTCGTGTCCGACAGGTCGACCAGTGCAATGATGCAGGTCATGACCAGCAACACGATTTCAGGGTAGATCGTGACCCAGCTGATTTTGTCAATCATCTCGTTCTCTTCTTCAGCGTGGCATCAGGAGGGCAGCTTCGAAACTGCCACGTGGCGCAGGAGCTCGGTCACCGAGGCATCCATTGCATCAGTGAAGGGCTTCGGATACAGACCCATCCACAGCACGGCAATTGCCAGCAGGGCCAGCATCAGGAATTCGCGGGCATTGATGTCCTTGAGTTCCTTGACGTGGTCGTTGCCGACCGGGCCGAGGTACACGCGCTTGTACATCCAGAGGGTGTAGGCCGCGCCGAAGATCAGTGCGGTGGCGGCGCCAAGGCCGATCCAGAAGTTGGCCTTGACGGCACCCAGGATCACCATCCACTCGCCCACGAAACCGGCGGTGCCCGGCAGGCCGCAATTGGCCATGGCGAACAGCAGCGCGAACGCGGCGAACTTGGGCATGGTGTTGACCACGCCGCCGTAGTCGGCGATCTGGCGCGAGTGCACGCGGTCGTACAGCACGCCGATGCCCAGGAACATGGCGCCCGACACGAAGCCGTGCGCAATCATCTGCACGATGCCGCCGGACACGCCCAGCTCGTTGAAGATGAAGAAGCCCAGCGTCACGAAGCCCATGTGGGCGACCGACGAATAAGCCACCAGCTTCTTCATGTCCTGCTGCACCAGCGCGACCAGGCCCACGTAGATCACCGCGATCAGCGACAGCGCGATCATGAGCCAGGCCCATTCGTGCGAGGCGTCGGGAGCGATCGGCATCGAGAAGCGCAGGAAACCGTAGGCACCCAGCTTCAGCATGATTGCGGCCAGCACGGCGGAGCCGCCGGTGGGCGCCTCGACGTGCACGTCGGGCAGCCAGGTGTGCACCGGCCACATCGGCACCTTCACGGCGAAGGCCGCGAAGAAGGCAAAGAACAGGAAGGTCTGCGCGGTCGAACCCAGCGGCAGCTTGTGCCAGGCCAGGATGTCGAAGCTGCCGCCCGACTTGTTGTACAGGAAGATCAGCGCCACCAGCATCAGCAGCGAGCCGAGCAAGGTGTACAGGAAGAACTTGAACGCCGCGTAGATCTTGTTCGGGCCGCCCCAGATACCGATGATCAGGTACATCGGGATCAGCGTGGCTTCGAAGAACACGTAGAACAGCACGCCGTCGAGCGCGGCGAACACGCCGATCATGAAGCCCGACAGGATCAGGAACGCGCCCATGTACTGGTTCACGCGTTCGGTGATCACTTCCCAGGCGGAAATGACGACGATGACCGTGATGAACGACGTCAGCAGCACCAGCCAGAGCGACAAGCCGTCGACCCCGAGGTGGTAGTTGACGTTGAAGCGCGAGATCCAGCTCGTCTTCTCGACGAACTGCATGGCGGCGGTTCCATTCTGGAAGCGCGTGAACAGCGGCACCGTGACCAGGAAGCTCACGATGGCACCGACGAGCGCGACCCAACGGACGCCCCTGGCGTGCTCGTCACGGCCAAACGCCAGCAGCACGGCGCCGAATGCGATCGGCACCCAGATGGCAAGGCTCAACAAACCCATTTTTCTTTTTCTCCAGCGCTTAGGCTCAGCGTTTGAACCAGACGAAGTACGTCATCAGGACGAAGATGCCGAGCAGCATCGCGAAGGCGTAGTGATAGATGTAGCCCGACTGCATCCAGCGCACCACACCCGAAATCCGGCCGATCACTTTCCACGAGCCGTTCACGACCGCGCCGTCGATCAGCGCCTGGTCGCCGCCCTTCCACAGGCCGGTGCCGAGGGCACGGGTGGCGCGGGCGATGACGTTCTCGTTGAACCAGTCCATGTAGTACTTGTTCTCGAGCAGGCGGTAGATCGGGCCGAAGGCACGCTTGATGGCGGCCGGCAGCGCCGGGTTGATCATGTACATGTACCAGGACAGGACCACGCCGGCCAGCGCCAGCCAGAACGGCGCCGTCGTCAGGCCGTGGATGGCCATGGCCACCGGGCCGTGGAAGCCTTCTTCCAGCTCCTTCATGGCATGGTGCTTGGCACCGTCCACGAAGATCGCGTTCTTGAAGAACTCGCCGAACAGCATCGGCTCGATCGTCATGAAGCCGATCACCACCGACGGGATGGCCAGCAGCACCAGCGGCAGCCAGACGACCCAGGGCGACTCGTGCGGCTTGTGGTCGTGGTGGCCATGGCCGTGGTCGTCGTGCGCGTGGTCGTCATGGTGCGCGTCGGGGTTCTGGTCGTAGCGTTCCTTGCCATGGAAGACTAGGAAGTACATGCGGAACGAATAGAACGCCGTGATGAACACGCCGGCCAGCACCGCGTAGTACGCGAAGTTCGCGCCCCACAGGTGGCTTTCGTGCACCGCTTCGATGATGCTGTCCTTGGAGTAGAAGCCGGCGAAGAACGGCGTGCCGATCAGCGCGAGCGAACCCAGCAGCGAGGTGATCCAGGTGATGGGCATGTACTTGCGCACGCCGCCCATCCAGCGGATGTCCTGGTTGTGGTGCATGCCGATGATCACCGAGCCGGCACCCAGGAACAGCAGCGCCTTGAAGAACGCGTGCGTCATCAGGTGGAACACCGCGACCGAATAGGCCGAGGCACCCAGCGCCACCGTCATGTAGCCGAGCTGCGACAGCGTCGAGTACGCGACCACGCGCTTGATGTCGTTCTGGATGATGCCCAGGAAGCCCATGAACAGCGCGGTGATGGCGCCGATCACGAGGATGAAGCTCAGTGCCGTGTCGCTCAGCTCGAACAGCGGCGACATGCGCGCCACCATGAAGATGCCGGCGGTCACCATGGTTGCCGCGTGGATCAGCGCCGAGATGGGCGTCGGGCCTTCCATCGAGTCGGGCAGCCACACGTGCAGCGGGAACTGCGCGCTCTTGCCCATCGCGCCGATGAACAGGCAGATGCAGATCACGGTGATGAGCATCCACTCGGTGCCCGGGAACGTGATGCCGGCCAGCGTGCCTGCCTTGGCGAAGGCTTCGGTGTAGTTCAGCGTGCCGGCGTAGGCGGCGATCAGGCCGATGCCCAGGATGAAGCCGAAGTCGCCCACGCGGTTGACCAGGAAGGCCTTCATGTTCGCGAAGATCGCGGTCGGCTTGTTGAACCAGAAACCGATCAGCAGGTACGACACCAGGCCCACTGCCTCCCAGCCGAAGAACAGCTGCAGCATGTTGTTGCTCATGACGAGCATCAGCATCGAGAAGGTGAACAGCGAGATGTACGCGAAGAAGCGGTTGTAGCCGTCGTCTTCTTCCATGTAGCCGATGGTGTAGATGTGGACCATCAGCGACACGAAGGTCACGACGCACATCATCATGGCGGTGAGGCCGTCGACCATGAAGCCGACTTCCATCTTCAGGCCGCCCACGACCATCCACTCGTAGAGGGTGGCGTTGAAGCGGGCACCGTCGACGATCACGCTCTTGAGCGTCATGGCCGAGATGATGAAGGCGACCAGCACGCCCAGGATGGTGAGCGAGTGCGTGACCTTGCGGCCGATGTGATTGCCGCCGAACTTGGTGCCGAACAGGCCGGCGATGGCTGCGCCGACCAGGGGTGCCAGGGGCACGGCCAGCAAGGTGGATGCGGAAAGGGTTGCGCTCATGTTGCTGTCAACCCTTGAGCGAGTTGAGTTCGTCCACGTTGATGTTCGACTTGTTGCGGAACAGCAGAACCAGCAGCGCCAGCCCGATGGCCGACTCGGCCGCGGCCACCGTCAGGATGAAGAACACGAAGATCTGTCCGTGCATGTCGCCCAGGAAGTGGGAGAACGCCACGAAGTTCATGTTGACCGCCAGCAGCATCAGCTCGATGGCCATCAGCAGAACGATCAGGTTCTTGCGGTTCAGGAAGATGCCGATCACGGAGAGCGCGAAGAGCATCGCGCCGAGCGAAAGAAAGTGTCCGAGCGTGAGCGTCATGCCTTGTTTTCCTTTGCCGCGTCCGCAGTTGCTGCTTCAGCCACCGGTTCGGCGGCGCGCGTCGCGGGCATCTGCACGATGCGCACGCGGTCACGCGCCTTCACGCGAACCTGGTCGGCCGGGTTGGTGTACTTGCTGTCCTTGCGAGTGCGCAACGTCAGGGCAATGGCGGCCACGATGGCCACGAGCAGGATGACAGCGGCAATTTCGAGCGGATACAGGTATTGCGAATACAGCAGCTTGCCGAGTTCGAGCGTGTTCGAACTGTCGGGGGCCATGGCACCGCTGGTGACGCGCGCCTCGCCGAGGCGGAAGCCGCCCATCAGCACGGCGGCCATTTCGAGCGCGATGAGCGCGCCTACGCCCGCCGCCAGCGGAAAGTGCTTCCAGAAGCCCTCTCGCAGGCTGTCGACGTTGATGTCCAGCATCATCACGACGAACAGGAACAGCACCATCACGGCGCCGACATACACCAGCACCAGCGAGATCGCGAGGAACTCGGCGCGCAGCAGCAGCCAGATGGCCGATGCCTGGAAGAAAGCCAGCACCAGGTACAACGCGGCGTACACGGGGTTGCGGGAAGTGATGACGCGGAACGCTGCGAACAGCAGCACCGCGGCAAACAGATAGAACAGACCGGTCTTGACGTCCATTGGAATTCGAATTGGTACGGGGTTCGGGCTGGTCGGATCAGCGGTACTTGGCGTCGGCCGCCTTGTTCGCTGCAATTTCTTTTTCGTAGCGATCGCCAACGGCCAGCAGCATGTCCTTGGTGAAGTACAGGTCGCCGCGCTTCTCGCCGTGGTATTCGAAGATGTGCGTCTCGACGATCGAGTCGACCGGGCAGCTTTCTTCGCAGAAGCCGCAGAAGATGCACTTGGTCAGGTCGATGTCGTAGCGCGTGGTGCGGCGCGAGCCGTCGTCGCGCACATCGGATTCGATGGTGATGGCCAGCGCCGGGCAGACGGCTTCGCAGAGCTTGCAGGCAATGCAGCGCTCTTCGCCGTTTTCGTAGCGGCGCAGTGCGTGCAGGCCACGGAAGCGCGGCGACAGCGGCGTCTTCTCTTCGGGGAACTGCACGGTGATCTTGCGGGCGAAGGCGTACTTGCCGGTGATGGCCAGGCCCTTGAACAGCTCGAACAGCATGAAGCTGCCCAGGAAGTCCTTGAGCGAGAACGGCGCGGACGGTGTTGCGGTGTGCGCAGCAGACATGATTGTTGGCGCTTCCTGTTATTTCCAGATGTTGAACGGCGTCTGCATCCAGCCACCGACCACGACCAGCCACACGAGGGTGACGGGAATGAAGATCTTCCAGCCCAGACGCATGATCTGGTCATAGCGGAAGCGCGGGAACGTCGAGCGAACCCACAGGAACATGGTGACCACGCAGAAAGTCTTCGCGCCCAGCCAGATCCAGCCCGGAATGAAGCTCAGGAACTCGAACGGGGGCAGCCATCCGCCGAGGAACAGCACCACGGTCAGGATCGAGACGAGCCACATGTTGGCGTACTCGGCCAGGAAGAACATCGCGAAGCTCATGCCCGAGTACTCGATCATGTGGCCGGCCACGATTTCCGACTCGCCTTCCACCACGTCGAACGGGTGGCGGTTGGTTTCGGCCAGGCCCGAAATGAAGTAGACGACGAAGATCGGCAGCAGCGGCAGCCAGTTCCACGACAGGAAGCCGACGCCCATGTTGGCGAACATGCCCTTGCCCTGGACGTTCACGATCTCGCTCATGTTCAGGCTGCCGGTGACCATCAGCACCACGACGAAGCAGAAGCCCATCGCGATTTCGTAGCTCACCATCTGTGCCGAGGCGCGCAGCGCGCCCAGGAAGGCGTACTTCGAGTTCGAGGCCCAGCCGGCGATGATCACGCCATACACCTCGAGCGAGGTGATGGCCATCACGAACAGCAGGCCGGCATTGATGTTGGCCAGCGCCACGTCGGGGCCGAAGGGAATCACGGCCCATGCGGCGAGCGCCGGCATGATGGTCATGATCGGGCCCAGCAGGAACAGGCCCTTGTTGGCGACCGTCGGAAGAATGATTTCCTTGGTCATCAGCTTGAGCGCGTCGGCGATCGGCTGGAGCAGGCCCAGCGGTCCGATGCGGTTCGGGCCGATACGGATCTGCGTGAAGCCGATGGCCTTGCGTTCCCACAGCGTGAGGTACGCCACGGCCAGCATCAGCGGGATCACGACCACGATGATCTTGATCAGCGTCCAGACCACGGGCCAGACCACGCCGGTCCACCAGCCTGCGGCAACCAAGCCCTGGCCGAAGCCATGAATGGTGTCGACGATCATGCCAGTGCCTCCTCGGCACGAGCGGCCACGTTCGAACCAGCCGATGCGTTGCGTGCGTCGGCGGTCAGTTGCAGCGACGGTGCGCGGCGCACGATCGAGTCGAGCTGGTAGATGCTCGCCACCACGGGCGCGGCAACCACGCCGCTGGAAGCGACTGCATTGGCGGAGGTCGCGTTGCTCAGTGCGTTCGCGGGAACGGCGCCCTTGTCACCCACCGTGGCCAGCACTTCGGCGGTCGATTCGAACGCGAAGCCCTGCAGGCCCAGCAGGTTGGCCAGCACGCGCAGCACCTTCCACGCCGGGCGCGTTTCGCCTTGCGGCTTCACGACGGCATGGAAACCTTGCATGCGGCCTTCGGCATTGACGAAGGTGCCAGGGGTTTCGGTGAACGGAGCGATCGGGAGCAGCACGTCGCTGAACTCGAGGTTGGCCTTGAAGGGGCTCAGCGTGACGACCATCTGCGCATTGCCGATGACATCGGCCGCGGCCTTGCCTGCAGCCGAGTCGAACACCGGCTCGGTGTTCAGCAGCAGCACGGCCTTCAGGCCGGAGCCGGCGGCGAGCATGCGGCCGGCATCGAGGCCGCCGTTCTTCGGGAACGCGCCGACGAGCTGCGCGCCCACGGTGTTGGCGGCTTCGGTCAGGTAGCCGACGGTGGCGCCGGTTTGCGCGCCGATCCAGTTCGCCAGCGCCAGCAGGCTGCTGGCCTGGGCGTGGTGGGCGGCGGCGTTGCCGAGAAGCACGGCCTTGCGTTCACCGCTGAGCAGCGAGGCCGCGATGGCCTTGGCGGCGTCGTCCGGTGCGTTCTTCGGGGCCAGCGGCGCGGCTGCGCCATTGGTCTCGCCGATGGCGGCGGCCACTGCGGCCAGCGCCTCGACCCACTGGTCGGCTTCGACGATGCTCGACTGCGCCACGTCAATGGCCCAGGCGTTGCGGTCGGCCATGAGGCTGGCCGAGGTGATCACCGACAGCGCGGCGCCCTTGCGCACGGCCTGGCGGATGCGCTGCGCGAACAGCGGATGTTCCTTGCGCAGGTTCGAGCCGACGACCAGCGCGCGCTGCACCTGCGTGAGCGAGGCGATCGAAGTGCCGAGCCAGCGCACGCCTTCGAACGCCGTGAATTCGGCGTTGCGCAGGCGGTAGTCGATGTTGTCGCTGCCGAGCTCACGCGTGAGCATGGTGGCGAGCTGCAGCTCCTCGAGCGTGCTGTGCGGGCTGACCAGCGTGCCGATGCTCTGCGCACCGTGGTCGGCCTTGATCTGCTTGAGGCCGTTGGCGACGTACTCGAGCGCCGTCTGCCAGTCGACCTGCTGCCATTGGCCGCCCTGCTTCAGCATGGGCTGCGTCAGGCGCTCGGTGCCGTTGAGCGCTTCGTACGAGAAACGGTCGCGGTCGGCGATCCAGCATTCGTTGACGTCTTCGTTCTCGAGCGGCACCACGCGCATCACGCGGTTGTTCTTGACCTGGACGATCAGGTTGGCGCCGGTGGAATCGTGCGGGCTCACCGACTTGCGGCGCGACAGTTCCCAGGTGCGGGCGCTGTAGCGGAACGGCTTGCTCGTGAGCGCGCCGACCGGGCAGATGTCGATCATGTTGCCCGACAGCTCGGAGTCGACCGAGTCGCCGACGAAGGTCTCGATTTCGGAGTGCTCGCCGCGGTGCGACATGCCGAGCTCCATCACGCCGGCCACTTCCTGGCCGAAGCGGACGCAGCGCGTGCAATGGATGCAGCGGCTCATTTCTTCCATGCTGATCAGCGGGCCGACGTCCTTGTGGAACACGACGCGCTTTTCTTCCTCGTAGCGCGAGGAAGAACCGCCGTAGCCCACGGCCAGGTCCTGCAGCTGGCATTCGCCGCCCTGGTCGCAGATGGGGCAATCCAGCGGATGGTTGATCAGGAGGAACTCCATGACCGACTGCTGCGCCTTGATGGCCTTCTCGCTCTTGGTGCGAACGATCATGCCTTGCGTGACGGGCGTGGCGCAGGCCGGCATCGGCTTGGGCGCTTTTTCCACGTCGACGAGGCACATGCGGCAGTTGGCCGCGATGCTGAGTTTCTTGTGATAGCAGAAGTGCGGGATGTACGTGCCCGCCTTGTCGGCCGCATGCATCACCATGCTGCCTTCGGTCACTTCGACCTTCTTGCCGTCGAGTTCGATTTCGATCATGAGTATGTTTCTTCTCGCGCTCAGGCCTTGACGGGCGCCGTCGGAACGTGGCCCGGAATCAGGGCTTCGAACTCGTGACGGAAATGCTTGATCATTGCGCGCACAGGCATGGCCGCAGCATCGCCGAGCGCGCAGATGGTGCGGCCCATGATGTCGCCGGCGACGGAGTCCAGCAGTTGCATGTCGCTGGGCTTGCCCTGGCCGTTGTGGATGCGGTCCACCACGCGGTAGAGCCAGCCCGTGCCTTCACGGCACGGCGTGCACTGGCCGCAGGACTCGTGCATGTAGAAGTACGAGAGGCGCTTGAGCGACTCGACCATCGAGCGGCTGTCGTCCATGACGATCACCGCGCCCGAACCCAGCATGGAGCCGGCCTTGGCGATGGAGTCGTAGTCCATGGTGCAGGCCATCATGATGTCGGCCGGCAGCACCGGCGCCGACGACCCGCCGGGGATCACGGCCTTCAGCGTGCGGCCCTTGCGCACGCCGCCGGCCAGTTCGAGCAGCTTGGAGAACGGCGTGCCCATGGGCACTTCGTAGTTGCCGGGCAACTCGACGTCGCCGCTCACCGAGTAGATCTTGGTGCCGCCGTTGTTCGGCTTGCCGCACTCGAGGTAGGCCGGACCGCCGTTGCGGATGATCCAGGGCACCGCCGCGAAGGTCTCGGTGTTGTTGATGGTCGTCGGCTTGCCGTACAGGCCGAAGCTGGCCGGGAACGGCGGCTTGAAGCGCGGCTGGCCCTTCTTGCCTTCGAGCGATTCGAGCAGCGCGGTTTCTTCGCCGCAGATGTAGGCGCCGAAACCGTGGGCGGCGTGCAACTGGAAGTTGTACGTGCTGCCCATGATCTTGTCGCCCAGGTAGCCGGCGGCGCGCGCTTCCTCGAGGGCTTCCTCGAAGCGGTCGTAGGTCTGGAAGATCTCGCCGTGGATGTAGTTGTAGCCCACGCTGATGCCCATGGCATACGCGGCGATGGCCATGCCTTCGATCACGATGTGCGGGTTGAACTGCAGGATGTCGCGGTCCTTGCACGTGCCCGGCTCGCCTTCGTCGGAATTGCAGACGAGGTACTTCTGGCCCGGGAACTGCCGGGGCATGAAGCTCCACTTCAGGCCGGTCGGGAAACCAGCGCCGCCGCGGCCGCGCAGGCCCGACGCCTTGACTTCGGCGATCACCTGGTCGGGCGTGAGGCCCTCGGTGAGGATCTTGCGCAGGGCCTGGTAGCCGCCGCGCGCCTCGTAGTCGGCCAGACGCCAGTTGGTGCCGTCGAGGCCCGCATAGATCTGCGGCTCGATGTGGCGGTCATGGAAACAGGTCTGGACGCCCGTTGCCTGGAACTGCTGTAGAACTTGTTCGGGCGACATCACGAAGCCTCCCCTTTGGCGGCCGGTGCGGCACTGCGCAGGCCGTCGATGAGCTGGTCGAGCTTTTCGTTGCTCATGAAGCTGCACATGGTGCGGTCGTTGACCAGCATCACGGGCGAATCGGCGCACGCGCCGAGGCATTCGCTCTGCTGCAGCGTGAACAGGCCGTCGGCCGTGGTCTCGCCCATCTTTATGCCGAGCTTCTTCTCGAGGTGCACGAGGGCGGTGACGCCGTCACGCAGCTGGCAAGGCAGGTTGGTGCACACGTTGAGCTTGAACTTGCCAACCGGGTGCTGGTTGTACATGTTGTAGAAGGTCGTCACTTCGTGCACGGCGATGGGCGCCATGCCGAGGTACTCGGCAATCTCGCGCTCGCGCTGCAGGCTGACGAAGCCCTCGTCCTGCTGGACGATGGCCAGGCAGGCCATCACCGCGGATTGCTTGCCTGCTTCGGGGTACTTGGCCACCTCGCGCGCAAAGCGCTCGAGAATCGCCGGCCGCAGAGGGGAAGAAGGCGCCAGAGGCGCCGTGTCATGGTGGGTCGAGGAAGTCATTCGCTCTTTCTCACCTGTCGATCTCGCCGAACACGATGTCCATCGTGCCGATCACCGCGACAGCGTCGGCGATCATGTGACCGCGCGACATTTCGTCGAGGGCGGCGAGGTGCGGGAAACCAGGGGCGCGGATCTTCAGGCGGTACGGCTTGTTGGCGCCGTCGCTCACGAGATAGATGCCGAACTCGCCCTTCGGGTGCTCGACGGCGGCATACGCCTCGCCTTCGGGCACGTGGAAGCCTTCGGTGAAGAGCTTGAAATGGTGGATCAGCTCCTCCATGTTCGCCTTCATCGATTCGCGCGCGGGCGCGGCGACCTTGTGGTTGTCGGTGATGACAGGACCGGGGTTGGCGCGAAGCCAGGCCGAGCACTGCTGGATGATCCGGTTGGCCTGGCGCATTTCTTCCACGCGAACCAGGTAGCGGTCGTAGCAGTCGCCGGTCTTGCCGACGGGCACATCGAACTGCATGCGGTCGTAGACGTCGTAGGGCTGCTTCTTGCGCAGGTCCCACTCGATGCCCGAGCCGCGCAGCATGGGGCCGGTGAAGCCCAGGTTCAGCGCGCGCTCCGGCGTGACGACGCCGATGCCCACGGTGCGCTGCTTCCAGATGCGGTTGTCGGTGAGCAGCGTCTCGTACTCGTCGACCATCTTCGGGAAGCGCTTGCAGAAGTCGTCCACGAAGTCGAGCAGCGAGCCCTGGCGGTTCTCGTTGAGCTTCTCGATGGCCTTCGCGTTCTTGATCTTGCTGACCTTGTACTGCGGCATCGCATCCGGCAGGTCGCGATAGACGCCGCCCGGACGGAAGTACGCCGCGTGCATGCGCGCGCCGGACACGGCTTCGTACATGTCGAACAGGTCTTCACGCTCGCGGAAGCAGTAGATGAGCATGTTCATCGCACCGCAGTCCAGGCCGTGCGCGCCGAGCCACAGCAGGTGGTTCAGCAGACGGGTGATCTCGGCGAACATCACGCGGATGTACTGCGCGCGCTCCGGCACCTCGAGGCCCATCATCCGCTCGATGGCCAGGCAGTAGGCGTGCTCGTTGCTCATCATCGACACGTAGTCGAGACGGTCCATGTACGGCAGCGACTGGATGAAGGTGCGCGATTCGGCGAGCTTTTCGGTCGCGCGATGCAGCAGGCCGATGTGGGGGTCGGCGCGCTGGATGACTTCGCCGTCCAGCTCGAGCACCAGGCGCAGCACGCCGTGTGCCGCCGGATGCTGGGGACCGAAGTTGAGTGTGTAGTTCTTGATTTCGGCCATATCAGTCAGTGCAAACCGCCGCCGTAGTTGTCTTCGCGGATCACGCGCGGGGTGATTTCTCGCGGCTCGATCGATACCGGCTGGTAGACGACGCGCTTCTGTTCCTCGTCGTAACGCATTTCGACGTGACCCGACACCGGGAAGTCCTTGCGGAACGGGTGGCCGATGAAGCCGTAGTCGGTCAGGATGCGGCGCAGGTCGTCGTGCCCTTCGAACACGATGCCGTAGAGGTCGAACGCCTCGCGCTCGAACCAGGTCGCGGCATTCCAGACGGGCTGCAGCGAATCGACCACGGGCAGGTCTTCGTTAGGCGCGAACACCTTGAGGCGCACGCGCTGGTTGAGGCTCACGGAAAGCAGGTGCGTGACGACGCCATAGCGTTCGCCCTGCCACTCACCTTCGCGGTAGTCGGAGTAGTCCACGCCGCAAAGGTCGATCAGTTGCTCGAACCGGCAGCCGGGCGCGTCGCGCAGCAGCAGCGCGGCATCGATGTAGTCGGTGGAGTCGACCACGACGGTCACTTCGCCGAGTGCGATCGTCACGGCCTTGGCCTTGTCGCCGAGCGTCTCGGCGATGGTGGCGCGCAGCACCTCCGGCGAAATTGCAAAGTCAGTCATCGTCGGCAATCTCTCAGGCGCGGGCAATGGTGTTGGTGCGGCGAATCTTCTGCTGCAGCTGGATCACGCCGTAGAGCAGCGCTTCGGCGGTGGGCGGGCAACCCGGCACGTAGACGTCGACCGGCACGATGCGATCGCAGCCGCGCACCACGGAATAACTGTAGTGGTAGTAGCCGCCGCCATTGGCGCACGAGCCCATCGACAACACCCAGCGCGGCTCGGGCATCTGGTCATAGACCTTGCGCAATGCCGGAGCCATCTTGTTGCACAGCGTGCCAGCCACGATCATCAGGTCGGACTGGCGCGGGCTGGGACGGAACAGCATGCCGAAGCGGTCGATGTCGTAGCGGGCAGCACCCGCGTGCATCATTTCCACGGCACAGCATGCGAGGCCGAACGTCATCGGCCAGAGAGATCCGGTCTTCGCCCAGTTCACGACCGAGTCGTAGGTCGTGGTGACGAAACCTTCTTTGAGAACGCCTTCAATGGCCATTGTGTAGCTTCCTTGTCATTCCCAGTCGAGCGCGCCTTTTTTCCACTCATAGGCGAAGCCCACGACGAGGATGGCGAGAAAGATCATCATGGCCCAGAAGCCGACAGCACCGATCTCCTTGAGCGCAATGGCCCACGGAAAGAGAAAGGCAATTTCGAGATCGAACAGGATGAAGAGAATCGCGACGAGGTAATAGCGCACGTCGAACTTCATGCGCGCATCCTCGAAGGCTTCAAAGCCACACTCGTAGGGAGCGTTCTTTGCGGCGTCGGGCCGATTGGGGCCGAGAATGTATCCGATGACCTGAGGGGCGACGCCTACGCCGACTCCGACCAGAATGAACAAAAGGACGGGGAGGTAGGAGTCGAGATTCATCGAGAGTTTTTCACCGCTTGCCACCGGCAAGAAGAGCCTCTGGATGAGGCTTTCTGCCGATGAGATTTGGTGCGGTCGGCGAGACTCGAACTCGCACAGCTTTCGCCACTACCCCCTCAAGATAGCGTGTCTACCAATTTCACCACGACCGCGGTTTTTACTGTTCGGATGGCATGAGGTACCTGAAACAGGTAGTTGGCTTTCCGAACAGATTTAGAGTTTACCCTGAAAACGAGCCGTTTTTCACTGACAGCTCATGAAAACGAGTTGATTACTTGCTGGGAATCTGGCCCGGCGCCGGAGCGGGCGCGGCGGGAGCCGACGCAGGGGCTGCAGGAGCCGTTGCACCAGGGATTTCGCCGGCCGCGGGAGCAGCAGGCGCAGCGGGTGCGGCAGGCGCTCCGACAGCGGCGCGCTCGAGCAGACTGCCACCGCCGGCAGGACGCGAATGGCTGAAATAGGCCAGCAGCAGCGTGCATGCGAAGAACACGGCAGCAAGCACCGCCGTGGTGCGAGACAGGAAGTTCGCACTGCCGCTGGCACCGAACAGGCTGCCGGCGCTGCCGCTGCCGAAAGCGGCACCCATGTCGGCGCCCTTGCCGTGCTGGATCAGGATCAGGCCGATCATGACGAGGGCTGCCAGCATCTGCACGCCGACCAGAAGGTTGAGGACCACATTCATTCGTTCTTACTCCTAATTGATTGCCGCCGTTGACCGCGTTCAGCGAGCAGCGGCAGAGATGATCTGCAAAAAGTCTGGCGCCTTGAGCGACGCGCCGCCGATGAGGCCGCCGTCGATGTCGGCCTGTGCCAGCAGCTCGGCGGCATTCGCCGCGTTCATGCTGCCGCCGTAGAGGATCTTGATGGCCGCAGCGTGCTCGCTCGCCGCGTGATGCAGCTGCGCGCGCAGCACGGCATGCACCGCCTGCGCCTGTTCAGGCGTGGCCGTCTTGCCCGTGCCGATGGCCCAGACAGGTTCATAGGCCACGACGATCTCGCTGATGCAATGGCCGTTCACATGAATGACCGCCGCCAGCTGACGCTTGACGACTTCCTCGGTCTGCCCCGCTTCGCGCTGTGCCAGCGTCTCACCGACGCAGACGATCGGCGTGATGCCGTTGGCCAGTGCGGCGGCGGTTTTCGCAGCCACGGCCTCGTCGGTCTCGCCGTGATACTGGCGACGCTCCGAGTGGCCGACGATTGCGTAGCGCACGCCGAAATCCTTCAGCATCGCCGCCGATTGCTCGCCCGTGAACGCACCTTGCGCATGCGCCGAAATGTCCTGCGCGCCCAGCGCCAGAGCAGGCGAACCCGCCAGCAGCGATTGCAGCTGCGCGAAGTACGGCGCAGGCGCGCACAGCGCCACGTCGCACGCGGCCGGGCTCGCAGCCAGGCCTTGCTGCAGCGCCTTCACCAGCGCCTCGTTGGCAGCCAGGCCGCCATTCATCTTCCAGTTGCCGGCGATCAGTTTCTTCTTGGTCGTCATCGCGTTCTTCTCGTCACCATGTCAGCACGATCTTGCCGATGTGCTGGTTCGATTCCATCAGCGTGTGAGCCTGGGCGGCGCCGCTCGGTTCACCCGCTGCTGCAAAAGTGCTGTGGATCACGGGCTTGATCGCGCCGCTCTCGAGCAGCGGCCAGACCTTTTCGCGCAGCGCCTTGGCAATGGCACCCTTGAATGCCACCGGCCGCGGACGCAGCGTCGAGCCGGTGATCGTGAGGCGCCTGCGCAGCACGAGGCCCGCGTTGATCTGGCTCTTCACGCCGCCCTGCACCGCGATGATCACGAGCCGGCCGTCCTCGGCCAGGCACTCGATCTCGCGCGCCACGTAGTCGCCGGCGACCATGTCGAGCACCACGTCCACGCCCTTCCCGCCCGTGAGCTTCTTCGCCTCTTCGACGAAATCGCTCGTGCGGTAGTTGATGGCATGGTCCGCGCCCAGCTTCCTGCAGGCTTCGCACTTGTCGTCGCTGCCGGCCGTGACGATCACGGTCGCACCGAGGGCCTTGGCGATCTGGATCGCCGTCACGCCGATGCCGCTCGAGCCGCCCTGGATCAGCAGCGTCTCGCCCTTCTGCAGGCGGCCACGCTCGAACACGTTGCTCCAGACGGTGAAGAAGGTCTCCGGCAGCGAAGCCGCCTCGACATCGCTCCAGCCCTTGGGCACCGGCAGGCATTGCGCGACAGGGGCCACGCACAGCTGCGCGTAACCGCCGCCCGCAATCAGCGCGCAGACACGGTCGCCGACCTTGAAGCCGGCTTCAGCCAAAGCCGCGGCGTCGCCCGACACGATCTCGCCGGCCACTTCGAGGCCCGGCAGGTCGGATGCGCCCGGCGGCACCGGATAGTTGCCCATCCGCTGCAGCACGTCGGGGCGATTGACACCACTCGCCGCAACGCGGATCAGCAGTTCGCCAGCGCCGGCTACCGGATCGGGGCGCTCCGCCACGCGCAGCACCTCGGGGGCACCGAACGAAGTGATTTCAATGGCTTTCATGGTCTTTCGGCCTCCTGCGCCCGCAGATGGGGCGAAGCTTGCTGTTCAAAAGATGGCAACGGCGGCACTGGACCGCCGTTGCGCCCTTCTTACTCCTGAGGCTCGCGCGGGGCTTGCTGTTGCTGCTCGCCGGCCGCAGCCTGCGGCTGCTCGTTGCGCGGTTGCTGCTGCTGGTCGTTGAAGCGCGGTGCGCGCTCGCCACGATCACCACCGCGGTCGCCACGGTCGCCGCGATCACCACGGTCCGAACGCTCGCGGCGCTCACCACCACGGTCACCACGGTCACCGCGATCGCCACGGTCTTCACGCGGCGGGCGCTCGCTGAATTCCATGCCGGCCGGACGCTCGGTCAGGGCCTTCATGGACAGCTTGACGCGGCCCTTTTCGTCGGTCTCGAGAACCTTGACCTTCACGATCTGGCCTTCGCTCAGGTAGTCGGTCACCTTCTCGACGCGTTCGTGCGCGATCTGGCTGATGTGCAGCAGGCCGTCCTTGCCGGGCAGCAGGTTGATGAGCGCGCCGAAGTCCAGGATCTTGGTGACCGGGCCTTCGTAGACCTTGCCGATTTCGACTTCCGCCGTGATCTGCTCGATGCGCTTCTTGGCCAGTTCTGCCTTTTCCGGATCGGTCGAGGCGATGGTGATGGTGCCGTCTTCGTCGATGTTGATCGTCGTGCCGGTTTCTTCCTGCAGGCCACGGATGACCGAACCGCCCTTGCCGATCACGTCGCGGATCTTCTCGGGGTTGATCTTCAGCGTGGTCAGGCGCGGTGCGAAGCTGGAGACTTCGGCCTTGGCCTCGCCCATGGCTTCCTGCATCTTGCCCAGGATGTGCATGCGCGCTTCCTTGGCCTGTGCCAGGGCGACCTGCATGATTTCCTTGGTGATGCCCTGGATCTTGATGTCCATCTGCAGCGCGGTGATGCCGTTGGTGGTACCGGCAACCTTGAAGTCCATGTCGCCCAGGTGATCTTCGTCGCCCAGGATGTCGGTCAGCACCGCGAAGCGGTTGTCTTCCTTGATCAGGCCCATGGCGATGCCGGCCACGTGCGCCTTCATGGGCACGCCGGCGTCCATCATCGAGAGGCAGCCGCCGCACACCGATGCCATCGACGACGAGCCGTTCGACTCGGTGATTTCCGACACCACACGCACCGTGTAGGGAAACTCTTCCTTGTTCGGCAACACGGCGACGAGCGCGCGCTTGGCCAGGCGGCCGTGGCCGATTTCGCGGCGCTTGGTCGAGCCCATACGGCCCACTTCACCGGTGGCGAAGGGAGGCATGTTGTAGTGGAACAGGAAGCGGTCTTCGTATTCGCCGGCCAGCGCGTCGATGCGCTGCGCGTCGCGTTCGGTGCCGAGCGTGGTGATGACCAGCGCCTGGGTTTCGCCGCGCGTGAACAGGGCCGAGCCGTGGGTGCGGGGCAGCACCGAGTTGCGGATCTCGATGGGGCGCACGGTGCGCGTGTCGCGGCCGTCGATGCGGGGCTCGCCCGACAGGATCTGGCTGCGCACGATCTTCGACTCGATGGCGAACAGCAGGTCGCTGACCTTGCCGGAGTCGAATTCGGTGCCTTCGGCCTTCAGTGCCTCGAGCACGCTGGCGTTGGCTTCGCGCAGGGCTTGCGTACGGGCCTGCTTGCTGCGGATCTGATAGACGGCGCGCAGCTTTTCTTCGGCCAGGCCCTTGACCTTGGCGACGAAGGCTTCGTCTTCGGCGGGGGCCTTCCAGTCCCACACCGGCTTGCCGGCGTCGCGCACGAGTTCATGGATCGCGTTGATGGCGACGTTGGCCTGCTCGTGGCCGAACACCACACCGCCCAGCATGATTTCTTCGCTGAGCTGCAGGGCTTCGGACTCGACCATCAGCACGGCAGCTTGCGTGCCGGCGACGACGAGGTCCATCTGCGAATCCTTGCGGGCGGTCTGGCCCGGATTCAGCACGTACTGGCCGTTGATGTAGCCAACGCGGGCCGCACCGATCGGGCCGTTGAACGGCACGCCGGAGATCGACAGCGCGGCGCTCACGCCGATCATGGCGGCGATGTCGGCATCGACTTCGGGGTTGAGCGAGATCGTGTGGATGACCACATGCACTTCGTTCAGGAAGCCTTCGGGGAACAGCGGGCGGATCGGGCGGTCGATCAGGCGGCTGGTCAGCGTTTCATGTTCGCTGGGCTTGGCTTCGCGCTTGAAGAAGCTGCCGGGGATCTTGCCGGCGGCGTAGGTCTTCTCGATGTAGTCGACGGTCAGCGGGAAGAAGTCCTGGCCGGGCTTGGCCGACTTGGAAGCGACCACGGTCGCGAGGATGACGGTGCCGTCGATGTCGACGAGCACGGCGCCGCTGGCCTGGCGGGCGATTTCACCCGTTTCCATGACGACGGTCTTGTCGCCCCATTGGAACGACTTGGTGACTTTGTTGAAGAGGCTCATGTTTGCTCCTGTTTTAGTAGCGGATCACACAGGATCCGCAAGGGGCGGAGGCTTCTCAGAACACGATGCCATTCCAGCGAAGCTCGGGGCGAACTTCATTGGAATGACACAGCTTCGCTCTGTTTGGGCACTCCGAAAGTGGATCGCGAAGTAAAAAACGCCTGAGCTAGCGGACTAACCCAGGCGTTTTTTCATGCGATTTGGTTTACTTGCGCAGACCCAGCTTGGCGATCAGCGCGGTGTAACGGTCGGCATCCTTGGACTTGAGGTAGTCCAGGAGCTTGCGGCGGCGGCTCACCATGCGCAGCAGGCCGCGGCGACCGTGGTGGTCCTTGGCATGCGTCTTGAAGTGGGGGGTGAGCTCGTTGATGCGGGCGGTCAGCAGTGCGACTTGCACTTCGGGGCTGCCAGTGTCGTTGGCGGCGCGGGCGTTGTCCTTGACGACTTCGGCCTTGATGGAGGCTGCGATCATGTTGATTTCCTTGTTCCGGGATGTTTGACTTGCGGTGTGCGCTGGAACTGCACCCACCGTGCGCCTTGCGGCATGCAAAGCCTCGGGATTATAGCCCGGCGACTTTCGCCGGGCTTTCATGCCCCCTGGAAACCCTCCATCGAGGCAAGGCAGCCCGGGTTCAGCCCTTGCCGGGCCGCTGCTGCGCCAGCCAGTCGCGCAGGCGCTCCACGCCCTTCACCAGCCGCTGCGGGTCCTTGGAGGCAAAGCACCAGCGCAGCCAGCCCTGGGCTTCCGGCGCGAAAGCGTTGCCCGGCGCGAGCCCCAGGCCCGCCTCGGACACCAGCCGCTTGGCCACTTCGAGCGAATCGCCGAAGCCTTCGAGCCGGAAGAAGGCATACATGCCCCCCTTGGCCGGCGCCACCTGGACCCCCGGCACCGCCGCCAGCAGCGGCACCAGCGTGTCTCGGCACGACTTCAGGTGGGCCACCACGCGCGGCGTGATCTCGCCCGTGTGCTCGATGGCGGTGATGGCCGCGCGCTGCGTGAACACGCTGGCGCACGAGGTGTTGAACTCGATCAGCTTGCCGATGCCCTCCACCATCGACGGCGGCAGCACCAGCCAGCCGAGGCGCCAGCCCGTCATGAGGAAGCTCTTCGAGAAGCTGTGCGTCACGACCAGGCGGTCGTCGGGCTCGGAGATGTCGAGGAAGCTGGGCGCGCAGCCGTTGGGCGTCGGCTCGTAGTACAGCCGCTCGTACACCTCGTCGGCCAGGATCCAGGTGCCGGTCTGGCGGCAATGGTCCAGCACGGCCTGCTGCTCGTCGCGCGTCATGGTCCAGCCCGTGGGGTTGTTGGGTGCGTTGACGATCAGCAGCTTCGTCCTGGCAGTGACCGCGGCGCGAAGCGCGGGCAGGTCGAGCGTCCATTGCCCGTCCACCGGCACCAGCGGCAGCGTGCGCACGTTCGCGCCCATGATCGCGGGCTGCGCCGTCAGGTTGGGCCAAACGGGCGTCACGGCGACCACCTCGTCGCCCGCATCCACCAGCGCCTGCACCGCGAGCATCAGCGCGCTCACCCCGCCCGACGTGACTGCGATGCGCGAGGCATCGACCGCCGGATGCAGCCCGCTGGTATAGCGCGCGATGGCCTCGCGCAGCTCGGGCAGGCCGAGGTTGTGGGCATAGAAGGTTTCGCCGCGCTGCAGCGACTCGATGGCCGACTGGCGGATCACCTCGGGCGTGACTTCGTCGCTCTCGCCGAACCAGAAGGCCAGCACGTCGTCGCGCCCCATGCCGGCATTGGCGACTTCGCGGATCTTCGACGCTTCGAGGTTGTGGATGGCTTCACGCATGTCTTCGGGTCCTGTTCTCTGTCATCAATCGATCAAGGTCTCTTCATCTTGCACGAGGTCGGCAGCTCCGCGCGTTCGGCGGGAATGGTCTTGACCACGCGGAAGCCGTAGCCCGAACCCTCGACGTCGAACTGCACGCCCGGCCTGCCCTGCCGGTCCATCACGCCAACCACCAGCTGCTGCTGGAACTGGTGGTCCGCGGCACGCATGCGCCCGCGCTGGCCATGGAGGCTCACGTCGGCCTGCTCCAGCGCGCGTGCGACCGGCACCGCGTCCACGCTGCCCGCGCGTTCGACGGCCTGCACAAGCGCTTCGATCATCAGCGCCAGGCGCATGTGCACATAGTCTTCGGCCGGTTTCGGAAAGCGCGCGCGGAAGGCACGATAGAACTCCGCGGACTGCGCCGTCTGCACGTTGGGCAGCCAGTCGGCCACCGCGACCACGCGGCCGATGCCCGCGTCGCCGATGGCCGCGGGCGCGCCCAGCGCATTGCCGTAGAAGGTATAGAAGGTGCCGTTGAACCCGGCCTCGCGCGCCGCCTTCACCAGCAGCGTGAGGTCGTTGCCCCAGTTGCCCGTGACCACGGCCTGCGCGCCGCTCGCAATGATCTTCGTCGCGTACGGCGCGAAGTCTTTCACCTTGCCCATCGGGTGCAGTTCGTCACCAACGATCTCCACGTCGGGCCGCTGCGCGCCGAGCTGCCGGCGCGCTTCGCGCAGCACCGACTGGCCGAAGCTGTAGTCCTGGCCGATGAGGTAGGCGCGCTTGAGCGCGGCGTCGTCCTTCACCACGTCCATCAGCGCCGCCACGCGCATGTCGGCATGGGCGTCGAAGCGGAAGTGCCAGAAGCTGCAACGCTCGTTGGTGAGCACCGGATCGACAGCCGCGTAGTTCAGGAAGATCACGCGGCGCGACGGGTCGCGCTCGTTGTTCTTGTCGATGGCATCGACCAGCGCTGCGGCCGTGGCCGACGAGTTGCCCTGCAGCACGATGCGCGCGCCGTCGTCCATTGCTGCGCGCAACGCGGAGAGCGCTTCTTCGTTCTGCCCCTTGCTGTCGTAGCGGTCGAGCTGCAGCATGCGCGCGCCGCCAGGCAGCCTGATGCCGCCGCGCGCGTTCACGCGCTCCACGGCCCACAGCAGGTTGCGGAACACGGCCTCGCCGGTGTTGGCGAAAGGGCCGCTCATGCTCTCTATCAGCGCGAGGCGGATGGGTGCGGGCGAAGCCTGGGCGAGCGCCGCGAAGGGCCTCGCGCATAGCGCCAGCGCCGCGAATTTCAAGGTCTCGCGACGCAAATTAAAGGGGGGATTCATTGTCTTGAAACGCTTGCCACTGCGCCTAGATGAGGTGTCAAGCGGCACTCACACGATTGAACGGCCGCGCAGTGTAAGGGACACACATTCCTTGTCCCCATTGTGTTCATTCAGGAGTTCTTCACATGTTTTTCGCACCTACCCTCCGCACCGCCCGTTTCGCTCCGCGCGCCTATGACCGCGCCTTCGAACGCTTCGCCAGCGAGGCCTTCGCGGGTGCCCGCCGTTCGCCGCTCGTCGAACAGGACGACAAGAGCTGGACCCTCTCGCTCGACGTGCCCGGCTTCTCGCGTGAAGACCTCGCCATCAGCATCGAAGGCGCTGTGCTGCGCATCGACAGCAAGGCCGAAGCCAAGCGCCAGTTCAAGGCCGCCTACGAGCTGCCGCAGGACATCGACGTGGCCACCAGCGAAGCCAAGCTCGAGAACGGCGTGCTCACGCTGAAGCTCGGAAAACTGGTGCCGGTGAGCCAGGCGACGAGTTTGCAAATCAACTAGTAAGGGCGATGCCCACAAGAAGAAAGTGTCAGCCAAGGGTTGCTTTTGACTTTGAACATGCTCCCTATTCACAATAGGCGTGCATAACGTCACATCATGTGACGTTTTCTTAGTACTTTCTTCTTCGTGGGCGTCTTGTAAACGCATCGAAAATCATGACGGTGCGGATCGGGTGCCCCTCCTGGCACCATGAAAACTCACCTTCAACCTGCAAACCCCACCGAACAATCCGACACGCTCCTGGTGTTCCTGCCAGGCGCCTACCTCAAGCCCGACGAGTTCGAGCGCGAAGGATTCATCAGCGCCGTAAGGGAGCGCCACCTCGCAGCCGATGCGCTGCTGGTGGATGCCGACGTCTCCTACTACTACGACCAGACGCTCAGCGAACGCCTGCATGCGGACGTCATCGAGCCGCAGCGCGCCAAGGGCTACAAGGCGATCTGGCTGGTGGGCATTTCCATCGGCGGCTTCGGCGCGCTGATCCACGAACTGGCCAAGCCCGGCTCGGTGGACGGCATCGTGGCGCTGGCGCCCTACCTCGGGCGCCGGGTGCTGGGCGCGGAGATCAAGAAGGCCGGCGGCCTGCGCGCATGGCAGGCACCCACCGGGCCGCAGCCCGACGAAGAGCCCGACCGCAAGCTCTGGCCCTTCTTCCAGCAATACCTATCGGCGCAGCCTTCGAAGAACCTGCCGCCGCTCTACCTGGGGTTCGGCCTCGAAGACCGCTTTGCCAGCAACCACAAGCTGCTGGCCGACGCACTGCCGCCGGGCCGCGTGTTCACCACCGAAGGCGGCCACGACTGGCCGCAATGGCGCCAGCTCTGGCGCAACGTGCTGGACGTGCTGCCGCTGCCGGCCATCGGCCGCTCGCGCCAGCCGCAGCCTGCTATGCAGCAGCCTGCGGCATCGATGCCTCGGTCGTCAGCGATGCCAATGGCCATCGCGGTCTGACGTCGAAGGCATAGCGCTCGGTTGCCTGCGACAGGCCCGACTGCAGGCGCATCGCGGCGGCCATGGCGATCATGGCGCCGTTGTCGGTGCACAGGTGCAGCTCGGGGTAGTGCACCCGCACCTTGCGCCTTGCGCATGCGGCATCGAGTTGCTCGCGCAGGTTCTTGTTCGCCCCCACGCCGCCCGCCACCACCAGCCGCTTCAGGCCGGTCTGGTCGAGCGCGGCGAGCGACTTCTTCAGCAGCACCTCGACGATGGCCGCCTGCGTGGACGCCGCGAGGTCGGCCTTGCCGGCCTCGAGCTGGTCGCCGAGCTTCTTGGCCTGGGTGAGCACCGCCGTCTTCAGGCCGGCGAACGAAAAGTCGAGATCACCGCTGTGCAGAAGCGGGCGCGGCAGCTTGAACGCCGCCGGGTTGCCGCCTTCGGCCAGCTTCGCGAGCCACGGGCCGCCCGGGTAAGGCAGGCCCATGAGCTTGGCGCTCTTGTCGAAGGCCTCGCCGGCCGCGTCGTCGATGGTCTCGCCCAGCAGCTCGTAGCGCCCCACGCCGTCCACCCGCATCAGTTGCGTATGGCCGCCGGACACCAGCAGCGCCACGAACGGAAACTCCGGCGGATCGGCGCTCAGGAACGGCGACAGCAGGTGTCCTTCGAGGTGATGCACGCCCAGCACCGGCTTGCCCAGCGCCACGCCCAGCGCGCAGGCCACGCCGGCGCCCACGAGCAGCGCGCCCGCCAGGCCCGGTCCGCGGGTGTAGGCCACCACGTCGATTTCACCGAGCGAGCGGCCGGCCTCGGCCATGACCGACTCGGTCAGCGGCAGCACGCGGCGGATGTGGTCGCGGCTGGCCAGTTCGGGCACCACGCCCCCGTAGGCCTGGTGCATGGCGATCTGGCTGTGCAGCGCATGCGAGCGCAACACCGGCAGCGCGTTGCCGTGCGACTCCACCAGCGCCACGCCGGTTTCATCGCAGGATGATTCGATTCCCAACAAGAGCATGCCGCCGAGTGTAGGTGGCGCCTGCCGCGGTCGCCCGCGAAGGGGCAAGCGCAGGCGAGCGGGAGGCCCTCGAGAGGCACGGATGTTGCAGTGCTCCCCCAAGCCCCCCCGCAGGCGAACGCACCCACCATGAAGTCCGGACTGAGTTTTCTGATCGCCGCCCGCCGCTGCGAAATCGACGAGCTGGACCAGCTCGCGCGCACCAGCGAACTGGTCGGCGTGATCGGGCGGCTGGTGCACGCGCTGCAGCGCGAGCGCGGCATGTCGAACGTGTTCCTTGCATCGCACGGCGTGCGCCTGGCCGAGCAGCGAGCCCCGCAGATCGCCGAATGCCTGGCGCTCGAGCAGGAAGTGCGCGCCGGGTTCGACCAGCTCGAGTCCGAGCATCACCGCGGCGTCGGCTCCGGCAACGGCGCGCGGCTGTTCAGCCGCATCGCCTGGGTGCTGCCGGGGCTGGACGCCCTGCCCGCCCTGCGCCGGCGCATCGATGCGCTCGAACTCAAGCCGTCGCAGTCGACCGCCGCCTTCGTCAAGCTCATCGCCGGCCTGCTGTCGGTCGTGTTCGAGGCGGCCGACGGCGCCACCGACCCCGAGATATCCCGCCTCCTGGTGGCGATGTTCAACTTCATGCAGGGCAAGGAGTTTGCCGGCCAGGAGCGCGCATTCGGCGCCGCCGCGCTGGCCCAGGGCCGCAGCGACGAAACCCGGCGCCTGCAGTGGCAGCACCTGATCGAATCGCAGGAACGATGCTTCCAGGTGTTCGTCGACTTTTCCGGCGATGCGGTGCTCGCCCTCTGGCGCGAGAGCCAGTCCGACGCCACCCTGGCCGAGCTGGAGCGCATGCGCCGCAGGGGCGCCACCTCCGCGCCCGCCGACTCCGCACTCGGCCAGGCCTGGTTCGACTGCTGCACGCGCCGCATCGACGCCATGCGCACCGTCGAAGACCGGCTCGAAGCCGACCTGCGCGCGCTCTGCAGCCACAAGACAGCCCGGGCCCGCAGCGAACTCCAGGCCTACCGGCAGGTGCTCGACACCTTGGCGCCGGAGACCGACGCCGCGCTGTTCTTCGACGACGCCGACGCGCAGGCCGCCGCGCCCGCGCAACTCGGCCGCCACCTCGAGCGCTCGGTGCTCGACATGGTGCAGGAGCAGTCGCAGCGGCTGCAGGCCATGAGCGACGAACTGCAGACCGTGCGCGCCTCGCTCAATGAACGCAAGCTCGTGGAACGCGCCAAGGGCCTGCTGATGGCGCACCGGCGCATGAGCGAGCAGGAGGCGCACAAGATGCTGCGCGAGACCGCCATGAACCAGGGCCGCCGGCTCGTCGAAGTGGCCGAGTCGGTGCTCGCGATGGCCGACTACCTGCCCCCGCCGCCCCGCTGAGGGCGTTCAATTTGGTGCGCCGCACAACAACCGTGCCTGCCGCCCGTGCACCGTCCGGATGGCGCTTCGCCCTTGCAGCGCAAGACGTTCCAGCTACTTTTCCGATAGCAGCAGACCGCCCGGCAGGGCTGGCACACCGCTTGCAAGCAACCAGCGCATAGACCTCCAGGGGTCTTCAGGCAGGCGGCACCCAACGGCGGGTGCCACCCACCGACCGGACAAAGGCGTCCCCATCCCGCAAGGGCTCGTTTTCGAGCAGCCCCTGCGCGGTGCGGACGCCTTTTCGTTTTTGTCTTTGCTGTTTTTGTTTGCCTTCAACCGGAGCCCCGCCACATGACCGACCTGCTCAAAACCCGTCTCAGCCGACGCCGCGTCCTGCAAGCCGCCGCCATCGGCGCCGTGGGCATCGACCCCGCCCTGCGCGCGGCCGTCTGGGCCCAAGGCTCCGACAAGCCCGAGAAGGAAGAAGTCAAGATCGGCTTCATCCCGCTGACAGACTGCGCCAGCGTGGTCATGGCCTCGGTGCTGGGCATCGACAAGAAGTACGGCGTGAAGATCGTGCCCAGCAAGGAAGCCAGCTGGGCCGGCGTGCGCGACAAGCTCTCCAACGGCGACATCGACATGGCGCACGTGCTCTACGGCCTGGTCTACGGCATGCACCTGGGCCTGAGCGGCCCGAGGAAGGACATGGCCGTGCTCATGACCCTGAACAACAACGGCCAGGCCATCACGCTGTCGAAGAAGCTCTCCGACAAGGGCGCGGTCGACGCCGCCTCGCTGGCCAAGCTCATCGCCAGCGAGAAGCGCGAATACACCTTCGCGCAGACCTTCCCCACCGGCACGCACGCCATGTGGCTCTACTACTGGCTCGCATCGGCCGGCATCGATCCGTTCAAGGACGTGAAGAACATCACCGTGCCGCCGCCGCAGATGGTGGCCAACATGCGCGTGGGCAACATGGACGGCTACTGCGTGGGCGAGCCCTGGGGCCAGCGTGCCATCATGGACGGCATCGGCATCACGGCCATCACCACGCAGGACATCTGGAAGGACCACCCCGAGAAGGTGCTCGGCTGCACCGCCGAGTTCACGAAGAAGTACCCGAACACCGCGCGCGCCGTGACGGCCGCCATCCTCGAAGCCAGCAAGTGGATCGACGCCGGCCTGCAGAACAAGAACAAGATGGCCGAGACCATCGCCGACAAGAGCTACGTCAACACCAGCGTGGACGCCATCAACCAGCGCATCCTGGGCCGCTACACCAACGGCCTGGGCAAGAGCTGGGACGACCCCAACCACATGAAGTTCTACAACGCCGGTGCCGTGAACTTCCCGTACCTGTCGGACGGCATGTGGTTCCTCACGCAGCACAAGCGCTGGGGCCTGCTGAAGGAACACCCCGACTACCTGAAGGTGGCCACCGAGATCAACCGCATCGACATCTACAAGCAGGCCGCCGCCGCCACGCAGACGCCGGTGCCCAAGGACCCGATGCGCACCAGCAAGCTGTTCGACGGCTCTGTCTGGGACGGCAAGGATCCGAAAAAGTACGCCGAGTCGTTCAAGCTTCATGCCTGAGGAGAACACCATGGTCAGCGCAGTCTTTCATTCGCCGCTCGAAGCGACCACCGCACAGGTGACGCAGGTGGCCCCTTCCGTCGCCGCCAGGCCGGCAGCGCCAAAGCCGACACCCGCTCCGGCGCCCGAGACCCGGGTGCGCGCGCCCATCGACCTGCGCGCATTCTGGATGCGCGTGCTGCCGCCGCTGGCGGGCTTCGGCCTGCTGCTGCTGATCTGGGAAGTGGTGGCCATGAAAAGCACCACCGGCTTTCCCACGCCCGCGGCCACCTGGCAGCAGGCCGTGACGGTGTTCAGCGATCCGTTCTACAGCAAGGGGCCGAACGACCAGGGCGTGGGCTGGAACGTGCTGTCGTCGCTGCAGCGCGTGGCGCTGGGCTTCGGGCTGGCGGCGCTGGTCGGCATTCCGGCGGGCTTTGCCATCGGCCGCTTCGAGTTCCTCTCGCGCATGTTCAACCCGCTGATCAGCCTGCTGCGCCCCGTGTCGCCGCTGGCCTGGCTGCCCATCGGCCTGCTGGTGTTCAAGGGCGCCAACCCGGCCGCGATCTGGACCATCTTCATCTGCTCGATCTGGCCGATGGTCATCAACACCGCCGTGGGCGTGCAGCGCGTGCCCAGCGACTACATGAACGTGGCCAAGGTGCTGAACCTCAGCGAGTGGAAGATCCTCACCAAGATCCTGTTCCCCGCCGTGCTGCCCTACATGCTGACCGGCGTGCGGCTGGCCGTGGGCACCGCGTGGCTGGTGATCGTGGCCGCCGAGATGCTCACGGGCGGCGTCGGCATCGGCTTCTGGGTGTGGGACGAGTGGAACAACCTCAACGTCGCCAACATCATCATCGCGATCTTCGTGATCGGCATCGTAGGCCTGGTGCTGGAGTTCGCGCTCATCAAGCTCGCAACGGCATTCACGTTCGAAGAGGTGAAGTCATGAGCCGCACGGCCGCTCCGAAGGCGAATACCGCAGCGCTGCTGCGCGGAGGTTTCCAATGATCGACGACAGCAAGTACATCGAGATCCACGGCGTCGAGCAGGCGTTCAAGACGCCCAAGGGCCGCTTCGTCGCGCTGCGCGACGTGAACCTGAACGTGGCCAAGGGCGAGTTCATCACGCTCATCGGGCACTCGGGCTGCGGCAAGTCGACGCTGCTGAACCTGATCGCCGGGCTCACCACGCCCACTCAGGGTGCGCTGCTGTGCGCCAACAAGGAAATCAAAGGGCCCGGCCCCGAGCGCGCGGTGGTGTTCCAGAACCACTCGCTGCTGCCCTGGCTCACCTGCTTCGAGAACGTGTACCTGGCGGTCGAGCGGGTGTTCGCCGCCACGGAAAGCAAGGCGCAGTTGCGCCAGCGCACCGACGCCGCGCTGGCGCTGGTCGGCCTCACGCCCGCCGCGCAGAAGCGGCCCGGCGAGATCTCCGGCGGCATGAAGCAGCGCGTGGGCATTGCGCGCGCGCTGTCGATGGAGCCCAAGGTGCTGCTGATGGACGAGCCTTTCGGCGCGCTCGACGCCCTCACCCGCGCCAAGCTGCAGGACGAGCTGCTCGCCATCGTGCAGAAGACGCACAGCACCGTCGTCATGGTGACGCACGACGTGGACGAGGCCGTGCTGCTGAGCGACCGCATCGTGATGCTGAGCAACGGCCCGGCCGCCACCATCGGCGACGTGCTTTCGGTGGGCATTCCGCGCCCGCGCAACCGGGTCGAGCTGGCGGAAGACCCCGTCTACGTGCACGCCCGCAAGGCGGTGATCGACTTCCTCTACACGCGCCAGGCGCACGTGGAGAAGGCCGCGGCCTGACGCTGCGCGAGCGCCAGCACCAACGGCGTCACGACATGATGACCTGGAGGCTGTGCTCGTACGAGGCCGTGAGGCGCTCGAAGGTGTCGACCAGCGCGTCGCTTGAACGCACCAGCGTGGCGCGGCCGTCGGCGCTGTCGAGCGCCTGCACGCCGCCGACCAGCCGCAGCCATTCGTCGCGCGCGCTGGCCAGCGCGGCGCGGATCTCGGCGGTGCTCAGCGGCGCATGCTCCAGCTCGAGCAATGCGGCCTCGAACTCGGCCATGGTCGGCACCAGCCGCGCGTTCGCTGCCTTCTCTTTCAGCGCGGCGGCCAGCAGCGCGTCCTTGGCCAGCCGCTGCGCCCGCATGCGCTGCCGCCCGCAGATGTTGACGATGCGCAGCGCGCGCCGCGCGCCCGAGGTTTCGAGCGCCTCGGTCAGGGCCTCGGCGGCGCGGAGCAATACTTCCGCGCGCTGGTCGATGTCGGCCAGCCCCGCCGCCGACGGCCGCGCGGCCAGGGCAGCGGCCAGCCCGCTCCAAGCGGCCTGCGCATCCCCCAACGCCTGCGCGCCGGCCGCCCCGAGCCCGAGGGCGGCCAGATGATCGAGGTTCTGCTGCACCCGCTCGGCCGACTGCGTGCGCAGCAACCGCGCCCGCTGCGCGTCGATGCCGCCGAGCAACTGCGCCGCCACGCGCACCAGCCGCTGCGAGAGCATGCGCAGCTGCCCGGCCCGGTTGATCGCGTCGGCCCACTGCGCCGCCTCGATGACCGATCGCGAAACCTCGCCCAGACGCAGGTTGGCATGCATCGCGGCGCCGCGCAGCAGGCCGAAGGCCTCGTCCTCGCCGATGCCGCGCGCGGACATCAGCAGACCCTTGGCCCGGTCGACCCACTTGCGCTCGTCCATGCGGGTGCGCAGGCTCTCCAGTTCGGTGCGCAAGGCGGCCTCGCGCTGCCAGCGGGACCGGGCGCGGGCGATCAACGCGGCGAGCGATGCCGCATCGACGGCATCGGCCTGCAACCACGCATGCACGCCGAGCGCGACCAGTTCTTCATGCTGCGCGCCGCCCAACGGCGCGCTGACAAGGCTCAGCGCGCACGGCGGCAGGCCGGCCCACGTGCGCAAGGCATCGAACAGCGCGGGCGCGGGCGCAGGCAGGCAGATCAGGGCCTGCCGGGGCCCCAGCGCCTCGACCTGCCGCGCGAAGCTGCCGCAATCCGCGCAGCCGAGCACGTCGAGACCCGCGCCGGACAGCGCCCGCGCAAGCGCCTCGGGCAGCACGAGGCCGGCGGGTTCATCGGGCAGGACAACGAGAAGGGACATCTTGGGGAAGCGGTGTGGGAGCGCACCGCGAGCATAGGCCACACCCGCGCACACTTGCGGGCACGCCTCTTGCATGAAACGGAGCGCGGTGTAACGAAGCACCGCTTTGGTGACGAGGCTGCAGGTTCCTGCGGCCGGCCCGGCAATCCACTCGCCGTGCACACCCCCACGCCGACAGCGTCCGCTGCCGGCACTCCGCCCCCAACCCCGTCCGTCGACACGACCTCTCCAGGGTCGCGCCGCGGCTTTTCGCATCTTTGAACGCCATGTCCAGCTTCAGGAATTTCTTGCAATCAGGCCACAGCCCGACACTGTTCGCGGCCTTCCTGTACTTCTCGTTCTCCTGCTGCATCTGGGTGCTCAACGGCGCAATGGCGCCCTTCATCGGCGAGACCTTCGATCTGTCGCCCGCCCAGAAGGGCCTGATGCTGTCGGTGCCCATCATCGCCGGCGCGCTGATGCGCTTTCCGCTGGGCATCCTCTCGCAGTACATCGGCCGCAAGAAGGCCACGCTGGTCGAGATGGCGCTGATCGCGGTGGCGATGCTGTTCGGCTTCTTCTTCGTCAAGAGCTTCAACGACCTGCTCGCCATGGGCGTGCTGCTGGGCATTGCAGGCGCGAGCTTCGGCGTCGCGCTGTCGCTGGGCTCGGGCTGGTTCCCGCCGCAGCACAAGGGCCTGGCCATGGGCCTGGTGGGCGCGGGCAACGTGGGCACGGCGGTGTCGGTGCTGGTGGCGCCGCCGCTGGCGAACTGGCTGGGCTGGCAGGCGGTGTACGGCGTGGCCGCGGTCGCCATCCTCATTCCGATGGTCGTGATGGTGGTGTTCGCCAAGGAGCCGCCGGACGTGAACGCCCATTCGAGCTTCCGCGAGCACATTGCCTGCCTGTTCGAGAAGGACGGCTGGGTGTTCAGCCTGATCTACGGCGTGACCTTCGGCGGCTTCATCGGCCTGACCACCTTCCTGCCCTCCTACTACTACGACCAGTTCGGCGTGAGCAAGGTGCAGGCGGGCCAGCTGACCATGCTCGCCGCCTTCATGGGCGCGGCGGTGCGCATCGCGGGCGGCTGGATCTCCGACCGCTGGGGCGGCGTGAACACGCTGACGGTGGTGCTGCTGGTGGTGGCCGTGAGCCTCGTGCTGGTGGGTTTCTCTTCAGGCTCGCTGGCCGTCACCACGCTGGTGCTGATCGTCTGCTTCGCCGCACTCGGCGCGGGCAACGGCGCACTGTTCCAGCTGGTGCCGTTGCGCTGGCCCGCGAGCACGGCCGTGGCCGGCTCGATGATCGGCGAGATCGGCGCGCTGGGCGGCGGCCTCGTGCCCAACGCCATGGGCCTTTCGAAGCAGTACATGGGCAGCTATCTCTGGGGGTTCGTCTTCTTCGCGGCGCTGTCGCTGGTGATGCTGGGCGTGATGCGCGTGATGCAGATCCGCTGGACGCGCACCTGGGCCGAAAAAGGCGGCCGTGCGCGCGTCACGACGCCGCACAACCCTGCCGCCACCACCCATGTACGCAAGGCGGCCCGCCCATGACTCGCCCCGCCCGCATCCGCTCAGCGTGGCAGGAACAGCAGCCACACGACGAGCAGCACGTTGAACAGCACCGACACGCCGAGCGCCAGTTGGTAGAGCGCGAGCGGATCGCGGCGGATCAGCGGCGTAGCGGCGGGCGCGTTGACGGGGCGGGATGCACCGCGTTCGAGCGCGAGCAGCAGTTCCTCGGCGGTTTCGAAGCGCTCGCGCGGGTCGCGGGCCACGGCCTTGCGCACCAGATGATCGAGCCAGATCGGCACGTCGGGCCGCAGGCGCGAGAGCGCGACCGGGTCGCGACGGTAGCGCGCCACCTGGTAGGGCTCGATCTCGCCGTAGGGCAGGTGGCCGGTGAGCCACTGGTAGAGCGTGACGCCGAGCGCGAACAGGTCGCTGGCCGCATCGGCGGTGCCGCCCTCCTCCCACTGCTCGGGGTTGATGTAGCTGGGGGTGCCGGCATGCAGCTCGCGCTGGGCCGCGCCTTCTCTTCCGGACAGCGCCACGCCCAGGTCGAGGATGCGCCAGCGCCCGTCGTCGCCCAGGTGCAGGTTGCCGGGCTTGATGTCGCGATGGATCACGCCCTGGCGATGCAGCCGGCCGAGCGCGCGGCTCAGCTCGATGCCGGCCGCCACCACCTCGGCCACCGTGCCGCGCGCGTTCAGCTTGCGCAGTTGCTCCAGGGTGCGCCCGCCGTGCCAGTCGAACACGATGTAGAGCGCGCTCGCGTCCTCGGCGCGTTCGTGCACGCGAACGAAACCGCTGCCGCCGACGCCTGCCACGCGCAGCCCCAGCCACGCCTCGTGCGCCAGCATCGCGCGTTCCTGCGGATCGCCGGCGCGCGAGGGATGCAGCGTCTTCAGCGCGACCAGCTCGCGCGTTCGCGGGTGCCGCGCCTGGTACAGCAGGTGCACGCCGGTGTCCGCCACCAGCGCGGTGACGGCGTAGCCGTCGAGCACGTCGCCCACTTTCAGCGCGGGCGGCGGTGCGAGCCGGCGGCCGTCGCCGAGTTCGTCGTCGAGCTGCCGCGCATCGAGCCCGACCACACGGATGACCAGCGCGGTCGCGTTGTCGCGCGTGCCGGCGTCGAGCGCCGCATGCACCAGCGCCTCGCTGGCGGCCTCGGCGTCGCCCTGCAAGGCCAGCGCGGCCACCTGCTGCGGCTTGAGCACGCAGTGCACGCCGTCGGAGCTCAGCACGAAGCAGTCGCCCACGCGCACGTCGCCCTGGGCGTAGTCGACGCGCACCTGGTCGTCGAGGCCGATGGCGCGCGTGAGCCGGCTGCGCATGTCGGGATGGTCGAAGGCGTGGTCCTGCGTGAGCGGCACGGCCGGCCCGCCGCCGGCACGCACGCGCCAGGCGCGCGTGTCGCCCACGTGCGCCAGCGTGTAGCTCTGTCCGTGCAGCACCAGCGCGGTGAGCGTGGTGAGCGCCGTGCCGCCGTCCTGCTTGCTCTGGCGCCGGCGGTTGTGGTCGGCCAGCCAGCCGTTCTGCGCGCCGACCAGCCGGTCGAGCGCGGCGGTCGGCTCCCAGGTTGCGGGCGTGGCGAAGTAGTCGGCCAGCAGGCCCATCACCGTGGTCTGCGCCGCTTCGCGGCCGTGCCCGCCGCTCGACACCCCGTCGGCAATGGCCGCGATGAGGCCGCGGGCCTCGTCGCCCGGCGGCGCATGCACTGCACCGGCGAAGTCTTCGTTCAGCTCGCGCGGTCCGCGCTGGCTGCTGTAGCCGATGTCCACTTCAAAGCTCATGGCGCGATTCTGAACGCGCGCCACGGGTACCCGTTTGCTTGATTTCCCTGAAAGGTCCAGCCCCATGAAGAAAATGAAACTCGTGATGGTCGGCAACGGCATGGCCGGCGTGCGCACGCTCGAAGAGCTGCTGAAGATCGCGCCCGAGCTGTACGACATCACCGTCTTCGGCGCGGAGCCGCATCCCAACTACAACCGCATCCTGCTGTCGCCGGTGCTCGCGGGCGAGCAGACGGTCGACGAGATCGTGCTCAACAGCTGGGAGTGGTACACGGACAACCACATCACGCTGCACGCCGGCAAGAAGGTGGTGGAGGTCGACCGCGTCAAGCGCATCGTGCGCGCGGTGGATTCGCAAGGCGGTGTCACCGAGGCCGCCTACGACCGCCTGCTGATGTGCACCGGCTCCAACCCCTTCATGCTGCCTGTGCCCGGCAAGGACCTCAAGGGCGTGATCGCCTACCGCGACATCGCCGACACCGACTACATGATCGAGACCGCGCGCACGCACAAGAACGCGGTGGTCATCGGCGGCGGCCTGCTGGGCCTGGAGGCCGCCAACGGCCTGATGCTGCGCGGCATGAACGTGACCGTGGTGCACGTGATGCCCTGGTTGATGGAGCGCCAGCTCGACGACGTGGCCGGCAAGCTGCTGCAGAAGTCGCTGGAAGACCGCGGCCTGAAGTTCCTGATGGGCGCGCAGACGCAGGACCTGGTGGGCGGTGAGGACGGCCGCGTGAAGGCCATCCGCTTCAAGGACGGCACCGAGGCGGCCGCCGACCTGGTGGTGATGGCCGTGGGCATCCGCCCGAACGTGGAGCTGGCCGAGAAGATGCGCCTGCACTGCAACCGCGGCATCGTCGTCACCGACACCATGCAGACCGTGACCGACGCGCGCATCTACTCGGTGGGCGAGTGCGCGGCGCACCGCGGCATTGCCTATGGCCTGGTCGCGCCGCTGTTCGAGCAGGCCAAGGTGGCGGCCAACCACCTGGCGCAGTTCGGCATCGGCCGCTACCTGGGGTCGCTCACCTCCACCAAGCTGAAGGTGACGGGCATCGACCTGTTCTCGGCCGGCGAGTTCATGGGCGGCGAAGGCACCGAGGAGATCGTCATGAGCGACCCCTTCGGCGGCGTCTACAAGAAGCTGGTGATCAAGGACGACAAGCTCGTGGGCGCCTGCCTCTACGGCGACACGGTGGACGGCAGCTGGTACTTCAAGCTGCTGCGCGACGGCCGCAGCGTGCACGACATCCGCGACAAGCTGATGTTCGGCGAATCGAACATCGGCGACACCGGCCACGAAGGCCACAACAAGGCCGCGAGCATGCCCGACGACGCCGAGGTCTGCGGCTGCAACGGCGTGAACAAGGGCACCATCTGCAAGGCCATCAAGGAAAAGGGCCTGTTCACGCTCGACGAGGTGAAGAAGCACACCAAGGCCAGCGCCAGCTGCGGCTCGTGCACCGGGCTGGTCGAGCAGATCCTGATGTTCACCGCGGGCGGCGACTACTCCGCCACGCCCAAGAAGAAAGCCGTGTGCGGCTGCACCGACGCGAGCCACCAGGACGTGCGCGACGCGATCCGCAAGGAGCACTACCTGACGCACGACGAGGTGTACCGCAACCTCGGCTGGCGCACGCCCAACGGCTGCGCCACCTGCCGCCCGGCCGTCAACTACTACCTGATCAGCACCTGGCCGAAAGAGGCGAAGGACGATCCGCAGAGCCGCTTCATCAACGAGCGCAGCCACGCCAACATCCAGAAGGACGGCACCTACTCCGTCATTCCGCGCATGTGGGGCGGCCACACCACGCCGGACGAGCTGCGCCGCATCGCCGACGCGGCCGACAAGTACAAGATCCCGACCGTCAAGGTCACGGGCGGCCAGCGCATCGACCTGCTGGGCGTGAAGAAGGAAGACCTGGAAGGCGTGTGGAAGGACATCGGCATGCCCAGCGGCTTTGCCTATGCCAAGTCGCTGCGCACGGTGAAGACCTGCGTGGGCAGCGAGTGGTGCCGCTTCGGCACGCAAGACTCCACGCAGATGGGCAAGGACCTGGAGCGCGCGCTGTGGGCCATGTACTCGCCGCACAAGGTCAAGCTGGCGGTGTCGGGCTGCCCGCGCAACTGCGCGGAGGCCGGCATCAAGGACGTGGGCGTGATCGGCGTCGACTCGGGCTGGGAGCTCTACGTGGGCGGCAACGGCGGCATCAAGACCGAGGTGGCGCAGTTCCTCGTGAAGGTGAAGACGGCCGAGGAAGTGATGGAGTATTCGGGTGCCTTCCTGCAGCTCTACCGCGAAGAAGGCTGGTACCTGGAGCGCACGGTGCACTACATCGGCCGCGTGGGGCTGGACTACGTGAAGAAGAAGATCCTCGAAGACGCCGAGGGCCGCAAGGCGCTGTGGGAACGCCTGCAGTTCGCGCTCGACGGCGAACCCGACCCGTGGTTCGAATCGGCGCAGGCCTCGGTCGACGTGCGGCAGTTCACGCCGCTGACGGCGTCGAGCGACACCCACCAGACAGCCTGAAGGAAGGACACCATGAACGATTGGAAAGTCATCTGCCGCATCGACGACATCCCCGTGCTCGGCGCGCGCCGCGTGACGCGGCCCGCCGGCGTGGATGTTGCCGTGTTCCGCAATGCCGAGAACGAGGTTTTCGCGCTGCTCGACCGCTGCCCGCACAAGGGCGGACCGCTGAGCCAGGGCATCGTCTTCGGCACCAGCGTGGCCTGCCCGCTGCACAACTGGGCCATCGGGCTGGACGACGGCTGCGCCAAGTCGCCCGACGAAGGCTGCACGCCGAAGTTCGCCGTGAAGGTGGAAGACGGGGTGGTGCACCTCGACGCGGGCGAACTGGCAACGCACGCCATCGACCTGGAACGCCCGGTCGCCGGGCCGAAGCCGTTCGCGGTGCTGTCGGTCCTTCCGCTGGAATAGCCATGACGCTGGAGACCCGCTCCACCTGCCCCTATTGCGGCGTCGGTTGCGGCGTCATCATCGAATCGCAAGGCGGCGAGATCACCGGCGTGCGCGGCGACCCCGAGCACCCGGCGAACTTCGGCCGGCTGTGCACGAAGGGCTCGACGCTGCACCTCACGGCCAGCGCCGCGGTCACGCGGCAGACGCGGCTGCTGCAGCCCATGCAGCGCCTTGTGCGCGCCGAGGCGCCCACCGCTGTGACCTGGGACACCGCGCTCGCCAACGCCGCCGGCAAGTTCGCGCAGGTGATCCGCGACCATGGCCCGGACTCGGTCGGATTCTATGTGTCGGGCCAGTTGCTCACCGAGGACTACTACGTCTTCAACAAGCTGGCCAAGGGCCTGATCGGCACCAACAACATCGACACCAACTCGCGCCTGTGCATGAGCAGCGCCGTGGCCGGCTACAAGCAGACGCTGGGCGCCGACGCGCCGCCGGCCTGCTACGACGACCTGAAGCACGCAGCCTGCCTGTTCATCGTGGGCAGCAACACGGCGTGGGCGCACCCCATTCTTTTCCGCCGCATCGAGGACGCGAAGGCCGCGAACCCGGCGCTGAAGATCGTGGTGGCCGACCCCCGCCGCACCGACACCGTGGAGATCGCCGACCTGTTCCTGCCCATCCAGCCCGGCACCGACGTGATGCTGTTCAACGGCATGCTGCACCTGATGCTGTGGGAGGGCTGGATCGACGCGAAATACATCGCGGCCTACACCAGCGGCTTCGACGCTTTGAAGGCGACGGTGCGCGAGTGCACGCCGGACAAGGTGGCACAGGTGTGCGGCATCCCGAAGGAGGACCTGCTCGAAGCGGCGCGGCTCTTCGCCACCTCGCCTGCCACGCTGAGCCTGTACTGCCAGGGCCTGAACCAGTCGTCGAGCGGCACGGCGAAGAACGCTGCGCTCATCAACCTGCACCTGGCGAGCGCGCAGATCGGCCGCGCGGGCGCGGGCCCGTTCTCGCTGACCGGCCAGCCCAATGCGATGGGCGGGCGCGAAGTCGGCGGCCTCGCCAACCTGCTGAGCGCGCACCGCGACCTGGCGAACCCGGATCACCGAGCCGAAGTGGCCGCGCTGTGGGGCGTGCCCTCGGTGCCCGGGAAGCCGGGCAAGACAGCGGTGGAGATGTTCCAGGCCGCGGCCGACGGCGAGATCCGCGCGCTCTGGATCGCATGCACCAACCCGGCGCAGTCGATGCCCGACCAGGCCACCGTGCGCCGCGCGCTGGAACGCGCCGAGTTCGTCGTGGTGCAGGAAGCCTTTGCCACCACTGCCACCTGCGCCTTCGCCGACCTGCTGCTGCCCGCCACCACCTGGGGCGAGAAGGAAGGCACCGTGACCAACAGCGAGCGCCGCATCTCGCGCGTGCGCCCGGCCGTGCCGGCGCCCGGCGAGGCGCGCAACGACTGGTCGATTGCCGTGGCCTTCGCGCACCGGCTCGAAAGGCAGCTGGGCCGCACCTTCACGCTGTTCCCGTACGAGACGGCCGAATCCGTCTGGAACGAGCATCGCGAATCCACGCGCGGGCGCGACCTCGACATCACCGGCCTGAGCTACGCGATGCTGGAAACCGCCGGCCCGCAGCAATGGCCGCTGAAGGAAGGCGAAAGCACCGGCCGCGCGCGCCTCTACGAAGACGGCGTGTTCCCCACGCCGGACGGCCGCGCCCGCTTCGTCGACACGGTCTACAAGCCGGTGGCCGAAGCCCGCGAGGCCCGCTACCCCTTCTCGCTGAACACGGGCCGCCTGCGCGACCAGTGGCACGGCATGAGCCGCACCGGCACCGTCGGGCGCCTGTTCGGCCATGTGTCGGAGCCGGTGGTGCAGATGAACGCGCAGGACATGGCGCGCCGCCAGATCCGCGAAGGCGACCTGGTGCACCTGACCTCCAGGCGCGGTTCGATCATGCTGCCCGCGCGCGCCAGCGCCGAGATGGGGCTGAGCCAGGTCTTCGTCGCCATGCATTGGGGCGAGGAATACCTGAGCGGCTGCTCCTCGAACGGCACGCGGCTGGCGGGCATCAACGCGCTCACCACGCCGGCCTACTGCCCGACTTCGAAGCAGCCCGAGCTGAAGCACACGCCGGTGAAGATCCTCAAGGCCGAGCTTCCGTGGTCGCTGCTGGCCATGGCTTGGCTGCCCGATGGCGAAGCGCTTGCCGCGCACCGCGCGCTGCAGCCGATGATGGCGCTGTTTCCTTTTGCGACCTGCGTGCCGTTTGCCGGCAACACGCAGGGCGCCGAACGCAGCGGCCTGCTCTTTCGCGCCGCCGCGCATGACGCGCCCGACGACGCGCTGGTCGAGAAAGTCGAGGCCCTGCTCGGGCTGCAAACCGCCGACACCCTGCGCTACGCCGACCGCCGCCGCGGCCAGCGCCGCTCGGCCCGGCTGGTGCGCCGCGCCGACGGCGGCGCCGGGCTCGAAGCCTTCCTGCTAGGCGGCGACACCAGCGCCGAAGCCTGGATTGCCACGCTGCTGCGCGAGGAACTGCCGGCCCAGAGCTACGGCCGCCTGCTGCTGTCGCCGGGCTCGAAAGCGCCGGTGGCGGTGCAATCGCGCGGCAAGACGGTGTGCACCTGCTTCAACGTGGCGGACGTGGCCATTCAGACCGAACTGGGCCGCTGCACCGGCACCGCCGACGAGCGGCTGGCGAAGCTGCAGGGCGCGCTGAAGTGCGGCACCAACTGCGGCTCGTGCATTCCGGAGCTCAAGCGCATGGTGCGGGCCGCGCCGGCCGAGGCGGAGGCGGTTGCGCCATGACCCCGTGTCTCGCTCCCTCCCACTCCGGGTGAGGGAGCAAAACCAATGCATAAGCCAACTCACATTCCGGCATAAGCATTGCAGGACAATCCGCCTACCCATGGGAATCAGCCAATACATCAAGGAAATCGGCCGCGGCGCGCGAGGCGCCAAGCCGCTCACGCGCGAACAGGCCACCGACCTGTTCGGCCAGGTGCTGGACGGCACCGTCACCGACCTGGAAATCGGCGGCTTCTGCCTGGCCATGCGCATCAAGGGCGAGACACCCGAGGAGATGGCAGGCTTTCTCGATGCCACCCATGCGCGGCTGAACCTGATTCCGGACGGCGACCGGGCGCTGGTCGTGCTGCCCAGCTACAACGGCGCGCGCAAGCTGCCTGTGCTCACGCCGCTGCTGGCACTGCTGCTGGCGCGCGAAGGCCTGCCGGTGCTGGTGCACGGCAGCGCCAGCGAAAGCTCGCGCGTGCTGGCGTCCAACGTGCTCTCGGCGCTTGGCGTCGCTGCGCTGGAGGCCGTCCGCCCCATCGCCAACGGCGAAGCGGCCTTTGCTCCCACCGAACTGCTGAACCCCGCGCTCAAGCGCCTGCTCGACGTGCGCCGCGTGGTCGGCCTGCGCAACCCGGGCCACAGCGTGGTCAAGCTGATGCAGCCCACCGCCGGCGCCTGCGTGGTGGTGGCCAGCTACACGCACCCCGAATACGCCCGCACCATGGGCGAGACCTTCGAGCTCACGGGCATGACCGCCCTGCTCTCGCGCGGCCTCGAAGGCGAAGTGGTGTCCGACCCGCGCCGCACCGCGCAGATCGACGGCTTCGTGCGCGGCGTGCGCACCGAACTGCAGGCGCAGCAGGCGGGCACCGCCGCCGACGTGCCGGGCCTGCCGAAGGAAATCGACGTCGCCACCACCGCCGACTACACGCGCCGCGTGCTGGCCGGCGAGCTTCCCGTGCCCGAAGCCATCGCGGCGCAGGTCAGGCACATCACGCAACTGGCATCCCACGCATGAACAACGACAACCCCACCTCCCTCATCGCCGGCCGCTGCACGCTGGTGGGCGCCGGCCCGGGCGACCCCGAGCTGCTGACCGTCAAGGCCGTGAAGGCGATCCAGGCCGCGACGGTGCTGCTGGTCGACGACCTGGTGAACGACGAGATCGTGCAGGCCTACGCCCGGCCCGACGCGCGCATCGTGCACGTGGGCAAGCGCGGCGGCTGCAAGAGCACGCCGCAGGCCTTCATCGAGCGGCTGATGATCACCGCCGTGCGCGAAGGCGAGACGGTGGTGCGCCTGAAGGGCGGCGACCCCTTCATCTTCGGACGCGGCGGCGAAGAGGTGGAGCACCTGCGCGAAGCCGGCATCGAATGCGCCGTGGTCAACGGCATCACCGCCGGCCTCGCGGCCGTGACCGCGCTGGGCGTGCCGCTCACGCACCGCGACCATGCACAGGGCGTGGTGTTCGTCACCGGCCATGCCAAGACCGGCGCGGGCGCGGCCGAAGACCCGACCGACTGGCGCGCACTGGCCGCGACGGCGTACAACGCGCGGCTCACGCTCGTCATCTACATGGGCGTGGCGGGTGCGAGCCACATCGAGCGCGAACTGCTGCAGGGCCTGCCGGGCGACACGCCGGTGGCCGTCATCCAGCATGCGAGCCTGCCGCACCAGCGGCACATCGCGACCACGCTCGACAAGCTGCAGCGCGGCATCGCCGAAGCGGGGCTCGCCAGCCCGGCGGTGATCGTGGTGGGCGACGTGCTGCGCGGGCTCGCCGCAGCCGCCTTGCCGGTGCGCGCGGACAAGGTCGGTACCTGATCGGCACCTGACCGGGGCGAGGACGGTTCGCGCGGCGCGGGCGCCGCGCACCACAACGTGGCATGGATCGTGCTGTGCCACCGGCAATGAATGCAGCCGTCACGCCCGAACCCGCCGCCGTCGAAATCGTCGCGCTCACCAAGCGCTACGCCCCCGGCACGCCGGCCGCCGTAGACCAGATCGACCTGCGCATCGCCAGCGGCAGCTACTGCTGCCTGCTCGGCCCGTCGGGCTGCGGCAAGAGCACCACGCTGCGCATGATCGCGGGCCACGAGTCGGTCACCAGCGGCGACATCCTGCTGGACAACCGCAACATCACCGACCTGCCCGCCGCGGCGCGCGGCACGGCGATGATGTTCCAGAGCTTCGCCCTCTTCCCGCACCTCTCGGCCACCGACAACGTGGCCTTCAGCCTCAAGATGAAAGGCGTCGGCAAGGCCGAGCGCCACAAGCGCGCCAACGACCTGCTCGAACGCGTCGCGATGGGCCACCTGGCCGACCGCAAGCCCGGCGAGCTTTCCGGCGGCCAGCAGCAGCGCGTGGCGCTGGCGCGCGCGCTCATCACCGAGCCGCGCGTGCTGCTGCTCGACGAGCCGCTGTCGGCGCTCGACCCCTTCCTGCGCATACAGATGCGCGCCGAGCTGCGGCGCTGGCAGAAGGAACTGGGCCTGACCTTCGTGCACGTGACGCACTCGCAGGAAGAAGCGATGGCGCTGGCCGACACCATGGTGGTCATGAACCACGGGGTGATCGAGCAGGTCGGCTCGCCGCACGCGGTCTACAACCACCCGGCGAGCGAGTTCGTGGCGCGCTTCATGGGCGGCCACAACGTGTTCGACACGCCGGCCGGCCCGATCGCGGTGCGCAACGACCGCATGCGGATCGCCGCAGTTTCCGGCGAAGCAAGCGCGGCACCCGATGCACTGCGGGCCACCGTCACCGACGTGGAGTACCAGGGCACCTACGTGCTGCTTGGCCTGTCGCTCGGCAGCGCCGCGCCGGGTCGCCAGAACGTTTCGGTGCTGCTGGGCGAAGCCGCTTTCCTCGCCCGGCCCTATGCGCAGGGCGAGGCTGTGCACCTGTCATGGGCCGCGGCCGACGCGCGCGTGCTCGGCCCAGGCGCCAAGCCGCCGGGCGAGCGGGCCTCGGCACTCGCCGGCAGTGCACCGCGCGACGACACGGCCGCGCTTGCCATGACCCTCTGAGCCGACCCTTTTTCTTCCCTTTCCTTTCCACTGCTTCTTCCACGGAGACTTCACCATGACCGACCCCATCGACTCGTCCGCCGGCTTCAAGCGTCGCACCCTGCTGCAGGGCACGGCCGGCATCCTGGCCACGGGCATCGCACCCTTCGTGCATGCGCAGGAAAAGGTCGTGCTGCGCTACCTCGGCACGGCGGTGAACCAGGACAAGGCCATTGCCGAGAAGTTCAAGGCCGACACGGGCATCGAGATCCAGTACGTGGCCGTGACCACCGACGACGTCACCAAGCGCGCCGTCACCGCGCCCAACAGCTTCGACCTGATCGACACCGAGTTCTTCTCGCTCAAGAAGATCGTGCCGACCGGCAACCTCAAGGGCATCGACACCAAGCGCGTGAAGAACGCCGACAAGATCACCTCGCTGTTCACCAAGGGCGAAGTCGCCGGCAAGAAGGTCGGCGACCAGGGCACGGCGCCCGTGAAGGTGATCTACCTGGAAGGCGAGAAGAGCAAGGCCTTCGCCAAGTCGGCCACGCAGTACATGTCGCTGATTCCCACCACCTACAACGCCGACACGCTGGGCATCCGCCCCGACCTGATCAAGCGTCCCATCGGTTCGTGGGCCGAGCTGCTGAACCCCGAGTTCAAGGGCAAGACCGCGATCCTGAACATCCCGTCGATCGGCATCATGGACGCGGCGATGGTGGTGGAAGCCAAGGGCATCCACAAATACGCCGACAAGGGCAACATGACCAAGGCCGAGATCGACCTGACGATCAAGACCCTGATCGAGGCCAAGAAGGCCGGCCAGTTCCGCGCGCTGTGGAAGGACTTCAACGAGTCGGTGAACCTCATGGCCTCGGGCGAGGTGGTGATCCAGTCGATGTGGTCGCCTGCCGTGACGGCCGTGCGCAGCAAGGGCATCGACTGCACCTTCCAGCCGCTCAAGGAAGGCTATCGCGCCTGGGCCTCGGGCTTCGGCCTGCCGGCCACGCTCTCGGGCAAGAAGCTCGACGGCGCGTACGAATTCATCAACTGGTTCCTCGACGGCTGGGCCGGCGCGTACCTCAACCGCCAGGGCTACTACAGCGCCGTGCTCGACACCGCCAAGACCAAGATGGAGGCCTACGAATGGGCCTACTGGATGGAAGGCAAGCCCGCCGCGCAGGACATCAAGAGCCCGCAGGGCGATGTGATTGCCAAGGCCGGCTCGGTGCGCGACGGCGGCAGCTACGAGCAGCGCATGGGCGGCATCGCCTGCTGGAACGCGGTGATGGACGAGAACGAGTACATGGTCCGCAAGTGGAACGAGTTCGTCGCGGCCTGACCTCCGGCCTGAGCCTGTGAGCGCACCCTCGACCAGCGCGTCCGCCGCCACCGCGCCCATCCACGCCGTCAAGGCGTGGTGGCAGGCGGCGCCGTTCGCGCTGGTGTTCCTGCTGTTCTTCCTGATTCCGCTGGCGCTGGTCGCGATGGTCAGCCTGTGGAACTTCAATGAATACGAGCTGATCCCGGCGGTCACGCTGCGCAACTACCTGAGCCTGTTCGAGGGCTGCTCGCGTCTCACCGACAACGGCGACCTGTGCGTCACGCTCAACACCTACCTGAGCACGTTCAAGTTCTGCGTGCTGGTGTGGGGCATCACGCTGCTGATCGGCTTTTCGGTGGCGTACTTCCTGGCGTTCCACGTGCGCTCTTCGACCATGCAGACGGTGCTGTTCGTGCTGTGCACGGTGCCGTTCTGGACATCGAACGTGATCCGCATGATCTCGTGGGTGCCGCTGCTGGGGCGCAACGGGCTGGTCAACCAGGCGCTCATGGGCCTGGGCCTGGCGAACCAGCCGCTCGAGTGGCTGCTGTTCTCCGATTTCTCGGTGGTGCTGGCCTTCGTGCACCTGTACACGATGTTCATGATCGTACCGATCTTCAACAGCATGATGCGCATCGACCGCTCGCTGCTCGAAGCAGCCAGCGACGCGGGCGCCTCGGGCTGGCAGACGCTGTGGAACGTGGTGGTGCCGCTGTCGCGCACCGGCATCCTGATCGGCTCGATCTTCGTCATCACCATCGTCATGGGCGACTTCGTCACCATCGGCGTGATGGGCGGCCAGCAGATCGCGTCCATCGGCAAGATCATCCAGGTGCAGACCTCGTACCTGCAGTTTCCGCTGGCGGCTGCCAACGCGATGATCCTGCTGGCGGTGGTGCTGATGATCATCTGGGGGCTCACCCGGCTCGTCGACATCCGAAAGGAGTTGTAGCGTGGGCTTTTGTTCTTCAGGGCACGCTCACGCCGACGGGGTACCTTGCTCCGCGAATGTCCCCCGGCCTGCGGCCTCCTCCTTTATTTCGCTGCGCAAGGCACCCCATCGGCGCGAGCGTTGTTCGCAGCAGTGGTTGATCGGCCGCGAACCAGCAGCGTGTCCTGTGCCGGGAGCATCGGGTGCTCCCCGCAGCGAAATAAAGGAGGAGCCGAAGGCGGGGGACATTCGCGGAGGGGAGTACCCGGTGCTCTCGGCACTCGCCCTGAAGGAAAAACACAAATGAGCCAACGCATAGGCGAACAACGCTCCCCAGGCTTCTGGCCGCTGGCAACCGTATTCGGACTTTTCGTCCTCTTCCTCTACGGCCCGATGATCACGATCTTCGTGCTCAGCTTCCAGGGCCCCGAGGGCGGCCTGACCTTTCCATTGCGCGGCGTCTCGCTGCACTGGTTCTACAAACTGGCCGAAGGGCTGGGCACGGTGGACATCGGCGCGGCCTTCAGGCGCTCGCTCGCGCTGGGCGCGGTGGTCATGGCCTTCACCGTCGTGCTGTCGGTACTGGCCGGCCTGGCATTCCGCAAGAAGCTCGCGGGCAGCAACGCCCTCTTCTTCGTCACCGTCGCCAGCCTCATCATGCCGTCGATCATCATCTCGCTCGGCATCGGCCTGCAGTTCCGGCTCCTCGACACCGGCATCAAGAGCCTGCTGACAGCCATGGACGCCACCACCCTGCTCGAAGGCTACGGCACCGCGCTCGGCCTGTTCAGCTCCGCCCTGGGCGCACACCTGACATGGACGCTGCCCTTCGGCCTGCTCATCATGTTCGCCGTGTTCAACCGCTTCAACCCCGCCTACGAAGAAGCCGCACGCGACCTGGGCGCCACCCCGTGGCAGAGCTTCCGCTTCGTGGTGCTCCCGCTGATCGGCCCCTCGATCGTGGGCATCGGCATGTTCGGCTTCACGCTGTCGTGGGACGAAATCGCCCGCACCTCGCAGGCCATCGGCGACGTCAACACCCTGCCGCTCGAACTGCAGGGCCTGACCTCGACCGTCACCACGCCGTCGATCTACGCACTGGGCACGGTGACCACCATCGTGTCGCTGCTGGTCATGGCCGTGGCGCTGGGCTCGGCCGCCATGCTGCGCCGGCGCTCCACCCGCAAACGCTAGCCGAGGGCTGCGCACCGGGCAGCCAGCAGCGTCTCGATGTCGTGCACACGCCGGCCCGTGGCATCGACAACGTTGCGCTAGGTTTCGATTCATCGCGGAAACGCTACTCCCTTGAAATCAACGGCATTTGCCCCGAGCACTCATTGGGATTGGAAATCGTATTTCATGAATAATGGAGTTCTTGGCGATTTAAATCGCTAATTTTGTAATTCCTACCAGAGTCAACTCTGCTTTGCTCAGTAGGTTAGCGCCAAATCTCTGGGTACGCAAATAAAAGCCATATACCGATAATTTGCCCCTTGGTTCGCTATGTTTTCTTCATAGCAATGCTCAAGATATCAGGGTCCTAAACGCGGCGAAGTGGGCTGCGCGCTCGCACGGCGCGGTCGTCGTGGAAACTATGGCTAGCTCTATGCTGTTAGAGCTGCTTCCAGTGCACGCTCCGGCCTAGCGCAGGATTTGGCTGGTTAGCGCTATTCAGTCGAACACAAGACAACTCGACACCCCTAGGCAGGCCTAACGGCCTCGCGCTGACGCACCTCTATTGAGTTCTACCGAATACTGATCTTCTACCCACGGCAATTTGCGTTTAAGGCTGATCCACGTAAAACCATGCCCTGCTCGTCTTTAAAAAGCAGAGCATCTTAAGAGTGATCGACGTGGCGACATTGAATGTCGCCAGACATTGGCCCTCTGCGAGTAGATGTCATGCGCGAGATCGCAAGGCATGCCTGTCTCGCAAGACCGTAAAAAAGTACCTGCGAGGTGCCGCATTACGCTAAGCAAACGACCTCGAGCAAGCTCGATCCGTATGCCGAGAAATTCGCGACCTGTCACGCGATCGAGCCACCAAATCGCGGAAACAGCGCTGCACTCTGCGGCAGACCCACACAATCGACTAGCTTGAAGGCGATCGCCCGATCCAAGCACTGCAAGACCCTCTCGAGAGTCTCCGCCTTGAGCAAAAGATCAAAAGCGCATGGGATCTCTTTGGTGCGGAGGGGGGGCGATTCGGACACTCCTTCCGTAAGCACCGCAGTTTGCTGGTGAATCCAATTGCTTAGAGCATGCGCTTCAAAACAAAGACGCTCATGAAATGTCGATCGTCGATGTAAAACCATTTGCCTATTTGACAATAAGAACCAATTGATATCAATTGTTAAATAGCCCATGCAAACCGTATGGTAATTTCATATCGTCCGCGTGCTCTTAGTAGCATTCATCGCCGCGTCCGAGCCTGCGATCGCAACCGTCAAAGGCATCCCGACAGAAGCAATCAGGCCGCCGTTGTTGGTCGGATAGGAAGCCTCAGATACCACGTCAACAGACATAAATGATTCCCGTTCTTTTTTCATTCTGATTGTTTGGAGGTGAACATCAATATTTAATACCAGCCATATTTCCAATTTACTAATTCAAAACTCAATCATGGAAAAAACAGGAATTCGCCCACTTAGCAACGAAGAATTGAACCAAGTCTCCGGAGGGCAACTAAGGGAGATTACGGTCACCGCGGATCGAGAATATCCGGCAATGCCTCCAGGGTATGGGGCATCCTTTATGGACCGGTTTGGTAGGGCAGGCATGGATATGCTGGGGCAATTTACTCGGCTAGAAGGAGAATTGCAAAAGCAAAGAGATTTTTCTCCTTCTAACTTTGCCCACCCGCCGATATTAGGGCCGGTCACCGACCGCGGTCACATGGGCATGATTGCTCCACTAAAAAGTCATCCAGGCGAAATCGCAATGGATCGAAACGGAAATGGTGTTTTCGACACGATATTGTATCTGCCAAACACCCAGGCCAATACAACACCTTATGTCTTTACGAACAGAGGAAATGGAATAACTCTAGGTTGGTATCCAAAGTAGCCCTGAACAATTTTAAGGCGTCACAAACCTGCGCTACAGATTCGTCTGTAGCGTCAAATTAAATAGATAATGACAACACTGTTCAGAAAGGAGGCCCTGGAAAATAAAAGTCTACGGTTGCACGGCACCGTGACACTAAAAAATACAACCAGGCTATCCATCATTGCCTATGCTTTGCTGGCGATAGCTGCAGCGCTGATTTGCGCAGCCCTGCTATCGCAGTATTCTCGAATTGAAGTTGTCCCCGGCGTTGTTATTACAACTCAGCCTACCGCCAAGGTTTTCGCTTCAAGAAGCGGTGTGATAAAAAAAATCTTGGTCCGAGAAAATGAAAAAGTACAAGTCGGCCAGCTCCTAGGCGTGGTTTCTGTCGACTATGTAGCGGACCAAGGGGCTCGAGTTGCCGAAGACAGCTTATCTGCACTCAACGAGCAAAAATCCGCCATTCGAGACCAGCAAAAGAGCTTAGAAATGGCAGTCTTGCAAGAAACAAAGCGACTGCAGCAACTCGCAAAGCAAAGCGACCAAGAAGTTATCAACTTTACGTCACAAATCGCACTTCAAAAACAGCTTGTTGCGTCAGCCGAATATCTATTCGAACTCAGCGATCTAGTGATTGGCGAAGGGATTGTTTCAAAAGTAGAGCACGAAAGAAGGCGTCAAGCCAGAATTCAAGAGAACCAAAAATTACAACAACTGGAGCAACAAAAAAGCTCTGCTATCGCACAACGACAGCAATTCGAAATTCAGCTAAAAAAGTCTTTTATTGACCATCAGAGGCAAATGGCAGCCCATGAAGGGAATATCAGCCTATTAGATCAGCAAAGATCTAAACTTCGAGCCGACGTCGATTACAACATCATATCGCCCGCTCACGGCCGCATCACAACCATTCAGTTAGCACAGGGACAAAACGCGGATCCGAGGGTTCCAATTATGACTATTGTGCCCGAACCCAGCGCCTTCAAGGTCGACGCCTATGCGCCATCCAGATCCATCGGGTTTATCCAAAAAGGACAGCCCGTGCGACTGATGTATGACGCGTTTCCATATCAACGATTTGGTTCATTTGAGGGTGTGATTGACGAGGTTTCGCGGGCAATTAGTTTGCCCAGCGAACTGGATGTCCCACTTCAACTAAAAGAAGCAGTGTATCGAATAAGAATAATCACCCCTGAGCAATCAATTAAAGCATTCGGAGCTACGTATGCCCTGCAATCCGGCATGACATTAAGAGTAAGCATCATTTTGGAAAAGCAAACCTTTTTAGATAAATTGCTTGAGCCGTTTTACGCAATGAGGGCTAAATCTTGAAGAGGAAGAAATTTTCGCAAGAAAACTATCAACGGCAATCCGAAACGGGAGAGTGCGGCTTAGCCTGCATATCAATGATCGCAAGTTACTACGGAAAGTCCGTAGGCCTCTCCAGCATCCGCAGGAAATTCCCCATTTCATCGAGGGGAACGACTCTTAAAATGCTTATTGAGCTAGCAGACGCTCTACAACTTCAAAGCCGAGCCGTTCGGCTGGATCTAGATAGTATTTCCGGACTTCAGCTGCCAGCCATCCTACATTGGGAGCTCAATCACTATGTAATTCTGATTGAGGTCTCGACAAAAAATGGAGAAATAACATACCTCCTTGCAGATCCTGCAATAGGAATTAGAAAAGCAGCAGAAAAAGAATTTTCTCAGGGATTCACGGGAGTCGCACTCGAAATCAACCCCAATAAAGAATTTCTTCCAGAGCGAGCCCATACAAGACTTCAGGTCAAGCAACTCTGGTCTGGAATGCACGGCATTGTCGCAGCCTTGCTGAAGGTGCTGGCCCTTTCTCTGCTCATACAGGCGATATCTCTTGTAATGCCGTTTTATCTTCAGACGGCTGTCGATACCGTTGTGCCCGCTCAAGACAAAGATCTAGCTAAGGTGCTGTTCGTTGGGTTTCTTGGGCTTCTGGCAATCAACACCGTTTCCTCTTGGACACGCTCCCAGTTGATGCTGATTTTGGGAAATAGACTCTCCCTTCAAACCACTACCAATTTATTTAGACATACCGTTTTCCTGCCGACGCTGTGGTTTGAAAGACGGCATCTAGGTGATGTTATATCTCGATTTGGCTCCATGCAACCCATTAACGATTTGATCAGCAGAGGGTTAGTCTCTGGAATTGTGGATGGCATCCTGGCGCTGCTTACGCTCGGATTGATGATTCTATATTCTCCCATTCTGTCAGGAATCGCGATTTTTGCCGTCTTTCTAATCTCGCTGATAAAAGTCTTTTATTTCAACGCAGCTAAGATACTGAGCGACAACCTTTTATCGGCACAGGCCAACGAAGAAAGCGTTTTTATAGAAAGCATCCGCGGGATTGAGACGATAAAAGGCTTCTGCCAAGAAAGCAGTCGTCAAAAGATTTGGCAAGGAAAAAAAATGCTTCTGTTGAAGCGACGATCAACAACGGAAAACTCTCGGCCAATTTCGAAGCAGCGAGCGCGGCGGCAGTAGGCCTTGAGGCGCTCCTGTTTGTCTATATAGGCGCGAACCTTGTGATCAATGCGGAAGTCACATTGGGAATGATGTTCGCTTATCAAGCGTACAAACAGAATTTTATTGGTGCAGCAGTTCGATTAGTCGATCAATTAATGAGCTATAAGCTGCTAGGAGTTCATTTAGATCGAATTTCAGACATTGCATTTTCGCGGGGCGACTCCTTGCCTGACATGGAGGATTTCGCATCGGCGCCATTTAAAAACCTGGAGTTGAAAAACATTCAATTTCAATATTCACATGAATCACCAAAAGTCTTGGAAAATTTGGACCTGAAAATTCAATTTGGAAAGACGACCGCGATCATTGGAAAATCAGGCTGTGGAAAAACGACTTTGGTAAAAATTTTATGTGGAATACTCGAGGCCCAATCCGGTGAATTTTTGATCGATGGCATGCCGCTTGAAAACTATGGTCGGCGACGATATCGAAATCAGCTCGGGATAGTCAGTCAAAATGACACCTTATTTTCGGGGTCATTAGCTGAAAACATATCGTTCTTCGATCCAGACTATGACAAGGATTGGCTAGTAAGTTGTTGCCGTCAGGCTGCAATACACGATGAAATAAACTCAATGCCAATGGGTTATGACACCATGGTTGGGGACATGGGATCAAATTTATCCGGGGGTCAGAAGCAAAGAATTTTGCTTGCTCGCGCTCTGTATAAAAAACCAACCATCTTGATTATTGACGAAGGGACCGCGCATCTTGACATCAGTACAGAAAAACTCGTTGCCGCAAGCATCAAGGCCTTAGGTATTACACGAATTATTGTTGCCCACCGCCCTGAAACAATAGGGAGCGCAGACCATGTTGTGGAGATTTTTCACAAAGCATCAGCGACTTTAGCGAGCACCGATGGTTTAATTCGACAGTCAAGGCAAACCAATGCATTTTAGTGTTTGGCAAAAAAAACGCGCTCGAAAATGGGCAATTTATCTCCTAACTCTAATAGTTTTTCTTTTCCTATTGGCGCGGGATTCAGGGGTAATTAGAGATCGCATAATCGGGCACCTATATGGCATTACAATTAAAAACTCGCCTCCAATGCCCCTGGTTGCAGCCCAAAAGGAGTATGTTTGTTCGGCTAATGAGGTAACGCTATCTCCGTCGGGAAATTACGCAATTTTTGAGCGCGGAGAACGCAAAACCAACATCATGGCATCGAGTGGAACCGCGATGCAGGTAGTCGATCTGGTATGTTTAAAAAACAATAATCCAATGGAAAATTGTGCCGTTCATTTAGCTGGCTTTGATGGAATGCGCCCTTTTGCTTGGCTAAGAGATGAAAGTGCGATATTTGCAATGGAAAATGAAACAAATCTAATAAAAATCGCACTAAGCCCTGTGGGCTCTATGAATTCCCCCCGTATCGTAGAACGAGTCAAGTTTGATAGTTTTAGTGCAATCAGATCATTAACAAAATCCGGGGTGACTGATGATAGTTCTGCAAAAATTAACGTGGATCGCTTGAATGAATTGAATCGCGAAGTGTTTGAGCGTGTACGTAAAAATGACACCGTCGTAGGGATTTCGCTAATGGCAGACGGGAAAGTTGGAGTCTTTGCCAGGACCGAAGACTTGCAATCTGTCATATACGACGATTGGAGGCGCTTTGAACAAGGGACAAAAGAAATGGTGATCCATTCGTCTGTACTTGCTCCCGCTCCCGGCGGCGAGAGTGAAAAACTGCTGGTACTGGGGACAGGGTTTGCGACCCAGAGCGATGGCTTTGAAATTGCCAATTCCAACGCATCATATGCGAGCAAGCCTCTCTTATCTCCTCAAGACGGGCAATGGCTGGGGTGGTTCGACTTAAAAGATTTACGGCTTAGTCAGAATTTAATTAATGGCAATGCGGCAGAAAATGAGGTCAAAACTATTTTAAAGGACCCCTCACAGACAATTTCTGGCCTTTCTATTTCGGACTCTGGCGACTTTGCAATAATTTCAAGAGATTCTTTCGAAAATAAATTGATTACTATCGGGGATCGCGAAGGAAAATTTGCGATCGATTGCCCAAACCTGTACCCCATAGCGTTTGGAAGTCTTGAGAACTCTCTTGAAGACCGAGCATTTAAAGCCGCAGTTGATGTTGTCTCTCTCGGCACATCAGAATGGCCGCTGTACGGAATTTCGCTTGTGCAACCCAACCCACATGGGTTGGCGGTTGTATTCGGTGGAGGGCCTGGAAATTCGGGACTCAATCAATTAAGAACAAATTCCTCCGCTCACATGTACCGGCGCCTCGGGTACAACGTACTTATTGTGGACTACAGCAGCAGTCCGGTGTACGGGTTACGGGTGGCAGAGCGAATCAGGCTTCTCGGATTGAATGCACTAACGCGGGATAGCGACCTTGTTGCTCGCTATATCTTGGAGAAGCATCCGGAAGAGAAAAATATCGTTGTGCATGGAGAGAGTTTCGGAGGCCTTCCTGCAGTTTCCCTGAGTGCTTCGATTTCAGGCCCGAACAATCTAGTATTGATGGCTCCATTTTTAAAATACTTAAAACCAGAAGAATGGGTTTTTGATGCCAAAGGAGCATCAAATTCGGCGCGTTCGAATTATCAGCACGCATGGGACAAAGCTGTTATGGGCGTTGATTCAAAGGACTCCAACGAATTCGAGATTCAACTTCGAAAATTTGTCGAGCGGAAAAATCCTGAATCTCGGATTTTTGTTGCGTTCGGCGATGCGGACGTAATGTCTAAAAAGGAGCACCTCCCAAATTCTTGGGATGAAGGGTTGGAAACTCAAGTATTTTCGGGAAATCACGAGATGCTCTCGCTGAATCCCGCGCTTTGGCCAGCTGTGGCGGAATGGTTGGGCCTAGCAAAATGAGATGTCCTAAGGGAGTGAATCTTTCCTGTTAGTGCCGGTGCAATCGTGATCGGCGGTTTAGCTGGTCAAAATTGCGTCGGCCCTAACGGGCTAACCAACTCAACGGCGTTGTCGACCTCAATAGACCTCCGCACAGCCGAGCCGGGCCCACACATCGACAGAGTGAATCATCTCTGCTAGTCATGCGACGTGTGCTACCCCGCACGGAAGGCATTGAGGCCAATATACAAAGGTAAGCGATTGGTTCCAAGGTTTAGTTGCGCTAGAGCCGCCTCGTCGAAAAACACCGCGCGACCTAAAATCCGCCGCACAACAAGCACAACGCAACCCTGAGGGGGTCCCATGCTCGACATCGACAAACTCAACGAATTCACCAACAACCATGGCGAACTGCGCCGCGGCCAGGGGCTGGTCACGGGCACGATCGCCCTGAGCCTGGCCATCCTGTGCTTCCTGGGCGTGCTCGCGTTCCACTTTCCGCAGTACCTCACCACGCCGGAGCTGCGCAAGAGCTACAACGTCGACGTGATGCGCATCATCCTGCTGACGGCGCTGGTCATCTCGGGCGGGCTGTCGCTGGTGAACATCATCTTCAACCGCTCGCGCTGGCTGTCGTCGGCAGCGTTCCTGCTGGTGGTTGCGTCGGCGCTGCTGGGCGGGCACAAGGTGCCGGTGCACGACTTCGCGGACCACACGCCGTACATCGGGCTCGACTGGTTCATCCTCGACCTGCTGGGCTCGTCGCTGATCTTCATCTTCATCGAGAAGCTGTTCGCGCTGCGCAAGGACCAGCCCGTGTTCCGCGAGGAGTGGCAGACCGACTTCCATCACTTCGTGGTGAACCACATGATCGTGGGCTTCGTGCTGCTGGCCACCAACCTGCTGGTGCACAAGCTCTTCGGCTGGGCAGCCAACGACGGCATCCGCGGCTGGGTCGGCAACCTGCCGTTCTGGGCCGGGCTGCTGCTGATCATCCTGGTGGCCGACCTGGTGCAGTACTGGACGCACCGCGCCTACCACGAGGTGCCCGTGCTGTGGCGCCTGCACGCGGTGCACCACAGCGTGAAGAGCATGGACTGGATGGCCGGCTCGCGCCAGCACATCCTGGAGCTGCTGATCACCCGCACGCTGGTGCTGGCGCCGATCTACGTGCTGGGCTTCAGCAAGGAAGTGATCGACGCCTACATCGTGGTGGTCGGCTTCCAGGCGGTGTTCAACCACTGCAACGTGAGCGTGCGGCTCGGCCCGCTGCGCTATTTGATCGTGACGCCCAATTTCCACCACTGGCACCACAGCCAGGACATCGAGGCGCTCGACAAGAACTATGCAGCGCACTACGCCTTCCTCGACTACATCTTCGGCACGGCCGTGAAGAGCACCAAGCTCTGGCCCGAGAAATACGGCGTGCTGGGCGACTACGTGCCCAACGGCTTCTTCAAGCAGTTGAAGTTCCCGTTCGTCTGGAAGGGCTGATGCGCGCTGCCTTCAAGACCCGCGCGGCCCTGGCGGCCGCGAGCGCCGCATTGCTCATGCTGACGGCATGCGCCACCCGCCTCGACCTGCCCTCCAACGACGCCGGGCTGCGCCTGCGCGTGCAAAGCTCGGTCATCGCGCCGGGCAATGGCGGCGAGCTCATCGCGGCCGATGCGCTGGAGGCGGGCGACATCCTGCTGACCTCCATCGCCACGGTCAATTCGTTCGGCATCCGGCTGGGAACTTTCTCGCCGGTGAGCCACGCGGTGCTGTACCTCGGCGACGGCCAGATCGCCGAAGCCGTGGGCACCGGCGTGCGCGCACGGCCGCTGGCCGAGGTGGTGGACGAGGAACAGATGGTCGTGGCCTTTCGCGTGCCGGGCGTCGATGCAGCCGGCGCCGCACGCCTGCGCGAATGGGCGATGTCGCAGGTCGGCACGCGCTACAACACCGTGGGCGTGCTGCTGAACGCGCCCTTCGTGCTCAACCGCCGCCTGTGCGAACTGCCGCTGATGCCCGAGGCCGTCAGCAGCTACTGCATGAGCGGCATGGCGATGGTGCAGTTGGGCGCGAGCCGCAACGACCAGTTCTTCTGCTCGCAGTTCGTGCTGGAGGCCTACAGGCAGGCCGGCCTGCCGATCACCCGCGCCGACCCGCGCTGGGTGAGCCCGGCCGACCTGCTGCACATGCGCGAAGGCGACGTGCCCTCGATCGCCGCCACGCAGCCGCTGCGCTACGTGGGCCACCTGAAATACAACCCGCCGCCGCTGCTCGCGGCGGATGGCCCTTGAGCGCGGCGGACGTGTCCCGCCGGTTCGGCGTCGTGGTGATCGGTGCCGGCGCTGCCGGGCTGTTCTGCGCCGGCGTGGCGGGCCAGCGCGGGCTCAAGGTGCTGGTGGTGGACCACAGCGAGAAGGTGGGCGAGAAGATCCGCATCTCGGGCGGCGGGCGCGCCAACTTCACCAATCGCGACCTCGACGTGCGGGCGCCGCAGCGCCACTTCATCGGCGACAACCCAAATTTCTGCCGCTCTGCGCTGTCGCGTTACGCGCCGCAGCAGTTCATCGACCTGGTGCAGAAGCACGGCATCGCCTTCCACGAGAAGCACAAGGGGCAGTTGTTCTGCGACGGTTCCTCGCAGCAGATCGTCGACATGCTGCTGGCCGAATGCGCGGCGGGTGGCGTCGAACGGTGGCAGCCGTGCAGGATCGGGAACATCGCCTTGACGCGCTCAGGCAGCTATCGAATCGAGAGCAGCCGAGGCCCCATCGAGACACCGAAGATCGTGGTTGCCACCGGCGGCCTGTCGATCCCGCAGATCGGCGCCACCGATTTCGGCTACCGCATCGCCGAGCAGTTCGGCCTGCGCGTTGTCACGCCGCGGCCGGCGCTGGTGCCGCTGACCTTCGGCGGCGAAGCCTGGGAGCCCTACGCGGGGCTGGCCGGGCTGGCGCTGCCAGTGCGCATCGAAACAGGGGCCAAGAAGGAAAAAATGGCCTTTCTCGAAGACCTGCTGTTCACCCACCGCGGGCTTTCTGGCCCGGCGGTGCTGCAGATTTCGAGCTACTGGAAGCCCGGCGCCCCGCTGACGCTGGATTTCGCCCCCGGCGTGGACGTGGCCCAGGCGCTGGGCGAAGCCAAGCTGCGCTCGAAAAAGCGCATCGCCAACGAACTGGCCGCCCTGGTGCCTTCGCGCCTGGCCGACGCCTGGGTCGGCCAGGACCCGGCACTGCAGCGCCCCGTGAACGAGGCCGCCGACAAGGCGCTGGCCGCGCTGTCGGAGCGCATCGCCCGCTGGCAGATCACCCCCAGCGGCACCGAAGGTTACAAAAAAGCCGAGGTGACGGCCGGCGGCGTGGACACCCGCGACCTGTCGTCCCAGACCATGGAATCGAAGCAGCCCGGGCTGTTTTTCATCGGCGAAGTGGTCGATGTCACAGGCTGGCTGGGCGGGTACAACTTCCAATGGGCGTGGGCGAGCGCACATGCATGTGCGACGGCCCTCTGACCCTATTCGCCAGGGCACCGTGGAACCGGCTTCGCCGGGCCACCGGTGCCGCCCCCGGCGAGGGGGAAGGCGAAGCGACACGAAGTGCGCGCAGCCTGGGGGAGTGCTATAATCGCGGGCTAACTCTGGCCTCCCCTCAACGGCCGCAAACAGTTTTCAGTTGAGGAACCCCGGCTTGGGGCCTCGATCTCTCCAGGCCAAATTCATTTCAACGATTCATCAATGACCACCATCCGCGTTAAAGAAAACGAGCCCTTCGACGTCGCACTGCGCCGTTTCAAGCGCACCATCGAAAAGCTCGGCCTGCTGACCGACCTGCGTGCCCGCGAGTTCTACGAAAAGCCGACCGCCGAGCGCAAGCGCAAGAAGGCCGCTGCGGTCAAGCGCCACTACAAGCGCGTGCGCAGCATGCAGCTGCCCAAGAAGCTGTACTAAGCAACGCCCGGGCGGCCGGCTCCAGACGAAAGTCAGCACCGCCGCCCAGTTGCCTCAGCCGCGCCAGGGAAACCTGCCGCGGCTTTTGTTTTTTCCGAAAGGTTGCCGAATGACACTCAAAGAACAGATCACCGAAGACATGAAGACGGCCATGCGCGCCAAGGACTCCGAGCGCCTGGCCACCATCCGCCTGCTGCTGGCCGCCATGAAGCAGAAGGAAGTCGACGAGCGCGTGGAGCTCGACGACGCCATGGTCGTCGCCATCGTCGACAAGATGGTCAAGCAGCGCAAGGACTCGATCGCCGCCTTCACCACCGGCGGCCGCGCCGACCTCGCCGACAAGGAAGCCGCCGAGATCAAGGTGCTGGAGGTCTACCTGCCCCAGCGCATGAGCGCCGATGAAACGGTGGCCGCGGTGAAAGCCATCGTGGCCGAGCTGGGCGCCAGCGGCCCCGGCGACATGGGCAAGGTGATGGGCGTGGTCAAGACCCGCCTTGCCGGCAAGGCCGACATGGGCCAGGTCAGCGCAGCGGTCAAGGCCGCTCTGACGGGCGCCTGATGCCGATGAACGCCGACAGCCGCTCCGTCGCCATTCCCAAGGCCTGCGCCTGCCTGGTCGACGCACGGGGCCGGCTGCTGGTGTTCCGCCATCCCGAGGATGGCAACATGCAGCTCCCCAAGGGCACCATCGAGCCCGGCGAAGCGCCCGAGGTGGCGGTGCGCCGCGAACTGCTCGAGGAATCGGGCATCGACCACCGCGGCCCGCTGCAGTCGCTGGGCACGCTGGACCGCGAATGCGAGGCCGGCGTCGAAGGCAACACCCATCGCCACCCGCAGCTGTGGCACCTGTTCCTGATGCGCGCAGAAAGCCCGCTGCCCGAGAGCTTCACGCACACGGCAACGGGCAGCCCCGAAGAGGAAGGCCTGGTCTTCCTGTTCAGCTGGCTCGAAGCCGGCGACGCGCTGGACGACTTCGCCCTGCCCTACCGCCAGACCATCGAGCGCGTCCGCGCCGCCCTGCTGCTCGCAGCCTGACACCGGCTCACAGGCCGGCGCGCGCGGCCATGTAGAGCCCGAGCAGCGCCAGCCCGATCAGGAAGCAGCGCTTGAACACGGCCACCGGCAGCCGCCGCCGCAGCCAGGTCCCCAGCACCATGCCGCCGATGGCCGGCACCAGCATCGCGAACGAGCCGCCCAGCGCCGACACTGGAAAGCCCCCGTTTCCGATCAGCCCGACGGCCAGCACCACCGTCGAGGTGGTGAACGAGATCCCCATCGCCTGGATCAGCGAATCGCGCTGGAACCCCAGCGCCTGCAGGTACGGCACCGCCGGCACCGCGAACACCCCGGTCACCGCCGTCACCAGCCCCGTGACGATGCCCACCAGCGGCCCCAGCCAGCGCGCCCGCGCGTCGCTCACGTGCAATTGCCGCCCGGTCAGCCCCCAGACCGCGTAGACCACCAGCGCCACCCCGAGCGCGAACGAAGCCCAGGCCCCCGCCGGCACGCCCAGCCACAGAGCCCCGCCCAAGGTACCGACCACCACGCCCACCTGCATGCCGCCGATGCGCCTCAGCACCGGCATGAAGGTCTCGCGCGGCCCGGTCTGCCAGATGTTGGTGACGAGCGAAGGCACTATCAGCAGCGCCGCCGCCTGCACGGGCGACATCCACAGCGCCAGCAGCCCCATCGACACCGTCGGCAGCCCGAGGCCGACCACGCCCTTGATCACCCCGGCCAGCAGGTACACCGCGGTGGCGGCGGCCCAGAAGCTCATGGCGTCGTTCGTCGGCATCGTCATGGCGGCCGAGTCTGCCGGGGAAGCCCGCGCCCGGAAATGCGGCATTCGCGCAGCCGGCCTCAGGCTGGGCCTGAGGCTCCTGGTGCACACTCCAGCGGATCATGCGATTCGATCTCACCGACCTGCGGCTGTTCCTCAACGTGGTCGAGGCCGGCAGCCTCACCGGCGGCGCCGGCCGCTCGCACATGACGCTGGCCTCCGCCAGCCAGCGGGTGCGCGGCATGGAAGACGCGCTCGGCACCCCGCTGCTCACGCGCCATGCACAGGGCGTGCGCGCCACGGAGGCCGGCCGCACGCTGCTGCACCATGCGCGCGTCGTGCTGCAGCAGATGGAGCGGCTGCGCGGCGAACTCGGCGAATACGGCCAGGGCCTCAAAGGCCACGTGCGCTTCATGTGCGGCACTTCGGCGCTGACCGAGCACCTGCCCGAAGTGCTGAGCCGCTTTCTCGCGCAGCATCCGCGCATCTCCGTGGACCTGGAAGAACGCGCCAGCCCCGACACGGTGGAAGCACTGCGCGCCGGCCTGTGCGACATCGGCATCGTCTCGGACGCCATCGACAGCGAAGGCCTCGAATGCCACACCTTCCGCCGCGACGACCTCGTGCTCGTCATGCCGCGTGGCCACGCGCTGGCCGGGCGCCGGCGCCTGAAACTGGCCGAGGTGGTCGGCAACGAATTCGTGGGCCTGCCCGCCGACAGCGCGCTGCAGCAGCTGATCACCCAGCATGTGCGCGCGCTCGGCAAGCACCTCGCCTACCGGGTGCGGGTGCGCAACTTCGAGGCGGTGTGCCGCATGGTCGAGTACGGCATCGGCGTGGGCATCGTGCCGCAGACTGCCGCCGAGCGCTGTGCCCGCTCGATGAAGATCGCGCGCGCCTCGCTTGCGGACAAATGGGCCGAGCGCACGCTGATGGCCTGCGTGCGCTCGTCGGAAGAGCTGCCGCTCAATGCCAGGCGCATGCTCGAGCACCTGATCGCGCCGGTGGAAGAACCAGCCAGGCCGCGTCGGGCCGCGACGGAGGCCCGTTCCGGTTGACCCGGGGCCTCAGGCGCCGGCCACCTTCATGCGGTTCACCAGCACAGAACCGGTGGTCTTGGCGCCGAAGGTGTAGGCATCGGCACCGATGGCCTCGATGCCCATGAGCATGTCTTTCAGGTTGCCGGCGATGGTGATCTCCTGCACCGGGAAGGCGATCTTGCCCTTCTCGACCCAGAAGCCGCTGGCGCCGCGCGAGTAGTCGCCGGTCACGTAGTTCACGCCCTGGCCCATCAGTTCGATCACGAACAGGCCGGTGCCCAGCTTGGCGAGCATGGCGTCGAGGTCGTCTGTGTGCTTGGTCAGGCGCGAACTCAGCGTCAGGTTGTGCGAGCCGCCGGCGTTGCCGGTGGTCTTCATGCCCAGCTTGCGGGCCGAGTAGGTCGACAGAAAGTAGCCTTCGAGGCGGCCGGCATCGACCACCTTGCGCGCCCGGGTGGTCACGCCTTCGTCGTCGAAGGGCGAGCTGCCCTTGCCGCGCATCACGTGCGGGTCTTCGGCCACGTCCATGTGCTTGGGCAGCACGGGCTTGCCCAGCGAATCGAGCAGGAAGCTGCTCTTGCGGTACAGCGCCCCGCCGCTCACGGCCTGCACCAGCCCGCCCAGCAGGCCCACGGCCAGCGGCGACTCGAACAGCACCGGGCATTCGGTGGTCTTGATCTTGCGCGACTTCAGGCGGCTCAGCGCCCGTTCGGCGGCGTAGCGGCCCACGGCCTGCGGGCTGGCCAGTTCGTCGGCGGAGCGCATGGAGCTGTACCAGGCGTCGCGCTGCATGTCGTCGCCCTTGCCGGCGATGGGCGCCACCGAAATCGAGTGCCGCGAGCTGGCGTAGCCGCCGCGGAAGCCGTGCGTGTGGGCGCTGAAGAAGTGGCTCTGCTGGGCCGAGACGCCCGCGCCTTCGCTGTTGGTGATGCGCTTGTCGGTCGACAGGGCGGCCGCTTCGCATTCCAACGCCAGCCTGGCGGCCTGCTCGCTCGTCACGTCCCAGGGATGGAACAGGTCGAGCTCGGGGTGTTCCTTGGCGATGTCGTCCTCGTCGGGCAGGCCGCTCACCGGGTCTTCGGCGGTGAAGCGGGCGATGTCGTAGGCCGCCTGGACGGTCTGCTCGATGGCGGCTTCGGAGAAATCGGAGGTGCTGGCGTTGCCGCGGCGGTGGCCCACGTAGACCGTGATGCCCAGCGACTTGTCGCGGTTGCGCTCGACGTTCTCGAGCTCGCCCTTGCGCACGGAGACGCTCAGGCCGCAGCCCTCGGACGCCTCGGCGCCGGCATCGGTCGCCCCGAGCTTCTTGGCGTGCGCCAAGGCCGAGTCGACCAGGTTTTCGAAGAAGGAACGGCTGTAGGCGAAGCCGGAATCGGCGCGCGAGGAGGATGTCGTCATGTGGTGGCTATGATACTTGCGCCCCCCAATCCCCGTTTACCCCCTGCTTCCCACCGCGCATTGCATGCGTTGCAACGCCTCGCGGTGCGGCCCAGAATCCATCCCATGTCCCGCAAACCCAAAAAAGGCTATTTCGTCCGTGGCCAGTTCGTCGCCGAAGGCAGCGAGCTCGACCTGGAGCTCAAGCGCGAGCTCAAGGGCACCGACGACGCCAGCCGCACCGACCTCAAGCGCGAGAGCGACGAACTCCAGAAACTGGGCGGCGAACTGCTCACGCTGCGCGCCGGCCTGTTCGACGCGCTCCCGCTCGACGAAAAGCTGGTCGACGCCATCGCCGAAGCCAAGCGCATCACCAATTTCGAGGGCAAGCGCCGCCAGATGCAGTTCATCGGCAAGCTCATGCGCAAGCTTGAGCCCGAGGTGCTGGAGGCCGTCAGGCAGGCCCTGTCGGAGCAGGCCAGCGTGCCGGCTGCCGAAACCGCCGCCCTGCACGAGGCCGAGCGCTGGCGCGACCGGCTGATTGCCGATGACGACGCCCTCGGTGGCTGGATCGAAACCCACCCCGCCACCGACTCCCAGCAACTGCGCGCCCTGGTGCGCCAGGCCCGCAAGGACATGAAGACCGGCCCGGCCGGTGAAGCGCCCCGCCAGGGCAAGGCCTACCGCGAGATCTTCCAGCTGGTGCGCGCACAGCTGGCGGTGCACGGCGGCGACGACCACGCAGCCGCAGCGGCGGAACAAGACCGGGAAGAGGACGCATGAGCGCGGAAGCCGCCTTCGATCTGGTCCGCATCGGCATCGTCTCGGTCAGCGACCGCGCCTCCAGCGGCGCCTACGAAGACAAGGGCCTGCCCGCGCTGAAGGAATGGCTGGGCAAGGCGCTGAAGAACCCCATCGAATTCGAGCCCCGGCTGATTCCCGACGAGGCCGCGCGCATCAGCGCAGCGCTGGTCGAGCTGGTCGATGCCGGCTGCTCGCTGGTGCTGACCACCGGCGGCACCGGCCCCGCGCTGCGCGACGTGACGCCCGAGGCCACGCTGGCGGTCGCCCACAAGGAAATGCCCGGCTTCGGCGAGCAGATGCGCCAGATCAGCCTGCGCTTCGTGCCGACCGCGATCCTGTCGCGGCAGGTGGCGGTGATCCGCGACAAGAGCCTGATCATCAACCTGCCGGGCCAGCCCAAGTCGATCGCGGAAACGCTCGAGGGACTGAAGGACGCGAACGGCGCGCAGCTGGTGCCCGGCATCTTTGCGGCGGTGCCCTACTGCATCGACCTGATCGGCGGGCCGTACCTGGAAACCGACGATTCGGTCTGCAAGGCCTTCAGGCCGAAATCGGCCATCCGCACACGCGCCTGATCGGCGCCGACCAACGGCCGCTACAGCCGCTACTGCGGCGGAAGGCTCTTCGCCTCCACGTCCTTCAGGCACGCACTGACCGCCGCGTGCGATGCCTGCTCGTGGCAGCGCGCGGCCGCGGCACGCACCGCCTTCTGCTGCACACGGCGCTCTTCGGCGCTGTCGATCTGGTAGCTCATGAGCCATTTCATGGACAGCGCCAGCACGATGCCCAGCCCGAGCGACATGCCCACCACCGTGGAGCGCCAGGTCCGCGCACTGTGCACGGCGGGCTCGGCCACGGGGCCGACGTCGAACGCCATGGGCGGATGTGAAGGTGAGCCGCCATGGACCCGGCGGCGCTGCGAAGCGCGCGGCTCGGCGGTGGCAGTGGTGCGTGCGGAAGACTTGTCGTAGCTGACCATCGAGCCGATTGTCCGCGAATCGGCAGCCCCCGCCGCAACGCGCCGGGGGCTTTTCAGGCTCAGGCCAGGTCGAACCTGTCGAGGTTCATCACCTTCGTCCACGCGGCCACGAAGTCGTTCACGAACTTCTCCTGTGCGTCCGAGCTCGCGTAGATCTCGGCAATGGCACGCAGCTGCGCATTCGAGCCGAAGACCAGGTCGGCGCGCGTGCCGGTCCACTTCAGTTCGCCCGACTTGCGGTCGCGGCCTTCGTACTTCTCGTTGCCGGCAGGAGCAGCCTTCCACTCCGTGCCCATGTCGAGCAGGTTGACGAAGAAGTCGTTGCTCAGCGTGCCCGGCTTCCTGGTGAAGACGCCGTCCTGGCTCTGGCCGACATTGGCGCCGATCACACGCAGGCCGCCGATGAGCACGGTCAGCTCCGGTGCGGTCAGCGTCAGCAGCTGCGCCCGGTCGACGAGCAGCACTTCCGCCGGCACGCTGAACCGCGCCTTCGTGTAGTTGCGGAAACCGTCGGCCACCGGCTCCAGCGGCTCGAAGGACTGCACGTCGGTCTGCTCCTGCGACGCGTCGGTACGTCCCGGCGAGAACGGCACCTTCAGTTCGCGTCCGGCATTGCGCGCGGCCTGCTCCACGCCCGCGCCGCCGGCCAGCACGATCAGGTCGGCCAGCGAGATCTTCTTGCCGCCCTGCTGCGCTGCGTTGAACTCATCGCGAATGCCTTCGAGCACCTGCAGCACCTTGGCCAGTTGAGCCGGCTCGTTCACTGCCCAGTCCTTCTGGGGCGCCAGGCGAATGCGCGCGCCGTTCGCGCCGCCCCGCTTGTCGGAGCCGCGGAAGGTCGACGCCGATGCCCATGCCGTCGAGACGAGCTGCGCCGGCGTGAGGCCCGAGGCCAGCACCTTCTTCGCGAGCGCCTCCACGTCCTGCGCATCGACCAGCGCGTGGTCGACGGCGGGAATCGGGTCTTGCCAGATCAGCTCTTCGGCCGGCACCTCCGGCCCGAGGTAGCGTGCGCGAGGGCCCATGTCGCGGTGCGTGAGCTTGAACCATGCGCGGGCGAACGCATCGGCGAACTGGTCGGGGTTCGCAAGGAAGCGGCGCGAGATCTTCTCGTACGCCGGGTCGATGCGCAGCGACAGGTCGGTGGTGAGCATGGTCGGCGCGTGGCGCTTCGACGGGTCGTGCGCGTCCGGGATGGTTCCCGCGCCGGCGCCGCCCTTGGCCACCCACTGGTGCGCGCCCGCCGGGCTCTTGGTGAGTTCCCATTCGAAGCCGAACAGGTTCTCGAAGAAGTTGTTGCTCCACTTCGTGGGCGTGGTGGTCCAGGTGACTTCCAGGCCGCTGGTGATGGTGTCGCCGCCCTTGCCGGTGCCGAAGCTGCTCTTCCAGCCCAGGCCCTGGGCCTCGATGTCCGCTGCCTCGGGCTCATGGCCGACGTTGGTTGCCGGACCCGCGCCGTGCGTCTTGCCGAAGGTGTGGCCGCCGGCGATGAGCGCCACGGTTTCTTCGTCGTCCATGGCCATGCGCGCGAAGGTGTCGCGGATGTCGCGTGCCGCGGCGAGCGGGTCGGGGTTGCCGTCCGGGCCTTCGGGGTTCACGTAGATCAGGCCCATCTGCACGGCGGCCAGCGGGTTCTCAAGATCGCGTGTGTGCGGCACCTTGCTGTCGTCGTCCTTCACGAGCACAGCGCCGGGTTTCTCGACGCCCGGCGAACCTTGCGAATAGCGGATGTCGCCGCCGAGCCAGGTGGTCTCGCGGCCCCAGTACACGTCCTGGTCGGGTTCCCACACATCGGCACGGCCGCCCGCGAAGCCGAAGGTCTTGAAACCCATCGTTTCCAGCGCGACGTTGCCCGTGAGGATCAACAGGTCGGCCCATGAGATCTTGTTGCCGTACTTCTGCTTGATCGGCCAGAGCAGGCGCCGTGCCTTGTCGAGGCTCACGTTGTCGGGCCAGCTGTTCAGCGGCGCGAAGCGCTGCTGGCCGCGACCGGCGCCGCCGCGTCCGTCACCGATGCGGTAGGTGCCCGCGCTGTGCCATGCCATGCGAATGAACAGCGGGCCGTAGTGGCCGAAGTCCGCCGGCCACCAGTCCTGCGAGTCGGTCATCAGCGCGGCGAGGTCTTTCTTCACCGCTGCAAGATCGAGGCTCTTGAACGCCTCAGCGTAGTCGAAGTCCTTGTCCATCGGATCGGATTTCGACGAGTGCTGGTGAAGCAGATCGATACGCAGCTGCCTGGGCCACCAGTCTCGGTTGGTGGTGCCGGCACCTGCTGCCTGGCTGAAGGGACACTTGGCTTCGGTCTTGTCACTGCTCATGGGAACTCCTGGTTTTGTGCTGCGAGGGGATGGGGCAAATTCTCTGACAGAAGCAGCCGTGGGGCGAATAGAAGCACTCAATTCCAGCGATAGCGCAAGCTGGCCGTTGCGGTCGCTCGCCATGCGGTCTCTGCCGTGCGGACGCGAGCTTTATAGCCCCATCGCCCGCCCCGCCGCAATCGATCGGCCCCCGCAGCCGAGTGGCATCACGCAGGGCGCTGCGGCGTGCGAATGCTCATGTGCCATGGGGTCCTTGCGGTACTGGGTCGAGCGGCGCGCCGTGCTTCTGCTCGCGTGCGTTTTCTTCCTGCCGCGCCTCGTCTTCGTCGCGCCTGTGCGCGATGCGGTAGAGCAGCGGAAGCACCAGCAGCGTCAGCGCGGTCGACGAAAGGATACCGCCGATCACCACGGTGGCCAGCGGCCGCTGCACCTCGGCGCCCGTGCCGGTGGCGATGGCCATGGGCACGAAGCCCAGCGACGCGACCAGCGCGGTCATCAGCACCGGCCGCAGCCGCGTGAGCGCGCCTTCGCGAATGGCCGCGTCCAGCGGCAGTCCACCCTCGCGCAGGTTGCGGATGAACGAGATCATCACCAGCCCGTTGAGCACCGCCACGCCCGAGAGCGCAATGAAGCCCACCGCCGCAGAGATCGACAGCGGTATGCCGCGCATCCACAGCGCGACGATGCCGCCCGTGAGAGCGAACGGAATGCCGGTGAACACCAGCAGCCCGTCCTTGAGGTTGCCGAACATCGCGAACAGCAGCGTGAACACCAGCAGCAGCGACACCGGCACCACGATCTGCAGCCGCTGCGTGGCGGACGCGAGGTTCTCGTACTGGCCGCCCCACACGGTCCAGTAGCCGGAGGGAATGCTCACCTTGCGCATGGCCTCTTCGGCCTCGGCCACGAAGGAGCCCAGGTCGCGGCCGCGCACGTTGGCGCTCACCACGATGCGGCGCTTGCCGTCTTCGCGGCTCACCTGGTTGGGGCCCGGCGCAATGTCGAGCGTGGCTACTTCGCCCAGCGGGATGAAGCTGGTGCGCGCGCCCTCGGCGCCCGCCCCCTTGGGCAGCGCCACGGGCAGGCGCTTGATGGCCTCGAGGTCGGTGCGCAGGTTCTCGGGCAGGCGCACGATGATGTCGAAGCGCCTGTCGCCGTCGAACAGCGTGCCCGCCTCGCGCCCGCCCACCGCGACCGAGATCGCGTCCTGCACGTCGCCCACGTTCAGGCCGTAGCGCGCGGTCTTGTTGCGGTCGATGTTCACCGTGAGCATCGGCAGGCCGGTGGTCTGCTCGACCTTCACCTCGGCCGCGCCGGGGATCCCGCCCAGCGCCTGCGACACCTCGGCCGCGGTCTTGTCGAGCACGTCCATGTCGTCGCCGAAGATCTTCACCGCCACGTCGCTGCGCACGCCGGAGATCAGCTCGTTGAAGCGCAGCTGGATCGGCTGCGAGAACTCGTAGTTGTTGCCCGGCAGCTTCTCGACCTCTTCCTGCACCGCCGCCAGCAGCTCGGCGCGCGAGCGGCGTGGCGCGGGCCACTCGCTTTCGGGCTTGAGCATGATGTAGCCGTCGGAAATGTTCGGCGGCATCGGGTCCGAAGCGATCTCCGCCGTGCCGGTGCGCGCGAAGATGCGCTCGATCTCGGGAAACTTCTGCTTCAGCGTGCGTTCGAGCTGCTTCTGCATCTCGACCGACTGCGTGAGGCTGGTGCCCGGAATGCGCAGCGCCTGGATGGCGAAGTCGCCCTCGCTCAGGCTGGGCACGAACTCGGTGCCCAGGCGCGTGGCCAGCAGGCCCGACAGCAGCACCGCCACCACCGCGGTGGTGATCACCAGCGGCTTGGCGGCCATGACGCGCGCCAGCAGCGGCTCGTAGCCGCGCTTGGCCCACACCATCAGGCGGTTTTCCTTCTCGCTCACCCTGTTGCCGATGAACAGCGCCACGGCCGCGGGGATGAAAGTGATCGACAGGATCATCGCGCCCAGCAGCGCGATCACCACGGTGAAGGCCATCGGATGGAACAGCTTGCCCTCCACGCCCGTGAGCGCAAAGATCGGCAGGTACACGATCATGATGATGAGCTGGCCGAACAGCAGCGGCCGGCGCGCCTCCTGCGAGGCCGCGAACACTTCATGGAAGCGCTCGGTGCGCGTCAGCGGCCGGCCCTTGTGGGCCTGCGCGTGAGCCAGCCTTCGCACGCAGTTCTCCACGATCACCACCGCGCCGTCGATGATGATGCCGAAGTCCAGCGCGCCCAGGCTCATCAGGTTGGCGCTGACCTTCTGGTTCACCATGCCGGTGAAGGTGAAGAGCATCGACAGCGGTATCACGAGCGCGGTGATGATCGCCGCACGGATGTTGCCGAGGAACAGGAACAGGATCGCGATGACGAGCACCGCGCCCTCGAACAGGTTCTTCTTCACCGTGGCGATGGCCTTGTCGACCAGCACCGTGCGGTCGTACACCGTCACCGCCTTCACGCCGGCGGGCAGCGTGCGGTTGATCTCCTGCATCTTTCTGTCGACGGCCTGCGACACGGTGCGGCTGTTCTCGCCGATCAGCATGAACACCGTGCCCAGCACCACTTCGCGGCCGTTGTCGGTGGCGGCACCGGTGCGCAGTTCCTTGCCGACGCCGACCTCGGCCACGTCCTGCACGCGCAGCGGAATGCCGCCGGCGTTGCCGAGGATGACGTTGCCGATGTCCTCCACCGACTTCACCTGCCCCGGCGCGCGAATGAGGTATTGCTCGCCGCGCTTCTCGATGTAGCCCGCGCCCACGTTGGCGTTGTTGCGCTCCAGCGCGGTGACCATGTCGGTCATGGTGAGGCCGTGGGCCAGCAGCTTGGCCGGGTCGGGTGCGATCTGGAATTCCTTGGCGTAGCCGCCGATGGAGTTGATCTCGGTCACGCCCGCCACGTTGCGCAGCTGCGGCTTGATGATCCAGTCCTGTATCTCGCGCAGGTCGGTGGGCGAATAGGGCTTGCCGTCTGCCTTCTTCGCGCCCTCTTCCGCTTCCACGGTCCAGAGATAGATTTCGCCGAGGCCGGTCGAGATGGGCCCGATCACCGGCGATATGCCGCTGGGCATGCTTTCGCGCGCCGACTGTATGCGCTCGTTGACGAGCTGCCGCGCGAAGTAGATGTCGGTGCCGTCCTTGAAGATCACGGTGACCTGCGAGAGGCCGTAGCGCGACAGCGAGCGCGTCTGCTGCAGCCCCGGCAGGCCGGCCATGACGGTCTCGATCGGGTAGGTCACGCGCTGCTCGGTCTCCAGCGGGGAGTAGCCGGGCGCGGCGGTGTTGATCTGCACCTGCACGTTGGTGATGTCTGGCACCGCGTCGATGGGCAGCTTCTGGTAGCTGAAGATGCCCAGCGCCGCCATGCCCAGCACGGCAAGCAGGATCAGCCAGCGCTGCTCGATGGAGAAGCGGATGATGCGTTCGAACATGCGGGCTTCCTCAGTGGGTGTGCGTGGCGGAGCTCTTGCCCTGCTGCGACTTCACGACGAAGCTGCCGCTCGCGGCATAGGCCGCGCCGGGCTTGAGGCCGCTGGTGACCTCGATGCGCTGGCCGTCGCTGCGCCCGGTCTGCACATGCTGCGGCACGAAGCCGCCGGGCACGCGCAGGAACACGGTGGGCTTGTCTTCCACCGTCTGCACCGCCTCGGCCGAAACCGTCACGGGCGCATCCACTTCGGAGGCCACGAGCTCGACGTTCACGAACAGCCCCGGGCGCCACACGCGCTGCGGGTTGGTCAGCGTGACGCGCGCGGTGGCGGTGCGCGTCTGCGCGCCGATGAGCGAACCCACGTAAGACACCTTGCCGTTGGCCGTCTGGCCCAGGGCGCTGGAGCGGATGCTCACCGGCTCGCCGATGCGCACCAGGTTCAGGTTGTTGGCCGCCACGCTGATCTCGGCCCACACCGTCGACAGGTCGGAGATGGTGAACACATTCACCGCTTCCCCCACCGATTCGCCGAGCGAGATGTGCTTCTCGACCACCATGCCGTCGAAGGGCGCACGCAGCTCGTAGCGGCCCAGCGCCGACGAAGATGGCGTGGCGCCCAGCGCCAGCAGCTTCTGGTTGGCGTTGGCCACGGCGATCTGCGCCTCCTGCATCAGTTGCTGCGCCTGCAGGTAGTCCTGCTCGGGCGAGATCTTTTCTTCCCAGAGCTTCTTCTCGCGCTCGTAGGTGGTGCGCGCCAGCGCGAGCCGGCGCTGCGCCGACTGCAGCTCGCTGCGCTGCTCCGACAGCGCCGGGCTCGAAATCACGGCCAGCACCTGCCCGCGCTTGACCTCCTGGCCCAGGTTGGCCGACACGCTGTCGACCACGCCCGCCACGCGCGGCACCACGTGGGCCGTGCGGTCTTCGTTGAACTTGATCTCGCCGGGCAGTTGCAGCGACGACTTGATGCGCGCGGGGCCCGCGCTTTCGATGGTCATGTCGGCGGCCTTGATCTGCGCGTCGGTGAAGGCGATCTTTTCTTCCTCTTCCTCGTGGCCGGCGGGCTCTTTTTTCGCCTCCTGCTTGCCTTCCTCGTGGTGTTCGTTGTCGGCGTGGCCCTTGGCTTCACCGTGGCTGTGGTCGTGGTCTTTGCCCTCTTCCTTGGCTTCCTGCTTGCCGTGAGCCTTGCCTTCTTCGTGGTGCTCGCCGTCGCCGTGGCCGGCCTCTTCCGAGTGGCCTGCGGCCTCCGGCTTGGCGGGTGCGGAGCGAAGGATCAGCGCGCCGGCGCCGAGCCCCACCACGAGGACGACGACGATGGCCATCCACTGCTTCTTGCCGACGCGTTCTTTGAACGAGCCGCGGTTTTCTGTGTTCATGATCTGTTGCCTTGCTTGTCAGCGCGCCACGGGCGCCGCGGGTGTCACGGGAGAGATGTCGTCGCCTTCGTTGCCGAGCAGCCGGTCGAGTTCGCCGGCCGCACGGTGCGCGTCGGCCAGCGCGAGCAGGTACTGCGCGCGCACCTGGAACAGCGTGCGTTGGGCATCCAGCGCCTCCAGGAAGCTGAACTTGCCCAGCTCGAAGCCCTTGGTCGCGGCCTTGTAGGCCGTCTCGGCACCGGGCAGCGCGTCGTGCTGCAGCGTCTGCGCGGTGGCGCGCGCGGAGCGCAGCCGTTCGGTGGCCTGCGCCACCTCGGTGCCCAGTTGCAGCTCGGCGGCGGCGAGATCGTCGCGCGCCTTTTCCTCGCGGCTCAGAGCCTCGGCAACGTTGCCGCGGTTGGTGTCGAAGATCGGCAGCGGCACCGACAGGCCAACCACCACCTGGTTGCGCCGGCTGCCGCCGGCCTCGCCGTCGGAAGCCGGCACGCGCTTGGCGCCGAGCGACACGGTCACGTCGGGAATGCGCTTGGCCTGCTCCAGGTCGGACAGTGCCTTGCGCCGCTCGACTTCCAGCCGCGCCTGCACCACCACGGGCGCCGCGGCAATGCGCACGCTCAAGTCTTGCGACGCCGCCATCGCGGGCAACTGGTCGACCGCGCCCTCCACCTGCGTGAAGCGCGGATCGGGGTTGCCCCACAGCGCGGCCAGTTGCTGGCGGGCCGAGCGCAGCGTGCCTTCGGCCTGCAGCAGCTCCACGCGCGCACCGGCCTCGGCCACGCGCGCCCTGGTTTCTTCCAGCGGCGACACCTTGCCGGCGGCCACGCGATTGGTGGCCGCGCGGGTCGCGGTCTGCGCGAGGCCCACGGAATCCTGCGCGAGCCGCAGGCGCTCCTGCGCGGTCAGCACGTCGAAGAAGGCGGTGACGGTCGCGGCGCGGATCTCGGCGCGGCGCCCCGCCAGTGCCGACGCGGCCTGGTCGCGCGCGCGCTCGGCGGCGGTCACGCGGGCCGCGCGCTTGCCGCCGAGTTCGATCGGCTGGCTCAGTTGCAAGGTGGTGGTGCGGTTGTCGCGGCGCAGGTCTTCGAGCTGTGCGTCCAGCGTGGGGTTGGGCCAGGCGCCGGCCTGCACGATGGCGGCCTCGGTGGCGTCCTGCTCGCGCGACGCGGCGGCAAGGCCGGGGTTGGCGCGCAGTGCCATCGCAACCGCGCTGCGCAGGGTCAGCGGGCCCGCGGGCTCCAGTGTCCTGGTGGCCGCGCGCGAAGACGCCTGCGGCGAAGCCGAAGAGGAACCGGCCGAGGCCGGAACGGACGGCGTGACTTGTTGTGAATATGCCGGGGGCACCGCCATGGCCAATACGGCCAGCGGCACGAAGAGCGTGCGCATCGAATTCTCCTGGGTTGCGAAACAACGGACGGACGAATTCGGCGAGAGCTCAGCTGATGGTGTGGATCAGAAGTCGGGTGTGTTCTCTCGCCGAATCAGAGGGCGAGAGACCAGTCGGGACGGACCGGAACGTCGGAGATGTGCGAGTCGAAGCGCTCGGCGGCCATGACGCGCAGCGGCTGTGCAATGCGCCGCGCGGACGGCACGGGCTCCGGCGTGCCTTCGACGTGCTGCGCGTAGCCCGAATGGCAGACCGCGCAGTCGCCGATGACGGCATTGGGCTGGGTGCTGGAGTTCTTCTGCGCGCCCTCGCCGCTGTGGCTGCGGTCGGTGCCGCGGCTTTCGTGCTCGTGGTGGCCCCAGTGCTGGGGCTGCATGTCGCGCTCGTGCTGGCAATAGGCTGACGCCGCCGCCCAGCTGAGCTGGAACGGAAGCAGGAACAGCATGAGGATCAGGAACCAGCGGCGCATGGAGCAAAAAGTATATCGGGGGCCTGTGGCAGTGCTTCGGCAATGCCCTTGCGGCTTGCAGGCGCCGCGGAATGTATGACACAAGGTCGAGCGCTTGTCCGTCAATAGGATTACCAAAACGTAACCATGGCGGCGAAAGTGCTTCGTTACCATTCGGAAATGCGCATTCTTGTCATCGAAGACGAGCCCAAACTGGGCGATTACCTGAAAAAGGGGCTCGAAGAGAACGGATACGTGGTCGACATAGCCCGCGACGGCATCGAGGGGAAATACCTCGCCACCGAGGGTGACTACGCACTGGTTCTGCTCGATGTGATGCTGCCCGGCATCGACGGCTTCGCCGTCCTGCAGGCCATACGGCGCACCCGCAACGTGCCCGTGCTGGTGCTCACCGCGCGCGACAAGGTCGAAGACCGCGTGCAGGGCCTTCAGCAGGGGGCGGACGACTATCTCGTCAAGCCGTTCTCGTTTTCGGAGCTGCTGGCGCGGGTTCAGGCGCTGCTGCGCCGGGGCAAGCCGCAGGAATCGACAACGCTGCGGCTGGCCGACCTGGAGCTCGACCTCGTCAGCCGCAAGTGCTTTCGCAACCGCGCGCGGCTCGACCTCACGGCCAAGGAATTCACGCTGCTGGTGGTGCTGCTGCGCCGGCGCGGCCAGATCCTGTCGCGCACCACGCTCGCCGAGCAGGTGTGGGACATGAACTTCGACAGCGACACCAACGTGGTGGAAGTGGCCATCCGCCGCCTGCGCAGCAAGCTCGACGACCCGTTCGACGTGAAGCTGCTGCATACGGTGCGCGGCATGGGCTACGTGCTGGAAGACCGCTCCTGGGCATGAGCCAGCCCCCAGGCCGGCCGCACTCCATCCAGAGCCGGCTGTCGCTCTGGATCGCCGCGCAGACCCTGTTCGGGCTCAGCGTGATCTGCCTTGCCATCTACCTCGTCACCGCCTGGAACTTCGGGCAGAAGCAGGAAGAGGAACTCGACCACAAGGCCGTGCTGGTGCAGCACCTGCTCAAAGAGGCCGAGAAAGGCGGCGACCTGCCCTTCCTGCGGCACAAGCTCGACGACTTCTTCTCGATGCAGGACGACGTGACGCTGTCGATCTCGCACGCGGGCCAGACGCTGTTCCAGTCGACGCCCGCCGTCGGAGGCCGCTGGATGCTGCGCGACATCGAGGTGCCATGGACGCAGGGCGCCACCAGCACGCAGCTGTCGGTGCAGATCGGCGTGAACACCGCGCAGGAAGCGCGGCTGCTGCGGCGCCTCGCCTGGACGCTGCTGGGCGCGGTGGTGCTGGGCACGGCGCTGGTCTCGTTCACCGGCATGTGGCTGGTGCGGCGCGGGCTTCGTCCGCTCAAGCGGCTGGCCGAGAGCACCGCGGCAATGGCGCCGGACAAGGCCAACCGGCCGATCGACGCCATGGACTTCGCGGAGGAGCTTCGCCCCTGGATCACCCAGTTCAACGCCCTGCTGCTGCGTGTGCAGCGCGCCTACGTGCAGCTGGAGTCGTTCAACGCCGACGTGGCGCACGAGCTGCGCACGCCCCTGGCCAACCTGATCGGCTCCACCGAACTCGCGCTGACCCGCCAGCGCAGCAACGAAGAGCTGCAGGCCGTACTCGCGTCCAATCTCGAAGAGGTCGGCAGGCTCTCGGGCATCGTCACCGACATGCTGTTCCTGTCGCAGGCCGAGCGCGGCACGCCGATGCGCACGCGCGCGTCGACCAGCCTGGCCGTGCAGGCCGCCGACGTGATCGACTTCTACGACGCCATGCTGGAAGAAGCCGGCCTGCGCGCCGAGGTGGCCGGCGATGCCATGGCAAACGTGGATGCCGCGCTGATACGGCGCGCGCTGTTCAACCTGCTGGGCAACGCCATCCGCTTCGCCACGCCGGCCTCGGTCATCCGCATCGAGATAGCCCAGGACAGCGAGGAATTCAACATCGCGGTGGTCAACCGCGGCGAGCCCATCGACCCCGCCGCGCTGCCGCGCCTGTTCGAGCGCTTCTACCGCGCAGCCCAGGCGCGCGACGGCTCGACCCGGCACCACGGCCTGGGGCTGTCGATCGTCGAGGCCATCGCGCGCATGCACGGGGGGCGGGTGTTCGCGGCCAGCCAGGGCGGCGAGACGCGCATCGGGTTCACGCTGCAGCGATGAGCCTCAAGGCTTGGCGTGCGCCGCGTCGGCCACGGCAGGCGCCCGGCGGCCGATGAACAGGTTGATCAGCGGCCCGGTCATGGCGGTGGTCGCGAGCGCCATCACCAGCAGCATGGTGAACAGCTCGGGGCCGATGAGGCCGGCGTCCAGGCCGATCTTCATGACGATGAGTTCCATCAACCCGCGCGCGTTCATCAGCGAGCCGGTGGCCAGGCTTTCACGCCAGCCGTAGCCCGCCATGCGGGCGCCGACCGCGCCGCCGGCGATCTTGCCGAAGGCGGCCGTGGCCAGGATCAGCATCATGGCGCCGAAGCCCGCACCCGAGAACGCATTGGACGTGGTGCCGAGCCCGGCCAGCGCAAAGAACAGCGGCATCAGCACGACGATGGAGATCGGCTCGATGCGCTCGCTCAGCGACTTCAGCAGCCGGTCGTCGCGCGGCAGGCAGGCGCCGAAGAGGAAAGCGCCGAACACCGCGTGCAGGTGCAGCCACTCGGTGGCCAGGGCCGTGGCCAGCAGGCCGAGCATCAGCGAGGCCATCACCGTGGTCGAGGGCTCGCCTTCGGGCGCCCTGGTGCGCAGCAGCCACGCGAAGGCCGGCTTGAGCCCGAAGAACAGCACGCACAGCACCACGGCCATGCCCAGCGTGGTCTTGAGCAGCCCCTGGTAGCCCTCGCCCGCCCCCACCATCGCCACCACGAAAGCCAGCAGGATCCACGCGAACACGTCGACCACGGCGGCGGCGCCGAGCGACAGCTGGCCGAAGGGCGTGCGCGTCATGCCGCGGTCCTTGAGGATGCGCGCCATCACCGGGAATGCGGTGATCGACAGCGCCGCCGCCATGAACAGCGCGAACGGCCAGAAGCCGACACCCGCCGGCGCCAGCGTGGGATAGAGGGCCGGCGAGATCGCGATGCCCAGCGCCAGCGGCACGACCACGCTCAGCACGCCCACGTAGCCCGCCGAACGCAACTGCTCGCGCACGCTCTTGGAAGCCCGCAGCTCCAGCCCCACCACGAACATGAAAAGCACCAGCCCGAGGGTCGACAGCGACGACAGTCCCTGCAGTGACTCCCTGGAGAACAGCTGCGCATGCAGCGACGGAAACAGCGCCCCGAAGACGATCGGCCCCAGCATCAGGCCGGCGGCCATCTCGCCCACCACGCCGGGCTGCCCGACGTGCCGGAGAACCCAGCCGCAGACGCGCGCGGTGGTCAGGATGACGATGAGTTGCAGCAGCAGGGAAGTTGCGGACATGGCGTAGCGATAACTTGGAAGCCGACGGAATTGCGGCCCATGTTAGTGCCCCACGATGACCGGCTCAACCCGGCCTCCGCCCTGCCCTTACTTGGCTACGCGCATCAGGCGCAGCCCGTTCGCCACCACCAGCAGGCTCGCCCCCATGTCCGCGAACACCGCCATCCACATCGTTGCGCTGCCGAACACCGCCAGCACGAAGAACACCGCCTTGATGCCGAGCGCCAGCGTGATGTTCTGCCACAGCACCGAGTGCGCGCGGCGCGACAGGCGGATGGTCTCGGGAATGCGGCGCAGGTCGTCGTTCATGATGACCACGTCGGCCGCTTCCATGGCGGTGTCGGTGCCCGCGCCGCCCATGGCGAAGCCGATGTCGGCCTGTGCCAGCGCGGGTGCGTCGTTGATGCCGTCGCCGGTCATGGCGGCCGCGCCGTAGCGCTGCTGCATGGCCTTGATGGCGTCGAGCTTTTCCTCGGGCAGCAGGTTGCCGCGCACGTCGTCGATGCCGGCGTGGGCGCCGATGGTCTTTGCCGTGGCGGTGTTGTCGCCGGTGAGCATCACGGGCGTCACGCCCAGCGCGCGCAGCTCGGCCACCGCCGCCTGCGACGATTCCTTGATGGTGTCGGCCACCGCGAACAGCGCCAGCACCGCTTTGTCCGACGCCAGCAGCGTGACGGTGCGGCCCGCTTCTTCATGCCGCTCGAGCTCGGCTTCGAGCGCCGGCGAGCACAGCCCGCGTTCCTCGATCAGGCGATGGTTGCCGAGCACGTAGGCCTGGCCCGCCAGCGTGGCCCCGACGCCGCGGCCGGGCAGCGCGGTGAAGTCGGCGACCTCTTGCCTTTGGCTCTTCAGGCCCTCTGCAATGGCTTTCGATACCGGGTGGTCGGAGCGGCCCGCGATGCTGGCGGCCACCGCGAAAGCGACGGCTTCATTGCTCGATGCATCCAGCAGCACCGACTCGACCAGCTTCGGCTTGCCTTCGGTGACGGTGCCGGTCTTGTCGAGCGCAATCGCCTTGAGCTTGCGCGCCTCTTCGAGGTACGTGCCGCCCTTGATGAGAATGCCGCGTCGCGCGGCCGAGGCCAGCGCGCTCACCACGGTGACCGGCGTGGAGATGACCAGCGCGCACGGGCACGCAATGACCAGCAGCACCAGCGCCTTGTAGACCGACTGCATCCACGTCCAGTCCATGAACAGCGGCGTGAGCACCGCCACGGCCAGCGCCAGCACGAAGACGGTGGGCGTGTAGATGGCCGCGAACCTGTCGACGAAGCGCTGCGTGGGTGCGCGCGAGCCTTGCGCCTCCTCGACGGCGTGGATGATGCGCGCGAGCGTGGTGTTCGACGCCACCGCCGTCACGCGGAACTCCAGCGCGGCGGTCTGGTTGATGGTGCCCGCGAACACCGGGTCGCCCACGGTCTTGTCGACGGGAATGCTCTCGCCGGTGACGGGTGCCTGGTCGATGGCGCTGCTGCCTTCGGTCACCACGCCGTCGAGCGGCACGCGCTCGCCGGGGCGGATGCGCGCCACGGCGCCCAGCGCCACGGTGTTGGCCATCACGGTCTGCCAGCTGCCGTCGGCCTGCTTGACCTCCGCCTGCTCGGGCGCGAGCGCCAGCAGGCTCTGGATGGCGTTGCGCGCGCGGTCCACGGCGCGCGCCTCGATCAGCTCGGCAATGGCGTAGAGCGCCATCACCATCGCGGCTTCGGGCCACTGCCCGATGATGAAGGCGCCGGTCACGGCCACCGCCATCAGGGCGTTGATGTTCAGGCGCCCGCGCACCAGCGCGGCAAAGCCTTTCTTGTAGGTGTCCAGGCCGGCCAGCCCGATGGCGCCGAGCGCGAGCACGACTTCCAAGGCCTTGAAGCCCATGCCGTCCGGCGCCATGAACGAAATCGACTCGGCGGCGATGGCCAGCACCAGCGCCGCGACGAGGCGCACGAGGCCCATGTTCATGCCGGCGATCTGCGCGGGCGCCGCGGCGGCCTGCTCGCCGGGAGCGTTGAGCGGTTCCGGCTTGAAGCCGGCCTTGCGGATGGCGGCCAGTGCCTCGGGCAACGCGCCGTCTTCGGTGGTGATGGCCATGGTGCGCTCGCCGAGGCGAAAGCGCAGGGCCTTGACGCCCGCCACCGGTTCCAGCGCGCGGCGGATTTCCGACTCTTCCACCGCGCAGTCCATGGTGGGAATGCGGAACAGCAAGGCGCCCTTGGGCACATCGGCATTGTCTGTTGCGGCCGGAGCGAGCGGAACCGGGCCGCAGGGGCTGGCGCTGCCGCAGCACGAATGCTCGGCGTGCGAGTGGGCATGGGGCTTGGCGTGCTCGTGGTCGTGGCCGTGGTCGTCGCCCTGCAGATGGGGGTGCGAATGGGCGTGCGGCACAGGCCGGGTCAGAGCGTTTTCGTTCGTCATGGAATCGATTGGAAACCCTGAAGCAGGTGTAGAGTCAAACGTTCATTTCCATTCGTTCATTTGCCGCATCATGAAAATCGGTGAGCTGGCCAAGGTCGCGAACACACCCGTCGAAACCATCCGGTACTACGAGCGCGAACGGCTGCTGCCCGAGCCCGCGCGCACCGACGGCAACTACCGCATTTACGACGAAGACCACGCCCAGCGCCTGGGCTTCATCCGCCGCTGCCGCTCGCTGGACATGACGCTCGACGAGATCCGCAGCCTGCTCAGATTCCGCGACGCCCCGCAGGAAGACTGCGGCCAGGTCAACCAGCTGCTCGACGACCACATCGGCCACGTGGCCGCGCGCATCGCCGAGCTGAAGACGCTGGAAAAACAGTTGAAGGCGCTGCGCCAGCAATGCGGCGGGTCGGAGTCGGCGAGCAACTGCGGCATCCTGCAGGAGCTGGACACCGCCACGCTCGCGCCCGAGCCCTTCGGCCAGCACGCGGGGCACGTGCACGGCGCGCTGCACGCGCCGGCCAAGCGCGCGGCCTGACCGGTCTTTTCTACTTGCCGATGAGCTGCGTGAGCTTCTCGGCTTCGAAGCACTCGTCGCGGGCCGCATCGCCCGGCACGCAGTCCTTGGTGGTGCCGGAGCGGTCCGACAGCTTCTCGATGGCCTGCCACAGCAGCGCGATCTGGTGCTCCTGGCTCGACGCGTTCTCGACCAGGCCGCGCATGGCCTGGCTCAGCGGGTCGTCTTCCTGCGTGATGCCGTAGGCCGAGAACTTCTGCGGCGCGGCCACGTCCGCGCTTTCACCGGCCTTCGACGGGATGATGCGCGCCGGAATACCCACCGCCGTCGCGCCCGCGGGCACCGGCTTGATGACCACCGCGTTGCTGCCGATCTTGGCGCCGTCGCCCACCTCGAAGCCGCCCAGCACCTTGGCCCCTGCGCTCACCACCACGTTGCGGCCCAGCGTGGGGTGCCGCTTGGTGCCCTTGTAGAGCGAGGTGCCGCCCAGCGTGACGCCCTGGTAGATGGTGCAGCCGTCGCCGATCTCGGCGGTCTCGCCGACCACCACGCCCATTGCGTGGTCGAAGAACACACGTTCGCCGATCTTGGCGGCCGGGTGGATCTCGATGCCCGTCATCCAGCGCGCCCAGTGCGCGATGAAGCGCGCCGGCCACTTGAAGCCGTGGGTCCAACAGGCGTGCGCCCAACGGTGCAGCACCACGGCATGGAAGCCGGGGTAGACCGTGATCACTTCCCAGGCGCTGCGGGCGGCCGGGTCGCGTTCGAGGATGCACCGGATGTCGGCGCGCAGTCGAGAGAACATCGCTGCCTTTTGTCGTTATATCTATATGGGGCGGGCAGTCTATAGCCCGCCGCCATCGCTTACGGGCGATAAGGTTTTATTCGGGCAGCGAGCCCCGGGGCGGCTTGGTCGCGTCGCTCGTGGCCTTGGCGATGCCGCGCAGGATGTGGATTTCTTCCGGCGTGGGCTGGGCCCGGTTGAACAGCTGCTGCAGCCGCGGCATGAGCTTCTTGGGCGCCTCCGGGTCGAGAAAGCCGATGTCCACCAGCGAGCGCTCCCAGTGGTCGAGCATGCCTGCCACGGCCTGCGCGTCGGCGGCCTGCACCGGGTTGACGGCCTCGCGCACTTCGTAGCCGCCCAGCGCCAGCCGCCATTCGTAGGCGATCACCTGGATGGCTGCGCCCAGGTTGAGCGAGCCGAATTTGGGGTCGGTGGGGATGGTGAGCGCCACGTTGCAGCGGTAGACGTCTTCGTTCCGCATGCCGAAACGCTCGGAGCCGAACAGGAAGGCGACGTGCTGGTCACCCTGCTTCGCCAGCGGCTCCAGGTGCTCCCGGGGCGTGCGGGTGGGCGGGCCGAAGTCGCGCGGGATCATGGCCGTGGCGCAAAGGTGGGTCACGCCGTCGAGGGCTTCGTCCAGCGTCTCGACGATGCGGGCGTTGGTCAGCACGTCGAGCGCGCCGCTCGCGCGCTGGATGGTTTCCTCGCGCCGCAGCACGTTGGCCCAGCGGGGAGCCACCAGCACGAGGTCGGAGAAGCCCATGGTCTTCATGGCGCGGGCGGCGGCGCCCACATTGCCGGCGTGGCTGGTCTGGATCAGGATGAAACGGGTGCGCATGGCGGGTTCGGGAGACACGGAACGGCGGAGCCGGTAAAATGCCCCGATTCTCGCTGCCCGCATCGCCGGGCCGCCTCCGGGGTCCTCCCCACCGTTCTTCCCACAATCCAATGTCGTCCCCCAACCTGCATCCCATGCTCAACGTGGCCGTCAAGGCCGCACGCGCCGCCGGCGCGATCATCAACCGCGCTGCCCTCGACGTCGAGGCCGTGCGCATTTCGCAGAAGCAGGTCAACGACTTCGTCACCGAAGTCGATCACGCGAGCGAGCAAGCGATCATCGAAACGCTGCTCGGCGCCTACCCGGGGCACGGCATCCTGGCCGAAGAATCGGGCACCGAACACGGCGCCAAGGACTCCGACTACGTCTGGATCATCGATCCGCTCGACGGCACCACCAACTTCATCCACGGCTTTCCCGTGTACTGCGTGTCCATCGCGCTGTCCGTGCGCGGCAAGATCGAGCAGGCCGTGGTGTACGACCCGAGCCGCAACGACCTGTTCACGGCCACCAAGGGCCGCGGCGCCTACATGAACGAGCGCCGCATCCGCGTGTCCAAGCGCACCAAGCTCACCGAGTGCCTCATTTCCACGGGCTTCCCGTTCCGCACCGGCGACAACTTCAAGCAGTACCTGGCCATCATGGCGGACATGATGCCCCGCATGGCCGGCCTGCGCCGCCCCGGCGCGGCGGCCCTGGACCTGGCCTACGTGGCCGCGGGCTTCACCGACGGCTTCTTCGAGACCGGCCTGAACCCCTGGGACGTGGCCGCAGGTTCGCTGCTGGTCACCGAAGCCGGCGGCCTGATCGGCAACTTCACGGGCGAGCCCGAATTCCTCGAACAGCGCGAATGCCTGGCCGCCGCGCCGCGCATCTACGGCCAACTGGTGCCGCTGCTCGCCAAGTACTCCAAGTTCGCCAACGTCGACGACAAGCTGCGCGCCAGCGACCGCATGCGCGCCGTGTCGGCCTCGACCAAGTCGAACCCCGACGACGCGTCGGCCGACCTGTACGCCCGCAGCACGGTGGTCGATTTCGCCGACGAAACCGCTGAAGGCGACAAGCCCGCCGTGGCCGTTCCCGCCGCGCCGCGCAAGCTCACGCGCGTGCGCCGCGACGCCGCTCCCGCAGCTGGAGCCCCCTCCGAGGGCGACACTTCCGCCAAGTGACGATGCTGGGGCCCCGCGCCGCCCACCGGGTTCGCGCCGCTCTGCGCATTGCGCTGAGCCACTATGTCGCGAGCGGGCTCACCGTGGCGCTGGGGCTGCTGTTCATCTCGGGCGGCATCCACCTGTGGCTGGGCACCCTGGCGGCCTCCACGGCCGCCACCGGCGTGATCGTCACCGCGCCGCCCGACCTGCCCGGCCCGCGCCGCGGCAAGTTCTTCCAGATGCTGCCGGCGCCGCTCATCGGCCTGCCGCTCTTCTTTGCGGTGCAGATGCTGCATACCGCGCCCATCCGCCTCGGGCTGCTGCTGGTGCCCGCCACCTTCATGGCTTTCCTGGCCATGGCCTGGGGCAAGCGGGGCATCCCGATCGCCATCGCGGTGATGTTCTCGATGATCTTCTCCATGGCCACGCAGACCCCGCGCGACATGGCCGACGCCATCGAGCGCACCTGGCATTTCGGGCTGGGCGCGGGCCTCTACGTGATCTGGGCCACGCTCGCCAACCTGCTGCTCAACGGGCGCTTTCGCACCCAGTCGATGGCCGATGTGCTGTATTCGCTGGCCGCGCTGATGCGCACCGAGGCGGGCCAGTTCCTGCCGCACGACGACACCCGCGACGTGCGCGACACCCCCGCGCCGGTGCTCGGCCAGCTGCTGCGCGAACAGGCCGCGCTGGCCGACCAGTTGCAGGCCACGCGCGACATCGTGCTCGAATCGCCCCGCACGCCGCGCCGACAGCGGCTGGCCGCCATGCTGGTGATCGTGCTCGAAATGCGCGACCAGCTGCTCGCGAGCGAGCTCGACCTCGACACCCTGCGCGCCCACCCCGCGCATGCCGCGGCACTCATCGAAATGCGCGAGGTGCTTGAAGAACTCGCCGACGAGACCATCGCGCTGGCCGATGCGCTGCTGATGCGCCGCCACCCCGCCGCGGTGGCGGACCGGCGCCCTCGGCTCGCGGCCATCCATGTGTCGGCCGACGACACCGCCAACACCCACAGGGGCGGCGGCCACATCGGCCCCACCGCCGCCATGCTGGCGCGCGGGCTGGCCAGCCGCATCGGCCACATCAACGACGAGGTGCTGCGCCTGTCGGCCATGGCCCGCGGCGACGTCGAGCCCAACCTTGCCGTGGTGCGCGCCAACTGGCAGATGTTCGTGAGCCCGACCGACTGGTCGTGGCGCCCTTTCTTCACGCTGTGGCGCTGGGACCAGCCGCCGCTGCGCCACGCCATCCGCGCGTCGCTGGCCATCGCGGCCGGCTATGCCATCGCGGTGTCGATGCCGTGGGGCTCGCACGACTATTGGATTCTGCTGACCATCGTGGTCGTGCTGCGCGGCAGCCTCTCGCAGACGCTGGAGCGCCGCAACGCGCGCGTGGCCGGCACGCTGCTGGGCTGCGTGCTCGCGGTGGGGCTGCTGTCGGCGCATCCGTCGGCGCTGGCGCTGCTGGCCATCGTGACCGTGGCGCAGGCCATCGCGCACAGCTTCGCGGTGCGGCGCTACCTCATCACCGCCGTGGCCGCCACCGTGCTGGGCCTGGTGCAGGCCCACATGCTGAACGTGGGCGTGGCGCCCATCTTCGCGCTGTTCGAGCGCATCGCCGACACGCTCATCGGCGCCGCGCTGGCCTGGGGCTTCTGCTACGTGCTGCCGTCATGGGAGCGCACGCAGATTCCGGCGCTGGTGGCGCGCGTGCTCACGGCGCAGGCGCGCCATGCGCGCCTGGCGCTCGGCCTGGGCCAGTTGCAGGCCATCGACAGCAGCCCCGAGCTCGAATGGCGGCTTGCGCGCCGCGAGGCCTACGACAGCCTCTCGGCGCTGGTGCAGGCCACGCAGCGTTCGCTCTCCGAACCGCGCGCGGTGCAGCCGCCGCTGGAGCCGCTCGAACACCTGCAGGCCCACAGCTACCAGTTGCTCGCGCAACTCAGCGCGGTCAAGTCGATGCTCGTGCTGCGGCGCGACCGCCTCACGCCGGGCGAGGTCGAGGGCCCCATCAGCCGCACCTCGCAACGAATCGAGGCCGCCATCGGAACTATGCCGACCACCGGCCCCTCTCACCCCGAGAGCAGCGGTTCCACCGCCGTCGGCGGACCGATTCCCCTGCCCGACCCGTTCGACAACGACATCAGCCCCTGGCTGCTGCGCCGCCTCGATCTGGCCACGGCCCTCGCCACGCAGCTGCGCGACGACGCGGCCCGCATTCTTCAACCACTGAACGAAACCACAGCACAAGCAAAGACGACCACCGCCTGATGATCAAAGAGATACTCGCCCACCCCTGGTTCGGCACATGGGTTGCCGCCCTGATCGCAGTTCCCCTTTCTCTTCTCGCGCACCGTATCGGCGGCCTTGTGTTGAGGCGGGTCACCCGCCCCGCCCCGACGATCCATTCGATGGTGGTCAGTTGCAATTCCGCGGCGCGGTTCGTGCTGCCGCTGCTGGCGCTCAACGTGGTGTGGCAGGGCGCGCCCGACAACCTGCAGTTCATCGGCAACGTGCGCCATCTCACCGGGCTGCTGCTGATCGCCGCGACCACCTGGCTCGCGGTCAGGGCCATCAGCGGCTTCGCCGAAGGCGTGCTGGCCCAGAACCCCTCGGACGTGGCCGACAACCTGCATGCGCGCCGCGTGCTCACGCAGACCCGCGTGCTCGCGCGCACCGCCATGACGGTGGTGCTGGTGGCCGGCGGCGCGATGATGCTCATGACCTTCCCCGGCGCGCGCCAGGTCGGCGCCAGCCTGCTGGCCTCCGCCGGCGTGATCGGCATCGTGGCCGGCCTGGCCGCCAAGCCGGTGTTCAGCAACCTCATCGCCGGCCTGCAGATCGCGCTGGCGCAGCCGATCCGCATCGACGACGTGCTGGTGGTCGAAGGCGAATGGGGCCGTGTCGAGGAGATCACCGGCACCTTCGTCGTCATCAAGATCTGGGACGAACGCCGGCTGATCCTGCCGCTCACCTACTTCATCGAGAAGCCGTTCCAGAACTGGACGCGCCACTCGTCGCAGCTGCTGGGCGCGGTGTTCATCTACGCCGACTACGGCATGCCGTTGGCGCCGCTGCGCGAAGAGGTCGAGCGCATCGTGAAGTCTTCGCCCGAATGGGACGGCCGCTTCTTCAACCTGCGCGTGACCGACGCCACCGAGCGAACCATGCAGATTCGCGTGCTGTGCACCGCCGCCACCTCGGGCCTGGCCTTCGACCTGCGATGCAACGTGCGCGAAGGGCTGATCGACTTCATGCAGCGCGAGTACCCGCAGTTCCTGCCCAAGATGCGCATCGAGAGCGAAGGTGCGCAGGAGCGACAGCAGCAGCCGATGCTGTAAGCCTGTTGCCGTTGTTCAGGGCGCGATCACGCCGACGGGGTACCTTGCTCCGCGAATGTCCCCCGGCCTGCGGCCTCCTCCTTTATTTCGCTGCGCAGGACGGCCATTCAAGCAGCGTGAACGCCCGCAGCAGCCATTCGACCGGGCCATAGGCAAAGCGCTTCATCCACCAGCGGCTCAGCAGCAGTTGCACCGCGAAAATGGAGAACGCAAACCCGAAGCTGGCGAGCGGCCCGACCGAGCCCATCAGCCGCAGTCCGTAAGCCAGGAAGATCCACGCGCACACCAGCGACTGCAGCAGGTAGTTGGACAGCGCCATGCGCCCCGCCGGCGCGAGCCACGCGACCAGCGCCCGCCCGCGCGGCGTCTGGAACAGCAGCACCAGCCCCGACGCATAGGCGGCGGTGAGGAAAGGCGCGGTGAGCAGTCCGAGCGCAAGGCCGACCACCTCGCGGCCGCCGTCGCCGGAGCGCGTGGTCGAGAGGGCATAGAACATGGCGCCCGGCACGCCGATGAGCAGCCCGCAGAAGAACAGGCGCTTGAACAACGTGCGGTGCGCGCCCGCATTCGCCAGCAGGCCGCGCCGCCCGGCGATGAAGCCCGCCAGGAACATCGCCAGCGCCGTCGGTGCCTGCGCGAATGCGAGCACCACCCACACCTGCGCCAGCTCGCGCACATGCTGGGCGATGACCGTGGCAGGGGTGCCCCGGTAGGCGTCCAGCGCCGCGAAGGCCTCGGCATGAAGACTCAGCGTGTCGGCATCGAAGCCCGTGCGCGTCATCAGGTAGCCAAGGCTGGCCCACAGCAGCGATGTGAGCAGCACCAGGCTGACCGCCCAGAACGCCATGACGCCGTCGCCGCGACGCCGCAGCAACAGCAGCACGCCGCCGATCACCGCGTAGGTCGTGAGGATGTCGCCGTGGTACAGCACCACCGCATGCAGCAGGCCCAGCACCCACAGCCCCGCCAGCCGACGCAGCATGCGCGGCGTGAAGGGCCTGCCGTCTCGTTCGGCCGACTGCATCTGCAGCGTGAAGCTGTAGCCGAACAGGAACGAGAACAGCAGGTAGAACTTGGTCTCGAACAGCAAGGAGCGCGCGAACAGCGCCGCACGCTCCACCGCCGACTGGGCCATCGGGTCGGACAGGCCCAGGCCGTAGAACGGCGACGAGAAGCTAGCGATGTTCACCACCAGAATGCCGAGCAGCGCGAAGCCGCGCAGTGCATCGACCAGCGGCTGCCGCTCGTGGGACGGAGGCACCGTGCTCATGCCGCCTCCACCGGGCGCAGGCTCACGACGGGCTTGCGCTTCTGCACGATGCCGTGGATGGTTTCCATCAAGAGCCGCGCGCCCTCGCCCGGCTCGCCGCTGCGCCGCACCGTGAGCCCCACCGGGCCTTCGGTGCTGCTGGTGTCGATGGCCACGCGCTCGAGTTCGCCACGCGCCACAAAACCTTCGACCGCGCCCTGCGGCGCGAACCACACCGCATCGGAGCGCTGCAGCAGCCCGATGGCGAAGCTGGTGTCGGTCGCCTCCACCAGCCGGTTGGGCAGGGCCACGCCCTGCGCAATGAGAAAGGCGTCCGCCGTATGGCGGATCAGCGAGCCCGACACTGGCAGCACCAGCGGATAGCCCGCCAGCGCATCGAGCGCCGGCTTGCGCCGCGAGGCCAGCGGATGCCCCGGCCGCACCACCAGCAGCAAGGGTTCGCTGTAGAGATGCTCGAAGGCGAGGTCGGCCATGGCCGAGGCCTGCGCGAGCCGGCCCAGCACGAGGTCGATTTCACCCTGGCGCAGCTGCGTCATCAGCTGCGCGTTGATGCCGCTCACCACCCGCACGCGCAGCGCCGGATGCGAGGCATGCAGCAACGCGACCGCCTCCGGCAGCAGGTTGGCCACCATGTTGGGCAGCGCGCCGACGGCCACGTGCAGCTGGTCGGCCTCGGGCATGTCCATGGCCAGGCCCAGGCCTTCGCTCAGCCCGCGCAGCGCCGAGACCGCATGGCGCACCAGCACTTCGGCGGCCGGCGTGAGCTCCACACCGCGGCGGCGCCGCAGCAGCAGCGGGCGGCCGATGATTTCTTCCAGCTCCGCCACGGTCTTGGACACCGCCGGTTGCGTGAGCGACAGCGCCTTGGCGGCGCGCACCAGGTTGCGCTCCTGCGCCACCATCACCAGGCATTGCAGGTGGCGCAGCTTCAGGCGCGCAAAGTTCATGGCTGACATCGGTCTTCCCTTGGAGCGACGGGCTTGCAAATATAACCAGCCGGAATACCTGGCAGAAGAGCTTTCAGTTGTGCGGGCCCCGGCGCCGGCCTAGAGTTGCCTCAGACAAGGAGACAAGCCAAGACATGACCACCGTTTTCAAGAACGCCCTGGGCGGCGCGCGCCGCCGTTTCGCAGCAGTTGCCGCCTGCGCGGCGCTGCTGCCGCTGGGCTTCTGCGCCACGGCGGCGCAGGCGGCCGACGCCCCCTACCCCGCCAAGGCGGTGAAGCTGCTCACCAACTTCCCGGCCGGCGGCCCCATCGACATCCTCGCCCGCGCGCTGGCCGACGCGCTGCAGAAAGACCTGAAGCAGCCCTTCATCGTCGACAACCGCCCCGGCGCGGGCGGCAACATCGGCGCCGACCTGGTGGCCAAGAGCCCGGCCGACGGCTACACGGTGCTGCTGGGCATCGACACCACCTTCACCATCAACCCGCACCTGTATGCGTCGATGCCCTTCGCGGCCAAGGACCTGAAGCCGCTGATGATCTTCAGCTCGTCGGGCCTGAGCTTTGGCGTGGCGGGCAACGTGAAGGCGAAGACGCTGCCCGAGTTCATCGCGCAGGCCAAGGCCGAGCCCGCCACCTTCAGCTCGGCCGGCAACGGTAGCCCGGGCCACATCGCCGCCGAGATCTTCGCGAACGAGACCGGCGCCAAGATCACGCACGTGCCCTACAAGGGCAACGCGCCCGCCGTGCTGGCGCTGATGGGCGACGAGGTGCAGGCCGGCATCCTCGCCACGCCGGGGCTGCTGCCGCAGGTGCAGTCGGGCAAGCTGCGCGCCTTGGCCGTGACCGGCCGCCAGCGCTCGCCCCTGCTTCCGCAGGTGCCCACCGTGGGCGAACTGGGTTTGAAGAACCTGGAGTTCGAGGTGCTCTACCTCGCGATGGTGCCGGCCGCCACGCCCGAGCCGGTGATGCAGACGCTGCGCGCGTCGCTGCAGAAGGCGATGGCGCTGCCCGAGGTCAAGTCGCGCCTTGCCACGCTCGACATGGTTGCGCTCGGAGAAACCGGCGCCGCCGCCAGCGACCACCTGACCGCCAGCCTTGCGCGCTACGGCCGCATCGTCAAGGCCACCGGCATGAAGGTCGACTGAACAGGGGCATGAGCGCCACACCTGGGTAAACCAGGGCAATGGTTGATTTGAACAATCGAATGCAGCGTCTTCAGAATCGTCCGCAACCGCGGACCTCGCGGTCACACTCATTGGCCATTGCCTGAACCGAAGAAGACAAGGACCTGCACATCATGCTGCCGACCCACTCCCTCACCCGCCGCGCCACCCACCGCCTCGTCGGCATGCTGGCCGTAGCCGGCTTCACGGCGGCTTTTGCCACCGGTGCCGCCGCCCAGGCCAAGCTGGACACCCCGCTGCACATCGTGGTCGGCTATGCGCCTGGCGGCGCCACCGACCGCGTGGCGCGCGTGGTGGCCGACAAGCTCGGCACCAAGCTGGGCGTGGCGGTCATCGTCGACAACAAGCCCGGCGCGGGCGGCCGCCTCGCGGCGCAGCAGGTGAAAGTCACCCCGGCCAACCAGAACGTGCTGATGCTCGCCAACCCCGCCGTCATGGTGGTGGCGCCGCTGGTCTTCAAGGACAACAACTACGACCCCGACCGCGACTTCGTGCCCGTGTCGCACGTCAACGACTACGACTTCGCGCTCGCCGTGTCGCCCACCCTCCCGGTGCGCGAACTGAGCCACCTGCTCGCATGGATGCGCGCCAACCCCGACCAGGCCAACGTGGGCGTGCCCGCCACCGGCAGCCTGCCGCACTTCTTCGGCCTCATGGTGGGCGAGAAGGCCAAGGTGCAGACCCAGGTGATCGGCTACCGCGGCTCCGCGCCGCTGCTGAACGACCTGATCGGCGGGCAGGTGCCCATTGCCGTCGACACCGAAGACGTGGTGCTGCCGCAGCACACGGCGGGCAAGCTGCGCATCCTGGCGCTGTCGGGCGCCAAGCGCTCGCCGTTCGCGCCGAACATTCCCACCTTCAAGGAAGCCGGCCTCGACCTGGCCGCCACCGGCTGGAACACCTTCTTCGCGCCGACCACCATGCCCAAGGCCAAGGTCGAGCAGCTGGCCACCGCCATCCGCGAAGTCATGCAAGACCCGGACACGCAACGCAAGTTCAAGGACTCCGGCATGACGCCCGTGGTCAGCACCCAGGCGCAGACCGTGGCCATGCTGAAGGCCTACCGCACGCAGTGGGCGCCCGTGGTCCAGAAGTCCGGCTACCAGCCCTGAAGAAAAAGAACTCCAGGAGATATATGACCAGACCCAACATCATCTTCATCGTGGCCGACGACCTCGGCTATGCCGACCTCGGCTGCTACGGCGGGCGCGACGCCGCGTTCGGCCCCGTGTCGCCCGTGCTCGACGGCCTGGCCGCCAACGGCCTGAAGCTCACCCAGGGCTATGCCAATTCGCCCGTGTGCTCGCCCACGCGCTTCGGCATGATCACCGGCCGCTACCAGTACCGCCTGCGCGGCGCGGCCGAAGAGCCCATCAACAGCAGGAGCCGCGGCAGCACCACCCTGGGCCTCCCCACCGACCACCCCACCCTGCCCTCGCTGCTGAAGGCCAGCGGCTACCAGACCGCGCTCATCGGCAAATGGCACCTGGGCTACCCGCCCAGCTTCGGGCCGCTGCGCTCGGGGTACGACGAATTCTTCGGGCCCATGTCGGGCGGCGTCGACTACTTCACGCACTGCGACTCCACCGGCCGCCACGACCTGTGGTTCGGCGAAGAAGACAAGGTCGAAGAGGGCTACCTCACCGACATCCTCTCCAGGCGCGCAGTCGACTACGTCGACCGCATGGCAGAACTCCAGAAGAAAGAGGACGACGCGCCCTTCTTCCTGAGCCTGCACTACACCGCGCCCCACTGGCCGTGGGAAACCCGCGACGACGCCGCCAAGGCGCCGAACATCAAAGACAACCTGTTCGACCTGGCCGGCGGCAACATTCATGTGTACCGCCGCATGATCCATCACATGGACGAAGGCATCGGCTGGATCATGGCCGCGCTGGAAAAGCACGGCATGGCCGACAACACCCTGGTGGTGTTCACCAGCGACAACGGCGGCGAACGCTTCTCCGACAACTGGCCGCTGGTGGGCGGCAAGATGGACCTGACCGAAGGCGGCATCCGCGTGCCATGGATCGCCCACTGGCCCGCCGTGATCGGCAAGGGCGGCGAGAGCCCGCAGCTGTGCATGACCATGGACTGGTCCGCCACCATGCTCGACGCAGCCGGCGTGGCCGCGCACCCGGACTATCCGCTTGACGGCGTTTCGCTGATGCCCGTGCTCAAGGACGCGTCGAAGAGCTTCCGCCGCCCGCTGCACTGGCGCATGAACCATCGCGGCCAGCAAGCGCTGCGCGACGGCGACTGGAAGTACCTGAAGGTGGACGGGAACGAGTACCTGTTCAACATCCCCGGGGATGAACGCGAGCGAGCCAATCTGGCGAAGAAGGAGCCGGAGAGGCTGGCTGCGATGCGGGCGGATTGGGCGGCTTGGAATGCGACTATGCCGGCTATTCCGGAGGATGCGACTGTGAGCCTTGGGTACTCGACCAAAGACATGCCGCAGAGATGAACGACGGCAGCGGCGGCAAGCTGCCCCGCTGCCCTTGCGTCGCGACCACTTGGTGGGAAGTGGTCTACGACCCGGCCTTCCCGCCGGAAGACTGAAGCGGATAGGACGCCAGCACCTCGTGCCACACAGGCCGCGTCTTCAGCCACGACCGCACGAACAGAAACTCGCGCACAGGCCAGCGAACAGGCGGCATGGCCGGCGCGGCGGCGCCTGATGCCTTGCGGGCGATGGTGATGTGCGGCGCCCAGTCATCGTGGCGCCCTGATAGCCACGGTGCGAGCTGACGCACGACGCCTTGTTGCAACCGGTCGAGCGCGGCGTTCGGCTGTGGGCGCACGATGGCAATGCCGTTGTGCGGCCAGACGCCGGACCAGTCCAGCAATAGATCGAAGCCCTCTTCCGTTCGCAACTCGCCCAATGCCTGGCGAATGGCTTCGACGGCGGCATCGCCTTGCGGCGAGATGTGGCACAGCGTCATGTGGAACCGGTTCGGTTTCGGCAAGCTGGGCTTTGGCTGCGTGCGCCAGACCCACTGCGCGCGGTGCTCGGCGATGGCGGCCTGCACCGCCTCGTCGGGCTTGAGCCAGGCGTAGATCATTGGCACTTCCAATCGCGCGCGGCGCGCGGCATCGGCGGGTGTGAAGGGCTCTGTGTGCATAGTGTGTGTGATTGGACATCGGGCAGGGGCACCATGCTTGCCCACACCGCATTCCGCAGAAGTCCATGCACGGTCGTCGGTTCCTGCACGGGCCGCGCGTCATTGCGGCGGCGGCACGCGTACAAGCAATTCGAAATCAATTGACGAAAGCGCTCGGAAGCCAGATTTGCGTTAGGGCTGAGTCGCTGCAATTAGAGCGTCCATGTGCGGCTTGTCCTTTTCCGTGATTGCATCGATCAGGTCTCTGGCCGCATGCTCCAGATCAAAGATCAATTCGTTGTTACCTGCAAGCCGATCAAGCGTATTGCCATGGCTGAAATAGTGAAAGATTTTCAGAATTCGCTTCGCCCGCTCGGCGCCAAATAGAACTTCTGCGCGTTCGTCGACCAACTCTGTATCTTTTGGGCCAGGAAGTCTTGAGTAGGTGTATAGCTCGACGAAACGCCTCATGGCATTCGGAAGCAACATCAGCACGTCGTGAGTAGTTTTGTCAGGTGCTTGATTAAACCGGTGAATGACTTCGAAAAGGAAGTGGTATTCGGATTGATAGCGTGCTAGTGACGCCGGCATGTTCTCCAGCGTTGATGATTTTTCAGCAATTCGCTTGATTAGAAAGAGCCGTGCCCCCTGTTTGCTTGCTATGGGCTTAATTTCCCTAAGTAAATTGAAAAACTCAAAATTGTGCGTGGAAACGAAGAGCTGCTTGCAAGTCGTTTGCCAAGGCGCGTTCTTATCTTGCTGCATAAAGAACAGCGCTCTTATAGAAGCAGTCACCTGAAAAATATGATTGGCATCTAAGCTCGAAATCGGATCGTCGATGTAGACGACAGTCTCTTTAAAATCTGCAGGCTTTATTTCTTGCAGTTTTGTAAGAAAATATGAGAAGGCAATAGCGGTTCGCTCACCCTCGCTCAGATTTTTTGCAATGGTTCCGTCTCTTCGAATCAGTTGAAAACGATCTTGGCCTGTTGACTCTTTGACAACTTTTATTTGAACAGCCTCGCTGCCTAGCATCAAAGCCAAACGTTCATTGATCTTCTCTCTGCCTTGTTGGGCTTGACTAATTTCGGCTTGAAGCCTATCGATTTCTTGCCGAAGCTCAGCCACATAGGCGTTGAGCCGGTCGTGTCGCTTGAGCTGTCGATCCTTTTTCACATCAAGACCAGCGGCATCCTGTTCATTAACGAACTGCTGCACGTAGTGATACTTTGCCCTGCGCAGGGAATCAGCTCTAACTCTCGTGAAGTTTGAGGCTAGTTCATTGTTTTTTTTGATAATTGCATTGACCGCCGCTGCTGAGTCCTTGATCGCACCCTCCAAGCCTTGGGCCAATGGCGTAGGCACCATGGCTTTGCGCGAGTCATTAGCCTTGCACTGAACTTCATCGACAAGTTTCTTGACCGCCTGATTGTAGGCATTGATGGCGATGGGCAATGCCTCGATGGCCTCGCTGTAGCTGTCTCGAAATTGCTGATTGAGTTCGGAAGATTTAGGCCACGCCAGTAGGAATTTCGCTGCCTTCACTCGATCAAGCAGCCCCTCGACCTTTGCGGCATGATCCGCTAAATCTTTTGAGAAATGAGTGCGAAGTGCCTCAAGACGGGCTTGTGATAATTCGCTGCCACAGAACTCACAAATCTCGGCGTGAGCATGCAGATGCAAACCGCTCTGCACCCAGCGCTCAATGGCCGGATTTTCCTCAAGATGCTTCAGGGTATGGGAAAAGCTGGGTGTAGCAGCGAGCACCTTTACAGCTTCTTCGTGCAATTCCTCAATCGCTAGGGAGGCATGAATTTCATCAACAGTGCTTGGTTTTCGTGAGTCAGGGGTTAATGCCAGCTCAATGGCATCAGAGATTTCTTTCTCCGTTAATAACTGAGAGTCGAGAACGCTTACCGCCTGAATATCATGCCCCAAGTGCGCGGCCGTATAAGGATCAACTTTTAGGCGCTGACGGATGAACTTGGCAGTCTCTGTTTTGGCTTGGGAAATGCGGGATTTCAGGCTCTCAAAATCTTCACTCAACTTACGCCGAACTGAATCAGAGCGCTTTATTCGTTCGCTCAACTTTTCTATCTTTCGTTGCGCTTCCTCCGATTCTTTGCCGAGCAGCAGGATTGGGTTGAAACTCCCTCCATCAAAATGCAGATTAGTCCTTACGAAATCGGAATTGAAAACGCGAACTGGGATGCTGCAATGACTGAAGTTTTTTTCAGTGATCGCATCTTTGTCCGTACCTATAGAAAATTCGCATCCTGGTAAGTCGAGGTTGGGCGTCTTTGCCTCAAGCAAAGCGAACAGTCTGGAGAGAGTGGTCTTTCCAGAGTAGTTCCATCCGTAAATCAGATTTTTTAATCCAAACTCTTGGGTGCCCGCAGGTTTGCTGTAGTTTTGATAGACCCCGAGCCCTTTAATCTTTTCAATGCTCTTAAGCATGCATCCTCCGTGATCTTGATACGAGGGGTAGGCCTTGGATGAAGCGCTCGACCTTGCCATGATGGGCATGGTTGTCGAACAGATATCAAAGCGAGATTGCCCACAGCAAACGTTCTGGAGCGAAGCACTGCGTATCAGGGCATCTTGGTGCGCGTGAGAGCAAATTTGCGATCGCCGTGGTAACCATCGTCGGCGCACATTAGCGGGAAGGAAAGTTATAGAGCATCCCGTCTTTGTGGGATGCCCCAGGCCGCTAGTCGATCCGGCCCCTACCCCCTACTACTCAACTCCAACAACACCTCCGCCTCCCGAGCCAGATCAGAGGCAATCCAAAGCATGTGATCCCGATGCTTCTCCCCCGCCTCCTCGAACCACCCGTTGCCATCGCCATAACAGCACCACAGCAGCGAGTTCAGCTGCGCCAGTTTGATTTCAAGCAGGTCTCTTGCCTCGTCGGCTGTCGGGGTGGTGGTCGCCGTGGGCTTGGTGGTGCCGCGTGTGCGGCGGGAAGATTTGGGCGCAGAACGCCCGGCCATAATTCGCTCAGCCATTTGGTGTGCTTTCTCTGAAAAGTAACGCACGTCATGTGGTCAGACGGTCAGGGTGTTTCCGCACCCTGGCCGTCGCCTTTTGTGCCTCACGTTCGCACCGATGCACCAAGGGAGCACCGGCAACCCGCCGTGAGGTGGGCGGTCAATCAGTTCACTTGATCAGTCGTTCGGGGAGTTCCTTTTCACGGTGTTCGTCGCCCACAAGGAGGGGCGTCTTGCGGCAGGGGCATTCACTGTAGAGAAGCGAAGCCGCGCAAGAGAAAAGATTTCGTCGAGGAATTCTCGAATCAACGAGATATCTGCCGGGGCGCTGCGGCAAGACACAAAGCCATGACAGTTGGGCACTGTCACTGACAAAAAAACGGCGCTTCAAGAGCGCCGTTTCGGTCAGATCAAAGAAAAGGGCAACACGGCAGCATCAATCAAGGCCGCGCGCCATCAGCAATCAAGCCGGATCAAACCCCGGCGCCGAATTGATCTCCGTCGGCTTGTAGATCTTGTGCTGCGCCACGCCGCTGCCCGCATCGGTCACCACCAGCAGGCGCCACAGCGGCTCGCGCACGGAGCAGTCGCTTTCTTCCTTGCTGAGCTTGAAGCTGGGCACGCCGGGCGCGGTGCCCTTGACGACCACGCGCAGCAGGGTCTGGCCCTTGGCGTTGGACACTTCGAGGTCGAAGCCCTTGCCGGTCATGTTCTCGGCCTTGTAGCCGTAGCCGGTGAAGTGCTTGGCGACGTATTCGAGGGCCGCTGCCTGCACCTGTTCGGGCGACGCCTTGTTGTCGCCGCCGCCTGCCGCGCCCGCATTGGCCGTGGTCGAGATGGGCTGCGGCACGTTGCCGCGCGCCCTGGCGGCCTGCACTTCGGCGTCGGTGGGCGTCCAGCCGCTCGGGCCGCGCACGAGCACGGCCAGCTTGTGCTCGGGCTCCCAGCTGGCGACGTGCCATTCGTCGTCGTCGCGCACGCGGGTGGACACCTTGGCGTCCTTGTTGCTCTCGACTTCGAGGATGGCGATGCGGTTGGTCTGCACCACGGCGCGGAAGCCGCTGCCGCTGTCATAGCTGCGCTTGAGCAGCGCGAGCCGGTCTTTGGCGCGCTGTATCTGTTGTGCGTTGCGTTCGCCGCCGCCAGCGCGGTGGTGCACGTCGAGCGACTCCAGGTAGAACCAGCGCCCGTTGGCCGCCACGTTCACCCATTCGGCCCAGATGGTGGCGATGATGTTGTCGCCGGTGGCCAGCCAGGCATGCTCGAAGGGCTTGTCGCGAGCGTCGAACACACCCATTTTTGCAACGATCTCGACCGGTGTGAGCCGTGGGCCCGAGAGCCGCATCTCGTCGATCACAGTGAGTACGCGGGGGTCGACTTCCTTGTCCATTCAGTGGAATTCTGGTGAGTTTGAGGGGGTGGGGAGTATGCCGCATCGACCGGCAGGGCAGCCGGTGGATGCGGGCATGGGTGCATCAGGCGCCGCTTCAGCCGGCGAACGGCACGCTGCGGTAGGGGCTGCGCGCATCGCTGAGCAGCATGCGGTTGGTGCGAAGCAGATGCTCTTCGCGCGCATCGGAGTACTTCCAGATGAGCCCGCCCGCTATGTATGCGGCGCTCACCTGCGACCAGCTGGAGTAGGCCTCGCGCACCTTGGTGGCCAGGCCGCCGGCAAAGCCCGCGAACTCGGCGCGCTCGATGTAGCCGAGCTGCACCGCCCAGCGCGAGAGGCTGGCAAGGCGCACGGCGTCCCACGCGACCAGGTCGGGCACGTCGGCCGCGGAGACCTGGAAGTGCTTGCGCAGGGCCTCGACCCAGCTCGGGCTGCCGGTCATCAACGCCGACAGCTCCTGCGTCGACTTGCCGCTCTGCGCGGCGAGCTGGCGATAGTCGAGGCTCTTGCGCGCCTTGATCTGGAAGAACGCCGGGAAGAAGGCCTCCATGGCCATCCGCAGCAGCATGGGCGTTTCCCGCGTGGCGGTGTCGATGGCGGCCACGGCATTCCACAGCGGGCGGTAGGCCGAGCGCTGGCCCTCGTCGACCAGCCAGCGGGCAGTCTGCTCGAAGCTGGCGCGGTCGTGCACGCTCCAGACGTCGGCGATGCCTTCGCGCAGCACGTCGCTGTCTTTGCCGGTAGCCACCGCGTTCACAAAGTCGCCGTTGAAAGCAGACAGCGGCGCACTGAGCGTGACCAGCCATTGCTCTTGCCCCGTGAGCACCTCGGCGGTGTCGAAGTGAAGCTTGTCGTTGTCCATCAGCGCGTGGCCGAGGGTATCCATCATCCCCATTGAAACTCCCTGTGATCGAAGCCAAACGGACCGGGTTGGCGTGGCGGGCACGCCGCAGCCCAACGAGCGGCAGATGTTAACCAGAACGGACTGTCGGACGTCCGATGAATTGTTCGCTCCCGTCCGCCCGGACGAGGCCGCACCTCGGTGTCGGGTATCGATTTGACTTTGCTTTAGATATATCTAAAATAATTTCAGACATACATCGAAAAGGATGCCCACCATGAGACATTTCGACTTCGGCCACCACCACTGCCACACCGCGCGCGGCGAGCATGAAGACGGCCTGTCCGGCGGTCGCGGACACCGTGGCGGGCGCGGCGGCGGCGCCGGCGGCCGCGTCTTCGGCCACGGCGGCCTGCGCTTCGTGCTGCTGCAACTCATCGCCGACAAGCCGGCCCACGGCTACGAATTGATCAAGGCCATTGAAGACCGCCTCGGCGGCAGCTACGCGCCGAGCCCCGGCGTGGTCTACCCCACCCTCACGCTGCTCGAGGAGCTGGGCTACCTGAGCGTGGAAACCGCCGACAACGGCGGCCGCAAGCGCTACAGCATCACCGCCAGCGGGCAGGAATTTCTCGCGGCCAACCGCGAGACGGCCGACGCCATGATGGCCCGCATGAGCGGCGGCGTCGACGGCGCCGGCCCGCGCGGCGGGCGCCCGCCGCAAGTCACGCGCGCCATAGAAAACCTCAAGCTCGCCATGCGCATGCGCCTGTCGGGCACGCCGCTGACCGAACAGCAGGCGCACGACTTTGCCGCCGTGCTCGACAGCGCCGCACAGCAGATCGACAAGATCTGAGCCACCACCACCGAATCTCAACCCGCCCTGTTCCCACAGGATTCATGCAATGACTGACTTCAGTACTTCGCCAACCGCCTCCGCACCCGACCGCACGCCGCGCCGAGTGCGGCATGAACTGCGCTTCCGCCAGCTCACGGTCAAGACCGTGGAGCGCGTGACGCCGCACCTGATCCGCGTGACGCTCACCGGCGACGATCTCGCGGGCTTCCACAGCCCCGGCTTCGACGACCACGCCAAGATCTTTTTTCCCGATGCCGCCACCGGCAAGCTCACGCTGCCGACCGCCGGCCCCGAAGGCCCGGTGTGGCCCGCGAGCGGCCGCCCCACCATGCGCGACTACACGCCGCGCCGCCACGACGCCAAGGCCGGCACGCTGGAAATCGACTTCGCGCTGCACGACGCCGGCCCCGCCACGCAATGGGCGGAGCAGGCCAGGCCCGGCGACATCCTCGGCGTGGGCGGCCCGCGCGGCTCGTTCATCGTGCCGACCGAATTCGACTGGCACCTGCTGATCGGCGACGACACCGCCCTGCCCGCCATCTCGCGCCGCCTGGCCGAACTGCCGGCCGGCGCACGCGCGGTGGTGCTGGCGGAGGTCGACAGCGAAGCCGACGAGCTGCCCTTCGAGACCCGCGCCGAACTCACGCTGCACTGGGTGCACAGGCGCGGCGCCGAGCCGGGCACCAGCCCCGTGCTGCTCGACGCGCTGAAGGCCGCGAAGCTGCCTGCCGGCGACTTCCATGCGTGGGTAGGCTGCGAATCGGCCATCGCCAAGGCGCTGCGCGCGCATCTGGTGGGCGAGCGCGGCGCAAATCCGAAATGGACGCGGGCCTCGGGCTACTGGCGCAAGGGCGCGGCGGCGACGCACGACACCCACGACGAGTGAGTTGCTTTGCTCCTTCCCCCGCTGGGGGAAGGCCGGGATGGGGGCAAGCGGCGTTAGATAAGCCGCTGGCCATTCATAGGCCGCCGAGCCCCCACCCCAACCCTACCCCAGCGGGGGAGGGAGAAAACTCAGAGCGAGTTGCTTTGCTCCTTCCCCCTCTGGGGGAAGGCCGGGATGGGGGCACGCGGCGTTCGACAAGCCGCTGGTAGTTCATAGGCCGCCGAGCCCCCACCCCAACCCTCCCCCAGCGTGGGAGGGAGAAATTCAATGCGGCACTTCCGCCGGGCCCGACGCCGCCGCACTCCGCTTGGGGCTTCGAATCAGCAGCAGCAGCGGAATTGCCAGCACCGTGATGATCATCATGATCGCGAAGTCTTCCAAATAGCCGACCAGCGCCCCCTGCCGCGTCACTTCGGCATTGAGCAGCGCCAGCCCGGTCATCGTGTCCGGCGACATCATCTGCGGCAGCGTGGAAAGCGCCTGGTTGCCGGGCGCCACGGTCGAGGCGATCTGCGCATGCGCCTTGCTGGAGCCTTCGGTCAGCAGCGCCTGCACGATCGAGATGCCCACGCTGCTGCCGATGTTGCGCAGCAGGCTGAAGATGGGCGTGCCCTGGTTGCGCAGCCGCGGAGCCAGCGTGGCGAAGGTGGCGGTCGACAGCGGCACGAAGGTGAAGCCGATGCCCAGCCCCTGGATGAAGCCCGAGACCACGATCAGCGTGCTGTCCATCTGCAGCGTGAGCCGCGTCATCTGGTAGAGCGAAAACGCGGTGAGGCTGAAGCCCACTGCCATGATGGCGCGCACGTCCACCTTCTGCACCAGCCGCCCGACGATGATCATCGCGATCATGGTGCCGACGCCGCGCGGCGCCGTCACCTCGCCGGTGTAGACCACCGGGTAGCCCATCAGGCCCTGCAGGAAGTTGGGCAGCAGCGCCATCGTCGCGAACAGGATCATGCCGACGATGAAGGCGAAGAGAAGGCCGGTGACGAAGTTGCGGTCTTTCAGCAGGTCGCGGTCGAAGAAGGAAACGCCCTGCACCGTCCACGTGTGGACCACGAAGAAGCCGAAGGCCACCAGCGCGGCGGCCGCTTCGAGCTTGATCTCCCACGAGTCGAACCAGTCCAGCTGCTCGCCCCGGTCCAGAAAGAGCTGCAGCATGCCGATGGCCAGGCTCAGCGTCACGAAGCCGAAGATGTCGAGCTTCTCGCCCTTCGGCCGGCTCTCCGGCAGATACCGCGCAATGCCCCAGAAGGCGAAGATCCCCACAGGCAGGTTGATGAAGAACACCCAACGCCAGTCGAAGTTCTCGGTGAGCCAGCCGCCCAGCAGCGGCCCCAGGATCGGCCCGACCATGATGCCCGCGCCCCAGATCGCCATGGCCTGGCCGACCTTCTCGCGCGGGTTGATGTCCAGCAGCACCGCCTGCGACAGCGGCACCAGCGCCGCGCCGAAGATGCCCTGCAGCAGCCGCGCCGCCACGATGCCGACCAGCGAGGTCGCGAGCCCGCACAACGCCGAAGCCACGGTGAAGCCGATCACCGAGATGATGAAGACCCGCCGCCTGCCCCAGTGCCCGCAGAGCCAGCCGGTCAGCGGCAGCGCGATGGCCGAGGCCACGATGTACGAGGTCAGCACCCAGGTGATCTGGTCTTGCGAGGCCTGCAGGCTGCCCTGCATGTGCGGCAGCGCCACGTTGGCGATGGTGGTGTCCAGCGCCTGCATGATGGTCGCCAGCATGATCGAGATGGTGATCATGCCGCGGTGCGGCACCGTGGTTCCTGGCGCGACGCTCATGGCTTCTGCCCTCCGCCAGAGGTGATGTCGACCAGGCTGCCGTGCACCTTGCCGAGCAGGCCCAGCAACTGGGCACGCTCGGCCTGCGACAGCACCGACATCACGCGGGCGTTGAGCCCGTCGCTGATGCTCAGCGCGGCGTCGAGCGCTTCTTCGGCGCTGGGCTCCAGGTGGATCTTGTTGACGCGGCGGTCGGTCGGGCTGGGTTCGCGCCTTATCCAGCCTGCCGCGGCCATGCGGTCGCACAGGCCGGCCACGGCCATCGGCGTGAGGTCGAGGCGCTGCGCGAGTTCGGCCTGCGACAGCGGCTCGTCTTCGTCATGCATGGCCAGCGCGCCGAGCAGGCGGCATTGGGCGCTGGTGAGTCCGATGCGTTCGCGCGCGAGGCGGTCGAACTCTTCGCTGTAGAGCTTGCCCACGCTCTTGACGAGGAAGCCGAAGCGCTGGGTGAAGTCCCTTTTCATAAGGGACTCGATTATCTACATGTTTATTAGTTTGGCATTAGCGAGCGCCGGCACCCGTCAGAGCCAGCCGGCGCGCCTGAAGCGGTAATACAGGTAGCTGCAGGTGCTGACGATGAGCGCCAGCGCCACCGGGTAGCCGTAGCGGAATTTCAGCTCCGGCATGTGCTCGAAGTTCATGCCCCAGATGCCGGCAAACGCGGTGCACACCGCGAAGATGCTGGCCCAGGCGGCGAGCCGCTTGGTGACTTCGCTCTCCTCGATGGTCACCATCGACAGATTCACCTGTATGGCGGTGGCGATGGTGTCGCGCACCGCGTCGATGGAGCCATTGATGCGGCCCAGGTGGTCGCCCACGTCGCGGAAATATTCCTGCGAGCTCATGCAGATCTGCGGCACCCGCCCGCCGTGCATCTTGCCGGCCGCCTCCAGCAGCGGCGCCACGGCGCGCTTCAGGGTCATGCTGCGGCGCTTGAGGTCGTACAGCTGCTTGATCTTGTCGCGCGCCGCGCCGCCCTGGCCGAAGATCTGCTGTTCGATGGCCTCCAGCTCCACTTCCAGCGCGTCGATCACCGGAAAGTAGCGGTCGACCACCGCGTCCATCAGCGCATAGAGCACGAAGCCCGCGCCGTTGCGCAGCAGCTCGGGTTCGCGCTCGCAGCGCTCGCGCACGCCCAGGAAGCCCTGTTGGCTGCGGTTGCGCACCGACAGCACGTAGTTCTTGCCGACGAACACGTCGACCTCGCCCACGTTGGTGCAGTGCTCGCCCTCGGGCGATGGCTCCACCAGGTGCATGACCACGAACAGCGAATCGCCGTATTCCTCCACCTTCGGGCGCTGGTGGCCGTGGTGGGCGTCTTCCACGGCCAGCGGGTGCAGGTTGAATTCCTTCTGCATTTCGCCGAGCTCGGCGTCGGAGGCGTCGCTGAGCGCCACCCATACGAAGCAGCCCGGCCGGGAGATGTAGTCGCTGATGTCCTCGACCGAGATGTCGGCAAGCTTGGAGCCGTTTTCATAGGCGACGCAATTGATGAGCATCGGTACTCCCGCAGTTCACGTTGGTGCAATCTGCGCATGGTGCCACGAGGCGCCGGCAGTGGCTTGCAGCGCGCGTGCCACAGCCGATTCAGGTTGGTCGGCTAGAGTTCGCGCTCGTCCGCCTGGCAAACGGACATATAAATAGATGAGGGGGGAGGATCATGGAAACGAGTTCGTACGGGGAATCGATCAAGTGAAGCGGGACGTTGGCCTTGCAAAGGCCCTGCTTCTGGCCGTCATGGTTTCGGTGTCGACTGCCACGGCCTGGCAGCTCTGGGTGGTGCGCCACCAGACGCTCGCCGCGGCCGACACCAACAATCTCAACTTGGCGAAGGCGCTGAACATCTATGCCGAAGGCGTCTTCACGCAAAGCGACATGCTGCTGCAGGGCGTGGCCGACACCCTGGTTTCGGAAGACGACGCGCACGGGCACCTGCAGCGCGTGCAGTCGCTGATCGAGCACCAGAAGCGCATGCTCGACCAGCTCGACGGCGTGGCCGTCCTCGACGCCCAGGGCAACTGGCTGCTGTACTCCAAGGGGCAAGTCCCGCCGGGCACCAACAGCGCGCAGCGGCCCTACTTCACGCACCATCGCGACACCCGCTCCAACGAGATCTTCATCAGTCCGCCGCTGCGCAACCCGTTCTCGGGGGAATGGGGAATCACGGTCAGCCGGCGGCTGGAAGACCGCGAGGGCAGATTCGCCGGCGTCGCGGTCATCGGGCTGGGCCTGGCAAATTTCCTGCGCGCCTTCGGCACCATCGCCCTTGGCAGCAGCGGCACCATCAGCCTGACGACCAACGCCGGAAAGATGCTGGTGCTCTATCCCTACCGCGAACAGGACATCGGGCTCGATTTTTCCAAGTCGGCCAACTTCCAGCGCCACTTTGCCGGCACGGTGGGCACGGCCTCGTTCCGCTCCAGCCTGGACGGGCGGCAACGGCTCTACGCCTTCCGCAAGAGCGACCGCTACCCGGTGCTGACCACGGTCACGCTGCGCCACGACGAGGCACTGCAGGCCTGGCGGCAACAGGCACTGCTCACGGTCGGCGTCGTGGGAGCCCTGCTCGCGGCAATGGCGGCGGTAGGCTGGCGGCTGATCATCAACATCGGCCGGCGTGTCAGCGCCGAGGCCTCGCTGAGGGCCGCGCGCGAAGACCTGCTGCAGGCCAACCGCCGGCTGGCCGTGCTGGCCACGCAGGACCAGCTCACCGGGCTGGCCAACCGCCGCAGCTTCGACGAGGTGCTGTCTCAGGAATGCCGCCGCGCGGTGCGCGAAGGAACCAGCCTCGCGCTGCTGCTGCTCGACCTGGACTACTTCAAGCGCTTCAACGACGAATACGGCCACGTGGCCGGCGACCAATGCCTGAGGGCGGTCGCCGACGCCTTGCGGCAATGCGTCAGGCGCCCGGGCGACCTGGTGGCGCGCTACGGCGGCGAGGAACTGGCGGTCATCCTGCCCAACACCGAGCTGCCCGGCGCCCTGGCCGTCGCCGACCAGCTGCTCGCACATGTGCGCGAGCTGGACATTCCGCATCGCGCCAGCCCGCATGAACGGGTCACCGTGAGCATCGGCGCTGCCACGCTGTGGGGCACGCAGGCCAGCGGGCCCGAGCAGCGGCTCATCGAGGCCGCCGACAGCGCGCTGTACAGGGCCAAGGAAATCGGGCGCAACCGCGCGATGGGGCATGAAGAGCCATTGGATGGCCGGGCGCCCGGCTGAGGCCGGCAGCAGCCCGGCGCGGCGCGCACCGAACGTAAAATGCCCCGGCATTCCGCCCGTGCACATGCGGGCTCCGGCGCCGCGCTCCCCCATGCACTCCCCCAGCAAGCCCCCCAGTTCCGCGGAGGCAGGCCGCCGCTCCATGGCGCCCGGCACTGCCGCCCCCGCGCGCCGGTGGCACGGATCGCAAGTTATTGATTGAAATGAACAAGTCAGACGTCTCTGCGCACACGCCCATGATGGCCCAGTACCTGGGCCTGAAAGCCGACCATCCGGACACCCTGCTGTTCTACCGGATGGGCGACTTCTACGAGCTCTTCTGGGGCGACGCCGAGAAGGCCGCGCGCCTGCTCGACATCACGCTCACCCAGCGCGGCCAGTCGGCCGGCCAGCCGGTGGTGATGTGCGGCGTGCCCTTCCACGCGGTCGACACCTACCTCGCGCGGCTCATCAAGCTGGGCGAATCGGTCGCCATCTGCGAGCAGGTGGGCGAGGTCGGCGCCAGCAAGGGCCCGGTCGAGCGCAAGGTGGTGCGCGTGGTCACGCCCGGCACGCTGACCGACGCCGAGCTGCTCAACGACAAGAGCGAATCGCTGCTGCTGGCCGTGCATGCCGGCTCGCGCAATACATGCGGGCTGGCCTGGCTCAGCGTGACCGGCGCCGAACTGCGGCTGGCCGAATGCCCGGCCGACGCGCTCGAAGCCTGGATCGCGCGCATCGCGCCCAGCGAATTGCTCTACAGCGCCGAGGTGACGCCGGCCTTCGAGCAGCGCCTGAAGGCCGCGCGCGGCGCCACGCCCTTCACGCTGTCGATCCGCCCCGCGTGGCAGTTCGACGGCGGCTTGGGCGAGCGCAAGCTCTGCGAGCAGATGGGCAGCAACAGCCTGGCCGCCTGGAACGCCGAATCGCTGACCAACGCGCACGCCGCCGCCGCCGCGCTGCTGGGCTATGCCGAGCACACGCAGGGCCGCGCGCTGTCGCACGTGCAGCGCCTGTCGGTCGAGCGCGACGGCGACCTGATCGAGCTGCCGCCCACCACGCGCCGCAACCTCGAACTGGTGCAGACGCTGCGCGGCGAAGAATCACCCACCATGTTCTCGCTGCTCGACACCTGCATGACGGGCATGGGCAGCCGGCTGCTGAAGCGCTGGCTGCTGTCGCCCCGGCGCGACCGCTCCGAGGCCCAGGAGCGGCTCGAAGCCATCGGCGCGCTGCAGGCCACGGTGCTCGGCGCCACGGCCGCGCCCTGGCGCACGCTGCGCGAGCAGCTCAAGAACACCAGCGACGTGGAGCGCATCGCCGCGCGCATCGCGCTGCGGCAGGTGCGCCCGCGCGAGCTGCTGGCGCTGCGCCTGGGGCTGGCCAAGGCGGAGCAACTGGCGCCGCTGCTGCCCGGCGGCGCCGCGCTGCTGGCCCGGATCACCGAGCGCCTGGCGCCGCCGCCGGGCTGCGCCGACCTGTTGGCGAGCGCCATCAAGCCCGACCCGTCGGCGCTGGTGCGCGACGGCGGCGTCATCGCCACCGGACATGACGCCGAACTCGACGAGCTGCGCGCCATCAGCGAGAACTGCGACGACTTCTTGCTGAAGCTCGAAGTCAGCGAACGCGAGCGCACCGGCATCAGCAACCTGCGGGTGCAGTTCAACCGGGTGCACGGCTTCTACATCGAGGTGACGCAAAGCGCGCTCTCGAAGGTGCCCGACAACTACCGCCGCCGCCAGACGCTGAAGAACGCCGAGCGCTTCATCACGCCGGAGCTGAAAGCCTTCGAGGACAAGGCCCTGAGCGCGCAAGACCGCGCACTGGCCCGCGAGAAGTGGCTCTACGAACAGCTGCTCGACGCGCTGCAGCCCTCGGTGCCCGCGCTTACGCAGCTGGCCGGCGGCATCGCCACGCTCGACGCGCTGTGCGCGCTGGCCGAGCGCTCGCACACGCTGCACTGGCGCGCGCCGAGCTTCGTGTCGCACCCGTGCATCGAGATTTCGCAGGGCCGCCATCCGGTGGTGGAGGCCCGGCTGGCCGAAAAGTCTTCGGGCGGCTTCATCGCCAACGACACGCAGCTCGGGCCGCAGCAGCGCATGCAGGTCATCACCGGCCCCAACATGGGCGGCAAGTCGACCTACATGCGGCAGGTGGCGATCATCGTGCTGCTGGCTTCCATCGGCTCGCACGTGCCGGCGGCCGCCTGCCGGCTGGGGCCGATCGATGCCATCCACACCCGCATCGGCGCGGCGGACGACCTGGCCAATGCGCAGTCGACCTTCATGCTCGAGATGACCGAGGCCGCGCAAATCCTGCACAGCGCCACGGCCCAGTCGCTGGTGCTGATGGACGAGATCGGCCGCGGCACCAGCACCTTCGACGGGCTGGCGCTGGCCGCGGGCATCGCGGCCCATCTGCACGACCGCAGCAAGGCCTTCACCCTCTTCGCCACCCACTATTTCGAGCTGACCGAGTTTCCGGCCACGCACCACGGCGCGGTGAACATGCACGTGAGCGCCACCGAGGCAGGCCGCGACATCGTGTTCCTGCACGAAATGCAGCCCGGCCCGGCCAGCAAGAGCTACGGCATCCAGGTGGCGCGGCTCGCGGGCATGCCCGCGGCGGTGGTCAACCATGCCCGGCAGGCGCTGGAAGCGCTGGAGTCGCAGCATGCGCAGACCCGCGCCCAGGTCGACCTGTTCGCGCCGCCCCCGGTGGCCGAGACGCCGCTGGTCAGCGCCGTAGAATCCGCGCTGGCTGCGCTCGACCCTGACGCCATGAGTCCGCGCGAAGCCCTCGATGCCCTGTATGCCCTTCAAAAATTGAACAAACGTGAACTCGGTGCCGCGTGATCGGGCACCGTTCATGCAAGATGAACTCATGACTTACTGCGTAGGCATCAAACTCAACGCCGGCCTGGTGTTCCTGTCCGACTCGCGCACCAACGCGGGCGTGGACCACATCAGCACCTTCCGCAAGATGATCGTCTACGAGCAGCCGGGCGACCGCGTCATGGTGCTGCTGTCGTCGGGCAACCTGAGCATCTCGCAGTCGGTGCGCGAAATCCTGCAGATCGAAGAACTGCGCGAGACCCGCGAAGACGGCTCGCCCGGCGACCCCATCACCATCTGGAACGCCAAGAGCATGTTCGACGCCGCCCGGGTGCTGGGCTCGGCGGTGCGCCATGTGTACGACCGCGACGCCGAGGCGCTCAAGCACGCGGGGCTGGACTTCAACGTCTCCTTCATCTTCGGCGGGCAGGTCAAGGGCGAGGGCATGCGCCTGTTCCTGGTGTATGCGGCCGGCAACTTCATCGAAGCCACCACCGAGACGCCCTACTTCCAGATCGGCGAATCGAAATACGGCAAGCCCGTGCTCGACCGCGTGCTCACCCCCGAGACCCCGCTGGACGAAGCCGCCAAGTGCGCGCTGGTGTCGATGGACTCGACCATGAAGTCGAACCTGTCGGTCGGCCTGCCGCTCGACCTGGTGGTGTACGAGGCCAACAAGCTCGAGACCGACCGCGTGATCTGCATCGACGCCGACAACCCCTACTACCGCATGATGCACAACAGCTGGGGCCAGAAGCTGCGCGAGGTGTTCGACAGCATCGAAGACCCGGTGTGGGACGACGGCCACACCGAGCATCCGCTGAAGATGCCGGCCACGCGCCACAGCCCGCTGCGCAAGATCTCGACCCCCGACGAAAAGCTCATCTGAACGAGGCCATGGCCATGCCGCCCGTCGTGTTCTCGCACGGCAACAGCTTTCCCGCCAGCACCTACCGCGTCGTCCTCGACAGCCTGCGCAATCGCGGCTTCGAGGTGGACGCCATCGAGAAATTCGGGCACGACCCGAAGTACCCCGTGACCGACAACTGGCCGCACCTGGTACAGCAGCTGGCCGACTTCGCCAAGGCCCGCGCCGACCGCGCGGGCGGCCCGGTGTTTCTCATCGGCCATTCGCTTGGCGGCTTCCTGAGCCTGATGTGCGCGGCGCGGCATCCCGAGCTGGCGCGCGGCGTGGTGCTGATCGATTCGCCCATCCTCGGCGGCTGGCGCGCGAACACGCTCAACATGGTCAAGCGCACGCCGCTCATGAAGAGCATTTCGCCCGGCGCGGTCAGCCGCAAGCGCCGCAACAGCTGGGAGCACCGCGAGGCGGTGTTCGAGCACTTCCGCAGCAAGAAGGCCTTTGCGAAGTGGGACGAGCAGGTGCTGCACGACTACATCGACCACGGCACCTTCGACAGCGACGACACCCGCGCCCTGAGCTTCGACCGCGACGTCGAGACCGCCATCTACAACACGCTGCCCCACACCCTGGGCGCACTGCTGCGCGCGCACCCGCTCAAGTGCAAGGCCGCCTTCATCGGCGGTCGCCAGTCGGCCGAGATGAAGCGCGTGGGCATGGCGATGACCCAGCAGGTCACCAAGGGCCGCATCACCATGCTGGACGGCTCCCACCTGTTCCCCATGGAAAAGCCGCTGGCCACAGCCGCGGCCGTGGAAGCCGCGCTGCGCAACCTGCTGTGACCCGCGTCGTCAGCCCTTGGTGACGTGCACCCCGGGCCGCTGGCCCGCATTCCACTTGCCGCCGAGCGCCCGCTCGATCTGCGCGGCCAGCTGAAGCAGCAGCCCGTCGTTCGCCTGCGCGGCCTGCGCCTGGATGCCCAGCGGCAGGCCGTTTTCCTGCGAGGCCATCGGCAGCGAAATGCCCGGCATGCCGCAGAGATTGGCAAGCGGCGTGTACGCGAAGTTCTTCCACAGGTTGGCGAACCAGTCGTAGACCGACGGGTTGGTGCTCGTCGTCAGGTACTCGCTGGTGCCGACCTTGGGCGTGGGCAGCGCTGTCACGGGCGTCAGGATGATGTCCCACTGCTGGAAGAAGTTGCCGAAGGCGCGCGAGGTGGTGTTGAACACCGCCTGCATCTTCGATCGCTCGGTGTACGAGGTGTGCAGGCCCGCTTCCCAGATCTTGATGTTGATCGGCTCCAGCAGTTCCGCCGGCGGGCGCTCCAGCCCCAGGCGGTGCAGGTGGCCGTCGATGACCTGCGCGAAGTTGCTGATGTAGCAGGTGGTCTGGGCCGCGAAGGCGGTCTGGAAGTCGACCTCGGGCAGCGCCCATTCGACATGGTGGCCCAGCCCTTCGAGGAACTTGCCCACGCGCTCCAGCTCGGCCACGAAATGCGGCGTGGCGCGGAAGTCGCCCCACTCGTGCGACAGCGCGATGCGCAGGCGGCCCGGGTCTTTCTTGATGAGTTCGCTGTACGGCTCGGCCGGCGACCAGAAGGGCATGAACTCGCCCGGTGCGCCGCCGCGCGCGTTGTCCACGAAGGCGGCGGTGTCGCGCACGGTGCGGCTGTGGCAGCCCTGGATCGACACGAGGCCCGACAGGTCCGACAGCCCCGGTGCCAGCGAGAACACGCCGCGCGACACCTTCAGGCCGATGTTGCCGTTCACGCCCGCCGGAATGCGGATGGAGCCGCCGCCGTCGGTGGCGTGCGACAGCGGCAGCACGCCCGCCGCGACCACCGCCGCGGTGCCGGCGGACGATCCGCAGGTGGTGTATTCGAGGTCCCACGGATTGCGGGTGACGCTGATGGAGTTTTCTGCCGAGCTGCACACGCCGAACTCGGGCGTGGTGCTGCGGCCGACGATGTTGAGGCCGGACTTGCGCAGTTGCTGGGTGAGGAAGCTGTCGGCCGCGGGGCGGTGGCCCTGCATCATCATGGAGCCGAATTCCTGCAGCCGGCCCTTGAGGGTGGGGCCCAGGTCTTTCATGAGGTACGGCAGTCCCGCGAACACGCCTTCGGGGTTCATGCCGTCCTTGAGCGGATCGGCCACCACGTCGTCGAACACTTCGACGACGGCATCCAGTTGCGGGTTGAACTTCGCGATGCCGGCGGCGGCCTGCGCGGCAAGTTCCGCTGCGGTCACCTCGCCTTTGCGTACCCGTTCGGCCAGGCCGATGCCGTCATGCGAGGCCCATTCTTCCCAGCTCATTGCCAAAGTCATTTCTTCGTTCTCCGTTTGTGTTCAAGATGAGGTTGTTGGTTAAGGGCGCGTGCGCAGGCCACCGGGTACTCCCCTCCGCGAATGTCCTCCGGCCTGCGGCCTCCCCCTTTATTTCGCTGCGGGGAGCACCCGGCGCCCTGCGCACAGGGCACGCTGCTGGTGTGTGGCTGATCAACGACCGCTCTGTCCAACGATCACGCCGATGGGGTGCCTTGCGCAGCGAAATAAAGGAGGAGGCCGCAGGCCGGGGGACATTCGCGGAGCAAGGTACCCCGTCGGCGTGATCGCTCCCCGAACAACGATGCGAAACATCGACAGCAAGGTACATCAAGCCCACCCGAACCCCAGTCGCAGAAGCATCAGCGTACCCGTGCCGACAAGGATCGTCCCGGTCACGTCGTTTCGCCGAACGAGGTAGTAGGTCAATGCGGCGGCCACTGCAAAGAGCCGCGCATCGTGCCAGTCGGCCAGCATGCGGCCGTTGCTCAGGAACACGTCGGGCACCACCATCGCTAGCAGCGCCGCCACCGGCGCATGGCGCAGCCCGCGCCACAGCCAGCCCGGCAACTTCGGCTCGCTGTCGGGCAGCAGGAAGAAACTGCGCGTGAGCACCGTCACCCCCACCAGCGCGCCCACGGCCAGCCACACGTACACATCGTGCCCCAGGTGCATCAGCGCGTACCCCACCGGCGGTCGGCCAAGGTGCCGGCCGCGAAAGCCGTGGCAATAGCCGCCACCACATTCAGGCCCATCGGCCATGAGGCCGTGGCCAGCGCCACCATGCCGGCCGCCAGCGCGGAGCAGCGCACCGCGCGGTCGGTGAGCATCGGCAGCGCGAGGGCCAGCAGCGCTAGCACGCCGATGAAGCGCAGGCCCCATGCGGCGGGAATGGCGTCGGCCAGGAAGATGCCTGCGAGCGACGCCACATGCCACGCCGCCCAGTTGGTCAGCGCAAGGCCGAGGAAGTAGCCCTGCTGGCGCGTCGTCGTGCGCCCCGAAGGCGGCGGCTGCGGGTGGCGCTGCACGAACTGGGCATACACCGGGTCGCCCGCAAGGTACGACAGCAGCACGCGCTGCATCCTGCGGTGGCCGCCGAAATAGCGGCGCCAGTTCACGCTGAACACCACGAAGCGCAGGTTGAGCACGCACGCGGTCGCCACGATCACCCACAGCGGCGCCCCGGCCGCGATGAGCGGCAGGCAGGCCAGCTGCGACGCGCTCGCGAACACCAGCAAAGACATGGCCAGGATCACGCCCAGCCCGACGCCGCTCTTGGCCATGGCCACGCCCGCCACCAGCCCCATGGCCATGGTGCCGAGCGCTGCACCCGCGATGTCGCGCCGCCCTTCGGCGAAGGCACCGCGCCAGACGGGATCGGCCATCGATGCGCGCCAGGCGCTCCAACGGCTCACCGTGCGCTCGCGAGTTCCGCACGCGGCGCGGCCGCCAGCAGCCGCCGCGTGTAGTCGTTGGCCGGCGCGCCGAACACCTGCCCCGTGGGGCCCTGCTCCACGATGCGGCCCTGGCTCATCACGATCACGCGGTCGCACAGTTGCGCCGCCACGCGCAGGTCGTGCGTGATGAACAGAATGCCCAGCCCCAGGTCGCGCTGGATCTCGCGCAGCAAATCAAGGATCTGCGCCTGCACCGACACGTCGAGCGCCGACACGGCCTCGTCGGCCACCAGCACCTGCGGCTGGCAGGCAATGGCGCGCGCAATGGCCAGGCGCTGGCGCTGGCCGCCGGAGAACTGGTGCGGATAGCGGTCGAGCGCGGTGCGCGGCAGCTGGATGCGGTCCATCAGCTCCTCGGCGGTCTGGCGCGCATGCAGCTTGCTCAGCCCGAAGTTCATGGCGCCCTCCACCATCGACGAGCCCACCGTGCGGCGCGGGTTGAGCGAGCGGTTCGGGTCCTGGAACACCACCTGCACCCGCGAGCGCAGCGGCCGCAGCCGGCCCTCGGGCAGGTCGCGCACTTCGGCGTCGCCCCAGAGGATGCTGCCCGCGCTGGGCGAAATCAGCCGGATCATGCAGCGCGCGAAAGTCGACTTGCCCGAGCCCGATTCGCCCACCACGCCGACCGTCTCGCCGCGATGCACGGCCACGCTGGCGTCCTGCAGCGCGGTGTTGTGCTTCGCGCGGCCGAGCCAGTCGCGCCGCGTGTAGATCTTGCCGACGCCTTGCCCCGCCAGCAGCGGCTTGCCGCCTGGGAGTTCGCGCGCGGGCGGCGGGGTCATGCCGGGCACCGCGTCCAGCAGCATGCGGGTGTAGGCCTCGCGCGGGTTGCGCAGCACCTGTTCGCACGGGCCCTGCTCCACCAGCGCGCCGCGGTGCATGACCATCACGTCGTCGGCGATCTCGGCGACCACGCCCATGTCGTGCGTGATGAAGAGCACGGCGCTGCCCTGCTCGGCCTGCAGCTCGGCGATGAGCTTGAGGATCTCGGCCTGCGTGGTCACGTCCAGCGCGGTGGTCGGCTCGTCGCAGATCAGCAGGCGCGGCTTCAGGATGATGGCCATCGCGATCACGATGCGCTGGCGCTGCCCGCCCGAGAGCTGGTGCGGATAGCTGCCGTGGATGCGCGCCGGGTCGGGCAGCCGCACGCGCTCGAAGATCGAGAGGATGTGCGCCTTGCGCTCAGCCGCGCCCCACGCGGTGTGCGTGCGCAGCAGCTCGTCGACCTGCTCGCCGCAGGTGAGCACCGGGTTCAGCGCGGTCATCGGCTCCTGGAACACCATGCCCATGCCGGTGCCGCGCAACTGGCGCAGCCGCTTGTCGGAGGTGAAGCGGCCGTTGTCGACCAGCTTCTCGCCCGAAAGAATCACGTCGCCGCCCGCGAGCACCAGGCCCTTGGCCAGCAGCCCCATCACGGTGGTGGCCAGCACCGACTTGCCCGAGCCGGACTCGCCCACGATGCACAGCGTGCGCCCCGCCTCGATGCGCAGGTCGAGATGCTCGATGGCATGCGGCCGGTCGGCATCGGAGGGCAGCGCGACCCGCAGGCCGCGCACTTCGAGAATGGCGGCGCTTCGATTGGAATCAGTCATTGGATCGGCGCCTCACACGCGCTTGGAAAACTTGGGATCGAGCACGTCGCGCAGGCCGTCGCCCAGCATGTTGATGGCCAGCACCGTGGGCACCAGGAACAGCGCGGGAAACAGCACGTTGCCGGGGCTCTGCGAAAACTGCACGCGGCCCTCGGCCATGATGTTTCCCCAGGTCGGTACGTCCGACGGCAGGCCCAGGCCGAGGAAGCTCAGGATCGCTTCGGTCAGCACGGCCGAAGCCGCGATGAAGGTGCCCTGCACGATCAGCGGCGCCAGCGCGTTCGGCAGGATGTCGCGCCACAGGATGGTCGCGTCGGCCGTGGCCAGCGCACGCGCGGCCTCCACGAAGGGCTCGTCGCGCAGGCTCATCACCAGCGCCCGCACCAGCCGGGTCACGCGCGGCACCTCGGGCACCGCAATGGCCAGGATCACGGTCGGCAGGCTGGCGCCCAGCACCGCCACCAGCGTGATGGCGAGCAGCACGGCGGGGATGGCCATCACGCCGTCCATCACGCGCATCAGCACCGCATCGACGGCGCGGAAGTAGCCGGCCAGCATGCCCAGCAGGCAGCCGAAGGCAATCGCGACGAAGGCGGTGAACAGGCCCACCGTCATCGAGATGCGGGTGCCGTAGAGCACGCGGCTCCACACGTCGCGGCCCACGCTGTCGCTGCCCATCCAGAAGGTGTGGGCGAACTGCGCGCCGTCGGGCATGGTCACCTGCCCCGCGGTGCCCGCGCCTACCGAAATGAAGCTCGGGTCCATGGCGGAAGGATCGAAGGTACCTAGCCAGGGCGCGAACACGCCCAGCAGCGCCAGCACGGCCAGCACGACGACGCCGCCGCGCACGGCGGTGTTGCGCCAGAGTCTTTTCAGGGTGCTCATGTCAGTCACTCACTCAATCAATAGCGGATGCGCGGATCGATGAAGAGATAGCTCAGGTCCACCAGCAGGTTGACGGCCACGTACACCACCGCGAAGAACAGCACCACGCCCTGCAGCACGGGAAAGTCGCGGTTGAGCACCGCGTCGACCGTGAGCTGGCCCAGGCCCGGAATCGCGAACACCGTTTCGGTGACCACCACGCCGCCCAGCAGCAGCGCCGCGCTCACGCCGATCACCGTGACCACCGGCACCGCCGCATTGCGCAGCGCGTGGTGCTTGAGCACTTCCAGCTCGGTGATGCCCTTGGCGCGCGCGGTGCGGATGTAGTCTTCGGTCAGCGCTTCGCTCACCGCCGCCCGCGTGACGCGCGACAGCAGCGCCACGTAGGTGATGGCCAGCGTGAGGCACGGCAGCACCAGCTGGTTCAGCCACGGCCCCACGCCGTCGGCGATGCGCCGGTAGCCCTGCACCGGAAACCACTGCAGCTTCATCGCCAGCAGGTAGATCAGCACATAGCCGACCACGAACACCGGCACCGAGAAGCCGGCCACCGAGAACGCCATGACCGCCTTGTCGAGCCAGCCGCCCATGCGCCATGCGGCCAGCGTGCCCAGCGGCAGCGCGATGGCCACCGCCAGCAGCAGCGTGCCGCCGGCCAGCGAGAGCGTGGGCTCCATGCGCTGGCCGATGAGCTCGGTCACCGGCTTGTTCAGGAAGAACGAGAAGCCCAGGTCGCCGTGCAGCACGCCGTTGCACCAGATCGCGAACTGCTCCCACAGCGGGCGGGTCAGGCCCAGTTGAACGCGGATGCGGTCCAGGTCTTCGTTGGTGGCGCTGTTGCCGCCGATCACGGCCGCCGGGTCGCCGGGGGTGAGGCGCACGATCATGAAGATCGCGAGCGCCACCACCAGCAGCACCGGCAGCGTGGCGAGCAGGCGCTTGCCGAGGAACGTGAGCATGGGCTTATTGCTTCTTGATGTTCCAGTACACCTGCGCGCCGGCCGGCACCAGGCCGCTCACGTTCTTGCGCACCGCGGCGGGCTGGTTGTACTGGCCGACAGGCACGTGCGTGGCGGTCTCGAAGGCGCGCAGCTGCGCGGCCTGCGCCAGCTTCTTCTTGTCGGCGTCGGTCTTGGCCTGGGCGAACTGCACCTTGATCTCTTCGAGCTTGGGGTCGTTCTGCCAGCCGAACCAGCCCTTGTCGCCGCTGGCGTTCATCATGGCCATGGTGATCGGGTTGAGGATGTCCGAGGCGGTCCACGAGGTCATGAACGCGCTCCAGCCGCCGGCCGAGGGGGCATCCTTCTTGGCGCGGCGCGCCACCAGGGTGGACCAGTCCATCGACTGCATGTCGACCTTGAAGCCGGCCTGCTCCAGCTGCTGCTTGGCCACCAGCGGCAGCTTGCCGATGGTCGGGTTGTCGGTCGGGCGCATCAGCACCACGGGCTCGCCCTTGTAGCCGGCCTCCTCGAGCAGGGCCTTGGCCTTCTGCGGGTTGGCCACGCCGGTGTAGTCGCCGGTCTGCTCCGATTCGAACAGCGTGCCGCACGGGAACATGCTCTTGCAGTAGCGCGTGAGGCCCGGCGTGCCCACCTGCGTGCGCAGGAAGGCTTCCTGCCCCAGCGCCAGCAACGCGGCGCGGCGCACCTTCTCGTTGTTGAACGGCGGCTGCAGGAAGTTGAAGCGCAGGATGAACTGGTTGCCCGCGGGCTGCGCGTCGATCAGCTTGATGTCGGGGTTGGTGCGCAGCGTGGCGTATTGCTCGAAGGCGGGCTGCTCGAGGATGTCGGCCTCGCCGTTGAGCAGCGCATTCATCTGCGTCTGCGCGTCGCGGATGATGAGCCACTCCACGCGGTCCACGTACACGTTCTTGCCGCCGGCCGTGCCCGAGGGCGCCTCGGCGCGCGGCTTGTAGCGCATGTTCTTGGTGAACACCACGCGCTCGCCGGGGCGGAACTCGTCGGCCTTGAAGACGTAGGGCCCGGAGCCGATCGACTCCTTGATCTGCGTGTCGCCCGAGGTGTCGGCAATGCGCTTGGGCATGATGAACGGCACGTTCGACGAGGGCTTGCCCAGCGCTTCGAGCACCAGGCCGAAGGGCTCCTTCAGCACGATGGAGAAGGTCTTGGCATCGGGCGTCTCGTAGCGCTCCGTCACCTTGGCGAGCTGCGCGCCGAAGGTGTCGCGGCTCGCCCAGCGCTTGATGGAAGCGACCGCGTCCTCGCTGGTGACGGGCTTGCCGTCGTGGAACTCCAGCCCGTCGCGCAGCGTGAAGGTCCAGGTCTTGTTGTCGGGCGACACCTTCCACTTGTCGACCATCTGCGGCTTGATGTGGCCTTCGAGGTCGGTGGCGAACAGCGTGTCGTACACCATGTAGCCGAAGTTGCGCGTCACGTAGGCCGTGGTCCAGATCGGGTCGAGCACGGTGATGTTGCTGCTCGGAATGATCTTGAGCGTGGTGGTCTGCGCCACGGCGGGAACGACGGCCGCGCCGGCCAGGAGCACGGCTGCGCCCCATCGGGCAAGGCGGCGCGACAACACGGCGCGCGAAGGCGAAAAGAGCTGCGGTTGCATGTGATTTCCTGAAGACGGCAAGGGCTCCATTGAGTCCTCTGACAGGACAAATGCATATATACAGTTTGAATCGTCTGTAGTAGAACAGTCGCTCGCCTGCCCCGTGTTTGTCCCCTTGTTGGGGTTTTTCGTGCACACGAAGCGTGCACGCCTTGCCGTGATCACTGTCAATCCTTCGCTGCCCGCGCCCCTGGTTCGCCAGCTCTACGACGCCCTGCTGGCGCAGATCGCCTCCAGCGCCATGAAGCCCGGCGACAAGCTGCCTTCGGTGCGTGCGCTCGCCACCGACTGCGGCGTGAGCACCATGACCGTCACCAACGCCTACCAGCGGCTGGTGGCCGAGGGCCATGTCGAGGCGCGGCGCGCCAGCGGCTACTACGTGGCCGAGGCCGAGCGTTCGGCCACGCGGCGCAAGCCTTTCCTGGGGCGCACCTCGGTCGACTCGCTGTGGCTGCTGAAGCACGTGTACGAAGACGACCGCACCCTGCTGAACGCGGGCTGCGGCTGGATCCCGCCCGAGATGCTGCATATGGACGGTGTGCGCCGCGCGCTGGCCGCGCTGTCGCGCAAGCCGGGCACCGGCATCGCGAGCTACGGCACGCCATATGGCTACCTGCCGCTGCGCCAGCAGATACAGACGCTGCTCGCGCAGCAGGGCATCGAGACCGCGCCGCACCAGATCGTGCTGACGCACGGCGCCTCGCAGGCGCTGAACCTGGTGGCGCGCTGCCTGCTGCAGCCGCGCGACGTGGTGCTGGTCGACGAGCCCGGCTCCACCAACCTGTACGCGATGCTGCGCTCGCTGGACCTGAAGCTGGTGGGCGTGGAGCGCACCGTGAACGGCCCCGACCTCGCGGCGCTGCAGGCGCTGGCGCAGCGCCACGGCGCCAAGGCCTTCTTCACGTCCGGCAACCTGCACAACCCCACGGGCAGCCAGTGCACGCCGGCCGTGGCGTACCAGATGCTGCGGCTGGCGGAGCAGCTCGACTTCCACATCGTCGACAACGACGTGATGGCCGGCCTGGAGCCGCCGGGCGCGGCCACCCCGCTCGCGAGCCTCGACCGCCTGCGCCGCGTGATCCATGTCGGCAGCTTCTCCAAGACGGTGTCGCCGGCGCTGCGCGTGGGCTTCGTCGCCTGCAGCGAGGAGTTCGCCGAGAAGATGATCCTGCAGAAGATGGTCAACAGCCTCACCACCTCGGAGCTCACCGAGCGGCTGCTGCACGGCGTGCTGGTCGAAGGCCGCTACCGGGCCCACGTGGCAAAGCTGGCCGAACAGCTCCAGGCGGCGCAGCGCACCGTGTGCGACCGGCTGGAAGCGGCCGGCATGCAGCTGTTCACGCGGCCGGCGGGCGGGCCGTTTCTGTGGGCACGCTTCGAGCGCGACGATGTCGACATGCGCGCGCTGGCGCAACGCGCCATTGCCGAGAGCTTCCTGCTGGCGCCTGGCGACCTCTTTCGCACCGATCTGCGGCCCACGCCGTGGCTGCGCTTCAACGTGGGCTACGCCGACGACCCGAAGCTGTACCGCTTCCTGGCGCAAGAAGCGAAAAGGCTGCGCTCCAAGGCCAAGGCGGACCCGGCCTGAGGCAGACGCGGCAAACCCGGAAAAGGGGTTGCCCTGCCTAGAATCGCGCGGGTCATGAAGAAGCCCGAATCCGAATTTCCCTCCACGCCCGCGCTGGCCGACGCACTGATCGTCGATCCCTTCTATCTCGCGATCTCCGTCGATTTCGAGCACGACATGGCTGCCCGCAAGGCGGTGCTGGCCTCCTACTTCGGCTACTCGCTGGGCGAGGCTGAGCGAACCGGGCGCTGCCTGGCGACGGAAGACGGCCGGCTCGGCGCGGCCGCCTGGCTGCTGCCGCGCGCGGAGTCGGTGGACGCGGCCGAATCGGCGGCGAAGAACGAATTCCTCCTGGCAACGCTGGGCCCGCGAGGCCACCACAACTACCACCGCATCGTCGAATTCATGGCCGCGCGTGCGCCGGCCGTGGTGCCGGAAGGTGCCTGGTACCTGTCGATCCTGGGCGTCTCTCCCGCCGCGCAGGGGCGCGGACTGGGCGCCCGGCTGCTGGCGCCGACGCTGGCCGAGGCCGACGCGGCGGGCGTGCCCTGCTTCCTGGAAACCTTCACGCCGCGCAGCGTGGCGTTCTACGAGCGGCTGGGCTTTCGCACGGCGGCGCGGCACCTGGAGCCGGTCACGAGCTCGCCGTACGCGATCATGTGCCGCCTGCCCGGGACATACTTGGCGCCCAGCACGGAAAATGGCTGACCCGTTCCAACCCTCGCGCCGCGCCGGCCGAAGAGCCCTCGAATGTCCCGAGCCCCTGTCGAAGACGCAGAACCTGTCTCGCTGAGCCCCGCCCTCATCGTCGAGGACGACCCGGCCATGCAGGAGCGCCTGCGCCACGTGCTGTCCACGCTCGGCTGCAACGGCAACCGCATTGCGGCTGCCGACAGCGTCGCGGGGGCGCGGCAACTGCTCGGCGAACATGAGTACGGCGTGGTGCTGGTGGACATCGGCCTGCCCGACGGCAGCGGCGTGGAACTGATCGGCTGGCTGCGGGCGCACCACCCGGGCGTGCCGGCGGTGGTGATCTCGGCCTGGCGCACCGAGGAAATCATTTTTGCGGCACTGCGCGCGGGCGCCATCGGCTACCTGCTGAAGGAGCGCGACGACGTCGAGCTGGGCATTGCGCTGCGCAGCATCCAGCAAGGCGGCGCGCCCATCGACCCGAGCATCGCGCGCCACATCCTCGGCTGGCTCGCGACGCAGCAGCCACCGGCCGACGCACAGGCCAGCGCCCCCGGCGAAGCGGCGCCGGCCGCGCTGACGCGCCGCGAGCACAAGATCCTCGAGCTCGTGTCGCAGGGCCTGAGCAACCGCGACATGGCAGAGTCGCTGTCGATCTCCAGACTGACCGTGGAATGCCACACCAAGAACATCTACCGCAAGCTGGCCGTCAACTCGCGCACCGAAGCCGTCTTCCAGGCGCGGCGGCATGGCTTGCTGCGCTGACGGGCGCGCTGCTCCTCTTCCTTCTTGCAGCCCCCGCGGCCTTTGCCCAGGCCGGCGCGGAGGCCCCCGCGCTGCGCGTGGAGGCCGTGCGCGGCAACGGCTGGAACGACACAGCCCCGCCCGCCGAGGGCTGGACGCCCGTCACCCTGCCCGACAGCTGGGCCGCGCGCTGGCCGGGCTTCGACGGCGTGGTCTGGTACAGGCTGACCTGGGACCAGCCCGCGCAGGTGCACGAAGCCGGCCTGCTGCTGCACTACCTGAACATGGCCGGCGAGGTGTCGCTCAACGGCACGCCGATCTCGCGCGACGACAGCCTGGTCGAGCCGCTCACGCGCGCCTGGAACACGCCGCGCTACTGGCTGCTGGCGCCGCCGCTGCTCAAGCCCGGCACCAACACGCTGCTGGTGCGGGTGTCGGGCCTGTTCGCCTACCAGGCCGGGCTGGGGCCTGTGAGCCTGGGCACGCCGGCCGCAATGCAGGCGGATTTCGAGCGCGAGCGCCTGATACGCCGCGACCTGCAGGTGCTGGGCCTGGCGGTGAGCGCGGCGGCCTCGGCCTTCTTCGCCGCGCTGTGGCTGCTGCGCCGGCGCGAGACGGCCTACGGCTGGTTCGCGCTGATGTCGGTGCTGTGGCTGCTGTTCGGCTACAACCAGATCGCGACCAGCCCCTGGCCCTTTGCCAGCAACCATGGCTGGCAGGCGCTGAACGTTTCCCTGCTGCTGGTGTTCGGCGTGTCTTACGTGGTCTTCGCGCTGCGCTTCTGCGGGCGGCGCATGCCGCGCCTGGAGGGCGCGGCGCTGCTGCTGGCGATGGCCGGCGTGCTCGACCTGTGGCTGGCGCCCGGTGCCGACCTGATCGCGCACCGCGCCGTCTGGACCCTGGTGGGCGGGCTCACGGTCATGGCCGTGAACGGCACCGCCATCGTGCATGCCCTGCGCCACCGCGACAGCCCGATGCGCCCGCTCGCCCCGTTCATGGCGGTGTCGGCGCTCACCGATGCGCACGACCTGCTGGTGTTCACGCAGATCATCGACAGCAACACCTACTACACGACGATGTCCTCGTACATCCTGCTGCTGGGCATGGCGCTGACGCTGGCCGCGCAGTTCGTGAAGAGCCTCGAGCGCATCGAGAACTTCAACACCGAACTCATCGAGGAAGTGAACGCCGCCAAGGCCGAGCTGGCCGCCACGCTGGCGCAGCAGCATGCGCTGGAGCTGACGCATGCGCGCATCGGCGAGCGTGTGAACCTGGTGAGCGACCTGCACGACGGCCTCGGCGGCATGCTGGTGGGCAGCATCGCGAAGCTGGAGCGCACGCCCGGGGACCTCGGCGCGCCCGAGCTGCTCGCCATGCTCAAGCATCTGCGCGACGACCTGCGGCTGATCATCGACGCCACCGGCCGCGACGACGGCGCCCGCGCGCTGGGCGAGCTGCTGGCGCCGATGCGCTACCGCAGCACGCAGCTGCTGGAGGCCAACGGCATCGACTGCCGCTGGAGCGTGTCGAACATCGAGACGCTCGAGCTGCCCGCGTCACAGAGCCTCGACCTGATGCGCTTCCTGCAGGAGGCGCTGACCAACGTGCTCAAGCACAGCGGCAGCCGGCGCGTGGACGTGAGCGTGGCGCGCGCCGGTGCGGAGCTTCGGCTCAGCGTGCGAGACGACGGCCGGGGCTTTGCCGTGGAGAACATAGAAAGAGTCGCCGGTGCTGGCCTGCGCAGCCTGCATGCCCGCGCGCGGCGGCTCGGGGCGCAGCTGCAGCTGCAGTCACGGCCCGGCGAAACGCAGGTGCTGCTGCGCATGCCGCTGGCCGCGCAGGCCTGAACGGAACTGCCTCAGTCGGCCCAGACCACCGTGCCGGTCCACGCCGTGGCGAGCACGACGATGCCGAACACGATGCGATACCAGGCGAACGGAACGAAGTTGTGGGTGCTGATGTAGCGCAGCAGCCAGCGCACGCACAGCCACGCACTCACGAACGAGAACACCAGCCCCACGGCGAACAGCGGAATGTCGGCCACCGACAGCAGCGCGCGCTCCTTGTAGAGGCTGTACACGCCCGCGCCGATGAGCGTCGGGATGGCCAGGAAGAAAGAGAAGTCGGTAGCCGCCTGCCGCGACAGCCCCAGCAGCATGCCGCCGATGATGGTCGAGCCGCTGCGGCTGGTGCCGGGGATCATCGCGAAGCACTGCACCAGTCCGACCTTGAGCGCATCCCAGGGCGTCATGTCGTCCACATGCTCGATGCGCACCGAGCCCGGCGGCCGCTTTTCGGCCCAGAGAATGATGAAGCCGCCGATGATGAAGGTGCTTGCCACCACGGTCGGGATGAACAGGTGCGCCTTGATGACCTTGCCGAACAGCAGGCCCAGCACTACTGCCGGCAGGAAGCCGATGAAGATGTTCAGCGCCAGCCGCTGCGCCCGCGGCTGCCGGGGCAGCGCGACCACGGTCGACCTGATCTTTTCCCAGTAGACCAGCACCACCGCGAAGATCGCGCCGGTCTGGATGGCGATGTCGAAGACCTTGGCCTTGTCGTCGTCGAAGCCGAGCAGCGAGCCGGCAAGAATGAGGTGGCCGGTCGACGAGATCGGCAGGAATTCGGTCAGCCCCTCCACGATGCCCATGATGGCGGCCTTGACCAGCAAAACGATGTCCACGCGTACTCCTTGAAAGAGCCGCAATTATCACGATGGCGCCGGCGTCCGGCGTTCAGGTGCAGGTCAGCATACCTAGTTCAGGTGATATGCCGCGGCGCCGCGTTGACCCATAGTGGAAACCGCCCGGACGGGTTGATCCGGGGGAGTTTCACCGATGCCCACCTCCACCCTCGCGGACCGCCTCGAAGAGCATGTCTCGACTGCCGAAGACCATGGCGAGGACCGCCGCAAGAACGCGCGGGACATCGAGGAGGAGCAGTGCGCATCGATGCGGCGGGTGGTCCGGGCCACCGGTGCCTCGGCCGGCGAGTTGCGCCAGCTGATGCAACGGCTGCGCGAGATCGACCGCGCCGGCCACGGCACCGGCATCGTGGCGCAGGGGCACATTGCCGCCGACCGCATGGAATCGGTCATGCAGGAGCTGGACCTGGGTGACGGCATCGCCGCCGGACAGCGCACCGACGCGGCCCAGAGCATCGACTTCTGGCTGCTCGAGCCGCTGGACCCGGCGCACGACAAGAAGTGGTACGCCCGCTGGAAGTTCTGGAGCTTCATCCTCGGCGCCGCCGCGCCGGAGGTCTCGCTCACCCTTCAGGGGCTGGCCCTGCGCCCGACCGAGCCCGGCGACGCGCATGCCGACCTGGTGGCCAAGGCGCGCAAGGTGCTCGAGAGCTGGCGCCGCACCTCCGAGGCGCTGTTCTGGGGCGCCTTCGAGTGCTATGTGCGGCAGCAGTCGTTCTCGCTGGAGACGCAGGCCTACCTGCTGCGCTGCATTGCCGCCGTCTTCGCGGGCGACCCGATGAAGCTGTCGAACGCGCAGAGCGAGGAGCTCACACGCATCCTCGCCGACACGTACTGCGACGCGCTCGGCACGTCGGCGACCATGCCTTCGGCGGACATATACCGGCGCCTGTCGCAGGGCCTGGAGGGCACCGACCGCGAGAGCCTGGTCACGCGCCGGCTGGGCCGCGGCGATGCGGCGCAGATCGCGATGACGGCGCTGTTCTCGGTCATCGAAAGCACGCGCGCCTCACGCTGATGAGCGCCGGCGCAGCGCGCGCACCGCGCTGTCGACGGTAGTCAGCACCGGCAGGCCGCTGGCCGCTTCGCAGGCGGCGCGCGCCCGCGCCATGCTGAACTGCGCCACCGCCTCGATGCAGGGCCCGCGTTGACGGAGGCGCTGGTCGAACTGCTGGCCAGCCGCGCGGGCAAGCCGGGTATCCGGCGCATCGACCAGACCGAAGCACAGTTGTTCGAATCGGGGGCGTACCTGGTGCCGCCGGCGGTGCGCGGAGGCTGAAGCCCCGCGCCGACCGGGTCAGGCCAGCGCGCGCACCCGGCCGCTCTGCTTGCCGAGGTGGCGCACCAGCAGGTCGCGGTTGGCGGTGATGTGCTCGCGCATGAGCGCCTCGGCGTCGACGGCTTCACCGCGGCTGAGCGACTCGACGATCTGGCGGTGTTCTTCCAGCGCCCGCTCGGCTTGCGCGCGGTGGTAGAGCGGCAACGACGCGTCGCGGTTGTGCGGGCGCAGATTGCTGTCGAAGATGATCGGCAGCTGGTAGGCGCGGCCTACCGCCTCGCTCAGCCAGCGGTTCTCGGCCAGCATGAGCAGCTTGCGGTGGAAGTCGAGGTTCAGGTCGTGCCAGCGCGTGGCGCGTTCGTCGCTCCAGCCGTCGGAGCGCATCACCTCGTGCTGCTCTGCGAGCATGGCCACCAGTTGTTCCAGCGCGGAGCCGTCCAGCCCGCGCTCGCCGACGATGCGGCAGCCCATGCCTTCGAGGTTGGCGCGCACGCTGAAGGCGTCGAACACGTCCTTGGCGTTGAAGCGGCGCACCTGGAAACCCTTGTTCGGCAGATAGACCAGCAACCCCTCGTCGGCCAGCCGCGCCATCGCGCCGCGCACAGGCGTGCGCGACACGCCCAGCTCGTTGGCGAGGGTGATCTCCATCAGGTGGGAACCGGGTGCGATCGCACCGTCGAAGATGCGATTGCGCAGCGTATCGGCCACGGACAACGCGCGTGTCCGGGAGGTATCTGGGGGGGTCATCGGAAATCGGAAACGGTGCGCCCGGGATCGGGCCGCGCGGATGGTACGGCCCGGTATCAAAGCTTCATATCCCCGATTTCCGTAAAAATCAGTTTTCGGACTTTTTCGATGAACAGGCAAAAATTTATAACATTTACTAACACATTTAAGAATAATCACTGTAGTCGTACTTGGGAAGTACTAAACAGCACCTTTTAGGTGCATTTTTTTATATTTCTGCCCGGCGAAGCCCGCAAAACGGAACCGCGTTCTGAAATGAAGGTCAAAAACTGGCGCGATGCCTTGTCGCGACAGGAGTAACAGCCATGAAACAAGTCAAGCATTGGCAGGATCCAGTCAACGCCGTCGCCGGCGCGTGGCTCATCGTCTCGCCCTGGGTCCTGGGCTTTTCGGACATGCAGTCCGCGATGTGGACGATGGTGGCGACCGGCATCCTGCTGGGCGCCGTGGCGCTGGGCGCGACCTTCGTGCCGCGACAGTGGGAAGAATGGACCGAGGTCGCGCTGGCGGCCTGGCTCGCGGTGTCGCCCTGGCTGGTCGGGTTCCGCGGCTCGGAAACGGCCTTGATCAACGCAGTGCTCGTGGCCGCGGTGATCCTGGTTCTGGCGCTGTGGGTGCTGGTGACCGACAAGGACTATCTCGGCCATGCGATGGACCGTCCGGCGCACTGACCGGCGACGCGTCATCGGAACGTGACCCGGCGCCTCCCCCGACGGGGGCCGGGTGATCAGGCGATCACGGCCTGGCGGCTGAGGCCGGTGAGGCGGCAGGCTGCCCTGGCTGCGCCTCGCCTTCCATCCAGCCCGCATGCCAGCCGCCGCCGAGCGCCTGGATCAGCGAGACGGCAGCAAGCTGCCTGTTGAGCTGCACCTGCACCAGAGTGCGCCGCGCGTTCAGTGCAGCCACCTGGGCAGTCACCACGTCGGTGTAGGCCACCAGGGCCGAGCGGTACTGGTTGAGCAGGATCTGCTCGGTCTTGTCCGCGGCCGCGGAGGCCTCGCGGTACATGCCTTCCTGCTGCGCCAGCGTGGCGCCCGCGGTGAGCTGGTCTTCCACGCCCTGGAACGCGGCGAGCACGGTCTGGCGATAGCGCGCCACGCTGGCGTCGTAGCTGGCCTTGGCCGCGTCCACGTTGGCCGAGATGGCACCTGCGTCGAACAGCACCTGCGCCGCCGAGAGGCCGAGCGACCAGAGCGAATTCGACGCATTGAACAGGTCGCCGACCCGGCTGGCGCTGCCGCCGACTGCCGCGCTGAGGTTGAAGCTCGGGAAATAGGCCGAACGCGCGATGCCGATCTGCGAATTGGCCGAGGCCACCGAGCGCTCGGCGGACGCGATGTCGGGCCGGCGCTGCAGCAGGGTCGAAGGCACGCCGGTCGGAATGCCGGGCACGGTCTGCTTCCACGCCGCGGGCGGCAGGCTGAAATCGGCCGGCACCGCGCCCACCAGCATCGCGATGGCGTGCTCGTAGGTGGCCCGGTTGCGCACCAGCGACAGGCGCGTGGCGCGGGCCGTGGCCAGCTGGCTCTGCGCCTGCAGCACGTCGGACTGCGCGGCGATGGCGGCGTTGTAGCGGTTGCTGGTGATGGTGTAGGCGCGCTCGTAGCCTTCGATGGTCTGGTCGAGCAGCCCGATCTCCACGTCGGCCTCGCGCAGCGAGAGGTAGTTGGTGGCCAGGTTGCCGATGGCCGACAGGCGCGCCGATGCCAGGTCGGCCTCGCTGGCCTGCGCATTGGCCGACGCGCTGTTCACCGACTCGCGCAGCCGGCCCCAGACGTCGGGTGCCCAGGTCGCGTCGAGCGTCGCGGAGAAAGCGTTGGAAGGACTGGTGCTGCCCGTGTCCGAGCGCCTGCCGGATCCGTTGAGCGACACCTGCGGGAACAGCCCCGCTCGCTGCCCGCGCACCAGCGCCTGCGCATTGGCGTAGTTGGCGACCGCCGCGGCGATGTTCTGGTTCGACACCTGCACCCGCGAGGCCAGCTCGTCGAGCGTCGGGTCGCCGAACAGCTTCCACCACTCGCCGCGGTCCAGCGCGTCGGCCGGCGCGGCGGGCAGCCAGCCTTCGGCGGCCTTCTGCTCCTTCCAGTCGTTGGGCAATGCGGTCACGGGCTGGTGGTAGAGCGGGCCGACCGAGCAGCCCGCGAGCAGCGCGGCCAGCGCGAGCGCCGAAAGCGAAAGGCGGCCCGGCGCGCGGAAAGGAGAAGAAGGAAGCAGTGCTTTCATGGCGATGGTCTCAGGCGGTCGTGGCACGGCTCAGTTCGTGTTCGTGGGCGCTGCGGCGGCGCAGCTTGTCCAGCAGCAGGTAGACCACCGGCGTGGTCAGCAGGGTCAGCATCTGGCTGGCGATCAGCCCGCCGATGATGGCCACGCCCAGCGGCCGGCGCAGCTCGGCGCCTTCGCCGAAGCCGATGGCCAGCGGCAGCGCGCCCAGCGCGGCGGCCATGGTGGTCATGAGGATGGGGCGGAAGCGCAGCAGGCAGGCCTCGCGCACCGCCTCCAGCGGGCTGAGGCCGCGCGAGCGCTCGGCCTCCAGCGCAAAGTCGATGATCAGGATGGCGTTCTTCTTGACGATGCCGATCAGCAGGAACACGCCGATCAGCGCAATGATCGAGAACTCCATGCGGAACATCAGCAGCGCCAGCACCGCGCCTACGCCGGCCGAAGGCAGCGTCGACAGCACGGTGATCGGGTGCACCAGGCTCTCGTACAGGATGCCCAGCACGATGTAGATGACGACCAGCGCCGCCAGGATCAGCATGGCCTGCTGGCTCTGCGACTGCTGCGCGCTCGCCGCCGTGCCCGCGAACGCGCCGCGCACGTTGGTCGGCATGGCGATGTTGGCCTCGGCCTTGGCGATGGCTTCGCGGGCGTCGCCCAGGTTGGCGCCTTCCACCAGGTTGAACGAGATGGTGGTCGCCAGTTCGCCGTCCTGGTGGCTGACCGAAGTGGCCACGGAGCTTTCATAGAACTTCGCCACCGCGGACAGCGGCACCAGGGACGTGGCCGTGTTGCTCAGCACGTTGCCCGACGAGGCATTGCGCAGCGCCGGATTGGCCGACACCGGCACCGAGGTGCTGGACGCGCTCGAACCGGAAGCCGCGGCCGTGCCCGTGCCCGTCTTGCTGCCCGACTGCGCCGAATTGGAAGTCGTGGTCGGCGCCGCGACCTGCGTGGTCACCGCCTGCCCCGCCACCACCGTGGTCCTGGTGGCCGGCACATACACGTCGCTCAGCGCATTGGGGCTGAGCGTGTAGCGCGGCGCCCATTCCATGATCACGTGGTACTGGTTGAGCTCGGTGTAGATGGTCGCCACCTGCCGCTGGCCGAAGGCGTTGTACAGCGCGTTGTCCACGGCGGTGGAGGTCACGCCGAGCCGGTTCGCGGTGTTCTTGTCGACCTGCGCCATGGTCTCGACGCCGTTCTCGGTCTGGTCGGTGTCGATGTCGGTCAGCACCGGCTGCAGCTTCATTTCGTCGGCCAGCTTGGAGGCCCAGGTGCGCAGGTCGGCCAGGCTGTCGCTCTTGAGCGTGTACTGGTAGGTCGAGTTGCTGGAGCGCCCGCCCGAGCGCACGTCCTGCACGGTGCCCAGGAACACGCGCAGGCCGGCCACCGCATTGAGCTTGGGCCGCAGCCGCGCGATCACGGCCAGCCCGCTGTCCTTGCGCTGGCTGGCCGGCTTCAGGTTGACGAACATGAAGCCGCCGCCCGCCCGGCTGCCGCCGGTGAAGCCGACCACGGTGTCGACCGCCTCGTCGGCGCGGATGATGTCGACCACCTCGCGCAGCTTGGCGGCCATGGCCTTGGACGAAATGCTCTGGTCGGCGCGCAGGCCGCCGTTGAGCTGGCCGCTGTCCTGCTGCGGGAAGAAGCCCTTGGGCGTGGCGCTGAACAGGTACACGTTGAGCCCGACCACCGCCACCAGGATCAGCATGACCAGCCCCTTGCTGTCCAGCGCCCAGTCGAGGCTGTGCTCGTAGCGCTTGAGCACCCAGTCGTAGCTGCGCGCGGCCATGCGACCCAGGCGGCCCTGCGGCTTGTCCTTGTCGTGCTCGCCGCCGGGCTTGAGCATCCAGGCGCACATCATGGGCGTGGTGGTCAGCGAGATGACGAGCGAGATCATCACCGCCGCCGACAGCGTGACCGCGAACTCTCGGAACAGACGCCCCACCTGCCCGCCCATGAACAGCAGCGGAATGAACACCGCCACCAGCGACACGCTGATCGACAGCACGGTGAAGCCGACTTCCTTGGCGCCCAGCAAGGCCGCCTTCATGCGCGTCATGCCCGACTCGATGTGCCGGCTGGTGTTCTCCAGCACCACGATGGCGTCGTCCACCACGAAGCCCGTGGCCACCGTCAGCGCCATCAGGCTCAGGTTGTTGAGGCTGAAGCCCAGCAGGTACATCACCCCGAAGGTGCCCAGCAGCGCCGCCACCGTGGCCACCGCCGGCACGATGGTCGCGCGCACGCTGCGCAGGAACAGGCTCACCACCAGCACCACAAGGATGACGGAGATGACCAGCGTGAGCTCGACTTCGCGCAGCGAGCCGCGGATGGAGTTGGTGCTGTCCGAGGCCACCTGCAGCGTGACGTCGGGCGGCAGCTGCGCCTGCAGCTCGGGCAGCAGCGCGCGCACGCTGTCGACCGTCTCGATGATGTTGGCCGAGGGCTGCCGCGTGATCAGCACGATGATCGCGGGCTCGCCGTTGAACAGGCCCAGCGTGCGCGTGTCTTCCACGCCGTCGAGCACCTCGGCCACGTCCTGCAGCCGCACCGCCGCGCCGTTGCGCCATGCGATGACCATGGGCGCGTAGTCGCTCGCGCGCAGGGCCGGTGTCTGGGTGTAGATCTGCAGCTTGCGGCCCTCGCCCTGCACCATGCCCTTGGGCCGGTTGGCGTTGGAGGCCTGGATGGCGGCGCGCACGTCCTCGGTGCTGATGCCGTAGCGGTTGAGCGCGAACGGCAGCAGCTCGATGCGCACAGCGGGCAGCGAGCCGCCGCCGATTTCGACGTCGCCCACGCCCTCCACCTGCGACAGCCGCTGGCTCACGATGTTGGAGACCGCGTCGTAGATCTGGCCCGGCGTCTTGGTCTTGGAGGTGAGCGCCAGGATGATCACCGGCGACGAGGCCGGGTTCGCCTTGCGGTAGGTCGGGTTGCTGCGCAGCGTGGCGGGCAGGTCGACCCGGCTGGCGCTGATGGCGGCCTGCACTTCGCGCGCGGCGCCGTTGATGTCGCGGCTCAGGTCGAACTGCAGCGTGACGCGCGAGGTACCGACCGAGCTGGTCGAGGTCATCTCGTTGACGCCCGCGATGGTGCCCAGGTGCCGCTCCAGCGGCGTGGCCACGCTGGTGGCCATGGTCTCGGGGCTCGCGCCCGGAATGGACGCGTTGACGGAAATGACCGGGTAGTCGACCTGCGGCAGCGGCGACACCGGCAGCACGAAGAAGGCGGCAATGCCGGCCAGCGCCACGCCGATGGTGAGGAGTACCGTGCCGATGGGGCGGCGCACGAAGGGCAGCGAGAGGTTCATCGCTGCGCTCCTTGCGTTGGGCTGAGGCCGGAAACGCTCCGCTCCTCGGCGCAGCCAGAAGGGCGTTGAAAACCGGACGCGCCATTCCTGCGCTCGGCGCGGAAGCGCAGCCGCGCAGCGGCTGTGCCACATGGGGCCGAGCGAAGCAAAGGCCCGAGTGGGTTCCCCTCCCCTCTGGCTGCGCCGAGGAGCGCAGCGTTTCGCGGACAAGGGCTCGCAGCTGTTTGAGCGAAGCGAGTTCTGCGAGACCCCGCGAAACACGAGCACCGCAGGTTGCCCCGTAGCGCAGCGCAGGGGTCGCAGACAGCGGGGTCGCCTTTTCTTTGCTTACTTTCTTTTAACGAAGCAAAAGAAAGTGAGTCGCCCGCCGGGGCGAGTCCCGGCCCCGGAAAAACAAGCCGGCAAGCAGCCAAACGGTTCAAGCCGCTTCCTCCTCGATCGTGCGCCGGGTGCTTCCCCCACCCAGCCGGTCGAACGCAAGATAGATCACCGGCGTGGTGAACAACGTGAGCAGCTGGCTCACGATCAGGCCGCCGAAGATGGCCAGGCCCAGCGGGCGCCGCAGCTCGGCGCCGTCGCCGAAGCTCAGCATCAGCGGCACGGCGGCGAACAGCGCGGCCAGCGTGGTCATGAGAATGGGCCGCAAGCGCAGCAGCGCCGCCTGGTGGATCGCCTCGCGCGCCGACTTGCCCTGATTGCGCTCGGCGTCGATGGCGAAGTCGATCATCATGATCGCGTTCTTCTTGACGATACCGATCAGCAGGATGATGCCGATGATGCCGATCACCCCCAGGTCGTTGCCGGTGATCATGAGCGCCAGCAGCGCACCCACGCCGGCCGAGGGCAGCGTCGAAAGAATGGTGAGCGGATGCACATAGCTTTCATACAGCACGCCCAGCACGATGTAGACGCACACCACCGCCGCCAGAATGAGCCAGAGCTGGTTCGACAGCGAGCGCTCGTACGCGCCCGAAGCGCCCAGGAAGCTCATGGTGATGCTGCTGGGCAACCCGATTTCCTTGGCCGCCGCGCGGATGGCGTCGACCGAGGAGCCGAGCGACACGCCCGGCGCGGTGTCGAAGTTCAGCGTGCTGGCCGGGTACTGCGCCACGTGCGTGATCTGCAGCGGCGCCTGCTGCTCGCTGATGTTGGCAATGGCCGAAAGCGGCGTGGCCGTGCCCGAGCCGGCAATCAGGCTGAGCTGGCCCAGGCTCTGCGGCGTGTTCACCATGCCCGGCATGGCCTCGAGGATCACCCGGTACTGGTTGGTCTCGGTGAAGATGGTCGAGACGATGCGCTGGCCGAAAGCGCTGTAGAGCGCGTCGTCCACCGTGCTCGCGGTGATCGACAGTCGCGCGGCCGTGTCGCGGTTCACGTTCACGAAGGCCGCCAAGCCCTGCGCGCCCGCGTCGCTGCTCACGTTGCGCACCTTGTCGGAGGTCTGCAGCCGCGCCACCAGCTTCGTCATCCATTGGGTGATGGCGGCGCTGTCCACGCCTTCGAGCGACACGCGGTATTCGGTCGGGCCGGTCTCGGCGTCGATGGTCAGGTCCTGCGTGGGCTGCAGGTAGAGCGTGACGCCGGCCACGCCGCGCACGCGCTCGCGCAGCCGGTCCATGATCTTCTGCTGGTTGTCATGGCCGGGCTTCAGGTTGATCAGCATGCTGCCGGTGTGCAGCATGGTGTTGTTGGCCGCGTCCACGCCCACGAAGGAGCTGAGGTTCTCCACGTCGGCGTCCTCGAGGATGGCGTGCGCCGCCTGCTGCTGCAGCTGCGCCATGCGGTCGAAGGACACGTCCTGCGCGGCCTGGATGCGCGCCTGCAGCTGCCCGGTGTCCTGCGTCGGGAACAGGCCCTTCGGAATCGAGAGGTACAGCACCACCGTGAGCACCATGGTGAGCAGCGCGACCAGCAGCGTGAGCGGCTGGTGGTCGATCACCCAGTGCAGCGAACGGTCGTAGCGCACCATCACGCCGTCGAAGAAGCGCTGCGCGCGCGCGCCGAGGCCCTGGCTGGCGGTGTCGCGCTTCGGCTCGTGCTTGAGCCAGCGCGCCGACATCATCGGCACCAGCGTGAGCGACACCACCGCCGAAATCAGGATGGTGATGGCCAGCGTCACCGCGAACTCGCGGAACAGCCGGCCCACCACGTCGCCCATGAACAGCAGCGGAATCAGCACCGCGATGAGCGACACCGTCAGCGAGATGATGGTGAAGCCGATCTGCGTGGCGCCCTTGAAGGCGGCCTGCAGCGGTTTTTCGCCCTCCTCGATGTAGCGCGCGATGTTCTCGATCATCACGATCGCGTCGTCCACCACGAAGCCGGTGGCAATGGTCAGCGCCATCAGGCTCAGGTTGTTCAGGCTGTAGCCCAGCAGGTACATCAGCCCGAAGGTGCCGATGAGCGAAATGGGCACCGCGATGCTGGCGATGACGGTGGCGCGCAGGCTGCCCAGGAAGGCGAAGATCACCAGTACCACCAGCACCACGGCCAGCACCAGCTCCATCTCGACGTGCTCCACCGAGGCGCGGATGCCGGCCGTGCGGTCGCTCAGCACGGAGATGTTCAGCCCGGTGGGCAGGCCGGCCTGCAGCTCGGGCAGCTGCGCCTTGATGGCGTCGACCGTGGCGATCACGTTGGCGCCGGGCTGGCGCTGCACGTTCATGATGATGGCCGGGGTCAGCCTGGTGCTGCCGTCGACCTTGCTGCCGGCCCAGGCGCTGAGCTGTGTGTTCTCGGCGCTGTTGACCACCTGGGCCACGTCGACCATGCGGATCGGCGCGCCGTTCTTGTACGAGACGATGAGGTTCTTGTAGTCATCGACCGTGAGCAGCTGGTCGTTCGAATTGATGGTGTAGGAGCGCTTGGGGCCGTCGAAGCTGCCCTTGGCGCCGTTGGAGTTGGCCGCCGCGATGGCGGTGCGCAGCGTGTCCAGCCCGATGCCGTTGGTGGCCAGCGCCTGCGTGTTGGCCTGGATGCGCACCGCCGGGCGCTGCCCGCCGCTCAGCGACACCAGCCCCACGCCGGAGACCTGGCTGATCTTCTGCGCGAGCCGGGTGTTGACCAGGTTCTGCACCTCGGTGAGCGGCAGCGTGTCGGAGGTGATGGACAGCGTGAGCACCGGCGCGTCGGCCGGGTTGACCTTGGCGTACACCGGCGGTGCCGGCAGGTCGGCTGGCAGCAGCGAACCGCCGGCATTGATGGCGGCCTGCACCTCCTGCTCGGCCACGTCCAGCGTCTGGCCGAGCGAGAACTGCAGCGTGATGATCGACACGCCGGCCGCGCTGGTCGAGCTCATGCGGTCGAGCCCCGACATCTGGCCGAACTGGCGCTCCAGCGGCGCGGTGACGGTGTTGCTCATGACCTCGGGGCTGCCCCCGGGGTAGAGCGTCTGCACCTGGATGGTCGGGTAGTCGACCTGCGGCAGGGCCGACAGCGGCAGGAAGCGGAACGCCACCAGGCCGGCCAGCACGATGGCGACCATCAGCAGCGAAGTCGCCACCGGTCGAAGAATGAACGGGCGTGAGGGACTCATCGGTCGCGGCGCTTGCGGTCGGTCGGTCTGTCTGTTGGAGCGCTATCGGTCAGCGCATCGTGCCGCCGGGCGCGGCGGGCGGCGTGCCCGGCTGCACCGCGGGCGCGGCCGGAGGCACCGAGGGGGTGGCCGAGTCGGTTGAAGCCGGCCGCTGCCGCGTGCCCGCGCCTTCCGCGCCGCCCGCGCCGCCTTCTCGCCGGCCACCTCCGCCAGCACCGCCGCGCTCGCCGCGATGCCCGCGGCGCTCCCCGGAGGCCGCGCCCGCCGGCGGTGCCGCCGGCCGGTCGACCGTGGTCTGCACCCGCGCGCCGTCCTTCAGGCGGTCGCCGCCCTCGGTCACGACCTGTTCGCCGGCCGCGAGGCCGGAGGTGATCGCGACGTTGTCGACGCTCGACTCGCCGCGCGTCACCGTGCGCTGCGCCACGGTGCTGTCGTCCTTCAGCACGTACACGTAGTCGCCGTTGGGCCCGTGGCGCAGTGCCGTCACCGGCACCACCACCGCGCCGCTCACGGTGCGCAGCAGCAGCCGCAGGTTGACGAACTGGTTCGGGAACAGCGCGTTGTCGGCATTGGAGAAGCGGGCCTTGGCCTTGACGGTGCCGGTCGCGGTGTCGACCAGGTTGTCGAGCGTGGCGAAGGTGCCGGTGGCGAGCCTGCGCGTGCGCGTGCGGTCGAAGGCGGTGGCGTCGAGCTTCGCGCCCTGGGCCAGGCGATCCTGCACTTCGGGCACGCGGTCTTGCGGAATCGCGAATTCGACGTCGATCGGCGCGATCTGGGTGATGGTGGCGATGCCGTTGGTGGCGCCGGTCGAGATGTAGTTGCCCGCGTCCACCGGCCGCAGGCCGATGCGCCCGCTCACCGGCGCGGTGATGCGGCTCCAGGTGAGGTTGAGCTTCGCGGTGTTCTCGTTGGCGCGGTCGATGGCCACGGTGCCTTCGAGCTGCTTGACCAGCGCGGCCTGGGTGTCGACGTCCTGCCGCGCGATGGAGTCCTGCCCGAGCAGGGTCTGGTAGCGCGACAGCGTGACGCGCGCCGCCGCCAGCTGGGCCTCGTCGCGCTGGCGTGCGCCGCTGGCCTGCGCCAGCGCGTTCTGGAACGGCTGCGGATCGATGGTGGCCAGCACGTCGCCCTTCCTGACCATCTGCCCTTCCTGGAAGAGCACCGCGGTGAGCACGCCCGACACCTGGGGCTGCACCACCACGTTGGCCAGCGGCGTGACCGTGCCCAGCGCCTCGAGCTGCACCGGGATGTCGGCCTGCCTGGCCGTCGCGATGCCGACCGTGCTGACGGCCGCGCCGCCGGGGCCGCCGGGACCGCCGCCACCGCCGCCGCGTGCACCCGGGCCACCCGCACCGCCCGGGCGCCCGCCAGGGGCCGCGCCCGGCGCACCCGCGGGCGTCTTCGCGCGCTGGATCAGGTACCACGCACCGCCCCCCAGGGCCGCGAGCAACAGCAGCGTCAGCAACGCACCGACCCAGCGACGCCTGCGCACCTGTGGATGTGTGGGAGACACGTTGGCGGGCAGGGGCTCGGGTGGTTTTTCTTGTTCCATGGGCTGTGCGTGCGAAGGGGGCGAGGTTCGACCTAGAGTACAGCGCGGAATGGTAGCCGCGGAGTTTGCTGCGCCGTAAAGCGTCGGTAAAGCTGCCGCCCGCGCCGCAGTTCACGCCCGCCTGACGCAGTTCGCGCCGCCGCCCGGCATTTCGTCGCACGCCGGTGGCCGGCAGGGGTCGGGCCCGGCAAAGTCCGCTCCATCGATTCTTCTCCCGCCCTTCGGCTTTTCTTCATCTTTCAACGGAGCGCCACCATGCTGATGCAAGTCATCCTCCATACGCCCAAGTGGGTGTTCGCCGTTTTCTTCCTCCTGCTCTGGCTCGGCGCCAGGCAACTGCTCACCAACGAAGTGAGCCTGTCCCGGGTCACGCTGATGCCCGTCGCCATGGGTGGCCTGTCGCTTTACGGCGTGATCTCGGTCTTCGGCGAATCGTTCGGCGCGCTGCTTGGCTGGGCCCTGGCCGCTGCCGTGCTGCTGGCGCTGGTGCTGCAGCGCCCGCTGCCCGCGGCCACCCGCTACGACGCCGCCGAGCGCCGCTTCCACGTGGCCGGCAGCCCGGTGCCGCTGATGCTCATGATGGGCATCTTCCTGACCAAGTACGTGGTGGGCGCGGCCCTGGCCATGCACCCCGAGCTGGGCCACCAGGCCGCCTTCGGCATCGTGGTGCCGACGCTGTACGGTGCCTTCACCGGCGTCTTCGTGGCCCGCGCGGCACGCCTGTGGAAGCTCGCCATCCGTACTGACGCCATGTCGGCCGGCGTGCGCGCCGCCTAATATCGGCAACCGGCCCCAAGGAACTGCCACCATGAACGCGCTCTTGCTCATTCTCAAGATCTCCGTCACGGTGGTGCTCGTCGCCTCCATCGCCGAAGCGCTGGTGCTTTCCCTGCGCAACGGCTGGCGCAGCTACGACTGGAAGGCGTCCGGCGTCTCGGTGGTCGACTTCCTGGTTCGCGAATACCCGCTGCGCTGGCTGTTGCCGCTGGCCTTCTGGACCGGCGCCATGGACTGGTTCTATGCCCACCGCCTGTTCACGCTGCCGATGGACCACTGGACCGGCTGGGCCGCCTGCTTCATCGGCCAGGAGTTCTGCTATTACTGGTACCACCGCGCGGCGCACCGGGTGCGCTGGTTCTGGTGCACCCATGCCATCCACCATTCGCCGAACCAGCTGAACCTGTCGGCCGCCTACCGCTTCGGCTGGACCGGCCGCCTCACAGGCACCCTGGCCTTCTTCATGCTGGCCCCGCTGCTGGGCATGCCGCCAAAGGTGATCCTGCTGATGCTCACGCTGAACCTGCTGTACCAGTTCTGGATCCACGCGACCTGGATTCCGCGCCTCGGCCCGCTGGAATGGTTTCTGAACACGCCCTCGGCACACCGCGTGCACCATGCGTCGAACCTGGAATACCTCGACGGCAACTACGGCGGCGTGCTGATCGTGTTCGACCGGCTGTTCAGCACCTACATTCCCGAGCGCGCCGACCTGCCCTGCCGCTACGGGCTGGTGAACCCGATCACCACGAACAACATCCTCGAGATCGAGTTCACGCACTGGCGCTCGCTGTTCCGCGACCTGGCCTCGGCGCGATCGGTGCGCGCCTTCGTGGGCTATCTCGTGAAGCCGCCGGGCTGGAAGCCCGACGGCCCCGGCGACACCACGGAAGAACTGAGACGGCGCGCGGCCCTGCAGGCAACGCCTTCGGCCCCGTCGGCCACCCCTGATTTCATTCCTGTCCAGTACAACAAGGAGCTGTCATGAATCCCTCCTCCGACAACACCCGGCCCTCCGACGTCGAACGCCTCGCCCGCCGCCGAGCCGGCGCCAAGATGGGCTGGTACATCCACGCTTTTGTCTATGTGCTGGTGAATGTGGGCCTGGTCACGATCTCGGCCGCCAACGGGCGCAGCTGGGCCATGTATCCGCTCATGGGCTGGGGCCTGGGGCTGTTGATCCACGGCGCGGTGGTCTGGTTCATCGCGCCCGGCGGCGGCTTCTACGACCGCCTGGTGGAACGCGAACGCCGCGCGCTGGGCGCCGGGGACCGCGGGTGAGCCTGGAGCAGGCGCCGCCACTTCCCCGGTTCGGGTTGGCAAACCTGCGGGACATGCTCCGGCATGGCCTGATCACCGCCGTCTTCTGCTGCCTCATTGCCACGGCGCTCACCATCACCGAAGGCGGCGGCTGGGCCGCGCACCTGGTCTATTCGCTGTCGATCGGCACGGTGAGCTGGCTGTTCATCGACTGCGGCCGGCTTCTGCTCACCGGGCACCATGAAATCCACTGGCCCGGCGGCCCCTGGGGCCTGCTGCTGGTGGTGGCGGGCGTGTTCGTGGGCTTTTTCGTCGGCAACCTCATCGGCGACGCATGGGTCGGCGCGCCCGCGTTCGACTTTCTCGACATCCGGGGCCACAAGCTGGCCACCGCCGCCGTCATCACCATCGTCGCCACGGTCTGCATGTGCTTCTTCTTCTACAGCCTCGGCAAGAGCAAGCACATGCAGAGCCAGATCGAGGTGGCCCAGCGCAACGCCACCGAGGCACGGCTCAAGCTGCTCGAAACGCAGCTGGAGCCGCACATGCTGTTCAACACCCTGGCCAACCTGCGGGTGCTGATCACCGTCGACCCGGCGCGCGCCGTGGCCATGCTCGACCGGCTCAACAGCTACCTGCGCATGACGCTCAGCGGTTCGAGGGCGCTGTCGCATCCGCTGTCGGCAGAATTCGAGCGGCTGGCCGACTACCTCGAGCTGATGTCCGTGCGCATGGGCGAGCGCCTGCGCTACACGCTCGACCTGCCCGAAGCATTGCGCGACGTTCCCGTGCCGCCGCTGCTGCTGCAGCCGCTGGTCGAGAACAGCATCCGCCACGGACTCGAGCCCAAGGTGGAAGGCGGGGAAATCACCGTGCGTGCGCGCCAGGAGGCAGGCCAGCTGGTCATCGAAGTGATCGACACCGGCGTCGGCCTCGATGGCGCGCCGCCCTCCGAGGGCAGCAGCTTCGGGCTCGAGCAAGTGCGCGAGCGCCTGGCCACCGTGTATGGCGCGCAAGGCGCCCTGCGTCTGGCGCCCGGCGGCACCGGCGGCACCTGCGCAACTTTGAATTTCCCCCTGCCCGTTTGAGATTCCAGGATGACCCCGACAGCCCTCATTGCCGAAGACGAGCCCCTGCTCGCACAAGCCCTCAAGGCCGAACTGGCCGCCGCCTGGCCCGAACTGCAGGTCGTCGCCATCGCGGGAGACGGCCGCAGCGCCGTGCGCGAGGCGCTGCGCCTGCTGCCGCAGGTGCTGTTCTTCGATATCCGCATGCCCGGCCTCGACGGCCTGGGCGCCGTAGCCGAGCTTGCCGACTGCTGGCCCGCCGACCAGGCGCCGATGCCGCAGCTGGTGTTCGTCACGGCCTATGACGAATACGCCGCGCGCGCCTTCGAGGCCCAGGCCATCGACTACGTGCTCAAGCCGGTGCAGCCGCAGCGGCTTCGCAAGACCGTGGCCCGGCTGCAGCAGGCGCTGGCCGCCCGCCAGCCCGCGCCCACGCCCGCCGTGGCCGACGAGGCCCTCGAGCGCACCCTCGCCCAATGGCGCCAGGTGCTGAGCGCCGCGGGCGCGGGCGCCGAAGCCCTCGCGCCGCCGGCCGCCCCGCTGCGCATGATTGCCGCCAGCGACGCCGGCGGCAGCACCGTGCGCATGGTGCCCATCGACGAGGTTCTGTATTTCGAAGCAGCGGACAAATACCTGCGCGTGCTGACCGCCACGCACGAATACCTGATCCGCACGCCGCTGAAGCAGCTGCTGCCCCAGCTCGACGCCGACACCTTCTGGCAGGTGCACCGGGCGGTGGTGGTGCGCAGCGCGGCCATCGAGTCGGTGCACCGCGACGAGGCCGGCAAGATGCACCTCATGCTGCGCGGGCGCGCCGAGAAGATACCGGTCAGCCGCCTTTACGCCCACCTGTTTCGCGCCATGTGAAAAGCCGGCCTCCGCCGCACCCATGAAAAAAAACCGGCCCTCGCGAGGGCCGGTTTTTCATTCAGTCACAAAAGCCGTTGCTAATTAGCGCCAGTGGCCATGACCGCGGTAGTAGCCACGACCGTAGTAGCGCGGGCCGTAATAGGCCGGCGGGCCGTAGTAGACCGGGGCCGGACGGTAATAAACCGGCGGCGGGTTGTAGTACACCGGGGCCGGCGGCGCGTAGTAGACGGGTGCCGGCGGCACGTACACAGGGGCCGGAGCCGGGTAATAGCCCGGGTTGCCCACGCCGACAGCCACGCCTGGCACGCCGACGCCGATCGACCAGCTCACGTCGCTGCGAGCGCTGGCCGAGGTGGCCGCAAACAGTGCACCGGCTGCCACGACACCTGCGGCGGCCCATTTGAAGAAAGTAGAACGTGTGAGGCTCATGATGTGGACTCCTTGTTTGGGGCGCTGCGTTCGGGTCTGAACCGCCCATGTACGTATTGAACGCGGCAAATGCAAACGGGGTGCACCCGCCAATGTGAAGAGAGTTGCCAAAGGTAACGCCCAAAGGGCGCCCTCTAGAATGCCGCAATGACCTCCCCGACCGACAAAAACGGCGCCAAAACGACCGCTGCACCGAGCAATTTCCTGCGCCACGTGATCGAGAACGACCTCGCACAGGGCGCCTACGCAGGCCGCAAGTGGGGCGGATCGCCCGGCAGCGCCGCCCACCACGCCCAAGGCATGGCCGATCCGGCCAAGGTGCGCATGCGCTTCCCGCCCGAACCCAACGGCTACCTGCACATCGGCCACGCCAAGAGCATCTGGCTCAACTTCGAGCTGGCCAAGGAATACGGCGGCGTGTGCCACCTGCGCTTCGACGACACCAACCCCGAGAAGGAAGACCAGGAATACGTCGACTCCATCCGCGACGCGGTGAAATGGCTCGGCTACGAAACCTACCTGGCCGACCGCCCCAGCGCGCCCGGCACGCTGCAGGAGCACGAGTACTTCGCGAGCAACTACTTCGACTTCATGTACGAGGCCGCCGAATACCTCATCGGCGCCGGCCTCGCCTACGTGGACGAGCAGACCGCCGACGAAGTGCGCGCGAACCGCGGCGACTTCAACACGCCCGGCACCGACAGCCCCTTCCGCACCCGCACGCCCGAGGAAAACCTGGCGCGCTTCCGTGCCATGCGCGACGGCCAGGTCGCCGACGGCGCCGCCATCCTGCGCGCCAAGATCGACATGGCCAGCACCAACATCAACATGCGCGACCCCGCGCTGTACCGCGTGCGCCGTGCCCACCACCACAACACCGGCGACAAGTGGTGCATCTACCCGATGTACACCTACGCGCACCCCATCGAAGACGCGCTGGAGCAGATCACCCACAGCATCTGCACGCTCGAGTTCGAAGACCAGCGCCCCTTCTACGACTGGCTGCTCGACCGCCTCGCCGAAGGCGGCCTCGTCGCCAGCCCGCACCCGCGCCAATATGAATTCGCGCGCCTCAACGTCACCCACGTGATGACCAGCAAGCGCAAGCTGCGCCAGCTGGTCGAGGAGAAATACGTCGACGGCTGGGACGACCCGCGCATGCCCACCATCGCCGGCCTGCGCCGCCGCGGCTACACGCCCGAAGCGCTGCGCCTGTTCTGCGAACGCAGCGGCACCACCAAGTCGGGCGGCTGGATCGACTACGCCAGCCTCGAGGCCGCGCTGCGCGACACCCTCGACCCCGTCGCTCCACGGGCCATGGCCGTGCTCGACCCGGTAAAGCTCGTCATCACCAACTGGGGCGAGCTGATGGGCGGCGACGACTCGCTCGACGACTGCTCGGCCCCCGTGCATCCGCACCACCCCGAAATGGGCAAGCGCGAATTCAAGCTAGGCCGCGAAGTGTGGATCGAGCGCACCGACTACGAAGAAGTGCAGCCCAAGGGCTTCTTCCGCCTGTTCCCCGGCAACAAGGTGCGGCTGAAGTACGGCCACGTCATCGAATGCACCGGCGGCACCAAGGACGCCGACGGCAAGCTCGTCGAAGTGCAGGCCACGCTGGTGCCCGACACCAAGAGCGGCACGCCCGGCGCGGACGCGATCAAGGTGAAGGGCAACATCACCTGGGTGGCCGCCGCCGATGCGGTGCAGGCCGAAGTGCGGCTGTACGAACGGCTCTTCGCGGAAGCCAACCCCGGCAGCGGCGAGCTGCTGGACGAACTGAACAAGACCAGCCTGGAAGTGTGCTCGGCGTTCGTCGAGCCCTCGCTGGCAAAGGGCGAGCCGGGCGTCGGCATCCAGTTCGAGCGGCACGGGTACTTCGTGCGCGATTCGAAGGGCGACGCCGACGGCAAGCTGGTGTTCAACCGCGCAGCGGGCATGCGGGACAGCTGGGGCAAGTAGGGCGGCCCGCGTCCCTCCAAGGCGAAAGCCGGGGCCTCGATGGCTCCGGCTTTTTTGTTTTTGTCAGTACGCGCCCGGCCGCTTGTAGACCACGCCCAGCACCGCGCTGTTCTCGTCCGTGGTGCAAACGGCGGGCCGCGCTTGCGGCCCGACCTTCAGGTTGATCGTGTAGACCCCGTCGCGCGGCGTCGAACCGCTGTCCACCACGATGCTGGCCGGTGGCACCCGCAATTCACGCGCGGCGGCGGCAACGCAATTCTTGACGCTCGCCTCCGGCGCGCCGCCGACGCGCAGGGACGTGCTGCTGCAGGCCGCCATCAGAAAACCCGCCGCCGCCACGCAAGCGAGATGAATAGAGCTTCGCATCGTCATTTCCGGGTTCTCCTTGGTGATGAACCCATTGGAGCCACCCACCGCAGCGAATGTTGCAGGACAGACCCGGGCTATCCTGTCGGCTCATGAACCTTCCGAGCCCTTCTTCCCGCCTGATCCGCTTCAACAAGCCCTATGGCGTCCTCAGCCAGTTCACGCCCGAGGGCCGCTGGCGCGGCTTGAAAGATTTCATCGACATCCCCGGCGTCTACGTGGCCGGCCGGCTCGACGCCGACAGCGAAGGCCTGCTGCTGCTCACCGACGACGGCAAGCTGCAGGCGCGCATCGCCGATCCGCGCTTCAAGATGGAAAAGATCTACTGGGTGCAGGTGGAAGGCACGCCGACCGAAGAGGCGCTGGCAGCCTTGCGCGCGGGCGTACAGCTCAACGACGGCCCCACGCGCCCCGCCAGGGCGCGCCTGCTCGACCCGCCGCCGCAGGTGTGGGAGCGCCAGCCGCCGATCCGGGAACGCAAGAGCATCCCCACCGCGTGGCTGGAACTGGCGATACGCGAAGGCCGCAACCGCCAGGTGCGACGCATGACGGCGGCCGTCGGGCTGCCGACGCTGCGGCTGATCCGCGCGGCCATCGGGCCGCACACGCTCGAAGGGCTGGCGCCGGGGAGCTGGCTCGGCTGACCCTGTCCCGCATCGAAGAACCTCCAACGACATCTATTCATGCCAATCAATTTCGACTTTTCCGACCGTGCGTCTTCCATGCTGAATCGCCGCTCTGCCCTGCTCGGCGGCCTCGGCCTGCTCGCGATGCCTGCTTCACAGCTGGCCAACGCCGCCTCGCCAAAGAAAGCGCAGCAACCCGCGCACGCCGATGTCTGGCCTCACGCATCCCAGGTGCCGGGCGGCGTGGCCCGCCTGTCGCTCGGGCCGGCTGCAAAGCGGCCTGCTGCCTTTGCAGGCGACATACCTCTGCTCGTGCTGGGCGACGCCATCGAATGGACCGCTCTGGTCGGCATTCCCCTCGCCGCCGAGCCGGGCGAAGCCAGCATCACAGTGCGCCCCGAAGGCCGCCCGGAAAGGCAGATCACCTACACCGTCGCCCCCAAGCAATACCGCGAGCAACGCCTGACGGTCGCCCCGCGCACCGTCGACCTGGCCCCCGAAGACCAGGCCCGCTACGAGCGCGAACGCGAACACCTGAGCGCCGTGATGGCCACGCTCACCGACATGCGCCCCGACGCAGCGCTGCAGATGCGCGTGCCCGTGCCGGGCCGCCGCTCCAGCTCGTTCGGCCTGCGCCGGGTGTTCAACGGCCAGTCGCGCAATCCGCACAGCGGCATGGACATCGCGGCGGGCACCGGCACGCCCGTGCTGGCGCCGCTGCCCGGCAAGGTGATCGACACGGGCGACTATTTCTTCAACGGCGGCACCGTGTGGCTGGACCACGGCGGCGGACTGCTCACGATGTACTGCCACCTGAGCCGGGTCGACGTGAAGGTCGGCGACGTGCTGAAGACCGGCGAGAAACTGGCCGCGGTGGGCGCGACCGGGCGGGTGACCGGGCCGCACCTGCACTGGTCGGTGATGCTCAACCGGGCGATGGTGGATCCGGCGTTGTTCGTTGCGGCTTGAGGCGTTCGAGGCATTGCCGCACAGCACTACACTGCGACCATGCGCCCTTCGGAAGCCTTGTCCCTGCATCGCGCTCGCATTCGCGAGATCGCGCTGAGTCACCATGTCAGCGGAGTTCGGGTGTTCGGCTCCGTATCGCGCGGCGAGGACGGTGCAGACAGCGACCTGGATCTGCTGGTGGACCCCACCGAGCAAACTACGCTCATGGACATTGGCGCCATTCGCTACGAACTGAAAGCCCTGCTTGGCATCGAGGTGGATGTACTCACCCCTGCCGGCCTGCCTCCCAAGTTCCGTGATCGTGTTCTGCGCGAAGCGGTGCCTCTATGAGTCGCAGCGATCCGCGGCGAGTCGTGGACTATCTGGGCCATATTCATCCGGAGTTTTCGTCGATGCACCCTGAAATTCCCTGGCGCATCGCATACGAAATGCGAAACGCGCTCTCGCATGGCTATTTCACTGTCGATCACACCATCGTCTGGCAGACAGTGCAGAACGATTTGCGGCCGCTTCGCGTGCAGATAGCAAAGTCGACCCCGCTCGCCTAAGTCGCCTTCGGCCGCGCCGTACTCCACGCAATCACCGCCAGCAACACCACCTGCAAAGGCAGCCGCGCCACCAGCGCCCAGTAAGGCACGTTCGCGAACAAGTCCGCCCGCTGCAGCATGTAGACATTCGCGGGCGTTACCGCAAGAGTCAGCAGGAACAGCCCGACTCCCGCAGCCCGGCGCGTCGGCCGCCACAGCAAACCGGCCGCGCCCAGCAGTTCGAAGACGGCGCTCACCCACACGGTCTCGCGCGGCCACGGAATCCACGGCGGCACGATTCGCATCTCGGCTTCGGTCGCCACGAAATGCGCGACGCCGCCGATGGCGAACCACAGGAAGACGAACACCAGCCCCGCCACGCGCCAGCGACTCATGGCGGGGATCGTGGTCATCGAACAGCCGGCCTCACAGCGGCTTGGTCAGGTACACGGCTTCGCGCCCGACGATCGTGCGCTGCGCGGGCATGAAGATCGTGCAGTCGTCGCACAGCGCGCGAATCTCTTCGTCGCCGTTGGTGGCGATCAACTCGCCCTTGGCAAAGGTCTCGAAGCCGATCAGCGGGCGCACGAACGCGAAGTCTTCCGACTTGATGACGTAGGTCTGCAGCAGCTGGAAGCGGCGTTGCGCCTCGGGCGGCGGCGTGGCCGGGTCCTTGTCGACGAGGCCGAAATACGCGAGGAAATCGTAGGTGACGGCGGTCGCGAGCTCCGACGCGGAGCGCAGGAAGTGCTGGCCGCACTCGACCACCATCGCCACGCCCTTGCCGTCCGGGCCGCCATGGCTGCCGTACTGGATCAGCGGCGTGCCCGAGCCCAGGCCGTCGGGCATCACCAGGTGCACCGACGGGCGTCCGATGGCCAGCGCGACCTTGGCGTTGCGCTCGAACGCCGGGTACACCCAGAACGGCACCACGGGCTGGCTGGTCGAATGGATGTCGAGGATGTGGTCGGCCGCCTCCACCACCGGGCGCAGGATGCGCGCGCGGCGCAGTTCGGGGCTGTCTTCCGTGCCGTCGAGCCACTCGGGCGACCAGATGCGGTTCAGGTTGTGCACGATCTGGCGGCTGTCGAAGGGCGCCTCTTCCTTGAACGACTCGTAGGCCTCGATGTTGGAGAAGGCCACGGTGAGCGTGCCGATCTTCGGGCGCACGTTGTTGTCGAGCAGGTGCGTGGCGGCGGTCATGCCGCAGATCTCGTTGCCGTGCGTGAGCGCGTTGATCAGCACGTGCGGGCCGGGCTTGCCCGACTCGAAGCGGTGCACGTAGTCGATGCCGACGTTGCCCTTGCGATAGGCGGAGAGGTCGCGGGGGAGGACTTCGAGGGCGGGAGGCAGTTGGGTCATGGGGCTGTGGGGAGTGAGCGAAGCAGCCGGCAAGTTTGCTACAGATGGCCGTTTCGCGCCTCGCACGCCGCCAGGGCCCATTACCAGTTCACTTCACGCTCCGGCGTCGCCGAAATATGGTGGATCGACAGGTCCGCCCCGTCGTATTCCTCTTCCTGCGTCAGCCGCAGCCCGACCGCCTTCTTCAGCGCGCCGTACACCGCCCACCCTGCCAGGCCGGCCCAGACGACGCCCATCAGCGTGCCGATCAGCTGCGCCCACACGTTCACCCCGCCCATGCCGCCCAGCGCCTGCGTGCCGAAGATGCCCGCGGCGATGCCGCCCCAGGTGCCGCACAGGCCGTGCAGCGGCCACACGCCGAGCACGTCGTCGATCTTCCATCTGTTCTGCACCAGCGTGAACATCTTGACGAAGATCGCGCCGGCCACGCCGCCCACCACCAGCGCGCCCAGCGGGTGCATCAGGTCGGAGCCGGCGCAGATGGCCACCAGCCCCGCGAGCGGGCCGTTGTAGACGAAGCCGGGGTCGTTCTTGCCCATGGCCAGCGCGACCAGCGTGCCGCCGACCATCGCCATCAGCGAGTTGACGGCGACGAGGCCGGAGATCTTGTCGATGCTCTGCGCGCTCATCACGTTGAAGCCGAACCAGCCCACGCACAGCACCCATGCGCCGAGCGCCAGGAACGGAATGTTCGACGGCGGGTGCGCGCTGAGCGAGCCGTCGCCCCGGTAGCGGTTGCGCCGCGCGCCCAGCAGCAGCACGGCCGGCAGCGCGAGCCAGCCGCCCACGGCATGCACCACCACCGAACCCGCGAAGTCATGGAATTCGTGGCCGGTGAGCGACGCTATCCAGCCCTGGATGCCGAAGTGCTTGTTCCACGCGATGCCTTCGTACAGCGGATAGACGAAGCCGACGATCACCGCCGTGGCGATGAGCTGCGGCCAGAACTTGGCGCGCTCCGCGATGCCGCCCGAGATGATGGCCGGAATGGCCGCCGCAAAGGTCAGCAGGAAGAAGAACTTCACCAGCTCGTAGCCGCTTCTTGCCGACAGTTCAGTGGCGCTCACGAAGAAATGCGTGCCGTAGGCCACGCCGTAGCCCACCAGGAAGTACACGATGGTCGACACCGAGAAGTCGACCAGGATCTTCACCAGCGCATTGACCTGGTTCTTCTTTCGGACGGTGCCGAGCTCCAGAAAGGCAAAACCGGCATGCATGGCCAACACCATGATCGCGCCGAGAAGGATGAACAGCGCGTCAGCGCCCTGTTTGAGTGCGTCCATTGAAGCTTCTTGCAGTTTTTTGGTTTGATTTGGTGCAACGCACCCGAATTGCTCGGAGCGGCGCCATAAGCAAGCAAAAAAGGTGCCTGAAAGCTCTTTGATGGTGCAGAACGAACCAATAACGGGCTTGCCCAGCCCGTTCGCGCACCGGATCAGCCCGCGCCGGCGCGCAGTGCGTCCCGGTAGCGGCGGCTGCAGGGCACCGTGGTGCCGTCGTGCATGTGCAGGCGGGCGTCGCCGCCGTCCAGCGGCTCGATTTCCTTGACGCGACCCAGGTTCACCGCGTGGCTGCGGTGCACGCGCGCGAAGCGGTCGGGGTCGAGCTGGGTCAGGAAGTCGGTGAGCGTGGCGCGCAGCAGGTAATCGTGGCCGTTGACGTGCAGGCCGACATAGTTGCCCTCGGCCTGCAGCCAGTCGATGTCGGTGGCGGCGATGAGGAATTCGCGGCGCAGCTTTCGCACGAGGAATCGTTCGGGGCGCGGGGGCGGTGGTGGGGGTGCTTGCGGCATGGAGGGCGCCGCCTCTGTCACCCCCTCCTCCGGCGCATCGAGCACCCGGGCTTCTCCCTGCAGCCGCAGCAGGAACCGCCGGTAGACCCAGATGCCGAAAATCATGCTGGCGTATACCCGCACGTCCTTCAGGTACTCATAGCCCCACTGGGCGGTCCAGCTGGAAAAGCCGTAGTGCTCGCCGGCCATCGAATAGACCAGCGAGCGCAGCCCGAACATGCCGGCCACATGGACCACGCTGACCGCCACGCTGGCTGCCAGGTGCCAGGCCAGGAAGCGGACCCAGTGCCTGCTCGCCAGCGGCGCCAGCCAGCGTTCGATGGCCACCAGCGCCGGCACCAGCGGCAACAGCACGAAGTGGCTCGACACCTCCCAGGTGACGACTTCCCAGCGGGCATGCGGCACCGCGCGATTGCCGACATCGGCGATCGCGACCAGGGTGCTGAACGCGGCCTGCAGCGTCATCAGCACGATCCAGAAGCCCACCTCGACATAGCGGCGGATCGGCTCGTAGCGTTCGTAGAGGTTCTTGCGTGGATCGCCCATGCCCGGAATTCTCGCGAAATCGCCCCCTGGGGCCGGCGAATTTCGTCCCTGGGGGCCACCGCTCGTCACAAAGCGGGGGCAATCCGTCCCGGCGGCGCGCCGCCGCGGGGCCGTGCGGCCGAACATCGCAGCCTTCCAGATTCGAGGCCCCCCAAGATGCACACCGCCGCCTACATCCCGCCAGACCATCGCCGCCACGACATCGACGCCCTGCGCGCGCTGGCATTCCTGTTCGTCATCCTCTATCACGTGGGCATGTACTACGTGGCCGGCTGGCACTGGCACCTCAAGAGCCCTCACGAGGCCGAATGGCTGCGCTGGCCGATGGCCATGCTCAACCTCTGGCGCATGGACCTGGTGTTCCTCATCTCCGGCGTGTCGCTGGGCTTCCTGAGCCGCGGCCAGGGCACCTGGGCGCTGCTGCGCAGCCGGGGCCTGCGGCTGATGCTGCCGCTGGCCTTCGGCATGGCGGTGATCGTGCCCTACCAGGCCTACGCGCAGGGCGTGGCCAACGGGATGGTGGCGCCGGGCTTCGGCGCCTTCCTGCTGCGCTACTTGTCGATGAGTGCGCCGTGGCCGAAGCAGGCCTTCGATGGCGCGGATTTCGGCATCACCTGGAACCACCTCTGGTACCTGCCCTACCTGTTCACCTACACGGCACTGGTGGCGCTGACACTGCCGCTGTGGAAGTCCGCCGCCGGCCAGCGGGTGCGGCGCGGCTTCAACGGACTGCGCGGCTGGAAGCTGCTGTTGCTGCCGGCTGTGCCGCTGCTGCTGTGGACGATGCTGCTGGCCTCGCGCTTTCCGGCCACCCACAACTTGGTGCGCGACTTCCATCTGCACAGCATCTATTTCACGATGTTCCTCTATGGCTACTGGATGGGCGTGGACACCGGCGTCTGGAAGGAACTGGAGCGGCTGCGCCGGGTGTCCCTTGCGCTGGCGCTCGCGGTGATCGCCACTTTCTTCGCGCTGCGCGCCGTCACCAGCGGGCCGCCCTCGGGGCTGTCGATGGACGTGCTGCGCGTGCTCTACCTGTGGCTGACGGTCTCGGCCATCCTGGGCTACGGGCACCGGTACCTGAACCGGCCCTGGCCCTGGCTGCGTTGGGCCAACGAGTCGGTGTACCCGTGGTACGTGCTGCACCAGACGCTGATCATCATCGGTGCGGTGCTGCTGGCCCCGCTCGCGCTCGGGCCGGTGGTAGAGCCCGCGCTGCTGGTGGCTTTGACCATCTTCGGCTGCTGGGCGCTGACCGACGGGCTGGTCCGCCGCGTCAACTTCCTGCGGCCGCTGTTCGGGCTGAAGCTCAGGCGGCCGGCTTCGCGGCAGCCTCTTCCACCGGAACCAGAATGGCGTTCCCCGTCGCCACGAGCTTGAGGGCATCGCCCTCGCCCTGCGCATAGAGCTCGGCCGCCGCGAACACCTGCTTGCGCCCGGCCTTCACCACCCGGCCCCGCGCCACGAAGGCGCTGCCCACGGCGGGCGCGATGCAGTTCACCGAGAAATGCGACGCCAGCACGCGGCCCGCCACGCTGGCGGCCGCGAAGCCGCTCACGGTGTCGAGCAGCGCGCCGATCATCCCCGCATGCAGGAAGCCGGCGTACTGGCCCATGTCTTCCTCGCGGAAGTCCATGCGCAGCTCGGCCTCGCCGTTGGCGGCGCTCGTGACTTCGAAGCCGGCCCAGCGGTTGAAGGCGGCGGTCTTGTTGATGGCCTGGATGGTGTCGAGCATGGCGTGCAGTCCGTTGAAAGCGATGCAGGCCACTCTACGAACCGCCCCCCGCATTCGTCGTCGCGCGCGTGACCGCCCACGCACCGGCGGTTGCCTTGGCGACAGCGGCCGAAAATTTTCTTGCGATGCCTTAACCCCTTTCGCGCGGCCCGTCCGTAGCAGTGGGGGTCTGTCCCACTTCTTTCTTCGAAGGCATCCCATGAAAGCAACGCCCCCCGTCTTCCTTCGCGCCACCGCCGGCGCCGCCGTCCTGCTGGTGCTGAGCTTCAGCGCGCAAGGGCAGGCCGCCACGCAGCCGGCAGCCATTTCCGGCTCGCGCATCACCCAGGTGAAGGTCTATCCCGGCAGCGCCACGGTCGATCGCGTGGCGCGGGTGGCGGCCGGAAGCCGCTCGGTCACCTTCGCCTGCCTGCCGGCAGGGCTGGACGTGCAGAGCCTGCAGGTGTCGGCCGACGCATCGGTGCGCGTGGGCGAGACCTCGGTGCTGAGCGAGGCGCGCGAGCTTTCCGCGCAGTGCGCGACCAGCGCGCTGGATGGCCGCATCCGCGAGCTGGAAGATCAGAAGGCCGCGCTGCAGGCCGAGAGCGATGCGCTCGGCATGGTCAACGGCTACCTCAAGGGCCTGGCCGGCAGCGGCGGCGACACGCCCCAGGGCGCCCGCGCGCCGGTGGATGCGCGCAACCTCGTCGCCATGACCGAGGCGATGCGCCGCACCGGGCAGGACTCGCTGCTCAAGCAGCACCAGATCCAGCGCCGGCAGACCGACATCGACCGCCAGCTCAACCCGCTGCTCGCCGAACGCACCCGCACCCAGGGCAGCGGCGAGCAGGTGATGGCCGTGACGGTCACGTTGGCGGCCAGCGCGGACGCCGACGTCAGGCTCAGCTACCAGGTCAACGGCCCCGGCTGGACGCCCAGCTACCGTGCGCTGCTCGACAGCGGCACCGGCAAGGTCCGCATCGAGCGCCAGGCGCTGGTGGCGCAAGCCACGGGCGAAGACTGGCGCGGCGTGAAGCTGGTGCTCTCCACCGGCCAGCCGCGCCGCGAAACCACCGGGCGGCTGCCATCGGCATGGCGCATCGGCGTGGAGCCGCCGCCGCCGCCGGCGCGCACGCGCAACGAAGAACTGGCGCCGATGCCCGCCGCGCCGATAGCCATGGCTCCCGAGAGCGCCAGGCAGTTGCGGGAGCGCCGTGCGCCGCTGTTCGACGTGAGCGTGTTCGACAGCAGCTTCGCCACCGAGTTTTCAGTGCCGCAAAGCATCGACGTGCCCTCCAACGGCCAGCGCGTGACCCTGGCGCTGGGCCAGCATGAAGACACCGCCAGGCTGGTCGCCCGCACCAGCCCGCGCGTGGATGCCAGCGCCTTCCTGGTCGCCGACATGGCGCAGCCCGACGGCGTCTGGCCGGCCGGCCCGATGCTGCTGTACCGCGACGGCGCCTTTGTCGGCAACGGCCGCTGGAGCCCGCCCACCGATGCCCGCCTGACGCTGTCCTTCGGCCGCGACGAACTGGTGCGGGTGCAGGCCGAGCCCGAGCGCGACAACCAGGGCACCGGCGGCTTCGCCGGCTCGCGCGCCGAGCGCAAGGTGCAGCGCGCCTACGTGGTCGAGAACCGCCACCGCACGCCGGTCACGGTGGAGGTACTGGAAGCCGCGCCGGTGTCTGTCGACGAGCAGGTGCGCGTGAGCTCGCAGTTCGCGCCCAGGCCCGACGACCTGTCGTGGAACAAGCAGCCCGGCCTCACGATGTGGCGCTTCGACCTGGACCCCGGCAAGTCCGCCCGCGTGGCGGCCGACTACACCATCGGCTACCCGAAGGACGCGCGGCTGCAGATGCGCTGAGCGCCCTCGCCCGCGGACCGAGCGCGCATGAACCTCGGGCTTGCGGGCCGCTCCTCAGATCCGAGTCAGGCCGGCGTGGCATCCTCATGGACCCAATCGCTTATCCATGGGAGAAAAAACGTGAGAAGGATTCATCGGCGAGGCGCGCTGGCCTTGTCGGCCGCGTGCGCGGCGTCCGCCCTGCTCGCCGTCTCGGGCTGCGAACGGAAAAGCGCGCCCGCAGCTGCCGCCGCCGCGCCGCCGGAACCCGTCCTGCCGGCCACCGCCATCGGCAGCGTGGAAATCACGCAGGAAGACATCGACTGGTTCCGCCGCAGCAAGGCCGAGTGGATCGACTGCGAATCCGGCGCACCCGGCATCGTGCCGCCCGACCTGACGCTCGAGCAGTTCGGCGAAGCGCTCGACGGCGCTTCCTCTGCGGCGGTCGAGCGCTTCACCAACGTGGCCTCGGCCTTCTTCCTGCACGCGAGCTTCGCGCAGGGGCACTACGCCTTCCAGCCGCCCTTCGGCCAGCGCGATGCCTTCGACGTGACCGACGAGCACATCCGCCTGCTGCAGCGCGCGAACTGGCGCACCTTCATGATCGACTGCAAGCGCCCGTACGGCGACTTCACCCACTTCGAGATCGACATGGCCGACATCCTCGGCCTGCCGCTGAAGAAGGACGCCAAGGGCCGCGCGCAGATCGGCAAGGACGCCGAGCAGCGCATGGATGCGCTGCACGCCGACATGCTCTATGCGCTGCAGGCGTACATCCGCTTCGCGCGGCTCAACCCGGGGCGCTACGTGGTGCCGGGGCGCAGCTTCTCGCGCTTCGTGAGCCGCCCGCTGTGCCGCCCGGTCTCGGCCACGCGCGTCGCGCTCTACCAGCGCGCGCTGAAGGCCGCCGGCCCGCACCCGGATTCGCGCCGCACGGTGGCGCTCAACGAGGCGGCGGCGGCGTTGTTCGCGCTGGACTGAGGGCGCTCAGGCGTCCTGCCCGGGCGCCGTCTCTGGCTTCGGCTTGCCCTTCTGCTTGCGCGCGGCCTTCTTCGCGGCCCGCTCGGCGTCGCGGCGCTGCCCATCGGCCAGCCATTCGGCAAACTCTTCCGGTGTTTCGAGCGTGATGCGCCCGAGGTTGCCGGCGCGGAATTCGTGCATGACGATTTCCGCCGCCTTCTGCAGGTTGACGCGCCCCTTGCCCAGCAGCGCACCGCGCTTGCGGCCGATGGTGTCGAGCAGCGCCTCGTCCTTCATCTCGGCCATGGTGGCGGCGTCGAGCTCCACCAGCTTGAAGCGCGCGGCCACGCCGGCGCCGTAGTGAACCTTGAGGTAGTTGAGCAGCTCGAGCGCCACCTCTTCCTCGTCGAAGGCGTTGCGCCCCACGGCACCGCTGGCCGCCAGGTTGTAGCCGCTCTTGGGCACGATGATGCGCGGCCACAGCATGCCGGGCGTGTCCCACAGGTAGAAGTCGTCGGCCAGCGTGATGCGCTGTTCGAGCTTGGTGATGCCGGCCTCGTCGCCGGTCTTGGCCTTGCGCCCGCCGGTCAGCGTGTTGATGAGCGTCGACTTGCCCACGTTGGGAATGCCGCAGATCAGCACGCGCATCGGCTTGGCCATGCCGCCGCGGTTGGGCGAGAGCTGGTGGCAGGCCTTCACCAGTTGCTGCGCGGGCGTGGTCTGGCTCGCGTCCAGGCCGATGGCGCGGGTGTCGGGCAGCGCGTTGTAGTGCGCGAGCCACTGCACGGTGCGCTCGGGGTCGGCCAGGTCCTGCTTGTTGAGCACCTTGAGGCTGGGCCGCCCGGCCGTGAGCTCCGCCAGCATGGGGTTGGCGCTGGAACCGGGCAAGCGTGCGTCAAGCAGTTCTATGACCACGTCGATGTCTTTCACCCGCTCGGTGATGGCCTTCTGGGTCGCATACATGTGACCGGGGAACCACTGGATCGCCATCGGTAGGCTCTTTCTTTTCGCGCTGACTGGAATTCGGGGAAACGGACCGGCCTTCGGGCCGGGGTGCGAATTGTGAACCGGGAACCTGAACGCTAGCTGCGCGCTACGTTTTCGATAGCTGCGCTCGGCGATTCTGCCTACCCCGCCGAGCCGCGTGTTCGCGTCGGCGCCGGCACAGCCTTGATTTTTGGCGCATTGCGCGCGGGTTGCACACACGCGCAATCCCCTAGTGGGTTTTGCGACGCCCGAGGCGCGTCCGCCCCTATCATTTGAACGAGCGCGGCGCATGAGCGTCGGTCGAGTCGAAAACTTTTTTATGGAGTTACCGCGATGAAACCCGTCTCCGAACTGCTCAAGCGTCACGATTCCGCGGCCTGGCGCACCTCTCCCAACGCCACCGTGTTCGATGCGCTGGCCACCCTCGCGCGCTTCGAGGTGGGCGCGCTGATGGTGATGGAGGGCGAGAAGCTGGTCGGTTTTCTTTCAGAGCGCGACTACACCCGCAAGGTGGCGCTGCAGGGCAAGAACTCGAAGGAAGTGCGCGTTTCGGAGATCATGACGCCCGACGTGATGACCGTCACCCCGCAAACCCGCACGCGCGCCTGCATGACGCTCATGAGCCAGCGCAAGTTCCGCCACCTGCCGGTGGTCGACGGCGAGAAGGTGGTCGGCATGATCTCGATCCAGGACCTGATGGACGACATCATCTCGGACCACGAGGCCACCATCGAGCAGCTGACCACATACATCCAGAGCTGAGAAACCGCCGCATTGCGGACCCTGCCCGGCGCGTGGGTAGGGAATAGACCTACGCACGATGCGTCGCATCCGGGCGCACAGTGAGGCTTCGTTCATCCATCCAGCAGGGAGATTGCATGCAGATTCAGGTCAACACGAGCAACGGCATCACCAACAAGGACGCGCTGGAGCGCTGGGCCGACACCGAGATCAAGCAGCACCTGAGCCGTTTCGTCGACGACGTGACACGCGTCGAAGTACACCTGAGCGACGAGAACCACGACAAGACCGGCGGCGCCGACAAGTGCTGCGTGATGGAGGCGCGACTGGCTCACCACCAGCCGCTGGCGGTGAAGCAGCACGCCGCCACCCTCGACGAAGCCTTCCGCGGCGCGGCCGACAAGCTCAAGCGGCTGCTCGACAGCACGCTGGGCCGCCTTCACAACCACCGGGACCGCGGCTCGATCCGCACCGACCCCAGCTTCATTGCGGAGTAGGCGGCGCGGCGGCGGCTTTGCGCCTGCGTGCGCGGGGCCGCGCGGCCGTTGCCGTGCCGCCCGACTCGGCCGGAATCGGCGGCGGCCGGTGGCCGCTGGCCATCCACTCGTCATAGAAGCCGATCTTGCTTTCGACCAGCGTGAGCGCCCTCTTCCATTCGGCGATGGTGCCTGTCACGCGTTCGCGGTGCGCTGCCAGCATGTCGCGCCGCTGGCGCAGCGTGGACTTGCCCTGCACCGCCAGCGCCGTGTACTCGCGCATCTCGGCAATCGACATGCCGGTGCGGCGCAGCCTTTCCATCAGGTCGAGCCAGCCGACGTGCGGCTCGCCGTAGAGGCGCCGTCCGCCCTCGTCGCGCGCCACGCCGGGCACGAGCCCCTGTGTCTCGTACCAGCGGATGGCGTGCACCGTGCGGCCGGTGCGGGCCGCCAGCTCGCCGATATGAAAGGGCGTGCCCCTGCTGTCAGCCGGCATGGGCTGGGGCGGGAGGCGGCTGCAGCGCCTCCTGCACGAGCGCTGTGTCGAAGTATTCGGTCAGCTCTTTCACCTTGCCTCCTTCGAGTCGGTAGACGTAGCAATAGCGGTTGTTGTAGCGCTTGCCGGCCTTGGTGGGCACGTCGCCGCTGAACAGCACCACCACGCGGTCGCCTTCGGCGATGACGCGCTCCGTCCTGCTGCGGTAGGGCGCCGCGAACTGCGCGAAGAGCGGGTCCAGCAATTCCTCGCGGATCGCCTTCTTGCCCTGGTAGGTGCGCGACCATGCGGTGCTGCCTTCGAGCTTCCAGCTCGCGTCGTCGGCGAGGCTGTCGACGAAGGCCTGGCCGTTGCCCTTGTCCAGCTCGTCGTGGATGTGCCGGACGAGGGCCTTGTTGTCGATCGTGTTCATGGCTTGATTTCCTTGCGTTGAATGAATGAACCGAGCGCCCAGGAGGCGCCCGGAGAATTCATTGGAAATGCTCGAGTGCACTCGAGGTCAAGCGCGCCATGAACAGAACAGGCGGCGGGCGGTGCCGTCAGCCCCGCTTCGCGTTGGCCATGCCCTTGGCCACTTCGTTGGAGCCCTGCGCCGCGCCGCTCTGCGGCACGATCTCGCCCTCCCGCTCGGTCACCTCCGACAGGCGCGCGGCCAGCTGCTCCGGCGTGTCGGCCTCGATGCCCAGCCAGGCGCCTTGCGTCAGCGTGATGTGCGCTGCCTCGAAGGTGCCGGCGCCGGCACAGAGGATGGTGCGGTTCGGCGCGTCCTGCGCGGCCAGCACCAGCATGGCGGGCACCACGGCCTCGGGGCGGAAGGCCTCGAGCATTTCCTTGGGGAACAGGTCCTCGGTCATGCGGGTGGCGGCGGTGGGGGCCAGGCAGTTCACGCGGATGTCGTTCTTCGCGCCTTCGATGCTCAGCGTCTGCATCAGGCCCACCAGCGCCAGCTTGGCAGCGCCGTAGTTGCTCTGGCCGAAGTTGCCGTACAGGCCGGACGACGACGTGGTCATCACGATGCGGCCGTACTTCTGCTCGTTCATGAGCGCCCAGACGGCCTTGGTGCAATTCACGGCGCCCATCAGGTGCACGTCGACCACCAGCTTGAAGTCGGCCAGTTCCATCTTCGCGAAGCTCTTGTCGCGCAGGATGCCGGCGTTGTTGACGAGGATGTCGACGCGGCCCCAGGCGTCGACCGCTTCCTTGACCATGGCCTGCACCGCCTCGAAGTCGGTCACCGAGGCGCCGTTGGCAATGGCTTCGCCGCCGGCCGCCTTGATCTCATCGACCACCGCCTGCGCGGCGCTCACCGAACCGCCGGAACCGTCGCGCGCGCCGCCCAGGTCGTTCACCACCACCTTGGCGCCGCGCGAAGCCAGCGCCAGCGCATGCTGGCGGCCCAGCCCGCCGCCCGCGCCGGTCACGATGGCCACGCGGCCCTTGAAGTCGATGCTGCTGTTGCTGCTGCTCATGTCTCTTTGTCGCTTTCCTAGGGAGTTGCTTGCCGTTGTTCGTCGTTGCCGCCCGGAAGGCGGCAGCGTGGCGTTTTACCCCAGAAAGGCGCCGGTGCGCAGTCTTGCGCGCGTCAGCCGGCCGGCCCCGGTTCAACCGTGTTCAACCGTGGGCGGAGCGCACCTGCTCGCAGTACGCCACCAGCTGGTCGAGCTCGGCGGACTTGTCGAAGAAGGCATCGGCGCCCAGTTGCTCCGAGCGCTGGCGCATGTCGGTGGTGGCGTAGTTGCTGAGCACCACCACCTTCTGGTGCGGCGCGCGGTTGCGGCAGGCCTGGATCACGCCGAGGCCGTTGCCGCGCTTGAGGAACAGGTCGACGATGGTCAGGTCCCAGTCTTCGCTGTGCAGGCGCAGCCAGGTCACGGCCTCGTCTTCTGTGCTGGCGGAGGCCACGACCTCGGCATCGGCCACGTCCTGCAGGAAACCGACGAGGTTTTCGCGGATCACGGGGCTGTCTTCGACGAGGTAGGCCCTGAAGCTCATGGCGACAGCGCCGGCTCGGCGGCTGGCCGGCAAGTACTGGATGACGAAGGTGGTCGGTGCATGCCCACATCGTCGCAACCCGCGCGACGCCCACGGTGAGCCATGCGGGCCAATGCCTGTAGGCCATCGGCCAGCACGCCTGTCGGCATGCGAGGCGCGGGGCCGCTCAGGTGCCCGGCCGCATCGGGGCCAAAAGCCTAGGCCGCCAGCGCCACCACGCGGCCGCGCGTCATGCCCAGCCGCGAGGGCGACACGTACTGCTCGCGGTAGATCTCGAAGGGCATGGTGTCGGCCGCCTCGATGCGCTTCTGCTCCTGGATCGACTCGGCAGTCATCCGCTCGAACGCGGCCTGCTGCTCCGCCGAGAACGGCATCGCCAGCAGCGCGGCGCGGGTCTGCTCCGACTGGGCGCGCACGAAGCCGACGAAGGAATTGCCGTGCTGCTGCTCGATGGCCGCCAGCACGCGGGCCGAAGGCAGGCTGTCGGGGTCCTGCAGCGCGGCCAGCGCGGCACGCACGGCATCGACATGCTGCGTGCCGCCGCCGCCGTGCGCCGCGTCGAGCGCAGCGGCAATCGGCAGGCACTGCTCGGCCAGCTCCACGCCCCAGTCGGCCAGCGTCACTTCGCTGCCGCCGCGCGCAAGACGCAGGCCCGGCTCGCGCCCGCGCGCGGCGGTGAGGTGCTGGTTGCGCGCGAGGTCGGCAATTTCCTGCGGCGTGTCGTCGGGGCTGTCGCTCAGCAGGCAGTGCAGCAGGAACACGTCGATGAAGCGCATGGTCTGCGCGTTGATGCCGACGGTCTCGAAGGGGTCGAGGTCCATCAGGCGCACTTCGACGTACTCCACGCCTCGCTCGCGCAGCGCATGCAGCGGGCGCTCGCCGGGGTTGATGACGCGCTTGGGGCGGATGGTGCCGTAGAACTCGTTCTCGATCTGCAGCAGGCTGGTGGCAAGCTGGTTGTAGTCGCCGCCCAGGTTGCGGATGCCGATGGCCTCGTAGGCCGGCCACGGGCGCGTGAGCGCATCCTGCAGCGAGGCGCCATAGCCCTCGAGGCTGTTGTAGCTCACGGCCAGCGAAGCCTGCGCGTCGCTCTGGTAGCCGAGCCGGCCCATGCGCAGCGAGGTGCCGTGCGGCATGAACATGCTGCCGTCGCCCAGCGGCTGCAGCTCGTGCGGGCGGCCCGCCACGAAGCTCGAACACAGCGCCGGCGAGGCGCCGAACAGGTACAGCAGCAAAAAGGCGTGGCGGCGGAAGTTGCGGATCAGCGCGAAGTACTGTTCGCTGGACACCTCGGGCAGCGACCAGTTGTAGTGGATGCCCGAAATGGTCTGCATGCGCCGGCCGTAGCGGTGGCTCAGGCCCATGCGGTAGACGCTCTTGGCGCGGCCCACGTTCGACGAGCCATAGCGGCCGATCGGAATGGTCTCGTCGGTCGGCAGGCCGCAGGGCATGCTCGACACCCACAGGCGCTCGTCGCCCAGCGTGTCGAGCACGCGGTAGGTGAACTGGTGCACCCGCGTGAGCTCTTCCAGTGCCGACTCGACGCCGCCGTGCACGCCCGTGATGAGTTCGAGCTGCGATTCGCTGAAGTCGGTCGTGATGTGCGGATGCGTGAGCGCGGAGCCCAGCGCCAGCGGATGCGGCGTGAGCGCGAGCTTGCCGTCCGGCAGCGCCCGCAGGCTTTCCTTCTCGATTCCGCGTCGCATGCCTTTCAGTCGTGTCGCTGAAAGAGCACCCAACCTCTCCTGCAATCTGTTGCTCATATTGTTATGACCCATCAATCTTCTGAGGGGCTGGAAGGTAGCACGGGCGCGCGCGCGTTGCTTGTGCAGGGAATCCCGCATTCGGCTAGCCTGCCGGGCGCTATTTTTTTTATAGCTTCACGCATAGCTGCCACGCGGGTTGAACGGCTCGACCGTTGCTCGATGCGGGCCGGAATCAGGCCTTGGCGCGGCCCGCCGAGAGGTCGATCTCGTCGGACTGGTAGACATGCATCTCCGGCGTGCCGTCGGCCATGGCCGCCAGCGCCTTGGCGAAGGCGCGCGAGGCGTCCACCCGGAAGTGCGCCTGCAGCGCGGCCATGTCGCTCCAGCGCTCCACGAAAGTCAGGCGCAGCGGCTGCAGCGCGTCGGTCGTCACTTCATGCGAGATGCAGCCCGGCTCGGCGCGCGAGCGCTGCACGTGCTCGGTGCTGATGGCCAGCATCGCCTGCAGGGTGTCGGGCTTTGCCAGCGCGTGTCCGATGACCAGGATCATGGGGTCGTCTCCTTCAGCCGAGCACCCGCAGCAGAAAGCGGTTCAGGTCGGCAATTTCTTCCATGCACACCGAATGCGCCATCGCGTATTCGTGCCACTCCACGGTGTAGCCCAGGGCGGTGAGCGCGTCGCGCGAGCGCACGGCCGCGGCCAGCGGCACCACCGGGTCCTGCCGGCCGTGCGCCAGGAACACCGGCGTTTCGTGGTTGGCGGCGTGGCGCTCGGCCGCGGTGGTGGCCGCGATCGGCAGGTAGCCCGAGAGGCCGACGATGCCCGCCAGCCGCTCGGTGTGGCGAAGGCCCGTCATGAGGGCCATGGCGCAGCCTTGCGAGAAGCCCGCCACCACGATGCGGCCGGCGGCGATGCCACGGGCCTTCTCGCTGGCGATGAGCGCCTCGATGGTGGCCTGCGAGCGGCGCAGGCCGGCCTCGTCTTCGCGCGCCGCGAGATCGGCCACGGCAATGTCGTACCAGGCCGGCATCTGATAGCCGCCGTTGATGGTCACGGGAATGACGGGCGCGTTGGGGAACACGAAGCGCACGGGGCCCACGGCCGCCAGGTCGAGTTCATTGGCGATCGGCACGAAGTCGTTGCCGTCGGCGCCAAGGCCGTGCATCACGATCACCGTGGCGGTGGGGTTGGGGGCGGTTTCTATCTCGATGGGGGGACGGGACATGGTCGGGCAAAGGTATTCAGGAACGCGAATGACAGGACCTTAGCGCATTCGGGGCCTGCCAGAGGCATGGAAACGGCCGGTTGGCTGACTTGCACACGGTTGCGCCGTGCCCAACATGGCCTGAAAAGACATCAAGGAAACCCGCGTGAGCCATTCCCCTCCCCTGGTAGAGACCAAGCTGGCCGGCGTCGTGCTGGTCTGCGGCGACTGCGAAGAACGCAAGGACGGCCCCACGAAGCTGAGGGCCAAGCAGGTCCGCAAGGAACTGAAGCACGGCCTCTCGCACCTGCCGGTGCGGCTGCGCGTGGTGCAGTGCAGCTGCCTCGGCCTGTGCCCGAAGAAGGCCGTCGCGCTTGCCGCCGTGGCGCAGGGCCATGCCCCGCTGGCGGCCGAGGCGTGCACCGAGCAGGACGTGGACGCCTTCGCCAAGGCGCTGGCCCGGTCCGTCAAGTGAACGGGCGAGGCGCTATTCGGCCTTGATGCCGACTGCCTTCACGATCTGCGCATAGCGCTCGTACTCGCTCGACACCTGCGCCTGGAACTGGCGCTGCGGATGGCCGGTGGCTTCGATGCCCTGTGCCGCGAGTTCGGCGCGGGCGGCCGGTGTCTGCACGATGCGCCCGGCCTCGGCCGCGATGGCGTCGACCACGGGCTGCGGCGTGCGGGCCGGCGCGAACAGCCCGAACCAGGTGCCAGAGCGGTAGCCCGCGTAAGTCTCGCCCACCGTGGGCACCTCGGGCAGCAGCGCATGGCGCTTCTCGCCGCTGGTGCCCAGCGCCACCAGCCGGCCGCTGCGGATCTGCGGCAGCGCCGGGCCCACGGCGATGAACATCACGTCGACCTGCCCCGCGATCACGTCCTGCATGCCCAGCGGGCCGCCGCGGTACGGAATGTGGGTGACGTAGATGCCCGTCTTCTGCTTGAGCAGTTCCATGCTGAGCTGCTGCGGACTGCCGTTGCCGGCCGAGGCGTAGTTGATGCGGCCCGGATGGGCCTTGGCCGCGCGCACGAAGTCGGCCACCGTGCGAAAGCCCGTCTTCGGGTTGGCCACCAGCACGAAGTCGATCTGCCCGAGCGACACCACCGGCACGAGGTCGCGCCGCGCGTCGTAGGGCAGGCCGGCCTGGATGTTGGGGAGGATGGTGATCGGCCCGTCGGCCCCCACCAGCAGCGAATAGCCATCCGGCTGGGCCTTGGCCAGTCCGTCGGCCGCCAGGATGCCCGCCGCGCCGGCGCGGTTGTCGATCACCACCGGCTGCTTCCATTGCTCCGACAGCCGCTGCCCCAGAAAGCGCGCCAGCACGTCGGGCGAGCTGCCGGGGGTGTTGGCGACCGTGATGTGCACGGGCTTCGACGGATAGGCAGGCTGCTGCGCCTGCGCGGCCAGGGGAAGCGACAGGCCGGCCCACAACGCGCCCAGGGCGAACATCGGAGTCAGCAGGAAACGGGCGCGCATGGTGAACTTTCGTTGGCGGAAGACAAAGCGCGCGATTCTGGAGCGCTTACGCACGCAGGCAAACGACCCATTTGTCAGATGCTTAGCTGCGTTCGGGCATATGCCCCGGCTTGCCGGCGCCCCCTATGGGGACGCGGGCACCCCGGATGCAACACAATGGCGTTTCGCATGAAGACCACCACCCCGCAACCGAAGCCCCCTCTTGCCGCCAGCGCCGCCGCGGCGCCGTTCGACAGCGAACGGCTGCTGCGCGACAGCGGCCTGCGCGTGACGCGCGCCGCGCAGACCGTGCTCGAACTGCTCGAACGCAGCTCCCAGCCGCTGACCCACGAGGAAGTGGCCGCCGCCTACACGGCCGCCACCGGCGAGGCGCCCGACCGCGTCACGGTCTACCGCGTGCTCGACCGGCTGGTCGAGGCCGGCCTGTGCGACCGCCGCGTGGGCGCCGACCGGGTCAACCGCTTCTCGCGCCATGTCGAGGCCGCCTCGGGCAACACCTTCGAATGCGACCAGTGCCACAAGGTGCTGGCCCTCCCGTCCGACCCGGAACTGCCGAAGGTGATGGGCCGGCTGGGCAAGGCGTTGCGCAAGCAGGGCATCGACACCCGCAACACCGCCCTCACGCTGCACGGCACCTGCGGAGAGTGCGCAAGGTAGCTTCAGCCCTTCACGCGTTCCAGGACGGGAAGGGATCGGGAAAGTTCTGCCACCACGAGGCGCCGAAGCGCATCTCGTTTTCCGTCAGCAGGCAGGCGTCGAGCCGCGCGCGCAGCGCGTCTTCATCCATGCCGATGCCGATCAGCACCAGCTCCTGCCGCGCGTCGCCCGTGGCCGGGTCCCAGTTCCTGCGGATCAGCTCCAGCGCCTCCGGGTCGGTCGGCCAGTGCTCGCGCGGCACCGCCGCCCACCAGAAGCCCGCTGCACCGTAGCGGCAGGCGCCGCCGGCCTGCGACCACGAGCCCGCGCGGGTGGCGCGGCTCGCGAGCCAGAAGAAGCCCTTGGAGCGCACCACGCCCTCCCACTCGCTCTGCACCAGCTTCCAGAAGCGCATCGGGTGGAACGGCAGGCGCGAACGGTAGACGAAGCTGCGGATGCCGTATTCCTCGGTCTCGGGCACGTGTTCGCCGCGCAACTCGGCCAGCCAGCCGGGCGCCTGCTCGGCCTCGTCGAAGTCGAACAGGCCGGTGTCCAGCACCCGGTCGAGCGCCACGCGGCCGAACTCCGACACCTCGATGCGGGCGCGCGGATTCAGGCTGCGCAGGATCGCCATCAGCCGCTCCCGTTCCTCGACGCTGACGAGGTCGATCTTGTTGACCACCAGCACGTCGCAGAACTCGATCTGCTCGATCAGCAGGTCGACCACGGTGCGCGTGTCCTCGTCGCCCAGCGACTGTCCGCGACTGCCGAGGCTGTCGGCCGAGCTGTAGTCGCGCAGGAAGTTGAAGGCGTCGACCACCGTCACCATGGTGTCGAGCCGCGCCACGTCGGCCAGGCTCTTGCCGTCTTCACCGGCGAAGGTGAAGGTCTCCGCCACGGGCAGCGGCTCGGAGATGCCGGTGGACTCGATCACCAGCTGGTCGAAGCGGCCCTCCTTCGCGAGCCGGCCCACCTCCACCAGCAGGTCTTCGCGCAGGGTGCAGCAGATGCAGCCGTTGCTCATCTCGACCAGCTTCTCGTCGGTGCGCGACAGCTGCGCGCCGCCGTCGCGCACCAGCGCGGCGTCGATGTTGACATCGCTCATGTCGTTGACGATGACCGCCACGCGGCGGCCTTCGCGGTTGTGGAGGATGTGGTTCAGCAGCGTGGTCTTGCCGGCACCGAGAAAGCCGGAGAGCACGGTGACGGGGAGGCGATCGGCCATGGGGGCAGCTTCCATATATGCAACAGAATTGCATTATATGGATCAACGCAACTTGGTTGCGTTTGCCGCTCAGTATTGGAGTTGGGGATACCAGTCCTTGCCCCGCCCTTCGGGCGTCATGTCCAGCAGGTTCCAGATCGGCATGGCGTCGGGCGCGCCGCGCGGGTCCTGCCCCGGGTCGGCAGTGCCGGGGCTCATCTCGGCCGCCCAGAAATGGCGGATGGTCTCGCCGTCGCGCCGGAACACGTTGAACGCCGGGTTGTCGCCGCCGTCGGGCTTCTCTCCGGCGTAGTCGCGGTTGAAATCGTTGCCGCCCGACGAGTACAGCGGCAGGTGGCGCCAGCCGCGTTCCCGTGCAAAGGCCGCCATGCGGTCGATGGGCGAGGTGGCGATCACCGCGAACGCCACGCGCTGCAGGATGTCGGGCATTTCGCCGTCGTAGGCGCTGAGCAGCGAGGTGCACATGGGGCATGGCCGCTCCCGCTTCGGGCCGAACATCCAGTTGTAGGTGATGAGGGTGCCGTGCTTTCCGAAAAGCTCGGAGAATTTCACCGGGCCGTCGGTGCCCTGGAACAGGTAGTCCTGCGGCACGAAGCCGCCCGGCGGCAGCGCGCGGCGCATCTCCGCCACGCGCTCGATGCGGCGGCGCAGATCGATTTCTTCGGCGAGCAGTTCGGTGCGCGCCTTGCGGTACTCGGCGCTTTCGCCGGGAAAGCGGACGGGGTTGGACCTTGCGAGCTGGCTGGCCGAAGCAAGGCCCAAGGACTCTGCACTGGAAGACATGGCGGATCACCTCCTGAAGCCCGAAAGATGGACATTGACGTCGATCGCCGCGCCATATTGGCCCCGAACATTGCGCCGCGCCAGTACGCGCTTTTCCCCTGCCGGACCTGGAGTTGTCCTACGCCGCCCTACATTTCGAACGCCTCGACCTGCCGCCCGTCGATGTCGGTGAAGCCGTAGGCACGCGCCAGGTCGGCCACGCGCAGCACTTCGCCGGTCTTGTCCATCACCGCGGGGTCGGCAGCCAGCGCGGCCACCGCCCGGCCCAGATAGCGCGGCGATTCGGTGCGCGCGAGTTCGGGCTTCTCCTGCCAGTGCGCCTCGTCGGTCTTGTGCCCGGCCAGCACGAATTCCGTGCGCATCCAGCCCGGCGACACCGCGACGGACGCCACGCCGTGCGGCTTCAGTTCATGCGCCATGCCGAAGGCCAGCCGCGTCATCGACGCCTTGGCCAGGTCGTAGAACAGGCTGCCGCGCAGGTAGCGGCCCCGGTCCCAGAAGGTGGTGGTGACGATCAGCCCCTTCTTCTGCCGCACCAGCATTGGCGCGGCGCAGCGGCTGGCCACCAGATGGTTGCGCACGCCGCGGTCGAACATCGTGTCCCAGTTCGATAGCGGATGTTCCCAGAACGGCGCCTCGAACACGCCGTTGAAACTCTCGTGGCCGCCCCAGGCGTTGTTGACGAGCAGGTCGAGGCGGCCCTGCTCGCGGTCCACGCGATCGAACAGCGCGGCCACTTCGTCTTCACGGGTGTGGTCGCATTGCACGGCGATGCCCCGGCCACCCTGGCGCGTGACCTCCTCGGCCGTGTCGTCGATGCTGCCGGGCAGCGCCTTCAGGTCCGACAGGGCCAGCAATTGGCCGTAGCTGGAGGCAGGCTGGTCTCGCGTGCTGCGTCCGGTGACGTACACGGTGGCGCCGGCCGCGCCCAGTTCGACCGCGATGCCGCGCCCTGCGCCCCGGCTCGCGCCCGTGACCACAGCCACGCAGTCCTTCAACGGACGGTCGGTGCTTTCTTCTTTCTGCATCTTTTCGGTTCCTTGCTTGAGAGCGCATGAAGATAGGCCGCGCTCAGCCGCCCGTCTTGGAAGAAACCGAAACCGTTCGCCCGAGGAACTCGGTCGGCGTGACGCCGCACAGCGCGCGGAACTCGTTGACGAGATGCGACTGGTCGTAGAAGCCGCCTTCCAGCGCAAGGTCGGCCCAATCCGGCGCCGGCCGCTGCCGCAGCGTGCGCAGGCAGCCGTGCATCCGCGCGAGCCGGCTCCAGGCGCGCGGCGACAGGCCGACGTGTGCATGAAAAAGCTGCTGCAGCCGACGTTCGCCGACACCGACCGCCGCCGCCACATCGCGCAACGGCAGCCGGCCGTCGGACGCAGCGATCAACCGCGCCGCATGCGTGGCGATGTCGTTGCCCGCGATGCGGCTGCCGCGCAGGCGATACAGCAGCGCGGCATGCAACAGCGCGACACGCTGGGCGTCGCCGGGCGCTTCGGCCATGCGCTCGAGCAGCGCCGAACCCTCCCCTCGCCACAGCGCATCGAGATGGACCGCGCCGCCGCCGATCTCACCGGCCGGCAGCCCGAGCAAGCAGGCAGCGGCGCCAGGGCGCAGGGTGACGGAGAGCCCCTCGACCTTGCCCCGCATGCGCACCACGGCCGGTGCGGCCGAGGCGCCGATGGCCTCCACCGCCAGCCCGTCGCACCCGCCAGCAGACGGCGCGTCGCCGAAGTTGAAGACCAGCCGCACCGCGCCGTCGGGCAGCACGCGCTCGCGCATCTCGTGGCCGTCGGCGAAAGTTTCGCGGTACAGCATGAGGTGCGACACATGCCCGCGCAACGCGGCACTCACCGCCAACGCGCGCAGCGTGCCGGCGGGCACGGCCGATTCCGGCCCGTGCAGGGGGTCGTCTTCGAGCCGGAGGAAAAGGCGTTCGCCCATGGGTGCCGATTGTGTTGAAAAAGAGGCCACCTCAGGTCGCTGAAAATCGGCCTCTCCACTTTTTCGGTACCGTCCGCCGCATGCCCGCCACCGCCCTGCCCGTTATCTACTCGTTCCGCCGCTGCCCGTACGCCATGCGCGCGCGGCTCGCACTGGCGGCCGCGGAGCAAGCCTGCGAGCTGCGCGAGGTGGCGCTGAAGAACAAGCCCCCGGAAATGCTCGCCGCCTCGCCCAAGGGCACGGTGCCGGTGCTGCTGCCCGGCGACGGCACGGTGCTGGAGCAGAGCCTGGACGTGATGCTCTGGGCGCTGCGCCGCAACGACCCGCTGCGCTGGCTGCAGCCCGATGCCGGCACGCTCGCTGACATGCTCACGCTGGTCGCCGAATGCGACGACCGCTTCAAGCCCCTGCTGGACCGCTACAAGTACCCCGACCGCCATGCGGACGGCGGCGCGCCGGCCCGCGAACAGGGCGCGCTGTTCCTGCGCGGCCTCGAAGACCGGCTCTCGGCCTCGCCGCAGCTCGCCGGCGGCCACGCCACCCTGGCCGACGCCGCGCTGATGCCGTTCGTGCGGCAGTTCGCGATGGTCGATGCCGCATGGTTCGCCGCGCAGCCGTGGCCCCGCCTGCTGGCCTGGCTCGACGGCTGGACCGGCTCCGGACTGTTCGAACGCGTCATGCACAAGTACGCGCCGTGGAAGGCGGGCGAGGCCGGCGTCCGGTTCTAGCCGGACATGACCGCCGCGGAAGCGCGCTGGATGCACTCGATGAAGTGCTGCGCCGCCGGCGTCGACAACTGTCCCCTGCGCCGCAGCACGCACACATTGAGCATGGGCAGTGCCTCGTCCACGTCGACCCGGCGGATGCCGTGGCGCTTGAAAGTCAGCTTGACCAGAGGCTCGACGAACAGGCCGATCAAATCCATGTTTCCCACCAGCCCCAGCGCCACCGTCACCGATTGCCCCTGGATGATGCGCGAGGGCGGCGGCAGCCCCAACGGCGTGAACAGCGGCGCCACCGACTCGCGCCCCCGATGGTCGTCGCCCGGCAATATCCATTCGGCCGGGTAGAGGTCGAGCAGCGAGCGCGCACCGCGCAGCGGATGGCGGTTGCGCATGCCCACCACCAGCTGCACCGGAAACAGCTCCAGCGCCTCGAACTGCGGATCGAGCGTGCCCGGCACCACGTGCGCCACCGCGAAGTCGAGGTAGCCGTCGCGCAGACGCGCCAGCATCCACGGCAGCACCGCTTCGCTGAACTGCACGTCGACGGCGGGCAGGCGGGTGTGGAAATCCTTGAACGCGGGCGGCAGCACGGTGAGCGCGAACGATGCGCTCACGGCCATCGACACCGTGCCGGTGGCGCCGTCGCGGATCTGCGCAATTTCGTCCCGCGCGCGCTGCATGTCGGCCAGCAGCAGCCGCGCGCGCGGCGCAAAGGCCTGGCCGAACTCGGTGAGCCGCACGCCCTTGACGCTGCGCTCCACCAGCGGCGCGCCGACCTCGCGCTCCAGCTCGCGCACGATCTTCGTCACCGCGGGCTGCGACAGTCCCAGCACCCGGGCCGCGGCGCGGATGCTCATCTGCTCGACCACCGCCACGAAGGCGTGCAACTGATTGGGTTTCATGACAACCAAAAGTTATCGTTATGGCCCAATTATTGTCTTTTCATGACAGCGGCGAGTCTCTAGCATCCGGCGCGGCCAGGGGCATACATACCTTCGGCAGACATCCATACAAAGCAAGCACACACTGGAGAGACATGAGCATCCCAAGCAACCCGCCGGCTTCGAGCCCCGCGCGCCGGCGCCAGACCATCGTTGCCACCACCATCGGCAACGGCCTGGAGTTCTTCGACTTCACCGTCTACGGCTTCCTGGCGCTCGTGATCGGCAAGCTCTTCTTTCCGACCTTCAATTCCTACGGGCAACTGCTGCTGACGGTGGCGAGCTTCGGCGTGGGCTTCATCATGCGGCCGCTGGGCGGCATCGTCATCGGCGCCTACGCGGACCGCGCGGGCCGCAAGAAGGCCATGACGCTCACCATCTTCCTGATGGCGCTGGGCTGCGCGCTGATCGCGTTCACGCCCACCTACGCGAGCATCGGCGTCGCGGCGCCGATCGTCATCGTGCTGGCGCGGCTCATCCAGGGTTTCTCGGCCGGCGGCGAGGTGGGCGCATCGACCACGCTGCTGGTGGAACACGCCACGCCGGCCAACCGCGGCTACATGGCGAGCTGGCAGTTCGCCAGCCAGGGCCTGGGCGTGCTGATGGGCGCCGTGGTGGTGGGCGTGCTCACGACCACGCTCTCGGCCGAATCCATGCAGAGCTGGGGCTGGCGCGTGCCCTTCGTGATCGGCATGCTGATCGCGCCGGTGGGCATGTACATACGCCGCCACCTCGAAGAGTCGCTGCACATCTCGCCGGCCGAAGCCGCCGCGCCGCGCGAAAGCAGCCTGAAGATCGTCTGCACGCAGCACGGCAAGACGGTGCTGGCCGCCATCCTCACGCTGGTGGGCGGCACCACGGCGGCCTACGTGGTCACGTTCTACATGCCGACTTATGCGGTGCGCGAGCTCGGGTTCACGCCCTCGGTGGCGCTGTTCGGCGCGGCGCTCACCGGCCTCATCTCTTTCGCTTTCGCGCCCTTCGTGGGCAAGCTGTCCGACGTGGTGGGCCGCAAGCCGCTGATCCTGTGGAGCCGCATCGCGCTGGCCGTGCTCATCTACCCGGGCTTCCTGTGGCTCAACGCCTCGCCCACGCCCACGGTTCTTTTCGTGGTGCTCGGCGTCTTCAGCTTCGGCCTGGTGGTGCAGACGGTGCCCGGCATCACGATGCTGCCGGAGATGTTTCCGAAGGCGGTGCGCGCGAGCGGCATGTCGCTGGTGTACAGCGTGGGCGTGGCTCTCTTCGGCGGCTTCGCGCCCTTCATCAGCACCTGGCTGCTGAACGCCACGGGCAGCAAGCTGGCGCCGGCCTGGTACCTGGTGGCGATGACGGTCGTCTCGCTGCTCGGCCTGCTCTGGCTGCGCGACCATACGGGCCGCGACATCGACGCTGCGGGCGCCCACGCGGCCTCGGCCTGAACAATCCCTCCCGACATTCCAAGCACAGGAGTCCCCGCCTCATGACAACACAACGCTCCGCCGCCACGCGGCATTTCTCGGGCACGTATGCCGAAGCCCGCGCCAAGTTCCTCGACGCCGCCGCACAGCGCGGCGCGGCCGTCGAGTCGTTCGTGCTCGATGCGCACCGCGGCGCGCTCGGCGAAGAGCTCGCCACCGACGTTGCGCTCATCGGCGCCATCGACGCGAAGAAGCTGCTGCTCGTGACCTCGGGCACGCACGGCCCCGAAGGCTTCAGCGGCTCGGGCGCGCAGATCGCCACGCTGAACGACGCCGACCTGCTCTCTCGCCTGGAGCAGGCCGGCGTGGCGCTGCTGCTGGTGCATGCCGTCAATCCGCATGGCTTTTCGCACCTGCACCGCACCAACGAAGACAACATCGACCTGAACCGCAACCACATCGACTTCAATGCGCCGCTGCCGGTGAACGCCGCGTACGCCGAAGTCGAGCCGCTGGTGCTGCCCGCCAGCTGGCCGCCCACGCCCGCCGACGAGGCCGCCGTGGGCGCCTATATCCAGAAGCACGGCATGACCGCTTTCCGCGCGGCCGTGACCAAGGGCCAGTACACCTCGCCCGACGGCCTGTTCTACGGCGGCACCGCGCCGTCGTGGAGCAACGGGACCATCCGCAAGATCCTGCGCAAGTACGCGGCCTCGGCCACGCACCTGGGCTGGATCGACGTGCACACCGGCCTGGGCCCCTACGGCCACGGCGAGAAGATCTACCCGGGCCGCAACACGCCCGAAGACCTGGCGCTGGCCCACGCCTGGTGGGGCGCCGACGTGTTCGCGCCGTTCGCGGGCGACTCGGCCTCGGCCGACGTGTCGGGCCCGGTCATCTCGACCGCCTACGACGAATGCCCGAACGCGCGCATCGCGCCCATGGGCCTGGAGTTCGGCACCCTGCCCGACCTGGAGGTGCTGAACCGCCTGCGCGCCGACACCTGGCTGCGCCGCCACCCAGAGGCGCCCGAATCGCAGAAGCGCGAGATCCGCCAGCAGCTGCGCGACGCCTTCTACTGCGACAACGAGGAATGGAAGGGCATGGTGCTGGGTCAGACCCGCGTCGTTCTACTGCAGACGCTGCAGGGCCTGCGCAAAGCCTGATCGCTCAGTCGAATTTGGGCGCGCGCCGTTCGCGCAGCGAGGCAACGCCCTCGCGCACGTCGGCGCCCGCGAAGCCCATGAACTCGAGCGCCAGCGACGCGTCGAAGGTCGGCCCGGCCTGGCGCAGCCAGTTGTTGAGCGCGTACTTGGTGAGGCGAATCGCGCTCTGGCTGCCGGCCGCGAGCCGGTCGGCCACCTCGTAGGCGCGCGGCAGCAGGTCGGCTTCGTCCACCGCGAGCGACACGAGGCCGATGCGCTCGGCCTCCTCGCCGCTCACCGGCTCGCACAGCAGCAGGTGGTACTTGGCCTTGGCCATGCCGCACAGCAGCGGCCACACGATGGCCGCATGGTCGCCCGCCGCCACGCCAAGTCGCGTATGGCCGTCGACGATCTTCGCGTTTTTGGTGGCAATGGAAATGTCGGCCAGCAGGCCCGCCACCAGCCCCGCGCCCACGGCCGGGCCGTGCATGGCGCTGACGATGGGCTTGTCGCAGTTGATGATGTTGTAGACCAGGTCGCGCGCCTCGCGCCACACGCGCTGGCGCACCGCGTCGTCGGTGGTCATGTCCTGCACCATCGCCAGGTCGCCACCGCCCGAGAAGCCCTGGCCCTCGCCCCGCAGCACCGCGCAGCGCACCGTGTCGTCGGCCGACACGTCGCGCCATATCTCGGCGAGTTCGCGGTGGCCGTCGTGGCCGGCCGTCGGCAGCTTGCCGTTGGCCGCGCGCATCTGGATGTCGAGCACCGCGCCGTTCGCGCCCCGGCGCGTGATGACAAGGGTCTGATAGCGGGTGTAGTCCATGGCGGCTCCGTCTTTCCTATTTCTTGGCGGCGATCTCGCGGCAGCGCCGAACGTTGCCGTCGAAGCGCGCCGCAAGGCCAGGCTCGCACGCATCGTCGCCGGGGGTGAGCTTGCACATGCCGACCACCACGTAGTCCATGACCGCCGACGTGCACATCGGGTAGGCCGCGAGCTCGGGGTTGGCCTTGACCTTGAAGCCCCAGCGGTCCGAGAACTCCACCGTGCGCGCCATCGCGTCGTGGAAGAAGCCGCGGTCCTTCGCGGCGATGGCGGCTTCCATGCGCGGCAGTTCCTCGTTCAGGTAGCCGACCGCATCGAGCGGGAAGTCGGCGGGATTCTGCTGCGCCGTGGCCATGGATGCGGCCAGCACCAGGGGCAAGGCAGCAAAGATGCGCAAGGCCGGAGCGAGCGCGGAACGAAGGGACGGGCTTTGAGGGTGCATGGCCGTGAATTCTGCAACGTTTTGAAGCACTTTTGAATGAGCGGCGATGCGCGGGCGCGACGGCGCCTACTTTCCCTTCTTCTGCTTGTCGTACTTGCGCCAGTACTGGAACTCGTCCTCGTGCACTTCCAGGTCGATCTCCGAAATGCGCATCTGCAGCCGTTCCTGCACCTCGGCCACGGCCTTGTTGTAGACCAGCGGGCCGACTTCCTCGAGGAAGAAGCCGAGCAGCGCGCCGGCGCCGATGTTGCCGATCGGCTCTTCCATGTTCTCGCGGAAATAGCGCTCGATGGAGGTGATGGCCTGCTGGCGCGCTTCCTTCGAAATCTCGATGGTCATGGGTGTGTGTCTGTCAGGGATGGAGTCGATCGATTGTGCCGGGCGCGGCCGCGTCCCGCCGTTCGCTACCATGCGCTCACAACAACACACAACCGGAGACAGACACCATGAAGATCCACCCCGCCGCGCTCGCGGCCCTTGCCCTGGCCGCCCTCGCCTCGCTTTCCGGCTGCACCTCCATGACGCCCACCGTGGCGCAGCGCCAGCTGATGCTGGTGGCCAACGACGAGAAGCAGTCCTGGAACGACGCCGGCGCCGTCATCCTCGGCCCCATGGGGCGCGACACCGTGCAGGTGCTCGACATCGGCACCGACCCGCTCGCGCCCAAGGTGCTGGGCACGCTGCAGCTCGACAACACCATCGCCGGCCCGCCGACCAACCTGGCCATCACGCCCGGCGAAACGCTCGCGCTGGTCGCCAACTCGCTCAACGTGGTCGAGGAGAACGGCGTGCGCAAGCAGGTGCCCGACAACCGGCTGTTCGTGATCGACCTGACCACCACCCCGCCCAGGCTGCTGGACACGCTGCAGGTCGGCAAGCAGCCCTCGGGTCTGTCGATCAACCGCGCGGGCAACCTGGCGCTGGTGGCCAACCGCGCCGACAACTCGGTGAGCGTGCTGCGCATCGCGGGCAAGAAGGTCACGCTGATCGACACCGTGGCCATGGGCGATTCCGTGGCGCACGTGCGCTTCACGCCCGACGGCAGGCGCGCGCTGGCGGCCAAGTTCCCGAGCCACAAGATCGCGCTGCTCGACGTGGACGGCGAGAAGGTCAGCTACAACAAGCTCGACCTGGCGGCGGGCCTGTGGCCCTACAACGTCGACGTGACGCCCGACGGCAAGCTCGCGCTCACGGCCGACAACGGCAACTCGGGCGCGTCCGACGGCCAGGTAGACACGGTGAGCGTGATCGACATGGAAGCCGCGCCGCCGCGCGTGGTCGACAAGGTGGTGGTCGGCGACGGGCCCGAGGGCCTGGCCGTGAGCCCGACCGGAAGGCATGCGGTGGCGGTGATCCTGCGCGGCAGCAACGCGGCGAAGAACGCCTACTTCTACAACCGCAATGGCTCGGTGGTGCTGCTGAAGATCGACGGCAAGAAGGTCACGCGCGCCAACGAGGTGGTGGTGCGCGGCCTGCCCGAAGGCGCGGTGTGGAGCGCCGACGGCAAGTACCTCTACGTGGGCAACTTCATCGACAAGGACATCACCATCCTGCGGCTGGACGGCGACACGCTGGTGCCGACGGGCAAGTCGTTCGTGCTGGAAGGCCATCCGGCCGCGATGCGCGGGACAATGACGCACTGAATCCACTTTTCCCGAACGAAGAAGAAGCCATGGCGCAAACCAAACGACAACTCCGCACGCTCGAACGCGGCATCCTCTGCCTCGTGATCGGTGCAGCCGTTCTGCTGGCGCCGCGCTTCCTTCAGGGCACGCGCTGGTTCGAGATGGTGGCGGGGGCCTATGTCGTGGGCTGGTTCGCGCTGGTGCTGGGCGCGGTGCTGGTGGTGGTCGAGCTGCTCAAGCGCGGCAAGCCGCGCCAGTAGCGCAGGCTGGCCCCGATCGCCTGTCAGGCCTTCTTGCCGCGCAGCTTGCCGACCAGTTCCACCACGGCCAGCACGATGGCGCCGGCCACCACGCCCACGCCGGCGTTCACGCCCATGGAGCCCAGCGTGCCGAACACGCCGCCGGTGGCCTTGGCCCAGTCTTCGACCGCATGGCCCAGTGCCGGCACGCCGTGCACCAGGATGCCGCCACCCACGAGGAACATGGCCGCGGTGCCGGCCACCGACAGCGCCTTCATGAGCCAGGGTGCCGCCACCAGGATGCCGCGGCCCAGGGCCTGCGCACCCGCGCTGGCGCGCCGGCTCAGGTAGAGGCCCGCGTCGTCGAGCTTCACGATGCCGGCCACCAGGCCGTACACGCCGACGGTCATGATGAGCGCAATGCCCGCCAGCACGGTGAGCTGCGTGGTGAACGGCTGGCCCTGCACGGTGCCCAGCGTGATGGCGATGATTTCGGCCGAAAGGATGAAGTCGGTGCGCACCGCGCCCTTGATCTTGTCCTTCTCGACCGCGACCACGTCGACCGAAGCGTCGGCCACGGCCTGTTCATGGCGCCCGGTGTCTTCGGCGTGTTCCTTCTTGTGCAGGAACTTGTGGGCGAGCTTCTCGGCGCCCTCGAAGCAGAGGAATGCGCCGCCGACCATAAGCAGCGGCGTCACCAGCCACGGCAGCCAGGTGCCGATGGCCAGGGCGGCCGGCACCAGGATCGCCTTGTTGATGAACGAGCCCTTGCACACGGCCCACACCACGGGAATCTCCCGTTCGGCCCTGACGCCGGACACCTGCTGCGCATTGAGCGCAAGGTCGTCGCCCAGCACGCCGGCCGTTTTCTTGGCGGCCACTTTGGTAAGAACAGACACGTCGTCCAGGACGGTCGCGATGTCGTCGAGCAGCAGGAGCAGGCTGGAGGCCATGGGCAGGTCGGGAAGAAAAGAGAAGCGGCGAGCTTAGCCGTTGCCCTGGACCCGCCCCTCAATACCCATATGGGGCCGGTTCAGAGCGCGCTCAGCGCCAGTGCCAGCACCGCCACCAGCGAGGCGCCGAACACCGCCAGGCCCACGCGGCGGCGGCGGTGCGTGAGCATCCACAGCGCCACGCCAGACACCGACAGGAAGATCAGGCTGCCGGCCAGTGTGTCGACCAGCAGGATCCACGGCAGCGGCATGCCGCCGCCCTTGTGCATGTTGGTGAGCGTGGCAACGAAGCCGTTGTGCATGGTGGCCACCCCCACGGAGCGATTGCCTTGCCAGTACTCGGCCTGCACCATTTCGTTCGGCCCGCCGAAATTGAAGACCCAGTGCGCCGGCTGCGTGAGCGTCGGTGCCCCGCGGTCATTCTTGTCGGCCCATGCCACGGGTTTGGCGGGCTCGATACGGGTGGAGTTGGGCGGCCCGCTCATGCGCAGTGCCTCCTGCAGCCATCGGCTCATGGCCTCGGGAGTCTCGGGCGCGGGCTCGGGCAGCGCCAGCTGAGCGCGGGTGCGTTCCTGCGCCTGCGGCAGCTTCAGCACGTTGCGGTGGTTCAGCCAGATGCCGCTGAAACCGAACAGCAGCCCCAGCACCGCGCCCCAGAGGCCGATCCAGCCGTGCATGCGGCGGATCCACTGCACGGCGGCCGTGCGGCGCTGGTGGGAGCGCACGCGCGCGGCGTGGCCCAGGGTGCTGCTGTCGTGGTCCATGGCAGCGGGTATCAGGAAACGTCGCGCTTGAGCCGGATTTCCTCGACACGCACGGTGCCGAAGGCGGTGGTCTTGGCGGTCTTCATCTCGCGCTTGAAGCCGGCGAGTTCGTGGAAGCGCATGGCGCGGTCGTTGCGAATGGGCACCCAGATCGTGACCGTGGTGCAGCCCTCTTCTTCCAGGCCTTCGCGCGCGGCGTCCCACAGGGCCACGCCTGCGCCCTTGCCCCAGTGCTCGGGCTTGACGTAGATGGCCCAGATTTCGCCGGTGGTGGGCGGGGTCTTGGGGTCGCGCGAGCGGTCGAAGCCGACGAAGCCGACGATCTGGCCGCCGTGCGTGACCACGTGCACCTGGGGTTCGCTGTATTCGATGGCTTCGCGCCACTTGGCTTCCCGCGACGCCGGGGCCAGGGTGCGCAGCTCTTCTTCGGGGAGGATGCCTTCGTAGGCAGCCTTGGCGGCCAGGGCGTGGACTTCGGCGACGGCCTTGGCGTCGCGCAGGGTGGCGGGGCGAACTTCGTAATCTGACATGAATGCGGGGAAATCAATGGAACCGCGTATTGTCGCCGCACCGCTAAACTGCCCGCTGCATCCGTCGTAACAACAGGAGAAATCGACATGGCCAAGGGTCAGCAACGCAGCACCAAGGAAGCGAAGAAACCGAAGAAGGACACCTCGCCGCCCAAGCCCGTCGGCACCGGCGGCATCGAACCGGTCCGCACGGTCACCACCGCAGTGATCCCGCGCGGCAAGCTCAAGAACAAGTGACCGACGCAGCACCGGCCCCGGCCAGGCCCGCGCAGCCGCGCAATCCGCTGCACGGGCTCACGCTGGAAGCCATCGTGACGGCACTGGCCGGCCACTATGGATGGGAACAGCTCTCGGAGCTGGTTCCCATCCGCTGTTTCGCGATCGACCCGAGCGTGAGCTCCAGCCTCAAGTTCCTGCGCAAGACGCCCTGGGCGCGCGAGAAGGTCGAGAGCCTGTACCTCTTCATGCTGCGCGAGCAACGCCGCGAACAGCAGCAGCAGCAGCAGCAGCAGCAGAATCCAAACACTCCCTGATCCCGCAACGATGAAGGTTCGACTCGAACCGTCGGGCCTCGGCTTCGAGGCCGACGCCGGCACCACGCTGCTGCAGGCCGCCGAGGCCGCGGGCATCGAGCTGCCCAGCTCATGCCGCAACGGCACCTGCCGCACCTGCATCTGCCGGCGGCTGTCGGGCGAGACCCGCCACACCATCGAGTGGCCGGGCCTGAGCATCGACGAAAAAGAAGAAGGCTGGATCCTGCCCTGCGTGGCGCAGGCGCTGGGCGACCTCACGCTCGACGTGCCGGGCGCGCGCGCCCTCTTCCCGGACTGAGTTCGCCGGCCAGGCTACGAAGACACGGGCCTGGCAGCGGCAGGCGCCGCCACCGTCAGCCGGTCGCGCTGCGCCAGCGAGGGGAACAGCTTGAACCAGGTGAGCGCCACCAGCATGGTGCCCACGCCGCCCACCACCACGGAGCCGACCGGCCCCAGCAGCGCCGCCGTGGCGCCCGACTCGAACTCGCCGAGCTGGTTGCTGGCGCCGATGAAGATCGAATTCACGGCGCTCACGCGCCCGCGCATGGCGTCGGGCGTTTCCAGCTGCACCAGCGTCTGGCGGATCACCACGTTGACCATGTCGGCCCCGCCAGACACCGCCAGCGCGATCAGCGACACGACGAAGCTCTTGGAGATGCCGAACACCACCATGCACAGGCCGAACAGCGCGATGGCCATCAGCAGGGTGCGCCCCACGTGGCGCTCGACCGGCCGGCGCGTGAGCGCGATCGACATCACCAGCGCGCCCACGGCGGGCGCGCCGCGCAGCAGGCCCAGCCCCCAGGGGCCGGTGTGCAGGATGTCCTTGGCGTAGATGGGCAGCAGCGCCACCGCGCCGCCCAGCAGCACCGCGAACAGGTCGAGCGAGACCGCGCCGAGCACCGGCTTGCGCTTCCAGATGAAGTCGACGCCCGCGAACACCGTGGCCAGCGTGACCGGCTCGCGCGCGGCCGGCGTGTAGGCATAGCGCAGGCGCAGCACCAGCGCGCAGGCCAGCGCAAAGCACACCACGCTGGCGCCGTAGACCACCGCCATGCCGGCCACGAACAGCAGCCCGCCCAGCGCGGGCCCGCCGATGATCGCGCCCTGCATGCCGGCCGAGCTGAAGGCCATCGCGCGCGCCAGCATGGTCGGCGGCACCAGCAGCGGCGTCAGCGCCTGCTGCGCCGGCATCTGGAAGGCACGCACCGCGCCCAGCACCAGCGACAGGCCCAGCAGCAGCCCGCGCGTGTCGTGCTTGCCCATCACCGCCAGCAGCAGCACCAGCGCGACCAGCCCCTGCACCGCGAAGCAGGCCGCGACGATGCGCCCCCGGTGATGGCGGTCGACGATGTGGCCCGCCAGCAGCGCCAGCAGCAGCGCGGGCACGAACTGGTAGAGGCCGACCAGGCCCAGGTCCCAGGCGCTGCCGGTGAGGTCGTACATGTGCCAGCCGATGGCCACCAGCAGCATCTGCGAGGCGGCGGTGCCGAAGAGCCGCGCCGTCCACATCTGCATGAAGGGACGTTCGCGGGTCAGGTCGGAAAAGCTGGGGGAGGAAGCCGCGCCGGCCGGAACGGCGGAGGCTGCGGGGGGCAAGGAAGCGGGAGCGGGGTCGGGGCCGGACATCCGCTCAAGGATAGCCGAGGCTTCATGAGCGGGCCGTGAGGCGAGGCGACCGTCCCTCCACCTCCGTGGGCCCGCTCTCTAAACTCGGTGCCTCCATGACCCTGCCCGCCCCCCTGCACCCCGTTCACGAAGACGACCACCTCCTGGTGTTCGACAAGCCCGCCGGCCTTCTCTGCGTGCCCGGCCGCGGCGAGGACAAGCAGGACTGCCTGAGCGCGCGCGCCATTCGCCAATGGCCCGACGCGCTGATCGTGCACCGGCTCGACATGGGCACCAGCGGCCTGGTGGTGATGGCCCGCGGCATCGAGATGCAGCGCGCCCTGAGCGCCGCATTTGCCGAGCGCCGCGTGCACAAGCGCTACGAAGCCGTGGTCGACGGCGCGATGCCGCTGCGCGAGGAGTGGTCGGTGATCGACGCCCCATTGATGGCCGACTGGCCGCGCCGGCCGCTGCAGAAGGTCGACCCGGCGGGCAAGCCGAGCGTCACACGCTGGAAGGCGATTTCAGCCTGGCCCGGCGAACCGGCTGCTGCTGCCGCCACGCATGTGCTGCTGGAGCCGCTGACCGGCAGATCGCACCAGCTGCGCGTGCACCTGCTGTCGATCGGCCATCCGATATTGGGAGATGCGCTCTATGGCGATGCAGCCTTGCAGGCACGTGCGCCGCGCCTGCTGCTGCATGCGAGCGAGCTGGGCTTCGTGCATCCGGTGACGCGGCAGGAGCTCCGCTTCAGTCGGCCGCCGGATTTCGTTGCCTCGCGTGGCTGAAGAAGAACTCAGCCGCCCTTGACGACCAGCACCGGCATGTTCGCGTCCTGCAGCACGCGCTGCGTGACGCTGCCGAGCAGCAGTTTCTCGATGCCGCTGCGGCCGTGCGACCCCATCACGATGAGGTCGGCCGCGATGGCGATGGCCGTGTCGACGATGCCTTCATGCACCACGTGGCCGTCGATCACGCGCTGGTCGCTGTGCAGGCCTTCGGCCGCCAGCGCCGCCACGCCGCGCGCGAGTGCCGCGTTGGCGCTTGCAGTTGCGGCAGCGAGGTATTCGTTCTGGCCGAGCGCATAGTCCGCGCCCACGCCGATGAAGGGATAGTTGTCGATCACGTGTATCAACGTGATGCGGCTTCCGAAGGCCAGCGCGAGGCCGCTGGCCTTGCTGACGGCGAGCATGGAAGTTTCGGAGCCGTCGATCGGAACCAGGATGTGATTGAACATGGCGGGACCTCGCTTTCGTTCGCAGACAGACCCGGCTCACAAAGAGCCGGGGCTCGAATTTAACCGCTGTTCGGGTGGCCGGACTGTAGGACTCGTACCAGCGGCGGCGCAACGCGCTCTCGCACGCCGCGCCGCGCGGGCTCAGTCGCCCTGAAAACCCTTGGCCCGGCAGGTGATCACGAGCGTGTCGCGCCAGCCTTCGCCGCCCTCTTCGAGCGGCTGGATGGGCGTGGACTCGTGGATCACGCGCGCGTCGTCGAGCAGCAGCAGGGTCCACGGCTCGGTCATGGTGAAGCGTTCGCCGCGCCGGCCGTTGGCCTCGAACACCCGCGTCTCGCCGCCCTTGATGCCCTGGCGGCCGATGAGGGCGACAGCCACCAGGTCGACGCCGTCGCGGTGCGCGCCCTCGGGCGTCGGTCGGCCGATGCCGCCGGCGGTGTCGATGCGGAACTGGTGCGCTTCCACGAACCAGCGCTGCGGTGCGCCGCGCATGTCGCTGCTGGTCTTGCCCAGTTGCTGCAGCAGGCGCTGCCACACAGGCTGCGCCACGGTGGCGTCGAGCATCGGAGCGAACCAGCGCTGCATGCCGCCGTGCAACGCGTTGTATTCGACCGGCTGCCAGTGCGCGCGATGCGGCACCCGCGCCAGCGTGGCGTGGTCGTCGGCCTCGACGGTGAAGCAGGCATGGCGCCGCGTGCGGTAGCGGCCACCGTCCTTCAGGTATTCATCGGGCGGGAGTTCGTTCCAGTCAGCGTGCAGCGCCTCGAGCTGCGACAGAGGTGCGCCGAGCCATTCGCTGACGCCCTGGGGGCTCAGCACCGCATAGCCCTGGCCGCGCAGTGCGTCCGGCAGGTCGGCGGGGGCGATGAACGGAGGTGTGAAAGCAGCCGCGGTCACTGCGCGCTGACCTTCACGTCCTTCCAGAACGCGACGCGGTCGCGAACCTCTTCTGCTTCGGGCTTCGGGTCGGCGTAGTACCAGGCGGCGTCGGTGTTGAGCTCGCCGTTGACCAGCAGCGAGTAGTAGCTTGCGGTGCCCTTCCAGGGGCAGGTGGTCTTGTGGTTGCTGAAGGTGACGACGTCGCGGTTGAGCGAACTCATCGGGAAATAGTGGTTGCCTTCGACGAGCACGGTGTCGTCGCTTTCGGCGATGGTGACGCCGTTCCAGGTTGCTTTCATGTCTTGGTCTCCAAGGGGAGGGGTTGCGGGCGCTGGCCGTTGCGCTGCCGCACGGGGCGAGGGGTATTGTGCCGCTGCTGCGGCTTGAGCTTTCTTCGCTGGCTTTATCTACCCTGTTTGGGGCTTTGTTTCCCGGGGCCGGGTCTCGGCCCGGCGGCCGACCTACTTTTCTTTGCTTCGCCAAAGAAAAGTAGGCAAAAGAAAGGCGACCCTGCTGTCTGCGTCCCTCCGCTTCGCTGCGGGCAACCTGCGGTGCTCGACTCCGGCGGGGGTCCGCAGAACTCGCTTCGCTCAAACAGCTGCGGCCCTGATCCCGCCTACGTCTGCGCTCCTCGGCGCAGCCAGAAGGGAGTTGGAAACCGAACGCGCCATCGCTGCGCTCGGCGTGGGCCTGCTGCAGCATTGGCCGAGCGAAGCGAAGGCCCGGATGGCTTCCCCTCCCCTCTGGCTGCGCCGAGGAGCGGAGCGTTTCGCGGATAAGGGCTCGCAGCTGTTTGAGCGAAGCGAGTTCTGCGAGACCCCGCGAAACGCGAGCACCGCAGGTTGCCCCGTAGCGCAGCGAAGGGGTCGCAGACAGCGGGGTCGCCTTTTCTTTGCTTACTTTCTTTTGGCGAAGCAAAAGAAAGTGAGTCGCCCGCCGGGGCGAGTCCCGGCCCCGAAACCAAACCTAGGCAGCCAACCAATGCACGCTAAAGAGCCTCTCAGGATCCGTCCAGACAGCCCCCGGACGAAACCCCGCCCGAACAGCCAAAGCCCGCAACCCTTCAACGGTGAACTTGTGCGAGTACTCCGTATGAATAGTCTCGCCCTCCTCGAACCCGAACCGTTCACCATTCAAGCAAACGCTCTGGGCCCGCCGGCTCACCAGATGCATCTCGATCCGCCGCCGAGGCGCGTTGTAGAACGCCGCGTGCGAGAACCCGTCCAGATCGAAGTCGGCATTCAGCTCCGAATTGGCACGACGCAGCAGGTTGAGATTGAACTCCCCCGTCACTCCTTGCGCATCGTTGTATGCCGCATGCAGCCGCGCCGGGTCTTTCACCAGGTCGACACCGATCAGCAGCCCTCCGCCGCGCAACATGCGCGCAGCCAGCTGCAGGAAGGCCAGCGCCTCGTCGGGCTCGAAATTTCCGATCGTCGACCCCGGGAAGAAGCCGACTCGCCGCCCCGCCCCGGGCATGGGCGCGGGCAGCACCATCGGCATCGTGTAGTCAGCCGCAATGGGCTGCACCACGAGCTCCGGATAGTCCGCCCTCAACCGTGCCGCGGCCGCTTCCAGGTGCTCGCCGGAAATGTCGATGGGCAGATAGCGCTTGGGCGTCTCCAGCGCATCGAGCAGCAGCCGCACTTTCGTGAGCGACCCAGCCCCAAACTCGACGATCTCCGCATTCGGGCCGACCTGCTGCGCGATCTCTGCCGCGCATTCGCCAAGAATGCGCAGTTCGGTGCGCGTCGGGTAGTACTCGGGCAGATCGCAGATCCGGTCGAACAGCTGCGACCCCGCCACGTCGTAGAAGAACTTCGGCGAAATGCTGCGCGGCGAGCGCGCAAGCCCCGCCTGCATCTCGCGCCCGAACTCCGACAGCGGCGCTGCGGATTCGGATGCAGTGGCAGCGGCGCGCGCCTTGGCGGGCGCGAACGACAGGGAGGAAGAGGAAGTCGGATTTCGCATGATCAGATGTCTTTCGCGAGCCGCAGCCCCGAGAACTGCCAGCGCGCTGCCGGCGGAAAGAAATTGCGGTAGCTGGGCCGCGTGTGCCCGGCCGGCGTGGCCACGCTGCCGCCGCGCAGCACCAGTTGCCCCACCATGAACTTGCCGTTGTATTCCGCCGCGATGCCGGGCATCGGCCGGAAGCCGGGGTATGGGTCGTACGACGAACGCGTCCATTGCCAGACGTGGCCGGTCATCTGGGTGATGCCGGGGGCGTCGTATGCGGCCTCCCATTCGAACTCGGTCGGCAGCCGCGCGCCGGCCCATTCGGCGTACGCGGCGGCTTCGTAGAAACTGAGCTGCGACACCGGCGCATCGGCCTCCAGCGGGCGCGCGCCGTGCAGGCCGAACACATGCCAGCCGGCGGAAGGCCCTTGCGGCGGCTGCAGGCCGAAGCCCAGCCGCGGATCGTCGGGCGCGAGCCAGTAGGCCGGGTGGCGCCAGCCGTTCGCCTGCACCGCCGCCCATCCGTCGGACAGCCACAGCTCGGGCCGCTGGTAGCCGCCGTCGGCAATGAACTGGGCGAAGTCGCCGCAGTTCACCAGCCGGTCGGCAATGGCATGCGGCTGCACCAGCGCCTGGTGGCGCGGTGTCTCGTTGTCGAAAGAAAACTCGCTGCCGCCAAAGCCCACCTCGACCAGCCCCCCGCGCTGCTCGATCCAGCGCATGGCGGGCGGCACGGCGGCCAGCCTCAGCGCCGGCCCGCTCGCGGGCTTGTAGGCGGGCAGCATCGGGTTGCACGACAGCGCATGCAGGATGTCGGTGAGCAGCAGCTCCTGGTGCTGCTGCTCGTGGTTGAGCCCCAGCGTGACGATGGGTTCGATGGCCGCCCAGTCGCCGCCGCCCGCTTCGAGCAGCGCGACCACTGCCTCGTCGACATGCCTGCGGTACGCATGCACCTCGTCCACCGACGGCCGCGTGAGCAGCCCGCGCTGCGGGCGCGGATGGCGCGGGCCGAGCGCTTCGTAGTACGAGTTGAAGAGGTAGTGAAAGCGTTTGTCGAAGGGCAGGTAGCCCGTGGCATGCGGCTGCAGGAGCACCGTCTCGAAGAACCACGTGGTGTGCGCCAGGTGCCACTTGGTCGGGCTCGCGTCGGGCATCGACTGGACGCACTGGTCTTCGGCGGAAAGCGGGGCGGCAAGCGCCAGGCTGGTGGCGCGCACATCGCGGAACTTGTCGCGCAGTGCGCTAGCCGCCTGTGTGATCGGCCGGGAAAGCGTCATGGGGTCTCCAGTCGGGTCAGCCGCACTTTGTAGCCCATTCGCGTGAAGAAGGCGCGTAGGACAAAACGCCGCGGGCTCGCAGCCGAAAAATCGGCGGACAGGCACTGTGGCACAAGACGCGCGGGCTTGCATGGCGGGCTGCGTATCATCCATCGGATGCAAACGACCAACCCATCGGGCACATCGGGCAGGCCGCGAATCGTCATCGTCGGCTGCGGTTTCGGCGGACTGGAAGCGGCGCGCAAGCTCCAGCACGCGGACGTCGACGTGACGGTGATCGACAAGACCAACCATCACCTGTTCCAGCCCCTGCTCTACCAGGTGGCGACCGCCGGGCTCGCGGCACCGTCGATCGCAGCGCCGGTGCGCGCGCTCTTCCGCAAGCAGCCGCGCATCACCACGCTGCTGGGCGAGGTCACGGGCATCGACCCCGCCGCGCGCACGGTGCGGCTGGCCAACGGCGACAGCGTGCCCTACGACCACCTGATCGTCGCGGCCGGCGCCACGCACAGCTACTTCGGCAACGACCAGTGGGCGCCGATCGCTCCCGGTCTGAAGACGCTGGCCGATGCCTTCGAGATCCGCCGCCGCGTGCTGCTGTCGTTCGAGACGGCCGAGATCACCACCGACCCCGACCGCCGCCGCGCGCTGCTCACCTTCGTGGTGATCGGCGCCGGGCCGACCGGCGTCGAGATGGCCGGCACGCTGGCCGAGATCGCCAAGCACACGCTGTCGGGTGAGTTCCGCCACATCGACCCGGCCAGCGCGCAGGTGCTGCTGGTCGAAGGCGGCCCGCGCGTGCTGCAGGCCATGCCCGAGTCGTTGAGCCAGAAAGCGCTGGAGCAGTTGGAGAAGCTGGGCGTCGAGGTGCGGCTGAACGCCCGCGTCACCGCCATCGACCCCACCGGCCTCGAAGTGCAGACCGGTGGCGGCGCTGACGGCGCGCCCGCAGCCAGCTACCGAATCGATAGCAGTTGCGTGGTGTGGGCCGCCGGCGTGGCGGCCTCGCCGCTGGGGCGCATGCTCGGCGCCGCCACCGGCGTCGAATGCGACCGCGCGGGCCGCATCAAGGTCGAGCCCGACCTGAGCCTGGCGGGTTATTCATCGATCAGCGTGGTGGGCGACCTCGCCGCCGCCATGAGCCATGCGCCCGGCAAGCCGCCGAAGCCGGTGCCCGGCGTGTCGCCCGGCGCCAAGCAGATGGGGCGCGCGGCGGCGGCCAACATCCTGCGCCGCATTTCAGGCCAGCCGACGGTGCCGTTCCGCTACGCCGACTACGGCAACCTGGCCACCATCGGCCGCAACTCGGCCGTGGTCGACCTGGGCACGCCCTTCGGCCCGCTGCGCTTCAGCGGCCGCCTCGCGTGGCTGTTCTGGCTGTTCGCGCACGCGTACTTCCTGATCGGCTTTCGCAACCGCATCGTCGTGATGATGGACTGGGCCGGTGCCTACTGGAGCTTCCAGCGCAATGCGCGCGTGGTGGCCGACGTGCAGGGCAAGGGCGAATCCTGAAGATCCGGGCGCCGATGTGCAGCCGGCGCTGCGCTGCCAGGGCTGCGGCGCCCGCTCAGGTTCAGAAGAAAAAGAAACCGTGGTGCCGCGAGTCGCGCTCGCTGCGGCGCCACTCCCAAGGCGGCGTCGGCCTCGGGTCGGCCCACAGCCCCAGGCGCTTGCCCCGGGCCCTGGCCTCCAGCTTGAAGAGCCCGCCGCCGCGCCTGGTGGCGAGCTTGTTGTAGTCGTAGACCCAGGCCCAGCCGTCGGACACCATGCGGCTGCCGACGTCCTCGCCGTTGCAGCTGACGTCGGCTACCGTGCGGCCGTAGCGGTCGGTGTCGATCTCGGTGATGAGCGCGGTTTCGCTGAAGCACAGGCTACCGAGCGCCTGCCGGCTGCGCTGGCCGTAGGGCTGCGCCTTCTCGGGGGCGTCGATGGCCGCGATGCGCACCTTCACGCGTTCGTAGGCGCCGATGCGCCCGCAGCGCGCGGTGAGCGTGTCGCCGTCGCTGATGCCCACGACGAGGCAGGAACGCGGGGCGGCTTGGGTCAGGAGGGGAAAGAAGGCAAGAAGGCAGGAAAGCAGCAGCGCGCGCGAATGCATGAAGAAGCGGGAGATAGGCAGAATGCGGGACCGATCGAGGCTAAGTGATCCACCCGCCGGAACCGGCCGGTACACAGACTTTTTCTTTTGAACCACGTTTCGAAGGAGAGCACGCACCATGCAAGAACCCACCCAGGACGACTGGTTCCTCGCGGCCAACGACGCATGGGACGCCGGCGCGCACAAGAAGGCCCTCTCGCTGTTCCTCAAGGCCGCGGCGGCGGGCGAGACCCACGCGCTGAACAGCGTCGGCTATTTCCTCGACCACGGCATCGGCGTGAAGAAGAATCCCGAGGCGGCGCGCGACTGGTATCGCAAAGCGGCCAAGGCAGGCGACGTGGCGGGCTGCGCCAACCTTGCCATCTGCTATCGCGACGAAGGCAACTTCCGCTGGGCGCGCTTCTGGTTCGAGAAGGCCTATGCGCAGGGCGACGGCGACGCGGCGCTGGAACTGGGCCGGCTCTTCCTGTGGGAAGGTCCGAACCAGAACCGGCACAAGGTGGTGGACTACCTGGGCAAGGCGGTGGCCTCGCAGTCCATCACGCCGAACGGACGCACCGAGGCAGGGGCGCTGCTGAAGTCGCTGGGCCTCACGAAGTAAAGCCCGCCCTGCTCAGTTCGCGCGGCTCTCGTCTTCCTGCAGCAGCCGCCACATCACCTTGCCGCTGCCGCTCTTGGGCAGCGCATCCACGAACTGCACCTTGCGCGGGATCTTGTAGACCGCCATGTTCTCGCGGCACCAGTCGATGATCTGCTGCTCGGTGGTGTCCTTGTGCGTGGCGCGCAGCACCACCACCGCCTTGACCGATTCGCCGCGGTAGTCGTCCTTGGTCGAGATGACGCAGGCCTCCTGGATGGCGGGGTGGCGGAACATCAGCAGCTCGACCTCGGCCGGCCACACTTTGAAGCCGCTGGCGTTGATCATCCGCTTGAGGCGGTCGGTGATGAAGAAGTAGCCGTCCTCGTCCATGCGACCCATGTCGCCCGAGCGGAAGAAGCGCTTGCCCTCGAACTCGACGAAGGCAGCCGCGGTGGCATCGGGCCGTTTCCAATAGCCCTGGAACACCTCCGGGCCGTGGATGATGATCTCGCCCGATTCGCCGATGGGCATTTCGGCCAGGGTGTCGGGGTCGACCACCCGCGCGTCGGTGCTCATGAACGGAATGCCCAGGCACTGCTGCTTGGGGTGGTCCGACGGGTTGGTGTGCGACGGCGCGGCGGTCTCGGTCAGGCCGTAGCCTTCCTGGTACTTCAGCCCGTACTGCTCGAACAGGCGCTGCGCCACGGCCTGCGGCATGGCCGCGCCGCCGCCGCCGATGTAGGTCATGCTCGACAGGTCGTAGCTCGCGAAGTTGGGGCTGGCCATGAGGTCGATGACCATGGTCGGGATGTTGGTCCAGGCCGTGACCTTCCAGCGCGAGATGAGCCGGCCGGCCACGTCGCGGTCCCAGCGCGGCATGATGATCAGCGTGGCCGCCGCCAGGATGGCGGTGTGCATCATGCTGACCACGCCGGTGATGTGGAACATGGGCACCACCGCCAGCACCACCGTCTCGGAGGTCGAACAGCCCCAGAGCTGCCCGGCCATCGCGTTGTGCATCAGGCTCGAATGGTGGTGCACGCAGCCCTTGGGCAGGCCGGTGGTGCCGCTGGTGTAGGGCAGCAGCGCCATGTCGTCGGCGCCCACCACGTGCGCGGGCGGCGGATGGCCGGCGGCCAGCACGTCGGTCCAGGCCAGCGCCTCGCCGCCGGCCAGCGCGGGCAGCGGATGGCGGGTGGTGAGCCATTCCTTCCAGGCCGGTGCCGGGGCGTCCTCGCCGGAGATGTCGGCGTCGAAGGCGTCGGTGAACTGCGTCACGATCATGTGCGACAGCCGCTGCTCGGGCGGCAGTGCGTTGCTGGCCTTGGCAAGCTCGGGCGCGAGGTCGCCGGTGATGATCGCCACCTTGGCGTCGGGGTCGGTGATGTAGTGCTTGAGCTCCTCGGCCCGGTTCATCGGGTTGACCGGCACCACCACCGCGTTGGCGCGCAGGATCGCGAAATGCGCAATCACCAGCTGCGGGCAGTTCTGCATGTCCAGGATCACGCGGTCGCCGCGCTGCACGCCCAGCGCATGCAGCGCCCCGGCCAGGCGCTCGGCCTGTTCGGCGAATTCGCGATAGCTGAGCACACGGCCGAAGAACACGAGCGCCGGCTTGTCCGGGTAGCGGGCGGCCGAGGTGGCCAGGTTGTGCCAGAGCGAGGTGGCGGGGACGGTGATCGAATGCGGAAGGCGTTTGGGCCAGAACTTGTAATGCGGGCGTTGTTGCATGGTGAGAACAGGCGGGGAAAGCAGAGGGGAGAGACAAAAAAGCGGCTGCACGCAGCCTAAGCCGCCAATCACGCCGCTCCCATCGGGGAAGCCCGTGGAGCGTCGCCTAGGTGACGCCAATTTTTCTGACACCGCCGAAACACACGCTTGCGCCATGCGACTACAGACAACGGGCGGCCCATCGGCGATACCTGCCCTTCCCCCCACCCACCGCACCAAGGAGTCGACATGGCAGCAGACAAGCACGCAAGCGTTCACTGGGAAGGCGCCGGCAAGACCGGCAAGGGCCTGGTCAGCACCGAGACCGGCGCCCTCAAGGACTACCCCTACGGCTTCGCCAGCCGCTTCGAGGACGACAAGCGCGGCACCAACCCCGAGGAAATCGTCGGCGCGGCCCACGCGGCCTGCCTCACGATGGCCTTTGCCTTCGCGCTCGAGAAGGAAGGCTTCACCGCCACCCGCATCGACACGCGTGCCGCCGTGCGGCTGGCCAAGGATGGCGAGGGCTTCAAGATCGACCGCATCGCGCTCGAACTCGACGCCGCCGTGCCGAAGCTCGACGAAGCGAAGTTCCAGCAGATCGCCGCCGCCGCCAAGGCCGGCTGCCCGCTGTCGAAGGCGCTGGCGAGCGTGCCCGAAATCACCCTGAAAGCCACGCTGGCCGGCTGACCGGGCTGCTTATGATCGTCTCCACAACAAGGAGACGGATCATGAACAAGCCCATCCGGACCGCCCTGGCGGTCCTTTCTTTCAGCCTCGGCACCGCCGCGCTGGCCGCCTACCCCGACAAGCCGATCAAGCTCGTCATCGGCTTTCCGGCCGGCGGCCCGCTCGACCAGCATGCGCGCCTGCTGACCGACAAGCTGCAGGCCGTGCTCGGCCAGCCGATCATCATCGACTACAAGCCCGGCGCCGGCGGCTCCGTGGGAGCCGACGCGGTCGCCAAGAGCCCCGCCGACGGCTACACGCTGATGCTCGCCAACACCGGCGTGGCGGTGATCAACGGCGCGCTCTACAGCAAGCTGCCCTACAACACGCAGCGCGACTTCGTGCCCATCGCCCGCACCGCCATGCAGCCGCTGGCGCTGCTGGTCACGCCCAAGCTGCCGGTGCAGAACCTCAAGCAGTTCGTCGACTACGCCAAGGCGCGGCCGGGCCAGGTCAACTACGGCTCGGCCGGCAACGGCGGCATCAGCCACCTGGTGCCCGAGATGTTCAAGACCGCCACCGGCATCTTCATGGTGCACATCCCTTATCGCGGCAGCGCGCCGGCCTTCACAGACCTGATGGGCGGGCAGGTGCAGTTCATGGCCGAATCGATTCCGCAGGCGGCCAACTATCACAAGCAGGGCAAGGTGCGCGCGCTGGCCGTGACCAGCCGCGAACGCAACCCCGCCCTGCCCGAGGTGCCGACCGTGATCGAGTCGGGCGTCAAGGGCTTCGAGGTGGTGGGCTTCTACGGCTTCCTCGCCCCGAAGGACACGCCGAAAGACGTGGTCGCCAGGCTCGGCGACGCCTTCAGGCAGGTGCTGAACAACCCCGAAGTGCGCGACCGCATGGTGAGCCAGGGCGCCGACCCGGCCTACCTGGGCAGCGAGGACTTCGCTCGCTTCCTGGCAACGGAAACGCCGCGCTGGGAGAAGGCGGTGAAGGCGTCCGGCGCGCGGATGGACTGAGGGTTCCGTTCAAGGCCTCCGCACCGGGCCTGCGCTCCATTCAGGTGCACACAGCTTGCATACCAGTTGGCACAGAAGCTGCTGGTATGCAGGCATATGGCCATTTCCGCATCCGAAATCAGTGCACGCATCGTCGAAGCGGTGATGGCGCAGAAGCTCGCGCCGGGTTCGCGCCTGGGCGAGCAGCAACTGGCGATGCTGTTCGACTGCAGCCGCACCATCGTGCGCGAGGCGCTCACCCGGCTGGCGGCGCGCGGCATCGTCACGGTGAGCGCGCGGCGCGGCTGGTTCGTCATCGAGCCTTCGCAGGACGAGGCGCGCGAAGCCTTCGAGGCGCGGCGCGTCATCGAGCTGGGGCTCATTCGGAGCGCAGGCAGCGCGGGCCGCACCGGGAAGATCGAGAAAGCCGCCCTGCGCCAATTGAAGGCGCACCTGCAGCGTGAAAAAGCCGCACTGAAAGAGAGCGATGTCGGCAACCGCAGCTTCCTGCTCGGCGATTTCCACGTGTGCCTGGCCGAATGCCTGGGCAACACGCTGCTGGCCGACACGCTGCGCGACTACACCGCGCGCACCACGCTGATCGCGATGCTCTACCAGTCCACGCACGATGCGGTGCAGTCGTGCGAAGACCATGTGCAGATCGTTGCGGCGCTGGAGCGCGGCGACCACGCCGCCGCCGAGGCGCTGATGGCAGAGCACATCGGCACGGTGCAGTCGGCCCTGCGCGTGCAGGCGCCCACCGACCCGCTCGCGCAGCTGCGCGACGCGCTGGCGCCGCTGCAGAACACCCAGGCCGCCGCGGCTGCGGCGCCAAAGGCCAAGCGCCGCAAGCCGGGCGCCACGCCACCCGATTCCGATTCTTCGACTTACCTAGGAGCCTTGCTATGACCTTCTCTTTCCTGTCCAAACGCCAGTTCGCGCTCGCCATGGTGTCCGCGGCCATGCTGTCCGCCACCGGCGCGGCGCAGGCCCAGAACGCACTCGACAACGTGCTCAAGGCCAAGACCATCAAGATCGCCGTGCCGACCGACTACCCGCCCTACGGCTCGGTCGACAAGAACATGAAGCCGCAGGGCCTCGACGTGGAAATGGCCGAGCTCATCGCCGCCAAGCTGGGCGTGAAGGTCGAGCTGGTGCCCGTGACCAGCGCCAACCGCATTCCCTACCTGCAGACCCGCAAGGCAGACCTGGTAATTTCCACGCTCGGCAAGAACCCCGAGCGCGAGAAGGTGATCGACTTCTCTTCCGCCTACGCGCCCTTCTTCCAGGCCGTGTACGCAGCCAAGAGCATGAAGCTCACCAGCTTCGCCGACATGGCGGGCAAGACCGTGGCCGTGACGCGCGGCGCGATGGAAGACCAGGAGCTGAACAAGGTGGCGCCGCCGAACGTCGACTACCGCCGCTTCGAGGACAACAACGCGACCATCGCCGCCTTCGTGGCCGGCCAGACGCAGACCATCGCGACCAGCGCGGCGGTCGCCGGCGACATGCTCGCCAAGAACCCCAAGGTGAGCGCCGAGTTCAAGCTGCTGCTGAAAGACAGCCCCTGCTTCGTCGGCGTCGCCAAGGGCGAGACCGCGCTGAAGACCAAGGTGAACGAGATCATTGCCGCCGCCAAGAAGGACGGCACGCTCGACGCCATGTCGAAAAAATGGCTCGGCAAGGCCGCAGGCGACCTGCCCGTCTGATCGAGCCACGCGGCCATGAACATCGAATTCGACTTCGGGGCGGTTCTGTCGGAATGGCCGCTGCTGCTTCGCGGCGTGGCGTGGACCATCGGCCTCACGGCTGTGGGCACCGTGCTGGGCATGATCGTCGGCACTTTCTGCGCATGGGCGCGCGCGAACGGGGCGGCATGGCTGCGCATCGTGGTGGGCACGTATGTGGAGCTGATCCGCAACACGCCCTTCATCGTGCAGCTGTTCTTCATCTTCTTCGGGCTGCCGGCGGCGGGCGTCAAGCTCTCGCCGGAGGTGGCTTCGGTGATCGCGATGGTGATGAACCTCGGCGCCTATTCCACCGAGATCATCCGCGCCGGCATCGAGGCCACGCCCAAGGGGCAGATCGAAGCCGCGGTGAGCCTGGCGCTGAGCAAGTCGCAGGTGTTCCTGCGGGTGGTGCTGCCGCCGGCGCTGAAGAAGGTATGGCCCGCGATGGTGAGCCAGATCGTCATCGTGATGCTGGGCTCCGCCGTTTGCGGGCAGATCTCCACCGAGGAGCTGAGCTACGCGGCCAACCTCATCCAGAGCCGCAACTTCCGCGCCTTCGAAGCCTTCATCGTCGCCACGCTCATCTATCTCGCGCTGTCGGTCGCGTTGCGCCGGCTGCTCGACTGGGCGGGGCCGAAGTTCTTCTTCGGCCGCTGACCGAACACGGGCCCTTTCACCATGGTCGATTTTTCTCTCTGGGACATCCTGCGCAACCTGCTGATGGCGTTGCGCTGGACCGTCGTGCTGTCGCTCATCGCCTTCATCGGCGGCGGCATCGTGGGGGCGCTGCTGCTGTTCCTGCGGCTGCGCGGCGGCAGGTTCGCGAACAAGGCCGTGGGCCTGTACGTGCAGCTCTTCCAGGGCACGCCGCTGCTGATGCAGCTGTTCCTGGCGTACTTCGGCATTGCGCTGTTCGGCATCGACGTGTCGGCATGGACGGCCGCCAGCGTGGCGCTCACGCTGTACACCAGCGCCTTCCTCGCCGAGATCTGGCGCGGCTGCGTGGCCTCGATTCCCAAGGGGCAATGGGAAGCCTCGGGCAGCCTGGCGCTGAGCTTCGGCGAGCAGATGCGCCACGTCATTCTTCCGCAGGCCGTGAAGATCGCCATCGCGCCGACGGTCGGCTTCCTGGTGCAGGTCATCAAGGGCACGGCGCTGGCCTCGGTGATCGGCTTCGTCGAACTCACCAAGGCCGGCAGCATGATTTCGAACGCCACCTTCAAGCCCTTCGTGGTGTTCAGCTGCGTGGCCCTGCTTTATTTCGTACTGTGCTTTCCCGTGAGCCTGTACGCCAAGACCCTCGAGAGGAAAACCCATGGCCGCCGTGCTTGACGAATCGCAACAACAGCCCGCCACCTCGGTGGGTGCGCCCATCGTGCGCATCACCGCGCTGCGCAAGTCCTACGGCACCAACGAGGTGCTCAAGGGCATCGACCTGGAAGTCAAGCGCGGCGAGGTGATCGCCATCATCGGCAAGAGCGGTTCGGGCAAGAGCACGCTGCTGCGCTGCATCAACGGGCTCGAGGTATTCCAGGAAGGCTCGCTCACCGTCGACGGCAAGCCGCTGCTGCATGAAAGCGCCATGGCCATGCGCGAGCTGCGCCAGCGCGTGGGCATGATCTTCCAGAGCTTCAACCTGTTCCCGCATCTCACGGTCGGCAAGAACGTGATGCTCGCGCCCACGCTGGTGAAGAAGCGCGCCGGCCTTGAAGCCGCCTCGCAGGCGCGCAAGCTGCTCACGCGCGTCGGCCTGGCCGAGAAGTTCGACGCCATGCCCGACCAGCTCTCCGGCGGCCAGCAGCAGCGCGTGGCGATTGCCCGCGCGCTGGCGATGGAGCCGGCGGTGCTGCTGTGCGACGAGATCACATCGGCGCTCGACCCCGAATTGGTGGGCGAAGTGCTGCGCGTGGTGGAGTCGCTGGCCGACGAGGGCATGACGCTGCTGATGGTCACGCACGAGATGAGCTTCGCGCGCAAGGTCAGCGACCGCGTGATCTTCATGCACCAGGGCCGCGTGCACGAGATGGGACCGCCGGCGGAGCTGTTCGGCAACCCGCAGACGGCCGAGCTGAAGCAGTTCCTGTCGTCGCTGCACGACTGACTGATCGAGGGGCGCCGCGCGGCATGGGCTATCCTCCGCCCATGGCCTGCCTGCACATCGCGTCGATTATTCGCACCATTCCAAAGATGGTGGGTTAGCGCGCGGTTCCTCTACAGACTTCACGCCATGCAACCCGCCCTACGAGGCGGGTTTTTTGTCTCCTGGGGTTTTCTTCAAGACCACGACAGGAGATCGAACGATGTCATCGAACCCCACCCGCCCCGTAGTTCGTACCGTGCTTCACATGGTCTGCGGCAAGATCGCCGCGGGCAAGTCGACCCTCACCCAGCGCCTCGCGGCCGAGCCAAACACCATGCTCATCAGCGAAGACGCCTGGCTCGCCACGCTGTACCCGGGCGAGATCCGCGAGCTGCCCGACTACGTGCGCGCATCCGGCCGGCTGAAGGCGGCGATGGCCGACCACGTGGCGGCACTGCTTGCGGCCGGCGTGTCGGTGGTGCTCGACTTTCCCGCGAACACTGTCGCCAACCGGGCCTGGGCGCGCGGCATCTTCGAGAAGGCCGGCGCAGCGCACAAGCTGCATTTTCTGGACGTGCCCGATGAGGTCTGCAAGCAGCGGCTGCGGGCGCGCAACGCGTCGGGCACGCACGCCTTCGAGACTTCGGACGCCCAGTTCGAGCTGATCAGCAGCCACTTCGTCCCGCCCTCGCCGGACGAAGGCTTCGAGGTGGTGCGCCATGCCTGAGCCGCTAAGCTCAGGCTCCATGCAGATCGAGCAAGCCCGCCCCGAGGAAGCCGCCACCGTCGCGGCCGTATTGAATGAAGCCGCGCAGTGGATCGCCGCCGAAGGCCGTCCGCTGTGGACGGCCAGCGACATCGCCCCCGAGCGCATCCGGCGCGACACCGAGGCCGGCGGCTACTTCATCGCACGCAACAACGGTGAGGTGGCCGGCGTCGTCCGGCTCGACCTCGAAGACCCGCACTTCTGGCCCGAGATCGAAAGCGGGAGTTCAGTGTTCGTGCACAAGCTGGCGGTGCGCAGGGCGTGGGCCGGGCAAGGCGTGCCGGTCGCACTGCTGGGCTTTGCGCGCGAGCATGCGCGCCGACTCGGCCGGCCCTGGCTGCGGCTGGACTGCGTGGCCGACCGTGCGCCGCTGCGTGCGCTGTACGAAGGCTTCGGCTTCTCGCTGCACAGCGTGGTCCACAAGGGCGAGCGCGCGTTCGCCCGCTTCGAGCTGGCCGTGCCGCCGCTCGCCGAATAGCCTTTCGACCGGCGCCGCGCGGCGCCCTGTCTGGCTGCGCGCCGCCGCGCCATGGCGGATTTGTCCGACCGATACCCCGCCCGACTTCTGCTAGCTTCCCGGGCTGGCGGCAAAACGGGTGACAACGGGCGAACGGCCCCAGGCGGTAGAAAGCAGCGCGCATGCTCAACGGCACATCGACAACGGCATATCCCTTCCTGGCGGGCGGCGGCGAACTCGCCGGCCTGATCGCCGGCTTCGACTGGGCCGCCACCGGGCTCGGCCCGCTGGAGACCTGGCCCGGCCACATGCGCAGCGCGGTGTCCATCATGCTCAGGTCGGACGTGGCCATCGCCACGCTGTGGGGCGAGCACGGCGTGCTGATCTACAACGACGCCTACGCCGCGTTCTCGGGCATCCGGCATCCCCAGGTGCTGGGCATGCGCGTGCGCGAGGCCTGGTCGGAGGCGGCGGCCTTCAACGACCATGTGCTGAAGGTCGGCCTGTCCGGGCGGACCCTGAGCTTCCAGGACCAGGAGCTGGTGCTGAACCGCCGCGGCGTGGCCGAGCAGGTGTGGATGAACCTGAACTATTCGCCGCTGCTGGACGACCACGGCAACCCTGTGGGCGTGTGGGCGCTGGTGATCGACACCACCGCCAAGGTGCAGGCCGAGCGCCGGCTGCAGGACGACCGCGCGCGCTTCGCGCAGCTGTTCGAGCAGGCCCCCAGCTTCATGGCCATGCTGGAGGGGCCGCAGCACCGCATCGTGCTGGCCAACCCGGGCTACCTGCGGCTGGTCGGCAACCGGCCGGTGGTCGGCCTGCCGGTGGCCGAGGCGCTGCCCGACGCGGCGGCCCAGGGCTACGTGGCGCTGCTCGACAAGGTGTACCGCGACGGCGAGGCCTTCACCGCGCACGGCTCGCGCTACGACGTGCAGGTGGAGGCGAACGGGCCGGTGCGCGAGTGCTATGTGGACTTCGTGTTCCAGCCGATCCGCGATGCGTCGGGCGCGGTGTCGGGCATTTTCGTGGAGGGCGTGGACGTCACCGCGCGCATGGCCGCGGAGGCCCGGCGCGCGGCGCTCGCCGACTTCACCGACAAGCTGCGGGGCCTGCGCAGCGCGGCCGACGTGGGCCTGGCGGCGGCGGAAATGCTGGCCGCCACGCTCGGCGTGAGCCGCGCGGGCTACGGCAGCGTCGACCACGACACCGGCGAACTGCGGGTGGAACGCGACTGGCACTCGCCCGACTGCGACTCGCTGGTCGGCGCGCTGAACCTGGGCGACTACGGCTCGTTCGTCGACAGCCTGCGCAACGACGAGTTCGTGGCCGTGCCCGACGTGCGGCTGGACCCGCGCACGGCCGCCACCGCCGGCGCGCTGGAAGCACGGCACGCCCGCGCCTTCATGAACGTGCCGGTGGTGGAGCAGGGTCGCCTGGTGGCGCTGCTGTTCGTCAATCACCTGCACGTGCGCGAATGGACGCCCGAGGAAGGCGCCTTCATGCGCGAGATTTCCGCGCGTACGCGCACCGCCGCGGAACGCGTGCGCAGCGAGGCCGCGCTGCGCGAGGCCAACGAGTCGCTGGAGCTGAAGGTGGCGCAACGCACGCAGGAGCTGATGGAGGTCGAGGCCCGGTTCCGCCAGGCGCAGAAGATGGAGGCCATCGGCCAGCTCACCGGCGGCATCGCGCACGACTTCAACAACCTGCTGGGAGGCATGAGCACCAGCCTGCAGGTGCTGGAAAAGCGGCTGCAGCTGCAGAAGTTCGACAACGCCGGCCGCTACATCGGCATGGCGCAGGACGCGGTGCGCAGGGCCGCCTCGCTCACGCAGCGGCTGCTGGCCTTCTCGCGCCGCCAGACGCTGGACCCCAAGCCGACCGACGTGAACCGGCTGGTCGCGGGCATCGAGGAGATGGTGCGCCGCACCGTGGGCCCCTCGGTGGTGGTCGAGGTGGTGGGCGCGGGCGGGCTGTGGCTGACGCGGGTCGACGCCTCGCAGCTGGAGAACGCGGTGCTCAACCTCTGCATCAACGCGCGCGACGCCATGTCGCCGCACGGCGGGCGCCTGACCATCGAGACGGCCAACAAGTGGCTGGACGACCGCAGCGCGGCCGAGCGGGAGCTGCCGCCGGGGCAGTACATCTCGGTGTGCGTCAGCGACACCGGCACTGGCATGACCAGCGAGGTGGCGGCGCGCGCCTTCGACCCTTTCTTCACAACCAAGCCCATGGGCCAGGGCACCGGGCTGGGCCTGTCGATGGTGTACGGATTCGTGCGGCAGTCGGGCGGGCAGGTGCGCATCTATTCCGAGCCCGGCGCGGGCACGACCATGTGCCTGTACCTGCCGCGCTTCGTCGGCGAGGCCGAGGCCGACCTGCCGCTGCCGCAGCCGGCGGCCGATCACCGCGGCGAAGGCGAGGTGGTGCTGGTGGTGGAGGACGAGGCCACCATCCGCGCCATCGTGGCCGAGGAGCTGGAAGACGCCGGCTACCGCGTGGTCTCGGTGGCCGACGGCGCCGCCGCGCTGAGGATGCTGCAGTCGGACGAGGGCATCGACCTGCTGCTGACCGACGTGGGCCTGCCCGGCGGGCTGAACGGCCGCCAGGTGGCCGACGCGGGCCGCGTGACCCGCCCCGGGCTGAAGGTGCTGTTCATCACCGGCTACGCGGAGAATGCGGCCGTGGGCAACGGCCTGCTCGAATACGGCATGGAAGTGATCACCAAGCCCTTCGACGTGGCCGCGCTGGTGGCCAAGGTGCAGGAGATGATCGAGCGCTGAACCCTCCCGGCACAGCACCCGGGCCCGCCCAGGCTGTGGCAAGCTCGCGAGCCGCATGACGAACCGTATGACATTCCGCTTCCCACCCTCCCCGTCGTTCCCGACCCTGTCCGCGCGCCGCCGGATGCTGCGCGCGCTGCTGGGCGCCGCGGCCCTGCAGGCGCCCTTCGCGGCGCTGGCCGGCTTCAACTTCTTCACCAGCGAATACACCGCCACACGCGACGAGCTGCAGGCGCAGATCGCCAGGCGCTTTCCGGTGGCCGAGCGCTACGCGGAGATCTTCATGGTCGGCCTGCGCGATCCGCAACTGGGCCTGGACGCACGCAACAACCGCGCGGCCATCACCGCCACGCTGACCATCGCGAGCCCCCTGCTGGCCGCATCGCCGGTGCAGGGCGTGGTGTCGGTCAGCAGCGCGCTGAAGTACGACGCCGCCACGCGCGCGCTGCGGCTCGACCAGCCCAAGGCCGAGCGGCTCGAGCTGCAGGGCGTCGAGGGACGCGACGCCGAGCGGCTGCAGAAGATCGGCGCGGTGGTCGCGCAGGAACTGCTGCAAGGCCAGGTGCTGCGCAGCTTCACGGCCGACGAGCTGACGGTCGGGCGCAAGACCTACGAGATCGGCGACATCACCGTGTCGGACAACGGCATCAAGGTGCAACTCAAATGAAGATGAAATTCACCCTCCTCGCCGCCACCGCGCTGCTCGCCGCCGGCTGCGCAGCCATCTTGCCCACGGCCAAGCAGCATTTCGACCTCGAGGCCCATCGCGGCGGCCGGGGCCTGGCGCCCGAGAACACGCTGGCCGCGTTCGACAACGCCATCGACCTGGGCGTGACCACGCTCGAACTCGACATCGGGCTCACGGCCGACGGCGTCGTCGTGATCTCGCACGACACCTCGCTCAACCCCGACCACACCCGCGACGCCAGCGGCGCCTGGCTGGCGCCCAGGAGCGGCGCAGCGATCCGCTCGCTCACGCTGGCGCAGCTGCAGACCTACGACGTGGGCCGGCTGAACCCGTCGAGCAACTACGGCAAGCAGTTCGCGCTGCAGCAGCCGCGCGACGGCGAACGCATTCCGACGCTGGCCTCGCTGTTCGAGCGGGTGCAGGCGCGCGGCGCCAATGCGGCCACGGTGCGCTTCAACATCGAAACCAAGATCGATCCGAACAAGCCCGGCGAAACGGCGGCGCCCGAGCCGATGGTGCGCGCGCTGCTGGCCGAGATCGACAAGGCGAAGATGGCCGGCCGGGTGACCGTGCAGAGCTTCGACTGGCGCACGCTGGCGCTGGTCGGCCAGCTCGCGCCGCAGCTGCCGCGCGCCTATCTCACCACGCCGCGCACGCTGCAGGACCCCCGCTGGACCGCCGGCCTGGCACTTTCGAACTTCGCCTCGGTGCCGCAGATGGTCAAGGCCGCGTCGGCCAACGGGACCGGCCCGGTGATCTGGTCGCCGGCCTACGCCGACCTGTCGCCCGCGGTCATCAAGGAGGCGCAGAAGCTCGGCATGACCGTGCTGCCCTGGACCGTGAACCAGCGCGCCGACATGCAGCGCCTGATGGACTGGGGTGCCGACGGCATCATCACCGACTACCCCGACATGCTGCGCGACCTGATGCGCGAACGCGGCCTGGCGCTGCCGCCGCCCGGAAAGGCCGCGCCATGAGCCGCGAAATCGCCACGGCCCAGCTCGACGCCCTGGCCGCGCGCATCGCGGCGCTCGGCGGCAGCGGTGGCGGCCCGGTCACCGCCCTGTCCGACGAGGCACGCGGCAGTGCCGAGCTGCTTGCCGCACTGCCGCCGCGCTACGGCGAGGTGCTGCTGAACCTGCTGGACCGGCTCGAGTCGAGCGCGCTCTTCAGCGAGGAAAGCTGCTCCTTCAGCCAGAAGGACCTGCTCGACAACCTGAAGGTGTGGGCCGACAAGGCCCGTGGCCAGCTGGTGGCATAAGTCGCCGGTTTATCATCCCGCCCCATGCGCACCCTGCTGCTCGCCTTGATGATCGCCCTGCTGCCCATTCGCGGCTGGCTCGGCGACGCCATGGCGGTGGAGATGGTGCGGCACTCGCTGCCGGCGGCCTCGATGGCAACGGCGGCCACCCAAGCCCATTGCCATGAGGCAATGGAGGCGGCGGAAGCCGGCGACGGCATGGACCACATGGCCATGTCCATGGCCGACCACCACGCCGGCTCGCAGCACAACGGCAGCGACAACGACGACGCCGGCCACCAGGGCTGCGGCACCTGCACCGCCTGCCAGGTCTGCCACACGGTGGCACTCGGCGGCATGCCCCTCGTCGACATCGTGCACAGCGCGCCCCAGGCGCCGCCTGCCGCACACGCGACCCGCTTCGCCAGCGCGGAGCCCGCCCCGGGCCTGAAGCCGCCCATTTCCTGATCTCCCTGCCCGTAGTCCGTCCGCAGTGAGCCTGTCCCGGCTCGCGGCGTCCGTCGTATTGCTCATGGAGATCGAGCGTGAACCCCAATATTGGCCGGCCGCCTGCCGGCCGCGATTCCCCTTCTTCCGTTTCATTCGTCCGCACCGCGGCCGCGCTGGCCGCGGCGCTGGTGCTGGCCGGCTGCGCCAGCCTCTCGTCCGACGGCGGCAGCGCCGACGTGCAGGCGCTGACGGCCGGCAATCCGCTCGTGGCCGGCGCCGCGGCCCAGCGTGCGCCCGACGAGGCCTCGCGCAAGCGCATCGGCGAACTGCTCGCACGGCCGCTGGATGCCGAATCGGCCGTGCGCATCGCGCTGGTCAACAGCCCGCGCGTGCAGGACGCCTTCGCCACGCTGCAACTGAGCGACGCCGACCGCGTGCAGGCCGCGAGCCTGCCGAACCCGGTGCTCGCCTTCAGCCGCCTGCGCGAAGGCAGCGAGCGCGAGTTCGAGCGCATGCTGAGCTTCAACGTGGTGGGCCTGCTCACGCTGCCGTGGCAGGCGCGCTGGGCCGGCCAGCGGCATGAGTCGGCCAAGCTGCAGGCCGCGCAGAGCGTGCTGGTGCTGGCCGCCGACACCCGCCGCGCCTGGGTGCGCGCGGTGGCCGCGCAGCAGAGCGTGGCCTACCTGCGCGACGCGAAGGAGGCCACCGAAGCCGGTGCCGAACTCGCGCACCGCATGGCCAGGGCCGGCAACTGGAGCGCTCTGCAGCGCACGCGCGAACAGCTCCTGCTGGCCGACGCCTCGGCGCAGCTCGCTCGCGCGGAACAGTCGGCCGTCGCCTCGCGCGAACAGCTCACCCGGCTGCTCGGCCTGAGCGGCGGCGACACCGCCTACACCCTGCCCGACCGCCTGCCGCCGCTGCCCGATGCGGCGCCCGAACTCGGCGACGTGCAGGCGCTGGCGCTGCGCGACCGGCTCGACGTGCGCTCGGCCACGGCGCAGAACGCGGCGGTGGCCGGCTCGCTCGGCCTCACGCACGCCACCAGCGTGATCAACGCGATGGAGCTGGGCGTGGTGCGCAACACGAAGTTCGACAACGGCGCGGACCGCTCGCGCAGCACCAAGCGCGGCTTCGAGCTCGACCTGCCGGTTCCGGTCTTCGACTGGGGCCAGGCGCGCAACGGCCGCGCCGAGGCGCTGTATCTGCAGTCGGCCGCCCGCGTGCGCGACGTGGGCGTGCTGGCCGCGAGCGAGGCGCGCGAGGCATGGCGGGGCTGGAACACCGCCTATGCCATCGCCCGCCGCTACCGCGACGAGGTGCTGCCGCTGCGCAAGCAGGTCAACGAGGAAATGGTGCTGCGCTACAACGGCATGCTCGCGAGCGTGTGGGAGCTGCTCGGCGAAACCCGCGCCAGCGTGCTCGCGGTGAACGCGGGCATGGAGGCGCAGCGCGACTTCTGGCTGGCGGACACCGACCTGCAACTGGTGCTCACCGGCAGTTCGCCCGGCGGCATGACCGCGCTGCAGACCGCCGCGTCCAGCGAGACGCCAGCGGCGGGAGGCCACTGACATGAACCGTCGCAACTTCTTCGCGGGCGCGGCCACGGCCGTTGCCGCCACCACCGTGAGCCGCGTGGGCATGGCCGCATTGCCCGAGCCGGTGTCGCAAGGCTCGACCGCCACCGCGCCGCCGCTAGAGCCGCCCAACGGCCGGCACTACAACCCTGTCGTCACGCTCAACGGCTGGACGCTGCCGTGGCGCATGAACGCCGGTGTCAAGGAATTCCACCTCGTCGCCGAACCCGTGGTGCGCGAGATGGCGCCCGGCTTCAAGGTCAACATGTGGGGCTACAACGGCCAGTCGCCCGGCCCGACCATCGAGGTGGTCGAGGGCGACCGCGTGCGCATCTTCGTGACCAACCGGCTGCCCGAGCACACCACCGTGCACTGGCACGGCCAGCGCCTGCCCAACGGCATGGACGGCGTGGGCGGCATCACGCAGCCGCACATCCCGCCGGGCAAGACCTTCGTCTACGAGTTCACCGCGCGCCGGCCCGGCACCTTCATGTACCACCCGCACGCCGACGAGATGGTGCAGATGGCGATGGGAATGATGGGTTTCTGGGTCACGCATCCGCGCGAGGCCCGCAGCCATCCGCTGATCGAGCCGGTGCAGCGCGACTTCTGCTTCCTGCTCGGCAGCTTCGACGTGGAGCCCGGCAGCGCCACGCCCAAGGTCAACACCATGACCGACTTCAACATCTGGAGCTTCAACAGCCGCGTGTTCCCAGCCATCGACACGCTGAACGTGCGCCGCGGCGACCGTGTGCGCATCCGCGTGGGCAACCTCACGATGACCAACCACCCCATCCACATCCACGGCCACGAGTTCGAGGTGACGGGCACCGACGGCGGCCCGGTGCCGCGCACCGCGCGATGGCCGGAGGTGTCGGTCGACGTGGCGGTGGGCCAGATGCGGCAAATGGAGTTCATTGCCGACGAGGAAGGCGACTGGGCGCTGCACTGCCACAAGGCGCACCACACCATGGGCCCGATGGGCCACGAGGTGCCGACCATGATCGGTGTCGACCAGAAGGGCGTGGCCGAGAAGATCCGCAAGCTCGTGCCCGACTATATGGTGATGGGCGACAAGGGCATGGCCGACATGGGCGAGATGGAGATGCCCATTCCCGACAACACCGTGCCGATGATGACCGGCACCGGCCCCTTCGGCTCGGCCGAGATGGGCGGCATGTTCACGCTGCTGAAGGTGCGGCGCGACCAGAAGCCGGGCGACTACCGCGACCCGGGCTGGTTCAGGCACCCGGCGGGCACCGTCGCGCGCGAAGTACCGGGGGCGAACGTGCCGCCGGCCACGCGCAGCGCCCCTGCCTCCAAGGGCGGCGGCAACAAGACCGACGCCAGCGTGCGCAAGCCTTCGGGCCACGGCGCGCACGACCACTGATCTCTTTTCCTGGAACCCACCTCATGAACAAGACACTCGCATCCATCGCCGCCTGCCTGGCGCTTGCGGCAGCCGCCACCGCCGCGCAGGCCCACGAGGCCCACGTCGCCAAGCCGCAAGGCGCCGCCACGCCCGCACCCGAACAGAAGCCCTGGGGCATCGCGGGCAAGGCCGGCGCGGTGAAGCGCACCATCGACATCGCGATGGCCGACGACATGACCTTCACGCCCTCCGTCATCGAAGTGCGAGAAGGCGACACCGTCCGCCTGCGCCTGAAGAACCGCGGCAAGGACCTGCACGAACTGGTGCTGGGGACCACCGCCGAGATCGAGGCGCACGCGGCCATGATGAAGAAATTCCCGGGCATGGAGCACGACGAGCCGTGGATGGTGCACGTGCCCCCGGGCAAGACCGGCGACATGGTCTGGACCTTCAACCGCGCCGGCGATTTCGACTTCGCCTGCCTGGTGAAGGACCACTACGAACTCGGCATGGCCGGCCGCGTCCGCGTGCTGCCCGCCGCCGGCAAATCCTGAAGGAGAAATCATGCAAAGAAGAAAGCTGCTGCTGGCATTGGCGTCCACTGCCGTGCCGTTTGCCGCCACGACCGCGATGGCCGCGGCGCCGATGGTCGAGATCTGGAAAGACCCGAACTGCGGCTGCTGCCAGGACTGGGTCAAGCACCTCGACAAGAGCGGCTTCGCCACGCGCGTGCACGACGAAGGCAATACCGCCGCGCGCACCCGCCTGGGCATGCCCGCCAAGCTGGGCTCGTGCCACACGGGCCTCGTCGGCGGCTACGCCATCGAAGGCCACGTGCCAGCGCGCGAGGTGCAACGGCTGCTCAAGGAAAAGCCCAAGGCCGTCGGCCTCGCCGTGCCCGGCATGCCGGTCGGATCGCCCGGCATGGACGGCCCGGCCTATGGCGACCGGCGCGATCCCTACGACGTGCTGCTGGTGCTGGCCGACGGCAGCACGCGCGTCTATCAAAGCTATCGCTGAACCAACCGCCTACCGAAGAAAGCAAACTCATCATGAAAAAACTGTTCACCGCACTCTCCGCCGCCCTGCTCGCCGCAGCCGCCTTCGCGCAGGCTGCATTGCCTTCCGTCGAGGGCGAGGTCCGCAAGATCGACACCGATGCGAAGAAGATCACGCTGAAGCACGGCGACATTCCCAACCTCGAGATGACGGGCATGACGATGGTCTTCCGCGTGAGCGACCCCGCGCTGCTCACCAAGGTGAAGCCCGGCGACAAGGTGCAGTTCACGGCCGACAAGGTCGACGGCGCGCTCACGGTGCTTTCGATAGCGCCGGCGAACTGAGATTCGCCGGCCGGCTTCAGGACTAGAAGCGTCCCGGATCGAAGGGCGCCAGCGGTATCTCCGCCGCAACGCCAGCGAGCAACTGCGCCGCCAGCCGCCCCGTGCGCGCCGAGCCGCACAGGCCCACGTGGCCATGCCCGAAGGCCAGCACGATGTCGGTGCTGGCACCTGACGGGCCGATGCAGGGCAGCCCGTCGGGCAGGCTCGGGCGATGCCCGAGCCAGTGCTTCACGGAAGGCGCGCCCGGCGCGGGCCGTGCAAGCGTCGGAAACATCGACTGCAGATGCTCATGCAGGATTTCGGCACGGCGCCAGTCGGGCTCCGCTTCAAGGCCCGCGATCTCGACCTGCCCTGCCGCGCGCAGGCCGCCGTCCATCCAGTGCGCGATGAGCTTGCCGTCGGCCACCATGGTCGGCGTGCGCGGGCCCGCCTTGGCGTCTTCGACGACCACGTGGTAGCCGCGCTCCGACTCCAGCGGCACCGCGGAGCCAGCGGCCGCGGCCAGCGCGCCTGAGCGGGCACCGGCGCAGATGGCGGCGCCGTCGCAGGCGATTTCGCCGGCCTCGGTGCGCACGGCACGCAGCCGGCCGCCCTCGATGCGAAACCCCGTTGCGCGGGCGGCGACCCGTTCGGCGCCCGCATCGAGCGCATGCTGCGCCAGGGCCGCCACGTAGGCGCCCGGGTTGCGGCAGTGGCCGGCCTCGGGCACGAAGATGCCCAGGGTGTAGCGCGGATCGAGATCGGGTTCGCGGCGGCGCAGTTCGTGCTCCGGCCATTCCTCCCACTGGATGCCGACGCGCCGGCGCACGCGCCAGCCCAGGGCATCGCCGTCGAACTCCGCGCGCGAGCGGTAGGCGTGCAGCAGCCCGCGCCGCTCGATGAGCTGCGGCACGCCCGCTTCGGCAGCCAGTTGCGCGTGCAGCGCGGGCGCGTCGGCCAGCAGCGTGCGCAGTGCGTCGGCGGTGCGCTGCACGCGCGCCTCGGTCCAGCCCGAGGCCAGGTAGCGCAGCAGCCATGGCAGGGCCCGAGGCAGGTAGCGCCAGCGCAGGGCGAGCGGCCCGAGCGGGTCGGCCAGCCAGCCGGGCACCTTGCGCCAGGCCCCCGGCAACGCGGGCGGCACCACCGAATGCGACGACAGCCAGCCGGCGTTGCCGTAGCTCGTGGCATGCGGGCCGCCCGGCTCGCCGGGCTCCACCACCGTCACGCGCAAACCCGCGCGCAGAGCCTCGATGGCGGTGGCGCTGCCTACCGCGCCCGCGCCGATCACCACGACATGACGGCTCCCGCCGTCGGGGGAGAAACTTCTTGCAACTGTCATGGTGCTGATCGTAGAGGGTGCGGTCTCATAATCGGCCGCCATGCCAGCCTCCTCTTCCAACTCTTTCGCCTCTTCCCATTCCGCCGGTTCCATCACCGACGTCGCCGGCATCGAAGTCGGCCATTTCTCCGACACTCGCCGCCCCACCGGCTGCACCGTGATCATGGCGCGCGACGGCGCGGTGGGCGGTGTCGACGTGCGCGGCGCGGCCCCCGGCACGCGCGAGACCGACCTGCTCGCGCCCGGCAACCTGGTGCAGCAGGTGCATGCGGTGATGCTCGCGGGCGGCAGTGCCTGGGGCCTGGCCGCGGCCGAAGGCGCCATGCGCTGGATGGAAGAGCGCGGCATCGGCATGGACGTGCGCTTCGGCACGCTGCCCATCGTGCCCGCCGCCGTGCTGTTCGACCTGCCGATGGGCGATGCGCGCATCCGCCCCGACGCCGCGGCCGGCTATGCCGCCTGCGAGGCCGCGAGCACGGCGCCGCCCGCCGAAGGCAACGTGGGTGCAGGCTCCGGCGCGCTGGTGGGCAAGCTCTTCGGCGTGCACCGTGCGATGAAGGGCGGCATCGGCACCGCGTCGGTCAAGGTCGGCGGCGTCACGGTGGGCGCGCTGATCGCGGTGAATCCGCTGGGCGACGTGATCGACCACAACACCGGCCAGCCCGTGGCCGGCGCGCGCACCGAAGACGGCAAGTCGCTGCTCGACACCCGCCGCGCCCTGCTGCGCGGCGACAGCCCCAAGCCGCTGCTGGCAGGCACCAACACCACCATCGGCGTGATCGCCACCGACGCGGTGCTGACCAAGGTGCAGGCCAACCGGCTCGCCATGGTCGCGCACGACGGGCTGGCGCGCTCCATCAACCCTGTGCACACCATGAGCGACGGCGACACGCTGTTCGCGCTGGCCACCGGCCGCATGCCGCTGGAAGGCAACGCACCGGGCATGACGGTGCTCAGCACCATGGCCGCCGAGGCGGTCGCCATCGCCACGCTGCGCGCGGTGCAGGCGGCGCGCGCGGTGACGGTGGGCGAGCTGCACATTCCCTGCGCGGCGGACATGGCAGCAACGCGCGGCTGACACTTCACGAGAAGACCACCATGGCGTTCCCCCGGACCTTGAAGCTCATCCTGCTGTCGATCCGCGACCTGATCGCCTCGGCGGGGCCGATCGTGTTCATCGTGATCGGCCTGCTGGTCGCCGCCTACTGGTGGCTGCAACCGCAACCGCCCAAGCACGTCACGCTCGCCACCGGCCCCACGGGCAGCGCCTATGCGCAGTTCGGCAAGCACTATGCGGAAGCCCTCAAGCGCGCCGGCATCGAGGTGGAGCTCAAGCCCACCTCGGGCTCGACCGAGAACCTGCAGCTGCTGCGCACCGGCGGCGCCGACGTGGGCTTCGTGCGCGGCGGCAGCGCCGACCCGGTGGCGGACGAGCAGGCCGGCCTGACATCGCTCGGCAGCCTGTTCTACGAGCCGATCTGGCTCTTCTACCGCGCCGATTCGGCACAGAAGATCGACCGCAAGACCGGCACGCTGACATCGCTCACGCAACTGCGCGGCCTGCGCGTAAACGTCGACCTGCCGGGCAGCGGCCTGCCGGACATCATGGAGCGCATGCTCAAGGCCAACAAGCTCGGGCCCGGCGACCTGCTGCTGTCGAACCTCGAGCAGGCCGCCGCCGCCGAGGCGCTGCAGGCGGGGCTGCTCGACGCCATCGTGCTGTCGTCGGCGCCGCAGTCGCCGCAGGTACAGCACCTGCTGCGCTCCGACGACATCAAGCTCATGGACTTCGGCCAGGCCGACGCCTATTCGCGCCGCTTCCCGTTCCTGTCGGCCGTGACGCTGCCGCGCGGCGTGGTCGACCTGTCGAAGGACCTGCCGCCGCACGACGTGTCGCTGCTGGCCGCCACCACCTCTTTGCTGTCGCGCGACGAAACACACCCCGCCCTGCGGCAGCTGTTCGCGCAGTCCGCGCAGACACTGCACAGCGGCGCCGGCTGGTTCAACCGGGCGCGCGACTTTCCCAACACGCGCACCAGCGAGCTGCCGGTGAGCCCCGAAGGCGACCGCGCCATCAACGGCACGCCGCCGGCCTGGCAGCGCTACCTGCCGTTCTGGGCCAGCAACCTGATCGAGCGGATGTGGCTGGTGCTCGGCGGCCTGCTGGTGCTGATGCTGCCGCTGAGCCGCGTGGTGCCGCCGCTCTACCAGTTCCGAGTGCGCCGCCGCGTGTTCCGCTGGTATGCGCGGCTGCGCGACATCGAGGCCAAGGTCGATGCGCACAAGGGCGAAAAGAAGGCGCTGCTGGACGACCTCGACCAGCTCGACCGCACCGTCAACAAGGTGGCCGTGCCGCTGTCGTATGCCGACGAGCTCTACGCGCTGCGCAACAACATCTACGCGGTGCGCAAGCGCGTGCTCGCGCGAGGCATGCCGGAAGCCGAACCGGCGGCGGCCGCAACGAACAATGCCGGGTGACGGCAAGGCGCTTTCGGGCCGTCGCGCCTGCTGGTGGCCCTCTCAGATCAACGACACCGCCGCCCTGCGCGCGGGCTTCAACGAAGCGCTTGACTTGGAGCGCACTCTAATTTCGAGAATCAACGCCATGGAAACCAGCCTGACCATTGCGGAAGTCGCGAAGCGAACCGGCCTCACGGCCTACACGCTGCGCTACTACGAGCGCATCGGGTTGATTGCCGCGGTGCCGCGTGCGCCGGGCGGTCAGCGGCGGTATGCGAGCGCCGACATGGACTTGCTGGATTTCCTGTTGCGCCTGCGCGAGACCGGCATGTCCATCCAGGGCATGCAGGCCTTCGTCAGGCTTCGAAGCCAGGGGGACGCCAGCGTCGGCGAGCGGCGCGAGATGCTCGAGCAGCACCTTGCCGAAGTTCAGGCCCGGGTGGCGGCGCTGCAGCAATCCATGCAGGCGCTGTCGCTCAAGATCGGCCACTACCGCAAGGTCGAGAAGACGAAGAGGCGTCCTCCTCCATCGGGCAAAGCCCGGGAAGGAAAGACGAGCAATGACGAACACACAGAACCAGGGCCACGACGACAACCTGCGCTACACGCGTGGCCTGGCCAAGCTCCAGGAGATCGACGGTGAAGGCGGCGTCAACGTGGTCGAGAGCCTGGCCGGCATCGCGCCCGACTTCAGCCGCCTGCTGATCGAGTTTCCGTTCGGCGACATCTACTCGCGCCCTGGCCTCGACCTTCGCGCCCGCGAGATCGCGACGGTGGCCGCGCTCACCGCCATGGGCAATGCCGCGCCGCAACTGAAGGTGCACATCCAGGCCGCCCTGAACGTCGGCGTGACGCGCGACGAAGTGGTCGAGATCATCATGCAGATGGCCGTGTATGCGGGCTTTCCAGCGGCATTGAACGGCCTCTTCGCCGCACGCGATGTGTTTGCCGCGGACGATGAAAAAAGCGCGCGGCCCCTTGCGGAACCGCGCGCTCTTGCCGAAGCGGCCGAAGCCGCCTGAGCCTTACTTCAGGGCTTTGTAGCGCATGCGCTTGGGCTTGGCGCCTTCTTCGCCAAGGCGCTTCTTCTTGTCGGCTTCGTACTCCTGGTAGTTGCCGTCGAAGAAGGTCCACTGGCTGTCGCCTTCGGCGGCCAGGATGTGGGTGGCGATGCGGTCGAGGAACCAGCGGTCATGGCTGATCACCATGACCGTGCCGGCGAACTCGAGCAGCGCGTCTTCGAGGGCGCGCAGGGTTTCCACGTCCAGGTCGTTCGACGGTTCGTCGAGCAGCAGCACGTTGCCGCCGGCGATCAGCGTCTTGGCCAGGTGCAGGCGGCCGCGTTCACCGCCCGACAGCGTGCCGACCTTCTTCTGCTGGTCGGCGCCGTTGAAGTTGAAGCGGCCCGCATACGCGCGGCTGGCCATCTGGAACTTGCCGACGTTGATGATGTCCAGGCCGTTCGAGATGTCTTCCCACACGGTCTTCTGGTTGGCCAGCTCGTCGCGGTGCTGGTCGACGAAGGCCATCTTCACGGTCTGGCCGATGACGACCTCGCCCGAATCCGGCTTTTCCTTGCCCGCGAGCAGCTTGAACAGCGTCGACTTGCCGGCGCCGTTCGGGCCGATGATGCCGACGATGGCGCCCGGCGGAACGGTGAAGCTCAGGTTGTCGATCAGCATGCGGTCGCCGAAGGACTTGCTCACGTTGTGGAACTCGAACACCTGCTGGCCCAGCCGCTCCGCCACGGGAATGAAGATTTCCTGCGTTTCGTTGCGCTTCTGGTATTCCATGTCGCTCAGCTCTTCGAAGCGGGCGAGGCGTGACTTGCTCTTGGCCTGGCGCGCCTTCGGGTTCTGGCGCGACCACTCCAGTTCCTTCTTCAGCGCCTTGGCGTGGGCTTCTTCGCTCTTCTGCTCCTGCGCCAGGCGTTCGCCCTTCTGCTCGAGCCAGGTGCTGTAGTTGCCCTTCCAGGGAATGCCGCGGCCGCGGTCCATTTCCAGGATCCACTCGGCCGCGTTGTCGAGGAAGTAGCGATCGTGGGTGATGGCCACCACGGTGCCCGTGAAGCGCTGCAGGAACACTTCGAGCCACTCCACCGATTCGGCGTCCAGGTGGTTGGTCGGCTCGTCGAGCAGCAGCATGTCGGGCTTGCTCAGCAGCAGGCGGCACAGCGCCACGCGGCGCTTTTCACCGCCCGACAGCACGCCGATCTTGGCGTCCCAGGCCGGCAGGCGCAGGGCGTCGGCGGCAATTTCGAGCTGGTGTTCGGAATCGGTGCCGGCGGTGGCGATGATGGCTTCGAGCTGGGCCTGCTCGGCCGCCAGCGCGTCGAAGTCGGCGTCTTCGGCGCCGTAGGCGATGTACACCTCTTCCAGGCGCGCCTTGGCGGCGAACACCGCGCCCATGGACTCCTCGACCGATTCGCGCACCGTGTGCTCGGGGTCGAGCTTGGGTTCCTGCTCCAGGTAGCCGATCGTCATGCCCGGCATGGGCAGTGCCTCGCCCTCGAATTCCTTGTCCACACCCGCCATGATCTTGAGCAGCGTGGACTTGCCCGAGCCGTTCAGGCCGAGCACGCCGATCTTGGCGCCGGGGAAAAAGGACAGCGAAATGTCTTTCAAGAGCTGCCGCTTGGGCGGCACGGTCTTGCTGACACGGTTCATCGAATAGACGTATTGAGCCATCTGGGAGTAGTTACCTTGGGTACAAAGATTCGGGGGAAAGCGCGGGCGCCAGAAAAGCACGTTCGGGCGCGGCAAACCACCGATTATCGACTCATGCGACAATAGTCTCAGTTGCCGGGTCCAGTTGCCCGCAACACCGGCTCTCTGCCGGGGACGAAGAAAGCTCCATCCAACAACCCTTTCGCGAGGGCGGACTTTCCGGCTCCCACCCCTGACCTTCATCTGCCTTGACTGGCTCGGCGTCAACAAGACGCCAAGCGGGCCGATGCCACTGCGCCGTGTATGGCGCTTATTGTTTCCAATGAATTTTGACGAACTGAAGCTGGCCCCCGCCATCTTGAAGGCTGTGCACGAGCACGGCTACGACTCGCCCACCCCCATCCAGGCGCAAGCCATCCCCGCGGTGCTCGAAGGTCATGACCTGCTGGGCGGCGCACAGACCGGCACCGGCAAGACCGCCGCCTTCACGCTGCCGATGCTGCACAAGCTCAGCATGAGCCGCAGCGCCACCAACAAGTTCGGCGGCGTCGGCATCCGCGCCCTCGTGCTGACCCCCACCCGCGAACTCGCGGCCCAGGTCGAAGAGTCGGTGCGCACGTACGGCAAGTACCTGCAGCTCGACTCGACCGTGATCTTCGGCGGCGTCGGCATGAACCCGCAGATCAGCAAGCTCAAGAAGGGCGTTGACATCCTCGTGGCCACCCCCGGCCGCCTGCTCGACCTGCAGCAGCAGGGCATGCTCGACCTGAGCCAGGTCCAGATGCTGATCCTCGACGAAGCCGACCGCATGCTCGACATGGGCTTCATCCACGACGTGAAGAAGATCCTGGCCCTGGTGCCCAAGGAAAAGCAGAGCCTGCTTTTCTCGGCCACCTTCAGCGACGAGATCCGCGACCTGGCCGCCACGCTGCTGAAGAACCCGCAGAGCATCCAGGTCACGCCGCGCAACACCACCGTGCAGCGCATCACCCAGGTGATCCACCCCGTGGGCCGCGGCAAGAAGAAGGCGCTGCTCGCGCACATCATCAACGAGAACAAGTGGAGCCAGGTGCTCGTGTTCACGCGCACCAAGTTCGGCGCCAACAGCGTGGCCGAATTCCTCACCAAGAACGGCATCGAGGCGATGGCGCTGCACGGCAACAAGAGCCAGAGCGCCCGCACGCAGGCGCTGGCCGGCTTCAAGAGCGGCGACATCCGCGCGCTGGTGGCCACCGACATCGCGGCCCGCGGCATCGACATCGACGAGCTGCCGCACGTGGTGAACTACGAGATCCCGAACGTCAGCGAAGACTACGTCCACCGCATCGGCCGCACCGGCCGCGCCGGTTCGAGCGGCGAGGCAGTTAGCTTCGTGTGCCTGGACGAAGAAGGCTTCATGCAGGAAATCGAACGCTTCACCAAGCAGACGATTCCCGTTCAGATCGTCGAGGGCTTCGGCCCCGAGGAAGGCGAGCGCGCCGAGCCCATCGCCATGGGCCGCCAGACGATCTGGGGCGGCGCCGGCCGTCCGCCGAGCCGCGACGTGATGCAGGCTGCCGCCAAGGCCGCCCGCACCGAGATGCTGCAACGCATCCGCGAGAACAAGGCCGGCCAGGGTGGCGGCAACGGCGGTGGCGGCGGCAATGGCGGCGGTCAGCGCCGCGGCGGCGGCCAGGGCCAGGGCGGCGGCCAGGCCCGCAATGCCAACGGCGGCGGACAAGGCCAAGGCCCGCGCGGCCCGGGTGCCCGCGCACCGCAAGGCCGCGGCCCGCAAGGTCCGGCACGCGCACCGCACCATGCGCCGCATCAGCATCAGCAAGCCCCTCAGCCGCATGACGAGCGCCAGCCGCGCCATCACGGCAACAGCCACAGCCCGACGCAAGCCAACCAGGTCGCGCACCTGCGTGCCGAAGCAGTCGCAGGCGGCGCGGGCCAGCCGGATCCGTTGCGCACCAGCGTCGACCACATGGGTGGCGGCCGCGGACGCGGTCGTCCGGGTGGCGGCGGCGGTGGCTACGGCGGCAACCGTTCGGGCGGCGGTGGCCGCTCGGGTGGCGGCGGTGGTGGCTATGGCGGCGGTGGCGGCCGTTCCGGTGGCGGCGGTGGCCGTTCCTTCGGCCGCTGAGGCTGGAGAAAGCACACGCATCCGGGCGGCACGCCTGTCCGGAAACAGAGCAAGGGCACTTCGGTGCCCTTTTTCATTGGTGGTGCGGCACCGCCCTTGCCCGGGCCACAATCGTTACGCCATGCAATACATCCCGCCCAACTACGCCACCCTCTTCGTCGCCACCTGCAACCTTCTCAATCTCGCGAACCCGAACCGGACGTACTACGAGAACCAGGACGCCTACAACGAGCGTGAGTACGAGCGAAAGATCGACTGGACCGGCGAGCGCTTCCAGGCGCTCAACGCCGACGTGCTGGCGGTGCAGGAGGTGTGGGACGAGGCGGCACTGAAGGCCGCCATCGCCCGCAGCGGGCTGCGCTACGACTTCGTGTCTGTGCCCGGCGCCGAGAACACGCCGCCGCCCGGCAGCCCCGCCGGCACGCCCGCGAGGCCGGGGGCGCAGGGCACGCCGCGCGTGGGCATCGCGACCCGGCTGAAGGTGGACGAGGTCCGCTCCTTCGTCGACTTCCCGCCAGGCTTCGGCGTCGAGGTGCCGGGCCTGGGCGCGCACACGCGCTTCGAACGCCCGCCCCTGCTGGTCACGGTGCGCATGAAGCACGGCCAGCAGGTGCATGTGCTCACGGTGCACCTGAAGTCCAAGCGCCCGAAGTTCCTGCAGGACGCCCAAGGCAACCACCTGGAGGACCGCGACGACCGCAAGGTGGGCGTGATGGCGTCGCTGCGCTCGCTGCTGATGCGCGGCGCGGAGGCCGCGGCCCTGCGCTGCATCGTCATCGACCTGCTGCAGGGCACGAACGTGCCGCTCGTGGTGATGGGCGACTTCAACGACAACCCGCACAGCGTGACCACGCAGCTTGTGGCGGCCACCTCCGAAGTGGCCTACGACAAGGCCGCGCGCGACGTGGCGCTGTTCAACGCCTACGAGATGCAGGGCGAGTCGGCGCTCAAGAAGGACGTGGCGTACTCGCACATCCACCAGGGCTATCCGGAGGTGCTCGACCAGATCCTGGTGAGCGAGGAATTCGTCGCCACCAGCCGCCACAGCCTGGGAGACGTGCGGCGTGTCGACTACTTCAACGACCACCTGCACGAGGGACGCGACCGCTCGCGCTCCGACCACGGCTTCGTGCGCGCCCTGCTCAGGCTGCGCACGGACTGAACCCGGGCCGCTCGCTCAGCCCATGCGGCGGCCGGTCTGCCGGTCGAACAGGTGCACGCGCGGCGTGTCGATCGCCAGGTTGACGATCTCGTCGGGCCGGGCATCGACGCGGCCATGCACCGCCAGCACCAGGCGGGACTCGCCGACCTGCACCAGCAGTTCGGTCTCCGCGCCCGTGGGTTCGACCACGATCACCTTGGCCGCCACCGACTGCGCTCCGCCGCCGAGCGTGATGTCGCCGGGCCGCACGCCGTAGTGCACCGGCTGGCCATCGGGCGCCGATGTGATGGCCGGCACCGGCCAGCGCGCGCCCTGCGCCTCGACCCAGCACTCGCCGCCCGCGCGGCGCACCGTGCCCTCGATCACGTTCATCGACGGAGAACCGATGAACTGGGCCACGAACAGGTTGTCGGGCCGGTCGTACAGGTCGAGCGGCGTGCCGATCTGCTCGACGATGCCGTCATGCATCACCACGATGCGGTCGGCCATGGTCATGGCTTCGATCTGGTCGTGCGTCACGTAGACGGTGGTGGTCTTCAGCCGCTGGTGCAGCGCCTTGATCTCCGCGCGCATGGCCACGCGCAGCTTGGCGTCGAGGTTGGACAGCGGCTCGTCGAACAGGAACACCTTCGGGTCGCGCACGATGGCCCGGCCCATGGCCACGCGCTGGCGCTGGCCGCCGGAGAGCTCGCGCGGATAGCGGCCGAGCAATGCGTCGAGGTTGAGGATCTTCGCGGCGCGCGCCACGCGCTCTTCGGTCACCGACTTCTCGGCGCTGCGCAGGCGCAGGCTGAAGCCCATGTTCTCGCCCACCGTCATGTGGGGATACAGCGCGTAGCTCTGGAACACCATGGCGATGTCGCGGTCCTTCGACTCGAGGTCGTTGACCACGCGGCCGTCGATCATGATCTCGCCGCCGCTGATGTCTTCCAGGCCCGCGAGCATGCGCAGCAAGGTCGACTTGCCGCAGCCCGAGGGGCCGACCAGCACCACGAACTCGCCGTCGGTGATGTCGAAGCCCAGGCCCTTGATGATCTGGACCTTGCCGAAGGATTTCTGGATATTGCGAAAGGAAACGGATGCCATCGTGTTGTCCCTGAGTCGTTCGTTCAGCTCTTGACGGCGCCGGCGGTAAGCCCGCCCACCATGTAGCGCTTGAAGGTGTAGTAGATCGCCGCGGGCGGCAGCGCGTAGATGAGGCCGGTGGCCATGAGCAGTTCCCACGGCGAGTCGTCGGCCGAGAGGAAGTTGCCGAGCGCCACGGCCAGCGTCACGCTCTTGTCGTTGGACAGCAGCAGGAAGGCGTAGAGGTACTCGTTCCACGCCAGCAGCAGCGAATAGGTGCCCACCGCCACCAGCGACGGCACCATCAGCGGCAGGTAGACCAGGCGGAACAGCTGCAGCGGCGAGGCGCCGTCCATGCGCGCGGCCTCGTCGAGCTCATAGGGCAGCTTGTCCGACGCCTGCTTGAGCACCCAGATGCAGTAAGGCGAGGCGATGGTCACCATTGCCAGGATGAGCGCCCACTGGCTGTTCAGCAGCCCGTAGTTGCCCATGGTCTTGTACATGGGCACGGCCAGGAAGGCCGCCGGAATGAAGTACGTGAACAGCGCCAGGTTCATCACCGTGCGGCCGCCGCGCACCCGCAGCCTGCTGATGGCGAAGGCGGCGGTGGTGGCCACGAACAGCGTGAGCGCGCCCACCGACAGCGCGATCACCAGCGAGTTCCACAGCTGCAGCCAGAAGTGGTCGAGGTAGAAATGCTTCTGCTGGAACACGATGCGGAAGTTGTCCAGCGTCGGGTTCTTGGGCCACAGGTGGCCCGAGGTCGCGGAGTCCTTCGACGAGATCGCGAACAGCACCATGTGGTAGACCGGTATCAGCGTCCACAGCAGCACCGGAATGCCGATGAGCAGCAGCTTGGCCTCGGTCGCCATGGCCTTGGGGGTCCAGCGTTTCATTTCGAGAGCCTCTTCATCATGAAGTACACGAGCGGCAGCACCAGAGGCAGCGCCACCACGATGGATGCCATCGACAGGTCGACCTGGTCGAGCCGCAGGTAGCGGATGCCCAGGGTCGCGAGCACGTGCGTCAGGTCGGCGGGGCCGCCACCGGTGAGCAGGTACACGCTGTTGAAGTCGCCCAGCGTCCAGATCATCGAGAGGATGAGCGAGGTGATGTAGAGCGTCTTGAGCGCGGGCCAGCTCACGAAGCGGAATTTCTGCCACGACGAGGCGCCGTCGACCGAAGCCGCTTCATATTGCTCGGTGGGAATGGCCAGGCGGCCGGCCACGAGGATGAGCGTCCAGAACGGCAGCGACTTCCAGATGTGCACGATCATCGCGAAGGCCAGCGCCAGCGAGGGATCGTTGAGCCAGTTGGGGCCGTCGGCGCCGGTCAGGCGGAAGATGGTGCTGTTGATCACGCCCCACTCCGGGTTCAGCATGAAGCGGATCGACAGGATGGTGGGAATCGAGGGCATGGCCCACGGCAGGATGAAGATCGCCGCGACGATCTTGATCCACCAGCGCGAAGTGACGAAGAAGCCCGACAGCACGAGTGCCACGACCATCTTCAGGTTGATCGCCACGACCAGGAAGATGGCCGTGTTGATCACCGAGCGGAAGAAGATCGGGTCTTCGACCAGCTTCACGTAGCTTTGCGGATGGCGGGCGAGCCAGAGCCCGTAGCCCACCGGGTACAGCACGAACACCACGAACACCAGCAGGTAGGGCACGACCATGACCGCGCCCCAGAACTGCCAGCGCGCATGCCGCGCTCCGGGATTGACGACAGGCGCCGGTGTGGTCGGCGCGGCGGCGGTGGCAGTGGCGCTCATGGTGTGCAGCTGCTGGTGTTGACGGGTGCCGTGCGTGCGCGGCCTACTGACCCGCCACCGTCTTGATGCGGGCGATCATTTCGTCCACGGCCTTGTCCACCGGCACCTTGTCGGTCACGACGCGGCTCATGGCCTTGGCCCAGACGTTCTCGTTGTTCAGCACGGTGAACTTGTAGTTCTTGGTGAATTCGAAGGTCACGGTGCCGGCGGCGTACTGGTTGTAGACCGAGAGGCGATGCGGGTCGGCCTTCCAGAAGTCACGCTGCTGCGCGGCCTTGGTCACGGGGAACCAGCGGCCCAGCGAGCCCTCGACGTAAGGCGTGAGGTTGTCCTCCTGCATCAGGAAGGCGACGAACTCCTTGGCGCGCGCCTTGTTCTTCGCGTCCTTGAACACCACGCCGGTCTTCACCGCGGTGCGGTAGACCATCTTGCTGCCGTCGGGCTTGCTCGGGAAGCCGGCCGTGCGGATGCGCTCGGTGTAGTTCTTGCGCGCTTCCTCGCGCTGCTCCGGCGTGAGCGAGGCGTTGGTCGAGTCGTCGAGCCACTTGGCTGCAATGGAGATGGTCGCGTTGTGCGTCATCACGGTCGTCTTGTTGTGGAACGCGACGTTGTTGTCCGGGTCCTTCCAGCTGGTGGAAGAAGGCGGCGTGCAACCCTTGGTGTAGGGCGCGGTGTAGTCGGTCATGGCGCCGATCAGGCCGGTGCGCACCTTCGGATCGTCGACCAGCAGCTTGCCGTTGTCGTCGACCAGCTTGACGTTGTAGGCGTCCATGAAGGTCAGGAACGAATAGAAGGCGTCGCTCGAATCCACGCCCATGGGCTGGCCGATGCCGAAGGTGCGCTTGCCGCTTTCCTTGCGGCTGGCGGGCTGCACCTTGTCGCACCAGAACGACCAGTACTCCTTCCAGGTGGCCGGGATGTCCGACTCCTTGAAGCCGGCCTCGGCCAGCATGTCGCGCCAGTACTCGATGTGCATCGTCTGCTGCTTGATCGGGAACGCGTAGTAGGCCTTGGCCTTGGTCTGGTCGTTGTAGAGGTACGTGGTTTCCAGCGTGTTGGGCGCGAAGCGGTCCTTCATGGGCGTGAGCACGCTGCTGATGTCCTCCAGCTTGCCGTCGTAGGCCCACTTGCCGGTGACCTGGAAGTCGTACACGTCGGCGTAGGCCACGTCGGGAGGGCTGCCCGAGTCGAGCGCGGACACGGTCTTGGGGATCATGTCCTGGATCGGGTACTGCGACAGCTCGATCTTGACGTTCTTGTTCTTCTCCTCGAACTTCTTGATGGCGGCGAACAGTGCGTCGTCCTCCGCCTTGTAGAAGCCCTTGACCCACCAGACGGTGAGCTTCTCCTGGGCGGCGGCATTGCCCGCCGCTATGAGGCCCAACGCGACCAGCGTCGGCGCGATCAGCGATTTGACGAGTTTCATGCTTGTTGTCTCCTTCTCTTCTTCGGTGGAATCGGCTCGGGCGCGAGCCAGGGGTGAAAGAACCGGATGCGAACTGCGGGAAAACGCGTGGTCGGCGCCGAAGCTGCTAGCTGGCCTTGAGCCTGGGCGGCGGCCGGCTCAGGCGCGGCAGCCTGCGGCGCGAGCCGAGCACGTCCTCGATGTCCTGCCGCGCGCCGTCGATGAGGCGGATGATGGCCAGCTCGGCCTTCGCGGGGTCGTGCGCGATGACGGCGTCGAGCACCGCGCGGTGCAGGGGCAGCGACAGCGCGGGACCGTCGGGCTTGGTGGTCGATATCTCGAAGCTGGTGCGAAGCAGCGCGTTGAGCACCTTGCTCATCTGCGAGAGCATGCGGTTGCCGGCGGCGGAAAGCAGCCCGTTGTGAAAGCGCAGGTCGAAGGCGACGTACTCGCCGCCGTTCTCCACGGCCTCTTTCATGCCCGCGTAGGCGGCCTCGATCTCCTCGATGTCTTTCGCGCTCGCACGTTCGGCGGCAAGCCGCACGGCCGCGGGCTCGACCACGCGGCGCAGGTCCTGCAGGTCGCGCAGGAACTCGGGCGTGAGGCCGGCGCGCGCCTGCCAGGTGATGACGTCGGGGTCGAACCAGTTCCACTTGTCCTTGGGCAGCACGCGCGTGCCGACCTTCGGGCCGGTGACGATCAAGCCCTTGGCCGCCAGCGACTTGATGGCCTCGCGCACCACGGTGCGGCTCACACCGAGTTCCTCGCCCAGCACGGGCTCCGCGGGGATCGACGCACCGATGGCGTAACGCCCCGACACCACGGCTTCACCGAGCAGCTCGAGCGTTCGACCGTGGATGTTCTTGATCATGAGCGATGTGAATTCCGGTATCCCGCCAATCCAAAAAACAGAGGCTCTGGCAGGCTCTCCGCGCTTATCATATGATGATTGAAACTGCAGCCCGGCAGGACAAACCCTGAGGTTTGTCACCACAAAAACGGTACTCGGAGACAAACCCCATGAGCACGATCCCCAAGAAGAAACCCGGCGAACTTCGCAGCCAGCAATGGTTCGGCCGCAACGACCGCGACGGCTTCATCTACAGAAGCTGGATGAAAGGCAAGGGCGTGCCGCACGACCAGTTCGACGGTCGTCCGGTCATCGGCATCTGCAACACGTTCAGCGAACTCACGCCCTGCAACTCGCACTTCCGCACGCTCGCCGAGCAGGTGAAGATCGGCGTGTACGAAGCAGGCGGCTTCCCGCTCGAGTTCCCGGTGATGTCGCTCGGCGAAACGCTGCTGCGGCCCACCGCCATGCTGTATCGCAACCTCGCGAGCATGGACGTGGAAGAAAGCATTCGCGGCAACCCGCTCGACGGCGTGGTGCTGCTCATGGGCTGCGACAAGACCACGCCCGCGCTCATGATGGGCGCCGCCAGCGTCGACCTGCCGACCATCGGCGTGTCGGGCGGCCCGATGCTTTCGGGCAAGTGGCGCGGACAGGAGCTCGGCTCGGGAACCGGCGTGTGGCAGATGAGCGAACAGGTGCGCGCCGGCACGCTCAAGCTGCAGGAGTTCTTCGAGGCCGAGAGCTGCATGCACCGCAGCCATGGCCACTGCATGACGATGGGCACCGCGAGCACCATGGCCAGCATGGTCGAGTCGCTGGGCATCGGCCTGCCGGGCAATGCGGCCTACCCCGCCGTGGACGGCCGCCGCAACGTGCTCGCGCGGCAGGCGGGCCGGCGCATCGTCGGCATGGTGCATGAAGACATGAACATGTCGAAGATCCTCACGCGCGAGGCCATCGAGAACGCGATCAAGGTCAACGCGGCCATCGGCGGCTCCACCAACTTCGTGATCCATCTGCTGGCCATTGCGGGCCGCATGGGTGTCGAGCTCACGCTCGACGACTTCGACCGCCTTGCCGCCGAGCTGCCTTGCCTGGTGAACCTGCAGCCGTCGGGCCAGTACCTGATGGAAGACTTCTGCTACGCGGGCGGCCTACCGGTGGTGATCAAGGAAATCGCCGACCACCTGCACAAGGATGTTCTCACCGTCACAGGCCAGAGCCTGTGGGAGAACGTGAAGGACGCCGAGAACTTCAACCCGCAGGTCATCCGCACCCAGGCCGAGCCCTTCAAGGACAAGGCCGGCATCTGCGTGCTGCGCGGCAACCTCGCGCCCAACGGCGCGATCATCAAGCCCAGCGCGGCCACGCCGGAGCTGCTGGTGCACAAGGGCCGCGCGGTGGTGTTCGAGAGCGCCGAAGACCTGCACAAGCGCATCGACGACGAGAGCCTGGACATCGACGAGCACTGCGTCATGGTGCTGAAGAACTGCGGCCCCAAGGGCTACCCCGGCATGGCCGAGGCAGGCAACATGCCGCTGCCGCCGAAGGTGCTGCGCAAGGGCATCACCGACATGGTCCGCATCAGCGACGCACGCATGAGCGGCACGGCCTACGGCACGGTGGTGCTGCACACGGCTCCCGAGGCCGCGGCCGGCGGACCGCTGGCGTTGGTGCAGGACGGCGACATCGTCGAACTCGACGTGCCGAACCGCAGGCTGCATCTGCATGTGAGCGACGAAGAGCTGGCGAAGCGGCGCGAGAAATGGGTTGCGCCCAAGGCACCGCTGGATTCGGGGTACTGGAAGCTGTATGTCGACACGGTACTGCAGGCCGACCAAGGGGCCGACCTTGCTTTCCTGCGTGGGCGTCGCGGGTCTTTCGTGCCGCGCGACAATCACTAGCCACTAGGATTCAGGCTGGTTGCTGTTCGGGGGTGCGATCGCGCCGACGGGGTGCCTTGCTCCGCGAATGTCCCCCGGGGCTTCGCCCCTCCTCCTTTATTTCGCTGCGGGGAGTACCCGGCGGCCTGTGTGCACGCCCTGAACAAAAACACGACAAGACAGACAAGGACAAATGAAGAGACTGGTAGCCATCGACTGGGGCACGAGCTCCCTGCGCGGCGCCTTGCTGGATACCGACGGCAAGGTGCTGGAAGAACGCAGCGACGCGCGCGGCATCCTCACCGTGCCTGAAGGCGGATTTCCCGAAGTCTTCGAGACGCTGTTCGGCGACTGGATGCGAGCCGAAGGCACCCGCTGCCTCATCTCCGGCATGGCCGGCAGCAAGCAGGGCTGGGTCGAGGCGCCCTACTGCGCCTGCCCCGCGGGGCGCGTCGAAGTGGGCCGCAAGATCATCGACATCCACGCCATTCCCGGCAAGCGCATTGCGATCGTTCCCGGCCTGAGCGACGAGCATGACGGCGTGCCCGACGTGATGCGCGGCGAGGAAGTGCAGATCTTCGGCGCCATGTCGATCACCGGACTGGACGACGGCGTCTTCGTGCTGCCCGGCACCCACAACAAGTGGGCCACGGTCAGGAAGGGCCGCGTGACGGGCTTTCGCACCTACATGACGGGCGAGTTCTATGCATTGCTGAGCCAGCACTCGATCCTCGCCCGCACGCTCGACGCCGCTGCGCCGCTCGACGAAGCCGCCTTCCTGGAAGGCGTGACCCGCTCGGAGAACGGCCACGGCCTGCTGCACAACGCCTTCGGCGCGCGCACGCTGGCGCTGTTCGAGCGCATGCCGAAGCAGGAGCTTGCAAGCTACCTCTCGGGCCTGCTCATAGGCGAAGAGCTGCGCACGCAGTCGTTGCAGGCGGTCGGCGAAGTGGTGCTGATCGGCTCGCCCGCCCTCACCCAGCGCTACACGCTCGCGCTGCGCGCCACCGGCGTCACCACGCGCACGCTGGGCGCAGAAGCCACCTGGGCCGGACTGCACGCGCTGTCCGGCTTTCTCGACACCGACAGAACTGCAGCCGCATGACCACTCCCCTAGAAAAATTCAACGCCGCGATGCGCGAGCTGCCCCTGGTGGCGATATTGCGCGGCCTCACGCCAGCGGAAGCGGCGAACGTCGGCGACGCCATCGTCGAGCCCGGCTTCCGGCTGCTCGAAGTGCCGCTCAACTCGCCGCAACCGCTGGAGAGCATCGCGCTGATGCGCAAGCGCTTTCCGCAGGCGCTGGTCGGCGCCGGCACGGTGCTCGGCGCCCAGCAGGTGCGCGACGTGCACGCGGCCGGCGGCGAGCTGATCGTCTCGCCCAACTACAACGCCGATGTCATCGCCGAAGCCGCACGGTTCGGCATGGTCTGCCTGCCGGGCGTGATGACGCCCACCGAGGCCTTCGGCGCGCTGGCGGCCGGCGCCACCGGGCTCAAGCTGTTCCCGGCCGAGCTGGCCTCGCCCGCCGTGGTGAAGGCGCTGCTGGCGGTGCTGCCGGCCGGCACGCCGGTGATGCCCGTGGGCGGCATCACGCCCATGAACATGGCCGAATGGCGGGCGGGCGGCGCGGCCGGCTTCGGCATCGGCTCCGCGCTCTACAAGCCGGGCAAGCAGGCCGCGGCGGTGCGCGATGACGCGAAGAAATTCATCGCGGCCTGGACCGGAGTGATCCAGGCCTGACCCCCGGCCAACCCACAAGAACCAGGAGAAACCCCCACGATGTCCGCCGATTCCGATTACGCCAGCCCCGCGGTCCGCAAGCTGCGCGAAGACCTCTCGCTGGCCCTTCGCGCCGCCGCGCACCACGGGCTTTCCGAGGGCGTCTGCAACCACTTCAGCGTGATGCTGCCGGGCGCGCAGGACCGCTACCTCATCAACCCGCGCGGCCTGCACTGGAGCGAGATCGGCCCGGACGACATCGTGCTCATCGACGTGCACGGCGAAGTGCTCGCCGGCCGCCACCGCGTGGAGCCCACCGCCCTGTTCATCCACGGCGCGGTGCACCGGCTCACGGGCCATGCGGTGGTGCTGCATTGCCACATGCCCTACGCGACGGCGCTCACGATCACGGTCGACCGCGCGCTCGACCCGACCTCGAGCCAGAACGCGATGCGCTACATGAACCGCATCGCCATCGACGCCGAATACAACGGCCTGGCGCTCGACGATGCCGAGGGCGAGCGCATCGCCCGCGCCATGTCGGGCAAGGACGTGGCCTTCCTGGCGAACCACGGCGTGATCGTGGCGGGAGGCACCATCGCCCACGCCTATGACGATCTCTACTACCTCGAGCGCGCCTGCCTGCACCAGGTGATCGCGCAATCGACTGGCCGCCCGCTGGCGCCGGTCGATGCGAAGCTGGCCGCGCACGTGGCGGCACAGATCCAGGGCGAACGCGAACAGTCGGACCTGTTCTTCGAGGCGCTGCGCCGCATGCTGCCGGCGCCGCGCGGCTGAGCGTCCGGCCTACGTGCCATGGGGCCGAAGGCCTGCCCGCGGAGGTGATCCGCGGCGCAAATCTGCTTCAAAATTGTGTCCAGCTCGCGCTGCGTCCTACGCGCACGGGCTTACAGCTCTTCATCCGATTTCGCTCCAGCCTTACAAGAACTTCACACTGGGCCGCGAGGATGAGGCTTCGAAAACACAAGTGGGGATCAGAGATGAAAAAGCTTACTTTGGCATTCGGTGCAGCAGCCTTGTTGTCGCTGGCCGCATTCACCGCACCGGCCCAGGCACAGCCCGCCGGCAGCTTCATCCAGGCGCAGGTCTACGTGGTGCCGCCACCGCCGCCGCGCCCGCGCTACTACGCACCGCCGCCTCCGCCGCGCTACTACCACGCCCCGCGGCACTACCACGGCAATGACCGCTACTACCGCGACCGCCGCTGGGACGACCGCCGCCATGGTCGCCGCGACAACGACGGCGACGGCGTGCCCAACCGGTACGACCGCCGGCCGAACAATCCGTATCGCTACTGAGGGCCCGAGCCCTTATCGGGCAGGCGCCGCCGCATAGGGCGGCGCATCGCTCGACAGGCCCTGCTTGAGCTGCCGGGAGACCGCGTCGGCCAGCACCTCGACCTTGCCCGCCTCCACGCCCTCCAGGGCCTGCCGCGCGACGTCGTCGGGCGAGGCCTTGGAACCAGGCACGTGCGCGGCCATGTCGGTGTCCATGAAGGCCACGTGCAGGCTCGTGACCTGCGTGCCCTGCCCCGCCAGTTCGTTGCGCAGGCCGTTGCTCAGCGACCATGCGGCCGACTTGGTGGCGCTGTAGGTCGCCACGCTCGGGAAGGTGGTCCAGCTCAGGGCCGACAGCACGTTGACCACGGCACCGCCGCCGTTGGCCGCGAGCACCGGCGCAAAGGCCTGAGTCATCGCCCAGGGACCGAAGAAATTCGTTTCGAATTCCGCGCGCGCCGCAGCCATTGCATCGGGCGAACCCAGCAGGCTGGAGCCGCGCGAAATGCCCGCGTTGTTGACCAGCAGCGATACATCGCCGCAGGCGCGCACGGCCGCCTCGATCTGCGCGGGCTGCGTCACGTCGAGCGCCACAGGCGTCACGCCGGGCAGCGTGACGGAGCTGGGGTCGCGCGCCGCGCCGTAGACCTTGCGCGCGCCCGCGGCCAGCGCCGCCTTCGCAAAGGCGAGGCCGAGGCCGCGATTGGCGCCAGTGATGAAGACGACCGAGTCCTTGATCTGCATGATGTGCCTTTGTGTAGAGAATCGTCAGAAGAAATTGCGGCTTCGCTTCAAGCCTGCGCCACGCGGCGCAGCAAGCCGCTGGTGGTGCGCGGCCAGCCCACCCGGCCGAACCACGCACCGCCCGCGATGGCCGATGCGATCACGATGCCGTAGACCACCAGCGCAACGCCTTGCGCCGCGAACACGCCCGTGAGCCCGCCGCCCCAGCGCAGCGCCAGCCACCCGCCAGTGCCGGCCACCGCGAGCCGCGCGATGTTGCCGAGCACCGGCCACAGCAGCCGGCCCGCGCCCTGCGATGCGAAATACAGCACCAGCCCGACGCCGAAGAAGCCGTAGAGCGGCCCCACCACGCGCAGGTAGTGCGCGCCGGTCTCGAGCATTGCAGGGTCATTGCCGAACAGCAGCAGCCACGGACGCGGGAACAGCGCCGCCGCGAGGCCGATGGTCTCGGTCAACGCAAAGGCCAGCGCCGCGCCGGCCCAGGTGGCGCGCAACGCGCGTTCGCGCTGGCCCGCCCCCATGCAGGTGCCGACCATCGCGACCAGCGGTGCGCCGAGGCCGAACACCAGCGGCACCAGCAGGTACTCGAGCCGCGAGGCCGTGCCGTAGCCGGCCAGCGCGCCCGAGCCGAAATGCCCGGTGAGCGCGGTCGCGATGCCGATGGAAAGATTGGTGGCCACGGTGGACACCGCACCCACCAGCCCGATGCGCAGAATGTCGCGGAACAGCAGCCAGCGCAGCTTGAGCGCGGCCAGCGTGGGCCGCAGCAGGCTGCGCGGCGAACGCAGGTAGACGATGAGCGCGATGGAGCCGAGCAGGTAGTACAGCAGCAGCGCCATCGCGCCGCCGGCGATGCCCATGCCGGGCAGCGGGCCGATGCCGAAGATCAGCAGCGGCGACGCCGGAATCAGGAAGACCACGCCCACCACCGTCACGTTGGCCGGCACCGACATGTTGCCGGTGCCGCGGATGATGGCCGATAGCGAGTTGAACAGCCACACCAGCACCGCGCCCGAGAACACCCAGTGCGAGTAAGTGAGCGCGGCTTCGAGCGCCGGCCCCGTGCCGCCCATGACCCCGTAGAGCCAGCGCCCGCCCAGTATCAACGCGAGCGTGAAGCACAGGCCGAAGCCCAGCGCGATGACGATGGCGTGCCACACCAGCGCATCGGCATCGGCGCGGCGGCGCGCGCCGAGCGCACGGGCGATGGACGAGGCGATGCCGCCGCCCATCGCGCCGCTGGAGGTCATCTGCATCAGCATGACGATGGGGAACACGAGCGCCATGCCCGCGAGCGCGTCGGTGCCGAGCTTGCCGACGAAGTAGGTTTCGATCAGGCCGACGGAGGCCTGCGCCACCATCACCAGCACGTTGGGCGCGGCCAGGCGCAGCAGCGTGGGAACGATGGGCGCCTCGAGCAGGCGGCGGGTGCGCGGGTCGAGTTCGGCGGTGTTGCCGGGAGCGGTCATGGCGGGGCCTCGATGGGTTCGGGTCAGGCGCGTGCCGCGGCGGGCGTCACGGGTGTGCCGGCCTTGGCGGCCGGGCGGCGGATCATCATCACGATCAACGCGGCCACCAGGCAGGCCGCGCCGGCTGCATACAGCGCGGGCGTGTAGGTCAGCAGCAGCGTGCGTGCGAAGCCGGCGCCGTAGGCGGCCGTGGCGGCGCCCAGCTGGTGCGCGGCAAAGACCCAGCCGAACACCAGCCCCACCTTGGCGGGACCGAAGGCGGCGCCCGCGAGCTTGACGGTGGGCGGCACGGTGGCGATCCAGTCGAGGCCGTAGAACATCGCGAAGATGCCCAGGCCGTAGATGGTGAACTCCGAATGCGGCAGCCAGAACAGCGAGAGCCCGCGCAGGCCGTAGTACCAGAACAGCAGCTTGCGGTTGTCGTAGCGGTCCGACAGCCAGCCCGAGAGGATGGTGCCGACGAAGTCGAAGGCACCCATCATCGCCAGCACCGACGCGGCGGGCACGGCGCCCATGCCGTTGTCGCCGCACAGCGAGATGAAGTGCGTCTGCACGAGGCCGTTGGTGCTCAGGCCGCAGATGAAGAAGGTGCCCGCCAGGATCCAGAAGGTGCGGTTGGTCGAGACTTCCTTCAGCACGCGGAACGGCGTGGCGAAGTTCATGGCGGGCGCGGCGGCGGCGGGCGCGGCCGGCTGCGTGCCGGGCTTTTCACCGTAGGGCAGCAGGCCGATGTCGGACGGACGGTTGCGCATCAGGCACAGCGCCAGCAGGCCGATGAGGATGCTGCCGATCACGATCGGCACGATGGCCGAGCGCCAGCCCCAGTGCTCGATCATCCAGGCCGCGAAAGGCAGGAACGCCAGCTGTCCCGTGGCCGAGCTGGCCGTGAGCATGCCGATGACGAGGCCGCGCCGCGCCACGAACCAGCGGTTGGCCACCACCGCGCCGAGCACCAGCGCTGTCATGCCGGTGCCCAGGCCCAGCATCAGGCTCCACAGCACGAACAGCTGCCACAGCTGCGAAGCCATGGTGACGAGCGCCATCCCCAGGCCGACCAGCGCGAGGCCGGTGCAGATGACCGCGCGCAGGCCGTAGCGCTCCATGAGCACCGCAGCGAACGGGCCCATCAGGCCGAACAGCGCGAAGCGCAGCGCGAGCGCCGACGAGATCTGCTCGGTGCTCCAGCCGAATTCCTGGCCGAGCGGCTTGAGCATGGCCCCCGGCAGGCCCAGCGCGGCCGACATGGTCAGCATGGTCAGGAAGGTGATGGCGGCGACGATCCAGCCGTAGTGGATGCCGCGGCGCTGCAGCCATGCGGAAACTTGGGTTGCGAACATGGGACCTCGGATGTTGGAATGCGATGTAGAGGACGAAGAAAAAAACGGGGGCAGCGCGCGGCCATGCGCGTGATGTAAATGGGTGGGGAAAAAGCGGTGGGTGGGGGAATCAGTCGTCGGCGTCGGGTGCGTCGTCGGCGCCCAGCAGTTCCATCGACTCGTCGATCAGCAGGTGCAGCGCCAGCACGCGCTCCACGCCCAGCAGCGCATTGAGCTTCTGCTGCGCGGTCTTCCAGTGGCCCAGCGCCTCGCGCCGCTTGGCTTCGCCCTCTGGCGTGACCTGCACCAGCCGGCTGCGCGCATCGGCACCGGCGGTCTGCGCCACGAAACCCGCGGCGATCAGCGGCTGCAGGTTGCGGCTGAGCGTGGAGGCGGTCATCTTGAGTTCGGCAGCCAGGTCGACCGGGCGGCAGGGGCCGATGCGGGCCAGGTTCGACAGCAGCGAGTATTGCGTGGTCTTGAGGCCGCTTTGCGAAACCTCGGCGTCGTAGTGCTGCGAGAGGCGGCGCGACAGCTGGCGCACCTTGAAGCTGGTGCAGCCGCGGGGCTTGGTGGGGATGTCCATGGGATATTATTGTATGTGCAACTATTGCATATGCAATCAACACCGCTCCGCAAAGCCCCCAGAAGGAACACAGGCATGACACAGAACCCCAACCAGCTCGAAGGCTGGATCGCCGAAGAACGCCGCATCACCGAGCGCCTGGACGCCGGCCCCGGCCCCGGCCTCGCCCGCCCCGAGCAGATCGCGGGCAAGACCGGCCTCGAAGTGATGCAGGCCATGCTGGCCGGCGAGATTCCGTACGCGGCCATCGCCAAGACCCTGGACTTCACGATCGTGGAAGTGCGCGCCGGCGTGGCCATCTTCCAGGGCACGCCGCTGCCGCAGCACCTGAATCCGCTGGGCACCATCCACGGCGGCTGGGTCGCGACCATGCTCGACTCCGCCCTGGGCTGCTCGGTGCACACCATGATGCCGCCCGGGCGCGGCTACACGACCGCCGAGCTGGGCGTGAACTACGTGAAGGGCCTGACGCCCAAGGTTCAGCGCGTGCGCGCCGAAGGCAAGGTGATCCATTGCGGCAAGCAGCTGGCCACCGCCGAGGCCCGCCTGTACGGCCCCGACGGCACGCTGTACGCGCACGCAACCACCACCTGCCTGGTGTTCGAGCTCCCGCCGGCGCGCTGACCCCGACCTGCCCGGAAGCGGAGTAGGCCTTCGACCTGTAAGTCCAAAGGCGTCGGCCTTCGCACGCCCAGTGATAATTATTCTCATCGCCGCCGCTGCCGAGGCAACAGGCGCCGACGTTTCCAGAATATTTCACAGCCGCTTCCCGGAGGATTTCTTCATGTTCACCGAACGCAAAAGCGTCCGAGGCCGCGCCGCGCGCGCACTGTTCAGCGCCAGCGCCGCCTGGCTGGCCGTTGCCGCCCTGCCCGCGCAAGCCGCGACCGACGAACTCACGCTCTACACGACGCGCGAGCCGGCGCTGATCCAGCCGCTCATCTCGGCCTTCAGCGCGCAGAGCAACATCAAGGTCAACACCGTGTTCGTGAAGGACGGCCTGCTGGAACGCGTGAAGGCCGAAGGCGTGCGCTCGCCGGCCGACGTGCTGATGACGGTGGACATCGGCAACCTCATGGACCTGGTGGACGGCGGCGTGACGCAGCCTGTGAAGTCGGCCGCCCTCGAATCGGCCATTCCCGCCAACCTGCGCGGCGCGGACGGCCAGTGGTTCTCGCTCTCGATGCGCGCGCGCGTGCTGTACGCCGACAAGAGCCTGCCGATCAAGAGCTTCCGCTACGAAGACCTGGCCGACCCGAAGTACAAGGGCAAGGTCTGCATCCGCGCCGGCCAGCACCCGTACAACACCGCGCTGGTCGCCTCGCTGATCGCGCACGACGGCGAAGCCAAGGCCGAGCAGTGGCTGCGCGGCGTCAAGGCCAACCTGGCGCGCAAGGCCACCGGCGGCGACCGCGACGTGGCGCGCGACATCCTGGGCGGCATCTGCGACGTCGGCCTGGCCAACTCCTACTACGTCGGCCAGATGAAGAGCGCCAAGGAAGGCACCGACGCGCGCAAGTGGGGCGACGCCATCAAGGTGGTGCGCCCGACCTTCGCCAACGCCAGGAGCGGCGGCACGCACGTCAACATCAGCGGCGCGGCCGTGGCCAGGAATGCGCCGCAGCGCGCCAACGCGGTCAAGCTGCTCGAGTTCCTGGTGTCGGAACCGGCCCAGGCGCTCTACGCGCAGGCCAACTACGAATACCCGGTGCGCAAGGGCGTGGCGCTCGACCCGATCATCGGCCAGACCATCGGCGAGCTGAAGGTCGATCCGCTGCCGCTGACCGAGATCGCCAAGTACCGCAAGCAGGCCAGCGCGCTGGTCGACAAGGTCGGCTTCGACCAGTGACTTCGACGGAGCCGGGCAATCCTTGCCGGCAATTGACTGAATGAGCTTCCTGCGGCGCCGGCCGCCGGGCCTGCACGCCGCGGGCCCGGCCTGGCGCTGCGCGTCTTTCCTGATCGCCGTCGGCGTGCTCGCCCCGGTGGTCTCGCTCGCGTGGATCGCATTCGGCTCGGGCGTCGGGCATTGGGGGCCGTTGCTCGCGCACGTGCTGCCGCAGGCGGCGCTCAACACGGCCTTGCTGCTGGCCGGCGTCGGCACGCTGGTGCTGCTGATCGGCACCGGCTGCGCATGGCTGGTCACGGCGCACGACTTTCCCGGACGCGGCGTGCTGCACTGGGCGCTGCTGCTGCCGCTGGCGATGCCGACCTACATCGTCGCCTTCGCCTACCTCGACCTGCTGCATCCCATCGGCCCGGTGCAGGGCGCCATTCGATGGATGCTGGGCTTCGACAGCCCGCGCCAGTTCCGCCTGCCGGACCTGCGCTCGATGCCCGGCGCGATCTTCGTGCTGGGCTTCGTGCTGTACCCCTACGTCTACATGACGGCGCGCGCGATGTTCATGACGCAGCCGGCCCACCTGATGGAAGCCGCGCGCATGCTCGGCGAGAACCGGCGCGGCGCATTCTTCCGCGTGGCGCTGCCGCTCGCACGGCCGGCGCTGGCAGTGGGCCTGAGCCTGGCACTGCTCGAGACGCTCAACGACATCGGCGCCTCGGAATTCCTCGGCGTCAACACGCTCACCGTGGCGGTCTACACCACGTGGATCACGCGCTCCGACCTCGCAGGCGCCGCGCAGATCGCATGCGCCATGCTGTTCATGGTGGTGGCGCTGGTCTGGCTCGAACGCAACGGCCGGCGGCACCAGCGCTTCGGCTCCGCGCAGCGCATGCGCGCCGTGCAGCCACGCCGTCTGCGCGGGGCCGCGGCATGGGCTGCGACCGCCGCCGCCGCGCTGCCGGTGCTGATCGGCTTCGTGGCCCCGGCGCTGTACCTCGTCTGGGAAAGCGCCAAGCGGCTGCGCCAGGGCGGCGGTATCTCGCAGGGGCTGCTCGCGAGCCTGGGCAACACGCTGGCGCTGGCGGCGGGCGTCACCCTGACGGCCGTGGCCGCGGGGCTGGTGGTCGCATGGACCGCGCGCACGCAGGGCTCCGGCATCAACCGCGCGCGCTGGCAGGCGCGCGTCGCCACGCTGGGCTATGCGGTGCCGGGAACGGTGCTCGCCATCGGGCTGCTGACGCCCGCGCTGACCCTCGACGCGGCGCTGGCCACCGCCTTCGGTTGGCAGGGCCTGCCGCTGATGGCCGCCGGCGTGGTGCTGGTGGTGGCCTGCACGATCCGTTTCCTGGCGATGCCGGTGGGCGGCATCGAGGCGGGTCTTTCGCGCATTCCTCCGGCCATCGAGCAGGCCTCGCGGCTGCTCGGCGAAACCACGGGTGGCACGCTGCGCCGCGTGCACCTGCCGCTGCTGCGCCCCGCGCTCGCGGCCGGCGCGCTGCTGGTGTTCGTCGATGCGATGAAGGAATTGCCCGCCACGCTGCTGCTGCGGCCCGCCAATTTCGACACCCTCGCCACCTGGCTCTACGCCGAGGCCGCGCGCGGCACCTACGAGGAAGGCGCGATTGCCGCGCTCGGCATCGTGCTGGCCGGCCTTCTGCCGGTGGTGCTGCTGGCGCGCAACCAACTGGGTACGCCCGCTGCCACTTTCAGTCCGGATGCCCCATGAGTTCTTCGCTGCACCTCGATTCGCTCAGCCTCGCCTACGACACGCCGCGCGGCCCGCACACGGTGGTCGACGGCTTCTCGCTCGCGCTGGACGCGGGCGAAATCGCCTGCCTGTTCGGCCCCTCGGGCTGCGGCAAGACCACGGTGCTGCGCGCGATTGCGGGCTTCGAGCCGGTGCGCGCCGGCACCATCCGGCTGGGCAGCGTGCTGCTGTCGTCCAGCCAGGTTCATCTGCCGCCGGAGCAGCGCCGCGTGGGCATGATGTTCCAGGAGTACGCGCTGTTCCCGCACCTGTCGGCCGCGAAGAACGTGGCCTTCGGGTTGCGCCGCATGCCTCGCGCCGCGCAACATGAGCGCGTGGCCGAAATGCTTGCGCTGGTCGGCCTGGCAGACGCGGCGGAGCGCTATCCGCACGAGCTTTCCGGCGGCCAGCAGCAACGCATCGCGCTGGCCCGCGCGCTCGCGCCCTCGCCCGCCCTGCTGCTGCTAGACGAGCCTTTCTCCAACCTCGACGGCGGCACGCGCGAACGCCTGACGGCACAGGTGCGCGGCATCCTGAAGCAGGCGGGCCAGACGGCGATCCTGGTCACGCACAACGAGACCGAGGCGCAAGCCATGGCCGACCGCATCGGCGTGATGCACGGCGGGCGCATCACGCACTGGCAAGGCACCGCGGTGGCTTAGCACAAGGGCGTCTTTTCTCGAATGGGCTTTTCGGGAAAAGGTTGTTCGGCCCCGCAAGAATCGCGGCGAGCCGAAACACCTCTTCGAGAACGGAAAGCCCCATGTCCCCGACACTCACCCTCGTCAGCCACCTGCTGTGCCCGTACGTCCAGCGCGCCGCCATCGCGCTGCATGAAAAAGGCGTGCCCTTCGAGCGCGTCATGATCGATCTCGCGAACAAGCCCCAGTGGTTTCTCGACATCTCGCCGCTGGGCAAGGTACCGCTGCTGAAGGTGCGCCGGCCCGACGGCTCCGAGGCCGTGCTGTTCGAGAGCAACGTGATCTGCGAGTACCTCGAAGAAACGCAGCCCGGCGCGCGCCTGCACCCCGAAGACCCGCTCGCGCGTGCCCAACACCGCGCTTGGATGGAGTTCGGATCGGCCATCCTCGCCGACCTCTGGGGCTACGAGACCACTCAGGACGCCGCCGTGTTCGAGCAGAAGCGCCTTGCACTCGCAGCGAAGTTCGAACGCTTGGAAGCCACGCTCGGCGACGGCCCCTATTTCGCGGGCAGCAGCTTCAGCCTGGTCGACGCGGTTTTCGCGCCGGTGTTCCGCTACTTCGAGGTGTTCGACGCGATCAGCGACTCGCGCGTGTTCGACGGCAAGCCCAGGCTCAACGCATGGCGGCAGGCACTCGCGGCTCGCCCCAGCGTGCGCGATGCGGTGGTGCCCGAGTATCCGCAGCACCTCATGGCCTTCCTGCAAAAGCACCAGGCCCACCTGCTGACCCTGGCGGCTTGATCGCCGCGCGCGGAGGCCGACAATAGCGGCCTCCCCCTTCATGACTACAAGGCACCACGAGATGCGACTTCTTCACACCATGCTGCGCGTCGGCAACCTCCAGCGCTCCATCGACTTCTACACCAAGGTGCTCGGCATGAACCTGCTGCGCACGTCGGAAAACCCCGAATACAAATACAGCCTCGCCTTCATCGGCTACGGCAAGGGCAACCCCGACCAGGCAGAGATCGAGCTGACCTACAACTGGGGCACCGAGAGCTACGAACTCGGCACCGCCTACGGCCACATCGCGCTCGGCGTGCCCGACGCCTACGCGGCCTGCGAAAAGATCAAGGCGGCGGGCGGCAACGTCACGCGCGAAGCCGGCCCCGTCAAGGGCGGCACCACCGTCATCGCCTTCGTGACGGACCCCGACGGCTACAAGATCGAGCTGATCCAGCGCGACGAAGGCGCCGCCGGCGGCGGCCTGCGCTGAACCCGGGCGTAGCTGCGCCATGCCAGGCACGAAGAAGGCCACAGGCACGATCCGCCATGTCGCGCTGCTTCGCGGCGTGAACGTCAACGGCATCACGATCAAGAGCGCCGAACTGAAGGCGCTCTTCGTCGAACTGGGCTTCGGCGCGGTGCGCACCGTGCTCGCCAGCGGCAATGTGCTGTTCGACACCGACGAAAGCGACGACGACGCATTGCGCACCCGCATCGAGCAGGCCCTGCGCAAGCGCTTCGGCTACGACGCATGGATCGTGCTGCTCGCGCAGAAGACCATGGCAGCCATGGCCGCGGACTACCCCTTCGAACGCATCGACGACGAGCGGCATCCATACCTGGTGTTCGGCTCCGACGCCGCCATGCTCGACGAGATCATCGAGAAGGCCGGCACCGTCGATGCCAAGGTCGAGCGCCTGAAGCGCGGCAAGGGCGTGCTGTATTGGGAATGCCCGCGCGGCGAAAGCACCGACACGCCAGTCGCCAAGCTGCTGGCGAAGACCCGCTACAAGTCGAGCACCACCGCGCGCAACCTGCGCACGGTCGAGAAGCTGCTCACGGACTGATCAGCAGCCCAGCAGGTCGGCCAGCTCATTGATGTCGCGCGCATGCAGATGGTTGTCCGGCTGCGGCGACACGTCCTTCGGCCTGGCGCGGCCGAACTCATGCGGGCGCTCGATGTACGCCGTCTTCAGGCTGCAGGTGCGCGCGGCGGCCAGGTCGTCGTGGTGCGCCGCGGCCAGCATCACTTGGCCGGGCGTGGCGTCGAACACGCCCGCCACGCCCAGGTAGGTGCGCGGGTCGGGCTTGTAGGCCTTGAACACCTCGGCCGACAGCACGCAGTCCCAGGGCAAGCCGGCGCGCTTGGCCATTTCGGTGAGCAGGCCGATGTTGCCGTTCGACAGGGTGCAGATGGTGAATTTCTTCTTCAGGCGCGTGAGTCCGGCCACCGCGTCGGGCCAGGCCGGCAGCCGGTGCCACGCGCGGCTCAGTTCGCGCTTGGCGGCGGTGTCGAGGCGGTCGGCCAGGCTGAAGTCGTGCAGCACCTGTTCGAGCATGCTCAGGTGCAGCTCGTCGAGCAGGGTGAAGCCGCCCTCGCCCGCGGCGATGCGCTCCATCACCGCCTTCATCGCGGGCTGGTAGCCCGCGCGCCACGCCAGCGCGAACGCGGCGCCATCGACACCCGGCAGCGCGCTCTCGGCCTCGGCCGCAATGCCGCTGTGCCAGTCGACCACCGTGCCGAAGACGTCGAACGCGATGACCTTGAGGTCGCTCGCGTCGAACCCGGCGCGCATGGTCAGCGCGGCAGCTGGCTCGCGGCGCGTGCCAGCTGCTCGATGCGGGCCCAGTCGCCGTCGCGGATGGCGTCGGTCGGCACGATCCACGAACCGCCCACGCAGGCCACGTTCGACAGCGCGAGGAACTCCGCCGCGTTGCCCGCGTGGATGCCGCCCGTGGGGCAGAAGGTGACGTCTCCGAACGGGCCTTGCCAGGCCTTCAGCATCGGCAGGCCGCCCGCCTGTAGCGCGGGGAAGAACTTCAGCTGGGTGTAGCCGTCTTCCTGCGCGGTCATGATCTCGCTGCCGGTGGCCACGCCGGGCAGGAGCGGCAGGCCGAGGTCGTGGCAGGCCTTGCCGACGGAGCGCGTGTAGCCCGGGCTCACGCCGAACTTTGCCCCGGCCAGCGCCGACGCCTGTGCATCGGCCGCGCTGCGGATGGTGCCCGCGCCGGCCACGGCCTCGGGCACTTCCTTGGCGATGGCCTCGATGCACTGCAGCGCTTGCGGCGTGCGCAGCGTGACCTCGAGCATGCGGATGCCGCCGGCGACCAGGGCGCGCGCGAGCGGAATCGCGTCTTTCACGTCGTTCAGCACGATGACCGGGATGACGGGTGCGTCACGCATCACGTCGAGAGGGGTGAGTTTGTCTGTCATCTCATGGCTCCATAGATTTCGTACAGCCCGCAGCCTGGAACTGCGCAGGGCTCGATTCCAGAAACACCGCGGAACCGGCTTTGCCGGGCCGCTGGTGTTGCCCCCGGTAGGGGGAAGGCGAAGCGACACGAAGTGCGCGCAGCCTGGGGGCGAGCCTGATCACAGCCATGAGCAGGCTCCTTCTTCTGCAGTCAATGCGTTTCTGCGCATGCCGGCGAACAGCTCGCGACCTAGGCCGCGTCCGTCGGCGTTGCGCTGTGCTTCGGGCAGCGTCGCGATTTCGCGCGCGGCCCATTCGTCTTCGGGCAGCAACACGGCGAGCGTACCCGCCAGCGAGTCCAGCCGGATCACGTCGCCGTCGTGCACCTTGGCGAGCGGGCCGCCGGCGGCCGCTTCGGGTGACACATGGATGGCGGCCGGAATCTTGCCCGACGCGCCGCTCATGCGGCCGTCGGTTACCAGCGCCACGCGGAATCCCTTGCCCTGCAACACCGACAGCGGCGGCGTGAGCTTGTGAAGCTCGGGCATGCCGTTGGCCTGCGGGCCCTGCCAGCGCACCACGCAGACCACGTCGCGCTCAAGCTCGCCGGCGGTGAAGGCCTTGTGCAGCGCCGCCTGCGAGTCGAACACGCGCGCGGGTGCTTCGATGACATGGCGGTCGTCCGGCACCGACGACACCTTGATGACGCTGCGGCCCAGGTTGCCGCTCAGCAGCTTCAGGCCGCCGGTGGCGCTGAAAGGGCTGCTCACCGGCCGCGCGACGGCGTCGTTCTTCGACGGTGCGGCGGAGGTCCAGCGCAGCTGCTCGCCTTCAAGCTCGGGGACGTTGGCGAATTCGCGGATGCCGCCGGCGCGCACGGTGAGCACGTCGCCGTGCATCAGGCCGGCGTCCACCAGTTCGCCGATCACGAAGCCGGGGCCGCCGGCCGCCTGGAATTCGTTCACGTCGGCGCTGCCGTTGGGGTACACGCGGGTCAGCAGCGGAATGATGTCGGAGAGCCTGGAGAAGTCGTCCCAGTCGATCACGATGCCGGCCGCGCGCGCCACGGCCACCCAGTGGATCAGGTGGTTGGTGGAGCCGCCCGTGGCCAGCAGCGCGACCATGGCGTTGACGATGCAGCGCTCGTCGACCATCTCGCCGATGGGCGGGCACTGGAAGGCAGCCTCGCCGGCCTTGCCCAGCACCGTGCGCACGGCCTCGCGCGTGAGCGTTTCGCGCATCGCGTCGCCGGGCTGGATGAAGGCCGTGCCGGGCACGTGCAGGCCCATGGCCTCGAGCAGCATCTGGTTGCTGTTGGCGGTGCCGTAGAAGGTGCAGGTGCCCTGCGTGTGATAGGCCGCCATTTCGGCGTCGAGCAGCCCCTGGCGGCCGACGAGCCCCTGCGCCGCCTGCTCACGCACCTTCGACTTGGCGCCGTTCGACAGGCCCGAGGGCATGGGGCCGGCGGGCACGAACACGGTCGGCAGGTGGCCGAAGTGCAAGGCGCCGATCAAGAGGCCCGGCACGATCTTGTCGCACACGCCGAGCATCAGCGCGGCGTCGAACATGTCGTGCGTGAGCGCGATGGCGGTGCCCATGGCGATCACGTCGCGGCTGAACAGGCTCAGCTCCATGCCGGGCGTGCCCTGCGTGACGCCGTCGCACATGGCCGGCACGCCGCCGGCCACCTGCGCGGTGGCACCGAGGCGGCGGGCCTCCTGCTTGATGATGTCGGGGTAGCCCTGGTACGGCGCGTGGGCCGAGAGCATGTCGTTGTAGGCGGTGACGATGCCGATGTTGGGTGCGCGCTCGGCCACCACGCGGAATTTGTCGTTGGCCGGAATGCCGGCCACGGCGTGCGCCACGTTGGCGCAGCCCATGCGGTCAGAGCCGCGGTCTCGGTTGCGGATCTCGGCCAGCTGGGAGAGGTAGGCGCTGCGCGGCCCATGGCTGCGCTCGCGGATGCGATCGGTGACGTCGCGGACGGTGGGGTGTGTGCTGCTGCTCATGGGGATAGTGGCTCTTGCTGCGTGTCGCCGGGGCGACTGTGGGCCTGGAGGCCCATGGTACCAAGCCGGGCGCCGCGGGCTGATGAAATCAGGACGCCGGGCGATACGAATTTACTCAGTCATGCCCCACGAGGCGGCGCGCATGAAAAAAGCCCGGCGGACCGGGCTATTTTTGGCTTGCGAGGGTGGCAAGGCGGTCAGTCGACCAGCTTGACTTCGACGCGGCGCGCTTCCGCGTTGTTGCCGGTACCGGCGGTGACTTCGGGCTTGTGCAGGTCGACCTTGGCGGCCGGAACGCCCAGGCCCACGAGCACGTCGCGCACCATTTCGGCCCGCTTCCTGGCGAGCTGTTCGTTGATGGCAGCGTCGCCGGTGGTGTCGTGGAAGCCGGAGATCACCGCCTTGCGGCCGCTTTCCACGCCCTTGATGACCGCGGCCAGCGCCTCGGCGGCGCCGGGCGCCAGGTCGGCGCTGCCGGTTGCGAAGTAGAAGTTCACCACACCGTTGACCACGCGGATGCTGGCGCCGTCGGGGATCGTGACCGTCACCGTCTCGGTCACTTCGGCCAGCTTGGGCTCCGCGCCGGGCGCGGGCGCCGAGATCACCACCGCCGGCGGCTTGGCGGCGGCCAGCGCGGCGGCCGGGCTGTGCGACTTGTGCCAGAGCACGATGCCGATCACGAAGAAGATCACGAGAGCGATCAACGCCATCAGGAAGCCGAGGATGAAATTTTGCTGGCTGTCGTCGTCGCTCATTGCGGGTCTTGCTCCGTAGGAAAGGGGACGGTAAATAATGGTGCGGTGAACCATGATCACGAAATTGTAGGCTCCGGCCCCGGCACGCCCGTGTCGGACCCGGCGCCAAATCCCGGTCCGCCGGGACTCGACCCCATGCCCAAGCCCCTGCGCGACCCGCAACCGATGCTCGAACGCGCCATCGCCGACTGGGGCGGGCATGAGGATCTGTGGCTGTTCGGCTACGGCTCGCTGATCTGGCGGCCCGAGTTCGACTTCATCGAGCGGCGCCCGGCCTGGGTGCGCGGCTGGCACCGGGCGCTGAAGATGTGGAGCCGGGTCAACCGCGGCAGCGTGCAGGTGCCCGGCCTCGTGTTCGGCCTGCTCTCGGGCGGCAGCGTGCGGGGCATGGTGTTCCGGGTGCCGAAGGCCGAAGGGCTCGATACCTTGCGACGGCTCTGGCTGCGCGAAATGCCGACCGGCGTGTACGACCCCAAGTGGCTGCGCTGCGGCACGGCCGAAGGCCCGGTGCGGGCGCTGGCGTTCACGCTGTCGCGGCGCAGCCCCAATTTCACGGGCGAACTCAGCGACGACCACTACCGCCACATCTTCGCCAACGCGGTGGGCCGCTACGGCACTTCGCTCGACTACGCCCAGCAGACGCTGGCGGAACTGCGCCGCCACGCCATCCACGACGCGGCGCTGGCCCGGCTGGTGGCGCTGGCCTCGGCGCAAGAGCAGCAAGAGCAGTCCGCCGCCGATTGCGGCGCGCCGCAGCCTCCGGTATATGTTCCAGGGTCTGCAGACAAACCCTCCCACCCCTCTTCCGGACCGTCCAAGGAAAACACATGAACCATCGTCGTCTCTCCGCCATTGCCGCCGCCCTGGCCGCCAGCGCCGTACTCGCCGCCTGCGGCAGCATGGGCGGCAAGCCCAGCACGGTCGTGGAGCTGGTGCCGACCGGCGCGATCACGCCCAACCCGACCCGCGGCACGGTGACCTTCACCGCGCTGGACCACGGCGTGCGCGTGTCGGGCGAGGTGCGCGGCTTGGTGCCGGGCAGTGAGCACGGCTTCCACATCCACGAAAAGGGCGACTGCGGCAACAACGGCGATGCCTCCGGCGGCCACTTCAACCCCACAGGCGCCACGCACGGCAAGTTCGCCGCGCCGGGCAGCCATGCCGGCGAACTGCCGAGCCTGGTGGCCGACGCCGGCGGCGTGGCGCGCTTCAGCGTGGAAGACCACTCGATCTCGCTGACCGACGGCACCCCCAACAACGTGATCGGCCGCGCGCTCGTCGTTCACCGCGACCGCGACGACTTCACGACCCAGCCTTCGGGCAATTCCGGTCCGCGCATCGCCTGCGCAGTGATCACGCGCTGAGCCTGCCCGGCCCGGCGAGCCAGAGCGCCTCGGCGTGCGCCAGGGCCTCTGGCGTGTCGATGTCGGTCACCACGCCGATGTCGTGCACCGGCAGGTCGAGCACCGAATCCGCCGCGCGCATCGCGCGCAGAACGGGCGATGCGCCAAGGGGCCCTTCCAGCGCCGCGAGCTGCGCATGGCAGGCGGCCCCGAAGCCGACCGGGTGGCCGCGCTCTCCGCGGTATTGCGGCTGCACCGCCCCCACGCCGGTGCCCAGCGCGGCCGCCACAGCCCGCAGCGTTTCGGCCCGCACCAGCGGCAGGTCGCCCGGCAGGATCAGCCAGCCGGCGGCATCGGGCGTGGCCCGCACCGCCGCCGCGATCGAATCGCCCATGCCGGGGTGCCCGGCATCTTCCAGGTGCCACGGCAGTCCGCTGGCGCACACCGCGTCCAGCGTGCGGGCCAGCACCGGCTTGCCGGCCAGCGGCGCCTGAAGCTTGGAGCCCGTGCCGCCGGCCGCGATGAAGCGTTCGCCGCGGCCCGAGGCCAGCACGATCACCACCGGGGAATTCGCCTTGTTGGTCGTCATGGGCGGAGTATGTGCGCAACAATCCTGTCATGACTTCCCCTCTTTCCAATGACGCGCTGGCCGCGCTGCGCAAGAGCTACGAGCGCGCCGAACTCGGCGAGGCCCACAGCGAAGGCGATCCGCTGAAGCAGTTCGAACGCTGGCTCACCGAGGCCATCGACGCGCAGGTGCCCGAGCCCAACGCGATGACGCTGTGCACCGTGGGCAGCGACCTGCGGCCGTCGAGCCGCATCGTGCTCATCAAGGGCTGCGACGCGCGCGGCATCGTCTGGTACACCAACTACGAGAGCCGCAAGGGCCGAGAGCTGTCGGGCAATCCGTATGCGTCGCTGCAGTTCCATTGGGTCGAACTGGAGCGCGTGGTGCGCATCGAGGGCCGCGTCGAGAAGGCCGGCGCCGACGAGAGCGACGCCTACTTCGCCAGCCGCCCGCTCGATTCGCGCATCGGCGCCTGGGCCAGCCCGCAGAGCGAGGTGATCAGCGGACGCGACGTGCTGGTGAAGAACGCGGCCCTGTTCGCCGCCAGGCACCTGCTATCGCCGCCGCGCCCGCCGCATTGGGGCGGCTACCGGCTGGTCCCTGATCGCTGGGAGTTCTGGCAGGGCCGCAAGAGCCGGTTGCACGACCGGCTGCGCTACCGGCTCGAAGGCGCGGACTGGGTGCGCGAGCGTCTCGCGCCCTGAGCCGCATCGCCAGGCCTTGCTTCAGGGCAGCCACTGCACCCAGACCATCACCAGCGTCAGCGTGCCGAGGGCCAGCACCGTCGACACCGCGACGCTGGCCGTCACCAGGTCTTCGGCGGTGCGATAGCGCTGCGAGAACAGGAACACGTTGGCGCCGATCGGCAGCGCCGCGGCCACCACCATCACCGTGAGCGGAATGCCGCGCACACCCAGCGCCCAGCCGATGGCGGCCACCAGCAGCGGGTGCAGCAGGTTCTTCACCAGCGCCTGCGTCAGCGCGCCGCGCCAGTGCCGCCCGATGGGCGTGAGCGCAAGCGTGATGCCCACCATCACCAGCGCCACCGGTCCGAAGGCCTGCCCCAGCAGCTGGATCGGCTTGTCGATGACCTCGGGCATCACGAGCCCGGTCTGCGCGAACAGCAGCCCGGCCAGGATCGGCAGCGGCACCGGATGGATGATGGCGTTGCGCAGCGCGCGCAGCACGGTGCGCGCCATCGAATGTTTCTGCGCGCCGCCGTCGGCCGCGTGCTCGCGCGCCACCGCCAGCTCCAGCACCACCGTGGCGCTGGTCAGCAGCACCAGCGAGTGCAACGAAATGAGGGTGAGCAGCACCACCATGCCGTCTTCGCCGTAGGCCAGGCCGATCAGCGCGATGCCGATCATCACGGTGTTGCTGTAGGTGTTGGCGAGCGCTATCACGGCCGCCGTGCGATTGAAGCCGCGCAGCGCCATCGTGCCCGCGAACAGCAGGCCCGAGGCGATGAAGTACGCCGCCACCGGCTTGAGGCTCAGCTGCTCGACGTGCACCGTGCTCATCGCACGGAACAGCAGCGCGGGCGCGAGCAGCAGGAAGATGAGGTTCGACAGGTCCTTCACCGCATTGCCGCCGATCCAGCGGCGCCTTCCGGCAAGGTACCCCGCGGCGATGAGCAGGACGACGGGAAGAAGCGAGGAGATGACGAACGAATTCACCCGGCGAGGATAGCCGAGCGTTTTTGCTCCTTCCCCCTCCGGGGGAAGGCTGGGATGGGGGCAGGCGGCGCTTGTACGAACCACGGCTTCATCCCAAGCCGCTAGCCCCCACCCCTGCCCTCCCCCAGAGGGGGAGGGAGCGAGGCAGGGTCAGAACGTCACGCGCAGCCCGACCTTCAGCGTCCGCCCCGGCAGCGGGGCATTCGGGTACACCGTGGTCGTGAGGATCGATGTCGGGCTGTAGGCGAGCTTGTTGGTGATGTTGTCCACGCGCGCATACCAGGTGAGGTTCGCGCGCTGCACCTTCATGCGGTACGTGATGGCCGCGTTCCACAGCGTGTACGCATCGGTCTCGCGCGCGCCCACGTTGGGCACCCGGTGCTGCGCGGCGTTGTAGTCGAAGCCCAGTCGCGCGGTCCACGGGCCGTTGCCGTAGGCCAGCGTGGCGCCCAGGCGCAGCGGCGCGATGCGCGGCAGCGGCTCGCCGGTGTCGAGGTTCTTCGCGCGCACGATGTCGCCGCGCCACTCCAGGTCGAGCGTGCCGGCGTCGGCCATGCGTGCGAAGCCGTCGGCGCCCAGCAAGCGCAGGTTGCCGTTGGCCTCGATGCCGGTGAAGCGCGCGCGCACGCCGCCGTAGAGGTATTCGGCGAGCGTGTCGGGCGTGCCGGGCTCGGCCACGTTGCCTTCCGAGTCCAGCTCGCGGCCCGAGGCGGTCAGGCCGATGTAGTTGCGAAAGCGCGTGACATAGGCGTTCACGCGGGCCGTGTTGGGGCCGTCTTTCCACTGCGCGCCTAGGTCGAAGCCGGTCGACTTTTCCTTCTTGAGCGTCGGGTCGCCCACTTCCCATGCAGCCGTGGCCACGTGCGGGCCGTTGGCCAGCAGCTCGTAGTCCTTGGGCGCGCGCTCGGTGTAGGCGATGTTCGAGGTCAGTTGCCACTGCGGCGCGAGGTTGACCAGGGCACCGAACGCGGCGCTGTGCGGGTTGAAGGTGCGCTCGCCGACGGCGAAGCGCGTCACGCTCGGGTCTTCCGGGTAGCCGAGCGAACGCACGCGGACCCGCTCGGTGCGCGCGCCGAAGCTCAGGCGGCCCCACGAGGTGCCGTATTCCTCGTGCAGGAACAGCGCGGTCGAACGCGTGCGGCTGTGCGGCGCGAAGGCTTCCTCGCCGTCGGCTGCGAAACGGTTGGTCTCGCTGCTGAAGCCGACCAGGCCCTCGAAGTTGCCGATCTTCCGGTGGCGCGCCTCCAGGCGCAGGTCGTTGCTCACGTTGGAGAATGCGGTGCCCGGCTCGCGGCCCTCGAACTCGGTGTGGCGGTAGTTGGTATGGCTCAGCTTCGCGTGGATGCTGCTGATGAAGCCGCCCGGACGCCACTCGCCTTCCAGCGCCTGGCGGTCGGACTTCATGCCGATGGTCACGTCGTCCTCGGCCACGGTGCCGTAGGTGCTGCGGTAGGTGCTGACCGACGCGCCGACCCAGCCCTGGTCGAAGAACACCGTGCCGCCGAACGCGCCGCCGTGCGCCTGGTTGGCGGAGTTGCAGATCCTGCGCGCCATCCACGGCGAGCCCGGCTTGCTGCACTCAAGGGTGATGGGCACCGACACGTCTTTCGAGTCGCGGTTGAAGGCATCGACGTGCACCGCGATGCGGTCGTTGCCGCCCTCGAGCAGCACGCCGCCGCTCTTTTCCTTGTTGCCGGTGGCATAGCCCAGGTCGGCACGGCCGCCGAAGCCGTTGATGGGCTCGGACGGAATGCGGTTGTCGATCACGTTGACCACGCCGCCGACGGCGCTGCCGCCGTACTGCAGCGCCGAAGGGCCGCGCAGCACCTCGATGCGCTCGGTGACCAGCGCATCGACCGGCACCGCGTGGTCGTAGCTCAGCGCAGAGGCGTCGGGCGCGCCGCCGCCGTTCTGCAGGATGCGGATGCGGTCGCCGTCCTGCCCGCGGATGCTGGGCCGGCTCGCGTTGGGGCCGAAGTAGCTGCTGCTCACGCCCGGCAGGTTGTTCAGCGTTTCGCCGAGGGTCGATTCGGAGCGCAGCAGCAGCTTGTCGCCCGACAGCGAAGTCGTCGGCGCGATGAGGTCGCTGGCGCCGAGCGGATTGCCGGTGACGGTCACTTCGCGAAGGCTCGCGTCATCGGCGGTGGAAGGCGCAGGCGCGGTCTGCGCGTTGGCCGCACCCGCCAGCGCGGCGAGCGAAAGAACGGCAGCGCCGATGGCGTTGCGACGGAAATTGGGGATCATGAAAAACACTCGTTGAAATCAAGGGGCGACCGGCCGCCACCCGCGCGAGGCAGGTGGAGGCAGCGTCGGAACACGTGAGAAATCAGCGAGCGAAGGGTGGACCGCGTGCATCGAACAGCACGATCCAGCGGGCGATGGCTTCGCCCTGCAGGTAGGCGAAGGTGGCCGACGGCAGCACCATCGGCAACACCACCAGCGGCACGCCGGGCATGCTGAAGCCGTGCGACAGACGGTCGTACAGACGGCACTCGGCGTCGGTCTTGTCGCCGAACAGCGCATGGATCCAGCCATGCCGCTGCGCCGGCTCGTGCCTTGCCGAGGGCTCGGCCGCGACGGTCGCAGCCGCCACGGTCCACGCGCGGTCGCCCGGCACGTGGAGCGTGGCATGCACGAGGCCGAGCGTAGCCGTCACCCACACTGCGAAGAGCAGCATGAGTGCGACGGTGCGCGACAGCCTCGGGTTCATCATGCGTGCCAAGCCTGCATCAGAAGTGCGTGGTCATGCTCACGTACAGGCTGCGCCGCGTGCCGTACTGCGGCGCACCCACGCCCACGCCGGTGCCGTCGCGCAGCAGGTAGCTCTTGTCGAACAGGTTCAGGATGGCGATGCGCCCGACGATGTCGCCGCCCGACGGCTCCTTCCAGGTGTGCGAGTAGGCGGCGTTGACCACGGCGTAGTGCGGCAGCGCCGCGCTGTTGGGCGCGCCGCCGTCGGGCGTGCGGCGCAGGCCGCTGCCGAAGATCAGGTCGCCGCTGACCTGGTTGTCGCCGAAGCGGTAAGCCGCCCCGCCCGATAGCGTGTAGGTCTGGTCGTGGTCCAGGTACACGTAGTGGTTGGCGATGTAGCTCAGCTCGTCGGCGCCGAACAGCGACTGGCTCGACACGATGTTCTTGCCCATCGCCTTCTGGTAGGCGAAGTTGGCGTAGGCCGACCAGTGGTCGTCGTTGTAGCGCGCCGACAGCTCCAGCCCGCGCGCGAAGCCCTTGGCGTAGTTGAACGGCGACAGGATCAGCGCCTGGCCGAACTGGCCTTCGTCCAGCAGGTTGGAGATGTTCTTGTAGTACACGTCGGCCGACAGCGACAGGTTGTCGTTCACCTTGTGGTCGAGGCCCAGGTCGAAGTAGTGGGTGCGCTCGGCCTTCACCGGGTCGGAATTGGCGATCTCGGGCTGGTTGGTGGTGCCGGCGTAGAGGTTGATGCTCTGCTGCGAAGCCAGCTCCTGCGGCGGTGGCGTGAAGTAGCGCGCATAGCCCGCGTGCAGCGCCGTGTCCTCCGAGAGCTTGTACGCCAGGTTCAGCCGCGGGCTCCACTGGTGCTCCCTGGTGAACGCGTCGACGCTGTCGTAGCGCAGGCCGTAGTTGAAGGTCAGCCGGGGGTCGATGCGCCATTCGTCCTGCACATACAGGCTGGCGAGCTGGCCGACCTTGCCGGAGTTGTCGTTGATGAGCACCGGCGTGTTGCCGGCCTGCGCGCCGCTGTCGTCGACCGGGAACACGTTCACCGCATTGATGCTGCGCGTGCTCTGGCGCGTGTAGGCGCCGCCGAAGCGCAGCGTGTGGGCGTCGTTCAGCTTGTACGACGCATCGGCCTGCAGGCCGTTCGACGAGTTGGAACGCAGGGTGTCCGACGCCACGCCGTTGTAGATCAGGTCGCCCACGGCGTCGGGCAGGTAGTGCAGGTTCGAGTACTGGTGGAAGGCCGAGATCTGGAAATCCAGCGCGCCCACGGTCTTCTGGTAGGACAGCGCGACGAAGCGCGTGGCCTCGGTCTGGCGCTCGCGCACGTCGGAAGACGGCAGGCCGTTGTAGCCCGTGCCCAGGTCGCTGTAGCCGGCCAGCGAGAAGGCCGGTGTCTGGTTCGGGTTGGTCGGGATCTGGAACTTGCCGTTGTAGGTGCCGAACATCAGGCCCAGGCGGGTGTCGGCGTCGAGGTAGTAGCTCAGGTTGCCGAAGGTCTTGCCCTGCCGCGTGCGGTCGTTCTGTGCGTTGAGCGTGGGCTGCGGGTTCTCGATGCCGTTGGTGTTGGACACCAGGCTGCCCGACAGGTAGTAGCTCAGGTTGCCGGTGGTGCCGTAGACGGACCCGCTTTCTTCCAGCGTGTTGTGGCTGCCGAAGGTGAAGCCGAGCGAGCCGCCGGGCTTGCCGAAGCCCTGCTTCGTCTGGATGTCGACCACGCCGGCGGTGCGCAGGCCGTACTGCGCCGGCAAGGCGCCGGTCAGGAAGTTGACCGAGTCGATGTAGCGCGTGTCCAGCGACTGGCCGAAGCCCGAGATGCCCTCGGGCAACTGCACGCCGTTGACGCGGTACTGCACGTTGCCGTGGTCGTCGCGCACGTGCAGCGAGCCGGAGGCCTTGGAGTCCTTGGCCACGCCGGGCAGGGTGAGCAGCACGTCGTCCAGCGGCGTGGCGTCGCCCTTGCCGAGCGCGTCGATGGCCGCGCGGTCGATGCGATAGACGGTCGCGCCGACCTCGGGCGAGAGCTCCATGCGCGCTTTCTTGAGGCGCTCGGACTGGATCTCCACGGTGGACAGCGTTCCCTCGGCGCTGCTGGGCGCGACGGTGGTCGTGGTGGTGGTGCTCGCGTCCTGGGCGAAGGCCGACCAGGACAGCAGGGAAAGAACGGCAATGCCAACGGCACTGCGACGGAAATTGGGAATCATGAATGGGCACTCGTTGAATCGATGAACGATCCGCAGCCGCCCGCTCGATGCGGGCAGCTACGGCCGGAACACGGAGGGATTCAGCGAGTGGAAGGCGGACCGCGCGCGTCGAACAGCGCGATCCAGCGGGCGATGGCCTCGCCCTGCAGGTAGGCGAAGGTGGCCGAGGGCAACAGTATCGGCAGCACCACCAGCGGCACGCTGGGCGCCGTGGAGCCGTGCTCCAGCTGGTCGTACAGCCGGCACTCGGCATCGGTGTGCTCGCCGAACAGGCTGCCCAACCCATGGGCCGCATGCTTGTGCACGCCGCTCTGCGATGCCTGCTGCACCTGCACCGCCGCCGCGCCCTGCGAGAGGCCCGGCACGTGCAGCGACCGGTGCATGACCCCGAGCGTGCCCGCGATCCACAACGCGAACGCCAGCGCGACGATCAACGCGCGCGACGAACGGGAGGGCGACTGGCGGGCGATGTGCACGGGTCGGGGGCCGATCAGGCGATCAGGCCTTCAGGCGCGAAGCGAAGGTCTTCTGGAACTTCTCGACCTTCGGGCCCACGACGAACGCGCAGTAGCCCTGGTTCGGGTTGTTCAGGAAGTAGTCTTGGTGGTAGGCCTCGGCCGTCGAGTAGTTGTCGAGCTTCGCGACTTCGGTGACGACCGGCGAGCGGTAGGTCTTGCTGGCCTCGATTTCGCGGATGACCTCTTCGGCCACCTGCTTCTGCGCGTCGTCGGTGTAGTAGATGCCGCTGCGGTACTGGGTGCCGACGTCGTTGCCCTGGCGGTTGAGCGTGGTCGGGTCATGCACCACGAAGAAGATCTCGAGGATCTCGCGCAGGCTGATCTGGGCCGGGTCGAATTCGAGCTTCACCACCTCGGCATGGCCGGTGCGCCCGGTGCAGACCTGCTCGTAGGTCGGCTTGACGACCTGGCCGTTGCAATAGCCCGACTCCACGTCGAGCACGCCCTGCACCCGGTCGAACACCGCCTCGGTGCACCAGAAGCAGCCGCCACCGAGCACGATGGTTTCTGTGGGCGACGATGAAGAGGTCATTGCACTGCTCCGGAAGGTTGGAAAAAGACGAACCCGATATTGTCGCGGCTTGACGTGACAGATGCCGCTCACTACATTACTAACCCGCGAGTCATTAAAATCATGCCCACGCCCCGATCCTTTGTCGACAAGATCTGTCCGGTCCGCGCCAAGCGCGAACGCCGGAAAGAAGCGCGCCCCGGCGAATTGCTGGCAGCCGCGCTCGACCTGTTCGTGGAAAAGGGCTTCGCCGCCACCCGCTCAGAAGAAGTGGCGGCAAGGGCCGGTGTTTCCAAGGGCACCCTCTTCCTGTACTTCCCGAGCAAGGAAGAGCTGTTCAAGGCCGTGGTCATGGAGAGCCTGGGCGGCCGATTCAATGAGTGGAACGCCGAATTCGAGGCGTTCGAGGGCACCTCGGCCGAAATGCTGCGCTACTGCATGAACGTGTGGTGGGAACGCGTCGGCATGACCAAGGCCTCGGGCCTGACCAAGCTGATGATGTGCGAGGGCTCCAACTTCCCCGAGCTCGCGGAGTTCTACCGCCGCGAGGTGGTGCGCCCCGGCCACGACCTGCTGCGGCGCATCCTGCAGCGCGGCATCGACCGCGGCGAGTTCGCCAAGGTCGACATCGACCACGCGATCTACTCGGTGGTCGCACCCATGGTCTTCCTCATGCTCTGGAAGCATTCGGCCATGGTCTGCGTCGACGGCGCCGCGACGCTCGACCCCGAGAAATACCTCGCGACGCAGGCCGAAACCGTGCTTTACGGCCTCACCGTTCGCCCCGGAGACAAGGCATGAAGCATCTCGCAAGGCCGACCGGGCCGCGGGTGTCATCGGCGCCACCTAAAATTGAAGGTTTGTCCTGAGCCCACTAGGAAAGCCACGCCATGAACCCCACCCCCACCCTCGAGCGCTTGCGCTTCAACATGATCGAACAGCAGATCCGCCCCTGGGATGTGCTGGAGACCGACATCCTCGAACTGCTGGCTGAAATCCACCGCGAGGACTATGTGCCCGACGAGCACCGCACCCTGTCGTTCTTCGACATGGAACTGCCGCTGCTGGACGGCTCCGTGCCCGGCGAGATCATGCTGTCGCCCAAGGTCGAGGCCCGCACGCTGCAGGACCTGCACATCCAGAAGCACGAATCCGTGCTCGAGATCGGCACCGGCTCCGGCTTCATGGCCGCCCTGCTCGGCGCCCGCGCCGCCCAAGTGCTGTCGCTCGAAATCAACCCCGTGCTGGCCGCCCGCGCCGCCGAGACGCTGCGCCGCAACGGCGTGACCAACGTCGAGGTGCGCCACGCCGACGGCTCCGTTCCCCTGGCCAGCGGCCCGAGCTTCGACGTGATCGTGCTCAGCGGCTCGGTCGCGCGCATTCCGCAGAACCTGCTGGGTTCGCTGAAGGTCGGCGGCCGCCTCTCGGCCATCGTGGGCGACGAACCCATGATGCGCGCCCACTTCGTCACGCGCACCAGCGAAAGCAAGTGGGACACCATCCAGCCCTGGGACACCGTGGCCCCGCGCCTGCTGAACTTCCCCGAGCCCTCGCGCTTCTCGTTCTGAGCGGACGGCAGCCATGATCGACCAAGTCCGCCCCGCCGACCTCGCCGCCTGGTTCGCCCAGGATGCCGACGCCGCCCCGGTTCTGCTCGACGTGCGCGAGCCCTGGGAGCTGCAGACGGCGAGCGTCGCGCCCCAGGGCTTCACCCTGGTCGCGATCCCGATGAACGAGATCCCCGGGCGCCTGGCCGAGCTGGGCGAAGGCAAGCGCATCGCCTGCCTCTGCCACCACGGCGCGCGCAGCCAGCGCGTGGCCGCCTTCCTGAGCCAGAACGGCTTTGCCGACCTGGCCAACGTGGCCGGGGGCATCGACGCCTGGTCCTCGCACGACCCCACGGTCCCGCGCTACTGATTCTTTCTCCAAGGACGTTCAATGCCTTCCAGGCCCCGGCTCTCGCCATTTTCCGCAGCGCTCGCAAGCACCTTCGCAGCACTGCTCGCATTGCCGGCCCAGGGCCAGACACTGAACGAACTCTATGACGCCGCCCGCAGCTACGACGCCACCTACCAGGGCGCGCGGGCCCAGTACGACGCCAACGTGGCGCGCGCCGCGCAGGCCAAGGCGGGCATCCTGCCGGCCGTGGGCCTCACGGCCGGCGTGACGCGCAGCGACATCGAGATCGACACTCTCACGGGCGCCGGGCGCGGCACCACCACCCCGCGCGACTTCAATACCCAGAACGTCGGCATCAACGCCACGCAGCCGCTGTACCGCCCGGCCAACTGGGCCACCTACGAGCAGGGCAAGCGCCAGGCCGACATCGCGCAGGCGGTGTTCACCATTGCGGAGCAGGACCTGATCGTGCGCGTGAGCCAGGCCTACTTCGACGTGCTCGCGAGCCAGGACAGCCTGGCGCTCGTGCGCGCCCAGAAGGTGGCCGTGGCCGAGCAGCTGGCATCGGCCAAGCGCAACTTCGAGGTCGGCACCTCGACCATCACCGACTCGCGCGAAGCGCAGGCCCGCTACGATCTGGTGATCGCGCAGGAAATCGCCGCCGAGAACGACCTGCAGGTCAAGAAGGTGGTGCTCGACCAGCTGGTCGGCCGCCCCGGCAGTGTGCCGGTGCCGCTGGCGGTGCCGGTGGTGCTGCCCACGGCCATGCCCGCGGACATCAACGCCTGGGTCGCGCAGGCCGACGAAGCGCACCCCGCGATCAAGCAGGCGCGCCTGGGCGTCGACGTGGCCGGGCTCGAAGTGGAGAAGGCCAAGGCCGGCCACAAGCCCACGCTGGACGCCAACCTCGGCTACAACGTCACGCGCAATCCGACCGGCACCACCACCAGCACGGTGGGCACGCGCGCAAACGCGGCCACGGTCGGCGTCACCTTCAACCTGCCGCTGTTCGCCGGCTTCGCGACCGAGAACCGCATCAAGGAAACGCTGGCGCTCGAAGACCAGTCGCGCAGCGTGCTCGAAGGCACGCGCCGCAACGTGGCGCAGGCCACGCGCGCGGCGTACCTCGGGCTGGTCTCGGGTGCGGGGCAGGTGAAGGCGCTGGAGGCCGCCGAATCTTCCAGCCAGAGCGCGCTCGATGCGAACCGGCTGGGCTACCAGGTGGGCGTGCGCATCAACATCGACGTGCTGAATTCGCAGAGCCAGCTGTTCCAGACCAAGCGCGACCTCGCGCAGGCGCGCTACAACGTGCTGCTGGGCAACCTGAAGCTGCGCCAGGCCAACGGCACGCTGACCACCGACGACATGAATGCGATCAACGCCACGTTGGCCAGCAACGCCGGCGTGCCGGCGGTGCCCTCGGCCACCGCGCCCGACCGGTTGCAGCAGCAGCAGCAACCGGTGGTGCCGCCGAGCATTCCCGTGATTCCGCCGGTGCCGGTGCAGCCGTTCAATCCGCCCGCACCGACGATGCCGACGCCGCCCGTGCCGCCGGTGATCCTGAATCCGCCGGTTCGCTGAGGCATTCGTCTTTCTCCCTCCCCTTCCGGGGGAAGGAGCAATGCGGGCCCGGTCAGTCCAGCGTAGGTTCCGCGCGCGGCGGCTGGTCTTCTTCCAGCGGCGCGTTCACGGTGTCCACGGGATCGGCAGCCTGCGCGATCGCCAGCACCGCTGCCGCCGTGCGCTCGGCCGCTCCGCGGTTCGACGACGCAAAAGCCTGCGCGGCCTGGGCCATCGCCGCGCGGCGCTCGGGGTTCTCGACCAGCTTCAGCGCCGCCGTCACCGCCTGCTCCATGCCCTCGACGCGCAGCGATGCGCCCGCGGCCAGAGACAACTGCGCCGCCTCCGCGAAGTTGAAGGTCGACGGCCCCATGACCACCGGGCAGCCACAGGCCGCAGGCTCGATGAGGTTCTGCCCGCCCAGCGGCTCGAAGCTGCCGCCGAGCAGCGCCACGTCGGCCAGGCCGTAGTAGAGCGCCATCTCGCCCAGCGAATCACCGAGCCAGATTTCCGATTCGGCCGGCTGCCCCGCCGCGCTGCGCCGCGCCACCGCGAAGCCTTCGGCCTCGATCAGCGCCGCCACCTCGTCGAAGCGCTGCGGATGGCGCGGCACGATCATCCATTGCACCTCGTGCACACGCTTGGCGATGGAGCGCACCGCGCCCTGCTCCGGCGGCACCGGCGAGGTCGCGCCGAAACGCTTGAGCACTTCGAGCAGCATGCGCTCTTCGCCGTCGCGCGAACTGGCGAGCACGACCATCGGCCGCGGCAGGTGCTCGCGCAGCGACATGGCCGTGGCGAGCTGCCGGGCGTCGGGCGTGGCGTCGAACTTGAGGTTGCCGTACACACCGGCCACCTTGGCGCCGAGCGACACGAGCCGGTGCGAATCGGCCTCGGTCTGCGCCCACACGGCGGCAAGGGCCGAGTAGGCGGGCCGCGAGAGCCAGGCAAGGCGCTCGGCGGCCGCCAGCGATTTTTCATTCAGGCGCGCATTGGCCAGCACGAGCGGAATGCGGCGCTCGGCGCAGGCGGCGGCCATCTCGGGCCAGACCTCGGTTTCCATCAGCACGCCGATGCGCGGCTGGAACTTGTCGAGAAAGCGCGCCACGGCGCCCGGCGTGTCCCACGGCTGCCAGACCTGGGTGTCGCCCGGCTCGAGCAGCTTGGCGCCCTCCTCGCGGCCGGTGGCGGTGCCGTGCGTGAGCAGGATCGGCACGCCCGGATACTGCCGCCGCAATTCGGCAATGAGGATGGCGGCCGCGCGCGTCTCGCCGAGCGAGACCGCATGCACCCAGCACTGGGCATGGCCGGTGATGGACTCGTCGTAGCGGCCGAAGCGCTCCTCGACGGCCACGCCATAGCCGGGCTCGGCCACGGCACGGCGCCGCAGCTTGCGGCGGACCAGCGGTTGCACAGCGGTGGTGAAGACGCCGTAGAGGCGCAGCAGTAGCGAACGCACAGGCTCAGTGGGCGGCTGCCGCCAGTTGGGCGTCGGGCTTGGCGGTACGCAGCAGCGCCAGCATCTCGGCCTCGATGCGCTTGAGCGCGGCATCGGTCTGGCCTTCGAAGCGCAGCACCAGCACGGGGGTGGTGTTCGACGCGCGGATCAGGCCGAAGCCGTCTGGCCAGTCGACGCGCAGGCCGTCGATGGTCGACACCTTGGCCGGCGCCGCGAAATCGGCGCTCTTCACGAGCTTGTCGACCACCGCGTGGGGCTCGCCCTCGGCGCAGGCCACGTTGAGCTCGGGCGTCGAGAAGCTGGTGGGCAAGGCATTGAGCACCGCGCTCGCGTCGGGGCTCTTGCTCAAAATTTCCAGCAGCCGGCAGCCCGCATAGGTGCCGTCGTCGAAGCCGAACCAGCGCTCCTTGAAGAAGATATGCCCGCTCATCTCTCCGCCCAGCGGCGAATCGACTTCCTTCATCTTCGCCTTGATGAGCGAGTGCCCCGTCTTGTAGATCATGGCCTTGCCGCCAGCCGCCTCGATGGCCGGGGCCAGGCGCTGCGAGCACTTCACGTCGAAGATGATGGTGCCGCCCGGCACGCGCGACAGCACGTCCTGCGCGAACAGCTGCATCTGGCGGTCGGGGAAGATGTTCTGCCCGTCCTTGGTGACGATGCCCAGGCGGTCGCCGTCGCCGTCGAAGGCCAGGCCCAGCTCCGCGTCGCCCGAGGCCAGCGCGGCCATCAGGTCCTTGAGGTTCTCGGGCTTGCTCGGATCGGGGTGGTGGTTGGGGAAGTCGCCATCGACCTCGCTGAACAGCTCGGTCACTTCGCAGCCTATGGCGCGGAAGATGGCCGGCGCGGTGGCACCCGCGATGCCGTTGCCGGAGTCGACCACGATCTTCATGGGCCGGGCCAGCTTGATGTCGCCGGCGATGCGCTTCACGTAGGCCTCGGTCACGTCGACCTTGCGAACGCTGCCGCCGGGGGCGAGCTGCGCGGTGCCGGCTTCCATGGTCTTGCGCAGGCCCTGGATCTCTTCGCCGTAGATGGCGCGGCCGGCCAGCACCATCTTGAAGCCGTTGTAGTCCTTGGGGTTGTGGCTGCCCGTGACCTGGATGCCGCTGGAGGCCAGCGTGTGGGCCGCGAAGTACAGCATGGGCGTGGTGACGGCGCCCACGTCGATCACCTCGATGCCGGTTTCCACCAGGCCCTTGATCAGCGCTTCGACGAGCATCGGGCCCGACAGACGGCCGTCGCGTCCAACGGCCACCGACTTTTCACCGGCGGCGCGGGCGGCGCTGCCGAAGGCCCGCCCGAGTGCTTGCGCCACTTCGGCGTCGAGAGTGACCGGCACGACGCCGCGAATGTCATAGGCCTTGAAGATCGACGCGCTGAGCTGCATGGAATGCGGTTTCCTGCTGGTTTTGTAAACGGGCCATTGTAGGCAACGCCCCGGGGTGCCACATGTCCGAAAACGGCCAGTTGAAACGAGTCGAAACCGTATCATTTCCCCATGCCTTCCACCCACGCCCCCACCGAAGCGCTCGAGAGCGACGCCTGCTACCTGGCGATGAAGACGCACGACGCGCGCTTCGACGGGTCGTTCTTCACCGCCGTGACCTCCACCGGCATCTATTGCCGGCCGGTCTGCCGCGTCAAGCTGCCGCGGCGCGAGAACTGCCGGTTCTTCCGCCACGCAGCGCAGGCGGAGGCCGCGGGCTTCCGTCCCTGCCTGCGATGCCGTCCGGAGCTGGCGCCGCGCGCGGCCAGCTGGTCGACCGAGGACGCCTCCCGCATCCTCGCGCTGCAGGCCGCGCGGCTGATCGACGAGCCCGATGCATGGTCCGAGGACGGCCCCGGCGCGGCGCAGATCGCGGCCCGCCTGGGCGTGAGCGACCGCCATCTGCGCCGCATCTTCGAGGCGCAGTTCGGGGTGTCGCCGCTGCAGTACCTGCAGACGCGCCGCCTGCTGGCCGCCAAGCAATTGATCGCCGACACCCGCCTGCCCATGACGCAGGTCGCACTGGCCAGCGGCTTTGCGAGCGTGCGGCGCTTCAATGCCGCATTCGTGGAGCACTACGGCCTCAACCCGAGCGCACTGCGCCGTGCCGGCGGCGCGGCCGTGGAGAACGGCGCGGGCCGGGCCATCGAGGTGCGGCTGGGCTTCAGGCCGCCCTACGACGACAACGCCATGCTCGGCTTCTTCGCGCGCCGTGCGCTGCGCGGCATCGAAGTGGTGGCCACGGTCGACGGCAAGGAGCCGGCCAAGGGCAGCACGCCCGCCTATGTGAAGCTGGCGCGCACCCTGCGCATCCAGCAGGGCGGGCAGGCGCATGCCGGCTGGCTGCAACTGCGCTTCGACCTCGAGCGCGAACAGGCGCTGCTGTCGGTCAGCGACTCGCTGGCCGCTGTGCTGCCTATCGTCATCAGCCGCGCCCGCGCGCTGTTCGACCTCGACGCAGAGCCGATGGCCATCAACGCCGCGCTGCATGCGGCCTTCCCGCACGGCGACGGCCTGCGCGTGCCCGGCGCGGTCGACGGCTTCGAGCTGGCGGTGCGCGCGGTGCTGGGCCAGCAGATCACGGTGGCCGCGGCGCGCACGCTGGGCTCGCGGCTGGTGGCGGCATTCGGCGAAACCATCGCGACGCCCATCGAAGGACTCGACCGGCTGTTTCCCACGCCGGCCGCAATCGCCCAGGCGAGCGGCGACGCGCTGGGCCAGCTCGGCATCGTGCGCCAGCGGCAGGCCGCCCTGCAGGCCATCGCCCGCGAGGTCGCGGACGGCAGGCTGGCGCTGCATGCGGGAGCCGACGTGCCCTCGACCATCGCGGCGCTGCAGGAACTGCCCGGCATCGGCGCCTGGACCGCGCAGTACATCGCGATGCGCGCACTGCGCTGGCCCGACGCCTTCCCGGCCGGCGACGTCGCGCTGCAGAAGGCGCTGGGCGTGACCACCGCCCGCGCCGCCAGCGAGGCCTCGCAAGCCTGGCGCCCCTGGCGCAGCTATGCGGTGCTGCGCGCATGGCACGCGCCTTCGGCGCCCTCCACTGCTACCGCGGCCACGGCTGCGTCTCCCCTCATCACCACGGCAGGCCTCACCGCCTGAAATGCCATGAAGTTCAAGAGCAAGCTCATCTACACGTCGCACATCGACACGCCGCTGGGCGGCATCACGATGGCGGCCACCGACCAGGGCCTGGCCGGCGTCTGGTTCGACCAGCAGCGCCACTGGCCCGACACCACGGGCTGGATCGCCAAGGACGACCACCCCGCGCTGGTGGAAGCGGCCGCGCAGCTGCGCGACTACTTCGCCGGCAAGCGCGACCACTTCGACATGAAACTCGACCTCTCGCACGGCACCGCGTTCCAGCAGAGCGTGTGGCAGCAGCTGCTGACCATTCCGGCCGGTGCCACGCTCACCTACGGCACGCTGAGCGCCAAGCTCGGCAACCCTACCGCGGTGCGCGCCGTGGGCGCGGCCGTGGGGCGCAACCCGATCAGCGTGATCGTGCCCTGCCACCGCGTGCTGGGCGCCGACGGTTCGCTGACCGGTTACGCTGGCGGGCTCGAACGCAAGACGGCCCTCCTCGAACTGGAAGGCGCGCTGTAAGGCAACCACCAGGAAGAACGAAAAAAGCCGCATGAGCACAACGAACAACAACATTCCCGCCAAGGCCGTCGCGCCCGCCAACTCCGCAGCATGGCTCGTCGACCTGGTACTGCTGGGGGCACTCTGGGGCGCATCCTTTCTCTTCATGCGCATCGGGGCGGCGGAGTTCGGCGCCCTGCCGACGGCGGCCGTGCGGGTGGCGATCGCGGCGCTGTTCCTGCTGCCCATCGCACTGCTGCGCGGACAGGGCCCGGCCATCGCAAAGCACTGGAAGGCCAGCTTCGCGGTCGGCGTCTTCAACTCGGGCATGCCGTTCGCACTCTTCTGCTTCGCGCTGCTGACCATCAACACCGGCCTGGCCGCGGTGCTCAACGCCACCACGCCGATGTTCGGCGCACTGGTGGCCTGGGCCTGGTTCCGCGAACGGCCCGCGGGCTCGCGCATCGTGGGCCTGGTGATCGGCTTTGCCGGCGTCGCGATGCTCGCGAGCCGCAGCGCCGGCCTGCATGCGGGCGCCACCGGCCATTCGGCGCTGTGGGCCGTGCTCGCCTGCCTGGGTGCGTGCCTGTGCTACGGCATCTCGGCCAGCGCCACGCGCCGCCACCTGGGCGGCGTGCCGGCCCTGACCACGGCCACCGGCAGCCAGATCGGCGCCACGCTGTTCCTGGCCATCCCCGCCTTCTGGCTGTGGCCTGCGCAGATGCCGAGCCTGCGCGCATGGCTCGCCCTGCTGGCGCTGGGCATCGCCTGCACGGGCATCGCCTACATCCTGTTCTTCAGGCTGATCGAACGCGCCGGCCCCGCACGCGCACTGACTGTGACCTTCCTGGTGCCGGTGTTCGCGCTCTTCTACGGCGCGGTGTTCCTCGACGAGCGCATCACGCAGTGGATGCTGATCTGCGCGGTCGTCATCGTTTGCGGCGTGGCGCTGTCGACCGGCATCGTCAAGCTCGGCCGGCTGCGCAAGGCCCCGGCCTGAGCATCCCGCCGCACGCTCAGGAAAAGGCGCTGGCCACCACGTTGACCGACAGGGCCAGCACCAGCATGTTGAAGGTGAACGACAGCACGCTGTGGATCAGCGTGATGCGGCGCATTTCCTTCGACGTGGCCTGCACGTCGGAGACCTGCGAGGTCATGCCGATCACGTAGGAGTAGTAGAGAAAGTCGAAGTAGTCGGGGGCGTCGTCCTTGCCCGGAAAGTCGAGGCCGCCGTCGGGCCTGCCGCTCTTCTGGTCGATGTAGTAGCGGTGCGCGTAATGGAACGCGTAGATCGAATGCATCATCAGCCACGACCCAGCGAGCGCCACCAGCCCGAGCGCGACGTGGGCGGCACGCTCCCAGCCGTCGAGCTGCTTGACCTCCTGCAGCAGCATGGCGATGGCCACCACGCTCACGCCCACTGCCACAAGCATCGACACCAGGATCACCACGTTGGGCTGGTCCAGCGACTGCGCGCGCTCGCGCGTGCGGCGCGCGTCGAAGGTTTCGGCCAGCCACCAGGTGAGCACCTGGTAGACCAGCACGCCGGCACACCATCCGGCCAGTCCGCGCGCCATGCCGCTCATGGGCCATGGCACCAACGCGACCGCGGCGCCCGTGAGACTGCCGTAGAGAAGACGCTGGGGCCCGGTGGTGGTGGAGAGGTGTTCGCGCATGCGGCGACTGTAGCGCCGCACACGTGCCCGTGACGGCAAAAAACTCGCGCATTCGGCGACCATCAAGAAAGTCCTACACACGCAGCCGCCGAGCGCGCATGTAATTGATCACGCGCTTCCACTACCTTGCCGGCCGCCCTAAGAGAGCTGCCTTGGAATGCGCATGCGCGAGGCTTTTCTTTTCCATCTGAAGGATCCATTTTCATGTTGCAGCTTCATTCCCGTCCTTTCGACTGGACCGTCCGCTTCGGCGCCATCGGCGCGCTCATCGGCACAGGATTCCTGTTCGCCGCCGCGCCCGCACTCGCCGATCCGTCGCCGGCGCTCGACCGTTTCAGCTTCTCCGTGGGCGGCTACAACGCCGACCCCAAGTTCAACGCTTCCGTCAACTCGCCCTACGGCTCGCTGCAGTCGGGCGACATCAAGCCCGGCCGCGTGACCATGCCGCGCGTCAGCGCCGACGTGCTGCTCGGCGACAGCCAGGGCATTTCCTTCGATTACTACCAATACAAGCGCGACTACTCGGGCGGCATCGCGAGCAACAACAGCTTCGGCAGCTTCGGCTCGCTCAACACCTTCGGCAACGCCAACATCAGCACCAAGCTGGACTTCGCCAAGCTGTCGTACAAGTGGTGGATCGGCAGTGGCAACACGGTGCTGGGCCTGGGTGCCGGCGCGGCCTATTACCGCGCAACGCTGGGAGCGAGCGCCAGCGCAGTGGTCAACGGACAGGTCGGCACGTACAGCCAGAGTTCGAGCGACAACGCGATCGCGCCGCTGCTGGAAATCGGCGTGCGCCATGCCATCACGCCGGACCTCCGGCTGTTCGCAGACGCCTCGGGCGTGTGGAAGAACGGCGGCCGCTTCCACGGCAACATCTACAACGCCTCCGCGGGCGTCGAGTGGTTCCCGGTGAAGAACGTCGGCTTGGTGCTCGCCTACAACGTGACCAACATCGACCTCACCCGCGACGCCGACTTTGCGGACACGCGCCTGAAGGTGCGGCTGCAAGGCCCGTCGGCTTTCCTGAAGGCCCGCTTCTAGGCAACGCCCCAGCGGCTGCGCACAGCCAGTCTTCGCAAGACGCGACGCGGGGGCCAGCCTTAGGCTGCGCCCCAACGAACGAAGAACGGAGACACAAGCATGCCTGCAGCCACCACCACGGCCGTCACCGGCCTCGCGCCCTCGTCGGCCCAGCACCTTCACGCGCGCATTTCACGCGTAACCCTGGGCGACGTGGTCCATCGCTCCGCGCGCCGCTTCGGCGAGCGCACGGCGCTGATAGAGGGCGAGCATCGCCTCTCCTACCGCGCGCTCGACGCGGCGTCGAACCGCTTTGCGCACCACCTGCTGGGCCTCGGCCTCGCCAAGGGGGCGCGCGTGGGCATGCTGTGCAACAACTCGACCCAGATGGTGATCGCCATGCTGGGCATCCAGAAGGCCGGGCTGGTGTGGGTGCCGATCAACACCGCGCTGGCGGTCGACGCCATCGGCTACATCCTTGCGCACGCCGAAGTGCGGCACGTGGTGATCGACACCGCGCTGCACGCGAAGCCGGAGCTGCGTGAACTGCTGCAGGCCACGGGCGTGTCTCCCCTGCTGTGCGTGCTCGACGGCGACACGCCGCCGCCGGGCCTGGCGACGGTGCCGCAGGCAATCGCGCAAGGGCCCGAGACGCTGCCCGACGTGGACATCGACAGCACCGACCTCGCGCTCATCATGTACACCAGCGGCACCACCGGACGCCAGAAGGGCGTGATGCATTCGCACGCTTCGGTGCATTCGGTGCTGCTCAGCAACATGGTCGAATGGGGCAGCAGCCCCGAGCGCGCCGATGTGTGGAGCAGCGTGCTGCCGCTGTTCCATTGCGGGCAGCATACGGTGCTGATGTCGGCGCTGTCGGTGGGTGGCGCGGTGGTCGTGCTGCGCGGCTTCGACCCCGGCGCCATGCTGGCCGCCATCGAGCGCCACAGGATCACCGTGGCCGTGGGCCTGCCGATGATGTACGGCGCGCTGCTGGCCCATCCGCAGCGCGCCACACGCGACTTGTCGAGCCTGCGGCTGTGCGTGTATGCGATGGCGCCGATGTCGCGCACGCTGCTGCTGCGCCTGCTCGACGAGTTCTGCCCCAGCTTCGCGCTGGTGTCGGGCCAGACCGAGATGTATCCGGGCGCCACCATCTTCGAGGCGAGCGAGCAGCGCAAGCGCTTCGGCTCCTACTGGGGCGTGGGCACGCTGGTGAACGAGGTCGCGGTGATGGGCGACGGCGGCGAACTGCTGCCCCCAGGGCAGGTCGGGGAGATCGTCTTTCGCGGGCCCAACGTGATGCTGGGCTACTACAAGGACCCGGAGGCCACCGCCAATGCCCAGCGCTTCGGCTGGCACCACTCCGGCGACCTCGGCAGGATGGACGACGACGGCCAGCTCATCTTCCTCGACCGCCTGAAGGACATGGTGAAGTCGGGCGGCGAGAACGTGCCCTCCATCAAGGTCGAGGAAGTGCTGCTGCGCCACCCGGGCGTGATGAACGCCGCCGTGGTGGGCCTGCCGCACGAGCACTGGGGCGAGGCCATCACCGCCTTCGTGACGCGCCGCCCCGATGCGCCCGCGGACTTCGACGAAGCCGCGCTCACGGCGCACTGCAAGGAGCACCTGGGCGGCTTCGAGGTGCCCAAGCAGATCATCTTCCTGGCGGCATTGCCGATGACGTCCACCGGCAAGATCCAGAAGTTCGAGCTGCGCAAGGCGCACCAGGACAACTACACGCGCGGCTGACCGGCGGCCTGCAGCAGCGTCGCGCGCACGTCTTTCTTCAGCACCTTGCCCACCTTGGAGCGCGGCAGGTCGAGCCACACCTCGATCTGCTTGGGCGCCTTCACGCTGCCTATGCGCGACTTGGCGAAGGCCTTGATCTCTTCCACGTCGACCTGCCGCCCGGCATGCAGCTGAAGCACGGCCACCACGCGCTCGCCCCACTTCTCGTCGGGCAGGCCGACCACCGCGCTGTCCTGCACGTCGGGGTGCTGCATCAGCGCCTGCTCCACCTCGGCGGAGTAGACGTTGAAGCCGCCGGAGATGATCATGTCCTTGGCACGGTCGACGATGTACAGGTAGCCGTCGGCATCGAGGTAGCCGATGTCGCCCGTGTGGTGCCAGCCGAAGCGGCTCGCTTCCTCGGTGGCGCGCGGGTCCTTGTAGTAGCCCTGCATCACGAGCGAGCCGCGCACCACGATCTCACCGCTCTCGCCGGCGGGGAGCAACGCGCCATCGCCGTTCATCACGCCCACCTGCACCAGCGGGCCGGGCCGGCCGGCCGATGAAAGCCGATGGCGCGCCACGGTGCCGTCGGCATTGAAGTGCTCGCGCGGCGACATCATCGAGATCATCATCGGCGCCTCGGTCTGGCCGAAGAGCTGCGCCATGACGGGGCCGATCTTGTGCAGCGCCTCCTCGAGCCGCGCGGCCGACATGGGCGCAGCGCCATACCAGAAGCATTGCAGCGAATCGAGCTGCGCCGAGGCGAGCAGCGGATGCTGCAGGAGCATGTAGATGAGCGTGGGCGGCAGGAAGGTGTGGGTGATCTGGTGCGACTCGATGAGCCCGAGGAACTCGCCCAGGTCGGGCCTGGGCATGATCACCACCCGCCCGCCGAGCGCCATCACCGGCAGGCACAGCACGCCGGCCGCATGCGTGAGCGGCGCAAGCGCCAGGTAGGCGGGCCGGCCTTCGAAGGGATAGCCCATGAGCGTCAGCGCCGACATCGCCTCGAGGTTGCGGCCCGACAGCATCACGCCCTTGGGCTGACCGGTGGTGCCGCCGGTGCCGGCGATCATGGCCACGTCGTCGGGCGGCGAGATGTCGATGGGCGAGTCGTCCAGCCCTTCGAGCCAGTCTTCCAGCGAGGGCGCGAAGGGCTGCCGCCCGTCGAGGCAGACCAGCGCCCGCAGCCTGGGCAACTGCGGGCGCATCTGGCCGACCATGTCGGCGTAGTTGCCGTGGAAGAGCAGGCACGTGCAGTCGAACGCATCGAGCACGAAGGCGTTCTCGCTCGCCTCGTTGCGTGGATTGACCGGGCACCACACGCAGCCCGCGCGCGAGATGCCGAACACCGTGGCGAAAGCCGTCGCGTCGTTGCTCGAGAGCACGGCCACCTTGTCCCCCGGCCGCACGTCGGCGCGCTGCAGGCCGCGTGCCACGCGCCAGCTGATGCGCTGCACCTGGGCATAGCTCAGGTCGGTGGCGCCCAGGGTCAGGCACGGCGCATGGGCACCCAGCTGGGCGCCCTTGTCGAGGTAGTCGACGAGGCGCATGGCGTCAGCCCAGCCGCGTGAGCGCCGGCTCCTGCACCAGCCCGAAGCTGCGCAGCGCACCCAGCAGCTCGCGGTGCCCGAAGGCCTGGCAACCCGAGGCGAAGCCGGCCCGCCTGGGCGGCTGCTGCAGCAGCGAGGCGGCGGCATAGGCCTGCAGCAAGCCGGTCTGCTTGTAGTTGCAGTTGCCGAAGATCACGCAGTGCACACGGCCCAGCGGACCGGAGGCATGCACCGAATCGACGGACTTGTTGATGCGCGGGTTCTCGCGCGGGGGCATGGTGTTCATCACGCCCGCCGCCGTCTTGGCCAGCGCGGCATAGCGGTCTTCGTCGTTCATGCCCTCGGTGGCCTTGAGCGCGGCGGCGACGATCTGCGGCACGCCCTGCATCAGCGCCTTGTTGAAGACGCCGCCGAGCACCTTCACGTTGGCCACGCGCGGATCGCGCTTGAACCACACCGGGTGCGACGTGCCGCCCCACGGCAATGCCAGCGCCGCCTCGTGCTGGCCCGGAATCGACAGGTGGTACAGGCCGGCGTCGGGTTGCCATTCGACGTACTCGTTCTGCTCCAGGTAGTAGGCCTTGGACGTGGCCGCATTGACCAGGATGGTCTGGGTCGACGCGATGGTGGGGCTGCCGCCCCAGAACACGGCGATGTCCAGCGTGTCGAGCCCCGGCGTCTCCAGGCACAGTTGCGCCGCGATCTCGCCGGTGGTGTACATCTGCGCCAGGCCCGGCGAGAGCAGCAGGCCGGCCTTGGCGAACCTGTCGCCCCATTTGCGCTCCAGCGTGATGAGCCAGTCCTGCTCGCCGGTGGTGTCGGTGTAGTGGCATCCGGCGGCCAGGCAGGCTTCGACGACCTCGGGGCCGAACTTGGCGAAAGGCCCCACGGTGTTCAGCACCACCGATGCGCCGGTGAAGAGCTCGGTGAGCGCGCCCACCGAATGCGCCACCTCCACCACCTCGTAGTTCGCGGTCTCGATGCCGGGCACGTTGGACTTCATCGCCGCTTCCACCTTCTGCGCGCTGCGGCCCGCTGCAACGAAGGGAATGTTGTACTCGCGCAGGTACTCGCAGATCAGGCGTCCGGTGTAGCCGGAGGCGCCGTAGACGACGACGGGTTTCTTCTTGCTGCTGCTCATGTTGTGTCTCCTTGATGCCGTGTGCTCACATGCCCATGCCGCCGTCCACCGCGAGGCCGGCGCCGGTGATGAACCGCGCTGCGTCGCTGCAGAGGAAGACCACCACGTCGGCCATGTCGCCGACCTCGCCCAGGCGCCCGAGCGGCGTCTGGCCGACCACGTCGCCCACGGCCGCTTCCACGCTGGGCGCGAGCCCAGCGGCCACGATGTCGTTGGCGAGCTTCATGCCCATGTCCGTGGGCACCAGCCCGGGGTAGATGCAGTTCACGCGCACGCCGTAGCCCAGCTTGCCGGACTCCATGGCGGCCACGCGCGTGGCGCGGTCGACCGCCGACTTGGTGGCCGAGTAGCCGGCGATGGCCGGGAAGGCGATGGTGGCCGCGACCGACGCGATGTTGACCACCGCCCCGCCGCCGCCCGCGCTGCCGCCCGCGCTGCCGCCGGGGCGCATCGCGCGGAAGGCGTGCTTCATGCCGAGCAGCGTGCCGGCCACGTTGACGTCGAGCATGCGGCGCAGGTCGTCGCCGTCGACATCGATCACCAGCGAGGTGATCTCGATGCCCGCGTTGTTGACGAGGATGTCGAAGCCGCCGAGCTCCTTCACCGTGGTCTCGGTGGCCGAGGCCCAGTCGCCGTCCTTCGTGACGTCGAGCGGAACGAAGCCCACCTTCGCGCCTGAAGAAGAAAGCCGGGTGGCGGTCTCCCGCCCGAGGTCGGCGAGCACGTCGCCGATCATCACGGACGCACCGGCCGCCGCCAGCGCTTCGGCAATGCTCGCGCCAATGCCGCGCGCGCCGCCCGTCACGAGCGCACGGCGCCCTTTCAAGTCGAACTTGGCCATCACTTGTCTCCTGTGGATATGTTTGTGAGATGGAGCGGCCATGCTAGAAATCGACTTGACACGTGTCAAGGATTTATTTGACGAGTGTCAAGAATCCATAGAATGGCATGCGTGACATGCCGGATGCGGGTTCTCCCGCTTGCGTGCTATGGTTTGCAATCAACACGGATACAGGGGGCCGGCATGCAAGCGGTCCGTTTTGAAATGACGACAGAACAACGCTCAACAAAGAAGCAAGCGGAGCGCGTGCCCAAGGCAAGGATCGACAAGTTCTCGGAGCGGCGTGCGGAACTGGGCGAGGCCGCGCTCACCACATTGGCCGCGCTGGGCTACGCGCGCACCAGCCTGCGCGAGATCGCGCAGAACTCCGAGTTCTCGCACGGCGTGCTGCATTACTACTTCAGCGACAAGATCGACCTGATCATCTGCAGCGTCAAGCAGTACAAGGCGCGCTGCGTCACCCGCTACGACCATGCGGTCGACAGCGCGAACACCTGCGACGAGCTGATGGAAGGCTTCCTGCAGAGCCTGGCCGACACGCTGCGCGACGAAGGCCATGTGCACCGCCTCTGGTACGACCTGCGTTCGCAGGCCCTGTTCGAGGAGGCGTTCCGCTCCGACGTCGTGCAGATCGACAAGAGCCTGGAAGACATGATCTGGCGCATCATGAGCCGCTTTGCCGAGCTGTCCGGCGAAGACCCCGGCTTGACGCCCTCGGCCACCTACGCGCTGTTCGACGGGCTGTTCCAGCAGGCGCTGCTCAAGCATCTTTCGGGCGACGCCGGCGCGGTGGCAGCGATGCAGGCCGACGTGCGGCAGTCCATCGTGCGGCTGTTCTCGCTGCAGGCCAAGCCCGCGCCGGCAGCACGCAAGCGCGCTCAACGCGTGTAAGGCGATGCGATCGCACGTGCGATCATCTTTTTCAGGACCTCACGTGCGCCTTCGCGTCTTCCGTACATGCCTCCCTTCAACACCGCCTACCGGCGGACCTTGCTCGCCGGCCGACTCACACTGGGCCTGATGACGCCCGTGGCCCGCGCCAACGGCGCCATGGCCGACCCCGAGGCGGAGCGCGAGGTTGCCGCCCTCGCCGACCGGCTCGGCTTTGCCGCGCTGTGGACGCGCGACGTGCCGGTGATGGTGCCGCAGGGCGAAGAAATATCGGTGCTCGACGAACCCTTCGTGTGGCTCGCGATGCTGGCGGGCGCCACGCGGCGCATCGCGCTCGGCACGGCCGCGGCGGTGCTGCCGCTGCGCCATCCGCTGCATGTGGCCAAGGCGGCGCTGTCGCTGAACCGGCTGTCCGGCGAGCGCTTCATCCTCGGCCTGGGCTCGGGCGACCGCGAGGCCGAATTCGCCATCTTCAGGCAAGACATCGCGCTGCGCGGCGACGCTTTCCGCGAGCGCTGGAACCTGGTGCGCTCGGCGCTCTCGCCCGATGAAGCCGGCCGCGCCGCGCTGCGCGAAGCCACCGGCGGCCACGACCTGATGGCGCCGCCCGACGAACGCATCGGCATGCTGGTGGTGGGCTCGGCACGCCAGTCGCTGCAATGGACCGCCGCCAATGCCGACGGCTGGGCCACCTACCACCGAGACGAGGCACGCCAGCAGGGCCGCATCGGCCTGTGGCAGACCGCGCTGCGCGAACGCGCGGACGGCGAGCCCAAGCCTTTCGTTCAGTCGCTGCAGATCGACCTGCTCGAAGACCCCGCCGCGCCGGCCGAGCCCATCGAGCTCGGCCTGCGCACCGGGCGCGACGCGCTGGTGGCCTATCTCGACCGCATGGAAGACGCCGGCGTGGCGCATGTGCTGATGAACGTGGTGCGCGGCCCCCGGCCCGCCACGGAGGTGGTCGAGGAACTGGGGCGCGAGGTGTTGCCGCGGCTGCAAGGCCACGCACGCACGCCGGCGGCCTGACCCGTGCAGAATCCGGCGCTTGCAGTTTCCGTGAACCCAAGGACACCACCCATGACCGATCTCTCGAGCTTCCCCATCACGACGAAATGGCCCGCGCAGCACCCTGAACGGCTGCAGCTGTATTCGCTGCCCACGCCCAACGGCGTGAAGGCGTCGATCATGCTGGAGGAAACCGGCCTGCCCTACGAGCCGCACCTCGTGAGCTTCGAGACCAACGACCAGATGTCGCCGGAGTTCCTCTCGCTCAACCCGAACAACAAGATCCCCGCCATCCTCGACCCCGAAGGCCCGGGCGGCAAGCCGCTGGCGCTGTTCGAGTCGGGCGCGATCCTGCTGTACCTGGCCGAGAAGACCGGCAAGTTCATTCCGCAGGACGCCGCCGGCCGCTACCAGACCCTGCAGTGGGTGATGTTCCAGATGGGCGGCATCGGCCCGATGTTCGGCCAGCTCGGCTTCTTCAACAAGTTTGCCGGCAAGGACTACGAGGACAAGCGCCCGCGCGACCGCTACGTGGGCGAATCGAAGCGCCTGCTCGGCGTGCTCGACAGGCACCTCGCGAACCGCGAATGGATCATGGGCGACAGCTACACCATCGCTGACATCGCCACCTTCCCGTGGATCCGCAACCTCGTCGGCTTCTACGAGGCCGGCGAGCTGGTGGGCTTCAACGATTTCGCGAACGTCGCCCGCGTGCTCGAAGCCTTCGTGGCGCGGCCCGCCGTCGTCAAGGGACTGGGCATTCCCAAGCGCGGCTGAACGGGCCGCGCTCATCGGCGCACTCATGTCACCAGCCGACGCCACCCTTCACCTGCCTCCAGGCGAAATTCATCTCTGGTTCTGCCGCCACGGCGAATCCGGCGAGCCGGCGCTGGAGGCGGCCTGCCGTGCGCTGCTGGAGCCTCACGAACTTGCGCGGACCGCGCGCTTCCACTTCCAGCGCGACCGGCATCGCCACCTGCTGACGCGGGTGCTGGTGCGCACGGTCCTGTCGCGCTATGCGCCGGTGCAGCCGCAGGACTGGCGCTTTGCCGAGGGCAGCTTCGGCCGCCCTTGCATCGCAGAGCCGATGACGCAGGCCGTCAGCGGGCTGGATTTCAACCTGAGCCATACGGACGGGCTGATCGTGCTGGCGCTCGCGCGGAACCTCGAGATGGGTGTCGATGCCGAGAACCTCGCCCGCACGGCCTCTCTGGAGCTCGCCGACCACTTCTTCTCGCCGGCCGAGGCGAAGGCGCTGGCCGCGGTGCCGCCCACGCGGCGCGCGCATCGCTTCTTCGAGTTGTGGACCTTGAAGGAGAGCTACATCAAGGCGCGCGGAATGGGCCTGCAGATCCCGCTCGACAGCTTCGGCTTCGCGCTGGACGATGCCGACGACCGCATCGGATTCGCGCTGTGGGGTGACGCGCGCGGCGACAACGCACCACATCGGCACTTCTGGCAACTGAGGCCCACGCCCGAGCACCTGGTTGCCGTCTGCGCCGCCACCGACGGCAGCGGCATGCGGCTGGTTTGCCGCGACATCGCGCCTCTGCAATGGGAGAGGCCCCTCGATATACGGGCGGTGCGCAGCGGGGGATCGGCGGGCATCTAGAATTCCGCCCCTCTCCCCGATCCCGCACCCATGAACATCGTCGTCAACGAAGAACTCAAAGCCTACATCGACCCACTGACGCCGGAGGAGTACGAAGCGCTGGAACGCAGCATCCTGGCCGAAGGCTGCCGCGACGCGCTGGTGCTGTGGGGGGACGTGCTGGTCGACGGCCACAACCGCTACGGCATCTGCCAGAAGCACGGCCTGCCGTTCCAGACCGTGCAGAACACGCGCTTCAAGAGCATCGACGACGTGCATCTGTGGATGATCGACCAGCACCTCGGCCGGCGCAGCATTTCCGATTTCCTGCGCGGCGTGCTCGCCTTGCGCAAGAAGGACATCGTGGACCAGCAGCGCGCCCGCATGGCCTCCGCCGCCCCGGCGCCGGCGGGCGATGCGCCCTTCGACGTCGATCCGCCGGCCGACACGGGCGCCGAGGAAGGCGCCGTGCCCCTGCCGCCGCCCGCGCCGCTGAACAGCCGCGAGGCCATTGCCAGGGCCGCACGGCTGAGCAGCAGCCAGGTCGTGATGATCGAGAAAATCCAGAAGCAGGCCGCGCCTGAACTGGTGGCGGCCGTGAAGTCGGGCGTGATTTCCATCAACACCGCCGCGGCAGTGGCCACCTTGCCGGCCGAAGAACAGGTGTCCGCGGCGAATGCCGGCAAGGACGAACTCAAGCAGGCTGCCAAGCGCGTGCGCGAGTCTAAGAAAAAACCTCGTGAGGAGCCCGCTGAAACCGCGGCCGGCGACGATGAATCGTCCTCCGACGCGGACACGGTGCGGCTGCTGAAGGAGCGCGTCCTTCAGCTGACTGCGGAGAACGACGCCCTGCGCAAGCAAGTGGCCGAGCTGCAGGCGCGGCTCGGCCAGTAACTGCTTTTAGCGAGCGGTCAGCTTACAGCTGGATTTCGGTGATCTTCGCGCCCGACAGCGAGACGCCGGCTTCCAGGCCAACGTTGGTCATCACGAAGCCCACGACCGGCTGGCGCAGGGTGTTGGTGTCGACGCTGCCGTTGGCACCGATGGTTGCAACGGCCACGGTGGCGTCGGCGCCGGCCGTCCAGCCCTTGCTGTTGCGGAACTTGTCCAGGGCAGCCTGCGTGGTGAACACGTAGACCACGGCCTTCGACTGCGCACCGGCCTGGAAGCCCAGCGAGCCCGAGGTGGTGCTGTAGTACGACTGGGTGCGCCCGTTCACGCGCAGTGCGCCGCGGCCGTATTCGGCGCCCACGCCCATGCTGGCACCCACCACGGCGGGGAACACCAGCACGCCGCTCGAACGCGCGACCAGCTCGCGGGAGCCCTTCACGGAGTCATACAGCTTGGACAGCGAGGCGTCGACCTGCGCGTCGATCGAAGTGCGCGACGACGTGCTGCTGGCCTGATCCTGCGGCTTCGTGGTGGTGCAACCGACAAACGCGATGCTGGCCAGGGCGACAGCAGACGAAACGGCAAGCGTGCGGAGATTCAGGGTGTTCATAGCGTCTTCCTTTGGAAAAACATGGTTCGGCGAAGAAATCTCTGCCTCCCTCGGCAGATGAGCCATGCTAAATCGGCAAAACCGGGGCAAATGGGGCTTGAGGAATCCGCCTACGCGAAGACACGGTGTCGGTGAACGAATCCGGTGCTCGGCGCAACAACTTCGCCCGTAATGTTGTGTTTTTATTTGCAACAGGTGTTATATTTTTATCGTCACACATATTGATACAACCCTTTCCTGCGAGCCTGAGTTGCATCCAAACCGGCACATTCGCCCCATGCTGACGCCCTTGGTCGAGGCGCATCGCAGTCACGCATACCTGCCATGACGAGCGCCGCCACTCCCGCGATCAAGGGCCAGCGCGCCTTGCTGAGCTTCAGCGTCGAGGGGTTGCCGCCCCGCGAAGAACTGCTTCTCAAGTCCCTGGTCCGCCTGCTGGACCACCGCACCCACCAGCACTGGGCCTGGAAGGCCGGCCAGGCAGACCTCCGGGTGGTGGGCGGGCAAGCCAGCGCAGAAGCCGACGATCCGGCGCCGGCCGTGCCGGTACTGGCCATCGGCCAGCCTGATCCGCAGCGCGGCGGCCATTTCCTGGCGCTGCCGCTGCATGCCGACGAGTTGGAGAACACGCTCAACCGGCTCGGCGCGATGGTCGTCCACGCACGCGGCCTCGGGATCGCGGCGCCCGACACCCACATCGCCGACGACGAGGAATTCCGCCTGCTGCGCTGGCCGCCCGCCGCCTTGCTGGAGACGCCCGCGCGCGTTCGCCTGGCCACCCTCATGACCGGCCGGCCGACCTCCCTGCTGCTGCTGCGGCAGCGCTCGGGCCTCGCGCCGCAGGACTGCCTCGATTTCCTTTCAGACCTGCGGCGCGCCGAGTTGCTCGAAAGCGCCCGCCAGCCTGCGCCCGCCGCCGCCGCCACGCTGCCGGTCGCGCTTTCCACGCCGTCCGCGCCCGATTCGGTTCTGCCGATCGACAGCCGTCCGCAGGCCCTGGCGCGCGACCCCGTGCAACCCGGCCTGCTGGCGCGCATCCGCAGCCGCCTCGGCCTGCTGACGACCGGGCACAAATGACTGTCGAACACAAGATCCTCTTCACCGGCACCATGGGCGCCGGCAAGACCACCGCCATCGGCGCCGTGAGCGAGATACCCCCGGTCAGCACCGACGTGCGCAACAGCGACACCTCGGTGGCCAAGGCCACCACCACGGTCGGCCTGGACTACGGCGAACTCACGCTCGACAACGGCGAGAAGCTGCGCCTGTACGGCACGCCCGGCCAGATGCGCTTCGACTTCATGTGGCGCATCCTGGCGCGCGGCGCGCTCGGCCTGGTGATCCTGGTGGACAACAGCCGCCCCGACCCGCTGGCCGACCTGGACATCTACCTCGACGGCTTTGCCGAACTCATCGCCAGGACCGCCTGCGTGGTCGCCGTGGGCCGCATGGATGCCCACCCCCAGCCCGACATCGACGCCTATGCGCAGCGTATGGAATCCCGGGGCGTGCTCTGCCCCGTGCTGCCGGCCAACGTCACCGACGCACGGCAGGTGGTCGAGCTGCTGGAGTTGCTGCTGCTGCAGCTCGAAACCTGAGCCCCGTCCTTCACCCTCGAGTCCTCATGCAAATAACGCCAAGAATCAAGCTCGCCGCCGAAGCCGCCATCGACACGCTGATGCACGAGATCAAGGGCGTGAAAGCGGTCGTGATCTCGACCGAGGACGGCCTGGAACTGGCCGCGCGCGTGGAGAACACCGCGCAGGTGGCCCGCCTCTCGGCCATTGCCAGCTCTCTGGCGGCGCTGGGCGCGGTCGCGGGCGAGGAAAGCAACCTCGGCGCCTGCGACAACGTGACCATCGAAGCGACCCACGGCCACATCCTGATGCTGCAGGCGCGCCACCCGGAGATCACCCTCATCGTGAGCGTCGTCACGGGCAAGGACGCGATCATCGGCCAGGTCCTCTACTTCGCGAAGCAGGCAACGCTCTCGCTGCAGCAGGCCTGAGGGCCCGCCCCGGCCGCACCGGTTCGACTCCGGCAGCCGCCCACCTCTTCGCCCGGGTGGCTGCCGACTTTCAGGGGCGAGGTACTAGGAAAGATTCCGATGGCAAATATCAAGCAATCCATGGACGACCTGATGACCTGCGACGGCGCGCTGTGCGCGGCACTGGTCGACTCCAGCAGCGGCATGATCCTGGGCCAGATCGGCTCGGGCGTCGACCTGGAAGTGGCGGCGGCGGGCAACACCGAAGTGGTCCGCGCCAAGCTGCGCACCATGCGCGACCTGGGCCTGAACGACGTCATCGAGGACATCCTCATCACCCTGGGCAGGCAGTACCACATCATCCGGCCGATGCAGAAGAAGGAAGGCCTGTTCGTCTACCTCGTGCTCGACAAAGCCAAGTCGAACCTAGCGCTGGCCCGCCGCAAGACGCTGGACGTGGAGCAGAACCTGGCCGTCTGAGCGCGGGGCACATGCGCCGAACAGCGCAATGTTCGCGCAATGCTGATTCATAGCATCGCAGGTCTGGCACGGGCGGCTCGCTGCAGCCGCCCGACATCCGGCATCCGACCCGACCCTGCGAACTCCGATGACATCCGATCCTGCAAGGCCGCCGCGCTATTCAGCCGCGGGCGGCTCCCCGAGCCAATCGAACACCGCCGCGCCGCGCGCGCGATACCCGGCAGTGCCCGGGTCCGCGCAAGCCACTCGGCGCCTTGAACTGCTCGACGCGCTGCGCGGCTTCGCGCTGCTCGGGGTGCCGCTGCTCGACGCGAGGTCGATCACCCTCTTCGCGCTGCTCTGCGGCGTCGGCTTCGCAATGCAGTCCGGCGGCACGCGGCCCTGCAAACGGCGCATGCCGGTGCTGCAGCAGTCGGTGGCGCACCGGCGCTTCTGGGTCCGACTGTTGCGCGCGAGCTTCGGCGTCGGCGTGGTCGCGGGCACGCTGCTGATGCTGCAGCACGGCGACAACCGCGTCGCTGCCTGGCTGCACGGCGGCGCGGGCCTCGTCCTTGCGCGCGTGCTGCGCGAGATCGCGCCGCTGGCACTGTGCCTTTTCTGCGTGGCGGGCTTCGTGCTGCTGTTCCAGCAAGCCGCGTGGCGCCGATGGTTGTGCAAGCTGGCGCCGATGGGCCGCATGGCGCTGACCAACTTCATCGCACAGACGCTGGTCGGCCTTGGCTTGTTCCACGGCATCGGGCTGGGCCCGGGGCCGCGGTTCGGCCCCCTGGGGGTTGCGCTCGCCGGTCTCGCGATCTTCGGGCTGCAGGCGCTTTTCAGTTGCTGGTGGGTTGGCCGCTACCGCTTCGGCCCGGCCGAATGGGTGTGGCAAAGCCTGGTCCACGGCAAGCCACAACCGATGCGCCTGCGCGCGCCGCCGGCCGCTCAGGGCGGCGTGGCGTTGGTGATGCGGTCCGTAGCCGGCGGGGCCAACGGGCTGCCGGCCTTGATGTAGGCCTCGAGCGCGTCCACGTCCTGGTCGCCGCCGAGCGTGTTCGTGCCCTGGTTGAACACGGTGAAGTTGTCGCCGCCCGTGGCCAGGAAGCTGTTCATCGTGACGCGATAGCTGGTGGCGTCGGCCATCGCGGTGCCGTTGAGGGCCATGTTGGTGATGCGCGAGCCGGCGGGCTGCGCGAGGTTGTAGGTGTAGGTGAAGCCGGCCGACGGCAGCAGCACCCTCGGCGCCGCGGTCGTGTTGGCGCCGCTGTTGAACTGCTGCTCCAGCACCGCCCGGATCTGCGCGCCGGTCATGGTCTTGACCACGAGGCTGTTGCCGAAGGGCTGGACCGCGAAAATCTGCCCGTAGGTCACGCTGCCGTCGGAAGCGGGCGCGAGGTCGGCGCGAACGCCGCCCGGGTTCATGAAGGCGATCTGCGCGGCGCCCTTGTCGGCCGCCTTGGTCGCGGCCAGCTGCGCGTCGGCGATCAGGTTGCCCATCACGCTTTCCCGCGACGACGTCTGCGTGCGCGTGGCAGTGGCGGTGAGCTGGCCCACCACGCGCTGCACCAGCGGCCCCGCGATGGTGAGGTACTGGCTGATCAGCGCAGCCACTTGCTGGTTCTTGCCGAACACGGGGTACTGGTCGGTCACCGCATAGGTGGTGGCGCCGCTGGTGTAGCCCTCGCCCTGCACGATCACGTTGTCCGCCGCCTTGGCCGTGACCTTGCGCGTGCGGGTGTCGATCGTCAGGTTGATGTCGGTGAGCAGCGTGCCGTACTGGCCGGCGCTGGTCAGCAGGAAGGGCTTGGCCGGGTTGGTCTTGCCGTAGTCGCACACATAGGAACGGTGCGTGTGGCCCGAAATGACGACGTCGACGGCGGCATCGAGCTTGTTGAGGATGGGCAGGATGTCGCCGCTCAGGCCAGTGCAGCTCTTGTCGTTGTAGCCCACGGTGGTGGTGCCGCCTTCGTGGATCACCACCACCACGGCGTCGGCGCCCTGGGCCTTCAGCTGCGGGATGAGCGCATTGGCGGTGTCGGCCTCGTCCTTGAAGCTCAGGCCGGCGACGCCGGCGGGCGTGACGATGTTGGGCGTGCCCTTCAGGGTCATGCCGATGAACGCCACCTTGACCGTGGCGCCGTCCTTGGTGAAGCTCTTCATGCCGGTGGCGGGGAACAGCGTGTTGCCGTCGGTCTTCACCGTGTTGGCCGACAGGAAGCCGAAGTTCGCACCCGGGAAGTTCTTGTTGACGCGGCAAGGCTCGAGCGCGGTGTTCTTCGCGCAGCCGCCGTTCTTCATGCGCAGCAGTTCGGTCTGGCCCTTGTCGAACTCATGGTTGCCGACCGCGTTGAAGTCGATCTTCATGGCATTCACCGCCTCGATGGTCGACTCGTCCAGGAACAGCGCGGACACCAGCGGCGACGCACCGATCATGTCGCCGGCCGACACCACCGCGTTGTTCGGGTTCTTCTCCTTGAGCGCCGCAATGGCCGAAGCCATGTAGGCCGCGCCGCCGGCCGGCACCGCAACCGTGCCGCCACCCTTGGCAGGCGCGGAGATCGTCAGCTTCGGGGGCTCGAGGTTGCCGTGCAGGTCGTTGAAGGCAATGAGCTTGACATCCACGGTGCCAGGCACCGCGAGCGCTGGCGCAGGCGCAGGTGCCGGCGGATTCGAAGCGGTGGGCGCCGGCAGCGGCAGGAGGCTGTTCGAATTGTTGCTGCCGCCGCAGGCGGTCAGCGTGGCGAGTACGACGCCCGCCAGGGCGAGCTGTTTCAATGATGGTTGCATGGCACCTCTCCTCTGTTTTGAGTGCAGCCGATGCTGGTGAAGGCGCATGACGGCGCCGTGAATCCCTTCGGCTCTTGGAGGTTTCGGAGCTTTCTCGAAACTCAGGGCAGTTGGACCACGCGGGCCGATACACCTGGGCCGAAGGCGGCTTGCAACAACGACAGCGCCTGTGCGCTGCGCGTGTCGACGAGCGACTGCACCGCGAGCCGCGCCTCGGCAGGCTGCCGCTGCAGGTGCCAGCCCTCCTGTCCAAGACGGATGAGCCGCGCGAGCGCCGCCGGGTCGGCCACGACGAGCCCTGTGGGTTTGATGTCGAGCCAGTCGGTCACCTGGTCGGTCTCCCCGCCCAGACGCTCGGCCGCGGCTTGTGCCAACGCATGCTGCGTGGCCGAGTCGCGCACCGCGCCCTGCAGCACGATGCCGCCGCCATGCCAGCGGATCTCGAGCAGCGGAACCGATGCGGCGTCGCTCACGCTGGCGACTTTTTCAGTCGCGGGGCTCCATGCGGCTAGCACGACCGACACGACAGCCAGCAGGCAGGCGGCCAACGCAACGACTCGATGCAGCGGCTTCATCGCATTTTCTCGACTTCAATCCCTAGGGAAGACGAGCGCGAGCGTGCCACGCGGCACATGACGCCGATATGACCACCGCGAACGGCGGTCAGGCCTACACGATTCGTCGCGGTGCGACGCCCCCTCCTGCGCACAGGCGCGGTAAGCTGATGGCTCCGCCACCCCAGCCCAAGGAATGCACCCCATGCCAGCGAACGCGAAAGTCACCGGAGATGTCGAGTACAGGGCCGGCGATGGCCCCCTCATCCTGATTCCCCAGGGCCCGATCGAGGTCCAGTTGGCACCCGACAGCGCAGTGCTGAGTTGGGGTGACGGCGGAAGCGCACAGACGACGGCGATTCCCATCGCCGAATACCAGCGCTATCTCGATGAAGGCGTGATCCAGCCGGACTGAGCCGAGCCTGGGCACAGGCGGCAGTGCCCCAGAGCGTTGCCTTCAAGATCTTCAAGAGCCTTTTCGTCGACAGCCGCCGTCGACGAAATCTCCGTCACCTTCACGCCGATGCGCTTCCCAACGCGCCTTGCGCCCTCCATCGCCTGATCCCCCGAGTCAGGCCTGCACGCAGCCTGAAACCTGAGCAACGGTAAGCAATTGCCGTTCGCGCGGACTGCTCGCGTTTGCACTCAAGACCAATCACGCCCTCTCGTCGGCAAAAACGCGCCGGATAGTTCGCGGCGCCCGTCGGCTCGACGTGAAATTTTTCGCGCCTGTCCTTGAAATTGAGCGCGCCAATCTTTCACTGCGTTCTTTGAATATTTCAAAAATTGCAATGAACGTGCAATAAATAATTCAGGGAGCGCTCAGCATCAGTTTTGTTTCGTGCTCTTTTTCACGATTACTTTGAATCGCACCCCCACAAGAATAAATTTGGTGGTCGCGATTGTCATCTGCCTTCAATGATTGAAATATTCAGAACGCAATGTAACCCACTACATTGCGCTGTCCGAACGATCTGAAAGGGTGTGCCGATCTCGCTCGGAAGCCCAGCCCGAGGGCAACCCCTGGTTGGCAGCAGCACATATCGCACCCATTCAATTGCGTTCAAAAGAAGTAATTGATCTCGGATTTAAAAAGCAGGGAATAGAAGATGTTTTCGTTGGAAGTAATTGCTAAGCGTGGTGGAGAAGTCAGCCAAATCCTGGTGAACGAGGTCTCCTTGAAAGCGGCCTCGGTCGTTCGAATTGGCCTGTCGAGTGACAGGATCAAAGGCATGCGTCGTGTCGGCAATGATCTGGTCGTGACCGCTGTTTCGGGCGAGGTCATCACCATTCATGACTTCTTCACCGCTTTCGACGGAAACAGGAACGACCTGGTACTGAACGACGATCAAGAGGGCATGTGGCTCGCCGAAATCAGCGACAACCAGGGCGACCTGGCGGTGGAGTACTTGGATATCGATTCCATCGAGCCATTGCTGCTGCACCAGGACTTCGAGCTCGGCCTCGTGCCTTTTCTGGTTGGCGGCGCTCTGGCGGGAGGAGTTGCCTTCGCCAGCAGGGGCGACGACTTTCAGGCGTTCGTCTTCCCCTCTGCGCTGCCGGCACCGGGCGACACCATTCCGCCCGCGGCTCCCACGATCAATCCGACCAACGGCAAGCTGATCACAGGCTTGGCCGAAGCCGGCTCCGTGATCACCATCAAGGACGACTCGGGCAACATCATCGGCAGCACCACCGCCGCGTCCGACGGCACGTACACCATCGCCCCGGCGAATCCGCCGAAGGACGGCACGGCTCTGCACGCCGTCGCCACCGATGCAGCCGGCAACGCCAGCCCCGAGGCCACGGCCGCGGTCGACGGCAAGCCGCCGGTCATCGGCATCGCCATCCTCAATGACGCCAACAAGGATGGCTTCATCAACGCCAGCGAGAAAGGCGCCGATGTGACGGTGCAGGTCACGCTGGTGTCCGGCGCGACCGCGGGCGACGTCATCACACTTGCTGCAGGCACGGCCTCGTCCAGCATCACCCTGACCGCAGCGGACGTCGCCAACGGCTTTGTCAACGCCTCCTTCGCCAATCCGGTGGAAGGCGACGCGATCAGCGTGAGCGCAACCAGCCGCGACATGGCCGGCAACGTTTCCCCACCGGTGACGACAGGAAACGTCCGCCTCGACACCAGCGCTCCCGGCGCGCCTGCCATCGGTGCTGCCTCGGACGACATGGGCCCGGTGCAGGGGCCGCTCGCCAGTGGCGGCATCACCGACGACACCACGCCCACCCTGACCGGCAGCGGCGCAACGCCGGGCGACGTCATCAAGGTCTACGACAACGGAAGCGCCATCGGCAGCACGACGGTCAGGGCCGACGGCGGCTGGAGCTTCACGCCGCCCAAGCCTCTGCCGGAGGGGACGCATCGGCTCACCACCACCGCCGTCGACCCCGCCGGCAACGAGAGCAGGCCTTCGGCCGCCTTCACGGTCGAGGTGGACACCACGCCGCCTGCGGCGCTGGAAGCCTCCGTCATCCAGGTGCTGGACGACATAGGCGCCGTGCGCGGCCCCATTGCGGCGGGTGCGCAGACCGACGACAGCAAGCCGGAATACGTGGGCAAGGCCGACCCGGCGCAAGTTTCGAGCGTCAGGGTCTACGACAACGGCACGCTGATCGGCAGCACGGCGGTGAACGCCGACGGCACCTGGCGCTTCACGCCCGCACTGCCCCTGTCCACCGGTGCGCACAGCTTCACCGCGCAAGCGGTCGATGTGGCAGGCAACGCCAGCCCTCTCACACCGGCGTCCACCTTCACCCTGCTGGGTGATGCCCCTGCCGCGCCGGCCATCGTCGGCGTGAGCGACAACAAGGGCAGCATCAACGGGAACATCGCCAAAGATGCCAGCACCGACGACAACACCCCCACGCTGAGCGGCACGGGCACCGTCGGCACGGTCGTCACCGTGTACGCCGACGGCGTGGCCGTGGGTTCGGCCAGCGTGGCCGCCAACGGCACCTGGAGCGTCACGACCGATCCTTTGACCGGCGACGGCGTCAAGAACCTGAGCGCCATCGCAGTCGACGGCGCGGGCCAGGCCAGCCCCGCAACCGGCGACTACCCGATCGTGCTCGACACCACGGCGCCGGCGACACCGGCCACCCTCGTGGCCACGGACGACCAGGGCGCAGTCACCGGCGCCATCCTCGCCGGCGGCTCCACCGACGACGCATCGCCCACCTTCAGCGGCACCGGCGCCAGGACCGGGGACATCGCCAAGCTGTATGACGGCGCCACCCCCATCGGCAGCACCGCGGTCAAGGCCGACGGCAGCTGGAGCCTCACGCCGGACAAACCCCTGGGCCAGGGCGCGCACAGCATCACGCACACGCTCACCGATGCCGCGGGCAACACCAGCGCCGCCAGCGCGCCGCTGGCTTTCACGGTCGACACATCGAATGTTGTGGTCAGCGTCGGCCACGCGGTGGACGACCAGGGCAGCAAACAAGGCAACCTCGCTCCAGGGGCTCTCACCGACGACACCACTCCCACGCTCGTGGGCACGGCAACGGCCATGGCCGTCGTGACCGTCACGGAAAACGCGACTGTCATCGGTTCCACCACGGCGGATGGCAACGGCAACTGGCGTCTCACGCTGCCGGCACAGGCCGAAGGCACGCACAAGTACACGGCCACCGCGGTGAACGCGGCAGGCACCAAGGGCGAAGCCTCGCTCTCGCTCACCATCGACACGACGGCACCGACCGCGCCCTCCATCGCCAAGGCCATCGACGACGTCGGTTCGGTGCAGGGCCCGTTGACGAGCGGCAGTTCGACCGACGACACCACGCCCACGCTGACCGGCAGCGGCGCAACGCCAGGCGACGTCATCAGGGTCTACGACAACGCCAGCCCCATCGGCAGCGCGACGGTGCTGGCCGATGGCAGCTGGAGCTTCACGCCGACCACGCCGCTGGCCGAAGGCACGCATCGCCTCAGCACGTCGGCCATCGATGCCGCCGGCAACGAAAGCCCGCGTTCGGGCGACTTCACGGTCGACGTGGACACCACGCCGCCCTCGCGGCCGGACGCCTCGCTCATCCAGGTGCTGGACGACGTGGGCGCCGTGCAGGGGCCCATCGCCTCCGGCGCACAGACCGACGACAGCCGGCCGACCTACACCGGCAAGGCCGACCCCGCGCAGGTGTCGAGCATCAACGTCTACGACAACGGCTCGCTGATCGGCAGCACTGCCGTGAACGCGGACGGTACCTGGCGCTTCGAGCCCGCGCTTCCGCTGTCCACGGGCGCGCACAGCCTCACCGCGCAGGCCGTGGATGCGGCGGGCAATGCCAGCGCCCTCACGCCCGCTTCGACCTTCACGCTGCTGGGCACCGCGCCCGCGGCACCGGCCATCACCGGCGTGAGCGACAACAGGGGCGGCGTGACCGGCAACATCGCCAAGGACACCAGCACCGACGACAACACCCCCACGCTCAGCGGCACCGGCTCCGTCGGCACGGTCGTGACCGTGTACGCCGACGGCGTTGCCGTGGGCTCGGCCAGCGTGGCCGCCAATGGCACCTGGAGCGTGACCACCGACCCGCTGGGTGCCGACGGGGTCAAGAACCTGAGCGCCATCGCGGTCGACGGCGCGGGCCAGGCCAGTCCTGCCACGGGCATCTATCCGATCGTGCTCGACACCGCGCCTCCCGCCACCCCGGGCGTGGTCGTGGCAACGGACAAGGTTGGCGCGGTGCAAGGCACGGTCGCGTCCGGCGGCACCACGGACGACGTCTCGCCCACTTTCAGCGGCAGCGGCGTCAAGGCCGGAGACACCGTCAGGGTGTACGACGGCGCCACCCTCATCGGCAGCGCCACGGTCGCGACCGATGGCGGCTGGAGCGTCACGCCCGCCGCGTCCTTGGGCGCGGGCCTGCACAGCATCACGCAAACGGTCACCGATGCCGCGGGCAACACCAGCGCCGCCAGCGCGCCGCTGGCTTTCACGGTCGACACCTCCGACGTCATCGTCAGCGTCAAGCAGGCCCAGGAGCGCACGTCGGGGCGCGGAGCAAGGCAGATTGCCGGGCTCACCAACGACACCACACCGACGCTCGCGGGCAAGGCCACGGCCGGCGCGGTCGTCACGGTCACCGAAGGCGCTGCAGTTCTCGGCTCCGCCACGGCGGACGCCAGCGGCAACTGGAGCCTCACGCTGCCGGAACAGGCCGAGGGTGCACACGAATACAAGGCCACCGCGGTGAACGCCGCCGGCACCAACGGGCAGGCCATCCTCGGCCTGACCATCGACACCACGCCGCCGAAGATTCCTGCCATCGACCAGGCCACGGACGACGTGGGCACGTTGCAGGGCCCCCTCGCGAACGGAGGCGCCAGCGACGACACCACGCCCACGCTCACCGGCAGCGGCGCAACCGCCGGCGATGCCATCACGGTCTACGACAACGGCAGCGCCGTCGGCAGCACCACGGTCAAGGCCGACGGCAGCTGGAGCTTCACGCCCACCACGCCGCTGGCCGAGGGAGCGCACCGGCTCACGACCACGGCCACGGATCCCGTGGGCAACGAGAGCAAGCCGTCGAGCGACTTCGTGATCACCGTGGACACCGTCGCTCCGGCCACGCCGGTCGCGGCAACCGGCTATGCCGACAACGTCGGCGCCATCCAGAACCCGGCCAGCACCGCCAGGATCACCGACGACACCACGCCGGGCATCAACATCGGGACGCTGCTCAACGGCCTCACGCCCTCGCTGTATGTCGATGGCACCAAGGTCGCCTCGACCTATGACCCGGTCGCAGGCACGCTGACGCCCAATGTCCCGCTCGGCGACGGCGCGCACCAGCTCGGCTACACGCTGACCGACGCCGCCGGCAACGAGAGCATGCAGGCGCCCGCGCTCGCCGTCACCGTCAGCACGAACGCTCCGGCCGCGCCTGTTGCGGCAAGCGGCTATGCCGACAACGTGGGCGCCGTCCAGAGCCCGAACAGCACCGCGCCGGCCACCGACGACGCCACGCCGGGACTCAACATCGCACCGGTGCCATCCGGCTCCACGCCTTCGCTGTACGTCGACGGCACCAAGGTCGCCGCGACCTATGACCCGGCCCTCGGCACGCTGACGCCGGATGCCCCGCTCGCAGAAGGCGCGCACCGCCTCAGCTACACGCTGACCAATACGGCCGGCAACGAGAGCGCCCAGGCGCCGGCGCTTGCCGTCGTCGTCGACAAGACCGCCCCGGTCGCGCCGGTCATGCCGACGAGCTATGCCGACGACATCGGCACCGTACGGAACCCGGCCAGCACCGCGCCGAGCACCGACGACAGCATGCCCGGGCTCAACATCGGCACGGTACCCGCCGACACGACGCCTTCGCTGTATGTCGACGGCACCAAGGTCGCAGCGACATATGACCCGGCCGCAGGCACGCTGACACCGAACGCGCCGCTGGCCGAGGGCTCGCACCGCCTCAGCTACACGCTGACCGATGCGGCCGGCAACGAGAGCGCGCCTTCGGGCGCTCTCGTGGTCAGCATGGACATCACGCCGCCCCCGGCGCTCGACGCTTCGGTGCTGCAGGTGCTGGACGACGTGGGTTCGACGCAGGGCCCCATCGCTTCCGGGGCACAGACCGACGACAGCAAGCCCACCTACGCGGGCAAGGCGGACACTGCACAAGTGGCCAGCGTGAATGTCTACGACAACGGCATGCTGCTGGGCAGCACGGCGGTCAACGCCGACGGCACATGGCGCTTCACGCCGGCGCTGCCCCTGGCAACCGGCCCGCACAGCTTCACCGCGCAGGCCGTGGATGCAGCAGGCAACGTCAGCGCCGCCACGCCCGCCTCCACCTTCACCCTGCTGGGCGACGCGCCCGCGGCCCCCGCCATCACCGGCGTGAGCGACGACAAGGGCAGCGTCAGCGGCAGCATCGCGCAGAACGCGAGCACCGACGACAACACGCCCACGTTGAGCGGCACCGGTACCGTCGGCACGGTCGTCACCGTCTATGCCGACGGCGTGGCCGTGGGCTCCACCAGCGTGGCCGCCAACGGCACCTGGAGCGTGACCACCAGCCCGCTGAGCGGCGACGGCGTCAAGAACCTCAAGGCCATCGCCGTGGATGGCGCCGGCCAGGCCAGCCCGGCCACGGGCGACTACCCGATCGTGCTCGACACCACGGCGCCGGCCACTCCGGCCACCGTCGTGGCCACGGACGACCAGGGCGCTGTCACCGGCGCCATCCCCGCCGGCGGCTCCACCGACGACGCCTCGCCCACCTTCAGCGGCAGCGGCGCCAGGGCCGGCGATACCGTCAAGCTGTATGACGGCGCCGCCCTCATCGGCAGCACCGCCGTCAAGGCCGACGGCACCTGGAGCCTCACGCCCGAGAAGCCACTTGCCAAAGGCGCGCACAGCATCACGCACACGCTCACCGATGCCGCGGGCAACACCAGCGCCGCCAGCGCACCGCTGAGCTTCGCGGTCGATACCTCCGGCGTCGTCGTCAGCATCACCCACGCGGTGGACGACCAGGGCAGCAAGCAGGGCAACCTCGCCCCGGGCGCCGTCACGGACGACACCACGCCCACCCTGGTGGGCACGGCAACGGCCGGCTCCATCATCACGATCAGGGAAGACTCGAGCGCCCTGGGCTCCACCACGGCGGACACCAACGGCAACTGGAGCCTCGCGCTGCCAGTGCAGGCCGAAGGTGCGCACAGGTACACCGCCACCGCCGTGAACGCCGCCGGCACCAAGGGCGAAGCCACGCTGGCCCTGACCATCGACACCACCGCTCCCAACGTGCCCACCATCGCCAAGGCCACGGACGACGTCGGCTCGGTGCAAGGCCCGCTCGCGACCGGCGGTGCCAGCGACGACACCACGCCCACGCTCTCCGGCGCAGGAGCGACGCCCGGGGACGTCATCAAGGTCTACGACAACGGCAGCCCCATCGGCAGCACCACGGTGCAGGCCGACGGAAGCTGGAGCTTCACGCCCACCACGCCGCTGGCAGAAGGCACGCACCAGCTCATCACCACTTCCATCGACCCCGTGGGCAACGAAAGCAAGCCTTCGGGATCATTCGTCGTCAACGTAGACACCACCGCGCCAGGCACGCCAGTCGCGGCAACCGGCTATGCCGACAACGTCGGCGCCATCCAGAGCCCGGCCAGCACCGCCAGGATCACCGACGACACCACGCCGGGCATCAACATCGGCACGGTGGACGCAGACCTCAAACCCTCGCTGTATGTCGACGGCATCAAGGTCGCCTCGACCTATGACCCGGTCGCAGGCACGCTGACACCGAACGTCCCTCTCGGCGACGGCGCGCACCAGATCGGCTACACGCTGACCGACGCCGCCGGCAACGAGAGCAAGCCGGCGCCCGCACTCGCCGTTACCGTCAGCACGAACGCTCCGGCCGCTCCGGTTGCGGCAAGCGGCTATGCCGACAACGTCGGCGCCGTCCAGAGCCCGAACAGCACCGCGCCGACGACCGACGACACCACGCCCGGCATCAACATCGGCACCGTGACCAAAGACTTCACGCCCGCGCTGTATGTCGACGGCACCAAGGTCGCGTCGACCTACGACCCGGTCACCGGCACGCTCACGCCGACCACCGCCCTGCCCGAAGGTGCGCACCAGATCAGCTATACGTTGACCGATACCGCCGGCAACGAGAGCAAGCCGGCACCGGCGCTGTCCCTGGCAGTCGACAAGAGCGCTCCGGCCATTCCGGCCATTGGCGCCGCGTCCGACAACATGGGCTCCGTGCAGGGCCCGCTCGCCAACGGAAGTTCCACCGACGACACCACGCCCACGCTCTCCGGCAACGGCGCAACGCCGGGCGACGTCATCAAGGTCTATGACAACGCCACCCCCATCGGCAGCACGACGGTGCAGCCGGACGGTAGCTGGAGCTTCACGCCGGCCACCCCGCTGACCGAAGGCACGCATCGACTCACCACCACGGCCGTCGACCCGGCCGGCAACGAGAGCGCGCCATCGGGTGCCTTCACGGTCAGCGTGGACACCACCGCGCCCGCGACGCTGGACGCCTCGAAGATCCAGGTGCTGGACGACGTGGGCGTCGTGCAGGGCCCCATCGCCTCGGGCGCTCAAACCGACGACAGCAAGCCTGAATACGTCGGCAAGGCAGACCCGGCCCAGGTCGCCAGCGTCAACGTCTACGACAACGGCAAGCTCATCGGCAGCACGGCGGTCAACGCCGATGGCACATGGCGCTTCACGCCGGCGCTGCCCCTGACGACCGGCCCGCACAGCCTCACCGCGCAAGCCGTGGATGCAGCAGGCAACGTCAGCGCCGCCACGCCCGCCTCTACCTTCACCCTGCTGGGCGACGCGCCCGCGGCTCCCGCCATCACCGGCGTGAGCGACGACAAGGGCAGCATCAGCGGCAGCATCGCGCAGAACGCGAGCACCGACGACAACACCCCAACGCTCAGCGGCACCGGCACCGTCGGCACGGTCGTCACCGTCTATGCCGACGGCGTGGCCGTGGGCTCGACCAGCGTGGCCGCCAACGGCACCTGGAGCGTGACCACCAGCCCGCTGAGCGGCGACGGCATCAAGAACCTCAAGGCCATCGCCGTGGACGGCGCCGGCCAGGCCAGCCCGGCCACGGGTGCATATCCGATCGTGCTGGACACCACGCCGCCAGCCACGCCCATTTCGGTCGTGGCCACGGACGACCAGGGCGCGGTCACCGGCGCCATCCCCGCCGGCGGCTCCACCGACGACGCCTCGCCCACCTTCAGCGGCAGCGGTGCCAAGGCCGGCGACGTCGTCAAGGTGTACGACGGCGCCGCACTCATCGGCAGCGCCGCTGTGGCGAGCGATGGAAAGTGGAGCCTCGCGCTCAGCACACCGCTGGGCGATGGCGCGCACAGCATCACCCACACCCTCACAGACGCCGCGGGCAATACCAGCGCAGCCAGCGCCCCTCTGGCTTTCGCGGTCGACACCGCGAATGTCGTCGTCAGCGTCGGCCACGCGGTGGACGACCAGGGCAGCAAGCAGGGCAACCTCGCTCCCGGCGCACTCACGGACGACACCACGCCCACGCTCGTGGGCAAGGCAACGCGCGGTGCCATCGTGACCGTCCATGAAGAATCGGTCGTGCTCGGCTCCACCACGGCGGACACCAACGGCAACTGGAGCCTCACGCTGCCGGCGCAGGTCGAAGGTACGCACAAGTACACGGCCACCGCGGTGAACGCGGCGGGCACCAAGGGCGAAGCCTCGCTCTCGCTGACCATCGACACCACCGCTCCCAACGTGCCCGCCATCGGCAAGGCCACCGACGACGTCGGTTCCGTGCAAGGCCGGCTCATGACTGGCGGCTACAGCGACGACACCACGCCCACCCTCTCCGGCGAAGGGGCGACGCCCGGCGACGTCATCAAGGTCTACGACAACGGCAGCGCCATCGGCAGCACCACGGTCAAGGCCGACGGGAGCTGGAGCTTCACGCCGACCACGCCGCTGGCAGAAGGCACGCACCAGCTCACCGCCACGGCCATCGACCCGGTCGGCAACGAGAGTCCGCGTTCGGGCGCCTTCGTCGTGAATGTCGACACCACCGCGCCAGGCACGCCGGTCGCGGCAACCGGCTATGCCGACAACGTCGGCGCGATCCAGAATCCGGCCAGCAATGCCGCGACCACCGACGACACCACGCCCGGACTCAACATCGGCCCGGTATCCGCGGACCTCACACCCTCGCTGTATGTCGATGGCGTCAAGGTCGCCTCGACCTATGACCCGGTCGCAGGCACGCTGACACCGAACGTCCCGCTCGGCGATGGCGCGCACCAGATCGGCTACACGCTGACCGATGCCGCCGGCAACGAGAGCGGGCAGGCCCCTGCGCTGTCCGTCGCCGTCCGCACTGGCGCGCCAGGCGCGCCGTCCACTCCGGCAGGCTACGCCGACAACGTCGGCGCCATCCAGAGCCCGGCCAGCACCGCGCCGACCACCGACGACGCCACGCCCGGCCTCAACATCGGTCCGGTGTCCAGCGGCTTGACGCCGTCTCTGTACGTGGACGACGCCAAGGTCGCTGCGAGCTATGACCCCGTGAGCGGCACGCTGACACCGAACACCCCCCTGGCCGAAGGCGAGCACCGGATCAGCTACACGCTGACCGACACGGCCGGCAACGAGAGCAGGCAGGCCCCGGCACTCGTGGTCACGGTCGACAGGACCGCGCCGACGGCACCGAAGGTCCCGGCGAGCTATGCCGACAACGTCGGCACCATCCAGAGCCCGGCAAGCACCGCCGCGACCACCGACGACGCGATGCCCGGCATCAACATCGGCACGGTGGCGTCCGGCTCGACACCGTCGCTGTATGTGGACGGAGCCAGGGTCGCCGCAATCCACGACGCCGCGAGCGGCACGCTGACACCGAGCGCGCCCCTGGCCGAAGGCTCGCACCGCCTCAGCTATACGCTGACCGATGCGGCCGGCAACGAGAGCCCCCAGTCGGGCGCCCTCGTGATCGACGTGGACACCACGGTGCCCGCGACGCTGGACGCCTCGAAGATCCAGGTGCTGGACGACGTGGGCGCCGTGCAGGGGCCCATCGCCTCGGGCGCCCAGACCGACGACAGCAAGCCTGAATACATCGGCAAGGCAGACCCGGCCCAGGTCGCCAGCGTCAACGTCTACGACAACGGCAAGCTCATCGGCAGCACGGCGGTCAACGCCGATGGCACTTGGCGCTTCACGCCCGCGCTGCCCCTGACGACCGGCCCGCATAGCTTCACCGCGCAGGCCGTGGATGCAGCGGGCAACGTCAGCGCCATCACGCCCGCATCGACCTTCACCCTGCTGGGCGACGCGCCCGCGGCTCCCGCCATCACCGGCGTGAGCGACGACAAGGGCAGCGTCAGCGGCAGCATCGCGCAGAACGCGAGCACCGACGACAACACGCCCACGTTGAGCGGCACCGGTACCGTCGGCACGGTCGTCACCGTCTATGCAGACGGCGTGGCCGTGGGCTCGACCAGCGTGGCCGCCAACGGCACCTGGAGCGTGACCACCAGCCCGCTGAGCGGCGACGGCGTCAAGAACCTCAAGGCCATCGCCGTGGACGGCGCCGGCCAGGCCAGCCCGGCCACGGGCGACTACCCCATCGTGCTCGACACCACGGCACCGGCCACTCCGGCCACCGTCGTGGCCACGGACGACCAGGGCGCTGTCACCGGCGCCATCCCCGCCGGCGGCTCCACCGACGACGCATCGCCCACCTTCAGCGGCAGCGGCGCCAGGGCCGGCGATACCGTCAAGCTGTATGACGGCGCCGCCCTCATCGGCAGCACCGCCGTCAAGGCCGACGGCACCTGGAGCCTCACGCCCGAGAAGCCACTTGCCAAAGGCGCGCACAGCATCACGCACACGCTCACCGATGCCGCGGGCAACACCAGTGCCGCCAGCGCACCGCTGAGCTTCACGGTCGATACCTCCGGCGTCGTCGTCAGCATCACCCATGCGGTGGACGACCAGGGCAGCAAGCAGGGCAACCTCGCCCCGGGCGCTGTCACGGACGACACCACGCCCACCCTGGTGGGCACGGCAACGGCCGGCTCCATCATCACGATCAGGGAAGACTCGAGCGCCTTGGGCTCCACCACGGCGGACACCAACGGCAACTGGAGCCTCGCGCTGCCGGTGCAGGCCGAAGGTGCGCACAAGTACACGGCCACAGCGGTGAACGCGGCAGGCACCAAGGGCGAAGCCACGCTGGCCCTGACCATCGACACCACCGCTCCCAACGTGCCCACCATCGCCAAGGCCACGGACGACGTCGGCTCGGTGCAAGGCCCGCTCGCGACCGGCGGTGCCAGCGACGACACCACGCCCACGCTCTCCGGCGCAGGAGCGACGCCCGGGGACGTCATCAAGGTCTACGACAACGGCAGCCCCATCGGCAGCACCACGGTGCAGGCCGACGGCAGTTGGAGCTTCACCCCCACCACGCCGCTGGCAGAAGGCACGCACCAGCTCACCACCACTTCCATCGACCCCGTGGGCAACGAAAGCAAGCCCTCGGGCTCGTTCGTCGTCAACGTCGACACCACGCCACCCACCGCCAAGGCCACGCTCAGCGCGATCGGCACCGACACCGGCACGAGCAGCAGCGACTTCGTCACCAGCGATCGCACGCTCGTAGCCACGGTCACAGTCGACAAGGCCATGGAGCCCGGCGCCACGGTGCAGATATCCCTGGACAACGGAAGGACCTGGAACAAGGCCTCGCTGGTCGGCGGCGATAACTACCAGTTCGACAACACCGCCACGGCCCTGGCCGATGGCAGCCACACGTTCCTGGCACGCGTGGTGGACGCCGCAGGCAATGCGGGCTCGCCCACCTCGCAAGTCGTCGTCATCGACACCAGCGCACCGACTGCCGACAACGCCGTCGCCATCACCGCCTACATCGACGACGTCGCGCCCAACACCGGCGAGTACGGCACCGGCACCAGCACGAACGACACGACGCCGACGCTCAAGGGCACCGTCTCTGGCCTGAAGACCGGCGACGTCGTCCAGATCTACGAAGGCACCACGCTGCTGGGCACGGCCACCGTGTCCGGTTCCGCCTGGACCTTCGCCACGCCGGCTCTGGCCGACGGCAGCACCCACAGCTACACGGCGGCAATCGCCGATGCCGCGGGCAACAGGGGCACGGCCTCGGGAGCCTTCTCGCTGACGGTGGACACCACCGTGCCGACGCAGGCCGTCACCATCGTTTCCTACACCGACGACATCGGCACCAACCGGGGCGACTTCGCCAGCGGCACGAGCACCGACGACACCGCACCGGTGCTCAACGGCAAGCTGAGCGAGGCCATCGGCGCCACCGACGTGGTTCGGATCTACGAAGGCACGACCCTGCTGGGCACCGCCACCGTCACGGGCACGAGCTGGATCTTCGCCGTTCCGGCCCTGGCCAGCGGCAGCACCCACAGCTACACCGCGGCAATCGCCGACGCGGCGGGCAACGTCGGCGCAGCCTCCCCGGCCTTCACGCTGACCGTGGACACCACGCCGCCAGCACAGAGCGTGACCATCACCGCCTACACCGACGACGTCGGCACCAACCGGGGCGACTTTGCCAGCGGCACCACCACCGACGACATGACCCCGCTGCTGCGCGGCACGCTGAGCGAAGCCATCGGCGCGACCGACGTGGTGCGGATCTACGAAGGCACGGCGCTGCTCGGTACCGCCACGGTCACGGGCACCAGCTGGACCTTCGCCACGCCCGCGCTGGCCAACGGCAGCACCCACACCTACAAGGCGGTGGTAGCCGATGCGGCAGGCAACCAGGGCGCGGCTTCGAGCGCCTTCACGCTGACCGTGAGCACGTCCGCGCCCGCGCAGACCACGACCATCACCGCCTACACCGACAACGTCGGGCCCATCCAGGGAGACTTCGCCAGCGGCACGAGCACGGACGACACCACGCCCGTGCTTCGCGGAGAACTGGGCACGGCCATCGGCGCCACCGATACAGTGCGCGTCTACGAAGGCACCACGCTGCTGGGCACCGCCACCGTGACCGGCACCCGCTGGAGCTTTGCCACGTCCACGCTGGCCGAAGGCAGCACGCACAGCTACATGGCGGTCGTCACGGATGCCGCCGGCAACGAAGGCGCGCCCTCCTCGCGCTTCACGCTGACGGTCGACACGACCGCGCCGACGCAGGCGGTGGCCATCACGAGCTATCTCGACAACCAAGACCCGCAGCAAGGCACATTCGCATCCGGCAGCAAGACCAACGACACCGCGCCGCAGCTCAACGGCACGCTCGCAGGCACGCTGGGCGCAGGTGAAGTGGTGGCGCTGTACCGCGACGGCGTGCGCCTCGGCGCCGCCACCATGACGGGCGCCGCGACCTGGACCTTCCAGGACACCGGCCTCGTCGACGGCACCAGCTACAGCTACACCGCGCGCGTCGAGGATGCGGCGGGCAACCGCGGCGGCGCCTCGGCAGTCTTCACCCTCGTCGTCGACCAGAGCGCTCCCTCGGCGGCACCGTCCATCGACAGCATCACGGACGACGTGATGCCGGTCACCGGGCCGATCACGTCCGGCAGCACGACCAACGACACCCGCCCCGAGCTCAAGGGCTCCGGCGCGGAGCCGAACGGCACCGTGAGGATCTACGACAGCGGCAGGCTGATCGGCACTGCCACGGCCGACGGCACGGGCACATGGAGCTTCACCCCCGCGGCGGGATCGGAGCTCTCCAACGGCGCGCACAGCCTGACGGTGAGCAACGTCGATACGCCTGGCAACGAAGGGCCGAAGTCGGTCCCCGTGACCTTCACCGTCGACACGGTGGCGCCAGCCACGCCGCCCTCCATCGACAGCGCCACGGACGACGTCGCACCTGTCGTCGGCCCGATCAGCGCGGGCAGCACGACCAACGACGCGCGCCCCGAGCTGAAGGGCACGGGTGCCGAGCCGAATGGCACCGTCAGGGTCTACGACAACGGCGCGCTGATCGGCTCCGCCACGGCAGACGGCACCGGCAAATGGAGCTTCACGCCCGAGATGGGCAAGGAACTCGCCAATGGCGCGCACAGCCTGGCGGTGAGCAGCGTCGACGCGGCCGGCAACGAAGGGCCGAAGTCGGCACCGCTGGCGTTCACGGTCGACACCGTCGCTCCAACGGCGGCGCCCTCGATCGACGCCCTCATCGACGACACGGAGCCGGTCACCGGCCCGGTCACCCCCGGCGGCACGACCAACGACACCCGTCCCGAGCTCAAGGGCGCGGGGGCGGAGCCCAACGGCATCGTCAGGGTCTACGACAACGGTGCGTTGATCGGCAGCGCCACCGCGGACGCGGCGGGCAAGTGGAGCTTCACGCCCGAGGCTGGCAAGGAACTGGCCAACGGCGCGCACAGCCTGGCGGCGAGCAACGTCGACGCCGCGGGCAACGAAGGGCCGAAGTCGGCACCGACGGCTTTCACGGTCGCCACGGTTGCGCCCACTGGTGCGCCTTCCATCGACAGCGTCACGGACGATGTCGCACCGGCCACCGGCCCGATCGTCTCGGGCAGCACGACCAACGACACCCGTCCCGAGCTGAAGGGCTCGGGCGCGCAGCCGAACGGCACCGTCAGGATCTACGACAACGGCGCGCTGATCGGCTCCACCACGGCGGACGCCTCGGGCAAGTGGAGTTTCACGCCCGAAGCCGGCAAGGAACTGGCCAACGGCGCGCACAGCCTGACGGTGAGCAACGTCGACGCGGCCGGCAACGAGGGGCCGAAGTCCACGCCGCTGGCCTTCACGGTCGACACGGTCGTTCCCTCCACGACGCCGTCCATCGACAGCGTCACGGATGACGTCGCGCCGGTTACCGGCCCGATCACCTCGGGCAGCACGACGAACGACGCCCGCCCCGAGCTGAAGGGCTCGGGCGCGGAGCCGAACGGCACCGTCAGGGTCTACGACAACGGTGCGCTGATCGGCACCGCCGCGGCAGACGCCTCGGGCAAGTGGAGCTTCACGCCCGAGGCTGGCAAGGAACTGGCCAATGGCGCGCACAGCCTGGCGGTGAGCAACGTCGACGCCGCAGGCAACGAAGGACCGAAGTCGGCGCCCGTGGCCTTCACGGTCGACACCGTCGCACCCTCCACGGCGCCGTCCATCGACAGCGTCACGGATGACGTCGCGCCGGTCACCGGCCCGATCATCCCGGGCGGCACGACCAATGATGCCCGCCCCGAGCTGAAGGGCTCGGGCGCGGAGCCCAATGGCACCGTCAGGATCTACGACAACGGCGCGCTCATCGGCACCGCCACGGCGGACGCCTCGGGCAAGTGGAGCTTCACGCCCGAAGCCGGCAAGGAGCTGGCCAACGGCGCGCACAGCCTGACCACGAGCAATGTCGATGCTGCGGGCAACGAGGGGCCGAAGTCGGCACCGCTGGCCTTCGCAGTCGACACGGTGGCTCCCTCCTCGGCACCTTCCATCGACAGCTTGATGGACGGCGTCGCGCCGGTCACCGGCCCGATCGCCTCGGGCAGCACGACCAACGAAACCCGACCTGTGTTGAAGGGCGCGGGAGCGGAGCCCAACGGCACGGTCAGGATCTACGACAACGGCACGCTGATCGGCTCCGCCAGCGCCGACGGCGCGGGCAACTGGAGTTTCACGCCCGAAGCCGGCAAGGAGCTGGCCAACGGCGCGCACAGCCTGGCGGTGAGCAACGTCGACGCGGCCGGCAACGAAGGGCCGAAGTCGGCACCGCTGGCGTTCACCGTCGACACCGTGCCACCGCCCGTGGCCACCCTGGGCCTGGACAACTACTTGGACAGCTTCGCCGCTGCAGGCACGCTGGCCGCCAATCAATCTTCCGACCGCTACAGCAACGACAACACCTTCGATCTCGTTCTGACCGGCGCCGACACCTCGGCCGCGAGCTATGAGGTGTCCACCGACGGCGGCACGGTCTGGAAGGCAACCACGGCTGCGCAAAGCAACCTGTCCGACGGAAAGTACCTGTTCCGCGCAACCCTCACCGATGCAGCCGGCAACAGCACGGCCGCGGCCAGCCTCGTCGCCGTGACCGTGGACCGGACCGCCCCCGGGCTCGATCTGCAGCGCGTCGGCGGCAGACTGGTAGCGGGCAAGACCGAAGCCGGCGCGCTGGTCGCGATCGACGTGGGCAACAACGGGTCTGTCGAGGCGAGCGTCACCGCCGATGCCGACGGCAACTGGACCTGGACGCCATCGACGTCGATCGCCGCCAACACGGTCGTCTCCGCCGTCGCCTACGACCTTGCCGGCAATGCGTCGAGCAAGGGCTCGCAAGCCGCCGACACGACCCCACCCGAGGTCACCATCCAGAAGAGCGACGGCACCCGCTTTTCGGGAACGACCTCGGACGCCGACACGCCAACGGTTTCGCCCACCTCGACGAGGCCGATCACCGTGACGCTCAGCGTCGACAGGAACGCCGACGGCGTGATCGACTACATGCTCCCCTTCACGGCCACGGTCACCGCCGACGGTGCGTGGAGCATCGACGCGTCGTCCGCGCCGGTGAATATCGGCGCGATCGTCACGGCCGTGGCACGCGACTACAACGGCAACGCCTCCGCGCCGGCAGTGGTGACGGTGGGCGGCGGCACCAGCCGGATTTCCGGCACCACCAAATCCGACAACTTCGGCTACGACGTGCAGGCCATCGGCGACTTCAACGGCGACGGCTACAACGACTTCGCGGTCGTGGCGCCCCATGGATCGTCGGCCGAGCGCAGCGCGAACAAGTGGAGCGTCAACATCCTCTACGGCAGCAAGCAAGGGCTGCCGGACCTGAGCAGTGTTTCGAACCTGCCTGGAACCGACGGACTGAAGATATTCACTTCGGGCGATATCTCCGACTCGAACATCCTGACCGCCGTCCAGGGCTATGGCGACGTGAACGGCGACGGCTATTCGGACGTGATCCTCTACGACGACAACCTGAACAGCGCCTGGGTCATCTTCGGGAGGTCTTCCGAGGGTGCAGGCTCCGCTCCGGTGAACGTGGATGTGCGCACCATCATCTCGTCCGGCGGCGACAGCAACGGCGTTGCGATCGTGCAGCGCGAGGGCGGGTCGACCTGGTTCGGCGCGGCCGGCGCGCTCGTGGACGTGAACGGCGACGGGTACGCGGACATCATCATGCAGGACTGGCAGCGGGGCACCGGCTCGTCGGGCACGGCCATCCTCTATGGTCACACCGGCGCAGCGGGCTCGGCAGCCTGGTCCAACTACTACGTCGGCTTCACCGGTTCGAGTCCGGCGAGCTATGTCTCGGACAACCGAAACTCATCGACGGAAAGCACCCGACCGCACACGATCATCTACAACGACAACACGAACGGCTACCCCACCAACGTGATGAACATCGGGGACATCAACGGCGATGGCTACGCGGACTTCGCCTACGGCATGTACAACGCCAGGAATCCAGCTGGCAACATCGATAACGCCGGCGCCATCCAGGTGATCTACGGCACGTCGAAAGGCTTCCCGCAGGATTACAGCCTGCAGACCGACTACACGAACATCAGCAATGGCTTCCGCGTCTACGGCGAACAGGCGAACCAGTACCTGGGCACCTACATCGATCCGGAACCCTACGGCTACCTGTCGAACACGGGCATGCCCATCTCCTCGGGCGACGTCAACGGGGACGGCATCGCGGACATGATCATCGGATCGCCGCAATTCGGGCCGGACGCTGGAGAGCAACGAGGGCCGGGCCGCGTCTACGTGGTCTACGGCAAGGCCGGCGGAGCGGCCTCGAACGTCAACCTCGCCAACCTCTCGTCCGCCGATGGCTTCGTCATCACGGCGTCGGACAGCACGGCGGATGCGATGTTCGGCAACGGGACTTCGGTGGGTGACTTCAACGGCGACGGCATCGACGACATCGCCATCGGCGCGCCACTGGCCGACGTGGGCGGCATCAACAACGGTGCCGTCTACATCCTGTACGGCCAGCAAGGCGGCTACTCCGGGTTCCAGAGTGTCACGGCGGCCTACAGGGGTACCCAATCGGCAACGGTATTCGACGCCAACTATCGCCAGAACGGCGACGCGAACTCCGGGTCGATGCTGGGCGTGAACGTGGCGCTGTCCGACCTGAACGGCGACGGACAGGCCGACCTGGCCCTCGGTTCCCCATACCACGACATGCCGTGGTCGGCGGCGACGGGCTACCTGGAGGTGGTCTATGCGGACGCATTCAACTTCACCAACCTGCTGACGGTCGGCGACGACGTCATCAAGGCCACCGATGGCCGGGACAGGCTTTCCGGCGGCGCCGGCAACGACGTCATCACGGGCGTGCGCACAGGCGACAGCGCCTACGGCGGCGCGGGCAACGACAGGATCCACATCGAAGAAATCAACGGCGTTGTTCGGGTGGACGGTGGCCTGGGCATAGACACCCTGGTGGTCGATGCCTCCAACATCACGCTGGACCTGGCGGCGCTTGGGCTGAAGGTGAAGGGCTTCGAGAACTTCGATCTCGGCACCGGCGCAGCCAACAAGGGCAATGCCCTCAAGCTGCGGCTCTCCGACGTCCTGAACCAGCAGAGCAGCACGGGCACGGTGAATGGCACGGGCCAGGGTCATCTGCGCGTTACCGGCGATTCAGACGATACGGTGCAGCTGCTGCATGGTTCGGACAAGTGGAGCAACACCGGATCCAGGACGGTCGATGGAGTGAACTACAACATCTATCACAACAGCACCATGGATTCGGCGAACACGCTGGGAGATATCTGGATCCAGCAGGGCATCTCGGTCATCTGAACGAAGAAAGGAGCCCCTTTCGGGGGGCCCTTCTTTTCGACCATGTCCATGGAACCACTTGCATGCTGAATCTTCGCAACATGTCCCGCGCCGTCGTCGTCGGCGGCGGGACCGCGGGCTGGTTCGCAGCCCTGACATTGCGCCGCATGTTCGCGCGGCAGGTCGAAGTCCGGGTGATCGAATCGCCCTACATCGGCATCGTCGGCGTGGGAGAAGGCAGCCTGCTCAACCTGGTCGAGGCTCTGCACCGATGCGGCATCGACCTGGACGAGTTCGTGCGGGAAACCGGCGCGGCCTTCAAACTTGGCTTTTCCTATGAAGGCTGGCGTACCGGCGCCGAGGACGACCGCTATTACCACCTCTTCGGCCGGCCCGGCCTGCCGGAGACGGACTGGATCGAGCGCGGCTTCCACCCATTGTTCTCGGGCATGGTGCACGAGGGCATCGGCCTGCACCACTACATACCGGGCTTTGCAGAGATCGCATCGAATGCGACGCAGCAGGAGACCGCGGCCATGCTGCGGCAAGGGCCGGGCTCGGGCCTGTCGGCCTCGTTCCATTTCGACAGCCACAAGCTGGCGGACTACCTGCGCCGCGTGGCGGTATCGCGCGGCGTGATGCACCAGCAGGCCCGTGTCGATGAGCTGGTGTGCGACGAGCAGCGCATGGCACGCAGCCTGAGGCTGGACGATGGAGAAATCGTCGGCCTCGACCATCGGACTGGCCTCAGGTTTCGTGGAACCGCTGGAGGCGACCTCCATCGGCCAGATGCTGGAGCAACTGCGCAACTTCGAGCGCATCGTCACCGCCAGCAACGGCGTGGTGTCAGGCTTCCTGATCGAAGGCTTCAACGAGGCCAACGCGCGATGCTGGTCCGGCATCCGCGATTTCCTGCGCATGCACTACGACTGCCCACGGCGCGACACCGCCTTCTGGCGCGATGTGGGGGCCCTGCCCCTGCCGGCCAGCTACGCCGAGCTCAAGCAGTGTTTCCAGCAACGCACGCCGCGGCTCGTGGACGTGCAGGACTACGCCATCCATGGATGGCAGAGCATCTTCCACGTCATCAACTGGCTGTTCGTGGCGGCGCCATTGGGCGTGGTACCGCCCGAAGCGGCAACTGCCGAGCTGGCCAGTCTTCCGGCCGTGAGCCGTCGGCGCGTCGCAACGCGCATGGCCGAACTGCGCAGGAGCTCAGATCTTGCTTGAGGCCATGTACGGTTTCGACGCGATCGCCGCGTCATCGGGACGAAAGCTGCAAAGCATGAGATTCGTCTCGGCCAGCTTCGCGATCTGCGCGGACGACATGTTGGCAAGGAGTTCCGCCAGATCCTTGCCGATGCCCAGGCGGCGCATCGCCACCGCCTCGTCCTGCTTCACCAGCTTCTGCGCCAGGAGCATGTACATCAGGTTGAAGTCGCCAATTTCCTTCTGCAACTGCCTGTCTACGCCACTCAGGTTTTCAAGGGACATCGTGTTTCCTCCAGATCTGGTTGGGGAAGGCCGCGCGAGACGACCCTCCAGCGGCCGGCTGCAATCTCCGCGGCATAGGGGGCGGGGATGCTGACGCTGTAGCGGCCGTTCCTGACGACGGCGCAATAGGTGCAAACGGCCCCGCCCGAGGCGTCGTGCAGCGTCCAACGGACCGGCGTGCCATCGGGAGCGGAGTGCGCAACCTCCATGGAGGGCGAGCCGATGTTGGCGCCCACGTGGGCATAGCGCGGATCCACCGTCATCGGCACATGCGCGGGAAAAGGCTGGCTGCCGGACAGGTCGAACCACTCGTCGTGGCTGAGCATGCTGGTCGCCGCCACCTTCCAGATGCGGTGGCGCAGGAAATGCTGGTCGGCGTAGCGCGACGAGAACGGCCGGCTCTTCAGGTATGCGCGCATGTCGCCCGCCATGTCCGTGAAGACGCCCCGGCACGCACCCCACATGCCGGCCAGCATCAGTTCGGTGTGCGAGTGGTAGTCGCGCATGACATGGAACCAGCGGTCGGAGGCGCACCATGCACGCACCGCCGCCTGGTCGCGCGTGGACAACAACGAGTCGGCGTCGCGAAACTGCACGCGATCGACACCGGGATCGTCGAGCGCGAGAAATCGCCACATGGTGCCCGGCAGGTCGTGACCGCCGATGGAGCGCACATCGACGACGGACGCGCCCTCCGCCAGCAGCCGCTCGCAGACGGACCTCGGCACCGAGGCATCGACGTAGAAGCGGCAGACCCACGCAGGAAAGAACTCGCGCGCGGCCCGCACATTGAGCACCGCCATCTCGCAATAGCGCGGATCACCGCCGAACAGGCTGAACGCAATGACGTTGCGCTCGCGACGCATTTCGTCGAAGCGCGGCAGCACGGGCGATTCGGCGGTTGCGGCTGTCGTTTCTTCCGCCGCCTCCAGGATCTTCAGCTCGAGGGATATGGTGCCGAACTCTCGCACTTCCCTCCACTTTCCCAGTTGCCCCGCCGCCTCCGCGAGGCCGTCATAGACGTTCGGAGTCTTCAGGTACTCGACGACACCGTGATAGATGTCGTATGCCTGCATCGCCCGGCCCAGCCGCATCTGGCACAGTGCCACGTCGGCCAGGGGCTGCGGGCTGCGGGTTGCCTCCCATGCCTGCGTAGCGAACTTCAAAGCCCGCATGAAGTCGCCTTGCGCGAAAGCGGCTCGGAACTCATCGCCCAGCAGGTTCAAGGCCTGTTGCGTGATGGCGGGCCCGCGGCGCGGAATGGGCACTCTTCTCATACGGGTCTTTCAGCGCTCGCGCAAGGCTTCGCGCGCCTTGTTCAGCGGCTTGAGCAGATAGTCCAGCACCGACTTGCTGCCCGTGTGGATGTCGACGTTCGCGATCATGCCGGGCACGATCGGAAAGCTCTCCCCGCTCTTGTTCTTCAGCTGGTCGGCGTCGGTGCGGATGTACACGCGGTAGTAGTACACGTCGCGCTTCACGTCGTCCTGGATGGTGTCCGGCGAAATCGTCGTCACCCGACCCGGCAGGCTGCCGAAGATGGCGTAGTCGTACGCCGTGACCTTCACCGCCGCTTCCTGGCCCGGATGGATGAAGGCGACGTCGCGAGGCGATATGCGCGCTTCGACCAGCAGCTTCTCGTCGAGCGGCACGATCGCCATGAGCCTGCCGCCCGGGGGCAGCACGCCGCCCACCGTGGTCACCGCAATGTCCTTCACGATGCCGCGCACCGGCGACGCGAAGGTCAGGCGCGTGAGAGAGTCGGAGCGCCCGCGCGTGACCGAGCGCTGCGCCTCGATCTCGGCGTTGGCCCTGGCCAGGTCTTCGCGTGCCTTCACGTAGTACTGGCTCTTGAGGTCGGCCGCCTTGGTTTCGGCTTCGTTGATCTGCCGCTTCAGGCGCAGCACCTCGACATCGCTTGCGGCGCCGCGAGCCACCAGCGGCTCGGTCAAGGCCAGCTCCCTGCGCATCAGCGCCAGCGCCTGCGTCACGCCCGAAAGGCTGCTCGCGAGCTGGTCGCGGCGCGACTGGTAGAGCGCGGTCTCCGTGCGCACCAGGTCGGCGTCGGAACTCACTTCGGGCGGAAACACCAACGGAGTGCCTCCCACCTCGGCCGTGAGCCGCGCCGACGTGGCAAGCGCGGCGCGCACGCGCGAAGCGCTTTCCTGAACGGTCGACTCGGTCTTCGTCCTGTCGAGTTGCGCGAGTACCTGCCCCTCCTCGACGATGTCGCCCTCGCGCACCTTCAGGTCGACCAGGATGCCGCCCTCGAGCGACTGGATCATCTGCTCGCGCGACGACGGCACCACCTTGCCCGCGCCGGTGGACACTTCGTCGAGCCTGAAGAGCCAGGCCCACGCCAGCAGCGCGAGCAGCAGCGCCGCAATGATCCACACGAGCAGCGATGCGCGCGGCAAAGGAGGCTCGGGTGGCGAATAGTAGGCGGCGGGTGCGGTCCTGGAGCGTTCCGTGGGCTGGAAAGGAGACTTCGCGCGTGGCGGCTTCGCCCCCGAAGCAAGACCGGGCGGCATCGTCATGCCGACCGTGGTGGCTGGCGCCTTCACCCGCATTTTCTCAGGCGTTGCCATGTGAGAGCCTTCCAAGAACCTGTTCCTTCGAACCATCCATCACGATGCGGCCGCCATCGATCACCACGATGCGGTCCACCCACTGCAGCACCGGCATGCGATGCGTTGCCACCACCAGCGTGCGCGGCCCCATCCAGTTGCCGACCAGATCGATCACGTGCCGTTCGGTGACCTCGTCGAAATGCGCGGTCGGTTCGTCGAGCAGCACGATCGACGGCTGCCGGATCAGCGTGCGCGCGAGCAGCAATGCCTGCCGCTGCCCGCCGGACAGACCCAGGCCGCCCTCGTGAATGAGTTCGTCCAGCCCCTCGGCGCGCGACTGGAGAAATGGCAAGGCACCCGCCATCGCGATGGCCTCGAACACTTGGTCGTCGGTGGCCAGCGGCATGCCCATGGTCACGTTCTCGCGGATGGAGCCGTGGAAGAGCCGCGCGTTCTGCGTGAGCAGACCGACGTCGCGGCGCAGGTCGGCCGGGTCGATCAGCGAGAGGTCGAGCGAATCGAGCGCCACGTGGCCCTGCTGCGGCGACTGCAGGCCGGACAGCAGTTGCAGCAGCGTGGATTTGCCCGCGCCCATGCGGCCCAGCAACGCGACCTTCTCGCCTGCCTGAATCTGCAACTGCGCGATTGCGAGCGCCGGGCTCTTGTCGTCCTTGCCATAGCGAAACTCGACGCCGGCCAGTGCGTAGTGCCCGTGCAGCGCCGGCGCATGCACCAGCCGCGTGCCGTCGGCCTGGTCGACCGGGCGCTGCATGAGCTGGTCGAGGCCGGCGCGCGCCACCTTGGCCTGCTGCCAGCGCGCGAACACGCTCGACAACTGCGCCAGCGGCGAGATCATGCGAGACGCGAGGATCGACGAGCCCACCAGCGCGCCCGTCGTCATGTCGCCGCGCATCACGAGGAAGCAGCCCGCCAGCAGCACCACGGCATACACGATGGTCTGCACCTCTTGCGTCCACGTCATGAGCATGCTCGTGAGAAAGCGTTGCCGCATGCTGACGCCGGCGGACACGTCGTTGACGTGGTTCCACTGGTTCTGGAAGCGCGGCTCGGCGCGCATGAGCTTGATGTCCTCGATGCCTTCGACCGCCTCGACCAACAGGGCGTTGCGCAAGGCCGATTCGCGCATGCCTTCGCTCGCCAGGCGCGCCAGCGGCTTCTGGATGAGCAGGCCCGGAATGACCAGCAACGGCACCGCCGCCAGGGCAACCAGCGCAAGCGGTCCGGCCACCAGCCAGAGAACGACCAGGAACAGCAGGAAGAACGGCAGGTCGGCCACGGCGGAGATGGTGGTGGAGGTGAGCAACTCCCTCACCTGCTCCACCTCGCGCACCTGCGCGATGAAGGAGCCCGTCGACTTCGAACGCGCATTGGTGCGCAGACGCAGCGCATGGCCGAACACGACGTCCGACACCTTGAGGTCGGCGCGCTTGCCGACCACGTCGGAGATGTGGGTGCGCGACACGCGCAGCATGAACTCGAAGGCCACCGCCAGCATCACGCCACCGAAGAGCACCCACAGCGTGGGCTCCGACTGCGCGGGCACCACGCGGTCGTAGATCTGCATCGAGAAGATCATCGACGCCAGTGCCAGCACGTTCGCGAACATCGAGGCGAGCATGATGTCGCCGTAGCGCCGCCAGTCGCGCAGCGCGATGGTCCGGAACCAGTTGGCCTTGTAGGGCTTGATGTAGTCGTCCACGCGCGCATCGGGCACGGCGGTGTTGGGCCGCAGCACGGCCACGCGTTTCGCGCGGCGGCGCAGCTCGTCGAGCGGCAGCGCCGTCTCGAGGCCATGGTCGCCCCCGAGCAGCACGCCCAGTTGGCCACGGCCGTTGGAGGCTCGCACCACGCCGACCTCGCCGTTGTCGAACTCCACCACCAGCGGCAGGCGCCATGGGTCGAGCAGCGTTTCGGAGAATTCGCCCAGCCGCACCGTCAGGCCGAGCTGGCGCGCCATGTGATCGAGCAGCGTGTCCAGCGGCGCGCCGCGCTCCCAGGCCAGCGAGACGCGCACGTTCTCCTCTGAAGCGCCTATGCCGTAGTGGCGGGCGACGAAAAGCATGGCGTCGAGCCAGCTCGTGTACTGCGAAGGCAACTTCATGGAAGCACCTCGATCCCCTGCACGGTGGTGTTGTTCAACCCGTAGTACGCGCGGGACTGCCCGGTGGCGCCTATGTAGCCGACGCGGCTGGTCCAGAGCTCGTGCAGCACGGCCTCTTCGTCGGCTGCGGCCTGGTGGATCTCCTGCTCGGCATTGAGCAGGTCGAGAATGGAACGGGTACCGAGCGTGTACTGCTCGCGGTAGAGATCGCGCGCCTCGGCGATGCTTCGGCGTCGGTCGGCCAGCACGCCCAGGCGCGCCTGCGCGCCGATGACCTGCTCGCGGAAGTTGCGTACCTGGTCGCCGGCGTTGAGGCGGGCGGTCTCGATGCGCATGCGCGCAGCCTGTTCGGCAGCGACGGCGGCGTTGACCTGCGCTTCGAGCGCACCACCCTGGTAGAGCACGCTCGACAGGTTGAGCATGACCGAGTGGGAGCCGCCGCTGCGCTCCGGAACACCGGAGTTCATGCCGCCCATGGGCCGGTTGACGGAAGCGTCGAGGCTGAGCGTGGGATAGCGCTGGGCCCTGGCGACTTCGAGCTGGGCGGTGGCGACACGGCGTTCGGCTTCGGCGGCCAGCACCTCGGGCATGAGGCTGGTGTCGGGCTGCATGTCGACGCGCAGTTCACTTGCCAGGTGCTCAGGCAACGGTGCCATGCGCGGCGGCACGGAACGCCCCAGCAGCGTACCCAGGCGCTCGCGCCACTGCGCCAGCTGCGACTTCACCTGCAGCAGGTTGGCACGCGCACTGTCCACGCGCGACTCGGCCTGGATCGGATCGGCCTTGGTACTGAGGCCCGCGGTGGCGCGCAGCTGTGCGGTCTGCAGCACTTTCTCGACCGCCTGCACCTGCTCCTGCGCAATGGCGACGAGCGATTGGTAGCGGTGCGTCATGACCACGGCTTCGGCCGCCTGCTGCGCGACGGCGTCGATCTGCTTGAGGATCGTCGCCTGCTGGCGCTGTACCTGCGCCTCCGACTGGCCGACCGCACCCGAGACCTTGCCGAAGTCGTACAGCATCTGCGACACCGAGGCGGTGGCGAGACCGCCATTGCTGCGCCCCTGGCCGACGGAGCCGCGGTCGTTGACGCCCGCGCCCACACCGACACGCACCAACGGGTAATAGCCGGCGCGTGCCACGTCCACGCCGCCCGACTGCTGCGCCAGCACGGCGATGGCGTCGGAGATGGACGGATGGCGCGCCACCGCCTGCCGCACGGCGTCGGCAAGTTCCAGCGGCGTCGTGGTTTCGGCAGCCTCGGGCAATGCGGGGCCGGGCTTGACGCCCAGTTCCTTGGCCAGCGTGCTCGGAGCGAGGCGCCGGGACAGCTTTAGCTCGCCGTCGCTGCTTTGCGCGAAGGCGGGCGCACAGGCCGCGAGCAGGCAGGCCGCAGCCAACCGAGGTCGAATGAGTTTTTTGTTCATGTTGTTTTTTCAGGCAGACAGGAGCGACACGGCCGGAGCCCCGCCGCCCTGTTCCGCCAAGGGTTGCGTCAGACCATGACGAGCTGCTGGTTGGAGAGCAATGTGGCCAAGTCCACCCGCAGATCCCGCAGGGTCAGAAGCGGAGCGAAGTCGTGGCCGTTGCCCGCACCGTCGCGGTCCACCGAGATCACCGTGTCGCGCCCGTTGACCACCGAGACCTTCAGGTAGCTGGCTTCGTTGCCCGGCGTGAAGCCGACCAGCAGTTCACGCAGGTCGATGCGGTCTGCATTCGGCCAGGCCACGAAAGCGCCGACCTCGAACCCGTAGACGTCGTCCGCGCCATTGCCGCCTGTGGCGTCGCTGGCTGAGAGCAACTTGTAGAGCAGCGTGTCGCGGCCTCCGCCCATGAGGGTGAAGGTGTCGTTGCCGCCACGGCCCTCGAACTGGTTGTCCGCCGCGTTGTCGACGAAGATGTCGGAACTGCTTCCGCCCGCCAGGCCCTCGATATTCCTGAAAGTCGCCGTGCCGAAGCCGGTGTTCTGTGCGCCGGTGATGCTCAGATCGATGGTGAGCGGCGTGTCGCCCGCCAGCTTGTAGTCGACGATGTCCATGCCGCCGGTGTTGCTCCAGGCCTTGACGCCCGACACCGTGACCGTGCCGCCGCCGCCTTCGTACTTGTCGTCGCCCCGGGTGGCGAAGAATGTGTCGTTGTAGCCGGTGCCGACGATGCCATTGCCGATGTTGGCATTGGCGACGTTGATGCCGGATTCGGTGGTCAGCACGAAGGCGTGGTTGGCCTCGCCGGCTTTCAGGCCCGCCCAGGCGGCATTGACGACCTCGATGGTGTTGCCACCCAGCTCGTCCTTGCCACCCACGTCCGCGGCACTGCCGTTGGCGATGCGCATGAGCGCCAGCGTGTAGGTCTCCTTCGCGTCAAGCCCGTAGAAGTCGACGATCGCCGAGCTGTCGTTGGTCTGGTTGCCGGACTGCGGATTGATGATCTGCGTGGAAACCAGCTTGCCTGACGAATCGAAGAGCTGCACGGTGTTGCCATACAGCGCGTTGATGCCCTGCGCATCGAGGATGCGGAAATGCAGCGAAGTGCCGTCCGCCACCGTGGTGGTGTTGGTGATGAACCGGGTGTTGCCTTTCTGGGTGAACACCAGCAGATCCCGGTCGCCATCCCAATCCGTGTCGGCCGCAATTGCTCCGGTGACGGAATCGCTGAGCTCGGGCCTGTAGTCCCAATCGCCGATCGTGTTGGTCCCTCCCAGCAGATTGTCTCTGACGAACTCGAGCGTCTTTCCCGAGCTTTTGTTCGTGTAGAGATTGATCGGCCCCTTGTTGCCGTCCTTCGTGACTCCGCCAAGGTCACCGAAACCCGGCAACTCGATGGCGTCCATCTTGCCGTCGCCATCCCAATCGACCGCGAGCGAAGGACCACCTTGCACCAAGCGTCCGCCATCTGTCACGCCGAACGTATACATGCCCGACGGCGTGGTGCCGATCTTGTCGAGATCCGGATCGTTCATCTCCAGGTGGCCGCGGCCGTCGTTCAAGAGGATGCGGCTTTGATACTGCTCATCGGGTGTTTTTCCGTAGCCGCGCCCCATGAACAGGTCCATGTAGCCGTCGCCGTTGAAGTCGGCCCAGGTCATGGAGATTCCGTTGCCGAAAAAAGCGAACTGATTGGCAATGTTCTGGAACGCGTTCTCGATGATCTGCGTGTTCTCCCAGGTCCCGTCGCCCTTGTTGCTTGCAACGACCAGGCGGTGCGGCTCCTTGCTTTGCTTCGTCTCCGCCAAGGCGGGATCGGCCGAGGGGCCGCCGATCTTGGTGGTGTAGGCCGTCGCGTGGTAGACGAGATCGATCGTGCCGTCGTTGTTCAGGTCGACGCCCGACAATTCGGTGTCGAAGGGGGCGTTGCCGGCGTTGGTCGATTTCGCAGCGCCGCTCCCCACAATGTTGGTATAGCCTGTATCTCTGGCCATCTTGCGGATGTTGCCGTCCGTGTTCAACACGATCTGGGAGTCGTTTCCTTCGACACTGGTACCGCTTCTGCGAGGCTGGTCTCCATAGGCCACGCTGACGAAGCCGGTGCCTGTCTTGTCGAAGGCAACCACGCCGCTGAACGAGCTGTTTACGTTCGAGTCACCGCCTGCGGGACCAAGGGTTTTGTCCTTGTAGTTGTAGTCCCGCCCGCCCACCTGGAGTGCGGTATAGCTGCTGCCATCGAAGATGAATGCCTGCTGGCCATCGCTGGGTGTGCTGTCTTCCGTGAACAGGTCCATGTGCCCATCTCGGTTGACGTCGATGAACGTGGCATTCTGGACAAAGTTGTTCCCCTTGTATGTCGGGTTGTAGTCTTCGCTGAAGACTGACTTTTCGGCATTGCTCTTCAACGCTGTCAGCTTGAAGCTGCCGAGCGTGGCGTTGTTGGTTCCATCGGCATCCAGCATCGTCTGGTTGCTGTGGATGCGCCACATGCCGTTCTCGCCCACGGTGTAGGCAGTTCCCTTCTGGTGCGGATCGCTGGCCGCGGATCCGACAGTCACCTTGGGCTCCTCGGAGACGATCAACTCGCCGGCTGTGTCGTCGGTCGTGATCTGCGTGCCGGAAGCGCTCTTGACGACAGCCTTGACGTCGTAGCTTCCACGCTGCATTGCCGCCGGCACCTGCACGTACCAGATGCTGTGCTGTGCATCGATTTGCACGCTGCCGTCCACCGAGCTGTAGGTCTTGCCGTCGATGGTGACCTCGATGTACTGGCCATCGACCAGCTTGAAGGGCATCGTGCCGTTCACCAGTGGTGTCGGGTCTACGGTGTTCTGGCTGTCGACAGTGAGGGCGTAGTCCGCAGTCAGGCTGAAGTCGCTCGACATGGCGCCTTCGGTGCCGGCCGCGCCGGTCACGACGGCCCGGTAGGTATGGCTCGAGCCGTCCGCGAGAAACCCGAGTTCGTAGGTCCAGTTAGTGCCGTCTACTGTTGCCGTGCCCAGCAACTGCGAGCCTTCGTAGATGCGCACTACGTCGTTGGCGCCGATGGCGGCGCTCATCTTTCCTTTGAGAACCGGATGGGGGTCATCTGTGCGCGTGCCGCTGCCGAAATCGCCCTGGCCGACGCCGACATCATCGGTGTAGCTCGTGATCTCCACCGTGTGCATCGGCACGGCATTGCCCAGCGTGACAGCGTGGGTGCTGGTCGCCTGATTCTGAGCAAGGTCTTGCACCTCGGCCGTGATGGTGACGGTGCCGTTGGTCAGTCCGCTGATGTCGGCCGCGGCGGCAGTCCAACTGCTGCCGGAGACGGTCGCTGTGGCAGTCACGCTGTTCGTGCCGTCGCTGAAGGTGACTTTGACGATCTGGCCGCTCTCGACGTTGGTGGTCGTCCCCCGGACCACCACTGCGTCGTCTTCCTTGGCGCTGACCTGGTCGTCTCCCGCCACCGGCTTTTCGATGGTGATGAGCGGCGCCGTGCTGCTCACGCCGTAGCCATGGTTCTTCGAGCCACTGGCCGTGTTGCCCGCCGCATCGTGGCTGACAACGCTGGCAGCGACGGTGCGGCCGGCGTCGGCCGCCAGGTCGCTGCCCGCCACGTCGACTCGCCAGTTACCGCTTGCATCCACGGCGCTGCTGTAAGCGACGCCATTGACCTGCAGCGTGACAACGTCGCCCGATTGCGTGCCGGCGGTGGTGCCGGACACGGCAACGGCGCCACCGGCCTCGGCCATATTGACGACGTTGTCGGAGGTGATGGCGGCAACGCTGATTGCGGGCGCCGCCAGCGTGGTGTCAAGCACCGCGCTGTCGGTCGCGGCCGGCGTCGAGACATTGCCTGCGAGATCGCGGCTGGTCGCGCTGACGCTGATCGCTGCGCCTTCCACCGGGTTGTCGAACGCGACGTCGAGGAAGCCATTGGCTACATCCGACGCAGTCAGCGTGACGCTGGCGGTTTTGCTGCCATCGGTGAGGCTGATGACATCACCCACGGCCGCACCGGACACGAGCGTAACCTTCACGCTCACTTCGACGCCCTTCTCGCTTGCGTTGATGAAGCCGTCATTGTTGGCGTCGTTGACGATGGCGATGCTGATGAAGGGCGGCTTGCTGTCGACGCTGGCCGTGGCTTCGATGCTCGCGTTGCCAGCGTGATCCGTCGCGACCACATGCAGCACCGTGCCGTGTGCCAGAGCAGTTGCCGGGGTGATGCTGTACCTGTCGTCGGCCGCCGCGGTGGCGCTTCCGATGGCATTGCCTGCATCGTCCCTGATCGTGACCAGAGTGCCGGCTTCCGCCGTACCGGTGATGAAGCTGCCGCTGGTCGGTTTGACGATCGGTGCGACGGGCGCCTTGCCATCCACGATGATCTTGGTTTCAGAACTCGCATTGCCCGCGCGGTCGATGGCTGCGATGCTCAGCTCGACGCCGTCGGAAAGCGACGTTGCCGGAGTGACCCTGTACGAACCATCGCCCGCAGCAGTCGCACTGCCGATGACCGTGCCGGAACCATCCTTGATGGTGACGATGGCCCCTGCTTCGGCGCGGCCTGCGACCTGCTTGCCATTGCTCGGTTCGACTGTCGGCGCGGGAGGCTCCTTGCGGTCGACGGTTGCCGTAGCTTCGGAACCGACGTTGCCGGCGCGATCGGTCGCAACGGCATGCAGTACCGCGCCGTCCATCAGAGCCGTCGAGGGGGTGATGCCGTAGGTGCCGTCCGGCGCAGCGGTCGCGCTGCCGATCACCTTGCCTGCGTCGTCCCTGACCGTGACCAGGGCGCCGACTTCGGCCTTGCCCGTGAGCGCGTTGCCTCGGCCCGCATCGAGCATCGGTGCCGGCGGCGGTGTGCGGTCGACGGTGGTACCGGCTTCGAAACTGGCATTGCCGGCTCGGTCGATCGCAACAATGCGCAGCACAGTGCCGTCAGCAGGCGTGCTCGCTGGCGCGATGCTGTAGACCCCATCGTTCGCGGTGGTCGCGCTGCCAATGATATTGCCGGCACTGTCCTTGACAAGAACCAGAGCACCAACTTCGGCCGTGCCCGTGACCGAACTGCCATTGGTGGGATTGACCGTCGGCATATCGGGCGACTTGCTGTCCACCGTGACGCTGGCTTCACTGCTGGTGTTACCCGCAGCGTCGGTCGCGTCAACCCGCAATTCAGTACCGTTGGCCGGCGGAGTCGCCGGCGTGATGCTGTACTTTCCGTTGGCCGCAGCGGTGGCGCTGCCGATGACAACGCTCGCACCATTCCTGATGGTGACCAGAGCACCAGCCTCGGTCGTGCCGGTGATCGATCTTCCGTCGGTTGGATCGACAGTTGGCACGGGCGGGGGCGCATCGTCGACCACGGCTTTCGCTTCGAGGCCTGCATTTCCGGCGCGGTCGGTTGCCACGATGCGCAACTCCGTGCCGTTCGCTAGCTTGAGCGCCGGGTTGAATCTGTATGTGTCATCGGCTGCGGCGATGACGCTGCCGATGACCGCACCCGCGCCGTCCTTGATCGTGACCAGAGCGCCAGCTTCAGCCGTGCCCGAGACCGAAGTGCCGTTGGATGGGCGAATCGTCGGCGCAGCGGGCGCCGTGCCGTCGACCACGACTGGGGCTTCCTGGCTCGCATTGCCTGCGCGATCCGTCACCACGACGCGCAGCTCGGTGCCGTCCGCAGGCGCGGGCACAGGCGTGATGCTGTACTTGCCGTCGCCCGCCACGGTGGCACTGCCGATGACGGCGTTCGCAGCGTTCCTGATCGAGACCAGAGCGCCAGCCTCGGCCGTGCCGGTGATCGAGGTGCCATTGGTCGGATTGACGGTCGGCGCGGGAGGTGCCTTGCTGTCTACCTTGATCCTGGCTTCGGGGCTGGCATTGCCCGCAGGGTCGGTGGCGACAACGCTCAGCTCGGTGCCGTCCGCTGGAACGGCAACTGGCGTGACGCTGTATGCACCGTCGGTCGCGGCAGTGGCACTGCCGATGGTTTTGCCCGAGCCGTCCTTGACCGTGACCACCGCGCCGGCTTCAGCGTTGCCCGTGATCCTCGTGCCATTGGCTGGATCGACCGTCGGTACTGGAGGCGAAGTGCTGTCCACCGTGATTCTGGTTTCAGTGCTGGGATTCCCCGCAGCGTCGGTGGCTATGACCCTCAGCGCCGCGCCCTCCGCCGGCGCGTTCACTGGAGTGATGCTGTAAGAGCCATTGGCCTCAGCGGTGACGCTGCCGATCACGGCTCCAGAAGCATCCTTGACCGTGACCAGTGAGCCGATTTCAGCGGTGCCCGTGATCGACGTGCCGTTGGTCGGGTTGGCCGTGGGCGCGGCGGGCGGCATTCCGTCTACCCTGATCTTGGCAACCGGGCTGGCGTTGCCGGCCGTGTCGGTTGCCGAAACGCTCAACTCCGCTCCGTCTGTCGGCGCGCTCGCTGGCGTGATGCTGTATTTGCCATCCGCCGCGGCGGTGACGCTGCCCACGACGGCGCCGGTGGCATCCTTGATCGTGACCAACGCGCCAGCTGCAGCCACCCCGGTGATCGCGCGACCATTCGTCGGGTCGACCTTGGGCATGTCGAGCGCCTTGCTGTCGACCTCGATCCTGGCTTCCAGGCTGACGTTGCCCGAGGGGTCGGTGGCGGCAACACGCAACTCGGCGCCATGTGCGGGCGGAACTGCGGGAACAACGCTGTAGGAGCCGTCAGGCTTGACGGTAGCGGTGGCGACAACATTGCCCGAAGCGTCCTTGATCGTGATCACGCTGCCGACCTCCGCCGTACCGGTGATCAGCTTGCCGTTCGTCGGATTGACCTTCGGTTCGTCCGGCGACTTGCTGTCTACCGTCACCTTGGTTTCGAGGCTCGCATTGCCCGCGGAGTCGGCCGCCATGACGCGCAGTTCCGCTCCGTCTGCCGGCTTTGTCGCTGGCGTGAGGCTGTAGGTTCCATCGGCCGCGGCGGTGGCACTGCCGATGACTGCGCCGCTGCCGTCCTTGACGGTGACGACAGCGTCGACTTCGGCCGTGCCCGTGATCAGACTGCCGTTCGTCGGCTTGATCGACGGCGCAGGAGGCGCCTTGCCGTCGACAGTGGCCTTGGTTTCAGGGCTGACATTGCCTGCGCTGTCTGTAGCAACGACGCTCAAAACCACGCCATCTGAAGGCCGGCTCACCGGTGCGACGCTGTAGGAACCATCGTTCGCGACCGTCGCGCTGCCGAGGACAGCGCCTGCCATGTCCCTGATAGTGACGGTAGAGCCTGCCTCCGCAGTCCCCGTTATCGCGTTTCCGTTGGTCGGGCCAACCTTCGGTGCGAAAGGTTCTTTGCGGTCTACGGTTGCCGTAGTTTCGACGCCGACATTGCCGGCACTGTCTGTCGCGGTGGCGTGCAGCATCGTGCCGTCCGCCGGAACGGTCGAGGGGGTGATGCTGTAGGCGCCGTTGGTCGCGGTGGTTGCGCTTCCGATCACGTTGCCCGCGTCGTCCTTGACCACGATCAGGGCATCGGCTTCCGCCAGGCCCGTGATCAAGCGGCCATTGGTCGGGTTGATTGAAGGAGCAGGAGGCGATTTGCTGTCGACGACCGTGGTGGATTCAAGACTGACGTTGCCGGCACGGTCGGTCGCCACTGCGTGCAGCACCGCTCCGTCTGCCGGTGGGATCTGCGGAGCTATCTTGTAGGAGCCATTGGCCGCAGCGATCGCGCTGCCGATGAGATTGCCGGCACCATCTTTGATCGTGACCAGGACGCCGCGCTCTGCGACGCCAGTGATCGAACGACCGTTGGTCGGTTCGGCCGTGGGTGCGAAAGGCGGGTTGCTGTCGACTGTTACCTTGGCTTCGGGGCTGGCCTTGCCTGCGGGATCGGAGACGACGACGCTGAGTTCGGTGCCGTGCGCTGGAGCGGCCACGGGTATCACGCTGTATGTGCCGTCGAGCGCAACGGTCCCGCTGCCGATGACAGTTCCGGCGCCGTCCTTGATCGTGACCAGGGCACCCGCGCCGGCCGTGCCGGTGATCGAGCTTCCATTGGTCGGACTGACCGTGGGCGTATCGAGCAAATGTCCATCCACCCTGCCTCTGGTTTCCGGGCTGACGTTGCCGGCACTGTCGGTGACCGTGACACGCAGTTCGGTTCCGTCTGCCGGGATAGTCGCCGGACTCATGCTGTACGAGCCGTCGCCGCGGGTGGTCGCGCTGCCGATCACGTTGTTCGAGCCGTCCCTGACCAGGACTGTGGCGCCGGCTTCGGCCGTACCCGTGATCGAACTGCCGTTGGTCAGATTGACCGATGGTGCAATGGGCGGCTTCCCGTCGACCGTTACCCTGGCCTCGGGACCGGTGTTGCCGGCACGGTCGGTGGCGACGATGCGCAGATCGGCACCGTCTACCGGCTTGTCAGTCGGAACGACGCTGTAAGCGCCATTGCTACCGGCAGTGGTACTTGCGATGACGTTACCCGTGCCGTCCCTGATCGTGACGACCGCACCAGCTTCTGCCGTGCCGGTGATCGAACTGCCGTTTGTCGGGTTGGCAGTCGGCGCCGCGGGCGGCTTGCTGTCGACGATGGCCGTGGCTTCGATGCTCGCGTTGCCAGCGGCATCACTGGCCACGACGCGAAGCAGGGTGCCATCCGCTGGAGTGGTCACCGGGGTGACGCTGTAAGCGCCGTTGATCTCCGCAGTAGCACTGCCGACGAGGTTGCCCGCGCCGTCCCTGACGGTGATCAGCGCGCCAGGCTCCGCCGTGCCGGTGACCGGATTGCCATCGGTGGAGTCGACGGTTGGAGTGAATGGCGCTTGGCTGTCGACAGTAGCCCTGGCCTCCGAACTGGCGCTACCGTCCGGATTCTTTGCAATGACGCGAAGGACCGTTCCGTCCGGCACTGGCACGGCCGGGCGAACGACGTAGGTGCCGTCGGGTGCGGCGGTCGTGCTGCCGATCAGCGTGCCCGTGCTGCTGGAGACTGCAACTGTTGCGCCGGGCTCCGCCGTCCCGGAGATCGAACCGCCGTTGGTGGGATTGATGGTCGGCTTGGCCGGTGGCGGCGCCCGGTCGGCGGACGCCGGCGGAGACTGCGGCGACGCAACAAATGGCATGGGCACCCCACCGCCACTGCTACCGCCGCCTCCGCCTCCGCCTCCGCCGCCACCACCAGCAGCAGCCGCGGCCAAGCCACCGCCAAGCAACCACGGCCACGCACCGAAATCGGATGCCTTGGGCATGAGCAAGGGCTCGATGGGATCAATGCTCGAGTAGTTGACGGCCAATTCGCCTTGCTCCTGGCTGAGCCCGGCGAGCCAAGAACCGTCTTGTCCTTCATCCAGAACCAGATCGCTCTTGCTCCCATCCATCGCCGAGAAGAATCCACGAACAGTGACGATCTCTCCCGAAATGGAAGTGATGACCAAGTCGGCACCGACCCGACGCATTCCCTTGATCTGCTGTCTGGGCAAGTCCACCCGAACAATAGAAGCCTCTTTCAGAGAAATCTCATTCGCAGAGATTTGAACGCCTTCTCCGGTGCGCTTGACCACGACATACAACAAAATGATTACCTCAACACCGAACCAATGAACATCCAACAGCGCAAATGGAAGCTACGTTCAACCTATGACGTCTTTGAGAACGCAGTCCGCAACTCGTATCCGTAACCGAAAACCGCTTTCAGAATCAACCCGTTGGACGGCTCGATTTTTAACTTTTTCCTGATTTTTGCGACGTAGACATCCAGCACCCGAGAGCGCGAGTCTGCAAATTCCCGGCGAAGCAGGAAATTAAGATTTCCTCTGGCCAATGGAAAATCTATATTCTTGAAAAAATTCAGCGCAAGGTCGTATTCACGTCGCTGCAGGCTTACCTCTCGATCTTCGTAGAACACCTTTCGCTCATCCAACTGGAATTTATAGTTCCTGAAGGCCAAAACGCCGTTTTCCGTTTTCGCGCATCTGGCAGCAGCGCTTCTGGTCATCAGATTTCGCAGCCTCAATCTTATTTCCCCGCTGTCAAAGGGAGGAAAAACAAAATCAAAATTGCCATCTCCAAGAAACCTGTCACCCGCCCGCAGTTGCCATGCAGCCTTGCTCTCGTTGACGGCAAATAAGACCGGTGCGTTCGTCAGCCCTCGAATAGCCTTTACCCAGTTAATATTCACGTCCGTGGGAAGGGCCAAAAGCAGCAGCCCAAATCGGTCGCCCGAGCGGAGTGCGTTCATCAGATCCGTCACGGTCTCGAACGCAACGGAGGCGCAGCCCAGCCGATCGACGCTCTTTCGCAAAGTGGGGCAGCTGAGACTCGATTCGTCGAGTGCTACAACAGGCAATTGCAGCTCGCCCGAAGCCGACCCCAAGGCGCTTGGCGTCGCCTGAATTGGCATATTTGCGGCGCCCGCCGCGCCCAGGGAAAGCTCAGTGGCTACCGGGAATCGACCCTGGCTGGAATAGGAAGAACTCGATGGGGGGAATAAGGCCGGATGCCCACCGGCCTCAGAGAAGCGGTCGCCTTCTTCTTTCGCTATCGACGCCTGCACGATGTCATGGACGCCGCTCTGTTTCAGGAGTAGCGATCGGCTACGAGACTCTGGGGAAATCATTCCAACCTCTCAAGTTCAAGAAGAACGTCAAGAGAGGCTTGTCGCAGCACTCCGCTATGACCGTTCGGGCAGCGGAATGTATCTGCTTGCGACGGACATGATTAATGACATGTTCATGCAATTAATGTCATTAAATAGCAGGAAGGTCGCCCCGGGGAGATCTATTTACGAGCTCGGGGGCACTGAAGAACTGCCTAAAAAATCACCTTGCGCACCATATCTGTGCGCTGTCTTGCTTCTAAAAAATTTCACTTGGCGGCAATGATTCAAGATTCATGTCGATGCAAGTCGGAGGCAAAAATCGCCAGATTCGTGAATTAGTTCACACTATAGTGCTATGTTTGTAAGCACAAAGAAGCCCCTGGCACGCCTATCCGACCCGGACAAGTGGAGTGTTAACGAGGCTTGCCTAGTGCGGCAGCAGAGGGAGTGTCAGGCGAAACACGGTGCCTGCACCGTTACTCGAAACCAGCACGACGTCGCCGCCGTGCAAACGGGTGATAGCCCGTGAAATGTGAAGGCCAAGGCCGGAGCCCGGCACCAGCGAAGAATTGCCGCCCCTGAAGTAACGCTCGAACAACTCGCTCTTTTCAGACTCAGGAATTGGATTTCCCTTATTTGAAACAGTCACGCTAAAAATATTGGAGCTGGCGTCGCATTTCACATCAACCATCGAATCGGCCGGAGAATATTTGATGGCATTCAATATCAAATTCCGGATGGCCATTTCAATTTTTTCCTGATCCCCTTCAAACATTACTGGTTGACCCGCCGCGGTGACGTTCAGACGCACCTGTTCGTCAGGCAATCCGATATTGCGAACGTTTTCAATCACACTCCAGATGTCGAAGCTTCGGACCGTCGAACGCGCACCAGATTCCAGCGTATCGTCCAGAAGGATGTTCTCCACCAAGGTCGTGAGACGGCGCGTAGCCTTGCGGATTTTCTCGACACTGCGCTTGACTCGCTCGTCGTTTCCAGATGGCGATAACCCGAGTGCTTGGGCCACCGCATCGACGATGGCGAGTGGCGTACGGAATTCGTGCGAAAGGATCGCGACGAACTCGCGCTGCCGAACTCGCTCCTCCAAAGCGATCTTGGCGATCTTCATTGAGTCGAAAGCCCGTTTACGCTCGGCCCTCAGTTTTAACTCGGAATCCCTGGAACGGCTTACCACCGCAATGTTGAGAATTGCAAGATTAGCCAGCTGCGTAAACTGTATCAATGACTCCGTGACGAATGATTGCTCCAGCCTCACCATGCCAAGCAGGACCATGCAATAAAAGAGCCATGACGAATTTACAATGACGAAAACGAGTGCGGCAAAAAACTGATGGAAAACCTTTCGACGCACGATGAACCAAAATATGAATGTCGTGTTGAAAGCGCCAACAACAATTTCAAGGTAGAGCAGCCATCTGATGGAATTTTCTATTATTCCGCACAGCGCCAATACAGTGGCCAAAAGGAAAATGGATGCCGCCAGATAAGTGAATCTAGAAGCCCAATGCGAATATTCTTTGTAATTGAAAAACCGGCAAACAAATATGGCGGAAATCGCCATGAGCGCGCAGGTGGTCGCGTCAACAAAACGGTCCGCATACACAGGATCTTCAGGAAAAAACAAGGAACTGGCATATCCCTGCACGGCAAACACCGCTCCCAGCATCACAACCAGGAAAAGCGAATATATGAGGTAATTGGGGTCCCGCGTCCATTTCCAGAAAATCAGGTTCATCAGCACCATCACGCCAATCGAACCGGCAAATGCCGAGAAAAAAAGGCTTCTCTTCAATTCAACCCTGTCGAACACTGATTTTTGCCAGAGATTCAGATCGAGAATTGTCAGACCGTGCGTTTTTACCCTAAAATAATGCACCCTGGCCGTGGAATCCACGACCAGTGGAAATGCCATGATGCTGGATTTGATTTCCCTTTCGGAAAAAGAAAATTGGTCCCCGATCTTGTTGGATGAAATCTTTCCATCGGGGGCCACGCAGTACATCTCGACTTCGTCGATCCAGCCAGGAAATATTTGAACGACCCAGTCGATCGGCGTGCCTTCGTCGTGCTGCAGCGAGACCCGGATCCACAGGGCGTCGTTGGAATACCGCTCCAGAGAGCGAATATCCTCACGGACAAAGCTGTATTTTTGCGGTTCGGAGACGATATCGTTCATGGTGACCTTGCCGGTAGGGTCACGGAACACTTCCACTTCCTTCGCCAACGAAATCGGACCATCATCGCCTTGCCCCTTCTTGAGCACGACGCCTCCTGCGCCCTGGCATGACAGCCAAAGAATCAGTCCGAAGATCAAACACAGGCAGCGATTTTTTTTCATCTCATTGATTTGTCTGGCTCGCCGCCGAAACTCGCGCCGAAGCCGAAGAAATATGCACCATGAACAATACGAAAATCGACAGCCGTGAAAAAATAGTCGTCTACCTGATCGAAGACGAAGAAGACCTGCAAGAGGCCCTCGTATACAGCCTCAACCAGATGGACATCGAGGCACACGGTTTTTCGACGGCTTCGGCGTTTTATCGGGCCTACGCGGTCCGCCGTTGCGACATCGTGGTCATCGACATCGGCCTGCCGGATGAAAACGGGTTTTCAATTGCCCAGCACCTGCGCTCGGCCAGCAACGTGGGGATCGTGTTCGCGACCGCGCGCCACGAGCTGAGCGATCGGGTTCGCGGCCTGCGCGATGGTGCGGACGCGTATTTCGTGAAGCCGGTGCATGCCGAAGAGCTTGCCGCGTCGCTCCAGGCCATCCATCGGCGCCTCAAGGCAGCCGACCGCAGATCCCGTTCCACGCCCCCGCAGGCCGAGGCGCCAAGAGGCACAGGGCGCTGGGAGCTCAGGGAAGAAGACTGGATCCTCTGCGACCCCGGCGACCGGATGCTGCGCCTCACCATGTCGGAGCGAGCCATTGTGGGATGCCTGTTCAAGCGGCGCGACAAGCCCGTGGACCGCGCGGAACTCGCAGCCGCGCTCGGTGGCGACCTGGAGCAGTTCGATCTCCAGCGCGTGGACGTGGTGATCAGCCGCCTGCGGCGCAAGGCGCTGGCCGCGGGCATTTCGCTGCCGCTGCACACCGTCAGGGGCACCGGCTACCGATTCCGGGCCTGAGGCCCTGCTCCGCACACCCGCTCTCATCAGGGAATCTACGGATATATGATTCCTTGAATGGTCTTGATTGCGTGCAGTTTTTGTATACAAATAACGCATCCGAAAGGCGGCGCGAAATTTGCGTCAAAAACTGCTCCCAACCCCTACCTATCCGCACAAGGAAGAAGACCATGAGCACAGTCGTCAGCCAGGCCCCCACGGGGACAAGCGAAGCCGGCATTGCGCCGCACGCCGAGTCGAACGCAGTCATCAAGCCCGGCTACCACCCGCGGCTGACCAACGAAGACCTCGCGCCGCTGAAGAAACAGACCTGGGGGCAATACAACATCTTTGCCTTCTGGATGTCCGACGTGCACAGCGTGGGCGGCTACATCACGGCCGGCAGCCTGTTCGCGCTGGGGCTGTCGAGCTGGCAGGTGCTGGTGTCGCTGCTGGTGGGCATCGTGATCGTGCAGTTCTTCTGCAACCTCGTGGCCAAGCCGAGCCAGGTGACGGGCGTGCCCTACCCCGTGGTTTGCCGCGCACCGTTCGGCGTGCTGGGCGCCAACATCCCGGCCATCATCCGCGGGCTGATCGCGGTGGCCTGGTACGGCGTGCAAACGTATCTGGCGTCGGCGGCCTTCATGGTGCTGGCGCTGCACATGGCGCCGGGTCTCACGCCTTACGCGGACGTGGCGCAGCACGGCTTCGTCGGCCTGTCGGCCCTGGGCTGGGTCGCGTTCATGGTCATGTGGGTGCTGCAGGCCTTCGTGTTCTGGCACGGCATGGACGCCATCCGCAAATTCATCGACTGGGCCGGTCCTGCGGTGTACGTGGTCATGGCCATCCTGTGCGGCTGGCTGGTGTGGAAGGCCGGCTGGAGCAAGATCGACCTGAACCTGGGCGGCATCAAATTCCAGGGCTGGGACGCGCTGCCGGTGATGCTCTCGGCCATCGCGCTGGTGGTGAGCTACTTCAGCGGCCCGATGCTCAACTTCGGCGACTTCTCCCGCTACGGCAAGAGCTTCGACGCGGTGAAGAAGGGCAACTTCTGGGGCCTGCCGGTGAACTTCGTCTTCTTCTCGCTGCTGACCGTCATCACCACAGCCGCAACGCTGCCCGTGTTCGGCGAGCTCATCACCGATCCGGTGCACACCGTGGGCAAGATCGACAGCACCACCGCCGTGGTGCTGGGCGCGCTGACCTTCATGATCGCCACCATCGGCATCAACATCGTGGCCAACTTCGTCTCGCCGGCGTTCGACTTCTCGAACGTGGCGCCGCAGCACATCAGCTGGCGCACGGGCGGCATGATCGCCGCTGTGGGCTCGGTGTTCCTCACGCCGTGGAACCTCTACAACAGCCCCGAGGTCATCCACTACACGCTCGACGTGCTGGGCTCGTTCATCGGGCCGCTGTTCGGCATCCTCATTGCCGACTACTACATCGTGCGCAAGCAGCGCATCGACGTGGACGCGCTCTACACCATGAGCCCCAAGGGCGAGTACTGGTACAGCGGCGGCTACAACCCGAAGGCGATCCAGGCGCTGGTGCCGTCGGCCATCGTGCCCATTCTTTGCGTGATGGTGCCGACGCTGCGCGGCGCCGCCAACTATGCGTGGTTCATCGGCATGGGCCTGGGCTTCATCCTGTATGCGCTGCTGAACCGCAACAGCAAGACCTGAAACATTGGAAGACAAAGAAAGGGACCGCGCCGTGCGCATCAAGATCATCAATCCCAACACGACCTGGAGCATGACCGAGAAGATCGGCGCTTGCGCCCGCGCGGTGGCGCACAGCGGCACCGAGATCGTGGCGGTGAGCCCGGCCATGGGCCCGGTTTCCATCGAGAGCCACTACGACGAGGCGCTGGCCGTGCCGGGGTTGCTGCAGGAGATTGCGGCAGGCGAGCGCGACGGCATCGACGGCTACGTGATCGCCTGCTTCGGCGACCCGGGCCTGAAAGCCGCGCGCGAACTGGCAAGCGGCCCGGTGGTCGGCATCGCCGAGGCGGCGATGCACCTGGCCAGCATGCTCGGCAGCCGCTTCAGCGTGGTGACCACGCTGGGACGCACCATGGGCCAGGCCTGGCACCTGGCCGAGATCTACGGCATGGAGCGCTTCTGCGCCAACGTGCGCGCCTGCGAACTGCCTGTGCTCGAACTCGAGGAACCCGGCTCGCGGGCCCGCGAGCGCATCGTCGACGAATGCCGGCTCGCCCTCGAGCAAGACGGCTCCGACTGCATCGTGCTCGGCTGCGCAGGCATGACCGACCTGTGCGCGCACATCGAGCAGCTGCTGGGCGTGCCTGTGATCGACGGCGTGGCCGCCGGCACCAAGCTCATCGAATCGCTCGTGGCGCTGAAACTGCGCACCAGCAAGCGCGGCGAACTGGCAAAGCCCCTGCCGAAGCCCATCATTGGGGCGCTGGAAGGCTTCACGCTGCCGCGCTAGGCCACAATCCGCGCATGCCCCGCGCCAGTTCCAAACCTCCCGTTTCCGACACCTCCTCCGCCGCAGCCGCGCCGCCCGACGACGGCGCCGCGCCGGCGGACAAGCAAAGCTCCATCGAGAGCATCGCCAACGACATCGCCACCGCCATCGTCGAGAAGCGCCTGCCGCCCGGCACCTGGCTGCGCGAAGAGGCGCTGGGCCGCGTGTATTCGGTGAGTCGCACCAAGGTGCGCGCCGCGCTGCTGATGCTGTCGAAGGACAAGCTCATCGAGATGATCCCCGACAAGGGCGCCTTCGTCTGCCAGCCCACCGTGGAAGAAGCACGCGAGGTGTTCGCGGTGCGCCGCATCCTCGAGAGCGAGGTGGTGCGCCTCTTCATTGCCAATGCACGGCCGCGCGACTACCAGGTGCTCGAGCAGCACGTCAAGTTCGAGCGCACCACGCTGCGCCAGACCACCACCATGGGCACCGTGCGCGAGAAGCTGCTGGGCGACTTCCACGTGGCGCTGGCCGAGGCCACGGGCAACCGCACGCTGGCCGAACTGGTGCGCGAGTTGGTCGCGCGCAGCTCGCTGATCGCGATGCTGTACCACTCGTCGAACGACCCGCACTGCTCGTCCGACGAGCACGCCGAGTTCCTGCGGCTGTGCCGCAAGGGCGACCCGGAGGCCGCGGTGAAGAGCATGACCGAACACCTCGAGCGCATCGAGGCCAGCCTCTCGCTGGACACAGACAAGCCCGACCGCCAGCTCGACCTGGTGAAGGCGCTTCTGGCCTGAGGGTGAAGCCATGCGCCACGGAAGCACCCCGAACCCAGCGAGCCTGGGCACGGCCCTGCGCCGGATGCGCCTGCTGCGCGGCATCAAGCAAACGCATTTCGCACAACTGATGGGCGTGAACCAGGCGACGGTGTCGCGCTGGGAGCGCGGGCAGCTCGCGCTGTCCGCCGCGCAGCAGGCCGCGGCGCACCGGCTGCTCGCGGCCGCGCAGGACGCATCGCAGGACGCCGCCTTGAAGCGGCTGGTCGAATCGTCCACGCGCAAGGTGCACCTGATCTGCGACCGCACGCACCGGCTGCTGGCCGCGTCGCCGTCGCGCCAGGCCGAGTGGCGCGCCGATGCGGCGGAATTCATGGGGCGTTCGCTGATCGGCTACGCCTCGGCAGAAATCCTCGCGGCCGAAGCCACACTCGACGGGCTGGGCTGGCACGCGGGCGAGCTGTCGTCGCTGGAGATTGCAACGGGTGCCAATGCCGACCCGGTCATTCCGATCGTGTCGGGCCGCGTGCTGTGGGAGCGCATTGCACTGGCCGACGGGTGCGCCGGACGCATCGTCACCACCATCGCCTGAGCGCAGACGCCCGATCCACGCATAACTTATGCGTGGACGCCCTCAACGTCGGCCGATAGTCTTGCGGCCATGACCACTTTGATCACCGGCAGCGCCGGCCACCTCGGCGAAGCCCTGATGCGCACGCTGAGCGCGACTTCGCAAGACGCACGGGGCATCGACATCACGCCCTCCCGCTTCACCGACCGCGCAGGTTCCATCACCGACCGCGCCTTCGTGCGCGACTGCATGCGCGGCGTGCGCACGGTCATCCATGCGGCCACGCTGCACAAGCCCCACGTGGGCACGCACAGCCTGCAGGAGTTCGTCGACACCAACATCACGGGCACGCTGGTGCTGCTTGAAGAAGCGGTGGCGGCCGGTGTCGAGGCCTTCGTGTTCACGAGCACGACCAGCACCTTCGGCTCGGCGCTCACGCCCGCCGGAGGCATGCCGGCAGCCTGGATCACGGAAGGCGTGACGCCGATCCCGAAGAACATCTACGGCGTGACCAAGACCTCCGCCGAAAGCCTGTGCGAGCTGTTCCACCGCAAGCAGCGCCTGCCCGTGATCGTGCTGAAGACTTCGCGCTTCTTTCCCGAGGACGACGACGATGCCACCGCGCGCAGCCTCCATTCATTGGAGAACGCGCAGGCCAACGAGCTGCTGCATCGCCGCGTCGACATCGAGGACGTGGTCGATGCCCACCTGCTGGCGGCCAGGCGAGCACCGGCCATCGGCTTCGGCCGCTACATCGTCTCGGCCACCACGCCCTTCACGCAAGACGACCTGCCGATGCTGCGCGAGAGCGCACCGCGTGTGCTGAACCGGCTGTTTCCAGAGTGCGAAGCGCTCTATGCCAGGCAGGGATGGAAGCTGCCCGCGCAACTCGACCGCGTCTACGTGAATGCGCTGGCGCGGCGCGAGCTGGGTTGGCAGCCGCGCCATGACTTCGCGCAAGTGCTGCGGTGCCTGCGCGAAGGCCGCGACTTCCGCAGCCAGCTGGCGCGCGACGTGGGCAGCAAGGGCTACCACCGCGAGGTGTTCGGCGAAGGGCCGTACCCCGTCGCCTGAGCGACTGCCGGCGGAATGAACCCGGCCTGCTTCGGGTTTTTCCGGGTCAAGATTGTCGCATAAGTTGTATACAGTTTCGCGTACACATTGAGGCATGCGCCGTGGCAAGCCGCGCCGCCCCAGCCTCTTCCCTTGCGCAGCAGGAGACAACGATGACGGCCGACGCCACACTTTCCCAAGTCCATCCCGTGGATCAGCGCTTGCCTTCGGGCAAGCTCGCGGCCCTCGGATTGCAGCATGTGCTGGTGATGTATGCGGGGGCCGTCGCGGTGCCGCTGATCGTCGGGCGCGCGCTCAAGCTCTCGCCCGACGAGGTCGCCCTGCTGATCTCGGCCGACCTGTTCTGCTGCGGCATCGCCACGCTGATCCAGGCGCTCGGCGCCACGCAATGGTTCGGCATCAAGCTGCCGGTGATGATGGGCGTGACCTTCGCGTCGGTCGCTCCGATGGTGGCCATCGCCAACGCCAACCCGGGCCAGAACGGAGCCCAGCTGCTGTTCGGCTCGATCATCGGCGCGGGCGTGGTGTCGATACTGATCGCGCCGCTGGTGAGCCGCATGCTGCGCTTCTTTCCGCCGGTGGTCACGGGCACGATCATCGCCGTCATCGGCATCAGCCTGATGCGCGTGGGCATCAACTGGATCTTCGGCAACCCGGTGGGCCCGACGGCGCCCGCGCTGGTCGACCCGGTGTATGCCAAGTGGCTCGCCGAGGTGACGTCGCCGGGGAGCTCCATTCCGGCCGTGCCCAAGGGCTTCGCGATCATGCCGACGGTGCCCAACCCCAAGTACGCGGATCTTTCGGGTTTCGGCGTGGCAGCGCTGGTGCTGGTGTCGATCCTGCTGATCGTCAAGTACGCCAAGGGCTTCATCGCCAACATCTCGGTGCTGCTGGGCATCGTGATCGGCGCCGTGGTGGCGTCCATTACCGGCCTCATGACCTACGAGAAGGTGGGCAAGGCCGCGTGGGTCGACATCGTGCTGCCCTTTCACTTCGGCATGCCGCAGTTCGACCCGATCCTGATCCTCACCATGACGCTCATCATGATCGTGGTGATGATCGAATCGACCGGCATGTTCCTCGCGCTCGGCGAGATGACCGGCCGCAAGATCGAGCAGAAAGACCTGGCCCGCGGCCTGCGCACCGACGGCCTGGGCACGCTCATCGGCGGCATCTTCAATACCTTCCCGTACACCAGCTTCTCGCAGAACGTGGGCCTCGTGGCCGTCACCGGCATCAAGAGCCGCTACGTCTGCGTGGCGGGCGGCGTGATCCTCATCGTGCTGGGCCTGCTGCCGAAGATGGCCGCGCTGGTGGAGTCGCTGCCCACCGTGGTGCTTGGCGGCGCGGGCCTCGTGATGTTCGGCATGGTGGCCGCCACCGGCATCCGCATCCTGTCGGGCGTGGACTTCAAGACCAACCGCCACAACGCGATGATCGTCGCGGTGTCGATCGGCATCGGCATGATTCCGCTGATCGCGCCCAACTTCAAGCAATGGATGCCGCACGCCATTCACTCGCTGATCGAGTCTGGCATCCTGCTGGCGTCGATTGCCGCCGTGCTGCTGAACCTGTTCCTCAACGGCGCGAAGCACGACGAGCAGGCCGTGATCGCCGCGGCCAAGCAGGCCGAGGCGCACTGAGCCTTCCTTCCCGGGTCAGATCATCGCCAGCGGCCCCTTGCGCCGCGGCGGCGGGTGCAGGCGGTCGATTTCTTCCAGGGTTGCCGCGTCGAGCTTCAACGCCGCGGCGGCCAGGTTTTCCTTCAGGTGCGCGGCGCGTACCGCCTTCGGGATCGCCGCCACGCCGGGCCGCGCGATCACCGCGGCCAGCGCCAGTTGAGCGGCTGTCACGCCGAGACGCGCAGCCAGTTCCCCCAACGCCTTGTCACCCGCCAGCGCACCCTGGTCGATCGGGCTGTAGGCCATCAGCGGCATGCCGCGCTCGCGCTGCCAGGGCAGCAGGCTGAACTCGGGCCCGCGCTCGCCCAGCGACAGGTACACCTGGTTGGCCGCGCAGCCCGGCCCGCTGCCGGCGAGCGGCTCCAGCTCTTCCATGTCGTCGGTGTCGAAGTTGCTCACGCCCCAGCGGGCGATCCGGCCGTCGGCCACCAGCGACTGCATCGCGGCGACGGTGTCGCGCAGCGGGTGGTTGCCGCGCCAGTGCAGCAGGTAGAGATCGATGGCGTCGAGCCCCAGCCGCTTCAGGCTGCGTTCGCAGGCCTCGCGCGTGCCGCGCCGGCTCGCGTTGTGCGGGTAGACCTTGCTGACGATGAAAAGCGCATCGCGCCGCACGTCACCCGCGCGCAGCGCCTCGGCAACGGCCTGGCCCACGACGGTTTCGGCGCCGCCTTCGCCGTACATCTCGGCGGTGTCGATGAGCCGGTAGCCCAGGGCGATGGCCTCGCGCACGGCGGCCACTTCGGCCGCGCGGCGGCTTGCATCCTCGCCCATGCGCCAGGTACCCAGGCCGAGTACCGGCATCTCGCCGCCGGTGGGGAGTGAAAGTGTTCGCATCGGCACATGGTAGATGCGGCCGATACCCCTGTCAGCCTGCCGACAACGGCAGCCACACGGTCGCCAGCAGCCCCCGCCCGTCTTCGCCCGCCTCCAGAATGATCTGTCCGTGGTGCCTGTCGAGCACCGACTTCACGATCGCAAGCCCCAGCCCGCTGCCCGACTGCGTCTGGTCGGGGTTGCGGAAGAAGCGGTCGAACACCCGCTCGCGCAGCGCCGGTGGAATGCCCGGGCCCTGGTCGGCCACGCGAAGCACCGCGCGTGCGCCATCGCGGCCGACACGCACACTGACCGTGCCGCCCCCGGGGCTGTACTTGACGGCGTTCTCCACCAGGTTGCTCACCATCGAAATCAGGCTCTCGCGCTCGCCGAACACCGGCACCGGGCCTTCGTCATCCACCGCAAAGTCGAACTTCACGCCGCGCGCCTGCGCCAGCGGCCCGAGCAGCGCGATGCGCTCACGCGCCAAGGCGTCGAGCGCAAGCGCTTCGGGCAACGCGTTCTGCGGCACCTCGTCGCTGCGCATCAACTGCTGCAACTGCCCGACCAGCCGCGTCGCGCGGTCATTGCTGCGCAGCAGGTTGGCCATGAGCTCGCGCTGGCCCTCGTCGTTCGTCTGCGCCCTCAGCGCCTCGACGTTCACGCGCATCGCCTCGAGCGGTGTCTGAAGTTCATTCGCCGCGTCGGCGATCAGCCCGCGTTCGCGCACACCGCGGTCGCGCACGCTGCGCAGCAGGCCGTTGATGCTGCGCACCATCGGCCGCAGTTCCTTGTGCTGCGGCTCGAACGACAGCGGCGTGAGGTCGGCGGGGCCGCGCTCGGCGGTCTCCCGCGTCACCTGTCGCCACGGCCGCAGGGCGAGCAGCACGGCCAGCCATGCGGGGAACACCAGGAACGGCAGGCTGATGAGCAAGGGCAGGAAGTAGTAGCTGCGGTCGTCGGCGTTGAAGTACAGCCGCAGGAACTTGGGCTCGGCCAGCATCACGCGGGTGTCGAGCACCGGCGAGACCATGGTCCGCGCGCGCAGCGACCGTTCGCCCAGGCGGATGATCTCCACCTTGCCGATGGTCTGGTTGATGATCGGCGGCACCGATGCGCTCGAGTTGTAGATGAGCCTGCCGCGCTGCCATACCTGCATGACCGGCGCCTTGTCCTCGTCGGACGTGAAGTCGCCCGAGGTCTCGAGCAGCGCCATGTCGAAAGCGCGCAGCGTGGCTTGCTGGCGGTCCGGCGAGTCCGCGAGATTCCGCGCGGCGGTGATGATGCAGGCAAAGAGGCTGTCGTAGCGCACGAGTTCGGGAAAGCGGTTGGAGTCGTGCAGGAACAGGCCGACGATGCAGGCCCACAGCAGCCCGACCACCGAAACCTGCGCCAGCAGCAATCGCCTCAGCAGCGAGGGCTGGACCCAGCGCCGCCAACGTTGCCCGAGCGCGTGCCGCCACCCCGCATGCATGGCGGCGCCCGCGCCGGGGCCGGCGTTGTCCTGGACAGGCAAAGAATTCATGTGTTTCCTGGCGGCCGCTCCCTGGGGATCGGGCGCCGCGAGCGGCCGAAGTATCTGCCGGGTCTGGACGCCGGAATTCAGCAAGCCTTCATGAAGCTGCATGCGGGCTCTCCAGCGGCCTGGAGCGGCGCGCCGAGCCTTCTAATTTTTAGAAGTCAAAGACATTCCCGTGACACCGAAATCGTTTTCCACGCAAGCAAACCGCCTCGCCTTGCCTTCTGATTTTGTCAACACTTAGTGGGTGCCAACCCCGACCTCTCGCATGGCCACGGCTCCTAGAATTTTTCAGCGGCCTTGCGTCACGAGCGCGCTCGCCCCATCGAAACGAATTTGGAACAGGTTGAGTCAATGCAGAAAAAGCACAGGATTGCCGTCATTCCCGGAGACGGCATCGGCGTCGAGGTCATGCCCGAAGGTTTGCGCGTGCTCGACGCGGTCGGGCGCCGTTTCGGCATCGACTTCTCTTACGACCACTTCGACTGGGGCTCCGACCACTACGTGCGCACCGGCCTGATGATGCCGGCCGACTGGGCCGACAAGATCCAGGGCCATGACGCCATCTACTTCGGCGCGGTGGGCGCGCCCGACAAGGTGCCCGACCACATCGCCGTGTGGGGCCTGCTCATCAAGATCCGCCGCGACTTCGACCAGTACGTGAACCTGCGCCCCGTGCGCCTGATGCCCGGCGTGCCCGGACCGCTGGCGCACCGCAAGCCCGGCGACATCGACTTCCTGGTGGTGCGCGAGAACACCGAGGGCGAGTACACCTCCGTGGGCGGGCGCCTGTTCGAAGGCACGCCGCGCGAAATGGCGATCCAGGAAGCGGTGTTCACCCGCGTCGGCGTGGACCGCATCATCGAATACGCATTCGAGCTGGCCAGCCGCCGCCCGCGCAAGAACCTGGTGGCCGCGACCAAGTCGAACGGCATCTCGGTGACCATGCCCTACTGGGACGAGCGCCTGGCCGAGATCGCCAAGCGCCATCCGGACATCGCGACCAGCAAGTACCACATCGACATCCTGTGCGCGCACTTCGTGCAGCACCCCGACTGGTTCGACGTGGTGGTGGCCTCCAACCTGTTCGGCGACATCCTCTCCGACCTGGGCCCGGCCTGCACCGGCACCATCGGCATCGCGCCGAGCGCCAACCTGAACCCGGAGCGCAAGTTCCCGTCGCTGTTCGAGCCGGTGCACGGCTCGGCGCCCGACATCGCGGGCAAGGGCATCGCCAACCCGATCGGCCAGATCTGGTCGGCCGCGCTGATGCTCGACCACCTGGGCAACAACGATCCCGTGTACGCACAGGCTTCGGCCGCCGTCATCTCGGCCATCGAGACGGTGCTGAGCGAAGGCCCGCGCACGCGCGACATGGGCGGCACCGCGAACACCGTGGACGTGGGCCGCGCGATCGCCGACTGCATCTCGGCATGACGACGAGCCCCTCATCCCTTTGCGGCCGGGGACACTGAGATGGGCCTGTTCCTGCTGAAGCGCACGCTGACGCTGATCGGCACGCTGGTCGGCGCGTCGATCATCGTGTTCCTGGTGCTGGAGATTCTTCCGGGCAACGCGGCACAGATGCTGATGGGGCCGGATGCTTCGCCCGAAGCGGTGGCGGCGCTGGCCACCAAGCTCGGCCTCGACCTGCCCGCATGGACGCGCTACTGGCACTGGATCGGCGGCCTGCTCACCGGCAACCTCGGCGACAGCTACGCCTACAGCTCGCCGGTGCTCGACCTGATCCTCGAGCGCCTCGCGCTCACCATGCCGCTGGCGCTGCTGGCGATGTTCTTCACCACGGTCATCGCGCTGCTGGTAGGCGTGACGGCCGCGGCGCGCCACAACAAGCTCGGCGACGTCGGCCTGATGGGCATGGCCCAGGTCGGCATTGCGATTCCCAATTTCTGGTTCGCGATCCTGCTGATCCTCGTGTTCTCGGTGAAGCTGCAGTGGTTCTCGGCAGGCGGCTTCGAGGGCTGGGGCGACGGCTTCTTCTCGGGCATCAAGTCGCTGCTGCTGCCTGCCCTGTCGCTTGCGGTGGTGCAGGCCGCGATCCTCGCGCGCATCACACGCTCGGCGGTGCTGGAAGTGATGCGCGAAGACTTCGTGCGCACCGCGCGAGCCAAGGGCGTTTCGCAGCGCATGGTGCTCTGGACGCATGTGCTGCGCAACGCCATGATCCCCGTCATCACGGTGATGGGCATGCAGTTCTCCGAGCTGCTGGCCGGCACCATCGTGGTGGAGAACGTGTTCTATCTTCCCGGCTTGGGCCGGCTGATCTTCCAGGCCATCAGCAACCGCGACCTGATCGTGGTGCGCAACTGCGTGATGCTGCTCGCGGCCATGGTGGTCATCGTGAATTTCGTGGTCGACGTGCTCTACGCCGTCATCGACCCGCGCATCAAGGCCAGCGACATATGAACGCCATCACGGCCCCGGCCCCCAGCGCCGCGGCGCTCAAGCTCCCCGGTTTCTGGCAACGCGCGGTGAAGCACCGCAGCTTCGTCATCGGCGGCGTGCTGGCCGCGCTGCTGCTCATCGCGGCGCTGGTGTCCTTCGTGTGGACGCCGTGGTCGCCGTATGCGATGGACATGGCGAACAAGATGCAGGCCCCGACGGGCTCGCACTGGCTGGGCACCGATGCATTCGGGCGTGACGTGGCCTCTCTGCTGCTGGTGGGTGCGCGCGCATCCATCCTGGTCGGCATCATTGCCGTGGGCATCGGCCTGGTGGTCGGCACCGCGCTGGGCCTGCTCGCGGCGGCCAAACGCGGCTGGGTCGAAGAAGCGGTGATGCGCCTGTCGGACTTCACGCTGGCCTTTCCCGCGATTCTCTCGGCCATCATGATGACCGCCGTGTTCGGCGCGGGCATCGTGAATGCCATCGTCGCGATCGGCATCTACAACATCCCGACCTTCGCGCGCATCACGCGCGCATCGGCCAACGCCATCTGGTCGCGTGAATACGTGGCCGCGGCGCGCGCCTGCGGGAAGGGCTCCTTTGCCATCACCATGCAGCACGTGCTGCCGAACATCTCGGCCGTGCTGATCGTGCAGATCACGATCCGCTTCGCCATCGCCATCCTCGCGGAAGCGGCGCTCTCGTACCTCGGCCTCGGCACGCAGCCGCCGCAGCCGTCGTGGGGCCGCATGCTCAGCGAAGCGCAGACCCTGATGTTCCAGCAGCCGCTGCTGGCGGTTTTCCCCGGCATGGCGATCGCGCTGGCGGTGCTGGGCCTGAACCTGCTGGGCGACGGCCTGCGCGACCTGCTCGATCCGCGCCTCGCCCGCGCACGCTGAGACCACGATGCCCCTCCTCGAAGTCAACAACCTCCAGATCGGCCTGCAGACCCAGCGCGGCCCGGCGCAGGCCGTGCGCGGCATCTCGTTCTCGCTGGAGCGCGGCGAAACGCTCGGCATCGTCGGCGAATCGGGCTGCGGCAAGTCGATCACCGTGATGTCGCTCATGGGCCTGCTGCCCTCCAGCGCGCAGGTCACCGGCAGCATCAAGCTCGACGGGCAGGAACTCGTCGGCCTGCCCGAAAAGCAGATGTGCCAGATCCGCGGCAACCGCATCGGCATGATCTTCCAGGAACCGATGACGGCGCTGAACCCGGTGCACACCATCGCGCGCCAGGTCGGCGAGCCGCTGCAGTTGCACCGCGGGCTGACCAAGGCGCAGGCCCGCAAGGAAGCTCTGGGCCTGCTCGACCGCGTGGGCATTCCCGACGCGGCCTCGCGCCTCGACGCCTACCCGCACCAGTTCTCCGGCGGCCAGCGCCAGCGCATCGGTATCGCGATGGCCTTGGCCTGCGGCCCCGACCTGCTGATTGCCGACGAGCCCACCACCGCGCTCGACGTGACCATCCAGAAGCAGGTGCTCGACCTGATCCAGGGCCTGGTCCAGGAAATGGGCATGGCGATGATCCTGATCTCGCACGACCTCGGCGTGATCGCCAACAGCGTGAAGCGCATGCTGGTGATGTACGGCGGCAGCGCGGTCGAAAGCGGCCCGACCGACACCGTCTTCGCGGGCCGCGCGCATCCCTACACGCGCGGCCTGTTCGCGGCACGTCCCGCCATCGGCGCGGTGCGCGCGGGCCGGCTGCCGACCATCCGGGGCAGCGTGCCGGAGCTGGTCGACATGCCGCGCGGCTGCGCCTTCGCGGGCCGCTGCGCCCACACCATCGACCTGTGCCAGAGCACGCGGCCCCAGGCCACGCTGCTGCCGAACGACCACACGGTGCGCTGCCTGCGGCTCGGCGAGATCGCCGCGCTGAACGCCAAGGCCGCCGCCCTCCCCGCATGAGCCAGTCCACCAACGCCGGCCAGCCCCTGCTGGCCGTGAAGAACCTCTACCGCCACTACGCGCTGCCGCGTGAAAAACTGTTCGGCCCGCCGCCGACCGTGAAGGCGCTCAACGGCGTGAGCTTCGATGTGCACGCCGGCAAGAGCATGGGCATCGTCGGCGAATCGGGCTCGGGCAAGTCGACCATCGCGCGGCTGGTGATGGCGCTGGACACGCCCACGTCCGGCACCGTATCGCTCGAAGGCCGCGACCTGCATGCGCTGTCGAAGGAAGCGCTGCGCACGGCGCGGCGCGATTTCCAGATGGTGTTCCAGGACCCGTACGGTTCGCTCGACCCGCGCCAGACCGTGGCGCGCATCGTGGCCGAGCCGCTGGAGGCGCTGGCCGAGACCAGCCGCGCCGAGCAGCGCGAGCGCGCATCGGAGGCACTCGCCGCCGTCGGCCTGCGCACCACCGACATGGACAAGTACCCGCACGAGTTCTCGGGCGGACAGCGCCAGCGCATCGCCATTGCACGCGCGCTCATCACACGCCCCAAGCTCATCGTGGCCGACGAGCCGGTGAGCGCGCTCGACGTGTCGGTGCAGGCCCAGGTGCTCAACCTGATGCAGGATTTGCAGCAGCAGTTCGGCATCAGCTACCTGCTCATCAGCCACGACCTCGCGGTGGTCAACCACCTGTGCGACGAAGTCTGCGTGGTCTTCAAGGGCCGCATCGTGGAACGGGGCCGCCCGGCCGACCTGTTCGCGCATGCGCAGCACGAATACACGCGCACGCTGCTGTCCGCCGTGCTGCACACGCCGTCGCGCTAGGCGACGCCGGTTCTCAATTTCATCCTCACCTCCAGGAACTATCGAATGTTGAAGCGACGCACACTCATGACTTCCGCCATGGCCGCGGCAATCCCGGGGGTCTTCCTGCCCCAGGCACGTGCGCAGGCCGGCAAGAACACGCTGACGATCGGCATGCCGCTCGAGCCGCCGGGCCTGGACCCGACCACCGGCGCCGCGTCGGCCATCGCGGAGATCACGCAGTACAACATCTTCGAGACGCTCACCAAGGTGAATGCCGACGGCTCGGTCTCGCCGATGCTGGCGGAGAGCTGGTCGTCGTCGCCCGACATGAAGACCTTCGTCTTCAAGCTGCGCAAGGGCGTGCGCTTCGAGAACGACCAGCCCTTCAACGCGCACACGGTGAAGTTCTCGTTCGACCGCGCGGGCGGCGCCAAGAGCACGAACAAGGACAAGCGCTTCTTCAGCGAGATCGGCACCGTGGTGCTCGACGAGTACACGGTGGGCGTCAACAGCACGCTGCCCAACCCCGACCTGCCGTTCATGCTGGGGCAGTCGACCGCCTGCATCGTCGAGCCCAAGAGCGCCGACACCAATGCCACCGCGCCGGTGGGCACCGGCCCGTACAAGCTGAGCGCGTGGCAGCGCGGCGCCTCCTGCACGCTGGTCAAGTCGCCGAGCTACCGCGACCCGAGCCTCGCGAAGGTCCCGAAGTTCGTGTTCCGCTTCATGTCGGACACGGCCGCGCAGACTGCCGCGCTGATGGCCAGCGACATCGACATCTTCCCGCGCGCGGGCACCCGCTCGGTCGCGCAGTTCAAGGGCAACCCGCGCTTCCAGGTGATTGAAGTGGGCACGCGCGGCAAGGTGATCCTGACCATCAACAACCGCAAGAAGCCGCTGGACGACGTGCGCGTGCGCCGCGCCATCCTGGCGGCCATCGACCGCAACGCGATCATCCAGGGCGCGGCGGACGGCTTCGGCAAGCCCATCGGCAGCCACTACGCTATGGGCGCGCCGGGCTTCGTCGACACCACGGCGATGAACCCCTTCGACATCGAGAAAGCGAAGAAGCTGCTGGCCGAAGCCGGCGTGAAGACGCCGCTCGAACTGCGCCTGCAACTGCCCCCGCCCTCGTATGCACGCCAGGGCGGCGAGATGATCGCAGCGCAGCTGGCGCAGATCGGCATCAACGTGAAGATCCAGAACGTGGAATGGGCCCAGTGGCTCAGCGGCACCTTCGGCGGCGCGCACGATTTCGACCTGACGATGGTGGCGCACGTGGAGCCCTTCGACCTGGTGAAGTACACCGAGCCGGACTACTACTGGGGCTACGACTCCAAGAAATTCCGCGACCTGTTCGTCACCATCCAGAACGAAGAGAACAAGAAGCGCCGCGCCGACCTGCTGGCCGACGCCCAGCGCATGCTGGCCACCGATGCGGTCAACGGCTTCCTCTACCAGGCGGTGTTCCCGACCATCGCGCGCAAGGAAGTGAAGGGCCTGTGGCCGAGCATGCCGATCGTGGTGAACGACCTGGCCGCGATCTCGTGGGGTTGATGCGATGACGACCAAACCCCTCTATTCGCTGGGCGTGCAGGAGCTGCACGCGGCCTATGCCGCCAAGGAACTGTCGCCGGTGGAAGTGGCGCGCTCGGTGAACGAGCGCATCGCGGCGTACGAACCCGAGCTGCACGCAACCTGGCTTTTCCGCCCTGAACTCGCGCTCGAGCAGGCGCGCGCCTCCGAAGCCCGCTGGCTGGCCGGCAAGCCGCGCGGCATGCTCGACGGCGTGCCCGTGACCATCAAGGACAACCTCGCCACCGAAGGCGACCCGATGCCGCTGGGCACCGCCGCCTACGACCTGGTGCCGATGAGCTACGACTCGCCGCCCGCCGCGCGCCTGAAGGAAGACGGCACGGTGCTGGTTGCCAAGACCACCATGCCCGACCTGGGCATGCTGTCGTCGGGCCTGTCGAGCTTTCATGAACTCTCGCGCAACCCGTGGGACGTTTCGCGCACGCCGGGCGGTTCCAGCTCCGGCGCTGGTGCTGCTGCGGCCGCGGGCTACGGCCCGCTGCACGTGGGCACGGACATCGGCGGCTCGCTGCGCCTGCCGGCCAGCTGGTGCGGCATCTACACGCTCAAGCCCAGCTTCGGCCGCATTCCCCTCAGTTCACCCTACATGGGCCGCTGTGCCGGTCCGATGACGCGCACGGTGGCCGACTCGGCGCTGATGATGGCGTCGGTCGCGCAGCCCGACGATCGCGACTACTCGGAGCTGCCGCCGCCTGTCATCGACTGGAACGCCTTCGAGGTCGATCCATCGTTCCTCAAGGGCAAGCGCGTGGCGCTGCACATGGACGCGGGCTGCGGCCTGCCGCTCGATCCGCAGATCGCCGAGGCGGTGCGCCGCGCGGCGAAGCGCATCGAGGCTGCCGGTGCGCACGTCGAAGAAATCCCGGCCTTCATGACGCCGAAGATGCTGCAGGGCATGGACCACTTCTGGCGCATGCGCTCGTGCATCGACATCCAGGCGATGCCGGCCGAGAAGCGCGCGAAGATCCTGCCGTACATCCGCGAATGGGCCGAGAGCGCCGCCGGCTTCTCGGGCGCGCACATCTTCGACGCCTACAGCCAGTTCATCGCCACGCGCGCGGCCACGGTCGCCGCAACCAAGGCCTACGACTTCGTCATCTCGCCGGTGTCGCCCAACCTGCCCGCGCCGGCCGACCACGCCTCGCCGACCAACGATCCGATGCTGCCGCTGGAACATATCGGCTTCACGGTGCCCTACAACATGTCGGAGCAGCCCGCTGCCTCGATCAACTGCGGCTACTCGGCCGAAGGCCCGCAGGGCTTGCCCATCGGCCTGCAGATCGCCGGGCGCCGTTTCGACGACCTGGGCGTGCTGCAGTTCAGCCGCGCCTTCGAGCAGATCCGCGAAGCACAGAAACCCTGGCCGGAACCCAAGTGATCCGCCACAAGGAGACATCGACCCCATGAACGCCACCCACTACATCGACGGCCGCCGCGTGGCGTCCGAAGGCAGCGCCACCATCGACGTGATCGACCCGAGCGATGGCCAAAAATTCGGCGAGATCGCACGCGGCACCGCCGCCGACATCGATACCGCCGTGCGCGCGGCGCGCCAGGCCATGGGCGACAACTTCGACGGTCCCTGGGGCGAGATGACGGCGCTGCAGCGCGGCCGCCTGCTCGGCAAGCTCGGCGCCGCCGTCATGGCCCACCACGAGGAGCTGGCCCAGCTCGAAGCCCGCGACACCGGCAAGGCACTGCGCGTGGCGCGCAACGACGCGACCGCGCTGGCCCGCTACATGGAGTACTACGCCGGCGCCTGCGACAAGCTGCATGGCGACACGCTGCCGTACGAACGCGGCTACACGGTGCTGACGGTGCGCATCCCGCATGGCGTGACGGGCCACATCATTCCCTGGAACTACCCGATGCAGATCGCGGGCCGCAGCGTGGGCGCGTCGCTCGCCGCCGGCAACGCCTGCGTGGTGAAGCCGGCCGAAGACGCCAGCCTCTCGCTGCTGCGGCTCGCCGAGCTTGCGACCGAGGTCGGCTTCCCGGCCGGCGCGCTCAATGTGGTGACGGGCTACGGCAAGGAAGCCGGCGCGGCGCTGTGCGCGCACCCGGGCATCGACCACATCTCCTTCACCGGCTCGACCATGACCGGCCGCAGCGTGGGCCTGGCCGCCGCCGAGCGCCACTGCCCGGTGACGCTGGAGCTGGGCGGCAAGTCGCCGCAGATCGTGTTCGCCGATGCCGACCTCGACGCGGCCGAGCCGGTGCTGCTCAACGCCATCATCCAGAACGCGGGCCAGACCTGCTCGGCCGGCAGTCGCGTGCTGGTGGAACAGTCGGTCTACGAAGAAGTGGTGCAGCGGCTCGCGAAGCGCTTCATCGCCGTGCGCGCGGGCACGCCCGCCGAAGACTTGGACATGGGCCCGCTCATCAACGAAAAGCAGTTCCGCCAGGTGCGCGACATGGTCTCGACGGCCGAAGCCGCGGGCCTGAAGGTGGCGGCGCGCGGCACGGTGTCGCCCAACGCACCGTCCAGCGGCTACTACCAGGAGGCCGTGCTGTTCCGCGATGTGCCGCACGACAGCGATCTGGCGCAGCGCGAGATCTTCGGCCCCGTGCTGGTCGTGATGCCTTTCGCCGACGAGGCGGAGGCGGTGCGCCTGGCCAACGGCACGGACTTCGGCCTGGTGGCCGGCGTGTGGACCCGCGACGGCGCGCGCCAGCTGCGCATGGCACACAAGCTGCACTGCGGGCAGGTCTTCGTCAACAATTACGGTGCGGCGGGTGGTGTAGAACTGCCCTTCGGCGGCGTGAAATCCAGCGGCTTCGGCCGCGAGAAGGGCTTCGAGGCCCTGCTCGGATTCACGACCCTCAAGACCATCGCAATCAAGCACGGATGAAGACAACACATGACAACCACTGAACAGCAAACGCCGCGCAAGGTCGGCCTCGTCGGCGTCGGCCTGATGGGCCACGGCATCGCAAGCAACATCGTCAAGCATGGCCACCAGCTGACCGTGCTGGAACACGCGGGCAACCAGCCGATCGACGGTCTGCTGAAGGCCGGCGCCACTTCGGTGAAGGACGTGGCTGCGCTGGCTGCTCAGGTCGACGTGCTGATCCTGTGCGTCACCGGCACGCCGCAGGTCGAGGCCGTGATGCTGGGCGACCAAGGCGCACTGTCGGCGCTGCGCCCCGGCACGGTCGTGATCGACTGCTCCACGGCAGTGCCCGCCTCCACCGCCAAGGTGGCCGAGGCGGTGAGCGCCAAGGGCGGCAAGTTCATCGACGCGCCCATGACGCGCACCGCCAAGGAGGCGGCCGAAGGACGCCTGAACCTGCTGGTGGGCGGCGACGCCGAAGTGCTGGCCTCGTGCCTGCCGCTGCTGCGCTGCTTTGCCGAGAACATCACGCACGTGGGCGGCATCGGCGCCGGCCACGCGATGAAACTGCTGCACAACTTCGTGTCGCTGGGCACCGTGGCGCTGCTGTGCGAGGCCGCAGCCTGTGCGGAGCGCGCCGGCGTGAAGCCCGACGTGTTCGTCGATGTGCTCGCCAAGGGCGGCGGCAACGGCGTGGCGCTGGAACGCGTCAAGCCCAAGCTGCTGACGGGCGGCACCGATTCGCTGAAGTTCTCGATGGCCAACGCCAAGAAGGACCTGGGCTACTACAACGACATGGCGGAACAGGCGTCGGCCGGGCACGGCATCGCGCAAGCCGTGGATGCGCTGCTGACGCAAGGTGTCGAGAAATTCGGTCCGGACCGGATGGTGCTTGATCTGGTCGAAGCGTTGCGCTGATCGCCAGATCGCGTAAGTCCTTGATCTTGTTGGACTCAGCGTGTGTGAATATGGTGGAGCTGGGGGGATTTGAACCCCCGTCCGCAAGCCTTCATCGCGCAGTTCTACATGTTTAGTGATCTGATTTAAGTCTCGCTTCCGGAACCGCGCAGTCACACGCTGAACCGGACGCCAGCACCCTATTTTCTCGCCTCGACCCAAGGTACCCGGATCGAAGCCAGCCCATGTAATTATCCTTGCAGCCGGGAGGTCAGGATTGCTCCAGACCCCCTTGCCCAGCCCATCGGCCAACTGTTGCAAGGCTCACTGGCAATTAAGCAGCGAGTGCGAAACGTTCGTCGTTTGCAGTTAGTTTGTTTGAATCTGTTTTACGAGCGCATTCAGCTCGACATGCCCCGCTGCGACTCCGAACCCACGTCGAAACCAGTGCAGCCCCAAGCGACCCATTTTAGGCGCTATTGAGTAACTTCAAGAGCTCCAAGGGCGAAGATATTGAGGCGTCTGCCTTCCACAGGGCCGGATCGGCCTGCGAACCCATGTAGCCGTAGGTGGCGGCAACGGTGCGCATGCCCGCTGCGCGGCCCGCGATGATGTCCCGCTCGTCATCGCCCACGTACATGCAGGCGTCGGAAGGCACGCCGAGTCGGCGCGCGGCTTCATGCAGGGGCTCTGGATGCGGCTTGGCGAACGGCGTGGTGTCGCCGCTGATCACCGCTCCCGCGGTCTCGAAAAGCGGTATGGCGCGCGTGAGCGGGTCGGTGAACCGCATCGACTTGTTGGTCACGACACCCCATGGAAGCCCCTGCTCGCGCAGCGCTTCGATCAACGCATGAACGCCGTCGAACACCTGCGTATTGAGCAGCATGCGGCGCTCGTAGGTCACGAAGAACTCTTCGCGCAATTCATCGAATCCGGGCGACTCCGGCGTGATGCCGAAGGCCACGCCAAGCATGCCCCGCGCACCGGCCCCTGCCATCGGTCGGTATCTTTCGAGCGGATACGACGCCAAGCCGCGATCGGTACGCATCTTGTCGGCTGCCGCGCCCAGGTCGGGTGCGCTGTCGATCAGCGTGCCGTCGAGGTCGAACAGCACAGCTTTTGTCTTGAGCCCGCTGCTCATGCCGGAGCGCCCGGCTTCCGGGTGGCGAACATGTAGTTGACGCTGGTGTCGCCGCTGAGCCAGTAGCGGCGCGTCAACGGGTTGTGCTCCATGCCCCGGGTGTGCCGCAGGTCGAGCCCGGCTGCCCGGCAATAGGCGGCCAGTTCGCTAGGGCGAATCAACTTCGCGTACTCATGCGTCCCACGCGGCAGCATGCCAAGCACGTATTCGGCGCCCACTATGGCCAGCATGAAAGACTTCAGGTTTCGGTTGATGGTCGAGAAGAACACCCATCCACCCGGCTTCACCAGATCCGCGCAGGCCTGGATCACCGACGCCGGTTGCGGCACATGCTCGAGCATTTCCATGCAGGTGACGACATCGAAACTGCCCGGCTGCTCCGCCGCCAGCGCCTCAGCGCTGATCTCGCGGTACTTCACGCCGCGCGTGCCGGCTTCGAGCGCATGAAGTTGCGCCACCTTGAGCGCCTTGCCGGCCAGGTCGATGCCCAGAACTTCCGCACCCTTGCGAGCCATCGAATCGGCCAGGATGCCACCGCCGCAGCCGATGTCGAGCATCCGGCGCTGCGAAATAGGCGTAATACCGTCGATCCATTCCAGGCGCAATGGATTGATTTCGTGCAATGGTCGGAATTCGCTTTCCAAATCCCACCACCGGTGCGCGAGTTCTGAAAACTTGGCCAGTTCGGCCGGATCGGCATTCACGTTTTCTGTCATGCAGCGATTATGAAACGAGCCATGCCCGACAACACCGAGCAAGGCTTTGCTGAATGAGCGAATGCCAATTCGACAGGCATAAAAAAACCCCGCCGTAGCGGGGTTTTCATGATCGATGGAATCGATTGATTAGTTGGCGCGGGTGCCGACCACTTCGATTTCCACGCGACGGTTCTTGGCGCGACCTTCCTTGGTCTTGTTGTCAGCCACAGGCTGCGACTTGCCCTTGCCTTCGGTGTAGACGCGGTTGCGTTCGATGCCCTTCGAGACCAGGAAGGCCTTGACGGCTTCGGCGCGACGGACCGACAGACGCTGGTTGTAGGCAACCGTACCGATCGAGTCGGTGTGGCCCACAGCGATGATCACTTCGAGGTTCACACCACGGATCTTCTCGACCAGGTCGGTCAGCTTCGCACGGCCTTCAGGCTTCAGAACCGACTTGTCGAAGTCGAAGAAGGCGTCAGCAGCGAAGGTCACCTTGTTGGCGGCCACGACCGGGGGAGCCGGGGGAACCGGAGCAGCAGGCGTAGGAGCCGTAGCGACAGGAGCAGCAGGAACCAGAGCACCGTCGCAACCAGCGGCAGCCGTTGCGGGCGTCCAGTTGGCATCGCGCCAGCACAGTTCGTTCGTGCCGTTCTTCCAGACCAGTTCGCCGGTGCCGTTTTGCCAGTTGTCGATCGTAGGACCGCCGTCCGCAGCGGTGACACGGGTCTGCGCGCCGGCGGCAGTGGCGAGCGCAGCGACTGCAAACATCATCGCCACTTTATTCAGTTTCTTCATGGTTCTCCTCTTGGGGAAAAAGCCGCAGCCGCGCTGCGAATCAAGGACGCTTTAAGTGACCACCACCCAAAACGTTGAGGCGATTGTGCCATAGGGTCTTTGGCAAACAGGCCGCAGGACGGCCCCGAAGCGTAGGACGGAGGCGGAATAGAGGCCTTGTGTTGCGGCGGTGCGACACCCCTCACAGCGTAAAATTTCACCTTCCTGCCGCCAGCACCTCGTTCATGACCTCCTTCGCAAAAGAAACCCTGCCCATCAGTCTTGAAGAGGAAATGCGCAGCAGCTATCTCGATTACGCCATGAGCGTGATCGTCGGCCGAGCGCTTCCCGACGCCCGTGACGGCCTCAAGCCAGTACACCGGCGCGTGCTCTACGCGATGCACGAACTCAACAACGACTGGAACCGGCCGTACAAGAAGTCCGCCCGTATCGTCGGTGACGTGATCGGTAAGTACCACCCGCACGGCGACCAGTCGGTCTACGACACCATCGTCCGGCTGGCCCAGGACTTCTCCATGCGCCACATGCTGGTCGACGGCCAGGGCAACTTCGGGTCGGTCGATGGAGACAACGCGGCCGCAATGCGTTATACGGAAATCCGGCTGGCCAAAATTGCGCACGAAATGCTGGCCGATATCGACAAGGAAACTGTCGACTTCCAGGACAATTACGACGGTTCCGAAAAAGAGCCGAAGGTGCTGCCGAGCCAGTTGCCCAATTTGCTTGTGAACGGCTCGGGCGGTATTGCGGTCGGCATGGCCACCAATATTCCGCCGCACAACCTGAACGAGGTCGTCGACGCCTGCCTCTACCTGCTTCGCAACCCCGAAGCCTCCATCGACGAACTGATGGAAATCGTGCCGGCGCCCGACTTCCCCACCGCCGGCATCATCTACGGCATCAACGGCGTGAAGGACGGCTACCGTACAGGCCGCGGCAAGGTCGTGATGCGCGCCAAATGCCACTTCGAGGACATCGACCGCGGCCAGCGCCAGGCGATCATCGTCGACGAGCTCCCCTACCAGGTCAACAAGAAGACGCTGCAGGAGCGCATGGCCGAGCTGGTGCACGAGAAGAAGATCGAAGGCATCAGCCACATCCAGGACGAGTCCGACAAGTCGGGCATGCGCCTAGTGATCGAGCTCAAGCGCGGCGAAGTGCCCGAGGTCGTGCTCAACAACCTCTACAAGCAGACTCAGCTGCAGGACACCTTCGGCATCAACATGGTGGCGCTGGTCGACGGCCAGCCCAAGCTGTGCAACCTGAAGGACCTGATCCAGGTCTTCCTGCAGCACCGCCGCGAAGTGGTCACGCGCCGCACCGTCTTCAATCTGCGCAAGGCACGCGAGCGCGGCCATGTGCTCGAAGGCCTGGCAGTGGCGCTGGCGAACATCGACGAGTTCATCCGCATCATCCGCGAATCGCCCACGCCGCCGGTCGCCAAGGCCGAGCTCATGACGCGCAGCTGGGACAGCAAGCTGGTGCGCGAGATGCTCACGCGCTCGCGCGCCGACGGCGGCGTGATCAACGCCGACGACTACCGCCCCGAGGGCCTCGAACGCCAGTACGGCATGGGCGGCGACGGCCTCTATCGCCTCTCGGACACGCAAGCCCAGGAAATCCTGCAGATGCGCCTGCAGCGCCTGACCGGCCTCGAGCAGGACAAGATCGTGGCCGAGTACAAGGACGTCATGGCCGAGATCGACGACCTGCTCGACATCCTGGCCAAGCCCGAGCGCGTCTCGACCATCATCGGCGACGAGCTGGGCACCATCAAGCAGGAGTTCGGCCAGTCGAAGGTTGGCGCGCGCCGCAGCCTGGTGGAGCACAGCGCCTACGACCTCTCGACCGAAGACCTGATCACCCCGACCGACATGGTGGTGACGCTCTCGCACAGCGGCTACATCAAGAGCCAGCCGTTGGGCGAGTACCGCGCCCAGAAGCGCGGCGGCCGCGGCAAGCAGGCCACGGCCACCAAGGAAGACGACTGGATCGACCAGCTCTTCATCGCCAACACGCACGACTACATCCTGTGCTTCTCGAACCGCGGCCGGCTGTACTGGCTCAAGGTATGGGAAGTGCCTGCGGGTTCCCGCGGCTCGCGCGGCCGTCCGATCGTCAACATGTTCCCGCTGCAGGAAGGCGAGAAGATCAACGTCGCCCTCGCCCTCACCGGCGAAAAGCGCACCTTCCCGGCCGACCAGTACGTGTTCATGGCGACCTCGATGGGCACCGTCAAGAAGACCGCGCTCGACGAGTTCAACAACCCGCGCAAGGGCGGCATCATTGCCGTGAACCTGGACGAGGGCGACTACCTGATCGGCGCCGCCCTGACCGACGGCAAGCACGACGTGATGCTCTTCAGCGACGGCGGCAAGGCCGTGCGCTTCGACGAGGAAGACGTCCGCCCGCTGGGCCGCAACGCGCGCGGCGTGCGGGGCATGTCGCTCGACCCGGGCCAGGGCGTGATCGCCATGCTGGTGGCTGAGGACGAGCAGCAAAGCGTGCTCACCGCGACCGAAAACGGTTACGGAAAACGCACAAGCATTACGGAATACACGCGCCACGGCCGCGGAACCAAAGGCATGATCGCGATTCAACAGAGTGAGCGCAACGGCAAGGTCGTTGCCGCCACACTCGTGCATTCGGATGATGAGATCATGCTCATTACCGACAAGGGCGTGCTTGTACGCACGCGGGTTGCCGAGATTCGCGAACTGGGTCGTGCGACGCAAGGCGTCACGCTGATCGGACTCGACGAAGGCGCCAAACTCAGCGGGCTGCAACGTATCGTCGAAAACGACGCGAATGGCGAAACCGAGCCTGACGCGGACGATACTTCCTCATCTTCAACGGAGAATCCTCAGTGAAAAAAATCAAACTCGCACTTCTGACGGTCGCCCTGGCTAGCAGTTCGATGGCCGCAATGGCCCAGGACAAGGCCACGCTCATCAAGCAGTTCATCGACATCCAGCGTCCCGGCATCGAATCGCTGGCGCGCGGCCTGGTCGAGCAATCGAGCGCTCCGATCGCACAGGCGGGTTCGCAGTACCTGCAGACGCAGGTGCCGGAAGCCAAGCGCGAGTCTGCCGCCAAGGCTGCCGACGCCGAGCTGAAGAAGTACTTCGACGACGCCTACCCGATCGTGCGCGACAAGGCAGTGCAGCTGGCTCCTGGCGCCCTGACCCCGCTGCTCGAGCAGAACTTCAGCGAAGACGAGCTCAAGCAGCTGCTGGCCTGGATCAACTCGCCCCTGAGCAAGAAGTACCAGGAGCTGAACCCGAAGATGCAGACCGCACTGACGGAAAAGCTGGTGGCCGACACGCGCGCCACCATCGAACCGAAGATGCGCGCACTCGATGAGAACGTCGCCAAGGCCCTCGGCGCCCCGACCGATGCCGCCGCCCCCGCCGCCAAGGCCCCGGCCAAGGCACCAGCCAAGAAGTAAAGCAACGTGACCCAGCAGCAGACGCCGGCCGGCAAGCGCCCCTACAACTTTTCGGCCGGCCCGGCTGCCATGCCGGAAGCGGTGCTGCAACGCGCCGCCTCCGAAATGCTCGACTGGCACGGCAGCGGCATGAGCGTGATGGAAATGAGCCATCGCGGCAAGGAGTTCGGCTCGATCTGCACGCAGGCCGAAGCCGACATCCGCACGCTGCTGGCCGTGCCCTCCAATTTCCACATCCTGTTCATGCAGGGTGGCGGCCTCGGCGAGAACGCCATCGTTCCGCTGAACCTGTCGCGCGGCAAGACCGCCGACTTCGTCATTACCGGCAGCTGGAGCACCAAGTCGCACAAGGAAGCGCAGCGCTACTGCACCGCGCGCGTGGCCGCGAGCAATGCCGACGACCAGCACACCGGATTGCCCGATCCCGCGACCTGGCAGCTGTCCAAGGACGCCTCGTACGTGCACGTGTGCTCCAACGAGACCATCAACGGCATCGAGTTCCAGCAGCTGCCCGACCTGGCGGCGCTGGGCAGCAATGCCCCGCTGGTCATCGATTTCTCTTCGCACGTTGCCTCGCGCAGCGTCGACTGGAGCCGCGTGGGCCTGGCCTTCGGCGGCGCGCAGAAGAACCTCGGCCCGGCCGGCCTGACGATCGTCGTCGTGCGCGACGACCTGCTCGGCCACGCGCTCGAGATCTGCCCGAGCGCGTTCAACTACAAGACCGTGGCCGACAACAACTCCATGTACAACACCCCGCCGACCTGGGGCATCTACATGGCAGGGCTCACGTTCCAGTGGCTGCTGCAGCAAAAGGAAGGCGACCTCACGGGCGTCGCGGCCATCGAGCAGCGCAACATCGCCAAGGCGAAGCTGCTGTACGACTACATCGACGGCTCCGACTTCTACGCCAACCGCATCGACCCCAACTGCCGCTCGCGCATGAACGTGCCGTTCTTCCTGGCGGACGAAGGGCGCAACGAAGCCTTCCTGGCCGGTGCGCGCGAAGCCGGGCTGCTGCAACTCAAGGGGCACAAGTCGGTCGGCGGCATGCGCGCCAGCATTTACAACGCCATGCCGCTGGAAGGGGTGCAGGCGCTGGTGGGCTACATGCGAGAATTCGAGCGATCGCATGCCTAGGCGCATGCTCCGCTCAGTTGCCCGCACCGATGACCGCCTCCGCCCCCACACCACCCTCTTCACCTTCCGATAACTCCGAGAGCCTGGCCGATCTGCGCGTGCAGATCGACTCGCTCGACCAGCGCCTGCTCAGCCTGCTCAACGAGCGGGCCCACGTGGCCGAGCTGGTCGGCGAGGTCAAGAAGCGCGAGGGCACGCCGTTCTTCCGCCCTGATCGCGTGGCGCAGGTCATCGACAAGATGCAGAAGAGCAATGGCGGTCCGCTCAAGGATCTCCACGTGGCGGCCATCTGGCGCGAAATCATGTCGGCCTGCCTGGCGCTCGAATCGCCGCAGCGCGTCGCCGTGTTGGGCCCCGAGGGCACCTTCTGCGAACAGGCCGCCATCGAGTACTTCGGCGGCGCCGCCGACCTGATCTACTGCGCCAGCTTCGACGAAGTTTTCCACGCCACGGCCGCCGGCAGCGCCCAGTACGGCGTGGTCGGCGTCGAGAACTCGACCGAAGGCGTCGTCACGCGCTCGCTCGACCTGTTCCTGCACTCGCCCACCCATGTCGTCGGCGAAGTCAGCCTGCTGGTGCGCCACCACCTCCTGCGCAGCAGCAACTCGCTCGAAGGCGTGGAAGCCGTGCTGGCCCATCCGCAGGCGCTGGCCCAGTGCCAGACCTGGCTGTCCAAGCACCTCCCGAATGCCGAACGGCGCGCCGTGTCGAGCAACGCCGAGGGCGCCCGCCTCGCGTCGACCAATCCGGCCTGGGCCGCGCTGGCCGGCGAACGCGCCGCCACCCGCTTCGGCCTGCACATCGTGGCGCACGCCATCCAGGACGACTCCTACAACCGCACCCGCTTCTCCGTCATCTGCCTGCCGCAGACGCTGGCCATGCCGCCGGCCTCGGGCCGCGACTGCACCAGCCTGATCGTCTCGGTGCCGAACCGGCCCGGCGCGGTGCACGACCTGCTGGTTCCGCTGAAGGCCAACAACGTGTCGATGACCCGCTTCGAGTCGCGCCCCGCGCGCACCGGCCAGTGGGAGTACTACTTCTACATCGACCTCGACGGCCACCCCTCGCAGCCGAACGTGGCCGCGGCCCTGGCCGAACTGCGCGGACTCTGCGCCTTCTACAAGGTGCTGGGCGCCTACCCCGTCAAGTCCTGAGCGGCAGGCAGACACACAGCATGTTCGAACAACTGGGACTGATCGGCTGCGGCCTGATGGGCGGCTCCTTCGCGCTCGCGCTCAAGCGCGCGAAGCTGGTGAAACGCGTGGTGGGCTACAGCAAGTCGCCCTCCACCACTGAGCGGGCACGCCAGCTCGGCGTGATCGACGTGGCGGCGCCTTCGGCGCTGCTGGCGGTGTCGGGCGCCGACATCGTGCTGCTGGCGGTGCCGGTGGCCGCGTCGGAGGCCACGTTCAAGGCCATCCGCCATGGCATCGCAAGCGAAACGCTCGTGATGGACGTCGGCTCGACCAAGGGCGACGTGATCGAAGCCGCCCGCAACGGGCTGCAGCGCCAGTTCGCGAACTTCGTGCCGGCACACCCGATCGCGGGCAAGGAACTGTCGGGCATCGAGCATGCCGAGGCCTCGCTCTTCAACGGCCGCCAGGTCGTGCTGACGCCCGTGAAGACCACGCTGCGCTCCAACGTGCAGCGGGCCTCGCAGGTGTGGAGCGGCATCGGCGCGCATGTGGTCACCATGACGCACGAAGAGCACGACGCCGCCTTCGCGGCCGTGAGCCACCTGCCGCACCTGCTGGCCTTCGCATACACCAACGCCATCGCCAGCCAGCCCCAGGGCGACCGCTTCCTGAGCCTCGCGGGCCCGGGCTTCCGCGATTTCTCGCGCATTGCCGCAAGCGACCCGGTGATGTGGCGCGACGTGCTGCTGGCCAACCGCGAACAGGTGCTGCAGCAGTCGCAGGCTTTTCGCAAGGCGCTGCAAGACCTCGAGGCACTGATGACGGCGGGCGACCTGCAAGGGCTGGAGCAATCCATCGCCACCGCCAGCAAGGCCCGCGCGGCTTGGAAGCCGGCCACCGACACTTCGTCGCAGCAGCAGGACAACTGAGATGTTCTCGACCACCTTCCTCGACCTGCCGGCCCTCGCGGGCGCGGCCGGCACGGTGCGGCTGCCGGGCTCCAAGAGCATCTCCAACCGCGTGCTGCTGCTGGCGGCGCTCGCCAGCGGCACCACCACCATCCACGACCTGCTCGATTCCGACGACACGCGCGTGATGCTCACCGCGCTGCGCGCGCTCGGCTGCGGCATCGATCCGGACGGCAACACCCTGCGCATCACCGGCCTCGGCGGCCAGCTCCAGCCCAGCGAGGCGCTGCTGCCGCTGTTCCTCGGCAACGCCGGTACCGCGATGCGTCCGCTGACTGCGGCGCTGTCGCTGCTGGGCGGCGAGTTCGAGCTCAGCGGCGTGCCGCGCATGCACGAGCGCCCGATCGGCGACCTGGTCGACGCACTGACCCAGCTCGGCTGCCGCATCGACTACCTCGGCAACCCCGGCTATCCCCCGCTGCGCATCCACCCGGTGCCGCACGGTGAACTGGCGCTCGATGCGCCGATCCGCGTACGCGGCGACGTGTCGAGCCAGTTCCTGACCGCGCTGCTGCTGGCGTTGCCGCTGGCTGCAGCCAACGACATCGTGATCGAGGTGGTCGGCGAGCTGATCTCCAAGCCCTACATCGAGATCACGCTGAACCTGCTGGCGCGCTTCGGCATCCATGTGCGGCGCGACGGCTGGGAACGCTTCACGATTCCGGCCGGCAGCCAGTACAGCTCGCCTGGCGACATCCACGTCGAGGCCGATGCTTCTTCCGCCAGCTATTTCATAGCACTGGGCGCCATCGCGACCGGCGTTTCCGGCAGGAACGGCATCCGCATCGAGGGCGTGGGCGCCGATTCGATCCAGGGCGACATCCGCTTCATCGACGCAGCCCGCCAGATGGGCGCGCAGGTCGACAGCGGCCCCAACTGGCTCGAAGTGCGCCGCGGCGCCTGGCCGCTCAAGGCCATCGACATCGACGCCAACCACATCCCCGACGCCGCAATGACGCTGGCCGTCATGGCGCTGTATGCCGACGGCCCGACCACGCTGCGCAACATCGCGAGCTGGCGCGTGAAGGAAACCGACCGCATCGACGCCATGGCCAACGAGCTGAAGAAGCTCGGCGCCGCCGTCGAGGCCGGGCCGGACTTCATCCGCGTGCACCCGTTGGCACAGGCCGGCTGGCGTCCCGCGAGCATCCACACCTACGACGACCACCGCGTGGCCATGTGCTTCTCGCTCGCGGCGTTCAACCCGGCGGGCGTGCCGGTGCGCATCCTCGATCCGCATTGCGTCGCCAAGACCTTCCCCGACTATTTCGAGACCCTGTTCTCGGTGGCCGAGGCCACGGAGGTGCCGGTGATCTGCATCGACGGCCCGACCGCCTCCGGCAAAGGCACGCTGGCGGCCGAAGTGGCGCGGCTGCTGGGCTACCACTACCTCGATTCGGGCTCGCTCTATCGCGTGACAGGCCTGGCCATGCGCCGCGCCGGCCTGAGCGCCGACGCCCAGCACGAAGCGCAGATCGCCGCCCTCGCCGCCGGCCTGCCCCTGCAATTCACCGAGGGCAAGGTGCTGCTGGCCGGCGAAGACGTCAGCGACGAGATCCGCACCGAGGCGGCCGGCATGGACGCCTCCCGCGTCTCCACGCTGCCCGCCGTGCGCGCGGCGCTGCTGGCCCTGCAGCAGCGTTTTCGCCAGTTGCCCGGGCTGGTGGCCGACGGCCGCGACATGGGCACCGTGATCTTCCCCGACGCGGCGCTCAAGGTGTTCCTCACGGCCAGCGCCGCCGAGCGCGCCGAACGGCGCCATAAGCAGTTGATTTCAAAGGGTATTTCGACTACACTCGACAGTCTTCGCTCCGACTTGGAAGCGCGTGATGCCCGGGATTCCTCCCGCAGCGTCGCCCCCCTCAAGCCGGCGCAGGACGCCCGCCACCTCGACAACTCCCAGCTGTCCATCGAGCAATCGATCGACCAGGTGTTGGACTGGTGGCAGCAAGTACAGCCTTTCAAGTCCGCTTGAAAAGCTGGCGCCAGACGGAATATCCGAAGGCGCATACCGCTCCAGCAGGCTCTCTTCGCGCGACAGCGCACCGGCCTGCTGGTTGTTCAACCAACCCGGGTTTATATCCAAAAAGCCCACAAAACCGCCGTCTACAGACCCACAGCAGCCGCACGCAATTTCGCATGAGCGCCTGCCAACCCTGCCTGACGGAAGGAACCATAAATGTCTGAATCTTTTGCCGACCTATTCGAAGAGTCCCTGAAGCGTTCCGAAATGCGCACCGGCGAGGTCATCACGGCCGAAGTCGTGCGTGTCGAACACAACCACGTCGTCGTCAACGCCGGTCTGAAGTCCGAAGCGTATGTGCCGATCGAAGAGTTCAAGAACGACAAGGGCGAACTCGAAGTTCAGGCCGGCGATTTCGTTTCCGTTGCCATCGGCAGCGTTGAAAACGGCTACGGCGACACCATCCTCTCGCGCGACACCGCCAAGCGTCTGGCTTCGTGGCTCGCCCTGGAGAAGGCCCTGGAATCGGGCGACTTCGTCACCGGCACCACCAGCGGCAAGGTCAAGGGCGGCCTCACGGTCCTGGTCAACGGCATCCGCGCGTTCCTGCCGGGCTCGCTGATCGACACGCGTCCGATCAAGGACCTGACCCCGTACGAGAACAAGACCCTCGAATTCAAGGTCATCAAGCTCGACCGCAAGCGCAACAACGTCGTGCTGTCGCGCCGTGCCGTGGTCGAAGCCAGCATGGGCGAAGAACGCGCCAAGCTGATGGAAACGCTGAAGGAAGGCGCAGTCGTGCGCGGCGTGGTCAAGAACATCACCGAATACGGTGCGTTCGTGGACCTCGGCGGCATCGACGGCCTGCTGCACATCACCGACATGGCATGGCGCCGTGTCCGCCACCCGAGCGAAGTCGTTCAGGCCGGCCAGGAAATCACCGCCAAGATCCTCAAGTTCGACACCGAGAAGAACCGTGTCTCGCTGGGTCTCAAGCAAATGGGCGACGATCCGTGGATGGGCGTTTCGCGCCGCTACCCGCAATCGACCCGCCTGTTCGGCAAGGTCACGAACATTGCCGACTACGGCGCGTTCGTCGAACTCGAACCCGGCATCGAAGGCCTGGTGCACGTCTCCGAAATGGACTGGACCAACAAGAACATCGCTCCGAACAAGATCGTCTCGCTGGGCGACGAAGTCGAAGTCATGGTCCTGGAAATCGACGAAGACAAGCGCCGCATCAGCCTGGGCATGAAGCAGTGCAAGGCCAACCCGTGGCAAGAGTTCGCCCAGAACACGAAGCGTGGCGACCGCGTCAAGGGCCCGATCAAGTCGATCACCGACTTCGGCGTGTTCGTGGGTCTGGCTGCCGGCATCGACGGCCTGGTTCACCTCTCGGACCTCTCGTGGAACGAAGCCGGCGAAACCGCCGTTCGCAACTACAAGAAGGGCCAGGAAGTCGAAGCGATCGTGCTGGCAGTCGACGTCGACCGCGAGCGCATCTCGCTGGGCATCAAGCAGCTCGACAGCGACCCGTTCACCACGTTCACCACCGTGAACGACAAGGGCCAGATCGTGACCGGCAAGGTCAAGACGGTTGACGCCCGCGGCGCTGAAATCGACCTCGGCGAAGACATCATCGGCTACCTGCGTGCTTCGGAAATCTCGCGCGACCGCGTCGAAGATGCCCGCAACGTGCTGAAGGAAGGCGACGAAGTCACCGCCATCGTCGTGAATGTGGATCGCAAGACCCGCAACATCCAGCTGTCGATCAAGCAGAAGGACATGGTCGACGAACAAGGCGCCATGGCCAGCCTGAGCCAGCAGTCGGCACGCGAAAACGCGGGCACGACCAGCCTGGGCGCACTGCTGCGCGCCAAGCTCGACAACAGCGACAACAAGTAAGCTGAGTCCGGAGACAGAGCAGGCCCTGGGGCCGCTCTGTCTTTTTTTTCGTCCACGTTTTTGTTTGGCCCATGACCCGCTCAGACCTCGTCGAAGAACTCGCAGCCCGCTTTGCGCAACTGACGCACCGCGACGCCGAATACGCCGTCAAGACCATCCTCGACGCGATGAGCGACGCCCTGGTGCGCGGGCACCGCATCGAAATCCGCGGCTTCGGCAGCTTCTCGGTCAACCGCCGTCCGCCGCGCATCGGCCGCAACCCGCGTTCGGGCGAGAGCGTGCAGATTCCCGAAAAACGGGTGCCGCACTTCAAGCCCGGCAAGGCGCTGCGCGAAGCCGTGGATGCCAAGACAGCCGAGCTCGACGCGGACAAGGAAGCCAAGGCCCGCAAGGCCTGACGCACGGACGATCAGAATGCCTGCAAACGTAGAATGCTCCCGGCAACGGGAACGGCTATGAAATACCTCCTGTGGCTGCTCAAGGCAGCCATTTTTTTTACGCTATTCGCCTTCGCGCTGAACAACCAGCACGACGCGACCGTCTATTTCTTCTTCGGCACCTACTGGCGCGCACCACTGGTGCTCGTCGTGCTCGCGGCCTTTGCCGGCGGACTCGTGGTGGGTGCGCTCGGCATGCTGCCGGGCTGGTGGAAACACCGTACCGCGGCGGCGCAGTTGCCTGCCGTCCCCGCCGAAGCACCGTCCCCCGCGGCATCGGCGGCCGTGGCCGCTCCTGCAGCGGCCCAGCCCACTTCCGCCCCCGACCTTCCCGCCGTACGTCAACATGGACTTTGATCCCAGCTGGCTGCTGATCGGCCTGCCCATCGCCTTCGTGCTGGGCTGGCTCGCATCGCGCTTCGACATCCGCCAGCTCAAGCTCGAGAACAGGCAAGCCCCCAAGGCCTACTTCCGCGGCCTGAACTTCCTGCTCAACGAGCAGCAGGACCAGGCCATCGACGCCTTCATCGAGGCCGTGCAGAACGATCCCGACACACAGGAGCTGCACTTCGCCCTCGGCAACCTGTTCCGCCGCCGCGGCGAATACCAGCGCGCCGTGCGCGTGCATGAGCACCTGCTGGGCCGCGGCGACCTGAGCCGCAGCGACCGCGAACGCGCGCAGCACGCCCTGGCGCAAGACTTCCTGCGCGCCGGCCTGCTCGATCGCGCCGAAGCCGCATTGCAGAAGCTCGAAGGCACGCGCTACGAGAACGAGGCCCGCCTGTCGCTGCTGGCCATCTACGAGCGCTCGCGCGAGTGGGCGCAGGCCGCCGACGTGGCCCAGAAGCTCGACGAATCGGATCAGGCGAGCTACGCCACGCGCCGCGCACACCACCTGTGCGAGCAGGCCACCGAGCGCGTGGCTGCCAGCGACCTGCCCGGCGCCACCAAGCTGCTCGCGCAGGCCGTCGAGCTGGCGCCGCAGGCGCCGCGTCCCGCCATCGACACCGCCAACCTCCAGTTGCGCAAGAGCGAACCGGCCGCGGCCTTCGACACCCTCGTGGCGCTCAGCGAAACCGCGCCGCTCGCGCTGCCGCTCTATGCCGCCACGCTGCAGCAGGCGGCCGTCGGCGCGCACCGCGAAGGCGAGGCGCTCGCGCTGCTGCAGCGGCGCTATGTCGAATCGCCGTCGATCGACGTGCTCGAGGCGCTGATCGCCCTCGGCGGCAAGCCCACCGCCACCGCCGAAGATCCGCACCCCACGCCGCGCGACGGCTACATCGCCCACCTCGCGCAGCAGCCTTCGCTGGTGGCCGCATCGCGCTGGCTCGCTGGCGAACGCTTTGAGCACGAGCAGTTCCACCCGCAGGTGCAACGGGCGCTCGACCAGGCCACCCGGCCGCTGATGCGCTACCGCTGCGCGGCATGCGGCTTCGAGGCGCACCAGTACTTCTGGCACTGCCCCGGCTGCCAGGCGTGGGACAGCTATCCACCCCGCCGCGTGGAAGAACTCTGACCACAATTCAGAACAATGGTCACCCTGAGGCGATTGCGGCCCCAGGGCGTCAACGCCCCGCTCCCTGATCCCGTTGTGCCCGGGCCGACGTGCTCGTCGGCTGTCTGTCACATCAACAAATCACAGGGAGTTTTCAAATGTTCAAGAAGCTGCTGGCCACCACGGCCATGCTGTTCGCCATCACCTCGTTCGCAGCGGTCGATGCCAACAAGGGCACCGTCGCCGAACTCGACGGCCTCAAGGGTGTGGGGCCCTCCATGTCGAAGCGCATCATCGACGCGCGCAAGGAAAAGGAATTCAAGGACTGGCCCGACTTCATGCAGCGCGTGAAAGGCGTGAAGGAAAAGAAGGCCGCCAAGCTGTCGGCCGAGGGCCTGACGGTCAACGGCCAGGGCTTCTCCGGCGCGGCCGCCGCGCCGAAGGAGACCAAGGCGGCCAAGGCCTCGAAGTCCTGAGCATCGCCAGCACATCACGAAGCCGCCTCCGGGCGGCTTTTTCATTCCGAGCGACAGCTTGCGGATAATCCGGCGCATGCTGCTGAATGCCCTCGTCATCTGCCTTGCCGCCTGCGTCGGCGCCCTCATGCGCTGGGGCTTTGCCACCTGGCTCAACCCCGGAGGCGTACTGCCCTGGGGCACGCTGGCGGTCAACCTGATCGGCGGCTACCTCATCGGCATCGCCATCGGCGTGTTCAACGGCCTGCCGGACATCGACCCGGCCTGGCGCCTGATGGTCATCACCGGCTTCCTCGGCACCCTGACGACCTTCTCCAGCTTCTCGGCCGAGGTCGTCGGCATGCTGATGAACGGCCGGCTCGGCCTCGCGCTGGCCACGCTCATGCTGCACCTGGGCGGCTCGCTGTGCCTCACGTGGCTGGGCTTTCGAACCGTGCAGGCTTTCTCGGCCTGAATGTCCAGAAAACTGCCTTATGTCTTGCGGTTATAGATAAGGCCTTTGATAGGGGCCGCCGATAGAATCAACCACAATGCCCCTGGTCTTTCTCGTCGCACTCCCTTTCATTGCCAGCGTGCTGGCCGCGTTGATGCCCTCCAACGCGCGCAACAGGGAGTCGACGCTCGCGGGGCTCGTGGCGCTGGGCTGCGCCATCCAGGCCGCATGGTTCTTCCCGCAGATCGCGCACGGCAATGTGCTCCGGCAAGAAATCGAATGGCTTCCGGCCCTCGGGCTGAACCTGGTGTTCCGCATGGACGGCTTCGCATGGCTGTTCTGCATGCTGGTGCTGGGCATCGGTGCACTGGTGGTGCTTTATGCGCGCTACTACATGTCGGCCTCCGACCCGGTGCCGCGCTTCTTCTCTTTCTTCCTCGCGTTCATGGGCGCGATGATGGGCGTGGTGCTCTCGGGCAACCTGATCCAGATGGTGCTGTTCTGGGAGCTCACCAGCCTTTTCTCCTTCCTGCTGATCGGCTATTGGCACCACCGCCGCGACGCACGGCGCGGCGCGCGCATGGCGCTCACCGTCACCGGCGCGGGCGGGCTGTGCCTGCTGGCCGGCGTGCTGGTGCTGGGCCGCATCGTCGGCAGCTACGAGCTCGACGTGGTGCTGGCCTCGGGCGACCTGATCCGCGCGCATGCGCTCTACCCCACCGCGCTGGTGCTGGTGCTGCTGGGCGCCTTCACCAAGAGCGCGCAGTTCCCGTTCCATTTCTGGCTGCCGCGCGCCATGGCCGCGCCCACGCCGGTGTCGGCCTACCTGCACTCGGCCACCATGGTGAAGCTGGGCGTGTTCCTGATGGCGCGGCTGTGGCCCGTGCTCTCGGGCACCGAGCAATGGTTCTGGCTGGTGGGCGGTGCCGGCGCCATCACGCTGCTGCTGGGCGGCTTCATCGCCATGTTCCAGCGCGACCTGAAGGCGCTGCTGGCCTACTCGACCATCTCGCACCTGGGGCTCATCACGCTGCTGCTGGGCCTGAACAGCCCGCTGGCCGCCGTGGCCGCCGTCTTCCACGTGATGAACCACGCGACCTTCAAGGCGTCGCTGTTCATGGCGGCCGGCATCATCGACCATGAGACGGGCACGCGCGACATCCGCAAGCTCAGCGGCCTGATGCGGCTGATGCCCATCACGGGCACGCTGGCCATCATCGCCAGCGCCTCGATGGCCGGCGTGCCGCTTCTCAACGGCTTTCTCTCGAAGGAAATGTTCTTCGCCGAGACGGTGTTCATCCAGTCGACGCCGTGGGTCGATTTCAGCCTGCCGGTCATCGCCACCATCGCAGGCGTCTTCAGCGTGGCGTATTCGGCGCGCTTCGTGTTCGACGTGTTCTTCGGCCCGCCCTGCGGCGACGAAGTACCCAAGCACCCGCACGAGCCGCCGCACTGGATGCGCGTGCCGGTCGAGCTGCTGGTGCTGGTGTGCCTGGTGGTGGGCGTGGCGCCGGCGTGGTCGGTCGGCCCGATGCTCGCCGCCGCGGCCACGCCCGTGGTCGGCGGCACGCTGCCGGAATACAGCCTGGCCGTGTGGCACGGCTTCAACCTGCCGCTGGTGATGAGCTTCGTGGCGCTGCTGGGCGGCGCCATGCTGTACCTGCTGCAGCGCCGCCAGCGCGCGGGCGGCGGCCTCGAGAACACCCCCCTGCTGCATCGCTTCGACGGCCAGGTCATCTTCGAGCACCTGCTCGCGCTGCTGAGCGAAACCGGCCGACGCAGCCGCCGCCTGTTCGGCACCAAACGCATGCAGTGGCAATTGCTGTTGCTCGTGGTGGTGGCCGTGGCGGGCGCGGCCGCGTCGCTCTGGGCCACGCCCGCGGCGCCCGGCACGCGCGAGCCGCTGCCCTTCTCGCCGATGTTCGCAATGACCTGGCTCATCGGCGGCACCTGCGCGCTGGCCGCCGCCTGGCAGGCCAAGTTCCACCGGCTCGCGGCGCTGATGCTCGCCTCCGGCGCGGGGCTGGTCTCGTGCGTGACCTACATCTGGTTCTCCGCGCCCGACCTCGCGCTCACGCAGCTGGTGGTCGAGGCGGTGACCACGGTGCTGATCCTGCTGGGCCTGCGCTGGCTGCCGATGCGCAGCAAGGACGCCGTCCAACCTGCGCGCGCGCGGCTGCGGCCCTGGGGGCGCCGCGGCCGCGACCTGCTGGTGGCCGCCATTGCCGGCGGCGGCATGGCCGCGCTGGCCTGGGCCATGATGACGCGGACCTTCCCGCAGAGCATTTCCCCCTTCTTCCTCGAACGCGCGCTCACCGAAGGCGGCGGCACCAATGTGGTCAACGTGATGCTGGTCGACTTCCGCGGCTTCGACACCTTCGGCGAGATCACCGTGCTGGGCGTGGTCGCGCTCACGGTGTATGCGCTGCTGCGGCGCTTTCGCCCCGCGATCGAATCGATGGCGCTGCCGATCCAGCAGCGCCTGCAGGTCGACGACGGCAGCAGCGACCTGCTGAATCCGCGCCGCGCCAAGGACACCGCCGTCGGCTACCTGATGGTGCCGGCCGTGCTGGTGCGGCTGCTGCTGCCGCTGGCGGTGCTGGTGTCGGTCTACTTCTTCATGCGCGGCCACAACGCGCCGGGCGGCGGCTTCGTCGCCGGGCTGGTGATGTCGGTCGCGCTGGTGCTGCAGTTCATCGTCTCGGGCACCGAGTGGGTGGAGGAGCACCTGCGCATCTACCCGCGCCGCTGGATCGCCATCGGCCTGCTGTTCGCGCTCACCACCGGCAGCGGCGCGGTGGTGTTGGGCTACCCCTTCCTGACCACGCACACCGCGCACCTGCACCTGCCGCTGCTGGGCGAGGTGCACGTGCCCAGCGCCCTCTTCTTCGACATCGGCGTGTTCGCGCTGGTGCTCGGTGCCACCATGCTGATCCTGACCGCGCTGGCCCACCAGTCCATAAGAAGCCACCGCTGGGCCGATGAACAGGCCGAAAAAGAGGCCGAAGCGGCCGCCGCCGTCACCGCCGCCGGAGGGGCCCGCTGATGGAGGCCGTGCTCGCACTCGCCATCGGCGTGCTCACCGGCTCGGGCGTCTACATGCTGCTGCGCCCGCGCACCTTCCAGGTCATCATGGGCCTGACGCTGATCTCCTACGCGGTCAACCTGTTCATCTTCAGCATGGGCCGGCTCAAGGTCGACAGCGAGCCGGTGCTCGTCAAGGGCTTCGAGGCCACGCTGGCCAACACGGCCGACCCGATGCCGCAGGCGCTGGTGCTCACGGCCATCGTGATCGGCTTCGCGATGACGGCGCTGTTCCTCGTCGTGATGCTCGCCTCGCGCGGCCTGACCGGCACCGACCACGTGGACGGTGAAGAGCGGCAGGAGGCGGAGTGAAGGAAGTTTTTCACCTGCTCGACGAACTGCTCGAGTTCAGCATGCCGCACCTGGTGGCGGTGCCGATCCTGGTGCCCATGCTCACGGCCGCGCTAATGCTGCTGCTGGGCGAGAACCGCCGCCGCGCCAAGTCGGCGCTGAGCGTGGTCTCGGGCCTGGTGGGCCTGCTGGCGGCGCTGGCGCTGCTGCGCTGGGTGAACGCGCCCGAAACCGGCGGCGGCCCCGGCTCCATCGGCGTGTACCTGCCGGGCAACTGGCGCGCGCCCTTCGGCATCGTGCTGGTGGCCGACCGGCTCTCGACCATGATGGTCGCGCTCACCGGCGTCATCGCATTCGCGGCCTCGATCTACTCCACCTCGCGCTGGGACCGCGCGGGGGTGCACTTCCATCCGCTGCTGCAGCTGCAGCTCATGGGCCTGAATGGCGCATTCCTCACCGGCGACCTGTTCAACCTGTTCGTCTTCTTCGAGGTGATGCTGGCCGCGTCGTACGGCCTGCTGCTGCACGGCTCCGGCCGGCTGCGGGTGCAGGCGGGCCTGCACTACATCGCCATCAACCTCGCGGCGTCTTCGCTGTTCCTGATCGGCGCGGCCATTCTCTATGGCGTGACCGGCACGCTGAACATGGCCGACCTGGGCATGCGCATCGCCGAACTCTCGCCGGGCGACCGTGGCCTGGTGCACGCGGCGGCGGCCATCCTGGCGACCGCCTTCTTCGCCAAGGCCGGCGCGTGGCCGCTCAACTTCTGGCTGGTGCCGGCCTACAGCGCGGCGGTCTCCCCGGTGGGCGCGGTGTTCGCGCTGCTGACCAAGCTCGGCATCTACACGATCCTGCGGCTGTGGACCACGCTGTTCGCGCCCGACACCGGCGACTCCGCCGCCTTCGGCCAGGCCGCGCTGGTGGCCGCCGGGCTGGCCACGCTGTTCGTGGGTGCCATCGGCATCGTCGGTACGCAGCGGCTGTCCAACCTTGCGGGCTTCAGCGTGCTGGTGTCCGCCGGCACCCTGCTCGCGGCGGTCGGCCTCGGCCAGCCCGCCGTGTGGGCCGGCGCGCTTTACTACATGCTGAGCTCCACGCTCGCGGTCAGCGCCTTCTTCCTGCTGACCGACATGATCGAGCGCTGGCGCAACGCCGGCATGAGCGTCGCGCCGCACGAGGCGGCGGGCAATGCGCCCTTTCTTGCCGAAGACCTGCGCGCGCTCGCCGACGTGAACCTCGACGACGAGGCGCAGGCGCTCTACGGCCGCGCCATCCCGGCCGGCGTGGCCTTCCTGGGCTTGAGCTTCATGGGCTGCACGCTGCTGCTGGCGGGCCTGCCGCCGCTGTCGGGCTTCATCGGCAAGTTCGCAATGCTCTCGGGGGTGCTCGGGGGCGCGACGCCCGGCACCGCCGGCTGGGCCTTCCTTGCGCTCTTGATCGTCTCGGGCTTCCTGTCGCTGATCGCGCTGAGCCGCACCGGCATCCGCCACTTCTGGACCCAGCCGCACGCCACCATGCCCTCGCTGCCCGCGCTCGAAGTGCTGCCCGTGGCGGGCCTGCTGGCGGCCTGCGTGGCGCTCACCGTGTGGGCCGAGCCCGTGATGCGCCATGCCATGGCCACGGCGCAGGGCCTGAAGAACCCCGTGGCCTATCGCCAGGCGGTGTTCGGCGCCCGGCAGGTGCCCAACCCCGTGCCCGCGGCGGAGAAGAAACAGGAAGGCGCGGCCCCATGAAGCGTTTGCTGCCTTCACCGCCGCTGTCGTTCGCGCTATTCGTCGTCTGGCTGCTGCTCAACCAGTCGCTCGAGGCGAGCACGCTGGTCTCGGCCGTGATCCTGGCCATTGCAGTGCCTTTGCTGACCGAGAGCCTGCGCCCGGCCGCCGTGCGCATGCGCAGGCCCGGCGTCGCGCTGCGGCTGTCGTTCCTGGTGACCTTCGACATGCTCAAGTCGGCGTACGACGTGGCCCGGCTGCTGCTCACCCGCCGCACGAGCGGCATCGCCTCGAAGTTCGTCCAGATACCGCTCGACATGCGCGACCCCAACGGGCTGGCAGTGCTCGCGATGATCATGTGCCTCACGCCCGGCACCGCCTGGGGCGAAGTGTCGTTCGACCGCAGCACGCTGCTGATCCACGTGTTCGACCTCGACGACGAGGCCGCCTTCATCGCGATGATCAAGCAGCGCTACGAACGCCCCCTGATGGAGATCTTCGAGTCATGACACCCGTCCTCTTCTGGGCCCTGAAGTTCGCGCTGTTCCTGCTGGCCGTGGCCATGCTGTGCGCGCTCTCGCGGCTGCTGATCGGCCCCACCGCGCAAGACCGCGTCATGGCGCTCGACTGCCTCTACATCAACGGCATGCTCATGATGCTGGTGCTCGGCATCATCTACGCGAGCAACGTCTACTTCGAGGCGGCCATGCTGGTCGCGCTGTTCGGCTTCGTCGGCTCCACGGCCATGGCCAAGTTCCTGCTGCGCGGGGAGGTGATCGAATGAACGATTTCATCATTGGCCCGCTGCCGCTGTGGGCCGAGATCATCACCGCCGTATTCGCCGTGCTGGGCGCGGCCTTCGCGGCCATCGGCTCCTTCGGCCTGCTGCGGATGCCGACCTTCTTCCGCCGCATCCACGCGCCCACGCTGGGCGCGACGGTGGGCGTGTGGTGCATGACGGTGGCCACCATCGTGTATTTCTCGGTGCAGGGCTTCAGCCTGTTCCTGCACGCGGTGCTGATCGTGCTGTTCATCGCGCTCACCGCTCCGATCACCACCATCTTCCTCATGCGCGCGGCGCTGTTCCGCGAACGGCAAAAGGGCGGCGACGTGCCCCCTGAAGCCAAGTCGAACTGAGGCAGCCGCCCGGGCACGCTCAGCTCGGCTGCAGCTGCTGCATCTCCTTGGCCCGCGCCACCTCCATTTCGCGCGGCAGCGTCACCGCGTTCTTCACCGCGAGAATCTCCGCCATCACGCTCACCGCGATCTCCGGCGGCGTCTTGCTGCCGATGTAGATGCCGATGGGCCCGCGCAGCCGCGCCAGCGATTCGTCGGTCTGGTCGAAGTGCTCGATCATGCGGTCGCGGCGCGCGTCGGCATTGCGCCGCGAGCCGATGGCGCCGACGTAGAAAGCTTCGCTCTGCAGGGCCTCCAGCAACGCCAGGTCGTCGAGCTTGGGGTCGTGCGTGAGCGCCACCACGCAGCTGCGGCGGTCGGGCCGGAAGGCCAGCACCGCGTCGTCGGGCATCTCGGTGGTGATGTGCACGCCGGGCAGCGACCAAGCGGTGCGGTATTCGGCGCGCGGGTCGCACAGCGTGACCGCGAAGCCGCTGAACTTGGCCATGGTCGCGAGGTACTCGGCGAGCTGGCCGGCGCCGATCAGCAGCATGCGGTATTCGGGGCCGAAGGTGTTGGTCAGTTCGGTGTCGTTCACCGTGAGCTCGTCGGGCGCCTTGGCTTCCGCCAGCCGCACCGCTCCGGTGGCCAGCGTGACGGTGCGCCGCATGAGCCGGCCCTGCTCCAGTTGCGCCACCAGCAGGTCGAGCGAATCGGCATCGGGCGCGTATTCGAGCAGCAGCTCCAGCGTACCGCCGCAGGGCAGGCCGAAGCGGTGCGCCTCGTCGGCGGTGATGCCGTACTTGACGAGCGCGGGAGGCGCGCCCAGCGGCACGTCTTCGCCCTTGCCGTGGGCATGGCTGTAGCGCGCGATCAGGTCGTCCTCGATGCAGCCGCCCGAGACCGAGCCGACCACCGCGCCGTCTTCGGCCAGGGCCATGATCGAGCCCACGGGCCGCGGCGACGAGCCCCAGGTGCGCACCACGGTCGTCAGCAGCGCGCGTTTGCCGGCACGCCGCCAATCGCGCAGCGTGCGCAGCACCATGACGTCGAGGTTTTCCATGGCTCGCTCCCTCGGTTCCTCAGGCGGCGTCGCCCGGCGGAACCGGGTCGTCCTTCTTGCCGAGTCCGATCTTCTTCATGAGGCCGGACATGACGCCGGTCTTCTCGGCGGGCGCTTCGGCGCCCTCGGGGGCGGCGGCCGGCGGCGGGCCGTAGCGACTCTGCATCTCCGCCTCGAAGCGCTTGAAGAAGTCGTCGGCAGTCGACTTGGCCGCGCCGTCGATCAGCCGCTGCCCGAGCTGGGCGATCTTGCCGCCGACCTGGGCCTGCACCGTGTAGTCGAGCTCGCAGCCGGCATCGGGCGCGGCGGCGCCTTCCGACGGCTTGAGCGTGACGCTGGAAGAGCCCTTGGCAAACCCCGCCACGCCGCCCTGCCCCTCGAAGCTCAGCTTGTAGCCGTTGGGCGCCACGATGTCCGACAGCACCACCTTGCCGTTGAACTTGGCCGACACGGGGCCGATCTTCACCGCGAGCGCGACGCTGTAGGTGTTGTCGCCCGTCAGCTCGAACTTGTCGCAGCCGGGAATGCATTTCTTCAGCGTCTCGGGGTCGTTGAGCGCTTCCCAGGCTTGTTGTTGGGTGATGCCGAGGTGGCGGTTTCCGAGCATTTCCATGGTGGGCTTCCTTTTTTTCGGCGCTGCCGGACGTGTCAACGTCCGGCTCTCATCAGGGCTGCGAGGCTGGCGGCCAGCTGCTCGAGCGCGTTGAGATTGTGGACCGCGAGCATCGCGTCCGCATGGCGGTGCAGCACGGCGGCCCCACGGGCCAGAGGGGCGTAGCCTTCGAAACGCAGCAGCGGGTTGAGCCACAGCAGCCGGCGCGAATGGCGCTTGAGCCAGAGCAGTTCCTGTTGCAGCACTTCGGGCTCGCCGGTGTCCAGGCCGTCGCTGATCACCAGCACCAGCGTGCGGCGGCCGGTCAGGCGGCGGGCGTGGGCGCGGCGCAGTTCGGCCAGCGAAGCGCCCAGCCGGGTGCCGCCCGCGAAGTCGTCGATCGCCAAGCCGGCGGCGACCAGCATGTCGTCGGTGTCGGCCAGCCGGAAGGCGGGCGTCAGGTCAGTCAGGTCGGTGCCGAAGGCGAACACGTCGCGCCGGCCGGCACGGCGGGTTGCCGCATGGAGAAAGGCCAGCAACAGGCGCGCATAGCGCTCCATCGAGCCCGAGACGTCGACCAGCACCAGCAGCGGCAAGGGCTGTTCGCGGCGCGCCAGCCGGGGCAGCCGCAGGATCTCGCCGCCGGTGCGCGCAGCCTCGTGCAGCACGCCGGGCCAGTGCATGCGCGCATGCTGCCGGCCGGCATCGCCCGCCGCGCGCAGGCGGCGCGACGGCAGCGACGGAACCGGCAGCGAGATGTCGCGCGCGAGCCGCTCCACCAGCCGGTATTCGGAAGCGCCGAGCGCGTTGAAGTCGGCATGCTGCAGCCGCTGGCGGTCGCTCGACGTCATGGCGGCGTCGAACTCGATCTCGCGGTCGGGCTTGGCGGGCTTGGCGGGCTCGGCAGGCTTGGCGGCCTTGCGCGGCGCGGTGAGCGCCTCTCGCACGCGCGGGCGGCGCTTCGACGGCTCCGCCTTGCCCTCGGCGGTGGGCAGCATCTGCGCGAGCAGCTTGTTGGCCAGTTCCGGGTCGCGGAACCAGGCGTCGAACAGCTCGCGGAACACCATGCGGTCCTGCTCGCGGCTGACCATCACGGCTTCCATCGCCGCGCCCAGGTCGAGCTTGTCTTCCACGCCCACCAGCGTGGCGGCCTCGGCGGCCAGCGCGATGCGGGCGGCGTCGGTGCGTACGCCGGCACGGCGCAGCGCCCGGCCGAAGGCGGTGATGTTGCCGGCGAGCTTGCCGCTGCGGACGTCGCCGAGTTGCTGGATGCCGGCCATGCGTGCCCAGCGCGCTCAGCGCGCGGCCGGCTCCTCGGGACGCAGCAGGTCGGACGCCAGCTCCTGCGTGAGCGCGGCCACGTCGTCGCGCTGCTTGAACAGGATGCCGGCGGTGTCGACCACCACTTCGGGGTCGAGCTCGACGGTGTCTAGCGCGATCAGCGCGCGCGCCCACTCCACGCTCTCGGCAATGCCGGGCGCGCGCTGGAAAGCGTTGACGAAAGGCGCCTCGCGCAGCCGCGCGACAAAGGCCGACACCTGCGCCGACAGCTTCTCGCTGGCCTGCGGCACCTGGGCCCGCACGATGGCCAGCTCGCGTTCGCGCTCGGGATAGTCGAGCCAGTGGTAGAGGCAGCGGCGCTTGACCGCGTCGTTGAGCTCGCGCGTGCGGTTGCTCGTGAGAATGGTGACGGGCGGCACCACGGCGCGCACCGTGCCCAGCTCCGGAATGCTCACCTGGTACTCGCCCAGGTACTCGAGCAGGAAGGCCTCGAAGGGCTCGTCGGCGCGGTCCACTTCGTCGATCAGCAGCACGGCCCCCGGCGCGGGGGTCTGCAGCGCCTGCAGAAGGGGGCGGCGGATCAGGTAGTGCGGCTGGTAGACCTCGGCTTCCACGTCGCGCGCGGCGCCCGTCGCTTCGGCTGCGCGCATGTGCAGCAGTTGCGCCGCGTAGTTCCATTCATAGAGCGCCTCGCGCTGCTCCAGCCCGTCGTAGCACTGCAGGCGCAGCAGTTCGCGGTTCAGCGCGGTCGACAACGCCTTGGCCAGCTCGGTCTTGCCCACGCCGGGTTCGCCCTCGAGCAGCAGCGGCCGCTGCAGCTTGAGCGCCAGGAACACGGCCGTCGCCAGGCGCCGGTCGGCGAAGTAGCCGGCCTGCATCAAACCGTCGGAGAGGGAGTCGATGGTCGGAAAGATCATGGCGAAGCGTAGCGGAGAGCCAGGGCAGGCCAGCGTGCGCCGCGCCTCCTCTTCGAGAACACCGCGGAACCGGCTACGCCGGGCCGATGGTGTTGCCCCCTGCAAGGGGGTTGGAGAAGCGACACGAAGTGCGCGAAGCCTGGGGATGAGCCTAAGCCAGCGCCTTGGTCACGGCGCGCTGGGTGAGCACGCTGATCAGGTTCGCGCGGTAGGCAGCCGAGGCATGGAGGTCGCTGTTGAGGTCGCTCGCGTCGATCTTCACGGCGGAAGCGGCCGCGGCGGTGAAGTTCTGGCTCAGCGCGTCTTCCAGCCCGGCATGCCGGAACACGCCGTTGCCCGCGCCGGTGACGGCCACGCGCACCGCGCCGCTGGCGGCCTGGCTGAGGAAGATGCCGACGAGCGGAAAGTGCGAAGCCTTCTGGCGCAGCTTCTCGTAGGCGGCGCGCTTCGGAACGGGAAAGCGGATCGCGGTGATCAGCTCGTCTTCTTCCAGCGCGGTGGTGAACAGGCCCAGGAAGAAGTCGTCGGCCGCGATCTCGCGCTTCGACGTGACGACGGTGGCGCCCGAGCCCAGCACCGCGCTCGGATAGCAAGCCGCCGGGTCGTTGTTGGCCACCGAGCCGCCGATGGTGCCCATCGCGCGCACCTGCCGGTCGCCGATGCGCGAGGCCAGGTCGGCCAGCGCCGGGAAGGCGGCCTTGACGTCGGCGTTGTTGGCCACGTCCAAGTGGCGCGACATGGCGCCGATGGTGAGGACGTCGCCGTCTTTCCTGATGCCCGAGAGCTCGGCGATGCCGCTCAGGTCCACCAGCTGTTCGGGCGCCGACAGCCGCAGCTTCATCGACGCCAGCAGGGTCTGGCCGCCGGCCAGCGGCTTGGCGCCGGCGGCAACCAGCTTGGTGGCATCGGCCACGGAAGCGGGCCGTTCGAGGGTGAAGGCGTACATGGTGTGGTTCCTTCTTTGTTGTTCAGGGGGCCGGACGGCCTTGGGTGCTGGCGGCCAGCGCGGGCTCTTGCGGCAGGGTGTCGGCCGCGGCGCTGCCGCTGCCCTTTTGCATCGCTTCCCAGACGCGGCTGGACGATGCGGGCATGTCGAAATCCTTGACGCCCAATGGCGCCAGAGCGTCGAGCACGGCGTTGATCACTGCCGGCGGAGAACCGATGGCGCCCGCTTCGCCGCAGCCCTTGGTGCCCAGCGGATTGTGCGTGCACGGCGTGCACACGGTGTCCAGCTTGAACTGCGGGAACTCGGCGGCGCGCGGCATGGCGTAGTCCATGAAGCTGCCGGTGAGCAGCTGGCCGGTCTCGTTGTCGTACACGCAGTTCTCGAGCAGCGCCTGGCCGATGCCCTGCACCAGTCCGCCATGCACCTGGCCCTCGACGATCATCGGATTGATGATGGTGCCGAAATCGTCCACCGCGGTGAAGCGGTCCACGCGCACCTCGGCGGTCTGCCGGTCGATCTCGACCTCGCAGATGTAGGTGCCGCCCGGGAAGGTGAAGTTGGTCGGGTCGTAGAAGGCGGTTTCGTTCAGGCCGGGCTCCAGCTTGTCGAGCGGGTAGTTGTGCGGCACGTAGGCCGTGAGCGCCACCTGGCCGAACGGGATCTTCTTGTCCGTGCCCTTGACCGTGAACTCGCCGTTGGCGAACTCGATGTCGGCGTCGCTGGCCTCCATCAGGTGCGCGGCGATCTTCTTGGCCTTGGTCTCGATCTTGTCGAGCGCCTTCATGATGGCCGCGCCGCCCACCGAGATGGAGCGCGAGCCGTAGGTGCCCATGCCGAAAGGCACGCGGCCGGTGTCCCCGTGCACCACGTCGACGTTCTCGACCGGAATGCCCAGCCGCGCCGCCACCACCTGCGCGAAGGTGGTCTCGTGGCCCTGGCCGTGGCTGTGCGAACCGGTGAACACCGTCACGCTGCCGGTCGGATGCACGCGGATCTCGCCGCACTCGAACAGGCCGGCCCGCGCACCGAGCGCGCCGGCGATGTTCGACGGCGCGATGCCGCAGGCCTCGATGTAGCTCGAGTAGCCGATGCCGCGCAGCTTGCCGCCGGCCTCGCTGGCCGCCTTGCGCGCCGCATAGCCGTCGACCTCGGCCAGCACCCGGGCCTTGTCCATGCAGGCATGGAAGTCGCCGGTGTCGTACTGCAGCGCCACCGGCGTCTGGTACGGGAAGGCGGTGATGAAGTTGCGCTTGCGGATCTCGTCCTGCCCCAGGTTCATTTCCCAGGCGCAGCGCGACACCAGCCGCTCCAGCAGGTAGGTGGCCTCGGGCCGGCCGGCGCCGCGGTAGGCATCGACCGGCGCGGTGTTGGTGAACCAGGCATCGACCTCGACGTAGATCTGCGGCGTGGTGTACTGGCCCGCCAGCAGCGTGGCGTAGAGGATGGTGGGCACCGCCGTGGAGAAGGTCGACAGGTAGGCGCCCAGGTTGGCGTCGGTGTGCACGCGCATGGCCAGGAACTTGCCGTCCTTGTCCATCGCCATCTCGGCATGGCTCACATGGTCGCGGCCGTGGGCGTCCGACAGGAAGCACTCGGAGCGCTCGGCGGTCCACTTGATGTTGCGGTTGAGCTGCTTGGCCGCCCAGGTCAGGCACACGTCTTCGGCATAAAGAAAGATCTTGGAACCGAAGCCGCCGCCCACGTCGGGCGCGATCACGCGCACCTTGTGCTCGGGCAGGCCCAGCACGAAGGCCGTCATCAGCAGGCGCTCGACGTGCGGGTTCTGGTTGGACACGTAGAGCGTGTAGTCGTCGGTGCCCCGGCTGTAGCTGCCGATGGCCACGCGCGGCTCGATCGGGTTGGGAATGAGGCGGTTGTTGACCAGGTCGAGCTTCGTCACGTGCGCGGCGTTCGCGAATGCCGCGTCGACCGCCGCCTTGTCGCCCAGCGCCCACTTGTAGCACTGGTTGTCGGGCGCCTCGTCGTGCAGGGTGACGCCGCCGGCCTTCCTGGCGGCGTCGGCCACGCTCACGAGCGCGGGCAGCACGTCGTAGTCGACCACCACGGCCTCGGCGGCGTTCTTGGCCTGCTCGACCGTCTCGGCCACCACCATGGCCACGTGGTCACCCACGTAGCGCACCTTGTTGATCGCCAGGATCGGGTGCATCGGCTCCTTCATGGGGGTGCCGTCGGGGTTGTTGATGAGCCAGCCGCAGGGCAGCCCGCTCATCTTTCCCTCGATGTCCTTGCCGCTGAAGATGCCGATCACGCCGGGCATCTTCATGGCCTCGGAAATGTCGACCGACTTGATCGTGGCGTGCGCGTGCGGAGAGCGCACGAAAACCGCATGGCTCTGGTTGGCCAGCGTGATGTCGTCGGTGTAGTTGCCCGCTCCGGTCAGGAACCGGTAGTCTTCCTTGCGCCGCAGCGCCTCGCCGATATGCGGCAGATTGGAAAAGTCGGATGCGCCCATGTCCCTCTCCTCAGGCGGTTGCCGTTGTCTTGACGGGCGTGCCCGAGGCCATGGCCTCGCCGCCCATCTTCACGGCCTTCACGATGTTCTGGTAGCCCGTGCAGCGGCACAGGTTGCCGTCGAGCAGCTCGCGGATCTCCGATTCGCTCGACTTGGGGTGGTGGGTGCACAGGTCGATGGCGCTCATCACCATCCCCGGGGTGCAGAAGCCGCACTGAAGGCCGTGGCACTCCTTGAAGGCCGCCTGCATCGGGTGCATGGCGCCGTCGGCATCGGCGATGCCCTCGATGGTGGTGATGTCGGCGCCGGCCGCCTGCGCGACCAGGATGTTGCAGGACTTGACGGCACGGCCGTTCACAAGGACGGTGCAGGCGCCGCACTGTGCCGTGTCGCACCCGACGTGGGTACCGGTGAGATGGAGGTGCTCCCGGATTGCATGCACGAGAAAGGTGTTGGGAGGAGCGTCGACCGTGGCCTCACGGCCGTTGATCTTGAAAGCGACCTGCATTTGGCTGTCTCCGTGAAAGGTGATGGCTAATTCAGCGAAAGCATCTTGGATGCCGACCTCCCGCACTATCCTAGGCAAAACCCTTGACACTTGCACAGACGGCGCGAAATTCTCAAAATGAAACAGCTTGCCATCCTGCGAGCCGGCAAAAGCCCCCACACCGCGCGAACACCCCACGATGCCTGTCGCTTCAATCGTTTCGCCAGCCCCTGAGCGTTCGCTGGCCATCGCCCAGGCCCGCCGCGAGCTGATTCACGGCGAATCCCCCAGGGCGCGCGCAACGGCCCGCGTCGACTCCTGGATCAGCCGCTCCTGGCAGCGCTGCATCGAGGCCGGCCGGCGCCCCCAGCAGCGCATCAGTTTCGACCCGGTGAGCCAGTCCGCGCAGCGCGATGCCGCCGAGCGCAACCGCGTGCTGGTCGCCGCCGCGCGGCCGGTGATAGAGCGGCTCTCGCGCGCCATTGCCGACACCCGTTATTTCGCCATCCTGACCGACGCCGACGGCATCGTGGTCGATGTCGGCAACCTGCCCGACGGCACCGACGCCGCCAGCCGCTATGCGCGCGACATCGGCCGCATCGGCGTCGACCTGTCGGAGCGGGCGATCGGCACCAGCGCCATCGGCACCGCACTGGCCGAGCAGGAATCGGTGTGGCTGCACCGCGGCGAGCACTTCTTCGACGACACCAGCGTCTACAGCTGCGCCGGCGCGCCGCTGTTCGGTCCCCGAGGCGACTGCATCGGCATGCTCGACCTGACCGGCGTGCAGGTGGTGGAACGCCCGGAGCTGCGGCACCTGGCCACCCTGTCCGCGCGCAGCATAGAGAACATGCTGGTGCTGCGCGAACCCTGCGAGCTGCTGCTTCGCCTGGCCTGGCCCGGCAGCGCGGCCAGCGAAGCCACCGAGGGGCTGTTGTGCATCGACGGCGAAGGCCGCGTCACCGGCGCCAACGCGGCCGCCCGCCAGATGCTGCACCAGCCGCTGGCGCGCGAGCAGCAGGCGCTGCATTTCAACGACCTGTTTGCCCTGCCCCTGCACATGATGTTCGACGCCGCCCGGCGCGGCGACGCCATGCTCGAAGTGCCGCTGTGGTCGGGCCTGCGGGTGCAGGTTCAACCCCAGCACGGCGGGCGCGGCACACCGGGTGGGCTGCCCGCGGCGGACAGCCGGCCCCGGCTGCGCGACGTGGAGACCGCCCTGATACGCAAGGCGGTGGCCGACGCCCGTGGCAACGTGGCGGAGGCCGCCCGGGCGCTGGGCATCAGCCGAGCGACCGTGTACCGCAAGCTGTGGCGCGGCCGGCCGGCCGGCGCGCCGGACTGACCCTTCCGAAGCTCGCGGCTGTTCAGCTTTGGTTCAGGCGCCGACCGGGACCTTGTCGAGGAAGCCGGTCACCGAGCGCAGCTTGCCCGCCTCCACCTGCGCGAAGTCGGTGCCCTGGATCAGGTCCTCGGCGCCGCTCGGGCCCAGCGTCCATGAAAAGCGCAGGTGGTCGCCGTGGGAGTCGGCCTTGCCCAGCAGATTGAAGCGGAAGCCGGGAAAGCGCTGGTGCACAGCGTCGACCAGCGCGCTGATCTGCTCGCGGCCGCTGGCCTGCGCCATCGGGTCGACGTAGCGGGCATCGGCGGTCCAGCCGGCTTCGATCAGCGCGGCGCGGCGCGCGGCGTCGGTCTCGTTCCAGACGGCGATGTAGCGTTGGGCGATCGTGGCGGCGTCGTGTGCGGCGGTGTTCATGATGACCATTCCTTTCGGGAGTTTCGACCCGCAACATCGCGGGGTGAGTGAATGGTCGCGCCGCACGCGCACAGCGTCGATGACCTGGGAGGTCATGCCGCCCGTGCCATCTCCGCATCCGCGTCGAGCGGAAACACCGGCCTGCGCACCTTGCTGAACGGAAACAGGCTGTAGTCGGAACTCGTCACGCCGGGGCTGTCGCACTCCACCAGCGCGGCCGACAGCGGCTCGAACACCGGCCGGCAGTACATGCGCGACTTGAGCAGCAGGAAGCGCTCCTTGCGCGGATCGAGCCCCGCGCACTCGAACACGCCGATGTCCCACGGCTCCTGCGTGCGTTCCGTCACCACGATGCGCGCCGCGCCGATGTCGAACAGCACCGTGCGGCCCATGCTGCTGCGCTGGCCGGTGTAGGTGGGGCCGGTGATCACGTATTCGCCGTCGCTCACGGCACGCACGGTACCCGTCAGCCGCACCGGCGTCTTCTTCAGGCCGATGCCTTCGAGCGAAACCTTGTTGCCCAGCGCCACGGTCACCTCGGCGCCCTCGCCCGCGGCGACGAACTGCGCCACCGCCTCGGGGTCGCACAGCGGCCCCACGCCGATGCCGTGCAGCCCTTGCGCCAGCGCTTCCTGCAGCACGTCCATGGTGTCGCAGCTGCCGCCCGACATGCAGTTGTCGCCGTGGTCCAGCAGCAGCACCGGGCGCGTGGCGCCTTCCGCGACGAGCTTCGCGCGCGCAATCGATTCGGCCATCGGCTCGCTGCGGTAGACGAAAGCCTCGCGCTCGTTCCACATCTGCGCGGCGATGCGGTCGGCCGTGGCCTGCGCGCGCTCCGGCGAATGCGCATCGACCACGATCACGCTCATGCACGGCGCCTCGATGTCCGACAGCGAGAAGCCCGCCAGGATCGACACCGCGAGCGACTCCGATTTCTCCGCCTCGCGCGCCGCCTCGATGGCCCGCTGCATCGCGCCGGTGAACGATGCGCTGCGCAGCGTGTGCGCCATCAGCGGCAGACGGTGCCAGCGCATCGCTGGCTTGCCGCGTCCGGCGAGCATGTCGAACAGCAGGCGGCCGGCATGCGCGCCGGTTTCGTACATGTCGATGTGCGGATAGGTCTTGAAGCCGACGATCACGTCGGCGTTCCCAACCATCGCGGGCGTGACGTTGGCATGCAGGTCGAGCGCCACGCCGATGGGCACGCCCGGCGCCGCCGCGCGCAGCCGCACGAGCAGGTCGCCTTCGCCGTCCACGCTGTTCTGCGCAACCATCGCGCCGTGCAGGTCGAGCAGGATGGCGTCGCAGCCCGGCGCGGCATCGACGATGCATTGCGTCAGCAAGGTGTAGGCAGCGGCATCGACCGGCCCGCTCGGGTTGGCAGAGGCAGACACCGGCGTGACGAGTTCGGCACCCGCCGCCTCGGCCAGGTCGATGAAGGCCGACATCGCGGTGCGCATGCCCTTGTTGTCGCGGTAGGCCTGCTCGCCGAAAGTCGGCCCGTCGGGCCCGAAGGCCGAGAGTGGCGTGGGCACGGGCGAGAAGGTGTTGGTCTCGTGGTTGAGGCGCGCGATCAGCACTTTCATTGCGCGACTCCCGCGCTTTGCAGCATGGCCTGCAGCAGCACGTTGCAGCCGGCTTCCAGGTGGTCGGGCTGCGCGTCCTCGATCTCGTTGTGGCTGATGCCGTCGAGGCAGGGCACGAAGATCATGGCCGCGGGGCACACGCGCGCGAGGTACACCGCGTCGTGGCCCGCGCCGCTGATCACGTTCATCCAGGTCATGCCCTGCGCCTGCGCGGCTTCGCGCACCGCCGACACCAGCTTCGGCGTGAAAGGCTGCGGCTGGAAATACACGACCTGCTCCACCGACATCTCGACCTTGCCCTTCGTCGCGATGCGCTGCACGGTCTCTTTCAGTTCGGCGTCCATGGCCGACAGCACCACGTCGTCGGCCGCGCGCAAGTCGACACTGAGCTTCACGCGCCCCGGAATCACGTTGCGCGAATTAGGGTAGTTGTCGATCCAGCCGACGGTGCCGCGCCCATGCGGCGCATGGGCGAGCGCAATGCGGTTGACCTCGATCACGAGTTCGGCAGCGGCCAGCAGCGCGTCCTTGCGCAGGGCCATCGGCGTGGGGCCGGCATGGGCTTCCATGCCCTGCACCGCCACGTCGTACCAGCGCTGGCCCAGTGCGCCTTCCACCACGCCGATCACGCGCTCGTTGGCTTCGAGCACCGGGCCCTGCTCGATGTGCGCCTCGAAGTACGCGCCCACCGGCGATGCCGTCGCCGACGCGGGCGTGCTGCCCGCGTAGCCGATGGCGGCGAGCGCGTCGGACACGCTGACGCCGTCGTTGTCGCGCTGCGCCAGTGCGTGTTCGAGCGTGAACGCGCCGGCGAACACGCCGGAGCCCATCATCACGGGCACGAAGCGCGAGCCCTCTTCATTGGTCCACACCGCGATTTCGAGCGGTGCCTCGGTCTCCACTTCGGCGTCGTTGAGGCAGCGGATCACCTCCAGGCCCGCGAGCACGCCGTAGTTGCCGTCGAACTTGCCGCCGGTGGGCTGCGTGTCGATGTGGCTGCCGGTGGTGACGGGCGGCAGCGCGTTGTTGCGGCCAGCGCGGCGCGCGAAGATGTTGCCGATGGCGTCCACGCGGACTTCGCAGCCCGCCTCGCGCACCCAGCGCACGAACAGGTCGCGGCCCTGGCGGTCGAGGTCGGTCAGCGCGATGCGGCAGACACCGCCTTTCTCGGTGGCGCCGAGCTGCGCCAGTTCCATCAGCGAATTCCAGAGCCGCTGGCCGTCGATGCGGAGTTCAGTGTGTGAGTTCATGGCTTTGCGGTAAGGATGAGTGTTGCGGCAGGCCTCAAGCAAGGCCCACGCCCAGGTAGCGGTCTTTCACTTCGTGGTCGGCCATGAAGGCGGCATTGCCGGCCTCGTGCACGATCACGCCCTGCTCCACGATGTAGTGGCGGTCGGCCAGCTGCACGCAGACTTCGAGGTTCTGCTCGACCAGCAGGATGGCCACGCCGGCCGCCTTGATGGTCTTCAGCTGCGCGACGATTTCCTCGACGATCACCGGCGCGAGTCCTTCGACCGGCTCGTCGAGGATCAGCAGGCGCGGGTGGTTCATGAGCGCGCGGCCGATGGCCAGCATCTGCTGCTCGCCGCCCGACAGCTGTCCGCCGCCGTTGCGCCGCCGCTCCTTGAGGCGCGGGAAGATGCGGTAGATGTCGGCCAGCTGCCAGGGCGACTCGCGCCGCAGGCCGAGCAGCAGGTTTTCTTCCACCGTCAGCAGCTTGAAGACGCCGCGGTGCTCGGGCACCAGGCACACGCCGCGCGTGGCGATGCGGTGCGGCGGCATGCCCGCGATGTCCGCTCCCTGGAAGCGCACGCGCCCGCTCGTGGGCGTGACCGCGCCGGCAATGCTCTTGAGCGTGGTCGACTTGCCCGCGCCGTTGCGCCCCAGCAGCGTGACGAGTTCGGCCTCGCCCACGCGCATCGAGACGCCCTGCAGCACGTGGCTCTTGCCGTAGTGCGCGTGCAGCGCCTCGACTTCGAGGATGTTCTTCCCGCCGCTCATGCCTTGCCTCCTGTGATCATGTTGCCAAGGTAGGCCGTACGCACGCGCGCATCGGCGCGAATGTCGCCCGGCAGCCCTTCGGCGAGCACGCGGCCAAGCTGCATCACGGTCACGGTGTCGGAGATGTCCATCACGATGTTCATGTTGTGCTCGATCAGCACCACGGTGTGCCGGTCGCGCAGGCTGCGGATGAGCTGCTTCATGTCGTCGAGGTCGTCGATGCCCATGCCCGAGGTCGGCTCGTCGAGGAAGATGGCCTTCGGCCTGGCGGCCAGCGCCATGCCCACCTCGAGGCGGCGCTGCTGCCCGTGCGAAAGCTCGCTGGCCGGCGTGTTCGCGAACCGCTCGAGGCCGACGCGCTGCAGCACTTCGTCCACCGTCTGCGCGCAGGCCAGTTCACCGACCGGTGCGCGCCAGCAGTTCATGGCCTGGCGCGGCGAGACGCCCTGTGCCGCCACGCGCAGGTTCTCGCGCACCGGCAGGCTCAGGAACAGCGCCGTGACCTGGAACGAACGCGCCATGCCGCGCTGCACGCGCCGGTGGTCGGGCTCGCGCGTCACGTCGTGGCCGTCGAACAGGATGCGCCCGCCCGTGGTGGTGCCGGTACCCGTGAGCATGTGGAACAGCGTGGTCTTGCCCGCGCCGTTGGGGCCGATCACCGAGTGCACGGTGTTGCGCCTGATCTTCAGGTCGACCCCGCCGAGCGCGGCAAACTTGCCGTAGTGCTTGGTAACGCCGATGGCTTCGATGAGAACGTCGCTCATGCCTTTTCTCCTTGCGCGGCGGCAGCGTCCGGCGCCGCCGGTGGCGAGCGCCGGAAGACGCGCTTCCAGACGCCCTCGCCCAGCCCCCAGAGCCCGCGCTGCATGCCGATGCTCACGCCGATCAGCAGCAGGCCCAGCAGCAGCAGCCAGCGCGGCCACAGCGTGGAGAGCCAGTCGGCCAGCAGCACATAGAAGGCCGAGCCCAGCACCGACGCGAACAGGTTGCCGGTGCCGCCGATCACGGTGATGACCAGGATCATCTCGCTCGTGTGGTATTCGGCGTTCGACAGCGGCGCGATGCCGGTCATCATGGCGTGCAGCCCGCCCGCCAGTCCGGTGACGGCGCCGGAGATCATGAAGGCCAGCAGCTTGAAGCGCTTGAGGTCGTAGCCCACGGCGGCGGCCCGGTCCTCGTTGTCGCGGATGGCGAGCAGCGTGCGCCCGAAAATCGAATCGGTCACGCGCAGCAGCAGGCCGAAGGCGATGAGGAAAATCACCGCCACGAAAGCGTAGTACTTCCACGGCGTGTCCATGAAGCCGGGGCGCGGCACGTCGAGCAGGCCGTTGTCGCCACCCGTGAGATCGGTCGCGGTGTAGGCGATGAAATAGAACATCTGCGCAAAGGCCAGCGTGAGCATCACGAAGTAAGTGCCGCGCTGGCGGATGGCGACCCAGCCGACCACCGCCGCGCCGATCGCGCCCATGGCCATGGCCGCGAGCAATGCAAGCGGCATGGGCAGGTGCAGGCGCGTGAGCAGGATCGCGATGGTGTAGCTGCCCAGTCCGAAGAAGATGCCTTGCCCGAAGGACAGCAGCCCCGTGTAGCCCAGCAGCAGGTTGCAGCCCAGTGCCGCCAGCGCGTAGATGAGTACCTCGCTCGCGAGCGAGCCAGAGCTCAGCACAAGCGGCAGGCCCAGCGCGGCGACGAGCGCCAGGAGGAATGTGATTTTTCTCGGCATGTCGTGTCCGTTCATGCTTTCCGGCCGAGCAGGCCATGCGGGCGCAGCAGCAGCACGGCCGCCATCGCGATGTAGATCATCAGGCTGGCTCCCGGCGGCCAGATGGTGCTCATGAGGCTCTGCACGATGCCGATCACCACCCCGCCCACGAGCGCGCCGCCAAAGCTGCCGAGCCCGCCGATCACCACCACCACGAAGGCCACGCTCAGCGCCTCGACGCCCATGAAGGGCTCGGCCCCGCGAATGGGCGCAGCCAGCACGCCGGCCAGCGCCGCCGTGGCCGCGCCCAGCGCGAACACCAGGCTGAACACGCGGAACACGTTGATGCCGAGCAGCGACACCATCTCGGTCGATTCGCTGCCCGCGCGCACCGCGCTGCCCAGGCGCGTGCCTTCGAGCACCCACCACAGCAGCACTGCGAGCACGGCGGTGAAGCCGATCACGAACAGCCGGTACTTCGGATAGACGAAGCTGCCCCACATCACCACGCCCTGGAGCAGGTCGGGCGTGGGCACGCTGTTGCCCAGCGGGCCCCAGAACACGATGACGATCTCCTGCACCGCGAGCGCGAGGCCCACCGTCACGAGGATGTGGAACTCATGCGCCTTGGCATACACGCGGCGCAGCAGCAGCTTCTCGGCCAGCCAGCCGAGCGCGCCGACGAACAGCGGCACCAGCACCAGCGCGGCCCAGAAGTTCAGCCCCCACTGCATGGCCTGGTAGCACAGGTAGGCACCCAGCAGATAGAAAGCGCCGTGCGCGAAGTTCACGAAACGCAGCAGGCCGAACACGATGGACAAGCCAACGGCCAGCAGGAAATACAGCATGCCGATGCCGATTCCGTTGATGGTCTGGAGCAGGTAGACGGACATATGTGTGAGTGATGACGGGCTCGGATGCGGCACCCCGACCTTTCGGGAACACCGCGGAACCGGCTTTGCCGGGCCGCAGGTGTTGCCCCCTGCAAGGGGGTTGGAGGCCACACGCAGTGGGCAAGCCTGGGGGTTAGCCCAATCTGCAGCCGGTCTTGTCGGCCGGCAGGAAGGACTTGCCGGAACTCACCACGTCGACGTAGTCGGCCGCGTTCTTCATCTTCGACTTGGCCTTGCCCTTGAGCAGGTAGTAGTCCTTGATGACCTGGTGGTCGGCCTTGCGGATTTCCTCGGTGCCGGTGAGGCCGTCGAACTTCATGCCCTCGAGCGCGGCGATCACCGCCTTCTGGTCGACCGTGCCCGCCTTGACGATGCCGTCGATCAGGATCTTGGTGCAGACGTACGAGCCCGCGAGGCTGTAGTTGGGCACGATCTTGAGCTTGTCGGCGGTGCGCTTCACCAGGTCCTTGTTGAGGGTGGTGTCGGCCGTGTGCCAGTACTGCGCGCCGAAGTACACGTCTTCGCAGAGGTCGGCGCCCAGTTCGTCGAACTGCTCCAGGCCCGAAGCCCAGGCCATGAGGATCGTCATGTTCTTGTGCATGCCGAAGCTCACCGCCTGGCGCAGCGCCGCGGAAGACTGCGCGCCGAAGTTCAGCAGCAGCAGCACGTCGGGCTTGGCCGCCATCGCATTCGTGAGGTAGCCGCTGAACTCCTTCTCGTTGAGCGAGTGGTAGCTGTTGCCCACGTGCTCGATGCCCTTCTCCTGGAAGATGTTCTTGGCCGCGCTCAGCAGGCCGTCGCCGAACACGTACTGCGGCGTGATGGTGTACCAGCGCTTGGCCTTCGGCATGGTGGCGATCAGCGGGCGCACCGTCTGCTCGATGGCACCGAAGGTGGGCACCGACCAGCGGAAGGTGGCGGGGTTGCAGTCCTTGCCGGTGATCTCGTCCGCGCCCGCGGTGGTGATGAACAGGCCGCCGGCCTTCTCCGCCTCCTTGCCCATGGCCAGCGCTTCCGACGACAGGATGCCGCCCGCGAAGAACTTCGCGCCCTGCTGCTGCGAGGCTTCCTGCACCTTGCGCACGGCGGTGGCCGGCTTGCCCTCGGTGTCGAGCACGGTGTAGGCCAGCGGGCGCTTGAGCACGCTGCCGTACTGCTCGATGGCCAGCTTCATGCCCAGGTCGGCGTACTTGCCGTTGGCCGCGAAGGCGCCCGACATCGGGACCGGGCAGCCGAAGCGGATCGCCTCGGCCGACTGGGCAAAGGCGGCGCGGCCGGCCAGCAGGGAAGCGGGGGCGGCCGACAGGGCGGCAAGCTGAAGGAGGTGTCTGCGATGCATGGGGATCTCCGGTCGTGGTGGGTGAAACAAGGAAAAGGTGGGGCCTGCGATTGCCGGCGAATTTAAGCGGATAAATAGGATTAATATGCTGGTAAAAACCCGCTAGCAATCCTTGTGCCCAACACCGACCGGAGCTCGCCGATGACGCCGTTTAAGATCGCGCGCTGTTGCGCATCCCGCGCATCTCCCGATGGGCATGGAGCGTTTCAATGAGAGTGGGGCAGAACCGTCCTAAGCGGCAAAAGCTCTCGGACGTCATCGTCGAAGACGTCAAGCGCTGGATCGTGGCGGAGCGCAAGCAGCCCGGCGACCGGCTACCGAACGAGAAAGAACTGATCGAGCTTTTCGGGTACTCGAAGAGCACGGTGCGCGAGGCGCTGAAGGCGCTGGAGGTGCGCGGGCTGGTCTCCATCCGCACGGGGCCCGGCGGCGGGGCCTACCTGCAGCAGGTGTCGGTCGATCATGCGTCGGAGCCGCTGCGCAACTTCCTGCATTTCCATCACCTGGACGGGCACCATATCTATCAGTTGCGCAAGGCACTGGAGCCTGAACTGGCCGTGAGCGTGGTCGGCAGGCTGACGCCGGAGCAGTTCGACAAGCTCGAGGAAAACATCCGCCTGTGCACCATCGAGCCGACCAACGAGGACGAACTGCGCACCCAGCGCGAGGCGGAACTCGCCTTCCACACCATGCTGGCGGAGAGCTGCCCCAATCCGGTGCTTTCGTTCATGTGCCGCTTTCTCAACGACCTGCTGCGCGACCTGGTGGTCTACAAGAATGCGCTGGACCACCACCACTTCGGCGAGACGAATGTCGACTACCACACGCAGCTGCTCGCGGCCTACCGCAAGGAAGACGCTGAGGAAGTGCGCCGGCTGATGGCCGAGCACATGGTGGATGCAGAAGCGCACATGCACGAGATGGAGGCGCACATCGGGGCCAAGCATTTGCTGCTGCCCAGCGGGCAGCGATAGGCCGGTCCGTTCAGGGGGTGTGCACCGGAGAAACGGCGAAGGTCAGGCGTGCGCCCGCTCCAGGCAATCCTGAAACGCCAGCACGGCCCGCGACGGCTTCGGCGAACGCCGCAGCAGGCTCACGAATTTGCATGCGTAGTTGAACCGGGCCGGCAGCACCGCCTTCATCAGCCCGCGCTCCTCGAACACCTGCGCATAGTGGTCGGGCAGAAAGCCCAGGAAGCGGCCCGACAGGATCAGCGTGGCAATCGCCTCTTGGTCGAAGCCAGTCGCCTTGCGCGACAACCGCGCCCTGTGGCTCAGCTCCATGTTGGGCGAGTGATAGCCCAGCCCCGCGAAATGGTGTTCGCCCAGCTTGCCCCAGGTGAGCCTGGCATGGGGGCTGTCGAACAGGGGATGGCCCTTGCCGCAGTACAGCAGCATCGTCTCGTCGAACAGGTCCGCGTACACCAGGCTCTGCGAGGCGCGGTGCGCCGGGATGATGCCGATCTGGAAGTTGCCTTCCAGCACCCCCTGCTCTATGGCGTTGATGGAGCCCACGTGCACCGCCAGGCTCACCTCCGGCGCTATCTCGGTGAAACGCGCAATGGCCTCGCCGATGCGCGCCTTCGGGTTGGTCGCGGTCTTGTCGAACAGCGCCACCTCCAGCTGCCCGCCCATGCGGTTGTGGATGTCGTCGATGCTGCCGCGAAAGGCGTCGACCGAAGCCAGCAGGCGCAGGGTCTCGTCGTACACGCGCTGGCCCTCGGCGGTGAGTGCGAAACCCGCCCTGCCCCGGCGGCACAGCACCAGGCCCAGCCGTGTTTCCAGGTCTTTCACATGCCGGCTCACGGTGGAGGTGCCGATGTTCAGCTCCAGCTCGGCGGCCGCCATGCCGCCGCAGTCGACCACGCTCTTGAAAACCTTGAGCAGCCGCAGGTCCATGTCGCTGAGCTGCCCCAGGACGGCGCGATTGCGGGCACTGTTCTGGGCACCGTTTTGGGCCTTGGCCTTTACTTGCATGAAGTGTCAAGTGAACATTGATATTGCGCCATTCTCCACACTGAAGGGTCTGCCAACAATCGGCGCATTCACAACCCCCTCCGGAGCCCGCCCGCGCGGAACGCCATGACCCTTGCAGCCCCCGCCCTCGAACCCACGCCCGCCACGCGGACCGACGCCGCCTGGCTCGACGCGCACTGGATGCCCTACACCGGCAACCGCAACTTCAAGGCCGATCCGCGGATCATCGTGGAGGCCAAGGGCGCCTACTTCACCGACATCGACGGCCGCAAGATCTTCGACGGCCTCTCGGGCCTGTGGTGTTCGGGCCTGGGCCACGGCCGCCCCGAGATCACCGAGGCAGTGAGCCGCCAGATCGCCAAGCTCGACTACTCGCCCGCGTTCCAGTTCGGCCATCCGCTGTCGTTCGAGCTGGCCAACAGGATCAAGGAACTGACGCCTGCCGGGCTGGACTACGTGTTCTTCACCGGCTCGGGCTCCGAAGCCGCCGACACCTCGCTGAAGATGGCGCGCGCCTACTGGCGCACCAAGGGACAGGCCAGCAAGACTCGCCTGATCGGCCGCGAGAAGGGCTACCACGGCGTCAACTACGGCGGCATCTCGGTGGGCGGCATCGCGGCCAACCGCAAGCTGTTCGGCCAGGGCGTCGAGGCCGACCACCTGCCGCACACGCAACTCGCTTCCAACGCCTTCACGCGCGGCATGGCAGAGAACGGCGCCGAACTGGCCGACCGCCTGCTCGACCTGATCGCGCTGCACGACGCATCGAACATCGCGGCCGTCATCGTGGAACCTTTCGCGGGTTCGGCCGGCGTGGTGATTCCGCCCAAGGGCTACCTGAAGCGCCTGCGCGACATCTGCACCGCCAACAACATCCTGCTGATCTTCGACGAAGTGATCACCGGTTTCGGCCGCTGCGGCGCGCTCACGGGCTCGGAAGCCTTCGGCGTCACGCCCGACATCATGAACATCGCCAAGCAGGTGACCAACGGCGCGCAGCCGCTGGGCGCCGTGGTCGCCAGCAAGGAAATCTACGACACCTTCATGGCGGCAGGCGGCCCCGACTACATGCTCGAGTTCCCGCACGGCTACACCTACGGCGCGCACCCGGTGGCCTGCGCCGCCGGCATCGCCGCGCTCGACGTACTGCAGAAGGAAGACATGATCGGCCGCGTGCAGGCGCTGGCGCCGCACTTCGAGAACGCGGTGCACAGCCTGAAGGGCATCAAGCACGTCAACGACATCCGCAACTTCGGCCTGGCCGCCGGCCTGACCATTGCCGCGGTGCCGGGCGAGCCCGCGCGCCGTCCGTACGAGATCGCCATGAACTGCTGGAAGAAGGGCTTCTACGTGCGCTACGGCGGCGACACCATCCAGCTGGCACCGCCCTTCATCGCCGAGAAGGCCGAGATCGACCGCATGGTCAACGCGCTGGCCGACGCATTGGCGGAGACGGCCTGAGTCCGTCGCGGCCTCCGGCCTGATCGGAGGCCAGGTCCTACAGGCGGCGCGCCGGCCGCCTTTCAATAATCGGTGGCATGACGGCTCTGCGCAGCGACATTCCCGCCCGCCTGGACCGCCTGCCGTGGTCGCGCTGGCATTGGCGCGTGGTGATCGCGCTGGGCGTGGCCTGGGTGCTCGACGGCCTGGAGGTCACGCTGGTGGGCTCCATCGGGGCGGTGCTGGAGCGGCCCGACACGCTGGGCCTCACCGCCGGCGAGATCGGCCTGTCGGGCTCGGTGTACGTGGCGGGCGCGGTGCTGGGCGCCCTGATCTTCGGGCGGCTCACCGACCGGCTCGGGCGCAAGAAGCTCTTTCTCGTCACGCTGGTGGTCTACACGGTGGGCACGCTGGCCACGGCTTTTTCTCCGGATTTCGCTTTCTTCGCGCTCTGCCGCTTCGTTACCGGACTGGGCATCGGCGGCGAGTACGCGGCCATCAACTCGGCCATCGACGAGTTGATTCCGGCGCGCGTGCGCGGGCGCGTCAACCTCGCGATCAACGGCAGCTTCTGGATCGGCGCGGCGCTCGGCGCGGGGCTGAGCCTGGTGCTGCTGGACCCTCATGTGATCGGCCCGGTGTGGGGCTGGCGCGCGGGCTTCGCGCTGGGCGCGGTGCTGGCGGTGGCCATCCTGCTGGTGCGGCGCGACGTGCCGGAAAGCCCGCGCTGGCTCATTGCGCACGGGCGCGCGGACGAAGCCCGGCGCATCGTCGAGCAGATCGAAGCGGAGGTCTCGGCGCAGCACGGCCCGCTGCCCGCGCCGCAGGGCCATGTGGACTACACCGACGCTCGCCAGACCAGCCCCTCGATGCGCGAAGTGGCGCGCGTGCTGTTCAAGCGCTACCGCCAGCGCAGCGTGGTCGCGCTTGCGCTGATGGTGTCGCAGGCGTTCTTCTACAACGCGATTTTCTTCACCTACGCGCTGGTCCTCACGCGCTTCTACGGCGTGCCCGAAGCCAGCGTGGCGCTGTACATCTTTCCGTTCGCGCTCGGCAACGTGCTCGGCCCGCTGCTGCTGGGCCCGCTGTTCGACAGCCTGGGCCGGCGCAAGATGATCGCGCTGACCTATGTGCTCGCGGGCGTGGGCCTGGCGCTCACCGGCTGGGCGTTCATGATGGGCTGGCTCGACGCGCGCAGCCAGGCGCTGTGCTGGTCGGCCGTGTTCTTCCTGGCCTCGGCGGCCGCCAGCTCGGCCTACCTCACCGTGAGCGAAGTGTTCCCGCTGGAAATGCGCGCGATGGCCATCGCCATCTTCTATGCCGTCGGCATGGGCGCGGGCGGCTTCGTGGCGCCGGTGCTGTTCGGCCTGCTGATAGAGACAGGCAGCCGTGGCGCGGTGATGGTGGGCTACGGTATCGGCGCGGCGCTGGTCATCGTGGCCGGGCTGCTGGCCCTGCGCTATGCGGCCGACGCGGAGCGCAAGCCGCTGGAAGAAGTGGCGCCGCCGCTGGCGGCCGACCCGGGCGTGGTTGCTCGAAAAGATTGAGACCACACCACCGCGTTCCGCCGTGAGCGCCGCGGAACCGGCTTCGCCGGGCCGCAGGCGCTGCCCCCCGGAAGGGGGTTGGCGAAGCGACACGAAGTGCGCGCAGCCTGGGGGCAAGTCAAAGACTGCAGGTACGGAAGCCGAAGAATCCGTCGTCGCGCTCCGGCAAGGCGAAGCCGCGCCGCTTGGGTGAACGAAGACGCGCGCGTGTCGCGAACGAGGCGCCGCGCAGCACGCGTGCACGCCCGAATGCAGCAGCGGGATCGAACTCCCCGCCCGCGCTCCACGGATCGGCACGGTAGCCGGGCCAGGGGCTCAGCGTACCGGCGGTCCACTCGTGCACGTCGGCCCAGCGGAAGCCGCGCCGAGCGGCGGTGTGCGCGGCGATCTCCCATTCGACCTCGGTCGCCACGCGGCGTCCCGCCCAGCGCGCCCAGGCATCGGCCTCCCACCAGCTCAGGTGCACCGCGCTGTGGTGGCCGGCGGCGCGCACCGTCGCGCCAAAACGATGCTGCAGCACCGAGCCCCCGGAGCCGTGCCGCGCGGCGCCGATCTGCTCCACATGGCGCGGCCCGCGCCGCCCTTCGATCTGGGCCGAGAGCCAGCGCCAGCCTTCGCCGCGCCACAGTTCCTCGCGGTCGTAGCCGCCGTCGTCGACGAACTCGACATACTGGTTCCAGGTGACGGGCTGGGCGTCGATCTCGAACTCCGGCACGTCGACGCGATGCGCGCTGCGTTCCTGCGCAAAGGCGAAGCCGCTCTCGGGCATGCCCAGTTCCCAGCGGGTGGCCGGCAGCAGCAGCGGCTCGCGCGTGACGACGATGGGCGCCTGCTCGACGCCCAGAGGCAGCCCCAGCGTCTGCGCCATCACGACGAACTGTTCGCCGCGCAGGTCTTCATGCGCCAGCGCCAGCCTGTAGAAGTAGAGGCCGGCGTCGGTCTCGGCCGCATGCTCCAGCAGTTCGAGCGTGCTCTCCAGCGTCTCGAGCAGGTAGGCCTTGGTCTGGGCGAGGTCGGGCAGCCCGGGCGACCAGCGCTGGTCGGGCGTGGCCTGCGCCGGGTTCCACCAACTGTCGGCGCCGGGCTCGATGGCCGCCAGCCGCGTGGGCCGCACCGGGCAATCGGCACCGAAGGCGCGCTGGGTGTTGCGGCCGATCCACCATTCGGCGAACCAGCCGATATGGCCGGCCAGCCAGACCGGCGGCACGACATCGGGCCCGCGCGGCGTCGGCATGCCTTCCCCGAGCGCCTGCTCGAAGAGCGACAGCAGGTGCAGCGTGTGGTTGCGCGCGTCGATCAGCGCCAGGGAAAGCAGATCCCGGCCGGCCCGGCTCATGTCGGGGGAGTCGATCGATTGGGACGTCGCCACGGCCGGGGCCGGAGGGGGGCGCGGTGTCTGGTCCATGAAACATTATGGCCAAGCCACGCCTCCGGGTAGCCCCCAGAAGACACTTTCGATTACATCGATAGAATCCGCACCGCCTCACGCACCCGACCCGCTGGCACACAAGGCCAGTGCGTCGGGTGCGGTCGTATGTGGGGCATCCAATACAAAAATGGAGATGAAATGCAAGGCTTGCTCAAGCTTTCCCGGGCCATCGACTGGCTCAACGCCCAGGTGGGCAAATACGCGATCTGGCTGATCCTGGCCGCCACGGTGATCAGCGCCCTCAACGCGGTGGTGCGCAAGATATTCAACACCAGCTCCAACGCGTTTCTCGAAGTGCAGTGGTATCTGTTCGCCTGGTCGTTCCTGATCGCCGCCGGCTTCACGCTGCTGCACCGCGAGCATGTGCGCATCGACGTCATCAACAGCCGCCTGTCCAAGCGCAAGCAGGTGTGGATCGACATCATCGGCTTCGCATTCTTCCTGACGCCGCTGTGCCTGACGGTGCTCTACCTGTCGATGCCCGTGGTGATCCAGATGTACAAGTCGGGCGAGATGTCCGGCAACTCGGGCGGGCTGATCCGCTGGCCCGTGTGGGCGGCGCTGCCGGCCGGCTTCGTGCTGCTGATGCTGCAGGGCTGGTCCGAGCTGATCAAGCGCATCGCCTTCCTGCGCGGCCAAGGCCCCGACCCCATGGGCCGGCTGACCGACAAGACGGCCGAGGCCGAGCTGATCGAAGCCCTGCGCCTGCAGGCCGAGAAAGACGCAGCCAAGGCCGGCACGGCCGCTCCCGGCACGCAACACTGAACGGCCGAGCACAGACACCATGGAATTCATTGTTGCCAACTTCGCCCCGATCATGTTCGCGGGGCTGATCTGCTTCCTGCTGCTGGGCTATCCCGTCGCATTCAGCCTCGGGGCCTGCGGCCTGTTCTTCGGTCTCGTCGGCATCGAGCTCGGCGTGTTCCAGTCGTCGGTGATGGCCTGGCTGCCCCAGCGGCTGATCGGCATCATGGCCAACGACACACTGCTGGCGGTGCCCTTCTTCACGCTCATGGGGCTCATATTGGAGCGCAGCGGCATGGCCGAGGACCTGCTCGACACGGTCGGCCAGGTCTTTGGCCCGATGCGCGGCGGCCTGGCGCTGGCGGTGATCTTCGTCGGCGCGCTGCTGGCGGCCACCACCGGCGTGGTGGCGGCATCGGTCATCTCGATGGGCCTGATCTCGCTGCCGATCATGCTGCGCTACGGCTACGACCGGCGGCTGTCCAGCGGCGTGATTGCCGCATCGGGCACGCTGGCGCAGATCATCCCGCCCTCGCTGGTGCTGATCATCATGGCCGACCAGCTCGGCAAGAGCGTCGGCGACATGTACAAGGGCGCCTTCCTGCCCGGCTTCATGCTGATGGGCCTGTACGTGGTCTATGTCGTGTTCCTCGCGATCTTCCGGCCCGCGCAGGTGCCGGCGCTGCCGCCCGAGGCCCGCACCTTCCGCGAACCCAACGGCAGCGGCGGCTACACGTCGCTGGTGGCGCTCGCCGCGCTGTCGGCCGTGGTGGCGGTCTGGCTGGCGCGCAACATGGCGGCCGTGCACACCTGGTTCCAGGGCCAGGAAGTGACCTCGGTGGCCACCGACGAGAAGGTCGTGGTCGCCATGTGCGGCGGCGTGTTCGTGGCCCTGGTGATCGCGCTGATCAACAAGGGCCTGAAGCTCAACCTGCTGTCGCGGCTGGCCGAGCGCGTGACCTTCGTGCTCATTCCTCCGCTGCTGCTGATCTTCCTGGTGCTGGGCACCATCTTCCTGGGCGTGGCCACGCCCACCGAGGGCGGCGCAATGGGCGCCCTGGGCGCGCTGATCATGGCCTGGGTGCGCCGGCGCATGAGCCTCACGCTGCTGAAGCAGGCGCTGGCCTCCACCACCAAGCTGTCGAGCTTCGTGATGTTCATCCTGATCGGCGCCACGGTGTTCAGCCTGGTGTTCCAGGCCGCCGACGGCCCGATCTGGGTCGAGCACCTGCTGTCGTCCCTGCCCGGCGGCCCGGTGGGCTTCCTGATCGCGGTGAACGTGCTGGTGTTCTTCCTGGCGTTCTTCCTGGACTACTTCGAGCTGTCGTTCATCGTGGTGCCGCTGCTGGCGCCCGTGGCCCACAAGCTGGGCATCGACCTGATCTGGTTCGGCGTGCTGCTGGCTGTGAACATGCAGACCTCGTTCATGCACCCGCCCTTCGGCTTCGCGCTGTTCTTCCTGCGCTCCGTCGCACCCGACAAGCAATACGTTGACCGCGTGACCCAGAAGGTCATGGAGCCGGTGACGACGATGCAGATCTACAAGGGTGCGATCCCGTTCGTGCTGATCCAGCTCACCATGGTGGGCGTGCTGATCGCGTTCCCGCAGATCGTGACGGGCGCGCTCGACAAGGAGGTGAAGGTCAACCTCGACGACATCGGGGCGCAGATGCGCGACAGCCTGAAGCCCGAGGACGGCGGACCGGCCGCCGACCCCTACGGCGGCCCCGAGGAAGCCGCGCCGGGCGCCGAACCGCAGCCGGGCGCGGAAGGCGCCGCACCGGCACCGCCCCCCGAGGCCGCCCCGGCCGACAGCGGCGAGACCGATCCCATGAAGGCCATGCAGGACGCGCTCAAGCAGCAGCAGAAGCCCTGAACGGCCCCGCAAGCCAAAAGGCCGCCCCGTTTGCACGGGGCGGCCTTTTTCATGCGGGTCGCGTCGGTATCAGATCTTGACCGAGTTCATGTACTGGTTGAACGGGTACTCCGAGAAGCGGTTCCACAGGATCTGGTCGCGCTGGAAGGCGCGCATGTCCTGGTGGATCTTCTTGAACTCGGGCGACTTGGCTTCGTGCTCGGCGAAGACTTCCATCGAGGCCTTGAAGCCCGCGTCCATCACGGCCTTGGGGAACGGCTTGAGTTCGGTCTTGGCGGCAACCAGGCGCTTGAGCGCCACCGGGTTGTAGGCGTCGTACTTGGCGATCATGTCGCGCGCGGCGACCTTGGTGGCCGCGTCGAGGATGGCCTTGTTCTCGTCCGACAGCTTGGCGAAGGCCTTGTTGTTGATGAAGAACTCGAGGTCGGCGCCGCCTTCCCACCAGCCGGGGTAGTAGTAGTACGGGGCCACCTTGTTGAAGCCCAGCTTCTCGTCGTCGTAGGGACCGACGAACTCGGCGGCGTCCAGCGTGCCCTTTTCGAGCGCCTGGTACACGTCGCCGGCGGGCATGTTCTGCGACACCACGCCCAGCTTGGCCATGGCCTCGCCGAACACGCCGCCGCCCATGCGCATCTTCAGGCCCTTGAGGTCGGCGACCGTCTTGATCTCCTTGCGGTACCAGCCGCCCATCTGCGTGCCGGTGTTGCCGGCGCTGGCGGTGCGGAAGTTGTATTGCGCGAAGAAGGCGTCGAGCAGCTTGCGGCCGTTGCCGTACTCTTTCCACGAGTCGGTCTGGCGTGCGGTCAGGCCGAAGGGCACTGCGCAGCTGAACGCGAAGATCGGATCCTTGCCGGTGAAGTAATACGCGGCGGTCTGCGCCATTTCGAGCGTGTCGCCCTGCAGTGCGTCGACCACGCCGAATGCGGGCATCAGCTCGCCGGCGGGGTGGACCGAGATTTCGAACTTGCCGCCGGACAGTGCCTTGACGGTCTTCGACAGCATTTCGGCGCTGCCGAAAATCGTGTCGAGCGAGCGCGGGAAGCTCGAGGCCAGGCGCCAGCGGACTGCGGTCTGCGCATGAACGGCAGGCGCAATGCCGGCAGCCAAAACGCCGGCGATGCCGGCGTTTTTGATTAGGGAACGACGATCCATTGATAGCTCTCCGAGTTCTTTGAAAAAACAAAACGCGGCTTGTGACCGCGTTGGGGACTTTTGTATAAGCCCGGGCGATTGTAAAAACGCGCTTACAGCCTCCGGCGGGGGTTTACCCTGCGCCCGGCGCCTCCCCCTGTCGCGCGCGAACTCGGTCTCGTGTAGACGAGGCATAAAATGTTATATCGCCTTACATACACCGCTGGAAACGGCATCAAGACATGAGACTCCCTAACTCCTTCAAGCCCGCACTGCTCGCGTTCGCCGCAGCCACCGCTTTCGGCGCGCAAGCCGCCGACATCAAGATCGGCGTCGCAGCCGCCCTGTCCGGCGGTGCCGCGCAGTACGGCGCCGCCATCCGCAACGGCTTCCAGCTGGCCGCGGACGAAATCAACGCCGCCGGCGGCATCAACGGCGACAAGATCGTGCTGGCCGTCGAAGACGAGCAAGGCAAGAAGGAAGACGCGATCAACGTCTTCAAGAAGCTGATCTTCCAGGACAAGGTCCTGATGACCTTCGGCCCCACGCTGTCGAACTCGGCCCAGGCGGCCGACCCGATCGCCCAGGCCGCCAAGACCGTGGCCTTCGGCACCTCGAACACGGCCGACGGCATCACCTCGATCGGCGACTACGTGTTCCGCAACTCCGTGACCGAAGCCGACGTGCTGCCCGAGACCCTGCGCGTGGCCATCAAGCACGGCAACGTGAAGAAGGTCGCCGTGCTGTACGGCAACGACGACGTGTTCACCAAGAGCGGCTACGACAACTTCAAGAAGGCCCTGGAAGACCTGAAGCTGCCCGTGACCACGACCGAGACCTTCGCCAAGGGCGACGTCGACTTCAAGGCCCAGCTCACCAAGATCAAGGCCACCAACCCCGACGCCATCGTGCTGTCGGCACTGCTGGCCGAAGGCGCGCCGATCATGGTGCAGGCCCGCCAGCTCGGCCTGAACGTGCCGGTCATCGGCGGCAACGGCATGAACTCGACCAAGATCTTCGACCTGGCCAAGGGCAGCTCGGACAACCTGTACGTCGGCAGCCCCTGGTCGGCCAGCAACGCCACGCCCGAGAACACCAAGTTCCAGAAGGCCTACAACGACAAGTTCAAGATGGCGCCCGACCAGTTCGCCGCGCAGGCCTACGACGGCCTGTACGTGGTGGCCCAGGCGCTCAAGGGCGTGAAGCTGTCGGGCAACCTGGCGGCCGACCGCACGGCCCTGCGCGACGCGCTGCCCAACGTGAAGTGGACCGGCGCCACCGGCGCCTTCGCCTTCACACGCGCCAAGGACAAGGCCGGCAAGCCCGCCGGCTACGACGCGCAGCAGACGGCCATCGTGAGTGTCACGAAGGGCACCGCGTTCGTGATCGAGAAGTAAGCAAGCAGTCCCGGTGGCGGGCCGCGCGGCCCGCCATGCCTCCCGCATATGGCGCAGGACAGTCACTGCGCCGTTTTCTTTTTTGATTTGCCGCAACACGCCTCGTGCCGCGGCCTGACGAAAGCCCATCGTGCTCGATCAGCAGCTTGTCAATGCCTTGTCGCTGGGGTGCGTCTACGCACTCTTCGCGCTCGGCTTCACACTCATCTTCGGCGTGCTCGGCGTCATCAACCTCTCGCACGGCGCGGTGTTCATGGTCGGCGCGTATGCCGCGGCCGAATTCATGCGCGTGTCGGGCATGCCGCTGTGGGTCGGCCTGCCATTCGCCTTCGCCTTCTGCGGCGTGCTGGGGTTCCTGGTCGACGTGCTGGTGCTCAAACCGCTGCGCAAGCGCAACGCACCCCACCTGATCCCGATGATCGCCACCATCGGCGTGGCCATCATCCTGAACAACGGCATCCAGGGCATCTTCGGCGCGGAGAACCTGCGCTTCCCGCCCGGCACCATTCCCGACGACGCGCTGGTGTTCGCCGGCATCCACGTCACCGTGCTCGAGCTGGGCATCGTGCTCGCATCGTTCGTGCTGATGGGCGTGCTGATGCTGTCGCTGCAGCGCACCCAACTGGGCCGCGCGCTGCGCGCCATTGCCGAGTCGCCCAAGGCGGCGTACCTGGTGGGCGTGAACGTCGAGGGCCTGTTCTTCCTGACCTCGTTCGTGGCCGCCGGCCTGGGCGGCGTGGCGGGGGTGCTGATCGGGCTGTACTCGAACGCGCTCTTCCCGCTGATGGGCCAGCCGATGCTCGAGAAGGGCATCGCGGTGATCATCCTGGGCGGCATGGGCGACATCCGCGGCGCGCTGCTCGGCGGCCTGTTCCTCGGTTTCGCCGAGGTGCTGTCGGTGGCCTACGTGGGCTCCAACATGCGCGACGCGGTGGCCTTCGGCCTGCTGTTCCTCGTGCTGCTGGTGCGCCCGAAGGGCCTGTTCGGTTCGCTGAAGGAGCGCAAGGTCTGACATGGAAGCTTTCGACAACTTCTGGTCGGTCTACAGCAACCTGGTGCTCTCGCTGGGCATCAACGGGCTGCTGGCGCTCTCGATCTGGCTCACCCTCGCCTGCGGCATGCTGGCGCTGGCCAACGCCGCATTCATGGGCATCGGCGCGTACACCGCGTCGATCCTCACGCTGAACTACGGCGCGCCGTTACCGGTGGCGATTGCCGCGGGCATGGCCGCGCCGGCGCTGGTCGCCTTCATCATCGGCAAGCCGACGCTGCGGCTGTCGGGCGTGTACTTGGCCATGGCCACGCTGGCCTTCGGCGAGGTGGTGCGCATCGCCATCCTGAACGCCGAGTCGCTCACGGGCGGCGCGCTGGGCCTGAACGGCATTCCGCAATCCACCGAGTGGTGGCACGTGGCGCTGGCGCTGGTGCTCGTGCTGCTGGTGCTGTGGCGCATCCGCCGCTCCAAGGTCGGGCGCGCCTTCGAGGCCATCAAGGAAGACGAGACCGCCGCCGGCCTGATGGGCATCGACGTGGCGGGCCACAAGATGCTGGCCTTCGTGCTGGGCGGCGCCATTGCCGGCCTGGCGGGCACGCTGAACGCGCACCTGACCTTCTTCATCGGCCCGGCCGAATACGGCTTCAACCGCGCGGTCGACATCCTGACGATGGCCATCCTCGGCGGCATCGGCAGCCTCACCGGCCCGGTGCTGGGCGGCACCATCCTCACGCTGCTGCCGGAAACGCTGCGCGGCCTGGGCGCCTTCCGCCTGGTGGTCAATGGCTTCATCCTGGTGCTGATCGTGCTGTTCCTGCCCAAGGGCATCTGGGACCCGGCGCGCATCCGCCAGTGGTTCGGACGCAAGGGGAGCGCGGCATGAGCGACAACACCCTTCTCACGTTGAAGAACGTGTCGCGCCATTTCGGCGGGCTCAAGGTCCTGCAGGACGTGAACCTGGACATCCCGAAGGGCGGGATCTTCGGGCTGATCGGCCCGAACGGTGCCGGCAAGACGACGGTGTTCAACCTGATCACCGGCCTGCTGCCCACCACCAGCGGCACCATCCACTTCCAGGGCCAAGACCTGGCGGGCCGCAAGCCCTTCCAGATCACCCGTGGCGGCATCGCGCGCACCTTCCAGAACATCCGCATCTTCAAGGAGATGTCGCTGCTGGAAAACGTGACCGTGGGCATGGACGCCAAGCTGCGCTACGGCCCGCTGGGCCTGCTCGCAAGCACGGGCCTGTTCCGCAGCGAGGAAAAGCGCGCCCGCGACCGCGCGCGCGAACTGCTGAGCTGGGTCAAGCTGGACCACAAGGCCAACGACGTGGCCGACAACCTCTCCTACGGAGACCAGCGCAAGCTGGAGCTGGCACGCGCGCTGGCCACCGAGCCCACGCTGCTGCTGCTCGACGAGCCGGTGGCCGGCATGAACAGCACCGAGAAGAGCGAGCTGATGGTCGAGATCGAAAACATCGCGGCGCGCGGCTTCACGGTCTTCATGATCGAGCACGACATGCGCTTCGTGATGGGGTTGTGCCAGCAGATCGCGGTGCTGAACTTCGGCCGCATCATCGCGCGCGGCGGCCCCGAGCAGATCCGCAACGACCCGCAGGTGATCGAGGCCTACCTCGGCCGCGAAGACGACGAAGCCACGAACGACCAGGAGACCGCGGCATGAGCGCCGGCACCACGACCCCATTGCTGCAGGTGCAGGACCTGAAGGTGAACTTCGGCCATGTGCAGGCGGTGAAGGGCATCGATTTCGAGCTCCACGAAGGGCAGATCACCACGCTGGTGGGCGCCAACGGCGCGGGCAAGTCGACCACGCTGCTGGCGCTGTCGGGCCTCGTCAAGAAGACGAGCGGGCGCGTGCTGTTCGCGGGCCAGGACATCACCGCGCTGTCGCCCCACAAGATCGTGGCCGGCGGCGTTGTGCAGGTGGCCGAGGGCCGCGCCACGCTGACCACGCTCACGGTGCGCGACAACCTGGAGCTGGGCGGCTACACGCGCCGCGATGGCGCCGCGGCCCGCGCGGCCGACCTGGAACGCATCTACGCCCTGTTCCCGGTGCTGAAGGATCGGGCCGATGGCCTGGCCGGCAACCTCTCGGGCGGCGAGCAGCAGATGCTGGCCATCGGCCGCGCCCTGATGGCCAAGCCGCGCGTGCTGCTGCTGGACGAGCCCTCGATGGGCCTGGCGCCGATCATCGTGCAGGACATCTTCCGCACGCTGCGCGAGATCAACAAGCAGGGGCTGACGATCTTCCTGGTGGAACAGAACGTGCGCCAGGCACTGAAGATCGCGGACCGGGCCTATGTGATCGAGACGGGCAGCATCGTGCTGTCGGGCACCGGGCGGGAACTGCTGGGCAACCCGAAGGTGCAGGACGCGTACCTGGGGAGCTGACGGGTCTTTGGTATTCCTCCCTCCCCCGCTGGGGGAGGGTCGGGGTGGGGGCTCGGCGGCCTTCGAACCGCAGCGGCCTCTCCAGCGCCGCTTGCCCCCATCCCAGCCTTCCCCCAGAGGGGGAAGGAGCAAGACCGAAACCTCAGTTGCGGCCGAAGCGGTCCGCGATGGACTTCTCGATCCCCGCCGCATCGAGCCCGATGCCGGCCAGCAGCTTCGCCGGATCGCCATGCTCGATGAACTGGTCGGGCAAGCCCAGCTGCAGCACCGGCTTCTGCACGTTGGGCGCCTGCAGCGCCTCGAGCACCGCGCTGCCGGCGCCGCCCATGATGGCGCCCTCTTCCAGCGTCACGATGGCATCGTGCGTGCGCGCGACCTGCAGCAGCAGTTCGACGTCCAGCGGCTTGGCCCAGCGCATGTTGACCACCGTGGCGTCGAGCGACTCGGCTGCCGCGAGCGCCGGATACAGCAGCGTGCCGAAGGCGAGGATCGCGATGCGCTTGCCTTCGCGGCGGATCTCGCCCTTGCCCAGGGGCAGTGCGTCGAGCGTGAGGTGCGGCGCCACGCCGGCGCCCGAGCCGCGCGGATAGCGCACCGCCACCGGGTGGCTCTGCTCGTAGGCGCTGGACAGCAGCTGGCGGCACTCGCGCTCGTCGGCCGGGCACGCGATGCTCATGTTCGGAATGCAGCGCAGGAACGGAATGTCGTAGGCACCCGCGTGCGTGGCGCCGTCGGCACCCACGAGCCCCGCGCGGTCGAGCGCGAACACCACCGGCAGGTTCTGGATCGCCACGTCGTGGATCAGTTGGTCGTAGGCGCGCTGCAGGAAGGTCGAGTAGATGGCGACCACCGGCTTCAGCCCTTCGCAGGCCAGGCCGGCGGCGAAGGTGACGGCGTGCTGCTCGGCGATGCCGACGTCGTAGTAGCGGCCGGGGAAGCGCTTTTCGAACTCCACGAGCCCCGAGCCCTCGCGCATCGCGGGCGTGATGCCCACGAGGCGGCCGTCGGCGGCGGCCGTGTCGCACAGCCACTGGCCGAACACCTGCGTGAAGGTCTGCTTGGCCGGGGCGGTGGACTTGACCAGCCCCACCTGCGGATCGAACTTGCCGGGGCCGTGGTAGGCCACCGGGTCGGCCTCGGCCAGCTTGTAGCCCTGCCCCTTCTTGGTGACCACGTGCAGGAACTGCGGGCCTTCCAGGTGCTTGAGGTTCTCGAGCGTGGGCACCAGCGAATCGAGGTCGTGGCCGTCGATGGGGCCGACATAGTTGAAGCCGAACTGCTCGAACAGCGTGGCCGGCACCACCATGCCCTTGGCATGCTGCTCCAGCCGCTTGGCCAGCTCGAACAGCGGCGGCGCGTTGCGCAGCACGCTCTTGCCCACGCTCTTGGCGGCGGCGTAGAAATTGCCGCTCATCAGCTGCGCAAGGTAGCGGTTGAGCGCGCCCACCGGCGGGCTGATCGACATGTCGTTGTCGTTCAGGATCACGAGCAGCTTGCAGTCGCACACGCCCGCGTTGTTCAGCGCCTCGAAGGCCATGCCGGCGGTGAGCGCGCCGTCGCCGATGATGGCCACGGTGTGGCGGTCCTCGCCCTTCTGCTTGGCGGCCATGGCCATGCCCAGCGCGGCCGAGATGCTGGTCGACGAATGGGCGGTGCCGAAGGTGTCGTACTCGCTCTCGCTGCGCTGCGGAAAGCCCGAGATGCCGCCGATCTGCCGCAGCGTGGGCATGCGCTCGCGCCGGCCGGTGAGGATCTTGTGGGGGTAGGTCTGGTGGCCCACGTCCCACACCAGCCGGTCGTGCGGCGTGTTGAACACGTGGTGCAGCGCGACCGTCAGCTCGACCGTGCCGAGGTTCGAGCTCAGGTGGCCGCCGGTGCGCGAGACGTTGTCGAGCACGCAGGCGCGCACCTCGTCGGACAGCTGGCGCAGCTGCGCCCGGTCGTACTTGCGGATCGGCGCGGGGTCGTGGAGTGTGGGAAGCAGCGGAGCAGCCATGGGGGAGGTTTGTTCTTTTCTCTCAGCGATCGCGGTCGACCACCATGTGGGCCAGTGCGCGCAGGGCGGCGGTGTCGGCCAGGCCGCTGTTTTCCAGCGCGGCGAGCGCGTCGGCCAGCAGCTGGCGGGCCTGGGCGCGCGCCCCGTCGAGGCCGAGCAGCGATACGTAGGTGGGCTTGTCGGCCGCGGCATCCTTGCCGGCGGTCTTGCCCAGGGTTTGCGAATCGGCCGTGACGTCGAGGATGTCGTCGACCACCTGGAACGCGAGGCCGATGGCCGCGCCGTAGTCACGCAGCGCGGCCAGCACGGCCGGCGACACGGCGCCGCAGGCGGCCCCCATCTCGACGCTGCCCTGCAGCAGCGCGCCGGTCTTCAGGCGGTGCATTTCGCGCAGCCGCGCTTCGTCGAGCGCGATGCCCACGCTGGCCAGGTCGATGGCCTGGCCGCCGGCCATGCCCTGGCTGCCCGCGGCGCGCGCGAGCAGGCGGCACAGCAGGGCCTGGGTGGCCGCGGGGATCTCGTCGCCTTCAGGCGTGAGCAGCTCGAAGGCCAGTGCCTGCAGCGCGTCGCCGGCCAGCAGGGCGTCGGCCTCGCCGAACTTGACGTGCACCGTGGGTTTGCCGCGCCGCAGCACGTCGTTGTCCATGCAGGGCAGGTCGTCGTGCACCAGCGAATAGGCGTGTATCAGCTCGGTGGCGCAGGCGGCGCGCAGCGCGGCGGCCTTGTTGCCGCCCACGGCCTCGCTGGCGGCCAGCACCAGCAGGGGCCTCAGGCGCTTGCCGCCGTCGAGCACGGCATAGCGCATGGCGTCGCCCAGCAGCACGGGGGCGTCGACGCCGACCCAGCGCGAGAGCGCCGCCTCGACATTCGCCAGATGGGGATCACACCAGCCGGCCAGGGTCTTTGCGTCCCACCGGGGGGGAGCCGTGGTCGTGGCCGCGCTCATTCGGAAGTCCAGACCTTCAGGCTGCCCGCATCGAGCACCTTGATCTGGTCTTCGACCGCCTGCAGCTTGTCGCGGCAGAAGGCGAGCAGCGCGGCGCCGCGCTGGTAGCTGACGAGCAACTGGTCGAGGGGCAGCTGGCCTGATTCGAGTTCCGCAACCAGTTTCTCCAGCTCCTGGAGCCCGGCTTCGTAACTGGCGGGCAGCGGGCCCGTATCAGGCGTTGCCGCCGGGCTGGACGAGGAAGGGGTTGGCACCTTGGGCATGCAAGCGAAACGTGGGTGAAACCGGGCATTTTAGGACTGGGACGGGAACAAGCGGCCACCGCCTGCGGGCCACCCCGGCACGGACCGAGCCAAAAGATGCCCCCCGGGTACAATGCGAACTTCTCTCGTTGGCAACGCCAGCACATTCTTCGGGCCGCCGAGCCATCCAGGCGGCGCCTTTCCGTTCTTTTTTCCTTTTTCTCCCTGTGGGGAGCTTGGTCAGGTCCTCCATGTCTGATTTAAGTCTTCAACTGCAGCAGGCCGCGAGCCAACTTCCAGTTTCCGCGTATTTCGACGAGGCGCTCTATGCCCGCGAAATGCAAAACCTTTTCGCGCGAGGGCCCCGCTATGTCGGCCATCGCCTGGCCGTGCCCGAACAGGGTGATTTCCACACCCTGCCGCAGGAGCACCAGGGCCGCGCGCTGGTCCACACGCCCAAGGGCGTGGAGCTGATCTCCAACGTCTGCCGCCACCGCCAGGCCCTGATCCTGCAGGGCCGGGGCCGGCTCGAGAGCCAGACCGGCGGCAACATCGTCTGCCCGCTGCACCGCTGGACCTACGCCGCGAGCGACCCGCGCACCACGGGCACCCTGATCGGCGCGCCGCACTTCGAGCAGGACCCCTGCCTGAACCTGCACAACTACCCGCTGACCGAATGGAACGGCCTTCTGTTCGAGAAGAACGCCGACGGCTCCGGCCCCGACGTGGCCGCCGACATGGCCGGCCTCGGCCCGCAGGCCGACCTCGATTTCTCGGGCTACGCGCTCGACCGCGTCGAGCTGCACGAGTGCAACTACAACTGGAAGACCTTCATCGAGGTCTACCTCGAGGACTACCACGTCGGCCCGTTCCACCCGGGGCTGGGCAGCTTCGTCACCTGCGACGACCTGCGCTGGGAGTTCAAGCCCCGCTATTCGGTGCAGACGGTGGGCGTGGCCAACCGCCTGGGCCGCGCGGGCAGCCCGATCTACCAGAAATGGCAGGAGCAGCTGCTCAAGTACCGCGACGGCAAACCGCCGAAGTACGGCGCCATCTGGCTCACCTACTACCCGCACGTGATGGTCGAGTGGTATCCGCACGTGCTCACCGTGTCCACGCTGCACCCGGTGAGCCCGACCAGGACGCTCAACATGGTCGAGTTCTTCTACCCCGAGGAAATCGTCGCCTTCGAGCGCGAATTCGTCGAAGCCCAGCAGGCCGCCTACATGGAAACCTGCGTGGAAGACGACGAGATCGCCGAGCGCATGGACGCGGGCCGCCGCGCGCTGATGCTGCGCGGCGACAACGAGACCGGCCCCTACCAGAGCCCCATGGAAGACGGCATGCAGCAGTTCCACGAGTGGTACAAGGCTGCGATGCAGCAGCCCTGAGCCCCTGCCGCCCACGGCCCGATGGAACCATCGGGCTTTTTTATTTCCCTCTAGTTTTCGAGACTGACTGACGATGCAAGCGCTCTGGATGGTGCTCGGCGCCTTTTTGTTCGCCACGATGAGCGTGGTCGTGAAAATCGCCTCGGAATGGTTCAACAGCGGCGAGATGGTGCTGGGCCGGGGCCTCATCGGCATCGTGTTCCTGTGGCTTTTGGCGCGCAACCGCGGCGTCTCGCTCGCCACCCGCTACCCCGGCATGCACGCCTGGCGCAGCACCATCGGCGTGATCTCGCTCGGCGCATGGTTCTATGCCATCGCCCACCTGCCGCTGGCCACCGCCGTCACGCTCAACTACATGAGCAGCGTGTGGGTCGCGGCTTTCCTGGTCGGCGGCGCGCTGCTGGCCTGGGTGCCGGTGCCCGGGCGCGACGGCCGGGTGGAGCGCCCGCCGCTGCAGGGCACGCTGGCCATGACGGTGCTTGCGGGCTTCGCGGGCGTCGTGCTCATGCTCAAGCCCACGGTCAGCGGCAACGAAGGCTTCGCCGGCATGCTGGGCCTGCTGTCGGGCCTGACCGCCGCCTTTGCCTACATGCAGGTGGTGGCGCTGTCGCGCATCGGCGAGCCCGAACTGCGCACGGTGTTCTATTTCGCGGTGGGCTCGGCCGTGGCCGGGGCCTTCGCCACGGCCGCCACGGGGTTTTCGGGCGGTGCCTCGTGGACATGGCAGCATGCGCTGTGGCTGCTGCCGATCGGCCTGCTCGCCGCCCTCGGACAGCTCTGCATGACCCGCGCCTACGCCACCGCCAAGACCCAGGCCGGTACGCTGGTGGTGGCCAACCTGCAGTATTCGGGCATCGTGTTCGCGGCCTTCTACGGCGTGGTGCTGTTCAACGACCGCATCGACGCCGCAGGCTGGGGCGGCATGGCTCTTATCATCGCAAGCGGCATTGCCGCCACTGTGTTGCGGCAGCGGGCGGTGCCCAAGGCACCGGCCGAAGAACATTGAACTGAAACGCATCAAGCGGGCCTGTGCAGGCCCCGGCAACGAAGGACACACGCCATGTACACCACCCTCGTCACCGTCGAACAGCTGCGCCAACTGCAGGCCGGCGACAAGCCCTTCATGCTGTTCGACTGCAGCTTCGACCTCATGAAACCCGAAGCCGGCGCGCAGCAGTACGCCGCCGCGCACATTCCGGGCGCGCTGTACGCCAACCTCGACACCGACCTCAGCGCGAAGCACGGCGTACCCGGCGCCCACGGCGAAGTCGTGACCGCGCAGGAAGACGGCGTGCCCGCATCCGGCGGGCGCCACCCGCTGCCGAGCCGCGAGAAGTTCGCGGCCTGGCTCTCGGGCATCGGCTTTGCCAACGACATGCAGGCCGTGGTGTACGACCGCAACGGCGCCAACTACTGCGGCCGCCTGTGGTGGATGCTCAAGTGGATGGGCCACGACGCAGTGGCCGTGCTCGACGGCGGGCTGCAGGCATGGCAGGCCGCGGGCGGCGAGGTGACCGACCGCGAGGAGCCCGCGCGCTTCCAGTCGAACTTCGTGACGGGCGAGCCCATTGCAAAGCTCGTGACCACCGACACCGTGCTGCGCCGGCTCGGCCAGCCTGACCAGAACCTGATCGACGCACGCGCCGGTGCACGTTACCGCGGAGAGGTGGAACCTCTGGACCCGATCGCCGGTCACATCCCCGGGGCCCTGAACCGGCCCTTCGCCGAGAACATCGGACCGGACGGCAAGTTCAAGCCGGCATCGCAATTGCGTGCCGAGTTCGAAACGCTGCTCGCGGGACGCGACCCGGCGACCGTCGTCCACCAATGCGGCAGTGGCGTGAGCGCCGTGCCCAACCTGCTCGCGATGCAGATCGCGGGGTTCGGGACGACCGCGCTCTATGCCGGCAGCTGGAGCGAATGGAGCAACACGCCGGGGCTGCCGACCCGGCAAGGCGCTGAACCATGAAGCACAACCGACTCCGACGCACCACCGGTCTCGCAATGGCAGCCGCGCTGTTCGCGGCCGCCCCGTTCCTTTCCGCGCAGGCACAGCAGCAGCATGCGCATGTGCACGGCCAGCTCAAGCTCGACGTGGCCGTCGACGGGCCCACGGTGGTGATCGACATGGAGTCCCCGCTGGACAACATCGTCGGCTTCGAACGCGCGCCCAAGACCGACGCCGAGAAAAAAGCCGTCGAAGACGCCGTGGCCGTGCTGCGCGCGGCCGACAAGCTCTTCGTGGTCGACCCGGCCGCCAACTGCAAGCTGGGCCCGGTCGACCTGCGCTCGGGCGCGCTGGGCCTGGGCAACCCCGACCCGGCAGAGCCCGTCGGCCATGCCGACCTCGACGCCACCTTCTCCTTCAACTGCACCAATGCGTCCGCCGCGAAGTTCATCGACGTGAACCTGTTCGGCGCGTTCAAGGGACTGCGCCAGATCGATTCGCAGATCGCCTCCGCGCAAGGCCAGTTCAAGCGCCAGCTCAAGCGCCCCGCCGGCGCGCAGGCGTCGCAGCCGGTCCGCCTGAGCTGGGGCAAGTGACACTGTGAGCAACTTCCCGCAGGGCGAGACGACGCCATTGCGCGTCGTACTTGCCGCAGAAGCGCTGCGCTTCTCATGGCCCGGCGTGAAGACGCCGTGCATCGACATCGAGGCCTTTCGCATCACAGCCGGCGAATCGGTGTTCCTGCACGGCCCCAGCGGCTGCGGCAAGAGCACGCTGCTGTCGCTGCTGGCCGGCGTGCTGGTGGCCGACGAGGGCCGCGTCACGCTGCTGGGCCACGACTGGTCGAAGCTCTCGGGCACCCAGCGCGACCGCAGCCGCGTGGCGCACGTGGGCTACATCTTCCAGCAGTTCAACCTGCTGCCGTACCTGAGCGTGATCGACAACGTGCTGCTGCCCTGCCGCTTCTCCGCGCGGCGCGAGGCGCAGGCCTCACGCAACGGCAGCGCGCGCGAAGAAGCCGAGCACCTGCTCGCGCAGATGGGCCTGGACCGCAACCTGTGGAAGCGGCAGGCGCTGCAGCTGTCGGTGGGGCAGCAGCAGCGCGTGGCCGCGGCGCGCGCGCTCATCGGCCAGCCTGAAGTGGTGATTGCGGACGAGCCCACCTCGGCGCTCGACGAAGACCGCCGCGAAGCCTTCCTCGACGTGCTGCTGACGGCCTGCGCGCAGAACCATAGCGCGCTGGTGTTCGTGAGCCACGACCAGCGCATCGCACAGCGTTTCGTGCGGCACGTGCTGCTGCCCGAGATCAACCGCGCAGCGAGCAGCGCGATGGCGGTGGACGCATGAAGGCGCTGTTCTCGATTGCCTGGCGCAGTGCATGGAACCGCCGCTTCACGCTCGCGCTCACGGTGTTCTCGATCGCGCTGTCGACCTTCCTGCTGCTGGGCGTGGAGCGCATCCGCACCGAGCTGCGCGAGAACTTCGCGTCTTCCGTTTCCGGCACCGACCTGATCGTGGGCGCGCGCACCGGCTCCACGCAGCTTCTGCTGTATTCGGTGTTCCGCATCGGCGCGGCCACCAACAACATCTCGTGGAAGAGCGTGCAGGCGCTGCAGGGGCACCTAGGCGTCGACTGGGTGGTGCCGCTGTCGCTGGGCGATTCGCACCGCGGCTTCGCGGTGCTGGCCACCTCGCCCGAGTACTTCACGCGCTTTCGCTACGGCGACCGGCAACTGCTGAAGATGCGCGAAGGCAAGCCCTTCAGCGAACTCTTCGACGCGGTGGTCGGCGCCGAGGTGGCCGACAAGCTCGGCTACCACGTGGGCCAGAAGATCACGCTCGCGCACGGCAGCGGCGAACTCAACGTGGCCGAGCATGCCGACAAGCCATTCACCGTGGTGGGCGTGCTCGCGCGCACCGGCACGCCGGTCGACCGCACGGTGCACATCGGTCTGCCAGCCATGGAAGCCATCCACCTCGAATGGGTGGGCGGCGCGCCGATGCCCGGCGTGCACATTCCGGCAGAGCAGGTGCGCAAGTTCGACCTCACGCCCAAGAACGTGACGGCCGCGCTGGTGGGCCTGAAGAACCGCGCCGCGGTGTTCGGCGTGCAGCGCTGGATTTCCACCTACACCGGCGAACCGCTGATGGCCATCCTGCCCGGCGTGGCGCTCGACGAACTCTGGAGCGTGATCGGCATCGGCGAGAACGCGCTGCTGCTGATGTCGGCGCTGGTCGCGCTGGTGAGCCTCGCGGGGCTGGTGTCGGTGGTGATGGCGGGGCTCAATGAACGCCGCCGCGAACTCGCCGTGCTGCGCGCCGTGGGCGCCGGGCTGCGCCACGTGCTGGCACTGCTCGCGCTCGAGGGCGCGATGGTCACCGTGCTGGGCGTGGCCTTCGGCGTGGTGATGGCGGTGCTGGGCATCGCCCTGCTCTCCCCATGGCTGCAGGCGCAGTTCGGGCTGACACTGAGCCTTTCCGAACCTACACTGAACGAATGGCTGCTGATGGCGAGCCTGCTGGTCGCGGGCTGGCTGGCAAGCCTCTTGCCTGGCATCCGCGCCTACCGCCTCTCGCTGGCGGACGGCCTTTCCCCAAGGATATGAACATGCGCATTGCAAAGAAGACACCCACGGTCCAGCCTTTCATGCGGCTTTCAATGCTGCTTGCCGGCGCCGGCCTTGCCGCCGCGGCCTGGGCCGCGGACCCCGCACCCAAGGACACCACCGCCACCAACCCGCTGGGCGGCAAGGCAGCAGCTCCGGCTGCCGCCAAGGCCACGCCGGGCCAGCCGCGGCAGATCACCTGGGAAGAACTGGTGCCCAAGGACTGGGACCCGGCCAAGGAGTTCAAGGGCATGGACCTGAGCGCCCTCGATGACGGCGACCCGCGCGCCAACGAGCTGCTCATGAAGATGCAGGAGGTGTCGAACAACGCACCGACCAATGCCGCGATGAACGGCGTGGAAGTCAAGATCCCGGGCTTCATCGTTCCGCTCGAGGAAGCCAAGGGCGAGGTCACCGAATTCCTGCTGGTGCCCTACTTCGGCGCCTGCATCCACACACCGCCGCCGCCGGCCAACCAGATCCTGCACGTGGTGCCGCAGAAGGGTGCCAAGTTCCGCGCCATGGACACTGTGTGGGTCACCGGCAAGCTGCAGACGCTGCGCAACGACTCCATGATGGGCGTGAGCGGCTACCACGTCAGCGCGGCCAACGTGACCAAGTACACGGGCGGCGCCAAGTAGGTCTTCAGGCCGGCAGCAGCGGCCTGTGGTCCCGCGCCGACAGTGTTGACGGCGCGCCGCCGACACAGACCGTTGCATCCGAGGCGCAGGCTTTGTCATCGCCTGTTGCCGCGCGCCGTTGAAAGAGTTCCGGGCACGACACCGGCGCAAAAAGGAACTCCAGATGACAAAAAACCATCGTCCAACAGTCCCGCGGCTCCTTACGATTTCGCTGTGCATAGGGGCCATTGCCCTGGCCGGCTGCGACAACAAGACACCCGGCACGCCGGCTGCCGCCGTCGACCCCGCCGCCTCGTCGATCCCGGCGCCCTCGGTCCCGCAGAACAACGCCCCCGCCGCGGTGCCGGTGGCCTACACGCCGCCCTCGGCCGACAAGCTCTATGAAATGGTCGCGCCCATTGCGCTCTATCCGGACAAGCTGATCGCGCAGATCCTTGCCGGCGCCACCTACCCCGAACAGATCACCGCCGCGCACGACTGGCTTGCGCAGAACCCGAACCTCAAGGCCGGTCCGCTGGCCGACGCGGCCAACCAGCAACCCTGGGACCCGAGCGTGAAGTCGCTCACCGCTTTCCGCAGCGTGGTCAACCAGATGGCGGCCAACATTCCGTGGACCGAATCGCTGGGCAAGGCCTACTACAACGACCCGACCGACGTGATGAACGCCATCCAGGTCATGCGGCAGCGCGCGGCCAAGGCCGGCCGCCTCAAGAACAACGACAAGCTGCGCGTGGTCACCGCGGCAACCACGCCGCCGCGCAACTACGCACCCGCCGCGGATTCGCAGGCGGTGTACTACAGCGGCCCGCCCGTGATCGAGGCGCCGCCGCAGTACATCACCATCGAGCCCGTGCAGCCCGACGTGGTGTACGTGCCCGCCTATGACCCGCAAGTGATCTACGGCACGCCCCAGCCCGTGTACCCGGGCTATGCCTATGCACCGGCGGTCGAGGTGGCGCCGGGCTACAGCCAGGGGCAGGTGCTCGCGGCCGGCGCGCTGGCGTTCGGTGCGGGCGTGGTGGTCGGCGCCGCGCTGGAGCGCCACGACTGGGGCTGGCATTCGTGGAACATGAACTGGGGCGCACCGGGCTGGCGCGGCCGCGACACCGGCGCACCGCCGCCACCGGCCTACCGCCCCGCGGTGGTCTACAACAACAACACCTACGTCTCGCGCTCGACCACGGTGGTCAACAGCGTGACCAACGTGCGCAACGTCTACAACAACAACGGTGCGCCGCGCGGGCTGCCGGCAGGCGCCGCCGCACCCAACTTCGCTGCCGCTCCCGGCTTTGCGCCGCAGCAGCAACAGCAGATGCAGCAGCAAGCCGCGCTGGCACAACAGCAGCAACAGCAGCAGGCCCGACAGCAGGAAGCCCTGCTGCGCCAGCAGCAGATGCAGCAACAGGGACAGCAGCGTGCACAGCAGCAGGCCCAGCAACAACAGGCCCAGCAGCTTCACGCGCAGCAACTGCAGCAACAGCAGCAGCAAGCGCGGCAGGCGCAGGTCCAGCAACAGCAACAGCAAGACCAGCAGCGCCGCCAGCAGCAGGCACAGCAACTGGCGCAACAGCAGGCGCAGCAACAGCACCAGCCGGCCCGCTTCGCGGGCCAGCCACCGGGCTCGCAGCAGCATGAGCAGCAACAGCGCGAACAACAACGCCAGGAACGCCAGCAACAACAGGCGCAGCAGGCACAAGCACAGGCGCAGCAGGAACAGTCAAGGCGCCAGCAGATGCAGCAACAGCAGGCCCAGCAGCAGGCGCGTGCGCAGCAGCAGGCTCAGGCCCAGGCGCAGCAGCAACAACAGCAACTCCAGCACCAGCGGGAACAGCAGCAACAGCAACAACAGGCGCAGAACCAGGCACGCCAGCAGCAGCAGGCGCAGATGGAGCAGATGCGCCGCCAGCAGCAGCAAGCTCAGCAACAGGCAGCCCATCAACAACAGCAACAGCAGCAACAGGCGATGCAGATGCAGCAGCAACGCCAGCAGCAGCAAATGCAACAACAGCAGCAGCACATGCAGCAGGAGCAGGCGCGTCAGGCCCAGATGCGGCAGCAGCAGCAACAACAGGCGCAGCAACAGCAGCAGCACGCCCAGCAACAGGCGCAACAGCAACAACAGCGCGTGGCCGCCGCTGCGGCCGCGGCCGCCCATCGCCCACCCCGCCCCGGCGAGCCGGGACAGCCGCCGCAGCACCCTTGATGATTCCCTGATGAACGAAGAGCCGGCTGCTTGCGCAGGCCGGCTCTTTTTTTTCATCAAGACTCGATCAGTTCTTGCCGATCTCGGTCAGCAGCCGCGTGACGAGGTAGATGCGCGGCACGATCGAATCGACTTCGATGTATTCGTCGCGTGCGTGGTAGCCGAAGCCCGCGAGGCCGAAGCTCTCCACCACCGTGGCCTTGCCCGAGCGGCCCGCGTAGCCCGCGTCTGTGCCGCCGCCGGTCATGGGCGTGAGCGCGAGGTCGCGGTCGATTTCCCTGTAGATGGCCTGCGCCTTCTCGGCCAGCGCGCGGCCCTTCTCGCCCGCAATGAAGGCCGGGCGGCCCACTTCCACCTTCACGGTGGTCTCGGTGTCGGGAATCAGCTTGCCGGCCGCAACCTTGGCCTGCAGCGCTTCGTTGAGCTTCTTCTCCGCGCCGGGCTGCGTGATGCGCACGTCGCCCTGTGCCTGCGCCTTCTCGGTGATCTGGTTGAGCGGGCCGGTGGCGCGCGCCACGGTCCAGTTGAGCGTCACGCCGGGGATGTCCTTGGCGAGGTCCTTGGTCTGCAGCATCTGGTACGACAGCTCGTACAGCGCATTGCGGCCCAGCTCCGGCGCGGCGCCGGCATGCGCCGCGCGGCCCTTCACCTCGAGCGTGGCGGTGGCAATGCCGGCCGCGCCCAGCAGCAGCGATTCGCCCTTGGCCACCGACTTGGCCGCGGTCGGCTCGAACGACAGCACGGTGTCGTGCTGGTCGGCCAGGGTCGCGATCAGTTCGCCGGAGCCGACCGAGCCCACTTCCTCGTCGGGGTTCATCACCACGGTGAGCGTGTCGTAGTCGCGCCAGCCGGCGTCGGCCAGGATCTTCAGCGAGGCCATGATGACCGCGAGGCCGCCCTTGTCGTCCGCGATGCCGGGGCCGTAGATGCGGTTGCCGTCGACCTTGTAGGGCTGGCCGTTCAGGATGCCGGCCGGGTACACCGTGTCCATGTGGCCCTGCAGCATGATCTTGCGCTTGCCCGTGCCCTTGAGGGTGGCGATCACGATGTCGGCGCCCGCGCCGGCCGTCGCCTTGCGTCGCTCGGTCTTGAAGCCGGCAGCCTTCAGGCGCCCTTCCACCACGTCGGCCATCTTGAGCAGGCCGTCGACGTTGAGGCTGCCCGATTCGATCAGCACCATTTCCTTGAGGTTGTCGATCACTGCCGGCTGCGCCTTCTCGGCGGCGGCCAGCAGCCTGGCGTCGGGTGCGGCGTGGGCGGCAACCATGGCGCCGAATGCAAGGCCGCAGGCAGCGGCAATGGAGCGGAGGACGAAGAAGGAAGAGTGCTGGGTCATGTGTGTTGTCGACTCTGGTTGATGAGCGGCGCACAGCATATCGGCCGCTTCGCCGGCGGCCAGCAAATCGGCGACACCCGCTGCCGCCTGCCGGTTCTCAGCCCTTGCCGCGGGCCGCCTGCTTCTTCGCGGGTTGCCCGGCCTTCGCCTTGGCGATGCGCGGCGGCTTCAGCGCAGGAGCCTCGCGCGCCGACTGCATGTGCCCGCTCTCGCCGATCGTCATGCCGACGATACGCGCGAGCTGCCGGCTCACGCTCACGTAGGCGTGGCCCAGGCGGCTGTCGAAGTACAGCGAGTCGCCGCGCGACAGGCGCACCACCTCGCCGTTGTCGAAGTGCACGTCGATCTCGCCCGACAGCACATAGGCGAATTCCTCGCCCGCATGTCGCACGAAATCTTCGGGCCCGTTGATGCGGCGCGCGTGCACCGTGCCGACGATGGGGCTCATCTGCTTGCCTGCCGCCGTGGTGCCCAGGAACTCGTAGGCAATCGCAAGCCCCCGGTAAACCACGCCCTTGCCCGCGCGCGTGACCACCGGGCCGTCGAGCTGCGCGGGCTTGACGCCGGCGCCAGCGAACATCGCGTTCATGTCCATCTCGAGCGCGCGGCCCAGCGCGGTGAAGTTCTCGTAGCCCAGCGCGAGCTGGCCGCGCTCCGCGCGCGAAATGGTGGTGATCGACACGCCCGAGCGCTCGGCAAGCTGCGCCAGCGTCCAGCCGAAACGCTTGCGCGCGCTGCGCAGGCGATGACCGAAAGTGGTGCGGTCCAGCGTGGGCGGCTCGTCCTTCGGCCTGGTCGCCGGCTTGGTCCCTGTGTGTGGATTCACGCTTGGCTTTCTCTTGTGATGCAGGGAGATTCTGCCAGCCCGGTGCCGCCCCATCCATGCGGGGCGGCGCTCGCCGGGCCCGGAAGTTGCGTATCCGCAAATTGCGTGAACGCAAATTTCACCAGGACGGTGCACCATGGTTTCCCCTTGGTCGGCCTTTTTTAATTTGCGTATCCGCAAATTTGTTCCTACACTTTTCGCCGATGACTTCCAATACACCAGCGCCCCTCGTGGCCGACTACCTTGTGATTGGCGGCGGCATTGCCGGGGCTTCGGTGGCCCACTGGCTCGCGCCGCACGCCCGCGTGATCCTCCTGGAGCGGGAGTCCCAGCCGGGCTACCACTCCACCGGCCGCTCGGCCGCGCTCTTCATGGAAAGCTACGGCACGGCGCAGGTGCGCGCCCTCACCATGGCCAGCCGCGCCTTCCTCGAGCATCCGCCCGAAGGTTTCTCGGAGCACCCGCTGCTCACGCCGCGCGGCGCCATGATGGTCGCGGGCGCCGAGCACATGGCCGAGCTCGAGGCCCACTGGGAAGTGCTGCGCGCCATGGACACCGGCGCCTCGCGCCTGACCGGCGAGCAGGCCCGCGAACTGGTGCCCGCGCTGCGGCCCGAACAGGTGCAGGGCGCGGTGTACGAGCCCGACGCGGCCGACATGGACGTGCACGCCATCCACCAGGGCTACCTGCGCGGCATGCGGCAGGCCGGCGGCAAGCTGGTGTGCGATGCGGGCGTGACGGCCATCGAGCGCACCGGCGACGTCTGGCGCGTCACGGCCGGCGGCAACGTGTACGAAGCCCCCGTGGTGCTCAACGCGGCCGGCGCATGGGTCGACACCATCGCGCGCCTGGCCGGCGTGCCGCCGCTGGGCATCGAGCCGCGCCGGCGCTCGGCCTTCATCTTCGCGCCGCCCGAGGGCGAGAACGTGGCCCACTGGCCGATGGTGTTCGGCGCCGACGAGAGCTGGTACATCAAGCCCGACGCCGGCATGCTGCTCGGCTCGCCGGCCAACGCCGACCCCGTGGAGCCGCAGGACGTGCAGCCCGAAGAGCTGGACATCGCCTACGCCATCCACCACATCGAGGAAGCCACCACGCTCAACATCCGCCGGCCCACGCGCACCTGGGCGGGCCTGCGCTCCTTCGTGGCCGACGGCGACCTGGTGGGCGGCTTCGAGCCCGCCGCGCCCGGCTTCTTCTGGGTGGCCGCGCAGGGCGGCTACGGCATCCAGACCTCCGCCGCCATGGGCGAGGCCTGCGCCGCGCTGGCGCGCGGCCTGCCGCTGCCGCAGCGCATCGCGGACTTCGGGCTCACGGCCGAGATGCTGGGCCCGCAGCGGCTGCGCACCGCCGCCGCGGCTGCCTGAACAGAAAAACCCACAACCACAAAAGAGACCATCCATGCGTGTGTTCAGTGCCTCCCTCGCCACCGAGACCAACACTTTCGGCCCGATGCCGACCGGCCTCGCCTCCTTCAAGGACCGCGGCTACTTCCCCGCCGGCCAGCATCCCGATGCGCTGACGATCTACTCGGGCCCGCTGTGGGCAGCCCGCATCCGCGGCAAGGAAAAGGGCTGGACGCTGCTCGAAGGCATGGTGGCCGGCGCACAGCCCAGCGGCATCACCACGCGCCACGCCTACGAGACGCTGCGCGACGAAATGCTCACCGACCTGCGCGCCGCGCTGCCGGTGGACATGGTGCTGCTCGGCCTGCACGGCGCGATGGTGGCCGACGGCTACGACGACTGCGAAGGCGACATGCTGCAGCGCGTGCGGCAGATCGTCGGGCCCGACGTGGTCATCGGCGCCGAGCTCGATCCGCACAACCACCTCACGCCCGCGATGGTCGACAACGCCGACGTGATGGTCTCCTTCAAGGAATATCCGCACACCGACGTGCTCGAGCGCGGGCTGGAGCTGGTGGACATCTGCGCCGCGGCAGTCGAGGGCAAGGTGAAGCCGGTGCATGCGATGGTCGACTGCGACATCATCGTCACCGTGCACACCTCGCGCGAGCCGGCGCGCAGCTTCGTCGAGCGCATGCAGGCCCTCGAAGGAAAGGACGGCGTGCTGTCTGTCTCGCTCACGCACGGCTTCTCGTGGGGCGACGTGCCCGAGATGGGCACCAAGGTGCTGGTGTACACCGACGGCGACCAGGCCAAGGCCGATGCGCTGGCGCGCCAGCTGGCAGACGAAGTCATCGCCATGCGCGACGGCCTCACGGTCAACTACCCCAGCATCGACGCCTCGCTCGACGAAGCACTGGCCTTCGACGGCGGCCCGGTGGTGCTGGCCGACGGTGCCGACAACCCCGGCGGCGGCGCGGCGAGCGACTCCACCTTCATCCTGCGCCGCATGCTGGAGCGCGGCATCACCAACGCGGCTCTCGGCCCGATGTGGGATCCGATCGCGGTGCGCATCGCGTTCGACGCTGGCGTGGGCGCCAGGCTGCAGATGCGCATCGGCGGCAAGATCAGCCCGCTGTCGGGCGACCCGCTCGACCTTGACTGCACCGTGAAGGCGCTGATGCACGACCTGGTGATGACGGGCCTGTCGAACACGCCCACGGCCATGGGCGACTGCGCGCTGGTCGAGGCAGGCGGCATCGAGATTGTGCTGATCACGCGGCGCAACCAGGCCATGGGCACCGACCTGTTCACGCAACTGGGCTGCGACCTGGCCGCGAAGAAGATCGTGGTCGTGAAGTCTTCGCAGCATTTCTATGCGTCGTACTCCAAGGTGGCGAAGCACGTCATCTACGCGGGCGCGCCGGGCGCCGTGACGCTCGACCTGACGACGCTGCCTTACCGCAAGGCACGCCTGCCCAAGTGGCCGATCGGCGTCGCGGCCTGATTTTCTTCCTGCCTTTCTTTCGCCCCCACCGACCGGAGAACCGACGATGAAACGACGAACGCTTGCCGCCTTTGCAGCCCTGGGTCTTGCCGCTTGCGCGGCGAGCTTCCCGGCACTCGCCCAGACGCAGCCCAAGACCCTGAAGGTGGTGGCGCACGCCGACCTGAAGATCCTCGACCCGACCTTCACCACGGCCTACATCTCGCGCAACTTCGGCTACATGGTGTACGACACCCTGTTCGCGCAGGACTCCACTGGCAAGCCGCAGCCGCAGATGGTCGAGAAATACACCACCTCGAAAGACGGCAAGCAGTGGAGCTTCACCCTGCGCCCGGGCCTGAAGTTCTCCGACGGCAGCGCCGTGACCGCGGCCGACGCCGTGGCCTCGCTGCAGCGCTGGGCCGCACGCGACAGCCTGGGCCGCGCCATGACGGCGGTGGGCGCCGAATGGAAGGCGACCGACGCGCGCACCCTCACGCTCACGCTGAGCGAGCCCTTCGGCATGGTGCTCGACGCGCTGGCCAAGCCCTCGGGCTTTCCGCCGGTGATCCTGCCCGAGCGGCTGGCCAAGATGCCCGCCTCCGCGCCGCTGCCTGAAGTGCTGGGCTCCGGCCCCTTCATCTTCAAGCGCGACGAATGGGTGCCGGGCAACAAGACGGTGTTCGTGCGCAACCCCAACTACGTGCCGCGCAGCGAGCCATCAAACGGCCTGGCGGGCAGCAAGAAGAGCAACTTCGATCGCATCGAATGGCTCTACCTGCCCGACGCCAACAGCGCGGTGTCGGCGCTCAAGCGCGGCGAGGTCGATTTCATCGAGCAGCTGCCGCCCGACTACATCGCGCCGCTGCGCACCGATTCCAACGTCAAGATCGGCTCCGGCGGCGCTTACCAGGCCTTCCTGGTGATGAACCAGCTGCACCCGCCCTTCGACAACCCGAAGGTGCGCCAGGCGCTGCTGCAGGGTGTGAGCCAGGAGCGCTTCATGGCGGGCATGGGCTTTCCGCTGGACATGCGCATGGCCTACTGCGCCACCTACTTCATCTGCGGCAGCCCCAACGAGACCTCCGCCGGCGCGGAGCCCTACCGCAAGGCCGACGTGGCCAAGGCCAAGAAGATGCTCGCCGACGCCGGCTACAAGGGCGAGAAAGTGGTGCTGATGGTGCCCAGCGACGTGCCCTACCTCAACGCCGAGGCGCTGATGGCCGCGCAGACCATGAAGAGCATCGGCCTGAACGTCGATGCCCAGACCATGGACTGGGCCTCCATCGGCGCGCGCCGCGCCAAGCGCGACGCGGGCGATGCCGGCGGCTGGAACATGTACGTCACGGTGGCCGGCGAGTTCGACGCCAACTCGCCCATCGCCAACGCCTACCTGGGCGCGGCCTGCGGCAACACGCTGCCCGGCTGGCCCTGCGACAAGCCGCTCGACGAGTTGCGCACCGCCTGGCTGAAAGAGACCGTTCCCGCCAAGCGCAAGGAACTGCTCGACGCCTTCCAGGCCCGCGCCTACCAGGCCGTGCCGTACATCAACGCGGGCCAGTACTCGGCCGCGTATGCCGCGCGCTCCAGCCTCAAGGGGCTGGACAAGCTCTGGGCCGGCATGCCGGTGTTCTGGGCGCTCGACAAGTAACGCGCCCGAACAGCGCACGCAGGTCATTCCATGGGCTACATCGTTCGACGTTTTCTCTCGACGCTTCCGGTCATGGCGGTGGTGGCCGTGGTGGTGTTCCTGCTGATCCACCTGTCGCCGGGCGACCCGGCCGCGCTCATCGCGGGCGACCTCGCCACCACCGAAGACATCGAGAAGCTGCGCGCCACGCTCGGGCTGAACCTGCCGCTGTGGCAGCAGTTCACGCTGTGGCTGGGCAAGCTGTTCACCGGCGACCTCGGCACATCGATCTTCACGCAGGTTCCGGTGGCGCAGCTGCTGGGCCAGCGGCTGGAGCCCACGGTGTCGATCGCCGCGCTGACCATGCTCATCACGCTGGTGGTGGCGGTGCCGCTGGGCACGCTCGCGGCCTACCGCGCGGGCAGCTGGATCGACCGGCTGGTGATGCTGTTCGCGGTGCTGGCTTTTTCGGTGCCGGTGTTCCTGGTGGGCTACCTGCTGGTGTACAGCTTCGCCATCCAGCTGCCGTGGTTTCCGGTGCAGGGCTATGTGCGCTTCGCGGACGGCGCGGGCGAATGGCTGCGCTCGCTGGTGCTGCCCTGCGTGAACCTGGCGCTCGTGTACATCGCGCTGGTGACGCGCATGACGCGCGCCACCGTGCTCGAGGTGCTGCATGAAGACTACATCCGCACCGCGCGTGCCAAGGGCCTGGGCGTGCTGCCGGTGCTGGGGCATGCGCTGCGCAACGCGGCCATTCCCATCGCCACCACCATCGGCGCGGGCATCGCGCTGCTGATCGGCGGCGTGGTGGTCACGGAGACGGTGTTCGCCATACCCGGCGTGGGCCGGCTGGTGATCGACTCTGTGCAGCGGCACGACTACCCGGTGATCCAGAGCGTGCTGCTGCTGTCGGCGGGCGTGTACGTGCTGATCAACCTGCTGATCGACCTGAGCTACCGCTTGTTCGACCCGCGCATCCAGTACTGACGAAGAAGAACCCCACGCAATGTCCACGGTCCTTCCCTTGAACACCGCACAAGCCCCTGCCGCTCCGGCCGATGATGAGGCGCCCTTCGTGCCGCCGCGCTTTCGCTGGGTGCGCAAGCACCCGACGCTGATCATCGGCGCGCTGCTGCTGATCGCGATTGCCGCTCTCTCCATTGCCGCGCCGTGGATCGCCACGCACGATCCGCAGGACATCGACCCGCTCGCGCGCATGCAGCCGCCCTCGGCCGAGCACTGGTTCGGCACCGACGCGCTGGGGCGCGACGTGTTCAGCCGCGCCGTATGGGGCGGGCAGGTGTCGATGATCGTGGGCGCCACGGTGGCGGTACTCGCTACCTTCTTCGGCATCGCGCTCGGGCTGGTGGCAGGCTTCGTGCGCTGGGCCGACGGCCCCGTGATGCGGGTGATGGACGGGCTCATGGCCATCCCAGGCATCCTGCTGGCCATCGCGCTGATGGCCGTGACGCGCGCCAGCCTGACGACGGTGATCATCGCCATCACCGTGCCCGAGATCCCGCGCGTGGTGCGGCTGGTGCGCTCCCTGGCGCTCACGCTGCGCGAGCAGCTGTTCGTGGAGGCTGCGCATGCGGTGGGCACGCGGCTGCCGACCATCCTGGTGCGCCACGTGCTGCCGAACATCGTGGCGCCGCTGGTGGTGCAGGCCACCTTCGTGGCGGCGGCCGCGGTGCTGACGGAAGCGGCGCTGTCCTTCCTCGGCGTGGGCGTGCCTTCGCAGACGCCAAGCTGGGGAAACATGATGGCCGAGGGCCGCAACTTCGTGACCGTGGCCTTCCACATCATCCTGTACCCGGGGCTGCTGCTGGCGGCCACGGTGCTGGCCATCAACCTGCTCGGCGACGGCCTGCGCGACGCACTCGACCCGCGCCTGGCGCGGCAACTGTGAAGGACATGCCATGACGATCAACATGTCCCACACCGCGCTCGCCCCGGGCGAGCCGCTGCTCGAGGTCGACAACCTGCGCACCCACTTCCACACGCTGGCCGGCGTGGTGCGCTCGGTCGACGGGGTTTCGTACACCGTGCGCGCGGGCCGCACGCTGGGCGTGGTCGGCGAATCGGGCTGCGGCAAGAGCGTGACGGCACTGTCCATCCTGCGGCTGGTGCCGACGCCGCCGGGCCGCCACATGGGCGCCGTGCGGCTGCGCGGCACCGACCTGATGCAGCTCAGCGAACGCGAGATGCGGCAGATCCGCGGCAACCGCATCTCGATGATCTTCCAGGAGCCGATGACGTCGCTGAACCCGGTGCTCACCGTGGGCCGGCAGATCGCCGAGACGGTGCAGCTGCACCAGAAGGCCAGCCGCGCCGATGCCCTCAAGCGCGCGGTAGAAATGCTGCGCGTGGTGCAGATCCCCGAGCCCGAGCGCCGCGTGAACGAGTACCCGCACCAGCTCTCCGGCGGCATGCGCCAGCGCGTGATGATCGCGCTGGCCCTGGCCTGCAACCCCGAGGTGCTGATCGCCGACGAGCCGACCACCGCGCTCGACGTGACCATCCAGGCGCAGATCCTCGACCTCATCAAGCGGCTGCAGAAGGAGCTGGGCATGGGCGTGGTGATGATCACGCACGACCTGGGCGTGGTGGCCGAGAGCTGCGACCGCGTCGTGGTGATGTATGCCGGCAAGAAGGTGGAGGAAGCCGACGTGGTCGACCTGTTCGACCGCCCGCTGCACCCCTACACCCGCGCGCTGATGGCCTCGATGCCCGCGATGAACACCGCGAGCACGCGTCTTACCGAGATACCGGGCCTGGTGCCCGCCGCGCACGAACTGGGGCGCGGCTGCGCCTTCGCGGCGCGATGCAGCCATGCGCGCGCACGCTGCCGCGCCGAGGCGCCGCAACTCACCCTGCAAGGCGGCGACCACGTGGTGGCCTGCTTCGCGGTCGAAGAACAATGGGCCGGCGTGGAAGAGGTGACGGCATGACGACAACGACCACGGCCACCGCACCGCTGCTGCGGGTGCGCGACCTGCGCAAGCACTACACCGCGCCCAAGCGCTGGCTCAGCCCGCGCAAGCCGCCGATCCAGGCGGTCGACGGCGTGTCTTTTTCGGTGGCGCGCGGCGAGACGCTGTCGCTGGTCGGCGAGTCGGGCTGCGGCAAGACGACCACGGCCAAGTCGGTGCTGCGGCTGGTGGAGCCCAGCGGTGGCTCGGTGCAGCTCGAGGGCGAGGAGCTGCTGACGCTCTCGTCCGAAGACATGCGCATGCGCCGGCGCGACCTGCAGATCATTTTCCAGGACCCGTACGCCTCGCTGAACCCGCGCCTGACAGCCGGCGACATCGTGGCCGAGCCGATGCGCAATTTCAGCAACCTCGGCACGGGCAGCAGCGCGGCCGAGCGGCGCGAGCGCGTGCAGTGGCTGTTCTCGCGCGTGGGCCTGCGGCCGGAGGCGGCGAAGAAGTATCCGCACGAGTTCTCGGGCGGCCAGCGGCAGCGCCTGGGCATTGCACGCGCGCTGGCGTTGAACCCGAAGCTGATCGTGTGCGACGAGCCGGTCTCGGCGCTCGACGTGTCGGTGCAGGCGCAGGTGGTCAACCTGCTGATGGACCTGCAGGCCGAATTCGGCATCGCCTATCTGTTCGTGGCGCACGATCTTGCGGTGGTGCGGCACATCAGCCATCGCGTGGCGGTGATGTACCTCGGGCACATCGTCGAGATCGCGGACCGCGACACGCTGTTCTCGGCGCCGCTGCACCCATACACGGAGATCCTGCTGTCGGCCGTGCCCGTACCCAACCCGCGCACGCCCGCGCGGCGCATGTTGCTGCAGGGCGATCCGCCGAGCCCCGCCAATCCGCCTTCGGGATGCCGCTTTCACACGCGCTGCCCGATGGCGCAGGCGGTGTGCAAGGAGAAGGTGCCCGAGCTTGGCGAGCGCCCTTCTTCTTCCAATGGCGGGCATTGGGTTGCCTGCCATTTCCGCTGAGATGACTTTGCTTGTTGCTCAGGTCGGTTGTTCGGGGTGCGATCGTGCCGACGGGGTACCTTGCTCCGCGAATGTCCCCCGGCCTTCGGCCTCCTCCTTTATTTCGCTGCGCAAGGCACCCCGCCGGCACGATCGTTCAGAGCCCTGGTTGGTTGGCTCGCACAAGCGCTGCGTCCATGTGCACAGGGCGCCGGGTACTCCCCGCAGCGAAATAAAGGAGGAGGCCGAAGGCCGGGGGACATTCGCGGAGGGGAGTACCCGGCGGCCTGTGCACGCACCCTGAACCAGAGCACCAAGAAAAAAACGCCCAAAAAACACGAAAGGACCCGACATGACCGAACCCACACCCCACTACGACCTGCTGATCCGCGGCGGCACAGTCATCGACGGCACCAAGGCGCCGCGCTTCGACGCCGACGTGGGCATCACGGCCGGCCGCATCGCCGCCATCGGCAACCTCGCAGGCCACACCGCGGAACAGATCATCGACGCCACCGGCCGCATCGTCGCACCCGGCTTCATCGACTCGCACACCCACGACGACCAGGCCGTGCTGTCCCAGGCGCAGATGCCGTTCAAGGTTTCGCAGGGCGTGACCACGGTGATCGCCGGCAACTGCGGCATCAGCGCCGCGCCGCTGCGCATCGACATGGACCTGCCGATGCCGCTGAGCCTGCTCGAGTCGCCCGCCGAAGGCCGCTTCACCAGCTTTGCCGCCTACCTCGACGCACTGCGCGCCACCCCCTCCTCGGTCAACGTCGCCGCGATGGTCGGCCACTCGACCCTGCGCGCCGTCGTCATGTCCGACCTCGACCGCCCCGCCAACGACAGCGAGATCGCCGCCATGCAGACCCTCGTCGAAGAAGCCATGCAGGCCGGCGCCATCGGCATGTCGACCGGCACCTTCTACCCGCCTGCGGTGAAGGCCACGACCGAGGAAATCATCGAAGTCGGCCGCCCGCTCAGCGCGCGCAAGGCGCTGTACGTGACCCACATGCGCGATGAGAGCGACCGCGTGATGGAGTCGCTCGAAGAAACCTTCCAGATCGGCCGTGCGCTGGACATCCCCGTGGTGGTGTCGCACCACAAGGTGCAGAACACGCAGAACTTCGGCAAGACCAAGGTCACGCTGCCCTTCATCAAGGAGGCCATGCAGCACCAGTGCATCGGGCTCGACTGCTACCCCTACACCGCCGGCTCCACCATGATCCGCACCGACCGCGGAATGATGGAAGGCCGCGTGCTCATCGCGTCCAGCGTGCCGCACCCCGAGTGCGCCGGCCGCGACCTGAAGGACATCGCCGCCGAATGGGGCGTGTCGGGGGAAGAGGCCGCGCAGCGGCTGCAACCCGGCAGCGCGATCTATTTCATGATGGACGAGGACGACGTGCAGCGCATCCTCGCGTTCGACGACACCATGATCGGCTCCGACGGCATTCCGCTGGGCGACAAGCCGCACCCGCGCCTGTGGGGCACCTTTCCGCGCGTGCTGGGCCACTACAGCCGCGACATCGGCCTGTTCCCGCTCGAAACGGCGGTGTGGAAGATGACCGGCCTCACCGCCCGCAACTTCGGCCTGCACGAACGCGGCACGCTCAAGCCGGGCCACCATGCCGACGTGGTGATCTTCAACGCCGCGACGGTGCGCGACACCGCGAACTACGAAACGCCGATGCAGCCAGCCGAAGGCATCGACGCGGTGATCGTGAACGGGACCGTGACCTGGCGCGACGGCGTGCACAGCGGTGCGCGCAATGGGCAGGTGATCACGCGGCGCGAGACGCAGGCGGCCTGATCCCCTTGAAGGACTCGTTCAGTCGGGGGCGTTCATCACGCGATCGAATTCCTCGTCCGCCGGCACGTTGTCGGCATCGAGTTCGCTCGCATCGGTGAGATCGATGCCGGTTTCATCCGACAGGTCGTCGGAGGCATCGCTCTCTATCTCCTCGAAGTCGTCGGCTGGCGTGTTGTCCTCATCGTCGTCTGAGGGCGAAGCGGAGCGCGCGGTGGCGTCGACGTTGTTCATGATCGGTTCCTAGGCTGATTGCTGACAGGCCCCCTATGGTGCGCCTGTTTCAGCCGTTCCGGTTCATCCGGCACGCAGCGTCGGTGTCGGAAATTTTCCCGCCGGGCGCGTCAGTCCTTGTGCACGTGGCCGTGTTCGCCGTGCCCGGGGTCGTTGTGGCCGTGATCGTGGCCATGCTCGCCGTGGGCCAGCCGGCTCACGCCGGTGACCAGCACGATGCCCGCGGCCAGCCACAGGATCTGCGCCGCCGTCTGGCGGGCCGGCAGGCGCTTCTGCAACTGCGGAATCAGGTCGGCCAGCGCCACGTAGACGAAGCTGCTGCCGGCCAGCACCAGGAAGTACGGCAGCCAGCCGTGCAACTGGTCGACCAGCCACCAGCCCACGATGCCGCCGAGCGTGGTCATGGTGCCGGCGAGCGACACCTTCACCAGCGCCGCGCGCTGGTTGGCCGAACTCTGGCGCAGCACCACGAGGTCGCCGATGTGGTGGGGAATCTCGTGCGCCAGCACGGCGATGGCTGCCACCAGGCCCAGGCGGATGTCTGCGGTGAAGGCCGAGGCGATCAGGATGCCGTCGCCGAAGCAGTGCACGCTGTCGCCGGTCAGCACGGCCCAGCCGCCTGTGCGCGGCGTGTTGTCGTGGCTGTGGGCATGGCCGTGAGAGTGCCCGTGATCGTGGCCATGGTCGTGCCCCGCATGCGCGTCGGCCCCGCCGCCGTGGTGGTGTTCATGGCCGTGGTGCCACAGCTCGGCCTTGTCGAGCAGGAAGAAGAAGACCAGCCCGAACAGCAGCACCGCGAACAGCAGCGCGGGCTCGATGCCGCTTTCGAAGGCTTCGGGCAGGAGATGCATGAAGGCGGTGGCAAGCAGCGCGCCCGCCGCGAGGCTCAGCAGGTGCTGCGGGTTGACGCCGCCCGAACCACTGCGCACGCCCACTTTCAGCAACAGGGCCGCGAGCCAGACGCTCCCGATACCGGCAACCAGGGTTGCCACGATGATGACTATCAAATTCATAGCTGCTTGCGCAAGAGGGGCGGCCACCGAGACGGTCTCGGGGCCGTTGCCCGATCATAAAAAAGAAAAAGGCCGTCACATCGGACGGCCTTCGGCGGGGGTGGCTACAGGGCGCCGTGTTCAGGCGACGCCATTGGCTTTGAACCAGGCCGTGGCGCGTTGCCAGCCGTCGTCCGCCGCGCTCTTGAGGTAGCTGGGGCGGTAGTCGGCATGGAACGCGTGGCCTGCTTCGGGGTACACGACGAAGCTCGAAGCCTTGGCCGCCGGAGTCCCATTGGCCAGAGCAGCTTTCATCTTATCAACCGTGTCAAGGGGGATCCCCTGATCTTTTCCGCCGTACAGGCCGAGCACCGGCGCCTGCAGGCTGGCGGCGATGTCGACGGGGTGCTTCGGGGTCAGTTCGCTGGCCTGGCCGACCAGCCGGCCGTACCACGCCACGCCCGCCTTGACCTTGCCGGTCGCGGCATAGAGCCAGGTGATGCGCCCGCCCCAGCAGAAGCCGGTGATGCCGGCCTTGCTGGTGTCGCCGCCGTGGGCCTTGGCATAGGCCAGCGCGCCGTCGAGGTCGGCCATGACCTGGGCGTCGGGCACCTTGGTGACGATGTCGGCCTGCAGCTTGGGGATGTCGGTGTAGCCGCGCGGATCGCCCTGGCGCGCGTAGAGCTCCGGCGCAATGGCCAGGTAGCCCAGCCTGGCGAAGCGGCGGCAGGTGTCGGCGATGTATTCGTGCACCCCGAAGATTTCCTGGATGACGAGGATCACCGGCAGGCCGGTCTTGCCCTCGGGCGCCGCCGCATAGGCTGGCACCTCGAAGCCGTTGACGGTGTACTTGATCGGGCCGGCCTTCAGGCCCTCGGACGATGTGGCGACGGCTGTCTGCGCGGCGACCGGCAGCACGGCCGCGGCATAGCCCACGCCGATGGCGGCCTTGAGCGCGGTGCGGCGCGTGGCGCCCTGCCCTGTGCTCTCGCCGGGGCGAAGCGAGTCGAAGTCGGAACGGCTGTCGTCAAGGGACATGGGGAGGCTCCAGTGGAATCGTCGAACAAGGGGGATGCGCGAAAAACGCACCGCCGCAATGTAGGCGGTATTCGGCCGGCGGCCTCCATGCCCGGAATTTCAGTGGGGTTGGTCGATGCCGTAGGCGCGGCGCGCCAGCGCGGCGGCAAGCACCTGCGCCGGATCGATCAGGTCGAGCCCGGCCACGGCAGCCGAGCCCTGCAGGCCCAGCGGCACTTCGGTGCAGCCCATGACGATGGTCACAGGTCCGTGGCGATCCGCCAGGCGCAGCGCAACTTCGGAAAAGCACTGCTCGGCCAGCGCCATGTTGCCGGCCTTCACGCCGTCGAAGATGCCGCGCGTGATGGTCCGGCGCTCTTCCGCCAGTGGGATGTGGCAGTGCAGCCCCACGTCGGCCAGCGCCTGCTCATAAAGGCGCACGCGGTAAGTGCCCTCGGTGGCCATCAGCGCCACGCCGCTCGCGCCCTGCGCCGACAGCTGCCGCGCGGTCTCGCGCGCCATGTGCAGCAGCTCGACCTGCGGAAAGCGCTCCTGCAGGCTGGCATGCCAGGCGTGCGCGGTGTTGCAGGCGATGGCCACGGCCCGGCTGCCCAGCGCGGCCAGCCGGCCCAGCGCCTGCAGCATCGGCTCCAGCGGCTGGTGCGCGCCCTGCTCGGTGGAGGCCAGCGCGTCGGTGCGGTCGGGCACCGGCACCTGCGCGAGCCAGTGTTCGGGAAAGGACTGGTCGCGCACCGGCTCGCCGCGCGCGCGCATCTGCTGCGCGCAGGCCTGCACGAAGAGCCGGACGAAATCGGCGCCCGCCGCGGGGCCCATGCCCCCAAGAATGCCGACAACGTTCGTCGAAACCATGATCTCTTTCTATTTCAGGAATGTCGCGGAACCGGCTCTGCCGGGCCGCTGGCATTGCCCCCGCCTGGGGGCGAACTCAAATGGCTGGCTTGTCGCTCAAGGCTTTCAGGTTTTCCTTCAGCTGCGGGCTCATCGGCAGGTTCAGCGGCAGGTTCTTCGGCGGAATCGGCTGCATGAACCATTTGTCGTAGAGCTTCTCGAATTCGCCGCTCTTCATCATGGCGGCGAAGGTGTCGTCGACCACTTTCTTGAACGCCGGGTCGTCCTTGGGCAGCATGCAGGCATAGGGCTCGACCTGCAGCGACTCGCCCACCACCTCGAAGTCCGAAGGCGTCTTCGCGTTGGAGATCAGGCCGAACAGCAGGACGTCGTCCATCGCGAAGGCCACGGCGCGGTCGCTCTCCAGCAGCAGGAACGAATCCGCGTGGTCCTTGCCCAGCACGATGTTCATGCCGAGGTTCTTCTCGATGTTGTACTTGCGCATGACCAGCACGTTGGTCGTGCCGGTGGTGCTGGCCACGGTCTTCTTTGCAAGGTCGGCGTAGTCCTTGATCTTCGAGGACTTCTTCACCAGCAGCCGCGTGCCCGTATAGAAATGATTGATGGCGAAGGCCACGTCCTTGCTGCGCGCGGTGTTGTTGGTGGTGGAGCCGCACTCCAGGTCGATGGTGCCGTTGGTGATCAGCGGAATGCGGTTCTGCGAGGTGACGGGCATCAGCGCCACTTGCAGGTTGGGCTTGTTCAGTTTCTTCTTCACCGCCTCGACCACGGCATTCGAAAGCTCGACGGAAAACCCGATCGGCTTGCCGGGGCCGTCGAGGTAGCTGAAAGGCACCGAAGACTCGCGGTAGGCGAGCGTGATCTTGCCGGACTCGGCGATCTTGGCGAGCGTGTCGGCGGCTTGCGCGCCGGTGCCGGCAAAGAGCACCGCCGCGGCCATGGAAGCCATCAGTGAAGAGGATTTCATTCGAGCTCCGTTCGGTTGGATTGAACAGAAGGGCAGTGTAGGAAGGACGGGCCCAGGCGAATAATTCCAATTGAAACCCGGGCCATGCCCAAAGGTTATGGGTGCAAGACGGGGTCTGCCGGGCATGCACTTTGGCTATGGGGCGGGGTGCTATTTGCATGGGCGGCGGGCGGCGCGCGGCTCTAAAGTCTGCGTTGCGCCTCTTTCTTTTTTCTTCATCACTCCCGGAAAGTTGTCCCAATGCATGTGTGTGTGCTCGGTGCCGGCATCGTGGGCCTGGCCACGGCCTGGCAGTTGGAACGCCAGGGCCACCAGGTCACGGTGATCGATCGCGCGACGCCGGGAGCCGGGGCCAGCGGCGGCAACGGCGCGCAGCTCAGCTATTCCTACGTGCAGCCGCTGGCCGACCCGTCGATCTGGAAGCAGCTGCCCAAGCTGCTGCTCTCTCCCACTTCGCCGCTCAAGCTGCGGCCGCAGCTCGATCCGCTGCAGTGGCGCTGGGGCATGGCGTTCCTGGCCGCCTGCAACGCGCAAACCTCGCAGCGCACCACGGCGCAGCTGCTGGCGCTGGCGGCCGAAAGCCGCGCGGGCTTCGAGGCGATGCGGGCCGACATCTCGCCCGACTGCGATTTCTCGGCCACCGGCAAGCTGGTGCTGTATGCGAGTGCGGCATCGCTGGCAGGCGCGCGTGCGCAGCTGGAGCTGCAGCGCGCCATGGGCAGCGAACAGCGGCTGGTGACGCCCGACGAGTGCGTCGCCATCGAACCCGCCCTGGCAGGCTATCGGGCGCGCATGGCTGGCGCTGTCTACACGCCGAGCGAGTGCGCCGCAGACTGCCTCAAGGTATGCGCCGAGCTGATGCGCGCCTTGAGCGCACGCGGCGTGCGCTTCATGCTCGGCACCGACGTGCACGGCTTCGCGCGCAACGGCGAGCGCATCGCCGCCGTGCGCACCGGCAATGGCGACGTGGAGGCCGAAGCCTTCGTGATGGCGCTGGGCACCGCCTCGCACAGGCTGGGCCGCCTGCTCGGTGCCTACCTGCCGGTGTATCCGCTCAAGGGCTACAGCATCACGGTCGATGTCGACCCCGCACCCGGCGCGGCGCCGCGCGTGAACGTGACGGACAGCGCACGCAAGGTGGTGTTCGCGCGCATCGGCTCGCGCCTGCGCGTGGCGGGCATGGCCGAGCTGGTGGGGCATGACGCGCGCATTCCGGCCACGCGCATCGAGACGCTGGAGGCCGCGACACGCGCCCTCTTCCCGCACGCGAGCCGCTTCGAAGCATTGCACCCCTGGACCGGCATGCGCCCCGCCACGCCGACGGGCCTGCCGATCATCGGCCGGCTGGATAGCGCGCCGTCGAACATGCTGTTCAATACCGGCCACGGCGCGCTGGGGTTCACGCTGGCCTTCGGTTCCGCGCAGCGGATCGCGCGGGCGCTGGCGGATTGACCGGCACGAACGGAACAGCGCGCTAGACGGCGTCCTGCAGCGCCTGCTGCATGCAGCGCGTGATGCCGCGCACCACCACCGAATCGGGCCGCCCCGCGAAGCGCAGGGCTCTGATCGGCACCGGGATGTGCGGCTCCAGCGTGAGCACGTCGACCTTCTCGCGGTCGGCCGAGCGCGCGGTGCAGCCGTCGATCAGCGCAATGCCGATGCCGTGATGCGCCATGGCCAGCGCCGCGTGGTAGGTCTGCACCGTCACCACCGCCTGCTGGAAGCCCACGCCGGCCTGCCGGCAGGCCTGGCTCAGGCTGGTGCCGACGGGGTCGCGGCTGTCCAGGCCGATCACCGGCCGGTCGACCAGGTCGTGCAGCGCCACCGAGCCGTTGCGCAGCAGCGCGCGCGGCAGCATGCCCTTGGGCGCGATGCACACCATGCGGCTGTCGGCCAGCGACTCCTGCGTGAGCGAAGGATGCACCGCCGGGCTGAACGCAAAGCCCACGTCGGCCTCCTGCAGCAGCAGCGCCGACATGATCTGCGGCGAGTGCAGCGACTCGACCGTGATCGCATAGCCCGGGTACTGCTCGCGAAAGGCCTTGAGCGCGCGCGGCAGGATCTCGTAGCTCAGCGCCAGCACGCTCAGGATGCGCAGCTCGCCCGAGTCGCCGGCCGTGCGCAGGTTGGCGGCAAGCCGCTGCACCTCGTCGAGCTGCGCGAACAGCCGCTCGATGTGCGGATACAGCGTGAGCGCCTCGGTGGTCGGCGTCAGCCGCCCCTTGGCGCGCTGGAACAGCGGAAAGCCCAGCTGCAGTTCCGCATGCTGCAAGGTGCGGCTGACCGCCGGCTGCGTGATGTTGATGAGCCGCGCCGCCGCGCTCACGCTGCCGGTGAGCATGATCGCGTTGAAGACTTCGATGTGGCGCAGGCGCATCGCGGGCGGCGGTCGGGTCGTCAGTTGCCGTTAGCTGTTTTGCTGCGGGCGATGTCCATCACCATGCGCGTGCCCAAGTACAGGCGCGGCTCGATGGAGTCGACCAGCACGTACTCTGCATCGGCCGAGTGCGCGCCGAAGCCCTGCAGGCCGAAGCGCTCGATGACGGGCGCCTTGGTCTTCAGCGCCGCGAAGGCCGCGTCGGTGCCGCCGCCGGCGGCCTTGTCGTCCGCGCCCAGCGGCAGGCCGAGCTCGTCCTTGTAGATCTGCTGCGCATGGCGGGCCATGGCGCGCGAGGCGTCCGTGGCTTCCAGCGGCGGACGGCGGCGTTCGAAATTCAGCTGGACCTTGGCTTCGGGAATCAGCTGCTTCTTCACGCGCTCGTTCACCTGCTGCTCGATGCGGTCGTAGTCGCTGACCTTGAGCACGCGCACGTCGGCGCCGGCGGTGGCGCTGGCCGGAATCACGTTGCGGTTGCTGCCCGACTTCGAGATGGTCCAGTTCATCTTGAGGCCCGTGGCCGGGTCGGACAGGTCGCGCATCTGCAGGATCTGGTGCGACAGCTCGTAAAGCGCGTTCACGCCCAGCTCGGGCGCGGAGCCCGCGTGCGAGGCCTTGCCCGTGACATGCAGCGTGACCGAGGCAATGCCGGCCGTCGCAAGCGAGAGCTTGTCTTCCTTGACGTAGGCGCCCTCGAAGGACATGACCGCGTCGTGCTCCGCGCCCATGCGCGTGATGAGCGCACGGGCGCCCGGCGAGCTGATTTCCTCGTCGCCGTTGATCAGCACGGTGAGCGTGCCGTATTCCTTGAACTTCATCGCCTGCAGCATCGACACGATGTGCGTGATGACGGCAATGCCCTGCTTGTCGTCGGCGATGCCCAGGCCGTAGGCCTTGTCGCCCTCGACGCGGAACGGCTGCTTGTTGAGCATGCCGATGGTGTAGACCGTGTCCATGTGCGCGATCAGCAGGATCTTCTTCTTGCCGGTGCCCTTGAAGGTGGCGCGCACCACGCGGCCCATCTTCTCGGGCGTGTCTTCCATGCGGTAGGCCTCGGCGCTGGGGTCGATCAGTTCGACCTCGCCGCCCAGCGCCTTGAACCTGTCGGCGATGAGGTTCGAGATTTTCTCGAGCCCTTCGAGGTCGCGGCTGCCCGACTCGATGGAGACCAGGTCTTTCAGCGTCTCGAGCAGCGCCGGCTTTTCCTTGGCGGCGAGCGCAGCGATGCGGGCGTCCGGCGCGGCGAAGGCGGTGCCGAGCGTGGCGGCGCAGACGGCAAAGACGGCGGTGTGCAGGAACTTGCGATGCGGGAATTTCATTGGGGAGGTTTTTTCTTTCGTCTCGTGTTCGAGCGTGGTTTTCAATGCGCCTTGTCCCAGTTGGGGCCGACGCCGATCTCGGCGAGCAGCGGCACCTTCAGCGCGGCAACGCCGGCCATGATGCGCGGGATTTCCGTGCGCACCCATTCGACCTCTGCCTCGGGCACTTCGAACACCAGTTCGTCGTGCACCTGCATGATCATCTTCGTGCCGCGCTTCTCTTCGTCAAGCACGTTCTGTACCTTCACCATGCTGAGCTTGATGAGGTCGGCCGCCGTGCCCTGCATCGGCGCGTTGATGGCCGCGCGCTCGGCGCCGCCGCGGCGCGGGCCGTTGGGCGAGTTGATCTCGGGCAGGTACAGGCGCCGGCCGAACACGGTCTCCACGTAGCCCTGCTCCTTGGCCAGCGCCTTGGTCTCGTCCATGTAGGCCTTCACGCCCGGGTAGCGCGCGAAGTAGCGTTCGATGTAGGACGCCGCGGCCTTGGTCTCGATGCCGAGGTTCCTGGCCAGCCCGAAGCTGCTCATGCCGTAGATCAGCCCGAAGTTGATGACCTTGGCATAGCGGCGCTGCTCGCTCGACACCTCGCCCGGCGTGGAGCCGAACACCTCGGCCGCCGTGGCGCGGTGCACGTCGATGCCTTCGGTGAACGCGCGCAGCAGCGACTCGTCGCCGCTGATGTGGGCCATGATGCGCAGCTCGATCTGCGAGTAGTCGGCGCTGGCGATCACGCTGCCGGCGGGCGCCACGAAAGCCTCGCGCACGCGGCGGCCTTCGGGCGTGCGGATCGGGATATTCTGCAGGTTGGGGTCGTTGCTGCTCAGGCGCCCGGTGACGGCCACGGCCTGCGCATAGTGCGTGTGCACGCGGCCGGTGCGCGGATTGGCGAGCTGTCCCAGCTTGTCGGTGTAGGTGCCCTTGAGCTTCGACAGGCCTCGGTGCTCGAGGATCTTGGCGGGCAGCGGGTAGTCCTCGGCCAGTTTCTCGAGCACTTCCTCGTCGGTGCTGGGCGCGCCGCTCGGCGTCTTCTTGATCACGGGCAGGCCCAGCTTGGTGAAGAAGATCTCGCCGATCTGCTTGGGCGAGCCGAGGTTGAAAGGCTGCCCGGCGATGTCGTAGGCCTCCTGCTCGAGCGCCATGATGCGCGTGCCGAGTTCGTGGCTCTGCGAGGCCAGCGTGGGCGCGTCGATCAGCACGCCGTTGCGCTCGATGCGGTAGAGCGCCTCGCTCGAATCCATTTCGAGCTGGTAGATGAAGCGCAGCTTTTCGTCGCGCTCCAGCTGGGGCCAGAGGGTGTTGTGGACGTCGAGCGTCTGGTCACTGTCCTCGCACGAGTATTCGGCAGCCTTGGCGATGTCGACCTGGCTGAACGGGATCTGGTGCGCACCCTTGCCGCACAGGTCTTCGTACGAGATGCCGCTGCGGCCCAGGTGGCGCTCGGCCAGGCTCGACAGGCCGTGCGGCTTGTGCACTTCGAGCACGTAGCTCTGCAGCATGGTGTCGTGCGCATAGCCCTGCACCTCGATGCCATGGTTGGCGAACACGTGGCGGTCGTACTTGATGTGCTGGCCGAGCTTCTTCTTGTCGCCGTTCTCCAGCCAGGGCTTGAGCCTGGCGAGCACTTCGTCGATGGGCAGCTGCTGGGGCGCGTCGGGATAGTTGTGCGCGAGCGGAATGTAGGCCGCCTCGCCGGGCGTGACGCTGAAGCTCACGCCGACGATCTGCGCGACCATCTCGTCGAGCGAGGTGGTCTCGGTGTCGATGGCGGCCAGCTCCGATGCCTCCAGCCTGGCAAGCCACGCATCGAACTGCTCCCAGGTCATGACGGTGTCGTACTTGAGATTGCTCGCGGGAGCCGCCGCCTCCAGCGCCGACATGTCGGCGGGCTCGTCGAACAGGCCGCCCTGGTCCTTGCCGGCCTTGGCGCCGGCTTTCTTCTTCTTGATGCTTTCCTCGATCAGCTCGGGCGGCACTTCCTGCGCCTCGAGCGTCTTCACAAGGCTCTTGAAGCCGAACTTCTCGTAGAAGGGCTTGAGCTCGGCCGTCTGCGGCGCGCCGACCGGCAGGCTTTCGAGCGACGGCAGCCCGGCGACGTGGCCGTCGAGGTCGCAGTCGGTGCGGATCGTGACCAGGCGCTTGCTCAGCGGCAGCTTGTCGAGCGCGCCGCGGAGGTTTTCGCCGGCGGCGCCCTTCACTTCAGCGGCGCGTTCGACCAGCGCGTCGAGCGAGCCGTATTCCAGCAGCCACTTGGCCGCCGTCTTGGGACCGACCTTGGGCACGCCGGGCACGTTGTCGACGGAGTCGCCCACCAGCGTCTGGTAGTCGACCATCAAGTGCGGCGGCACGCCGAACTCGGCCGTCACGCCGGCCACGTCGCGCTTCTTGCCGTTCATGGTGTCGATGATGGTGATGTGCTCGTCGACCAGCTGGCTCAGGTCCTTGTCGCCGCTGGAGACGATCACCTCGATGCCCTGCGCGGCGGCGATCTTGGCGAGCGTGCCGATCACGTCGTCGGCCTCCACGTCGGGCACGCTGAGCACGGGCCAGCCGAGCAGCCTGACCACCTCGTGGATGGGGTCGATCTGGCTGCGCAAGTCGTCGGGCATGGGCGAGCGGTTGGCCTTGTATTCGGGGTACCAGTCGTCGCGGAAAGTCTTGCCGGGCGCGTCGAAGATGCAGGCCGCGTAGTCGGCGCGGACCTCGCGGCGCAGCGCGGTCATCATGTTGATCATTCCCCGGATGGCGCCGGTGGCCGGGCTCTTCGGGTCGCCGGGCACGGCCCGAAGGTCGGGCATGGCATGGAAGGCACGGTAGAGGTAGCTCGAGCCATCCACGAGCAGCAGCGTTTTCTTGTCGGTCATCGGGTCATTTTGCCGTGCCCGCACTGGCCTGCGGAACCACACCGGAACGAGGTGCAAACCGACACCCCCGTGCAGGCGCACGCCTACAATCAGTGCATGCCTAGCTCCACACTCCTGGTCGCCCGCCGCATCCTGCTGGCGCTGGCTTTCGCAACCCCGTTTGCCGCCACCGTGCACGCGCAGCAGCCTGCGCCCGCGCCGGCTGCCGCACCGCCGGGCGATCCGCTACAAAATCAGGAGCAGGCCGCCGAAGGCCGACGCAACCAGAAGGTGGAGAACCTGCACACCGAGGACAGCGCCGCCACCGTCGACGAAGTCCGCTACGGCGGCCGCACGCAGAGCATCAACGTCAAGCCCAAGTCGAACATGCCCGGCTACGAAGTGCTCCCGGCCGACGCGGCCACCGGTCGCCAGGGCTCCACGGAAACGGGCGCCAATGGCCCCCGCGTCTGGAACGTGATGAAGTTCTGATGACCGTGCGCCTCTCCGTTTCCGCAGCAGCAAGCGCAACGCGGCGCTGAGCCCCGTCATGGCAGTTTTTACCGAAGTCGATTTCGGCGAGGCAGACGCGCTCGTCCGACGCCTGGGCCTGGGCCCGCTGCGCGAGCTGTGCGGCATCGAGGGCGGCATCGAGAACACCAACTACTTCGCGACCACCGAGTCCGGCGAGTTCGTGCTCACGCTGTTCGAGCGGCTGAGCGCCGAGCAGCTCCCCTACTACCTCTGCCTGATGAAGCACCTGGCGAGCGCCGGCCTGCCGGTGCCCGCGCCCGTGGCCGAGCCGCCAGCGCCCGAGAAGGCCGCCAGGAAGGGGCCGTCCCCCGCCGCAGGCACCGCTGAAGCCGCATGCGACCTGCTGCACACCGTCGCAGGAAAGCCGGCCGCGGTGGTCCAGAAGCTTTCCGGCCGCAGCGAGCTGGCGCCCGGCCCCGCCCACTGCGCCGAACTCGGCGCGATGCTCGCGCGCATGCACCTCGCGGGCCGCGACTACCCCCGCATCCAGCCCAACCTGCGCGGCCTTCCCTGGTGGAACGAGACCGTGCCGGTGGTGCTGCCGTATATCGAGGAATCGCAGGCGACGCTGCTGCGCGCCGAGCTGGCCTACCAGAACCACGTCGCCGAATCGTCGGCCTATGCGGCGCTGCCGCGCGGGCCTGTGCATGCCGACATGTTCCGGGACAACGTCATGTTCGCAACCGGCGACAACGACGATCGCGCCCCGCCCCGCCTGACCGGCGTGTTCGACTTCTATTTCGCCGGCACCGACACCTGGCTGTTCGACCTGGCCGTGTGCCTGAACGACTGGGCCATCGACCTGCCGAGCGGCCGGCACGACGCCGAGCGTTCCGAGGCCCTGCTGTCCGCCTACGAAACCGTGCGCCCGCTGAACGCGGCCGAGCGCGCGCTGCTGCCCGCGATGCTGCGCGCCGCCGCGCTGCGCTTCTGGATCTCCCGCCTCTGGGACTTCCACCTGCCGCGCGAGGCGAGCATGCTCAAGCCCCACGACCCCGCGCATTTCGAGCGCGTGCTGCGCGACCGCGCCACCCACCCGCATGCCATGGCCCAGGCGCTCGCGCCGCTCATGGCAGCCTGACCCTCACCCATGAAACTCAACCTCGTGCCGGCGCGAACCGGCGCCGAATGGGTCCGCCTCGGACTCAAGACCTTCTGGCGGCAGCCGCTGGCCTTCATCTCGCTGTTCTTCCTGCTGATGGCGATCATGTCGACGGTGTCGATCCTGCCGGTGATCGGCAGCATCATCGCGCCGGCGCTGGTGCCGTTCATGACGCTGGGCCTGATGGTGGCCACGTCGGTGGCATACACCGACAACGCCGAGGGCGCCGGCCGCGCGGGCGATGCACGGCGCCCCACGGGTTCGGCAATGCTCGTGGCGGTGTTTTCCGCCATGCGCGCCGAGTGGCGCGCGCTGCTGGTGCTGGGCGTCATTTCAGCCATCTACTTCGTGCTGGCCGTGCTGTTGACCGCGCTGGTCGACGGCGGGCAGCTCGCAAAGGCCTATCTGCTCGACGATCCGCTGACGCCCGAGATCATTGCCAGCAGCGACTTCCAGCTCTCGCGCATGCTGCTGATGTGCCTGAACCTGCCGCTGTCGCTGGCCATGTGGCACGCGCCGGCGCTGATTCACTGGCACCGCGTGGAGCCGGTGAAGAGCATTTTCTTCAGCATCGTCGCGCTGTTCCGCAACTTCGGCGCCTATGCGCTGTTCGGCATCGCGTGGTTCGGCGTGTTCCTGATTGCCGGCATCGGCATGGGGCTGGTGGCAACGGTGCTGGTCGGCGTGGGCGCGCTGGGCGCCGGCGGCGCCGCGCTGGCGGTGGGCAACATCCTGATCATCGGCACGGCGCTGGTGCTTGCGGCGATGTCGCTGAGCTCGACCTGGTTCACCTTCCGCGACACCTTCGATCCCAACTGAAATCAGTCGCCCGCGGCCTGCTCCCTCGCCTTGCGCAGGCTCGCGAACAGCGACCACGCCATGCCGGCCAGCAGCAGCAGGCCGGCACCCAGAGCCCCCCACAGCCACCATTTGCGCAACGACGCCTGAATGGGAGCGGTTTGCGCCTGGACAGCCGGCGCCACGGCGGCGGCAGCGCTCATCAGGGGCAGCGCGACCGAGGCACCGTCGGCGGCAACGGGCTTGTCAGCCGCATAGCCGGGAATGAGCGTGGACAGCGCCAGCGGCGCACCGGGCTCCGCGCCTTCCACGGTGCCCGCGGCTTCCGGCGCCGAGCGCCATGCCAGCGAGAACGGCGCCGCTCCCTGAGCCAGGAACACCAGCGTGCGCGGCACCGCGCCCACGGAAATGGTCGGCGGCGTGGCGCCCAGCACGCTCATGGGGCCGGAGGTACGCAGCCGCAACCGCGCGTGCACGGCTCCGTCGAGCGCCAGCACCGGGGAACGCGCTTCGCCGCCGGCCTGCGCGAGCCGGTACACCACGGTGTCGACCAGCGGGGTTTCGTCCGCCAGGGCCGAGCGTTGCACCGGCTGGCGCTGCCGATGCCGCAGCGCGTAAAGCGGATTGAGCGGCACCGGTCGCGGCTGTACGGCCGATGACGTGGGCGCGGGATCGGACAGCCCGGAAATCGCGACCTGCGCCAAGGTGTTGATGTCGGCGAGGTCGATGCGCAGGCTCTGCAGCGGCAGGCCGCGCGGCGGCAGGTAGTCGCAGTAGTCGGCGGCGCAGCGTTCGGGCTTCAGCGAAGCAGACCATTCGAGCGGCGCGGCCGGTTCGATCTCCTGCACGCTGTCGATGCCCACGCCGGTCAGCGCCACGCCGTGCTGCGGATCGCTCCAGCGCAAGCGCAGGAAGCGCGTGCGCAAATTGCCCAGGTCGACCGCGAGGCGCTCGATGGTCTGGCCGCCATGGGACAGCCGCACGAGTTGCTCCTCACCGCCCACCGAGCGCCAGCGGCGCAGGTCGTCGCTGGCCTCCAGATGGAAAGCGAACAGGCCGCGCGCGTCGGGCGCGATCTCGAAGCGCGCCTGCAGCAGGCTGCCCTTGACCCGGCTCAGGTCGATGAGCCATTGGGCCGCGTCGGCCACCTTGCGGCTGGCGGCCTTGCCTTCAAGCGCCAGGGAGCCGTCGGGGCGCACCGTGAAGGCGAGCGCCGCATCGCCGGATGCCGCGCTGGCATCGACACCGGGCAACGCGAAGATCGGCACGTTCCGCGAGGCGATTCGCGGTGTCGCGGCTTCGCTGCGCAGCCATGCGTAGGGCACCGCATGGCCGGCGCCGTTGCGCACCCGCAGGTCGCGCAAGTCGGCATAGGCGGCGCGGCCATGGATGGAGAGCGGCAGCGTGAGACGGTGGTAAGGCCCGGGGCCTTGCAGTGTGATGGGCGCGGTGGTCGCCGGCTGTGCGACGGCGCTCCCAGCCGTCACGGCCAGGAGCGCGGTGACCGCGCGGAGCGCCCGCATGGAACAAAGATCTCGGCTCATGCAACCCCGCCTTCCGTCGGCGACTTCTCCGACGCATCCTGTGCCTCTTCCCGCTTCGGCGGCACGGGCGCGAAATACCCCACCAGCAGGAGCAAGGCTCCCACCGCGATGAACGACACGATGCGGAACAAACCGCCTCGGTCCGCCAGTTCGACGAAGAACAGCTTCAGCACCACCACGCCGAGCAGCGCCGCGCCAGCCACCCACAGGGTGCGCACCCGGCGCGAATGGCCGAGCACCATCGCGACCACGCCGCAGACGGCCCAGGTGATGGACAGCGCCGCCTGCGTGAGCCATGAGGCATAGAGCGCATCGAAGCGCCATTCGACGCCCGCGTAGTGGTGACAGGTGCGCAGCACCATGCCGGTGAGCAGCGCAAGCCCGGTGAAACCGGCCGCGCCCTTCGCGACCATCGGCTGCACGCGTGCGAACGACGCCGTCGGCAGCGCACGCCACCACAGCACCAGCGCGAACAGCATGAGCCATTGCGCGAGTTCGAGCGGGTTCAGCAGCGGCACATAGGGCAGCGGCGCCGCATCGCCGGGGCTGACGGCGTTCGTCACCCACACCCAGGCGAGCAGGTATGCGGCCACCGGCGTCGCGGCCAGCTCCAGGTAGGCGCCGCGGTATTCGGCCAGCGGCCAGCGTTGCAGCAGCGCGCGCGAGCGCATCGCCCACAGCACCAGCGCCGGCACGATCGCCCAGCCCAGCAGTTGCCAGCTCGACCACTCGGCGCCGACGCGGCCGAGCTGCCATTGGCATTCGCGCGCGGCCAGCAGCAGGAAGAGCCAGAAGCCGGCGACATGGAAAGGCGTCAGCACCCAGGCCTCGAACCACTGCTTCTGCGCGCGCAGCAAGCGCAGATGCCAGGCGAGCGCAAGGGGCCAGGCGATCCAGCCCAGCGTGCTCGACGGCACGTAGAACAGCGTCGGCCCGCCCACGATGCAAAAGGCCGCGATCAGGCCGAAGCCCGGCAAGGTGGCGATGGTCGCCCTGCCCAACTGCTGCCAATCGCGGCGATGCGCGACCAGCGCCGCCAGCGCGGAGGTGACGAGCGCCACGGCCGTCGCAGCCGCCGGCACGTAGACCGACAACCCGTGGCGATCCAGCACGCGAACGCTTTCGTCCAGCATGCCGAACAGCCACCAGCCGAGGCCCCAGACCACCGGCGTCCAAAGCACCACAGGGATGGCGCACCACGCATTGGCCCAGCGCTGCCGCGCCGAGCCGGCAGGCTCGCTCGCGCGAGGCCGCGCTTCGTCGCGCAGCCAGTCGCCTGCCAGCAGTGCGGCCAGGCCGAGCACCACGGGCGTCCAGAAACGCAGGCTGGCGAAGGCCGGTGCGCCGGCTGCATCGAGCCCGGCCGACTGGGTCGCGCCGAATGCGAGAGCGCTGATCACCTGCAGCACCCCGGCCAGCGCGGCGAGCGGGAAATGCGCCATGCGCAGCGCAACCCACAGCACCGCCGTGGCGGTGAGCGGCCACAGCAGCGCGGCCTGCGCGAGGCTCAGCTGGAACAGCATCGCCAGATGCAGCAGGCTCACGCCGGCCAGCACGCCGACCACATTGCCCGTCGACCACACCGGCTGCACGCCGCGCGCCAACGCGGCGCGATGCGCCTGCAGCATCGACCACGCGGCGCTGCCGAGCACGCTGAGCGCGATGACAGTGGCCGCCACGGCACCCTGCCATCCGCTTTCGAGCACGCGCCCGTCGACGACTTCGCCGGTGCGGTGCAGCGTCGCGATGAATCCCGCAACCGCCAGCGCCTGCATGCCGAAGCTCACCCGCGCGAGCGGCGACAACGCGAAGCGGATCGCCACCGCAAAGGTGACCGAGGCGAGCACCGCCGTTGCAGCGGCCGCCCACGGCGGCGTCCACCACTGCCACAGCAGCAGCGTGAGCGCGGCCATGCCGAGCCACGGCAGGGCGCCGCCGGCCACGGCTTCCACGCCCTTGCCCTCGTCGAGCCGGACGCGGCGGTGGATGGCCCACATCGCGAACGCGCTCACGGCCACGAGCACCGGGCCGATCAGCGAACCGTCGAGCAAGGGGTGCCCCGGTGCTGCGTCGAGCCGGGTGGCCTCCAACAGCTTCAGCACGGCGCCGGCGAACACCACGAACGAGAAGGCCCGCGCATACACCCGCTGCTGCCGTGCGCCCAGCCAGTACATGCCAGCGGCTTCCACCGCCCAGGCCGCGCCGGTCCACTGCCCTTCAAGGCCCAGCGGAATCGCGAGGGTGCCGAAGATCACGCCGACGATGGCGTAGGCCTCCGCGAGCAGAGCCAGCCCCTTGGGCTGCGTGGCAAACACCAGCCGGCCCAGCACGAGATAGAAGGCCGCGAGCGCCATCGCCGAGAACGCGGCGCCGTATTCCCACGGACGCATCAGCAGGACCTGCATGCCGAACGCGACCATCGGCGTACCGAACACCAGCGAGCTGTCGACACGGCCCGCGCGGCGCAGGGTGTCGAGCGCGCGGGTGGCCAGCGGCTGGGCGGGCTGCACCGGGGCGTCGAACAGCGTGCGGCGCGCGAACAGCAGGCCGATGGCGGTGAACAGCAGGAAGAAGACGATCAGGAAGGGCTGCACCGTCGCGTACTGGTCGTCGGTGTAGTACTTGTGCGCCCAGCCGGCCGCCAGCGTGAAAGTGCCGACGAAGCCGATCAGGTTGAGCACGCGCCAGGCCCGGAACCACGCGATCAGCACGATGCCGACATCGAGCACCAGCAGGTAGGTGAAGAGCCCCACCGGCTGGTTGGACCCGGTGGACGCCAGCACCGGCGCGGCGAAGCCCTCGAGCGCCGCGACGATCGCCAGCACCGGCGCGTTCTGCAGCACCGCCAGCGCCGCGCTCAGCACCGCCACGCCGAAAAGGAATGCGAAGCCGACGCTGGCCGGCAGCAGCCCGCTGAGCTTCATGGCCGCGAGCGTCGTGAGATAGAAGACACCGATACCCGCGCCCTGCAGGATCAGCGCATAGCCCGCGCGCTTGTTGCGCAGCAGCCAGCCCAGCACCAGCAGGCCGGCGCCGACCAGCGCCACCGCCGCGTAGCGCAATTCGATCGGCACGGTCACGCGTTCGGCCGTGTAGCGCAGCAGGAAAGCCAGGCCAAGGAACAGGATCAGCACGCCGAGCTTGACGAGCATGTTGCCGCCGAAGATCAGGTTGGCGATGGGCGCGGGGAGACGATCGCGCAGCGGGACCGGAGGTGGCGGCGGCGGGCGGCGCACGGGTGCGGCTACCGGGGGCTTGGGAGTCGGAGCTTCAGGAGCGGCGGGCTGGGGTGCGACCTCCGGCCCAGGCACCTGCACGACGGCGACTTGCGGCCGTTGCACCTCCAGCGGCTGGGCGGGCGGCAACGGAACTTCGGCCAGCGCGACTTCGGGCACCGCAGGCAGCTCGGAGGCTTGCACCGCACTGTCGCCCGCGCCCTGCGTCAGCCGCCGCTCGAGCGTGGCGACCCGCTGTTCGAGTTCCATCACGCGCCGCTGAAGCTTCACCATGCCACCGTCGGCGGCCACAGGGTCCGCGGGAGCCTGGCCCGGGATGCGTTCAGCTTCGGTGCGATGCGGCGGGACCTTCTTCTTGCCGAGCAACCGCGGCAACAGGAACGCACCAGCCACCGCGAGCACCAACGCCACGGGCACCGATTCGAACAGCGCCCCTATGAACAGGCCGGCAATGATGCCTATGAACCACATCCTGACTCCCCTTGTTTGGCGAGTGCGGAGTTTACGGCGGTTCAGCAGGCGGGGCCGCACGGCGCCGCGAGCAGCCTGGGTTGTTAGCTATAGCTTTAGTAGCAAGCTCAGATTGGCGTGAGCTTGGCCACCGACAAGGCCAGCCACTTGACGCCGTGCCGCGCGAACTTGACCTGCGCCCGCGCGTCGTCGCCGGTGCCTTCGAGGGCCGTCACCGTGCCTTCGCCGAACTTGTTGTGGAACACCTGCATGCCCGAGCGCAGTCCGTGCGAAGGCGCCGTCTTCTGCGGCGGCACCGGCGGGCTGGCGAAGGTGTCCTTGTCGCGGCTGCCGCCGTAGCTGTTGGCGCCGTAGCCGCCACCGCCGCCTCCCCCGCCACGCGTGCTGCCGTAGCCGCCGCCGTATCCGAAGGCCGAAGTGCCGCCGCCGAAACCCTGGTTCTTGGGCGTGAGCCACTTGAGCGCGCCCTCGGGCAGCTCCTCGAAGAACCGGCTCTTGACGTTGTAGCGGGTCTGGCCGTGCAGCATGCGGGTCTGCGAATGGCTCAGGTACAGGCGCTTGCGGGCACGGGTGATCGCCACGTACATCAGGCGGCGCTCTTCCTCGAGGCTCTCGAAGTCGCTCATCGAGTTCTCGTGCGGGAACAGGCCCTCTTCCATGCCGGTGATGAACACGCAGTCGAACTCCAGGCCCTTGGCGGCGTGCACGGTCATCAGCTGCACCGCGTCCTGCCCGGCCTGCGCCTGGTTGTCGCCCGACTCCAGCGCTGCATGCGTGAGGAACGCGGCCAGCGGGCTCAGCGTTTCGCCGGTCTCCGCGTCGGGCGCGAGCGGCTCGTCGATCACCGGGCGCGCCAGGTCGATGCCCTGGCTCGCGGGCGACTGGCGCAGTTCGTCGACCGGCAGCGCCACCGCGTCGCGGCCGAAGCCCTCCTGCGTGACGAAGCTCTCGGCCGCGTTCACCAGTTCCTCCAGGTTCTCGATGCGGTCGGCGCCTTCGCGGTCGGCCTTGTAGTGCTCGACGAGGCCGCTGTGGTCGAGCACCAGCTCGATGATCTCGCGCAGGCTCACGCCCTGCGTCTGCTCGCGCAGCACGTCGATCTTGGCGACGAAGCCGGTGAGGTTGGCGCCCGCCTTGCCGCCGACCACGCTCACCGCGTCGTGCAGCGAACGGCCGGCCGCGCGGGCCGCGTCCTGCAGGGTTTCGAGCGTGCGCGCACCGATGCCGCGCGGCGGGAAGTTCACGACGCGCAGGAAGCTGGTGTCGTCGTCCTTGTTCTCGAGCAGCCGCAGGTAGGCCAGCGCATGCTTGATTTCCGCGCGCTCGAAGAAGCGCAGGCCGCCGTACACGCGGTACGGCACGGACGCATTGAAGAGCGCGGTTTCGATCACCCGGCTCTGCGCATTGCTGCGGTAGAGCACGGCCATCTCCTTGCGATCGAAGCCATCGCGCGCGAGCTGGCGCATTTCTTCCACCATCCACTGCGCCTCGGCCAGGTCGGTGGTCGACTCGTACACGCGCACCGGTTCGCCGGGGCCCTGGTCGGTGCGCAGGTTCTTGCCCAGGCGCTTCTTGTTGTGGCTGATGAGCTCGTTGGCCGAATCGAGGATGTTGCTGTAGCTGCGGTAGTTCTGCTCCAGCTTGATCTGGTGGCGCACGTCGAATTCGCGCACGAAGTCGGTCATGTTGCCCACGCGCGCGCCGCGGAACGCATAGATGCTCTGGTCGTCGTCGCCCACGGCAATCACGCTGTTGTCGCGCCCGGGCTCGAACTGGCCGCCGACGGTGTTGCCGGAGAGCATCTTGATCCACGCGTACTGCAGGCGGTTGGTGTCCTGGAACTCGTCGATCAGGATGTGGCGGAAGCGCCGCTGGTAGTGCTCCCGCACCGGGTCGTTGTCGCGCAGCAGTTCGTAGCTGCGCAGCATGAGCTCGCCGAAGTCGACCACGCCTTCGCGCTGGCACTGCTCTTCATACAGCTGGTAGAGCTCGACCTTCTTGCGGTCGTCGTCGCTGCGCACCTCGACGTCGCCGGGGCGCAGGCCGTCTTCCTTGGCGCCGGCAATGAACCACTGGGTCTGCTTGGCGGGGAAGCGCTCGTCGTCGACGTTGAACTGCTTCATCAGCCGCTTGATGGCCGAAAGCTGGTCTTGCGTGTCGAGGATCTGGAAGGTGGACGGCAGGTTGGCCAGCTTCCAGTGCGCGCGCAGCAGGCGGTTGCACAGGCCGTGGAAGGTGCCGATCCACATGCCGCGCACGTTGACGGGCAGGATGGCCGTCAGCCGCGTCATCATTTCCTTGGCGGCCTTGTTGGTGAAGGTCACGGCGAGGATGCCGCCGGCCGACACCTGCCCGGTCTGGAGCAGCCATGCGATGCGCGTGGTCAGCACGCGGGTCTTGCCGGAACCGGCGCCCGCGAGGATCAGCGCGTTGCCTGCGGGCAACGTGACCGCGGCCAGTTGCTCCGCGTTCAGGTTCTTGAGCAGCGGCAGGTCCGAAGGATTCGGGGAGTGGGCGTCAGCCGCAGGATCATTAAACAACATCCTCCGATTGTAGAAACCACTGCGTATGCCGGTTATACGAAGAGGCGGAAGACCCGGCTTCGCAAGACCGCGTAAAATCAATCACCGGGCCCAAGTTTCTTGCGCCCGGTTTTTTGTGGGCGTTTTCTTTGCTGAACGCACTGCGAAAACCGGCCGGACCAAGCGCTCTTTCGTTCCCTTCAACGATTCCTTTCTGGAGCCTGGCCATGCAAATCTTCGACTACGACAACATTCTTCTGCTCCCGCGCAAGTGCCGCGTGGAGAGCCGCTCCGAATGCGACGCCAGCGTGAAGCTGGGCGAGCGCAGCTTCCGCCTGCCGGTGGTGCCCGCCAACATGAAGACGGTGGTCGACGAGTCGATCTGCCTGTGGCTGGCGCAGAACGGCTACTTCTACGTGATGCACCGCTTCGACCTCGACAACCTCAAGTTCGTCAAGGACATGCAGGGCAAGGGCGTGTTCGCCTCAATCTCGCTCGGCGTGAAAAAGCCCGACTACGACACCGTCGACCAGCTCGTGGCCGAGGGCCTGACGCCCGAATACATCACCATCGACATCGCGCATGGCCATGCCGACAGCGTGAAGAACATGATCGGCTACCTGAAGCAGAAGCTGCCGAAGGCCTTCGTGATTGCCGGCAACGTCGGCACGCCCGAAGCGGTGATCGACCTCGAGAACTGGGGCGCGGACGCAACCAAGGTCGGCATCGGCCCGGGCAAGGTCTGCATCACCAAGCTCAAGACCGGCTTCGGCACCGGCGGCTGGCAGCTGTCGGCGCTCAAGTGGTGCGCGCGCGTGGCGACCAAGCCGATCATTGCCGACGGCGGCATCCGCGACCACGGAGACATTGCCAAGAGCGTGCGCTTCGGCGCCTCGATGGTGATGATCGGCTCGCTGTTCGCGGGCCACGAAGAATCGCCGGGCAAGACGGTCGAGGTCGATGGCGCGCTGTTCAAGGAGTACTACGGCTCCGCCAGCGACTTCAACAAGGGCGAATACAAGCACGTGGAAGGCAAGCGCATCCTCGAGCCGATCAAGGGCAAGCTGGCCGACACGCTGGTCGAGATGGAGCAGGACGTGCAGAGCTCGATAAGCTATGCGGGCGGCCGCACGCTGATGGACATCCGCAAGGTCAACTACGTCACGCTGGGCGGCGACAACGCGGGCGAACACCTGCTGATGTAAGCGCCCTGCCCTGCGCTGCCGCCGCGCCGTTCAGGCTTCGAGCAAGTGCACCGCGTGTCGGTGCAATGCGTGGGCCGGGTCCGCAAGCGCATCGACCACGCCGAAGTGGTTGAGGCCCGGCAGCACCTCGCACACCGGCACGGTGTTGCGGCCCCACGCCTCGCGGATCATCGCGTTGTGGCGGATGAACTCCTCGCTCTCATCGCCGCCGGCCACTGCGTAGAGCTGGCCGCGCTTCGGCGCGGGCCACAGCGCCGGGCTGGCGCGCAGGGCGTCGGCATCGGTCAGCTTCAGCGTGTTCATCAGGAAAGGCGTGTGCTGCAGCGGACGCAGGTCGTAGAGGCCGGAAATCGACAGCGCGTTGCGCACCAGTTGGGCGGGCAGATCGGGCGCGACCGCTTTCCAGTCGCATGACAGCAAAGCCGCCGCCATGTGGCCGCCGGCCGAGTGCCCCGCCACCGTGATGCGCGAGGGGTCGCCGCCATGGGCCGCGACATGGCGCCACGTCCATTCGAGCGCGCGCACCATCTGCATCAGGATGCCGGGCACGGTCACGGGCTGCTCGGGCGTGCCGGGGCACAGCGCGTAGTTGGGCTGGACCACGCATATGCCGCGGTCGTTGAACGCCGGGGCGATGAAAGAGTGGTCCTTCTTGTCCATGGCGCGCCAGTAGCCACCGTGGATGAAGACCAGCACGGGCGCGTCGGGCACGGGTGCCGGGAAGACGTCGAGCGTTTCGTTCGTGCCGCTGCCGTAGGGAATGTCGATCCGGGCGGGCAAGGTGTCGCGCGCGGCGGCGGAGTCGCGCGCCCAGCGCTGGAAGTACGCGGGGTGGTCTTTCACCCGCGCAAGATTGTTGTACATGCCTTCCAGCCAGGCGGGTTCGTACGAGGCCATGCGGTTCTTTTCTCAGTGCTTCGAAAGGCGCGAATCTTGGCACGGCGCAATGGCCCAAAACCGTGGTTCTGGTTAAAATTTGGCCTGCGTTGGGGGGGTAGCTCAGCTGGGAGAGCGCCGCGTTCGCAATGCGGAGGTCGGGAGTTCGATCCTCCTCCTCTCCACCAACCGACACCGAAAAAGGCCTTGGCATCCGCCAGGGCCTTTTCCTTTTGCGGCTCAGGTGTCGAGCGTCAGGTGCTGGCCGTGCAGCGCGGCGGCCGCCGGCGAAGCGAGAAAGCCGATGGTCTGCGCGGCGACCGAGGTCGACACCCACTCGGCCGGATTGGCGTCGGGCATCGCCTGGCGGTTCGCGGGCGTGTCGAGCACGCTCGGCGCCACGCTGTTCACGCTCACGCCGTGCGGTGCCGCTTCCGCCGCCATGGCTTCCACCAGACGCTGCAGCGCGCTCTTCGAAGCGATGTACGCGGCCATCGCCGGCAGTCCACGTGCGGCGACCTTCGCCGTCACGGCCACGACGCTGCCCGCGCGGCGCTCGATCATCGAAGGCAGCACAGCCTGAGTCACCGCGACGAACGACCATGCGTTGAGATTCATCATCCGGTCCCAGCTCTCGCGCGAGAGCGCATGCGTGGCCTCACCCATCTCGAAACCACCTGCGATGTGCACGAGCGCGTCGATCTGCCCGAAGGACTTGAGCGCCTGCGCGGCAAGACCGGCCATGCCGGATGCCGAGGTCACGTCGCCCGCGAGCAGCAGGTGCCGCGAGTTGTCGAGGCCCGGAAAGACTTCGGCGAGCCGGTCTGCGTGATGGTCGACCAACGCAAGGCGCGCGCCTTGGTCAAGGAAATGCTGGGCCACTGCGCGGCCCAGCGCGCCAGCCGCGCCGGTGATCAAGACATGGGACGTGGTGCTCGCATCGGTCATCGAAATTCTCCTGGTTGAGGGACGTGGTCCGTCGGGTGTGGCGCATCCTAACGCTGCAACTCACAAATTTTTTGGACAAGATCAAAATCTGGGATATACTCGTGGTCTTGCCAGAAAACACTAAATGTTTTCAAAGCAAGGGCTCTTAGCTCAGTTGGTAGAGCAGCGGACTCTTAATCCGTAGGTCGAGTGTTCGAGTCACTCAGGGCCCACCACCAACACTAGGAACTGCGCGGTTCTCGCGCTATTTCTTAAGAAGCACTGTTTTGCAATTGCGAAACGTGCTCCGCAAACAGAGAAACCTCCCGTCGAAAGACTGGGAGGTTTTTTCTTTTCCAGCTTGTCTGAAAAAGCCGCGCATCACAACACAACAGCGGCCTCAAATCGAGATCGCGCAATCAGCCAAGGCGGCAGTACCCCTTGCTCGGACGACGCGATGATTGCTGCGAGGTTCAGCGCCATGGCCCAAGTACCTGCCACCCTGATCAAAGGCTGGGGGTCGAGTACAATCCCGCAACGCTCAATGGTTCTGAGCGCTGTCCTCCGGGGCAAGCTGAACCCCATACCAGCGCGTCGAAGTCACTACGACGAAGAAAACAAAAATGACTTCATGCAAAAGAATTTGCCGTAGCGTGGACCGCGTAAGAGTTCACGACCACATTCCCGAAGCCCGCCTTGTGCGGGCTTTTTCGTTGGTGCGCATGCGCTGCCAGCCAGCACTGCATAGCAGTCGCGAAGCAGCTGCACTACTTGGGCGTGCTCTTGGAGTACAGTCATAAGTCCTCAACACGGAGCCCGCAAGGGCAGGACAAAATGGCCACACCGGAAGAGGCAACGACCACCGCTTCAGCTGCAAACCTTCTCGGAACAGAGATGGCGCTGACGGCAGCTCTCAGAGCGCTCATCAAAACCCACCCCCAGCCCAGCCTGCTCGCACAAGAACTTGTGCAACAGCGGCAGTTTTCTCAGGCTCATCTTGAAGCAAGTCCTGTATCGGACAAAGCGTTGATGGGCTTCGAATTGACCTGGGCAATGATCCTTCACCAGGATCCCGCGCAAGACGTCCAACTCGTGCCCGCGTCCTAGCGGCAACGCCCGTCGGCCATCTTGGCTCACTGCGTCGACGCGGGTGCGTCAGGTGTGTTCTTGCGTGCCTCGCCGCATGCGCACCTGCTGCCACCAAGCAGGACTTTCTTCACAAACGCACAGACCTTGCTGAACAAGTCTGTGCGTTTGGCCGAACCGAACCCATTCCTGTCTCGCCCCAACCTTTTCCGAACGCGCTGAAAAGTGGAGATTCAAGCCGTCGACCGCTCTTCTGGAGCGGTCGATACAAACCCGGCGCTGCGAACAGCGCGCCGGCATGGCTCGATCGAAAACTATTGACAGGGGGAACTGGCAATGAACCAGTTGACGGAAATGAAGCCCATCGCACTCGTGGGCTGCGACAAGGTACGGGCGGTGATGCTGAGCGAAAAGCTCCGGTCCATGGGACATGTATCCGCGACATTCGACCGCGGTGCCGACTTCCTGGTGGCGCTGGGAAGCGGCAGGAAGTTCAGCCTGCTCCTGTTGACGCTGCAGGACGAGGGCGGATGGACCGGAATCGTTGCCATGTGCAAGGTGCTTCATGTGCCCGTACTCCTGGTCGTCGACGAAGCACAGCGCCATATGCCGGTCGACGAACTGGTCGCGGTACGAGAAGAAGCTTCGAAGGATCACGCCATCGACTTCATCGTCTGGCCAATCAGCGATCTCGATCTGGACTGGCGCATACGCACCCTCGTCCGCCGCATGGAGGTGTCGCCCGCTCCGCCTGTGCGCAACATCGATCTCGCGTTCGACCGCTATCGTTTTCTCGGACCCAACCGCGTGGTCATGAATGACGATCAGGAGGTGCGACTGAAGCCCCGCGAGTTCGAACTCGCGCTATTGCTCTTCCGCAACAGCGGCCAGTTGCTGGAGCGGGACTGGATTCTTTCGTTGCTCTGGGGTACCGGCGTGACGCGCAAGGACAGCCGCGTGCTTGATGTCTGCATGTCGGGCATCCGCCGCAAACTTGCCCTCTCGAGGGAGAACGGCTTCATCCTGCACACGGTCTACGGACGCGGCTATGAACTGGGACGAGTACTGCAGCCGACGCATCAGCCGCAAAGAACAGGGGCCTTCACCAGCCTGCGCGTCGAGGAAGCTCACATCCCGGCGATGTGATTCGCGCCCCAAAGAAGGGGCAGTGAAGGGGCAATGACACCGCGCAGCGGCAAGCTCAGGGTGCGGCGCCTCGCCCGGCAGCCCAGTCATCGACAAAGCGCATGAGCGCCTCCTGGTGCTCACCGATCTCAGCGGCGAGGTACTGGCGTGCGTGCTCCTGGGCGAGTTCGCTCGACAGGAACCACTGTTCACGCGCGAGACTGCCCTGCAGTGGCGGCGTGCCCCAAGCCGCGTTTCTGCTGCCAAGAAAGGCCTCTGTCACCGGCAAGCGCCCGTCGGTCTTGCCAAGCTCCGACAGCGCATTGCGCGGGCCGCCCAGGGTAACGCGAACCCGGAGGATGTCTTCGTCCACGTCGATGGAAGCACCCAAACCACCGGATTGATGCACCTGCCAGAGCTGCGCCGCCGAAGCGTTGCGAACCCAGCTAGCGAGTGCCTTGGCCAAACTTTCGAGAACGATTTTTCTGTTCATGAGGAAATATTCCACATATTTGTCGACTTATTACGCCGCGGAGGGGCACGACCTGCAAAAGCTCCCTGTGCGACATGGCATCTTGCAATGGCTGTCACGCATCACAAGAACATCAAGACAGGGGAAACAAACTCGAAGCTCAAAAGCTCGTTCAGACCCGCTCATGCGGGTATTTTTTTGTCTGCTCGCAGCCTGAATCGACAGCGACGCCAGGGAACCACAAAATGAACCGGCAACGGCGTGCGGCTTCGGGGGTCGGCTATATTTCTTGCCATGGAAAAGGCTTCCGACATAGGCAAACCCACGGTACCCATCGACTTGATCGGACCGGACCACTGGCCTCGTTCGCGGCGCGGCAACGGCCGCACTGCCAAGGTAATCGCTGTCATCGTGGGGGGAATCGCGGCCGCAGGACTGGTCGCCTACCGCTTCTTCGGTGTCGGGCGCTGACCCGGCCACTGAATGAGCCAAAGCCCGCTGCCTCGAAGACAGCGGGCTTTTTTATGGGCACGGACATAAACGAGCATCACGGTAGAGCCCCTAGTGCAGCCGCGAACCCTTGGGCAACCGCTTCGCCAACCACTCGTGCACATCCGCACGAATGCTGCGGCCTTCGAGCAGAAAGTTCTCGAAGCGGCTCGGCACGTAGGGCAGGTACACCAGCGGCATGCCGGCTTCTTCCGGTGTGCGCGCGGCCTTGCGGTTGTTGCAGACGGCGCACGCACTCACGAGGTTGGTCCATGTCCAAGGGCCGCCGCGTGATTCAGGCATTACATGCTCGCATTGCAGGTCGCGTTCCTGGAACACGCCTGCGCAGTAAGCGCAGGTGTGGCGGTCGCGGCGAAAGAGCTTTCTCTTGGTAACGCTCGGCACCACGTCGAAGAGGTTGATCTTCGAGGCCCCGCGCAGCGCGATGATCGGTGCCACCTCGACGCGAGACTGCATGCCGCGCGCCACGTTGAAGCCACCGCGCAGGGTGGCAAGCGGCAGGTCACCGTCTTCCCAGGCCACGGAGCCGGTGGCGTAGTGCAACACCGCCTGCTCCAGCGAGGTCCAGGCTTGCGGCGTGCCCTGAATGTCGAGTTGCAGGACGTGAGGATGCATATATCGCCTCCTTTCGCGGCGATGGTCGTCTTGGCGACGTTGGATGAAATCCAGATAACGATGGGGTGCACGAACGGAATCGAACCGTCGTCAGCGGGACCACAACCCGCGGCTCTGCCATTGAGCTACGTGCACCACGAAACATGAGTTGCTTGCTGTCAGGCAGCCGCTACCACTCGCCGACTGCGCGCACGCGCTGATCGAGATCGAGGCCCTCGAGCTGAGGCTCGCGACCAGGCAATGCATCAGCACCTTCCAAAGCACGCCGAGCATCGGTCACGATGCCGAATCTGCGGGCCAGGGCCAGCACCATGCGCTTGCGCGGCTGTGCGGGACGCACGGTGATCATCCGGATCGGGGTGTTGCGCTTGCGCATGACGGCTCCTTGGTTGATGTGACAGCAAACAGAAAAAACTGGCCCCACGTGCACGACTCGAACGTGCAACCCCTTGCTTCGTAAGCAAGTGCTCTGATCCATTGAGCTAACGCGGGTCGAAAAACGGGAATCGAAACTTGCCCGCCTGCTTTCCATTCCGGTTGTGTCCTCACGCGACGGACAGCGCTGGGCGCTGCCCCGTACGACGTCGCTGCACAGGAGTGATCAATTCCTGCACATCCCGCCAGACCGTCTACGCGGTGGGCTCTGGCGGTGTGGTGAAGGCACACCCGGAATGGCCAGGCACGGCCAACAACAAACAAAACAAAAAGGCCCGGAACCTTTCGGTGTCCGGGCCTCTGCTGAGAGAGCTTGGAAGGTATGCGCCTATGCGCAACCTCCACCCGGTAGCACCTGATCCTCGACTTTTCCAACGCGCAGGCTGCCTGCGGCTTTTGTGGAATACGCGTGGCTCTGGTGCTGATTCAGTCGGATCGACGGCATGCCGCCGAAACCACCGCACGCCCCGACGCGCACGAGCGATCGACCCGAGGCGGGTCGATTGCTGGTGAAGGTCAATGCGATGTTCACGATGGTTCCTGGGTCAAAGATTGCCGCTGCCGGCCGTCAGGGGTTGGGGGAAAAAGTGCGGTTTGGGCCGCGAATGAAGCCGACTGTAAATAGTGTTTACGGCACCGTCAACAACCGGGACAATCTTTTTTTCTCGTTGTTGTTTTTGAACAGTGCCCAATACCACCGTCGCGCGTCGCCGCAATGCCCTCGCGCTTCATCGCCGTTTTCTCGAAGAGGCCGTTGCAGCCGGCCTGCCCGCCAAGGGGCTGGACCAGGCGTTCGCCAAGAAGATCGAAATCTCTCCCAGCATGTGGAGCCAGATCAAGAGTGCCCGGCCCATCGGCGACAACCTGGCGCGGCAGATCGAGCGGCATTGCAACGTGGAAGCCGGCTGGCTCGACAAGGAAGACCGTCCCAGCGAAGTGCCCGATGCAGCGGAAGAGCGCTTCATCGCGGCGGCACGCGAGGCATGGCGCAGCGCCAATGCCAAGGGCAAGAAGGAACTCACCGGCTGGCTGAAGAAGCGCGCGCAGGACGCAGTGCCTGGCAGCGAGTCCGCGCACTAAGCAGCGAGTGCTCAGCCCAATTCGGGCGCGTTGCGCACGATGGCCGCGCGCATGTCGTCCGGTATGGCAACCGCGCGATGGGTTTCCAGCGACGTAGTCACCAATACCTGCTGCATCTGCATGCGCACTTCACCGTCGGCCGGATCGAAGCAGCGCACGCGCAAAGTCATCGAACGCGAACCCAGCCGCTCCACGGCCAGCCCGAGCATCACCTGGTCGCCCATGCGGCTCACGGCACGGAAGTCGACTTCGAGCTTCACGGTGGGCAAGCCGATTCGCCGCTGTGCCACCAGCCCGTGATAGCTGAGGCCGAGGCCTTCGTTCACCCAGTCTTCGACGAGGCCGTTGAGCATCACAAAGTACTGCGGATAGAAGACGATGCCCGCTGGATCGCAATCCGAGAAGCGGATCAGCCGCGGCCGGCAGAACTCGTTGCCGTTGCCCATGCTCAGCCCTCCTCACCCGCCGGCTCGCCGCGCATCACATGCACCCGCAGCAGGCCGAGCTGCGTGTGCAGCTGCTTGACCGTCTTCATGTCGAGCCCCGAGAACATCTCGAGGATCCACTGCTCGTGTTCGCTCGCCATCGTCTCGAAGGTGCGGCGGCCCGTGGGCGTGAGGCTCACGATCCATGCGCGACGATCGTCGGGACTGGGGGCGCGCGCCACCATGCCTTCGCGCTCGAGCTCGTCGGTAAGACCGGTGACGTTGCCGCCCGTCACCATCAGGTAGCGCGACAGCACGCGCATCTTCAGGCCGTCCTTGTAGCGATAGAGCTGCGCCATGTAGTCGAAGCGTGCCAGCGAAATGCCGAAGCGCTCGCGCAGCCGGCGCCGGATCTCGGCTTCGATCTGCGTGGTGCTGGCCAGCATGCGCAGCCACAGCTTGAGCATCGCGTGGTCCTCGTGGCCCGCGCGCGCCTCGTGCCCGAGTTCTTCGGCATCGCTCAGCGCGGCGTGGGAAGCGTCGTTGCGTGTCATGTCACCTCTCCTCCGGAAACCGAGATCGACTGCCCCGTGACCGACGCCGCGCCCGCACCGCACAGCCAGCGCACCGCATCGGCCACCTCGGCCGGCTGCACGATGCGGCGCTGCGGGTTGACGCTCGAGAACTCCGCCAGCGCATCGGCCTCGCTGCGCCCCGTCTTGCCGACCACGTTGGCCACGCTGTTGCGCAGGATGTCGGTGTCGGTATAGCCCGGACACACCGCGTTCACCGTGATGCCCTTGCGCGCCACCTCCAGCGCCAGCGAGCGCGTGAGCCCGACCACGCCATGCTTGGCCGCGGTATAGGCCGCCACGTACGCGTAGCCCTTCTGCCCTGCCGTGCTCGCGATGTTGACGATGCGGCCCCAGCCGGCATCGAGCATGTCCGGCAATGCGGCCTGCGCGCAAAGAAAACTGCCCGTGAGATTGACCGACAGCATGCGCTGCCAGAGATCGAACGAGGTCTTGAGGAACGGCGCACTCTCTGCCGCGCCAGCGTTGTTGACGAGGATGGCGACCGGCCCGCGCGCGGCGCGCGCTTCGGCGAAAGCGGCCTGCACCGCCTCCGGGTTCGCCACATCGGCAGCAGCCACGCCGTGCCCGGCGCCTTCGAGCGAATCTGCCACTCGCTGCAGTGCCTCGCGGTCGCGCCCCAGCAGTGTCAGGACGGCGCCCTCCGCGGCCAGGGTGCGGGCGATCTCGGCGCCAATGCCGCGTGCGGCACCCGTCACGAGTGCATGGCGGCCAGTCAGTGAATTTGAGTGCATACCTGAATGTTTTAGTTCTGAATCATTTTAGCGGAGCAGGCGGACGCGGGGTGTCACCGCATGAAACGGCCGCCGTTCAGGTCCAGGGTGGCGCCGGTCATGAAGGCCGCCGCGGGAGACGCGAGATAGACCACGGCAGCTGCTACTTCCTCCGGCAAGCCGAAACGCCCCATTGGAATGCCTGCCTGCAGCGCCTGTCGGCGCGCGGGGTCCAGCGCATCGAGCAACGGGCCCTGGATGACCGCCGGGGCCAGCGCATTCACGGTCACGCCATGCGGCGCCAGTTCCTGCGCGAAGGAGCGCGTCAGCGCCAGCAACGCGGCCTTGCTGGCCGCATAGTGCACGCCGGTCGCCGCGCTGGCCTGCTGCCCCGCCATCGAAGCAAGGTTGACGATGCGGCCCGCGCCGCGTTCACGCATGTGCAGCCCGGCAATGCGGCAACCGAAGAAGCTGCCGCGCAGGTTGATGGCGAGCACGTCGTCCCATTCCTCAGGCGTGATGTCCCAAAGCGAGGTTGTGGGCGTTCGGGCCGCGTTGTTGACCATGATGTCGACGGCGCCGAAGCGGGCCACGGCCTTGTCGAAGCAAGCAGAGAAAGCGCCCTCGTCACGCACATCGAGTTCCATCGCGAGCCCGCCGGTCTCTTTCGCCGCCGCATCCACGCCTGCAAGGTCGATGTCGGCGAGCGCCACGCGCGCGCCCGCCTCATGGAGTCCGCGCGCAATCGCCATGCCCAGCCCACGCCCCGCACCCGTCACGAACGCCACGCGGCCGGCAAGGGGGAGCGCTGCGTTCGTCATGCGCCTAGCTCCTCGCGGGGCGGCCGTCCCAGGTCAGCGGGCCCACGCCGCGCTCGCGCAGCTTGAACTTCTGCACCTTGCCGTTCTCGGTGCGCGGCAGGTCGGCCAGCACGTCGATGTAGCGCGGCACCGCGAAATAAGGCAGGCGCCCCTCGCAGAAACGCGCGAGCTCGGCAGGGTCGACCGGCACGCCTTCTCGCGCCACCAGCGCGGCCATCACCTCGTCTTCAGCCAGCTCGGAGCGCACCGGATACACCGCGCACGCGGCCACCCCCGGATGGCTCAGCAGCACCTGCTCCACCTCGAATGAAGAGATGTTCTCGCCCCGCCGGCGGATCGCGTCCTTGATGCGGTCGACGAAGCGAAAGGCTCCATCGGCATCGCGCACCACGCGGTCACCCGTATGGAACCAGAGATTGCGCCACGCCTCGACCGTCTTCTCCGGCATGTTGAAGTACCCGCTCGCAAAGGCGTAGGGCTCGTCCGCGCGCAGCAGCAGTTCGCCCGCTTCGCCAGGCGGCAGCGCCACGTCGTCCTCATCGGCCACGCGTGCCTGGAAACCCGGCCGCAGCCAGCCCATGACGGCGCCGCGCGGCGAATCGGGCGCTGTGGCAATGGCGAAGTTGGTTTCGGTCGAGCCGTAGCCCTCCAGCAGCGACACACCCGTGCGCGCCCTGAACGCCGCCCCCGCCGCGGAAGGCACGCCCGGCCCGAGCCCGATGCGCACGCGATGATCCCTCTCCCCCGCCCCTTCCGGTTGCGCGAGCAGGATCGGCACCATCGCGCCCAGCAGGTAGACCACCGTCGCGCGACTCGCGCGCATCGCCGGCCAGAAGCCCGACGCCGAGAAGCGCTGCTCGAACACCACCTCGGCCCCGGTCAGGGCGGCCTGCGCGAAGGTGTTGAGTGCGTTGATGTGGAACAGCGGCAGCGTGGAGCACAGCACGTCATCGGTCCCCACGCCGAGCACCTCCGCGCTGTTCACGCCCCACCAGAAATACTGCGCATGCGGACAGATCACGCCCTTGGCAGGCCCGGTGGTGCCGGAGGTGTACAGGATGGCGAGCGGATCGCCCGGCTGCACCGGTGCGGCCTCCAGCGCGTCTCCTGCCTCGGGATACGGCACCAGGCGCACGCCGGCGGGCGCCGACCACCCGACAGCGTCCGCGTCCCCGACGACCCAGATCTCGCGCAGCGCCGTGCGCCCCAGGTCCGCTGTCGCAAGCCGCTCGACGAATGCGGCCTCGATGACCAGCAGCTTCGCCTCGCTGTTCGCCAGGAAGTATTCGATCTGCGGCCCCATCGATGCCGTGTTGACCGGCACCGTCGATGCGCCCAGCCATCCCGCGCCAAGAAAGCTCTCCAGGAACTCGACGCGGTTGCCGCACATCACCGCGATGCGGTCGCCACGCGCCACGCCTGCGGCCGCCAGCGCACCGGCGCGGATGGCGGCAACCCGCGCCGCATCGCGGTGGGTCCAGGCATGCGCGCCGATGCGCAGCAACGCGCGCGCGCCGAACACCTCGGCTTGCCTCAGCAGCATCGCGGGCAGCGTGCGCCGGGCAGGCGGCACGGCGCGGGCGTCAGTCGTCATCGTGCGTGCCTCCGCCGAGATAGGTCGCCTGCACGCGCGGGTCGCTGGCCAGTTCGGCCGAGGCACCCGACAGCGCGATCTCGCCGGTCTCGAGCACGTAGCCCTGGTCCGAGCTTTCCAGCGCCGCGCGTGCGTTCTGCTCCACCAGCAGGATCGACACGCCGTCTTCCCGCAGCTTGCGCACGATGGTCAGGATGTCGCGCACGATCAGCGGCGCGAGGCCGAGGCTGGGCTCGTCGAGCATCAGCAGCCGGGGCGCCGACATCAGCGCGCGCCCCACCGCCAGCATCTGCCGCTCGCCGCCCGACAGGGTGTCCGCGCGCTGCGACCTGCGCTCGGCCAGGCGGGGGAAACGGTCGTACACCGACTGCAGCCGCTTCTTCATGGCATCGCCGCGCAGCCGCTTGGCGTAGGCGCCGAGCTGCAGGTTGTCGAGCACGGTGAGCTCGCCGAACAGCTCGCGCTTCTCGGGCACGAGGCACAGGCCACGCTCCACGCGCGCCTCCACGTCCAGCCCCTGCAGGTCCTCGCCTTCGAAGCGCAGCGTGCCCTTGCAGGGCAGCAGGCCCATCGCCGCGGCCAGCAATGTCGTCTTGCCTGCGCCGTTCGGCCCGATCACCGAAATGATCTGCCCCGGCTGCAGGTCGAGCGAAACACCGCGCACCGCCTCGACCTGCCCGTACGACACGTGCAGGTCGCCAATCTCCAGCATCGCGGTCATACGACGCTCCCCAGGTAAGCCGCCTGCACGCGCTCGTCGGCGCGCACCGCCGACGGCACGCCCTCCACGAGCTTGGAGCCGAAGTTCATCACCACCAGCCGGTCCACCAGTTTCATCACGAAGTCCATGTCGTGTTCGACGATGAGGATGGTCACGCCTTCCTCGCGCAGCTTGCGCAGCAGATCGCCGAGTGCCATCTTTTCCTTGCGGCGAAGGCCCGCTGCGGGCTCGTCGAGCACCAGCAGCACCGGGTCGGCGGCCAGCGCGCGCGCGATTTCCAGGATGCGCTGCGTGCCCAGCGGCAGGCTGCCCGCGAGTTCGTGCGCGCGGTCGCCCAGGCCGATGCGGTCGAGCTGGCGTTGTGCCTCCTGCAGGATCTGCCGCTCTTCCGTGCGGTCCAGCCGCAGCCCGGCCTTCAGGATGCCCGAGCGTGTGCGCGAGTGCGCGCCCAGCGCCACGTTGTCCAGCAGGCTCATGTGCGGCCGCAGCTTCACATGCTGGAAGGTGCGCGCCAGGCCCAGCCGCGCCACTTCGCGCTGCGGCATGCCTGCGATGTCGTGGGCCAGGAAGCGCACCTGGCCCGAGCTCATCGGCAGCGTGCAGGTCAGCAGGTTGAACATGGTCGACTTGCCCGCGCCGTTGGGCCCGATCAGCCCGACGATCTCGCCGGCCTTCACATCGAAGCTCACGTCGTTCACCGCCACCAGCCCGCCGAAGCGCTTGACCGCGCCGTTCACCGACAGCACCTGCGAGCCGCGCTCTGGCAGCGTGCGGTGCGGCAACGGCTCCACGGGCGGCGCATCGTGGCGCGAAGGCCCCTGGGCGCCGCCGCGCCGGCGCGTCCAGCGGCGCAGCAGCCCCATCACGCCGCCGCGCGCAAAGTGCAGCAGCAGGATGAAAAGCGCCGCGAAGGCCACCGCCTCCAGCTGCCCTGCACGCTGCGTGAGCATGGGCAGCACGTCCTGCAGGCCGTTCTTCAGCACCAGCACCAGCGCGGCGCCCACCAACGCGCCGGCAAGCTGGCCCAGGCCGCCTGCCACTGCCATCAGCAGGTACTCGATGCTTGCGCGCACGTCGAAGGGCGACGGGCTCACGAAGCGGTTCATGTGGGCATAGAGCCAGCCCGCCAGCCCCGCGAAAAGCGCGGCCGTCACGAACAGCGAGAGCCGCACGCGGTACGCGTCCGCCCCCACGCTCGCCAGCAGCGTCGCGCCGCCGCGCAGCCCGCGAATCGCGCGGCCCGGCCGCGACTGCAGCAGGTTGTAGCTGAACAGGCAGGCCAGCCCCACCACCACCCAGATCAGGTAGTACATGGCACGCGGATCGGCCAGCGACCAGCCCGCGATCTGCAGCGCCGGAATGTTCGACAGCCCCGTGTGCCGCCCGAGCGCGTCGACATTGCCGAACAGCATCGCGATTGACAGCCCCCAGGCGATGGTGCTCAGCGGCAGGAAGTGCCCGCCCAGGCGCAGCGTCAGCATGCCGATGGCCAGCGCCGACAGCCCCGTGAGCAGTAATGCGAACAACAGCCCGATCCAGGGCGACATGCCCTGCGTCGTCGTGAGCCACGCGGTCGCATACGCCGCGATGCCCACGAAGGCCGCCTGCCCGAAAGAGGTCGCGCCGCCCACGCCGGTCAGCAGCACCAGACCCAGCGCCACCAGCGCGCCGATGCCGATGTCGTTCAGCAGCGAGACGGTGAAGCTGCCCGCCACGGCCGGCACCAGCGCCAGCACCACGACCAGCCCGGCGATCCACGCCATGCGTTTGCGATTGCCGTTCATTGGTCCACCTCGTCTTCTTCCTCTTCGGCGTGCGCCGCCATGAAGGAGCGCAGCATGAGCACGGGAATCAGCAGGCTGAACACGATCACGTCTTTCAGCGCACCGCTCCAGAACGAGGCAAAGCTCTCCACCACGCCGACCGCGAGCGCCCCCACGGCCGTCATCGGGTAGCTCACGAGCCCACCAATGATCGCGGCCACGAAGGCCTTCAGGCCGATGATGAACCCCGAGTCGTAATACATCGTGGTCACCGGCGCGATGAGCACGCCGATCAGCCCCGCCAGCAGCGAAGCGCAGCCATATGCCAGCAGCGCCGTGCGCACCGGCCGTATGCCGACCAGCCGAGCACCCACCCGGTTCACGGCCGTGGCGCGCAGCGCCTTGCCGGCCACCGTGCGCTCGAACACCAGGAAGAACAGCCCGCTCAGCACGATGGCCGCCCCCACCATCAGCACCACCTGCCCGCTGACGGTGAAGCCGTCGCCCAGCGTGAACACGGCGCTGGTCAGCGGCGTGGTGCGCGAGCCTTCGGGCCCGAAGAACAGCAGGCCCAGGCCCGACAGCAGGAAGTGCAGCGCCAGAGAGACGATCAGCAAAACCAGCACCGATGCATCCGCGATCGGCTGGAACACCACCCGCGCGAGCAGCGGCGCAATGGGCACCACCAGCAGCACGGCGACCGCGATGTGCACCGCCACCGGCACGCCGGGCCGCGCTGCCAGCCATGCGAGCACGCACGGAATGGCCGGCAGCACGCCCCACATCAGCACCGCCTTGGGAATGCGCGCGGCCTCGCCGCGCCGCAGCAGGCTGCCGATCTCGGTGGCCAGCGCCAGCGCGGCCAGCACCGCGACCATGCCGATGGTCGGCGGCACGCGGTCGGTCTCGAATGCCGCGAGCGACAGCGCCGCAAAGGCTGCGATGTCGCCGAACGGCACGAACACCACCCGCGTGACCGAGAAGATCAGCACCAGCCCGAGCCCGGCCAGCAGGTAGACGGCGCCGTTGGCCAGGCCGTCGGTGAGAAGGATGAGCGCCACGTCCCACGTCATCGCGCAGCCCTCCGGAAAGTCGAATGCATGAGGTTCAAGGTGCGAGCTTCCATTGGCCGTTGTCGAGCTTGACGATCACGCGGGCGCGTTCGTCCACGCCGTAGAGACTGCCGGGCTTGAAGGTGTACACGCCGTGCGTGCCCACCACTTCCTTCGTGCTGAAGATGGCATCGCGCAGCGCCACGCGGAACTCGGGCGTGCCCGGTTCGGCCTTCTTCATGGCGCGCGAGGCCGCGTCGGCGAACACCAGCCAGCCGTCGAACGAATAGGCCGAGAAGGCATCGCTGGTCGGCGCGTTGTTGACCTTCTGGAAGACGGCGCGGAAATCGGTCGCGATCTTCTTGGTCGGATAGCTGTCGGGCAGTTGCTCGGCCACGATCACCGGGCCGGTGGGCATCAGCGCGTTCTGGCCGGCCGCGCCGACCACGCGCACGAAGTCGGGGTTGATCAGCCCGTGCTGGCCGTACACGCCGCCCTTGAAGCCGCGCTCCTGCAGGGCCAGGAACGGCAGCGCGCCGGGCGTGCCGGCACCGCCGGTCATCACCGCGTCGGGCCGCAGCGCCACGATCTTCAGCACCTGGCCGGTCACCGATGCGTCGCCGCGCGCATAACGCTCGTTGCTGACCACCTTGATGCCTGCGCCGGGCGCGGCCTTCATGAGCGCGTCGTAGACCAGGTCGCCCCAGGCGTCGGAGAAGCCGATGTAGCCCACCGTCTTCACGTTGTTGCGCTTCATGCGCTCGACCACCGCGTCGATCATCAGCTGCGTGGGCTGCGCCACGGTCATGACCCAGGGGTTGTCGTTGGGGTCGAGCAGGATCGGCGTGAGGCCGATCATCGGCGTCTTCGCTTCCTTGCCCACCTGCGCCATCGCTATTGCCGCGGGCACGCCCGATGTGCCCATGAGCACGTCGACCTTCTCGTCCTCGATCAGCTTGCGCGCATTGCGCCCGGCGGTGGTGGGGTCGGAGCCGTCGTCCAGCACGATGAGCTGCACCTTGCGGCCGTTCACCTCGCCCTTGTAGGCCAGCGCGGCCTGCATGCCCTTGGCGTAGGGCACGCCCAGCGAGGAGTTCGGCCCCGACAGCGACACGCTCAGGCCGACCTTGAGGTCGGCCGCCAGCGCGCTCGCAACGCCACAGGCGGTCAGCACCGCGGCGAGTGTGCCGCGCGTCAAGGTCTGCATCAGGCTCTTCATGTCGTAGCTCCGGTAAGGATGGTGTTGGAGGGAACAGGTAACTCAGATGAACAACTGGATGGCCGGCAGCGCGCGTGCCGCGTTGAGCAGGTCGATGCGCTTCTGGCGGATCGACCAGCCGGCGGGTGTGCGGACCAGGTGATGGCGGGCGGTGCCGCTCAACAGGATCTGGTCTTCGCCGCGCGCCTCGACGTAGAGGAACGGCGTGCGCAGCCATGCCTGGCCGCCCTCCTCGCGCTCGATGCGCGAGGGCTGCAGCACATGCTGGCTGTGGCTGGCCGGGTGCTGCGAATGGGCGCGCGGGTTCTTCAGGCGGTCCACGCGCAGCTGCAGCAGCAGCCGGTCTTCGTAGGCCAGCGAGTTGTGCGAGAACGGGTCGGCCTGCGCCGCGCCCAGCAGCGGCACCCAGTAGTGGCCGTCTTCCGCGAAAAGGGCCAGCCACTCGTCGAGCCGGCGCTCATCGAGCAGGGCCGCTTCATGGGCGACGAAATCGCGCGGGTCCGTCATTGCACGGCCTCCATGCCCGCCGCCATGGACTTCGCCCATGCACGGAACTGGTTGCGCATCAGCAGTTCGTTGGTGCCGTTGGTGGTGACCGTGGCCTGCTGCGTCTCGGCCGGATCGTGGTTGCGATGCAGGCTCACCCATTCGTTGCCGCCGGCGCGCAGGCCTTGCTGGATGCTCTCGAACAGATGCACGTCGTCATGCGCGACCACCGACATCGGCGAGAACACGAGCCGGTTGTAGCTCATGGCGCGCTCGAACAGCAGTTCCGGCGCACCCGCAGCGCGGAAGCTCCAGGCCTCTATCAGCGTGCGGTTGGCGGCCAGCGGGCGAATCACGCGAATGGCCTGCGGCGAGCCCTTGACCGACAGGCTCGGATAGAAGACCGAGTTCTGCGGCGAGCGCTGCAGTATCTCTGCGGCACGCTCCTCACCGTGCGCGGCGCGCATCGCGGCTTCGTACTCGGGCAGTTGCGCGTAGTTGGAGTGGATGCTGAAATTCACCCCCAGCACGCTGTGGCCGTTGGCGAACACGCGTCCGCCCATCTTGTCGAAGAACTCGTAGCCCGAGCCGAAGGGCAGTATCTGTTCCATCGCCATCGGCTTGGAGTCGGTGGGCGCATGGCCTTCCCACAGCGCCTCGGCCGCCTTGGTGGCCGACTCGTGCGTCGACATCGGGTGCACCGTGTCGTTGATGTTCTCCAGGTACATCTTCCAGTTGCAGTGGACGATGTTGCGCAGCACGCCGCCGCCCACCGTCAGCTTGCCTTCGGGCGAGCGGTCCACCATGTTGTCGATGGCGCCCAGCACCTCGCCGAAGTAGTCCTCGAACGAAGGCCCGCTCTCCGACAAGCGCACGAACACGAAGTCGCGGTACACCTTCACGTTCTTCACCACCGACAACCCCTGCCCCGACTCGCAGGCCTTGAGCTGCGTGCCCTCGTAGCCGTTCTTCAGCGGCAGCCCGAGCGGCGCGCCGTCGAGCTTGTAGGTCCACGCGTGGTAGGGGCAGCGAAAGAAACGGCCGGTGTTGCCGCACTCGTCCGTCACCAGCTGCGTGCCCTTGTGGGCGCAGCGGTTGTAGAGCACGTGCACGCCGCCATCGGGCTGCCGCACCATGAGCAGCGGCCGGCCCGCGATGTCCTGCGACACGAAGTCGCCGGACTCCGGCACCTGGCTCGCATGACCGAGAAAGACCCAGGTGTTGGCGAACAGGTGCTCCTGTTCCAGCGCGAAAAGCTCCTCGCTGAGGTACAGGTCGCGGTGCACCCGGTCGTCCCGGACCAGCGCCGCGACAAGATCGGGGCGGTTGCGGTAGGTGGTCATGGCGATGTGCTCGGTGGCGTGGGGGGCTACGGAACCAGCTTCCACTGCCCTTTGGTCATCTGCACGATGACCACGCCGCGCTGGTCGGAGCCATAGCGGTCGTCGGGCTTGAAGGTATAGACGCCGTGCGTGCCCACCAGCTCCTTGGTGCTCACGATGGCATCGCGCAGCGCCGTGCGGTAGGCCGGCGTGCCCGGTTCGCCCTTGGTGCGCGAGGCGGCGTCGGCCAGCAGCAGGTAGGCGTCGTAGGTGTACGACGAGAACGCATCCGTCGGCACCGCGCCGTTGACCTTCTGGTAGGCGCTGCGAAAGGCCATCGACACCTTCTTGATCGGGTTGCTGTCGGGCAGCTGGTCGGCCACCAGCACCGGGCCGCTGGGCACCTGCAGCCCCTCGATGGAAGCGCCGCCCACGCGCACGAAGTCCGCGTTGATGAGGCCGTGCGTGCCGTAGATCTTGCCCTTGTAGCCGCGATCGGCCAGCGCGATGTACGGCAGCGCGCCGGGCGTGCCGGAGTTGCCCGCGAACACCGCATCGGGCCGCGCCGCGACGATCTTCAGCACCTGCCCTGCCACCGATGAATCGCTGCGCGCATAGCGTTCGTTGGCCACCACCTTGATGCCGGCCGCGTCCGCGCTCTTCACCAGCGAGTCGTAGGCCAGGTCACCCAGCGCGTCCGAGAAGCCGATGAAGGCCACCGTCTTCACGCCCGACTTCTTCATGCGGTCGACCACGCCCGCGACCATGAGCGGAAAAGGCTGCGACACCGTCACGGTCCACGCGCCCTCGGGGCCGGCGATGGTGACCGGCGTGGGCGAGATCAGCGGCGTGTTCAGTTCCCTGGCCACCGCGGCGATGGCCATGGCGCCGGGCACGCCGGATGTGCCGATGAGCACGTCGACCTTGTCCTCCGTCACCAGCTTGCGCGCATTGCGCCCGGCGGTGGTGGGGTCGGAGGCGTCGTCGAGCACGATCAGCTGCACCTTGCGGCCTGCGATCTCGGGGTGCTCGGCAATCGCTGCGCGAATGCCCTTCTCGTACGGAATGCCGAGCGCCGCGACAGGCCCGGAGAGCGAGCTGATGAAGCCGATCTTCAGGTCCGCCGCCATGGTTTGCGCGGCGGCCAGCGCGAGCGCCGTGGCGCCGAGGATGTGTGTGAGCTTCAGTTTCATGTCAGGGCACCAGCTTCCATTGGCCTTTGTCGAGCTTCACGACGACGCGCGAGCGGTCGTCCGAGCCGTAGCGATCGGTGGGCTTGAAGTTGTAGACCGAGTGCGTGCCCACCAGCTCCTTGGTGCTGACGATGGCGTCACGCAATGCAAGGCGGAACTGCGGCGTGCCGGGCTCGGCCTTGCTGGCCAGCGCACGCTGCGCGGCATCGAGGTAGATCAGCCATGCATCGAAGCTGTAGGCCGAGAAGGTGTCGGTGGGCGGCGCGCCGTTGGCCTTCTGGTAGGCGGTGCGGAAGTCCATCGCGATCTTCTTCATCGGGTTGGCGTCGGGCAACTGCTCGGCCACCACCACCGGGCCGGTGGGCGCCAGCAGGCCTTCGACCGACGGGCCGCCGACGCGGATGAAGTCGGGGTTGATCAGCGAGTGCATGCCGTAGATCTTTCCCTTGTAGCCGCGCTCTGCCAGCGCCAGGTAGGGCAGCGCGCCGGGCGTGCCCGATGCGCCGGTGATCACCGCGTCGGGCCGCAGCGCCACGATCTTCAGCACCTGCCCGGCCACCGACGAATCGCTGCGCGCATAGCGTTCGTTGCTCACCACCTTGATGCCGGCGGCGGGCGCCGACTTCATGAGCGCGTCGTACACCAGGTCGCCCCAGGCGTCGGAGTAGCCGATGTAGGCCACCGTCTTCACGCCGGCCTGCTTCATCTTCTCGACCATCGCGCCCATCATCAGCGGCGCGGGCTGCGGCAGCGTCACCATCCATGCGCCCTCCTCGCCGGCCAGGTCGGCATTGGCGATGGAGATGAGCGGCGTCTTGGTTTCACGCGCCACGCCGGCGATGGCCAGAGAGCCAGGCGCACCGGCCGTGCCGATGATGACGTCGACCTTGTCTTCCTCGATCAGCTTGCGTGCATTGCGCGCGGCGGTGGACGGGTCGGACGCGTCGTCGAGCTGGATCACCTGCACCTTGCGGCCACCCACTTCCGACTTGTAGGCGACTGCGGCCTTCATGCCCTTGTCGTAGGGAATGCCCAGCGACGACACCGGCCCCGACAGCGAAGTGATGAAACCGACCTTGAGATCGGCGGCCCAGGCGCTCGCGGCGCCCAGCGCGCCGATACCCACGGCCACGGCCGCGAGTGTGCGAATTCGGTTCATGACTTTCATGGCGATGCTCCAGAGGTGGTTTTGGTTGGACGTGAGGAAAACTGGAAACTCAGAGGGCGAGGCTTCCGACGCTGGTGCCGCCGCACACGTACAGCACCTGCCCGGTGACGAAGCTGTTGTCGGCATCCGCAAAGAAACGCACGGCGCGTGCCACGTCGGCCGATTCGCCCAGGCGCTTGACGGGCACCGAGGCGGCAAGCGCGCGTTCCTTCTCGCTGCCGGCCTCGACCACGTCGTAGAACATGTCGGTGCGGATCGGCCCCGGGGCCACCACGTTCACCGTGATGCCGTCGGCAGCCAGTTCGAGCGCCCAGGTGCGCGCCATGCCCAGCATGCCGGCCTTGGTGGCCGAGTAGCTGGTACGCGTGGCGAGGCCCAGCGCGGCGCGCGACGACAGCAGCACGACACGGCCGAAGCGTTGCGCGCGCATCGCGGGCAGCGCACCTTGCACGAGCTGTATCGCACAGCCCAGGTGCAGGTCGACCAGCGCATCGAGGTCGTCGAGCTTGACGTCGGGCAGCAGCGCGGCGCGGATGACGCCCGCGTTGTGCACGATGGTGGTCGGTGCGAAGCGCCCCACCAGTTCGCGCACAGCCGCGCTCGTGGCGGCGCGGTCGCTCAGGTCGACCTCGATGCTGTGCAGCTTCGGGTGGTCGATCTCGGCCTTGCGGCGTGCGAGCGACACTACCTCGTAGCCCTGCGCGAGCAGGTCTTCGCAGATCGCCTTGCCGATGCCGGCGCTGCCGCCGGTGACGGCCGCGACCCTGGGTGCGGCGTTGGTCATGCCGAAGCTCCCACCAACGCCAGCACACGCAGCGGGCTGCCGCTGCCCTTCTCGATCTTCAGCGGCGGGCAGATCAGCACGGCGCCGGCCGGCGGCAGCAGGTCGAGGTTGCTCAGGCACTGCAGGCCGTAGCGGCCCGCGCCGTGCATGTAGTAATGGCACGGATACGGCGGCCGCAGGTGATAGCCCTGGCCCGCATCCGTACCGATGGCCTCGGAGCCGAAGCCCAGCACGTCGCGCTGCTCGACCAGGAAGCGCACGGCCGCGGTGCTCGGGCCCGGCGTGTGCTGGCCCGTCTCGTCGAAGTTCTGATACGCCTCGGGGTCGGTGCGCTTGGACCAGTCGGTGCGCATCAGCACCCACGCGCCCTTGGGGATGCGGCCATGCGCCGCCTCGTAGGCTTCGATGTCTTCCAGCGTCAGCAGGTAGTCGGGGTCGTCCTTCACCTGCGGCGAACAATCGATCACACAGGCCGGCGCCACGAAGTGCTGCACCGGAATGGTGTCGACCGAGTTGTTCGGCAGGTCGCGCCCGGAGATCCAGTGGATCGGTGCGTCGAAGTGGGTGCCCGTGTGCTCGCCGCAGGAAAAGTTGTTCCAGTACCAGCCCGGGCCGCGCTCGTCGTACTTCGAAACTTCCTCGATACGGAAGGGCCAGCACTGGCCCATCTCGGGCGGCAGCGCGATCTGCGGAAACTCGGGCGTCAGCGTCTGCGTGAGGTCGATCACGCGGATGCGGCCGCTGGCCATGGCAGTCACCAGGCCGCCCAGGATCTCGGCGGTGGACATCAGTTCGGTTGTCGTGGTCATTCGTGTGGCTCCTGTCTCAGCCGCCTGCGGCCAGCTCGCGCTCGAGCACCTTGGGGTTGTCGCGCCAGCGCTCCAGCCACTCCTGCGCCACGTCGCCGGGGTACACGTCTTCCACGCCGTCGCGCAACGCCTTCAAGATGGCGTTGGCCAGCGCGGCGGGCGCGAGCTTGGGCGGCGGCGTGTGCTGGTTCCATTCGTCGTCGATCGGGCCGGGGAACACATTGATCACGCGGATGCCGGCCGGCCGCATCTCCGCGCGCAGGCACTGCGCCAGCGAATGCGCCGCCGCCTTCGAGGCGCTGAAGGTGCCGTGCGGCGGAAAGTTGCTCAGTGCATAGATCGACAGCAGGTTGACCCATGCCGTAGCGCCGGTCACGCCGTCGGCCGAGCGGCCCTTCAGCGCCGGACCGAACTCCTGAGCCAGCCGCAGCAGGCCGAAGTAGTTGATGTCCATCTCGGCCTTGGCCACGTCGGTGCCGCGCCGTGCGGCGATGCCGAAGGTGCGGTGCACCTCGGCGTTGTTGATGACGATGTCGACCTTGCCGCCGATGGAGCCCGCAAGCTCGGTCACCTGGCGGCCGTTGGTCAGATCGAGCGGCACCAGCGTGACCTGCGGCAGCGCCGAGATGTCGTCCAGCCCCTCGCCCATCTTCTTCCAGGGCTCGGCATGGCCGACCCAGACGATGTCTGCGCCGGCCTTCACCAGCGCGCGCACTATCGCCTGGCCGGTCTCGGTCTTGCCGTCGGTCACCAGCACCTTGCGGAACTTGGGGTCGCTGGTCATTTCGCGCAGCATCTTGTCGTCGGCCATGTGGGGACTCCCTTCATTCGGAAAACCAATGAGAACGGCCTGGCCCGCGCGGTCGAGCCGGGCGCCTACGCGCACCCTTTGCGGCGCGTCGCCGACCTCGCCATGCAGATGGACCATGAGCGTGGGGCCGGCATCCAGGTGCACCAGGCCCAGCCGCCAGGGCAGCCGCTCGCGGAAGAACAGGTCGTTGCTGTGATGCAGCGTGGTGCTGCCGAGCAGTTCGCCCTCGCCGCTCTGCGCGCGCCAGCGCAGCGCGGCCGAGAGGCACTTGTGGCAGACCTCGCGCGGCGGGTACTGCACCGTGCCGCAGTCATCGCAGGTCTGCAGCTCGAAGCGGCCCTCGGCGGCGGCGGCCGTCAGGCCCAGCGCCACGCGGCCGCGCGCGCCGGGCGGCAGGTTCATCTGCCGGGTGCGCAGAACCGGGTTCTTGCGCGGAGGGCGCATCAGGGGCATGGTCATGCGGGTCTCCCCAGGATCACCGCGCCTGTGCACAGGCAGCGGTCGTAGGTCACCATGCCGAAGCCGGCGACGAGGCCCAGTTGTGCATCGGGCACCGCGCGTTTTTCGGCTTGATCGGTCAGCTGGCGGATCGCCTCGACCATGCCGAGGAAGCCGCCCGCAGCGCCCGCCTGACCTGCCGACAGCTGCCCGCCGCTCGTGTTGTTCGGAAAGCTGCCGTCGAAGGTCATGGTGTGGGCCTGCACGAAGGCGGGGCCCTCGCCTTTCTCGCAGAAACCCAGGTCTTCGAACTGCATCATCACGATGACGGGGTAGTCGTCGTAGGTCTGCACGAAGTCGAGCTCGGCGGGCTGGATGCCGGCCTGCGCGTACAGGTCGTCGCGGTCCTTGCGCCAGCCGCCCTGCACCATCACAGGGTCTTCGGCATACGCGTTGTGGCGTTCGATGGCACCGAGGATGACGACGTGCGCCAGGCCAAGGTCGCGCGCGCGCTCCTCGCTCATCACGAGGAAGGCGTCGGCGCCCGCGCAGGGCATCACGCAGTCGAACAGGTGGATCGGGTCGGAGATGGGCCGGGCCGCCATGTACTCGTCGAGCGTCAGGCCCTTCTTGAACATGGCGTTCGGGTTGCCCAGCGCGTTGGTTCGCTGGTCGACGCAGATGCGGCCGAAGTCTTCACGCTTCGCGCCGTAGGTGCGCATGTAGTTGGCCGTGATGAACGCGAAGATCGAGTTCGGGCCGCCCGAGCCATACGGGTAGCTCGCGTCGCGCGCGAAGTTGCTGAAGCTGCCGAGCGTCTGGCGGAAGGAATCGACATGGTTGGTGTCGGCGCCCACGCAGGCCACGATGTCGGCATCGCCCGCCTGTACCGCCCGCGCGGCGCGGCGCAGGCACATCACGCCCGAGGCACCACCGGTGGGCACATGGTCGAGCCAGCGCGGCGACATGCCCAGGTGCTGCGTGACGCCGACGGCCGTGTCGGGCGCGAGCGAGAAGCTGCTGAGGCACAGGCCGTCGATCTGCTCCTTTGGCACGCCGCTGGCCTTTACCAGCGCCTCGATAGCCTGCCCGATGAACCAGTGCGCTGTGCGCGTGGAATAGCGCACGTAGGGCACGGTGATGGGCACCGCGACCGCGACGCCATCGTAGGAGAGCCGTCGTTTCGTGGTCATGGCTGCCTTTTCTTCATCGCACGCGTGTCGATGCAATGGCCCTGGCCCGGCAACGAATGCGCCATCTCGCGCAGCTGGCCGCGCTGGATCTTCTGCGACGGCGTGAGCGGCAACGCGTCGACGAAGGCGACGTATCCGGGCGCCTTGTAGTAGGCGAGCTGTGCCAGCGCATGCTCGACGATGCTGGCCGCTACCTGCGCGCGCTGCGAGGCATCCATGTCTTCCCTCATCACGATGCAGGCCAGCACTTCGTCGCCGCGCACCGCGTCGGGTGTGGCGGCCACGGCCGATGCCTTCACCGCCGGGTGCTGGTTGAGCACGCTCTCGACCTCGACGGCGGAGATGTTCTCGCCGCTGCGGCGGATCACGTTCTTCTTGCGGTCGACGAAGAAGAAGTTGCCTTCGGCGTCGCGGCGCACCAGGTCGCCGGTGTGGAACCAGCCGTCGGCCCAGGCTTCGCGCGTGGCCTCCTCGTCCTTCAGGTAGCCGGAGAAGAAATACCGGTTCGGGTCGGTACCGGCCGAACGCACCAGCAGTTCGCCCGGTGCATCGACGCCGGCTTCATTGCCATCCTCGCCCACGAGGCGAATCTCGACGAAGTCTTCCTGCCGCCCGAAGCAGCTCGTGCCCACGAGGCGCGGCTCCCGGTTGGCCATGATGCAGGCGGCCGCGCCGGTCTCGGTCATTGCCCAAGCCTCGACCAGCGGGAAGCCGAAGCGCTCCTCGAAGGGCGCGTGGTTCTTGCGGTCCACGCCGGCGCCGAAGCCCCAGCGGATCGCATGGTCGCGGTCGGCCGGCGACTGCGGCGCGGAGAGCAGCATGGCCGGCATCACGCCCAGGTAGTGCACGATGGTCGCGCCGCTTTCCTTCGCGCTGGCCAGCCAGGTCTTCGGGTGGAAGCGGTCGAGCTGCACCAGGCAACCGCCGGCGACCAGCACCACCATGGTGGAGAAGGCCATCGCGTTCATGTGGTTCAGCGGCAGCGGCGTGATGACGCGCTCCGCGTCGGGCCGGATGCTGCAGACGCCGTCGAGCGCCGCGTACCACTCGCCAGCGCGCAGGAAGTAGGCATTGCTCAGGATGCAGCCCTTGGGGCGGCCCGTGGTGCCTGATGTGTAGAGCAGGCCGCATTCGGTGTCTGTGCCGATGGGCTCATGGGCGCGCGGTGCGGCGGTCTTCGCCGGCGGCACCGCGTCTTCGGGGCCCATCGTCTCGAATTCGACACCCGCCCGCGCCGCCGCTGCACGCAGGTCGGCGGCACGGCCCGGCAGCGTCACGGCCAGGCCGATCTCGCTGTGGCCGATCAGATAGACCAGCTCGGCCGAGCGCATCTCGGCGTTGATGGGCACCACGCTCACGCCCAGTGCGTTCAGCGCGAGCCAGTGGAAGATGAAGGCCGGCCGGTTTTCCAGCAGCAGGCCGACGCGGTGGCCGTGCCCATAGCCGGCTTGCGCATAGGCCGCGCGCAGGCGCTCGATCTGCGTGGCAGCCTCACCCCAGCGGATGGCGCCTGCGTCGATGCCGTAGGCGGCGGCAGTCACCGATTCGGTGAACAGGAACTCGGCCTGCGGCGTGCGCGCCGCGGTGGCCGCGAAGACTTGATGGACGGTGGCGTGTGGCATCGCTTTCGTCCCTGTCAGATGAAGAGCTGCACGGCCGGCAGCGCCGCGTCGCAGTTGAGCAGGTTCACGCGCTTGAGCGTCATGCGCAATGCATCGTCCTGCACCGTGAGGTGATGGAAAAAGGTGCCGACGTAGAACTGCAGTTCGTCGCCCTGCGATTCGGTGTAGTGGAATTCGGTGCGCACCACGTAGCGATTGGCTTCAGCATCGAACTGCTCGACCACGGGCACCTGCAGCAAATGGTGGCAGCGGCTCGGCGGCTGCTGCGAGAAAGCACGCGGGCTCTTCAGGCGCTCGATGCGCAGGTCGCGAAGCAGCTTGTCTTCGTAGAGATGCGATGTGTGGTTGAGGCCGTCTTCCTGGTCTGGCACGAGCGGCACCCAGTAGAAGGCGTCGTCGGTGAAGAGCGCATTCCACGCTTCGTAGCGGCGCGTGTCGAGCAGGTGCGCTTCGTTCACGACGAAGTCGATCAGGTCCTGGCGGGTGACTTCGATGCCGGCCATCACATGGTCTCCGTCATGCGCTGGACCCAGCTTCGGTACTGGTTGCGCATCGGCAGCTCATTGGTGCCGCCCGTGGTGATCTCGCCGCCCTTCAGCTCCGAAGGGTCGTAGTCGCGGTGCAGGCTCACCCACTCGTTGCCGCTCGCATGCAGCCCCGCCTGCATGCCGCGGTAGGCCTGCAGGTCGTCATGGCCCACCACCGAGAACGGCGAGTTGATGAGCCGGTTGTACATGGTGGTGCGCTGCAGCAGTTCGGGCGGCGCGCCCTTGAGGCGGAAGGTCCAGCTCTCGATCAGCGTCTTGTCTGCGGAGATCGGCTTCACCACGCGGATCGCCTGGATCGCGCCCTTGATCGTCAGGTTCGGGTAGTACACCGTGTTGTGCCGCGCCATGCCCAGGATCTGCGCCGTCTTCTCCTCGCCGTAGCGGGCCTTCATGGCGTCGTCGTACGCGGGGATCGCCTTGTACTTGCTGTGGATGCTGAAGTGCACACCCGTGAAGCTGTGGCCGTTGTCGTAGGTGCGGATGCCCATGTCCTCGAAGAACTTGTAGTCGGACATGAAGGGCGCGAACTGCTCCACCGCCATGGGCTTGGGCTCGTCTTCCGGCTTGTCGGCCCACATGCGCTTGGCGGTGCCGGCCGAAGACTCGTGCGCCACCATGGGGTGCATGGTGTCGTTGAGGTTCTCGACGAACATCTTCCAGTTGCACTGGTGCATGAAGCGCAGGCAGCCGCCCGCTATTTCCAGTTCGCCTTCGGGCGAGCGGTCGGCCATGTTGTCGATGGAGCTCAGCGAGTCGCCGAAGTATTCGTCGAAGCCGGGGCCGGCGTCGTTGATCTTCACGAAGATGAACCCACGGTGGCTGCGCACATGCTTCACAGTGGTGAGACCCTTGCCCGATTCGCATTCGTGCAGCTGGGTGTTCTCGTAGCCGGTCTTCAGTGGAATCGCCAGCGGCGCGCCGTCCGTCTTGAAGGTCCAGGCGTGGTAAGGGCAGCGGAAGAACTTGCCGGTGTTGCCGCACGCGCCGTTCACGAGCCGCGAACCCTTGTGGGCGCAGCGGTTCATCATCACGCGCACGCTGCCGTCGGAGTGCCGCACGATGATCAGCGGGCGGCCCGCGATCTCGTTGCTGATCCAGTCGCCGGGCTTGGGCAGTTGGCTTTCATGGCCGACGTAGTTCCAGGTGTTGGCGAAGAAGTGTTCCTGCTCCAGCTCGAACAGCTCCTGGCTGGTGTACAGGTCGCGGTGCACCCGGTCGTGCTGCACCAGCGCGCGAACGGCATCGGGGTTGTCTCGGTACGAGGTCATGGTTCTTCAGGCTCCTGGCTTCAGATGTCCAGCACCAGCCGCGCACCCTTGGCGCGCGAGATGCAGATCTGCATGACGTTGCCTTCCGCCTTCTCGCGGGCGGTGAGCACGTAGTCGCGGTGTTCGATCTCGCCTTCGAGCACGGGCACGGCGCACACGCCGCATTCGCCGCGCTTGCAGTCGAACATCGGGTCGCAGCCGTGCTCGATCAGGCAGTCGAGGATGCTCTGGTTGGCCGGCACGGTGAAACGCTGGCCCGACTGGGCGAGCTCCACCTCGAAGGGCTGGTCGCCTTCTTCCGCGACCGGCTCGGTGAAAAGTTCGAAGTGCACGCGGTCGTGTTCCCAGCCGCGCGCCTGGGTGCGCTCGAGCACCGCGTCGAGCATGACCTTGGGGCCGCAGACGTAGAGGCGGTCGCCGGCGGGAACGCCGTCGAGCATTGCATCGATGCCGAGCGGCGCGCCGGCTTCCGCATCGGCGTGCACGTGCAGGTCGTCGCCCAGCAGCGCCTGAAGTTCAGGCAGGAAGGCCATCAGGTCGCGGCTGCGGCCGGCGTAGTGCATGCGCACGGCCGCACCTTCGGCGCGGCGGCGGGCGGCCATGGTGGCGAGCGGCGTCACGCCGATGCCCCCGGCTACCAGCACGGTGCCGCCGGGGCCGGTGTGCAGCGGGAAGTCGTTCTTGGGCGCCTCGATGGCGAGGGTGTCGCCCTCTTTCAGCTGCTCGTGCATGAAGCGCGAGCCGCCCCGGCCTTCGGCTTCCTTGCGCACGGCGATCACATATTCCGCCGGGGCATTGGTGGCGTTGCGCGCCGTATCGAAGTTGATGAGCGAATAGTGACGCCAGTCGGCCTTGCCGTCAGGCAGCGTCACCTGCACGCGGATGTGGGCACCGGCCGAGAAGCCGGGCAGCGCGCGGCCGTCTTCGGCGCGCAGGCGCAGCATGCGGATCAGCGGATTCAACGCACGCGCCTCGACGACGCGCAGTGAAAGGGTGGCTGAGGGTGCGGTCATCTTCGTTGTCTCTTCAGGCCAGTGCGTGCTGCGCCAGCGCGGCCTGCAGCTTGTGGCCGTGTTCGTCGGCCAGCGCCGCGTCGCGCAGTTCGCGCAGCGTGGCCGGCGCCAGCGCGGTGCCGGCGCGCTCCACGGCGCGCATCACGGTGTCGTAGTTGCGGATGCCGCGCTCGTGCGTGTCGCTGTAGCCCTTGACCAGGCGCTGGCACTGGGCAAGCTCCACGGCCAGTTCGGGGTTGCGCTGCGCGGTCGCGGCGATGCGCTGCAGCCATTCCTCGATGCGTCGGTTTTCCTCGGCATAGCGCATGGTCGAGAGGCGCCAGCGCTTGCACGCCGCCACCATGCGCAGCATGAGATAGCCGCGCAGCGAGCTGGTCTGGATCACGCGGCCATGCTGCGTGAAGCGCTCGACGAGCTTCTTCGGCGTCGTCGAATTCATGAGCCAGCGGCCGATGCCACCGGGCAGCGTCTCGCAGATTTCCTGCAGGCGCGGGTGCATGTATTCGTTGATGGCGAGCACCTGGCCGGGCTGGACGCGGGCCTCGCCGCGCACGCGCTCGAAGCGGGTGGCACGGGTCTTCAGCGCCGCGACGCGGGCGGTGTCTTCGTAGGACATCCAGAGCGCGAGGTGGCGCGCGGTTTCGCGCAGCAGGCGGTGCTCATCGTTGCCTGGCAGCGCGGCAACGGCTGCCATGCGGTCCAGGTACAGGCCGGCGTAGGCGGGGTCCTGGTAGTCGATGAGGCGGCGCACGCCTTCGAGCAGGAAGTCTTGCGCCTGCACCGGAAAGTCGCGTTGCACCCGCTCGACCAATGCCCGAACAGCCGGGTGGCGCGGCTGCGGCGCCGGTGCGGTGACCGGCGCTTCCTTCGCAGGCTCGCCGTCGTCACCGCCCTGTGCGCGAGCGAACGCCGCGCCAAAGGCCTTGAGGCTGGGCTTCACACCCACGCCGCCACGTTCGATGGTCGCCTCGAACTGCGCGCGGCTGAACGGCAGCACGCCCGAACCCGCAAGCGCGCCGAACAGCACCGCGCTGATCACGCTGCCCGAAGCCTCGGCCGCCTGCGCCATGTCGAAGCGGATGAAGCGCTTGGCGGCCTTGGCGGTGTGTGCCAGCAGCTGATCGCTGTTGACACGGCCATCGCCAAGTGCGCTCTTCTCGGCGATGGAGAACACGCGGTGCGTGGACGCGATCAGCGTGGTGCGGTCGCGCGTGACCAGGCCCCGCTGCACGGCGCGCCCTGCCTCCATGAGCTCCGACGCCAGCACCACGTCGACGTCGCCGGGCAGCGGCATCAGCGCAAGAATCGGCAAGCCGCCATCGGCCTCGGCCTGCGCCGTCGGGTACAGCTCCACGTAGTAGATGGTTGCGCCGGTGCGCTGGGCCACGCCCGGCACCGATGTGGTCTGGGCGACGTAGCCGTTGGCCTCGCCCATGTCGACGATCCAGTCGGCCAGCACGCCGCCGCCCTCCCCGCCCATGGCGAGGATCGCAATCTTGATAGGTTGTGCAGCGCTCATCATCGCGTCAGAAGGCATAGGCTTCACGGCGACGCGCTTCGCCGCGCTGCAGCCAGCCGATGACGGCGGCACGCACGCGCTCGCGCAGCATGTCCCAGCGGCTGGGGTTGCTCACGATCTGCGCCTTGTAGAACGACGGGCACAGCACCGCGGCATGCGAGACCTCTCCGCAAACGCCGCAGCCTACGCAGCTGTCGAGCACGGTCGCGACCGGGTCGGTGCGCAGGGGATCGGGGTTGGGCTTGATCGACAGCGACGGGCAGCCCGACAGGCGGATGCACGAGTGGTCGCCGGTGCAGGTGTCGGAGTCGACGCCGAACTTCTCGCGCACCATGCGCTTGCCGTCGGCGATGGCCTTGCGCACCAGCGGCTTCTCGCGGCGCTGCTTGTTGAGCATGCATTCCGACTGGGCGATCAGGACCTTGGGGCCCTTATTCGTCGTGGTGAGCGCTTCTTTCAGCGCATCGCGCATGCCCGCCACGTCGTAGGTGCGGCGCAGCGTCCTGACCCATTCGACGCCCACGCCGCGCACGGCACGCTCGATCTCGTGGCCGGTGCTGCGCGTCTTGTTGACGGCGTGCGACGACAGGATGTCCTGCCCGCCCGTGGCCGAGGTGTAGTTGTTGTCGACGACGATGGTGAGGTTGTCGCTCTTGTTGAAGACCGCGTTGGCCACGCCGCTGGTGAGGCCGTTGTGCCAGAACCCGCCGTCGCCCATCATCGAGATCGCGCGCTTGCCGGCCGGCGCATTGAGCGCCGCCGCACCCGCACCCCCCAGGCCGTAGCCCATGGTGGTGTTGCCGATGTTGAAGGGCGGCAGGATGGAGAACAGGTGGCAGCCGATGTCGGCGCTCACGTGGTGCGCGCCGAGTTCGCGCTCCACCAGCTTCATCGCGCTGAAGATCGGACGTTCAGGGCAGCCGGTGCAGAAGCCCGGGGGGCGGGCATGCACCACCTCGCCGAGCGCGGTCGATGGCTGCACGGGCTCGGGTGCGGCATCGACACCGACCGCGGCCACTTCCTTCAGCGGAATCACCTTGCGTACCGGTGCGGGCACCGGCAGCGGCGCCAGGCGGCCGTAGCGTTCGCAGAAGCTGCGCGCGCCCTTGAGCAATTCGGCGGCGGTGTATTCGCCGGCCACCGGCAGCATGTCCTTGCCGTGCAGCGTGGTGTGAGAACCGGCCTGGCGCAGGATGGTCGCGAGGTTCTGCTCTACGAAGTTGGGCTGCCCCTCTTCCACGATCATCACCGCGCGCTTGCCCTTGCAGAAGCGGATCACCTCGCTCTCGATGACGGGGTAGGCCACGTTCATCACGTAGAGCGGCACCTGCGTGTTGCCGTAGACGTCGGCCAGGCCCAGCCGCTCCAGCGCGCGCAGCAGCGTGTTGTAGCTGCCGCCCTGGACGATGATGCCGATGTCGTCGGCGTCTTCCGAGAAGAACTCGTTGAGCTTTCGCTCCTCGATGAAACGCACGGCGGCGGGCCAGCGGTCCTTCACCTTCTCCTGCTCGTGCACGAAGCTCGCTGGCGGCAGCACGATGCGGCCGACGTCGCGCTGCGGATTCTCGAGCGCGTCTTTCAGCGTGAACTTGGCGCGCTTGTTGTCGCCAGCCACGAAGTGCCCGTGCACATGGCAGGCACGGATGCGCAACTGGAGCATCACGGGCGTGTTGCTGGCCTCCGAGAGATCGAAGCCCTGCTTCACCGCATCGACGATGCTCGGCAGGTTGGGGCGCGGATCGAGCAGCCAGATCTGCGACTTCATCGCGAAGGCATGGCTGCGCTCCTGCATGATCGACGAGCCTTCGCCGTAGTCCTCGCCCACGATGATGAGCGCACCGCCGGTCACGCCGCCCGAGGCGAGGTTGGCCAGCGCATCGGAGGCGACGTTGGTGCCGACAGTCGCCTTGAAGGTGACGGCGCCACGCAGCGGGTAGTTGACGGAGGCGGCCAGCGTGGCGGCTGCAGTGGCTTCGCTCGCGCTGTTCTCGAAGCGGATGCCGTGGTCGGCCAGGATGTCCTGCGCGTCGGCCAGCACGTCCATGAGATGAGAGATCGGCGCGCCCTGGTAGCCCGCCACATAGGAAACCCCGGATTCGAGCAGGGCCTTGGTGACGGCCAGAATGCCCTCTCCACGGAACACCTCTCCGCCAGAAAGCCGCAGCTTCTTGACTTCTTCGACGAACGAACGCTCAGCCATGTGGGTCCTTGTTCTCTATCGTGGGAGGATGGGCATCAGTTGCCACATCACGCTTTCTATAATGTTGACAAATGAATGTATCCACAATCATGAATTACCCTAGACATGCAAGCCGCGTGCCCGCGGCGACCGTGAGGTGCCTTCATGGCTGAAGAACAACCCATCGAGTCCCACCGCTTCGTCGACGACTACCTGCCCGCGCTGCTGGCGCAGGCCAGCCAGCTGATTTCGTCGGAGTTCCACGAGGTGGCGCGGCAGCAGGGCTTCTCCGTGTCCGAGTGGCGCGTGATGGCGTCTCTTGCAGGCAGCGAGCCGGTCAGCATCGGCCAGCTCGCGCAGGTGACCGTCACCAAGCAGCCGACGGTGACGCGGCTGCTGGACCGCATGGAATCGCGCGGACAGGTCGAGCGCCTGCCCCATGAAAGTGATCGCCGCATCACGCTGGTGCGCATCACGCGCAAGGGGCTGAAGGCGGTCGAGCACCTGATGGAACTGGCGCGCGAGCACGAGCGGCGCGTGCTGGAGCCCTTCGGCCTGCGCCGTGCCGAGGAACTCAAGCAGACGCTGCGGCAGATGATCGAGCTGCACGTGCACGTGCCCGTCGAAGGGCCAGAGGAAGACTGAAGGATCGAGGCGCGCCTTTTCAGCGGCTCAGAGGCGCGTCACCAGAACGGCCCGTCCCCGGTGGCCTCGCTGCGCGATCCAGTCGAGCGCGAGGGCTGCGTCCGCCAGCGCGAACGGCTGCACGTCGAGATGCAGGCGGCCATCGGCAAGCCTTGCCAGCAGTTCGGGCGCGGCGGCGCGGCCCGCTGCTTCACGCCGGAACATGTTCAGGGGCAACAACGCAACATCACGTTGCAGGAAGTGAGCGATGTCCAGTTGCAGCGTCGGGCCGGCGGTGTAGCCGACCAGCACGGCGCGCCCGCCAGGTCGCACGCACGGCAGGACTTGGGCGAGGACATCGCCGCCCACGGTGTCGACCAGCAGATCAGCGCTGGCTCCAGGGGGCGGCTCGGCACCCGGCATCACGGCGGTGACCGTGCAGCCTGCCTCGCGCGCAAGCTGCACCACGAGCGACCCCACGGCGCCGCTTGCGCCCGTTACCAGCACCTGCTCTCCGGTTTGCAGCCTGGCGACGTCATTCAATGCTACCCAGGCCGAAGTCGTCGGCGAGAAGAACGCCGCGCCCAGCGTCATCGGCACTTGGTCCGGCAATGGCCCGAGCGCTTCGTCGGGCGCGTCGATGCATTCGCACCAGGTGCCGTCGAAGAGCGTGCCCAGGCCGCTGCCGCGCAGCCATACGCGCTGGCCGACCTGGTAGCACCCGCTTGCTACGACGATGCCCGCTGCCTCCACACCGGGCGTGTACGGCAAGGGCGGATGCCGCAGGAAGCTGCCACGCCATACGGTCCGGTCGATGTGGCCGACCGTGGCGGCCTCCATCTGCACGAGGGTGCGACCGGGCCTCGCGACAGGGTCGGCCACTTCTTCCAGCACCGGTGCTGCGTCGAAACCGTGGATGCGAACAGCCTTCATGGCAGAGTAGAGAAAAATTCGAGCACCGTGCGCGCAAAGGCCTCGGGCATCTGGTCGGGCAGCGGCACCATGCCGCCTTCGATATCGACGATGCGGGCCTGCGGCAGATGGTGCTGCAATTCAGCCGCATGCGGCGCGGCAAAGGGATCGTGGGTGGCGCGCACGATCAGCGTGGGCTGCGCGATGCGGCCGATGCGGTCTTCCATGCGGTAAGAAGCCACGGCGCGGTGGCCTTCTTCGACACGATGGCCGACCTTCAATGCATCGAGCACGAAGGCCTCGAGCAGATCGGGCCGCCCTGCCGGATAGAAACCCTGGCGCTTCTGCCACAGCGCGGCGAGATGGGTGCCGTCCTCGCTGGGAGCGACTTCGTCGATGGGCGGGCGTTGTGCGCGCGCACGCCGGAACGGCTCGTCGGTATAGGGCGTCGAAGACAGCACGAGGCTGCGAACACGATCGGGGAACGCCGCGGCAAGCTCCACAGCCACGACCCCGCCCGTGTGATGGCCGACCACGTCGGGCTGCGCGATGCCCAGTTCATCGAGCAATTCGCAGGCGACGCGCGCCCATTGCTCGATGCTCGCGGGCACGCCGCCATCGGAGGAATCGCCGAAGCCTGCCGTGTCCATCGCAATGGCGAGCCGATGCGCGCCCACCAGCGGCAGCACCGCGCGGTACTCGGCCCAGCTGCGCGGCGACTGGTGCAGCAACAGCACGGCGCGCGCATCGCGTTCTCCGCATGCCGCATAGTGCACCTGCCCCACCGACAGGTCCGCGAAGGCGCGGCGGATGGCGGTCATGACAGCGTCTCGTCGGCAGGTGCGCGCCACAGGCCCGCATGCCGCAGTTCGCCGAGCGTGCGCGACAGCACGTCGCGACGGTAGGCGCCGATGTCGCGGCCTTCGTAGTCGTAGAAGCCGCTGCCGCTCTTCAGCCCCAGCCGCCCCTCTTCGACCATGCGGCCGACGATGGCCGGTGCGGTGTAGCGGCCCTTGTCGAGCGAGGCCGACATCTCGCGGCTCGCGTGGTGCAGGATGTCGCAGCCACCGAAGTCGATGAACTCGACCACGCCAAGCGCGGCGAAGCGCAGCCCCAGGCCGTAGCGCGTGGCCTTGTCGATCTCTTCGGCCGTGGCAGCGCCCTCTTCGATCATGCGTGCGGCCTCGTTCATCACCAGGGCCTGCAGGCGCGGCACGATGTAGCCCGGCGACGCACCGCAGACCACGGGCAGCTTGCCGATCTGCTCCATCAGCGCCTTGGTGCGCGCGAGCACGCCGGCGTCGGTGCCGGGGTGGCAGCTCAGTTCCACCACCGGGATCACATAGGCCGGGTTGAGCCAGTGCATGTTGAGGAAGCGCTCTGGCAGCCGCACGAACGCGGCCAGCTGCGTCACGAGGATGCTGCTGGTGGTCGAGGTGAGGATGGCATCGTCGCGGCAATGCCGGTTGATGTGCTCGAAGGCCTCGCGCTTGGCCTCCATGGTCTCGGGCACGCCCTCGAACACGAGTTCGGCGGCGGCAAGCGCGCGCGGGGCCGACGCGGCGTCGACGAAATCCACGCGGGCGGCAATGCGCTCGATCTGCGAAGCGTCGATCACGCCGAGCTGCGCCAGGCCCGAGAGGCTGGCCTCGATCTCGGCCTTCGCTTCGTCGCGCAGGCGCCGCCAGGCTTCGTCGCTGCGCTGGCGCAGGTCGATCAGCGAGATGCGGTGGCCGGCATAGGCGAACGCGATCGCGATGCCGCGCCCCATGCGGCCGGCGCCGACGGCGGCGAACCGGGGCGGCGTGGCGTCATTCGCCATCGTGCAGCCTCTGCTTGAGCTGCGTCGCGCTCAGGCCGGCAAGGCCCAGGCTCTCGAAGGTGCGCGGGCCTTGCCGCAGGTCGCGCCCCAGGAAGCCGCCGACGATGGCCAGCAGCCCGTGCGCAATCGGCGCATCGACACCTGCGTGCCGCGCTGCCGACGCCAGGAAGGCGAGGCCGAGTTCGGTGTCTTCCGTGATGTAGCGGTGCGTGTGCAGGTCGATGTTCTCGCGCCAGTCGCCCGACTTGACCAGTTGCTTGTGCGCATCGCCGTACATCCAGCGGTCGTTGTCGTAGTGGTCGGCCAGCGGATAGTGCGGCGCGCCCTTCCCGAAGGCTTCGCGCACGGCGATGCGCTCCTGGTCGAGCCGGTCGGTCACGTCGCGCACCGCGCGCTGCGTGCCTTCGTTGTGGATGTCCCAGCGCTCGAAGTGCTGCAGCGGCGCGGCGTTCATCACCATCAGCGGGGGATGGATGACGGGGCCGGCATTCATGAGCGCGCCCGAAAGCGCGTCGCCGCAGCCGTGCACCGACGGGTAGGCGCGGCGGATCACTTCGATGGCCTGCGCCTCCTTGCGGGCCGGATACACGCCCGTGGGCAGCCGGATCGCGCGGATGGTGACGTTGACCTCGCGCTCGCCATGCTTGCGCGCCAGGTACGGCAAGGTGCCGGTCTCGGCCCAGGCGACATCGGCACGGCTGCCGGCTTCTTTCACCGTCCTCGCCATCACGTAGCTGCCGAAGGTGCCCGGCGGCAGGAACACCACCTGCCCGTCGGCCAGGTGCGGGGCCATCGCGAGCGCGATGTCGTGCTGGGCGATGGCGGGCGTGGGGATGACGATGAGCTCGGCGTCCTTCAGCGCCGCGCCGATGTCGGCCGTGGCGAGCGCGACCGGGACTTCGCGTGCGCCTTCGGCATCTTTCAGCGTGATCGCTCCGGCGCGCACCACGGGTTCCAGCGCCGCGGCATCGCGGCGCCACAGGCGCACCTCGTGGCCGGTTTCAGACAGGTCGGCGGCGGCCGCATAGGCACCGTGACCACCCCCAAGAATCGCAATTTTCATGTCGAAAGTCGAAAAGCAGGTGTCGATGAACCGGCGGCCGCAGGACGGACCCGGGGAAGCAATGCGCTATTACATTACTTTTCATCGATTCAGGTGTCAATCAAATTCGACGACACCGGGCTGCTCGGAAACCCGAAATGAAAAAGCCCGCGTTCTTGAGAAGCGCGGGCTTTTTCGGGCGAAACGGCCGTCAGGCCGTTCGGAGGCGGGATCAGCGGGTGGGCTTGAACGCGCGCTTTTGCGCGTCGCGGGGCACGAACACCTTGCCCGGGCCGCCGTGGCCGGCGCCGTTGCCGCGGGGCGCAAAGCCCTCGCGAGGCGCAAAACCTTCGCGGGGAGCGAAGTCGCCACGGCCACCGCCGTTGCCGCCGCGCGGGGCGCTGTCGCCCCAGCCCGGCTTGCGGCCATAGCCGCCGCCGTTGCCTTCGTCACGGCCGCCGCCGAAACCGGCGTTCTGGCCGCCGAAGCCGCCAGCACGCGGGCCCGGAGCGCGCGAACCGCGGTCGTTGAAGCCGCTGGCGCCGGCGTAGTTGCTGTTGCCGCCGCCGAAGCCGCCGGCATTGCCACCGCGATGGCCGCCACCGCCGCCACCGAACTTGCGGTCGCGCGAATGGTTGTCACGGCCGCGGCCGCCGAAGTCGCCTTGCGGGCGGGATTGCGGCATGCGCTGTTGCGGCTCCATGCCCGGCACCACTTCCGCCTTGAACTGCTGGCGGCTGTATTGCTCGATGTCCATGATCTTGCGGCGATCGCGGAATTCGGCAAACGTGATGGCCAGGCCATCGCGGCCGGCACGGCCGGTACGGCCGATACGGTGGGTGTAGTCCTCGGCCTTCATCGGCAGGCCGAAGTTGAAGACGTGGGTGATGGTCGGCACGTCGATGCCGCGGGCGGCGACGTCGGTCGCCACCAGGATCTGGACCTGGCCCTGGCGCAGCGCCATCAGGCGGCGGTTGCGCAGACCCTGGCTCAGGGCACCGTGCAGCGCCACGGCGCTGAAGCCTTCTTGCTGCAGGTCGTTGGCGAGGCCGTCGCATTCGACCTGCGTGCTCGCGAACACGATGGCCTGGTTGATGCTGGTGTCACGCAGCCAGTGGTCGAGCAGCTTGCGCTTGTGCTGGGCGTTGTCGGCCCAGAACAGCACCTGCTTGATGTTGGCGTGCTTTTCCTGCGGGCTGTCGATGGTCACGCGCTGCGGCTCGCGCATCACGCGGGTGGCCAGCTGCTGGATGCGCGGCGCGAAGGTGGCGCTGAACATCATGGTCTGCTGGCGCTCGATGGTGAGCTGGTTGACTTCCGCCAGGTCGTCGGCGAAGCCGAGGTCGAGCATGCGGTCGGCTTCGTCGACCACCAGGAACTTGACCTGGTCGAGCTTGATCTGCATCGAGCGCTGCAGGTCGAGCAGGCGGCCCGGCGTGGCGACGACGAGGTCGGCGTTCTGCAGGCGGGCGATCTGGAGCTGGTAGGGCATGCCACCCACCACGTTGGCGATGCGCAGGCCGCGGCAGTGGCGAACCAGTTCGATGGCGTCATGCGCGACCTGCTGCGCGAGTTCGCGCGTCGGGCACAGGATGAGGGCGCCGGGGGTGGCGGCCTTGAAATGACGGGCGTTGGTCGGGTCCTTGCGCTTCGGCTTCTTCGGCACGGTTTCGCCGCGGGCGACGGCTTCGGCGGCCAGGCGCTGGAATTCGGCCTTGGCTTCGGCTTCGGCTTCGGCCTGGCGCTTGATCAGCGTGTGCAGCACGGGCAGCAGGAAGGCGGCGGTCTTGCCCGAGCCGGTCTGGCTGGACACCATCAGGTCGACGAAGCGTGCCGATTGGGCGGTGCCTGCCTGCTCGCCCATGGCGATCGGAATGACCTTTTCCTGGACGGTGGTGGGCTGGGTGAAGCCCATGTCGGCCACGGCGGCGATCAGCTCGGGCGCGAGGCCCAGCTTGATGAAGCCGTTGGGCTTGGCGGGCTCTTCGGCCACGGCCGCTTCGGGGGCGGCGGCGTCGAGCGCCTCGAGGATGGGAGCCTCGGAAACAGTGTCCACGGCAGCGGTGAACTCGTTGTGGGTAGCGGATTGCACAGGCGCGAATTCGCCCTGCGCTTCAAAAGCGTCGGTCATGTATGTCAATCTCAAACGCGAGCGCTGCCGTAGGCGGCGCCCCGTTGGTGGTTAAAAACATCAACCATCCAACGACATTCAGCTTCAGGCTTTCGCCTGGGGCTGCGGCCCTTTTTGATCAGCGGATGCGATCGGGCGCGGTGTGCAAGATAGGGAGATGCAAGAGACGCTGGCCGGGCCTGGAACACATGGCCTGATCAGCGAAGCCCGCAATTATGGCACGAATCCGGGTTTTTACCTAATCAGGATCAATCCGCAAGACGAAGGAAGGTTTCGCGGTAGTGCGCGAGTTCCTCGATGGACTCGTGCACGTCGGCCAGGGCGGTGTGCGCCTGCTGCTTCTTGAAGCTGCTGTAGGCCGTGGGCTTCCAGCGCTTGGCCAGTTCCTTCAGCGTGCTGACGTCGAGGTTGCGGTAGTGGAAATACGCCTCGAGCTTGGGCATGTACTTGACCAGGAAGCGCCGGTCCTGGCCGATGGTGTTGCCGCACATGGGCGAGCCGCTGCGCGGGATGTACCTGGCGATGAATTCCAGCAATTGCTGCTCGGCGGCGGCTTCGTCGAGCGTCGAGGCCTTGACCTTGTCGATCAGGCCGCTGCGGCCATGGGTGCCCTTGTTCCAGGCATCCATGCCGTCGAGCACGGCGTCGCTCTGGTGGATGACGAGCACGGGGCCGTCGATGCGAGGCGTGAGGTCGGGGCCGGTAACGACCACCGCGATTTCGAGCAGGCGCTCTTTCTCGGGGTCGAGGCCGCTCATTTCACAGTCGAGCCAGACCAGGTTCTGGTCGCTTTTCTTGAGGGTGGGCACTGCGGCCGGGGACGTCGGGTCAAGGGATTCGGGCATCGCAGGATTGTCGTCGAAGGTCTGCGGCCCCAGATAGCGAGGGCTAAACTCGCCGCTCCTATGTCCTATTCGCTCATCTTCACCATTGCTTTCGCGGTCGCGCTGGTTGCGGGGCTGCTCGTGAAGTTCTGGCTCGCCTCCCGACAGGTGCGCCATGTGGCACAGCATCGCGGCACCGTGCCGGCCGCTTTCGCGCAAACCATCACCCTCGCCGCCCACCAGAAGGCGGCCGACTACACCATCGCCAAGGCGCGCTTCGGCTTGATCGAAATGGCCTGGGGCACCGCCCTGCTGCTCGGCTGGACGCTGCTCGGCGGGCTCGACGTGCTCAACAAGCTGCTGCTGGCCTGGATCGGCGGCGGCATGGTGCAGCAGCTCGCGCTGCTGGCGGCATTCGCGGCCATCGGCGGGCTGCTGGAACTGCCTTTCACGCTCTGGCAGACCTTCCGGCTCGAGGAGCGCTTCGGCTTCAACAAGATGACCTGGAAACTCTGGCTGGCCGACACGGTCAAGTCGACGCTGCTGGGCGCGGCGATCGGGCTGCCCATTGCGGCGCTCATTCTGTGGCTCATGGGTGCCGCGGGCCAGCTGTGGTGGCTCTGGGCCTGGGGTGCCTGGATGGGCTTCAACCTGCTGCTGATGCTGATCTATCCGACCTTCATCGCACCGCTGTTCAACAAGTTCAAGCCGCTCGACGACCCCACGCTGAAGGCGCGCGTCACCGCCCTCATGAAGCGCTGCGGCTTTGCCGCCAAGGGCCTGTTCGTGATGGACGGCAGCACGCGTAGCGCGCATGCCAACGCCTACTTCACAGGCTTCGGCGCCAGCAAGCGCGTGGTGTTCTACGACACGCTGCTGCGCCAGCTCAACGCGAGCGAGGTCGAGGCCGTGCTCGCGCACGAGCTCGGCCACTTCAAGCACCGCCATATCGTGAAGCGCCTGATCGCCATGTTCGCGCTGAGCCTGGCCGGCTTCGCGCTGCTGGGCTGGGTGTCGACGCAGGTCTGGTTCTACACCGGCCTGGGCGTGCAGCCCAACATGGCCGCGCCGAACAGCGCACTCGCGCTGCTGCTCTTCATGCTCGCGGTGCCGGTGTTCGGCTTCTTCGTGGCGCCGCTGCCAGCGCGCCTGTCTCGCAAGCACGAGTTCGAGGCCGACGCCTACGCGGTGGCGCAGACCAGCGGCGCCCACCTGTCGGCCGCGCTGCTCAAGCTCTACCAGGACAACGCATCGACGCTCACGCCCGACCCGGTGTTCGTCAGCTTCTACTACTCGCACCCGCCGGCCTCGGAGCGCCTTGCGCGCATGACGGCCGCCTGACCGCCCCCTCACCTCATTCAGAAGAAGCCTCCCATGAGCAGCATGTTCAAGCCCAAAGACTGGAAGAACCTCCCTCCCCGCAAGGCGCTGAGCGCCACCGAGATCGTCGCCGGCCTCGCGCGCCTGGACGGCTGGAAGCTCACCGGCGACGGCGCCGATGTCGCCATCGAAAAGACCTTCACCTTCGCCAACTACTTCGAGACCATCGCCTTCGTGAACGCGCTGGCCATGGTGGCTCATACGCAGGACCACCACCCCGACCTGTCGGTGCACTACAACCGCTGCGTGGTGCGCTTCAACACGCACGACGTGAGCGGCCTGTCCGCCACGGATTTCGACTGCGCGCGCGAGGCCGACGCGCTGGTGGCCGCTCCGGCAGCCGCTGCCGCATGACGGTACCCGCCCTTGGCTAAGCCGGGCCGCCGCGCCGCGCCAGCAGCAGCCGCAACGGCTGCGAAGGCCCTCCAGGACGGCCTCGTCGTCGCCAGCCACGGGCGTCACTGCCTGGTCGAGACGCCCACGGGCGAGCGGCTGATCTGCCATCCGCGCGGCAAGAAGAGCCAGGCCGTGGTCGGCGACCGGGTGCACTGGCAGGCCAGCGAAGACGAAGGCACCATCGAGCAGGTGCTGCCGCGCCGCAACCTGTTCTACCGGCAGGACGAAATCCGCACCAAGTCTTTCGCGGCCAATCTCGACCAGGTGCTGATCCTGATCGCGGCCGAACCGGAATTCTCGGAGCACCAGCTGGCACGCGCGCTGATCGCGGCGGAGGCCGAACGCATCAAGCCGATCATTGCCCTGAACAAGAGCGACCTGGCAGAGCCCTTCGAGCGCGCCTGGACCAAGCTGGCACCCTACCGGCGCATGCACCACGGCGTGCTGCCGCTGTCGCTGAAGGCCTCGGGCGAGGCAGACTACGCCTCGCTGATGAAGCTGTTGGCGGGCAAGTCGACGCTGGTGCTCGGTCCGTCGGGGTCGGGCAAGAGCACGCTGACCAACCTGCTGGTGCCGGGCGCGAGCGTGCTCACCCAGGAGATTTCGCAGGCGCTGAATTCAGGCAAGCACACGACCACCAGCACCACCTGGTACTGGATCGACGAAGCGCGCACCACCGGCCTGATCGACTCGCCGGGCTTCCAGGAATTCGGCCTGAACCACATCGCGCCGATGCAGCTCGCGGGGCTCATGCCCGACATTGCAGAGCACGCGAACGACTGCAAGTTCTACAACTGCACCCATCTGCACGAGCCGGGCTGCGGCGTGATCGCGAATGTGGCATCGGCCGATGGGCAAGGGGCCATCAGCGCGAGCCGCTACAAGATCTACGGCGAACTGTTCGCCGAACTGAGCCAGAAGCGGTACTGAGCCAGCGCCTCAGCCGACCCAGGTCCGGTACGAGTTCCAGGTCGGATCGAAGGCCAGGTCGAGCCTTACGGGCAGCTCCGAGTTCTCCTGGATGGATTGCGCATGCGCAATCGCCGCTTCGGGCTGCGCCACATGGAAGTTGATGGTGCGCACGCCCTCTTCCAGCACGACGTGCGTGCAGCAGCCGTCCTCGTGCGTCTGCAGCAGCGCCGTCAGCTGGTCGCCGAAGAGGCGCGCTTCTTCCAGCTCCTCGCCCGATTCGACCGGCACCGCGGCCGAGAGCCGGTGGCACAGGTCGGCGCGCCCCACCAGCGCGGCGGCGGAGTCGTTGCGCATGACGATCAGCTCTACCTCGCCGCCGTCCTCGGTGTCGCGCGTGGCGCTCAGCGCGGACCATGCATGCTCGCCCACCGGAAACAATCCGGTGTGGCCGAGCTCCTCGCGCCAGCAGGCGTCGAAAAGCGGCACGAAATCATCGAGCGGCACGCCGTCGAAAGCAGCCTGCTCGCCAGCGTCGACATAGTCGACCGGACCCACCTTGATGGCCGTGTCGTACTCGCCCAGGATGTGGTCGAGCATGATCAGGCTCATGTGGCGGGCTTGGTCCTGCATGTCCATGGGGATGGGCTTGGCAAAGCCGATCTCCAGCGCCACGAGGCCCTTGTATCGCTCGTGCTTGACCAGCACGTCCGCGCTAGAGAGCTCGAAGTCGTCCATGCGGATGCTGAATCCCTTGCCCATTCGCTGCCGGAAGGCCTCGACCTCCACCTGGGGCAGCGCCGGCGCGCTCTGGACCAGCATCATCACGTCGTCGAAGTCTTCGACCGATCCATGCGCCGTGACCACGAGCGTGAATGCGGGCGAATCGCCCGCAACCTCCACCGCGAGCTTCGGAAAGGAGGGCTCCAGCAGCCCGTTCAAGGCCTCCATCAGCTCTTGGCCGGGCAATGCGCGCAGGCTGTCGAGCTGGCCGCTCACAGCTTGCCAGAAGCTGGCGCAGGCGGCTGAACGCGGGTCGGTGTCGAGGGTCGGCATCGGCAGGGCTTCCTTCATGCGGCGGGGCTCTGGAGGATGTCTTGCAGATGCTGGACCAGCAGACTGCACTGCTCGCGCGTGCCGATGCTGATGCGCAGGTATTGCGCTACGCGCTGCTGCCTGAAATGCCGCACCAGCACCGCGCGTTCGCGCAGCAGCGCGGCCAACTCGGCCGCATTGCGCTGCGGATGGCGCGCGAAGACGAAATTGGCCTGCGAAGGCAGCACCTCGAAGCCCAGGTCCTCGAGCTGCAGCGTGAGGCCTTCGCGGGTGTCGATGACCTTGTCGCAGGCGGTGCGAAACGCGGCTTCGTCCTCGAGCGATGCCACCGCGCCGGCCAACGCGAGCCGGTCGATCGGGTACGAATTGAAGCTGTCCTTGACGCGCACCAGCCCGTCGATCAGGTGCGACTGGCCGCACGCGAAGCCGACGCGCAGTCCGGCCAGCGAACGCGACTTGGAAAGCGTCTGCACCACCAGCAGGTTCGGGTACTTGCCCACCAGCGACAGCGCGCTCTCGCCGCCGAAATCGACATAGGCCTCGTCGACAAGCACCACGCGGTCGGGGCACGCCTGCAGCAGCTGCTCGAGGCGCGAGAGCGGCAGGCCGATGCCGGTGGGCGCGTTCGGATTGGCGATGACGATGCCACCGCAGCCTTCTCGCGCCCGCGCGGCAAGCGAGTCGATGTCGATGCGCAAACCCTCGTCGACCGGCTGCAGCTCGCAGGCAATGCCGTAGATCTGCGCGTAGACCTTGTAGAAGCTGTAGCTCACGTCGGGCATCAGCAACGGCTCGGCTTGCTGGAAGAACGCGAAGAACGCATGAGCCAGCACCTCGTCGGAGCCATTGCCCGCGAACACCTGGTCGGCGCGCAGGCCGTGGCGCCGGGCCACGGCCTCGCGCAGCGCGAGCGAGGTCGGGTCGGGGTAGAGCTCCAGGCCGTTCGCCGCGGCACGCTGGATGGCCTCGACGACATCCGGCGAAGGCGGATACGGGTTCTCGTTGGTGTTGAGCTTGACGAGGTTCGCGATGCGCGGCTGCTCGCCGGGCACGTAGGGTTCGAGCGCGCCGATGCGCGGGCTCCAGAAAGCCGGGACTTGGGTGGTCATGAAGGGTTCCTCGCCTGCTGGCTCAGCCGAGCAGGCGCGCGAGCGTGAGCAGTGCCAGCAGCACCATCCACATCACGACCGAACGCCAGACCAGCCCGACGACGCTGCGCAGGTGGCCGGGCTCGGGCTCGCGCCCGGGCGTGCTGCCGCTGTCCGGCGCCCGGCCGTCGGCGATGGTGTCGCCGGCCTGGGCGCGCGACAGCGGGTCGAGCGTTGGAATGGGGCGCAGCGAGCCGCCGCCGAGCCGCACGTTGACCGCGCCGGAGGTGGCAGCCAGGATCACGCCGTCGTTTTCGTTCGGAAAGCGCTGTGCATCGTTGCGCCAGCAATCGATGGCTTCCTCGAAGCTGCCGACCACCGCGAAGCCGAGCGCGGTGATGCGCGCGGGCAGCCAGTCGACGGCATGCCAGGCGCGCTCGGCGGCTTCCTGGACCGCGACGCTCGAGGGCTGCACGGCGGCGCCGTTCTTGTGCGCCCAGTAGCGCGACACGAACTCGCTCATGCGATAGAACACCGCGCCGGCCGGCCCGAGGCCGATGGCCGCGATGATCGAAAACCACGCCAGCACGCCGAACACGTGGCGGTGCGCGGCGATCACCGAATGCTCGATGACGTGGCGCACGATCTCGCTGCGCGGCAGGTCCGCCGCGTCGACACCCTGCCAGTGCGCGAGCAGCGAGCGCGCGAGCGGCTCGTCGCCCTCGTCGAGCGCGTCGCGGATGTCGGTGAAATGGTGGCTGAACTGACGGAAGCCCAGCGTGACGTAGAGCACCGCAATGCTCCACAGCACCGCGAACGGCAGGCCCAGCGTGAGCACCAGCAGCCAGTGCACGCCCAACGCGAGCAGCGTCGGCACGAACACCGCGAGCCCCCATGCGATCCATCCGTGATGGGGCTTGCCCGCGTCAAAGTTGCGGCTGGTCCAGCGGGTCCACGCCAGAACGCTGCCGTACACGGGGTTGTGCGGGCCCAGCGGCCGCACCTGCTCGATCAGCAGCGCGCACAGGATGGCAAAGAAGCTCATCCTTCGATGATAGCGATCCAGCCTGAAGGTTCAGGCGGCGAGAAAGCGATAGAGATTGCGCAGCATGCCGGCCGTCGCGCCCCAGACGAAACGCTCGTCGGGCCCGTCCTGGTAGGGCATCGAATACCACTCGCGCTTGCGGCCGTCGGTTGCGCTCACGGCGTGGCGGCGGTGGTTGGCGGGGTCCATGAGCCACGCAAGCGGCACTTCGAAGGCCTGCGCCACCTCGTAGGGGTTGATGGTGAGTTCGAAGTCGGGCTGCACCAGCGCGACCACGGGCGTGACGATGAACGAGGTCACGGTCGTGTAGGTCGGCAGGCTGCCGAGCACTTCGATGAACTGCGCGGAGAGACCGACTTCCTCCCACGCCTCGCGCAACGCGGCGGCGGAGATGTTGGCGTCTTCCGGATCGACGCGGCCGCCAGGAAACGCGACCTGGCCCGAATGGTTCGACAGGTGCGTGGTGCGCTCGGTGAGCAGCACGGTCGCGCCTTCGGGGCGCTGCACGATCGGCACCAGCACGGCGGCCTGTGCGGGTGCGCGGTCGATCATTCGCGGCTCGCGGCGCAGCTCGGGCGTCCATGCCGGCGGGTTGGCGAAACGCGCGCGCAGGGCCTGCGCCGTCAGTTGCCCCGCCGACACCGCGGGCAAGCCATCACTGCCATCCACGAAAGGCGTCTCGCGCGGGTCGAACTGCTGCAGCGTGGGCGGCACCACGGCATTGACGGGTTCGAGGGGCGCGGATTGCATGGGGACGACGATGTTGGTCAAGAGATGAAGTGACGGAGGACCGGCTGGAGGGAGTAGAGCGTAAAAAGGCGGCGCTGTCTTTCGGGCTGTGTCCCGTGCGGAGCACCAACGCAAAAAGCCGCCAGAACGGCGGCTTTTCTTGCACGACAGGAAGGCGGCTTATTAGGAAGCCGACGCAGCCGTCGACTTGCTCGGCAGCTTTTCCTTGATACGTGCCGAACGGCCGCTGCGGTCGCGCAGGTAGTACAGCTTGGCGCGGCGCACATCGCCACGGCGCTTGACTTCGATGCCGGCGATCAGCGGGCTGTAGGTCTGGAACGTACGTTCCACGCCTTCGCCGCTGGAGATCTTGCGCACGGTGAAGCCGCTGTTGAGGCCACGGTTGCGCTTGGCGATCACGACGCCTTCGTAAGCCTGCACGCGCTTGCGGGTGCCTTCGACGACGTTCACGCTGACGATGACCGTGTCACCGGGCATGAAATCGGGGATGGTCTTGCCGAGGCGGGCGATTTCTTCCTGCTCGAGGGTCTGGATGAGGTTCATGATTTCCTGATGTTCGATCGTGTCGGGCTACACAAAAGGCGCTTTTGGCTTTCACGGAAGAACCGCAAGAAGACCGGGCGCGGCCGGGCAGAGGATCGGGGAGCCGACGATTATAGCTTTTTTTTCAGCGCGGCCTCATCGGCCTTGCCCAGCCGACCGGCGGCGCGGGCGGCCTCGATCAGCTCCGGGCGGCGCTCGGCCGTGATGGCGAGGCGCTGGTCGCGGCGCCAGCGCTCGATCTGCGCATGGTGGCCTGAAAGCAACGGTGCCGGCACGCCCTGCCCGTTCCATTGCTCGGGACGGGTGTAGTGGGGGCAGTCGAGCAGGCCGTCGAGCGCGGGGTTGAAGCTGTCCTGCACATGGCTCGCTTCGTCGCCCAGCACGCCCGGCTGCAGGCGGGCCACGGCGTCGAGCAACGCCATCGCCGCGATCTCGCCGCCGGAGAGCACGAAATCGCCCAGGCTGACCTGATGCGTGATGCGCGCGTCGATGAATCGCTGGTCGATGCCCTCGTAGCGGCCGCAGACCAGCACCGCGCCTTCGCTGGCGGACCAGCGCTCGACGGATTCGTGCCGCAAGGCCTCGCCGATGGGCGAGAACAGCACCACGGGCGCCTGCGCCCCGCGCGCGGCCAGGGCCGCGTCGAGGCAGGCGGCCAGCGGCTCGGCCATCATGACCATGCCGGGCCCGCCGCCGAACGGACGGTCGTCCACGCGCTTGTAGTTGCCCAGCGCATAGTCGCGCGGATTCCAGAGCACCACCTCCACCTGCTTCGATTCGTAGGCGCGGCGCGTCACGCCGCTGGCCAGGAAAGGCGCGAACAGCTCGGGAAACAGGGTGATGACGTCGAAGCGCATGCCGCGCGAGCGCCCGTCAGAAATCGGGCTGCCAGTCGACCGTGATGAGCCGGCCGGGCAAGTCGACCTTGTCGACGAAGACCGAGACGAAGGGCACCATGCGCTCGACGGCCTTGCCGTCTTCTTCGGCGGCAAGCACCAGCGTGGTCTGCGGGCCGGTGGCGAGCAGTTCGCGCACGGTGCCGAGCACCACGCCTTCGCGGTTGACCACCGACAGGCCGATCAGGTCGACCCAGTAGTACTCGTCGTCGCCGGCGGTGGGAAAGCTGGAGCGCGGCACGAAAACTCGTGCGCCTCGCAGGGCTTCGGCTGCATTGCGGTCGGGCACGTCCTCGGACGTGGCGACGATGCAGTCGGAATGTTCTTTGGCTTCGCGGATCGCAAGCCGGAAAGCGGTGCTCGCAGCGGCTCCGGGAGCCTGCAGGAACCAGCGCTTGGAAGAAAAAAGCGCCTCGGGCTGGGCGCTATGGGGAAGGACCTTGAACCAGCCCTTGATTCCCCATGCATCGGCGATGCGCCCTACTTCGATCGCATCCGCCGGCAATTCGGCGGTTTCGAGTGTGGGCAGCATCGCCGTGCGGGGCGGCTTAGGCCGCCGCCTTGGGAGCTGCCGCGGCAGCTTGCTTGATCAGGCGCAGAACGGTGGGCGAAGCTTGTGCGCCGACGCTCTTCCAGTACGCCAGGCGGTCCTGGGCGATACGGATGCTTTCTTCGTTTTCCTTGGCGGTCGGGTTGTAGAAACCCAGGCGTTCGATGAAACGGCCATCGCGGCGAACGCGCTTGTCCGACACGACGATGTTGAAGAACGGACGGCCTTTGGAGCCGCCGCGGGAGAGTCGAATGACGACCATGATTTATCCTTGGGTGGTCAGCAAGCCTTGTGGATTAAGAAAAGGCCCGCTCACAATGTTCTTCCAGCGTCGAGACACGCGACATGGCCACCCGGCCAGCGACACGCTGAAAAGCCCGCGATTATAGCCCGACACGCGTTTTCTCCGAATCCCGGCCTCGCGCCATCCGTTTTTCGCCCATGCCCCTGACCATCCGCCCCAGCCGCGACGAAGACGTCGCAGCCATCACGGCCATCTACGCCCACCACGTGCTGCACGGCACCGGCACCTTCGAGACGGAGCCACCCTCCCCGGCCGACATGGCTTCGCGCCGCGCCGACGTGCTGGGCAAGAAATTGCCGTATCTGGTCGCGGAAGAAGATGGCGAAGTGTTGGGTTTTGCCTACTGCAACTGGTTCAAGCCGCGCCCGGCCTACCGTTTTTCGGCCGAAGACTCGATCTACATGTCCGAGTCAGCACGCGGCAAGGGTCTGGGCGCCAAGCTGCTCGCCGCGCTGTCGCAGGCTGCCGAGGCGGCCGGCGTGCGCAAGCTGATCGCGGTGATCGGCGACTCGGCCAACGCGGGCTCCATCAGCGTGCATCGCGGCCAGGGCTTCACGCACGTGGGCGTGCTGAAGGACTGCGGCTGGAAGTTCGGCGAATGGCGCGATGTCGTACTGATGGAAAAAGTGCTCGGCGAAGGCAGCACCACCCGACCCGAGTGAAACCCGCATGAAAAACAAGACCACCGCCGCCTGGCTCACCTTCCTCGGCGGCCCGCTGGGGCTGCACCGCTTCTACCTGCGCGGCATGGGCGACTGGCTTGGCTGGCTGCTGCCCATTCCCACGGCTTTAGGCGTCTACGGCATCGAGCGCGTGCGGATGTACGGCGTGGACGATGGCATCAGCTGGGCGCTGATCCCGCTGCTGGGCTTCACCATCGCCGGCTGCGCGCTGACGGCCATCGTCTACGGCCTCATGACGCCGGAGAAGTGGAATGCCCGCTTCAACGCGAGCGCCGCGGCGGACGCGGCGCCCGGCCGCACGAACTGGTTCACCATCGGCGCGGTGGTGCTGTCGCTCTTCTTCGGCAGCACGATCCTGATGGCCAGCATCGTGTTCAGCTTCCAGCGCTACTTCGAGCACCAGGTCGAAGAGGGGCGGAAGATCTCGCAGTGACTGCGGTACCGGCAGCCGCTCAGAACAGCTGCATGCTGATCCAGTAGGCAATCGCCGCCACGAAGGCCGACGCCGGGATCGTGAAGATCCACGCCCACACGATGTTCCCCGCCACGCCCCAGCGCACCGCGCTCGCGCGCTGCGTGGAGCCCACGCCGACGATGGCGCCGGTGATGGTGTGCGTGGTCGAGACCGGAATGCCCAGGGCGGTGGCCAGGAACAGCGTCAGTGCGCCGCCCGTTTCCGCGCAGAAGCCGCCCACGGGCTTGAGCTTGGTGATCTTCTGACCCATCGTCTTCACGATGCGCCAGCCGCCGAACATGGTGCCCAGCGCGATGGCGGCGTAGCAGCTCACGATGGTCCAGGTCGGCGGGTTCGCGTCGCCGGCGTTGGCATAGCCGGTGGCAATGAGCAGCATCCAGATGATGCCGATGGTCTTCTGTGCGTCGTTGCCGCCGTGGCCCAGGCTGTAGGCACCGGCGGACACGAGCTGCAGCCGGCGGAACCAGCGGTCCACGCGCGACGGCGTGGCGCGGCGGAAGCCCCAGGCCACCACGACCATCATCATCGAACCCAGCAGGAAGCCCAGCAGCGGCGACACGAAGATGAAGGCCACCGTCTTCCAGATGCCGGAGGCCACCAGGCCGCTGGTGCCCGTCTTGGCAATCACGGCGCCCACGATGCCGCCGATCAGCGCGTGCGACGAGCTGCTCGGAATGCCGTAGTACCAGGTCACCAGGTTCCAGCTGATGGCGCCCACGAGCGCGCCGAACACCACGTGCACGTCGACCACGCCCGGCTGGGCGATGCCCTTGCCCACGGTGGCCGCCACGCTCAGGTGGAAGACGAAGATCGCGATCAGGTTGAAGAAGGCCGCGAACACCACGGCCTGCCCCGGCTTGAGCACCCCGGTGGAGACCACCGTCGCAATCGAATTGGCGGCGTCGTGGAACCCGTTCATGAAGTCGAACAGGATCGCAAGCGCGACCAGCACTATCACCACCCAGAGGGCGACCTGAACCGTTGCCATCGGTCGCTACCCGCTCAGGAATTCTCGAGGACGATGCCCTCGATCACGTTGGCCACGTCCTCGCACTTGTCGGTGATCGTCTCCAGCAGCTCGTAGATCGCCTTGAGCTTGATGACCTCGCGCACATCCGGCTCCTCGCGGAACAGCTTGCTCATGGCGCTGCGCATGACGCGGTCGGCGTCCGATTCGAGGCGGTCGATTTCCTCGCAGGTCTTGAGCGTGGCCTCGGCCACGGCCGGGTCGGCGATCTTGCCGAGGTACTTGACGGCGTCCTTCAGGCGGTCGCAGCACTTCACGCTCAGTGCCGTGAGGCGCACGATCTCGTCGGTCATGTGGCGCACGTCGTACAGCGCCATGGTCTCGGCCGAGTCCTGAATCAGGTCGGCAACGTCGTCCATCGTGTTGATGAGCTTGTGGATCTGCTCGCGGTCGATGGGCGTGATGAAAGTCTTGTGGATCAGCCGGTTGACGTCGTGCGTCACGCGGTCGGCGGCGCGCTCGGCGTTGTCGACGTCGCGGTTGTACTGCTCGCGCAGGTGCACGTCGCTGTAGTTGGCGACCAGTTGCTCGAACGCCCTGGCCGCCTCCACGATGCGCTCGGCGTGCTGGTTGAACATCTCGAAGAAATTGCCCTCGCGGGGCAGCAGCTTGCCGAACATGGAAACTCCTGGGGTGCGCCAATCACAATTTCATGACGCCTTCATGAAAAAACCGGCGAAGTTTAACGGGCGCGAGCGTCCAATCCGGTCCGACCGGCTTTTCAAGGCCGATGGAACGCCAGAAATTCAGCCCGGCAGGCGCAGCACCGGCAGCACGGCCGTCTAGACGATGCGCTTGACCACCTGGCCCGTGACGCGCGCCAGCGCCGCGCGCGGCACCTTGTCGGGCGCGATTTCGGCAAGCGGCTTCAGCACGAAGGCGCGCTCCCGCATGCGAGGATGCGGCAGGGTCAGGGTCGGCGTGTCGATCACCGAATTGCCGTGCATCAGCAAGTCGAGGTCGAGCGTGCGCGGCGCATTGGGAAAAGGCCGCTCGCGGCCTGCCTGCGTCTCCAGGCGCTGCAATGCCACCAGGAACTGCTCGGCATCCAGGCCGGTGCGCACGGCCACCACGGCATTGATGAAATCAGGGCCTTCGGCGTCCACCGGCTCGCTGCGATAGAGCGACGAGCGGGCCGTCACCTGGGTTCGCTGCAGCGCGCCGATCGCGGCCATGGCCGCCTTCACGGACGCCTCGGCATCGCCAAGGTTGGCGCCGATGGCGACGAAAGCCTGCACGGTCGGGTAGTCCTCGCGCGGGCCGCGGGGGCCGCGCGAGGGGGCACGGCCGGGCGCGCGGCGAGCGGGCGGCCCGCTCCTGGCGCCGGCTGCCGGCGGCTTGCCTGCGGCGCGCGGCGGCGCGGCCTTCGGCTTGCCGGCCTTCGCCGCCGGCTTTTTCCTGCCGTCCTTCGGCTGGTTGGACGCGCTCATTCGCCTGCGGCGCTGCCGCCGCCCTCACCGCCGCCACCACCCGCGGGGCGCGGCTTGCGGCGGCGCCGGCGCTTGCGCGGCGCCGCGGCTTCGCCATCGGGCGGAACGGCACCGGCCTCGACTTCGACCTCGTCGTCCGGCTCCGCATCCTGGCCGCGGCCCTGGTTCTGGGGCGGGTTCTGGCGAGGCGCGGGCTCGTTGCGCAGCTTGGCCGGCGCGGCGGTGTCGCGCACCCGCACGCGCTGGCGAACCTTCTGTTCTTCGCGCACCTGCTCCAGCAGGTCTTGCCGGCGCACGTCGTCGGCAATGCTGAATTCCTGCCACCACTCGGCAATCGCCTCGCTGACCTCGCCCACGTCGGCGCGCAGGCGCATGAAGTCGAAGGCGGCGCGAAAACGCGCCTGCTCGACCAGGCTGTAGGGCGTGGAGCCGGTGCGCTTGTCGAAGCGCGGCTGCATCATCCAGATCTCGCGCATGTCGGCGGCCAGCTTGCCGCGGCCGGACACGTCGCCGATGCGGGCATTGAACACATCGTCGATGGCGTCCTGCAGCGCCGGGAACGGCGCCTGCGGGCGCTGGCCGCGCTGGCCTTCCTGGCGCAGGGCCCAGCCGTCGCGCACGTCGGCCCACAGCACGCAGGCCAGCAGGAAGCTGGGCGCCACGGGCTTGCCTTCGCCCACGCGGCGGTCGGTGTCCTGCAGGGCGGCCTTGACGAAGGGCTGGTCGGCACGCTCGACCACCACGTCGAGCAGCGGGTAGATGCCCTTGGCCAGCCCCAGCTTGTTCAGTTGCTCGACCGTGGCAATTGCATGGCCGGTCTGCAACAACTTGAGCATTTCGTCGAACAGGCGACTCTGCGGCACGTCAGCCAGCAGCCTGCTCGACTCGACCAGCGGGGCGGCCGTCTTGGCTTCCATCTTGAAGCCCAGGGCCGCGAGCTTGGCCGAGAAGCGGATGGCGCGAATGATGCGCACCGGGTCTTCGCGGTAGCGCGTGGCCGGGTCGCCGATCATGCGCAAGGTGAGCTTCTGGGCGTCCTTGATGCCGTTGTGATAATCGACCACGACCTGGTTGGCCGGGTCGTAGTACATGGCGTTGACGGTGAAGTCGCGGCGCGCCGCGTCTTCTTCCTGCGGGCCCCAGACGTTGTCGCGCAGCACCCGGCCGCTGGCGTCCACCGCATGCTTCATGCTGGCGAGCTCGCCCTTGCTGGTGCGCTCGTTGCCCGCCACCTGCTCGGCGGCGGCGTTGTCCATGTAGGCGCGGAAGGTCGATACCTCGATCACCTCGTGCTCGCGGCCCCGGCCGTACACCACGTGCACGATGCGAAAGCGCCGCCCGATGATGAACGCGCGGCGAAACAGCGACTTGACCTGCTCCGGCGTGGCATTGGTGGCCACGTCGAAGTCCTTGGGGCGCAGCCCCAGCAGCAGGTCGCGAACCGCGCCGCCCACCACGTAGGCCTCGAAGCCGGCCTGCTGCAGCGTGGTGACCACGTTCTTCGCGCGTTCGTCGACCAGGGCCGGATCGATCTTGTGAACCTCTGCCGGCACCTCCTGGCGCTTGCCGAAGCGGCTCTTGCCCTGTGCGCCGCCGGCGGTCTTGCCGAGCAGCTTGTCGATGAATTTCTTGATCATTTGTTGGTTGAAAGCCTAGTTCGCTCTTTTATTCGTTCTCGAGCATGGAGCGGATCAGCGGAATGGTGATCGCGCGTTGCGTCTGCAGGGCATAGCCGTCGAGCTGCGAGAGCAGCTCCATCAGGCTGCCGAGGTCGCGGCTGAAGCGGTGCAGCATGTAGTCGAGCACGTCGTCGGACAGCATCACGCCGCGCGCGTCGGCCGCCTGGCGCAGCACCGCGCGGCGTTCGCTTTCGCTCAGCACCTGCAGGTGGAACACATGGCCCCAGCCGAGGCGGGTGCGCAGGTCTTCGCGCAGCGGCAGGTCGGCCGGCGGCAAGGCGCCGGCGGCGACCACGCCGCGCTGCAGGGTCTGGGCGTTCACGAACCAGTTGAAGGCCGCGTGCTGCTGCACTGCGGTGTAGAGGTGGACGTCGTCGAGCAGGACGGCGCCCCAGCGCTCGTCGAACTCGGGCGGCTCCAGCAGGCCGGCGTGCAGCCAGCCCACGCTGGCGCCCTGCTCGCGCAGTGCGACACGCACCGATTCGAGCAGGTGGGTCTTGCCGCTGCCGCCGTCGCCCCACAGATAGGTCGGCACCGGCGAGTGCAGCGCGGGGCCGCCGGCGCCGCCCACCCACACTTGCAGGTGCCGCAGCGCCGCCTCGTTGGGGCCGGCAAAAAAGGCGTCGAAGCTGGGGCCCGTCGCAATGCCGATATCGAGCGCGAGCTGTTTCATCCCGGGAAGGTTCATGGAGGGGGCCGCGAGGGCCCTTAAAATCGTGAGGAATTCTATCGGCCCGGCCAACATGGTTACCGGGGCCGCCTTCCGCTCCCTAGTCCTCGCATCCTTTCGCGTCCTTCCCGACCTCGACCAACCATGACCTCCTCCACGCCCACCCCGCTCAGCTACAAGGACGCAGGTGTCGACATCGATGCCGGCGACGCACTGGTCGACCGCATCAAGCCCCTGGCCAAGAAGACCATGCGCGAAGGCGTGCTGGCCGGCATCGGCGGCTTCGGCGCCCTGTTCGAGGTGCCCAAGCGCTACAAGGAACCGGTGCTGGTCAGCGGCACCGATGGCGTGGGCACCAAGCTCAAGCTGGCCTTCGAATGGAACATGCACGACACCGTCGGCATCGACCTGGTGGCCATGAGCGTCAACGACGTGCTGGTGCAGGGCGCCGAGCCGCTCTTCTTCCTCGACTACTTCGCCTGCGGCAAGCTCGACGTGGACACCGCCGCTGCCGTGGTCGGCGGCATCGCCCGCGGCTGCGAACTCTCGGGTTGCGCACTGATCGGCGGCGAAACCGCCGAAATGCCCGGCATGTACCCGGCCGGCGAATACGACCTGGCGGGCTTCGCGGTCGGCGCGGTCGAAAAATCGAAGATCCTCACGGGTCAGAACGTCAAGCCCGGCGACGTGGTGCTGGGCCTGGCCTCGGCGGGCGTGCATTCCAACGGTTTCAGCCTGGTGCGCAAGGTGATCGAGCGCGCCGGCGCCGACCTTCCCGCCACGCTGGACGGCAAGCCCTTCCGCGAAGCCGTGATGGAGCCCACCCACCTCTACGTGAAGCCGGTGCTCGAAGCGCTGGGCAAGCACCCGATCAAGGCGCTGGCCCACATCACCGGCGGCGGCCTGCTGGAAAACATCCCGCGCGTGCTGCCCGAAGGCACCGCCGCCCACCTCAAAAAGGGCAGCTGGCCGCAGACCGAGCTGTTCGCCTGGCTGCAGAAGGTGGCCGGCATCGACGACATCGAGATGAACCGTACCTTCAACAACGGCATCGGCATGGTCGTGGTCATCGACGCGGCCGAAGCCGCCGCCTGTGCCGCCACCCTGCGCGCCGCCGGCGAGACGGTGCATGAGATCGGCGTGATCGCCACGCGCGGCGAAGGCGCCCCGGTGGTCGTCGGCTGACCGCCGGCTGCTCCGTCCGATTCCCTGAACAGAGCACGCGACACCCACCGGATGGCCAACAAGCCGCAACCCATCACCCCCGCCGTTGCGACGGCCCCCATCCAACGCCCCCCGGCCTCGCGCGGGGTGATCATCGCGAGCTACCTGCTGATGCTGGGCGCGCTCCTGCTGGTGATGTGGGAGCACCTGCTGCCCGGATTGCTGTGCGTGTGCATCGGCTTCCTGGCCACGCGCTGGTTCGCGCGCGTGCTCACGGGCGGCCTGCAGCGCATTCCGCCGCTCGGCAGGCGCCCTGAACGAGCCGGCGGCTGGGCCAACGTGCTGGCCGTGATCCTGGTGCTGGTGGGGCCGATCGCGCTGCTCACGCTGCTGTTGTCGCAGGCCCGCGAATACATCGTCGACGCGCCCGACCAGTACCGCGAGCTGCTCGACTACACGGCGCGCACGGTGCTAGAGCTGCGCTCCAAGCTGCCCGGCGAGATCGCGGCCTACCTGCCCGAGGGCGCGGCCGAGATCCAGCGCGTGATCGCCAACTACCTGCGCGCGCAGGCCGGCTCGCTGGCCATGGCCGGCCGCGCCTGGCTGCACGGGCTGCTCTTTTCCTACGTGGGGCTGATCGTCGGCGCACTGGCGGCCGTGGCGCATGCCGCGCCGCGCCGCATGCCGCTGGCCGACCAGTTGCACCAGCGCGTGCAGACCTTCGGCGAGGCCTTCGGGCAGATCGTCGCGGCCCAGTTCTGGATCGCCGCCTTCAACACGCTGCTCACGGCCATCTTCCTGCTGTTCGTCATGCCGATGTGGGGGGCGCACCTGCCGTACACGCCGGCGCTCATCACCCTCACCTTCCTCGCGGGCCTGGTGCCGATCGTGGGCAACCTGGTGTGCAACTCGGTGATCACGCTGGTGGGGCTGTCGGTGTCGCCGGTCACGGCGGCGGCCTGCCTGATCTTCCTGATCGTGATCCACAAGGCCGAGTACGTCATCAACGCCAAGGTGGTCGGCGCCCGCACGCAGATGAGCGTGTGGGAACTGCTGGCCGTGATGTTCGTGGCCGAGGCGGTGTTCGGCCCGGCCGGGCTGGTGGCGGCGCCGCTGTACTACGCGTACCTGAAGAAAGAGCTGCAGGCGGCCGCGCTGGTCTGACCGCGGGCGCGGTCAGCGATGTCCGGATCTGATCGATTCTGGTCCGGCACCGAGCGGCTCGCCGGCTGGCCGCGCGAAAGAATCGGGGGCATCATCCACTCCGCACCCTTGCGAGCCGCCGCCATGAAAACCTGTCTGATTGTGATCGACGCGCAGGAGTCGTTCCGCCATCGCCCCTACTGGAACGAAAGCCTGGCCGCCGCCTACCTGGGCGCCCAGAACGCCCTGATCGAAGGCTGCACCGCCGCCGGCCTGCCGGTCGTGCGGATCTTCCACACCGACGGGCCCTCGGACGCGAGCAACCCCTTCGCGGTCGAATCCGGCCATGTGCGTCCCATCGCCGGGCTGGCGCATTTCGAGGCCGCCGCCAACTTCACCAAGCACCGCCACAGCGCGCTGGTCAACAGCGGGCTCGACGTGTGGCTCACGCAGAACGGCATCGGCCGGCTGATCGTGAGCGGCATCCGCACCGAGCAGTGCTGCGAAACCACCACCCGCCACGCGTCCGACCTGGGCTGGCAGGTCGACTACGTGACCGACGCCACCCTGACCTTCGACATGGTGCAGCCTGACGGCAGGCCGCTGTCGGCCGCCGACATCAAGGCCCGCACCGCGACCGTGCTGCATGGCCGCTTCGCCACCGTCTGCACCGTGGCGCAGGCGCTGGAACGGGCCGTGGCATGAGCACCCTGCGCGTAGTGATCCTGGCGTTCGACGGCGTGGAGGCGCTCGATTTCGCCGGCCCCTTCGAGGTCTTCACCACCGCGAGCCGCGTCAGCCAGCGGATGCGACCGGGCACTGCCGCGCCCTTCGAGGTGGTCTCGGCGGCCCTGGGCCAGACGGTGCAGGCGCGCGCCGGCCTGCAACTGCTGGCCAATCACACGCTGGCAGACAGCCCGCAAGCCGACGTGCTGGTCGTTCCCGGCGGCGTGGTCGACGCGCCGCTGGCGAGCCCCGACACCCTGCGCTGGATCGCCCGCAACGCGGCCGGCGCGCAGGTGGTCGCCTCGGTCTGCACCGGCGTCTTCCTGCTGGCCGCCAGCGGCGTGGTCACCAGCGACGCCGTCACCACGCACTGGGAAGACATCGCCGACCTGCGCGCGCAGTTCCCCGCGCTGAACGTGCGCGAAGACCTGCGCTGGGTTGATACCGGGCGCATCGTCAGCTCGGCCGGCATCAGCGCCGGCATCGACATGAGCCTGCACCTCGTGGAGCGCCTGGCCGGCCGCGAACTGGCCGAGCGCACCGCGCGCCAGATGGACTACGCATGGACCCGCAACCCCGCCGGCACCAGCCCATCCGCGTAGTTTTCGTCCTGCTGCCCGGCAGCTTGGTGCTCGACTGGGCCGGCCCGGCCGAGGCACTGCGCATCGCCAACCAGCGGCTGCGGGCCATGGGCCAGCCCGAGCGCTTCGCGATCGAGTTCGCAAGCCCCCGGCCGACCGCGATGGGCTCGGTCGGCGTCGCGCTTTCCGGACTCGCGCCGCTGCCGGTGCGGTGGGACGGCCCCGGCTGGGTCGTGCTGGTCGGACTGCCCGGCGACACCATCGCCGTCGACACCCCGGAGGCGCAAGACCTGTTGCACTGGCTGCGCGGCCAGCGCTTCGAGCGCGGCGGCCTGGAACTGGTGACGATCTGCGCCGGCGCCGTGCTGGCGGCGCATGCCGGCGCACTCGCGGGCCGTCGCGCGACCACGCACCATCATCACCTGGGCGAACTGCGCACGGCGGAGCCGCGCTGCGACGTGGTCGCCAACCGGGTGTTCGTGATCGACCCGCCGGTCTACAGCAGCGCGGGCGTGACGACCGGCATCGACCTCGTGCTGCACCGCATCGCAGAACTCTGCGGCGAGGCGCTGGCGGCGCAGGTCGCGCAGACCATGGTGGTGGCGCTGCGGCGCGGCCCGCAAGACCCGGAGTTGTCGCCCTTCCTGGCCTACCGCAACCACCTGCATGCCGCGCTGCACCGCGTGCAGGACGCGGTCAGCGAGCAGCCGCAGGCCGACTGGAGCGTGCCGCGCATGGCAGAGGTGGCGCATACGTCGGCACGGCATCTCACGCGGCTTTTCATGGAGCATGCGGGCGTCGCGCCGCTGGCCTACCTGCGCAGGCTGCGGCTGGCGGCGGCGCAGCTCGCGCTGGCTTCCGGCGCCAGCGTCACGCGGGCGGCGGAGCAGTCGGGCTTCGGCTCCGACACGCAATTGCGCCGCGCGTGGCACCAGTTCGGCTTGCCGGGCTCGCCCTCGGAGGCCGGCCAGGCTTTCAAGGCCTGAGCTGCGGCACCCGGCGCCGGGCGTTCACCCGGCCATGCAGGCCCGCGCACGCGCGAGCAGCAACGCACGCTCGCGCGTGTTGCGCGTGAGCGCGGCGGCGCGGTCGAACTCCCTGCGCGCCTCGTCGTAGCGCCCGAGCTTGAACAGCAGGTCGCCGCGCACCGTCGGCAGCAGGTGGTAGCCCTTGAGCGCGGGCTCGTCCATGAGCGCGTCGACCACCTCCAGCCCCGCCGCCGGTCCGAATGCCATCGACAGCGCGACCGCGCGGTTGAGCTCGACGATGGGCGACGGCGCGAGCTCGGCCAGCGCGTCGTAGAGCGCGGCGATGCGCGCCCAGTCGGTTTCGTCAGCCGTGCGCGCACGGCCATGGCAGGCGGCAATGGCTGCCTGCAGCGCGTAGGGGCCGAGCGCGCCGCCGAGCGATTCGGCGCGTGCGAGCGCGGCCAGGCCGCGGCGGATCAGCATGTGGTCCCAGCGCGCACGGTTCTGCTCGAGCAGCAACACCGGCTCGCCCGAGGCGCCGACGCGCGCGGCGGTGCGCGAGGCCTGGATTTCCATCAGCGCGACGAGGCCGTGCACTTCCGCCTCCTTGGGCATCAGCTCGGCCAGGATGCGGCCGAGGCGCAGGGCCTCGTCGCACAGCGCGGGGCGCATCCAGTCGTCGCCGGCGGTGGCCGAATAGCCTTCGTTGAAGATCAGGTAGATCACTTCGAGCACCGAAGCGAGCCGGCCTTCCAGCTCGCGGCGGCGCGGCACCTCGAAGGGCACGCGCGCCTCGGCCAGCGTGCGCTTGGCGCGCACGATGCGCTGCGCCACGGTGGCCTCGGGCACGAGGAACGCGCGGGCGATCTCGTCCGTCGCGAGGCCGCCCATCAGACGCAGCGTGAGCGCCACGCGCGCCTCGGTCGACAGCACCGGATGGCAGGCGGTGAACACCAGCCGCAGCAGGTCGTCGCCGATGTCGTCGTCCAGCGCCGCATCGACCGCGTCGGCGAAGTCGGCCTGCGCCATTTCGTGCTGCGCATCGAACTCGCGGCCGATCTCGCCGGCCTTGTGCTCGGCCAGTTGCCGGTGGCGCAGGCGGTCGAGCGCGCGGCGCTTGGCCACGGCGGTGAGCCAGGCGGCGGGGTTGTCTGGCACGCCTTCGCCGGGCCACTGCTCGAGGGCGGAGACAAGCGCGTCCTGCGCCAGTTCTTCGGCCAGGCCCACGTCGCGCACCATGCGCGCGACGGTGGCAATGATCTTCGCGGACTCCATGCGCCACACCGCCTCGACGGTGCGGCGGATGGCGCCCTCGCGGCCCTCTTCTGCGGTCACGGCGGCTCCCGCGATGCGCCGGGAGCTGTCAGCTGCCGGTCTTGCCGCGGGCCTCGGTCTCGGCGCGCAGGCGGTCTTCCTGGGCAAGCAGCTCAGGCGTCATGGCGTCGCCGAAGTCGGCGGCCTCGAACACCTGGCGGATCTCGATCTCGCCCTCCTGGAAGGGACTGCGCTTGATCCACTCGATGGCTTCTTCCTTCGACTTCACCTGGAACAGCCAGAAGCCGGCCAGCAGCTCCTTGGTCTCGGCGAAGGGGCCGTCGATGACGGTGCGCTTGGTCGGGCCTTCGCAGCGCACGCGCGCGCCCTTGGAACTGGGGTGCAGGCCCTCGCCGGCCAGCAGCACGCCGGCCTTGACCAGTTCTTCGTTGAACTTGCCCATGGCGGTGAGGATTTCGGTGCTGGGCATCACGCCGGCTTCGGAATCGGCGTTGGCCTTGACCAGAATCATGAATCGCATGTCTTTTCTCCTGAAGTTGATGAGGCTGGGAGCCGCGGGAAACCGCTGCTCCTGTTCACACGTCGGACGAGCGGAAGTCGGATCGACACGGCGGCATCGATCTATCTGTAATTTTGTGTTTCCGGCTCCAGGCGGTGGCGTCAGGGCAAGGAGCTGCAGAAGCGCAGCACATGACCGTCGGGTTCGCGGATCGCGAATTCGCGCAGGCCCCAGGGCTGGGACACCGGCGGTTCGACGACCGTCACGCCGCGTTTCAGGTAAGCCGCGTGCAGGCCGTCGATGTCCTTGCCCACGTGGATCACGATTTCGCCGCGCCAAGGCACGGCCCCGCGGGTGTTGCACTGCCACAGTCGCAGGTAGACCGGGTCGCCGTAGCTGCGGTCGCCCTTCTTCACGCGGGCATAGCTGGGCGGTTCGCCGGCGATGAAGTCGAGCTCGAAGCCCAGCACGTCGCGAAACCAGCGCGCGGCGCGCGACACGTCCGACACCGGCAGCACCGGCTGCACGCCGTGGAACTCATGCAAGGTGCCCAGGTCGGGCGCCGGGCTCACACCGGCCTTGGTGTCCATCTCAATTGGCCATGCGGCGCAGGGCGGCGACGCGCTCGGCGATCGCGTCGATGTCCAGGGCGTCTTCGGCCTTCGACAGGTAGGTTTCGAGGTCGCGCACGGCCTGCGTGGTGTTGCCCTGCTCGGCGTGCGCGATGCCGCGGTCGCGGTATTCGCCCCAGGCGCCGGGCAGCAGGGCGATCAGCCGGTCCTGCACGGCAATGACGCGCAGCCAGTCTTCCTGCGCGTGGTGAACTTCCTTCAGGTTGCGCAGCATGCGCGCGATGATCTCGCGCGAGCTGGCCGGCTGCAGGTACAGGCCCAGCGGCACGTCGAAGTCGCCCACCAGGCCGTTGCTGCGCTTGTAGGGCTCGAGCCGCTCCCCGAGCTCTTCGCGCGACAGCGACTTGCCGGTGAACGGATCGATCACCACCTGCCCCTTGGGCAGCGTCACCTTGAGCATGAAGTGGCCCGGGAAGCCGATGCCCCGCGCCTGCAGGTCCAGGCCCTGCGCCAGCTCCATCCACAGCACCGCCAGCGAAATCGGAATGCCGCGGCGGGTGCGCAGCACGGCGTTCAGGTAGCTGTTGTCGGGGTCGTAGTAGTCGTTGAGATTGCCGCCGAAATTCAGGTCGTTGAAGAAGAACTGGTTCAGCGCGCGCAACCGCGCCAGCGGGGCCGCGTCGGCGGGCAGGCGGCGCTTCAGGCGGGCCAGGAGCTGGTCGACGTCGCCCAGCACCTGCTGCACGTCGAGGTCGGGGTACTCGTCCTGCGCCAGGCTGGCGGCGGCTTCGAGCAGCGGAAAGTGATCGTCGCTGCGGACCAGCGATTCGAAATACTCCAGCGCGGAGGGAACCTGAAAGCTGAACGTCATGTGTCTTTGTAGAGGAGCCCGCCGGGGGCGTCAAGGCGTGTTCAGCGGCGCAGAAAACTGCGCAAGCGAACGCCCGCCGCCGCCAGCACGCCGAAGTACACCACCACGGAAGCGGCGATCAGCGCGGCCAGCAGGCCGATGCGCAGCAGGCGCTGCGCGCGCAGGCCGACCCAGTCGAAATGCGCCGAGCCCCACGCCAGCAGCGCCGCCAGCACCAGCGTGCCCGCCAGCACCTGCAGCGCGAACTTGCCCCAGCCGGGTTCGGGCTTGTAGCTGCCGCGGCGGATCAGGCCGGCCAGCAGCCAGGCCGAATTGACCAGCGCCCCGATGGCGATGGTCAGCGTGAGCGCCGCGTGCTGCAGCACCGGCACCAGGAAGACGTTGAGCACCTGCGTCAGCACCAGCACGCCCACGGCGATGAGCATCGGCGTGCGCGTGTCGTGCTTGGCGTAGTAGCCGGGCGCGAGCACCTTCACGGCCACGATGCCCACGAGGCCGACGCCGTAGCCCATCAGCGCCAGGGTCGTGCGGCCCACGTCCTCGCCGGTGTAGGCGCCATTGTGGAAAAGCACCGCCACCAGGGGCCTGGCAAAAAGCAGCAACGCGATGGCGCAGGGCGCCGAAAGCATGACCACGAGGCGCAGGCCCCAGTCGAGCAGCGACGAATAGCGCGCATCGTCCTTGGCGGCACGGGCGCTGGAGAGCTGCGGCATCAGCACCACGCCGAGCGCGACGCCGAGCATGGCGGTGGGAAATTCCATCAGCCGGTCGGCATTGGTGATCCATGTCACGCTGCCCACCGCGAGGTGCGAGGCGATCTGCGTATTGATGAGCAGCGAGATCTGCGCCACGCTGACCCCCAGCAGCGCGGGCAGCATCAGCCTGAGCACCTTGCGCGTGTTCGGGTCGGTCCACGCGGTGCGCAGCGCCCGCAGGCTCACGCCGATGCGCGGCAGCAGCCCGAGCCTGCGCAGCGCCGGAATCTGCAGGGCCAGTTGCAGCATGCCCCCCACCAGCACGCCCACGCACTGCGCGTAGATCGGCTCCACGCCCCAGCGCCGGAAAAGCGGCGCGCCGATCACGATCGACAGGATCAGCGCGATGTTCAGCAGCACCGGCGAAGCCGCCGGCACCGCGAACTTGCGCCAGGTATTGAGAATGCCCCCGGCCAGCGCCACCAGCGACATGAAGCCGATGTACGGGAACATCCAGCGCGTCATGACCACGGCCGAGTCGAAGCCCGGCAACCCGCTTGCCATCGCCCACACCATCAGGGGCGCACCGACCACGCCGGCCACGCAGACGATCAGCAGCGTCCAGGTCAGCAGGGTGGCGACATGGTCGATCAGCTGCCGCGCGCCTTCCTGGCCGTCTTCGGTCTTGCGCGCGGCCAGCACCGGCACGAAAGCCTGGCTGAAGGCGCCTTCGCCGAAGACGCGGCGAAACAGGTTGGGAATGCGGAAGGCGACGTTGAACGCGTCGGTCAGCGCGCTGACGCCGAAAACCGAGGCGAAAAGCACGTCGCGCACAAGGCCCGTGATCCGCGAAGCGAGAGTCAGCAGGGAGACGGTGGAGGCGGATTTGAGCAGGGACACGGGGGCCGAGTTTAGGCCCCGCCGGCCGCGGGAACGGGCCGATTCGGGCGCGAATTGGGAGAAAGGGCCAACCCGGCCTATAATGGAGGGCTTTGCTGCATCATCCTCAGACACCTAAGGAACTAAATCATGGCATCCGCCAAGCCCAAGAAAAAGAACCCGCGCCTCGCCTCCGGCCGTAAGCGCGTCCGCCAGGACACCAAGCTCAACGCTGCGAACACCTCGCTGCGCTCCAAATACCGTACCGCTGTCAAGAACGTCGAAAAGGCTGTTCTGGCTGGCGACAAGACCAAGGCAAGCGAACTGTTCGCGAAGGCCCAGAGCATCGTCGACACCGTCGCCGACAAGGGCATCTTCCACAAGAACAAGGCCGCCCGCGACAAGAGCCGCCTGTCGGCCAAGGTCAAGGCCCTCGCCCTGGCGCCTGAAAAGGCCGCCGCCTGACACCTGTCAGGCAAGCCCGGACCGGAATTCTTCGGTCCGCCGTTTGATCGGGGTGCGCTGCAGCAAAGTGTAAAAAACCGCCTTCGGGCGGTTTTTTCATGCCTGATCGGCTCGCAAAAAGAAAAAGGCCTGTCTGTCAGGCCTTCTTGGGGGGGATGGGCGTGTCGGGCACCAGGCAGGCCTCGGCGACCTGCAGGTCGTTGTCTTTCGCGAAGTTCACGCAGAAGTCCCAGGCCATGGGCTCGGCATCGCGCAGCGCGCGGTTCACGACCACGCACTTCACGCCGTTGATGGTCGTCGGCACGCACCAGGGGGAGTAGCTCAGGTAGCTGCCGGGAAAGGCGCCGCCGGGGCGGAAGGAGCTCATCACGCCGGCAAGGCGCTCGGCCCAATCGCTCGGGCGAAAGGTCCGTCCATCCTTGGTGATGCCCTGGATGAAGATTTCTTTGGCTGTGGGGGAAATCATCGTTGAATGAGGCGCCCGAGCAGGTGCTGCGGTGCAACACGCGATTCTATCTTCGCCACTTTTTGCATCCTGAACATGGGGCATTGCTGTAATGCGGAATCCTCAACGAAGCCGTCAAACCGCACGCCTAGAATCCGCGTTCCCTATCTGGAGAACCCGAATGAGCGCTACCGCCCAGCCCACCTCGCCCCACGTCATGAACACCTACGGTCGCCTGCCGATCGCACTGTCGCACGGCCAGGGCTGCCGAGTCTGGGACACCTCGGGCAAGGCCTACATCGACGGCCTCGGCGGCATTGCCGTCAACACCCTGGGCCACAACCACCCCGAGCTGGTGCCCGCCCTGCAGGACCAGCTGACCAAGCTGATCCACAGCTCCAATTACTACCACGTGCCCGGCCAGGAACAGCTGGCCGCCAAGCTGACCGAACTGTCGGGCCTCACCAACGTCTTCTTCTGCTCCACCGGCCTCGAAGCCAACGAAGCCGCCCTGAAGCTGGCCCGCAAGTACGGCCACGACAAGGGCATCGAGCGCCCCGAAATCGTCGTCTACGAAGCCGCCTTCCACGGCCGCAGCATCGCCACCTTGTCGGCCACCGGCAACCCCAAGGTGCAGGCCGGCTTCGGCCCGCTGGTCGAGGGCTTCATCCGCGTGCCGCTGAACGACATCGAGGCGCTGAAGAAGGCCACCGAGGGCAATCCGAACGTGGTCGCCGTGTTCTTCGAGACCATCCAGGGCGAAGGCGGCATCCACCCGATGCGCTGGGAATACCTCAAGCAGGTGCGCGCGCTGTGCGACGAGCGCGACTGGCTCATGATGATCGACGAAGTGCAGTGCGGCATGGGCCGCACCGGCAAGTGGTTCGCCCACCAGTGGGCGGGCATCAAGCCCGACGTGATGCCGCTGGCCAAGGGCCTGGGTTCGGGCGTGCCGATCGGCGCCGTGGTGGCCGGCCCCAAGGCCGCCGGCATCTTCGCCCCCGGCAACCACGGCACCACCTTCGGCGGCAACCCGCTGGCCATGCGCGCCGGCGTCGAGACCATCCGCATCATGGAAGAGCACAAGCTGCTCGAGAACGCCGCCACCGTGGGCGCCCACCTGAAGGCCGCGCTGGAGCGCGAGATCGGCGGCCTGCCGGGCGTGAAGGAAGTGCGCGGCCAGGGCCTGATGCTGGGCATCGAGCTCGACCGCCCCTGCGGCGTGATCCTGAACCGCGCCTGCGACGCCGGCCTGCTGCTGAGCGTGACGGCCGACAAGGTGATCCGCCTCGTTCCGCCGCTCATCCTGACCATCGCCGAGGCCGACGAGATCGTCGCCATCCTCGCGCCCATCGTCAAAGCCTTCCTGTCGGAGCCCGCACCCCAATGACGACCGCCACCGCGAACACGAACATCCGGCACTACCTGCAGTTCGCCGACTTCACGGCCGACGAATACGCCTACCTCTTCGACCGCATGGCGGTCATCAAGAAGAAGTTCAAGACCTACGAGAAGCACCAGCCGCTGGTCGACCGCACGATGGCCATGATCTTCGAGAAGGCCAGCACGCGCACCCGCGTGAGCTTCGAGGCCGGCATGTACCAGCTCGGCGGCAGCGTGGTCCACCTGACCACCGGCGACAGCCAGCTGGGCCGCGCCGAGCCCATCGAGGACAGCGCCAAGGTTATCAGCCGCATGGTCGACATCGTGATGATCCGCACCTACGAGCAGACCAAGATCGACGCCTTCGCGGCGCACTCGCGCGTGCCGGTCATCAACGGTCTGACCAACGAGTTCCACCCCTGCCAGATCCTGGCGGACATCTTCACGTACATCGAGCACCGCGGTTCCATCCAGGGCAAGACCGTGGCGTGGGTCGGCGACGGCAACAACATGGCCAACACCTGGCTGCAGGCGGCCGAGATCCTGGGCTTCACGGTGCACGTGAGCACGCCCAGCGGCTACGAGGTCGACCAGTCGATCGCCGGCATCCGCTCGGGCGACAGCTACAAGGTCTTCAAGGACCCGATGGAAGCCTGCCGCGGCGCCGACCTCGTCACCACCGACGTCTGGACCAGCATGGGCTACGAAGCCGAGAACGAAGCCCGCCGCAAGGCCTTCGCCGACTGGTGCGTCGACGAGGACATGATGCGCGCCGCCCAGCCCGACGCGCTCTTCATGCACTGCCTGCCCGCCCACCGCGGCGAGGAAGTGCAGGCCGAAGTCATCGACGGCCCGCAGTCGGTGGTGTGGGACGAGGCGGAGAACCGCCTTCACGCCCAGAAGGCGCTGATGGAGTTCCTGCTGCTCGGCAGGCTCTGAGAAGCTTTCGATCCGCCGGGGCCCGCGCATGGAGCTGATGACCCGCTACCTTCCGCGCTACCAGTTCGCGGAAGAACACAGCCTCCACGTGCCGGCCTCGCCTGCTCGCGTGCTCGACATGGCGGCCCGGCCCGATGTGGTCGACGACCCGGTCGCCCGCCGCCTGATCTCTCTGCGCGAGTTGCCGAACCGGCTGGCCGGGCGCCTGGGCTTCGCGTCGGCGCTGCAGAACCGGCCGGCATTCAGCCTCGGCGAATTCACCCAGCTCGGCCGAGACGGCGAACGCGAACTCGCTTTCGGCCTCGCGGGCCGCTTCTGGCGGTCGGACTACGGACTGGTCCCGCTCGCCGATGCCCGCGCCTTCGCCGCGCTCGACGCCACGGGCATTGCCAAGCTGGTGCTCAATTTCACCGCCCAGCCCGAGGGCCAGGGCACGCGCCTGACCACCCGCACCCGCGTCTGGTGCGGCGACGATGCGGCACGCCGCCGCTTCACCCCCTACTGGCTGCTGATCCGGCCCGCGAGCGGGCTGATCCGTCGCCGCCTGCTGAGGCGCGTGCACGACGCCGCCCTTCTTGCCCCATGAACCCCTGCCAGCAATGCGGCGCCTGCTGCGCCAGCTACCGCGTCGACTTCAGCGTGCACGAACTCGACGACAACGGCGGCAGGGTGCCGTCCGGCCTTGCCGTCGAGGTGAACAACAGCCTCTGCCGCATGCGCGGCACCGATCACACGCCGATGCGCTGCGCCGCCCTCACCGGCAAGATCGGCGAATCCGTGAGCTGCGGCATCTACGAATGGCGGCCCAATCCGTGCCACGAGCTGCAATCGGGCAGCGACGCCTGCGAGCGCGCGCGGGCCCGCCACGGGCTGCCGGCGCTGCCGTCGCCGCACTGAGCCTGCGCTTCAACTCGTCACGCAGGGTGTTGGAAATAACCGACACCACGACCCCTCGCCCGGCGCTAACTTCGCGCCATGGCTCCATCACATCAGCATCGCATCTGGGACATTTCGCCGCCCGTGCATGAAGGCGCGCCGGTCTTTCCCGGCGACACGCCCTACCAACAGCGCTGGGCCGCGACCATCTCGCCCGGCTGCCCGGTGAACGTCAGCGAGATCAAGCTCTCGCCCCACGTCGGCGCGCACGCCGACGCCCCGCTGCACTACGACCCCGAGGGCCAGGCCATCGGCAACGTCGACCTCACGCCCTTCCTCGGCCCCTGCCGCGTGATCCATGCGATCGACAAGGGCCCTCTGATCGAGTGGGAGCACATCGCACACGCCATCGACAGCCACCTGCCCCAGCGCGTGCTGGTGCGCACCTACGACAGCATGCCGGTCGGCCACTGGGACCCGCAGCTCGCGGCCTATGCGCCCGCCACCGTCGAGCGCCTCGCGGCCATGGGCGTGAAGCTCATCGGCATCGACACCGCCAGCATCGACCCGGCCGACAGCAAGACGCTGGAGAGCCACCAACGCATCCGCCGCCTCGACCTGCGCGTGCTCGAGAACCTCGTGCTCGACGACGTGCCCGAAGGCGACTACGAACTCATCGCGCTGCCGCTGAAGCTGGTCAGCGCCGATGCCTCCCCCGTTCGCGCCGTGCTGCGCGAACTTCCCCGCTGAAACCTCCACCATGACGACACTTGCAGACTGCCGCGCGCTCGACGCGCAAGACCCGCTGCGCGCCCTGCGCGACCAATTCATCGTGCCCGAGGGCGTGCTCTACCTCGACGGCAACTCGCTCGGCGTGATGCCCAAGGCCGCGCCCGCGCGCATCGCCGAAGTCGTGACCAAGGAATGGGGCGAAGGCCTCATCCGCTCCTGGAACACCGCGAGCTGGTTCGACCTGCCGCAGCGCCTGGGCGACAAGGTGGCCCGCCTGATCGGCGCCGCGCCCGGCGAAGTGGTGTGCACCGACAGCACCTCGGTCAACCTCTACAAGGTGCTGTTCGCTGCCCTGTCGCAGCAGAAGGACAGCGGCCGCAAGCTGGTGGTGAGCGAGCGCAGCAACTTCCCGACCGACCTCTATATTGCCGAGTCGCTGTGCCGTGAGCGCGGCTTCACGCTCAAGCTGATCGACGCAAGCGAATTGCCCGGCGTGCTGACCGACGAAGTGGCCGTGCTGATGCTCACGCACGTCAACTACCGCACCGGTGCCATGCACGACATGAAGGCCGTCACCGCCGCCGCGCATGCGGTGGGTGCGCTCACGGTGTGGGACCTCGCGCACAGCGCGGGCGCCGTGCCGGTTGCGCTGAACGACAGCAACGCCGACTACGCCATCGGCTGCGGCTACAAATACCTCAACGGCGGCCCCGGCGCGCCGGCCTTCGCCTGGGTGCACACGAAGCACGCGGGCGCATTCGAGCAGCCGCTGTCCGGCTGGTGGGGCCATGCGGCGCCCTTCGAGTTCACGCCGCACTACCGCCCTGCCCCGGGCGTGGGCCGCTACCTGTGCGGCACGCAGCCGATCATCGCGCTGGCCGGGCTCGAATGCGGGCTCGACACCGTGCTCGCGGCCGAGTCGTTCAACGGCGACCACGGCGCGATGGCCGCGCTGCGCACCAAGTCGCTCGCGCTGACCGACATGTTCATCAGGCTGGTCGAGGAGCGCTGCGCCGGCCACGGCCTCTCGCTGGTCACGCCGCGCGACCATGCCCAGCGAGGCTCACAGGTCTGCCTCAGTCGCGAGGAAGGCGCCTACGCCATCGTGCAGGCACTCATCGCGCGCGGCGTCATCGGCGACTACCGCGCCGGCGACTCGCAGATGCCCGACATCCTGCGCTTCGGCTTCACGCCGCTGTACATCGGCTTCGAGGACGTGTGGAACTCGGTCGAGCATCTGGTGCAGGTGCTCGAGACCGGCGAGTGGCGACGCCCTGAATTCAACCGCAAGAACGCAGTGACATGAGCACCGAACACAGCCCCGAGCGCATCGTCCACGAAGAAAAGGCGCAGCTGGACTTCAGCAAGTCCATGAGCTACGGCGACTACCTGCACCTCGACGAGATCCTCAACGCGCAGCATCCGCTCTCGCCCGCGCACGACGAGATGCTGTTCATCGTGCAGCACCAGACCAGCGAGCTCTGGATGAAGCTCATGCTGCACGAGCTGCGCGCCGCCACCGCCTGCATCGCGGAAGAAAAACTGGCCGACGCCTTCAAGATGCTGGCCCGCGTGAGCCGCATCATGGAACAGCTGGTGAGCGCGTGGACCGTGCTCTCGACCATGACGCCGCCCGAATACACGGCGATGCGCCCCTACCTCGCCAACTCCAGCGGCTTCCAGAGCGCCCAGTACCGCTGCATCGAGTTCGCGCTCGGCAACAAGAACGCCGCCATGCTCAAGCCGCACGCGCACCGCGCCGACCTGCTCGCGCAGGTGGACGCGGCCTACCGCGCGCCTTCGCTGTACGACGAGTCGCTGCGCCTGCTCGCGCGCCACGGCCTGCCCGTGCCCGCCGACCGGCTGGAGCGCGACTGGACGCAGCCCTACGAAATGAGCGACGGCGTGGAGGCGGCATGGCTCACCGTCTACCGCAATCCGCACGATCAATGGGACCTGTACCAGCTCGGCGAGAAGCTCACCGACCTCGAAGACGCATTCCGCCTCTGGCGCTTCCGCCACGTGACGACGGTCGAGCGCGTGATCGGTTTCAAGCGCGGCACCGGCGGCACCGGCGGCGTGAGCTACCTGCGCAAGATGCTCGACGTGGTGCTGTTCCCCGAGATCTGGAAGCTGCGCACGGACCTCTAGATCTGCAGCCTCGCCGTGCAAACGCCCTCATGAGGCCGGGGTGGTCCGGATTGTTCCTTCGGTGCAACGCGCTACAGTTTTGGAAACAACGGAGGCCACCGCCATGCACGACATCCGGTTCACACCCGAAGAGCTTTCCACCCTGCGCGAACACGGCGTCGTGCTTTTCGCCAACCGCGTGATCTTCGACGCGCAGCCGCCGATGCCCCAGGAACGGATTGCCGCCGTGCAGTCGCTGTGCGCGGGGCCGATCCCCGATGGGCTGCTCGCGCTGTGGGAAGTCACCGCGGGCGGGCGGCTCGACTACGACCTGTCGCTCGAGATGAACGGCAACCTCGAAGGCATCAGCTGGACCGAGCTGTTCTGGAACGGCAGCGACGGCTATCACGACCTGCAGGGCTGGATCGACCACGAACTGGAACTGGCGCAGGAAGCCGCCGAAGAAAGCGGCGAACCATGGAGCGGCAAGCTCACGCACCTGCCCTTCGGCGGCTTCGAATACACCGACCGCATCTACGCGGTGGTCGAGCCCGGCGCCGAGCACGGGCAGATCGTTGCATGGAAGAAAGGCCTGCCGCCGGCCTGGACGCATGCGCTGCATGAAGACAGCGTGAACACCGTCGCCTCCGACCTGATGGGCGCCTTCGCTGCGCTGCACCTGGACGAAGACCCGCTGGCCCCCACGAGCGACTATTTCGCGGGGCAGACGCTGCTCGAATACTTGGACGACCGGCACGAGGAACACGGGCTCGACCTCGACCTGATGGACAAGCTGGTCGCCTTCTATTCGCGCGCCGTGGTCGACTGGCGCACGCCGCTGGCCGAAGGCACGCTGCGCCACAAGCCATCGCTCGCACGCGTGGCGCTGCGGCACGCCATCGCGACGGACGACGCCGACATGGTCGCCCAGCTTGCCGCCGCGGGCGTGGGCTTCGACGGGCCGCTGCAAGGCAGTGCGCTTGCGGTCGATGTCGCGGTCGGGAATGGCGCCTTCGCCGCCGCGGCGGCGCTGGTGCGTGCCGGTGCGCCGGTGCCTGCGGACGCGCTGGGCAGCATCGACGGGCAGATCTCGCCCGAACTCACGGCCGCGCTGCTGGCCAACGGTGCGGAGCCCGACGTGGCGGCCATCGTGAAGTGCGCGGCCTGCGGTGCGCCCGCGAGCGCGCACCTGATCGCCGAAGCCTGCGAGCGGGCAGGCATCGACGTGGCACCGGCCTTCGTCGCGGACCGCGATGCGATGCTGCTGGAACTGGAGACCACGCTGGCGCAGATGCAGGACGGCAAGCTGGGCCACTACCTGGGGCAGGAAGGAATCGCCGAGCGCATCGAACACCTGCAGGCGTTCCGGCTCTAGGGCTCCAGGGCTCCAGGGCTACCCGCCGTAGAGCCAGGGCTGGTCGAGCAGCTTCGCGCCCAGCAGGCGCATAGCCATGTCTCGGCCCAGCCGCACCGCGCCGGTCGCGTGGAAGATTTCGCCGTTGCGGCGCGCCCTGGCCTGCACCTGCGCATTGCGCGCCCAGCGCGCCTCGGCATAGCGCGCGAAGGCCGCCGGCACCTCCGCCGCGTCGCCCTCGCCCAGCGCATCGGCCAGCGCCAGCGCATCTTCGATGGCCATGCCCGCGCCCTGCGCGAGGTAGGGAACCATCGGATGCGCGGCGTCGCCCACCAGCGCGACGCGTTCGTGCGCCATGTCGGCTGCGCAGGTCATGGGCGCCCGGTCGCCGAGCGACCACGCGCGCCAGGCGGGCATGGCGTCGAGCAGCGACTGCAGGGTGCCGCAGCTGCGGCCCATGGCCTGCCTGAGCGCGGCGATGCTGCTGGCCTGGTCCCAGTCGCGAGCGTCGCCCGCGGGCGCCGATTCTGCGATCACGACCACGTTGAGCCAGTCGCCGCCGCGCACCGGATACGCCACCGCATGCAGGCGCGGCCCCAGCCACACGTCGACCTGCCGGCGGCGCAGCGCAGCGGGAAGCTTCGCCTGCTCGATCATCGAGCGCCATGCCGTGTGGCCGGTGACGCGGGGCGGCTCCGCGGCCGACGGGGTGTCGAGCTGGCGCCGCACCAGGCTCCAGAGGCCGTCGGCGCCGACGATCGCCTCGCCTTCCCAGGCGCGCGCGTCGGTGCTCGACATGCATACCAGGTCGTCGCTGGTCTCGACCTGCGTGATGCGCGCGGCGGTGACGAGCGTGCCGGTGCCGCGCGCACGCACGGCGTCGAGCAGCAGCCCGTGAAGGTCGGCACGGTGCACGCAGAAGTAAGGGGCGCCATAGCGCTGCTGCATGGCATCGCCGAGCGGCATGCGGGCCAGGTCGGAGCCGCTGTCGGCGCTGTGGACCACGAGCGCTTCGGGCCGCGCCGCGATGGCCGCGAGCCCCGGCCCCAGGTCCAGCTGCTGGAGGCGCCGCGTGGCGTTGGGGCCGAGCTGCACGCCGGCGCCGATTTCGCCGAAGACGGCGGCCTGCTCGAAAACGTCGGCCCGGTGCCGATGGCGGGAAAGCGCCAGCGCGGTAGCCAGCCCCCCGATGCCGCCCCCGGCGACGAGGATGTGCGCGGGCATCGGTCTCAGCGGCTTTGCGTGGACGGGCGGGTGGTGGTGGCCTGGTCGGCTTCCGTGGGTTTGAGGGGTGTCTTGGGAGCGCAGCTTCCGCAGCTGTCGCACGAGCCGCAGCCCGATGTCCTGGCGAGCGATGCGGCCAGTTCCCTGGCGCGCTCTTCGTCGACCCAGCCCGCGCGATGCGTGCCGGCCGCGAGCTTCTGCGCGGCACCGCGCCGCCAGCCTGCGGGCATCCAGCGCCAGACCGCGTAGAACGCGGCGGCTGCGACGATGAATCCGACGATCAGTTGTTGCGTCATATCTCGAATACTCCAGTCCCCAAGCCTACTCCAGGAATACCGCGGAACCGGCTTTGCCGGGCCGCAGGCATTGCCCCTGCAAGGGGGTTGGCGGCCACACGAAGTGGGCAAGCCTGGGGGTTTGCTTTTTTACCCTGCTCCGAGTGCCACCGCAACGCGGTAGGTGATGAAACAGGCCATATAGGCAAGCGCGAAAAGGTACCCGGCCATGATCCACACGTACTTCCACGAGCCGGTCTCGCGCTTCACCGCGGCGAGCGTCGAAATGCACTGCGGCGCGAACACGTACCAGACCAGCAGCGACAGCGCGGTCGCCAGCGACCAGCTGCCCGCGATCAGCGGTTCCAGCTGGCCCGCCACGTCGTCGCCCGTGGCCGACAGCGCGTACACCGTGCCCAGCGCGCCCACGGCGACTTCGCGCGCGGCCATGCCCGGCACCAGCGCGATCGAGATCTGCCAGTTGAAGCCGATGGGCGCGAAGATGTGCTCCAGCCCGCGGCCGATCATGCCGGCCAGGCTGTACTGGATGGCCGGTCCGGTCGCGCCTTCTGGCGGCGACGGGAAGGTCGAGAGAAACCACAGCAGGATGGTCAGCGTGAGGATGATCGTGCCCACGCGCTGCAGGAAGATCCATGCGCGCTCGTACAGGCCCAGCGCCAGGTTGCGCGGGTTGGGCCAGCGGTAGGCGGGCAGCTCCATCATCAGCGGCGAATGCGCGGTGTTGTCGCGGAAGCGCTTCATCACCCACGCCACGGCCATGGCCGAGACGATGCCGAACACATACAGCGCGAACAGCACCACGCCCTGCAGGTTGAACACCCCGCCCACGGTGCGCGCCGGAATGAAGGCCGCGATGAGCAGCGCATACACCGGCAGCCGCGCCGAACAGGTCATGAGCGGCGCGATCATGATGGTGGTGATGCGGTCGCGCCAGTTGCTGATGGTGCGCGTGGCCATCACGCCCGGAATGGCGCAGGCGAAGCTCGACAGCAGCGGAATGAACGAGCGGCCCGACAGGCCCACGGTGCCCATCACGCGGTCGAGCAGGAAGGCCGCGCGCGGCAGGTAGCCGGAGTCTTCCAGCGCGAGGATGAACAGGAAAAGAATCAGGATCTGCGGCAGGAAGACGATGACGCCGCCCACGCCCGCGATCACGCCGTCGACCAGCAGGCTCTGCAGCATGCCTTCGCCCATGTGCGCCTTGATGAGGCCGCCGAGCGCCTCGGTGCCGGCCTTGATGGCGTCCATCGGCACGTTGGCCCAGCTGAACACCGCCTGGAACATCAGGAACATGGTGACGGCCAGCACCAGCATGCCCCACACGGGGTGCAGCACCAGGCGGTCGATGCGGTCGCTGGTGGCGAGGCTGCCGACCGGCTCTTTCACCGTGAGGCCGAGGATGCGGCGCACCTCGCGCTGCGTGGCCAGCACGTCGTCCAGGCCAGGCGCCTGCCAGGGCTGCGGCGCGGCGGCGGCCACGGGCGCGTCGAGCGCCTCGAGCAGGCCCTGCGCGCCGCCGGTGTGCACGCCGACAGTCTCGATGACCGGCACCCCCAGCTCGCGCGAGAGCGCGGCCTTGTCGACCACGATGCCCTGCTTGCGGGCCATGTCGGTCATGTTGAGCGCCACCACCATCGGCAGGCCGAGCCTCCTGGCTTCGAGCACCAGGCGCAGGTTCAGCCGCAGGTTGGTGGCGTCGGTGACGCACACCAGCAGGTCGGGCAGGGCTTCCTTGCTCTGGCCGGTGACGATGTCGCGGGTCACGGCCTCGTCGGCGCTCAGCGCATTCAGGCTGTAGGCGCCCGGCAGGTCGAGCACGAACACGCGCCGGCCCGAGGGCGTGCGCAGCGTGCCTTCCTTGCGCTCGACGGTCACGCCGGCGTAGTTGGCCACCTTCTGGCGGCTGCCGGTGAGCAGGTTGAACAGCGCGGTCTTGCCGCAGTTGGGATTGCCCAGCAAGGCGATGCGGCCCGGCTGCGCGGTGGGCGCAAAGCCGCCGGGGCCCTGGATGACGGCCTCAACCATGGTTGGCAGCCCCCGGCGTCACGTGGATGAGCGCGGCCTCATGGCGGCGCAGCGCGAAGGTGGTGTGCCCCAGCCGTACGGCCAGCGGCTCGCGCCCGGGAATGCCGCTGGCCACGATGCGCACCGCTTCGCCCGGCACGAAGCCGATTTCGGTCAGGCGCAACACGAGTTCGCGGTCATCCGCGCTCTCGGGGCGCGCCACGTCGATCACGGTGGCCCACTGGTTGTCGGGAAGCTGGTCGAGGTGCAGGACGGCGGATGCCGGCGCTGCGCCGTTGTCTTTGGTGTGCACGGTGAGAGGGCGCCCTGAATATCGGCGCGCCAAGTAAGCAATACCCGAATGCTATCAATTCTCACTCGCGCAAACCTGACCACCCTTCAAAAAGGCGGGGTGCAGCCCAGAAACACCGCGGAACTGGCTATGCCAGGCCGCAGGTGTTGCCCCCGGTAGGGGGAAGGCGAAGCGACACGAAGTGCGCGCAGCCTGGGGGCGAGCCTAGTTCAATCCGAGCATGCCGCGCAGCTTGGACAGGTCTTCGGCCAGCGTATTGACGCGGCCCGCCAGCAGCTTGCGGTCACGCTCGGTGAGCTTCGAATAGGTTTCGAAGCCGCCGTCGGCCGTCCTGTACTTGGCCAGCGTGTCGAACACCACCTTGAAATTGGCGTCGGTCTTGTCCGAGAAGGCCTTGTTTTCCTTCACGACCAGCGGGCGCAGCAGTTCGACGATCTTGAAAGCGCCCTCGAAATTCGACTGGAAGTCCCACAGGTCGGTGTGGCTGTAGCGGTTTTCCTCGCCGGAGATCTTGGTCGCGGCCACTTCTTCCATCAGCACCGCGGCGCCGCCCACCACCTTCTCCGGCGGGAAAGTCAGCGCACCCAGGCGCTTCTGCAGCTCGAGCACGTCGGCCAACAGCTTGTCGGCCACCGGGTTGAGCTCCTTGGTGTTCTTCTGCACCCACAGGCCGTATTCGATGCGGTGGAAGCCGCCGAAGGCCGGGTCTTTCTCGGCCTTTTCGTGGTCGTCGGCGCGCGAGTCGATCGCCTTGTCGAGGTCGTTGAACAGCTCGGCCACCGGCTCGATGCGCTCGTAGCTGGTGCGCGTGGGCGCATACAGCTTCTTCGCCTTCTCGATGTCGCCGGCCTTCACCGCGGCGGTGAAGGCGCGCGTGTCCGCGGCCAGCTTGCGCACGTTCTCGGCGACGTAGATCTTGTAGTCGGAGATCGGTCCGACCAGCTCGAGCGGCGACACGGCGGCCTGTGCGCCAACGGCACAGAGCCCGGCGAAGCCTGCGACGAAAGTGGCGAGGAAGTGGCGGCGGAACTGCACGGTCATGGATCTCCTTGTTCTGGGCAGTGGTGAAAAAACTTGCGGCACCGATGCCGCTTCAGGCGGCCATCAGGCTGCGCCCCAGCCAGTCGTGCTCGTCCCGCACGCCCGGCAGCGTGAAGAAGAAGCCGCCGCCGATGGGCTTGATGTATTCCTCGAGCGGCTCGCCGTCCAGGCGCTTCTGCACCGCGATGAAGCCGTTCTCCAGGTTGGCCTGGTAGCAGATGAACAGCAGCCCCATCTCGAGCTGGCCCGACTTGGTCACGCCGTTCGAATAATTGAAGGGCCGGCGCAGCATCAGGTTCTTGTCCGAGGCCTTGGTGCGCGGGTTCGCCAGGCGGATGTGCGCGTCCATCGGCGTGGCCTTGCCTTCGGGGTCCTTGGTGTAGTCGGGCACGTCGTGCTCGGTCTTGCCGCCGTCCATCGGCGCGCCGGTGGGCTTCAGACGGCCCATGATGGCCTCCTGCTCCTGCAGCGGCGTGCGGTCCCAGCGCTCCACGAAGTTGCGGATGATGCGCACCGCCTGGTAGCTGCCGCCCACGGCCCAGGCGGGCTCGTCGCCGCCGGGCTGCACCCACACGATGCGGTCCATGAGCTTGTCGTCGGCCGAGTCGGGGTTGGCGGAGCCGTCCCTGAAGCCGAGGAAATTGCGCGCGCTCTCGGCCGGCTTGCCGGGCACCGCCGGAATCGGCGGCACGGTGCCTTCCTGCTTCCAGTGCAGCACCAGCAGGTCGGGCGTGTTCTTGATGATGTCGCGCAGCGCGTGGATGTTGGTGTCGGGCGTGTTGGCGCAGAACTGGATCGACAGGTCGCCGTGGCACAGCGCGGCGTCGAGCGCGTCATTCGGGTGGCGCTGCATCTGGTTCAGCCGCAGGGGCTTTTTCTTCTCGAGGCCGAAGCGCTCGTCGAACAGCGAAGTGCCGACCGACACCGTCACCGTCAGCCCGTCGGGCTGCACCACCGGCCCGAGGATGCCGGAGCCCGCGGGCGGTAGCTTGGGGTCGGGGTCGGTCTGCGGGCCGCCCTGCGTGAGGAAGGCGATGCGCTCGGTGAGCGTGCGGAACAGCCGCTCCAGGTCGGCGCGGTTCTCGGCCAGCACGTAGAACGAAGCGATCATGCCGGCCGTCGGGCGCGGCGTGACGATGCCCGCCTGGTGCCTGCCGCGGAAGGGCACGCGGTCTTGCGTGTGGGTGCTCTGCGGCGCGTCGGTCACTTGCGCGCCGCTGTCCGGCGAATTGGGCGGGCCGGAAGGCGCGGCGCCGGCACGGGCCGAGGCGGCCAAGCCCGCGAAGGCGACGCCGGCGGCGCCGAGCATGCGGCGGCGGTGCGGTGATTCGGGACGTCCCTCGGGCGGGACGGCTTCGTTGAACTTCGACTTTTCCATGGGGATGCCTGCTCTCACGTCATTCCAGGCCGAGCGCCGCGTTGACCTTGCCGAGTTCCTCGGCCAGCGCGCGCACGGGTTCGGCCAGTGCCTTTCTTTGCGCCTCGTCCAGCGGCGCGGGCTTGAAGCCCTCGCCATCGCGGTACGGGGCCAGCGCGGCGTCGAAGGCCGCGAAGCGCTCGTCCACGCTCTTCTGCAGCGCGGGCGCCGCCTTCACTAGCAGCGGCTGCAGCAGCTCGGCAATCTTCTTCGTGCCTTCGTAGGTGCCTTGCAGGTTGGCGGCTTCGGCGTGGCCGTAGTGGTCTTCGCCGCCGGCCGGCAGGTTGTCGGCCACGCGGCGCAGCAGCTTGGAGGCCGAGCCCGCGAGCCGCTCCGGCGGCATGTTGAGGCCGCGCAGGCGCTCCTTGAGGGTGCCGATGTCGCCCGCGAGCTTCTCGACCATGGGCGCGAGGCCCTTCACGTCGTTCTGGCTGTACAGCGCGTACTCGATGCGATGGAAACCGGTGAAGCCGGGGTCGGCCTCGCGCTTCTCGAAGTAGTCGGCGCGTGCGTTGATGCGGGTGTCGAGGTCGGCGAACAGCTCGGCCATCGGCTCGATGCGCTTGTAGGCCTGGTGCGCCGGCGTGTAGAGCGCCCTCGCCTGCTGCAGGTCGCCGGCCTTGACCGCGTCGGACAGCGCGCCCACGGCGTCTTCGAGCGAGCCCGCCTCCAGCCGCAGGAAGGTCTGGTATTCGGCCAGCGCACCGACGTAGTTGACCAGCGACGGCCGCGCCGCTTCGGCATCGGATGCGGCCGAAGGCGTGACGCGCAGCTTGCCGCGTGGGTTGCTGAGCAGGCCGCAGGTGATGGCGAACTCGCCCGGCTGCAGCTTGACCGTCATGGTCTGCGAGAAGCCGGGCGCGATGTTCTCGCGCTCTTCCACCACCATCACGCCGTCGAGAATTTCCCACTCGAGCGCGCGGTTCGACTTGTTGACGATGGTGAAGGTGGTGCGCCCCGCGGGCACGGTGATCTCGTTGGGGTCGCAGGCGTTGCCCTGGATCGTGACGGTGACGGCGTTGTCGGCCGCCTTGGGCGGCGCCTTGCGGGCCTCGTTCGAGGCATACCAGAAGGCCGCGAGGCCGGCGACCACCAGCAGCGCCGAGCCGGCCACCGCCGCGCGCATCAGTTTCGAGGTGGAGGGCTTGTTGTCGGAGGAGGAAGAAGACATTGCGGGTCTCAGCGGGCGGCGGCCGCGCGTGGCGCCGGCGCGGGGGCCGGACGCAAAAAGAAGAAAAGGGCGACGGCCAGGAAGGCCAGGTAGACGATGACCTCGCCCACCACGGGGGCGGCCTGGTAGCCCAGCAGGCCCGAGAGCACGGCGCCCACGGGGCTGTCCATCGGCAGCTTGTCGCTCATGTCGAACACCACCGTCTGCAGGTGGTTCCACACGCCGCCTTCATGCAGCTTGCGCAGGACGCCGGCCAGCAGGCCCGCGGCCACCAGCAGGATGAACAGGCCGGTGAAGCGGAAGAAGCGGCGCAAGTCGAGCCGCACGCCACCCGAATAGAGACCCCAGCCAACGACCACCGACACCGCGATGCCGGCCAGCGCGCCCACCGGCGCTTCCCAGCCGCTGCTCTGCTGGAACACGGCCAGCAGGAAGAACACCGACTCCAGCCCTTCCCGCGCCACCGCGAGAAACACCATGCCGATCAGCGCCCAGCCCTGGCCGTCGGCGCCCTTGGCGAGCGCGCTGTCGATGGAGGCCTGCAGCTCGCCCTTGATCGAGCGCGCCGCCTTGCGCATCCAGAACACCATCGACGTCAGCATGACCACCGCGATGAGCCCGACCACGCCTTCGAACAGCTCCTGCTGCTTCTGCGGAAACTCCGCCGCGAGCAATTGCAGGCCCGCGCCCGCGAACAGCGAGAGCGCGGCGGCCAGAAGCACGCCGACCCACACCGCGGGCATCAGCGCGCCGCGTCCGCTTTGCTTGAGGTAGCTGGCAACGATGCCGACGATCAGCGCGGCTTCGATGCCTTCGCGCAGCATGATGAGAAAGGGAATGAGCATCGGCTTCTGGATTCAGGGCATGGAGAGCCCAGGAGCCAACGAGCATACCGCATCAAATAAGATCCATTCTCATTTGATGGCTTTGATTACCGAATGGTAATGAAAGCGATGTGTCAGGCGCCGATTTCGTGGATGCGAGCGGTGACCGCACCGCCGTCGATCCGCAATTCAGCCACGGCAATGGGCAGCTTGAAGCGGCGCGGCCCCGCGCTGCCCGGATTGACGTACAGCACGCCGCCGCGCTCCTCGATCTTCGGCTTGTGCGAATGGCCCGAGACGACCACGCGCACGCCGGCCGCCGCCGGATCGATGCCGAGCTGCGACAGATCGTGGATCGCATACAGCTGCACGCCGCCGAACTCGACGAGTTCGGTTTCCGCGATGCCGTCGGCCCAGGCTTCGCGGTCGTTGTTGCCGCGTACCACCGTCAGCGGTGCCAGTTCGCGCAGCGCATCGAGGATGCCCGGATCGCCGATGTCGCCGCCATGCACGATGTGGTCGCAGCCCCGGAGGGCCGCGACGGCCTGCGCACGCAGCAGGCCATGGGTGTCGGAGATGAGCCCGACCCGCGTTACCACCGCATCAGGCCGACAGCAGCTGCCGCAGCACGAACGGCAGGATGCCGCCGTGCTTGTAATAGTCGACCTCGATCGGCGTGTCGATGCGCAGGCGCACCGTCACCTCCTGGTGCGTGCCGTCGGGGCGGTGCACCACCAGCTTCACGTCCATCTGCGGCTTGAGTTCGCTGCCGATCACCACGTCGATCTTCTCGTCGCCCGTGAGGCCCAGCGTCTGCCAGGAATCGGCGCCGCGGAACTGCAGCGGCAGCACGCCCATGCCGACCAGGTTGGCGCGGTGGATGCGCTCGAAGCTGCGCGCCACCACGGCCTTGATGCCCAGCAGCTGCGTGCCCTTGGCGGCCCAGTCGCGCGACGAGCCGGTGCCGTACTCTTCGCCGCCGAACACCACGGTGGGCACGCCCTGCTCCATGTACTTCATGGCGGCGTCGTAGATGAACATCTTCTCGTTGCCGGGCTGGAACCGCGTGACGCCGCCCTCTTCCTGCGTGCCGTTGGCGTCCGGCGGAATCATCAGGTTCTTGATGCGCACGTTGGCGAAAGTGCCGCGCATCATCACGTCATGGTTGCCGCGGCGCGAGCCGTAGCTGTTGAAGTCGGCCTTGGCCACGCCGTTGGCCTTCAGCCAGATGCCCGCGGGCGAGCTTTCCTTGATCGAGCCGGCCGGCGAGATGTGGTCGGTGGTGATCGAGTCGCCGAACAGCGCCATGATGCGCGCGCCCTTGAAGCCCGCGTCCGACGCGTGCGGCTTCATCTTGAAGCCCTCGAAGAACGGCGGCTCGGCAATGTAGGTGGACTTGGGCCAGTCGTAGACCTGGCCGTTGGTGCCCTTGATGCTCGTCCAGAACTTGCCCGGATCGGACTTCACCTTGTCGTAGTTCGCGCGGAACGACTTGGCGTTCATGGCATGGCGCAGGTTGTCGTCGATTTCCTTCGGCGTGGGCCAGATGTCGCCCAGGTACACGTCCTTGCCGCCCTTGCCCTTGCCCACGGGCTGGGTCATCAGGTCGGTCATGACGTTGCCGGCGATGGCGAAGGCCACCACCAGCGGCGGCGAGGCCAGGAAGTTGGCCTTCAGGTTCGGATGGATGCGCGCCTCGAAATTGCGGTTGCCCGACAGCACGGCCGCGCCGATCAGGTCGTTCTTGGTGATGGCTTCGTTGATCTCGGGCGTGAGGTCGCCGGCGTTGCCGATGCAGGTGGTGCAGCCGTAGCCGGCGAGGTAGAAGCCCAGCTTCTCCAGGTACGGCAGCAGGCCGGCCTTCTCGAGGTATTCGGTCACGATGCGCGAGCCGGGTGCCAGCGAGGTCTTGATGTGCGGCTTGACGGTGAGGCCGGCTTCCACCGCCTTCTTTGCCAGCAGGCCGGCAGCCAGCATCACGCTCGGGTTGGACGTGTTGGTGCACGAGGTGATGGCGGCGATCAGCACGTCGCCGTTGCCGATGGTCACTTCGCCCTTGGGCGCCGAAGGGGCGGTGACGCTCACGTGCGCGGCGGCCTTGGTGGAGCGGTTGGCCACCATCTCGACCACGTCGAGCGGCGCGCCCGCGGGCGGCGACGCCGCCTCGTCATCGCTGCCCTTGCCGGCAGCCACCAGCGGATAGCGCACCTTGAGCTTGTCCGCCGGCTGGTTGAAGCCGTTGGCGTCGTTGGGCTTGCTGTAAAGCTCCGAGAACTTGGTGGACAGGTGGCCCAGGTCGATGCGGTCCTGGGGACGCTTCGGGCCGGCCAGGCTGGGCGACACGGTGCCGAGGTCCAGGCGGACCACCTTGGTGTAGTCGATGTCGCCCGGGGCAGGCATGCCGAACAGGCCCTGCGCCTTGTAGTAGGCCTCGAAGCGCTCGACCTCTTCCTTGGTGCGGCCGGTGCCTTCGAAGTAGGCCACGGTCATTTCGTCGACCGGGAAGAAGCCCATGGTCGCGCCGTATTCGGGCGCCATGTTGCCGATGGTCGCGCGGTCGGGCACGGCGATGGATGCGGCGCCGGGACCGAAGAATTCGACGAACTTGCCCACCACCTTCTCGGCGCGCAGGATGGCGGTGACGTACAGCACCAGGTCGGTGGCGGTGACGCCTTCGCGCAGCTTGCCGGTGAGCTCGAAGCCCACCACGTCGGGCGTCAGCATGTAGACCGGCTGGCCCAGCATGGCCGCCTCGGCCTCGATGCCGCCCACGCCCCAGCCGACCACGCCGATGCCGTTGATCATGGTGGTGTGGCTGTCGGTGCCCACCAGCGAGTCGGGGTAGTAGGTGGGCTTGTCGCCGTCGTCGTACGGGCTCTTGTAGACGCCGCGCGCAAAGTACTCCAGGTTCACCTGGTGCACGATGCCGAAGCCCGGCGGCACCACGCGGAAGGTGTCGAAGGCCTGCATGCCCCACTTCATGAACTGGTAGCGCTCGTTGTTGCGCTGGAATTCCAGCTTCATGTTCAGGTCGAGCGCCTTGGGCGTGCCGTAGTAGTCGACCATCACCGAGTGGTCGACCACCAGGTCGACGGGCACCAGCGGCTCGATGGTCTTGGGCGACTTGCCCAGCTTGGCGGCCACGCTGCGCATGGCGGCCAGGTCGGCCAGCAGCGGCACGCCGGTGAAGTCCTGCAGCACCACGCGGGTGACGACGAAGGGAATTTCGTCGGTGCGCTCGGCGTTGGGCGCCCAGTGGGCCAGCTCTTCGACGTGCTTGGCCGACACCTTCTGGCCGTCGCAATTGCGCAGCACCGATTCGAGCACGATGCGAATGGAAACCGGCAGGCGGTCGACGGTCGGGTATTGCTTGGCCAGCTCCTTCAGGGACCAGTACTTGCCGGACTTGCCGGATGCTGTCTTGAAGGTCTTGAGGGTGGACGCAAAGGCATGCGCCGGTGCTTTGGCCATAGAGGGACTCCTGTTGGTTCGTGGAAGCCTCTCAAAGATAGCAGGGATCGATGTCAGTGGCTGTAGTCGGGGGACTCGGCTCGCCCCCGTTTTTCCGAATGGGCAGCCGGCATTTCAGGCCATGGCCATTCGCGTACCGCCGCGCGTGCGGCGCAGGCCGGTCCATTGCAGTTCGGCCAGCACGACCACGCAGGCCGCCTGCGCCAGCACCCATGCCATGCCCAGCGCACTGACCGCGAACATGCCGCTCACCAGCAGCGCGATGCAGGCCGCGGCCCAGCCGAAATTGCCCACGACGACAAGGCCGATCAGCCCGCGCGGCGGCGTGCTGCGGCTGGCCATGAAGGCGGCCATTGCCGCATAGGCCAGCAGGAAGACGCCCGTGCCCATGAGCAGCGGCGCCGGCAGGCCGGTCAGCCGCGCCAGCGCGTCGGTGAAGGCCACCTGCAGCGCGCCGGTCGCGGCGCACGAGGCGGCATCGGCCCACATCACGTTGGGCAGGAAACGGGGGGATGCGAAGACGGACATGCGGTTCTCCTTGGTGTAGTACCGGGGTGGTACGGCGCCAATGATTCCGGCGGCGGCGCACCGCGTCGATGACCTCCGAGGTCATGGCGCCGCACCACGGCCGCGCCAGAATGCGGCTCCATGAACACCATCCGCTCCCATTCGTCCAAGGCCGACCGCCCCGGCGCGCGCGATCCGTTCGGCGTCCATCTGCGGCACTGGCGCACCCACCGCCGCCTGAGCCAGCTCGACCTGGCCCAGGAAGCCGAAGTCTCGACCCGCCATCTGAGCTACGTGGAAACCGGCCGCGCAGCCCCCAGCCGAGAAATGGTGCTGCGGCTGGCCGAACGGCTGGAGGTGCCGCTGCGCGAGCGCAATGCGCTGCTGGTGGCGGCGGGCTTCGCGCCGATGTACCGGCAGCGCTCCCTCGACGACCCTGCCATGGCCTCCGCGCGCCGCGCCATCGATTTGGTGCTGAAGGGACACGAGCCCTTTCCCGCGCTGGCCGTGGACCGCCACTGGAACCTGGTCGCGCACAACGCGCTGGTGCCGCTGCTGATGGAAGGCGCCGCGCCCGAACTGCTGAAGCCGCCCATCAACGTGCTGCGGCTGAGCCTGCACCCCGACGGCGTGGCACCGCGCATCGCCAACCTCGCGCAGTGGCGCACCCATCTGCTCGAGCGGCTCCAGCAGCAGATCGCGGCCACCGGCGACGCGGTGCTGCAGTCGCTGCACGACGAACTCGCGGCCTATCCCCCGCCCGCCGTGAGCCACGACGCCCCGGCGCTCGACACCGCGCTGTCGGCGGTGGCGGTGCCCTTCCAGGTCGTCATGCCGAGCGGCGTGCTGAGCTTCATCAGCACCATCACGATCTTCGGCACGCCGGTCGACGTCACATTGCAGGAACTCGCGGTGGAGTCGTTCTTTCCGGCCGATGAGCAGACGGCTGCGGCGCTGGTTGCATTGGCGGCGCAGCTGGCGCAGTCCACGCCGCAGGCGGATTGAGATCGGCCCTGCCGTCCGCGCCGCGCGGCGGGCCTTCGAAGTCGTCCACCTGGATGACCTTGTCGGCGGCCTTCAGGTAGGCCAGAGCCAGTTCGGGATCCGGCGCCGAGCTGGCCGCCTCTTCCAGCGAATTCGTGCGGCGCAGCACCTTGTTGAGCGCGGCGGTGGTGTCGCCGAGCTGCACCGAAAGCTCCATCGCATGCATCAGGTCGCGCAGGCCGCCGGGCGCGGGCTCGCTGAGGTCGGGCGCCAGGCGCTCGATGATGCGCGGGTTCTTGCGCAGCAGGTCGGCCAGTGCGATCAGTTGCACGTCGCGCAGAGGCGCCAGGTGCGAAGTGCGGCGCAGCACCAGCGCGCCGATCACGCGCCGCCCGGCGGTCGGCAGGTTGGCGTACAGGTCGCGCAATATCTTGCCGGCCTCGTCGAGCTGCAGCCGGATTGCGGCCTGCGCGAACGGCAGCAGCTCGGGCGCCCCGTCGACGCGGTAGCGCCAGATGCACGCGCTGGCCAGGTACAGGTGCGCGAGCACGTCGCCGAGCCTTGCCGACAGCAGCTCCATGCGCTTGAGCTTGCCGCCGAGCATGCCCATCGCAAGGTCGGCGGTGAGCGCGTACTTGGCGCTCATGCGCGCGACCAGCCGTGCCTCCGGCAGCAGGTCTTCGGGCGGCTGGCCCAGCACCGGCGCGCCGAACAGGCTGTGCCACAGGTTGACGGCCACGTGCCTGCCGTGCGCCATCAGCGCCTTGCCCAGCGCGGTTTCGTCGCCCGCCTGCACGGCGGCCATTTCGTCGAGCACGTGCGGGTGGCAGCGCACCGCGCCCTGCCCGAACACGATGAGCGCGCGCGTGAGGATGTTCGCGCCCTCCACCGTGATCGCGATCGGCGCCTGCCGGTAAGCCACGCCGAGCAGGTTCGAAGGGCCCGAGATGATGCCCTTGCCGCCGAGGATGTCCATGCCGTGGTTCACAGCGCGCCGCCCCGCCTCGGTCAGCTGCACCTTGAGAATGGCGCTGGCCACGCTGGGCCGCTCGCCCTTGTCGAGCGCCGCCGCGGTGTAGCGGCGTGCCGCGTCGGTCGCATAGAGCTCGGCGGACATCTGCGCCACCAGCCCCGCCACCGCATGGAACTTGCCGACCGGCATGCCGAACTGCTCGCGGATCTGGCCGTAGCCGTCGCTCACGTAGAGCGCGGTCTGCTGCATCGCCGAGCCCAGCGCGGGCAGAGAGATGGCGCGGCCCGCGGCCAGGCACTCCATCAGCATGCGCCAGCCCTGCCCGACCTGCTTCTCGCCGCCGATGATCCAGTCCATCGGCACGAACACCTGCCGGCCGTGAATGGGGCCGTTCATGAAGGCGCTGTCCATGGGGCGATGGCGCCGGCCGATCTCCATGCCCTCGTGCGGCACGGGAATCAGCGCGCAGGTGATGCCCAGGTCGCGCTGGCCCTCGGGCCGGCTCTCGTCCACGGCATGGAAGGCCAGGCCGACCACGGTGGCCACCGGCGCGAGCGTGATGTAGCGCTTGTCGAAATCGACCAGGAAGCCGCGCGTCATGCGGCCTTCGAACTCGCGCTCGACCACCACCCCGCGATCGGGAATCGACGCCGCGTCAGACCCCGCGTAGGGCGAGGTCAGGCCGAAGCACGGCAGCTCGCGGCCATCCGCGAGGCGCGGCAGGTAGTGGTCCTTCTGCGCATCGGTGCCGTAGCGCAGCAGCAGTTCGGCCGGGCCCAGCGAGTTGGGCACCATGACCGTGACGGCCGTGGCGGTGTTGACGGTGGCAATGCGCGTCACCACGGTGGCGTGCGCGAAGTGGCTGAAGCCGAGGCCGCCGAACTCCTCGGGAATGATCATCCCGAAGAAGCGCTTCTCTCGAAGGAAGCGCCACACCTCGGGCGGCAGGTCGCGCGCCTGGTCGATGGCGTGGTCGTCCAGCATGTGGCACAGCGTGCGCACCTCGTTGTCCAGAAAGGCCTGTTCGCGTTCGGTGAGCCGGTTCGGCCCCATGGCCGAGAGCGCGTCGAAATCGGGCCGCCCCGCGAACAACTGGCCCTCGAAGCCGACGGTGCCGGCCTCCAGCGCGGCCCGCTCGGTGTTTCCGAGCGGCGGCAGCGCCTTCGAGAATGGCTTCATGGCCCATCGGCCGATCAGTGTCGCCAGCGGCATGGTGCGTCTCCTTCCGCGACGAACGCGCGCGGATTGACACGATTCTTGAGGCTTGTAACGGGCCGCGCGAGCCGGCCAAGTGCGAAGCCGTCTGTCGGATACGGACGCGCCTGGGCCGATCAGCGAGAACATCGGTCCCATCGAGCAGCACGTCATGGCCGCGGCTGCCCTGCACCGCGATTACTTCCGCTTTCCGCCGATGCGCCCATGAATGGAGCGCGCAAGAAAAAGCCCCGGCTGGCGGGGCTTCTTCAATGGCGCGGGCCGAGCCGCGGAGATCAGGCCGTGACCGAGTCCGCCACGCCCTTGTAGTCTTCGATCTTGTCGAAGTTCAGGTACTGGTAGATCTGCGCGCTGGAGGCGTCGAGCACGCCCGAAGCAGCCATGTATTCCTCGCGCGTCGGGATGCGGCCCAGGCGCGAGCAGATGGCGGCCAGTTCGGCCGAGCCGAGGTACACGTTGGTGTTCTTGCCCAGGCGGTTCGGGAAGTTGCGCGTGCTGGTCGACATGACCGTCGCGCCTTCGCGCACCTGTGCCTGGTTGCCCATGCACAGCGAGCAGCCGGGCATTTCGGTGCGGGCACCGGCATTGCCGAACACGCCGTAGTGGCCTTCTTCGGTGAGCTGCTGCGCGTCCATCTTGGTCGGCGGGGCGATCCACAGCTTGACCGGGATGTCGCGCTTGCCTTCGAGCAGCTTCGACGCGGCGCGGAAGTGGCCGATGTTGGTCATGCACGAACCGATGAACACTTCGTCGATCGCGGCGCCGGCCACGTCGCTCAGCGTCTTCACGTCGTCAGGGTCGTTCGGGCAGGCCACGATGGGCTCGTGGATCTCGGCCAGGTCGATCTCGATGACGGCGGCGTAGTCGGCGTCGTCGTCGCCCTTGAGCAGTTGCGGGTTCGCGAGCCAGGCTTCCTGCGCGGCGATGCGGCGCTGCAGCGTGCGGGCGTCGGCGTAGCCTTCGGCAATCATCCACTTCATCAGCGTGATGTTGCTGTTGATGTACTCGATGATCGGTTCCTTGTTCAGGTGCACCGTGCAGCCGGCGGCCGAGCGTTCGGCCGAGGCGTCGCTCAGCTCGAATGCCTGTTCCACCTTCAGGTCGGGCAGGCCTTCGATCTCGAGGATGCGGCCCGAGAAGATGTTCTTCTTGCCCTTCTTCTCGACCGTCAGCAGGCCGGACTTGATGGCGTACAGCGGAATCGCGTTGACCAGGTCGCGCAGCGTGACGCCGGGCTGCATCTTGCCCTTGAAGCGCACGAGCACCGATTCGGGCATGTCCAGCGGCATCACGCCGGTGGCGGCCGCGAAGGCCACGAGGCCGGAGCCCGCGGGGAAGCTGATGCCGATGGGGAAGCGGGTGTGGCTGTCGCCGCCCGTGCCCACGGTGTCGGGCGTCAGCAGGCGGTTGAGCCAGCTGTGGATCACGCCGTCGCCCGGACGCAGCGACACGCCGCCGCGGTTGGCCATGAACTCGGGGAGTTCGTGGTGCATCTTGACGTCGACCTTCTTGGGGTACGCCGCCGTGTGGCAGAACGACTGCATGACGAGGTCGGCCGAGAAGCCCAGGCAGGCCAGGTCCTTCAGTTCGTCGCGCGTCATCGGGCCGGTGGTGTCCTGCGAGCCGACCGAGGTCATCTTGGGTTCGCAGTACGTGCCCGGGCGAACGCCCTGGCCTTCGGGCAGGCCGCAGGCGCGGCCGACCATCTTCTGAGCGAGCGAGAAGCCCTTCTTGGTGTCCACAGGGCTTTGCGGCAGGCGGAACAGCGTGGAAACGGGCAGGCCCAGCGCTTCGCGCGCCTTGGCCGTCAGGCCGCGGCCGATGATCAGCGGAATGCGGCCGCCGGCGCGCACTTCGTCGAACAGCACGTCGCTCTTGACCTGGAATTCGGCGATGACCTTGCCGTCCTTCAGCGCCTTGCCTTCATAGGGGCGCAGCTCGACCACGTCGCCCATGTTCATCTGCGTGACGTCGAGTTCGATCGGCAGCGCGCCCGAGTCTTCCATCGTGTTGTAGAAGATGGGAGCGATCTTGCCGCCGAGGCAGACGCCGCCGAAGCGCTTGTTGGGCACGTAGGGAATGTCTTCGCCGGTGAACCACAGCACCGAGTTGGTGGCGCTCTTGCGCGACGAACCCGTGCCGACCACGTCGCCGGCGTAGGCCACGAGGTGGCCGCGCGCGCGCAGGTCTTCGATGAACTTCACCGGGCCGCGCTTGCCGTCTTCCTCGGGCACGATGCCGGGGCGCGCGTTCTTGTGCATCGCCAGGGCGTGCATCGGGATGTCGGGACGGGTCGTCGCATCGGGTGCGGGCGACAGGTCGTCGGTGTTGATTTCGCCAGCCACCTTGAAGATGCTGACGGTGATGCTCTCGGGCACTTCGGGGCGGCTGGTGAACCACTCGGCATCGGCCCAGCTCTGCAGCACGCCCTTGGCGTTGGCGTTGCCCTTGTCGGCCTTTTCCTTGACGTCGTGGAACTGGTCGAACATCAGCAGGGTCTTCTTCAGGCCCTCTGCCGCCACGGCGCCCACTTCGGCGTCGTCGAGCAGGTCGATCATGGGGCTGATGTTGTAGCCGCCGAGCATGGTGCCGAGCAGTTCGGTCGCGCGGGCGCGCGAAATGAACTCGCTCTTCTCGGTGCCGTGCGCCACGGCCGCGAGGTAGCTCGCCTTGACCTTGGCCGCGTCGTCGACGCCGGCGGGCACGCGATAGGTGAGCAGGTCCAGCAGGAAGGCGCCGTCCTTGGCGTTCGCGCTCTTGAGGAGCTCGATCGCTTCAGAGGTCTGCTTCGCGCTCAGGGGCAGCGGCGGGATACCGAGCGCGGCGCGTTCGGCAACATGGTCAACGTAGGCTTGCAACATCTTCTTTTCTCCGGAAACTGGTCTTGCGGGAATGCGGTGCGGTCAAGCAAGAGCCGCACCGCACCCCGCGCTCGGTACGCTTACTTCTTCTCGCCGTCGGCGCCGTCGAACAGCGCCTTGGGTGGGTTCTTCTTCATTTCTGCGGCGAAGGCGACCTGGGCTTCGGTCTGGCATTCGTCGGCAAGGCGCAGGCCGGCCTTCTGGTTCATCAGCATCGACTTGTTGCCGAGCTGGAGCCACATGGCGCCGGCACGCGGGTCTTCGAGGCGGATGGCGCCGGTACGGCTTTCGACCGGGTGCATGCGGTACTTCGCGCCCTTGGTGCTGACGGTGAAGAAGCCGGGCTTCTTGTCGTCGGGCGTGACGGTCACGTCGGCGCCGAGTTCGCACTGGGCCTTGCCGATGGACACGCGCTGCGCCACGGCCAGGTCGGCCTCGGAGAGCGTCACGTCGGTGTCGGTGTTGATGGGCGTGACTTCCTCGACGGCCTTGGCGGCCTTGCGGGTGACCTGGTGCTTCTTGGCAGGGGCCTTCGCCGTGCTGGAGGAAGCTGCCTTGGCGGCGGGCTTTGCGGCCGGCTTGGCAGCGTCCTGGGCCATTGCGGCCAGGGGCAGAGCCAGTGCGACAGCTGCAATCAGGGCAATTTTCTTCATGTGTGGGTTTCCTTGAGGCTGGGTTCGGGTGGTTTCAGGAGGCCGCGAGCGCAAACCAGGCTTTCGCCTCGGGGGGCAACGCGCGCCCTGTTGCGTGGGCACGTGTCAGAACCTGCCAGAAATGGCGGTAGCTCGCGCGGTCGTGCAATGTGCCATCAATTTGTGTCGGCGCCCAATCCGCGGCTGCCGCCTTTACAAGGATTTTTGTGGCAATTTGAATCTGCGCCTCGTCGGGCGCGAAGGCTTCGAGGATCGGCCGGATCTGGTTCGGGTGGATGCTCCACATGCGCGTGTAGCCGAATTCGGTGGCCGCCTTGCGGGCTGCCGTGCGCATGGCGTCGGTGTTGTTGAACTCGGTGACCACGCAGTGCGACGGCACCTTGCCGTAGGCGTGCGCGGCCGAAGCGATGGCCAGCTTGGCACGCACCACCAGCGGATGGCTGAACTGCCCCGCCGCGCCCATGCCGTCGGCGGGAATGGCGCCGGCGTGGGCCGAGACGAAGTCCATCAGGCCGAAGCTCAGCGACTGCACGCGCGGATGCGCGGCGATCTCGAAGGCGTTGTGCACGGCCAGCGGCGACTCGATCAGCACATGCAGCGGCAGCGCGCCGGCGTCGGCCGCCTCGAGCGCGGACACAGCCTGCAACACATCGGCCACCGATTCGACCTTGGGCACCATCAGGTGGCTCAGGCGGTGTCCGGCGCGCCCGGCGATGGTGACCACGTCGCCGGCAAACGCCGGATGATCGACCGGGTGCACGCGCACGCCGACACGCATGCCGGGCCTGGCGGCCAGCGCGAGCTCGGCGACGAGCGCGGCGTGCTCGGCCTCGCCACCCACGGGGGCGCCGTCCTCGCAGTCGAGGGTGACGTCGAACACGCAGGCGCCGAACTCCTCGGCCATCTCGGCCTGGAGCGCGAGGCTCTTCTTCATGCGCGCTTCGACGCCGCTGTAGTGGTCGCACACGGGCAGCGTCACGGCGCCGGCCTGCGCGCCGAGCAGCACCTGGGCGGGGTGTACGGCGTTGGTCATGCGTTGCCGCCCTTCTGCGCGACGAAGAACATGCGCGGGAACGCGAGCAGCCGCTTTCCGTCGGTCCTTGGCGGGTAGGCCTCGTTCACGCGTCGTTCGTATTCGGCCAGGTAGCTGGCCTGCAGCGCCGGCTCGAGGCGATCGACGAAAGGCTTCAGCCCCGTGCCGCGCACCCATTCGACGATGGATGCGGCGTCGGCCATGCGGTGCTGGTAAATGGTGTGCCAGACATCGACGTGCACGGCGCGCGGCGCCAGCAGGTCGTAGTAGCCGGCCAGGTCGAGCAGCCGGGTGCGCAGCCTGTCGGCGTCGCCGATGGGCTCGGCCCACGGCGCTTCGGCGGCCACGGCGCGCATCAGCCGGTGCGTGGGCTCCTGGCGGTTGTCGGGCATCTGGACGGCGAGCACGCCGCCCGGGGCCAGCGCGTCGAACAGGCGCGGGATCAGCTTTTCGTGATCGGGCACCCACTGCAGGGACGCGTTGGCATAGATGAGGTCGGGCGCTTCTTCCGGAGAACGCGGCGCCCAGGTCGCGATGTCGCTCAACTCGAAGCGCGCCTGCGGCAGGCGCTCGCGCGCGCTGGCCAGCATGGCTTCGGAGTTGTCGGTCCCGGTGACTTGCGCCTTCGGGAACCGGTGAACCAGCAGCTCGGTGAAATTGCCCGGGCCGCAGCCGAGGTCGACCACGCGGGCCGCCTCGGTCAGCGGCACCCGCGCCAGGAGTTCCTGTGCGGGGCGGGTGCGCTCGTCCTCGTAGCGACGGTAGAGCGCGGGGTTCCAGTCGAGCATGCTGCGGATGGCTTACAGCAGGTGGGCAACGCCGGCGCGTTCGCCTTCGAGCTCTTCCAGCGTCTTGTTGATGCGTTCCTGGCTGAATGCGTCGATCTCGAGGCCTTCGACCAGCTTGTATTCGCCGTTTTCGCAGGTGACGGGGAAGCCGAACATCACGTCCTTCGGAATGCCGTACTGGCCGTCCGACGGGATGCCCATGGTGACCCACTTGCCGTTGGTGCCAAGGGCCCAGTCGCGCATGTGGTCGATGGCGGCGTTGGCAGCCGAGGCAGCCGACGACAGGCCGCGTGCTTCGATGATGGCCGCGCCGCGCTTGCCGACGGTCGGCAGGAACACGTTGGCGTTCCATTCCTGGTCGTTGATCATCTTGGCGACGCTTTCGCCGTTGATGGTGGCGAAGCGGTAGTCGGCGTACATCGTGGGCGAGTGGTTGCCCCACACGGTGAGCTTCTCGATGTCGGCCACGGCCTTGCCGGTCTTGGCGGCGATCTGGCTGGCGGCGCGGTTGTGGTCCAGGCGCAGCATGGCGGTGAAGTTCTTGCGCGGCAGGTCGGGTGCGCTCTTCATGGCGATGTAGGCATTGGTGTTGGCCGGGTTGCCGACCACGAGCACCTTGACGTTGCGGCTGGCGACGGCGTTGAGAGCCTTGCCTTGCGCCGTGAAGATGGCGCCGTTGACGGCCAGCAGTTCGGCACGTTCCATGCCGGGGCCGCGGGGACGCGAGCCGACCAGCAGTGCGTAGTCGGCGTCCTTGAAGGCGGTCATCGGGTCGCCGTGGGCTTCCATGCCGGCCAGCAGCGGGAACGCGCAGTCGTCGAGTTCCATCATCACGCCCTTGAGCGCCTTCTGGGCCTTCTCGTCGGGGATTTCGAGCAGTTGCAGGATGACCGGCTGGTCTTTGCCGAGCATTTCGCCGGATGCGATGCGGAACAACAGGGCGTAACCGATTTGGCCGGCGGCACCGGTGACGGCAACGCGGACGGGTTTTTTGCTCATGGGAAGACTCCAGAAGGTGATGAAACGGTGTCGGCGCTCTCGTGGGGCGCCAGGGTTCTGCGGGGTGAAATACCCTCCCGCAGCGCGAGACCGGCCGCATTTTAAGCCGATTCAATAAGCCCCGTCTTATGTCTTATATAAGATATCCTCGGGGGCACCGCCACGGCGCACCCCACCGCTGCCATGAACACGCCCACAACACTCGACGAGCCCGCGACGCCGTCCTTCAGTCCGCTCTACCAGCAGATCAAGACCCTGATCCTGCAGAGCCTGCAGGCGGGCGAGTGGAAGCCGGGCGAGCCCATCCCCAGCGAGATGGACCTGGCCGTGCGCTATCGGGTGAGCCAGGGCACGGTGCGCAAGGCCATCGACGAGCTCTCGGCCGAGAACCTGGTGGTGCGCCGCCAGGGCAAGGGCACCTTCGTCGCCACGCATGCGGAGCAGCACGTGCAGTACCGCTTCCTCAAGCTCGTGCCCGATGCCGGCGATCCCAGCAGCGAAGGCCCCGCGGTGCGCACCATCGTCGACTGCAAGCGCCTGCGCGCGTCGGCCGACGTGGCCCGCGCCCTCGGCCTGCGCACCGGCGACGCCGTGCTGCAGGTGCGCCGCGTGCTGGCCTACGCCGGCGTGCCGACCATCCTCGAAGACCTCTGGCTGCCCGGCACGCCCTTCAAGGGCCTCACGGCCGAGCGGCTGCGCGCGTGGCCGGGGCCGATGTACGCGCTGTTCGAAACCGAGTTCGGCGTGCGCATGGTGCGGGCCGAAGAAAAAATCCGCGCCGTGCTGCCCGATGCCGAACAGGCCGCGCTGCTCGACGTCACGCCGCAGATGCCCCTGCTGAGCGTGGAACGCGTGGCGCACACCTACCATGACATGCCCATGGAATTGCGCCGCGGGCTCTATCGCACCGACACGCACCACTACAGGAACCAGCTGGGCTGACCCCGATGCAGACAAAGGCCGAATCACGGCGCGCCAGCGTGCGCGCGCAACATGCACCGCATGCTACGAAGTCAATAGCATCCGACTGCAACGGTGCGCTGACTCATGCGCGTCCGCTGCCCGATGGTGCATTGCAATAGAATTTTGCGTTGTTTGCACTTCCGCATAAGAAACAAAAGCGTTCGCTCTCAGAACAAGTCATCCAAGCCACGAAAGCCCTCCCCTCATGACAGAGCTTGCAAATCCTCCCCGGCCACCGCGCCGCGAATTCCGGAACATCAACGCATTCACCGATCTCACGACCTACCGGCTTCCGCCGGCAGGCATCGTGTCGATCCTGCACCGCGTGAGCGGCGTGCTCATGTTCCTGCTGCTGCCGTTCATCATCTGGATGTTCGACACGTCGCTGTCGTCCGACTACTCGTTCGCGAAATTCAAGGGCGCCTTCAACGTCGGCATCGGCTTCGCTCCGGGTTGGTTCTTCAAGCTTGTCGCGCTCGCGCTCATCTGGGCCTACCTGCACCACTTCATCGCCGGCCTGCGCCACCTCTGGATGGACGTGAGCCACTCCGCGGTGACCAAGGAATTCGGCCACACCTCCGCCCTCTTCACGCTGGGCGCGAGCATCATCCTCACGCTGGTGCTGGGCGCCAAGCTGTTCGGCCTGTACTGAGAAGGAGCCAACCATGTCTGTGAACTACGGCTCCAAGCGCATCGTCGTCGGCGCGCACTACGGTCTTCGCGACTGGCTCAGCCAGCGCATCACGGGCGGCCTGATGGCGCTCTTCACGATCGTGCTGCTCGCACAGCTGATCTTCACCCGCGGCCCCATCGGCTACGACCTCTGGGCCGGCATCTTCGCGGCGCAGTGGATGAAGGTGCTGACGTTCTCCGTGATCGTCGCCCTGCTCTACCACGTGTGGGTCGGCATGCGCGACGTGTGGATGGACTACGTCCAGCCCGTCGCCATCCGTCTCGTGCTGCAAATTTTCACCATCGTCTGGCTTGTCGGTTGTGCGGGTTGGGCCATTCAAGTGCTTTGGAAGATCTGACCCCACCATGACCTACACAAAAGAAAAAATCACCAAGCGCAAGTTCGACGTCGTGATCGTCGGTGCCGGCGGCTCCGGCATGCGCGCCTCGCTGCAACTCGCACGTGCCGGCCTCAACGTGGCCGTGCTCTCCAAGGTGTTCCCGACCCGTTCGCACACCGTCGCTGCCCAGGGCGGCGTGGGCGCCTCGCTCGGCAACATGAGCGAAGACAACTGGCACTACCACTTCTACGACACGATCAAGGGCTCCGACTGGCTCGGCGACCAGGACGCGATCGAGTTCATGTGCCGCGAAGCACCGAAGGTCGTGTACGAGCTCGAACACTTCGGCATGCCGTTCGACCGCAACCCCGACGGCACCATCTACCAGCGTCCGTTCGGCGGCCACACCGCCAACTACGGCGAGAAGCCTGTGCAGCGCGCCTGCGCCGCGGCCGACCGCACCGGCCACGCGATGCTGCACACGCTCTACCAGAAGAACGTCGAGGCCCGCACCCAGTTCTTCGTCGAATGGATGGCGCTCGACCTCATCCGTGACGACGAAGGCGACGTGGTCGGCGTGACCGCCCTCGAAATGGAAACCGGCGACCTGCACATCCTGCAGGCCAAGACCGTGCTGCTGGCCACCGGCGGCGCGGGCCGCATCTTCCAGGCCTCGACCAACGCCTTCATCAACACCGGCGACGGCCTCGGCATGGCTGCACGCTCGGGCATCCCGCTGCAGGACATGGAGTTCTGGCAGTTCCATCCGACCGGCGTGGCCGGCGCGGGCGTGCTGCTGACCGAAGGCTGCCGCGGCGAAGGCGCGATCCTGCTGAACAGCAACGGCGAACGCTTCATGGAGCGCTATGCGCCCACGCTGAAGGACCTGGCGCCGCGCGACTTCGTCTCGCGCTCCATGGACCAGGAAATCAAGGAAGGCCGAGGCTGCGGTCCCAACAAGGACTACGTGCTGCTCAAGCTCGACCACCTGGGCGCCGACACCATCCACAAGCGCCTGCCCTCGGTGTACGAAATCGGCGTCAACTTCGCCAACGTCGACATCACGAAGGAACCGATCCCCGTCGTGCCGACCATCCACTACCAGATGGGCGGCATCCCCACCAACATCCACGGCCAGGTCGTGGTGCAGAAGGGCGAGGACAACAGCGCCGTGGTGAACGGCCTCTACGCCGTGGGCGAATGCTCCTGCGTGAGCGTGCACGGCGCCAACCGCCTGGGCACGAACTCGCTGCTCGACCTGCTGGTGTTCGGCCGCGCGGCCGGCAACCACATCGTCGAGTTCAACGACAAGCTCAAGGAACACAAGCCCCTGCCCAACGATGCGGCCGACCGCACGCTGGAGCGCCTGAACCGCCTCGAGTCGACCACCACCGGCGAATACGCCCAGGACGTGGCCGGCGAGATCCGCGCCGTCATGCAGCAACATGCCGCCGTGTTCCGCAAGCAGGCCTCGATGGACGAAGGCGTGGTCAAGATCGCCGCCGTGCGCGAGCGCGTCAAGGCCATCGGCCTGAAGGACAAGTCGAAGGTGTTCAACACCGCCCGCATCGAAGCGCTGGAAGTCGACAACCTGATCGAAGTGGCGCAGGCCACCATGGTTTCCGCAGCAGCCCGCAAGGAATGCCGCGGCGCGCACACGGTGGAAGACTACGAACGCCCGGCGGACGACCCGGTCGCGCCGCTCGGCCGCGACGACGCCAACTGGATGAAGCACACGCTCTGGTACAGCGAAGACAACCGCCTGTCGTACAAGCCGGTCAAGCTTCAGCCCCTGACGGTCGCCTCGGTGCCCCCGAAGGTCCGGACATTCTAAAAATTAGGAACATACGATGAAGCGCACATTCCAGATCTATCGCTACGACCCCGACAAGGACGCCAAGCCCTACATGCAGACCGTCGAGATCGAACTCGACGGCCATGAGCGCATGCTGCTCGACGCCCTGATGAAGCTCAAGGCGCAGGACCCGACGCTGTCGTTCCGCCGTTCGTGCCGCGAAGGCGTCTGCGGCTCCGACGCGATGAACATCAACGGCAAGAACGGTCTGGCCTGCCTGACCAACATGAACACGCTCAAGGGCACCGTGGTGCTCAAGCCGCTGCCGGGCCTGCCCGTCATCCGCGACCTGATCGTGGACATGACGCAGTTCTTCAAGCAGTACAACTCGATCAAGCCGTACCTGCAGAACGACAGCGTGCCGCCCGAGAAGGAGCGCCTGCAGTCGCCCGAAGAGCGCGAAGAGCTCAACGGCCTGTACGAGTGCATCCTGTGCGCGAGCTGCTCCACGAGCTGCCCGAGCTTCTGGTGGAACCCCGACAAGTTCGTGGGCCCGGCCGGCCTGCTGCAGGCCTACCGCTTCATCGCCGACAGCCGCGACGAAGCCACCGCCGAGCGCCTGGACAACCTGGAAGACCCGTACCGCCTGTTCCGCTGCCACACGATCATGAACTGCGTGGACGTGTGCCCGAAGAGCCTGAACCCGACCAAGGCCATCGGCAAGATCAAGGAATTGATGGTGCGCCGCGCCATCTGATACCTGATCCATATTGCCTAGAGACGCCACCATGCAACCCGCCGCCGACCTCGACCAGCCGCTCAGCGAACGTGCGCTGAGCAAGCTGAAATGGCGCTGCCGGCGCGGACTGCTCGAGAACGACCTGTTCATCGCCCGCTTCTTCGAGCGACACGAATCCCGCATGACCGTGGGTCAGGCGGGAGCGATGGAGACACTGATGGACCTGTCGGACAACGATCTCCTCGACCTCCTTCTGTGCAGAAAGGAGCCCGAGCCCGAATGGGCCGGGGCCGAGGTGGTCGCATTGCTGCAGCTGATGCGCACCGACGGCGCGCAGCGGCCCGCAATTTCTCCTTCGTCCTGAATCCACCTCTGAAAGTAAACCGAAATGAAAGCATCCGATACCAAGGCCACGCTGTCGTTCAGCAACGGCGGCGACAGCGTCGACCTGCCGATCTACAAGGGCACCGTGGGCCCCGACGTGATCGACATCCGCAAGCTGTACGCACAGACCGGCATGTTCACGTACGACCCGGGCTTCATGTCGACCGCCGCCTGCCAGTCGGCCATCACGTACATCGACGGCGACAAGGGCGAACTGCTGTATCGCGGCTACCCCATCGAGCAGCTGGCCACCAACTGCGACTTCCTCGAGACCTGCCACCTGCTGCTGTACGGTGAACTGCCGGACCAGGCCAAGAAGGAAAACTTCACCAAGGTCGTGACGAACCACACCATGGTGAACGAGCAGATGCAGTTCTTCCTGCGCGGCTTCCGCCGTGATGCCCACCCGATGGCCATCATGACCGGCCTCGTGGGCGCCCTGTCGGCCTTCTATCACGACAGCACGGACATCAACAATCCCGAGCACCGCGAGATCGCCGCGATCCGCCTGATCGCGAAGATGCCCACGCTCGTGGCCATGGCGTACAAGTACACGATCGGCCAGCCGTACATGTACCCGAAGAACGACCTGAGCTACGCCGGCAACTTCCTGCACATGATGTTTGCCACGCCGTGCGAGGAGTACAAGGTGAACCCGGTGCTCGAGCGCGCGCTCGACCGCATCTTCATCCTGCACGCAGACCACGAGCAGAACGCCTCCACCTCGACGGTGCGCCTGTGCGGCTCGTCGGGCACGAACCCCTTCGCGGCCATCGCGGCCGGCGTGGCCTGCCTCTGGGGCCCTGCCCACGGCGGCGCCAACGAAGCAGCACTCAACATGCTGTACGACATCCAGAAGGAAGGCGGCGTCGAGAAGATCGGCGAGTTCATCAAGAAGGTCAAGGACAAGAACTCGAACGTCAAGCTCATGGGCTTCGGCCACCGCGTGTACAAGAACTACGACCCGCGCGCCAAGCTGATGCAGGAAACCTGCAACGAAGTGCTGACCGAGCTGGGCCTGGAACAAGACCCGCTGTTCAAGCTCGCCAAGGAACTGGAAAAGATCGCCCTGGAAGACGAGTACTTCGTGTCGCGCAAGCTGTACCCGAACGTCGACTTCTACTCGGGCATCGTGCAGCGCGCCATCGGCATCCCGGTGCCGCTGTTCACCGCGATCTTCGCGCTGGCCCGCACGGTCGGCTGGATCGCCCAGCTGAACGAAATGATCGGCGACCCCGAGTACAAGATCGGCCGCCCGCGCCAGTTGTTCGAAGGCTCGCCGAAGCGTGACGTGAAGCCGATCTCGGCTCGCTGATCGAGCGCTGCTCGACCTTTGAAAAGCTGCCTCCGGGCAGCTTTTTTCGTTTGGAGGCCACTGCCGGCCCACGCTCTTCGCCAGTTGGCACTGAGGCCATCGCATATCACGATGGCTCTATGGGGAAAACAAGAAGAAAATAGCCAACTCATCGCCAGCCGCGATGCCCAAGCCCCATGAGCACCTCAGAACGCAACTTCGCCCGCCGCATCGACCTCACGTCGCTGCAGCTGTTCGTGGCCGTTTGCGAACTGGGCAGCATCGGCCGCGCGTCGGAGCGCGAGTTCATCGCGGCGTCGGCCATCAGCAAGCGGCTGTCCGACCTCGAAGCCACGCTGGGCACCACCCTGCTCTACCGCCATGCGCGCGGCGTCGATCTCACGCCGGCCGGCGAAAGCCTGCTGCACCATGCGCGCTCGGTGCTCTACAGCCTCGAGAAGATGCAGGGGGAGCTCAGCGAATACGCCGACGGCGTTCGCGGCCATGTTCGGGTGCATGCCAACATTTCGGCCATCGTGCAGTTCCTGCCCGAAGACCTGGGCGTGTTCACGCGGGCGCACGAGGCCATCAAGATCGACCTCGAGGAGCACCTGAGCAGCGAGGTGATCCGTGCGGTGCAGGAAGGCGCGGCCGACCTCGGCGTGTGCCACGTGGCCGGCGGCGCGGGCGAGCTGCAGAGCCTTTCCTACCGGCACGACCGCCTTGCGCTCATCGTGCCCACCGGCCACGTGCTGGCCGCACAAGGCGCCATCGACTTCATCGACTCGCTCGACTTCGACCACGTCGGCCTGCATACCAACAGCTCGATCTACGTCGCCATGCACGAGGCGGCGTTGAATGCCGGGCGCAGCATCAAGCTGCGCATCCACGTCACGGGCCTGGACGCCATGTGCCGGATGATCGAGAACGGCCTGGGCATCGGCGTGATGCCGCAGCGCGCCTTCGAGCTGATGCAGAACGGCATCGGCCGCGGCCTGGCGAGCATCGCCCTGAACGACGCGTGGGCGGCACGCGAGATCCGCCTCGTGGCGCGCGATTTCTCCACCCTGCCGGTGGCCGCGCGGTCGCTGGTGAACCACCTGCACGCCGCCGTGGACGCGACAGAACAACTCGCGGCCTGAACCCACATTGCAGCCGCACACACGGACAATCCATTTCCCCACGAAAGACAAAGAGACCGACATGGCACGCACGCTCTACGACAAGATCTGGGACGAACACGTCGTCCACACCGAGGAAGACGGCACCGCGATCCTCTACATCGACCGCCACCTGGTGCATGAAGTCACCAGCCCGCAGGCCTTCGAAGGCCTGCGCGAAGCCGGCCGCAAGCTGTGGCGCATCAGCTCGGTCGTGGCCACGGCCGACCACAACACGCCCACCACGGGCTGGGAGCGCGGCTACGAAGGCATCGCCGACCCGACCAGCAAGGAACAGGTCACCACGCTGGACCACAACATCGCCGAATTCGGCGCCGCCGCGTTCTTCCCGTTCCTGAGCAAGCGCCAGGGCATCGTGCACGTGATCGGCCCCGAATCGGGCGCGACGCTGCCGGGCATGACTGTCGTCTGCGGCGACTCGCACACCTCCACGCACGGCGCGTTCGGCGCGCTGGCGCACGGCATCGGCACCAGCGAGGTCGAGCACGTCATGGCCACGCAGACGCTGCTGGGCAAGAAGGCGAAGAATATGCTCGTGAAGGTCGAGGGCAAGCTGCCGCTGGGCTGCACGGCCAAGGACATCGTGCTGGCCATCATCGGCAAGATCGGCACCGCCGGCGGCACGGGCTACACCATCGAGTTCGCGGGCTCGGCCATTCGCGACCTGAGCATGGAAGGCCGCATGACGGTCTGCAACATGGCCATCGAGGCCGGTGCGCGCGCCGGGCTGGTGGCGGTCGACGAGAAGACCATCAGCTACGTCAAGGGCCGCCCGCTCGCGCCCACCGGCGTGGAGTGGGAGCAGGCCGTGAGCTACTGGCGCACGCTGCAGTCCGACCCGGGCGCGAAGTTCGATGCCGTGGTGGAGCTCGACGCCACGCAGATCCAGCCGCAGGTCACCTGGGGCACCTCGCCCGAGATGGTGGTCGAGATCAACGGCCGCGTGCCCGATCCCGACAAGGAGAAGGACGCGAGCAAGCGCGGCGCCATCGAGCGCGCCCTGGTCTACATGGGCCTGGAGCCCAACAAGGCCATGAACGACATCTTCATCGACAAGGTGTTCATCGGCTCGTGCACCAACAGCCGCATCGAAGACATGCGCGAAGCCGCCGCCGTGGTCAAGAAGCTGGGCCAGAAGGTCGCGAAGAACGTGAAGCTGGCCATGGTCGTGCCCGGCTCGGGCGTGGTGAAGGAACAGGCCGAGCGCGAAGGCCTCGACGTGATCTTCAAGGCCGCGGGCTTCGAATGGCGCGAGCCCGGCTGCTCGATGTGCCTGGCCATGAACGCCGACCGCCTGGAACCCGGCGAGCGCTGCGCATCGACCAGCAACCGCAACTTCGAAGGCCGCCAGGGCGCCGGCGGCCGCACCCACCTCGTGAGCCCGGCCATGGCCGCCGCCGCCGCCGTGCACGGCCATTTCGTCGACGTGCGCACTTTTGCCTGATCTGGCCTGACCTGGAGACATCACATGCAGAAATTCACCGTGCACAAGGGCCTCGTGGCGCCGATGGACCGCGAGAACGTCGACACCGACGCCATCATTCCCAAGCAGTTCCTCAAGTCGATCAAGAAGACCGGCTTCGGCGTGAACCTGTTCGACGAGTGGCGCTACCTCGATCCGGGCCTGCCCGGCCAGGATCCGGCCAGCCGCAAGCCGAACCCCGACTTCGTGCTCAACCAGCCGCGCTACGCAGGCGCCTCGGTGCTGCTGGCGCGCAAGAACTTCGGCTGCGGCTCGTCGCGCGAACATGCGCCGTGGGCGCTCGACCAGTACGGCTTCCGCGCGATCATCGCGCCGAGCTATGCCGACATCTTCTTCAACAACAGCTTCAAGAACGGCCTGCTGCCGATCGTGCTGTCCGAAGCACAGGTGGGCCAGCTGTTCGACGAGACCTTCGCCTTCCCCGGCTATACGCTGACCATCGACCTGGAGCGCCAGGTGGTGGTGAAGCCCGACGGCCAGGAGTTCGCGTTCGACGTGCAGGCCTTCCGCAAGTACTGCCTGATCAACGGGCTGGACGACATCGGCCTCACGCTGCGCCACAAGGACAAGATCAAGGCCTTCGAGGCCGAGCGCCTGGCGCAGAAGCCCTGGCTCGCGCATACGATGCTGGCCAACGCCTGAACGCGTTCCGTTTCTTCTCTTCTACACACGACAAAAATGAAAATCGCAGTTCTCCCGGGTGACGGCATCGGCACCGAAATCGTGGCCGAAGCGGTCAAGGTGCTCGACGTCCTCGACCTGAAGTTCGAGATGGAATCGGCGCTGGTCGGCGGTGCCGCCTACGAGGCGCACGGCCATCCGCTGCCCGAATCGACGCTCAAGCTGGCCAAGGAATCCGACGCGGTGCTGTTCGGCGCCGTCGGCGACTGGAAATACGACAAGCTCGACCGGCCGCTGCGCCCCGAGCAGGCCATCCTGGGCCTGCGCAAGAACCTGGGCCTGTTCGCCAACTTCCGCCCGGCCATCTGCTACGAGGAACTGGTGGACGCCTCGAGCCTGAAGCCCGAGCTGATCGCTGGCCTGGACATCCTGATCATCCGCGAGCTCACCGGCGACATCTACTTCGGCCAGCCGCGCGGCCGCCGCACGGCCGTCGACGGCCACTTCCCGGGCGCCGAGGAAGCCTTCGACACCATGCGCTATTCGCGCCCCGAGATCGAGCGCATCGCGCGCGTGGCCTTCGAGGCGGCACGCAAGCGCAGCAAGCGCGTGACCAGCGTGGACAAGAACAACGTGCTGGAAACCTCGCAGCTGTGGAAAGACGTGATGCTCGACGTCGCGAAGGAATATCCGGACGTCGAGCTCGACCACATGCTGGTCGACAACGCGGCCATGCAGCTCGTGAAAGCGCCCAAGAAGTTCGACGTGGTGGTCACCGGCAACATGTTCGGCGACATCCTCTCGGACGAGGCCGCGATGCTCACCGGCTCCATCGGCATGCTGCCCTCGGCGTCGCTCAATTCGAGCAACCAGGGCCTGTACGAGCCCAGCCATGGCAGCGCCCCGGACATTGCCGGCAAGGGGGTTGCCAATCCTTTGGCTACAATACTGTCCGCTGCCATGATGCTCCGCTTCTCACTCAACCAAGCCGAGGCTGCCGACCGTATCGAGTCGGCGGTCAAGGTCGTGCTGGCCTCCGGCCTGCGCACGGGTGACATCTGGTCTGAAGGTACGAAGCGCGTCGGCACCCGCGAAATGGGCGACGCGGTCGTTGCAGCAATCACCAAAAAGACGATTACCGGCTAACCGCAGCCCGCTTCGTCACGCCCCTCCCCGGCTCGACGAGTCGGGGGCAAAAAAAGACAACTTTTTCTTTTTTCATAAGGGCAAACTGAAATGGCGAACGCATCTCAACCTCTGGTCGGCCTCGTTGGCTGGCGCGGCATGGTCGGCTCGGTCCTGATGGACCGCATGCAGGCCGAAGGCGACTTCGGTCTGATCGAGCCGATCTTCTTCTCGACCTCCAACGCCGGCGGCAAGGCCCCGGCCATGGCCAAGAACGAGACCGCGCTGAAGGATGCGAACGACATCGAAGCACTGAAGAAGTGCGACATCGTCATCACCTGCCAGGGCGGCGACTACACCAGCGAGGTGTTTCCCAAGCTGCGCGCCGCGGGCTGGAACGGCCACTGGATCGATGCCGCCTCCACCCTGCGCATGAAGGATGACGCCATCATCGTGCTCGACCCGGTGAACCTGCCGGTCATCGAGAACGCGCTGGCCAAGGGCGGCAAGAACTGGATCGGCGGCAACTGCACCGTGAGCTGCATGCTCATGGGCGTGGGCGCCCTCTACAAGGCCGGCCTGGTCGAGTGGATGACCAGCATGACCTACCAGGCAGCCTCTGGCGGCGGCGCGCAGCACATGCGCGAACTGCTGACCCAGTTCGGCACCCTGAACGCCGAAGTGCGCGCGCTGCTGGACGACCCGAAGTCGGCCATCCTCGAAATCGACCGCAAGGTGCTGCACAAGCAGCAGAACCTGAGCGCGGCCGAGACCGCCAACTTCGGCGCACCGCTGGGCGGCTCGCTGATCCCCTGGATCGACAAGGACCTGGGCCTGGGCAAGAGCCAGGACGATGCCGAATGGGGCATGTCCAAGGAAGAATGGAAGGGCGGCGCCGAGACCAACAAGATCCTGGGCCAGGGCGCGGGCTTCGGCACCGCCGCCGTGCCGGTCGACGGCTTCTGCGTGCGCATCGGCGCCATGCGCTGCCATAGCCAGGCGCTGACCTTCAAGCTCAAGAAGAACGTTCCGCTGGCCGACATCGAAGCGATGATCGCCGCCGACAACCCGTGGGCGAAGGTCGTGCCGAACACGCGGGAAGCAACGGTCAAGGACCTCACGCCGGTGGCGGTGACGGGCACCATGAACATTCCGGTCGGCCGCATCCGCAAGCTGGCGATGGGCCCGGAATACGTTGGCGCATTCACCATCGGCGACCAATTGCTGTGGGGCGCTGCGGAACCGCTGCGCCGCATGCTGCGCATCCTGCTCGAAGCCTGATGCGGGGTGCTCAGGGCCTTTTGAAACACAAATTGTTGCCGAAAGGCAACATAAGATGTGATCGTAAGTATGCGCGCACTGGGTAGAAATGGCGCATTGCCTTGTCAGTGCGTAGTGATGGTGCTAACGTCCTCTTACAAATTCTGGGCCTGAGCCGCCCCCTATCAGCATGACAAGACATCTGTTGCCTGCGGCCAGCCCTTCGGCCGCTCGCCCGCATCTGCCATCGAACGGTTGGCGCCTTTCCATTCTGGGCGCCGCGGCCGCCGTGGCTCTGGGCCTCGCCAGCAGCGACGCCAGCGCGTTCGCGCTGGGTCAGCTGAAGGTCCAATCGGCGCTCGGCGAACCGTTGCGCGCCGAGATCGACGTGACCGAGATCGCTGCCAACGAGGCGGACGGCCTGAAGATCAACATCGCCACGGCCGAAGCCTTCAAGAACGCCGGCGTGCCGTACAACCCGGCGCTCAGCGACGTGCGGGCGACCCTGCAACGTCGTGCAGGCGGCCAGTACGTGGTGCGCCTGAGCGGCAACCGCCCTCTCAACGACCCGTTCATCGACCTGCTGCTGGAAGCCAACGGCTCGTCGGGCCGGATCGTGCGCGACTACACCGTGCTGCTCGATCCGCCGGCCACGCGGCAGGCGGCAGCACCGAGCGTGCCGGCAGCACCGATTGCCCCGCAGATCACGACGCCCGTCGAGCGCCCGGCCGCACGCGCGCGCCGCGAGCGTGCACCGGTGGCCGCAGCGCCCTCGGCTCCCGTCGCTGCGGCGCCCGCGCCGGCAGCCGCCGCGCCGGCAGCTCCCGCCGTGGCCAGCGCCCCCGCCCGTACCGGCGGCGGCGGCGGTGAACAGGTCACGGTGCAGCGCGGCGACACCGCCAGCAAGATCGCCGGCGCCTACAAGCCGGCCGACGTGTCGCTCGACCAGATGCTCGTGGCCCTGCTGGCCGCCAACCCCAATGCCTTCATCGGCGGCAACGTCAACCGCATGCGCGCGGGCGCCGTGCTCGACCTGCCGACCGCCGCCCAGGCAGCAGCCACGCCGGCCGCCGAGGCGCGCCGCACCGTCACGGCGCAGAGCCGCGACTTCGGCTCCTACCGCCAGCGCCTGGCCGAGAATGCGCCGACCTCGAACGTCGCGGCCGCCAGCCGCAATGCCTCGGGCAAGCTGCAGGCCAACGTCGAAGACCGCAACGCCGCGGCCAGCGCACCCGACAAGCTCACCATCTCGCAGGGCAGCGCCTCCACCCGCGCAGCCGACGAAAAAGTCGCGCAGGCCCGCCAGGCGCAGGACGCGAGCAACCGCGTCGCAGAGCTGTCGAAGAACATCGAGGATCTGAACAAGCTCAAGAGCAGTACCGGTGCGGCCGCGCCGGCAGCCGCCCCCGCCGCGCCGGGCATTCCTGTTCCGGCCCCGTCCACGGCTGCCACGACGGCACCCGCGGCAGCCAGCCCAGCGCCGGCACCGGCCGCGGCACCCACGCCAGCTCCGTCGGCCCCGGCCGCCGCGACGCCAGCCCCTGCTGCCGCTGCAGCCGCTGCACCTGCCGCCGCTGTCGCACCTGCGGCAGCCCCCGCCGCTCCCACGCCTGAAGCGACCGCTGCCGCCGCCGCGCCCGCACCCGCACCCGCGACAACAACCACGCCTGCGGCAACGCCCGCGACCGATGCTGCAGCCACGACGGCTGCCGCCGCCCCGACGGGCGATGCCGCCGCGCCGAAGCCGGCCCCGAAGAAGGTGGTGGCACCGCCACCGCCCCCACCTGAGCCCACCTTCTTCGAAGAACTGCTGGACAACCCGCTGATGCTGGCCGGCGCCGCGCTGATCGCGCTGCTGGTCGGCTTCCTGCTTTATCGCGTGCTGGGCCGCCGCCGCGAGGAAATGAGCGAAAGCGTGTTCCTCGAGAGCCGCATTCCCAAGGACTCGTTCTTCGGCGCCAGCGGCGGCGAATCGGTCGACACCAAGAACCGTGGCGACTCCACCGTGTCGTCGCTGTCGTACTCGCCGAGCCAGCTCGACGCGGGCGACGTCGACCCCGTGGCCGAAGCCGACGTCTACCTGGCCTACGGCCGCGACCTGCAGGCCGAGGAAATCCTGCGCGAAGCGCTGCGCCTGAACCCCGACCGCACGGCGATCCATCTCAAGCTGCTCGAAATCCATGCCAAGCGGCGCGACGTGCGGGCCTACGAAAGCCTCGCCACCGAAGTGCACAAGCTGACCGGCGGCCTGGGCTCCGAATGGACGCGCGTGGTCGACATGGGCAAGGACCTCGATCCGGGCAACCCGCTGTACGAATCCGGCGCCAGCCGCAGCGGCGGTGGCGCCAGCGCCGCCGAAACGGCCGCCTTCGCCGGCGCCTTGGCCGCGGCCGCCAAGCCGGTGGCTGCGCCTCCCGCTTCGCCGCCGGTGGCTGTCGCTCCGCCCGCCTTCGTTCCGTCGGTGGCACCGCTGGACTTCGACCTCGACCTGACCGCGCCGCCGCCCCCTGCTCCCGCCCCGGCGCCGGCTCCGAGCCATGCCCCGGTCGGCGCCAGCCTGCCGAAGTCGGCCTACGCGCCCGCGCCGACGGCCGCTCGCCCCGCCGCACTGCTGTCGAACGGCCACGCTGCGACGCCCGTCGACCTGGAGAACGACTTCGACACCGCGCCAGGCGCACTGACCGCCCTGACGCCCGACACCCGCCCCTCTTCGCTGAGCGACGCTGAGCACAACACCCGCCCCGCCATGCTGCGCAACTCGCTGCCGGCGGACTCGGGCTTCATCGAGTTCGACATGAGCGCGCTGGCCGGCCTGCCGGCTCGCAGCGCCGAAACACCCGTGGCACGCCCCACGGTCTCCACGCACGACGACGAGGGCGACGACAGCCCCCACGCCGTCAAGCTGTCCCTCGCACGCGAACTGCAAGCCATCGGCGACGTCGAAGGCGCGCGCTCGCTGGTCGAGGAAGTCGAAGCCGAAAGCGCTGGCGACCTCAAGTCGCAAGCCCGTCAACTGCTCGCGGAACTGCGCTGAGCGGTTGGCGTTGTTCCTGTTCCTGAATTCGTGAGGCTGGCGCTCGGCATCCGCTACAACGGCCAGGCGTACGAGGGCTGGCAAAGCCAGCGCTCGGGCCGCACGGTGCAGGACAAGCTCGAGGCGGCGCTCTCGAAGTTCGCGGCACAGCCCATCGGCACGCTGTGCGCGGGCCGCACCGACGCCGGCGTGCACGCGCTCATGCAGGTGGTGCATTTCGACACCACCGTCGAGCGCGAACCCTTCTCCTGGATGCGCGGCCCCAACCGCTTCCTGCCCGACGACATCGCGGTGCAATGGGCGCAACCGGTGCCCGATGAGTTCCACTGCCGCGCCAGCGCCCTGGCGCGCCGCTACCTGTACGTGCTCTCGCAGTCGCCGGTGCGGCCCAGCCTGGATGCGGGCCGGGTCGGCTGGTCGATGCATGCGCTCGATGGCGACGCGATGCGCGCCGCGGCGGCGCTGCTGGTCGGGCGGCACGATTTCAGCTCGTTCCGCGCCTCGGCCTGCCAGGCCCGCTCGCCGGTCAAGGACCTGCGGCGCATCGAAATCACCCGCATCGGCGACGGCGAGCGCTGCCGCTGGCACTTCGAATTCGAGGCCGACGCGTTCCTGCACCACATGATCCGCAACCTGATGGGCTGCCTCGTGCGCATCGGCCGGGGCGACGAGCCTGTCGAATGGATTTCGCAGGTGCTGGAGGCGCGCAGCCGCAAGGTTGCGGCGCCCACATTCTCGGCGGACGGCCTTTACTTCCTGGGTCCGTTGTACGACGCGAAGTGGGGGCTGCCGGCCGAGGCCACTCTGCAGGCCGGCGGGGCTCCGTATGATGGCCCGCCATGACCTCCCCGAGCGCAGCAGCCACCCGCACCCGCATCAAGATCTGCGGCCTGACCCGTGAGGCCGACGTGGACGCGGCGGTCGAAGCCGGCGCCGACGCCATCGGCTTCGTGCTCTACCCCGGGAGCCCCCGCGCGGTAACGCCGGAACGCGCCGCCGAACTGGCCTCGCGCCTGCCCCCATTCATCACGCCGGTGCTGTTGTTCGTGAACGAAGACCCGTCGACGGTTATCGCGTCGCTCGCCCGCGTGCGGGGCGCCATCGCCCAGTTCCACGGCGAGGAAACGCCCGATCAGTGCGAGGAATCGACCGGCCCGGAGCGCTTTCGTTACATGCGCGCGGCCCGGATTCCCCTCGGGGCTGCCGGAGCCGCCTTCGACCTCGTAAAATACGCGTCCGATTACTCCCACGCCCAGGCCATCCTGCTCGACGCCCATGTCGAAGGTTATGGCGGTGGCGGCAAGGCATTCGATTGGTCACTTCTTCCACCCGCCGTCGACGCTCACCTCGTCTTGAGTGGTGGGCTCACACCTGCAAACGTGAGCGATGGCATTCGCATCCTGCGGACGCGCTGCAAGTCGCTGTCCGTTGATGTGAGCTCGGGCGTCGAAATCGACGGTCCCGGGAACAAGGGCCTCAAGGACGCCGGAAAGATCCGGCAATTCGTCGCAGCCGTCAGGGCAGCCGACGCGTCCTTCTCAAGTTAGCCGCCGCAGCCGTTCGTTGGTCGGGCTGCGGCCCACCGATCGAGAACCATGCAAAGCCAATTCCAGGATTACCAGCAACCCGATGCCACCGGCCATTTCGGCAACTACGGCGGCACCTTCGCGAGCGAAACGCTCACCCACGCGATCAACGAACTGCGCGACGCGTATGCGAAGTTCAAGGACGACCCGGCCTTCCTGGCCGAATTCCACTACGAGCTGAAGCACTTCGTCGGCCGCCCCTCGCCGGTCTACCACGCGGCGCGCACCAGCCGTGAAATGGGCGGTGCGCAGATCTACCTGAAACGCGAAGACCTCAACCACACCGGCGCGCACAAGATCAACAACGTGATCGGCCAGGCGATGCTCGCCCGGCGCATGGGCAAGCCCCGCGTCATCGCCGAGACCGGCGCCGGCCAGCACGGCGTGGCCACCGCCACCATCTGCGCGCGCTACGGCCTCGAGTGCGTGGTCTACATGGGCAGCCAGGACGTGAAGCGCCAGAGCCCGAACGTCTACCGCATGAACCTGCTCGGCGCGACCGTGGTGCCCGTCGAATCCGGCAGCAAGACGCTGAAGGACGCGCTCAACGAGGCCATGCGCGACTGGGTCACCAATGTGGAAAACACCTTCTACATCATCGGCACCGTCGCAGGCCCGCACCCCTACCCGACCATGGTGCGCGACTTCCAGAGCGTGATCGGCACCGAGTGCATCGAGCAGATGCCGGCCATGCTGGCCGCCGACGGCATCACCGGCGAGGCCGAGGGCAGGCAGCCCGACGTGGTGGTCGCCTGCGTGGGCGGCGGCAGCAATGCGATGGGCATCTTCCACCCCTACATTCCGTTCGCGGGCACGCGCCTGGTCGGCGTGGAGGCGGCGGGCGAAGGGCTCGACAGCGGCAAGCACTCGGCTTCCATCCTGCGTGGCAGCCCCGGCGTGCTGCACGGCAACCGCACCTACCTGCTGCAGAACGAAGACGGCCAGATCACCGAGACCCACAGCATCAGCGCGGGCCTCGACTATCCCGGCGTGGGCCCCGAGCACGCCTACCTGGCGGACATCGGCCGTGCCGAGTACGTCGGCGTCACCGACAAGGAAGCGCTCGACGCCTTCCACTACCTGTGCCGCACGGAAGGCATCATTCCCGCGCTCGAATCCAGCCACGCCGTGGCACATGCGATGAAGCTCGCCAAGACCATGCGCCCGGACCAATCCATCCTGGTGAATCTCTCGGGCCGTGGCGACAAGGACATCGGCACGGTGGCCGACCTGTCGGGCGTCGACTTCTACGACCGCCCCTCGATGCGCGGCCTGAGCGTGAAGGGAGGCAAGTGATGAGCCGCATTGCCGCAACCTTCGCAGCGCTGAAAAAAGACGGCCGCCGCGCACTCGTGCCGTACGTCACGGCGGGCTTTCCCTTTGCCGACATCACGCCCGAGCTGATGCACGGCATGGTCGAGGCCGGCGCCGACGTGATCGAACTCGGCGTGCCCTTCTCCGACCCGATGGCCGACGGCCCCGTGATCCAGAAGGCCGGCGAGGCCGCGCTGGCGCTGGGCGTCGGCATGAAGCAGGTGCTGGCCATCGTGGCTACCTTCCGCCAGAAGGACGCGACCACGCCCGTGGTGCTGATGGGCTATGCGAACCCGGTCGAGCGCTACGACCTGGTGCACGGCAAGAAGGCCTTCATCCGCGACGCGGCCGTGGCCGGCGTGGACGGCCTGCTGGTCGTCGACTACCCGCCCGAGGAATGCGAAGCCTTTGCCGCCGACCTCAAGGCCGCAGGCATCGACCTGATCTTCCTGCTCGCCCCCACCAGCACCGACGAGCGCATGGCCCAGGTCGCGCGCATCGCCAGCGGGTACGTCTACTACGTGTCGCTCAAGGGCGTGACGGGTGCCGGCCACCTCGACGCCGAAGCGGTCGGCCAGATGATTCCGCGCATCCGCCAGCACGTGGGCATTCCGGTCGGCGTGGGCTTCGGCATCCGCGACGCCCGCACCGCGCAGGCGGTCGGATCGGCCGCCGACGCGGTCATCATCGGCACCAAGATCATTCAACTCATCGAAGACCAGCCCCGCGACAAGGTCGTGCCGGCCGTGCGTGAATTCCTCGCGGGCATCCGCGAGGCGCTCGACGCGCTGCCCGCCGCGACGGCCAAGAACGCGGCTGGTCGATAATCACCGCCAACACAAGGAGCCCCTGATGAGCTGGCTTGAAAAACTGCTACCCGCCAAGATCGCGCAAACCGACCCGTCCGAGCGCCGCCAGGTGCCCGAGGGCCTGTGGATCAAATGCCCCGCCTGCGAGACCGTTCTGTACAAGACCGACCTCGAGCACAACCAGAACGTCTGCCCCAGCTGCAGCCACCACCATCGCATCGGCGCCCGCGCGCGCCTGGACGCGTTCCTCGATGCCGAGGGCCGCTACGAGGTCGGCCAGGAAGTGCTGCCGGTCGACGCCCTGAAGTTCAAGGACAGCCGCAAGTACCCCGAGCGCCTGAAGGAAGCCCTGGAAAACACCGGCGAGACCGACGCGCTGGTCGTCATGGGCGGCTCGGTGCACAGCATCAGCGTGGTCGTGGCCTGCTTCGAATTCGAATTCATGGGCGGCTCCATGGGCAGCGTGGTCGGCGAGCGCTTCGTGCGCGGCGTCGAAACCGCCATCGAGCAGAAGGTGCCCTTCATCTGCTTCACCGCCACCGGCGGCGCGCGCATGCAGGAAGGCCTGCTCTCGCTGATGCAGATGGCCAAGACCAACGCCGCGCTCACGCGCCTGGCGAAGAAGGGCCTGCCCTACATCAGCGTGCTGACCGACCCGACCATGGGCGGCGTGTCGGCAGGCTTCGCCTTCGTGGGCGACGTGGTGATCGCCGAGCCCAAGGCGCTGATCGGCTTTGCAGGCCCGCGCGTGATCGAATCGACCGTGCGCGTGACGCTGCCCGAAGGCTTCCAGCGCGCCGAGTTCCTGCAGACCAAGGGCGCGATCGACTTCATCAGCGACCGCCGCGAACTGCGCAAGACCATTGCCAGCACGCTGGCGATGCTGCTGCGCCAGCCGGCCGACGCGGTCAGCTGACACAGGCAGGCGTCCAAAAGACAAGGGCCCGGGTGCATTGCACCCGGGCCCTTTTCAGTTGGGCTCGATCAGAACGTCAGTTGATAGGCAAACACCAGCAGGTTGCTCAGCACGATGGCAATCACCTGCAGCACCACGATGGCCGCCAGCGGCGACAGGTCGATGCCGCCGATCAGCGGAATGAAGCGCCGGAACGGCCGCACCAGCGGCTCGGCCAGGCGGGAGATGAGGTCGAGCAGCATCGGGGAAGCGCCCGGAATCCACGACAGCACGGCATAGACCACCAGCAGCGCCGTCAGCCCCGAGACCGCCAGCTGCATCAGCCCCACCAGCGACACCAGCGGCAAGGTCGCGATCCGTCCGAGGTTGCCGATCAGCAGCCAGAGCAGCAGGAACTTCATCAGCACCAGCAGCCACGCCGCGATCAGGCTCGCCAGGTCCCAGCGCTTCACCGGCGGCACGATGCGCCGCAGCGGAAGCACGATCCAGTCGGTGATGGCGAAGATGAAGCGCCCGAGCGGATTGCCGAAAGGCACCCGGTGGTACTGCATGTAGAGGCGCAGCAGGCAGGCGCCGCCGAGCAGGCCGACGATCACGTCGAGAAGGAACGAGGGAATCTGATAGAGCATGAGGCGCAGCCGTGAGCGGAATGCGATGATAGCCACGCAAGGCTCTTCGATGACGACACAACCCCTTTTGCATTCACTGCCATTGTTCCCGCTCGGCACGGTTCTGTTTCCGGGCGGCCTGCTTCCGCTGCGAATCTTCGAGGTCCGCTATCTCGACATGATCGGCAAGTGCCGCAAGGCCGATGCGCCCTTCGGCGTGGTGAGCCTCACCAGCGGCAGCGAAGTGCGCAAGGCCGGCGCCGACACCGAGAGCTTTGCCGGCATCGGCACGCTGGCCATGATCCGCGAGTTCGAGTCGCCGCAAAGCGGCCTGCTGCAGATCGAATGCATCGGCACGCAGCGATTCCGCGTGCGCCATGCCGAACTGCAGAAGCACGGGCTCTGGGTGGCCGAGGTCGAGGCGGTGAACGACGACGTCGCGCTGGAGATCCCGGACGACCTCAGGCACACCGCCACCGCGTTGCAGCGGCTGCTCGACACGCTGGAAGAACGGCGCCGCGCGCAAGGCGAATCGGTGCGGCTGCCTATCGGCACACCCTACCGGCTCGACGACTGCGGCTGGGTAGCCAACCGCTGGTGCGAGCTGGTGCCGATGCAGCTGGAGCTGCGCCAGCGGCTGATGGAGCTCGACAGTCCGTTGATGCGGCTGGAGCTGGTGAGCGATCTGCTGGCGCGCACGGGCATCACCGAGTAGGCATCACATTTGGCAGCTACATTTTTTGTAGCGCTTTGTGCAGGATTGACGGGCATTCAGGGGCGGTCTCGGTTCAAACCTGATGGGCTAAAATGCCAGCCCCGCGCACGCTCCCGGTTGCGCGCCACCCGCCTCCCATGTCCGATCAAAAGACCCCTACGCCTCCCACGCCCGCCGTCGACGAAAACCAGCTCATCGCCGAACGCCGCGAAAAACTCAAGCTGCTGCGCACCGCGCAGGTCGAGGGCAAAGGCGTTGCGTTCCCGAACGACTTCAAGCCCGGCCACCGCGCCGCGGCACTCGTCGAGGCACATGGCGCCACCGAAGCCGAAGCCCTCGACGCGCAAGCCGTTTCCGTGAGCGTGGCGGGCCGGATGATGCTCAAGCGCGTCATGGGCAAGGCCAGCTTCGCAACGCTGCAGGACGCCACCAGCCGCATCCAGCTCTACGTCACGCGCGACGCGGTGGGCGAAGAGGCCTATGCCGAATTCAAGCGCTGGGACCTGGGCGACATCGTCGGCGCCGAAGGCTCGCTGATGAAGACCAAGACCGGCGAGCTGTCGGTCAAGGTCACCCGGCTGCGCCTGCTCACCAAGAGCCTGCGTCCGCTGCCCGACAAGTTCCACGGCATGGCCGACCAGGAACAGAAGTACCGCCAGCGCTACGTCGACCTGATCACCGACGAATCGGCGCGCGTGCGCTTCACCGCGCGCAGCAAGGCCGTGAGCGCGCTGCGCGAGTTCATGGTGGCCAACGATTTCCTCGAAGTCGAGACGCCCATGCTCCACCCCATTCCCGGCGGCGCCAACGCCAAGCCCTTCAAGACGCACCACAACGCGCTCGACCAGGAAATGTTCCTGCGCATCGCGCCCGAGCTGTACCTCAAGCGCCTGATCGTCGGCGGCTTCGAGCGCGTGTTCGAAATCAACCGGAGCTACCGCAACGAGGGCATCTCGGTGCGGCACAACCCCGAGTTCACGATGATGGAGTTCTACGCGGCCTACTGGAACTACCGCGACCTGATGGACTTCACCGAGACGCTGATCCGCACCATCGCCGACAAGGCCGTGGGCACACAGCAGCTCACCTACCAGGGCAAGCCGGTCGACCTGACCCAGCCCTTCGAGCGCCTGACGATCCGCGAAGCCATCCTGAAGCACACCGATGCCGAAGGCGTGGCCCAGGGCGTGGACGACACCGCCTGGCTCATCGCCGCACTGCGCAAGATCGGCCTGAGCGAAGAAAAGGACAAGCTCTCGCAGCGCAGCCTGGCCAGCCTGCAGGTGATGTACTTCGAGGAAACCGTCGAAGAGAAGCTCTGGCAGCCGACCTTCATCATGGAGCACCCGACCGAGATCTCGCCGCTGGCGCGCGCCAACGACGAGCGCCCCGAGGTCACCGAGCGCTTCGAGCTCTACATCACCGGCCGCGAGTTCGGCAACGGCTTCAGCGAGCTGAACGACGCCGAGGACCAGGCCGCGCGCTTCAACGCGCAGGTCGCGGCCAAGGATAGCGGCGACGACGAAGCCATGTACTACGACCACGACTTCGTGCGCGCGCTCGAATACGGCATGCCGCCCACCGGCGGCTGCGGCATCGGCATCGACCGGCTGATGATGCTGCTGACCGATTCGCCGAGCATCCGCGACGTGATCCTGTTCCCCGCCCTGCGCAGGGAATCTTGAGCGTGCCGTCACCGTCGTCGCTGCCGACGATCGGCATCGACTTCGGCACCTCCAACTCCGCCGTGGCCTGCCGGGTCGACGGCGTCGCCCGCCTGCTGCCCATCGAAGGCGCGGCCACCACGCTGCCGACCGCGATCTTCTTCAACTCGGAAGACCGCACCACGCACTTCGGCCGCGACGCCGTCGCGCAATATCTCTCGGGCACCGAAGGCCGGCTGATGCGTTCGCTCAAGAGCCTGCTGGGCAGCGCGCTGATGCAGGAGAAGACCGCCATCTATGACGGTCTCTTGAGCTTCGAGGACATCATCGCGCGCTTCCTGCGCGAGCTGGCAGTGCGTGCCAGCCGCGAGCTGGGCCAGTTGCCCGAGCGCGTCGTGATCGGGCGGCCCGTGCACTTCGTGGACGACGATCCGAAGCGCGACGAGCGCGCCGAGGAAAGCCTGCGCGTCGCGGCGCGTGCGGCGGGCTTCCGCGAAATCGCCTTCCAGCTCGAGCCGATCGCCGCCGCCTTCGACTACGAGCAGCGCATCGCCAAGGAATCGATCGTGCTCATCGTCGACATCGGCGGCGGCACCTCAGACTTCACCGTGGTGCGCGTGGGCCCCGACCGCGCGGCGCGCGAGGACCGCGGCGACGACGTGCTGGCCACCAGCGGCGTGCACATCGGCGGCACCGACTTCGACCAGCGCCTGAACCTCGAGCGCGTGATGCCGCATTTCGGCTTTCGCCACCACGGCCCGCAGGGGCGCGAGGTGCCGAGCAAAGTGTTCTTCGAGCTGTCGTCCTGGCACCTGATCAACTGGCTCTACGCCGCCAAGGCGGTGCGCCAGGCCAAGGAACTGCGCACCAGCTACAGCGACACGCGCCTGCACGACCGCCTCATGAACGTGCTGGAAGAACGGCACGGCCACCGCATCGCCAGCGCCGTGGAAGCGGCCAAGATCGATGCCTCCGTCACCGATGCGGAAACCGCCATCGACCTCGACTGCGCCGAGCGCGGCCTGGTGGCTTCGCTGTCTCCCGCCGACATGGCGCAACAGCTGGCCGGCCCGCTCGAGAACGTGATCGCCTGCGCCCACGCCTGCGTCAAGCGCGCGGGCCTTCGCAGCGGCGACCTCGACGCGATCTACCTGACCGGCGGCTCGTCCGCCCTGCGACCGTTCCAGCATGCGCTGCGCAAGAGCTTCGCGGGCGTGAACCTGGTCGAGGGCGACCTGTTCGGCGGTGTCGCCACCGGCCTGGCCTGCGTGGCGCGCACCGGACGCGCGGCACGCTGATGAAATACCTGGCGGGCTATCCGGCACCCCTACTGGACCAGGTCCGCCAGCTGATGGCCGAAGACCGGCTCGCCGGCCTGCTGCTCAAGCGCTACCCCGAAGGCTCGCACGACATCCAGACCGACCGCGCGCTGTACGGCTACGTGAGCGAGCTCAAGAGCGACTTCATGCGCAAGGCCGAGCCGCTGTCCAAGGTGATGTTCGACAGCAAGCTGCACGTGATACGCAACGCGCTGGGCACGCACACCACCGTGTCCCGCGTGCAGGGCGGCAAGCTCAAGGCCAAGCGCGAGATCCGCGTGGCCAGCCTGTTCAAGGACGTGCCGCTTCCCTGGCTGCGCATGATCGTCGTGCACGAACTCGCCCACATGAAGGAGCGCGAGCACGACAAGGCTTTCTATGCGCTGTGCATGCACATGGAGCCGGAGTACCAGCAGCTCGAATTCGACCTGCGGCTGTACCTGACCCATCTGGAGACGGGCGGGGAACGGCTCTGGCGCCCCCCGGCCGCCTGAAGAAAAAGAGCGCTCGGCTCAGACGGCCGCCAGCAGGCGCAGCGCATCGCGGTGAGTGCGCGACGCGGAAAGCGTGTCCCAGTCGGGCGCGGCCTCTTGCGGCAGCAACGCGAGCCTGCGTGCCTCGCTCGCCGCATCCGGCCGCCATTGCCCGTTGCGCGAAGCCGCCTCGAATCCATCGAGGAATTGGTCGAGCACCCGTCCGTCGCCAATGCTCTGGTTGCACAGCAGCGCCACGTCGCAGCCCGCCGCCAGCGCCGCCAGCGCGGCGTCGGTGTAGCTCAGCAGTTCGCCGTCGATGTAGCGCCCCGCTTCCATGCTCAGGTCGTCGCTGAAGACCGCGCCGTCGAAGGCGAAGCGCTGGCGCAGCACCGCCTTGAGCCACTTCGACGAAAACCCCGCCGGCCGCTTGTCGACCTTGGGGTAGATCACGTGCGCCGGCATCACGGCGGTGAGCGTGCCGGCCAGCCAGTCGTAAGGCCGGGCGTCATCGTTCAGGATGTCCTTGAGGCTGCGCTTGTCGACCGGGATCTCGACGTGCGAATCGGCCGTGACGAAGCCGTGCCCCGGAAAATGCTTGCCGCAGTTGCGCATGCCCTTTTGCAGCATGCCGTGCATGACGCTCTTGGCCAGCAGCGCCACCACGCGCGGGTCGCGGTGGAAACTGCGATCGCCGATCACGCCGCTGCCGCCGTGGTCCAGGTCGAGCACGGGCGCGAAGCTGAAATCGACGCCGCAGGCGCGCAGCTCGGCCGCGAGCACCTGGCCGGCAGCCGTCGCGGCCTGCGTGGCGCGCATGGCGTCGCGCATCCACAGTTCGCCCAGGGCGCGCATCGACGGCAGTCGCGTGAAGCCGTCGGTGCGAAAGCGCTGCACGCGGCCGCCTTCGTGGTCGACGCAGATCAGCAGGTCGGGGCGTATCGCCTTGATCTCGGCATTGAGCGCGGTCATCTGCGCCCGGTCCTGCCAGTTGCGGGAGAAATGGATCACGCCGCCGACCAGCGGGTTGGCAAGGCGCCGGCGGTCGGCCGCGTCGAGTTCGGTCGCGGCCACGTCGATGATCAGCGGCGCATGGGGGCGAGCAGCAAGCTCGGGGGTCATACCTTCTCCACCACCACGAAGCTCGCGGCGTATTCGTTTTCGTCGGTCACGGTCACGTGGGCCGTGAGCCCTTGTGCCTCGAACCAGTCCTTCAGGCCGCCGTGCAGCACGATGACCGGCTTGCCGCTGGGCAGGTTGGCGATCTCGCACAGGCGCCAGCTCATGGGCATGCGCATGCCCATGCCGATCGCCTTGCTGAAAGCCTCCTTGGCGGAAAAGCGCGTCGCGAGGTAGCTGATGCCGCGCTTGGGCCAGCGCGCGCTGCGGGCCTTCCAGACCGCGAACTCGGCGTCGCTCAGCACCTTGCGGGCGAAGCGCTCGCCCTGGCGCTCGAAGGTCGCGGTGATGCGCCGCAGGTCGCAGATGTCGGTGCCAATGCCGTAGATCATTCGGCGCCGGCGCTCATTGCTGCGCCTCGCTGATGCATCGCAGGTAGTCGTGGGTGGTGGCGGCATAGCCGAGTTCGAGTGCGTCGGCCACGAAGGCATGGCCGATCGACACCTCCAGCACGCCGGGCACCGCGCGCAGGAATGCAGTCAGGTTGTCGCGGCTCAGGTCGTGGCCGGCGTTGATGCCCAGGCCCGCGGCATGGGCCGCGCGCGCCGTGTCGGCATAGCGCTGGAGCACGGCCTGCTCGTCGGGCGTGCCGCGCGAGGCGGCATAGCCTTCGGTGTAGAGCTCGACGCGGTCGGCGCCCACGGCCTTCACGGCGGCCATCATCTCGGGAATCGGGTCCATGAACAGGCTGACGCGCACGCCCAGCGCGCGGGCCTCGGCGATCAGCGGGCGCAGGCGCTCGGCATCGTCGGGGAAGGTCCAGCCGTGGTCGCTGGTCGACTGGGTTTCGCTGTCGGGCACGAAGGTGGCCTGGTGCGGCTTCAGCGTGCGCACGAAGTCCATGAGGTTCTGGAACGGGTTGCCTTCGATGTTGAACTCGATGGCGGGCCAGTCCCTGGCGAGCAGCTCGGACAGGTCGCTCACGTCGTGCGCGCGGATGTGGCGGGCATCCGGGCGGGGGTGCACGGTGATGCCCTGCGCGCCGGCGGCCAGGCAGGCCTGCGCGGCCTTGACCACGCTCGGGATGCCCAGGTGGCGCGTGTTGCGGACCAGGGCCACCTTGTTGAGGTTGACGGACAGCGAGGTGACGTTGCCTGAGGTGCTCATAGTGCTTGCAGATCTCTCATCATTTGCCGCGTGCGCAGCGTGGACACGCCGCAATGGTAGTTGAGCAAGGCGCGCAGCTGGTTCCGCAGGGCGCTGTTGCTGCCGGCGTTCATGGTGGCCACTTCGCGCAGCGTGGCGGTGAACGGGGCGCGGTCGTCGAGCACGGCCTGCAGCGCCTGCCAGTCGGCGCCGGCCAGCGCGGCCTCCTTGCCGTCCGCCTGGCGCAGGCCGGCTTCGGGCACGAGGCTGTAGCGGGTGTCGGCCACGAGCGGCTCCAGCGTCAGCGTCTGGACCTCGAGCGACGGCAGCAGCCCGACCCCGCGCAGCAGCAGCAGTTCGAAGGCGCGCAGAGCGGCCGCATGGGTGGCCGCCTGGGCGCCGGCGTGGTCGCCCGCCAGCACCTGCACCACGCCCGCATAGGCGTCGAACAGTGCTTCGTGGGCGTCGTCGCGCGCCAGCAGGCGCAGCAGCAGTTCGTTGACGTAGTAGCCCGACAGCAACGCCTCGCCGGTCGGCATGACGTGGCCGCCCATCCACTCGGCGCCCTTGAGCGTGCGGATCTCGGCGTCGCCGCCGTAGTTGAGCTGCAGCGGCTGAAGCGGCAGCAGCACGGGCCGGAAATTGGAGCTCGGCCGCTTCGCCCCCTTGGCCACCAGCGCGATGCGCCCGTGGTGCCGGGTGAAGACCTCGAGGATCAGGCTCGACTCGCTCCAGTCGTAGCGGTGGAGCACATAAGCCGGTTCGTGCGAAACGCGGTGGGTGGCCATGTCAGTGCGCTAAGGAGCATCGAGGCTTGAGGCCGGCAAACGCCGCGGAACCGGCTTTGCCGGGCCACTGGCGTTGCCCCCTGCAAGGGGGTTGGCGGCTACGCGAAGCGAGCGAGCCTGGGGGTTTGCCTGTCTGTTATTCGTAGCCGAACGAACGGACCCGGGCTTCGTCGTCGGCCCAGCCCGAGCGCACCTTCACCCACAGTTCGAGGAACACCTTGGCGTCGGCCAGCTTCTCCAGCTCCACGCGGGTTTCCATGCCGATGCGCTTGATGCGCTCGCCCTTGTCGCCGATCACCATGGCCTTGTGGCCGTCGCGCTCGACCACGATGGTGGCGGCGATGCGCAGCAGGCGCTTCTGGCCCTTCTTCTGGGGCGGCTCTTCCTCGAACTTGTCGATGATGACGGTCGATGTGTAGGGCAGCTCGTCGCCGGTCAGGCGGAACAGCTTTTCGCGCACCAGCTCGCCCGCGAGGAATTTCTCGCTGCGGTCGGTGAGCTCGTCCTCGTCGTAGAACCAGGGCTGCTCGGGCAGGTACTTCTTGCAGATGTCGAACAGGCGCTCGACGTCCTTGGCGTTCTTGGCCGACATCGGCACGAACTCGGCGAAGCTGTGCTTCTCCTGCATGGTCTGCAGCCAGGGCGCGATGTCGCCGCGGCGGTGCACGTTGTCGAGCTTGTTGGCCAGCAGCACCGTCGGGATGCCCTTGCCGAGCAGCTTGAGCACGCGCTCGTCGGCCGGCGTGAAACTGCCCGCCTCGACCACGAAAAGAATCAGGTCCACGTCGCCGACCGCGCCCTGCACGGTCTTGTTGAGCGACTTGTTCAGCGCGTTGGCATGCAGGGTCTGGAAACCCGGCGTGTCGACGAACACGAACTGCGTGGCGCCCAGCGTGCGCATGCCGGTGATGCGGTGGCGCGTGGTCTGCGCCTTGCGCGAAGTGATGCTGATCTTCTGGCCGACCAGCGCATTGAGCAGCGTCGACTTGCCCACGTTGGGCTTGCCGACGATGGCGATGAGGCCGCAGTGCTGCGGCCCGGTTGCAGGCGCATCGCCTGCGGTGTCTTCGGGTCCCGCTACGGGATTGATAGCATCGTTCATTCTGATTTCACGCGGCGCCGCGTGCCTTGAGCCGGATCAACATGGCCGCCGCGGCAGCCTGCTCGCCGGCGCGGCGCGAGCCGCCGATGCCGCGTTCGCGAAGCCCCAACTCGGGCACCTCGCACTCGACATCGAAAGTCTGCTTGTGCGCCGCGCCCAGTGTGGCGGCCACGCGGTACACCGGCAGCTTCATTTTGTGGCCCTGCAGCCATTCCTGCAATTCGGTCTTCGGGTCTTTCGCCGCGGCTTCCATGCGCGGATTGATCTCGACCGCTTCGTAGAGCCGGTGCACCAGCGCCTGGGCGGCCGCGAAACCGGCGTCGAGATAGACCGCGCCGATCAGCGCCTCGAGCGCATCGGCCAGGATCGACGGGCGGTTGGGGCCGCCGGAACGGGCCTCGCCTTCGCCGAGCTTGAGCAGCGGCGACAGCGCCAGCCCGACCGCCAGTCGGTGCAAGGTATCTTGCTTGACCAGGTTGGCGCGCACGCGCGAAAGGTCGCCCTCGGGCAGCGCCGAAAGACGGATGTAGAGCAGGTGGGAAACCGCGAGATTCAGCACCGAGTCGCCGAGAAACTCCAGGCGCTCGTTGTGGTCGGCCGAGAAACTGCGGTGCGTGAGCGCGAGCTGGAGCAGCCGCGGATCGGAGAAGGTGTGCTGGAGACGCGCCTGCAGCGCGACAAGGCTGCCGTCCACCTTTTTAAGCGCCGCGTTCAGCGGGTCTCGCCCTTGTATTTGAGCGTCAGGTAGGCCGGGCCGAACAGGGGAATCTCGCGCTCGTAGGCATACGAGACCACCACCTTGTCGCCGACCTTCTTGATGTCCAGGTCCTTGCCGCTGACCGACTTGAAGTCGTCGATGGCTTGCGCGCGGTCGAAGATGGCGCGCACTTCGGGTACGGTCGTGCCTTCCTTGGCCTTGTTGGCGGCCTTGTCGATCGCCTGCCACTCGATCAGCGTCGGAATGACCTGCGCGACGACCACGCCCACGCACGCGAGCACGACCGCGACGAACACCAGCCCGATGAACGAAATGCCGCGCTGTTGCGACGCCCTGCCGGCGACAGACCGATGTGTTCTCATGCCCTCTTACCCCTCGAACGATGCCGATGACGGCTTATTGAAACGGACCGATGCGTCCCAGGTCGCCGAAATTCATCCAGACGAAGAACGCCCGGCCGACGATGTTCTGGTCGGGGACGAAGCCCCAGAAACGCGAATCCGCCGAATTATCGCGGTTGTCGCCCATCATGAAATACTGGCCGGCGGGCACTTTGCAGACCACGCCTTCGACCGAGTAGCGGCAGTTTTCGCGGCCCGGGAAGTCGCTGGCGCCCGGCACGAAGTTGGGTGCCGCGTCGTCGTTGAGGATCTTGTGCTGCTTGCCGCCGAGGTTTTCGGTGAACTGCTTGAGCAGGCGCATCGATTCGCCGTCGAGGTAGTCGGCGTCCGGCGCCTTGGACACCGGCTGGCCGTTGATCATGAGCTTCTTGTTCAGGTAGGACACCTCGTCGCCCGGGATGCCGACCACGCGCTTGATGTAGTCCATGCTGGGCTTGGGCGGGTAGCGGAACACCACCACGTCGCCGCGCGCCAGCGGCGTGCCGTCGGTGATCTTGGTGTTGATCACCGGCAGGCGCAGGCCGTAGGTGAACTTGTTGACCAGGATCAGGTCGCCGGTCAGCAGCGTGGGCATCATCGAGCCCGAAGGAATCTTGAAGGGCTCGTACAGGAACGAGCGCAGCAGGAACACCACCAGGATCACCGGAAAGAGCCCGGCGGTCCAGTCGAGCCACCAGGGCTGCATCAGCAGGCGTTCGCTCGCCTTGGCGTCGGCGGTGTCGACCTGCTTGATGCCCTGCCCGGCCAGCCGCTCGTTGCGCTCGGCCAGCGAGGCTTCGAGCCTGGCGGCGGCCTGCTCGCGTTTCGGCAGGAAATAGAAGCGTTCGGCCAGCCAGTAGAGGCCGGTGACCACCGTCGCCAGGAACAGCAGCAGTGCGAAGTTGCCTTCGATCGCGCCGAAATACCAGGCACCGACATAGCCGGCGAAAACCGCGAGTACCAGGGAGGTGAGGAATGCCATTTTTTGATCAGTCTTCGACTTGCAGAATCGCGAGGAAGGCCTCTTGCGGGACCTCGACGGAGCCGATCTGCTTCATTCTTTTCTTGCCGGCCTTCTGCTTCTCGAGCAGCTTCTTCTTGCGGGAGATGTCGCCGCCGTAGCACTTGGCCAGCACGTTCTTGCGAAGGGCCTTGATTGTCTCACGCGCAATGATGGTGACACCGATGGCCGCCTGGATCGCCACGTCGTACATCTGGCGCGAAATGATCTCGCGCATCTTCGAGACCACCGCCCGGCCGCGGTACTGCGACTGGCTGCGGTGCACGATGATCGACAGCGCGTCGACCTTGTCGCCGTTCAGCAGGATGTCGACCTTCACCACGTCGGACGCGCGGTACTCCTTGAACTCGTAGTCCATGGAGGCGTAGCCGCGGCTCACCGATTTCAGCTTGTCGAAGAAGTCGAGCACGATCTCGCCGAGCGGCATCTCGTAGGTCAGCATGACCTGGCGGCCGTGGTAGGCCATGTTCATCTGCACGCCGCGCTTCTGGTTGGCCAGCGTCATGACGGAGCCGACGTATTCCTGCGGCATGTACAGGTGCACGGTGACGATCGGCTCGCGGATCTCGGCCATGCGGCCGACGTCGGGCATCTTGGACGGGTTCTCGACCATGATCACCTCGCCGTCGTTCTTGACCACCTGGTAGACCACGCTGGGCGCGGTCGTGATCAGGTCCTGGTCGAACTCGCGCTCCAGCCGCTCCTGCACGATTTCCATGTGCAGCAGGCCGAGGAAGCCGCAGCGGAAGCCGAAGCCCAGCGCCTGGCTCACTTCGGGCTCGTAGCGCAGCGACGAATCGTTGAGCTTGAGCTTCTCGAGTGCGTCGCGCAGCGAGTCGTACTCGCTGGCTTCGGTGGGGTACAGGCCCGCGAACACCTGCGGCTGGATTTCCTTGAAGCCGGGCAGCGCCTCGGTTGCCGTGGCCGCCGCACCGCCGGTGCCCGGCCTGATCAGCGTGACCGTGTCGCCGACCTTGGCGGCCTGCAGTTCCTTGATGCCCGCGATGATGTAGCCCACCTCGCCCGCCTCGAGCGAAGGCCGCGGCTCGTTGGCCGGCGTGAACACGCCCACGCTGTCGGCGTTGTACATCGCACCAGACGCCATCATCTTGATGCGCTCGCCCTTCACGAGCCGGCCGTCGACCACGCGCACCAGCATGACGACGCCGACGTACGGGTCGAACCAGCTGTCGACGATCATCGCGCGCAGCGGGCCGTCGGGGTTGCCGCGCGGCGCGGGCATGCGTGCGACGATGGCTTCGAGGATGTCGTCGATGCCGACACCGGTCTTGGCGGAACAAGGAATCGCGTCGGTCGCGTCGATGCCGATCACGTCTTCGATCTCGGTGCGCGCGTTGTCGAGGTCCGCGTTGGGCAGGTCGATCTTGTTGAGCACCGGCACCACTTCGACGCCGAGGTCGAGCGCGGTGTAGCAGTTGGCCACCGTCTGCGCTTCGACACCTTGCGACGCATCGACGACGAGCAGCGCGCCTTCGCATGCGGACAGCGAGCGACTCACTTCATACGAGAAGTCGACGTGGCCCGGCGTGTCGATCAGATTGAGGTTGTAGACCTGTCCGTCGCGTGCCTTGTAGTGCAGCGCCGCGGTCTGTGCCTTGATGGTTATCCCACGCTCTTTCTCGATGTCCATCGAGTCGAGCACCTGCGCTTCCATCTCGCGTTCCGCGAGGCCGCCGCAGCGCTGGATCAAACGGTCTGCGAGCGTCGACTTGCCATGGTCGATGTGCGCAATGATCGAAAAATTTCTGATGTGATTCATCAACGGGAACGCTTAAGTACTTGAATTGGCTCGCGCGCAGAGGGCGACAGGCAAGAAAAAAGGGCGCGTCTTCTGGAGACGCGCCCTGAACCAACAAGCAATGGCAACTGCAGTAGTTGGAACTTCATTGTAGGCAAAAAGGGAAGCACGTACATCCGGGAACAGGCTCCAAAGGGGTCGTTGCAGGTCCACAACATCAAAGATATAAACAGGTTATCAACAGGATCGGTGGAGCAGTTACTGAACAACTTGTGGGCGATCTGTGGAGCACCGGTGGACTGCTGTCTGACATCTCGCATCGTGAAGGCCAGCGCACTCCTTATGCGCTGGCCGGCCGTCGAGGGTGCTCTATTCTACCGAAATTCGTCCTTAGGCCTTTTATAAGTTAGTAGGCACAAACAAAATCGGAGGGTTTCGGCCTCCCAGATTTTTTTTGGGGCACGGCGCCAGAACGTCGTAAACACCTCAAAAAAACGGCCCCAAACCCGACTGCCGGGTGGGGCCACTTGACGCCGGCGTCAGATCAGCGTGCGGGGCGGATCAGGGCGTACTGCGCCCAGTCACCGCGGCGGAACAGCACGCTGAGCGCCTTGCTCTTGTCGGCCTTGCCGATGGCGGACTCGAATTCACGCGCATTCGCGATGTCCGAATTGCCCACGGCCAGGATGATGTCGCCCTCGCGCAGGCCCGCGCGCGCAGCGGCGTCGCTGGCGGCATCGACCTTCACGCCGCCCTTCAGCTTGAGCTCTTTCTTCTGCGCGTCGGTGAGGTCGCTCACGGCAAGGCCGAGCGATTTGGCGGCCGCGGATACCGGTGGCTTGGCCGGCGTTTCGTCTCGGTCGGTCGCGCGCTTGCTGGGCTTGTCGGGTTCGATCTCGGCAATGGTCACGCTGAGGTCGCGCGACGCACCGCGGCGGAACACCGTGAGCGTGCTCTTCGTGCCGGGCTTGGTGTTGCCCACCAGGCGCGGCAGGTCGCTCGGCTTCTCGATGGCCTTGCCGTCGAACTTGGTGATCACGTCGCCCGGCTCCACGCCGGCCTTCTCGCCCGGCGATCCGGCCTCGACGCCGCGCACCAGCGCGCCCTGCGCCTTGCCAAGGCCGATGGCCTCGGCCACGTCCTTCGTCACCTGGTCGATCTGCACGCCGATGCGGCCGCGCGACACGCGGCCCGAGGTGCGCAGCTGGTCGCTCACTCGGATCGCCTCGTCGATCGGGATCGAGAACGAGATGCCCATGAAGCCGCCCGAGCGCGAGTAGATCTGGCTGTTGATGCCGACCACCTCGCCGCGCATGTTGATCAGCGGGCCGCCCGAGTTGCCGGGGTTGATGGCCACGTCGGTCTGGATGAACGGCAGGTATTCGCCGGTGTCGCGCTGCTTCGCGCTCACGATGCCGGCGGTGACGGTGTTCTCGAGGCCGAACGGCGAGCCGATGGCCATGACCCATTCGCCGACGCGCAGCCTGGAGATGTCGCCCACCTTCACGGCCGGCAGGCCCGTGGCTTCGATCTTGACGACCGCGACGTCGGTGCGCTTGTCGGCGCCCACGATCTTGGCCTTGAACTCGCGCTTGTCGGGCAGCGTGACCAGCACCTCGGAAGCGTCTTCCACCACGTGCGCATTGGTCATCACGTAGCCGTCGGCCGTCAGGATGAAGCCGGAGCCCACGCCGCGGGGGCGCTCCTCTTCCTGCGGTTGCTGCGGCCGGTTCTGGCGCGGGCCCGAACGGGGCGCGCCCGGCAGCGGCTGGCCGAAGAAGCGGCGGAAGAACTCCTGCATCTCCTCGTCCATCTCGCCGTTGCCGGCGCGCGGCGTCACCTTCTCGATGGTGCGGATGTTGACGACGGAGGGGCCGACCTGGTCGACCAGGTCGGTGAAATCGGGCAGCGTGCGCGTCTGCGCGTGCACGGGCTCGACAGGCAGGAAGCTGGCGCCCGCCGTGAGCGCAAGCGCGAAAGCCAAAACACCGGAACGAAGCTTGTGTCCCTCGACTTTGAAGATCATCGGTTTTCTTTCAAAAGAGCAGAGCGGCTAAAAAACAAGTGCTATGAGTCTGCGGCACAGGCTTGGTTCAGCGCAACCGGCGTTGCGCGGCAAATGCGTCGAATCAGCGCGTGCGCGCGAGGCTCTGGGCGAACGCGTTGAGTGTCTGCTGCGGCACTTCGCCGACCGCGGTCAGCCACCAGTCGCTGGCGGGTTCCGGCAGGCGCCGGCGGATCGCATTGGTGGCGCCGATGGTCAGCACGCCGTCGCGCGGCGCGCGCGCGGCATCGTAGCGCTCGATGAAGAGCGACACCGAGGCGAGTCCGTCGGAGAAAGTCCACTGGACCGTGGTCGCGTCCTGTTGTTTCTGCTTGCCGCCGCTGTTGTTGTTGCTGCTGCTCTCGCCGCTCGGGGGACGGCGGAAGAAGCTGCGGGGCTTGAACCCGGCCACCGGGGTGCTGAGGGTCCAGCCCTCGTCCTGTGCGCTGGAGCGCTCGAGCTCGAGCTTCTCGATGCGGTAGCCGGAAGTGTTGGCCATCATCTGTGCCAGCGCCTGCGGCTTCACCGGTGCGTCGAGCTGCAGTTCGGAGAACGCCGACTGCTCCACCACGCGCGATTCGCTGTCGATGGTCTGCAGCTTCACCACGAGGCCGGATCGGCGCTCGCTCCAGACGCGGTAGCCGAAGCGCAGCGCGTCGTGCGGCACCAGCTGCACCACGTCGGCGTCGAAGCCCGCCACGCGGTCCTTGCCGATTGCACGCACGTCGTAGAAATCGCTGATCGACGAATCGGGCTTGTCCGGCAGGTTCGGAAAGAGATCGAGGTTCTCCCGCTTCTCGACCTTGACGACCTTCGCTTCCGGCAGGAAGGTCATGACGTTGCGGTTGCGCCGGAAGGTCGAACGCGGCGGTCCCGACAGGGCCTCGATGCGCTCGATCTGGTGCTCGCCATCGCGTACGTGCCAGATGCGCGCGCTCGACAGGTCGCCGCCCGGCGCCGACACCACGAAAGTGCCCACGTAATTGCGCTGCCGGGCTCCCGTGTGCATGCGCTGCAGCCACTCGGTGACGCTCATTGCCGGCGGCTCGTCCGTCTGCGCCGCGGCCGCGCTCTTGGGATTCACCGCGGCGCCTGAACGAGGCTGCGCGATGGAAACCTGCGCCAGGCAGAAAGCTGCAAACACGAGCACGCAGGCGCGCGCGGAAATCGGCATCTGAACGATCATTAGGGGCGGGCTGCTAAGGGCGCGCTGTCAGCGCGTGGGTCCCTCGAAAGTGGCATTGCGCAGGAAGCCCGAAGGCATTTGCGAAGCGCCGCCGGCCTGCTGGTGCGCTTCGAGCAGTTGGTCGAGCCGCGGATCGCGCAGCATGACCTGCGGCGCGCCGTTGCCGACGATGACGCGCGTGGGCGTCAGCGTGCCGCCGGCGGGCTGCTGCGGGCCGTTCAGTGCCGCAGCGGCCAGCACCGAATTGACGGCCGGCTGTTGTTGCTGCTGGATCGAAGCGAGTTGCGCGCCAGGCTGGGGAATGGCAGCGCCGTTGCCGACCAGCGTCCAGCCGATGGCGGCCACCGCCATCAGCGAGGCGGCACCGGCCACCAGCTTCCAGCGGAACACCGGCTCGTTGGCCGCCTCCGCCCTGCGCTGCAGGGGAAGCGCCACAGGTGCGGCGACTGGCGCCGCCGCGGGAGCGAGCACCACGGGCTCCGCGGCCAGGCGTTGCTGGAAGCGCGCCAGGAAGGCCGAGCTGTCGCTGCACGGCGAATGGGAGCCCGAACGCAGCACGTCGCCCACCACGTGGTAGGCCTGCCAGGTCGCGCGCGATTCGCTGTCGGCGCAGATGGCCTCGATCGCCTGCGCGAACGACTCGCCCTGCAAATGACCATCCGCAAGTGCGGACACCTGTTCCCGAACCGTCATCGTCTGATTCATTTCATTCACCTGCTTACTTACCAACGTTTGCCGGACTGGTTGTCCAGCAGCGGCTTGACCCTGGCCGAAATGGCCTCGCGCGCCCGGAAAATTCGCGAACGCACCGTGCCGATAGGGCAATCCATGACCTCGGCGATCTCTTCGTAACTCATGCCCTCGATTTCGCGCAGCGTGACCGCCTGGCGCAACTCGGCGGGGAGTGCTTCCATGGCAGCTTCGACGGCACTGGCGATTTCATTCGCCGCCAGGACCGATTCGGGGGTTTCGTCGGTGGTTGGTTCGTTTCCGGGACGGTAAGTTTCATCTTCGTCCTCAGAAGAAGACCTCAGGGCGGCTTCGGAAACGGTCGGGTCGCGCTTCATGTCCACCAGCGCCTTCTTGGCGGTGTTGACGGCGATCCGGTAGAGCCAGGTGTAGAACTGGGCTTCTCCGCGGAACTGATGCAGCGCGCGGTAGGCCCGAATGAAGGTTTCCTGCGCGATGTCCTCGATCAGGTCGACATCGCGCACCATGCGTCCGATCAGGCGCTCGATGCGGCGCTGGTACTTGATGACCAGCAGCTCGAACGCCTTCTGGTCGCCCGCGACCGTGCGCTGGACCAGCTGGAAGTCGACCTCGCCCGGACGCGGCGCTTCCGCGGGCGCGTCGGTCAGCCCGGAATCCGGCGGCACTGGCGGCGGAGAAGTGGTCATCGAGAAAGGTTCAGGGAGCGTCGGCAGGAGCCGTCGCACGCCAGGAGTCGCCCGCTGGCTCCGCGGATGGGGGGCGCGAATATACCGCACGGCGTATGTCGCGCCAGCGCTCCGGCATGGCCCGCTGCTCGATCCAGACCCAGTGGCGGGCGCGGCCCGGCTCGGTGAGCCGCAGCAGCATCAGCGACTGGAAATCGAGCGCCGCCAGCACACGCGCGTTGCGCACGCCGCGCGCCGCATCGGCACTCGACAAGGACCACTGAAGGCCATCGAAATGCAGCACGCCGGCGCCGTCGCGCCGCAGGCCGAAACCCGCCGCGACGCCCGCGAAAACGACACTGAGCACCAGCAGCAACTGGCGCCATCCGGCGCTATCGAACAGATAGCAGGACGCGCCCGCGCAGCAGGCACCCAATGCCCACAGGACGACGAGGATCCGGGTTGCGCCGCGTGAGCGCCCCACCGGGTAGTTCACCGACGGTGCGCTGTGCATGACCGAGCAATGCTCAAGCGCGCTTGAACACCAGCGTGCCGTTGGTGCCCCCGAAGCCGAAGTTGTTCTTGACCGCGACGTCGATCTTCAGATCGCGCGCCTCGTTGGCGCAGTAGTCGAGATCGCACTCCGGATCCTGGTTGAAGATGTTGATGGTCGGCGGGCTCTTCTGCTCGTGCAGCGCCAGGACCGTGAACACCGATTCGATGCCGCCCGCGCCGCCCAGCAAGTGGCCGGTCATGGACTTGGTCGAATTGACGACGAGCTTCTTCGCGTGATCGCCGAAGGCCAGCTTGACCGCATTGGTCTCGTTGACGTCGCCGATCTGCGTCGAGGTGCCGTGTGCATTGAGGTATTGCACCTGGTCCGCATTGACGCCCGCATTCGACAGCGCCATGGCCATCGAACGGCGCGGGCCGTCGACGTCGGGTGCCGTCATGTGATACGCGTCACCGGTCAGGCCGAAGCCCGCGACTTCCGCGTAGATCTTGGCGCCGCGCGCCTTGGCGTGTTCGTACTCCTCGAGCACCAGCACGCCGGCGCCCTCGCCCAGCACGAAGCCGTCGCGGTCCTTGTCCCACGGACGGGAGGCCGTGGCGGGATCGTCGTTGCGGGTGCTCAGCGCGCGAGGCGCGGTGAAGCCGCCGATACCGAGCGGGGAGATGGTCGACTCGGCGCCGCCGGCGATCATCACGTCGGCATCGCCGTACTCGATCATGCGGGCCGAGGTGCCGATGGCGTGCAGGCCGGTGGTGCAGGCGGTCACGACGGCGATGTTCGGGCCCTTGAAGCCGTACTTGATCGACACGTGGCCGGAGATCATGTTGATGATCGACGCAGGCACGAAGAACGGCGAAACGCGGCGCGGGCCGCGGTTCATCAGTTCACCGTGCGTTTCCTCGATCATCGGCAGGCCGCCGATGCCGGAGCCGATGTTGCAGCCGATGCGCACGGCCTCTTCATAGGAAAGCGCGTCGCCGGTCGGCAGTCCGCTGTCCTGCACCGCCTGGATGGCGGCGGCCAGACCCAGATGAATGAAGCGGTCCATGTGACGCGCTTCCTTCTCCGAGATGTATTGGGTGATGTCGAAACCCTTGACTTCACCGGCGAACTTGCAAGCGAAGGCGCTTGCATCGAACGCGGTGATGTTCGCAATGCCCGACTTCCCGGCCAACAGGTTGGCCCAGGATTCGGTTGCGGTGTTTCCGACAGGAGCGATGCAACCGAGCCCGGTCACGACGACGCGGCGTTTGGTCATGCCGGCAAACCTTTCTGGAAGCGCTGAACAGTTGCCTGCCGGCGCGTGCGGTTCAAGTAAAAGCCGCCGGCCGCAGTTGCAATCTTGTCAGCTGGCCGATCAGGCCTTTTGATTCTTGGTGGCGTAGTCGACGGCGTTTTGCACCGTGGTGATCTTCTCGGCGTCTTCGTCGGGAATTTCGATGCCGAATTCGTCTTCGAGTGCCATCACGAGTTCGACCGTGTCGAGAGAGTCGGCGCCGAGGTCGGCCACGAAAGCCTTTTCATTCGTCACTTGGGACTCTTCCACGCCGAGTTGCTCGGCGATGATTTTCTTGACACGTGCTTCGATATCGCTCATTTGGTTCCCTCTGAGGGTTGTAGGTAATCGGTGGATTTTAGCCGGGCGCATTGTGGCATTTGCCGCGCACCCGGTACGGGAAAAGGTTGCGCCTTGCGGCTACATGTGCATGCCGCCGTTGACGTGCAGCTCCTGCCCCGTGACGTAGGACGCCTGGGGCGATGCGAGGTAAGCCACCGCGTGCGCGATGTCGGCCGGCTTGCCCAGGTGGCCCAGCGGGATCTGCTGGAGCAGCGCCTGTTGCTGGGCTTCGGGCAGGCTGGCCGTCATGTCGGTTTCGATGAAACCGGGTGCGACGCAGTTGACAGTGATGTTGCGGCTGCCGAGCTCGCGGGCCAGCGCGCGGGTCATGCCCGCGACACCGGCCTTGGCGGCCGCGTAGTTGGCCTGGCCGGCATTGCCGGAGGCGCCGACCACGCTGGTGATGCTGATGATGCGGCCGTAGCGCTGCTTCATCATCGGGCGGATCACGGCGCGCGAGAGCGAGAAGACAGCCTTGAGATTGGTGTCGAGCACCGCGTCCCAGTCGCTGTCCTTCATGCGCATGGCGAGCGTGTCGCGCGTGATGCCGGCGTTGTTGACCAGCACGTGGATCGCGCCGTAGGCCTTGACGATCTCGTCGACCAGGGCCTCGACCGCTGCGCCGTCGTTCACGTCGAGCGCACGGCCGCGGCCGTCATACGCGCTCAGGGCCGAAGTGATCTTGGCCGCGCCCTCGTCGGTGGTGCCGGTGCCCACGACCTTCAGGCCGCGCTGCGCCAGCTCAAGCGCGATGGCTGCGCCGATGCCGCGCGTTGCGCCGGTGACCAGGGCGACTTGCCCTTCGAATTTGGGAATGCTCATAAGAAAAAGTATCGGAGCCTTGCGCCGGTCAGCCGGCGAGCGATTGTCGGGTGTCCGCGAGCGTGGCCGGGTCGTACACCGACGCGGCTTCCAGATCGGGGGCGATGCGCTTCACCATGCCGGCCAGCACCTTGCCGGGACCGCACTCGATGATGGCGGCTACACCGCGCAGTTTCAAGGCCTGCACGCTCTCTACCCAGCGAACCGGACCGGCGGCCTGGCGCACCAGGGCGTCGCGGATGCGGTCGGCATCGGTTTCGACGGCGACGTCGATGTTGTTCAGCACCGGGATCTGCGGCGCAGCCAGCGTGACGGAGGCCAGTTTCTCGCGCAGCGCCTCGGCGGCAGGCTTCATCAGGCTCGAATGGAACGGTGCCGACACCGGCAACAGCAATGCACGCTTGGCGCCGTTGGCCTTAAGCAGTTCGCAGGCCTTGTCGACGGCAGCCTTGCTGCCGGCGATCACTGTCTGCATGGGGTCGTTGAAATTCACCGCCTCGACGATTTCGGCGCTGCCCGCGCCGAAACTCGCGGTGGCTTCCGCGCAGCCGGCGACCACCTTGCCGGACTCCATGCCCAGAACAGCAGCCATCGCGCCGACGCCCACCGGCACAGCCTGTTGCATCGCTTGCGCGCGGAAGCGCACCAGCGGCGCGGCTTGCGCCAGCGTCAACACGCCGGAAGCGACCAGCGCCGAGTATTCGCCGAGCGAATGGCCGGCCACCACGGCCGGCGTCGCGCCGCCCTCAGCCAGCCAGGCGCGCCAGGCCGCGACACCCGCGACCAGCATCACGGGCTGGGTATTGGTCGTGAGGGCCAGTTCTTCCTTGGGGCCGTTCTTGATCAGCGCGCCAACGTCTTCGCCCAGCGCCTCGGAAGCTTCGCGCAGGGTTTCGACCACGGCCGGATGATCGCCCCAGCCGTCGAGCATGCCGACAGCCTGCGAGCCCTGACCGGGGAAAACAAAAGCAAAGGATTTCATTGTTTATGCGTTGTCTCGCATTGCAGCCGCCCTCTTGGGGACGGCGCAACACACTACAGGTTCAATAGCACCGCGCCCCAGGTGAAGCCGCCGCCCACGCCTTCGAGCATGAGTGTTTCGCCCTTCTTCACCTTGCCGGAACGCACGGCTTCGTCGAGAGCCAGCGGGATCGACGCGGCAGACGTGTTGCCGTGCTCGTTCACCGTGACGATGAGCTTTTCGCGTGGAAGCTTCAGCTTCCTGGCCGTGCCTTCCATGATGCGGATGTTGGCCTGGTGCGGAATCAGCCAGTCGATGTCGGCGTCGGTCTTGCCGGCCTTCGCCAGCGTGGCGCGCGCCGCCTCTTCGAGCACGCGAACCGCGAGCTTGAAGACGGCCTGGCCGTCCATGTGCAGCAAGGGCGTGCCCAGCACGTTGCCGCCGGACACATGCCCGGGCACGCAAAGGATGCCCACGTGCTTGCCGTCCGCGTGAAGGTCGCTGGCCAGGATGCCCGGCTCCTCGCTCGCCTCGAGCACCACCGCGCCCGCGCCGTCGCCGAACAGCACGCAGGTGGTGCGATCGTTGAAGTCGAGGATGCGGGAGAACACTTCGGCGCCCACCACCAGCGCGCAACGCGCGGTGCCGGTGCGGATCATCGCGTCGGCGACGGTCAGCGCGTAGACGAAGCCGCTGCAGACCGCCTGGACGTCGAACGCCGGGCAGCCGGCAATGCCGAGCTTGTGCTGGAGGATGGCGGCCGACGACGGAAACACCATGTCGGGCGTCGAGGTCGCGACGATGATCAGGTCGACATCGCTGGCCTTGCGTCCGGCAGCTTCGAGAGCGTGCCGGGCGGCCTCGTAGCCGAGATCGCTGCTCGTGACTTCCGGCGCCGCGAAGTGGCGCGCGTGGATGCCGGTGCGCTCGACGATCCACTGATCGGAGGTTTCGATGCCGCGTGTCGCCAATTCCTTGGCGAGATCGTCATTGGTCACGCGGCGTGGAGGCAGGTAGCTGCCGGTGCCGGTAATGCGTGAATAAGGGGTCGTCATCAAACGTGAAGGGCCGTCGCGTCGACCGGCGCCGCCGGCTCCTGCCGCGCGAGCAAAGGCGCGGCGTGGGCGATGCGGGCCCGCACGCGATCGAGCAGGTTGTTGCGAGCGGCATCATAAGCGCGATCGAGCGCATGTCCGAAAGCCACTTCGTCAGCCGAGCCATGGCTCTTGAAAACCAGGCCACGCAGGCCGAGCAAGGCCGCTCCGTTGTAGCGACGATGATCCAAACGGCTTTTGAAAGCTTTTAGAACCGGATAAGCAACAATTGCAGCGAGTTTGGTGAAGACGCTCCGCGAGAACTCCACGCGAATGAACTCGCCGATCATCGAAGCCACGCCTTCGCTGGCTTTCAACGCCACATTTCCGACAAAACCGTCACAAACGACGATGTCGGTCGTGCCCTTGAAAATATCGTTGCCTTCCACGTTGCCGTAGAAGTTGAGATCTTTGGAGTTGGCAGCCGTACGCAGCAGTTGACTGGCTTTTTTGATTGTTTCGCTGCCCTTGATGGCTTCTTCGCCGATATTGAGCAGGCCGACCGAAGGCGCCTCGTTACCGGTCAGCGCCGACACCAGCGCCGAGCCGAGCACGGCGAACTGAAGGAGGTCCTCGGCGTCGCAGTCGACGTTCGCACCCAGGTCGAGCACGGTCGTTGCGCCGCCCTTGGCGTTCGGCAGTTGCGGCGCAATCGCAGGGCGGTCGATGCCGTCGAGGGTCTTGAGCAGATAGCGCGCAATGGCCATCAATGCACCGGTGTTGCCAGCCGACACGGCAGCCTGGGCAGCACCGTCCTTGACCTGCTGGATCGCGACGCGCATCGAAGAATCTTTCTTCTTGCGCAGGGCAATTTCGATCGGGTCGTCCATGCCCACAACTTCGCTGGCTGCGACGATGCGGGCACGCGGATGCGCGGCAAAGCCCGCGAGCGCGGCCGGCGCGCCGACCAGCAGCAGTGAGGCCTCGCTGTGCCGCTCAAGAAACGCGCGGCAGGCCGCGAGCGTGACACGCGGCCCATGGTCACCCCCCATGCAATCCACGGCGAGCGTGATTGCGGCGGGCGCAGCAGTGAATTCGGGAGAAGAAGGCGTAGCCATCAAAACAAAGGCCCGACGCTACGGCAGAAGTAGCTTCGGGCCTTGGCCTTGGGATGCGAGATCAGGCTTCGGACTTGTTCTTGAGCACCTGGCGGCCACGGTAGAAACCGTTGGGGCTGATGTGGTGGCGCAGGTGCGTTTCGCCGGTGGTCGGCTCCACGGCGATGCCGGGCACGACCAGCGCATTGTGGGAACGGTGCATGCCGCGCTTGGAAGGCGACTTCTTGTTTTGCTGGACGGCCATGATGGCTCCTGGACTGTTAGGTGAGTGATGGGATGCGGGCTCAAGCGGTGGCAATGAGAAAGGATGGCTGGCATCCCTGGATCTGCATTGCTGCTCACGGCGGCGCGCGCGAAGCCCATGATTATAGCCCAGCCTGAGGAAAAGAGCTACCTGCCCTCTTCCGACCCGTCTTCCGGCTTGCGCGAGCGCAACGCTCCGAGCACCGCGAACGGGTTCGGCTTGGCTTCTTCGGCAGCCTTGAAGTCGTCGTCGCTGGATGAAAGCTGGACGGGCGTGGGGCAGACGTCATGCACGGGCGTGACGGGAATGTCCATGAGCAGTTCGTCTTCGATCAGGGCATGGAGGTCGAAATCGCGGCTCACGACGAGCAGGTCTTCCTCCGATTCCTCGTCTTCCGCTTCGGCCGTGGCCTCGTCGGCCACGAAACGGAACCAGCGATCGACCGTCAATGGCGTCTCGACCGGCGACAGGCAGCGCTGGCAAACCAGCGGGACCGTGGCCTCGGCATCCAGGTGCAGCCAGGGAACGGCCTTGCCGTCGGCGCCGGGGCGCTCTTCCCCGGTGGCTTTCCAATCGACCACCGCATCGGGCGCGGGAACCGCCAGCTCGGCGGTCAGGCGCAGGTAGTTGGGAACCGGGTCGGCGGCTTCCAGGGTGGCGGCGGCCGCGGCAAAGGCGGGCACGTTGAGCCGTTCGGGGGCAAATTCTCTCTTCATCTTCGCCAGTCTAGCGCGCCAGAAGTTTCACCGGCATGGTGCATGCCTGGGGATGCCATGCGACTCACGCACAATCGTCCCCATGCAACGCCCTGTGATTCTTGCCTCGACCTCGCGCTACCGCCGCGAGCTGCTTACCCGCCTGCGACTGCCTTTCGAAGTGCAGTCCCCTGAAGTCGACGAAACGCCGTTGCCCGGCGAAACGCCGCATGCCCTGGCCATGCGCCTGGCGCTCGAAAAAGCCGACGCCGTCGCTGCCCGCTTTCCCGAAGCCGTGGTCATCGGCTCCGACCAGGTGGCCGACCTCGGCGGCGAAGCGCTCGGCAAGCCCGGCGACCACCAGCGCGCCACGGCGCAACTGCGCCGCATGCGCGGCCAGACGCTGATCTTCCAGACCGCGGTGGCGGTGGTGTGCCGCGCCACCGGCTTCGTCCAGCGCGACATCGCCCCCGTGCGCGTGGTGTTCCGAGACCTCAGCGACGCCGCCATCGAGCAATACCTGCTGGCCGAACAACCCTACGACTGCGCCGGCAGCGCCAAGAGCGAAGGCCTGGGCATCGCGCTGCTGGATGCCATAGACAGCGACGACCCGACCGCGCTGGTCGGCCTGCCGCTGATCCGCACCTGCCGCATGCTGCGCGCCGCGGGGGTCGAACTTCTGTGACGCACGGCAAGCTCTACCTCGTTCCCGCGCCGCTCGATTTCGGCTGCGACACCCAGGCGCCACTGCAGGACGCCCTTCCCCTGGGCACGCTGCAGGCCGCCGCCGGCATCACCCACTGGATCTGCGAGAACGCGAAGTCCGCGCGCGCCTACCTGAAGCGCATCGACGCCGTCACGCCGCTGGCCGCGCCGCTGCAGGCGCAGAACATCCAGGAACTGCCGCGCGAGGTGCACAAGAAAGGCGACCACGCCGGGCAGTTCGACGCCCGCCCCCTGCTCGCCGCCGCACTGGAAGGCCACGATATCGGCCTGCTCAGCGAAGCCGGCATGCCGGCGGTGGCCGACCCCGGTTCCTCGGTGGCGCGCGCCGCGCACGACCTGGGTCTCAGCGTCGTTCCGCTGACCGGCCCGGTCTCGCTGCTGCTCGCACTGGCGGCGAGCGGGCTCAATGGCCAGAACTTCGCCTTCGTCGGCTACCTGCCGCAGGACGCCGGCGAGCGCCAGACGCGCATCCGCGAACTCGAGGCGCTGGCGCTCAAGTCGGGCCAGACGCAGCTCTTCATTGAAACGCCCTATCGCAATGCCGCCCTGCTGCAGGCGCTGATACAGACGCTCCAGCACAACACCCGCCTCGCGGTGGCGCGCGGCCTCACGCTGGCAACGGCCCAAGTGCGCAGCGAAACAGTGAAATCCTGGCGCGCCAAGCCGCAGCCCACCACAGACGAACGCCTGCCCGCTGTGTTCGCGATCGGGCGCTGACCATGGTGGCCATCACCGCCGCCACGCGCTGGGCATCGCGCGCGCAATTCTTTTCCGCCGGTTTCATCTTCGCGACCTGGGGCGTGCACGTACCCACGGTCAAGGCGCACTACGGCATCGACGAAGCGCAACTCGGCCTCGCCATGCTCGCAGCCGGTGCCGGCGCGATGATCGGCCTGACCAGCGCGGGCCGCTGGATCGGCCGCTACGGCCCGCGCCGCATGGCCGGCGTCTGCGGCTGCATCTATGCGCTGCTGCTGGCAGGGCTGATCGCGATGCCGGGCTATGTGGCGCTGCTGGGCCTGCTGGCGGCCTTCGGCCTCGTGACCAGCGTGTTCGATGTCTCGATCAACACCGAGGCCGCGCAGCTCGAACTGCACGGCGGCACGCCGTTGATGAGCGGCATGCACGGCATGTTCAGCCTGGGCGGCATGGCCGGCGCCGCGAGCGGCAGCGCGGCGCTCGCGGCCGGGCTGGGCGCGCAGGCGCACCTGCTGCTGGTTGCGGCGGCGATGGTTCTGCTCGTGGCCGTGGCCTCGCGGCGCATGCTGCCGCGCCCCGCCACCAGCGGCGCGAGCGGGGCCGACCACGGATTCCTGATGCCGCGCGGCACGCTGGCGGTGCTGGGCGTGCTCGCCGCGCTGGGACTGATCGCCGAAGGCGCCATTTACGACTGGAGCGTGCTCTATATGCAGCAGGAGATCGGCAGCCCGCAGCAGCAGGCTGCGCTGGCCTACGCGAGCTTCTCGGCGGCGATGGCGGCGGCGCGCTTCGGCGGGGACGCGATGCGTGCCCGCTTCGCGCCTGCCACGCTGCTGCTGGGCAGCGGCCTGCTCGCCGCGGCTGCCATGACGCTGGTGCTCGTCACCGACATGCCCTGGCTGGCCCTGGTGGGTTTCGCCGGCGTGGGGGTCGGCTTCGCGAACGTGGTGCCGATCCTGTTCTCGGCTTCCGCGAACGTGCCGGGCATCGAGCCCGCGCGCGGCATTGCGTCGGTCTCGGCCGTGGCCTATCTGGGATTCATGGCAGGCCCCGCCGTGATCGGCCTGCTGGCGCGGGCGACCTCGCTGACCGCCGCGCTCTATGTGGTCGTGGCCTTCGCCGTGGCGCTGGCAGCGTCCGCGCGCTACACCGCCAGCGGCGAAAGCAAATAGAAGTTCAGCGCAGTGCCGGCGCCGTGTGCATCAGGCGCACGGTGGTTTCGGCCATCGAGGCGCCGAACTTCTTGGCCAGCTTCTCGGCCACGTTGTCGCGCCGGGTGTAGTCGATCACCTCGTCGGCCTTGATGACTTCGCGCGCCACGTAGTCGACGTTGCCCAGCTGGTCGGCCAGGCCGTATTCGACGGCCTGCTCGCCGCTCCAGAACAGGCCGCTGAACAGGCCCGGGGTGTCCAGCTTCAGGCGGTCGCCGCGGCCGGTCTTGACCACGTTGATGAACTGCGCGTGGATCTGGTTCAGCATGGTCTGCGCATGGGCGCGCTGCGCGTCGCTCATGGGGCTGAACGGGTCGAGGAAGCCCTTGTTCTCGCCGGCCGTCAGCAGGCGGCGCTCGACGCCGACCTTTTCCATCACGCCCGTGAAGCCGAAGCCGTCCATCAGCACGCCGATGCTGCCCACGATGCTGGCCTTGTCGACGTAGATCTTGTCGGTGGCGGCGGCGATGTAGTAGGCGGCCGACGCACAGGTCTCCTCGACCACGGCATAGACCGGCTTCTTGTACTTGGCCTTCAGGCGCTTGATCTCGTCGTTGATGATGCCGGCCTGCACCGGGCTGCCGCCGGGCGAGTTGATCAGCAGGATCACGCCCTTGGCGCCCTCGTCCTCGAAGGCGGTCTTCATGGCGGCGACCACGAACTCGGCGCTGGCGTCGCCGCCGTTGGCGATCTCGCCCTTGATCTCGACGACCGCCGTGTGGGCCGTGGTCTTGGCGGTGCTGGGCGCGCTGCGCGACAGCGCCAGCCAGGCCAGGAAGATGAAGAAGGCCAGCCACGACAGCCGCACGAAGGTTTTCCAGCGCCGCGTGGCCTTCTGTTCGTTCAAGGAGGCAAAGGCGAGTTTTTCGAGCGTTGCGCGCTCCCATCCGGGGCGCTGCGTGGGATCTTTGGCCATGTTGGTGGGGGTGGCCGGCTCAAATGGCTCGAACCCTGCGGGTTCTGTTCGGTTCGGGTCGGTCATGTCAGAAAGTCAGGGGGTGGAGGTTCCAGTCAGTATGCCAGTGCACTACGCCGTCATGCTCGCTGAGTGCGATCTTCACGAGGCCGCCGCGGCACGGGCCGCCCGCGCATTCGCCGGTGTCGGGCCGGTAGACGGCGCCGTGCGTGGCGCACAGCAGCCACTGCCCGGTATCGTCGAAGAAGCGGTCGGGCTGGAAGTCCATCTCCATCGCCACGTGGCTGCACCGGTTGAGAAACGCATGCGGCCGCCCCTCGAAACGCACCGCGAAGGCCCGGCAGGTTTCGCCGCCATGAATCACGTCGAAAGGCACCGCGAGGCCGCCCTCGACCAGGTCCGAGGCATTGCAAAGCGGGATGCGTTCTTCACTCATGGAAGCACTCCAGATTGTTGTTCAGGCGTTGCCCAGGAGCCACGCTTCGAGGTCTGCCACCGAGTGCGCGACGTGCAGCGGCTTGAATTCGTCGAAGCTGGCGGGCTCGTGGGCGCCGTAGCTCACGCCCACGCTGGCGCAGCCGGCGTTCTGCGCCAGCTGCAGGTCGTGCGTGGTGTCGCCGATCATCAGGGTGCGCTCGGGCGTGACGTCGAGTTCTTCCATCAGCTCCAGCAGCATGCGCGGATGCGGCTTGCCGAAGGTTTCGTCGGCGGTGCGCGAGGCTTCGAAGCGGTCGCGCAGCGCGACCGACTTCAGCGCCTCGTTCAGGCCGCGGCGCGACTTGCCGGTGGCCACGGCCAGCTTGTGGCCGCGCGCGCGCAATGCATCGAGCATCTGCAGCACGCCGTCGAACAGCACCAGGTCGTCCTGGTGCTGCAGGTAGTGATAGCGGTAGCGCGCTCCCAGCTCGGGATATTTTTCCTTCGGCACGTCGGGCGCCGCGCGAGCCAGCGCCTCGGCCAGCCCCAGGCCGATGACCCAGGCGGCGTCGTTCTCGCTCGGCTTGGCGCCGCCGACGTCGATCACCGCCGCCTGGATGCAGCGCACGATCAGGCGCGTGGAGTCGTAGAGGGTGCCGTCCCAGTCGAAGGCGATCAGGTCGAAACGGGGAGGTCGGGAAGCGTCAGTCATGGGCCGTGGGAGTGGGGTGTTGGGCCATCGCCTCAAGGGCGGCGGGCGGCATCAGCATATTGAGCTCGGGCGGCAGGCCGGCCTGCAGCGCCACGCGTTCTCCGCTGGCCGGATGGTTGAATTGCAGGCGCCAGGCATGCAGGAACATGCGCTTGAGGCCGAGTTTCTGCAGTGCGCGCTGGCGGTCGGATTCGCCGTACTTGTCGTCGCCGGCGATCGGATGGCCCGCCGACGCGAGGTGCACGCGGATCTGGTGGGTGCGCCCGGTCTTGATGGTCACGGCCAGCAATGACACCGGCGCGGCGTCGCCCGGCAGCGTGAGCCGCGCCAGCACGCGCACCAGCGTCACGGCGCGCATCGCGTCCGGATGGTCCTTGGCGACCACGCGCACCCGGCGCTCGCCGGCACCGGCGCCTGAACCGTCGGGCAGCAGGTATTTGGCAAGCGGCGCGTCGAGCACCTTCCTGTTCGCGGGCCAGTCGCCCTCGACCAGCGCCAGGTAGGTCTTGCCGGTCTCGCGCTCGCGGAACTGGTCCTGCAGGGCGACCAACGCGCTGCGCTTCTTGGCGACCAGCAGGATGCCGGAGGTCTCGCGGTCGAGCCGATGCACCAATTCCAGGAATTTGGCGCCCGGCCGCGCCGTGCGCAGTTGCTCGATCACGCCGAAGCTCACGCCGCTGCCGCCGTGCACGGCCACGCCGGCCGGCTTGTCGATGGCCAGGACGGCGTCGTCTTCCAGCAGCATCGGGAACTCGCGCGCCGGCGCGGGCGGGGCCGCGCCCTCTTCCGCGCGCGCGGAAATCCGGATCGGCGGCAGCCGCAGCACGTCGCCGGCCTCGATGCGGGTCTCGGCCTGCACACGGCCCTTGTTGATGCGCACCTCACCCGAACGGATGATCCGGTAGACATGCGTCTTGGGCACGCCTTTCAGATGGCGGAACAGGAAATTGTCGAGCCGCTGCCCGGCGGATTCGGCATCGACCGTGAGGAATTTGATGGCGGCATTGGGCGCCGCGGACTCGTCGGAGGCTTTTTGGCCTGCGGGATTTGGAGCAGCCGCGGGGCTCTGCTTCGCACCTATAATGTTTTTCACCAGCGCGGTCATGTAAGTGCTTGATTAGACAGAAGTTTAGTCCACTGCCATCAAATACCCAGGGCGGCGCTGTGAGGTCGATGCCGCTTTGGCGCCGAGCTGCAAACCCCGCGCAATTGCGCAAAGTGGCAAGCCCGGCACCCGAGTCAAGCCGACACCCACGAAACACCGATACGGAATACCCAGCCTGCAGCTGACCAAGCTGCCGGCGGATCGAAGCGAGTCCCTTGTTGTGTTGATGCTGCTGATTCAAATGTGCCTGCACTGGCTGATGCCAGTGGCCTCAGGCATTGGATCGCCCGCAGCGCGCGCCACCATTGCGCAACCGGCTATCAAAAAGATAGCCACTCAACACCGAATCTGGCTCGCGCCCATCCACGCGCCCCCACCCCGACTGTCTTCTTGAGCTAGCGCTCGAGAGGCCTGCTCGCGCCTGGCGCGGCAGTGAACAGCATTCGGGGCCGAAGCGGCAATTCCCTGGTTTCGCGGGCGTCGTCCGTGCATCGTTGGCTCGTCAAGAGCCGGTATAACGATACATATAAGGACAACGCATCATGAAGCGGATGCTGATCAATGCCACGCAGGCCGAAGAACGCCGCCTGGCCATCGTCGACGGGCAGAAACTGCTCGACTACGAAATCGAAATCGAAGGGCGCGAACAGCGCAAGGGCAACATCTACAAGGCGGTCGTGACCCGCGTCGAGCCCTCGCTCGAAGCCTGTTTCGTCGACTACGGCGAAGACCGCCACGGCTTCCTGCCGTTCAAGGAAATCTCCAAGCAGTATTTCGCCGAAGGCGTGTCGGCCAGCCAGGCCCGCATCCAGGACGCGATCCGCGAAGGCCAGGAACTCACCGTCCAGGTCGAAAAGGAAGAGCGCGGCAACAAGGGCGCCGCCCTCACCACCTTCATCTCGCTGGCCGGCCGCTACGTCGTGCTGATGCCGAACAACCCCCGCGGCGGTGGCGTTTCGCGCCGCATCGAGGGCGACGACCGCGCCGAACTCAAGGAGGCGATGGACCAGCTCGAGTACCCGAAGGGCATGAGCATCATCGCGCGCACCGCCGGCATCGGCCGCTCGGCGCCCGAACTCCAGTGGGACCTGAACTACCTGCTCAAGCTCTGGAGCGCCATCGACGGCGCGGCCAAGGGCGGCAAGGGCGCTTTCCTGATCTACCAGGAATCGTCGCTCGTCATCCGCGCCATCCGTGACTATTTCAATCACGACATCGGCGACATCCTGATCGACACCGACGACATCTACGACCAGGCGCAGCAGTTCATGGCGCACGTCATGCCCGAGCATGCCGCCCGCGTGAAGCGCTACCGCGACGACGCAGCGCTGTTCAGCCGCTTCCAGATCGAGCACCAGATCGAGTCGGCCTACGCGCGCACCGTGCAGCTGCCCTCGGGCGGCGCCATCGTGATCGACCACACCGAAGCACTGGTTTCGGTCGACGTGAACTCGGCCCGCGCCATCAAGGGCGGCGACATCGAGGAGACCGCCACCCGCACCAACCTCGAGGCCGCCGACGAAGTGGCCCGCCAGATGCGCCTGCGCGACCTGGGCGGCCTGATCGTCATCGACTTCATCGACATGGACGAGTCGAAGAACCGCCGCGAAGTCGAAAGCCGCCTGCGCGACGCGCTGCGGCAGGACCGCGCCCGCGTGCAGTTCGGCTCGATCAGCAAGTTCGGCCTGATGGAAATGAGCCGCCAGCGCCTGAAGCCGGCACTGTCGGAAGGCTCGTCGATCCCCTGCCCCCGCTGCGGCGGCTCGGGCCACATCCGCGACACCGAATCGAGCGCGCTGCAGATCCTGCGCATCATTCAGGAAGAGTCCATGAAGGACAACACGGCCGCCGTGCATGTGCAGGTGCCCGTGGAAGTCGCATCGTTCCTGCTGAATGAAAAGCGCCCCGAAATCGCCAAGATCGAGCTCAAGCAGCGCGTCACCGTGCTGATGGTGCCCAACAAGACGCTCGAAACGCCGAACTACAAGCTCGAGCGCCTGAAGCACGACGATCCGCGCCTCGACCACATCGAAGCCAGCTACAAGATGGCCGACGAGATCGAAGACCCGACCTCCGTCACGCGCCGTTCGCAAGAGCCCACCAACAAGCAGACGCCGGTCATCAAGGGCGTGCTGCCCGATGCACCCGCGCCCGTGGTGCCGCCCAAGCCCGAAGCCGTGCGCGCGCCCGTCGCGGCACCCGCACCGGTCGCACCGCCCGTGGTCACCGCGCCGGTTCCGGCACAGACCGGCTTCTTCGCCTGGATCAAGAACCTGTTCGGCGGCGCGCCGGCCCCCGCACCGGCGCCGGCGCCCTCCGCGATTCCGGTCGAGGCCCCGAAGCCCCGCCGCGACGGCCGCCCCGGCCGCGACGGCGAAGCACGCGGCGGTTCGCGTGACGGCGAACAGCGCCGTGGCGGCCGTGGCGGCGAAGGCCGCGGTGAAGGCCGCAACGCGGAAGGCCGCGGCGAAGGCGGCGGACGTTCGGGTGGTCGCGACGGCGAACGCCGTGGCGGCCGCGGCGGCGAGCGCCGTGAAGGACGCGAAGGCCGTGAAGGCCGCAACAGCAGCGAACTGCGCGCCGACGGCGCCCCGCAGCAACCGCGCGAACAGCGCGAACAGCGCGAACAGCGCGAACCCCGCGAGCCGCGTGAGGCACGCGCACCGCGCGACGGCGAACAACGCCGCAACGGCCGCGGCGAGCGCCGCGAAGGCGAAGGCCGCGAAGGCCGCAACGCACCGGCGGAAGCACTCGACGGCAACCTGAACCTCGAAGCCCAGCAACTGGTCTCGGGCGAAGAAGGCAATGCAGGCGAACGCGCACCGCGCGCCCGCGGCGAACGCCGTGAACGCGGCGAGCGCAACGAGCGTGGCGAACAACGCGGCGAGCGCAACAACAGCGACCGCGCCGAACGCAACGGCGACGCCCAGCAGCCCCGCGGCGAAACCGCCCTTGCCGGCGAAGAAGCCGTCCAGGGCGAGCGCCAGCCGCGCAACGGCCGCGACGAGCAGCGCGCTCCGCGCGGTGAACGTGGTGGTGAGCGTGGTGAGCGCAACGACGGCCGCCGCGAGCGCCGCAACGACGCGCCTCAGGCCGAAGCCGATGCACGCGGGGCCGAAGCTGCAGCAGCCGACGTCGAGCAGTCCAACGACGGCGGCAACGAGCAGGCTCCCCGCCGCGAAGGCGACGAGCGCCGCGGTCGTTCGCGTGACCGTTACGGCCGCGACCGCCGCGAACGCGGTCCGCGCGACGACAGCGAAGCCGGTGCGCAGGCCGCCGAAGTCGCCGTGGCGGAAGCCGCGACGATGACGACCGGCGTGCAGGAAGAAGCCCCGGCGCCCCGCCGCCAGCCGCAGCAGCAACTGCCGATCGCGCCGGAGCAACAACAGGCCGTCGTGGCCGAAGCCGCCGTCGCTGCACCGGAAGTCCGCGAACCCGCACCCCAGCCGGTGCGCACCGAGCGCCCCGCGCCGGTCGCTGCCGCGCCCGTGGCTGCTCCGGCGCCCGTCGCCAACGGCCGCGCGCTGCCGAAGGTCCAGCCCTTCGAGCTGCCGCTGGACGAACTCGCGCAGATCGCCCAGAACTCGGGCCTGCAGTGGGTCAACTCCGACGCCGAGCGCATCGCGCAGGCACGCGCCGCCATTGCCGCCGAGCCGAAGCCGGTGCACGTGCCGCGCGAGCGCCCGCCGGTGGTGGTGCTCGACGAAGGTCCGCTGGTGCTGGTCGAGACCCGTCGCGACCTCGGTTCGATGTCGCTGCCGTTCGAGCAGCAACAGCAGCAGCAACACCCCCTCTGAGCGGAACCCGCCCGGAAATGAAAACGGCGCCCTCGGGCGCCGTTTTTTTATGCCGCTTCGGACACTGGCAAGTCAGGCATCCAGAAGATCAGGCGCTGAAGCAATCCGTCCGTTCCCGGGGCGCCGTGACAGCGCTCGAATCGCCGCTCAGGCGCTCTCGACCTGCGCCGCGCGCTTCCAGGCTTCGGCCGCCTGCGCGGTGTCGTTGCGGTCTTCGGCCAGGTGGGCCAGCGCCAGCCAGGCTCGGCGATACAGATCGGTGTCCTGCAATCCCAGCCCGGCCTGCATGAGCAGCTGCTGGGCCTTGCCCCACAGCTGGCGCTTCATGCAGGCCATGCCCGCGAGGTACTGCAGATTGGGGTCGCGCGGATTGTTGCGCTGCGCGCTCTCGATGCGCGCCAGCCATTCCGCATCGACCGAGTCGAGCCCCGCCTCGAGCGCGCGTGCCAGCTTGACGCGCAGCGCATCGCCCAGGCTGCGCGGATTGCCGACCATCTGCTCCCAGGCCGGCAGCAGCCAGCCGCGCGCGAGCGCCAGGTCGCCGCGCAGCGCGACCATGCGCTGGGCCGCGTGGATCGCGACCTCGGGCATCTGGCGTTCGTTGGTGTCGAGCTCGGACCATGCGCGCTGCAGTTGCGCCGGGTCGTGCGCGCCCGACAGCAGTTCGGTCGCAAGGCCGCGCACGATGCTCTGCGCGGCGGCCTCCGAGAACGCGCGGTGCTTGGCGAGCAGGCGCGCGGTTTCGAGTGCCTCGAGCGTGCGCCGATCCTGCCGGGCCGCCTTGAGCCTCAGCCGCAGCGCGAGCGTGCGGCGCTGCGCGCCCTGCGGCAGTTCTTCGAGGCGGGCGAGCGCAGCGGCCGCATCGCGGTCTTCGAGCGCCCAGCGCGCCGCGCGCAACTGCACGCCTTCGCGCGTTTCCGGACTGGCCAGCACGGTGCGGTCAGCGCTTTCGTTCAGTGCCTGCTGCAGATGGGCATCGCGCGCCGGCTTGTCCTGCAGCGCCTGCGCGCTCTCGGCCGCCAACAGGTGCGACAGCACCCGCACCTGCGGCGCCTGCGGCAGGCTGGCGCCGAGCGCCGACAGCGCCTTTTCCTGCGTGAGCGCGGCCTGCGCGGCCTTGCGCGCGCGCGAGAAACGACCGGAAATCAGCTGCACCATGGCGTCGAGCAGCGCCGCATGCAGCGTGCGCTCCTTCTGCTGCAGCCGCCATTGGCGCGCCTGCTTGGGCAGCGAGAACAGCGCCGCCAGGGCCCGCAGCGCGGCGTGCAGCAGCACGAACACCACCAGCAGGATCACCAGCACCAGGTTCAGCGAAAGATCGACACGCCACGGCGGCCAGAACACGGTGATCGTGCCCTGGTTGTTGCCTGCGAAAAGAGCGACTGCCGCGGCGACGGCGAACAGTGCAAGGAGCCAGATTGCTGCGCGCATGTGCGGGTCAACGTCCTGCGGCGGCGGTGGCCAGGGCGGCCAGCGTGTCGTCGATGCGGACCGGCTCGGTCGTCCTCACCTGCTGCTGCAGTTGCTGCAGCAGGGTGGCGGCGGCCTGCGTGCGGCGCGATGCGGGGTCGAAGTAGCGGTTGAGCGATGCCGCGACCTGGGACAGCTCGGTGCGGGTGGCGTCGAACTGGCGCGACAGCAGCGACAGCCGCGCGTTGAGCAGCTTGAGCTTGAGGTTCTCGCGCAGGAAGTAAGACTGTTCGGGCGCCAGCAGCACCGCTTCCGGGCTCTGGATGCGGCCCACGCGCACCAGCGAGCGGGCCTCGCCGCGAACGGCCAGCAGCATGCGCTGCCACCAGGGCGCGTCGGCGGGAATCGGCTCGGCCTGCCATGCATTGGCGCCGGTGCCGCGCAGGGCCACCGCGTTGAGCGTGGGCAGGTCGTCCACGCCGCGCATGAGTTCGTCGAGCCTTTGCAGGGCCTCGGCGTTGTCGGTGCTGGCACTGCTGCGCAGGCGGTCGGCATCGCGCTGCATGGCGCGCTGCAAGGGGGCGAGCCGCGGTTGCGCGGCACGCGAGATGCGCACGTCGCCCGCTTTCAGCGCGGCCAGCAGCGGCTCGACGCTGCCCGTGACCTGGGCCTGCTGCAGCGCGAGGCGCACGGCCGACTCGATGTCGATCACGAGGTTCTCGTCGCGCGAACGAGAGAGGCTCTGAATGAGTTCTTCGAGCTGCGAACGCTGCAGCGCGACTTCGGCAACGCGCGTTTCAACCAGCGCCACGCGGGCCGAGGCGTCGCGCACGGTGTCGCTGGCCTGGCGCGCCAGCGTGCGCGCTTCCATCGACTGCGAAAGGGCATCGGCACTCTGGCGCGCCAGCTGTTCCTTCATGCCGCTGACCTTCTGCCACAGCGCGACAGCCATGACCAGCGCCACCAGCGCGATGAAGGCCACGAGGCCGAATCCGAGACGCGACAGGATCGCCGCGCCCGCAGCCTGGGCGGCAGGGGTCTGGTGGGGGGCGACAGTGGCAGGCACGGGCACCGTTGCGGCTGAAGGGGGAGAAAGGTCGTCGGACGGGGACGCGGCGCTCATGCGAGGGATTCTATCGACGCGACCAACGCATCCCGCAACGGTGTGCACACACGCAACGCCCCGAAACCAGCGGCGCGCGCGGCTTCGCCGATGCGGGCATGCGTTGCGACGGCGCGTGCCGCCTGCCAGTCGGTGCCGGGCATCGCGCGTTGCAGATTGCCGATGGCTTCGGAACTGCTGAAGAGCCAGATCGCGCGGCCCTGCGCGCCGTCGGTCGCGATGCGGAGTTGTACGACGTCCAGCGACGGCGGCAGGCGCCGGTAGGCGACCACGGTGTCGCGCTGGCCGCCCGCGGCGTCGATTTCCCTGGCGAGCCAGTCGCGCCCGGCGGGCTGCCCGGACTCGTCGCCGCCGCGCACGATCAGCACGCGCACGCCGGCAGCCACATGGCCGTGCACGCGCTCCCACAGCGCCTCGGAATCGAAGCGCGTGGCTTCGGGCGGCGGCGCGTCGATCTGTTCCGGCGGCACGCCCGCACGCAGCAGGGCGCGCGTGGTGCCCGGGCCCGTGGCCCAGAAGCGGCGTCCGGCGGTCATGCCCGGTGTTTCATGCTGGAAGAAATTCTCGACCGCCGTGGCGCTCACGAACATCAGCGCCGCGTAGCGGTCGAGGCGGCGCCAGGCTTCGCGCAGCGGCTCGGCATCGGCCACGGGCGCGATCACGATCAGCGGCAATGCCACCGCGTCGAGCCCCGCGGCGCGCAGGTCGTCGACCCATTGCGCCGCCTCGCGCTCGGGGCGCGTGACGATGACGGGACGGGCGGTCATGCGATGACCTCCGGAATCAGTGGGCCCCGGCGTCGCGCAGCAAGGCGGCCGCTTGCCGGCCGAGCGCATCGGCCTGGGCGAAGTCGCCGGCCTGCGCCAGCGCATGCACCTTCACCAGCGGCACCTTGCCTTCGGGGTCGCCCCAGGCGGCGTCGATGCGCAGCGAGCCGTCGGCCTGCCATCGGGCATGGGCCGCGAGCGGCATGGAGCAGCTGCCACCCATCGCGCGGCTCACGGCGCGCTCGGCGGCGGTGGAGAGCCAGTCGCCGCGGTGGGTGATGGCGGCGAGCAGCTCGATGAGGTCGGCGCGATCCGCCCGCACCTCGATGCCCAGGGCGCCCTGCCCGGCCGCGGGCAGCATGGTGTCGGGGTCGAAGGCCACGCGGATGCGGCTTTCGAGCCCCAGCCGCTTGAGTCCGGCCGCCGCCAGCACGATGGCGTCGTACTGCCCTTCGTCGAGCTTGCGCAGGCGGGTGTCGAGATTGCCGCGCAGCGGTTCGATGCGCAGGTCGGGCCGCAGTGCGCGCAGCAACGCGACGCGGCGCAGGCTGGAAGTGCCGACCACCGCGCCGTGCGGCAGTTCGTCGAGCGAGGCAAAACGGGGGGAAACGAGCGCGTCGCGCGGGTCTTCGCGTTCCAGCACGCACGGCAGCACGAAGCCTTGGGGAAGGTCCATCGGCACGTCCTTGAGCGAATGGACGGCGATGTCGGCGCGCCCTTCCTCGAGCGCGAGCTCCAGTTCCTTCACGAAGAGGCCCTTGCCGCCCACCTTGCTCAGCGTGCGGTCGAGGATCTGGTCGCCGGTGGTGGTGAGGCCCAGCAGGCTGACCGTGTGGCCTCTTTCCTGCAGCAGCGCCTGCACGTGTTCGGCTTGCCACAAGGCCAGCCGGCTTTCGCGCGTGGCGATCACGATATTGCTCAAGGCCGTTCCCAAAAGTACATCTTTCAAACCGCCGGAATGCTAGCATGTTGCGCCGCAACAACGCAGGCGGCGCACCCATTCAAGACCAGGAAAAAAATCGAATGAAAGCCAGCAAGACAACTGCTCCTCCCAAGCGCCGCCAGGCCGAAGACCAGCCGCTGATCGACGATATCCGACTGTTGGGCCGCATCCTCGGCGACGTGATCCGGGAGCAGGAGGGCGAAGAAACCTATGCGCTTGTCGAGAAGGTGCGCACGCTGTCGGTGGCATTCCGCCGCGACGCCGACCACGCCGCCGACCGCGCGCTGAAGAACCTGCTCAAGGGCCTGAGCGCCGCGGAAACCGTGCGCGTCATTCGCGCCTTCACTTACTTCAGCCACCTGGCCAACCTGGCGGAAGACCGCCACCAGATCCGCCGCCGCACCGAAGCCGAGCGCGCCGGCGAAACCGCCGAAGGCGACCTGCAGACCGCGCTGGCCCGCATCCGCAAGGCCGGCGTGAAGCCCGACGAGATCGTGGCCTCGCTGGCCCACAGCTATGTGTCGCCGGTGCTCACGGCGCACCCGACCGAAGTGCAGCGCAAGAGCATCCTGGACGCCGAGCGCGCCATCGCGCAGCTGCTCACCGTGCGCGACGAAATCAAGCTGCGCCAGAGCGCCTACGCCGGCGGCAAGGACGCGCTCTCGCCAATCGAGTTCGCGGAGAACGAAACGCAGATGCGCATCCGCGTCACGCAGATCTGGCAGACGCGCCTGCTGCGCTTTTCCAAGCTCACCGTGGCCGACGAGATCGAGAACGCGCTGAGCTACTACGAAGCAACCTTCCTGCGCGAGATTCCGCGCGTGTACGCCGACCTGGAGAAGGCGCTGGCCCAGGGCGGCCACGCGCCTTCGGTGGCGCCCTTCCTGCGCATGGGCCAGTGGATCGGCGGCGACCGCGACGGCAACCCGAACGTCACCGCCGAGACGCTCAACTACGCCCTCAGCCGCCAGAGCGAACTGGCGCTTCGCCACTACCTCACCGAAGTGCACTACCTGGGCGGCGAGCTGTCGCTGTCGGCCACGCTGGTCGACGTGACGGTCGAGATGCAGGCGCTGGCCGAGCGCTCGCCCGACACCAGCGAACACCGCAAGGACGAGCCCTATCGCCGCGCCCTCACCGGCGTCTACGCGCGCCTGGCGGCCACGCTGCGCGAGCTCAGCGGCGGCGAGGCGGCGCGCCACGCGGTCGCGCCGCAGAACCCGTACGCCACCGCCGAAGAATTCCTGGCCGACCTGCGCACCGTCGAGGAATCGCTCGACGAGAAGCACGGCAGCGTGCTCGCGGCGCCGCGCCTGCGTCCGCTGATCCGCGCGGTGGAAGTGTTCGGCTTCCACCTGGCCACGGTCGACCTGCGCCAGAGCTCCGACAAGCACGAGGCCGTGATCGCCGAGCTGCTGGCCACCGCGCGCATCGAGCCCTCGTATGCCTCGCTGGCCGAAGAGGCCAAGCAGACGCTGCTGCTCAAGCTGCTCGACGACGCCCGCCCGCTGCGCGTGCCCGACGCCGACTACTCGCCGCTCGCCAGGAGCGAACTGGCCATCTTCGCCGCGGCCCGCGCCGCGCGCGCGCGCTACGGCGCGGCGGCCATCCGCCACTACATCATCAGCCACACCGAAACGGTGAGCGACCTGCTCGAAGCCCTGCTGCTGCAGAAGGAAGCGGGCCTGCTGCGCGGCGCGATGAACAGCAACGCGACCTGCGACCTGATCGTGGTGCCGCTGTTCGAGACCATCGAAGACCTGCGCAACGCCGCGCCCATCGTGCGCGCCTTCTATGCGCTGCCCAACATCCAGGCGCTGGTCGAACGCTCGGGCGCCGAGCAGGACGTGATGCTCGGCTACTCCGACAGCAACAAGGACGGCGGCATCTTCACCAGCAACTGGGAGCTGTATCGCGCCGGCATCGCGCTGGTGGCGCTGTTCGACGAGCTCAACAAGAAGAAGGCCAACCCGATCCGCCTGCGCATGTTCCACGGCCGTGGCGGCACGGTGGGACGCGGCGGCGGCCCGAGCTACCAGGCCATCCTCGCGCAGCCGCCCGGCACGGTGCGCGGGCAGATCCGGCTGACCGAGCAGGGCGAAGTCATCGGCTCGAAGTACGCCAACCGCGAGATCGGCCGGCGCAACCTCGAGACGCTGGTGGCCGCCACGCTGGAGGCCACGCTGCTGCCGCAGGGCAAGCTGGCGCCCGCCGCCTTCCTGTCGGCCGCGGGCGAGCTTTCGGCGGCGAGCATGGCCGCCTACCGCAAGCTGGTGTACGAGACACCCGGCTTCGGCGACTACTTCTTCGGCTCCACGCCCATCCGCGAGATCGCCGAACTCAACATCGGCTCGCGCCCCGCCTCGCGCAACCCGAGCCACAAGATCGACGACCTGCGCGCGGTGCCTTGGAGCTTCAGCTGGGGCCAGTGCCGCCTCACCATTCCGGGCTGGTTCGGCTTCGGCTCGGGCGTCGAGCAGTTCCTGGCGGCTGCCGGCAACGCCGCCGGCAGGAAGGAGCGCCAGGCGCTGCTGCAGCGCATGTACGAGCAGTGGCCGTTCTTCCGCACGCTGCTGTCGAACATGGACATGGTGCTGGCCAAGAGCGACCTCGCGCTGGCCTCGCGCTATGCCGAACTGGTGACCGACCGCAAGCTGCGCCAGAAGGTGTTCTCGATGATCGATGCCGAATGGCACCGCACGTCGGACGCGCTCACGCTCATCACCGGCGCGAAGCAGAGGCTGGAGGGCAATGCCGAGATGCAGCGCTCGGTGCGCCACCGCTTCCCGTACATCGACCCGCTGCACCACCTGCAGGTCGAGCTGATGCGCCGCTACCGCGCGGGCGACGGCGGCGAGAGGCTGCAGCGCGGCATCCACATCTCGATCAACGGGGTGGCGGCGGGGCTGCGCAACACGGGTTGACAACGCAGCGGCGCTTCGCTGTCGAAAGGGGCGCCTTGTGCGCCCCTTCCTACGTGAACACGCGGCAATGAGGCACCCGTAAGGTCATTTAAAGGCGTACGGTCGGGCACGTTCAAAGTTCTCGCAATTGCGCGGCAGCTCGAAGTCGTCAAAAGGAGCCCGTTGCCATGCCCGTCCCGCAGTCCCTTACCCATTCGCAGATCGATTTCGTCGGCAGCGATTTCGAAGCGCTGGCTTCCCACATGCGCCACTGCGCGCGTGCCCACGGGCGATGGTTCTCGGTGCGCAGCCACATGCAGCGCGTGCGCGCGCTGGCTGCCGGCCGGATCGTGACGATGGCCTGCGTGGCAGTCGTCCTGGGCGTCGGCCTGCTTTCCCTCACTTGAGCGCCGCAGCCGTTGTCGACCGCCTCGAGGGGCTCAGTCACTACGCCCGTACCCTCCTGCTGGGCCCGCACGACCCGGTAGCGCCTCCGATCCGCGCCGAACTCTTCGGCGCACAACGCTTCGAACAGCACGGCCACAGCCTGGCCCGCGCCCAGGTGGTGGAAGACGACCACCGCAGCACCCACCAGGCCGCGGCTTTTTTTCCGCGCGTGGACGAGAACCTCGCCTCGCTGCGCAGCGCCTTCGACTACATCGCGCTGACATCGTTCAGCGGACGCTACGTGTCGCCGGCCGCCGAATGGCTGCTCGACAACTTCCACCTGGTCGAGGCGCAGCTGCAGCAGATCCATGACGGCGTGCCGCGCAGCTACTACGCGCGGCTGCCCAAGCTGGCCTCGCCGCCGCTCGCGGGCTTGCCGCGTGTGTACGGCATTGCCTGGGCCTACGTGGCCCACACCGACAGCGTGCTCAACAAGACGCTGTTCACCGCCTTCCTCAATGCCTACCAGGACGTCGACGAACTGACGCTCGGCGAGCTCTGGGCGCTGCCCACCACCCTGCGCGTGGTGCTGCTGGAGAACCTGCGGCGCATGGCCGAGAGCATCGCCGAGAACAAGGTTGCGCGCGAAGTCGCGCATGCCGCGTGGGACGGCGCGGCCAAGCTCTCCGAGCAGGACCTCGACGTGCTCTACCGCGCGCTGCAGAGCCACGGCCTGCAGGACAACTACCTCACGCAACTGTGGCAGCGCCTGCCAGTGGAGCGCACCGACGACACGCCCGCGCTGGTGCGTTGGACCGAACAGCACTGCCCCAACGGCCCGGCGCTGATCGGCGAGGCGCAGAACGCGCAGGCGGCCGCCAACCTGACGGTCGGCAACATCATCACCACGCTGCGCATGATCGGCCAGGTCGAGTGGAGCGACCTGATCGAGCCGGTGAGCCGTTCGCTGCGCGTGCTGCGCGAGCTGCCGAGCTTCGCGAACGAAAGCGAGATCACGCGCCAGCAGATCACGCATGCGATGGAGCAGGTGGCGCGCGGCACCCAGCGGCCCGAGCGCGAAGTGGCGCAGGCCGTGGTGCGGCTGGCCGCCGCCGCGCCGGCCGAGGACGCCGGGGCCGAGACCGGCCGGGCCGACGGCACCGCGGGCTACTACCTTTTCGGCCAGGGCCGCCCCTCGCTGATCGCCGCGCTGCAGGCAGGCAGCCCGGCTGGCAGCGCCGCGCCGCGCGCGGAGCGACTGGGCCGGCCGCGGGGCCGCCGCGGCTGGCGCCTGCCCGTCTACGTGGGCTCGGTGGCCCTCGGCACCGCCTTGCTGCTGGCCTGGGTGGTGCACGGCCTGCCGCACCGCGAAGACTGGACCACCGTCCTGGCGCTGGTGCTGCTGGCGTGGCCGCTGTCCGAGGCGCTGATCGCGCTGGCCCAGCGCATCATGGCGGAATCGGTGCGCGTGCAGGCGCTGCCGCGCCTCGACTTCGCCGCCGGCATTCCCGAACGGCACCGCGCCCTCGTCGTCATTCCCACGCTGCTGAGCTCGACCGCCGGCAACGCGCAGCTGGTCCACCGGCTCGAACTGCACTGGCTCTCCAACCGCGAAGCCCACGCGCAGTTTGCGCTGCTCACCGACTGGGCCGACGCCGCGCAGGCCCTGCTGCCCACCGACACGCCGCTGCTCGAAGACGCACTGCAACGCATCGCCGCGCTCAACGCCAAGTACCCGCCGGCCGAAGGCGCCGCACTGCGCTTCCTGCTGCTGCATCGCCCGCGCACCTGGAGCGACACCGAGCAGCGCTGGATGGGCTGGGAGCGCAAGCGCGGCAAGCTCGAGATGCTGGTTCGCCTGCTCGCGGCCGGCGACGCCAGCGGCTTCCTGCCGCTCGCGCCGGGCCAGCAGCTCGCCGCCGGCCGCACGCCCTACGTGCTCACGCTCGACAGCGACACCGGCCTGCCGCCCGGCGCGCTGCGCGACCTGGTGTCGATCGCGGCCCATCCGCTCAACGCGCCCGAGGTCGATGCGAGAAGCCGGCGCGTGGTCGCGGGCTTCGGCATCCTGCAGCCGCGCATCGTCACACCGTTCCCTATGCGCAACGAGCGCTCGCCGTACCACTGGATGTTCGCGGGGCAGTGCGGCCTCGACCCCTATGGCAGCGGCGCGTCGGACATCTACCAGGACGTGTTCGGCAGCGGCTCCTTCACCGGCAAGGGCCTGCTCAACGTGCGCGCCCTGCACGCCACGCTCGACCACCGCCTGCCCGACGGCGCGGTGCTCAGCCACGATCTGCTCGAAGGCACGGTGGCGCGCTGCGCGATGGTGAGCGACGTGGTTCTCGTGGAGGACCATCCGCACCATGCCGGCGTCGCGGCGTCGCGCGTTCACCGCTGGGTGCGCGGCGACTGGCAGCTGCTGCCGCTGATGTGGCGCGCCCACCGCTTCGGCATCGACGCACTGGGGCTGTGGAAGATGAGCGACAACCTGCGCCGCTCGCTGGTGGTGCCGGCTTCGTTCGCGCTGCTCGCGCTGGTGATCTTCACGCAGGCCGTGCCGCTGGGCTGGGCGCTGGCGGCAGTGGCTTCGGCGCTCATGCTCGGCCCGCTGCTCGGCGCGCTGGCCGGGCTGGTGCCTACGCGGCGCGCCATCGAGCTGCGCCACTTCTTCGACGTGGGCGCGGTCGAGCTGCTGCGCTCCATGGCGGGCGCTGCATGGCAGTTCGTGCAACTGGGTGCGCAGACGCGGCTGCTGCTCGACGCCTGGTTCCGCGCGACGTGGCGGCTGGTCGTGAGCCGGCGGCACCTGCTCGAATGGACCACGGCCGCTCAGGCGCAGGCGCAGGCCAGCCAGCAACTGGCGCCGTTCCTGCGCAAGGAGGCCGTGAGCAGCGTGCTGTGCCTCGTGCTCGCGGTGGCCGCGCACTGGAGCGCCTACCCGGTGGTCGGCCCCCTGCTGTTCCTGCTGTGGGCGCTTGCGCCCGTGGCGGCCTGGTGGAGCAGCCGCGTCGAAGCGAAGGCGGCCGACCCGCTCAGCGCCGGGCAGCGCACCTACCTCGACAAGCTCGCGCACGACACCTGGCGCTTCTTCGAGCACGTGGTGGGCCCGGAGGACAACCACCTGCCGCCCGACAACCTGCAGCTGGAACCGCAGCCCACCATCGCGCACCGCACATCGCCGACCAACATCGGCATGTACCTGCTCGCCGCCTGCTGCGCACGCGAGTTCCGCTGGATCGACACCGCCGCGCTGCTGGCGCGCCTCTCGGCCACGCTGGACACCGTGGATCGCCTGCAGAAGCACGAGGGCCACCTCTTCAACTGGTACGACACGCAGACGCTCGCGCCCCTGCCGCCCCGGTATGTGTCGAGCGTGGACAGCGGCAACTTCGCCGGCCACCTGGTCACGGTGGCGCAGGCCTGCCGCGCGTTCGCGGCCGAAGGGGGCCAGCCGCAGGAAGCGGCCGCGCTCGAGGAACTGGCCCTTCGCTGCGACCTGCTGCACGACGGCATGGACTTCAGCGGCCTCTACGACGCCAAGCGCCACCTGTTCCACATCGGCCTGCGCGTGGAAGAGAACGCGCTCGACGCCAGCTACTACGACCTGCTGGCCTCGGAATCGCGTCTGCTGAGCTTCCTGGCGATCGCCAAGGGCGACGTGCCGCGCCGCCACTGGATGGCGCTGGGCCGGCCCTTCCTGCTGGTGGGCTTCCAGCCCAGCCTCAAATCATGGTCGGGCTCGATGTTCGAGTACGTGATGCCCGCGCTCGTGATGACCGAGCCCGAAGATGGCCTGCTGCAGGTGGCCAACGTCGCCGCCATCGCAGAGCAGCAGGCCTTCGGCCGCGCGCAGAACCTGCCGTGGGGCGTCTCGGAGTCGGCTTACTTCGGGCAGGACCATTCGCTGGCCTACCAGTACTCGCCCTTCGGCGTGCCGCGCCTGGCGCTGCGGCGCACGCCGCCGGCCGACCGTGTCGTGGCGCCCTATGCCAGCGCGATGGCGGCGCCGTTCGCGCCCGAGGCGGCGGTGGTCAACCTGGAGCTGCTCGAATCGCTCGGCGCGCGCGGCGAGTTCGGTTTTCACGACGCAGTCGACTTCACCGTCTCGCGCCAGACCGAAGGCCAGGACTTCACCGTGGTGCGCAACTTCATGGCGCACCACCAGGGCATGTCGCTGGTGGCGCTGTGCAACCTGCTGTGCGCCGACGCGCCGCGCCGCTGGTTCGGCAGCGCCGCGCTGGTGCAGGCGCACGAGTCGCTGCTGCACGAACGCACGCCGCGCCAGATCATCGGCAGCGCCGACCCGCGAACCCCGCCCGAGCCCGGCCAGGCCGAGCTGGCGCCGCTGTTCCAGCCCCGCGTGGTCGACCCGATGGCGCCCGGCTTCCAGCCCACGCACCTGCTGTCGAACGGCCGCTACACCGTGTCCCTGCGGGCCAACGGCGCCGGCGTGAGCCGCTGGCATGCGTTCAACGTCACGCGCTGGCGCGACGACCCGCTCCGCGACAGCTACGGCACCTTCTTCTACCTGCGCGACGAGGGCCGGCAGACGCTGACCTCCCTCACCGCCCTGCCCGCCCCCGGCGACGGCTGGCGCTACCGCACCCGCTTCCTGGCCGACCAGGTGCAGTTCGACGCCACCGGCCCGGGCCTGCAGGTGCGCACCACCGTGCTCATCAGCCCGGAAGACGACACCGAGCTGCGCAACATCACGCTGCACAACGCGGGCGACGAGACACGCACGCTCGAGCTGCTGTCGTACTTCGAGCCGGTGCTGTCGAACCCCAAGGCCGACGAGGCGCATCCGGCGTTCGCCAACCTGTTCGTCGAGTCGCGCTGGGAGCCGGCATGGCGCGCGCTGCTGATGTCGCGCAAGCCGCGCCTGCACGGCGACGCGGTGGCCGCGGCCGCGCACTTCCTGGCCTCGGTGGACGCCAATGTGCTGTCCGTCGACTGCATGACCGACCGGCGCGCCTTCATCGGCCGCAACCGCTCGCTGGCCGATCCGGCGCTCGATGCGCAACCGCTCGCGCACAACGGCCGGCCGGTGAACGGCCTGGACCCCATCGCCTGCCTGCGCGTGCGCCTGTCGCTCGCGCCGGGCGCCACCGCGCGCCTGAGCTTCGCCACCGCCGCCGCGCAGAGCATCGAGGCGCTGATGCCCGGCATCGACCGCTACATGCAGCCCATGCACGTGGAGCGCGCCACCCGCATGGCCGCCACGCTGGCGCAGGTGCGCCTGCGCGACCTGAGCATCGCGCCCGCGCAGAACGTGGCGCTGCAGGACCTGACGACCATCCTCACCTACACCACGCCGCGCGTCATGAGCGACCGCGGGCTGATCGACCTGCGGCAGATCTGGCGCTTCGGCATTTCGGGCGACAAGCCCATCGTGCTGGTGCACATCCACTCGATGATCGGCATGGGGCTGATCAACACGCTGCTGCGCGCGCAGCCGTGGTGGGGCTTCGGCGGCGTGGCCTGCGACCTGGTGGTGCTCAATGGCGAACCCAACTCCTACCTGATGCCGCTGCAGCGCGAGATAGAGACGCTGCGCTCGCGCGTGGCGCAGCAGACGCAGAACAGCTTTCCGCGCAACGACACGGCCGGCTTCTACCTGCTGCGCGACCAGGACGTGGTGCCCTCCGAGAAGGCCGCGCTCTCCAGCCTGGCGCGGGTGGTGTTCACGGCCGAGGGGCGCTCGCTCGAGATGCAGGTGGCGGCGCTGCACGAGGCCCGAAACGAGGCCCGCAACGACACGTCCCCGGCCGCCGACGATGCCGCCGCCCCGCGCGGCGTGCCGCTGCTGTCGCACACCGCCGCCGCGCCTTCTGCCGGCGCGCCCACCGGCGAGTTCGACGCCGCCACGGGCGAGTTCCACTTCGAGGTCGGCCCGGACCGCCGCACGCCGCGGCCGTGGATCAACGTCATCGCCAACGCGAACTTCGGCTTCCAGGTGTCCGAGTGGGGCACCGGCTTCACCTGGGCCGGCAACAGCCGCATGCACCAGGTCACGCCGTGGTCGAACGACCCGGTGCAGGACCCGGCCTTCGAACACTACCTGCTGCAGGACGTGGCGACCCGCGAGATGTTGCCGCTCACGCCCGCAGGCAGCGGCGACGGCGAGTCGCGCCACCGGGTGCGGCACGGCCAGGGCTACACCGTGTTCGAGTGCCGCCAGGGTCCGCTCATGCTGGAAACCACCTTCTTCGCGGACCGCGACGAGGCCGTGAAGATCGTTCATGTGCGCGTGCGCAACGAGGGCGGCGGCCAGCGCAGGCTGCGCGCGCTCTCGATGGTCGAGTGGCAGATGGGCGCGGCACGCGGCGAGCGCCGCACCGTGCATTGCTGGAAGCCCGAGGACCAGCCGGCCGTGTTCGGCGAACAGCGCGAGTCGAGCGCGGGCTTCGGCGGCAGCGCGGCCTTCCTGCTGCTCGCGGGCCTGCCCGGTGCAACGCAGTGGACTTGCGACCGCAACGAGTTCTTCGCCGGGCGCGGCATCGTCGAAGTGCCCGACGCACTGGGCCAGCGCGCGGGCAGCGGGCTCGACGCATGCGCGGCCATCGGCGGCGAATTCGTCGTGGCGGCGGGGGAGACGGCGAGCTTCAGCTTCGTGCTGGGCCACGCCGACAACGCCGAGGCCGCACTCGCGCTCGCACGCCGCTGGCGCCAGCGCGACGTGCCCGAGGCACTGGCGCAGGTGCGCGCCTTCTGGGACGAACTGCTCGGCCGGCTGCAGGTGCGCACGCCCGATCCGCTGTTCGACGCGCTCGTCAACCGCTGGCTCGTGTACCAGACGCTGGCCTGCCGGCTCTGGTCGAAGGCCGGCTTCTACCAGGCCGGCGGCGCCTTCGGCTTTCGCGACCAGCTGCAGGACGCGATGGCCTTCGCGCTCACCGATGCGTCGCGGCTGCGCGAGCAGATCCTGCTGAACGCGGCGCGGCAGTTTCCCGAAGGCGACGTGCAGCACTGGTGGCACATGCCCGGCGGTGCCGGGGTGCGCACGCATTTCTCCGACGACCTGCTGTGGCTGCCCTATGCGTCGGCGCACTACGTCGAGGTGACGGGCGACGCCTCGCTGCTCGACGAGACCGCCGGCTTCATCGAAGGCCCCGCCATCCCGGACGGTGCCGAAGACGCCTACTACGCCCCGCAGCGCAGCGGCGAGACGGCCAGCATCTACGAGCACGGCGCGCGCGCCATCGACCGCAGCCTGAAGACCGGCGTGCACGGCCTGCCGCTGATGGGCACCGGCGACTGGAACGACGGCATGAACCGCGTCGGCAACGAAGGCCGCGGCGAATCGGTGTGGCTCGCATGGTTCCTGTGCAGCGTGGTGGCGCAGTTCGCGCCCCTCGCGCAGGCACGCGGCGACCACGAACGCGCCGCGCGCTGGACGGCCGCGCGCAGCGGCTGGATCGCCGCGCTGCACGACGCCGGCTGGGACGGCGCCTGGTTCCGCCGCGCCTTCTTCGACAACGGCGCGCCGCTGGGCTCGTCGGCCAACGACGAGTGCCGCATCGACCTGATCGCGCAGGCATGGTCGGTGCTCTCGGGTGCTTCGGACGATGCGCACACCGGACCGGCGATGGCGTCGTTGAAGAAGCTGCTGCACGACGAGCCGGCCGGCCTGCTGCGGCTGCTGACACCGCCCTTCGCCAATTCGCCCAACAACCCCGGCTACATCCAGGCCTACCCGCCGGGCGTGCGCGAGAACGGCGGCCAGTATTCGCACGGCGCGGTATGGGCGCTGATGGCGCAGGCCCACCAGGGCGACCACGAGGCGGCATGGCAGAGCTTCGAGGGCCTGAGCCCCGCCCACCGCGCGCGGCATCCCGTGCGCGGGCCGGCCTACGAACTGGAGCCCTACGTGATGGCGGGCGACATCTACGGTTCCGCGCCTTACCTCGGCCGGGGCGGCTGGAGCTGGTACACCGGCTCGGCCGCATGGCTGCACCGCGCGGCGGTGGAGTCGCTGCTGGGCCTGAGCGTGAAGGGCCGGCTGCTTTCGCTGGCACCGCACGTGCCGGCGCACTGGCCGGGCTTCGAGATCGCGTTGCGGCTGGGCGCGCGCGCGCTCACGCTGCAATGGGGCGATGTGCCGGGCGCCGCAGCGCCGACGCAGCACCTGGCGGCCGGCGAATGGATCGACTGGCAGGCGCTGCCGGCGGGCGCGGTGCTGCGCGTGGCCTGACGGTGCCCGCGCTGGCCTAGACTCGCAACCCACCCCCACACTGCGACCGATAAAGGAAAAGCCATGAAGGGCTCCTGCCTCTGCGGCACCGTCCGGTACGAGGCCACGCGCCTCGCCGGCCCCATCGTCCACTGCCATTGCCAGACCTGCCGCAAGGCGCACAGCGCGGCCTTCACCACCACCGCGCGCGCCGACCGCGGCGACTTCCGCTGGACCGCGGGCGAAGAAGCGATCGGCTCCTTCGAATCGACGCCCGGCAAGCTGCGCCACTTCTGCACCCGCTGCGGCACGCAGCTGATCGCCGAATGGGTGGCGCAGCCGCAGGTGATATTGCGCGTGGGCTCGCTCGACGAAGACCCGGGCGAGCGGCCGTCGATGCACATCTGGACCTCGCACGAGCAACCATGGCTGGACCACGAAACCGATATTCCCTCCTACCCGGAAGCGGCGCCGCCCAAGCCATGAGCACCACCAGGATCCAGTTCCGGCGCAAGCTGATCGTCGCCATCCTGCTGTGCGTGGCCGTCGGCGGCGCGGTGGTGCGGCACTACGCAACGCCCGGCAGCACCACGCGCGACATCGCCACGCTGCTGATGGTGCTGTGGGTGCCGATCATCGGCAACGTCATAGCGTGGCTCATCGGCAAACGGCCGCGCCGCGCGCCCAGGCCGGTGACCGATGCGCCTCCGAGCTTCGACACGCTGGGCACCTTCACGCCGCATGCGCTGGTCGAGCTCACCTTCCGCAAGCCGGCCATCCCGTCGCAGGACGTGCCGGTGGCGCCGGGCGAATACCGCTGCGCGCTGGTGCTCGACAAGGAAGGCTTCTCGGCACGCTGGGTGGTGCCGCCCGGCGACGCACTGGAGCGCGGGCTGCCTGCATCGCTGGCCATCGAATTCCTGTCCCCGGCCCTGGCACGGCCGCGCTTTCCCGAGGGCACGGCCTTCCGCGTGCTGATCGGCGATTCGTTCATTGCCGACGGGCGCGTGCTGCGCGCAGAGGCCTGAGGCCTGCAACCGGGTGGCGATAGCCACCAGGACCCCCGATTGTTCGCCGCAGGGAAACTGACTACTGCCGGCCGGCCCCTTTGTCGGGAAGGCGACGCCTCGCACACTCCAATGCCCTCTTACCAGCATTGGCGCGTGCGCCGCCGGTGCGTCTCCAGGACAGCATTCCATGATGAATTCACCCAGCAGCAACCCGTGCATCGACGACGTCTGCGCAGTGCCGGCGGCCCCGGCAGCGCCAGCGGTGGCGGCCACCCGCTCCGCATGGCTCGCGGTCGGCTCCATCGCGGTCGGCACTTTCGCGATGGTCTCGACGGAGTTCATGCCCATCGGCCTTCTGACCGACATCGCGCGCGGCCTCAACGTCTCCGACGGCACGGCCGGCCTGATGGTCACGATGCCCGGCGTGCTGGCCGCCTTCGCCGGGCCGGCGCTGATCGTCGCCTCGGGCAAGCTCGACCGGCGCACCGTGCTGATCGCGCTCACCACGCTGCTCATCGCGTCGAACCTGCTGGCCGCTTTCGCGCCCAACTTCGCCACCATGCTCGTCGCGCGCCTGCTGCTCGGCCTGTGCGTGGGCGGCTTCTGGACCTTCGCGCCGGCCGCCGCCACGCAGCTGGTGCCGCATGCTGCGCAGGCCCGGGCCATGTCCTACGTGCTGGCCGGCGTGTCGGCCGCCACCGTGCTCGGCGTGCCGGCGGGGTCGTTCCTCGGCACGCTGTTCGGCTGGCGCGCCTCTTTCGCGGTGACGGGCGCGCTCGCCACGGTGGTGCTGCTGGTGCAGCTGTGGCTGCTGCCCGCGATTCCGCCGGTGCGCGCCATCGGCGCACGCGACCTGCTCACGCCGCTCACGCGCCGCATGGCGCAGGTCGGGCTGCTCGCGGTGCTGTTCTTCATCGCCGGCCACTTCGCGGCCTACACCTACCTGAAGCCGCTGCTGCAGCAGGTGTTCGGCCTCGCGCCCAACTCGGTGTCGACGCTGCTGCTGGTCTACGGCGCGGTGGGCTTCATCGGCACCTTCCTGGGCGGCAGCCTGGTGGCACGCAGCGTGCGCGCCACCACCCTGCTGGCGGCGCTGATGCTCGCGACGGCGCTGCTGCTGTCGACGGTGATCGGCACCGGCTTCGTGCCGGGCGCGGTGGTGGTCGTGATCTGGGGCGTGGCCTTCGGCCTGATCCCGGTGGCGCTCACCGGCTGGATGATGGAAGCCGTGCCCGACGCACCCGAAGCCGGCCAGGCGCTGCTGGTGAGCGGCTTCCAGGTGGCCATCGCCTCCGGCGCGCTGATCGGCGGCGTGACGGTCGACAACCACGGCATCTCCAGCGCGATGGTGCTCAGCGGCGCCTTGGTGCTGGTCGCAGCGCTGATCGTCGGCACGCTGGGCCGTGCGCGCGGCGGTGCGCCGCTGGCCGCGATTCCGGAATAATTTCTTGCGCCTAGCGGCGGCCGGGCTTGCCGGCCGCCACGATGGCATCGAGCACCACGCGCAAGGCCTTGCTCACGGGCTTGTCCCGCCGCAGCACGACGGCCAGCGTGCGGTGCATGCGGGGGTTCAGCCGGCTGGTCTTCAGCTCGGGATGGGCGCCGCGCCCCGCCATCGACATGCCCGGCACGATGGCATAGCCGAGCCCCGCCGCCACCATTTCCTTCATCGCCTCGACGCTGCCCAGTTCCATCACGGGTTGCGGCTGCAGGCCATCGGCGGCGAACCAGCGGTCGACCAGCTTGCGCGTGTTGGCCGCGGGCTCGAACAGCACGAGGGGCAACGCACCCAGGTCGGCCGGCGCCACGCGCGCCTTCAGCGGCGCGACATCCGCGCGGCCGATGGCGACGAACTCGTCCTCCAGCACCGGCATGGCGGCCAGTGCACGGCCCGCGGCGGGCAGCGTGACCAGCGCGAGGTCGAGGCTGTTCTCCTCGACCTTGCGCGCCTGGTCTTCGGTGTTGCCCGTGCTCACCACCACGCTGAGCGCCGGGAACTGCTCGCGCAGCGTGCGCAGCACCGCCGGCAGGAAATGCAGGCAGGCCGTCGCGCCCGTGCCCAGCCGCACACGGCCCGTGACGCCGCTCGCATGGTCTGCCAGTGCATCGACCGCGTTCTCCACCGCGCTCCCGATGTGCTGCGCGTGGCGCAGCAGCTCCATGCCCGCCGGCGTGGCCTTGGCGCGCTTGCCGACGCGCTCGATCAGGCGCACCGACAGCCGGCGTTCGAGCTGGCGCACCTGCAGGCTCACGGCCGGCTGCGAGATGCCGAGCCGGTCGGCGGCGGCAGAGAAGCTCCCCGTTTCGATGACCAGCACGAAGGAGCGGAGCTGGTCGAGGTTGAGCGTCTTTTCCAAAGTATTCCTTATGCCCCGTATAGCTCACCCAAGCTTCACTTATCGATGATCGGTCGTCAAGATCGAGCCCATGTCATCGCCATCCATCGCATCCACCGCCGTCGCGGTCATCGACGCCGAGCCCCATCACATGGCCGCCGTGCAGGCCATCTACAGCCACTACGTGCTGCACGACCTGTGCTCCTTCGAGGAAGAAGTGCCCACCGTCGAGCAGATGCGAGCGCGCCGCGCCGAAGTGGCCGCGCGCGGCCTGCCCTACCTCGTCGCGCTGAAATGCGGCGAGGTGGTCGGCTATGCCTACGCCACCGCCTACCGCGCGCGCTCGGCCTACCGGCACACGGTGGAAGACTCGGTGTACGTGGCGCAGGGCATGCACGGCCACGGCATCGGCACCGCCCTGCTGCGCGCCGTGATCGAGCGCTGCACCGCCGGCGGCTTCACGCAGATGGTCGCGTGCGTGGGCAACAGCGCCAACTTGGGCTCGCAGCGGCTGCACGGCAGCCTGGGCTTCGAGCAAGTGGGCGTGCTGCGCGAGGTGGGCTTCAAGTTCGGCCAGTGGGTGGACACCGTGCTCATGCAGCGCGCGCTGAGCTGAGCCTGGCGCATGGCCAAAGAGACCGCCGCGCCCGCGCGCGGGTGATGATGGCCGCGATGCTCGCGAGCCTTTGCATGTACTCTGCGCCATCGCCGATTCGTCGGTCTACTCGACCGCGCTGGCCGACGTGGTGGCGCCGCACCGGCTGGGCGTCGCGCGCCGCCCTCGCCCACCTCGCGGGAACTGTGCGCCGGGCGCAGGGCCGCCCCGGCCTATTCCCCCAGCAGCTCCCCGATCGGCTGCAAATCTTCCACCCGGTCGCAGATCGCCTTGATCACCATGGTGATCGGTATGCCCAGCAACAGGCCCCAGATGCCCCAGAGCCAGCCCCAGAAGATGACGCCCACGAAGACCGCCACCGGGTTCATGCGGCTGGTGCGGCTGGTGAGCCAGGGCATCAGCAGGTTGCCGATGATCGTGTGGATGCCCAGCGAAACGCCGGCCACCACGATGCCCATCTGCAGGCTGTTGAACTGCAGGAAGGCCACCAGCCCCGCCGCCACCAGCACGATCACCGAGCCGATGTACGGAATGAGGTTGGTCACGCCCGCGATGATTCCCCAGACGGCCGCGTTCTCCACCCCGATGACCCAGAACGCCAGGCCGGTGGCCACGCCCACCACCACGCTCACCAGGATCTGCACCAGCAGGTAGCGCTCGATGTTGCGGGTGATGTCGTCCAGCACATGGACGGTGACCTTCTTCTTCTGCAGGCTGGAGCCGGTGATCTTGATGAGCTTGCGGCGGAAGGTGTCGCCCGAACACAGCGCGAAGTAGGTGAGGAAGGCCACCAGCGTGAGCTGCCCCATCGCGCTCAGCAGGCCGACGGTGCCGCTGAGCAGGTAGTCGCGCACGTTGAAGCCGGGCCGCTCGATGATGACGCGCGCCACGCCCCGGCGCGAGGCGACCTTGGCCGAGTTTTCCTCGGCTGCCTTCTCGAGCTGCGCGGCGGCGGCCTGCACGCTCTCCAGCGGCGTGGCGCTGGCGTTCTTGTCGCGGCGCATGGCCTGGCCCAGCTTCTGCGCGGCGACCGGCAGCGAATCGAGCAGCTGCGAAGCGCTGCCCGACAGCGAATAGCCGGTCCAGCCGAGCCCGCCGAACAAGCCCATGAGGATCAGCGCCGCGCCGACCCAGCGCGGCAGCTTCCAGCGATGCAGCAGGTCGACCAGCGGCGACAGCGCGTAGGTCAGCAGCAGGCTCAGCATCAGCGGAATGAACACGGCCTGCCCCCACTGCAGCGCGAACACGCTGGCCAGCACCGCGAGCACCACCAGCGAGGCGCTGCGCACGTCGACGGGCATGTGCAGCATCAGGCGCTCGCGCTCTCGCTTTCGCGCGGGCGAGGAGGCCGGCGCTTCGGGGGACGGCGCGGCTTCCGGCGCGGGCACCGCAGCCGCGGCCAGCGCCGGCTCGGCGGCCGGAGGCTCCGGCACGGGCTTCGGGGTTTCGCCCGCGGATGCGTCGCGCTCGCCGGTCATCGCGCTTCCTTGATCACTTCGCGCACGGCCGCCAGCTGGCGCCGCGACACCGCGACGGGCTCGGGAACGGCGTCGAGCCTCAGCGCCCAGCCCTCGGCGTCTTCGCCGTCGTCGTATTTCTCGAGCGCGCGAATGGCTGCGCGCGCGACCAGCGCATTGCGGTGAACGCGCAGGAAGCGGTGCGGATAGCGCTCCTCGAACTCGTTGAGCGAGCCGTCCAGGATGTGGCTGCGCGTGGCGGTGCGCACGGTGAGGTATTTGTATTCGGACTTGAGGTAGAGCACTTCGGACAGCGGCACGCGCTCGGCGCGGCCCCGGTCCTGGATCAGCACGGTTTCCGGCGCGGCTTCGGCCTGCAGCGCGCGGCGCTCCTTCAGGAAGCGCTCGGCCTTCTGCAGCGCCTGCTGCAGGCGCTCGGCGCGCACGGGCTTGGTGAGGTAGTCGACCGCGTCGAGGTCGAAGGCCGTCACTGCGTGGGCCGCATGCGCCGTCACGAAAACCACCGCCGGCGCGTCGGCCCGGCTGCGCAGCGCGCGCGCCACCTCGATGCCGTCGATGCCGGGCATGTGCACGTCGAGCAGCACCAGGTCGAGCGCCATCGTGGCCAGCTGCTGCTGCGCTTCGGCGCCCTGCGCGGCTTCGGCCACCACCTCGGCGCCGGGCGAGCTGCAGTCGCGCAGCAAGGTGCGCAGGCGCGAACGGGCCAGGGCTTCGTCGTCGACGATGAGTGTCTTCAGTGTGCTCGTGTTCATGATTCAGCAGTCTCTGCGGGAATGGCGATGCGCACCCGGTAGTTTTTCTGGTCCATGCCTGCGCTGAACTGCATCTGCATGTCGTGCAGCAGGCGCAGGCGGTCTCTCACATTGGCCAGGGCAATGCCGTGGCCGCGCGGCAGCGGCTGGTCGGCCCAGCGCAGCGGCGGCAGGCTGTTGACCACCTCGATCACCACCATGGAGCCGCGCCGCTCGGTGCGGATGCGCAGCCTGGCGCCCTCGGGGCTGGGTTCCACGCCGTGCTTGATGGCGTTCTCGACCAGCGGCTGCAGCAGCAGCGGCGGCAGCCGCGCCTTGCTGGCGGCGGCGTCCAGGTCCCAGCGGATGCGCAGCCGGTCGCCGAAGCGCACCTGCTCGATGGCCAGGTAGCGCTCGGCCAGCGCGATCTCGTCGGCCAGCGTGCACGATTCGCGCGGGTCGGCCAGCGCCTGGCGGAACAGCTCGGCCAGGTCTTCCAGCATGGTCTCGGCCTTGGCAGGCTCCTCGCGCACCAGCGCGATGGCGCTGTTGAGGGTGTTGAACAGAAAGTGCGGGCGGATGCGCGACTGAAGCTCCTCGAGCCGGGCCGTGGTGGCGGCGGGCGTCTGCCCCTGCGCGCGCAGCACCATCGCGGCCATCACCAGCCCCGCGAACAGCGCGCCGGTGAGCGCGCTGGCCAGCCAGGGCGCGTTCGACAGCACCCCGGTGAGCCGCAGCAGCCCGCAGCCATAGAGCGCCGCGACGGCACCGAGCGCCCCGCCCGCAGCGTACTGCCAGTGGCGCGGCAGCCGGCGCAGCGGCTTCTTCAGCCCGCAGGCCGCCACCAGCCACAGCAGCGTCGCGGGCAAGGCACCCCCGGTAACGGTGGCCGCCTGCACCAGCCACTCGGCCGGCGAGGAAACCACGAACAGCGTGGCGATGGCCACCACCGCCTCCACGAACACCACCGTGCGCAGCACCACGCCGATGCGGCAGGCGTCGAACAGCGAAGGCACCCCGCGCAAGGCATTGCGCGCCCTCTCCGGCGATGGCGGGGACGTGGTGGAAGAGCTGGCCGATAAAATCGCCGGGTTGCGCATCGCGGACATCAGTTACATCGGGTGACCAACCCATTATTGCCTCCTGGACGGCTCCCATGACCCAAAACCAACTCGACAAGAAATCCGAAGCCTGGTCGGCACTGTTCTCAGAACCAATGAGCGACCTCGTCAAGCGCTACACCTCCAGCGTCTTCTTCGACAAGCGCCTGTGGCAGGCCGATATCCAAGGCTCCCTGGCCCATGCCGGCATGCTGGCCGCGCAGGGGATCATCGGCGTGCAGGACCACGCCGCGATCGAACGCGGGATGGCGCAGATTCGCGCCGAAATCGAATCCGGCGCCTTCGAATGGAAGCTCGACCTCGAAGACGTGCACCTGAACATCGAGGCCCGCCTGACCCAGCTGGTGGGCGACGCCGGCAAGCGCCTGCACACCGGCCGCAGCCGCAACGACCAGGTCGCCACCGACGTGCGCCTGTGGCTGCGCGGCGAGATCGACCTCATCGGCGACCTGCTGGTCGACCTGCAGAAGGCGCTGGTGGACATCGCCGAGAAGAACGTCGACGTGATCCTGCCGGGCTTCACCCACCTGCAGGTGGCGCAGCCGGTGAGCTTCGGCCACCACATGCTGGCCTACGTGGAAATGTTCAGCCGCGACGCCGAGCGCATGGGCGAAGTGCGCAGGCGCGTCAACCGCCTGCCGCTGGGCGCCGCCGCGCTCGCCGGCACCAGCTACCCGCTCGACCGCGAACTGGTCGCCAGGACGCTGGGCATGGACGGCGTGTGCCAGAACAGCCTGGACGCCGTGAGCGACCGCGACTTCGCCATCGAATTCACCGCCGCGGCCAGCCTGTGCATGGTGCACGTGAGCCGCATGAGCGAGGAACTCATCCTGTGGATGAGCCAGAACTTCGGCTTCATCCAGATCGCCGACCGCTTCACCACGGGCTCGTCGATCATGCCGCAGAAGAAGAACCCCGACGTGCCCGAGCTGGCGCGCGGCAAGACCGGCCGCGTGGTCGGCCACCTGATGGCGCTCATCACGCTCATGAAGGGCCAGCCGCTGGCCTACAACAAGGACAACCAGGAAGACAAGGAGCCGCTGTTCGACACCGTCGACACGCTCAAGGACACCCTGCGCATCTTTGCCGAGATGATCGGCGGCATCACCGTGAAGCCCGAGGCCATGGAAGCCGCCACGCTGCGCGGCTACGCCACCGCCACCGACCTGGCCGACTACCTGGTGAAGAAGGGCCTGCCCTTCCGCGACGCGCACGAGACCGTGGCCCATGCCGTGAAGGCCGCCACCTCGCACAAGGTCGACCTGGCCGAGCTGCCGCTGGCCGTGCTGCAGCAGTTCAACCCGAGCATCGAGAAGGACGTGTACGACGTGCTGAGCCTGCGCGGCTCGCTGAACGCGCGCAACATCCTGGGCGGCACCGCCCCGGCTCAGGTGAAGGCGCAAGTGGCGCGCCACCGCGCCCGTCTCGGTTGATCGGCTGATCGCGACCGAAGCGGCACCGTGTTCTACGCCATCCCGCTCGAGAACAGACCGAGCTGGCGCAACCCACCGTGGATGACGGTGCTGCTGATCCTCCTGAACATGATCGTGTTCTGGGGGCCGCAGCGCAGCGAGGAAAACGCGCGGGAGCGCGCCGCCGAGTACTACGTCAAGAGCGTGCTGCCCGCGCTGGAGCTGCCGCCCTTCGTCGAATGGCTGGAAAAGACGGACCCGAAGCGCGGCAAGCTGGCCCGGCGCATGCTGCCGCATGAAGAGGCCTATGCGCAGCTGCTGGAAGGCCTGCAGAACGACAGGAAGTTCCTGGCGAAACTGCGAGCCGACGAGATCGTCAAGCCCGCGAACCCGCGGTACGACGAATGGAAGCGCGACCGCCAGCATTACGAGGCGATGCTGCCCGCGCCCTTCACCGCGCGCTGGTCGCAGGACTACAGCAAGGATGCCGAGTTCAAGCCCTGGACCTGGATCACCGCCGCCTTCCTGCACGGCAGCACCGGCCACCTGCTGGGCAACATGCTGTTCCTCTTCCTGTTCGGCTTCTCGGTCGAACTGGCACTCGGCCGCGGTACCTACCTGACGTTCTATCTGCTGGGCGCCGTCGGCGCATCGCTGCTGGCCGGCTGGGCCTATGCCGGCAAGGAGGGCTACGGGCTCGGCGCCTCGGGCGCCATCTCCGCGCTGATGGGCATGTACGCGGTGATGTACCGCCTGAGGCGCATCCGCTTCTTCTACCAGCTGTTCTTCTATTTCAACTACGTCACCGCACCGGCCCTGCTGCTGCTGCCGGCCTGGATCGCCAACGAGCTGATGCAGCACTGGCTGGGCGGCCAGGGCATTGCGTACATGGCCCACCTGGGCGGGCTGCTGACCGGTGCGGCGCTGATGGCCGGCGCGCTGCTGCTGCGCCGCGTGAAGGCCCCCGAAGCGGCCTCCGCCCCCCAGCCCGACCGCTTCGACGAGCACGTGGCCGCCGCGCAGAAATACGGCGCCGCGATGAAGTTCGACCGCGCCTGCGCCGAATGGCGCGCCGCCGCCGCCCTGCGCCCCGGCGACGCCGGAACGCTGCGCGCCTGGTTCAACACGGCGCGGCTGCAGCCCGCGAGCGACGACTTCCACCATGCCGCGCGCCGCATCTTCCGCCTGCCCGCCACCGACCCAGCCACGCTCGCGCTGCAGCACGCCAGCTACAAGACCTACCTCGACCAGGCCAGGCCCGGCGCGCGCCTCAAGCCCGACGACATGGCGCGGCTCGCGCGCCGCTTCGCGCGCATTCGCGAGTTCGGAGACGCCGACAAGCTCTGCCGCATCCTGCTGAAGACGGCGCCTGACCACGCCGAGCTGCCCAACACGCTCTCGGCCTGCGCCAACGGCCTGCTGCACGCGGGCGAACGCGACCGTGCCGTGAGCCTGCTGCCCGACCTGCTGCGCCTGGCGCCCAACGACATGGTGACGCGCGCCCTGCAGCGCGCCTGAACACGACAGACGAAAAGGGAAAACCGACGATGCCCCAACCGACCCATCACAAGGCCTGGCAGCGCCACTGGCACGACGTATTCGACGCCGCGCTGGGCCCCGATGACAAAGAACCGCCCGAGAACGTCGACGAAGATCTCCGGCTGCAATTCGAGTTCGCCAGCCTCGACGCCGAGGCGCGCCGCCGGGCCTTCTCGGTCTTTCCGCGCCATGAGGAAATGCTCGCGCGGCTGCAGCAATACCAGTCGACGCCGGCGCGCGCCATCGGCCCCGACGAGGCCGTGCAACTGCTGCGCGACGGCCTGGCGCTGGTCGAGCCCATGGGCCTCGATGTGCCCGATGCGAACGGCCCCATCGAAGTGCTCGACACCAGCGCGACGACGCTGCTCAAGGCCTTCTCGGAGGCCGACAGCCCCTTCATCGAACTGCACGACGCGCTCGGCGAGATGGCCCTTCGCGAGACGGGCGAAGCCGGGCAGGACGCCTACCACTTCCTGGTCGAGCCGCTCTATCGGCTGGAGACTTCGTACCCGATCCTGCACTGGGTGCTCTGGCCGCTGTGCGCGCCACCCGGCGCGCCGGACGCCACCGAGGCCGACTACCGGCTGTGGCGCGGCGGCTGGTCGGCGGGCTGGGGCCGGGACCGGGTCTTCGTGTTCGACCGCCGCAAGGAATTCGGCCTAGCCTGACAGCGGCAGCGCGCGCCGCATCGGCAACAGCCGCGACAAGCCCCTCGGCGCCGAAAGGCCTTGTGTGTCCTCGCCTGCCCGCCGGTGGCACCGCACTTGCATCGCCGCTCTGTAAAGCTCGCTCGCGGCCGCGCGTTGCATTGAACTCGCAAGCGCGTGCCCGCTCCATTTGGGACCTCCGTCACTTCCCCTGCGCCATGCACGCCTGCAAAAACTCCCGTTTCCCGTTGCTCATGACCATCGCCGCGGTCTGCGCGCTCGCAACGATCGCCGGCTGCTCACGCACCGACAAGGGCGCGAGCGCCACCGCGAAGGCCGCCGCCGCACCGGAAAAGGAAGTCGGCACCGTCACCCTCAAGCACGAGACGCTGGCGCAGAGCACCGAGCTGCCCGGCCGCACCGCCGCGCCGGTCATCGCGGAGATCCGGCCGCAGGTCGGCGGCATCCTCAAGGAGCGGCTCTTCACCGAAGGCTCGCAGGTCAAGGCCGGCCAGGTGCTCTACCAGCTCGACCCGGCACCGCTGCAGGCGGCATACGCCAGCGCGCAGGCCAGCGTGCGCAAGGCCGAGTCGGCACTGGCCACCGCGCGCACCGTGGCGCGCCGCAATGCCGAGCTGGTGAAGATCGACGCCATCAGCCGGCAGGTGTTCGACGAATCCCAGGCCACCGAGCAGCAGGCCGAGGCCGACCTCGGCGTGGCCCGCGCCGCCGAGCAGACCGCGCGCATCCAGCTCGGCTACACGCGCATCACCTCGCCGATCACCGGCTGGGCCGAGCTGTCGACGGTCACGCCCGGCGCGCTGGTCACGGCCAACCAGACGGCGGTGCTGACCACGGTGCAGCAGCTCGACCCGATGCATGTGCACGTCACGCAATCGAGCAGCGAGCTGCTGCGGCTGAAACGCGAACTCGCCAGCGGCCGCCTGCAGCGCGCGAGCGACGCCGAGGCCCGCATCCAGCTGGTGCTGGAAGACGGCAGCAAGTACCCGCATGCCGGCCGCCTCACCTTCAGCGGCGTCACGGTCGATGCCGGCACCGGCAGCGTCACCCTGCGCGCGGTGGTGCCCAACCCCGACAAGCTGCTGATGCCCGGCATGTACGTGCGCGCCGTGCTGCAGGAGGGCACCGACGCCACCGCGCTGCTGGTGCCCCAGCAGGCGGTGACGCGCGCGCCCGACGGCAGCGCGTCGGCACTGGTGGTCGATGCGGAGAACAAGGTCGCCAAACGCTCCATCCAGGTCGGCCGCGCGGTCGGCACGCGCTGGCAGGTGCTCGAAGGCTTGGCCGCGGGCGACCGCGTGATGACCGAGGGCTCGCAGCGGGTGAAGGTGGGCGACAAGGTGAAGGTGGTCGAGCTCGGCGCCAAGGCCGCCAGCCCGGCATCCGGCCCCGTGGCAAGCGCGCAGCCCGACGCCGCCGACGCGGCATCCGACCCCGTGGCGCGCTGAGGTCCGGCCATGGCTCAGTTTTTCATCGACCGGCCCATCTTCGCGTGGGTGCTTTCCATCGTCGTCATGCTCGCGGGCCTGATGGCCATCCGCACGCTGCCGCTGGAGCAGTACCCCGACATCGCGCCGCCGCGCGTGTCCATCAACGCCACCTACACCGGCGCCTCGGCCAAGACGGTCGAGGACTCGGTCACGCAAGTCATCGAGCAGCAGATGAAGGGCCTGGACAACCTGCTCTACATGCAGGCGACCAGCAACTCGTCGGGCGTGGCGCGGCTGTCGCTCACCTTCGACGCCGGCACCAACATCGACGTGGCCCAGATGCAGGTGCAGAACAAGCTGCAGCAGGCCATGTCGCGCCTGCCGCAGCAGGTGCAGAGCCGCGGCGTCACCGTCACCAAGGGCGGCAACGACTTCCTGATGATCGTGTCGATGTACTCCGGCGACGGCAGCGCCTCGGCGGTGGACGTGGGCGACTACATCTCCAGCAACCTGGTGGACGTGATCAGCCGCATCGACGGCGTGGGCGAGGTGCAGACGCTGGGCACCGGCTACGCCATGCGCCTGTGGCTCGACCCCGACAAGCTGCGCAAATATGCGCTCATTCCCTCCGACGTGAGCGCCGCCATCACCGCGCAGAACGCGCAGGTCTCGGCCGGCCAGCTGGGCGCGCTGCCCGCGGCCGCCGGGCAGCAGCTCAACGCCACCATCACCGCGCGCAGCAAGCTGCAGACAGCCGAGCAGTTCGAGAACGTGGTGCTGCGCTCCACGCCCGACGGCGCCGTGGTCCGCCTGAAAGACGTGGCGCGCGTGGAACTGGGCGCGGAGAACCTCACCGTGCGCTCGCAGCTCGGCGGGCGCCCCGGCGCGGGCCTGGGCGTGGTGCTGGCCGACGGCGCCAACGCGGTGCAGGTGGCCGAGGCGGTGAAGGCCAGGATCGAGGAGCTCAAGCCGCTCTTCCCCAACCAGCTGCAGACCTTCGTGAGCTACGACACCACGCCCTTCGTGAGCGCCTCCATCGACGAGGTGGTCAAGGCGCTGCTGGAGGCCATGCTGCTGGTGGTGCTGGTGATGTACGTGTTCCTGCAGAACCTGCGCGCCACGCTCATTCCGGCCATTGCGGTGCCGGTGGTGCTGCTGGGCACCTTCGGCGTGCTGTCGCTGGCGGGCTATTCGATCAACACGCTTACCATGTTCGGCATGGTGCTGGCCATCGGCCTGCTGGTGGACGACGCCATCGTGGTGGTGGAGAACGTCGAGCGCGTGATGCACGAGGAAGGGCTCTCGCCCAAGGAGGCCACGCGCAAGTCGATGGCCGAGATCACGCCCGCGCTGGTGGGCATTGCGCTGGTGCTGTCGGCGGTGTTCATTCCGATGGCTTTCTTCGGCGGCTCAACCGGGGTCATCTACCGGCAGTTCTCGATCACCATCGTCTCGGCGATGGCGCTGTCGGTGTTCGTGGCGCTCACGCTCACGCCGGCGCTGTGCGCCACCCTGCTCAAGCCGGTGCACAAGGGCGAACATGCGGTGCCGCGCCGCGGGCTGCTGGGGCGGCTTGACCGCTTCTTCGCGGCCTTCAACCGCGGCTTCGACAGGAGCGCGGACCGCTACGAAGGCATCGTCGGCGGCATCGTGCGGCGCGGCAAGCGCAGCCTGGTGGTGTACCTGCTGATCGCGGGCGTGATGGCGCTGCTGTTCATACGCCTGCCCACCTCGTTCCTGCCCGACGAAGACCAGGCCTTCCTGCAGGTGCAGGTGACCCTGCCGCCGGGCGCCTCGAATGCGCGGCTGCAGCCGGTGGTCGAGCAGGTGCAGCAGTACTTCGGCAAGCAGGCCGAGGTGCTGAGCGTGAACGTCATCACGGGGCAGAACGGCGACCAGAGCTCGGCGCGCGCCTTCGTCAAGCTCAAGGACTGGTCCGAGCGCACCGGCGCGGGCCAGTCGGCGGCCGAGCTGGCGCGGCGCGCCAACAAGGACCTGTCGACGGTGCGCGATGCGCGCGTCTTCGTGCTGCTGCCGCCGGCGGTGCGCGGGCTGGGCGCCAACGCGGGCTTCAACTTCCACCTGAAGGACATCAACGGCCTGGGCCACGAGGCGCTGGTGAAGGCGCGCGACCAGGCCATCGAGCTGCTGGGCCAGCGGCCCGAAGTCGCCAACGTGCGCAGCAACAACCTGGACGACACGCCCGAGTTCGCGGTGGACATCGACGACGCGCGCGCCGGCGCGCTGAGCCTGGCCACGTCGGACATCGACAGCACGCTGTCGAGCGCCATGGGCGGCACCTACATCAACGACTTCCTCGACAAGGGCCGCGTCAAGCGCGTGTACATGCAGGGCGACACCGACTTCCGCATGCTGCCCGCCGACATCGACCGCTGGAGCGTGCGCAACAGCCTGGGCCAGATGGTGCCGTTCCCGTCGTTCTCCAGCTCGCGCTGGAGCTACGGCTCGCCGCAGCTGCAGCGCTACAACGGCAGCCCGAGCTACGAGTTCGTGGGCGACGCGGCGCCGGGCGTGAGCTCGGGCGACGCCATGGCCGCGGTGGACGCGGTGATGAAGCAGATGCCGCCCGGCATCGGCTACGAGTGGACCGGCGCGTCGCTGCAGGAGCGGCTTTCGGGCGCGCAGGCGCCGCTGCTCTACGCCATCTCGATCCTGTTCGTGTTCCTGTGCCTGGCCGCGCTGTACGAAAGCTGGTCGGTGCCGTTCTCGGTGATCCTGGTGGTGCCGCTGGGCATCGTGGGGGCGCTGCTGTTCACCAGCCTGCGCGGGCTGAGCAACGACGTGTACTTCCAGGTCGGCCTGCTGACCACGGTGGGGCTGTCGTCGAAGAACGCGATCCTGATCGTGGAGTTCGCCAAGCAGCTGCAGGAGCAGGGCAAGGGCGTGGTCGAGGCCACGCTGCAGGCGGTGCGCCTGCGGCTGCGGCCCATCCTCATGACCTCGCTGGCCTTCGGCTTCGGCGTGCTGCCGCTGGCCATCGGCACCGGCGCGGGCGCGGGTGGCCGCCAGTCGATCGGCACCGCGGTGCTGGGCGGCATGGTGGTGGGCACCGCGCTGGGCATCTTCTTCGTGCCGCTGTTCTTCGCGCTGATCCGCGGCTGGCTGGAGGGCCGGCGCAAGGCCAGGCCCGCGCAGGAAACCGTTGCCGGTACCACGGCTGAACAGGGAGGCCACTGATGACGAAGCGCGCATTCCCCCTGCGCTCGCTGGCCCTCTCGGCCATGGCCTCGGCCGTGCTCGCGGGCTGCGTCAACCTCGCGCCCGAATACACCGCGCCCGCATCGCCGGTGCCGCAGGCACTGCCCTCTTCCGGTGTCGAGGCGCCGACGCCGATCGACGTGGGCTGGCGCAGCTTCTTCGTCGAGCCCCGGCTGCGCGGCACCATCGAGCTTGCGCTCGCCAACAACCGAGACCTGCGCGTGGCGGCGCTCAACATCGAGCGCGCGCGGGCGCAGTACGGCATTGCGCGCGCCGGCCTGTTCCCCACCGTGGAAGCCGGCGCCAGCGGCAGCCGCTCGCGCACGCCGGGCAGCCTGTCGACCAGCGGCGAGGCGCGCATCGGCTCGCAGTACAGCGCCGACCTCGGCCTCACCAGCTACGAGATCGATTTGTTCGGCCGCGTGCGCAACCTCGGCGAATCGGCGCTGCAGAGCTACTTCCAGACCGAGGAGACACGGCGCAGCACGCAGATCAGCCTGGTCGCATCGGTCGCGACCGCATGGCTGCAACTGGCGGCCGACGAGCAGCGCCTGCTGCTCGCGCGCAACACGCTGGAGAGCCAGCGCAAGTCTTTCGACCTGGTGGAGCGCAGCCACCAACTGGGCGCGCAATCGGGCCTGGCGCTGGCGCAGGCGCGCAGCACGGTGGACGCCGCGCGCGCCGACGCGGCGGCGTTCGACAGCCAGGTCGAGCAGGACCGCAACGCGCTCGCGCTGCTGGTCGGCGCGATGCCGCCGGCCGACCTGCTGCCTGCGGCGCCCGCTTCGGACACCGCGGCACCGGCCACCGCCGCACAGCTGCTGGTGCCGCCGCCGGGCCTGCCCTCAAGCGTGCTGCAGCGGCGCCCGGATGTACGCGCCGCCGAGCACGCCCTGCGCGCGAGCAATGCCGACATCGGCGCCGCGCGTGCGGCGTTCTTCCCGCGCATCGCGCTCACCGCGTCGGCGGGCACGGCGAGCAGCACGCTGTCGGGCCTGTTCGCGGGCGGCAGCAAGGCCTGGAGCTTCGCGCCCTCGATCAGCGTGCCGATCTTCGACGGCGGCGCCAACCGCGCCAACCTTCGGGTGGCCGAGGCGCAGCAGAAGATCCAGATCGCCACCTACGAGAAGACGGTGCAGACCGCCTTCCGCGAAGTGGCCGACGCATTGGCCGAACGCCGCACGCTGGCCGAGCGGCTCGACGCGCAGCGTTCGCTGCTGGACGCCACCTCGCGCAGCTTCGAGCTGTCGCAGTCGCTGTTCAGGAGCGGCGCCAGCAGCTACCTCGACGTGCTCGACGCGCAGCGTGCCTTCTACGCCGCGCAGCAGACGCTGATCGGCCTGCAGCTCACGGAGCAGACCAACCGGCTGACGATCTACAAGACGCTGGGCGGCGGCTGGGAAGAGAGTTGACGGGAGGCCTGAGCGGCCGCCTTCACCACAGGTCGGCGCGGGTCTGCGCGAGCGTGCTGACGCACTGGTCGACGGCCTTGGCGCGCTCTTCGCGAAGGCGCTGCCAGTTGTCGGCCTTCCATGCGGTCCAGGCCACCGGTTCGGACTGATAGAAGCAGTTGGCCGGCATGGGCGGAAGTCCGAAGCGCGGGCTCGCCAGTGCCAGCCCCGCGCGGAATTGCAGGCGGTACAGCTCGTCGGTACCCGACAGGTTCTCGTAGATCAGGCGCCAAGGGCCGGGGTTGACCGGCGCGTCGGCCACGGCCGGCAGCCTGGCCGCGGACTCCATGTCCTCGCGCGTCCATCCGGTTTCACTGCGGCCGCGCTGCAGCTCTTTCCACGCCCGGGCGGCATAGACACGGGTGGCGATATCGCCGAGCGCCTCCGGCAATTCCTTCATGCCGGGGTTGCCGGCCCATGCCTGCCCCGCCAGTTCCGAGACCGGGTCGCCCGACAGGTCGTCCTTGGAGAAGCCCTGCGCTCCGACGACGGTGCCTCCTGCCACGGCCGATGCCAGCACGCTGATTGCAACCTGCGCCGCCACCGCGCCGCCCGTATGGTCGCGGCGCACCACCCGAAGCTGGTCGAAGCCCTCGGGGTACGACTTGCCGCGCAGGCGCACTTGCGTCTTGCCCACGGGCACGAAGCCGTCGGCTGCCGCATAGCTGCCGAGCGCTGGCGCCGCAACGGCCGCTTCCTGCGGCAGCTTCGCGGCCAGCGGCGGCTGGGTGGTCACGCAGGCGCTGAGCAACAACGCGGCGCCCAGTGCCACGGGTCGCATCGCCGCGGCGCGCGCGGACGTCTTTTCTTCTTTCCTTCTCATTGGTCCTCTCTGGTTTTTCTCTCTTATTGCGCGGCCGGCGTGGGCCGCAGCAGCCAGCGCACTTCCTGCGTCTGCTCGCTGTTCGGGTAGCGCGCCTCCATCGTCGTGAGGATGGGCTGCGCCATGTCGGCGCGGCCCAGCCCCTGCACCAGCGCGCGGACCGCCAGTTCATACGCCTGCGGAATCGCCTCGTGGCCGCGGAAGCGCTTGTCGAAGCCCGACAGCAGCGCCAGCGTGGCGTGCGCGTCGCCGTTGCGCCATTCGGCGCGCGCCATCGCGATCACCATGGCGGGGTCGTCGAGCGAAAAGGTCTTCTCGCGCTCGCGGCAAACCTTGAAGACCTTGAGCGCCTCGGAAGCCATGTCGCGACGCATCAGCAGCGGAATGAAGCGCCGCGCCTGGTCGAGCATGGTGTCCTTCTTCTCCGGCATCATGGCCAGCACGCGGTGGTAGCGGCGCTGCGCGGCAAGGTCGTCCGACGCTGCCGTGCGCTGCGCTTCGTAGGCGGTGCCCAGCGCGGTGGCCAGGTCGCCCTCGGTGATCAGCTGCGCCACCTCGGCGTCGGTGCGCTGCGCGGCGACCTGCTCCGGCGTGCGGCGGTCGGCCGGGGCGCCGCCGTCCAGCTCGCTGCCCGGCGCGGCATCGAAGCCGAAGGCGTCGTGGTGCTGGAACATCACGTAGCCCAGCAGGCTCGCCATGACCCAGCCGAAATAGATGAATGCGAAGTTGGCGATCGGCAGCACGATGCGCCCGTCGAACATCGGCAGCACCAGCGCCAGCGCCACCTGCGCGCCCGAACTCAGCAGGAAAAGGAAGAAGCACAGCAGCGCATACGGCCAGCCGATGATGCGCATCGTGTCCATCACGTGGCCGGGGTTCATGGCCTGGAAGAAGCTGCCCGACTGCACCAGCACGATCACCGCCGCCGGAAAGGTGAAGGACATGACGAACAGCCCCGCCGTGCCGAGGATGGGCGAGTACCAGCCGAGCCAGCCGATCAGGAAGGCCTGCACCATCGTGATGGCGAAGAGCTTCCACGGCAGGTAGGTCCACTCGTCGCTCGACTCGCGCCCGAAGTCGGCCGAATCGCGGATGCCGCGCGCACCCAGCGCGATGATCTTGAAGCTGTAGCGGCTGGCCGCCAGCATGATGCCGATCTCGATGATGACCAGCGCCAGCGCGTCGGGCAGGAAGAACACGCCCTCGAACAGCAGGCTGCAGAAAGACAGCAGCAGGCCGTAGGCCAGCGGGCGCAGCTGGAACGGAAAGGCGAAGAAACTGTTGAGCCGGTGCCAGAACGGCGGCGGCGGCGGCAACACATCTCGGATGATCATGGCTGTGCCTATTTGAAGAAGTCGCTCTGCGTCATGGTGCCGGCGCCGCCCATCCGCATCACGGTGGCCTCTTCGGCATGCACGAGGCGCATCTGGCCCATCTCGCGCTCCAGTCGCTGGGTGAAGCTGCTCCTGTACTGCAGCACCGTTTCACCCATCTTCAGCACGCTGGTGCCCTTGACGACGGCGCTCCTGCGGTCGGAGGCCACCTGGATGTCGCCGAGGTCGTAGTCGTACTCGATGGTGAGGATGCCGCCCATCTTTTCGCCGGCCAGCCTGAAGGTCTCGAAAGCCTCGCGGGTCGCCTTGCAGGCCTCGTCGCGGTCATGGGAGCGCTCGACCGTGTGGCCCATCACCGTGGTCCTGCTTTCGATCCGCGCCTTGCGGCTGAGCTGCTTGCACAGCAGGTCTGCGTCGCGCGAGTAGATGGCATGGGCTTCCTTGCGGTAGTAGTCGTGCACCATCGACTCGTCGAGCTTGCGGCCGCCGACGAAGAAGTACCACGCGCCCACGCAGAGCGCCGCGACGATCGCGATTTGCTTCATTTCTCTTCCCCGACCGTGTGCGGTCCCTCGATTTTTCGGGGGCAGTATACGGTCACACAAGCACACAAAAGTTTCGAACGCTTGCGTTCAGACGGCCGACAGGCCAGCGGCCTTCCGTCTGAATCCGACCCGGGGAACCGCCCGTATATCAGGCATGCGCCCCCATGCCCGACAATCGTTGGATGACAGTACCCAGCCCCGACGCCGAACTGATGGCGCTGATCGACCGGATCGGCCATCGCGACGAAGCCGCCCTGCGCCTGCTCTACGACCGCACCTCGCCCAAGCTCATGGGCCTGGCGATGCGCGTCGTGCGGCAACGCGAGTGGGCCGAGGACGTTCTCCAGGAAGCCTTTCTGACTGTCTGGCGAGTCGCGGGCGACTATCGCTCCTCGCTCAGCCCGCCGCTGGCATGGCTGGGCCTGATCGTTCGCAGCCGGGCGCTCGACCTGTTGCGCCGGCGCACCACCGACCGCGCCCAGCTCACCCAGGAATTCGACGAGCTGATGGCCGACACACTCGAATCGGACGCGCCCAACCCGGCGGATACCGCCGATGCCAGCGAACAGGCATGGGCGCTGCACCAGTGCCTCAGCCAGCTCGAGGGCCGGCAGCGCGAGGTGGTCAGCCTGGCCTACCTGCGCGAAATGAGCCACGGCGAACTGGCCGAGCAGCTCAAGCTGCCGCTGGGCACGGTCAAGACATGGATCCGGCGCGGGCTGGAGAAACTGCGCGTCTGCATGGGACGCTTTGCATGAACGCGATGACGACGACGAAGGCGGTCCTCCCATGAATCTCATCGCACATCCCGAATTGCTCGAGCTGCTGGCCGCGAGCCATGCCCTCGGCACCCTGCGCGGAGGCGCCCGCCGCCGCTTCGAGGCCCTGGCCCGCGAGCAGGCGCCGGTGCGCGCTGCGGCGCTGGTCTGGCAAGGCCGGCTCGCCAGCATGACCGAGCTGCAGCCCTCCGTCGTGCCCGACCCCGCGGTGTGGACCCGCATCCGCAACATGATCGACGCCGAGCAGGCCAAGATCGCCATCGAACGCCAGCGCGACGCCGCCAATGCGCGCGACGACGACAGGTCCCGGCAGCCGCGACAGGGCGGCTGGCTGCGCAGCCTCGCGCTCTGGCGCGGCGCCACGGCGGCCGGCGCGCTGGCCACGGTGCTGGCCGTGACGGTCGGCCTCAACCTGCGCGACCAGCTGCACAACGCCCCCGCGGTGCAGTACGTGGCCGTGCTGAACGACGACAAGGACGCGGCCTCGATGCTCGTGACCTTCGACCCCAAGAAGAAGCAGCTGGTGCTGCAGCGCGTGGGCGGTTTCAAGGAGAGCGACGACAAGTCGCTGCAGCTCTGGGCCCTGCCGCCTGGCGGCGCGCCGCGCTCGCTGGGCGTGCTCGACAACGCGCCGGGCCTGCGCCTTGCCGCGTCGGAGTCCGACGTGCATGCCGTGCCCACGCTGGCCGTCACGCTCGAAGCCAAGGGCGGCGTGCCGCCGGGCAGCGGGCCGAAGGGACCGGTCGTGTTCAAGGGCGCGCTGATCGAGAAAACCATCTAGGCCGGGCGGCTTGCCTGTCAACGGCCGCGGGCCCTGGGGCGTCGTGGTAGAAAACCCCGCCCGCCCTTCGTACTTCTTCCCGTCCTTCCGATGCCTTCGATGAAAACCGCGCTCGCCGCGGTCGCCCTGCTGACGGCGGCACTCGCCGCCCAAGCCCAGCCCGCATTCTTTCCCCAGGAATCCGAGACGGCCGCAGCCGAGGCCGCCTCCGCGCGCGACTACCTGGCCGCCAAGGAGCGCTGGCACAACGAGCTCGCGGCATTCGCACGGGCCGACCAGGAGCGCTTTCCCGCCCCCGGCGGCGTGGTGTTCGTCGGCAGCTCCACGGTGCGCATGTGGACCCGCCTCTCGCAAGATTTCGCCCGCGTGCCCGGCGGTGTCGTGAACCGCGGCTTCGGCGGCTCCACGCTGAACGACTGCAGCCTGTTCGCGCGCGACCTCGTGGTGCGCTACAAGCCGCGCCAGGTGGTGGTCTACGCCGGCGACAACGACCTGGCCGAGGGCCGCACGCCGCTGCAGGTGCTCGACAGCTTCGCGCGCTTTGCCAACGCGGTGCGCGCCGAACTGCCCGACACGCGCATCAGCTTCGTCTCGGTCAAGCCCAGCCCCTCGCGCGAACATCTGCTGCCGCAGATCCGCGAGACCAATCACGTGATCTCGGCCTACCTCAACCTGCTGCCCAACAGCGAATACATCGACATCTACACGCCCATGCTCGGCGCCGACGGCCGCCCGCGCATGGAGCTGTTCCGCAGCGACAAGCTGCACATGACGGACGAGGGCTACCGGCTATGGCATTCGGTGATCGCGCCGCATTTGCCGAATCCTTGACTCGCCCCCAGGTCAGAGGCCTCAGGCCCGTGCCGGCTCCGTCGGCACGTCGTCCGCCGGCGGCGGCACGTCGGCCCCGCGCGTGAAGCGCGCCACGCAGTACATCCCCGAGAACACCGCCAGCAGCAGCAGGCCGTCGCCCCACCAGGGCCGCGCGGTCTGGCTGTCGCCGTAGAAGGCCAGCACCAGCAGCACCGCCACGAGGTGCGCGCAGAACACCGGCAGCGACGCCGAGCCCATCGCTTCCAGCCAGTGCAGCCGCGGGATGCGGCGCATGAGCCACGGCCCGAAGCGCACCGCCAGGATGCCCAGCGCCACCAGGTTCACCAGCCGCAGCGGGCCGAGCTGCCACTTGTCGAACAGCAGGTTCAGCTCCACGTCGCCACCGAACGGCGCCTGCCCGTTGATGCCGTGGTGGCGCCAGTACAGGCCGTAGAGCGCTATGCCGGCCGCCAGCAGCAGCACCCACACCGGAAAGTTCAAAGGCTTCGCGCCCGGCCCGTTGCGGGTGGCGCCGATGCACAGGCCGGCGAACCACAGGAACTGCCACGCGTAGGTGTTGAACGCGCCCATCTCGTGGAACGGCACCGGCACGCCGAGGTAGTGCACGGCCAGCCCGTAGACCCATTCGCTCAGGCCGAACTGCGCCGCGGCCCACACGGTCGCGCTCACCGCCATCACCCACGACCAGCCGTGGCGCATGGCAAAGGCCAGCACCCACGGGCTCATGAGCATGAAAAAGATGTACATCGGCAGGATGTCGAGCAGCGCCGGCTCATAGATCAGCAGCAGGCCGTAGATGAAGCCCTCGCGCGGCTCCGCGAGGTAGTAGGACACCAGGTTCTTCACCGCCGGCTGGTCGATGTGCAGCCCAAGCGCCGCGATCACGGTGAACAGAAACAGCAGGATCGCCGCCTGGCACAGGTAGACCTTGAGCACGCGGCGCCAGAAGGCCTGGCGCATCGAGTCCACGCCGCGCGCATAGCCGATGCGGCTGTACACCAGCCCGGCCACGAAAGCCGACAGCAGCACGAAGCCCTCGGCGGCTGAAACGAAGCCGAAAGGCTGACCCAGCGGGTCGGTCAGTCGCGTGGGCAGGTGGGTGACGGTCATCAGCACGAGCATCAGCCCGCGCAAGGCGTCTATTTCCCAGTAGCGTTTCATCGGTCGGCGGCGAGGTCTTGGTGGCGGTCCGCGCGGCACACGCACGAGGGCCTCGATTGTAAGAAGACTGGCGTACCCGCGCCGTGGACACGAAGGACATATGACCCATGGCACTGTCGAATCGTCGTCCAAATCGGCTACGCTGCGCGCTGCCTCTAGGTGGAGATACTAAAAAGTGACCCGTTTCCTTCCAACATTGCTCCTGGCCGGCGGCGCGCTCCTGTCCGGCCCGGGCCATGCCCTGCAGATCACCAGCCTCACGCCCCAGGGCGAAGTGGCGCGCGTGCGCCAGATCGTCGCCAAGTTCGACCAGCCCGCCGTCAATTTCGGCGACCCCAAGGCCCCCGCGCCGCTGTCGGTGAGCTGCACCGACGCGCAGGCCGGCAAGGGAACCGGCCGCTGGACCGACGCCAAGGCCTGGGTCTACGACTTCGAGAACGACCTGCCTCCCGGCGTGCGCTGCACCGTCACGCGCATTCCCACTTTCAAGCCCGCCAGCGGCGAGCTGACCGGCCCGGAGCGCTACCAGTTCAACAGCGGCGGCCCGTTCGTGCGCAGCTACATGCCGGGCAGCTACAGCCGCATCGACGAGCAGCAGATGTTCGTGCTCGAACTCAACGGCGCGGCCACGCTCGACAGCGTGCGCCAGAACGTGTGGTGCTCGGCCGACGGCGTGGGCGAGCGCATCCCGGTCAAGCTGCTCGACGGCGACCAGCGCGCCGGCCTGCTCAAGGCCTTCGGCCGCGACAAGGCGGCCGAGAAGGAACCGCTGCGCTTCGTCACCATGCAGTGCAACCGCACGCTGACGCCCGGCGCCAAGGTGCAGATCGTCTACGGCAAGGGCGTCGCCACGCCCTCCGGCGTGCCCAACAACGTGGAACGCCGCCTCGAGTTCCAGGTGCGCGAGCCTTTTGCCGCGTCGTTCACCTGCGAACGCGAGAACGCACAGGCCGCCTGCCTGCCGCTGCGCCCGATGCAGCTGACGTTCAATGCGCCGGTCACGCGCAAGCTGGCCTCGCAGATCCAGCTCAAGGGCGACAAGACCATCAAGGCCAAGCTCGACAACGACGGCGGCACGCAGAGCGACGACGACGTGGTCAACAGCGTGAGCTTCGAGCCCCCGCTGAGCGAGAGCACCCAGTTCACCATCGAGCTGCCCTCCAGGTTCGAGGACGCCTCGGGCCGCCCGCTGGCCTCGCCCGGCAGCTTCCCGATGAAGGTGGCCACCGGCATGATGCCGCCGCTGGCCAAGTTCGCCGCCTCGCCCTTCGGCGTGGTCGAGCGCCTCGCCGAGCCCGACACCCCGGCCATGATGCCGGTCACCGTGCGCCGCGTGGAGCCGCAGCTGATGGTGCAGGCGCTCACGCCCGGCAAGGTCAGCGACATGAACCCGAAGACCGACGCGGAAATCATCGCGTGGTTCCGCAAGGTGCGCCGCTACGACAACTTCACCATCTCGCGCGAACAGGCGCGCAAGGACGTCAAGGGCCCGCTGCCCCCGGTGATCGACAAGGACGACCGCACCACGCTGCAGACGCGCATGCTGTCGCTGCTGTCGGGCCAGGCGGGCGTGAAGACGCTGGACATGCCCAAGTCGGATGCCGGCGATCCGCGCCCCTTCGAAGTCATCGGCGTGCCGCTGACGCCGGGCTTCCACGTGCTGGAGATCGCCTCGCAGAAGCTGGGCGAGGCGCTGCTCGACGAGCGCTACAACGCCGGGCGCACGATGTACGTGCGCACCACCGCGCTGGCCACCAACCTGGCCGTGCACTTCAAGCTGGGCCGCGAGAACTCCATGGCCTGGGTGACCACGCTCGACAAGGGCAAGGTCGTGGCCGGCGCAGAAGTGCGCGTGTCCAGCTGCGACGGAAAGGCCGTGGCCAGCGGCACCACCGACGCCAACGGCATCGTCATGCTCAACGGCATCTCGCCGCAGGCACCGTCGTGCAACGGCCCTAACGAATACGACAGCGGCGCCTGGTTCGTCAGCGCCCGCGCCAAGGACGACAAGGGCGTGGAAGACCTCGCCTTCACCTGGAGCGACTGGCAGCGCGGCATCGAGCCCTGGCGCTTCAACGTGCCGACTAACCTGCAGGCCGAGCCCGACCGCATCGCCCACACCATCTTCGACCGCACGCTGCTGCGCGCCGGCGAGACGGTGTCGATGAAGAGCCTGATCCGCACGCAGACCAGCAAGGGTTTCGGCCTGCCCGAGAACCGCCCCGACACGCTGGTCATCACCCACGTGGGCAGCGGCCAGCGCTTCACCCAGCCGCTGAACTGGCGCAAGACCGCCACCGGCGGCCTGAGCGCGGAGAACAGCTTTGCCATTCCGCCCGCCGCCAAGCTCGGCGTGTACGAAGTGATGCTGCGCACCGGCGGCGGCAAGGACGGCGACAGCGAAGGCGACGGCGATGAGGGCTATGGGCGCAGCTTCGGCACCGGGATGTTCCGCGTCGAGGAATTCCGCCTGCCCGTGCTCGAAGGCCGGATCACGCCCACCGAGAAGAAACCGCTGGTGGCCGCCACCAGCGTGCCGACCGACGTTCAGATCAACTACGTGGCCGGCGGCGGCGCGGCCAACCTGCCGGTTCGCGTGTCGGCCATGGTGCGCGGCAAGAGCCTGAGCTTCCCCGACTACGACGCCTTCAGCTTCAACCCGCCGCGCGCCACCCAGGGCGACGCCAGCGATCCGGCGGCCGCGGTCTCCGCCGCTGCCGAAGCCGGCTCGGGCGAGGAAGACATCAACAGCGTGAACGACACCCGCGTGATCGCCGACAAGCTGCCGCTCACCCTCAACAAGGACGGCGCCGGCAAGGTCACCATCGACAAGGTGCCGAAGGTCAAGGCCGCGCGCGAGCTGCTGCTCGAAGCCACCTACGCCGACCCGAACGGCGAGGTGCAGACCATCCGCAGCACGCAGACGCTGTGGCCGGCTTCCGTCATCGCGGGCATCAAGACCGAGGGCTGGGTCTCCACCGCCCAGAAGCTGAAGTTCCAGGCGCTCGCGCTCGACCTCGCGGGCAAGCCGCAGGCCGGCGTGACGCTGAATGTGCGCGCCGTGGCGCGCATCACCACCACCAGCCGCAAGCGCATGGTGGGCGGCTTCTACACCTACGACAACAAGACCGAGACCAAGGACATCGGCACCGTCTGCAGCGGCAAGAGCGACGCGCGCGGCCTGCTGCTGTGCGAGTCGGAGCTGAAGGAAGCCGGCGAAGTCGAACTCATCGCCAGCGCCACCGACAGCGAAGGGCGCGACGCCAAGGCCGTCAGCTCCGTCTACGTGACGAAGCAGGGCGAACTGTGGTTCGGTGGCGAGGACAACGACCGCATCGACGTGCTGCCCGAGAAGAAGAGCTACCAGCCCGGCGAGGTCGCCAAGTTCCAGGTGCGCAGCCCGTTCCGCTTCGCGACCGCGCTGGTCGCCGTGGAACGCGAAGGCATCATCGAGACGCACGTGGTGCAGCTCGACGGCAAGGACCCGACCGTCACCCTGGAGGTCAAGCCCGAGTGGGGCCCCAACGCCTACGTGAGCGTGCTCGCCCTGCGCGGCCGCCTGCGCGAAGTGCCGTGGTACAGCTTCTTCACCTGGGGCTTCAAGTCGCCGCGCGAGTGGTGGACGGCCTTCTGGTACGAGGGCAAGGAATACGTCGCGCCCACGGCGATGGTCGACCTGAGCAAGCCCGCCTATCGCCTGGGCATGGCCGAGATCCGCGTGGGCACGCAGGCCCACCAGCTCGACGTGACCGTCACCAGCGACAAGCCCAGTTACCCGATCCGCAGCAAGGCCCAGGTGACCATCAGCGCCAAGCTGCCCGACGGCAAGCCCGCCGCCGGCGCCGAAGTGGCGCTGGCTGCGGTCGACCAGGCCCTGCTGGAGCTGATGCCCAACGACAGCTGGAACCTGCTGACCGCCATGCTGCAGCGGCGCAGCTGGGGCGTGAGCACCTCCACGGCGCAGATGGAAATCGTCGGCCGGCGCCACTACGGTCGCAAGGCCGTGCCCGCGGGCGGCGGCGGCGGCAAGGGCCAGACGCGCGAGCTGCTCGACACCCTGCTGGTGTGGAACCCGAAGGTGGTGCTCGACGCCAACGGCCAGGCCGTGGTGACGGTGCCGCTGAACGACGCGCTCACCACCTTCAAGATCGTGGCCGTGGCCGATTCCGGCGTGGGCCTGTTCGGCACCGGCCAGGCGAGCATCCAGGCCACGCAGGATCTGCAGATCATCAGCGGCCTGCCGCCGCTGGTGCGCGAGGACGACCAGTTCCGCGCCCAGATCACGCTGCGCAACACCACGCAGAAGCCGATGAAGGTCGAGGCCACGCCGCGCGCCACCCTGCTCACGCTGGAGCCGCAGACCGTGGACATCCCGGCCGGCGAAGCGCGTGAAGTCGCATGGAACGTGACCGCGCCCGCGCAGCTCGCGCAGACGCGCGCCGAAGCCATCCTTTGGGAAATCGAGGCCAAGGACACCATCGGCGGCGCGCGCGATGCCCTCAAGGTTCGCCAGCGCATCGTGCCCTCGGTGCCGCTCACGGTGCAGCAGGCCACGCTGGTGCAGCTCGACGGGCCGTTCACGCTCGACGTGGCACCGCCCGCCGACGCCCTCCCCGGCCGCGGCGGCCTGAAGCTCGCCCTGCAACCCAAGCTGGCCGAAGGCCTGCCGGGCGTGCGCGACTGGTTCGCCAACTACCCCTTCATCTGCCTCGAACAGAAGACCAGCAAGTCGGTCGGCCTGCGCGACGCGAAGATGTGGCAGGGCGTGCTGGCCCAGTTGCCCACTTACCTGGACAGCGACGGCCTGGCCAGCTACTTCCCGCCGCGCGACGGCGAGGCCAACCGCGGCAGCGACATCCTCACGTCGTACCTGCTCGCGGCCACCAACGAAGCCGCCGCGCTCGACCCCGCCTTCGCGCTTGCCGACGACGTGCGCGCGCCGATGGAGTCGGGCCTGATCGCCTTCGTCGAAGGCCGCATCACGCGCGACTTCTGGAGCCCGCGCAAGGACCTGGACGTGCGCAAGCTCGCCGCGCTCGAAGCGCTCTCGCGCTACGGCAAGGCCAAGGGGAGCATGCTCGGCAGCATCACCATCGCGCCGAACCAGTGGCCCACCAGCGCGGTGATCGACTGGCTCAACATCCTCAAGCGCGTGAACGACGTGCCGCAGCGCCAGCAGCGCCTGGAAGAAGCCAACAACGTGCTGAAGGCGCGCCTGTCCTATCAAGGCACCAAGCTGATCTTCAGCACCGAGCAGGACGACTACTGGTGGTGGCTGATGACCAACGGCGACGTCAACACCGCCCGCCTGCTGCTCAGCGTGATGGACGACCCGGGCTGGAAGGACGACATCGGCAAGCTCGCCAACGGCTTCATCGGCCGCCAGCAGAACGGCGCGTGGCACACCACCACCGCCAACCTGTGGGGCGGACTGGCGCTGGAGAAGTTCAGCAAGGTGTTCGAGAGCACGCCGGTGTCGGGCGTTACCGCCGCCACGCTGGGCGCGGTGAAGGCGCAGGTCGACTGGAGCAGGGTCGAGCGCGTGAAGGCCAGCGACCCGGCCGGCGCGCCCAACCAGACCACCTTCTTCGGCGCGCCCGCCTCGCCGGGCAACCTGAAGAACAACACGATGTTCCTGCCGTGGGCGGCATCGCCGTCGGGCGCGCCGGTGCGCGACACGCTGCTGGTGACGCAGCAGGGCACCGGCAAGCCGTGGCTCACGCTGCAGTCGATTGCCGCCGTGCAGCTGAAAGCGCCGTTCGCGGCCGGCTACGCCATCAAGAAGACCGTCACCCCGGTCGAGCAGGCCGTGGCCGGCAAGTACACGCGCGGCGACGTGCTGCGCGTGAGCATCGAAGTCAACGCCAGCGCCGACATGACCTGGGTCGTCATCAGCGACCCGATTCCGGGCGGCGCCACCATCCTGGGCAGCGGCCTGGGCCGCGACTCGCAGATCGCCACGCAGGGCGAGAAGAAGAGCGGCGCGGGCTGGCCCGCGTTCGAGGAGCGCAGCTTTGAGGCATTCCGCAGCTACTACGAGTACCTGCCCAAGGGCGTGGTGAAGATGGAATACACCGTGCGCCTGAACAACGTCGGCGACTTCGCGCTGCCGCCGAGCCGCGTCGAAGCCATGTACGCGCCGGAGATGTTCGGCGAGACGCCGAACGCACGGGTGAAGGTGGAGGCGGCGAAGTAAGCCGCTTCGCCGCCGCCGATTCGAAAGGGAGAACACAGTGGGCCTCGCAATCAGCATCGGCGTGCTCGTCGATCTGCTCGAACACGATCCCGAAGGAGCCGGATGGCTGCAGGAGGAACTGGCGGTGGTGAACAAGGTGCTGGCGGCGGCGGGCCTTCCGCCGCACGCCGAGCCGCGTGAACTGCCGCCGCTGCACTCGCGTGCGGCCATCGGCGGCTTCCCGTACTCGTTCATCCACTACCTGCGCCGGGCCTATGCGCACCGCGCGAATTCGCCCGGCTGGATGGCAACGCCGGTGGAAGACGGTGTCGACCCCTCGGAAGATCCGGTGGTGGAAGACGTGCTCTACAGCTCGGAGAGCCACCTGGTCTGCCACTCGGACGCGGAAGGTTTCTACGTGCCGGTCGATTTCGACGAGGTGCTGTATTCCGAACCGGACGACGACAAGCAATTGGCCGGCGGCATGCTCGGCTCGTCCTACCGCCTGCGCGACGAACTGGTGCTGGTGGCGCCCGCGCTCGGCATCAATCTCACCGACGGCGAGCTGTCGGACGAGGAAGTGGCGCGAATCGGCCGGCTGATCGACGCCGACGAAGGCCTCTACCGGGAATACGTTTCGTGGCTTCGGCTCTACGAAGCGGCCCGGCTGAGCATTGCGCACAAGACCGCGATTGTTTTTAACTGAGCGACCCCGGAGGCCATGAAGATGAAGAAGCCCGTCCGCATCGGCCGCGCGCCTCTTCATCCGGCTTCCACGCCGACGACGCCACAAGACGAGGCCCTGGCGTGCTCCAAGCCATGGGACACGCTCGAAGAAACGGCCTCGCCCGACGTTCGATACTGCGGCGATTGCCGGAAGAACGTGTCCTGGGTGGACACGCCGGAGCAGATGCATGCCGCGGCCATGCAAGACCTCTGCATCGCTGTCGAGCAAGGCAGCCTTCATTTCAAAGAGCGCAATGACACCATGAGCCAATCCCCCGCCGCACGCCAACTTGCCACCGTCACCCTGCTCGTGCGCGACTACGACGAAGCCATCCGCTTCTTCACCGAAGCGCTGCACTTCGAGCTGCTCGAAGACACACCGCGCGGACCCGGCAAGCGCTGGGTGGTGGTCGCACCCGCGCGCAATGCGGGTGCGGCGCTGCTGCTGGCCAAGGCAGTGACCGACGACCAGGAAGCCGGCATCGGCAAGCAGGCCGGCGGCCGCGTCTTCCTGTTCCTTCACACCTCGGACTTTGCGTCCGACCACGCCCACATGACATCGCACGGCGTCCGCTTCCTCGAGGAGCCGCGCCACGAGCCGCACGGCACCGTGGCGGTCTTCCAGGACCTCTGCGGCAACAAATGGGACCTGATCCAACCCAACGACGACGCCTAGCGACGAAATGAACAACATCCGCCTCGCGCTCGCAGGACTTCTGCTGCCCTTGTCTGCACTGGCCGCATCGGGCGATGCGCCGGTGTCCGTCGACTACCGCTACCTGACGGAGTCCTCCGCGCAATCGATCCGCCTGGAATGGCGGGTGTTTTCCGACCCGAACAGCAACTGGTCCGGTGGCTACGTCAGGTACAAGGGTTCGTCGCGCGTGATCACCATCGTCCCGGTCAAGAACGAAGTCGGCGACAAGCCCGAAGGCCGTCCGTGGGAATACATCACCACCTGGGCCGAGATCGTCGACGGCCGCATCGCCGGCCAGTACGTGGTGACGACCCAGGGCGCGAACGTCTACGGCTTCGGCTACAAGAACCTGCGCAGCGGCAAGCAGTATTCTTTCTCGCAGGACCTCGGCTCCGACGACGGCAGGAAGTGCAGCTGGTAGGCGCCTGAATCGGCCGCATCGGCCTAAACTGCCTGTCCCCTCTTCCTCAGGAGACAGGCCATGACCACGCTTGAAATCGCGAACCAGCTCGTCGCGCTATGCCGGCAGGGAAAGTTCGAAGACGCGAAATCGCTCTATGCCGATGACGCCGTGAGCGTCGAGGCCGGCGCCCCGCCCGGCCAGCAGCGCGAGGCGGTGGGCCTTGCGGCCATCGAGGCCAAGGGCAAGTGGTGGAGCGACAACCACGAGGTGCATTCGTTCAAGGTCACGGGCCCGTGGCCGCACGACGACCGCTTCATCGTCGGCTTCGAATTCGACGTGACCATGAAGGCCACCGGCCAGCGCTTCAAGATGGAAGAAGCGGGCCTGTACACGGTGCGCGACGGCGCGATCGTGCGGGAAGAGTTCTTCTACTCGATGGGCGGTTAGCCGCCTCCCGCGGCCGGCGCAGCGGTTACGCCGGTTACGGCAGTGACGACAGGCATTGCCGCCCGCGTTGTGCGGGCGCGAGGGCGGCTGGATGATTCGCGCCGTCACAACTCCGCTCTCGTGCTTTCATGCCCTCTTCCACACCCGACGAACAACGCCGCGCCATGCTGGTACGCGGCAGCGCAACCGTCGCCGCTCTCGCCACCGCGTGGCATGGCGGCCTGGCCCATGCAGCCACCGCATCCGATGCTGCCCAACAGGAACGTGCGGACCTCGCCCGCCACTTCACCGCCGCGGGCACGCCCGGCACCTTCGCGCTGTTCGACGCCGCCACGGCCAAGCTCACGCTGGTCGATGCCAGGCGCGCGGGCCAGCGCTTCGTGCCCGCGTCGACCTACAAGATTCCCAACAGCCTGATCGCGCTGGAGACCGGCGCGGTGAAAGACATCGACGAAGTGCTGCCCTACGGCGGCAAGCCGCAGCGCCGCGCGGAGTGGGCGCACGACATGAACCTGCGCGACGCGATTCGCGTGTCGAACCTGCCGGTCTACCAGGGCGTGGCCCGGCGCATCGGGCTGGCGCGCATGAAGGCGTGGATCGCGCGCCTGCACTACGGCAACGAGGCGCTGGGCGACGTGGTCGACCGCTTCTGGCTCGACGGTCCGCTGAAGATTTCCGCGATCGAGCAGGCGCGCTTTCTCGCGCGGCTCGGGCTGCGCCAGCTGCCGCTGTCGGCGCGCACGCAGGACATGGTCCACGACATCACCCTCGTCGAAAAAACGCCCACGCACGCGCTGCACGCCAAGACTGGCTGGTACTACAAGCCGCCGGAATCCCTCGGCTGGTGGGTGGGCTGGGTGACGGGCGCGGACGGCGGCGTGAAGAGCTTCGCGCTCAACATGGACATGCGCCGCGACGAGGATGCGCCGAAGCGCATCACGATCGGACGTGCGCTGCTGGCCGAGCTGGGCGTGATGCCGGACGCATCGCGCTGAGGCGGCACGACATGCGCCGCACTCACCTCATCGCATGGGCCATTGCCCAATTGGCCCCACTGTTCACCGCAGCCTGTGCGCAGGCCGAGCCGCTGAGCTTCGCCACGCCGCCGGCCGAGATCGCCGCACGCGTGATGCGCGACGCGCCCGGCAGCATCGTGGTCGGCGTATTGCGCCAGGGCGAAACACGCTTCGCGATGCAGCGCAACAGCGTCGCGCAGGCGGGCCCGGTCCGGGAGATCGCCGCCGATGGCCAGCCGATCTTCGAAGTCGGCTCGATCAGCAAGCTCTTCACGGGCGTGCTGCTGGCGCAGGCGGTCGAGCGCGGCGACCTGTCGCTCGACGACACGCTCGGCACGCTGCTGGCCGGACAGGTGACGCTGCCGCGGGAGACCGCGAGCGTCACGCTTCTCCAACTGGTCACGCACACGGGATGCCTGCCCGGCATGCTGCCGGCTCCCCCGATGGCCGAAGGCGGCAACCCGTTCGCGCACGCCGATCGCGCGCGTTTGCTTGCCGGCCTGTCGACGCTCAGGCTCGACCGCGTGCCACCCTGCAACGGCCCCTACAGCAGCCTGGGCCTCGGCCTGCTCGGGCAGGTGCTTGCGGACCGCTACGGCAAGCCCTGGGAACTGCTGGTGCAGGAGAACATCGCCGTGCCGCTGGGCATGAAGGACACGATGCAGCACCTCGGCCCCGAGACCGGCCGCCTGGCGCCCGGCTACGAGGACAGGACACCACGCGCGCCTTGGGACTTCGATGCGCTGGCGGGTGCCGGCGCGTTGCGCTCCACGGCCGCCGACCTGCTGGTGTTCGCGCGTGCGCTCATGGCCGGCCGCAAGGGTCCGCTGGGCGCCGCGGCGGAACGCGCGCTCACCCCGCTGGGCCACAGCGACATCTACGAGCTGGGCTACGCCGTGCGCATCCGCGAGAACGCCGGACGCAGGCTCTACTTCCATACGGGCCAGACCGGCGGCTATCGCGCGCTGCTGGTGTTCGCGCCGGCCACGCAGGAGGCCGCGGTGATGGTTGCCAGCAATGCGTCGGCCGGGGCGGCGCGCATGGCGGACGACATCACCCTGCCGCCGCCGGCACCCGCCAGGCGCCGATCCTCGCGCTGACCGGAACGCCCGTTCCGCCGCACGGCGCTTGCGGGTCGGCCATGAGGGCCCTGGGCGCACCGCCGCATCGAATACCGGCAAAATGCCCCGAGGTGCCCTCATGAACACAAGATTTGTCGAAGCCTTCCTCTGGGCCGCGCGGCTGGGCAGCTTCCGCGCTGCCAGCGACCGGCTCCACATCACGCAGGCGGCCGTGTCCAACCGCGTCGCCTCCCTCGAAGAAGACATCGGCGCGCGCCTGTTCGAACGCGATGCGCGCGAGCTGCGGCTCACCCCGGTCGGCGTGCGGCTCATGGACTACGGCGAACGGCTGCTCGAGCTGCGCCGCGAGATCGTCTCGCTCGGCCGCCCGCGCGAAGACCTACTCGGCCTCGTGCGCATCGGTGCCATCGAAACAGTGGTGCACACCTGGCTGCTGGGTTTTCTGACCAACCTGCGCTCCACCTATCCGGGCATCGAGGTGCAGCTGACCTCCGAGACCACGCTGGCCCTGCATCGCGGCCTGCGCGAAGGCGCGCTCGACATCGCGCTGCAGACCGACCACATCGCCGGCGCGGGCATCGTGAGCACGCCCTGCCTGCCGATGCCGATGGGCTGGGTCGGCGCGCCGGCGGCGGAGCCGGCGCAGACCGTCGACCAGCTGCTGCGCCAGCCCGTGCTGACCATGAGCCCTGGCTCGCAGCCGCACGAGGCGCTGAAGAACCTCTACCGCTCCGTCGGCATTCCGCTGGGCAAGGTGCATTGCGTGAGCTCGATCTCCGCGCTGGCGCGGCTGGTGAAGGCGGGCTTCGGCAATGCGCTGGTGCCGCTGCCGCCGGTGTACGAATACGTGGCCGCCGGCGACGTGCGAATCATCGAGTGCGACGCGCTCATCTCGCCGCAGCGGCTGGTGGTGAGCCACCTGGAAGCGGCCGATTCCGACGCCATCCGCCTGGTGGCCGAGCTGGCCTGCCGCGCGTCGGACCAGTTCACGGCCTCCGCCAACGCACCAACCTGGCGCGGAACGACAGAGGGTTAACCCTCAAAACAGCGCATTCGTGCCCCATGAGGGGGCCAGTAATTCTTGTGGCTGTCGCCCAGAAAAACTCGTTTGTGACAGCACGGCACTGCGGCGGAAGATCGCGCCTTCATTTTTCGAAGGCCCGCCCGCCCCTGTGCCGCCATGACTGCAACCGACCCCCTCCTCTCTCCTGAAAACACCACGGCGAACATCAACGGCCTGCTGTTCGTCGCCTCCGACGTCGACCCCGCCGACGACGCCGACTTCAACCGCTGGTACGACCGAGAACACGTGGAAGAGCGCGTGCGCGTCCCGGGCTTCCTGTCGGGCGCGCGCTACTTCTCGCTCGAGGGTGGACGCAAGTACCTGGGCCTGTACCGCACCGAATCGCTGGCGGTGTTCCGCTCCGCCGGCTACCGCGCCGCGTTCGAGAAGCAGACGCCGTGGTCGGTGGCCAACCTCGACCGCATGCGCCAGCCGATCCGCCGCGTGTGCGCCGTGCAGGCCGTCACCGGCTTCGGCAGCGGCAGCCATGCCGTGGTGCTGCCGCTGGCCGCGGCCGCCAACGCGCAGGCGCCGGTGGCCGGGGCGGAACGCGCCGGCCGCCAACTGGCAGCGCAGGCAGGCTTCGTGCAGTCGTACCTGCTCGTGCCCGACGCCGCGCTCAGCACGCCGCTGCCGCGCGAAGCCACCGAAGGCCGCGTGCTGCAGCCGATGCTGGTCGTCGAGACCAGCAGCGCCGAGGCCGCCCGCGCCGCGCGCGCCACGGCCGCCGCCGCGCTCGACGCCGACCCCGCCAACGGCTGGCTGCTCGCGCTCGGCTGGAAGCTGAGCGCGGCCGAGCTGCGCTGAACCGATCCGACTTTCATGTCTTCACCGAACAAAGGTATCTCCATGACCGAACATGTTCTTCCCACGCCGGCCGCCTCCGGCACCGCGCCCGATGCGCCGTCCGCCAAGATGGGCCGGCTGGCCATGGCCAGCTCCATCGGCACCACGCTGGAGTGGTACGACTTCACCGTCTACAACATCATGGCGGCGCTGGTCTTCAACGCGGTGTTCTTCCCGTCGTTCGACCCGCTGACCGGCACCATCCTGGCCTTCTCGACCTACGCGGTCGGCTACATCTCGCGCCCGCTGGGCGGCGTGGTGTTCGGCCACCTCGGCGACCGGCTGGGCCGGCGCTTCGTGCTGGTGGCCACGCTGGTCATCATGGGCGTGTCCACCGGGCTGATGGGCCTGCTGCCCACCTACGCGGCCTGGGGCATCTGGGCGCCCGTGGCGCTGGTGGCGCTGCGCTTCGTGCAGGGCGTGGCGCTCGGCGGCGAATGGGCCGGCGCGGTGCTGCTGTCGATGGAACACGGCAAGCCCGACGAGCGCGGCCGCAATGCCTCGTTCACGCAGGTCGGCCCGTCGTGCGGCACGCTGATCGGCACCGGCTTCATCGCCATCGTGTCGGCATGGCTGAGCCCTGAAGACTTCCAGAGCTGGGGCTGGCGCATTCCGTTCATCTCCAGCGTGGCGCTGGTGCTGTTCGGCCTGTGGCTGCGCCGCGGGGTCGACGAGACGCCGGTGTTCCGCGAGATGGAAGAAAAGAAGGCCACCGCCAAGACGCCCATCAAGGAAGTGCTCACGCAGCACTGGCGCCGCCTGCTGGTGGCCGGCGGCTCGCGCATCGGCTCCGACGTGCTGTATGCGCTGGTGGTGGTGTTCACACTGACCTACGTGACGACGGTGCTGCACCTGTCGCGTCCGCTGGCGCTCACCGCCACGATGATCGGCGCGGCCTGCAACGCGATCGCGGTGCCGTGGTTCGGCAGCCTATCGGACCGCATCGGCCGCCGCCCGGTCTACATTGCCGGCGCGCTGCTGGGCATGGCGTGGGCCTTCGTGTTCTTCGTGCTGATGGACAGCGCGCACCCGGTGGCCATCTGCGCGGCCGTGGTGGTGGGCCTGCTGATCCACGCGATGATGTACGGCCCGCAGGCCGCTTTCGTGACCGAGCAGTTCCCCGGCCGCGTGCGCTATGCCGGCGCCTCGCTGGCCTACACGCTGGCGGGCATCCTGGGCGGCGGCTTCGCGCCGCTGATCATCGCCAGCCTGTTCAAGTCTTGGGGCAGCACGGTGGCCGTGTCGCTTTACGTGGTGGCCGCGCTGGGCGTCACGCTGGTCGCCCTGGTGGTGGCGCGCGAGACGGCCAAGCGCCCGCTGGAAAGCTGAGGTGGGCATGAGCTTGCGTTTTGCCTGCGAAGCCGTCGAAGCCGACGGCACCCGCACCACCGCCCTGCACACCGTCGCGCCCAGCGCGCTGGTGGTGGCCGGCTGGACAGGCCGCGACGTCGCGGCCATCGAACACCACATCGAGGAACTGGCCGCGCTCGGCGTGCCGCGCCCGTCGAGCGTGCCGCTGTACTACCGCGTGGCCGCGCAGCTGCTGACGCAGTCGCCCGCCATCGAGGCGCTGGGCGACCAGAGCTCGGGCGAGGCCGAACCGGTGCTGTTCTTCTCGAACGGCGAATGGTGGCTGAGCGTGGCCTCGGACCACACCGACCGCCATGTGGAGAGCTACTCTGTCGCCGTGTCCAAGCAGATGTGCGCGAAGCCGGTGGCAGAGACCGCCTGGCGCTGGCGCGACATCGAGGCGCACCAGGACACGCTCGAGCTGCGCTCGCGCATCTTCGAGGACGGCCGCTGGGTCGACTACCAGCGCGGCACGCTGGCATCGATCCGTCCGCTGGCGGCACTGCGCGAAGGCATGGCCCATGGCGGCGCCGCGCCCGAAGGCCTGTTCATGACCTGCGGCACGCTCGGCGCGCTGCCCAACGCGAAGGGCGAAGGCATCCGCCCCGCCGCGCAGATGGAAATCGAACTGCACGACCCGCTGCTGCGCCGGCGCATCGTGCATCGCTATGCGGTCGAAGCACTGCCCGTGGTGGCCTGACGATGAACGACGACTTCACCATTTCCGCCCTGCGCGCACGCATCGCGCGCGGCGAGCTGTCGCATGAAGCGCTGGTCGGGCAAGTGCTCGAAGCGGCAGCGCAGCCCGCCGCGCGGCATGTGTTCACGCGGCTCTATGCCGATGGCGCACTCGCCGCCGCGCGCCATGCCGATGCGGCGCGCAAGGCCGGCGTGGCGCTGGGCCCGCTCGCCGGCCTGCCCGTGTCGGTCAAGGACCTCTACGACATCGCGGGCGAGACCACCATGGCCGGCTCCGCCGTGTGCGCGGGCGAGCCCGCGGCCGCGCACGACGCGGCCGCCGTCGCGCGGCTGCGCACGCAGGGCGCGGCCATCGTCGGCAAGACCAACATGACCGAGTTCGCGTTCTCCGGCGTGGGCATCAACCCGCACCACGGCACGCCGCACAACCCGGCCGACGCGCAGACGCCGCGCATCCCGGGCGGCTCGTCCTCTGGCGCGGCGGTGTCGGTGGCGCTGGGCCTCGCTGTGGCCGGGCTGGGCTCGGACACGGGCGGCTCCATCCGCATTCCCGCCGCGTTGTGCGGAATCGTCGGCTTCAAGAGCACGCAGTCGCGCGTGCCGCGAACAGGCGCCTTCGAACTCGCGCGCTCGCTCGACACCGTCTGCGCCATGGCCCGCAGCGTGGAAGACTGCCTGACGGTGGACGCCGCCATTGCCGACACGCCGCTCGCGGTGCGCCGCCGCCCGCTGCAAGGCATGCGCCTCGCGGTGCCGCGCACGCTGATGTTCGACGACATCGAGCCGGCCGTGGCCGCCGCCTTCGATCGCGCCTTGCAGACGCTGTCGAAGGCCGGCGCGCAGATGGTGGACATCACGCTGGCCGAACTCGCCGAGATCGCGACCGTCAATGCGCCCGGCGGCTTCTCGCCCGTCGAGGCCTCGGCCGTGCACCGCGAGCGCTTCGCCGCGAAGCGCGACGGCTTCGACACCCGCGTGGCCGCGCGCATTGCGCTGGGCACCGAGGTGCGCGCCGCCGACTACATCGCCATGCAGGACCGCCGGCGCGACTGGATCGGCCGCGTCGAGCACGCCATCGAAGGCTTCGACGCCCTGGTGTGCCCGACGGTGCCCATCGTCGCGCCGCCCATCGCCGCGCTCGCGGAAGACGCGGCCTTCTTCAAGGCCAACGGCCTGCTGCTGCGCAACACCTTCGCGATCAACCTGCTGGACGGCTGCGCATTCAGCCTGCCCTGCCATGCGCCGGGCGAACTGCCGGTGGGGCTGATGCTGGCCTCGGTGCGCGGCGACGATGCAAGGCTGGCGGCCGTGGCGCTGGCCGTGGAATCCGCGCTGCACGCACGCTGAACGCGGCGGCAGCCGAGGGCACCCGCGCTGTCGCCGCGGTGCCCGGTTCGGCTATCGTCTTGCGCATGAACCATGTCCTCGTCGTCCCCACGGCCGAATCCCATTTCGAGAGCCTGCACCGCGCGCTCGATGTGGTCGCCCGCGAGCACAAGTACCTTGCGCTGACCGAGGCGCCGCCGCTGGCGCAATCGATCGCCTTCTACCGGAACGTGATCGCCACCGACTTCCCGCACTTCGTGGCGGTCGATGGCGACAGGGTCGTCGGCTGGTGCGACGTGTCGCCGGTGTTCGGGCATTCGCGGGCGCACATCGGCGTCCTCGGCATCGCGCTATTGCCCGAGGCGCGCGGGCGGGGTCTGGGCGCCAAGTTGCTGCAGGCCGCCATCGACAAGTCCTGGACACGCGGGCTGACCCGCATTGCGCTGAACGTGCGCGCCGACAACCTGAACGCCAAGGCGCTGTACGAGCGGCTCGGCTTCGAACATGAAGGCATCGTGCGCCGCGCCAGCCTGATCGACGGCGTCTACCACGACGCCCATGCGATGGCCCTGCTTCGCTAGACTGGAACCAGGTCGTCATCGAACGGAGAGCGCCCATGTGCCGCAGCATCAAGACCCTCTACAACTTCGAGCCCCCCGCCACCGAGCAGGAGATCCGCGCCGCCGCGTTGCAGTTCGTGCGCAAGCTCAGCGGCTTCAGCGTGCCGTCGAAGGCCAACGAGGAGGCCTTCGAACGGGCTGTTGAAGAAGTGGCGGCAACCGCGGCGCGGCTGCTCGAATCGATGGTCACCACGGCCGAGCCCAAGGACCGCGCGGTCGAGGCCGAGCGCGCCAGGGCCCGGTCGGCCGCCCGGTTCGGCGCGGCACCGGAACAGGGCCGGTAAAAGCCCCGCCGCTGCCCGTCGGCGCGGCATTTGATATGGTGTTTGCCGGCCGCTCCAACCGACCGGGAGCTGCTCACAAGCACATGAAAAAGACCTACACCGGCGGCTGTCATTGCGGCGCCGTGCGATTCGAAGCCGACATCGACCTGAGCCTTGGCACCCTTCGGTGCAATTGCGCCATCTGCACCCAGACGCGCTTCTGGCCCGCCATCGTCGCGACCGATGCCTTCCGGCTTCTCGAAGGCGAATCCGAACTCAGCGAGCAGATGCTCGACACCCGCAACAGCCACTACATCGTCTGCAGGCACTGCCGCGTGCGCTCCTTCGGCGTGGGCCATTCGCCCGAGACCGGCACGACCGCCTACGGCGTGAACGTGACCTGCCTGGACGACGCGGACCTCGACGACCTCGCCAACTCTCCCATCCGCTACGTGGACGGGCACCGGGGCACCTGGCACGTCGCGCGCACGGCCATCGGCACCTGAGCGGCAAACGCGCCCTCCACATTCACCACAACCAACAGAAGACAGGAAGCACATGCCCATCGAACTCTGGCTCGCCTTCGTCGCGGCCTCCGTCGTCCTGCTGATCATTCCGGGGCCGACCATCCTCACGGTCATCAGCTATTCGATGTCGCACGGCCGCCGCGCCAACGTGCCGCTGGTGGCCGCCGTGGCGCTCGGCGATTCCACGGCGCTGGTGGTGTCGCTGCTGGGCCTGGGCGCACTGCTCTCGGCTTCGGCCTTCTGGTTCACCGTGGTGAAGTGGGCAGGGGGCCTTTACCTGCTGTACCTGGGCATCAAGCTGCTGCGCGCCGGCATCTCGCCCAGCGAAATGGCCAGGCCGGCGGCACCTGTGTCGCGCTGGCGGCTGTTCGCCAACACCTATCTGGTGACGGCGCTCAACCCCAAGGGCATCGTTTTCTTCGTGGCTTTCCTGCCGCAGTTCATCAGCCCGTCGGCGGACGTGACGCGCCAGATGTGGGTGCTGTCGCTGACCTTCGTGGCGCTGGCCACGACCAACGCCACGCTCTACGCAGTGTTCGCGGCCTCGGCGCGAAAGCTGCTGTCGTCGCCACGCGCACAGCGGCGCTTCAACCTTGCCGGCGGCTCGCTGCTGAGCGCCGCCGGCGTCTGGGCGCTGATGGCGCGCAGGCCCGGCTGAGGCGGCGCGAGTCCGGTCGCGTCAGTTGCGGTTCGGATTGTTCGGCGCGCGGTCGTAGCGGTTGGGCACGCCGTCGCCGTCCCTGTCGCGGTCGTAGCGGTTGGGCACGCCGTCGCGATCGCGGTCGGCCTGCGGGCGCGGCGGCGGCGGGCGGTCGTAGACCGGGGTCACGCAGCCGGCCAGGACGGCCGAGGCGGCCAGGATCAGCGCCAGTGTTTTCGTTGCCATGAAGTTCTCCTAGTAATGTTCGTGGAACCGGCGATCGCCTCCTGCGAGCCGGGGTGTGCGAACTTTGGAATGAAGCGCGCGCCGCCGCCATGAGGCCCGCGCCCCGTCCCCGGGTAGGCCGGCATCCCGATGTGCTTCGCGGAGAATGTCACCGCCACATACTTTTCGAAACGACGCTCTCCTTCATGCAGTTCGCGCCCTCTTCCTTCGACCGAAAGGCCCTGGCCTTCGCCCTGCTCGCAGCGGTTTGCGCGCAACCGGCGCTGGCCCTTGTGAGCTTCGAGGAAGTGAAGCGCGACTTCCGCTCGTCCGACACCGCCGTGGTCGACCGCAACGGCGAGCTGCTGCAGCGCGTGCGCACCGACCCCACCGTGCGGCGCGGCCAATGGACGCCGCTGGCCGACGTGTCGCCGGCCCTGCGCACGGCCATGGTGCTGAGCGAGGACAAGCGCTTCTACGAACACAGCGGCATCGACTGGCGCGCCGTGTCGGCCGCGGCCTGGGGCAACTTGTGGAACACCCGCACGCGCGGCGCCTCGACCATCACGATGCAGCTCTCGGGCCTGCTCGACGAGGACCTGCGGCGCGCCTCGGGCGGCCGCAGCTTCACGCAGAAGATCGGCCAGACCGTGGCCGCCGCGCAGCTGGAGCGCAACTGGCGCAAGGACCAGATCCTGGAGGCATACCTCAACACCGTGCCGTTCCGCGGCGAGATCGTGGGCATCGATGCGCTCTCGCGCACGCTGTTCGGCAAGGCGCCGAGCGGGCTCGATGCGCGCGAAGCGGCGGTGGCTTCGGCGCTGGTGCGAGCCCCCAATGCCAAGCCCGCGCTGGTGGCGCAGCGCGCCTGCGACGTGCTGCGCGCCATGGAGCCGCAGCAGAAGGTCGACTGCGAGGCACTGGACATGTTCACCAGCGCCGCCGTGCAGCGCCGGGCCTTCGAGCCGAACGAGGGCATCGCGCCGCATGCGGCGCGGCGGGTGCTGCGGGAACTGAGGGACGCGAATGCGGGGGCAGCCCCCACCCCGGCCCTCCCCCAGAGCGGGAAGGAGAAAGACAACAAGGAAGCGAGCGTGCGCACCACGCTGCGCGCGCCGCTGCAGCGCTTTGCGCTCGACACGCTGCAGCGCCACCTGCGCGAACTGCGCGACCGCCACGTGGAAGACGGCGCGCTCGTCGTGCTCGACAACGCCACCGGTGAAGTGCTCGCCTGGGTCGGCTCGTCGGGCCCGCTGAGCCAGGCCGCCGAGGTCGACGGCGTCACCGCGCTGCGCCAGCCCGGCTCCACCCTCAAGCCGCTGCTCTACGGGCAGGCCATTGCCGAGCGGCGCATCACCGCCGCTTCGCTGATCGAGGACTCGTCGGCGCAGATCAGCACCGCCAGCGGCCTCTACATTCCGCAGAACTACGACCGCCGCTTCAAGGGCCCGGTGTCGGCGCGCACCGCGTTGGCCGCGTCGCTCAACGTGCCCGCCGTGCGCACGCTGGTGATGGTGTCGCCCGAGGCCTTCGCGCGCGAACTGCGCGCCGCCGGCCTGCCGCTGCGCGAGAGCGGCGACTACTACGGCTACAGCCTCGCGCTCGGCAGCGCCGAGGTGTCGCTGCTGTCGCTCACCAACGCCTACCGCATGCTGGCCAACGGCGGGCGCTACGGCACCACGACGCTGACCGCGCGGCCTGCATCCAATCCAGCCGTTGCGGCCAACAACAAGGCCAAGGCCGCCGAGCCGCCGATGCTCGATGCGGGTGCCGCCTTCATCGTCGGTGACATCCTCTCCGACCCGAACGCCCGCACCCGCACCTTCGGCCTGGACAGCATCCTGTCCACCCGCTTCTGGACCGCCGTGAAGACCGGCACCAGCAAGGACATGCGCGACAACTGGGCCGTGGGCTGGTCGCAGCGCTACACGGTCGGCGTGTGGGTGGGCAACGCCAGCGGCGCGTCGATGTGGGACGTGAGCGGCACCAGCGGCGCCGCGCCGGTGTGGGCCGAGGTGATGCGCTTCCTGCACGCACGCGAGCCCAGCCGCGCACCCGCGCCGCCGCCCGGCGTGGTGCAGGCGCACGTGGAGTTCGGCCCCGGTGCCGACGGCGGCCCGCTGGAGGCCGCGCGCGACGAGTGGTTCCTGCAGGGCACCGAGCAGCCGCTGTTCGCGCTGGACACCGGCATGGCCGGCAGTGCAGCGTCGGCGCGCATCACCGCGCCGTCCGACGGCACCATCATCGCGGTCGACCCCGACATTCCGCCGCTGCGCCAGCGCGTGCGCTTCGAGTCGGAAGGTCGTGGTGTGCAATGGCGCATCGACGGCAAGCATTTCGCGCGCGGCAACAGCGCGCAATGGCTGCCCTGGCCGGGGCGCCACGTGATCGAGCTGGTCGACAGCACGGGCAAGGTGGTCGACCAGCGGCGCATCGAAGTGCGCGGCGCGGGCGTCGTGACCAAGAGCGCGAAGCGATGAGAGCGGGCTTCGCCAATCCGGCCGCGCACGGCTGGCTTCGGCTGGCCGCCTTCCTGATGCTGTTGGCCGCAGCGTTCGCGCTGTGCCTCCCCGCGCAGGCCAAGCCGGTGCCGGTGCCCGCGATGACCTCGCGCGTGGTCGACCTCACGAAGACGCTGAACACCGAAGACGCCAGCTCGCTGCGCGAGGACATTTCCGCCATCGAGCAACGCACGCAGGCCCAGCTCGCGGTGCTGATCGTGCCCACCACGGGGGAGGATTCGATCGAGCAGTTCGCCACGCGCGTCTTCGCGCAGTGGAAGCTCGGCCGCGAGGACGAGAACGACGGCGTGCTGCTGCTGGTGGCGCTGAAAGACCGCCGCATGCGCATCGAGGTCGGCACGGGCCTGGAAGGCCGCGTCACCGACATCCAGGCGGCCCGCATCATCGACGGCGAGATGACGCCGCGCTTTCGCAACGGCGACTTCGCGGGCGGCGTGAAGGCGGCGGTGCAGTCGCTGTCGGAGCTGATCAGCGCGCCGCAGCTGCAGGTGGTGGACGAAGAGCCACCGGCCGAGCAGCAGGACAGGGAGTCTTCGCCGCTGCACCGCGTGATCGACGCGTTCTCCACCGAGTCCAGCCAGTCGCGCATCAACACGACGCTGCTCGCGGTGATGCTCTGGACCATCGGCGTGGGGGTGTGGCACGGGAGCCGGCCGCGCCCGGCCGCGCCGCGCGTGGTGTCGCAAGGCAGCGGCAAGCGGGGCCGCAAGGGCCGGCGCGTGGACGCGCACCGGGCGCAGCGCGAAGGCGCACTCTGGGCCGACCTGAAGACCGAGCCGCCGTCGCCCGAGCGGCGCCGCTGGCCGACGGTGCTGGGCCTGCTCGCGGCCGGCCCTGTGGGCGCGACGCTGGCGCTGGCGAACCTCGCGATGCCGTTCGCCCTCTTCATGCCGGTCGGCTTCATGTATGGGGTCGGCTACCTGTCGGGCCGGTTCAGGACGGCGCGCTATGTGTTCATCTGCATCGCGCTGGCGATCGCGGGTCTCGTCGGGCTCGGCTTCTACCTGGGCGCGGACAAGGTGCCCTGGATCATCGGGGGCGTGATCGCCACCGCCGTGGTCGGCATCGGCCTCGCGGTGATCGTGGCGGGCGTGCGCATTCACTGGAAGCGCGGCGCGCTCGGCTTCATGGTGCGGCTCGCGCTGGTGACGGGCGTCATCGGCTTCGCCTTCGTCCAGCTGCGGCCGGGCCCGGAGCCGGACGAGACCTGGCTCGCCATGGCGCTGGTGAGCTTCATCGCGCTGGTGTTCGGGTTCTTCCCCGCCACGGGCAACGGCAGCGGCGACGACCACGACGACGACCGCGACAGCGGATGGAGCAGCAGCTCGTCGAGCAGCAGCAGTAGCAGCAGCAGTTCGTCGGACAGTTCCTCGTCCTCGGGCGGCGGCTCCAGCAGCGGCGGCGGCGCTTCGGGCAGCTGGTAGCCCTGGCTAGGACGACCTGAAGATGCTCAGGACGTAATCGACGAAGGTCTTGATCTTTGGGGAATTCCGGCGCGCCGGCAGGTAGACCAGGTTGATTTCCTGCGGCTTGAGCTTCAGCTGCGGCAATACCGGCAGCAGCAGGCCCCTGTCCACCTGCGGCTGGGCCAGCGACACCGGCAGCAAGGCAATGCCGCGGGACGACAGCGCCAGTTGCAGGATCAGTTCCATGTCGTCCGACCGGAAAGCGCTTTGCACGCGAACGCGATGGGTCTTGTCGACGGCCGCGAGGTTGACCTCCCGCTTGCGGCCGTCGGCGCCAGTGGTCAGGAACACATGCCGGGAGAAGTCCTGCAGGCTCTCGACGGCCGGATGGGGCGCCAGGTAGTCCGGCGTGGCGCAAAGCATCAGCGCTTCGTCTTTCAAGTGGCGCGCAACCAGTTCGTCGCACCCGTCGCGTCCGCGGCGGATGGCCACGTCGGCCTCGTCGCGGAAAAGGTCGGCGCGGTCGTTGCCGGTCTCGACCACGACCTCGAGTTGCGGATAAGCGGTCATGAACGCCGGCAGGTGGCTCATGAGCAGCGCCCTGCCGTAGTAGTGCGGCACCACGATGCGCAGCCGCCCCGTCACCGCGTTGCCGCCGGAAGACAGGTTGAGCATGACGTCGTCGAGGATGGTCAGCACATGCTGCGCCGCCACCAGGAATTCGCGCCCTTCCTCCGTGAGCGCGAAGCGCGTGGGGCCGCGATGCAGCAGCAGATGGCCCACCGTGGCTTCCAGCCGCTGGAGCTGGCGCGAGGCGGAAGCCTTGGGTACGTTCAGCACATCGGCGGCGGGGGTGAGGCCCCCCAACTGCGCGGCTTTCGTAAACAGCCGCACATCCGACAAAGAAAAGTCCTTCATTTCAGATTCGACGTGATCCGTTTTTCTTTTTCTCCCGGGCGCTCCCTGTTGGCGTGTTGGCGTGTTGGCGGGAGTGCCAGACGCCGAGCAGATGAAAATGAAACTTAAAGATTCACAAGTGACCTTTAGTTTCATTTTCCAGCACATGTCAGACAATTGGTAACGTTTAACTCAACCTTTCCCAAAGGTGGGGAAAAGTTCACTGTTTTGCCAAGAATCTTCGAATCCAACTTGCACAATCCAGCGGACAAGCTCCACGACCGTTGCGTGCTGCGAAAGCGAGCAACCACCGCGCTCGCAGCCCGGGCTTTGCACAGCGGGCAAAATTCGTCCAATCATTGAATGAATAGGCCCATCTGATGCTCGCTCAAGCCCCACGCACCTCCTTGGCGGATGCCGCCGCCGAAAGCATCCGCGCGGAGATCTCCGGCGGCCGCTGGGCCGTCGGCAGCCGCATTCCCATCGAGCCGCAGCTCGCCCTGCTGCTGGGCGTGAGCCGCGGCACGGTGCGCGAGGCCGTCAAGACGCTCGTGTCGCGCGGCCTGCTCGAAGTGCGGCAGGGCTCGGGCACCTACGTGCGCTCCGGCTTCGACCCCTCTTCCAGCCTGCAGAAAATGCGCCGCGCCAGCCTGCGCGACCAGTTCGAAGTGCGCCGCGCACTCGAGGTCGAAGCCGTCCGGCTCGCGGCGGTGCGGCACACGGCCCGCGACCTGCGCCGGCTGAGCACGCTGCTAGACAAGCGCGGGGTTCCCGACGAAGCCGACGACGGCGCCGGCTTCGTCGAACGCGACCTCGCCTTCCACCTGGCGATCGTCGATGTGTCGGGAAACCTCGCGCTGGCCGAGACCTGCCGCTTCATCACCGGCTACATCAAGGAAACGATCGCCAGCACCATGGGCACCGCGCTGCCCGAGCCCGACGAGGCGGCGCACCGCGCCATCATCGACGGCATCGCCAGCGGGGACCCCGACATCGCCGCCGCGGCGGTGCGCGCGTTCATGGCGCCGATGATCGACGCGCTGGCGCTGGGCACGGCATGAGCGCCGCCGCCCTCGAACGCGACGCCGCCGTTCAACGCACCCGCCTCCCGCAACCCGGCGCGGCCGAAGACCTGCTGATCGACGCCGAGGCCGACAACCGGCCCGCGCCGCAGCCCACGCCCGCGCCCAACCTGGGCCGGCGCATCCTGCTCGGCGCGAGCGTGGTGCTGATCGCGTTCAACCTGCGGCCGGTGTTCGCCAGCCTCTCGGTGGTGCTGCCGGAAATCATCAAGGCGACCGGCCTCTCGGCCACCGCCGCGAGCCTGCTGACCACGCTGCCCATCGTCTGCCTGGGCGTGTTCGCGCCGCTGGCACCGGGGCTCGGGCGCCGCTTCGGCACCGAGCGCACGCTGCTCGGCTGCATGGTGCTGATCCTGCTGGGCACGGTGCTGCGCGGCACCGGCAACATTCCGCTGCTGTTCCTGGCGTCGGCCATCGCGGGCAGCGGCATCGCGGTGTCGAACGTGCTGCTGTCGGGCCTGGTGAAGCGCGACTTCGCAAAGCAGGCGGCGCTGATGATGGGCCTCTACACCATGGCCGTGTGCGGCGGCGCCGCCAGCGCGGCGGGCCTCACCGTGCCCATCGAGCATGCGCTGGGCGGCGGCTGGACCATGGCGCTGGCCATGTGGGCGCTGCCGGCCGCGGTGGTCACTCTGGTCTGGGCGCCGCAGGCGCTGCCGGTCAAGGCGGTGGCGAGCGAATCGGGCTTCACGGTGCGCGGGCTGTGGCGCGACAGGCTGGCCTGGCAGGTCACCTTCTTCATGGGGCTGCAGTCCGCCCTCGCCTACATCGTGATGGGCTGGCTCGCGCCGATCCTGCGCGAGCGCGGCCTCGGCAGCGAGACTGCCGGCTACGTGGTGTCGCTGTCGGTCATGACGCAGGTGGTGACCTGCCTCGTGGTGCCGGCGCTGGCGGTGAAGCTGCGCAACCAGCGCGGCCTGGCCGTGGCGCTGGCGGTGCTCACGGTGGCGGCCATGCTGGCGATGCTGTTCGCGCCGCTCGGCGGCGTATGGCTGTGGGCGGTGCTGCTGGGCATCGCGCAGGGCGGCACCTTCGCGCTGGCGCTCACGATGATCGTGCTGCGCTCGCCCGACTCGCACGTGGCCGCGCACCTGTCGGGCATGGCGCAGGGCGTGGGCTACATGGTGGCCGCCTTCGGGCCGCTGGTGGCCGGGCTGCTGCACGGCTGGACGGGGAGCTTCCGCGCCTCGTCGTGGCTGTTCATCGGGCTGGGCATCGCGCTGGTGATCGCGGGCCTCGGCGCCGGCCGCACCAGGCATGTGGGCGCGGTGACGGTGCCGCGCGGCGCCTGATCTTCCTTGCCGCCTACTGCGGCCCGCCGCCGCAGAAGTCGGCCGCGCCGCCGCCGCTGCCATCGCCGGAAAAGCGCGAGCGCGTGCTGACGGTGGCGCTGGCCGGCACGTGCGCGGCCCAGTCGCTCTGCAGCCAGGTGAACTGCCAGCCGTAGGGGCCGCCGGCCTTTGCCGGCTCGCTGTAGGCGATGCGCAGGCTGCCGCTGCTTTCGTCGTGGCAGTGCTTCGAGGTCTTGTATTCCTTCTCGGTGAAGCAGGCGCGGATCAACTTGCTGCACGAGAACGGAACGCCTTCGTACGCGGCCTTGGCGGACGCGGGATCGGCATCGAGCGGCACGAAGTCGGCGGTGGAAAACGACGCGCCGCCGCCCGAATAGCTCTCGAACTGGCGCTGCAGCACCGCCACGGCCCAGCGCCCGTCGGCCAGCGGGTACAGGGCGGGCGCGAGCGAGCGCCGCACCTCGCTGTTGCCTGCCTCGCCCGCCTCGCCCTCCTTGACGGAGCCGGCGTACCCGGTGAAGTCGTACACCCGGTCGAGCTTCCAATCCGTCGCATCCGCCGCCCGCTTCAGCCGGCCCAGGGCCAGCGGCGCTTCCGACAGCACAACGTAGTCGCCGGCAGCGCCGCCGCGCGGACGATGGAGCGTCAGCGCCTTGGCGTCGCAGGGCTGGAGCAGCAAGGCGCACAGGTGGGCGCGCCATTCGGCATCGATCGACTCGGGCTGCTTCACCGCGACGAAAACCTGCGCCGCCGGGGCGGCAACCGCGGGCAGTGCCAGCGGCAGCGCGGCCAGCAGCGCCGCGGCAATGGGCATTTTCTTCATGGGGCCGATGGTAAAACCCGGGCCGTGAACTCCGCCCCAACCTCCACTCCCATCCTGCAACTGCAGGACATCGGCTTCGCCTACCCCGGCCAGAGCGCCATCGCATCCGGCTGGACCGCCTCGATCGGCCCCGGCGTGACGCTGCTCCATGGCGACACGGGCGCCGGCAAGTCGGCCCTGCTCCAGGTGATTGCCGGCGTGCTGCCCGCCAGCGGCCGGCTGACGGTGGCCGGCACCCGCCTGGACGCCTCGCCAGAGGCCTACCGCCGCCAGGTGTTCTTCGTCGACCCCGCCACCGACCGCTTCGACCAGCTCACCGCCCGCGAGTGCACGCGGCAGCTCACCGAAGGCGACACCGGCTTCGACCCCAACGCCTGGCAGGCACTGGTCGACGGCTTCTCGCTCGAGCCGCACCTCGACAAGAAGCTCTTCATGCTCTCGACCGGCTCCCGGCGCAAGGTCTGGATGGCCGCGGGGCTCGCCTCGGGCCGGCCGCTGGTGCTGCTCGACGAGCCGACCGCCGGGCTCGACGCCGGATCCACCCGCTGCCTCTGGAAAGCCCTTTCGGACATTGCCGGGCGGGGCCGCCGGGCCGTTCTGGTCGCCAGCGCGGCGCTGGTCGACACCGTGCCGCTGGCGGCTACCATCGCCCTGCCGCTGGATTGACAGAGCCTTTCGCGGGGAGATCGCTCCCCCGGATCGGCCACCCTCCCTCCGCCCGGCGACAATCGCTACCTCGTGAACTGATTCATCCCTGAAGTTCACGCCACCCGACAACCCAGGATTTACGGACGCAAGCGCATGAGCTCGAAGCAACCCACCATCGTCTACACCCTCACCGACGAGGCGCCCCTGCTGGCGACCTACGCGTTTTTGCCCATCATCCGCGCCTTCACCAATCCGGCCGGCATCGACGTCACCACCAGCGACATCTCGGTGGCAGCCCGCATCCTGGGCGAATTTCCCGAATTCCTGAGCGACGACCAGAAGGTGCCGGACAACCTGGCCGAACTCGGCAAGCTCACGCTCAAGCCCGAAGCCAACATCATCAAGCTGCCCAACATCAGCGCCTCGGTCGCCCAGCTCAAGGCGGCGATCAAGGAGCTGCAGGGCAAGGGCTACAAGATTCCCGACTACCCGGAGAACCCGACCTCGGACGAGGACAAGGACATCCGCGCGCGCTACAACAAGTGCACCGGCAGCGCCGTGAACCCGGTCCTGCGCGAAGGCAACTCCGACCGCCGCGCGCCCAAGGCCGTCAAGGAATACGCGCGCAAGAACCCGCACAGCATGGCCGAGTGGAGCCAGGCCTCGCGCTCGCACGTCTCGCACATGCACGGCGGCGACTTCTACCACGGCGAAAAGTCCATGACGCTTGACCGCGCGCGCAACGTCAAGATGGAGCTGATCACCAAGAGCGGCAAGACCATCGTGCTCAAGCCCAAGGTCGCGCTGCTGGACCGCGAGGTCATCGACTCCATGTTCATGAGCAAGAAGGCGCTGCTGGCCTTCTATGAAAAGGAAATCGAGGACGCGCACAAGACCGGCGTCATGTTCTCGCTGCACGTCAAGGCCACCATGATGAAGGTCTCGCACCCCATCGTGTTCGGCCACTGCGTGAAAATCTTCTACAAGGAAGCCTTCGAGAAACACGGCAAGCTGTTCGACGAACTGGGCATCAACGTCAACAACGGCATGGTCGACCTGTACACCAAGATCGCCACGCTGCCCCAGAGCACGCAGGACGAGATCAAGCGCGACCTGCACGCCTGCCACGAGAACCGCCCCGAGCTGGCCATGGTCGACTCGGCCAAGGGCATCACCAACTTCCATTCGCCCAACGACGTCATCGTGGACGCTTCCATGCCCGCGATGATCCGCAACGGCGGCAAGATGTGGGGCGCCGACGGCCGCCTGAAGGACGTGAAGGCCGTGATGCCCGAATCGACTTTCGCCCGCATCTACCAGGAGATCATCAACTTCTGCAAGTGGCACGGCGCCTTCGACCCCAAGACCATGGGCACGGTGCCCAACGTGGGCCTCATGGCCCAGAAGGCCGAGGAGTACGGCTCGCACGACAAGACCTTCGAGATCCCCGAAGACGGCGTCGCCAACATCACCGACCTGGACACCGGCGAAGTGCTGATGAGCGAGAACGTGGAGCAAGGCGACATCTGGCGCATGTGCCAGGTCAAGGACGCCGCGATCCGCGACTGGGTCAAGCTGGCCGTCACCCGCGCGCGCAACTCGGGCATGCCGGTGGTGTTCTGGCTGGACGCTTACCGCCCGCACGAGGCGCAGCTGATCACCAAGGTCAAGATGTACCTGCACGAGCACAACACCTCGGGCCTGGACATCCAGATCATGAGCCAGGTGCGCGCCATGCGCTACACGCTGGAGCGCGTCGTGCGCGGCCTGGACACCATCAGCGCCACCGGCAACATCCTGCGCGACTACCTGACCGACCTGTTCCCCATCATGGAACTGGGCACCTCGGCCAAGATGCTGTCGATCGTGCCGCTGATGGCCGGCGGCGGCCTCTACGAAACCGGCGCGGGCGGCTCGGCCCCCAAGCACGTGCAGCAGCTGGTGGAAGAAAACCACCTGCGCTGGGACTCGCTGGGCGAATTCCTCGCGCTGGCCGTCAGCCTGGAAGACCTGGGCCTGAAGACCGGCAACAAGAAGGCCTCCATCCTGGCCAAGACGCTCGACACCGCCACCGGCAAGCTGCTGGACAACAACAAGAACCCGTCGCCCAAGACCGGCCAGCTCGACAACCGCGGCAGCCAGTTCTACCTGGCGATGTACTGGGCGCAGGAACTGGCCGCGCAGACCGAAGACAAGGAACTGCAGGCGCTGTTCGTGAAGCTGGCCGACTCGCTCACCAGCAACGAGAAGAAGATCGTCGAAGAGCTGGCGGCCGTGCAGGGCAAGCCCGTCGACATCGGCGGCTACTACCTGGCCGACAAGACGAAGTTCGAGGCGGTGATGCGCCCGAGCGCCACGCTGAACGCGGCGCTGGCTTCGGCGCAAAGCTGACGCGCTGACGAAGCGATGAGCCCACGGGACGGCGGCAAGCGCCGTCCCGGCTCACTCGCGCAGAGCGAGGGACGGAACTAGACTGTTCGCCCCCTCAGCTCTTCCAGGCAGGCCCCTCATGAAATACCGTCTGCTTATTTCCCTCGCCCTGGCCTTCGCAGGCGCCGCCCACGGCGCCGAAGACTGCGAATCGCTGCGCACCCGCATCGAATCGAAGATCGCCGCCGCCGGTGTCGCGCGTTTCGCCGTCACCGTCGTCGATGCCAACGCAACGGCGGCCGGCCAGGTGGTGGGCAGCTGCGAACTCGGCAGCAAGAAGGTCGTGTACGAGCGCGACGTCGGGCCGGTGCGCGAAGGCGTCGCTCCCGCGCCTGCGTCGGGCGCGCCCTCCCGCGGCAGCGAGCCGATCCTCACCGAATGCAAGGACGGCACCGTGTCCGTCGGCGGCGACTGCAGGAAGCAGCCCTAGCAAAAAGCCGCCGCCCCCGGATCAGCCACCCCGGGCCTCCGGGTCCAGCAGCCCCATCTGCATGCCCTCGCGCACGGCCTGCGCGCGCGACTTCACTGCCAGCTTGCGGTAGATGTTCTTGACCTGCGCATCGACCGTGTGGGGCGAGCGGTAGCTCGTCTCGGCGATCTGCTTGTTGCTCAGGCCCTGGGAGACCATCCGCAGCACGTTGATCTCTCGCGGGGACAGCGAAGACCGCCCGCAGTCCGGGCCCGGCGGCTGCAGGCTGCGCACCCGCCTTGGCTTGGCGGGCGGCCGCACGGCAGCCGCGTCGGCCTTGACTTCGTGCATCTGGCGCGCATCCAGGATGCGCTGGGCGATCCGCGACGCCGTCGCCGTGTCGCCTTCCGCGACCAGCCGCATCAGGAAGGCCAGTTCGACCTCGTTCGCCTCGGAGAACAGCGAACCCACGGCGCCCGCCGCGGCCACGCAGTCCGCATGCAGCGCCTGCGCGGCCATGGACAGCGCGGCCGGCTCGGTGCCGCGCTTGCCCTCGCGCAGGGGTTCGGTGGGGATCCTCGTTGTTTTTTTATCGGACAGCATGTGTCGGCGCTCGCTCGAGAAGGGTGGAAAACTGCGAGACCCCTTGTCTCGGGGCCTCCGCGTGGCCCTGCAACCACGTCACCCCGAAGATTGCTTTCGTATGACAAACGGCCTTGACCGTGCGTCTCAGTTCTTGCGAGAATCCGCCGCAAATCCGTTACTTTTTGGCACTTTAGGTTTATTTTCAGATTTTCTGAGAGCCTGTCCGCCTGATTCGGAGCGTTTTTGATGGGCTTGCGCGAAACAGAAACCGTCTCCCGTTCCTCCCTGCGGAGCGGCATCTCCCACAGCCATTTCGACGTGGCTGCCGAACCTGCGCACCGGCAATTCCTGGCCTGGCGCGAGCGCGTGGGCCATGTGATCGACGTCGTCCCCTCGGCATCGGACATCGGCAAGCCGTTCCACGCGTCCATCGACCGGTACGAAGTCGGTGACATCGTCTTCACCGACTGCCGCTCCGACGCCATGCTGCTCGAGCGCTCGCTCGCGCGCATCTCCACCGACAACGTCCGCAACTACGCCTTCCACGTGTTCGCCGAAGGCGACGTCGACAGCGTGACCGTGCGCTCCTCGGCCCAGCGCGACGCACCGGCCGCGGCGAAATTCGTGGCGCTCGACATGGGCCAGCCGGTGCGCATGCATCGCAACGCCTGCCATGTGCTGACCTTCTTCGTGCCGGGCGCGATGGTGCAGGAGGTCTTTCCCGATCCCGCGGCCGTCCACGCCCGCACGATGCAGCCCGACTCGCCCATCGCACAGTTGGCGCTGGACCACACGGCCGCGCTCGGCCGGGAGATCGCGACGCTGAGCGCCCCGGCCGCCGAAAGCGCCGTGCGCGACGCCGTGCAGTTGCTGCTCGCGGGCTTCGGCAAGCAGGCGCGCCTGAGCGGCGGCGCGCGTGCAGCCACCCGCGCGGCGATGTTCGGGCAGGTGCGCCGCTATGTGCAGGCCAATTTGCATCGCGCCGACCTGTCTCCGGAGAACGTGCTGGCGGCGCTGCATCTTCCGCGCCCGACCCTGTACCGGCTGTTCCAGCACGAAGGCGGCCTGGGTGCGTACATGCGCCACCTGCGGCTGCGGCATGCGGCCGACGACCTCGTGCGCTATCCGCACATCATGGTGACCGACGTGGCCTACGGCGTCGGGTTCAAGAGCCCGTCGGACTTCACGAGGGCCTTCCGAAGGGCCTACGGCATGTCGCCGCAGGAGTTCAGGGCTTCGTCGGGCGCGCCTCACTGACCACCCGCGCGATCCACGCCAGCAGCACGGCGACGACCTCGTCGCGGTTGACCTCGTTGAGCGTCTCGTGGCGCGCACCGCCGAACACGTGGCTCGACACGTCTCGCAGCCCCGCCTCGCGGTAGCGCTGCACCAGCGGATAGAACCACTCGGCCTTGTTGCTGACCGGGTCCTGGTCGCCGATGAACAGGTACAGCGGCAGATCGGGGCGGATGCGCTGTCGCATCGCCTCGGGCGTCAGGTCCGCCAGCTTCGCGAACATCGAGCCCAGCCCCTCGGCCGAGACGGTGAAGCCGCACAGCGGATCGGCGATGTACGCGTCGACCTGCGCCGGGTCGCGGCTGAGCCAGTCGAACGGCGTGCGCACATCGGGCAGCGCGGCGTTCATGTCCTCCAGCTTGAAGCCGGACTGCAGCGCGGTACCCAGCAGGTCGAGCGCCGACGTGCCCGAAAGCACGGCCCCCGCCAGCAGCGCGCTGTGCTCGACGAGGTAGTACTGCGTGGCGAAAGAGCCCATGCTGTGGCCCAGCAGGATCAGCGGCAGCCCCGGGTGCACGCCGCGCACGTGGCGGCTCAGGAGCGCCATGTCGTCCACCAGGCCGGCGAAAGCGCGTGGACCGAACTCGCCCAGCTCGCCGCGCGCGGCGGCGCCCTTGCCGTGGCCCCGGTGCTCGTTGGCGTAGACGACATAGCCGGCCTCCACCAGCGCTTGCGCCAGATGCCGGTAGCGCAGCGAATGCTCGCCCATGCCATGCGCCAGTTGAATCACGGCGCGCTGCGTCGGGCCTTGCCAGCGATGCGCTTCGATCGCGATGCCGTCGTTGGAAGTCAGGTCGAAGTGCGTCTCTGTGCTCGGCATGCAGTGCTCCATTGAAAAGGGAACGCCATCCTAGGGGGTGGCGGGCGCAGCGAGGATCAGGGCTTTCCAGCTTCTTGCGCGCGGCGGGCCGCGAGCAGCCCCACCATCTTCTTCAAGGCTGCCTCCAGCGTGGGCTCGACGTGGATCGAGCAGGCCAGCATCAGGTTCAGCGGCTGGCCGAAGTCTTCGACGGCAATGCCGGTTCCGGTTTCGCGCAATACGCCGTTCGCGTCCACTTCGCACGGCAGCGCCGCACGCACGCGCCCTGCATAGCTGCCTTCGGGCACGCCATAAGCCACGACCGGAATCCCCAGAGCGACTGCGGCCCCCACCTCGAACACCGTGCCCGAGTCTGGCTCCAGTCCCCTGAAGCTGGCGAGATTGGCGAGAACGCCATCGGCGCCGCGAAGGCGCTGCATGTTGGCCTCGTAGATCTGCATCTCCGGAGTCTGCGTGCTCTGGTCTTCGTTGCCATCCGCAGGTAACAGGACCGCAAGGCCCGCGGCTTCGCAAGCCGCCTTGAGCCGGACGAAGTGCTCTCTCGCGTCAGGACGAAAGACATCCGGCCCGGCCAGGTAGACGCGCGGACGCGGCGCGATGTCGAGGGCTTCATTCATCGGCAAAGCATCGGCTATTTCCGGGCCGGGCTCAATCCCGGCGGCGTGACGGGAAGTGACAGGCAGCCAGATGCATTCATGGCGGATTGGGCAAGAAGTTCGCACGAAACGACTACCACCCAGCCCCTGTTTTTCTGAAGAATCGCTGCATCACCCAGGCTACGGTGCCGCTCTAGCGCGAAAGTACCAAACGGGGGCCCGAGCCAGCCTTTCCCCTTCGCATCGCGTTTTGCAGGATCAGGCAGAAACCGCGTTCGATCCGGATACCGCTTGCGGCCCTTGCCGCGAGAAACTTCCCGTCATGCCCGGCGCACGCTCATCTCTGGTGTGCGCCCCGCGGCCAACCGACCAGCACAAGGAGTTCTCCATGACCGCAATCCAGGAAAAAGTCGTCCTCATCACCGGCGCGAGCAGCGGTATCGGCGAAGCGACCGCGCGGCTGCTTGCGCGGCGCGGCGCCAAGGTGGTGCTCGGTGCGCGGCGCACCGACCGGCTCGCGGCGCTCGTGGCCGAGATCGAAGCCACCGGCGGCACCGCCAGCTTCCAGCGCCTCGACGTCACGCACCGGCCCGACGTGGAAGCATTTGCCGAGTTCGCCCTCGAGACGCACGGGCACATCGACGTGCTGGTGAACGCCGCGGGCGTGATGCCGATGTCGCCGCTGTGGAACCGCAAGATCGAGGAGTGGGAACTCATGATCGACGTGAACCTGCGCGGCGTGCTGCTCGGCATTGCGGCCGTGCTGCCGACGATGCAGGAGCAGGGCTGGGGCCACATCGTCAACGTGGCGCCGGTGGCGATGCAGGGCGTGTCGCCCGCCTCCGCCGTCTACCACGGCACGCAGTACGCGGTGAACGCGATCTCCGAGGGGCTGCGCCAGGAGCACGCCGGCCGCCTGCACGTGACGATGATCAGCCCCGACGTGAACGGCCCGGGCGACCCGCTGGCCGAACGCATCGCCAACAGCTACTCGCGCGAGCGCATGCGCACCAACCGGCGCATCGCGGTGCCGGTGGACGCGGTGGCCCGTTCGATTGCCGGCGCCATCGAGGGCTACGGCATCACCGTCGACACGATGCGGCTGCCCTACAGGCAGAAGCCGCATCCCGCCGTGTACGTGCAGTGATTCAGTAGGTCTTGTAGGGCAGGAACTTGCCCGACAGCACCACGTTGACCCGGTCGCCCTTCGGGTCGGCCTGGCGCTGGATGTCCATGCTGAAGTCGATGGCGCTCATGATGCCGTCGCCGAACTCCTCATGGATCAGTTCCTTGATGGTGGTGCCGTACACGCTCACCACCTCGTACCAGCGGTAGATGAGCGGGTCGGTCGGCACCGGCGTGGGCAGCGAGCCCTTGTAGGGCACCACCTGCAGCCATTTCTGCTCTTCCGGCGTGAGGCCGAAGATCTTGCCGACGACCTTGGCCTGCTTGTCGTCGAGCGTCATCTGGCCGAGGCAGGCGGCGGTGGTCCACTCCTTGGAGAGACCGACCTTCCTGGCCACGTCGGCCCACTGGATGCCCTTGCTCACCTTGACGGTGATGATCTTCTCCGTGACGTCGTTGCGGTTCATGCGGTCTCCTGTTTGAACATGCCGGAGCAAGCAACAGCCGTGCCGGAGGTCAGCGCAACTTGCGCTCCGCTTCCTTGATGGGCTGGTCGTTGATGCTCGCGAAGCGGCGCTGCATCAGGCCGTTCTCCGCGAACTCCCAGTTCTCGTTGCCGTGGCTGCGATACCACTGGCCCGCGTCGTCGTGCCACTCGTACTCGAAGCGCACCGCGATGCGGTTGTCCATGAAGGCCCATAGCTGCTTCTTCAGCCGGTAGTCGAGCTCGCGCGTCCACTTGCGCGAGAGGAACTCGACCACCTGCTCGCGGCCGTTGACGAACTCGGCGCGGTTGCGCCACTCGGTGTCGGGCGTGTAGGCCAGGCTCACGCGCACGGGGTCGCGCGAGTTCCAGGCGTCTTCGGCCGCCTGGACCTTCTTGATGGCCGATTCGAGGGTGAAGGGCGGCAGCGGGGGGCGTGATTCCATGAGAGTCTTTCAATGAAGTGGCAAGAGGGAATGCACCGCAATGTGCCACATGTAGACAGACCTGTCTACATGCCTACAATCGCACCATGGACATCTCCGCACTGCCGGCGCGCGAGCGCATCCTGCTCACCGCCCACGACCTCTTCTATGCCGACGGCATCCGCGCCACCGGCATCGACCGCGTCATTGCGACCTCGGGCGTCACCAAGGTCACGTTCTACCGGCACTTCCCGTCGAAGGACGACCTGGTGCGCGCCTTTCTCGACCACCGCCACGGCCTGTGGATGGCGTGGTTCGTCGACGCGCTGGGCCGGCGCGGCGCGCAACGGCGCATCGAGGGCGGGCAGGCGCTGATGGTGCTGGCCGACGTGATGGCCGAGTGGTTCGCCGACCCGGCGTTTCGCGGCTGCGCGTTCATCAACTCGGTGGTGGAGATCGGCGCCAGCGTGGCCGGCGCCACCGGCATCGCGCGCGAGCACAAGCGCGAGATGGTCGAAGTCATCGCGGGCCTGCTGCCCGATGTTCCGCAACGCATGGCGCTCGCGCAGGCTGCGGCGCTGGGCGTGGACGGCGCCATCGTCAAGGCGCAGATGGGCGACGCGGCACTGGCGCGCGAAGCCGTCGACGACCTGCGCCGGCTGCTCCAGGCACTGACGGCCACGCTCGCCGTCGCCTAGGCCGGAGCACTGGCAGCCGGGAGCGTTCGATACCATCGAACCCCGCAGCTTTAGCCGACAAGAAGATGGTTTCACCGCGCCTTCCCTCGACCCAGGGCCTCCAGGCCTTCGAGGCCGTCGCGCGCCTGCGCAGCGTGAACCTGGCGGCCGAGGAACTCAGCGTGACGCCCAGCGCGGTGAGCCACCGCATCCGCCAGCTCGAGCTTCTGCTGGAACTCAAGTTCTTCACCGGCAGCGACTTCAGCCTCAGCGCCGACGGCATGGCCTACCTGGCCCGCGTGCGCGAGGCCATTGCGGCACTGCAGCAAGTGCCCGGCCGCGAGCCGGCGTCGCAGATGCGGCGGCTGCGCGTGGCGGTCACGCCCACCTTCTCGCGGCAGATACTGCTGCCCCGGCTCGCGCGCTTTCGCGATACCTACCCGAACATCGAGCTGATGCTGCAGGTGACGGCGCCGGTGCGCAGCTCCACACTGGAAGAGGTCGACCTGGAGCTGCGCTTCGGCACCGGCCCGTTTCACGACCGCGAGTTCTGCCAGTTGCTGGCCGACGAGGTGTCGCCCGCGTGCAGCCCGGCGTACCTGCAACGCCACGGCCCGTTCGAGGACGGCTTCTCGACCGACGCCGAGGTGTCTCGCTCGCAGTTGCTGCGCACGCCGCTGGAGTCTTGGCGCACCTGGTTCAAGGCCTGCGGCATCGGCCTGCCCGAGCCCGCCAGCGGCCACCAGCTCACCGACCTGGGCCTGGCGCTCGATGCGGCGGCGGAAGACTTCGGCGTGGTGCTGATGCACCTGAAGCTCGGCAGCGCCTGGCTCGACAATGGCCGGCTCGTGCGGCTGTCGCCACGCAGCGTGCCTTCGCCCAACGCCTACTTCCTGTGCTGGCGGCCGGGCACCATGGAGCGCTGGGAATGCGCCACCTTCGTCGAGTGGCTGCGGCAGGCGCTGCGGGACTGAATTCTTTTCAGCCGAGGCCCCCGCTTTTTTCAGATGGCCCGCCGGGGCACCTGCCGATAATGGCCGGTTAGCCCCCGCCAACCCACAAAGACCATCCAGGAGACGCACCGTGCCCGACCTTTCCAAGATCACCAGCATCGAAGACCTGCGGGTGATCGCCAAGCGGCGCGTGCCGAAGATGTTCTACGACTACGCCGACTCCGGCGCCTGGACCGAGGGCACCTACCGCGCCAACGAAAGCGACTTCCAGAAGATCAAGCTGCGCCAGCGCGTGGCGGTGAACATGGAAGGCCGCTCGCTGCGCACCACCATGGCCGGGCAGGAAACCGCGATGCCCGTGGCCATCGCGCCCACCGGCCTCACCGGCATGCAGCACGCCGACGGCGAGATCCTCGGCGCCCGCGCGGCCAAGGCCTTCGGCATTCCGTTCACGCTGTCGACCATGAGCATCTGCTCGCTCGAGGACATCGCCGAGCACACCGGCCGCCACCCGTTCTGGTTCCAGCTCTACGTCATGAAGGACCGCGACTTCATCGAACGCCTGATCGAGCGCGCCAAGGCCGCCAACGTCACCGCGCTGCAGCTCACGCTGGACCTTCAGATCCTGGGGCAGCGCCACAAGGACATCAAGAACGGCCTCACCGCGCCGCCCAAGCCCACCATCAAGAACCTCATCAACCTCGCCACCAAGCCGGCCTGGTGCATGGGCATGCTGGGCACGAAGCGACGCACCTTCGGCAACATCGCGGGCCATGCCAAGGGCGTGAAAGACCTGTCGTCGCTGTCTTCGTGGACCGCCGAGCAGTTCGACCCCGCGCTCAGCTGGGCCGACGTCGAGTGGATCAAGAAGCTCTGGGGCGGCAAGCTCATCCTCAAGGGCATCATGGACGTGGAAGACGCGCGCCTGGCCGCCAACAGCGGTGCCGATGCGCTCATCGTGTCGAACCACGGCGGCCGCCAGCTCGACGGCGCGCCCTCTTCCATCGCGGCACTGCCCGCCATCGTCGAAGCGGTGGGCAGCGAGATCGAGGTGTGGATGGACGGCGGCATCCGCAGCGGGCAGGACGTGCTCAAGGCCCGCGCGCTGGGCGCACGCGGCACGCTCATCGGCCGGAGCTTCCTGTACGGGCTGGGCGCCTACGGCGAGGCCGGCGTGACGCGCGCGCTGCAGATCATCCAGAAGGAGCTCGACATCACCATGGCCTTCTGCGGCCGCACGAACATCGACGACGTCGATTCGAGCATCCTGCTGCCCGGCACGTTCTAGGGCCTGCGCGAAGGCCACTTCGGAGGTAGGCCGATGAGGCGCCGGCTGACACGGCGCCCCCACGTGCAGGCGCAGAATGTTTTGGCAACAACAACATCGCCCGCACGGCGGCAAAGGCACCATGAGCGCAGTCACGCCTACCCATGGAGGCCAGACGGCTTCCTCTTCTTCTTCGTCCCCACCGCACTACAGCGCCGAAGAAAAACGCCACCGCGTCTTCGCGATCATGGCGGCCTCCTCGGGCAACCTGGTCGAGTGGTTCGACTTCTACGTGTATGCCTTCTCGGCGCTGTACTTCGCGCCGGCCTTCTTTCCCAAATCGGACCCCACCGCGCAACTGCTGAACACCGCAGGCGTGTTCGCGGCCGGCTTCCTCATGCGGCCCATCGGCGGCTGGCTGTTCGGCCGCGTGGCCGACCGGCTCGGGCGCAAGACCTCGATGCTGATCTCCGTCACCATGATGTGCGGCGGCTCGCTCGTCATCGCGGCGCTGCCCACCTATGCGCAGATCGGCGCCTGGGCGCCCTTCCTGCTGCTCATCTGCCGCCTGTTCCAGGGCCTGTCGGTGGGCGGCGAATACGGCACCACCGCCACCTACATGAGCGAGGTCGCGCTGCGCGGGCAGCGCGGCTTCTTCTCTTCGTTCCAGTACGTCACGCTGATCGGCGGCCAACTGCTGGCGGTGCTGGTCATCGTGGCGCTCGAGCAGATGCTGACCGAGGCCGAGCTCAAGGCGTGGGGCTGGCGCATTCCGTTCGTCATCGGCGCCATCGCCGCCGTGGTCGCGCTGCTGCTGCGCCGCACGCTGCATGAAACGCAGAGCGCCGAGGCCCGGGAGAACAAGGAGGCCGGCAGCATCGCGGGCCTCTTCAAGCACCACACGCCTGCGTTCCTGACGGTGCTGGGCTACACCGCCGGTGGCTCGCTCATCTTCTATACCTTCACCACCTACATGCAGAAGTACCTGGTGAACACGGTGCACCTGCCGATCAAGACGGCGAGCTACGTCATGACCGGCGCGCTGTTCGTCTACATGTGCATGCAGCCGGTGTTCGGCGCGCTGTCGGATCGCATCGGGCGGCGCAACAACATGCTGCTGTTCGGCGGACTGGGTGCGCTGGCCACGGTGCCCATTCTCACGGCCCTGCAGCACACCACCAGCCCGGTGCTGGCCTTCGTGCTCATCATCTTGGCCCTGGCCATCGTGAGCTTCTACACCTCGATCAGCGGCATCGTGAAGGCCGAGATGTTCCCGCCCGAAGTGCGCGCGCTGGGCGTCGGGCTGGCCTACGCGGTGGCGAACGCCATCTTCGGCGGCTCGGCGGAGTACGTGGCGCTGGGCCTAAAGTCGCTGGGCCACGAGTCGGCCTTCTTCTGGTACGTGAGCGCGATGATGGTCCTCGCCTTCGTCGTCAGCCTGCGCCTGCCGCGGCAAGCCAGCTACCTGCATCACGATCACTGAGGGTGCAAAACCCCTTTGTTCGGGCAATTCAGACCCGAACCAAGGGGACATACTTCCGCCTCCTAGAGGAAAGAGGCATGAAGTCAAAGCTGGAAACAGCCATGGTGTGCGGCGTTGCCGTGCTCGTCTACGGCGCGCTGATCGGCGTGTTCGCGGCCTATCCACCAGCCGCCACCGGCGACTGGGCAGCCTGGGCCCAGGCCTTCGGCTCCGTCACCGCCATCGGCCTGGGGCTGTGGGTCGTGCAGCGTCAGCACACGCTGGAGATGCAGCGCCGCGAGGCACGCAAGCTGGCGGCCCGGCTTTCGATGCACCAGGGGGCGCTGCAACTGATCAACGCGGTTTATGTGGTCGCGGAGAAGGTCAAGTCGCACCCCGACGAAACCGCGCTCGACCTGCTTCACCTGTCGCTCGAAGTCGAAGGCATTACGTCGGCGCTGGCGAATGTGGACCACCTGCGCTTCGAAACCCCGCGTGCGATCGATGCGCTATTGGCGGCGCAGTCGGCTTCGAGGAAGCTGCTGGCGCATCTGCAGCGGGCTTATGACTTGTCTCTGGATGGGCGGGGGCACAAGTGGGCGCCGGTGAAGGAGTTTGCTGAGCAGGCCAGTGCTTTGGTGAGGCCGCCTATGGAGGCGTTTCGTGCGGAGCTTGCGCAGGCGCAGAAGTAGGCAGCGCCTGGAAGTGCTTCTCGGCGTGCTCGCAAGGGCTTTCTTCCTGCGTTCTCACAACTCAAATATCCGCGCCATCCCCACCCACTTCTCCCCCACAGGCGTCCAGGGCGTAGCCGCCTGAAACTTCCACATCAGCTCCTCCCACTCCCTGATCTTCGGGTCGCTCTTCGAAGCCAGCGCCATCGCCTCCGCGTCATACCGCGCGTCGTCCGTCTCCATCAGCATCACCATCCGCGTGCCCAGCCGATAGATCTCCATCGCAATCACGCCATGCGCGACAAGATGCGCGCGCACCTCGGGCCATATCTCGCGGTGATACGCCTCGTACTCGGCAATCAACGCCGGGTCGTCCTTGAGATCGAGGGCAAGGCAATGGCGCATGAAAACTCCAGTCCAAGAAAATCAGGTCAACGCTCGGTCCAGGTGCGTATACCCGCCGTCCACGAACACCCACTGCCCCGTCGTGTGCGAAGCGCGCTCCGACAGCAGGAACACGACGTTGTCCGCAATCTCCTGCGGGGTGGTCATGCGGTGCCCCAGCGGAATCTTGCTGGTGATCTCTTCCAGCTTGCGGTCGGGCTCGTCGAAGCCCGATATCCATCGCTGGTAGAGCGGTGTCATCACTTCGGCGGGAATCACCGCGTTCACGCGCACGCCGTCTTCCCGCAATGACGCGGCCCACTCGCGGGTCAGCGAAAGTTGCGCGCCCTTGGCAGCGGTGTAGCCGCTGGTGTTGCCCTGGCCGGTCACCGCCGTCTTCGACGAGATGTTGACGATCGCGCCCCTGCTCGCCTTCAGGTGCGGCAGGCAGTAGTGCGCCATCACGTAGCAGTGGATGAGGTTGCGTTCGAGCGAACCGACGAAGGCCTCGCGCCCGGCTTCCAGGCCCACGCTGTCGTTCACGCCGGCGTTGTTGACCAGCCCGTCGATGCGGCCGAACTCCGCGGCGGTGTCGGCCACGGCCTTGGCGCAAGCCGCCTCCTCCATCAGCTCGAACTGGAAGAAGCGCATGCGCGGCTGCAGCGCGCGCAGCGCTTCTTCGAACGGCGCATCGAGCGGGTTCTTGCCGCAGATCACCGGCACCGCGCCCTCGCTCGCCAGCGTCATCGAGATGGCAGCGCCAATGCCGCTGCCGCCGCCGGTGACGAGCACCACCTTGTCTTTCAGATGGAGGTCCATGGTCGTGCAGTGCCTTTCTGTTTTCTGTTCATCCGCGAAAGCGGTAGCGTTCCAGCGATTCGGGCTTCATGGTGATGGAGAAGCCCGCGCCCTTCGGCGGCATGTAGGCCGCATTGCGGATCTCGCAGGGTTCGATGAAGTGCTCGTGCAGATGGTCGACGTACTCGACCACGCGGCCTTCGCGCGTACCGGAGATGCAGAGGTAGTCGATCATCGACAGGTGCTGCACGTATTCGCACAGGCCCACGCCGCCGGCATGCGGGCACACGGGCAGCTTGTACTTCGCGGCCATGAGCATAACGGCAAGGATCTCGTTCACGCCGCCGAGGCGGCATGCGTCGATCTGCACCACGTCGATGCCGCCGCGCATGATGAACTGCTTGAACATGATGCGGTTCTGGCACATCTCGCCCGTGGCCACCTTCACGGGCGCCACGCCTTTGCGGATCTTGCGGTGGCCCTCGACGTCGTCGGGGCTGGTGGGCTCCTCGATGAACCACGGCCTGGCAAAGGAGAGTTGCCGCACCCAGTCGATGGCCTGGTCGACTTCCCAGACCTGGTTGGCGTCGATCATCAGGTGGCGCTCGGGGCCGAGCACCTCGCGCGCCACCGTCAGGCGGCGGACGTCGTCCTGCAGGTCGCGCCCCACCTTGAGCTTGATGTGGTTGAAGCCGGCGTCCACGGCCTCCTGCGCAAGCGTGCGCAGCTTCTCGTCGGAGTAGCCGAGCCAGCCGGCTGACGTGGTGTAGCAGGGGTAGCCCTCGGCCTTCAGCGTGGCGATGCGCCCGGCCTTTCCCTTCGCGGCTTCGGTGACGAGCGCCAGCGCCTCGTCGGGCGTGATGCAGTCGGTGATGTAGCGGAAGTCGATGCAGCGCACGAACGCCTCGGGGCTCATGTCGGCCACCAGCTGCCACACGGGCTTGCCTTCGGACTTGGCCCACAGGTCCCACATCGCGTTGACGACCGCGCCGGTGGCCAGGTGGATCGCGCCCTTGTCCGGGCCGATCCATCGCAGCTGGCTGTCGGAGGTCACGTGGCGCCAGAAGCGCCCCATGTCCTGCGCCACCCATGCAAGGTCGAGCCCCACCACCAGGTGGCGCATGGCCTCGATGGCGGCGCAGCAGATTTCGTTGCCGCGTCCGATGGTGAATGTGAGGCCGTGGCCCTCGAGCCCCGGCTGGTCGGTTTCGAGCACGACATACGCCGCCGAATAATCCGGGTCGGGGTTCATCGCGTCGGAACCGTCGAGCTGCTGCGAGGTGGGAAAGCGCACGTCGAGCACGCGCATCGATCGGACTGTGGTCATGTTCAGTCGTACAGTACGGCCGCGATCTTGGGGTCGGCGATGTTGGTCTTGTCGTACCAGAAGAACCCGGTGTCCACCACCTTCGGCAGCTTCTCGCCCTTGATCGCCTTCACCGCCATCTCCACGGTCTTGTAGCCCATGCCCACCGGATTCTGCGTGATGGCGCCGGCCATGCTGCCGTCCATGATCGCGTTCTTCTGCTGCTTGCCGGAGTCGTAGCCGATGATCACGACCTTGCCGTTGCGCTTCATCTCCTTCACGCCGTTGACCACGCCGATGGCGGAGCCCTCGTTGGCGCCGAAGATGCCCTTGAGGTTGGGCGATGCCTGCAGGATCGACTTGGTGATCTCGGTCGACTTGAGCTGGTCGCCGCCGCCGTACTGCACGCTCACGATCTTGATGTTGGGGTAGGCCGACTTGATGCGGTTGACGAAGCCGTCGCGCCGGTCCACGCCGGTGCGGCTGGTCTGGTCGTGCACCACCAGCGCCACTTCGCCGCTCTTGCCGATCAGCTCGGCCATCTTGTCGGCGGCCAGCGCGGCGGCGGCCTTGTTGTCGGTGGTCGTGGTGGTGACGGGTATGTCGCTGTCCACGCCGGAGTCGAAGGCCACCACGGGAATCTTCGCGGCCTGCGCCTTCTTCAGCAGCGGAATGGCGGCCTGGCTGTCGAGCGCGGCAAAGCCGATGGCCTGCGGCTTCTTGGCCAGCGCGGCGGAGAGCATGTCGATCTGCTTGTCGACCATCGCCTCGGTCTCGGGGCCTTCGAAAGTGACCTTGACCTTGAAGTCTTTCGCGGCCTGCTCGGCGCCCGACTTCACGGCCTGCCAGAACTGGTGCTGGAAGCCCTTGGACACGAGCGGGATGTAGACCTCCTGTGCCTGCTGCGCGTGCGCCGCAAAGCCCGACAGGCCGATGAGGGCCGCGCCCAGCGTGGTGGTGACTGCTCTTCTCTGGATCATTCGATGTCTCCTGTGGTTGTGAAAATCAGCTCAGTGCCTGCTGCCGCCGCGCCGGCGAAGGATGTCCGCGTACACGGCAAGAATGATGATCACGCCCGTGACCACGGTCTGCCACTCCTGCGCGACCGAAAGAATGCGCAGGCCGTTGGTCAGCACGCTCATGATGAAGGCGCCGATGATGGTGCCGACGATGGTGCCGGTGCCACCGCTGAGCGACGTGCCGCCGATGACCACCGCAGCAATCGCATCGAGTTCGTAGCCCTGCCCCAGCGCAGGCTGCGCGGAGTTCAGGCGCGAGGCAATCAGCAGACCTGCTATGCCGCAGATGCCGCCGCTCACCGTGTAGACCAGCACTTTCCAGAAATCGGTGTTCACGCCGGAGAGCCGCACCGCTTCCTCATTGCTGCCGAGCGCGAAGGTGTAGCGCCCGAGGATGGTCTTGTTGAGCACGATGCTGGCGGCAACGGCCACCAGGAACAGGATGAGCACCGCATTCGGAATCGGCAGCGACGGAACCAGGTAGCCGATCAGCGAGTCCTGCGAGATGACGGTGAAGCCCGGCGTGTCGTTGAAGTAGATCGGCTTGGTGCCCGAGATCACCAGCGACAGGCCCTTGAGCAGCATCATCATGCCCAGCGTGGCAATGAACGGCGGTATCTTGAGCTTGGCGATCAGCACGCCCGACACGAAGCCCGCCAGCGCGCCGAAAAGTATCGCGGCCGCAATGCCGAGCGCGAGCGGCATGCCCATGTAGGTGAGCACCACGCCGGCCATGACGGCGCAGAAGGTCATCAGCGTGCCCACCGACAGGTCGATGCCCGAAGTGATGATGACGAAGGTGCAGGCAATCGCCAGCACGCCGTTCACCGCGGTCGACTGGAGAATGCTCACCAGGTTGTCGGCCTGCAGGAACTGCGGCGACGCGATGCTGAAGAACACCATCAGCACGATCAGGCTGGCAAAGGCCAGCATCTTCTGCCGCGTGGCCGGACGAAAGAGCCGTGCCTTCAGCGAGAAGCCGGGCGTGGCAGCGGTGGTGGCGGTGGGGGTCGTCAAGGGGTGTCTCCAGTGTCGTCAGGTGGCGGTGGCGGCTTCGCGCCGGGTGGCGAGCTGCATGATCTTTTCCTGCGAGGCTTCGCGCCCCGCCAGTTCGCCGGTGATGCGGCCTTCGCACATCACCAGCACGCGGTGGCTCATGCGCAATATCTCGGGCAACTCCGAAGAGATGATCACGATGGCCTTGCCCTGTTCTGCCAGCGCGTTGAGCAGGCGGTAGATCTCGGCCTTGGCGCCCACGTCGATGCCGCGCGTGGGCTCGTCGAAGAAGAGCACGCCGCAGTCGCGCAGCAGCCACTTGGCAATCACGATCTTCTGCTGGTTGCCGCCGGAGAGCAGCCGCACCTGCTGCTGGGTCGAGGGCGTCTTGATGTTGAGCTGCTTCACGAAGCGCTCGCCCGCCGCGCTGATGGCGGCCTGGTCGATGAACATGCCCATCGACAGGAAACGCTTCATGTTCGGCAGCGCAATGTTGGTCTCCACGTCCATGCCGGTGGCCAGGCCGAAATGCTTTCGGTCTTCCGAGAGATAGCCGATGCCGTGCGCCACCGCGTCTTCGGGCGAGCGGATGGACACTTTCCTTCCGCGCACGAAGACCTCGCCGGCATCGATGCGGTCCGCGCCGAACACGGCGCGTGCAAGCTCGGTGCGCCCCGCGCCCATCAGCCCCGCAAAGCCCAGGATCTCGCCCTTGCGCAGCACGAAGCTGGCGTTGCGCACCATGGTGCCGCGGCAGATGCCCCGTGCTTCCAGCACCACTTCGTTGCCCGAGGTGTCGGGAAATTCGTTTTCCACGTCGGTGAGCCGGCGCCCCACCATCATGGCGATGAGCGAGTCCATCGGCGTCTCGGCCATGGGCACGGTGGCGATGTACTGGCCGTCGCGCATCACGGTCACGCGGTCGGCAATGCGCTTGAGCTCGTCCATCTTGTGCGAGATGTAGACCACCGCCACGCCCTGCGACTTGAGCTGCCCGATGATGCGGAACAGGTCGGCCACTTCCTCGTTGTTCAGCGCGGCGGTGGGCTCGTCCATGATGAGCACGCGCGAGTCGAAGGACAGCGCCTTGGCGATCTCCACCATCTGCTGCCTGGCCACCGTGAGTTCGCCCACCGGCGTGCGCGGGTCGAGCCGCAGGTTCATGCGCTCGAAGATGCGTTGCGTTTCCGCGCGCATGACCTCCTCGTCGATGAACAGTCCCAGGCGCCCGCGCGGCTCGCGGCCGATGAAGATGTTCTGCGCCGCGCTCAGGTGGTTCATCAGGTTGAGCTCCTGATGGATGATGCCGATGCCCAGCGCCTGCGCAGCGCGCGGGCTGTCGATGTCCACGGGCTGGCCGTCGAGCAGCACCTCGCCGGAGTCCTTGCTGTAGACGCCCGCGAGCACTTTCATCAGCGTGGACTTGCCGGCGCCGTTCTCGCCCATGATGGCATGCACCTCGCCTGGCTGCAGATCGAACTGCGCCTTGTCGAGCGCGCGCACGCCGGCAAATGACTTGCAGAGGTCGCGGATGGTGACGATGGATGGCATGGCGCGTTCAGTCCGTGGCAATGTCGTAGAAGCGCTGCGCGGTGCCTCGCCAGACTTGCGCCTGTTCGTCGGCCGACAGCTGTCCGATGAGGTTTTCGCTCACCGAGATCCAGCCCGCGTAGTCGCCGGCCAGCGTGAGGACCGGCCAGTCGCTGCCCCACATCAGGCGAGCGGGTCCGAAGCATTCGAGCAGGTGCTCCCATACCGGGCGCACCACGCGCACGGCCGCCTCGACGCTGCCGTGCGTCGACTGCGGCGCCTCGCCCCAGAGGCCCGAGAACTTGCAGCACACCTGCGGCAGCGCAGCGACTGCGGCGATCTCCTTGCGCCACTGCGCAAAGGCTTCGCTACCGTGCGCACCCACCGGCGGCTTGGCGCCGTGGTCGATCACCACGGGCAACCGCGGCCAGTCCTTCAGAAAGCGCAGCAGCGGCGACAGGTGCCTCGGCTTCACCAGCGCATCGAAGCGCAGCCCGAGCCGCACGAGCGCGCGCACCGCATCGGGATGCGGCATGCGCGCGATCCAGTCGTCATCGGGCAGGTCCTGCAGCATCGGCCGCACGCCCTTGAACTTCGGATGCCGCGCCATGCGCTCCAGCGATGCGGCGGCTTCGGGCCGGCCCAGGTCGACCCAGCCGACCACGCCGCCGATGATGTCGTGCGCGGCCGCGAGCTCATGCATGAAGCCGGTCTCGGCTTCGGAGTCGGCCGCCTGCACCAGCACGGTCCGCGTCACGCCATGCGCTTGCATGAGCGGCATCAGGTCTTGCGGCATGAAGTCGCGCACCAGCAGCTCCAGCGCCGGCACGTCGGCGCGCAGCCACGTGTAGTCGCCGCGCGCGGGCTGCCAGAAGTGCTGGTGCGAGTCGATGCGTGTGACCATGCGTTTCCAATCGTCGGCAGCTGGGCTGGGGTCCATGGCGGGGCTATTCATTCAGATCGCGAGGCCGTCGTCAATCGATGCGAACGGCAATGCGGCTTGGCGTTAGAACGTATGGCTGATACCGAAGTACGTGCCCGATTGCCGGCCGCCCGCGGGCGGGTTGTTGTTGGTGGCTTCCACCGAGAAGTTGGCCGTCGAGCTGTTGTAGACCTTGCCCACCGATGCATAGAGCAAGGTGCGCCTGGACAACGCATAGTTGGCGCCCAGCATGTACAGGTTGGCGCTGCCGGCGTTGCGGTTCTGCGTGACGCGGAACACGGAGCCGATCATGGTGAGCCAGGGCGTGACCTGGTAGTTGGCGCCGACCCAGTAGTGGTTGGCCTTGCTCGGCGCGGTGAGCGGTGCATCGGGCGCGGACAGGCGCTGGTAGCCGGCGAACAGCTTCAATGCATCGAAGGTCGCGGTACCGCCGAGCGTGAGTTCCTTCGACGTGAGGAACAGGTCCGAGTACTTGCCGTTCTTGTCGCGCGCCACGTCGTAGATGGCACGCACTTCGAACGAAGGCGCGGCATAGACCAGCGAGACGCCGTCCTTGCGCAGCTTGCTGAAGCCGTCGGTCTGCTCGCCGAGCCCGGTCTGCAGGGTGGCACTGAAGCCGCCCCAGGTCGGCGTGGTGTATTCGATGCCGTTGTCGTTGCCCTGCCAGTTGCGCCCGCGCACCAGCGTGGCGGTGCCGATGAACTGCTGGCCCGTCGGGTCGAGATACCAGACGTCGTTGGAGATCGACAGGTTCTTGCCGAAGACCAGCTTGCCCCAGTAGTCCTGCAGGCCGACATACGCGCGCCGGTTGAGCAGCAGGTCGGCGCCGTTGGGCTTGGCGGCAGGCAGGTCGAAACCACCTTCGAGCACGAACAGTGCGGTCATGCCGCCGCCCAGGTCCTCCGTGCCCTTGATTCCCAGCATGCTGGTACCCCACTGGTTGCCGGCGTGACGCCACAGGGTGCCGCCGCCGCGGCCGGACTTGTCGGCGATGTTGTTCTGGTAGTCGACACCGGCAACCGCGCGGCCGTAGAGAGTCACGCTGCTTTGGGCCTGCGCGCTCGTCGCGCCGAGCCCGAGGCAGACACATGCGACGCCGGCGTTGGCGATGGATCGGGAATTCAGCTTCTTCGTCATCTTCTCGTCTCCTTTTGTTGTTCCTGAACGGGGTATGAGGCGACCGGTCAAGGTCCCTGGTGTGTGACAGCTTTTTGGCCTTACCAATTGGCATGACCACTTTGCCATATTGCCGAATTGGCCTTACCAGAACAAACCCTTTTCGGGTTTTCCCGTGGAAAACAAGGGTGGCGGACGCAGATTGACTGTATTTACAGTGTCAAACTGGCATGACCAGATAGCCTCGCTGCGCCGCTGGGCACAGATCCAAATGCTTCCTCCCGCCAAACCCGCCGACACCCGGCGCCTCTATCAGCAGATCGCGGACCAGATCCGGACCTTCATCCGGGAGGGCAACCTGCCGCCCGGCGCGCGCTTGCCTCCGGAGCGGGAACTGGCATTGCAGCTGTGTGTGTCGCGGCCTTCGCTGCGCGAAGCGCTGATCGCCCTGGAGATCGACGGGCGCATAGAGATACGAATGGGTTCGGGCGTCTATGTCTGCGCGTCGCAAGACACGTCCGAGCGCGCAACGCCGGCGGTCGGCGAGAGCCCTTCCGAAATGATGCAGGCCCGCGCCATGCTCGAAGGCTCCGTGGTGACGCTGGCGTCGGCCCGCGTCACTTCACAGCAGCTCGAGCGCGTGAAGAACTGCCTGGAAGACATGCGCCAGGACGGCCTCCACGGCCGGTCGCAGCTAGAGAACGACCGGCGTTTTCACCTCGCCATTGCGGAGATGACGGAGAACTCCGTCCTTGTGCGGCTCGTGGGAGAGCTGTTCGACGGGCGGCACAGCCCGATCTCGTCGCGCATGAGCGCAAGCACCGAAGACTCGCAAGCCTGGAAGGCCGCGTTCGCCGAGCACGAGGCCATCTACCGCGCGCTGGAGGCGCGGGACCCTCAAGCCGCCGTGGCGGCGATGCTTCATCACCTGAGCGCATCGCATGCGCGATGGACGGGGGAAACGCAGGCATCCGTGCCCTGACCGGCACCTGCGCCCATCGCTGAAGCGCGGCGCGGTACGGCTATTCGGCGTACACGCCGGCCGCCTTGATGATCGGCGTCCACTTGGCGATTTCTTCGGTCACGAACTTCTTGTGGCCCGCGGGCTCGATGCGCCCGTCGGCCGCCACCACGGCGCCCAGCAGTTCTTCGCGGTGGATGAAGTCGGGGTCTTTCAGCGCGGTCTTCACCGCATCGCTCAGCTTCTTCAGCACCGGCGCGGGCGTGCCCTTGGGCGCATACAGGCCGTGCCAGATCGTGACCTGGAAGTTCTTCAGGCCGGCCTCGTCGAGCGTGGGCAGGTCTTTCAGCGCCGGCAGCGCGAGCCGCCTGGAGGTGGTCACGGCAAAGGCCTTGACCTTGCCGGACTGGATCTGCGGCGTGGTGTTGGTGGTCTGGTCGCACAGCAGGTCGATCTGCCCGCCGATCAGGTCGGTGATGGCCGGTGCGGTGCCCTTGTAGGGAACAGCGGTCATTTCGGTCTTGGTGGCGCTCTGGTAAAGCAGCCCGCACAGGTGCGAGGCCGAACCCACGCCGGCATTGCCGATGTTGATCTTGCCCTTGTTGGCCGCGATCCAGCTCGTCAGCTCCTTGTAGTTGGTGGCGGGGATGCTCGGCTTGGAGATGAGCGTCATCGGCACGTCGTTGACGATGCCCAGGTATTCGAAGTCGCTCTCCACCTTGAACGGCAGGTTGCGCACCAGGCTCGGCACGGTGGCCATCGCGATGTGGTTGAGCAGCAGCGTGTAGCCGTCGGGCGTGGCGCGTGCCACCTTGGCCGCGCCGATGGAACTGCCGGCGCCGGGCACGTTGTCGATGATCACAGTGCCGCCGCCCAGCGGCTTGCGCAGCGCCTCGGCCAGGTCGCGCGCGACGCGGTCGGTCGGGCCGCCGGCCGCGAAGGGCACGACGATGGTGATCGACTTGCCGGCCGGGAAGTCCTGCGCATGCGCGCCGGCGGCAATGGCGATCGCCGCGAGGGCGAACAGTTTTTTCATGAAGTCTCCGTTGCGTTGTCAAAAAAAGAAATTCAGGGCGCGCGCGAAGGCACGCGGCTTTCGAGCGCGGGCGGCTGCCATTGCGGCTGGATATGGCAGCCGTTCCTGCCGTCGGTGTCGAAGCGCGGCATCAATGCCCTGCACCGCTGCGCGAGGCCTTCGGGCGTGGGCTTCTCGCCCTTGTCGATCCAGTCGAGCAGCGCGGCAAAGAGCGCCGGGTATTCCGAATCGCTCAGATAGCTGTGCTCGCGCTCGCTGCTGAAGCTCTGCACCAGCAGGCTGCCGGTGCCGGCCGCGTCGCGGATGCGGCGGTACGCGTTCTCCAGCTCGACGAATGCCGTGGGGTCGTCTATCGCATGCAGGCCCACGGTCGGCAGCGAAGTGCGCCCTGTGGGCTGGCTGTCGGCCGCCAGCGCGCCCTTGGCCTGCGGGTCGGCCGCGTAGCGCAGCACGCCGGCATTGAGCGCCGCATCGTCGGCCGAGCCGCTGTAGACCGCGCCGATGTTGCCGAAGGGGTTGCGCCCGCCGAGCCGCTTCTGCACCAGGTCCTGGAACAGCCAGGTGGCCCACGTCAGGTGGCCGAGCAGCGAGCGCTCCTGGATCTTCACGACCGAAAGAATGGTCTTCAGGCGCGCGGCCTGCTCGGGCGTGCGCTGCGCGGCGGGCAGGCCGACGCCGGTGCATTCCTTCACGCGCGCGGCAAGGTCGGCGCGGGTGAGCTTCGAGTCGAGCGGCAGGCCCATCCACAGCGGGTACTGCGGCTCGTCGGGCTTCGGATGGTTGTGGCAGACGTACTGGTACACCACGCGCAGGTCGAGCCGGAAGTCGTAGGCGCTGTTGCCGCCGCCGAGCACGCCGCTGGTGAGCATCAGCCCGTCGTAGGGGCTCTTCGCTCCACCCGCGGGCGCATACAGTTCGGCCGCCTTCGCCGCCACGCCCGCGCCGTAGCTCTGCCCGTGCAGCAGCGTGCGATGCGGCTGGCCGAAGTGGCGCACGAAGATCTGGCGCAGCCGCTCGGTGTCTTCGGCGGCCATGGTCACGCCGTAGCCGCCGCGCCGGTAGGTGGCGCCGGCCCAGGCATAGCCGGCCTTCACGGTGACGGCCCAGCGCTTGAGGTCTTCCTCGCTGCGCTCGAGCTTGGGCGGACCGGTCTCGGGGCCGCCGTGGGCGTGCATCACGAGCACGCGGTTCGCGTTGTTCGCCCAGCCGCCCGGAATGGCGATCCAGTAGAGGGCGCCCGTGCCGTCCTCACCGGTATAGCAGCGGGTGGCCTCCGGCACCGGCGACGGGCAGGCAGCCGCCTGGGGCCCGGTGGGCGCCGCGTGGGCGGAAAGCATCGGCGCCGCGCCGATCAGCGCGAATGCCGCGAGGCAGAAGAGTCGTTTGTTCAATGGCGTACTCCGAATTCGAGCGCCGCGTTCGTCCCCGGGCTGGAGACGAAACCGAGGACGCCGCTGTTGAAGATGAAATTGCCCGGTCGGCCCGCATCGGCCTGCGCCACGCCGGGCACCGGCGTGTCGTAGCTCAGCCCCGCGGTCGCACCGCCGAGGCCAAGGTTGCCGCCGGCCACCGTGGCATCGTGGTTCTCGCCCTTGACGCTGACCAGCGCATAGCTGCCGTCGGCAACGCCGGCGGCAAGGCTCTGCTGCAGGCCATGCACGCGCATGCCGACGCTGGTGGCCGACTCGCGCACCAGGTGCAGCGGCACGGCAGCGCCGTTGACGAGGCCGATCACCATCGAGCCGGTGAGCGTGCCGCCGGTGGTCACGGCACCGCCGGTGGGCGAAGTGGTGAAGAGGTCGAAGGCGGCGCGCGCGGTGTTGTAGGCGACGTAGCCCTTCTCGGTCTGCGTGCAGTTGGCGTCGTAGACCATGAAGCCGCCCGAGACCGGGTCGCGGCAGTACTGGAAGGTGCCCGCGTTGCGCAGCCGCACCGACGAAGCGAAGGCATTGGCGCTGCCGGCGCCCTGCTGCACGCCCACCGCATTGAAGACGTTCGCCACCGGCTTGAAGTCGCCCGACACCGGCGCGGCCGAGAAGCTGTTCTGGAATGCCAGCAGCGGCGCGAAGCCTCCGCCGCTCGGCGCGTTCACGCCGCCCGACAGCACGCCGCCGGCGCCGAAGCTGAACACCGCCCCGCTCTCGGCGCTGGCATAGCTGCAGCTGCCTTCCGACACCAGCGAGCCGGTGCGCTGGGTGCCGGCGGCGCGCTGCAGGCTTGCGTCGATGGTCACGGTGTAGGCCATGGTGGCCGGGTCGATCTGCACGCGAAGTTCCTCGCCGAAGCTGTTGCCGCCTTTGTAGCTGGTCACGGAGGCGGGCAGGTTCGGGCAGGCCAGCGGGTCGCCGACTTCGGTCACGCAGCTGTAGTTGACGGCCGCGTCGAGGCTGCCGCTGCCACGGTACTTGGGCCACGACGGGAACTGGCACAGCGGACGCGTGCGGCCGTAGGTGCCGGCCACCGCATCCACCGCCACGCCGGTGGCGGGTGCGAGCCCGGCCTCCACCCAGCCTTCGAGCGCCGCCAGCGAATCCCAGTTGGGAATGAAGCTGCCGGTGCCGTGGCCCATGCCGGGCACGGTGTAGAAGCGCACGTTCTGGTCGACCGACGCCTGGCCCACCGTGGCGATGAGCTGCCTGTAGTAGTCGATGGTCGAGTTGGGGCTGATCACCTCGTCGGCCAGGCCGTGCAGCATGATGAGCCGGCCGCCGTGCGCGAAGAAGGGCGCGAGGTTCGGGTTGGTCGCGTCGGTGAGGTTCGACACCTCGGCCACGCGCGCGGCATGGCTGCCCGGGTCCAGCGGGTCGAAGGTCAGCGTGTCGAAGCCCGCGATGCGCGTGACGAAGAACTTCACCCACTGGTCGCCGGTGACGTACATGTTCGCATCGGACGACGTGGCCGGATTGCCCGGCACCTTGCGCGTGCCGAGATCACGCGTGGTGTAGGGGCCCGCCACCAGCGCGCCTTCGAGCAGGTTGTAGCCGCCCGCGCGCTTCACGCCGTTGGCCAGCGAATAGGTGGTGAAGTCCAGCGGCGACTCGATGGCGTGCACGGTGGCGATCTGCGCGTCCGACAGGCAGGTGTCGCCCGTATCGGCGCCGCCGCTGCAGCGCAGCGAGGCAATGATCTGCGCATTGAGCAGGCGGCAACTTTCGACGTTGCTCACGATGTTGTCGGCCGCGCCGTCGAGCTTGTCGCAGGCCTGCATCACGGTCCTCTGCACCAGCAGCGTCTTGGCCACGTTCATCCAGCCCGCGCCGCCGTTGTTGTAGAGCGCGCGGCCCACGGCCACGTTCGACAGCCGCGTGCCGGTGTAGTTGAGCGCGGGTTCGTTGGCGATCACGCCGTCGTAGTCCTCGGGCCAGCGCTGGATGTAGCTGAGCGCATCGCGCCCGCCGGTCGAGGTGCCCAGGAAGTAGGCGTGCTTCGGCTTCACCGCATAGCGCGCGAACACCAGCGCCTGCGCCACGTCGCGCGTCTTCTTGAGCGAATTGCCGCCGTAGTTGGCGAGCTGCTCGTCGTTGGCCGCGAACCTGCCGTCGGTGATGCTGCTCGACTGATGGCCGGAGTCGTCGCCGTAGGTGGCGTAGCCCAGCGCCAGCGGCGCGGGCTTGCCGGCGGGGCCGAAGCGGATGACCTCGGTGCCGTCGATGAGCACGCCGTCGAAACCGCCGCCGCCGAAGTGGATGGTCTTCTGGTTCCACTTCTCCGGCAGGTTCACCGCGAAGTTGATGACCGAGGCGCTCGGGTCGACCGGCTGGATGGTGCCGCGCACGCGGCAGTAGTCGCCGAGCGTGTTGCCCGCATCGCCCGCGGCCACCGGCGTGGCGCTGGTGACGGTGGCGCCCTGGGTGGGGAGGCTGATCAGCGTGGCAGGCAGGCTCTTGCCGTTCAGGTCGGCGCAGGCAACCACCGGTTGCACCGGCGCGGGTGGCTGGTTGTCCGGCGGATCGTTGGAGGGCGGGTTGTTGCCGCTTGCCGGGGGCGTGGCGGGCAGCAGGCCGACACCGCCGCCCCCTCCTCCTCCGCCACCACCACCGCAGGCGGCAAGGATCAGCGAAACCAGCGAAAGGCCGATCGCATACAGGACGGCACGAATCATCGATGCAGGGCGCGTTGTGCGCATGGGTTTGTCTCCGGCATGCGGCCTCGTCGGGCCGCTTGTTCTTGAATGGGCGGCCGGACGATAGATTCGGTGTGACTTAGGGTCAAATAAAATAAAAAGGCACTTTCAATACCAAAAACATATGGACATAAGGGCACTTCGCTACTTCGTGGCCGTCGCGGGCACCGGCCACATGACGCGCGCGGCCGAGCAGCTCGGCATCCAGCAGCCGCCGCTGAGCCTGCAGATCAAGGCGCTGGAACGCGAGCTGGGCATGCCGCTGTTCCGCCGCCACCCGCGCGGCGTGGCGCTCACCGACGCGGGCCGGCTGTTCCAGGCCGAGGCGCTGCGCATGCTGCAGGACATGGAGTCCATGAAGCAGCGCATGGCCCGCGTGGCCAAGGGCCAGGCCGGCACGCTGGCGGTCGGCTTCACCAGTTCGGCGGCGGCGCACCGCTTCATGCCCGAGGCGCTGCGCGCATTCCGCCGCGCCTACCCCCTGGTGGAACTGCAGCTGCGCGAGGACAACGCCGCCGAGCTCACCGAGGCTCTGGCCGCCGGGCGGCTGCACTGCGGCCTGCTGCGCGTGCCGGTGGCCCGGCCCGAGGGGCTGGTGTTCGAGACGATGCTGCGCGAACCGGTGCTGGTGGCCATGCCCAGCGACCATCGCTTTGCCCTCGCCCGCCCCAAGGCTTCGCGCCCGCTGCCGCTTGCCAGGCTGTGCGAGGAAGGCATCATCCTCGTGCGGCGTCCGGGTGCTCCCGGCCTCTATGCCGAGCTGCTCGCGCTGTGCCACGCCAAGGGGCTGCGCCCGCGCGTGGTGGCCGAAGTCGATCGCATGATGACCAACCTGAACCTCGTGGCCGCGGGCGTGGGCGTGTCGGTGGTGCCCGCCTCGATGACCGGCGTGCACGCGCACGCCATCGCCTACATGCGGCTGGCCGACGGCGGCCAGCTCGACGCGCCGCTCACGCTGGTGTCGCGCGCGGAAGAAGACAACCTGCCCGCGCAGCATTTCGCGGCGCTGCTGCGCAAGCTGGCAGGCGAGCACGCCGGCAACCACCCGTCGGCGCCATGAGCGCGCAGGCAAGACGCCGCTTCGCGCAGGGTGCGGGCGCCTTGCTCGCCGCTGCCTGCGCGGCGCCGGGCCTGCTGCGCGCGGCCCCTCCTGCCTGGCCGCAACGCGCGGTGCGGCTGATCGTGGTGTACCCGCCCGGCGGCGTGAGCGACGGCACGGCCCGCGTGCTGGCCGAACCGCTCGCACAGGCGATCGGCGCGCCGGTGCTGATCGAAAACCGCCCCGGCGCGGGCGGCAGCCTGGGCATGGACGCGCTCGCGCGTTCGGCGCCCGACGGCTGCACGCTGGCTTTCTCGGCCATCAGCCCGCTCACGCTGCATCCGCTGCTGGCGCGCGTGCCCTACGACCCGCAGCACGCCTTCGTGCCCGTGGCCAGCGTGATGCGCACGCCGGTGCTGGTGGTCGGCACGCCGGCCTTCGCGGGGCGCGGCTTCGGCGCGCTGATCGCACAGGCGCGCAGCCGGCCGGGCGCGGTGCGCTGGGCCACATCGGGCGTGGCCACCATCGGCCACATGGTGCTGGCGCAGGTGCGCATGCAAAGCCGCACCGACATCACGCACATCCCCTACCAGGGCGGCGGCCCGCAACTCAACGATGCGCTCAGCGGGCAGTTCGAGGTGCTGTCCACCAACGTGGCCGCGCAACAGCTGCAGTACATCGAGGGCGGCCGCTTCCAGCCGCTGGCGGTGGGCGCGCCCGCGCGCATCGAGGCCCTGGCCGAGGTGCCGACGCTGGCGGAACTGGGCTTCGAGAAGGCGAACCGCGATTCGCTCTTCGGCATCTTCGCGCCGGCGCGCACGCCGCCAGCGGTGGTGCAGCGGCTCAACGCCGAGATCAACCGCGTGCTGCGCAGCGACGGCGTGCGTGCGCGGCTGCGCGAGGCCTACAACCTGCCGGCCGGCGGCAGCACAGAAGATTTCGCGCGCGAGATCGCCATCGACCGGCGGCGCAACCGCGAGCTGGTGGCCGGCGACCGTTCGCAGTTCGACTGAGCGCGGCAGAGGCCGCGCCGTTCAGCCTTCGGCCCAGAGACGCGGATAGTCCTTCACGAAGCCGTCGGGCGTGGCGACCAGCACCGCGCTGTAGTCGAAGCGCCTTGCCTCGTAGGCGTACTCGGCTTCGCCGCGCCGCTCGTAGCGCTGCGCCAGTTCGCTCAGCACGCCGCCGTCCAGGTCCAGCCACGCGGCCGGGGCATCGGCACTCTCGCCCTTCTCGAGGTTGAGCCGCCGCAGCTGCAGCAAGTTGGTGGCGGGCGTGAAGCCCAGGTCCAGATCGACGCAATGCGACATGTCGGTCACGGCTTCGTCGTTGAGCTTCCAGTGGCCGCGCGCGTCTCGCGTGATCGACAGGTCGATGGCCGAGCCGCCGAGCCAGCCGCGCACGGTGCCCCATTGGGTGTGCCAGTGCAGGTCGCAGCGCACGCGGTAGTGCAGCTGGCCGATGCGGCCGTCTTCCATGCGGAACACGGCGGCACCGTCGAGTTGCCAGGCCGAGGCATTGCGTTCGAGGCGGCAGGCGTCGTGACCCGGTGCGTCGAGCCTGCGCCAGAGAATGGAGGCAACGGTTTGCATGGCGCGGATGATGGACCGGCATGCTGCGGTGCGCAAGCCTTGTCCCTTCGTCATGGCCGAAGAAAATTGGCCGCCGATGCATGCCGGACAATGCCGGGCACCATGACAAAGCTCCCCGCGGCGCTCGCGCTGCTCCTGTCCGTTTTCTTCTGCGGCGCCGGCCATGCCGCAGCCGCGCTGAAAGACGGCGACATCGTCTTCCACACCTCGCGCTCGGCGCAGAGCGTGGCAGTGCAGCGTGCCACCGGCTCGCGCTACAGCCACATGGGCATCGTGCTGATGCGGGGCGGCAAGCCCTACGTGTTCGAGGCGGTGTCGACGGTGCGCTACACGCCGCTCGCACAATGGACCGCACGCGGCAATGGCGGCCACTACGTGGTCAAGCGGCTGCGCGATGCCGACCGGCTGCTGACGCCGGGCGCAGTGGCCACGCTGCGCGCCCGCACCGCCGATTTCGAGGGCCGCCCTTACGACCTGACGTTCGAATGGTCGGACCAGCGCATCTACTGCTCCGAACTCGTATGGAAGCTCTACCAGCGTGCGCTGGGCGTGCGCATCGGCGAACTGCAGAAGATCCGCGAATTCAACCTGACGGACCCGGCGGTGCGCGCCAAGATGCGCGAGCGCTACGGCGACAAGGTGCCGATGGACGAGCCGGTGATCTCTCCGGTGGCGATGTTCGAGTCGCCGTTGCTCAGGACCGTCGAGACGCGCTGACGGTTTTTCAGGGCGGCGCTCACGCCGACGGGGTGCCTTGCTCCGCGAATGTCCCCCGGGCTTCGCCCTCCTCCTTTATTTCGCTGCGCAAGGCACCCCGCCGACGTGAGCGTTCAGAGCACCGGTTGATCGGCTCGCACAAGCGCTGCGTCCATCGTGCACAGGCCGCCGGGTGCTCCCCGCAGCGAAATAAAGGAGGAGGCCGAAGGCCGGGGGACATTCGCGGAGGGGAGTACCCGGCGGCCTGTGCACACGCCCTGAAAGTGCCCCCAAAAGCGCCCCTCAACAGGCAAGACAGTCCCACCCGCGAGACAATCGTTGCCGTGAGTTCCCAGCCCCCGTCAGCCCCGCGAATCCGCCGCATCGCCCACCTCGACATGGACGCCTTCTATGCGTCCGTCGAGCTGCTGCGCTACCCGCAGCTCAAGGGCCTGCCCGTGGTGATCGGCGGCGGCCGGCGGCGGGTGGACGAGGCCATCCGCGACCTGCCCGAGGGCGGCACCCTGGCCGACATTCCGGTCGACTCTTTTCCAAGGCTCAAGGACTACACCGGCCGCGGCGTGATCACCACCGCCACCTACCCCGCGCGCCAGTTCGGCGTCGGCTCGGCCATGGGGCTCATGAAGGCCGCCAAGCTGTGCCCGCAGGCCATCATCCTGCCGGTGGACTTCGACGAATACCGGCGCTTCTCGCGCGCCTTCAAGCAGGTCATCCTCGAAGTCGCGCCGCTCATGGAAGACCGCGGCGTGGACGAGGTGTACATCGACTTCACCGACGTGCCCGGCGGCCAGCGCGACGGCGGGCGCTCGCTGGCGCGGCTGCTGCAGAAGGCCATCTTCAGCGAGACCGGGCTCACCTGCTCCATCGGCGTGGCGCCCAACAAGCTCATCGCCAAGATGGCGAGCGAATTCAACAAGCCCAACGGCATCTCGGTGGTTTATGAAGACGACCTCGAATCGCGCATCTGGCCGCTGCCCTGCCGCAAGGTGAACGGCATCGGCCCCAAGGCCGACGAGAAGCTCAAGCGCTTCGGCATCGAGACCGTGGGCCAGCTCGCGGCGCGCGACCGCGACTGGCTCATCGCCAACTTCGGCAAGGCCACCGGCGCCTGGATGCACGAGGTGGCCTGGGGCCGCGACGACCGCCCGGTGGTGACCGAGAGCGAGCCCGTGTCGATGAGCCGCGAGACCACCTTCGACCGCGACCTGCACGCCGTGCGCAACCGCGCCGAACTGGGCGCGATCTTCACCAGGCTGTGCGAGCAGGTGGCCGCCGACCTGCAGCGCAAGGGCTACGTGGGCAAGACCATCGGCATCAAGCTGCGTTATGACGACTTCAAGATCGCCACGCGCGACCAGACCATCGGCCACTTCACCGCCGACGCCAAGACCATCCGCCAGACCGGCGGCCAGTGCCTGAAGCGCGTGCCGCTCGAACGCCCGCTGCGGCTGCTGGGCGTGCGCGTGGGCGCGCTGGCCAAGGCCGGCAGCCCCGAGGCGCTGGCGCCTGCCGGCAGCGCGCAGCGCGCGGCCTCGGAGCCGGTGGCGACCACGGCCTCTCTCTTCTGACGGGCGCCACCACCATGCTGAAACGCTGGCTCCGGAACACAGCATTCACACTGCTGGGGCTGGCCTCGCTGGTCGGGCTGTATGTCGCGGTCGCGTGCGCGCTGGTGTTCTGGCCGGCCAACGGCGCGAAGCCGGCGGGCGATGCACCCGCCGACGTACAGGCCTGGGTGCTGAGCAACGGCGTGCACACCGACTACGTGTTCCCGGTCCGCTCGGCCACCATCGACTGGCTGCAGGTGTTCCCGCTGAAAGACTTCAAGGCGCCGCCGCCCGATGCCGAGTACATCGCCATCGGCTGGGGCGACCGCGAGTTCTACCTGAACACACCCACCTGGGGCGACCTGACGGTCTCGCGCGCCTTCGGGGCGCTGTCGGGCGGCAACCGCTCGCTGCTGCACGTGAGCTACCTGCGGCGCGGGCAACTGGGCCGCGGCGCCTTCGAGCTGCCGCTGTCGCAGGCCCGGTACGCGCAGCTCGTCGGCCATGTGCGTGCGAGCCTGCCGCCGGGGCCGGCGCAAGCCATCGCGGGCGCGCACTACGACAGCCAGGACGCCTTCTACGAAGCCGAGGGCGCCTACAACCTCTTCGAGACCTGCAACACCTGGATCGGCCGCGGCCTGCGGCAGGCGGGCGTCACGGTGAGCCGCTGGACACCCTTCGACTTCACCGTGACCTGGCACCTGCAGCCGGCGCGGCCCTGACCAGGCAGGCTCAGGGCCTGGGCACGCCGCCCTGCCACTGCGGCCAGTTGGCCACGATGTGGTCGACCACGCGGCTGCCCACGCGCTCGACGTTCTCCACCGTCTCCGCAAAGCCGCCGGCCGTTTCGCCGGGGGCGGGGTCCAGGTGCTGCAGCGTGGTTTCCTTCGGGTTGCCCTGGTCGAAGTTGACCGCGCCGCGCAGGCTCATCACGCGGTCGGTGCCGTGGGTGCGCTTGATGACCAGCGTGATGGCGGCGGCCTCCATCTCGGTGATGACGTAGTCGTCCGCGCCGTAGAGCTTGGCGATGTACTGCGCCTGCTTCGACATGCCCGGGCCGTGGAAGAAGGTGTCGCCCGTCATGTGGGTGCCGGTGCCGACGAAGGGCGCGCGGCGGGCCGCCGCGTCGGGGTAGCGCAGGCGGTACTTGCGCGCCGACTCGGAGTCTTTCAGCGGCGTGTCGGCCGACAGCCTCATGGCCCAGCGCACGAGGTCGGGGTTGAGCTGGAAGCGGCGGTATTCCTCGTAGCCCTTGCGCGGCATGAAGGTCGGTTCGCCGGGCTTGTTTTCTTCAGGCGCCCAGCGGTGGCCCAGGTCGTAGTCGACCAGCCAGGTGCCCCAGTTCACTTCGCCGATGGTGCCGCGCGAGGGCGGCGTGCCGGCCACGCCGGAGATGACGTAGTAGGCCTGCGAAAAATCCAGCCGCGGGTTCAGCAGGATCGCCTGCATCGACGACGAGGAGTTGACCTTGCCCATGCCCAGCACCGCGCCGCACACGCCGTCGGTGTTGCAGTACACGGGCTGCAGCGCGCCGGGCACGGCGATGGGCTTGGCGTCTTTCCAGTAGCGCTCGTACCAGTGCTGGAACTCGCCGGCACGGTCGCCCGTGTTCTGGCCGATCTCGAACATGGCGGCGACGAACACCTTGACCTTCACGGGCGGTGCGGAAGCCGTGGCCGGCACGGCGGTGGAGGTAGAAGTGGAAGCGCAGCCCGCGGCAAGCAGCGCGGTTGCCGGCAGCAGGAGCCAGCGGGTACGGAAGGACGAAGGGCGAGAAGACATGGAGAAGCTCGATGAGGGAAAGAACAGACGGCCCGCATTTGCGGCGTCCTACAGGCCGTGATTGTCGGCGCTGGCAAAAACGGTGCGTACCACCACGCAAACCCCATGCCGGCCACTGTTCTTTCCACCTCTCCCGTGTCGCAGCCGTCCGCGCGGCCACCGTCGAAGCCCACGCCCATCGCCAACGGGCTGGTCTACGTGAACCCCGACATGCCGGGCATTCGCCGCCTGAAGCACGGCACGCGCTTTCGCTACCGCGACGCCAAGGGCCAATGGCTGCGCGACGTGGACGAAATCTCGCGCATCCGCATGCTGGCCATTCCGCCGGCCTACACCCAGGTCTGGATCTGCCCGCTGCCCAACGGCCACCTGCAGGCCACCGGCATCGACGCGCGCGGGCGCAAGCAGTACCGCTACCACGCCGACTGGCGCGTGATGAAGGACGAGACCAAGTTCGAGCGGCTCGAAGCCTTCGCGCTCGCGCTGCCGCGCATCCGTGCCCGCGTGGCGCGCGACCTGCAGGCCGACAGGAAAAACAAGGCGCCCGACCGCAGCCAGGTGCTGGCGGCGCTGGTGCGCCTGCTCGACACCACCCTGCTGCGCATCGGCAACGAGGAGTACGCAAGCAGCAACGGCTCCTACGGCCTCACCACGCTGCGCAACCGCCATGTGGACGTGCACGGCACCGCGCTGCGGCTGCGCTTCAAGGGCAAGAGCGGCGTGATGCACGAGGCCAGGCTGGAAGACCCGCGCGTGGCCAAGGTGGTGCGGCAGTGCCAGCAGTTGCCCGGGCAGGCCCTGTTCCAGTACGCGGGCGAAGACGGCGAGCTGCACAGCGTGTCGTCCACCGACGTGAACGACTATCTTGCCGAAGCCTCGCCCGGCGAACGCTTCACCGCCAAGGACTTCCGCACCTGGCACGGCACGGTGCAGGCCCTGGAGCTCACCCGGCTGGCCTGCGAGCCGGGGCGCAGCGCGACGGACGGCACCCGCTACCGCGCCAAGGACATCCTCGCGGCAGTCGCCAAGCAGCTCGGCAACACGCCGGCGGTCTGCAAGAAGGCCTATGTGCACCCGGCCGTGCTGGCGCTGGGCAGCGCGCTGTCGGACAACGATGAAGACGCCGCCACCGCGCTGTTCGAGAAGATCGCGGGCCGCAAGACCGCGCGGCCTTCACGCGGGCTCTATGCGGCCGAACGCCGGCTGCAGGCCTTCCTGCGCACGCACCGGCAAGCGCAGGCGCGTGCTGCGGCGGGCGACAGCCGCCGAGGCGGCAGGAAGGTTCAGGCCGCGGTGGCGAGCGCGAAGCGCACGCTGTCGCCGTCCACGGCGACGACGTAACCCAGGTCTTCCGCCAGGTTCTGCAGCGCGACGGCATCGATGGCCAGCGCGCGCGGCGCACGATGCGCATCGAGCACGGCGTCGGTGGCGCCCGCTTCGCGCGGCATTGCAGAAAGCCGCAGCGCATTGGCGCCTTCGGCCTGCACGCGGATCGTGCCGGCTTCGTCGGCACTGTCGTGCAGGTAGCCCAGCACGCCGAGGAACAGATAGCGCAAGGCCGCCGCCGCGGGCCAGCGTTGCTCGTCCTCGCTCGGTTCGAGCGCGGGGTCGATGTCGAGCGTCACGCCGTGCAGGTCGAAGGCCGCGCGCATCAAGGTCGTGCATTGCGCCACCAGCGCGCTGCGGGCGATGCCGTCGTCGGTGGTCGCCAGTTCCCAGTCGCGCAGCGAGCGGATGGCACCGACCAGTTCGGCCACCTGGTTGTCGATCAGCGCCACGCGCTCTTCGCAGGCGGCGGCATCGACGGTGGCTGCGCTGACCTGCCGCTTGAGCATCAGCAGCGCCATGCGGATCACCGAGACCGGCGCCGCCATGTCGTGCCGCAGGGCGGGCAGGGCCCGGGTGAGAAGTTCGTGGCGCACGCCTGCGGCGATCCAGCTGCGCGCACTGGGAGAAGACTTCATTGCGCGGCTGCCAGAGGCGTGGGGTTCATCGGCACGGTCACGGGTACTTCCTGAAACGAGAGGGAGTAACAAGTATCGTGCCCGGCTACCGCGCCGGGTGTAGGAGCGAGCCTACGAGCCTCAGGGCTTGCCCAGGTAGGTGCGCACGTCCTTCACCAGCACACCGGCGGCGGCGATGGCCGAGCGCAACTGCGCTTCGGTCACGCCCAGCGTCTGGGTCCAGTAGCGCACTTCGTGCGCCTCGTTCACGTTGATGCGGGCGGCGTCTGGCGGCCCGCGCTTGCTCAAGTCATCGGCCATGGTGATTTCCTTTGTAGAAGGAACCACGATGCGGCGCGCCCCGGAGGCGCGTGGAAGGACTGCGGCGCACCCGCTTGCAGGAAAACGCGAAGCGCCCGGCGGCACACCTGCCTACGCTGCGCGCAGCCGCGCCTGCAGTTCGCGCTTGAGCAGCTTGCCGTTGGGGGTGGTCGGCATGGTATCGATCACCTCGATGCGGGTGGGGCGCTTGTAGGGCGACAGGTGCTCCGCCAGGTGTGCGCGCAGCGCCGCCTCATCGAGCACCGCACCCGGCTCCAGCTCCACGAAGGCGACCACCTGCTCGTTGCCATCCGCCTCTGGCACGCCGACCACCGCGCACAGGTGCACGCCGCCGAAACGGCCGATGACCGCCTCGACCTCCGCCGGATAGACATTGAAGCCCGAGCGGATGATCATTTCCTTGAGTCGGCCGACCACGAACAGCGCGCCGTCGGGGCCGAAGCGCCCGAGGTCGCCGGTGGCGTACCAGCCGCCGGGGCGCATCACCTGCGCGGTGGCGGCCGCGTCGCGGAAATAGCCGAGCATGAGGCCCGGGCCGCGCAGCCAGATCTCGCCGGTGTCGCCTTGCGGCACGTCGCGCCCCTCGATCGACACGATGCGGGCCTCGCCGCCCTCCACCGCATGGCCGGCCGCCGTGTCCGAACGCGGGGCTTCCGTGCGCGTGAGGAACACCGAGCCCGCGTACTCCGAGAGCCCGTAGCCGTAGTGCAGCGGCTGGCCGAACAGCCGCTCCACGCGCTGCTTGAGCGCGGGGTCGAGCGGAGCCGAACCGGTGTACACGTAGCGCAGATGCGGAAAGCGCGGCACCACGCGCTCGCTGTCGATGTGGGCCAGCAGGCGCGCGTACATGGTCGGCGGCCCGAGCAGGTTGGACACCTGCTCGTGCGCCAGCGCCTGCAGCATGTCGGCCGGCGAGAAGCTGCCGCGCAGCACCAGCGAAGCGCCGCCGGTGAGCGCGGCCATCAGCACGGTGCCGATGCCGAAGATGTGCGTCATCGGCAGGAAGGCGTAGGCACGGTCGCGTTCGCTCAGCGCCCTCACGCCAGCCGACACCCGCCCGAAGTGCAGCAGCCCGCGGTGCGAGACCATCACACCCTTCGGCGTGCCCGAAGTGCCGGAGGTGAAGATGATGGCGGCGGTGTCGGCCAGGGCCGGGTCGGGCTCGGTGCGCGCTTCTTCGCGCGTTGCCGAGCGCATCACGCCCGCAAGCGAGGACGGCACCGCACCGGCGCGCCGGGCGTGCTGTTCGGCCGCCTGCGAAGCGCTTGTGGTGAAGCAGCAAAGGCGCGCGTCCGCCCGTTCCACGATCGCCGCGATCTCGCCCGGCGACATGCGCGCATTCACGCCGCAAGACCATGCGCCGATGCGGCTGCACGCCATCAGAAGCGCGATGTGCGCGGCGCAGTTCTCGGCCACCAGCACCACGCGGTCGGTCGGACGCACGCCGGCGTCCAGCAGGTCTTGCGTGGCGGTTTCGGCCATTGCCTGCAGCGCCGCGTAGGTGGTCGTGGCGCCGGGCTCGAAAAGAAAGACTGCCTCCGGCGTGCGTGCCGCGCGGGCCTCCAGCAGCTCGTGAATGCGTGATTGCCGCATCGCCTATTCCGCCTCGATGCCCTTGGACGCGGTGGCCCAGAGCTGCCGGTCCGACTTGCCCTTGGTAGCGAGCAGGTCGGCCGCGCCGGACCACACGTCGTAGCCCTGCTCGCGCAGGCGGCTCGCGATGTCTTCGCGCGCCAGCATCTTCTGCGCGGCGACATTCATGCGCACGACCAGTGCCGGGTCCATGCGCGCCGGGCCGTACAGGCCGAACCAGCCGCCCACGTCGTAGCCCGCCACGCCCGACTCGATCATGGTCGGCACCTCCGGCAGCATGCGGTTGCGCTGGCGCGAGGTGACGGCCAGCGCGCGCACCTTGCCGGACTGGATGAAGGGCTTGGAGGTCGCGATGATGTCGAACATCATCGTCACCGTGCCCGCCATCACGTCGGCCAGCGCGGGTGCGCTGCCCTTGTACGGCACATGGGTGAGCTGCACGCCGGCCATCTTCTCGAGCAGCGCGCCGCTCAGGTGGTTCGAGGCGCCCACGCCCGCCGAGCCGTAGAACACCTTGCCTGGCCGCGCTTTCGCATATTCGAGCAGCTCGGCCACGCTGCGCACCGGCACGTCGTTGTTGATGACGAGCACGTTGGTGTAGTCCACCAGCGGCGCGATGGGCACGAGGTCCTTCATCGGGTCGAACGCCATGTGCCGCTGCACGTTGGGGTTGATGGTGATGGTCGGGCTCGCGCCGAAGAACAGCATCGTGCCGTCGGCCGCGGCCTTGGCCACCGCGTCGCCGCCGAGCGAGCCGCTCGCGCCGGGCCGGTTGTCCACGATCACCTGCGTGCCCAGCGCCTGGCTCAGCGCCGGCGCGAGCAGGCGCGCGGCCCCATCCACCGGGCCGCCGGCCGAATAGCCGACCACCAGCTTGATGAGCGGCGGCAATGGCTGCTGCGCGAAGGCGCGGTGCGGCAGTGCGCCGAGTGCCGCGCCGCCGGCCAGCCCGGCCATGAGTTGGCGGCGCGAGAAGTGAGTCGATGTCATGAGCGTTGTCTCCTGTTGTTGATCTACAAGTCAGGCTCGAAAGCCAGGCAGGACTGTTCTTTCGTGAAACACCGCGGAACCGGCTTTGCCGGGCCGCAGGTGTTGCCCCCGGTAGGGGGTTGGCGAAGCGACACGAAGTGCGCGAAGACTGGGGGCGAGCCTCATGCAGGCAAATCGAGGACTTGCCGCGCGAGGATGTTGCGCTGTATCTCGTTGGTGCCGCCGTAGATCATTGCGGCCGTCGAACCGATGAGCGGCGAGAGCACGTTGAAGCTCTGCCCGTCGAGCACCTGGTCGCCGGCCACGGCGCCCTGCTCTTCGGCCGCCTCGACCAGCAGCGCGCCGATGCGGTGATAGGTCTCGCTGGCCCAGATCTTCAGCAGCGACACCGAAGCGGGCAGCGGCTTTCCGGCCCGCACGATGTTCGCGAAGCCCGTGTACGCCGCCGACAGGTCGAGCACGTCGAGCCGCAGCGCCGCGAAGCGCTGCGCGAACACCGGGTCGGCAAACAGCCGCCGCGCCTGCGCCAGCCGCGCAAGCTGCCCCAGCGCGTACTGCGACTGCTTGGGGCTGCCCAGGAAGATGCGCTCGAAGCCCAGCAACGCCTTCGCAATGGTCCACCCGCCGTGCAGCCTGCCGACCAGGTTTTCCGCCGGCACGCGCACGTTGTCGAAGAACACCTCGCAGAACTCCGGCTCGCCGGCCAGCGTGCGGATCGGCCGGATGGTGATGCCCGGCGTGCGCAGGTCGCACAGCAGGAAGCTGATGCCCTCCTGCTTGCGCGCGTCCTTGTCGGTGCGCACCAGCATGAAGATGTGGTTGGCGTCCTGCGCGAGCGTGGTCCAGATCTTCTGGCCGTTGACCACGAAGTGCTCGCCCTGCGCGTCGCGCGCCGGCATCGCCTCGGTGCGCAGGCCCGCGAGGTCCGAACCGGCATTGGGCTCCGAGTAACCCTGGCACCACACATGCTCGCCGCTGAGGATGCGCGGCAGAAAGCGCTGCTGCTGTTCGGGCGTGCCGTGCTGTATGAGCAGCGGGCCGATCATCACGATGCCCTGGTCGGGCGCGCGCGCCACGCCGTGCTGCTCCAGCTCCTCGATCCACGCGATGAGCTTGTCGGCCGGCAGACCCATGCCGCCGTGCGCCTGCGGCCATGCGGGCGCGATCCAGCCTTGCGCCGACAGCGTGAGATACCACTCGCGCATCTCGCTCCATCGCGCGCGGTGCGACAGGTAGCGAAGCTGCTGCGGATAGCGCTGCTGCAGGAAGGCGCGCACCATGCGGCGGAAGTCGGCCTCGGGCAACGCCGCCCAGTCGGCGGTGCGGGGGAATCCGCCCTGCCACTGCGCAGTGCCCGCTGCCGCCTCCGCATCGCGCGACAGCGATGCATGCCGGTGCCGGTGCGCGCTGGCATTGCCCAGCCAGGCCGACAGGCACAGCACGCGCTTGTAGAACAGGCTCAGGTCGCATTCCTGCGTGTAGCCGATGGCGCCATGCAGCTGCACCGATGCGCGCGAGGCCTGCAGCGCGGCCGCCGTGCAGCGCGCATTGACGCGGCTGGCCTCGGCCTCCATGCGCTCTGCCGTCGGTTCCTGCCCCGCCTGCGCCAGCACCTCGTCCAGCGTCGCCTTCGCCACTTCGAGGTGGATGAACATGTCGACGCAGCGGTGCTGCAGCGCCTGGAAGCTGCCGATGGGCTTGCCGAACTGCGAGCGCGTGCGCAGGTAGGCCAGCGTCTGCGCGAGCATGGCCTGCCCCGCGCCCAGCAGCTCGGCCGACTGCAGGATCTGCCCGCCCGCGAGCGCCCGGCGCAGCGCCTCCTGCGCGGCCGGGCCCTCGGCCAGCACAGCGTCGGCCGGCAGCCTGACGTGCTCGAAGCGCAGGTTCGACGCCTGGCTGCCGTCGACCAGCGGCACCGGCGTTTCGCTCACGCCCACGGTGCCGCGCGGCACCCACAGCAGCACCGCGTCGTCTTCGCCACGCGCCGACACCAGCCAGCCGCTGGCGGCGGCGCCGGGCAGCACCATGAGCTTTTCGCCCTGCAGCAGCACGCCGCCGGCATCGCCCGCCAACGCTTCGCAGCCGCAGGCCAGCGGCACCGCGCTGAGGTCGCCCGCGCTCTCCTGCCACGCCAGCGCCGGCAGGCTGCGGCCCGCGACCAGTTCGGCCAGCAGCGTATCGGCGCGCGGGGTGTGCAGCGCCGACAGCAGCAGCGCGCCGAGGCCAGCCACGGCCAGCAATGGCTCCGGCGCCGCGTGCTCGCCGGCCGCGCGCAGAATTTCCGCCGCACCGGCCAGCCCCAGCGCGAGGCCGCCGGCCGATTCGGGCGCCAGCATGCCGGGCCAGCCCAGGGCGGCGATGTCGCGCCAGCCTTCGGCCTCGTCGGCATCCGGTTGTTCCATGCGCTGGCGCCGCCGCTGGGTGGCGCGGCTGCGAACGAAGTAGTCGAGCGCCGATTCGCGCACCGCCGAAAGTGATTCAAGGTCCATCGCCGCAGCGTGCCCGAAGACCCCGCCGCCGAGCATTTGCATTTGCCGAAGGGAGGGTTTCGCATTCAGAGAGCCACCCCGCGCGAGGCGGGGCTAGATTCGGCGCATGACCACCAAGATCAAGAAATCCCTGCATACGGAGCTGGGCCACAGCACGCCCGACAGGATCACCGTGCGCGGGCGCGACCTGCCTTCGGAAATCCTCGGCCACCTCAACCTGGGCGACATGGCCTTCCTGGAGCTGACCGGGCGCATCCCGACGCCCCAGGAGTCGGTGACCTTCAATGCCATCGTCGTCACGCTGGTGGAGCACGGCATCACGCCCAGCGCCCTGGCGGCGCGCCTTACCTATGCGGGCGCTCCCGAAGCGCTGCAGGCCGCCGTGGCAGCCGGGCTCTGCGGACTGGGCACGGTGTTCGTCGGCAGCACCGAAGGCGCGGCCAGGATGCTCTACGAAGCAATCCCCTTCGGCGAGAAACCCACGCGCCCGCTCGCCGACATGGCGAAGGACATCGTGGCCGACCACCGCGCGCGCAAGCAGATCGTGCCGGGCCTGGGCCATCCGCTGCACAAGCCCATCGACCCGCGCACGCCGCGCCTGTTCCAGATCGCGGCGGAGAACGGGCTCTCCAGCCACTATGTCGCGCTGATGCAGGCGGTGCAGGAAGAAGCCGAGCGGGTGTCGGGCAAGTCGCTGCCGATCAACGCCACAGGTGCCATCGGCGCGATCGCGGCGGAGTTCGGTTTTCCCTGGAAGATCATTCGCGGCTTCGGCGTGATGGCGCGCGCCATCGGCCTCGTGGGCCATATCCTGGAAGAGATCGACGACCCGATGGCGGTGGAGATCTGGCAACGCGTGGAGAAGGAAGCCGGCGGCCCGCGCCAGGACTGAGCAAAGAACGATGAACAACGCCAACGACAAGAACTACCCCGACATCCGCGACGCCGTGCGCGACCTGTGCGCGCAGTTTCCCGATGCCTACTTCCGCAAGATCGACGAGGCGCGCGGCTACCCCGCCGAATTCGTCGATGCGCTCACCAAGGCCGGCTGGATGGCGGCGCTGATTCCGCAGGAGTACGGCGGCTCCGGCCTGGGCCTGACCGAAGCCTCGGTCATCATGGAAGAGATCAACCGCTGCGGCGGCAACTCCGGCGCCTGCCATGGCCAGATGTACAACATGGGCACGCTGCTGCGGCACGGCAGCGAGGCGCAGAAGCGCAACTACCTGCCGAAGATCGCCAACGGCGAACTGCGCCTGCAGTCGATGGGCGTGACCGAGCCCACCACCGGCACCGACACCACCAAGATCAAGACCACCGCCGTGAAGAAGGGCGACCGCTACGTCGTCAACGGCCAGAAGGTGTGGATCTCGCGCATCCAGCACTCCGACCTGATGATCCTGCTGGCGCGCACCACGCCGCTGGCGGACGTGAAGAAGAAGTCCGAGGGCATGTCGATCTTCATCGTCGACCTGCGCGAGGCCATCGGCAAGGGGCTCACGGTGCAGCCCATCCTGAACATGGTGAACCACGAGACCAACGAGCTGTTCTTCGAGAACCTCGAGATCCCGGCCGAGAACCTGATCGGCGAGGAAGGCCAGGGCTTCAAGTACATCCTGGACGGGCTCAACGCCGAGCGCACCTTGATTGCCGCCGAGTGCATCGGCGACGGCTACTGGTTCATCGACCGCGTGACGAAGTACACCAAGGAACGCGTGGTGTTCGGCCGGCCCATCGGGCAGAACCAGGGCGTGCAGTTTCCGATTGCCGAGGCCTTCATCGAAGTGGAAGCCGCGAACCTGATGCGCTACGAGGCCTGCCGCCTGTTCGATGCGCACCAGCCCTGCGGCGCGCAGGCCAACATGGCGAAGTACCTGGCGGCCAAGGCGAGCTGGGAGGCCGCCAATGCCTGCCTGCAGTTCCATGGCGGCTTCGGCTTCGCGTGCGAATACGACATCGAGCGCAAGTTCCGAGAGACACGGCTTTACCAGGTGGCGCCGATCTCGACGAACCTGATCCTGAGCTATGTTGCAGAGCACATGCTGGGCCTGCCCCGTTCGTTCTGAAGGACTTCCCATGAACTCCGTCGACCATCCGAGCAAGGTGCTCGCGACTTTCGCGGCCGAACTGCAGTTCGCCGACATTCCCGCCCCCGTGCTGCGCCGCACCGAGGACCTGATGCTCGACTGGCTGGGCTCGGTGCTGGCGGCCCGCACGGCGCGGCCCGTACGCAGCATCGAGCGCTTCGCCCGGACGATGGGCCCCGCGGAAGGCCCCAGCGAAATACTGACTTCGCGCCAGACCAGCTCGCCGCTGTTCGCCGCGCTGGTGAATGCGGCGGCCTCGCACTTCGTGGAGCAGGACGACGTGCACAACGGCTCGGTGTTCCATCCGGCCGCCGTCGTCATCGCGCCCGCGCTCGCGGTGGCGCAGAGCCTCGGTGCGAGCGGCGCGCAGCTGCTCACGGCCGTGGTCGCAGGGTATGAAGTCGGCATCCGCGTCGGCGAGTTCCTCGGCCGCTCGCACTACAAGACCTTCCACACGACGGCGACCGCGGGCACGCTCGCGGCGGCTGCTGCAGTGGGCCGCCTGCTGAACCTCACGCCGCAGCAGATGCTGCACGCCTTCGGCTCGGCCGGCACGCAATCGGCCGGCGTGTGGGAGTTCCTGCGCGACGCGGCAGACTCCAAGCAGTTGCACTGCGCGCACGCGGCGGCCAGCGGGCTGATGTCGGCCTACCTCGCGCAGGACGGCTTCACCGGCGCGGCGAAGATCCTCGAAGGTGCGCAAGGCCTGGGCGTGGGTATGTCTAGCGACGCCGACCCGGCCAGGCTCACCGACGGCCTCGGCACGCGCTGGACGCTGGCCGAAACCTCCTTCAAATACCACGCATCCTGCCGCCACACCCACCCCGCCGCCGATGCGCTGCTGCAGGTGATGCAGCAGAACAACCTGAAGCCCGCCGACGTGTCGCGCGTGACCACGCACGTGCACCAGGGCGCCATCGACGTGCTGGGCCGCGTCGATGTGCCGGCCACGGTGCACCAGGGCAAGTTCTCGATGGGCACGGTGCTGGGTCTGATCGCCGTGCACGGCCGCGCGGGCCTGGGCGAGTTCGACCGCGACTTCCTCGCGCCCGAGGTCTCGGCCTTCCGCGAGAAGGTGACGATGGAGCTCGACGAAGAGGTCGACACCGCCTACCCGGCGCGCTGGATCGGGAAGGTCAGCGTCCACACCACCGACGGCCGCAGGCTGCAGGGCCGCGTGGACGAGCCAAAGGGCGACCCCGGCAACAGCCTGGACCGTGCGGAGATCGAGGACAAGATGCAGCGCTTGGCGCACTACGGCGAAGGCGCCACCGCCGACGAGGCGAAGGCGCTGTGCGAGCAGGTCTGGAAGCTGGCCGATACGCCGCGCGTGGGGCGCTGGCTGATCGGCTGAAGCGGCTCAGGCGAAAAGTCGCCCCTGGCCAGGCACGCGCGGGTCGAGCCCGGCGGTGCCGACGAGGTCCCAGAAGCCGGCGGGCGAACTCGACACCACGGGCACCCGCAGGCGGGCTTCGACTTCGCGCACGGCATCGAGCGTGACCAGTCCGCCGCACGAGATGAGGATGCCGTCGGCGCCGGGCTGGGCTTCGAACACCTTCAGGCACAAATCGACCAGCACCCGGGTCGGCACTTCGCCCACGGCCTTCACGTCGGAGATGGAAAGGCCTTCGAGCGCGAGAGGCTCGAAGTCGCTCTGCTCCAGGTACTTGCGCAGGTGCTGGTTGACTTCATCGATGTACGCCGTGGCCACCGCCACGCGCCGCACGCCGAGGTGACGCAGTGCACCGACGATGGCGTTGCTCATGGTGGTGCAGGGCAATCCGGTGGCGCGCGTCATCTCGGCTTCGAGCTCCCGGTTGAAGGCCGCGCCGCGGAAGAAGCTCAGCGATGTGCCCATGAGCGAGACCACGCTCACGCCCTCTTCCTTGAGCGCCACGGCCTTCTCGACCACCGAGTCGATGACATCCAGATAGCCGCGCGTGGAAATCTCTCCGAGGCCCAGGCCTTTGGCACTGAAGCGGATGCGCTCGCCGTAGAGCAGCGGGCCGTCCACCGGCACTGCGCCGGCTGCGGGGGGGACTATCAGGCCGAGGTGGGGTGTTGTCATTTCAGTGTTTCGTGTTTTGTTTGTGGGTCTTTCGGGGCGTGTGCGAGCCGATCAACAAGTGCTCTGAGCGCTCACGCTGGCGGGGTACCTTGCGCAGCGAAATAAAGGAGGAGGGGCGAAGCCCCGGGGGACATTCGCGGAGCAAGGTACCCCGCCGGCGTGAGCAAGCCCCGAACAAAAAAACCTCAGTTCCCCTCAGCCACGATGCGCTGGTCAGAAATGATCTTCTTCCACCGCGAAGTCTCCGCAGCCATGTCCTTCCCAAGCTGCGATGGCGTTGAATAGGCACGCAGCGTGCCCTGCGCCGCGGCAGCAGCACCGGCCTCCGGCGTGTCGAGCACCGACTTCACCGCAGCCGACAGCTGCTCGACCACTTCGTTCGGTGTGCCAGCCGGCGCCAGCACGAAGATGCGCGGCGCCACGTCGAAGCCCGGCAACGCGTCGGCCAGCGGCGGCACGCTCTCCGCGCCTTCGAGCTTCGCCGTGTTCATCAGCGCCACCGCGCGCAGCTTGCCCGCCTTGGCCTGCGCCATGCCTGCCGTCGCGCTCACCACGCCAAGGGGAATCTGCCCGCCGATCACGTCCGGCACGATCTGCGCGGCGCCGCGGTACGGCACATGCACCACCGGACTGCCGGTGGATTGCTTGAGCATCTCGAAGCCCAGGTGCTGCACCGTGCCGACGCCCGACGTGGCATACGAATAGCGCGATGCATTGGCCTTGAGCTCCTTCACCAGTTCCGCGGGCGTCTTCGCGGGAAAGTCGTTGTTGGCGACGATCATCAGCGGCGAGATGAAGGCGCCCGCCACCGGCTTGAAGCTGGTGAGCGGATCGATGCCGATCTTCGGCTGCAGCAGCTTGGCGATGAGCAAGGCGCTGTCGCCCATCATCAGCGTGTACCCGTCGGGCGGCGCCTTGGCGACGAACTCGGCCGCGATGAGCCCCGTGGCGCCGGTGCGGTTCTCCACCAGCACCTGCTGGCCCAGCACCGCCGACAGGCGCACGCCGAGCAGCCGGGCCACCGCATCCACGCCGCCGCCGGCCGAATAGCCGACCACGAGGCGGATCGGCTTGTCGGGGTATTTCTGGGCGCGGGCCACGGGCGCCGCAAAGGCAAAGGCACCCGCAAGGCCCAGGGCCGCCATCGCGCGCAGTGCATGGCGGCGCTCGGGTCGATTCGCTTGTCTGGCTTTCATCTTGTCTCCGTTGTCTTGGTCTGAATCGCCGGCCGGCTGCTCAGGCCTTGCCCTTGCCGTGCGAGGTCGGCAGCTTCGCCAGCTCGCGCACGCGGTCGGCATTGGGAGCGAAGCCCAGGCCCGGCGTCTCGGGCAGCGTGAGCCAGCCCTGGTCGGGTACCGGCAGGCCGTCGAAGATCTGCTTGAGCATCTGCACCGCAACGTAGTGGTACTCGACCAGTCCGCCGTTCGACACGCCCGCATGCAGGTGCATGTTGTGGAAGGGCCAGGCGCCGCCGTTGTCGATGGGCACGTTGAAGGCCTGCGCCATGCCCGCGATCTTCAGCACCTGCGAGTAGCCGCCGGAGATGGTCACGTTGGGCTGCAGCACGTCGGCGGCCTGGTTCACCAGCAGGTCGCGGAAGCGGAAGGCCAGGCCCTCGTTCTGGCCGCAGGCCAGCGGAATGCGGGTGCGCGCGCGCAGCTGGGCCATCTGGCGCACGTCGTTCTGCGTGAGCGGCTCCTCGAAGAAGCTGATGCCGTAGGGCTCGATGCGGTGCGCCAGCTCGGTGGCGTGGAACAGGTCGAGGCCGCAGTTGGCGTCGACGTACAGCTTCACGTCGGGGCCCACGGCCTCGCGCACGGCCGCCACGCGGCGCACGTCCTCGGCGATGACCTCGTCGAGCGGGCGTGGCTCGTCGCGGCGCGCGAGCGCGTGGTTGCCGACGGTCATCTTCAGGCGCTGGAAGCCTTGGGAGACCCACAGCCTGGCGGCGGCGGCGAGCTGGTCGCGCTCGAAGAAGCCGAAGCCGAAGGTGGCGTACACCGGCACCCTGGCGCGCGCGCCGCCCAGCAGGCGCCACAGCGGCTGGCCGAGCGCCCTGGCCTTGATGTCCCACAGCGCGATGTCCAGCGCGGCGATGGTGTGGCTGGCATAGCCGGTCTGGCCGCGCGGCGAGAGCAGCCAGTAGAGCTTCTCCCACAGGCGCTCGGTGGCCATCGGGTCTTCGCCGATCAGCGCGGGGCCGGCCACTTCGCGCACGGCGGCGGCGATGATTTCTTCCTCGGTGATGGCGGTCATGCCGTGGCCGACGAGGCCGGTGTCGGTCTCGATCTCCGTAAGGCACAGCGACAGCGAGGTCTGCTTGTTCAGGCCGACCACGTCGATGGTCACGGGAATGTTCAGCGGCGTGGCGCTGACGCGAACGATCTTCAAGGGTGTCTCCTTTGGTTTGCGCGATCTTTGCGCGCGGGCCACGGGAGAACAATTCGTTTTTGGCGAGCGCGAGGCTTCGCGCGGCGCGAAGGCTGGCGCGCCCTCGCGTTCAGTCCGGCCGGCCGAGGTGCTCGAGCACGGAGCGCGCGGCCACGGTCAGGTCCTGCTGCCTGCGCACGCACAGCAGGTGCCGGCGCAGCGCCCAGGGCGCGTCGAGCTTCAGGCAGCGCAGCCGCAGTATCTGCAGCTGCGGCAGGATGGCCGCATAAGGCAGCACGCCGATGCCCACGCCCTGCTCCACCATGCGGCACACCATGTCGAAGCTGCCCACCTGCATGCGCACCTTCAGCGGCACCTGCGCTTCCAGCGCGGCGGCCAGCAGCACCCGGTGCAGCGCGGTGCCTTCGCGCACCACGATATGGTCGTAGCGCAGAACCTCTTCCACGCCGATGCGCTTGCGCCGGGCCAGAGGATGGTCGCGTGCGATCACCACGGCCAGTTCGTCGTTGCGGTACGGCAGGCATTCGAGGCCTTCGGCGGGCGTGTGGCTCTCGATCACGCCGATGTCGGCCAGGCCCGCCTGCACGGCCTTCACCACCTCGGTGCTGGCGCGCTCCTGCAGGTCGATCTTCAGCACCGGGTGCAGCCGCAGGAAGGAGCCGATCTGCGCCGGCAGGAACTGCGCGATGGTTGACGCGTTGGCCGTGATGCTGACCACGCCCGCCACGCCGTTCTGGAAATCGTCGAACTCGGCGCCGAGGCGGTCCATGGCCGAGAGCACGGCGCGCGCATGCAGCAGCAGGCCATGCCCCGCCGAAGTGAGCGTGACGCCGCGCGCATGGCGCACCAGCAGCGGCAGCCTGGCGCGGGCCTCGAGGTCGGAGATGCGCTTGCTGGCGGCCGCAAGCGCGATGTGGCAGCGCTTGGCGCCTTCGCTGATGCTGCCGTGGTCGGCCACGGTCACGAACAGGCGCAGCGACTTCAGGTCGGCGGACATGGCGTGCGCGCCCTCAGTGCGAAACAAGGTGGTCGAACAGCTCGCGCGCGGAAGCCGGCAGCTGCTCGCGGTTGCGCGCGATCAGCTTCAGCTCGCGCTCGGCCCAGGCATCGCTGAGCGCCACGGTCGAGATGCGCATCGCCATCGACAGGCGCTGCGCCGACGACGCCGGCAGCACGCCCACCCCCACGCCCGCCTCGATCATCAGGCAGATGGCCTCGAAGCTGCTCACCTGGATGCGCGGGTTGAAGCCCCGGCCCGCGAGCTCGGCGCGGCGCTGCAGGAAGCGGTGGATGGCGCTGCCGTGGTGCAGGCCCACGTGCTGCTCGTCGAGCGTTTCGGCGAAGGCCACGGAGGGCGCGCCCGCCAGGTGATGCGTGGTGGGCACCACCAGCACGAGCTGGTTGCTGCCGAAGGGGCGCGCGTCGAAGTCGCCGGTGTGCACGTCGCCCGCGAGGATGCCGATGTCGGCCTCGCCGTCGGCCACCGCGCGCACGATCTCCTCGCTCAGGTATTCGCGCAGGTCCACCTGCACGGCAGGATGCTGCGTGAGGAAGCCGGCCAGCTTCTGCGGCAGGTATTCGGTGATCGACGTGGTGTTGGCGAACACCCGCACATGGCCCTTGATGCCCTTGCCGAAGTCCTGCATGTCGCAGCGCAGGTGCTCCATCTGCTGCATCACGCGCTTGGCGTGGTACAGCACGGCCTGCCCGGCGGCAGTGAGCGTCACGCCCTGCGCGCTGCGGTGCAGCAGCTTGCCGCCCACCGCCTCTTCCATCTGCTTGATGCGGGTGGAGGCCGCGGCCAGCGAGATGCAGGCTTTCTCCGCACCGCGCGTGAGGCTGTGCGCGTCCGCCACGTAGACGAACAGTTTCAGGTCGAACAGGTCGAAGTGCAGGTTCACCGGGCGCGGGCACGAAGGAGGAAGGGAACGCGCATTGTCCGGCGAATGAAGCCGAAGCCGCGCCCGGACTGCTGCGGGTTTGTCCTCAGACCGGGTCCCAGCTGAACACGTCGGCCGAACGGTCCAGCGGGAAGAAGCTGGCACGCATCGCGGGCATGGCGTGCTCGGCGATGCTCTGCGGCGTCCAGCCCTCGGAGCGGTGGATGGAGCGCACCGGGCGCGGCTGGCTGATGAGCGAGATCTCGTTGTTGCGCACCGAGAAGATCTGCCCGTTGACCGCGCCGGCTGCATCGCTCGCCAGGTACACCGCGAGCGGCGCGACCTTGGCGGGCGTCATCTGCTTGATCTTGTCGACGCGGGCGCGCTGCTCGTCGGTGTCGGTGGGAATGGCGCCGATCATGCGGCTCCAGGCAAAGGGCGCGATGCAGTTGGAACGCACATTGAATTTCTGCATGTCCAGCGCGATCGACTTCGACAGCGCGACGATGCCGAGCTTGGCCGCCGAGTAGTTGGCCTGCCCGAAGTTGCCGATGAGGCCCGAGGTCGAGGTCATGTGCACCAGCGCGCCCGAGTTCTGCTCCTTGAAGTGCGTGGCGGCCGCGCGGCTCGCGTAATACGAGCCGTAAAGATGCACCTTGAGCACCGAGTCCCACTCGTCGACCGACATCTTGTGGAAGAAGCGGTCGCGCAGGATGCCCGCGTTGTTGACCACCGCGTCGATGCGGCCGAAGCTGTCGAGCGCGCATTGCACGATGCGCGCGGCGCTGGCGGCATCGGCCACGTTGTCGGTGTTGGGCACGGCCTGCCCGCCGGCCGCGCGGATCTCGTCGGCCACCTGCTGCGCGGGGCCGGCGCTGCCGCCTTCGCCGTCGAGCGCCGCGCCGATGTCGTTGACCACCACCTTCGCGCCATGCGCCGCCATCGCCAGCGCGATGTCGCGCCCGATGCCGCCGCCCGCGCCGGTGACGACGACCACTTTTCCTTCAACCATGCTTGTCTGTGCTCCGGATGTTCGCCCGCGCAATCGGCGGGCAAATCCAGAATGCCACAGGAGCGGCGGGCACGGGTTTCGGGTTTCCGAAGAGGGGCTTCGGCAAGGCCCCTGCGGCCTACTGCCGCGCGGTACGGATGTTCGCCGGCAGCGCCTGCGGCCAGCTCGTGCGGAACGGGTTGATGTCCAGCCCGCCGCGCCGCGTGTAGCGCGCATACACCGCGAGCTTGGTCGGCTTGCAGCGGCTCCAGATGTCCGTGAACATGCGCTCGGCGCAGGGCTCGTGGAATTCGTTGTGGTTGCGAAAGCTCACGATGTACGCGAGCAGCCCGGCCTGGTCGATGGGCGGGCCGCTGTAGCGGATCTGCACGCTGCCCCAGTCGGGCTGGCCGGTGACGAGGCAGTTGCTCTTCAGCAGCCGGCTGGTGAGGGTTTCGTTCACGTGCACCTGCGTGGTGTCGCTGCTCAGCAGATCGGGGGCGGGCTGGTAGCGGGTGCACTCGATGTCGAGCCGGTCGAGGTCGAGGCCGTCGATCTCGTGCACCGGTTCGCGGTCGAACAGCTCGGGCGTGAGCAGTTTCACGCCGATGCCGCCCGACTGGTCGCTGCCGCGCCAGGCGGCCTCGGCGAGGTCGGTGCGCAGGTGCTCGCGCACGGCGTCGATGCTGGCGAAGGTGCTGTTGTTGAAGCTGTTCAGATAGAGCTTGAAGCTCTTGCTTTCGATGATGTTGGGCGTCTCGCACGGGATGGTGAAGTGCGCGATGGCCAGCTGCGGCTTGCCGCGCGCATTGAGCCAGCTCACCTCGAACGCGGTCCACAGGTCGGCGCCGAAGAAGGGCAAGGCGCCGGACCTGATGCCCATGGCCTCGCGCTGCGTGGCGCGCGCGATGGGGAACAGCAGCGAGGGGTCGTAGCGGTCCGCGTAGGCCGAGGCGCGGCCCAGTTGCGATTGCTCGGGGGTGTTGGGGTTGTGGTCTGTGCTCATGGCTTTGGATCTCGGGCTTCGGCCGCGTGCGCGAACGGTGCGATGTGGTTGGCGAGGATGGCGCACACCTCGGGCGGCAGGTCGTGGCCCATGCCGGGTACGGAAACGAAACGCGAGCCCGGAATGCGCCGGGCGGTGTCTTCGCCGCAGGCCATGGGCACGAGCGCGTCGGCGTCGCCGTGCAGCACCAGCGCCGGGCACTGGATGCGTGGCAGCACCTGGGGGCGCTCGTCGTCCGCGCCGATGGCGAGCATCTGCCGCATCAGGCCGGCCGGGTGGTAGGAACGCCGCATGCTGAAGGTCAGGCGCTCCGCCAGCTCCTGGTCGGTCTGCGGGTAGGCGGGGCTCTGGATCAGCCGCAGCAGCCTGATGCTGTGCGCCACCAGTTCGGCCTCGCTCTTGCCCAGGGGCCGGCGCATGAGCATGGCCGTCACCTCGCGGCGCGGCCCGGGCAGGCCGCGCGCGCCGCTGGAACTCATGATGCTCACGAGGCTGGTGCTGCGCCGTGGCGCGAAGGCGGCGATGCGCTGGGCGATCATGCCGCCCATCGAGGCGCCGACGATGTGCGCCCGCGCGATGCCCAGCGCGTCGAGCACGCCGAGCGAATCGAGCGCCATGTCCTGCAGCGTGTAGGCCGAGCGCACCTTGAGGCCGAGCCGGTGGCGGATGGTCTGCCACACCACGTTGCCGGTGCCCGCGTGGTCGAAGCCCTGGCTCAGGCCGATGTCGCGGTTGTCGTGGCGCACCACGCGAAAGCCCGCGTCCACCAGCCGCTGCACGAAGCCGTTCGGCCATGCCACCAGCTGCATGCCCAGGCCCATGATGAGCAGGATGACGGGGCGCCCTTCGCCTCCGGTGTCGTCGACTTCGATCTGCAGCCCGTTGGCAGTGACTTTCATCGGTTCCTTTTTGCCTACTTGAACTCGCGCTCGCGCAGCCACTTGGTGGCGACCCACTTCTCGCCCGCCAGCACCGGCGCGCCGCCGTGCAGGGTGCGGGTGGCGGGGTCGGGCCGGTCGTAGCTGAAGAACACGCCGGTGCCGCGCACCGGGGCCACCTCGAGGCCCACGTCGGGGAAGGTGGTGGCGCCGCCGCCCTCGGGCTCCTGCAGGTACATGACGAGCGTGGCCACGCGCTGGCCGCCGCGCTTGAGGATGGTGGGCGTGCCGGGCTCGCCGGGGTCGAAGTAGTCGTAGTGCGGGCGGTACTGCGCGCCGGGGGCGTAGCGCAGTATTTGCAGGCCCTCGCCGAACTCGAGCGGCCAGCGCAGCAGCATGGCGATGCGCTGCTCCAGGCGCGCGACGATCTCGTTCTCGCCGCGCTCGAAGAACATGCCGTCGCTGGTGCGGTCGACGTTGAGCACCTCGCCGCCGGTGCGCGTTTCCACGGTGAGCGAGCGCGCCAGCCGCACCCGCGCGGCGGCGATCAGGCCCTCGCATTCCTCGCCCGACAGCAGGTTGCCGAACACCACCACGCGCGGATGGCGCATGGTCTGCAGCACCTGCACGCGGCGGTCGCTGGCATCGAGGTACAGCGGCGCGCCGTCGAGGTCGGGGCCGGGCATTTCGGTGCGCACGGGCGGCAGCGCCACCTCGACGTTGGGGAAACCGGCTTCGAGCTGGGCCAGTGCCGTATCGGCGGCGGCGTCATGCCAGCCGGCCGCGCGCATGGACGCGCGAAGCGCCGGCACCGAGTGCCCGGCCGCGAGCTGGGCCACCAGCCATTCGCGCAGTTCCGGACTGATCGCTTGCGACATCTCAGTAAACCTCCAAGTTGCGCCAAGACTCAAGACGCATGAAACCACCGCTGCTCGCGCCAGGAACACCGCGGAACCGGCTTTGCCGGGCCGCCGGTGTTGCCCCTTGGAAGGGGGTTGGGGAAGCGACACGAAGTGCGCGAAGACTGGGGGTCATCCCAGCCTTCTCCTGAACACCAGCCTTTCGGCTGTCGACACTTGAGCGTCGAAACCATAACCCTCGAGGTCGAACTTTTCCAGTGCCTTGGGCGTCGCTGCCTTGTGCTGCGCCGCCCATCGGGCCAGCAGGCCGCGGGCGCGCTTGGCGAAGAAGCTGACGATCTTGTACCTGTCGCCCTTCCACTCCTCGAACACGCATTCGACCACACGGGCCTTGAGCACCTTCCTGTCGACCGACTTGAAGTACTCCTGCGAGGCCACGTTGACGACCACCGGCGTGCGGTCGGCCGCGAGCCGCTCGTTCAGGTGCTCGGCGATGCGCGAGCCCCAGAAGGCGTAGAGATCCTTGCCGTGGCGGTTGGCCAGCGCGGTGCCCATCTCGAGGCGGTAGGGCTGCAGCAGGTCGAGCGGGCGCAGCAGGCCGTAGAGGCCGCTGAGGATGCAGACGTGGTCCTGCGCCCAGTCGAGCTGCGCCCGGGTGAGCGTGCGGGCGTCCAGGCCGCCGTAGACGTCGCCGTCGAAGGCGAAGGCGGCCTGGCGGGCGTTCCTGGGCGTGCTCTTGCTCGACCAGGCCTCGTAGCGGGCCACGTTCAGCGCCGAGAGCTTGTCCGACAGGTGCATCAGCTCGGAGATCTGCTGCGGCGACTTCTCGCGCAGCAGCTTGATGAGTTCGACCGAGGGGCCGCGCGGGGACTCGAAATGGGGTTGGGTGGCGGGGATTTCGGCGGGGACCGGGGTGTCGTAGTCGAGCGACTTCGCGGGGGAGAGCAGGAACAGCATCCCGGAATTATGAGTGGCCGAAGTGACCGGAGGCAGCGCCGGTAAAATCACCGGCAATCCCACCTCGTTACGACGGCACCCGAGGGTGCCGTTTTGCATTCCCCATGAGCGAACCCACCACCTCCCCCGCCCAACCCGGCCTCGACAGCCTGTCGAAATCGTTCGAACCCGCCGCCATCGAGGCGCACTGGGGCCCGGAATGGGAAAAGCGCGGCTACGCCAAGGCGGGCTACCGCGGCACGCAGCAGCCCAGGGAAGGCGCCGAGTCGTTCGCGATCCAGCTGCCGCCGCCCAACGTGACCGGCACGCTGCACATGGGCCATGCGTTCAACCAGACGATCATGGACAGCCTCACGCGCTACCACCGCATGAAGGGCGCCAACACGCTGTGGGTGCCGGGCACCGACCATGCCGGCATCGCGACGCAGATCGTGGTGGAGCGCCAGCTGCAGGAGCAGAAGATCAGCCGCCACGAACTCGGCCGCAAGAATTTCGTGGCGCGCGTGTGGGAGTGGAAGGAAAAGTCGGGCAACACCATCACGCAGCAGATGCGCCGCATGGGCGACACGGTCGACTGGAGCCGCGAGTACTTCACGATGGACGACGACCTGTCGAAGGTCGTGATGCACACCTTCGTGAAGCTGTACGAAGAAGGCCTCATCTACCGCGGCAAGCGCCTGGGCAACTGGGACCCGGTGCTCAAGACGTCGGTGAGCGACCTCGAGGTCGAAAGCGAGGAGGAAGACGGCTTCCTCTGGCACCTGTCGTACCCGCTGGAAGACGGCAGCGGCGCGCTGACCGTGGCCACCACCCGGCCCGAGACCATGCTCGGCGACACGGCCGTGATGGTCCACCCCGAGGACGAGCGCTACAAGCATCTCATCGGCCAGCGCGTGAAGCTGCCGCTGGTGGGCCGGCTGATTCCGATCATTGCCGACGACTACGTGGACAAGGAATTCGGCACCGGCGTGGTCAAGGTCACGCCGGCCCATGACTACAACGACTACGCGGTCGGCCAGCGCCACAAGCTCGAGATGATCGGCGTGCTGACGCTGGACGCGACCATCAACGACAACGCGCCCGAAAAATACCGCGGCATGGACCGCTTCGTGGCGCGCAAGGCCGTGGTGGCCGACCTCGACGCGCTGGGCCTGCTGGTCGAGGTGAAGAAGCACAAGCTGATGGTGCCGCGCTGCGCGCGCTCGGGCGCCATCGTCGAGCCGATGCTCACCGACCAGTGGTACGTGGCCATGACGCGCCCCGGCGCCGACGGCCAGTCGATCGCGCAGAAGGCCATCGACGTGGTGAAGTCGGGCGAGGTGCGCTTCGTGCCCGAGAACTGGGTCAACACCTACAACCACTGGATGGAGAACATCCAGGACTGGACCATCTCGCGCCAGCTCTGGTGGGGCCACCAGATTCCCGCCTGGTACGACGAGGAAGGCAACGTGTACGTGGCCGAGGACGAAGCCGCCGCGCAGGCCAAGGCGCCCGGCAGGAAGCTGACGCGCGACGAGGACGTGCTGGACACCTGGTACTCGTCGGCGCTGGTGCCCTTCTCTTCGCTGGGCTGGCCCGAAAAGACCAAGGAGCTGGAGCTGTACCTGCCCTCCACCGTGCTGGTGACGGGCTACGACATCATCTTCTTCTGGGTCGCCCGGATGATCATGATGACCAAGCACTTCACCGGCAAGGTGCCGTTCAAGGACGTCTACATCCACGGCCTGGTGCGCGACGCGCAGGGCAAGAAGATGAGCAAGTCCGAGGGCAACGTGCTCGACCCGGTCGACCTGATCGACGGCATCGCGCTGCCCGAGCTGCTGGACAAGCGCAGCCAGGGCCTGCGCAAGCCCGAGACCGCGCCCACGGTGCGCAAGAACACGCAGAAGGAGTTCCCGGAGGGCATTCCAGCCTTCGGCGCCGATGCGCTGCGCTTCACCTTCGCGTCGCTGGCCTCGCTGGGCCGCAGCATCAACTTCGACTCGAAGCGCTGCGAGGGCTATCGCAACTTCTGCAACAAACTGTGGAACGCCACGCGCTTCGTGCTGATGAACTGCGAAGGCCAGGACTGCGGCCTGCTGGAGCACACCAAGGAAGACTGCAAGGTCGGCGGCCCGGCCCACGGCTACCTGAAGTTCAGCCGCGCCGACTACTGGATCGTGTCGCAGCTGCAGCGCGTCGAGGCCGAAGTGACCAAGGGCTTCGAGGAATACCGCCTCGACAACGTGGCCAACACGATCTACCAGTTCGCCTGGGACGAGTTCTGCGACTGGTACCTCGAAATCGCCAAGGTGCAGATCCAGACCGGCGACGACGCGCAGAAGCGCGCCACCCGCCGCACGCTCATCCGCGTGCTCGAAACGCTGCTGCGCCTGGCGCACCCGGTGATTCCGTTCATCACGGAAGAACTGTGGCAGAAGGTGTCGAAGGTCGCGGGGCGCGAGGGCGAGTCGATCATGGTGGCGGCGTATCCGCAGAGCCAGCCGGAGAAGATCGACGAGGCGGCCGAGGCTCACGTGGCGCGGCTGAAGAGCCTGGTCGACGCATGCCGCACGCTGCGCGGCGAAATGAACGTGTCGCCCGCGATGCGCCTGCCGCTGTACGCCGTGGCCGACGACGCCGAGGGCGCTGCCTTCCTGCGCGAAGCGGCGCCCGTGCTGCAGGCGCTGGCCAAGCTCAAGGAAGTGAAGGTCTTCGACGACGAGGCCTCCTGGCAGGCAGCCGCGGAAGCGGCGCCGGTGGCGGTGGTTGGCGCCGCGCGCCTGTGCCTGCACATGGAAATCGACAAGGCGGCCGAGAAGCTGCGCATCGGCAAGGAAATCGCTCGCATCGAGGGCGAGATCGCCAAGGTGCACGGCAAGCTCGGCAACGAGGCCTTCGTGGCCAAGGCGCCGCCGGCCGTGATCGAGCAGGAGCGCAAGCGCCTGGCCGATTTCACCGCCACGCTGGAGCGCCTGCGCGACCAGCTTGTGCGCCTCGGCTGACAGACGGACAAAATACCGGGCGTTTAGGATGCTGGTTCGGCACTTGCTTGCCGCTCCTGCGACCACTCCCGGGACCCCCCCCCTTTCTTTCTTCCAACGAACCGACGCCGAACTGCCCATGTCCACACCATCGACACGTATCCGCAAGGCTGTATTTCCCGTTGCGGGCTTTGGCACCCGCTTTCTGCCCGCCACCAAGGCACAGCCGAAGGAAATGCTGCCGGTGGTCGACAAGCCGCTGATCCAGTACGCCGTCGAAGAGGCCTACGCCGCGGGCATCCGCGACATGATCTTCGTGACCGGCCGCAACAAGCGCGCCATCGAGGACCACTACGACACCGCCTACGAGCTCGAAAGCCAGCTCGAGGCCAGCGGCAAGACCGCCCTTTTGAACATCGCCCGCTCGGTCATGCCCGACGACATGACCTGCTCCTACGTGCGCCAGCCGCGCATGCTGGGCCTGGGCCATGCCGTGCTGTGCGCCGAGCACCTGGTGGGCAACGAGCCCTTCGCCGTGCTGCTGGCGGACGACCTGATGGTCGGCCCCAAGGGCGGCGAACCCGTGCTGGCGCAAATGACCGCGGCCTTCGCCCGCCTCGGCGGCTCGCTGCTGGCGGTGCAGGAAGTGCCGCTGGAGCACGTCAAGCGCTACGGCATCGTGGCCGGCGACCCGATCGAGGAAGGCCTGGTGAAGGTCAGCCACATGGTCGAGAAGCCGAAGCCCGAAGACGCGCCCTCGCGCCTGGGCGTGGCCGGCCGCTACATCCTGACGCCAGGCGTGTTCGCCGAGATCCGCAACCAGCCCAAGGGCGCGGGCGGCGAGATCCAGCTGACCGACGGCATCGCGGCGCTGATGAAGAAGGAATCGGTGTACGCGTACTCGTACAAGGGCATCCGCTACGACTGCGGCAGCAAGGAAGGCTTCCTGCAGGCGTCGGTGGAGCTGGCGCTGGCCCACCCTGAAGTGGGCGCGGAGTTCCGCGAATACCTCAAGAGCCTGAAGCTGTAACAGCGCTCGTCGCGCTTGTGCAAAGGGCCGCTTTCGCGGCCCTTTTCTTTTGCTTCCTCAGCGGCGCTTGAGCACGTGGATGAAGTCGGTGCCGACGGTTTCCTGCTCCATCAGCTCGTTGCCGGTCTGGCGCGCGAAGGCCTGGAAGTCGCGGATCGACCCGGGGTCGGTCGACACCACCTTCAGCAGCTGCCCGCTCGTCATCTCGTTGAGCGATTTCTTCGCCTTCAGGATGGGCAGCGGGCAGTTCAGCCCGCGCGTGTCGAGCTCGCGGTCAGCTTGCACTTCCACGCTCCTCGGGTTCCGGCGGCAGGTTCAGGCCTCGGCGGCGCTCTTCGTTTTCCGCCGCGGTGAAGAACACGGGCTCATGGCCGCGCGTGCGCAGCCAGTCGGCCAGCGCGTAGCCGGTGCCGGCCGGCCAGCACTTCAGGTCGGGCAGGTCGTAGAGGCGATAGTCGACCAGTTCAGGCGAAAGCTTCACCTCGCCGTCGGCCACCACGTGGTAGGCGATGATGACCTGGTTCATGCGCTGGAAGTCGTAGGCGCCGACGATCTTGAGGGCGCTGACGTCGAGGTTGGTTTCTTCCTTGACCTCGCGCGCAACGCCTTCCTCGGGCGTCTCGCCGGCCTCCATGAAGCCGGTGATCAGCGCGAACATCTTGCCCGGCCATGCCGCATTGCGCGCCAGCAGCACCTGGCCGCGGTACTCGACGATGGCCGCGAGCACGGGCGTGGGGTTGTTCCAGTGGGTGTGACCGCAGTTGGAGCAGCGCAGGCGCTCCTTGGGACCGCCGTCTTCCATCAGCGCGATCCACTCGAGCGGCGTGGCACAGACCTGGCAAAACTTGGGATGGGGCATGGGGTCTCTTTTCTTTTTATGGCGCCGCCTCGGTCAAGGCGGACGCGGGTTGGCTGAAGACGATCAGGCCGGGAACACGCCGGTGGAGAGGTAGCGGTCGCCGCGGTCGCAGACCACGAACACGATGGTCGCGTTCTCGACCGTCTTCGACACCTCGAGTGCGGCCCAGAGCGCGCCGGCAGCCGAGATGCCGCCGAAGATGCCCTCTTCGCGCGCAAGGCGGCGGCACATTTCTTCGGCGTCGTCCTGGCTCACGCTGATTTCCTGGTCGACCCGGCTCGGATCGAAGATCTTCGGCATGTATTCGGCCGGCCATTTGCGGATGCCCGGAATGCGCGAGCCTTCGGCCGGTTGCGCGCCGACGATGCGGATGGCGGGGTTCTTCTCTTTCAGGAAGCGCGAAACGCCGGTGATGGTGCCCGTGGTGCCCATCGCGCTCACGAAGTGGGTGACCTTGCCCTTGGTGTCGGCCCAGATCTCGGGGCCCGTGGTCTCATAGTGGATGCGCGGGTTGTCGGGGTTGGCGAACTGGTCGAGCACCCGGCCCTTGCCCTGCGCGACCATCTGCTCGGCGAGATCGCGCGCATATTCCATGCCGCCGCTCTTGGGCGTGAGCACCAGTTCGGCGCCGAAAGCCTTCATGGTCTGGGCACGCTCGACGGAGAGGTCCTCCGGCATGATCAGCACCATTCGGTAACCCTTGATGGCCGCGGCCATGGCCAGCGCGATGCCTGTGTTGCCGGAGGTGGCTTCGATCAGCGTGTCGCCGGGCTTGATTTCACCGCGCTCCTCGGCGCGCTTGATCATCGAGAGGGCCGGCCGGTCTTTCACCGAGCCTGCCGGATTGTTGCCTTCCAGCTTGCCGAGAATCACGTTGCCACGCTTGGCATTTTCTGCGGCATGGATGCGTTGCAGGGCGACCAGGGGGGTCTTGCCGATGGCATCTTCGATCGTCGGATAATTCATGGCAGCCACTGTGCCATAATTTTGGGCTTCGTTCAGAACCCTGCCCGGGTGGTGAAATTGGTAGACGCAGGGGACTCAAAATCCCCCACCGAAAGGTGTGCCGGTTCGATTCCGGCCCCGGGCACCACACTTTGGCTCGCCCCCAGGCTGCGCGGCACTTCGTGTCCGCTTCGCCTTCCCCCTGCCGGGGGCAACACCTGAGGCCCGGCTAAGCCGGTTCCTCGGTGTTCCTGGAATGGGCCTCTCCCACTACGACTGCCCGTTGGCCTCTATCAGGCCTGTATGCACCGTCGGGTGCGCCAGCCGCACCCGCAGTTCGCGCTTGAGCCGCGTGTTGTCCAGCCGGCGCGATTCCCCCATGAAGCTCAGCAACTGCAGCGGCAACTGCCGCTCGGCCTCGCCGCGGGCCACGCGCGGGGGGCGGGGCATGCCGTACAGGTCGGCGGCCAGGTCCATGTAGTCGCCCATCTTCAGTTCGGTGTCGTCCGACGCATGCACGATGCGCTGCGGCTTGCCGCGGAACAGCGCGGCCTCGCAGGCTCGCGCCAGGTCGTCGGCGTGGATATGGTTGGTGTAGACGTCGTCCTCGTGCCGCAGCACGGGGGTGCCGCGCTGCAGGCGGGCGCGCGGCGTGCCGTTCTCGCGGTCCGGCGCATAGATGCCGGGAATCCGCAGGATGCTGGCCCGGATGCCGGCACTGCGGCCCAGCCATCGCACGGCGCGTTCGGCGTCCACGCGGCGGTGCGAGCGGGGCGTGTCCGGCCGCACCCCGCGGGTTTCGTTCACGCGTGCGCCGCCGCAGTCGCCATAGACGCCGCTGGTAGAGCCGTAGACGAAGGTCGAAGGCACCGAGCGCAGCCGCAGCGCGCGAGCCAGCGCGGTGGTGCGCTGGTCGCGCCACCAGGCGGCGCCCCCGTCGCGGGCAGGCGGCGCCAGGTGCAGCACCCGGGTCGCGATGCCCGCCAGCCTGCGCAGGGTGGCCGCGTCGTCCAGGTTGCCCACCAGCGGGCGCACGCCGGCTGCCCGCAGGGCGGCCACCCGGTCCCTGGAGGAAGTGAGCGCCACCAGTTGCATGCGGCCCGAAAGATCGCGCGCGACACGCTGGCCGACGTCGCCGCAGCCCACGATGAGAAGGCGCTCGCGCCGGAAACGCGCCGGCAGAGCGCCGGAGGGGCTATTGATTGAAGGCAAAATCCTGTTCCTGTCCCAATTCAGTTGCTCCCGCGCTGTTTGCAGCGCCCAGGAGATTACCCCCCGAAGAATACCGATGACTGCTACCGCGCCGCATGAGGCAGGCTTTTCCATCACCGTCGAGCCCAGCGGGCGCCATTTCGTGGCGCAGGGCGATGAAACCATCCTCGCGGCCGGCATCCGGCAAGGCATCGGCCTGCCCTACGGCTGCAAGGACGGCGCCTGCGGCTCCTGCAAATGCAAGAAGCTCTCGGGCGAGGTCACGCTCGGCTCCCACCAGAGCAAGGCGCTGAGCGCCGAAGAACAGCTGGCCGGCTTCGTGCTGACCTGCTGCGCCCACGCCACCAGCGACGTGGTGCTCGAGTCGCGCCAGGTCACGGAAGCCGGCGCGCTGCCGATCCGCAAGATGCCCGTGCGGGTGATGGGGCTCACGCGCCAGTCGCACGACGTGATTCTCTTGCGCCTGCAGCTGCCGGCGGGCGAGCCGCTGCAGTTCTACGCGGGCCAGTATGTCGAATTCATCCTGCGCGACGGCGCCCGCCGGAGCTACTCGATGGCCAATGCGCCGCACACCGTCGGCGTGCCCGGCACGGGCATCGAGTTGCACCTGCGTCACCTGCCGGGCGGCAAGTTCACCGACCACGTGTTCGGCTCTATGAAGGAAAAGGAAATCCTGCGCATCGAAGGCCCCTTCGGCAGCTTCTTCCTGCGCGAAGACTCCGACAAGCCGATCATCCTGCTGGCCTCGGGCACCGGCTTCGCGCCCATCAAGGCGCTGCTGGAACACATGCAGTTCAAGGGCATCTCGCGGCCCGTGTCGCTCTACTGGGGCGGCCGCCGCCCCGAAGAACTGTACATGGACGCCTGGGTGCGCGAGCAGATGCCCAACATGCCCCAGCTGCGCTACGTGCCCGTCATCTCCAACGCCACGCCGCAGGACAACTGGACCGGCCGCACCGGCTTCGTCCACCAGGCCGTGCTGGAAGACTTCGCCGACCTGTCGGGCCACCAGGTCTATGCCTGCGGCGCGCCCATCGTGGTGGATTCGGCCAAGCGCGACTACGTGGCGCTGGCCGGGCTGCCCGAAGAAGAGTTCTTTGCAGACGCGTTCACCACCGAGGCCGACAAGGCCGTTCCCTGAAGACAACACAAGAAACATGAAGACGAGACACGTCCTTCTCACCCTCCTTGCAAGTGCCACCGCCCTGATGGGCACCGGCACGGCCATGGCGCAGCAGCAGCGCCCCATCCGCCTCGTCGTGCCCTACGCGGCCGGCGGCCCGATCGACAACACCGCGCGCATCCTGGCCGAACGCGTCAAGGACACGCTGGGCCCGGTCATCATCGACAACAAGCCCGGTGCGGGCGGCAACATCGGCGCGGACATCGTGGCGAAGGCACCGCCGGACGGCCTGACCATCGGCATCGCGGCCACCGCCACGAACGCGGTGAATCCGTGGCTCTACAACAAGATCCCGTTCAACGCCGCGACCGACTTCGCGCCCATCACCCAGATGGTCCGCGTGCCCAACGTGCTGGTGATGAACGCCGACACCGCGAAGCGCCTGAACATTAACAGCGTGGCCGACCTCATCCGCTACGCCAAGGCCAACCCCGCCAAGCTCAACTACGGCAGCGGCGGCAACGGCAGCGCGGGGCACCTGGCGGGCGAGCTGTTCAAGAAGGAAGCGGGCATCTTCGCGGTGCACATTCCGTACAACGGCGGCAGCCCGGCGCAGCTGGCGCTGATCTCGGGCCAGGTCGACTTCAACTTCGACAACCTCGCCACCGCCGCGCCGAACATCCGCTCGGGCAAGCTGAAGGCGATTGCGGTGACGACGCTGCAGCGCAGCAGCTCGCTGCCCGAGGTACCGCCCATCGCCGACACGCTCAAGGGCTTTTCCATCGACACGTGGTGGGGCCTGGTGGCACCTGCGGGCACGCCGCACGACGTGGTCGTGAAGCTGAATCAGGCGTTCGTCGCCGCGCTGAATGCGCCGGAAACGAAGACGCGCTTCGCCGGCCTGCTGGCGGAGCCGGTGGCCAGCTCGCCGGAACAGTTCGGCGCGTTCATGAAGAGCGAGCTGGCGAAGTACGAAGCCGTGGTCAAGGCGACTGGCGCCAAGGTCGACTGAAGGCGCCCCCTCGGGGGCCCTTGTTCATTCGCCCAGGTACGCGGCCCGCACGCGCGGGTCGCTCAGCAGGGCCTTGGCCTCGCCGCTCATGGTGATCAGGCCCGACTCCATCACGTAGCCGCGGTCGGCCAGCTGCAGCGCGCGGTTGGCGTTCTGCTCCACCAGCAGGATCGTGACGCCCTGCGAGGCCACGGTCTGCACCACCTCGAAGATCTTGTCGCACATGATCGGCGACAGGCCCATGGTCGGTTCGTCCAGCAGCAGCACCTTGGGGCGCGCCATGAGCGCGCGGCCCATGGCCAGCATCTGCTGCTCGCCGCCGGACATGGTGCCGGCCAGCTGGTCCTTGCGCTCGCGCAGGCGCGGGAAGGTGACGAACACGCGCTCCATGTCGCTGGCGATCTCGGCCTTGTCCTTGCGGATGTAGGCGCCGATCTGCAGGTTCTCGGTGATGGTCATGCGCGTGAACACGCCACGGCCTTCCGGCACCATCACCAGGCCCTCGGACACCAGGTCCCAGGCGCCGCGGCCCTTGATGCTGCGGCCCAGGAACTCGATGTTGCCGGCCCCGGCCGGCAGCGTGCCGGTGATCGCCTTCATGGTGGTGGTCTTGCCGGCGCCGTTGGAGCCGATCAGCGAGACCAGCTCTCCCTCGCGCACCTCGAAGTCCACGCCCTTGACGGCCTGGATGCCGCCGTAGCCCACCTTCAGGCCGCCGACCTTCAGCAGCGTCTTGCCGGCCGCCTTGGCCTGCGCGGCGCTGGCCAGGGTGTCTTGTTCGCTCGTCATCGTTGCTGTCGTCATTTCAGTGGCCTCCGGTGCCGAGGTAGGCCTCGATCACCTTCTCGTTCTTCTGCACGTCGTAGGGCGTTCCCTCGGCGATCTGCTTGCCGTAGTCCAGCACGGTGACGCGGTCGCACAGGCCCATGATGAGCTTGACGTCGTGTTCGATGATGAGGATGGTGCGGTTGTCGCGGCGGATGCGGTCGATCAGCTCGCGCAGCGCCACCTTCTCGGTGGAGTTCATGCCCGCGGCCGGCTCGTCCAGCGCGATGAGCTGCGGATCGGTGGCCAGGGCGCGCGCGATTTCCAGGCGGCGCTGGTCGCCGTAGCTCAGCGTGCGCGCCTTGTAGTCGGCGAACTTGCCGATGCCCACGTAGTCGAGCAGCTCCTGCGCGCGCTTGGCGATGGCGGCCTCCTCGGCCTTGAAGCTGCCCGTGCGCAGCATGGCGCCGAACACGCCCGAATGGGTACGGATGTGGCGCCCGACCATCACGTTCTCCAGCGCCGTCATTTCGGCGAAGAGGCGGATGTTCTGGAAGGTGCGCGCAATGCCGGCCTTGGCCACTTCGTGCACGGCCGTCGGCTGGTAGGGCTTGCCGGCGAGCTCGAAGGTGCCGCTGTCGGGCGTGTACAGGCCGGTGATCACGTTGAAGAACGTGGTCTTGCCCGCGCCGTTGGGGCCGATCAGCCCATAGACCTGGCCGCGCTTGATGGTGATGCCCACGTCCGAGAGCGCCTGCAAGCCGCCGAAGCGCTTGGAGATGCCGCGTACGTCGAGGATGGTGTCCGTGGTCGTCGTCATGTTGATTTCTCCTTCGGCGTTCACGGATTGATCGACATGGGACGCGAGGCCGCACCGGGCAGCTCGTCGGCGGGCGTATCGATGCCCGGCGCATGGGTCTGCAGCGAGCCCGGGGCCACGGCCGCATGGGTCGGGTCGACGGGGGCGCCGCCCTTCTTCGTCAGGGACTTGCCATGCTCCGGCGACGGCCACAGGCCGCGCGGGCGCACCAGCATGATGACGATCATGGCCAGCGCGATGAACAGCTGGCGCAGGATGGATGCGTCGAGGCGGCCGTCGGTGGCCGCCTGCAGCGGGCCGGCCACGTAGCGCAGCACCTCGGGCAGCGCGGCCAGCAGCACCGCGCCCAGGATCACGCCGGGAAGATGCCCGATGCCGCCGAGCACCACCATCGCCACGATCATCACCGACTCCATCAGGCTGAAGGACTCGGGCGACACGAAGCCCTGGAAGGCCGCGAACATCGCGCCCGACACGCCGCCGAAGCTCGCGCCCATGCCGAAGGCCAGCAGCTTCATGTTGCGGGTATTGATGCCCATGGCCTTGGCGGCGATCTCGTCTTCGCGGATGGCCATCCAGGCGCGGCCGATGCGCGAGGTCTGCAGGCGGTGCGAGATGATCACGGTCGCGACCACGAGCGCCAGGAACAGGTAGTAGTAAAGCGACACCGAGGAGATCGTGAAGCCGTCGAACTTCCATGCCTTGCCGAGGTCGAGGCCCCAGAACTTGATGGAGTCGATGGCCGTGATGCCCTTGGGCCCGTTGGTGATGTTGACAGGCTGGTCCAGGTTGTTCAGGAACACGCGGATGATTTCGCCGAAGCCCAGCGTGACGATGGCGAGGTAGTCGCCGCGCAGCTTGAGCGTGGGCGCGCCCAGCAGCACGCCGAGCACGGCGGCCACCACCAGCGCCAGCGGAATCACGATCAGCAGCGAGGTGTGCATGCCGTTCGGGAACATCTGCGCGAACCACGGGAAGGTCTCGGTCAGGTGAGACGAGCCCATGAGCGCGAAGAGATAGGCGCCCACCGCGAAGAAGGCCACGTAGCCCAGGTCGAGCAGGCCGGCGTAGCCGACCACGATGTTCAGGCCCAGTGCCAGCAGCACGTAGAGCAGAGCGATGTCGGCGATGCGCACCCATGCGTTGCCCTGCATCTGCAGCAGCAGCGGCAGGGCGAGCACGGCGATGGCGCCGATGACGTAGAGCGCGAGGTTCTTGCTGTTCTTCATGGCTCGCTCCTTACGCACGGTCCGCCACGCGTTCGCCGAGCAGGCCCGACGGACGCAGGGTGAGCATGACGATCAGCACGATGAACGCGAAGATGTCGCTGTAGTTGCTGCCCAGCACGCCACCGGTGATGGTGCCGATGTAGCCCGAGCCGATGGCCTCGATGAGCCCCAGCAGGATGCCGCCGACCACCGCGCCCGCGAGGTTGCCGATGCCGCCGAACACCGCCGCGGTGAAGGCCTTGAGGCCGGGCAGGAAGCCCATCGCGTGCTGCGCGATGCCGTAGTTCGACGCGTACATCACGCCCGCGATGGCCGCGAGCACGGCGCCGATGATGAAGGTGGCCGAGATGACCATGTCGGGGCGGATGCCCATGAGGGCGGCCACGCGCGGGTTCTCCGCGGTGGCGCGCATCGCGCGGCCGAGCTTGGTGTAGTTGACCAGCCACATGAGCACCACGAGCGAGAACGCCGTGACGCTGAGGATCATCACCTGCGTGGGCGAGATCACCGCGCCGCCCACGTGGATGGGGTCGGTCGGCAGCAGGTTGGGATAGGCCTTGTTGGTCGGCTTCCAGATGATCATCGCCAGCGTCTGCAGCAGGATCGACATGCCGATGGCGGTGATCAGCGGCGCGAGCTTGGGGCTGTTGCGCAGCGGCCGGTAGGCCACTTTCTCGATCACGAAATTGAGGGTTGCCGCGACGATGCAGGCAATGATCAGGGCAATGAGCAGAACCAGCCAGCCCGGTGTGTTGGGCATGCCGTCCTTCATGAGGCCGATGATGGTCCAGCTCGTCAGAGCCCCCACCATTAATACTTCTCCGTGCGCAAAGTTGATCAGATTGATGATGCCGTACACCATGGTGTAGCCCAAGGCTATCAAGGCATACATGCTGCCGAGAACCAGACCGTTGATGATCTGCTGCAGCAAAATGTCCATATCGCGTTCCCTATGTGTTGCACCGTTGCGGGGTGCCATTCACCCACCGGGGCACCGGTTTGGCGCCCCCAGCTTGATAAGCAAAAAACCAGCCAACATGTGTCGCCGGCGGATTTGTGGGCGGGATTGTAGTCACGCGCCAGCGCTGATTTGGTGCGTGTTGACCGGGGTTTACCCGCTCACCTCATGCTGTATGCGCGTGAGTACATGCACGGCTTGCGTGCATGTTGCAAGACCGTATCAGTCGTTGCCTTCAGCGTTCAGGCGACGCAGCTCCCGGAGCTTCTCGCCGATGCGGATCTCGAGTCCGCGGTCGACCGGCTCGTAGAAGACCTGGCCTTCCAGGCCGTCGGGAAGGTAGCGCTCGCCGGCGGCGAAACCGCCCTCCTCGTCGTGCGCATAGCGGTAACCCTTGCCGTAGTCGAGCTCTTTCATGAGCTTGGTGGGTGCATTGCGCAGGTGCATGGGCACCGGGCGCGTGCTGTCCTTCTTCACGAGGGCGCGCACTGCGTTGTAGGCCTTGTAGACCGCGTTCGACTTGGGCGCGATCGCGAGGTAGACCACGCACTCGGCCAGCGCCAGTTCGCCTTCGGGGGTACCCAGCCGTTCGTAGACCTCGGCCGCGTCGAGCGCGAGGCGCAGCGCGCGCGGGTCGGCCAGGCCGATGTCCTCGCTCGCCATGCGCACCAGCCGGCGAGCCATGTAGCGCGGGTCGGCGCCGCCGTCGAGCATGCGCACGAACCAGTAGAGGGCGGCATCGGGGTCGCTGCCGCGCACGGACTTGTGCAGCGCGCTGATGGTGTCGTAGAACTGCTCGCCGCCCTTGTCGTAGCGCCGCATGCGCTCGCCCAGCACACGCAGCAGCCATTCGTCGGAGATGTTCGAGAGCTTCTCGGCGCGCGCCGCTACGGCCAGTGTCTCGAGGGTGTTGAGCAGCCGGCGCGCATCGCCGTCGGCATAGGCCACGAGGCGGTCGACCGCTGCAGCGTCGATGGCGGGCACGGCCTGGATGTCCTGCGCGCGCGCCACGATCTGCTTGAGATCGCCTTCGTCGAGCGACTGCAGCACGTACACCGCGGCACGCGAGAGCAGCGCGGAGTTGACCTCGAACGACGGGTTCTCGGTGGTCGCGCCGATGAAAGTGAAAAGGCCCGACTCCACGTGCGGCAGGAACGCGTCCTGCTGGCTCTTGTTGAAGCGGTGCACTTCGTCGACGAAGACGATGGTGCGCTGCTGCGTGAGCCCGTCGCGCGCTGCGGTGGCAAGGTCCACCGCTTCGCGGATGTCCTTCACGCCGCCGAGCACCGCGCTGATGCTGAGGAACTGCGCGTCGAACGCATCGGCCATGAGCCGCGCGATGGTCGTCTTGCCGGTGCCGGGCGGTCCCCAGAGGATGCACGAGTGCGGCTGGCCCGACTCGAACGCGATGCGCAGCGACATGCCCGGCCCCAGCAGATGCTGCTGGCCGATCACTTCGCCGAGCGTGCGCGGACGCAGGCGCTCGGCGAGGGGTTGATGCGCGCTGGTGGCCAAACCCGTGGTGCGTCCTGGCTTACTGCTTGACGACGTCGGCACCGGCGGGTGCCTTGAAGTCGAACACACCGGCCGGCAGCGACGGATTCACTTCGACCTTGTTGAACTTGAGCACCGAACGCTGGCCGAAGCTGTCGAGAATCTCGAGCGCCGCGAGCGCATCGCCCTGGAAGCCCACCTGCACGCTCTGCAGCTGGCCGTCCTTGTTCTTAGGCGTGGCCTTGACCCATTGCAGGCCGTCGCGGTCGGGCATGGCCTCGAGCGTGAAATCGGCCTGCAGCGCCTTCAGGTCGGGCGCGGCGGCAATCAGCGCGGCGGGCGTGGAGCCCAATGCCTGAGCCTGTGCGCGCTGCGTGACCTGGTTCAGGTCGGCGTCGTAGAGCCACAGCGTCTTGCCGTCGGCCACGATGCTTTGCGCGAAGGGCTTCTGGTAATCGAACTTGAATTTGCCGGGGCGCTGGAATTCGAAGGTGCCGGTCGAAGTCTTGGTGCGGCCCGGCTGGCCTTCGCGCGACGGCGCGGTCACGGTCTGGGCGAAGTCGGCACGGCCGGACTTGACCGTCTTCACGAAGGTTCCGAGGCTCTCGAGCCCGCCCGCCCACGCGTTGGCGGAACACATGAGGCCGATCAATAGCCAATGACGCAATTTCAATTTGAATTCCTCGCAATAGCTTTTGGGCTGTGCCACGGAGCGTGACACTCGACTTCGACCCTAACCGCCGCGAATTGCGGCAGGTGTAGGTCTTGATGAAGATTTGCAATGCCGGATGGCTTTTTGCAAATTTCCTTTCAGCCCGTAACCTGAAATACCGGTTCGTCCCCGCGAATTATTCGGCCGCGCGCGCCGGCACCAGGATTTCCCGCTGGCCGCTGCCGCTCATGGCGCTGACCAAGCCGGCCTTTTCCATGTCCTCGACCAGGCGGGCCGCGCGGTTGTAGCCGATCTTCAGGTGCCGCTGCACGAGCGAGATACTGGCCTTGCGGTTCTTGAGCACGACTTCCACCGCCTGGTCGTACATCGGGTCTTTCTCGGCATCGCCGCCGCCGAGCATGTCGCCGTCACCGTCGCCATCGACCGTGCCGCCTTCGAGCACGCCCTCGATGTAGTCGGGCTCGCCCTGGCTCTTGAGGTAGGCCACCACGCGGTGCACTTCCTCGTCGCTCACGAAGGCGCCGTGCACGCGGATCGGCAGGCCGGTGCCGCTGGGCATGTAGAGCATGTCGCCCATGCCGAGCAGCGCTTCGGCGCCCATCTGGTCGAGGATGGTGCGGCTGTCGATCTTGCTCGACACCTGGAACGCGATGCGGGTCGGGATGTTGGCCTTGATGAGGCCGGTGATCACGTCGACGCTGGGGCGCTGCGTGGCCAGGATCAGGTGGATGCCCGCGGCGCGCGCCTTCTGCGCGAGGCGGGCGATCAGCTCTTCGATCTTCTTGCCGACCACCATCATCAGGTCGGCCAGTTCGTCGATCACCACGACGATGTGCGGTTCGCGCTTGAGCGGTTCCGGATCGTCCGGCGTCAGGCTGAAGGGGTTGTAGATGAACTCCTCGCGCGCCTTGGCTTCGTCGATCTTGGTGTTGTAGCCGGCCAGGTTGCGCACGCCCAGCTTGCTCATGAGCTTGTAGCGGCGCTCCATCTCGGCCACGCACCAGTTCAGGCCGTGGGCCGCCTGGCGCATGTCGGTGACCACGGGCGCCAGCAGGTGCGGAATGCCTTCGTAGACCGACATTTCGAGCATCTTCGGGTCGATCATGAGCAGGCGGACGTCGCGCGCCTCGGCCTTGTAGAGCAGCGAAAGGATCATTGCGTTGATACCCACCGACTTGCCCGAGCCGGTGGTACCGGCCACCAGCACGTGCGGCATCTTCGCGAGGTCGGCCACCACGGGGTTGCCGATGATGTCCTTGCCGAGGCCCATGGTGAGCATCGACTTGCCTTCGTTGTAGATCTGCGAGCCCAGGATTTCGCTGAGCTTGATCGACTGGCGCTTGGCGTTCGGCAGTTCGAGCGCCATGTAGTTCTTGCCCGGGATGGTCTCCACCACGCGGATGGACACCAGCGAGAGCGAACGCGCGAGGTCCTTCGCGAGATTGACGATCTGCGAGCCCTTGACGCCGGTGGCGGGCTCGATTTCATAGCGCGTGATGACAGGGCCCGGCGAAGCGAGCACCACGCGCACCTCGACGCCGAAGTCCTTGAGCTTCTTCTCGATCATGCGCGAGGTCATCTCGAGCGTGTCGGAAGAGACGGTTTCCTGGCGCACTTGGGCGGCATCGAGCAGGTCGACCTGCGGCAGCTTGCTGTCGGGCAGTTCCTTGAAGAGCGGCTTCTGGCGCTCCTTGACGACGCGATCGCTCTTGGGCACCTCGGTCATCGCGGGCTCGATCTGCACGGGCGGCGAAGGGACGCGGCGCTTGGGCCGCGGCTCGATGCGGATTTCGTCATCGTCGTCCGCGAAGGCCGACGACGCGGAAGACATGGACGGCTCGCCTCCCCTGATGTCCGACGCACCGCCGCCGCGCGTGAACGCGGGCTCGTCGGCCTCGGCGCGCTCGCGGGCCGCCTGCTTGCCCATGGCGATGTCGGCGGCCATCTCGCGCTTCTCGCGGCGCGACTCGAAGAGCGAATAGGCGCGTGCGCCGATGCGCTCGGCGATCAGGCTCCAAGAGAAGCGGAACACCAGCGCCGAACCGATCACGCCGCCGGCGATGGCGACCAGCGCCGAGCCGGTGAAGCCGAGCCAGCGCACGCTGGCCGGCCCCACCAGGGCACCAATCGCGCCGCCGCCGGCACCGCCCGGCAGGTGGCCTTCGAGACGGTACAGGCGCGACCATTCGAGCATCGCGCTCGCGCACAGCAGCAGCGCAAGACCGAACCAGAAGGCGAGGCGGCTGCGGTTGAAGCGGCCGCGCGGCGCCTGCTCGGCCGCCGAAGTCGGTTCGCCACCGCGCAGCCAGCTGGCCAGCGAAGACAGCCACGCGCGCAGCCCGGCCGCAAGGCACCACCACACGGAAAAGCCCGCGGCAAAGTAGCTGCCATCGGCCAGCCAGGCGCCGAAGCGGCCACCCCAGTTCTTGATTTCGCCCCCGGTGCCCGATGTCGACCACGCGGCATCGGACAGCGTGAAGCTCAGCATTGAAAGCAGCCAGAACAGCAGCGCTGCGAATCCAGCAATCAGCGTGATTTCGTGGGCGAAGCGCATGGCGCGCGTGCGCACGGGTTGCCCGTCGGCGGCAGAGGAAGATTGAAGCGTATTGAGCGAATAGGTCATGAAAAACGCGGCACCCGGTCCAGAAAATCGGGGGCCGGACACACGAACACTACAACAAAAGGCCGGAGCCGCCCGCAGCGGACCCGGCCCCGGAAGCTCAAGCCAGGGACAGGAGCCGTTCCTTGACGATCATCGACCCGTCGTCCAGGGTCTGCACGAAGCCGCGCTCCTCGAGGTCCTTCATGACGCGGCTCACCATTTCGCGCGAGGCGCCGACCATCTTGGCCAGATCCTGGCGGGAGATCTTGTCGCGCACCTTGAGGATGCCCGCGCCGTCTTCGATGGCGAACTCGAGCAGCGAGCGGGCCACGCGGCCGTACACGTCCATCAGCGCCAGCGATTCGATCTTGCGGTCGGCGTGGCGCAGGCGCTGCACGAGGCCACGCATGATGTTGTAGGCCATCGAGGAGTTATCGGGCAGGCAGCGCGCGAAGGCGTCGCGGCCCAGCATGAGCACGTCGCACTGGATCTCGGTACGCACGGTGGCCGAGTGCGGCTCGTCGTCGATCAGGCTCATCTCGCCAAGGTAGTCGCCAGGATGCAGCGTGGCCAGGATGACCTCGCGGCCGCGGCTGTCGGCGCTGGTGACGCGGGCACGCCCGGTCAGGATGATGTAGAGCGCGTCGGACTTCTTGCCCTGCTCCACGACGACTTCCGCGCGCTTGAAGCGCTTCTTGATGATCGCGTCCGCGATGCTGGCGGACTGCGTGGCCGTCAGCGACGCGAACAATGGAACGCGCCGAAGCAATTCGAGGTTGGACAGCATCGACATTTATCAATCCCTGCTACAGCGCGCGGAGCGGTCCAAAAGGCAGGCCAATGGATTACTACAATCGCGCGCATTGAAAACACCGTTCACCCGGTGTTGAACCGGGCGGTGATACTCCATATATATCGCTACCACCCTGAAAATGTACACGCTGAATCAGCGTATATCCTAGGTTTTCTACTCATGTCCGCTCCCCAACACGCCAAGGTTTTGATTCTCGGCTCCGGCCCCGCCGGCTACACCGCCGCCGTCTACGCAGCCCGCGCAAACCTGCAGCCGCTGCTCATCACGGGCATCGCCCAGGGCGGCCAGCTGATGACCACCACCGAGGTCGACAACTGGCCGGCCGACGTTCATGGCGTGCAGGGACCGGAGCTGATGCAGCGCTTCCTGGAGCATGCAGAGCGCTTCAAGACGCAGATCGTGTTCGACCACATCAACAAGGTCGACCTGAGCAAGCGCCCGTTCACGCTGACCGGCGACAGCGGCACCTACACCTGCGACTCGCTGATCATCGCCACGGGCGCTTCGGCGAAGTACCTGGGCCTCGACTCTGAACAGAAGTTCATGGGCCGCGGCGTCTCCGCATGCGCCACCTGCGACGGCTTCTTCTACCGCGAGCAGGAGGTCTGCGTGATCGGCGGCGGCAATACCGCCGTGGAAGAAGCGCTCTACCTCGCCAACATCGCCAACAAGGTGACGCTGGTGCATCGCCGCGACAAGTTCCGTGCAGAGCCCATCCTGATCGACAAGGTCAAGGAAAAGGTCGCCGAAGGCAAGATCGTGCTGAAGCTGCACAGCGAACTCGACCAGGTGCTGGGCGACGACACCGGCGTGACGGGCATCCGCATCAAGAATACGCAGACCGGCGCCACCGAGCAGATCGACCTGAAGGGCTGCTTCATCGCCATCGGGCACCATCCCAACACCGACATCTTCCAGGGCCAGCTGGAAATGAAGGACAACTACATCCTGACCCGTTCCGGCCTGCAGGGCTTTGCCACGATGACCAGCATTCCGGGCGTCTTCGCCGCCGGCGACGTGCAGGACAACGTGTATCGCCAGGCCATCACGAGCGCCGGTACCGGCTGCATGGCGGCACTCGACGCACAGCGCTTCCTGGAACAGGACGGCACGCTCTGAGAGGCGGGCCCTCCAAAAGGGCTATAATCCGAGGCTTTGCCGAAACAGGGCTCTCTCACGAGTCGCGGCAAAGTCGGGGTACCGCCACCCGTTTCTGGCGAGGTCAAGCTGCAAAACACCTGCAATCGCCACGATTGCGCCGGTGCCAGCTGTTCAAGAAAGAGTGTCCACATGGCACGCGTATGCGACGTAACGGGCAAAGGCCCGATGGTCGGAAACAACGTTTCCCACGCCAACAACAAAACCAAGCGCCGGTTCCTGCCGAACCTGCAATACCGCCGTTTCTGGGTCGAGACTGAAAACCGCTGGGTTCGCCTGCGCGTTTCGAGCGCCGCGCTGCGCCTGATCGACAAGAACGGTATCGACTCCGTGCTCGCAGACCTGCGCGCACGCGGCCAAGCTTAAGGAGCTGAATCATGGCAACGAGCAAAGGCGGACGCGAAAAGATCAAGCTGGAATCCACCGCGGGTACCGGCCACTTCTATACGACCAGCAAGAACAAGAAGACGATGCCTGAAAAGATGTCGATCATGAAGTTCGACCCCAAGGCGCGCAAGCACGTCGAATACAAGGAAATCAAGCTGAAGTAATTCAGCCCTGGTTCCCAACACAAGAACCCGCTGCTTACCCAGCGGGTTTTTTGTTGCCTGTCGAATCGCAATCGACGAACGCAAAAAGCCGACCCGGAGGTCGGCTTTTTGATTTGGAGGCGAGAGCGGTTGTTAAGCGCGCGCGGCCCGCAGACGCGTCGAGAAGTCACGCAGACCCGCAATGCCGCTGGCTTCCGCACGGTGGCACCAGGCCGCCAGATCGGCTGCCAGTTGCTCGCGCGACTGCGAAGTGTTCATCCAGAGCTGACGCAGCTCCTCGCGCATCGTGACCATCTTGTCCAGCACCGGGTGTGCGGCACGAGCCTGGGTGACATGCGTGCGGGCCGAAGCAGGCACCTTGTCGTCGTCGCGATGCAGCCAGCGCTTGGCAGCCTTGAGCACCGACAGGTCGGCACCCTTGTTCTTGAGGGCTTCCAGTTCCTGGCTGGTGGCACGGCGCATTTCGCGCGCATAGCCGGCCATGACTTCGTAGCGGTTGGCAATGACGGCTTCGAGCGTCTTCTCATTGGCCACGGGCTGGATGTCGCCCATCAGCATCTTCGGCGGCACCTTCTTGACCTTGGCCCAGCCCAGCTTCTGCAGCGCCTGGATGTAGATCCAGCCGATGTCGAACTCGTACTTCTTGACCGAGAACTTGGCCGAGGTCGGGTAGGTGTGGTGGTTGTTGTGCAGCTCTTCGCCGCCGATGATCAGGCCCCAGGGCATGATGTTGCGGCTGGCGTCGGGCGCCTCGAAGTTGCGGTAGCCCCAATAGTGGCCGATGCCGTTGATGATGCCGGCGGCGGTGATGGGAATCCACAGCATCTGGACAGCCCACACGGCCATGCCGAGCGTGCCGAACAGCGCCAGGTTCAGGATCAGCATGAGGCCCACGCCTTGCCAGCTGTAGCGCGAATACAGGTTGCGCTCGATCCAGTCATCGGGCGTGCCGTGACCGTAGCGCTCCATCGTTTCCTTGTTCCGGGATTCGGCGCGATAGAGTTCGGCGCCGCGCCAGAGCACTTCGTCGATGCCCTTGACCTGCGGGCTGTGTGGGTCGTCCTGGGTTTCGCACTTGGCGTGGTGCTTGCGGTGAATGGCAACCCATTCCTTCGTCACCATGCCGGTGCCGATCCAGAGCCAGAAACGGAAGAAGTGCGAGGGAATAGGGCCCAGATCCATGGCCCGGTGCGTTTGCGTCCGGTGCAGGAAGATGGTGACCGCGGCAATCGTGATGTGCGTGGTGACGAGCGTGTACAGCACGACTTGCCACCATGCGATGTCCCACAGGCCGTGTCCGAGCCATTCGATGGCCGCGTTCAAAACGGCGGAGTCAGGAAGCAACATTGAGTCAGGTACTCCATGGCCACACGAAGGTGCAGCCTTCAGATAACCCGCGATTTTAAAGGCGAGGGCCTAGAACAAGCCCTTTAAACCTTCAAGAAATGCGCTGATTAACCCTAGTTTGGAGTGCAATCCCTATTTGCGGTTCCATACGGCGGCAAAGAAACCGTCCGTCGAGTGGCGATGCGGCCATAGCCGCAGATAGCGCCTGCCATCCTCGCCGCCCGCGCACAGGGCCTCGAAACCCTCCACTTTGAGCCCTTGCAGCAGCTCAGCGGCGTCCACGGGCACGAAATCAGGGTTCGCGGCGCCAAAAGCCTCGGCAATGGCCTCGTTTTCCTCCGGCAGCACACTGCATGTGGCGTAAATCAGACGTCCGCCCGATTTCACCAGCCGTGCCGCGCTCTGTAGGATGGCGGCCTGCTTGACCGTCAGTTCTTCCACCGCCTTGGCCGACTGGCGCCATTTCAGGTCCGGATTGCGCCGCAGCGTGCCCAGTCCCGAGCAAGGCGCATCGACCAGGACGCGGTCGATCTTGCCCGCCAGGCGCTTGATGCGGTCGTCGCGCTCGTGGGCGATCGCAGCCGGATGCACGTTCGACAGCTTGCTGCGCGCCAGCCGTGGCTTGAGCGCGTCGAGCCGGTGGGCCGACGTGTCGAAGGCGTAGAGCCGGCCGGTGTTTCGCATCGTCGCGCCGATGGCCAGCGTCTTGCCGCCGGCGCCTGCGCAGAAATCGACCACCATTTCGCCGCGCTTGGCGTCCAGCAGCAGTGCCAGGAGTTGAGAGCCTTCGTCCTGCACCTCGATGGCGCCGCGGGCAAAGGCGTCCAGCTTGGTCAGCGCCGGCTTGCCTTCGATTCGCAAGCCCCAGGGCGAGAACGGCGTTGCTTCCGATTTGATAGCAGCCTTCGCAAGCTCGGCCTTCACGTCCGCGCGTTTATCGGTCAGCGCATTGACGCGCAGGTCGAGCGGCGCCGGCTGCTGAAGGCTCTCGACCAGCGGCCAGAAACCGTCGCCAAGCTGGGCCTTGAGCGGCGCTACCAGCCATTCCGGCAGGTTGTGGCGATGGCGCTCGAGCAGGTCGTCGGGTTTCACCGCGTCGCAGTTGTCAAGCCAGCGTTTCTCGGTGTCGTTGAGCGCGCTTTTCAGGAAATCGCGCGGGCCGTAGAAGCCGAGGATCGCCATGCGGCGCTCCTTGGAGCCGGTGCCCGAAGGCGAAAGATGGTCGAACAGAAGCTTCTTGCGAAGCACGGTGTAGACGGTTTCGGCGAGCGTCGCGCGCTCGCGCGGGCCGAACTCGCGGTGGTCGCGGAAAAACCGCGAAACGACCTGGTCGGCCGGGTGATCGAATTTCAGGACAAGGCCGACCAGATCGGCGGTGGCCTCCAACAGGGCTTTGGGGTGCATGCCCCGATTGTCTCAGCCAGCGGAGCCGGCGGACTGAAGGGCTATGCGCTGCGCGTCCAGACCACCCCGAAAGCCTCGCGCTCGATGTCTTCCAAAGTAGGCGAGTGCCCCGCCCACAGCACCAGCGTGGCGCCGGGCAAAGTGAGCGTCTGCTCCAGTTGGCGGCACATGTGCCAGCGGTCTTCGTCGTCCAGCCCGGGCAGTTCGATGAACACGACGTACGCACGGCGCCACGGAAATTCCCGAAGGTTCTTGCGCACCAGCCAGGCCCGCGACGCCGGCAGGCAGCGCACGAGGTCGGCCCGCAGTTCGCCCAGTTCGTAGTCGTTCAGGTCATGGCGCGATATCTGGCTGAAGAACGGCGTGGCGGTGATTTCTTCCCAGGCACGCGCCTCGGCTTCCTCCGCTTCCTTGAGCCGGCCGCGCCACAACTTGAGCGCCATCTCGTCGTGCGGCCCGGCGTCCGGGTCTTCGAGCGAGGCTACGGCGCTCTTGGCGGCCCACCAGCGGCTGGCCGCGCCGGAACCGTGCAGCCGCTCGAGCACCACCAGCCGGGCCGCGCGGTCGCTCGCGGGCAGCATCTGGGCCAGCCCGCGCAGCGCGCCGGGATGCTCGGGCGCGATCTGCAAGGCGTTCTCGTAGCGCATCCGCACCGGCGCCGAGGGGTTGAGGCGGCGCTCGGAATCGGCCCATTCGACCATTTCGTCCGGCGTGTTGCGCTCACCGCGCGCGGCCAGCACGTCGATGCGTTCGCGGATGCGCGCACGGTGGGCGTGGTGCTGCCTCCAGTCGGCGGCGTGGGCGCGGCACCAGCGGTTGTCGAAATATTCGATCCATTTCTTCCGGTCAGCCAGCAGTTCCAGCGCGGGACGCGCCGACCATTCGGGCAAGACCGCCTTCTGCTCGAGGGCCTCCAGCCGGTCGCGCAGGACCGGATGGGTGTCCTCCAGGTCGCTCACGCGGCGCATCGCCTCGCGCAACGCCTGGCGCGCGAAATCGTCGGCCGGCGGCGTGCGCACCCGCTTGCGCAGGGCGGCGAACGGCCCCGGCGGCAGCGGCTCGCGTTCGGCGCGCGCCCAATGCCAGGGCCAGAACTCGTTGGCGTACCAGTTTCCCTTGATCGCGATCTCGGTCAGCGCCGCGGCGGCCACCGAGGTGCCCAGCAGCCGGCCCGAGATGCGGTCGGCCTCGTATTCGTCCTGGCGGGCCAGCGCGAAAGTCTTGGCCGCGAAGCGCGGGAAGTACCAGCGGAAGAAGGCTTGCGAGACCAGCGCCATCACGCCCTCGTCGCGCTGCAGGCTGGCATCGAGCTTGAGCCACGACAGCCGCGTGCGGTAGATCCAGGCGCTGAGCTTGCCGTGGTTGCCGCGCAGGTGGCCGTATTCGTGCGCCAGCACCGACAGCAGCCGCCGCCGGTCGAGCATCATCAGGAGCGGCAGGCCGATGTTCAGCGAGTTGACGGCGCCGCCGAACAGCCCGAAACGCGGCACCTGCCGGATGCTGGCGTTGAATTCGTCGTCGAGGTAGACGTGATGGACCGGCGGCCCCTTGATCTTCGACCGGATGCGGTCGAGCGCCTCGAAGAGCGCGGGTGCGTCGTCGCGCTGCAGTTCCACGCCCTCGGGTTCGTCGAAGCGCACCCACAGCGCGCGAAGCGTGGCCCAGAGCAGGCCGCCCGCGAACAGCAGCAGCCAGCCGCGGGTGAAGGTGAAACGTTCCTCGCGCACCGGCAGCAGCACCCAGGCGATGAGGCCCACCGCGAGCCCCAGGCAGCCGAGCACCCACAGGTAGCCGAGCGCGGCAAAGGCCGCCACGCTGCGTCGATAGCGCGCACTGTCGTCCGCGCTGGCATGCTCGCTCAGTCGAACCAGGTGAACAAAATCAGCGCGATCCATCCGACTCCCGTCAAATCAAGCCACGACAGTTTTTGAAGAAAGAAGCCCCCGTTGAACAACGACGACGACCTCCCTCCCCTGATCGAAACACCTCCCGGCCGCTACCGCCACTACAAAGGCGGCGAATACGAGGTGCTCGGCACCGTCCGCCACAGCGAGACCCTGGAGCCGATGACGCTGTACCGCGCCTTGTATGGAGCCCACGGACTCTGGGTCCGCCCTGCCGCGATGTTCGGCGAGACCGTCGAGATAGACGGCGTGCCGCGGCGGAGATTCACGCCGATCTAGCCATCACGGCCCGGCCCGGGCCGGCTCTGAAGGAATGCGTCAGCCGCAGCGGACCTCGGTCACGCGGTTGCGCGCATCGACGTCCAGGTTCAGGCGTCCGCCGTTGAGTTCCATCGTCGCTGCCTCGCCGGGCTTCAGCACCCGCACGACGCCAGCTCCGGCGCGCACGCGGGCGGCGGCTTCCAGCTGCGGCGTCAGCGGCTGGCCGACCGCGAAGCGGGCACCATCTGCGTTGCACTGATAGACCGGTGCCGGGGGTGGCACGGGCGCGGCGGGCGCAGGAGCGGGTGCGGGGGCCGGGGCGGCGCAGCCCGCGAGCAGGGCGACAGCGCCGGCGACGGTCAGCAGCAGCGATTTGGTTTTCACTTCGAACTCCCGAAAACCCGCGAATATAAAACAACTTTACGGGTTGTGACTCGATGTATCAGCCAGCCATCCGGCGATCGCTCGTGGATACAACAGGTGCTCCTGCGCGAGCACCCGGCCGGCCAGCGTGGCGGCCGTGTCGTCGGGCAGCACCGGCACCACGGCCTGCGCCAGGATCGGGCCGTGGTCGAGTTCGGTCGTCACCTGGTGGACGGTCACGCCGGCCACCTTGCAGCCCGCCTCGATGGCGCGCTGATGGGTGTGGAGCCCCGGGAAAGCGGGCAGCAGCGAGGGATGGATATTTATCAGCCGCCCCGCATAGCGTCCGACGAAGCCGGGCGTCAGGATGCGCATGAACCCGGCCAGCACCACCAGCGCGGGCGAATGGGCGTCGACGGCTGCCGCCAGGGCCTCGTCGAAAGCCTCGCGGGTCGCGAACTCGGTGTGCGGCACCACGGCGGTGTCGATGCCGTGCGAACGGGCAATGGCCAACCCGCCGGCCTCGGCCTTGTTGCTGATGACCGCGGCGATGCGGGCGCCGAAGCGCTCGGCCCAGCGGTCGCGTTCGGCGGCGCGCACGATGGCCGCCATGTTGGAGCCGCCGCCGGAGATCAGGATCACGATGTTCTTCATGGGAGGCGGGATTATCCGCGCCGTGCTTGTCGCGACGCGGACACCGTTTCACAGCACGACCGTGCTAAAACTCACGGTTCCGGAGACACACCGCGTCTGCGGTGAACCGATCAACACAGCGAGGCACGCATGGATTTGAGCTTCACACCCGAAGAACAGAAGTTCCGCGAAGAGGTTCGCGCCTGGGTCAAAGAAAACCTTCCCCAAGAGATTTCGCACAAGGTGCACAACGCGCTGGAGCTGACGCGCGACGATTTGCAAGGCTGGGCCAAGATCCTCGGCAAGAAGGGCTGGCTGGGCTACGGCTGGCCGAAGGAATTCGGCGGCCCGGGCTGGACCGCCGTGCAGCGCCACCTGTTCGAGGAAGAAACCGCACTGGCCGGCGCGCCGCGCATCATTCCGTTCGGCCCCGTCATGGTGGCACCGGTGATCATGGCCTTCGGCAATGCCGAACAGCAGAAGCGCTTCCTCCCCGGCATCGCCAGCGGCGAAGTCTGGTGGAGCCAGGGCTACAGCGAGCCCGGCTCGGGTTCCGACCTCGCCTCGGTCAAGACGAAGGCGGAGCGCAAAGGCGACAAATACATCGTCAACGGCCAGAAGACCTGGACCACGCTCGGCCAGTACGGCGACTGGATGTTCAACCTCGTGCGTACCAGCAACGAGGGCAAGCCCCAGACCGGCATCAGCTTCCTGCTGCTCGACATGAAGTCGCCCGGCGTCACCGTGCGCCCGATCAAGCTGCTCGACGGCGGCCATGAAGTGAACGAGGTGTTCTTCGACAACGTCGAAGTGCCCGCCGAAAACCTGATCGGCGAAGAGAACAAGGGCTGGACCTACGCCAAGCACCTGCTCTCGCACGAGCGCACCAACATCGCCGACGTGAACCGCGCCAAGCGCGAGCTCGAGCGCCTCAAGCGCATCGCCAAGAGCGAAGGCGTGTACGAAGACCAGCGCTTCCGCGACGAGATCGCCAAGCTCGAAGTCGACATCGTCGCCCTCGAGATGATGGTGCTGCGCGTGCTGTCGGCCGCCACCTCGGGCAAGAACTCGCTCGACGTGGCCGGCCTGCTCAAGATCCGCGGCAGCGAGATCCAGCAGCGCTACAGCGAACTGATGATGCTGGCAGGCGGCCCCTATTCGCTGCCGCTGATCCGCGAGGCAATGGAAGCCGGCTGGCAAGGCGACTTCCCGGGCGGCAACCCGGCGCTCGCGCCGCTGACGTCGACCTTCTTCAACATGCGCAAGACCACCATCTACGGTGGCTCGAACGAAGTGCAACGCAACATCGTCGCGCAGACGGTTCTGGGCTGAGGAGACACGAACATGGATTTCAATTTTTCCGACGACCAGGAACAACTGCGCGACGCCGTTCGCAAGTGGGTCGACAAGGGCTATGACTTCGAGCGCCGCCGCGGCATCGAGGCCAAGGGCGGCTTCTCCCGGGAAGCCTGGGACGAACTGGCCGAACTCGGCCTGGGCGGCCTCTACATCAGCGAAGACGACGGCGGCCTGGGCATGGGCCCGGTGGCCGGCATGGTCGTCATGGAAGAACTCGGCCGCGGCATCGTGCTGGAGCCCTTCGCGCAGACGCTGATCGCCGGCGCGGTGCTCAGCGGCTATGCCGACGCGAACACCAAGGAAGGCTGGCTGCCGCGCATCGCCGGCGGCCAGGCCATCGTGGTGCTGGCCTACCAGGAGCGCAAGGCGCGCTACCGCCTGGACGTGTGCGACGCCCACGCCGCGAAGAGCGGCAGCGGCTGGTCGCTGAACGGCGCCAAGAGCGTGGTGCCGGTCGGCGACGAAGCCGACGCCTACCTCGTGCCCGCCAAGGTCGACGGCAAGATCGCCCTCTTCCTCGTCGAACGCAGCGCCAGCGGCGTCGAAGCCCGCGGCTACGGCACGCAGGACGGCGGCCGCGCGGCCGAGGTGGTGTTCGACAAGGCCGACGCCACGCTGGTCGCGCTCGACGGCCTGGCAGCGCTCGAATACGCGGTGGACGTCGGCATTGCCGCCACCTGCGCCGAGGCAGTGGGCGTGATGGACAAGACCGTGGCCCTCACCGTCGACTACATGAACCAGCGCAAGCAGTTCGGCGTGACCATCTCGACCTTCCAGGCGCTGCGCCATCGTGTCGCCGACATGAAGATGCAGCTCGAACTGGCGCGCTCGATGAGCTACTACGCCACGCTCAAGCTCAACGCCCCGGCCGACGAACGCCGCCAGGCACTGGCACGCGCCAAGTACCAGCTCGGCGTTTCCATGCGCTACGTGGCCGCGAACTCGGTGCAGCTGCACGGCGGTATCGGCGTGACCGACGAATACATCGGCAGCCACTACTTCCGCAAGCTCACGCAGCTCGAGCTGACTTTCGGCGACACGCTCCACCACCTGGGTGAAGTGTCGGCCCGCATGCAGGACACCGCCGGCGTCTTCGCCTGACGACGACGGCGACACACCCGCAATCCGGCAACGCCGGTTTCACGGTGTTCCGATAGCATCCAACGCCCGCCCGCCTTGCGCCGACGGGCGTTTTCACGTGGACTCCAGCCCCAGGAACGAAACATGCAATCCCGCCGCACCCTTCTAGCTATGGCCGTCATCGGGACCGCCGCCACCGCCATGCTGACCGCCTGCGCCACCTCTTCATCGCCCTCGCCGTCGTATGCAGAGCGGCCGCCCGTCGTGTTCGTCCACGGCAACGGCGATTCGGCCGCGCTCTGGCAGACGACGATCTGGCGTTTCGAGTCCAACGGCTGGCCGGCCGACCGGCTGTTTGCCTTCGACCAGCCGAACCCGCTCGCGCGCGACGACGATGCCGTGGCCCAGCCCGGACGCAGTTCGACGGCCGAATCCGCGGCGTTCCTCAAGGCGCAGGTCGACAAGGTGCTGAAGGCCACGGGCGCCGCCAAGGTGGTGCTGATCGGCAATTCGCGCGGCGGCAACACCATCCGCACCTACGTGCAGAACGGCGGCGGCGCGGCCGTGGTGAGCCACGTGGTGCTGGGCGGCAACCCGGCGCACGGCATCTGGGCGGTGAAGGGTTTCCGCGAGAACAACGAGTTCTCGGGGCTGTCGGGCTTCATGCAGCAGCTCAATGCGCCCAAAGGTCCGGACGGCCAGGAAGTCACACCAGGAGTGACGTGGATGACCCTGCGCTCCGACAACAACGACAAGTACGCGCAGCCCGACGGCGTGTGGATCGGCGCCCCCGGCAAGCCGACCAACATCGGCTTCGACGGCCCTGCGCTCAAGGGCGCGACCAACGTCGTGCTGCCGCGCGTGGATCACCGCGAGACTTCTTTCTCGCCCGCGGCATTCGCGGCCACATGGCAATTCCTGACCGGAGAAGCACCGCGCACCACCGCCGTGGTGCCGGACACCAAGGTCGTGCTCGACGGCCGGGCGATCGGCGCCGAAAACCTCGCGCTGAACGGCGCGCAGGTCACGGTGTATGCCGTGGACCCGGCAACCGGCGCGCGGCGCGGCGAGGCCGTGCACACCAAGCCGGTCGGCGCCGATGGCCGCTGGGGCCCGTTCAACGCGCGCGGCGACACCGCCTATGAATTCGTCCTGAGCGCACCGGGCTACGGCACCACGCACATCTACCGCAGCCCCTTCCCACGCAGCGGCAGCTTCGTGCACCTGCGGCCGGAGCGCATCACGCCGGCCGACAACGGTGCGAGCTCCGTCGTCGTCTTCACGCGTCCGCGCGGCTACTTCGATGCCCAGCGCGACACCATGCGCTTCGACGGCAAGAGCCCGCCTCCCGGCGTGCCGCCCAAGGGCGCGGGCGTGGCCACCTCCAGGCTGCGGCTGGAGGGCGGCGGCGCGCCGCGCGCGGTGGCGGGCGAATTCAACGGCGAGCGCATCACCGGCCTGACGTGGCCGGCCGCCCAGGAGCACGTGACGGTGCTCGAGCTGACCTACTGAAGAGGCACCCGCCATGACCGACTCCGCCGCCCCCTTCGTGCTGCAGTCGCGCGACGCGCGCGGCGTTGTCACGCTGACGCTCAACCGCCCGGCCTCGTTCAACGCGCTGTCGGAAGGCATGCTGGGCGCGCTGGAGCAGGCGCTGGCCGGCATCGCAGCCGACGAGAGCGTGCGCGCCGTCGTCATCGCGGCAGCCGGCAAGGCTTTCTGCGCCGGCCATGACCTGAAAGAAATGCGCGCCAAACCATCGCTCGGCTACTACCGGCAGCTGTTCGAGCGCTGCGGGGCGATGATGCTGTCGATCCAGAAGCTCGACGTGCCGGTGATCGCGCGCGTGCACGGCATCGCGACCGCGGCGGGCTGCCAGTTGGTGGCCGTGTGCGACCTGGCGGTGGCATCGAGCGAAGCCCGCTTCGCGGTCAGCGGCGTGAACGTGGGGCTGTTCTGCGCCACGCCCAGCGTCACGCTGTCGCGCAACCTCGGGCGCAAGGAAGCCTTCGAGATGCTCGTGACGGGCGAATTCATTGGCGCGGAAGAAGCGCGCGAGAAGGGGCTGGTCAACCGGGTGGCGGCATCCGCTGAACTCGACGCGGCCGTCGAGGCGCTGGTGGCGAGCATCGTCGCCAAGCCGCGCAAGGCGCTGGCGCTGGGCAAGGCCCTGTTCTACCGCCAGCTCGAAACCGGCATCGAGGCCGCCCTGGCAGACGCCAGCCGGACCATGGCCTGCAACATGATGGACGAGAGCGCGCTGGAAGGCGTTCAGGCCTTCATCGAGAAGCGCCCGCCTTCCTGGAAGCGCTGAAGCTAGGTGTCGTGCAGCCGCGAGCTTTGCGGCAGGTGCGCCATCAGGAACTCCATCTGGTCGGCCAGGATGCGCCGGTTGCGCAGGATGAAGTCTTCCCAGAGGCTGGGCACGTACGGCGCGTAGAGTAGCGGCATGCCGGCCTGCTCGGGCGTGCGGCTGCTCTTGCGGTGGTTGCACGGCTTGCAGGCCGTGACCACGTTCATCCAGGTGTCGATGCCCCGCTGGGCAAAGGGAATGATGTGCTCGCGAGTGAGCTCGTCTTCATGGAAGTGCCCGCCGCAGTAGGCGCAGACGTTGCGGTCGCGCGAGAACAGCTTGCTGTTGGTCAGCCCCGGCCGCTGCGTGAAGGGATTGATGCGCGGCACGCCCTTGGTGCCGATGATGCTGTTGATCGCGATCTGCGATTGCTCGCCCGTGATGGCGTTGTGGCCGCCACGGAACACAGCCACCTGCGCGCCCACTTCCCAGCGAACTTCGTCCGCCGCATAGTGGATCACCGCCTGTTCCAGCGAAATCCATGACTGGGGCAGCCCTTGGGCCGACAGCTTCAAGACCTTCACACACGCCTCCTCGAAAAGTGAGAGAACACGGAAAGACCAGGGACACGGAGCGCGTTGCAGACCCACGCCGATCAACGCACTGCGTCACAATATACCGGCTTTGTGACAAATCGGCCTGATTCGCCCAATCGACGGGCGAAAGGCGCTATCAAAAAGATACTCACCGATGCAGGTTTTCCGCGGCTTCCGGCACCCGGGCGTAGCCCCCGCCTGCGCCCTCACCATTGGCAATTTCGACGGCGTGCACCGTGGCCACCAGGCCATGCTCGCGCTCTTGCAGACCGAGGCCCGCCAGCGCGGGCTGCCGAGCTGCGTGCTCACCTTCGAGCCCCATCCGCGCGACTACTTCGCCGCGCTCACCAAGAAGCCCGACCTGGCGCCGGCGCGCATCGGCACGCTGCGCGACAAGCTCAGCGAGCTGGCCGCCTGCGGCGTGGCACAGACCATCGTGCTGCCGTTCGACAGCCGGCTGGCTTCCCAGACGCCGGAAGAATTCATCCAGAACGTGCTGGTCGACGGCCTGGGCGCGCGCTATGTGCTGGTGGGCGACGATTTCCGCTTCGGCGCCAAGCGGGCCGGCGACTACGCCATGCTCGACGCGGCAGGCGACGCCCGCGGCTTCGACGTGGCGCGCATGAACAGCTACGAGGTGCACGGCCTGCGGGTTTCCAGTTCCGCCGTGCGCGAGGCGCTGGCCGAAGGCCGCATGGCCGACGCCCAGACGCTGCTCGGGCGGCCCTACACGATCTCCGGCCACGTGGTCCACGGCCGCAAGCTCGGCCGCGCGCTGGGTGCATCGGCGCCGGGCCTGGACGACGGTTTCCGCACCCTCAACCTGCGCTTCAAGCACTGGAAGCCGGCCGCCAGCGGCATCTTCGCGGTGCTGGTCCACGGGCTGGCCTACCAGCCGCTGCCGGGCGTGGCGAACCTGGGCGTGCGCCCCTCGCTGGACGCCAACGACGTCAACGGCGGGCGGGTTCTGCTGGAAACCCATTGCCTGGAGTGGCCCTCGCATCTGGGGACCGAAGGGGCCTACGGTAAAATCGTGCGCGTGGAACTCCTGCACAAACTGCACGACGAATTGCGCTACACCAGCCTCGAGGCCCTCACAGCGGGCATCGCGAAGGATGGGCGCGACGCACGTGCGTTCTTTGCGTCCACCCACGCCGAAACCCACCGCCAGACCACGCGCGACCGAATTTAGCCCTGCACGCCCGTGCTGCCGCCCTTCGACAAGCTCAGGGCGAACGGCTATACCTTCCGCACCGACACGCTTCATGCAGTTCGGGCTGAGCCTGTCGAAGCCCCCTAGAAGCCTTCTGCTTCGCACCCCAACATGTCTGACGCTGCTTCCCCCAAAGATTACCGCTCCACGCTGAACCTGCCCGACACCCCCTTCCCGATGCGCGGCGACCTGCCCAAGCGCGAACCGGGCTGGGTGAAGGAATGGAACGACGAAGGCCGCTACCACCGCCTGCGCGACGCCCGCCACGGCGCGCCCAAGTTCATCCTGCACGACGGCCCGCCGTACGCCAACGGCCAGATCCACATGGGACACGCGGTGAACAAGATCCTCAAGGACATGATCACCAAGGCGCGCCAGCTCGAAGGCTACGACGCGCTCTACGTGCCGGGCTGGGACTGCCACGGCCTGCCGATCGAGAACGCCATCGAAAAGCAGTACGGCCGCAACCTGAGCCGCGACGAGATGCAGGCCAAGAGCCGCGCCTTCGCCACCGGGCAGATCGCACAGCAGATGGCCGACTTCCAGCGCCTGGGCGTGCTGGGCGAATGGGACCATCCCTACAAGACCATGGACTTCGCCAACGAGGCCGGCGAGCTGCGCGTGTTCAAGCGCGTCATCGAGCGCGGCTTCGTCTACCGCGGCCTGAAGCCGGTGTACTGGTGCTTCGACTGCGGCTCCTCGCTGGCCGAGTTCGAGATCGAATACGCCGACAAGAAGAGCCAGACCATCGACGTCGCCTTCAAGGCGCACGAGCGCGAGAAGGTGCTCAAGGCCTTCGGCACCGACCACACGATCCTGGGCGACATCTTCGCCGTGATCTGGACCACCACCGCGTGGACCATCCCCGCCAACCAGGCGATCAACCTCAACCCCGAGCTCGAGTACTCGCTGGTCGATACCGAGCGCGGCCTGCTGATCCTGGCCAACTCGCTGGTCGAGATGTGCATGACGCGCTATGCGCTCGACGGCAAGGTGCTGGCCACGGTCAAGGGCGAGAAGCTGGGCGGCCTCGAATTCGAGCATCCGCTGTATGACGCGGACGCCGGCTACAGGCGCCTGTCGCCCATCTACCTGGCCGACTACGCCACCGCCACCGACGGCACGGGCCTGGTGCACTCCTCGCCCGCCTACGGCGTGGACGACTTCAACTCCTGCATCGCCCACGGCCTGGCATACGACGACATCCTGAACCCGGTGCAGGGCAACGGCAGCTACGCGCCCGACTTCCCGCTGTTCGGCGGCCAGAACATCTGGAAGGCCGTGCCGGTCATCATCGCCGCGCTGCGCGATGCCAACCGCCTGCTGACCACCGAGACCATCACCCACAGCTACCCGCACTGCTGGCGCCACAAGACGCCGGTGATCTACCGCGCCGCGGCGCAGTGGTTCGTGCGCATGGACGAGGGCGAAGGCGTGTTCACCAAGGACAAGGCGCCCAAGACGCTGCGCCAGACCGCGCTCGACGCCATCGAGCAGACCAGCTTCTACCCCGAGAACGGCAAGGCCCGCCTGCACGACATGATCGCCGGGCGGCCCGACTGGTGCATCAGCCGCCAGCGCAGCTGGGGCGTGCCGATCCCGTTCTTCCTGCACAAGGACTCGGGCGAGCTGCATCCGCGCACCATGGAAATCCTCGACCAGGCCGCCGACATCGTCGAGAAGGGCGGCATCGAGGCCTGGAGCCGCGTCACGGTCGAGGAAATCCTCGGCGCCGAAGACGCACCGCACTACACCAAGAGCACCGACATCCTCGAGGTGTGGTTCGACTCGGGCTCGACCTTCTCCCACGTGCTGCGCGGCACGCACCCCACGGTGCACCACGAGACGGGGCCGGAAGCCGACCTGTACCTCGAAGGCCACGACCAGCATCGCGGCTGGTTCCACTCGTCGCTGCTGATCGCCTGCGCGCTGGAAGACCGCGCGCCGTACCGCGGCCTGCTGACGCACGGCTTCACGGTCGATGCCAAGGGCATCAAGATGAGCAAGTCGCTCAAGAACGGCATCGACCCGCAGGAAATCAGCAACAAGCTGGGCTCGGAAATCATCCGCCTGTGGGTGGCCGCGAGCGACTATTCGGGCGACATCGCCGGCGACGACAAGATCCTCGCCCGCGTGGTCGATGCCTACCGCCGCATCCGCAACACGCTGCGCTTCCTGCTCGCGAACACCAGCGACTTCGACATCGAAAAAGACGGCGTGCCGCTCGACCAGCTGTTCGAGATCGACCGCTACGCGCTGTCGCGCGCGGCGCAGTTCCAGGCCGAGATCCTCGCGCACTACAAGGTGTACGAGTTCCATCCGGTGGTGGCCAAGCTGCAGATCTACTGCTCGGAAGACCTGGGCGGCTTCTACCTCGACATCCTGAAAGACCGCCTCTACACGACGGCCCCGGGCTCGCTGGCACGGCGCAGCGCGCAGACGGCGCTGTGGCACATCTCGCAAGCCATGCTGCGCTGGATGGCCCCGTTCCTGAGCTTCACGGCCGAAGAGGCGTGGAAGTTCGTGGGCACCGGCAAGCCGGGCGAATCGATCTTCACGCAGACCTACAGCAAGTTCGACGCGCCCGACGAGGCCCTGCTCGCCAAGTGGAACCGCATCCGCGAGATCCGCGACGTGGTGAACAAGGACATCGAGACGGTCCGCGCCGAAGGCAAGGTCGGCTCGTCGCTGCAGGCCAACCTGCAACTGACGGCACCGGCCGGCGACTTCGCGCTGCTGGATACGCTGGGCGACGACCTGAAGTTCGTCTTCATCACCTCGGCCATCGCGCTGGCGGCCGGCGAGACGCTGTCGACGGTGGTGACCCCGAGCGCCGCGCAGAAGTGCGAGCGCTGCTGGCACTACCGCGACGACGTGGGCCACGATGCGGCCCATCCGACAATCTGCGGGCGCTGCACCAGCAACCTGTTCGGCGCCGGCGAATCGCGGAGCTTTGCCTGATGGCCGCCGCCCGCTCCATGTCGGCCTCGCGTTCGCGCGGCAGCAGCATCTGGCCCTGGCTGGGGCTGGCGGTGATCATCGTGATCATCGACCAGTTCACCAAGACGCTGATCCTGGGCTACTACAAGCTCGGCGACGCGACCTACGTGACGAGCTTCTTCAACGTCGTGCGCGCGCACAACACGGGGGCCGCCTTCTCTTTCCTCGCGGATCACTCGGGCTGGCAGCGCTGGCTGTTCACGGCCATCGGCGTGGCGGCGGCGGTGTTCATCGTGTGGATGCTGAAGTCGCACGCGGGGCAGAAGCTGTTTTCGTTCTCCATGGCCTGCATCCTGGGCGGCGCCATCGGCAACGTGGTCGACCGGATGATGCACGGCTACGTGGTCGACTTCCTGAGCTTCCACGCGGGGAACTGGTACTTCCCTGCATTCAATGCCGCGGACAGTGCGATCACGCTCGGGGCCATCTGCCTGATCCTGGACGAGATCCGGCGGGTTCGCCGGGGCAAGTAGGTTTACTCAGGGGCCCCGCGGGGCCCCTTCTTCTTTGGGCTTTTCCCTCGCCCAGGCCCTTCGGGTTTTTCCCCCTTTCAGGCGATGTCATAACAAAGTCATACTGCGGCGGTCCAATGTAATCGATTACATGAACACCGCAAGATGAGTATTCAAGACGTTGCAGCCAAAGCCGGGGTCTCCGTGGCCACGGTCTCGCGCGCCTTCAACTTTCCCGACAAGGTCACGCCCGCCACCCGCGAACTGGTGGAGCGCGTGGCGCAAGAACTCAACTACCTGCCCAACGCCAGTGCGCGCACCCTGCGCACGCAACGCAGCCGCGTGCTCGGCATCGTGCTGCCGACGCTGCTGAACCCGACCTTCGCCGAATGCCTGCAGGGCATCGCGCGGGCCGCCGTGGCGGGCGGCTACGCGATCATTCCCGTCACCACCGGCTACCGGCTCGACGAGGAAGAGCGCGCCGTCCACCTGCTGCTGGCGGGCAACGTCGACGGGCTGATCCTGGTGGTGTCGAACCCCTCGACCTCGGCGGCGCTGCCCCGGCTCCAGGCCGCCGGCGTGCCCTACGTGCTGGCCTACAACCGCCATGCGGAGCACCCCTGCGTGTCGGTCGACAGCGAAGGCGCGGTGGCCGACGCGGTCAGCCGGCTCGTGCTGCTGGGCCACCGGCGCATCGCGATGGTCAGCGGCACGCTGGCCGCATCGGACCGTGCGCAGCAGCGCTACCGCGGCTACCTCAAGGGCATGGCCGACACCGGGCTCGACGCACAGCCGGTGATCGAAGTGCCCTTCGTCGAGACCGCCGTCGACGCGCTCTGCACCCACCTGCAGGCACGCCAGCGCCCCACCGCGCTGATCTGCTCGAACGACCTGCTGGCCATCCGCAGCATCCGCGCCGCCCACCTCGGCGGCCTGTCGGTGCCCGAGGACCTCAGCGTGGTCGGCTTCGACGGCATTGCGCTCGGCGAAGACCTCACGCCCGCGCTCACCAGCATCACCCAGCCCAACAGCGACATCGGCCGCCAGGGCGTCGAACTGCTGATCCAGGCGATTGCCGGCGGCACCACGCTGCGGGCGGATTCGAGCCTGCTGCTTCCCCATGCCTTCCGAGACGGCGAGTCGTGCGCTTCGGTGCGCGAAGACAACAACGCCGCGACTTTCTGACCTCACCAACCTCTTTCTCCGACTCATCCTCCAAGGAGCTCCCGCATGTCCTCCCGCTTCCACCGCCTGGCCCGCCTGGGCCTGATCGCCGCCACGCTCGCCGCCGGCAGCGCCATGGCCCAGACCGCCATCTGCTACAACTGCCCGACCGAATGGGCCGACTGGGGCACCCAGCTGAAGGCCATCAAGGCCAAGACGGGCGTCACCGTGCCGCCCGACAACAAGAACTCGGGCCAGTCGCTGGCCCAGCTGGCGGCCGAGAAGGCCAGCCCCGTGGCCGACGTCACCTACCTCGGCGTGACCTTCGCGGTGCAGGCCGCCAAGGACGGCCTGGTCGAGCCCTACAAGCCGGCAGCGTGGAAAGACATTCCCGACGGCATGAAGGACCCGGCCGGCAACTGGTTCACCATCCACTCGGGCACGCTCGGCTTCATGGTCAACGTCGACGCGCTCAAGGGCAAGCCGATTCCGAAGTCGTGGGCCGACCTGCTCAAGCCCGAATACAAGGGCCTGATCGGCTATCTCGACCCGGCCTCGGCCTTCGTGGGCTACGTCGGCGCGGTCGCGGTGAACGAAGCGCGCGGCGGCACGCTCGACAACTTCAAGCCGGCCATCGACTACTTCAAGGCGCTGCAGAAGAACGAGCCGATCGTGCCGAAGCAGACGTCGTATGCGCGCGTGCTGTCGGGCGAAATCGCGATCCTGCTCGACTATGACTTCAACGCCTACCGCGCCAAGTACAAGGACAAGGCCAACGTCGCGTTCGTGATCCCGAGCGAAGGCACGCTGGCCGTGCCCTACGTGATGAGCCTAGTCGCCAAGGCCCCGCACGCGGCCGACGCCAGGAAGGTGCTCGACTTCACGCTGTCCGACGAAGGCCAGGCCATCTGGGCCAAGGCTTACCTGCGGCCGGTGCGCGCGAGCGCGATGCCCAAGGAAATCGAAGCCCAGTTCCTGCCCGCCAGCGACTACGCCCGTGCCAAGAGCGTGGACTACGGGCGCATGGCTGCCGCGCAACGCGCTTTCTCCGATGAGTACTTGAAGGAAGTGCGCTAACTCTGTGTGCTTCGTTGCGGGGGCGCTCTTTTCGGGGCGCGCTCACGCCGACGGGGTGCCTTGCTCCGCGAATGTCCCCCGGAGCTGCGCCCCTCCTCCTTTATTTCGCTGCGCAAGGCACCCCGCCGTCGTGATCGTTCAGAGCACTGGTTGATCAGCCGCAAACCAACGGCGCGTCCAGTGCACAGGACGTCGGGTGCTCCCCGCAGCGAAATAAAGGAGGAGCCCGCAGGGCGGGGGACATTCGCGGAGGGGAGTACCCGATGGCCTGTGCACACGCCCTGAACAGCACCGACCGAAACACAACAAAAAGGCAAGAGATGAAGTCTGAAAACGCCTGGAACCCAAGCTGGCGCCTGCTGGCCTGCGCAGCGCCCGCTGCCGCCTTCTTCGCGGCCTTCTGGCTGCTGCCGGTCGTGCGCCTGGTGACGCTGCCCGCCGACAAAGGCTGGGCAACCTATTTCGCCGTGCTCACGGATTCACGCTACCTCGCGAGCATGGCCAACACGGTGGTGCTCTCCATCACGGTCACCCTCGCCACCCTGGTACTGGGCGCGGCAGTGGGCATCTACCTCGCGCGGCATGCCTTCGTCGGCAAGCGCATGCTGCTGTCGCTGCTCACGCTGCCGCTGTCGTTCCCGGGCGTGATCATCGGCTTCTTCGTGATCCTGCTGGGCGGGCGCCAAGGCGTGGTCGCGGACCTCAGCGACAGCCTGATCGGCCAGCGCATCACCTTCGCCTACGGCCTGCTCGGGCTGTTCCTGGCGTACCTTTATTTTTCGCTGCCGCGCGCCATCGCCACCTACGCAGCCGCAGCCGAGTCGATGAACACCCAGCTCGAGGAAGCCGCGCGTTCGCTCGGCGCCTCGCGGCTGCGCGTGGCACGCGACGTGTGGATGCCCGAGCTCGCGCCCACCACGCTGGCCTGCGGCGCGATCCTGTTCGCCACGTCGATGGGCGCCTTCGGCACGGCCTTCACGCTGGCCAGCAAGTTCGAGGTCATTCCCATCACCATCTACAACGAGTTCACCAACTACGCCAACTTCGCGCTCGCCGCGTCGCTGTCGATCTCGCTGGGCATCGTGACCTGGCTGGTGCTGTTCGTGGCGCGCCGCTTCGGCGCCAATCCCGTCGCACGCTGAGGCACATCCACCATGCGAAAGAACACTCAGGCCAAGGCGCCCTTCCTGCTCGCCGTCACGCTCATCGTGAGCCTCTTCATGATCGCGCCGATGCTGCTGTCGGTGATGGCGGGCCTGGTCAACAACTACAGCACCGGCCTCAAGAGCGGCTTCACGCTGCGCTGGCTCGGCGAGGTGTGGGAGAACTACGGCGGCACCGTCGGCTGGTCGCTCGCGCTGGCCGTGGCCTGCGTGATCGGCACCGTGCTGATCGGCGTGCCCTGCGCCTATGCGCTGGCGCGCAGCCGCTCGCGCGCCGCACGCATCTTCGAGGAACTGCTGACGCTGCCGGTCGCGGTGCCTGGCCTGGCCACGGCGCTTGCGCTGATCCTCGCCTACGGGCAGCTCACGGCCTTTCGCCAGAGCTTCGCCTTCATCCTCGTGGGCCACATCGTCTTCACGCTGCCGTTCATGGTGCGCACCGTCAGCTCGGCCTTCGAGCGCGACGACCTGCTCGCGCTGGAGGAAGCCGCGCGCTCGCTGGGCGCGAACTTCCGCCAGCGCTTCATGGGCATCCTGGTGCCGGCCGTGTTCCCCGCCATCGTGGCCGGCAGCCTGATGGTGTTCACGCTCTCGGTCGGCGAATTCAACCTCACGTGGATGCTGCACACGCCGCTCACGCGCACGCTGCCCGTGGGGCTGGCCGACAGCTATGCCTCGATGCGCATCGAGATCGGATCGGCCTACACGCTGGTTTTCTTTGCCGTCATCCTTCCGGTGCTGTGGGCCCTGCAGTACCTTGCCAACCTCATGCAGAAACGCCATGGAACTTGAACGCATCACCATCGACATCGCCAACTGCGCAAAGACCTATGCCGACGGCACGCGCGGCCTGCAGCCGACCAACCTGCGGGTGGAAGCCGGCGAAGTGCTGGCGCTGCTGGGCCCTTCTGGCTGCGGCAAGACCACGCTGCTGCGGCTGATTGCCGGGCTGGAGGCGCCCGACGCGGGCAGCCGCATCGTCTTCGGTGACCAGGACGTGACCCAGCGCCCGGTCGAGCACCGCGGCGTGGGCATGGTGTTCCAGAGCTACGCGCTCTTTCCGCAGATGACGGTGGCGGCCAACATCGGCTACGGCCTGCGAATTCGCGGCGTCTCGCCCGAAGAAGAGAAGCGCAGCGTGGGCGAGCTGGTCGACCTGGTGCGCCTGGGCGGCCTGGAGAACAAGCGCCCCGCCGAGCTTTCTGGAGGCCAGCGCCAGCGCGTGGCCCTGGCGCGCGCCGTGGCCGTGCGCCCGCGCGTGCTGCTGCTCGACGAGCCGCTGGCCGCGCTCGACGCCAAGCTCAAGGAATCGCTGCGCGACGAGCTGGCCGAGCTGCTGCGCCGCCTGCACATCACGGCCATCCACGTCACGCACGACCAGCAGGAGGCCCTGGCCATCGCCGACCGCCTCGCGGTGATGCGCGCCGGCCGCATCGTGCAGGTGGGCCGCGGCGAAGACCTCTACCGCGCCCCCGCGCACCCCTTCGTGGCCGAGTTCCTGGGCCGGGTCAACCGGCTGGAGCGCACGGCCGAGGCCATTGCGCAGGGCGTCGTGCGGCTCGGCGGAACCACCCTGCCCTGCCCGGGCGCCTGGCGCGACCATGCAACCCTGCTGGTGCGCCCCGAAGACATCGAAGTCGGCGCGCCCCAGCTGGACTGGGCCGCCGGCATCGTCGAGCGCCGCACCTTCCTCGGCGACCGCGTCCAGCTGCACCTGCTCGCGCAGGACCAGCCCCTGCTGGTGGCCGACGTGGGTCGCGACAAGCCCTTCAAGCCAGGCGACACCGTGGGCTTTCGCATCCACCCCGACCGCCTGATGACGTCGCAGGAGACCACCACCGCATGACGACAAGCAACACACCCCAAGACACCACCTTCCTGGTCCAGCTGACCGACCTGCACATCCGCGAGCCGGGCCGGCTGGCCTACGGCCGCATCAACACCGCGCCCTACCTGGAGCGCGCCGTGCAGTCGGTGCTGGCGCTGCGCCAGCCGCCCGACGCGGTGGTCGTCACCGGCGACCTGACCGACTTCGGCCGCGCGGCCGAGTACGAACACCTCGCGCGCCTGCTGGCCCCGCTGGCCATGCCGGTCTACCTGATGCCCGGCAACCACGACGACCGCGACCAGCTGCGCCGCAGCTTCCCCGGCCACGCCTACCTGGGCACGGGCGCCAGCACCGACGGCTTCATCCAGTACTCGGTGCGCGTCGGCCCGCTGCGCCTGCTCACGCTCGACACCTGCGTGCCCGGCGCGAGCCACGGCTCGCTGTGCGAGAAGCGCCTGGCCTGGCTCGAAGCGCAGCTGGAAGCCTGCCGCGGCGAACCCGTGGTGATCGCCATGCACCATCCGCCGTTCGAGACGCTGATCGGCCACATGGACGAAATCGGCCTGCTCCAGGGCTCGGAGGCGCTGGAGGCGCTGGTCTCGCGCTACCCCAACGTCGAGCGCATCATCTGCGGCCACCTGCACCGCGCCATCGACGTGCGCTTCGGCGGCACCATCGCCTCGACCTCGCCGGCGCAGGCGCACCAGGTCTGCCTCGATCTGGCGCCGGACGCGCCCTCGGCCTGGACGCTGGAACCGCCCGGCTTCCGCGTCCATGCGTGGCTGCCGCGCAACCGCCGGCTGGTGACGCATCTGGCGGCTTGCGGTAGCTTCGAAGGCCCCTATCCCTTCCACGATAACGGAGCGCTTATCGACTGATTCGCTATCTTGTGGAAAATGGGGTCAAAACGAACCAAAACGAAAAGGATAGAACCCGACACCCATGAAGCATCTTCTGAACCTGCTGGCGGCAGTCGCATTGCTGGTGTGGGGTACGCACCTCGTTCGTACCGGCGTGCTGCGCGTATTCGGCGCCAACCTGCGCAAGATCCTCGTGCAGAGCATGCGCAACCGCTTCACCGCAGCCCTTTCGGGCATCGGCGTGACCGCCCTGGTGCAATCGAGCACGGCCACCTCCCTCATGACCTCGTCCTTCGTCGGGCAGGGCCTGGTCACGCTGCCGGCTGCGCTGGCGGTGATGCGCGGCGCCGACGTGGGCACCGCGCTGATTTCCGTGCTGTTCTCGGCCGACCTGTCCTGGCTGTCGCCGATGTTCATCTTCGTGGGCGTGGTGCTGTTCATCACGCGCTCGGCCTCGGTGGCGGGGCGCGTGGGCCGGGTGCTCATCGGCCTGGGGCTCATGCTGCTGGCGCTGCAGCTGGTGGTGGAAGCGACCGAGCCGCTGTTCTCGTCGCCCGCCGTGCGCACGCTGCTGGCCTCGCTCAACAGCGACGTGCTGCTGGAGATCACCATCGGCTCGGTGCTGGCCATCGTGGCCTATTCGAGCCTGGCGGTGGTGCTGCTGGTGGCGGCCATGGCCACCTCGAACGTGGTGCCGCTGGACGTGGCGCTGGGCCTGGTGCTCGGCGCCAACCTCGGCAGCGGCCTGCTGGCGGTGCTGACCACGGCCAAGTCGGCGGTGTCGGTGCGGCAGGTGACCGTCGGCAACCTGCTGTTCAAGGCGCTGGGCGTGGCCATCGTGGCGCCCTTCATCGGCCTGTGGATCCGCCACGTGCAGCCCGAGCTGCCGAACCAGGCGCACGGCGTGGTGCTGTTCCACCTGGGCTTCAACGTCATCATCAGCGTGGGGTTCATCGGGCTCACCCAATGGGTGGCCAAGCTGGTGACGCGGCTGCTGCCGGCGCCGCAGCAGCCAGCCGGAACCATGCGGCTGCATCACCTCGACCCGTCGGCGCTCTCGACCCCTTCGCTGGCTATTTCGAACGCGGCGCGCGAGGCGCTGCACCAGGCCGACATTGTGGAGACCATGCTCATCGGAACGCTCGACGTGATCCGCCACAACGACCTGCGGCTGGCGCAGGAGCTGCGGCAGCTCGACGATGCGGTGGACGAGCTGTACTCGGCCATCAAGTACTACATGACGCGCATCTCGCGCGAGGCGCTGGGCGAGGAAGAAAGCCGGCGCTGGACCGACATCATCAGCTTCACGATCAACATGGAGCAGATCGGCGACATCATCGAGCGGGTAATCATCGACATCGAGGACAAGAAGATCAAGCCGCAGCGCAACTTCTCCGAAGCCGGCATGGCCGAGATCGTGGAGCTGCACGGCCGGCTGATCGCCAACCTGCGGCTGAGCATGAGCGTGTTCCTGAACGGCAACGTGCGCGACGCCCAGAAGCTGCTCGAAGAAAAGGCGCGCTTCCGCGACCTGGAACGGGCCTACGCCACCACCCACCTGGACCGCCTGTCCGACCGGACCACGCTGAGCATCGAGACCAGTTCGCTGCACATCGACCTGATCAGCGACCTGAAGCGCATCAACTCGCACATCTGCTCGATCGCCTATCCGATCCTGGAGTCGGCCGGGGCGCTGGCGCCGAGCCGGCTGAAGGATCCCCAGCTGGGCCAGCTGGAGAGCTGACCTGACAGCGCCCCGGCCGGAAGGAAGCTACTTCTGCGCGGCAGGCTTCAGCGCCGGCGCGGCTTTCTGCCCCCGCCGCGCATAGCGCTGCGCCAGCACCGCGCACACCATCAGCTGCATCTGGTGGAACAGCATCAGCGGCAGCACGATGGCGCCCACGGCATGCGAAGCGAACAGCACCTTCGCCATGGGAATCCCGCTCGCGAGGCTCTTCTTGGAGCCGCAGAAGACGATGGTGATCTCGTCCGCCGTATCGAAACCCAGCTTGCGCGCGGTGAAGGTCGTGAGCGTGAGCGCCAGTGCCAGCAGCACGGCGCACACCAGCAGCAGGCCCAGCAGCGCGCTCACGGGAATCTGCTTCCAGAGCCCCTCGATCACCGCCGCGCTGAACGCGGTGTAGACCACCAGCAGGATCGATCCCTGGTCCACGAACTTGAGCACCGCCGCGCGCTTCTGCACCCACTTGCCGATGACCGGGCGCAGCAAATGGCCGGCCAGGAAGGGCACCATCAGCTGCAGCAGGATGCGGCCGATCGAGTCGAAGGACGAGGTCGCGCCGCCGTTGTGCGGCAGCACCACCAGGTTCACCAGCACGGGCGTGATGAACACGCCCAGCAGCGTGGATGCCGAGGCGCTGCAGATGGCGGCCGGCATGTTGCCCCGGGCCATCGCGGTGAAGGCGATGGCCGACTGCACCGTCGCCGGCAGCACGCACAGGAACAGCACGCCGGTGTAGAGCTCGGGCGTCACCAGCGGCGACAGCACGGGCTTGAGCGCGAGCCCCAGCAACGGGAACAGGACGAAGGTGCTCGCGAACACCAGCAGGTGCAGCCGCCAGTGGGTGATGCCCGCCATGATCGCCTCGCGCGACAGCTTGGCGCCGTGCAGGAAGAACAGCAGCCCGATGGCGACCGTGGTCAGGCCTTCGAAGAAATGCGCCGTGCGCCCGCTGGCGGGCAGCAGGCTGGCGATGGTCACGACCGTGACGAGGGCGAGCGTGAAGTTGTCGGGGAGGAAGCGTGAACGGGCCATGGAACGCATTGGACGCCGGCGGCATTCAAAAGAGAAATGGATTTATCTGATGGATATATGATTCGAGCGCATGAATGTCACGCTTCGCCAGCTTCGCGTGTTCCGCTCTGTGGCCGAGGGACGCAATTTCAGCCGCGCCGGCGACCAGGTCGGCCTGAGCCAGCCGGCGGTCAGCCGCTCGATCCTGGAATTGGAGTCGCAGCTCGGGCTCAAGCTGCTCGACCGCACCACCCGCGAGGTGGTTCTGACCGAAGCCGGCCAGTCGCTCGCGGCCCGGCTCGACCGCGTGCTCGACGACCTCGACCAGACCCTGCAGGACGTGGCCGGCCTGGCCAGCGCGCGCGGCGGCAAGGTACGGGTGGCGAGCAGCCCCACGCTGTCGGCCAACCTGATGCCCGGCTGCATCGCCACCTGCGCGGTGCAGGCGCCGGGCATCCAGTTTCTTCTGCTCGACCGCATCCAGCAGGACGTGCTCGACAGCGTGCGCAGCGGCGAGGTCGATTTCGGCGTGGTCATCGAGCCCTCGGAGGCCGAGGACCTGCATTGCGAAGCGATCCTCGACGACCCATTCGTGCTCGTGGTGCCGCCCGCGCACCGGCTCGCGCAGAAGGCATCGGTGCGCTGGACCGCGCTGGACGGCGAATCCCTGGTGCTGCTCGACCATGCCTCGGGCAGCCGACGGCTGATCGACCAGGCGCTGGAGCGGCATGGCGCGCACTGCGAAGTGAAGCAGCAGCTCGGCCACCCGACCACCGTGTTCCGCATGGTCGAGGCGGGCATCGGCATCAGCGTGATGCCGGAGCTTTCATTGCCGCCGGAGGGTTTGCCGCAGCTCGTGGTGCGGCCGCTGGTGCCGCGCGTTCAGCGGGCGATCATGCTGATCCGGCGCCGCAACCGGGCGCTTTCGCCGCTCGCGGAGCGGGTGTGGGGCATCGTGCGCGAGACCGCCGCGCTCAGTGCGTCAGCGGAGCCCGGTTCGACGACGCAGAAGGATGGCTGAGCCGCGCCTGCCGCTGCCGCACGCAGAAATCGATCAGGTCTTCCACCTCGGTGGCCTTGTCGAACACCGCGTCGGCGCCCAGCAGGGCGCACTTACGGCGCATCTCGGGCGTCGCATAGTTGCTCAGCACCACCATCTTCTGCATCGGATGACGGTCGCGGCAGGCTTCGAGCACGCGGAAACCGGTGCCGTCCTTCAGGAACAGGTCGATGATGGCCAGGTCCCACTGGGTCGGGTTGCGCGTGAGCCAGCGCAGGCCCTCGGCTTCGGATTCGGCCTGGCCGATGGGGTCTACCCGCGCTACCTCGCGCAAGGTGCCCACCAGGTTCTCGCGAATGGTGGGGTTGTCTTCGACGATGTATGTGCGAACGGTGTTCATGCGGCTTTGCCTCTGAGCTTTGGCCCAAGGCTACAAAGTGCGCCAGTCACAAGTCGAAGGCATGACACCACTGCCCGGGTAGGACAAGACTGTCCTTTCCGACTTATCAGAGCGTGAGGATCGTGCAGCCCGTGGTCTTGCGCGCCTCGAGGTCGCGGTGCGCCTGCTGCACGTCGTCCAGCGCATAGCGCTGGTCGATCGGGATCTTCACCGCGCCGCTTCGCACCACCGCGAACAGGTCGTCGGCCATGGCCTGGGTGCTCTCGCGCGTGGACATGTGGGTGAAGAGCGTGGGCCGCGTGACGTACAGCGAGCCCTTGGAGGCCAGCGTGCCCAGGTTCACCGGCGGCACCGGACCCGAACCGTTGCCGAATACCGCCAGCAGGCCGAAGGGCCGCAGGCAGTCGATCGAGCCTTCGAAGGTGTCCTTGCCGACCGAGTCGTACACCACCTTCACGCCCTTGCCGCCAGTGATTTCCTTCACCCGCGCCGCGAAGTTCTCGGTGCTGTAGTTGATGGCGTGCGCCGCGCCGTGTTCGAGCGCCAGCTTGCACTTGGCGTCGCTGCCGGCAGTGCCGATGAGCTGCAGGCCGAGCACCTTGGCCCACTGGCAGGCGATGAGGCCCACGCCGCCCGCGGCAGCATGGAACAGGATGAAGTCGCCGGCCTGCAGGCCTTCGGCGGGCAGCGTCTTCTTCAGCAGGTACTGCGTGGTGAGGCCCTTGAGCATCATGGCCGCGCCGGTCTCGAAGGAAATGTCGTCGGGCAGCTTGCACACGCACTTGGCCGGCATCACGCGCAGTTCGCAGTATGAGCCGGGCGGCGGGCTGGCATAGGCGGCGCGGTCACCGGCCTTCAGGTGCGTCACGCCCTCGCCTACCGCCTCGACGATGCCGGAGGCTTCCATGCCCAGCTGCAGCGGCATGGCAAACGGATAGAGCCCGCTGCGCTGGTAGGTGTCGATGAAGTTCAGGCCCACCGCCTTGTGGCGGATGCGGATCTCGCCGGGGCCGGGTTCGCCGACCTCGACCTCGACGATCTTCAGTTCTTCGGGACCGCCGGGGCGATCGATACGGACGGCTTTGCTCTTCATGATGGCAGTCTCCACGCGCAGGAAAAAAGAAGAGGGGCATCCTGCCATGCTTGCCTTTCCCGCGACAGCACGGGGCATTGCCGACCGGTAGAGTCGGCGCCCATGCAGACACAGCCGCAGCGCCTCACACCCCTCGTCGTTTTCATGCTGGTCGTTCCGCCGCTTCTGTGGGCAGGCAACGCCGTCGTCGGGCGCCTCGTTCGCGAGCTGGTGTCGCCGCTCACGCTGAACTTCGTGCGCTGGATCATCGCGTTCGTCATCGTGCTGCCGCTGGCCGCGCCGGTGCTGCGCCGCGACAGCGCCCTGTGGCCGCACTGGCGGCGCTACGCGCTGCTGGGCCTGCTCGGCATCGGGCTCTACAACGCGTTCCAGTACCTCGCGCTGCAGACCTCCACGCCGATCAACGTCACGCTGGTGGGCTCGAGCGCGCCGCTGTGGATGCTGGCGACCGGCGCCCTCTTCTTCGGTGCACGCATCAGCGCGCGCGAGGTCGGCGGCGCACTGCTGTCGATGGCGGGCGTGCTGCTGGTGCTCAGCCGCGGCGAATGGCGGCAGTTGATGGCGCTGCGGCTGGTGCCGGGCGATCTCTACATGATCCTTGGCTCCATCGCGTGGGCCTTCTACAGCTGGATGCTGGCGCGCACGCACGAACCCAGGGGCGTGCGGCAGGACTGGTCCGCCTTCCTGATGGCGCAGCTGGTGTTCGGCATCGCGTGGTCGGGCGCGCTGGCGGCCGGCGAATGGACGCTGACCGACGCGCACATCGACATCGGCTGGCCGCTGGTGGCCGCCATGCTGTTCATCGGCATCGGCCCGGCGGTGCTCGCCTACCGCTGCTGGGGCACCGCGGTGCAGCGCGCGGGCCCGCAGGCCGCGAGCATCTTCATGAACCTCACGCCGCTGTTCGCGGCGGTGCTCTCCGCCGCGTTCCTGCGCGAACTGCCGCACTGGTACCACGGCGCGGCGTTCCTGCTGATCGTGGGCGGGATCGTGGTAGCGTCGCGGCGCTGAAGGCGCCGCCGCCGGTCAGTACGTGCCGGGGTAGGCGCCGCCGTCCGCCAGCACGTTCTGGCCGGTCATGTAGCCGGCCTGCATGCTGCACAGGAACGCGCAGATGGCGCCGAACTCGGCCGGGGTGCCGAAGCGCTTGGCAGGAATGTTCTTCTTGCGGGCTTCCCACACGGTGTCGAAGTCCTGGCCCGTCTTCTGCGCCGTGCCGGCCATGGTGCCCTTCAGCCGGTCGGTGTCGAACGAGCCGGGCAGCAGGTTGTTGATGGTCACGCCCTGCGCCGCGATGGGCGTGCGCGCCACGCCGGCCACGAAGCCGGTGAGGCCGCTGCGCGCGCCGTTCGACAGGCCCAGGATGTCGATCGGCGACTTCACCGAGCTCGACGTGATGTTCACGATGCGCCCGAAGCCGCGCTTGGCCATGCCGTCCACCGTGGCCTTGATGAGCTCGATGGGCGTGAGCATGTTGGCGTCGACCGCCTTGATCCACGCTTCGCGGTCCCAGTTGCGGAAGTCGCCGGGCGGCGGGCCGCCGGCGTTGGTGACGACGATGTCGAAGTCGTGGCCCAGCGCGAATACCGCCGCGCGTCCGGCTTCGGTGGTGATGTCGGCGGCCACGTGCTTCACGAACGGGCCCGATGCGCCCGCAGCCTCGGCCAGCTTCTTCGCCGCGGCTTCGAGCGCCTCGGCGCCGCGCGCGACGATCACCACGTTCACGCCCTCGCGCACCAGCGCCTCGGCGCAGCCGTAGCCCAGCCCCTTGCTCGCGCCGCACACCAGTGCGGTCTTGCCTGCAATACCCAGATCCATGTCGTGTTTCTCCAATGATTGCAGCAAGGGGCTTCAGCGCCCCTTGCGCGTGAAAACGAAAATGCCCGCGATGACGAGCACGGTGCCGGCCGCGATCCACGGCGTGAACGGCTCGCCGAGTATCAACACCCCCATGAGGATGGTCGACAGCGGCCCGATCATGCCGGTTTGCGCGGCCACCGCGGGGCCGATGCGCTCGATGGCCATCATCACCATGAGGACGGGCACCGCCGTGCACAGCGTGGCGTTGAGCACCGACAGCCAGATGACCTCGGGCGCGAGCCCGAAAGCCGCGCTCATGGGCCGCGTCAGCACGAACTGCAGGATGCACAGCACGCAGGCCACGGTGGTCGCCAGCCCCACGAGCCGCAGCGAGCCCAGCCGCTTGACGAACTCGCCGCTGTAGACGAGGTAGCCGGCATAGCTCACGGCGCTCAGGAACACCAGGAAGGCGCCCCAGGCCGCGGCACCGCCGCCCTTGCCGCCGCCACCGGTCCACAGCTCGTGGCCGAACACCAGCAGCACGCCGGCGTAGCTCACGACCATGCCGAGCACCTGCGGCCGCGTCGGGCGGCGCCGGTACAGCAGCCAGCCGAAGAACAGCACCAGCGTCGGGTTGAGATAAAGAATGAGCCGCTCGAAGCTAGCCGAGATGTAGGCCAGCCCCGCGAAGTCGAGGAAGCTCGCGAGGTAGTAGCCCGAGAAGCCGAGCCCCACCACGCCGAGCCAGTCGCGCGCGGTGAGCGACGGCTTGCCGCGCCCGGCCCACCATGCCATGACCGCGAACAGCGGCAGCGCGAACAGCATGCGCAGCATGATGAGCGTCACCGCGTCCACGCCGTAGCGGTACGCGAGCTTGACGATGATGGCCTTGCCGCTGAACGCGATGGCGCCCAGCGTGGCCAGGATCAGGCCGGTCGCGATGCCCTTCCTGGCGGCATCGTGGGAGGGTCGAGGGGGCATGCCGGCCGTCGCGGCTGTCTTGTTCATCCCCCGATCATCGCGGCAAGCTCAAACCCTCGCTCGTGCTCAGTAACCCGCGGCCACGCCGTCGCGGCGCGGATCGCTGGCGGCCACGTAGCCTTCGACCGAAGGCTCGCCCGCGCGCCAGATGAACTGGCCCGCGCCGAAGTCCTGGTAGGAGTCGTTGATCACTTCCAGGTGGTGGCCCAGGTCGCGCAGGCCCTGCACCGTGGCCGGGTTCATCGCCGCCTCGACGTTGATTTCCAGCCCCGCGTTGAAGCGCCAGCGCGGTGCGTCGCAGGCGGCCTGCGGGTTCTGCTTGTAGTCGAGCATGCGCACCAGCGTCTGCATGTGGCCCTGCGGCTGCATGTTGCCGCCCATCACGCCGAAGCTCATGACCGGCTGGCCGTCCTTGGTGAGGAAGGCCGGGATGATGGTGTGGAACGGGCGCTTGCCCGGCGCCACCACGTTGGGGCTCTCGGCCTTCAGGCTGAAGCCGTGGCCGCGGTTCTGCAGGCTGATGCCGAACTCGGGCTCCACGCAGCCCGAGCCGAAGCCCATGTAGTTGCTCTGGATGAAGCTCACCATCATGCCGCTCTCGTCGGCCGCCGTGAGGTAGATGGTGCCGCCCTTCACCGGGTTGCCGGCCTTGAAGTCCTGCGCCTTCTTCACGTCGATGAGGCGCGCGCGCGAGGCGAGGTAGGCGTCGTCGAGCATCTGCTCGGTCGTCACTTCCATGGTCTTGCGCTCCGACACGTAGCGGTACACGTCGGCGAAGGCCAGCTTCATGGCCTCGATCTGCAGATGCTGCGACTGCACCGAATCGACCGGCAGCGAGGCGATGTCGAACTTCTCCAGGATCCCCAGCGCGATCAGCGCCGCGATGCCCTGGCCGTTCGGCGGGATCTCGTGCAGCGTGTGGCCGCGGTAGTCGCGCGAGATGGGCTTGACCCACTCGGGCTGATAGGCCGCGAGGTCGGCCACGGTGAGCGCGCCACCCTGCTCGGCCGAGAACTTGGCGAGCGCCTCGGCGATCTCTCCGCTGTAGTAGGCCTCGCCCTTGGTGCGGGCGATGGCCTTGAGCGCGCGCGCGGCGGCGGTGAAGCGGAACAGCTCGCCCACTTCGGGCGCGCGGCCCCAGGGGAGGAAGGTCTGCGCAAAGCCCGGCTGCGACTGCAGCACCGGCGTGGCCGCGGCCCACTTGCCCTGCACCACCGGCGGCACCAGGTAGCCGCGTTCGGCGATGTCGATGGCCGGCGCCAGCAGGTCGGCGAAAGGTAGCTTGCCGAAGCGCTCGCTCATCGCGACCCAGCCGCGCACCGCGCCCGGCACCGTGACCGAGTCGATGCCGCGCATGGGCGGATTGGCCGCGTCGGCACCGTACTTGGCCTTGAAGTATTCGGGCGTCCAGGCCTTGGGCGCCGGGCCCGAGGCATTGAGGCCGTGCAGTTCCTTGCCGTCCCACAGGATGCAGAACGCATCGCTGCCCAGGCCGTTGCTCACCGGCTCGACCAGCGTCATCACCGCCGCGGTGGCAATGGCCGCATCGACCGCGTTGCCGCCCTGCTGCAGGATGCGCAGCCCGGCCTGCGAGGCCAGCGGGTGCGAGGTCGACACCACGTTGCGCGCGAAGATCGGGATGCGGGTCGAGAGGTAGGGGTTGTTGAAGTCGAAGTTCATTTCGATGTGCTCTGCGTTATTCGTTGGTGATCTTGCGGTCGACCACGATCTTTTTCCACTTCGCTGCGTCCACCGCCACCATCTTCGCGAACTGGTCGGGCGTGCCCGGCGTGGCGGGCTCGATGCCCAGGCGCGCGAGCTTTTCCTTCACTTCGGGGTCGGCCAGCGAGTCGTTCGCTGCCTTGTTGATCTTCGCGACGATGTCCGCCGGCAGGTTCTTCGGGCCATAGAAGCCGAACCAGGTGTTCGATTCGTAGCCGGGCAGCGTGTCGGCAATGGGCGGCAGCTCGGGCGCCAGCGGGCTGCGCTTGAGCGAGGTGACGCCCAGCGCGCGCAGGCGGCCGTCGCGCACATGCGGCATGCCGGTGGGCAGCGAGTCGAACAGCACGTCGACCTTGCCGCTGATCAGGTCGGGAATGGCCAGTGCCGTGCCCTTGTAGGGGATGTGCGTGACGAACACGCCGGCCTGTGCCTTGAACAGCTCCGCCGTGAGCTGCACGATGGTGCCGTTGCCGCTCGATGCGTAGTTGAGCTTGCCAGGGTTCTTCTTGGCGTAGTCGATCCACTCGCGCACCGTCTTCGCCGGCGAATTGACCGGCACCAGCATGATGCTGGCCGCGTCGCCCACGTGCGCGATGGGCGTGAAGTCGCGCACCGTGTCGTAGGGCAGCTTGCTGACGGCCGGCCCGATGGAGTGGGTGCTGGTGGTGGCCAGCAGGATGGTGTAGCCGTCGGGCGCGGCCTTCGCGGCCTGGTCGGAACCGATGGCGCCGCCGGCGCCGGGCTTGTTGTCGACCACCAGCGTGGTGCCGAGCTTCTCGCTCATCTTCTGTCCCAGCGTGCGGGCGAACAGGTCGGTGGCACCCGCCGCCGGGAACGGAACGATCAGGCGTATCGGCTTGTTCGGGTAGCCCTGGGCCAGGACGGCGGAAGACGCGGCCGTGCCGAGCGCGACGGCAAGCACCTGGAGGAAGCGGAGGCGTTTCATGTGCGGGGAATTCTGTGCCTGTGTAAAAAAAGAATGCTATGCAGCGGCAGCGCATCAAGCCAGATAATTCCGCTTATTCAACTATCAATGCTGTTTATGACCAAGGGTGCCGCCGAAGACATCTCGCTGCAGCAGCTGCGCGCGCTGACGGCGGTGGCCGAAACAGGCAGCTTCACGCTCGCGGCCGAGGCGCTGCAGCTCACCCAGCCTGCCATCAGCCACCTGATCAAGCGGCTGGAGGAGGAGCTGGCGCAGCCTCTGGTGGTGCGCGGGCGCCGCATCCGCATGACCAACGCGGGCCAGATGATGGTCGACACCGCCGTGCGCGCGTTGCGGCTGATCGACGAGTCGGTGGACGCCTGCCGCTCGCAGTCGCAACTGCGCGAGGGCCGCATCGTGCTGGCGGTGGGGCACCTCACGGCCGGCGCCCTGCTGCCGCCGCTGCTCGGCCGCTTCTCGCAGAAGCACCCGACGCTCGCGACCACGCTGCTCGACAGCACGGCCGAGCAGATGATCTCGCGCATCCTCTCGCAGGAGGCCGACCTGGGCTTCGGCTCGGACATCGGCCAGAAGCACTCCGAACTCGCGACCGAGCCGCTGTTCTCGGAGCGCATGGCGCTGTTCGTGCGCGACGACCATCCGCTGGCGCAGCACGCGGTGGTCGAGGCCCGGCACCTGGAGGGCCTGCCCTTCATCCACGTCAACCCCGACGCCAACGTGTGGCGCGCCGTGAGCCGCCAACTCGCGAGCGCGGCCAACGTGTACCCGCACGTGGTGCACCATGTGTCGATGCTGTCGACCGCGTTCGGCCTGATCCAGGCGGGCGCGGGCGTGGCGCTGGCGCCGCGCTATGTGGAAGTGCTGATGCCGCCCAACCTGCGCGCAGTGGCCGTCACGCGGCCCACACTCGAATACCCGGTGGTCGCCATACGGCTGGCCAAGCATCCGCTGAGCCCGGCGGCGATGGCTTTCCTGGCGATGGCGCGGCAGCACATGAAGCCGCCGCGTTCCATCAGGCCCTAGCTCTCTGTCGTTCAGGGCGCGATCACGCCGACGGGGTACCTTGCTCCGCGAATGTCCCCCGGCCTTCGGCCTCCTCCTTTATTTCGCTGCGCAAGGCATCCCATCGGCCTGATCGTTGAGCGCCGCTGTGGAAGCTGCATTTGTTGGCGATTGGCGAGACTTCGTGCCGCGCGATGCGGCTCTTTCGCCTGGTTCTTCTCTAGAGTGAATGCCCCTGTCACTCCACACCCCGCCTGGGGGCGCAACTCCACACAAGCCAATTGAATGTTCGAAGGCTGCTTGCCTCGCGGCAGGTCATCGGTGCGAAAGCAGCGATGCAGATGCGAGGTATCAAAGGCGACGGCCGGGGTGTTATCAGCACCCCGACCGTCTAACCAAGTTCGTGCACACCCCTAGAAGGAACCGCACAAAAATGGCTACCAAGACTATAGCCCGGCCTCGCACGCCGGTATCTCCCGAAGACACCGCCCAAGACCCCGCGGATCTTCTCGAAAACACCCTCTCCCAGCTCGAAGCCCTCCTGTGGGTCTGCCACGGAGAAGACATCGACTGGTGCAGCGGTGACGCACCCCGACAACTCGACAACCTGCTCTGGCTGGCCGCCGACCTCTCCCGCAAGGCAGGCCAACTCTTCCAGCTGACCGAAACGGCGAGGCGCGCAGCGCCAAAGCCAGGCCCGGCCTGAACGCCCAAGCAGCGCCCAGGTGCGCAGGGCGCCGGGTGCTCCCCGCAGCGAAATAAAGGAGGAGCCGAAGGCGGGGGACATTCGCGGAGGGGAGCACCCGGCGCCCTGTGCACCCGCCCTGAACAGCAGCCCCACCATCGACAACAGCACAAACAAAAACGGCGCCCGAAGGCGCCGTCTTGAAGCGTGCAAAAAACTGGAAGATCAGTCTTCGACGAAAGCTTCTTCGCGCTTCGACTTCACAGCCGGCAGCAGCACGATGATCAGCAGCAATGCAGCTGCAGCCAGCAGGCTCGCCGAGATCGGACGCGTGACGAACACGCTCCAGTCGCCGCGCGACAGCAGCAGCGAACGGCGCAGGTTCTCTTCCATCATCGGGCCCAGGATGAAGCCCAGCAGCAGCGGCGCGGGTTCGCATCCGAGCTTGAAGAAGGTGTAGCCCACCAGACCGAAGATGCCGACCATCCACACGTCGAAGGTGTTGTTGTTGGTCGAGTACACGCCAATCGCGCAGAACAGCACGATCGCCGGGAACAGGTATTTGTACGGCACCGAGAGCAGCTTGATCCACATGCCGATCAGCGGCAGGTTCAGGATGATCAGCATCGCGTTGCCGATCCACATCGAGGCGATCAGGCCCCAGAACAGTTCGGGGTTGCTGGTCATCACCTGCGGGCCGGGCTGGATGTTGTGGATGGTCATGGCACCCACCATCAGCGCCATCACCGCGTTGGGCGGAATGCCCAGCGTCAGCAGCGGGATGAAGGAGGTCTGCGCGCCGGCGTTGTTGGCCGATTCGGGAGCCGCCACGCCGCGGATGTTGCCCTTGCCGAAGGGCACTTCGCCCGGCTTCAGCTTGGTCTTCTTCTCGATCGTGTACGCCGCGAAAGCCGCCAGCAGCGCGCCGCCGCCGGGCAGGATGCCCAGTGCCGAACCCAGCGCAGTGCCGCGCAGCACGGCGGGAATCATGCGCTTGAAGTCTTCCTTGGTCGGGAACAGGCCCGAGACCTTGGCGGTGAACACTTCGCGCTCGTCGTCGGGACGCGAGAGGTTGGCGATGATTTCACCGTAGCCGAACACGCCCATGGCGATGGCCACGAAGCCGATGCCGTCGGTCAGCTCCGGAATGTCGAAGCTGTAGCGCGCCACGCCGGAGTTCACGTCGGTACCGACCAGGCCGAGCAGCAGGCCCAGCACGATCATCGCGATGGCCTTGAGCAGCGAGCCCGAAGCCAGCACCACGGCACCGATCAGGCCCAGGATCATCAGCGAGAAGTATTCGGCAGGGCCGAACTTGAAGGCCAGTTCGGTCAGCGGCGGCGCGAAGGCGGCCAGGATCAGCGTGCCCACGCAGCCCGCGAAGAACGAGCCCAGGCCCGCGGCGGCGAGTGCCGGACCCGCGCGGCCCTTGCGTGCCATCTGGTAGCCGTCGATCACGGTCACCACCGACGAGGATTCGCCCGGCAGGTTCACAAGAATCGCGGTGGTGGAGCCGCCGTATTGCGCGCCGTAGTAGATGCCGGCCAGCATGATCAGCGCCGACACAGGAGGCAGCGCGTAGGTGGCGGGCAGCAGCATCGCGATGGTCGCGACCGGGCCGATGCCGGGGAGCACGCCGATCAGCGTACCCAGAATACAGCCGACCAGGCAGTACAGCAGGTTGGTGAAGGTAAAGGCAACGCCAAAACCCATCGAGAGGTGTTCAACCAATTCCATGATGTGAGCAGCTTTCTTCTCAGCCGGTGATGAAGGTCGGCCAGACCTGGATCTGGAGCTTCAGCGCCCAGATGAATGCAACGTAGCTGCCCACGGCCAGGACGGTCGCGAGGATCAGCACTTTCTTGAGGTCGAACTCGTTGCCTGCGAGGCTCGAGATGATCACCAGCGCGTAGATCGCGATGATCATGCCCATGGCCGGCACGCCGATGCTCGGCAGGCCGCCGAGCAGAATGCCGAACGCGAGGTTGGCGCCCAGGATGAACACCACCTGCTTCCAGGCCCACTTGCCGATCTTTTCGCCGTCGTTGGTTTCAACGGTGAGGCCGCTGAACATGATCCCCAGGCCGATGAGAGCCATCAGGATGCCGAGCATCAACGGGAAGTAACCCGGACCCATGCGGGCGCCGCTGCCCACGCTGTAGGTGGTGGCGCCCCATGCGAACGCCACGCCCACGACCGTGAACATCAGACCCGAGAAAAAGTCTTTCTGACTTTTGATTTTCACAACCGAACTCCTCGAATATTTTCGATGGAGGCGATTGTGGAGTCAGCTCCCGGTCAGCCCGATGTGGGTTCCACTAACCGAAGGCCTAGGGATAACCCGAAAGGCCACACGGGCCTTTGCGTCGCTATTCGAGCGGCGGCGTGGCGCTGAGCACTTCCTCGATGGTGGTCACGCCCTCGGCCACGCGCAGCGCACCGGCCAGGCGCAGCGGGCGCATGCCGTCGATCACGGCCTGGCGACGAAGGCCCGCCAGGTTGGGCTCTTTGGTGACCTGCGTCTTGAACGGCTCGCTGATGCTCAGCAGTTCGTAGAGACCCATGCGGCCCATGTAGCCGGTCATGCGGCAGTCGACGCAGCCCACCGGCTTGTACGCGCGCACCGAGCCCGTGATCTGCCACGGCTTGACGATGGTCTCCAGGCTCTCGCGCGTGACGGTGTCGTCGGGCTGCTTGCAGTGCGGGCACAGCGTGCGCACCAGGCGTTGCGCGAGCACGCCCAGCATCACCGCGTTGATGAGGTAGGAAGGCACGCCCAGCTCCATGAGCCGCGTGATGGCGCTTGGCGCGTCGTTGGTGTGCAGCGTGCTGAACACCAGGTGGCCGGTGAGCGCGGCCTGCACCGCCATCTCGGCGGTGGCAAGGTCGCGGATTTCGCCGACCATGATGATGTCCGGGTCCTGCCGCATCAGCGCGCGCAGGCCCTCGGTGAAGCCGAAGTCGAGCTGCGGCTGCACCTGCGTCTGGTTGAACGACGGCTCGATCATTTCGATCGGGTCTTCCACCGTGCTCACGTTGACCTCTTCGGTGGCCACGCGCTTGAGCGTGGAGTACAGCGTGGTGGTCTTGCCCGAGCCCGTGGGCCCGGTCACCAGGATGATGCCGTTGGGCCGCGTGACCAGTTGTTCCCAGCGCTGCGCGTCGTGCTGCGAGAAGCCCAGCGCGTCGAGGTCTTTCACCGCGGTGTCGGGGTCGAAGATGCGCATGACCATCTTCTCGCCGAAAGCGGTGGGCAGGGTCGACAGGCGCATTTCGACTTCTTCGCCGCGCATGTTGCGGGTCTTGATGCGGCCGTCGAGCGGGCGGCGTTTCTCGACGACGTCCATGCGGCCGAGCAGCTTGATGCGCGCGACCATCGCGTTCATCACGCCCATCGGCATCTGGTAGGCCGGATGCAGGATGCCGTCGATGCGAAAGCGGATCACGCCCTGCTCGCGGCGCGGCTCCAGGTGGATGTCGCTCGCGCGCTGGTCGAAGGCGTATTGCCAGAGCCAGTCGACCACCTGCACCACGCTCTGGTCGTTGGCGTCGAGCTGCTTGTTGCTCTTGCCCAGCTCCACCAGCTGCTCGAAGCTCGCGCCGCCGGTGTTGCCGCCGGCCTTCTGCGCGGCGCGCACCGACTTCGCGAGCGAGAAGAACTCGGCCGTGTAGCGCTGGATGTCGGCCGGGTTGGCGACCACGCGGCGCACCGTGCGGCGCGACTGGCGCTCGACCTCGGCGATCCAGTCGGTGAGGAAGGGCTCGGCCGTGGCCACCACCACCTCGTTGGGCAACACCTGCACAGGCAGCACCTTGTGGCGCTCCGCATAGGCCGCGCTCATGGTGTCGGCCACCTTGCCCACGTCGACCTTGAGCGGATCGATGCGCAAGTAAGTAAGGCCGGCACGGCCCGCGAGCCATTGCGTGAGCATCTCGAGGTCGAGCGGCTTGCTGTCGCTCTCGCGGGTCATCGCCACGTTGGCCAGGCGCACCAGCGGTGCCTGGCGGCTCTCGGCCTGGGCGCAGCGCGCGATGGTGCGCTTGGCTTCGACCGGGGAGATCACGCCGTCGGAGGCGAGCCATTCGATCAGGCGCCGCAGATCGAGCGGGCCTTCGTGGCGCGAGGCCGGCGAGGCGGAAACGGAAGCAGCGGGTACAGCGCTCATGAGCCGGTGGTTCGGGTGAGTGTCGGGTTCTGGGGTTTGAACACCCGCAGCCACTTGGGTGCGGGCAAGCCCCATCGAGTCTGGATCGTTTGGGCGCGCTCGGCAAGCGCCTCGCGCTTGGGGCGGCTCGGCGTGCGCTGCGCGAGCACCACCGTGTTGCCTTCGCGCGTCGGCTTGAAGGCCCAGACCGCGTCCGCGCCGAAGGCACTCGCAATCTTCTCGAGGCTGCGCTCGTAGCTCGACAAGCGTCCGAAAAGGTTGACGGTCATGCAACCGTCATCGGTGAGCAGCGCGCGGCAGTCGGCGTAGAAGTCTTCGCTGTCGAGCACGGGCGCCGCGGCCTCGTGGTCGTAGAGGTCGACCTGCAGCGCATCGACCGTGCCGTGCCATTCGGGCTTGCGGATCTCGGCCGCCGCGTCGGCGATCACCACGCGCAGCTTCGGGTCGTCGGCCGGCAGCTTGAACCAGCCGCGGCAGGCCGACACCACCTGCGGATTGAGCTCGATCGCGGTGGTGCGCATGCGCAGGATCTTGCGGCTGAACTTGGTGAGCGTGGCGGCACCCAGGCCGAGTTGCATCGCGTGGCGGCTGGCCACGGTCTTGCCGTCGGCGAACAGCAGCCAGGCCATCATGCGCTGCACGTACTCGAGTTCGATCTCGAAGGGCGCGTCGATCTTCATCGAGCCCTGGACCCATTCGGTGCCGAGGTGCAGATAACGGATGTCGCCCCAGTCGGAAAAATTGACTTCGGGAAGAGAGACGGGGGTTTTGCTCGATGCCATCAGACGACTAGATTGTGGGCAGCCAGAACCTCGCGCCAGGCGCCGAGCTTGCGCTCGAAACTCCATGACGCATTGGCGGGGCTGGTGGAAGGCAGCTGGTAGACCGGCACGCCCAGCGTCCGGGTGTGGCGCGCGTGCTTGAAGCTCTCGCCGCCGTTGTGGGCGATGGCCGCGAGCTTCGGCAGATGCAGCCCGGCGATGTCGTTCACCACGGGCGCGCGGATGGCGGAGTCGAGACTGCCTTCGCGCTCGCAGGACGCATACACGTCCCACACGCCCAGGCCGCGATCGAGCAGCCACCGGCAGCGCGGCCCGTAGCTGTCGGCGCCCGAGGGAAGGGGAATGTCGGGCCACACGGCTTGCAGGATCTTCCAGAACTGGTTTTGAGGGTGTGCATAGTACTGCTGCCGCTCGAGCGACTTGACCCCGGGGAAGCTGCCGAGGATGAGTACGACGGTCTTTGGCGAGACGATGGGCTGCAGGCCGGTGAGCACGGCGCTGGCGGCGGCATCGGTTGCGACGGGAAGCTTCATGGACGGTATCGTGCCACCGCCTTCCGCCAGCGAGCAAAAATGAAAAAACCCGCCGGAGCGGGTTTTTTTGCGAATGCCGGAACAGGTCCGGGCTTGCTTACTTCTTGGCGGCTTCGTTCTCGGCCGTGCCGGGGATCTTCTCGCCGATGGCCTTGCCGGTGGAGCGCATGCCGTCGGCCGTCTTGTGGCCGGCGTTCTCGACGACTTCGCCCGTCTTGGCGGCGGCGTTCTTGGTGGCGTTGGTGGCCTTCTTGGTGGTGCGCTTGGTGGCGTTCCATGCCTTCTTGGTGCCATTTTCGGTGGCGTTCACGGCCTTCTTGGTCGTGCGCTTGGTGGCGTCGTAGGCCTTTTCCGCTCCGCGCTCGGTGGCGTTCACAGCGTCCTTGCCGGCTTCCTTCACCTTCTCGGTGGTGCTCGGCTGGGCGGTGGCCGGCGTGGCGGTGGCGGGTGCCGTGGTCTGAGCCACAGCCGACACGCCGATGGAGGCGAGCGCCAGCGCGAGAACAACGGGCATCGTGCGAATGAAAGACGTGGTCATGAAAAGGCTCCTTGTTGGATGAAGTTTTTAGCAGTGACTGACTTGCCACTGGTCTAGCAACGAGCTAGCGAACCCAAAGGATGACAGCAAATTTGCAACCTCTGCATACACGGATGCAGGTCGGGACATTGGCCTACGCGATGTGGGGCGCGCGTTCCGACATGGCCATGAGAATCTGTAGCCGCGGAAGCACGTCGAGCGCATTGCGCGTGGTGGCCGCGGCCAGTTCCTCGATGCCGATGCCCCTCAACCCGGCCACCACTTCCGCGATGCGCGGCAGCTCGCCGGGCTCGTTGCGGCCCTGCGGCTGGCCGGCGTCGCGCTGGGCCTGCGTGCGGTAGAGCCAATGAGGCTGTATGTCGGGCGCATCGGTCTCCATCACGATCGACTCCATCGGCAGGCTTGCCGCCAGCCGACGCAACTGGAGGGCGCGCTCGAATGTCACGGCCCCGCCGAAGCCCAGCTTCAGCCCGAGGGCGATGCACGCCTCGGCCTGCTGCTCGCTGCCGTTGAACGCATGGGCGATGCCCAGCCACGGCTTGCCGCCCGCCGTCTGCCGCAGGTGCTTGAGCACCTTGTCGACCGAACGCCGCACATGGATGAGGATGGGTAACCCGTGCTTGCGTGCCAGTTGCAACTGAGTGTGAAAAAACCGCTCCTGCCTGTCGCCGTCCAGGCCCTCGACGAAATAGTCCAGCCCGATCTCGCCGACCGCCACCAGCCGGGGGTCGTCGCGCCGCGCGGTCAGTTCGGCGTCCAGCGCCTCCAGGTCGGCGTCGGCGGCCTGGCCGGTGCACAGCGGATGGATGCCCAGCGCATAGGCGTCGCCCTGCAGGTGGGCCAGCTCCCGCACGGCCTGGAAATTGAAGGCGGCCACCGCGGGGATGACGCACATGGCCACGCCGCGTTCGGCCGCGCGGGCGCGGATGGCGGGCATCTCGGCACCGAATTCGTGCGCGTCCAGGTGGCAGTGGGTATCGATGAAGGTAGCCATCGCGCGATGATGCCCGAAGGGATGCGCAGGCTCGGAAAGCGTGCTACTGTGAACTCCTTCACGCGATATTTTTTGCCGGAGGTGCTCCGATGCGCAGGCCTGCTTTCTACAGCCGATCGCCCCGCACGCTGCCACCGGCCGCAGACGATGCGGCCGATCGGGCGGATGCATCGGCATCGTCCGAAGCGGACGGCGCCGTACCGCCGCCTGTCGCCTCCAAGCCCCCCAGGACGGGCTGGCAGCCAGGGCGCCGCAGTTTCGCGCTGCTCATCGTGCTGTGCGCCGCCCTTGTCACCGGCACCGCGCTGTGGGCGCCCCGGCCCGGCGGCAAGGCGCTCACCCAGAAAGACATCGACGCGGCCGTGTTGCGAACGCTGCAGACCAACACCCTGCCCTCGCCCGCCGCCAAGGCGGCCGACATCATCCGGCCGTCGGTGGTGCGGGTGGTGAGCTACGGCGAGGAGAAGAACACGCCGGAAGCCAAGGTCCAGAAGCGCGGGCGCAACATGGCCAAGGGCAAGCCGCCGGAAGCACCCAACGACGGCGGCCCGTCGGGCGAGGTCGAGCGCGGCGTGGGCACCGGCGTGGTGATCGTCGACAAGGGCGTCATCCTCACCAACCTGCACGTGGTCGCGGGCGCCGACAAGATCAAGGTCACCTTCTTCGACGGCCTGGAAGCCGTGGCCACCATCACCGGCGTGCAGCCCGAGAACGACCTCGCGGTGCTGCAGGCGCAGAAGGTGCCCGACGACCTGATTCCCGCCACCATGCGCTCCACCGCCGACCTGCGCTCCGGCGACCAGGTGGCCGCGGTGGGCTTTCCGTTCGGCATCGGGCCTTCGGTGTCGGCCGGCGTGGTGTCGGGGCTCAAGCGCTCTTTCCGCTCGCCCGAGGGCAAGCAGGAGCTGGGCAACCTGATCCAGTTCGACGCCGCCGCCAACCCTGGCAATTCGGGCGGCCCGCTCATCAACATGGACGGCGAGGTGCTCGGCATCGTCACCGCCATCCTGAACCCGACGCAGCAGCGCACCTTCATCGGCATCGGCTTCGCGGTGCCCATCGAGACCGCCGCCTCGGCCGCCGGTTCGCCGCCGTTCTGATCGATCTTCTACCCAGACCCAGCCTCTACTTCTTCGAAAGCCCTTCGCATGAGCACAGAGACAGCCGCCCCCACGCCCGCCGGCACCGCCGAACTGATGGAGCAGATCCTCTACGAGGTGAAGCGCGTGGTCGTCGGGCAGGACCGCTTCCTGGAGCGCGTCATGGTCGCCATGCTCGCGGGCGGGCACCTGCTGGTGGAAGGCGTGCCGGGCCTCGCGAAGACGCTCACCATCAAGACGCTGGCCGACACCGTGCGCGGCCAGTTCAAGCGCATCCAGTTCACGCCCGACCTGGTGCCGGCCGACCTGGTGGGCACGCGCATCTACAACCAGAAGACCGGCGAATTCAGCACCTCGCTGGGCCCGGTGTTCGCCAACCTGCTGCTGGCCGACGAAATCAACCGCGCGCCGGCCAAGGTGCAGAGCGCGCTGCTTGAAGTGATGCAGGAGCGGCAGGTGACCATCGCCGGCGAAACCCACAAGGTGCCGCGACCGTTCCTGGTGATGGCCACGCAGAACCCCATCGAGACCGAAGGCACCTACGCGCTGCCCGAGGCGCAGGTCGATCGCTTCATGATGAAGGTCATGGTCGACTACCCGAGCGACGAGGAAGAGTTCGTCATCGTCCAGCGCGTGATCGGCGCGCCCGTGGCGGCCACGCCCGTCGCCACCACCGAGCAGCTGGCCGAGCTGCAGGCCGAGGCGCGGCGCGTGTATGTCGACCCTTCGCTCATCCAGTACGCGGTGAAGCTGGTGTCGGCCACGCGCACGCCCGAGAAGCACGGCCTGAAGGACCTGCGCCGCTTCATCACCTTCGGCGCCAGCCCGCGCGCCAGCATCAGCCTGACCGAAGGCGCGCGCGCCCTGGCGCTGCTGCGCGGCCGCAGCTACGCGCTGCCCGAGGACATGACCGCGCTGGTGCCCGACGTGCTGCGCCACCGCGTGACGCTGTCCTACGAAGGCCTGTCCGAAGGCCTGACGCCCGATGGGCTGGTCGACAAGATCATGCGCGCGGTCCCCGCCCCACCCAAGCCGCTCGAACATGAAAAGCTGGTGGCGTAAGGCCCCCGCGGCCGCGAACGACGAACGGCTCGCCGCTGAAGCCGGCGGCGCTGAACGCGCGCTGCGCCGGCTCGAGTGGACGGTGATCCGCCGCCTCGACGGCCTGCTGCAGGGCGACTACCGCACGCTGATGCGCGGGGCCGGGCTCGACCTGGCCGACCTGCGCGAGTACCAGCACCACGACGACGTTCGCCACATCGACTGGAACGTCACCGCGCGGCTGCAGACGCCGCATGTGCGCGTGTTCACCGAAGACCGCGAGATGACCGCGTGGTTCGTGCTCGACCTGAGCCGTTCGGTCGACTTCGGCTCGGGCCTGAAGGCCAAGCGCGAGATCTCGGCCGGCTTCGTCGGCGTGCTCGCGCGGCTGCTCACCCGACACGGCAACCGGGTCGGCGCGCTGGTCTACGGCAGCGACCTCGAAGCGGTGATTCCGCCGCGCAGCGGGCGCCGCCATGTGCTGCACCTGCTGCATGCGATGGACAAGCGCGCCGACAAGGCGGAGCACACGCCCCGGCAGAAGGGCATGACGCGGCTGGACACCCTGCTCAAGTCGGCCGCCACGCTGATGCCGCGCCGCTCCACCGTGTTCGTGGTGTCCGACTTCCTGAGCGAGCCCGGCTGGGAACGCCCGCTGGGCCAGCTGGCGCAGCGCCATGAAGTGGTTGCCGTGCGCCTGTTCGACCCGCTCGAACTCGAGCTGCCGGACCTGGGGCTGGTGCCGCTGCGCGACGCCGAGACGGGCGAGCAGCTCTGGGTCGACACCCACGACGCGGGCTTTCGCAAGCGCTTCGCCCGCATCGCGGCCGAGCGCGAAGCCGCCTTGCGCGGCGCTCTGGCCAAGGCCGGCGTCGACGCGCTCGAACTCTCGACCAGCGACGACCTGGTGGAAGCCATCGTCCGTTTCGCCGATATGCGCAAGCGCCGCACGCGCATCGGCCTCGCAGGCATGAAGGCGGTGGCAGCATGACTTTTCTCTGGCCTCAATTCCTCTGGCTGCTGGCGGCGCTGCCGCTGCTGGTGCTGCTCTACGTCTGGCTGATACGCCGCAAGAAGAAGCTGGCGGTGCGCTATGCCAGCCTGTCGATCGTGCGCGAGGCCATGGGCGCGGGCCAGACGATGCGCCGCCATATTCCGCCCGCGCTGTTCCTGCTGGCCATGGCCGCGATGCTGATCGCCGCGGCCCGGCCGATGGCGGTGGTGGTGCTGCCGTCGAACCAGCAGACCATCATCCTCGCGATGGACGTGTCGGGCAGCATGCGCGCGGCCGACGTGCTGCCCAACCGGCTGGTGGCGGCGCAGGAGGCGGCCAAGAGCTTCATCAAGGACCTGCCGCGCAGCGTGAAGGTGGGCGTGGTGGCCTTCGCCGGCAGCGCGCAGGTGGCACAGTTGCCGACCACCAACCATGAAGACCTGGTGACCGCCATCGACAGCTTCCAGCTGCAGCGCGCCACGGCCACCGGAAATGCCATCGTGGTGTCGCTGGCCACGCTGTTCCCCGACGCCGGCCTGGACGTGGAGCAGTTCAGCGCGCCGAGCCGCCAGCGCGGCGCGGCCATCGACTCGTCGGAGAAGAAGCTCAAGGACTTCACGCCCGTGGCGCCCGGCTCGTTCACCTCGGCCGCGATCATCATGCTGACCGATGGCCAGCGCACCACCGGCGTCGATCCGCTCGACGCAGCCAAGGCCGCGGCCGACCGCGGCGTGCGCATCTACACCGTGGGCGTGGGCACCGTCGACGGCGAGACCATCGGCTTCGAGGGCTGGTCGATGCGCGTGCGCCTCGACGAGGACACGCTCAAGGCCATCGCGCAGAAGACCAATGCCGAGTACTTCTACGCCGGCACGGCGAGCGACCTGAAGAAGGTCTACGAAACGCTGAGCACCAAGCTCACCGTGGAGAAGAAGGAAACCGAGATCTCGGCGCTGTTCGCGCTCGGCGCGGCGGTGCTGACGCTGCTGTCGGCGGGGCTGTCGCTGCTCTGGTTCAACCGCATCCTCTAGCGTCCGGAGTCATCCGGCGGTAATCGGACACGACCGCCGCGACCGCAGCGGTTTCGCACTCGCGCCCGGCTAGCGAGCCTGGCGAAGGTGGCCAGACTGGCCTTCAATGATCGATTTTCGTGCTGCTCAGCAAGAAAATAAATCACTTTCGATCATTGAAGTCCCTCCTTAAAGTTGCGCCCGGTTCAACTCTGACTGGCGAAACTTTCATGTCCACCGCGACCACCCGCATCCCGTTCCATCTGGCGTTTCCTGTCCGCGACATTGCCGAAGCTCGAGCGTTCTACGGCGAACTGCTCGGTTGCCCCGAGGGCCGCAGCGCGCCGGAATGGGTCGACTTCGACTTCTACGGCCATCAGATCGTGGCCCACCTGGCCCCGGACGAATGCGGTCATCGGCAGAGCAGCGCCGTGGACGGCCACGACGTGCCGGTACGTCACTTCGGCGCGATCCTGCCGATGGATCAATGGCAGCGCATGGCCGACAAGCTGGTGGCGCGTCAGACACAGTTCGTGATCGAACCTTACGTGCGCTTCAAGGGAGAGCCCGGCGAACAGGCCACGATGTTCTTTCTCGACCCCTCGGGCAACGCGATCGAGATGAAGTCCTTTGCCGACCTGAGCTCGCTGTTCGCACGCTGAAAGCCCGCCATGCCCACGAGCAACACGAAATCGGTGGCATTGGCTGCCATGCTGGTCGCCTGCGCTTCTGCTTCGGCCCAGTCCGACACCTTGGGCAAGATCAAGGAGTCGAGCTCCATCACCATGGGCGTGCGCGATGCTTCGGGCGCCATGTCTTTCACGCTGGGCCCCGGAAAGTACACAGGCTTTCATGTGGAGATCTGCGAGCGAGTCATCGCCGACATCAGGAAGGCGCTGCACCTCGACAAGATCGACGTGAAGTACCAGCTCGTGACACCGCAGAACCGAATCCCCCTCGTACAGAACGGCACGGTGGATATCGAATGCGGGACGACCACCAACAATGCAGCGCGGCAGAAGGACGTCGCGTTCGCGCCCACGTTGTATGTCGAGGGCATCCGAATCGCCGTCAAGACGAACTCGGGCATCGCATCACCTGCGCAGCTGGCCGGCAAGACGGTCGCGGCCACCACCGGCAGCACGTCCGTGCAAGCGCTGCGAAGGCTCGGGCGCGACGGCGTGGCGGGCGTATCCGAAGTGCTGTCCAAGGACAACAGCGAAGGCTTCCTGCTTCTTGAAGGTGGCCGCGCCGAGGGCTTCATCGCAGACGGCCAGATTCTGGCCACGTTGATTTCCAGGAGCAAGGAACCGGAAAAGTACAGGCTCCTGGATCAGGTCTTCAGTGTCGAGCCCATTGCAATCATGTTCCGCAAGGGCGACCCGGCATTCAAGAAGATGGTCGACGACAGCATCCTGGCACTCGCCAGGAGTGGCGAAGTCTCACGCATCTACGACAAGTGGTTCATGCAGCCCATCCCTCCCAATGGCGCCAGGGTGGGGCTGCCGGCCAACGCCATGACCAAGGCCGCCTGGGCCGCTCCGTCGGACAAGCCGCTGGAGGCTTACGAGGCACGCTGATGCGCCCCATTGCCCCCAGACGACGCGTTGCCGCCTCGCGCACTGCATCCATCTTGCGCCACGCGGGACGGCCATCCGCCCGGGTGCCTGGTCCAGGTGCACGGCTACGGCTTGCGCAGGCGGCCCGACTTTCCCGCGCGGCCGCGCGTGGGCAGCAGCGGGTTGCCCGGCTGCGCATCGGCGGCCTCCCGCAGGTGCTCTGCAAAATGCGCCACGATCGGTGGACTGACCCGCGGCTTGCGTTGCAGCAGGCCGATCTCGCGGTAGAAGGTGAACTCCCCGAGCGAAACGACACGGACTCCGGAAGGCAGGGGAAGGTGCGCTTCGACCAGCGGAACCAGCGCGACCCCCAGGCCCTTGGAAGCAAGGTGGATCAATCCGGGAATCTCATCGATCTCGATCGCGTCGTTGACCGAGACCGCCTCGCGGCGGAGAAATCCCTCGACCATGCGGCCGCCGAAAGAAGCCCGGTCATACCGAAGGAACGGCTGCTGCTGAATCAGCGCGCGCCAGTCCTTCGTCACGGGCAAGGCCTTGGGTACCACCAGCACATAAGGCTCGTGAATCAGCGCCTGCCACGTCAGATCGGAAGGCAGGCCGAAAGGTGGGCGGATGATGACCGCCGCATCGATCTTTCCCGCATCGAGGTCATCCATCAAGCGCATCGAAACGCCCGGCGACACATGCACGCGCACCAGTGGAAAGGCCTTGCGGAGCTTTTCGAGCGCGCGTGCCAGCAACGTGGGCTGGGCCGAAGCGATCGAGCCTATGCGCAGCAATCCTCTGGTGGCATTGTCCTCGGGCAGCTCCCCGAGTTTTGCGAACAGCGCGCAGATCTCTTCGGCGCGCGGCAGGGTCGTCTGCCCCGCAACGTTCAAGGTGGCGGAGCGCCCGGTTCGATCGAACAGTTCGAAACCCAAGGCCTCTTCCAGCCGCTTGATCTGGCTGCTCACCGCGGATTGGGTAAGACCGATGCGGTCCCCCGCTGCCGCGAAGGTGCCGTGCTTGCACACCGCGATGAAGGTCTTGAGTTCGCCAATCACCGCACGAGCATCTCAAATATCGATGAAGAGGTCAATGATTCATCGAATGAATCGTTCAATACAACGCAACGAATGACGGAGCCCAACGCTCTCCAACCTCAACCAGGAAAACCATGAGCAATCCCATCTACGTCCAGGAATACAAGGCCATCGCCGAAGTGCTGCAGAAGTACAACGAAGGCGGCAAGCAGGCCAGCAGCAGCATCATGAAACCGGCCTTCAGCGAGCAGGCGACCATCTTTGGCGTCGGGGCCGATGGCCAGTTGACTGGCGGCCCGATCCAGGGGTTGTTCGACACCATCGACAGCGCCTTCCGCCCGTCGCCCGAAGCACAGGGCGTGATCGTCGGCATCGACATCGTGGGCACCGCCGCCAGCGCCCGGATCGACACCAACGACATTTCGGGCTTCTGCTTCACCGACTTCTTCAATCTGCTGAAGGTCGACGGCAAGTGGACCGTGGTCAGCAAGATCTACCACACGCACGTCGCGCCCTGAGTACTGCCAGCGATCGCGACGGCGTGTTCGTGCAGCGGCGCCGAACCGTGGAAGGCCACGGATGCTTCAGCGCGTGTTCTTCGTGATCTGCGGCGTCTTCACCGCCCCGATGCCGCCCAGGAACAGATCGGCCACGATCGGCGCGATGGCCGCGTGGTCGAGCCGGCCGTCGGGCTTCATCCAGGTGAACATCCAGTTGATCATGCCGAACAGCAGCATGGTCAGCGGCTTGGCGAGGTCGTCGCTCGGCGCGCCGGGGCGCAGTGCCGAGACGGCGCGCGCAAAGCCCGCGACCACCTCGCGCTCTTTGTCGAGCACGCGCTCGCGGTCGGCCTCTTCGAGAAAGCGCACGTCGTCGGTCAGCACGCGGTGCGCGTCCTGCGCGCCGGCATATTCCTCGACGATGCGGTAGATGAAGCGGCGCAGGCGCTCTTCGTCGGTCTGCGTCGAGGCCTCTTCCTCGGCCACCAGGGCGGCGAGCTTGGACACGTGCGTCTCGGCGATGCTGATCAGCAGGCTGCTCTTGTCCTTGTAGTAGTGGTAGAGCGTGGCCTTCGAGAGGCCGCAGGCCTCTGCCACCTGGTTCATCGAGGTGGCGGGGTAGCCGCTGCGCGCGAACAGTTGCGCGGCCTGCGCGAGGATCAGTTCACGCTGGTCGTCGTAGGTGGCGGATCTTCCACGCGGCATCGGGTCGGTTTCCTGGGTTGGGCTGTTGGAACAACGCGCGATCTTGCACGAAGCGCGATCGCGTTCAGCCGCGCTTGGTCGCGATGAGCGAGCGCACGTCGGTGGCCGGCAGGCGCGGCCTGCCCTGCTCCACCCGGGCGAGCGGCGCTACCTCGTGCAGGCTGGCGAGGCTGCGTACCGTGAGCGCCTGGTAGGTGTGCGTGCCTTCCAGCTTCCAGGCGATCTCGTCCTCGGTCAGCTCGCGCTTCACCTTGGCCGGGATGCCCGCCACCAGCGAGCGCGCCGGCACCTTCATGCCGGCCGGCACGAAGGCGCAGGCCGCGACGATGGCCTTCTCGCCGATCTCGGCCTCGTCCATGACCACCGCGTTCATGCCCACCAGCGCGTCGCGCCGCACGATGCAGCTGTGCAGGATCGCGCCGTGGCCGATGTGGCCGTTGGCCTCGATCACCGTGTCGTTGTCGGGAAAGCCGTGCACGCAGCAATGGTCCTGCACGTTCGAGCCCTCCTCCAGCACGATGCGGCCGAAGTCGCCGCGCAGGCTGGCGCAGGGGCCCACATAGCAGTTGGGGCCGACGATCACGTCGCCGATGAGCACGGCCGTGGGGTGCACGTAGGCGCTCGGATCGACGACCGGGATCACGCCGTCGATGGAATAGCTGGGCATTCGGTCTCCTTTGTCTTCGGGTCTCAGGGTTTGCCCTGAAGCGACCCCGCTTGTGTCGGAATCGAGGTCGATCCTAAAATCAACCGAACGGTCGGTCAATAGTGTTTGCACGCCAGGCCGCCTCCCACGAAGGACGAAAGAGACACGCAATGACTGAGCCTTTGGTACTCATCAGCAACGCGGGCGCGGTGCGCACGCTGAGCCTGAACCGCCCCGCGGCGCTCAACAGCTTCACCACCGGGCTGCATGCCGAGCTGATGGCCGCCCTCGAAGCGGCGGCGAACGACGAGGTCGTGCGCTGCGTGGTGCTCACCGGCGCCGGCCGCGCCTTCTGCGCGGGGCAAGACCTGGCCGACCCGTCGGTCGCGCCCGACCCCACGCCCGGTGCCGCGCCCAAGGACCTGGGCCATGTCATCTCCAGCTACTACGCCCCGCTCGTCGCGCGCCTGCGCTCGATGCCGGTGCCGGTGGTTGCCGCCGTCAACGGCGTGGCCGCCGGCGCGGGCGCCAACCTGGCGCTGTGCTGCGACCTCGTGGTGGCGGGCCGCTCGGCCAGCTTCATCCAGGCCTTCACCAAGATCGGCCTCGTGCCCGACACGGGCGGCACCTGGCTGCTGCCGCGCCTCGTCGGCTCGGCCCGCGCGCTGGGCATCGCGATGCTCGGCGACAAGCTGCCCGCCGAGGAAGCCGCGCGCATCGGCCTGATCTGGCAGTGCGTGGACGACGCGGCCCTGGCCGAAACAGCCGCCGCGCTCGCCACGAAGCTGGCGGGCATGCCCACCCGCGCCCTCGTCGCCACCCGCCAGACCATGGCCGCCGCGCAGGACATGGACCTGGACACCGCCCTCGCCGAAGAAGCCCGCATCCAGCGCGACCTGGGCAACGCCGACGACTACCGCGAAGGCGTCGAGGCCTTCCGCGCCAAGCGCGCGCCCGTCTTCAAGGACCGCTGAGCATGACCGACACACAACGCACGCCGCAGCAGACGGCCGAATACGTCCGCGACGGCATGTTCGCCAACGACAACGCCACCAAGGGCCTGGGCATGCGCATCGTCGAGGTCGGCCCCGGCCAGGCCACGATCGAGATGCGCGTGCGCTCCGAAATGCTCAACGGCCACGCCACCTGCCACGGCGGCTTCATGGCCACGCTGGCCGACTCCACCTTCGCCTTCGCCTGCAACTCGTACAACGAGCTGACCGTGGCCTCGGGCTTTTCCATCGACTTCATCGCCCCGGCGCGCGAGGGCGACCTGCTCACCGCGCGCTGCCACGAGGTGTCGAAGGCCGGCCGCACCGGCGTGTACGACACCGAAATCACCAACCAGCGCGGCGAGCGCATCGCGATGTTCCGCGGCCGCTCCTACACGGCCAAGGGCCGCCCCGCCGTCGCTGCCTGAGGAGACATCCAGACCATGACAGCCAGACACCCCGCCCCCGGCGAACTCGACCCCATCGAAACCGCCAGCCGCGACGAGATCGCGGCACTGCAGCTCACCCGCCTGCGCGCCACGCTGCAGCGCGCGTACGACAACGTGCCGCACTACCGCAAGGCTTTCGACGCCAAGGGCGTGCACCCGGGCGACCTGAAGTCGCTGGCCGACCTGTCGAAGTTTCCGTTCACGGTGAAGAGCGACCTGCGCGACAACTACCCCTTCGGCATGTTCGCCGTGCCGCGCACGCAGGTGGCGCGCATCCATGCCTCGTCGGGCACCACCGGCAAGCCGACCGTGGTGGGCTACACGAAGAACGACATCGACACCTGGGCAGACCTGGTCGCGCGTTCCATCCGCGCGGCCGGCGGGCGTGCCGGCGACATGATCCACGTGTCCTACGGCTACGGCCTGTTCACCGGCGGCCTGGGCGCGCACTACGGCGCCGAGCGCGCGGGCTGCACCGTCATCCCGATGTCGGGCGGCCAGACCGAGAAGCAGGTGCAGCTCATCCAGGACTTCAAGCCCGACATCATCATGGTCACGCCCAGCTACATGCAGGTGATCATCGAGCAGTTCGAGCGCCAGGGCCTCGACGCGAAAGACAGCTCGCTGAAGATCGGCATCTTCGGCGCCGAGCCCTGGACCGAAGCCATGCGCCGCGACATCGAGGCCAAGGCCGGCATCGACGCGGTGGACATCTACGGCCTCAGCGAAGTGATGGGCCCGGGCGTGGCCAGCGAATGCGTGGAGAGCAAGGACGGACCCGTGATCTGGGAAGACCACTTCTACCCCGAGATCATCGACCCCGAGACCGGCGAGCTGAAGGCCGACGGCGAAGAAGGCGAACTGGTCTTCACCTCGCTGAGCAAGGAAGCCATGCCCATCGTGCGCTACCGCACGCGCGACCTCACGCGGCTGTTGCCGCCCACCTCGCGCGCGTTCCGCCGCATGGGCAAGATCGTCGGGCGCAGCGACGACATGATGATCATCCGCGGCGTCAACGTCTTTCCCACGCAGGTGGAGGAGATCGTGCTCGCGCACGAGCGCCTGTCGGGCCTCTACCAGGTGCACGTGCGCCGCGACGGGCTGCTCGACGAGGTCGAGGTGCACTGCGAGCTGCAGCCGCGCACGAGCATCGACGAGAGCGAACGCAAGGCCATCGCGAGCTGGGTGCAGGACCGCGTGAAGACGCTGGTCGGCATCTCGACCACGGTGCGCGTGTTCGACCCCGACTCCATCGAACGCACGCAGACCGGCAAGGCCCGGCGCGTGTTCGACACCCGGCCGCGCTGAGCGCGCGCCGCTTCAACCCTCTTTCCAAAGGACACGCACATGTACACCCAGGCAATGGACACCATGGGCAAGGACGCAGGCGACGGCAAGCAGAAGGCCGTGCGCTCCGCCGAAGAGATGCGGCTCGAGGAGCGCTTCGACGCCCACATCGACGCTGGCGACTTCATCGAGGCGAAAGACTGGATGCCCGAGCACTACCGCAAGACGCTGGTGCGGCAGATCAGCCAGCATGCGCACTCGGAAATCGTCGGCATGCTGCCCGAGGGCAACTGGATCAGCCGCGCGCCCACGCTCAAGCGCAAGGCCATCCTGCTGGCCAAGGTGCAGGACGAAGGCGGCCACGGCCTCTACCTGTATGCCGCGGCGGAGACGCTGGGCACCTCGCGCGACCAGATGTTCGACGCGCTGCACAGCGGCAAGGCCAAGTACAGCTCGATCTTCAACTACCCCACGCTCACCTGGGCCGACATGGGCACCATCGGCTGGCTGGTCGATGGCGCCGCCATCATGAACCAGGTGCCGATCTGCCGCTGCTCGTATGCGCCGTATGCGCGCGCCATGATCCGCATCTGCCGCGAGGAAAGCTTCCACCAGCGCCAGGGCTATGAAGCCCTGCTCACCATGATGACCCACGGCACCGACGCGCAGAAGGCCATGGTGCAGGACGCGGTCAACCGCTGGTGGTGGCCCTCGATCATGATGTTCGGCCCGCCGGACGACCAGTCGCCCAACAGCGCGCAGTCGATGCGCTGGGGCATCAAGCGCTTCAGCAACGACGAGTTGCGCCAGAAGTTCGTCGACGCCACGGTGGAGCAGGCGCGCATCCTCGGCGTGACCCTGCCCGACCCCGACCTGAAGTGGAACGAGGAGCGCCAGGCGCACGACTTCGGCGCCATCGACTGGAGCGAGTTCTGGCGCGTGATCGGCGGCGACGGCCCCTGCAACCGCGAGCGGCTGCAGGCCCGCGTCGACGCCTGGGAAGAAGGCGCATGGGTGCGCGAAGCCGCGATGGCCCATGCCAACAAGCAACCGATGAAGGAGGCGGCATGACCGTCGAACAGAAACAAGAGTGGCCCCTGTGGGAAGTATTCGTGCGCAGCAAGGCCGGCCTCGACCACAAGCACTGCGGCAGCCTGCACGCGGCCGATTCGAAGATGGCGATCCAGATGGCGCGCGACGTGTACACCCGCCGCCAGGAAGGCAGCAGCATCTGGGTGGTGCGCTCCGAGCAGATCGTGGCCAGCGACCCGGGCGACAAGGACATGTTCTTCGACCCGGCGGAAGACAAGGTCTACCGCCACCCGACCTTCTACGCGCTGCCCAAGTCGGTCGACCACATGTGAGCAGGGCCAGGACCATGCAAGCATCGATCGAACTGAACCGCACGCCCGCCGTGCAATACCTGCTGCGCATCGGCGACACCTGCCTCGTGCTGGCACAGCGCCTGGGCGAGTGGTGCGGCCACGCGCCAGTGCTGGAAGAAGACATCGCGATGGCCAACATCGCGCTCGACCTCGTCGGCCAGGCCCGGGCGCTGCTCACCCACGCCGGCAAGCTGGAAGGCGCCGGCCGCGAGCATGACGAAGACCAGCTCGCCTACCTGCGCGAGGAGCGCGACTACTTCAACCTCACCATCGCCGAGCTGCCGCGCGGCGACTTCGCCTTTGCCGTGGTGCGCAACACCATGGTGTCGACGCTGCTCAAGCTGCTGTGGCAGCGCCTGGCCGCATCGAGCGACGCCGAGGTGGCCGCCATCGCCGGCAAGGCGGTGAAGGAAGCGCGCTACCACCAGCAGCACTCGGGCGACTGGGTCGTGCGCCTGGGCGACGGCACGGAAGAATCGCGCCGCCGCACGGAGAAAGCGCTGAAGCAGCTCTGGCTCTACGTGCCCGAACTGTTCGAGAGCGACGCCGTGGATGCCGAAGCCAGCGCCAGCGGCCTCGGCCCGGCCTGGAGCGAACTGCGCGAGCCCTGGCTCGCCGACATGCAACAGGTGCTGGACGCCGCCGGCCTCGCCATGCCCAAGGAAGCCGCCTTCCGCAGCACCGGCAAGCACGGTGTGCACAGCGAGCACATGGGCTACATCCTGGCCGAGATGCAGCACCTGCAGCGCAGCTTCCCCGGAGGCGTGTGGTGATGAACGCGCTGGCGTCGCGCGTCGATGCGGCGTGGGCCGTGCTCCACACGGTGCCCGACCCCGAGGTGCCGGCCGTGTCGGTCTGCGACCTGGGCATCGTGCGCGACGTGATCGAGCACGAAGACGGCCTGGAGATCGTGCTCACGCCCACCTACTCCGGCTGCCCCGCCACCGAAGCCATCGAGCACGACGTGCTGGCCGCCGTCGAGCAGGCCGGCCTGGGCCGTGCTCGCGCCACGCTGCGCCGCGCGCCCGCATGGACGAGCGACTGGATCAGCGAGGAAGGCCGCGCCAAGCTCAAGGCCTACGGCATCGCGCCGCCCGCCCACCTCACCCCGGAAGCCGCGGCCAACACTGCCATGCCGATCAAGCTCTTCGGCCGCATCGCCGGCGAGCGCATCGCCTGTCCGCGCTGCGCGAGCGAGCGCACCGAGCGCCTCTCCGCATTCGGCTCCACCGCCTGCAAGGCCCTGTACCGCTGCATGGCGTGCAAGGAGCCGTTCGAACACTTCAAGCCGATCTAGAAAAGCACCCCCGCGATGAGCACCCTCTTCCATCCCCTGCGCGTGAAGGCCATCGAGCCCGACACGGCCGAGGCCGTCATCGTGTCCTTCGAAGTCCCCACCGACCTGCAGGAAGTGTTCGGCTTCACGCAAGGCCAGTACCTCACGCTTCGCAAGGACATCGACGGCCAGGACCTGCGCCGCTCCTATTCGATATGCGCCGGCCTCGACGACGGCGAGCTGCGCGTCGGCGTGCGCAAGGTGCGCGGCGGCGTGTTCTCCAACTGGATCAACGCCAGCCTGCAGCCCGGCGACACCCTGCAGGTGATGGCGCCGCAGGGCCGCTTCTTCGTGCCCATCGAGCCGGCCTCGGCGCGGCACCACGTCGGCATCGCGGGCGGCAGCGGCATCACGCCGATCCTGTCGATCATGAAGACGGTGCTGGCGCGCGAGCCCGCGAGCCGCTTCACGCTGATCTACGGCAACCGCCAGCTGCAGTCCACGATGTTCAAGGAAGAAATCGAGGACCTGAAGAACCGCTACATGACCCGGCTGGTGCTGCAGCACGTGTTCTCCGACGAGCACACCGATTCGCCCCTGGGCTTCGGCGTGATGAACCGCGAGAAGATCGGCGAATTCCTGCAGAGCGTGGTGCCCGCCGCGCAGATCGACCATGTGTACGTGTGCGGCCCGTTCCAGATGAACGACGAGGCCGAGGCCGCGCTGCTGGCGGCGGGCGTGCCCGAGGAGCGCATCCACATCGAGCGCTTCGGCGTGGCGCTGCCCTCGGCCACGCAGGTGGGCGCGGTGGTGCACGAGGCCCAGCCCGGCGACGCCAAGCAGTCGCGCATCACCATCGTGCGCGACGGCCTGCAGCGCGAGATCACCTTCACCGAAGGCCAGCCCAGCATCCTCGACGCGGCTTCGGCGGCGGGGCTGGAAGTGCCGTTCTCCTGCACGTCGGGCGTGTGCGGCACATGCCGCGCCAAGCTGGTGGACGGGGAAGTCCGAATGGAGCGCAACTTCGCTCTCGACAAGAATGAGGTGGCCGCGGGTTTCGTGCTGACCTGCCAGGCGCACCCCCTCACCGAATGCGTCACGCTCTCCTTCGACGAGCGGTGATAGATACTTCAGTCCTCAACAATTTTTCAACCCGGAGACAAGTCCAAATGAAATTCTTCAAGCCCCTGCTGATCGCAGCGCTGTGCGCCACCGCCGCCGCCTCGTGGGCCGACGTCAATGTCGGCGTCACCATCTCGGCCACCGGCCCGGCAGCATCGCTGGGCATCCCCGAGAAGAACACCATCTCGCTGATGCCCAAGACGATCGGCGGGCAGAAGATCAACTACATCGTGCTGGACGACGCCTCCGACACCACCGCGGCCGTCAACAACACGCGCAAGCTCATCGCAGAGAACAAGGTCGACGTGATCCTGGGCTCGACCACCACGCCGGCCTCGCTCGCCATGATCGACGTGGCCAGCGAAGCGCAGACGCCGATGATCTCGGTGGCCGCGTCGGCCCGCATCATCGAGCCGATGGACGCCAAGAAGAAGTGGGTGTTCAAGACGCCGCAGAACGACATCATGATGTCCCTGGCCATCGCCGAGCACATGGCCGCCAACGGCGTGAAAACCGTCGCCTTCATCGGCTTCTCCGACGCCTACGGCGAAGGCTGGTCGCAGGAATTCGCCAAGGCCGCCGACCTGAAGAAGATCAAGGTCGTGGCCAACGAGCGCTATGCCCGCACCGACACCTCGGTGACCGGCCAGGCCCTGAAGATCATGGCCGCCAAGCCCGACGCGGTGCTGGTGGCCGGCTCCGGCACGCCGGCCGCGCTGCCGCAGAAGACGCTGAAGGAACGCGGCTACGGCGGCAAGATGTACCAGACCCACGGCGTGGCCAACGCCGACTTCCTGCGCGTGGGCGGCAAGGACGTGGAAGGCACCTTCCTGCCCGCCGGCCCGGTGCTGGTGGCCGACCAGCTGCCGGCCAGCAACCCGGTGAAGAAGTCCGCGCTCGCCTATGTGTCCGCGTATGAGGCCGCCTACGGCAAGGGCTCGGTCTCGACCTTCGGCGCGCACGCCTGGGACGCCGGCCTGCTGATGAGCTCGGCCGTGCCGGCCGCGCTGAAGAAGGCGCAGCCCGGCACGCCCGAATTCCGTGCGGCGCTGCGCGACGCGCTGGAGCAGACCAAGGATGTGTCCGGCGCGCACGGCGTGTTCAACATGACCGCGCAGGACCACCTGGGCCTGGACCAGCGTGCGCGCGTGATGGTGAAGATCGAGAACGGCGCCTGGAAGTATCAACCCTGATCCTGGGCTCACCCCCAGGCTCCGCGCACTTCGTGTCGCTTCTCCCACCCCCTGCCGGGGGCAACACCTGAGGCCCGGCAAAGCCGGTTCCTCGGTGTTCCTGAACTGAGTCACGGGCGACGCCCGAAGGTTGTTTTATGGATTTGCAGATTGCCCTGTTGCTGGGGCAGGACGGCATCGTGAACGGCGCGGTCTACGGACTGATGGCGCTCGCGCTGGTGCTGGTGTTTTCGGTCACGCGCGTGATCTTCATCCCGCAGGGCGAGTTCGTCGCCTTCGGTGCGCTCTCCATGGCGGCGCTGCAGGGCGGCCGCGCGCCTTCCACGCTGTGGCTGCTGCTGGCGCTGGCGGTGATCGTGCTGGTGGTGGAAGCATGGCGCTGGAAGCGCGGCGCCGTCGTCGACTGGCGCTCGGCGCTGACATGGTGCGTGGCCTTCCCGGCCGTGGCGGCCGTGCTGATACTGGGCTTCAAACCCACGTCGCTCGCGATGCAGTCGCTCGCCACGCTGGTGCTGATCGCGCCGCTGGGCCCGCTGCTCTACCGCGTCGCCTACCGCCCGCTGGCCGACGCCAGCGTGCTGATGCTGCTGATCGTCTCGGTGGCGCTGCACGGCGTGCTGGTCGGCCTGGGGCTCTTCTTCTTCGGTGCCGAGGGTTCGCGCACCAGCGCGTTCTCCGAGGCGCGCTTCGACCTCGGCGGCATTCCGGTCAACGGACAGTCGCTGGTGGTGGTCGGCGTCACGCTGGTGCTGGTGATCGCCATGTTCTGGTTCTTCGGCCGCTCGATGATCGGCAAGGCGCTGCGCGCCACCGCCATCAACCGCGTGGGCGCACGGCTGTCGGGCATTCCCACCGAACTGTCGGGCGACCTGAGCTTCGCGCTGGCCGCCGTCATCGGCGCCATCTCGGGCCTGCTGATCGCACCCATCACCACGGTCTACTACGACACCGGCTTCCTGATCGGCCTGAAGGGCTTCGTGGCCGCCATCGTCGGCGGGCTCGCGAGCTATCCGCTGGCGCTCGCGGGCGCGCTGCTGGTCGGCCTGCTCGAAGCCTTCTCTTCCTTCTGGGCCAGCGCATACAAGGAAGTGCTGGTGTTCACCCTGATCATTCCGGTGCTGCTGTGGCGCTCGCTCAACAGCCATCATGTGGAGGACGAGGAATGAACCCGTCTCCCTCGACCACCGCTTCTACCGCCGCGAACGCGGCGCCCGAGGGCCGCCCGCTGGTGACGCCGCGCGTGCTCACCCTGGTCTTCATCGTCGCGCTCGCGCTGGCCTGGGGCTGGCTGCCCGAGTTCACCGTCTCGGTGCTCAGCAACATCGGCCTCTACGCCCTGGTGGCGGTGGGCCTCGTGCTGCTGACCGGCGTGGGCGGCATGACCTCCTTCGGCCAGGCTGCCTTCGTCGGCATGGGCGCGTATGCCACGGCCTGGATCTGCACTTCGCCCACGGCCGCCGGCTGGCTCGGCGGCCTCGCGGGCTCGGCGCTGGTGCCCTGGCTCGGCCTGCTGCTGGGGCTGGTGCTGACCTTCGCGCTGGCCTGGGCGCTCGGCGCGGTCACGCTCAAGCTTTCGGGCCACTACCTGCCGCTGTGCACCATCGCCTGGGGCCTGAGCCTGTACTTCCTGCTCGGCAACATGGAATTCCTCGGCGGCCAGACCGGCATCACCGGCGTTCCGCCGCTGGTGGTGGCGGGCGTCTCCTTCGCCACGCCGCGCATGCTGGGCGTGGTGATCTGGGCCGTGCTGCTGCTCGCGCTGTGGGCCATGCACAACCTGCTCGACTCGCGCGAGGGCCGCGCCATCCGCGCGCTCAAGGGCGGCCGGCTGATGGCCGAGTCGATGGGCGTGGACACCGCGCGCCACCGCATCAAGCTGTTCGTGCTGGCGGCCCTGCTCGCGGCCATCTCGGGCTGGCTCTATGCGCACATGCAGCGCTTCGTGAACCCCACGCCTTTCAACCTCAACATCGGCATCGAGATGCTGTTCATGGCGGTGGTGGGCGGCGCGGGCCACCTGTGGGGCGCGGTGCTCGGCGCCACGCTGATCACGCTGCTCAAGGAGAAGCTGCAGGACGTGCTGCCCGCGCTGCTGGGCACCAGCGGCAACTTCGAGGTGGTGGTGTTCGGCCTCTTGATGCTGTTCGTGCTGCAGCGCTTTGCCGACGGCCTGTGGCCCACGCTGGCGCGGCTGTCGCGCCGCTGGGTGCGCGAAGTGCCGCGCGCCGCCGGCGCCGGTCCCGCCGCATCGACGATGGAGCCGCTCGCACAGCGCGCGGTGCCCGCCGCCGGCACCCTGCTGCTGCAGGCCGACGGCGTGAGCAAGCGCTTCGGCGGCCTGGTGGCCAACAACGACATCTCGATGACGCTGAAGGCCGGCGAGGTGCATGCGCTGATCGGCCCCAACGGCGCCGGCAAGAGCACCTTCTTCAACATGATCTCGGGCGTGGACGACCCGACCACGGGCGAAGTGCGCCTGGTAGGCCAGCCGATGTCGGGCAAGCCTTCGCGCGCCTTTGCCGCGCTGGGCCTGGGCCGCACCTTCCAGCACGTGCGCCTGCTGGGCCAGCGCAGCGTGGCCGAGAACGTCGCGCTCGGCGCCCACCTGCGTGCGAAGCGCGGCTGGCTCGCGGCCATGCTGCGCCTGGACCGCGCCGAAGAAGCCGCGCTGATGGCAGAAGCCCGCAAGCACATCGACCGATGCGGCCTCGGCGCGCATGCCGAGACGCCCGCCGCATCGCTCTCCCTCGGCCAGCAGCGCGTGGTGGAAATTGCCCGCGCGCTCGCCGCCCAGCCTTCGGTGCTGCTGCTCGACGAACCCGCCGCCGGCCTGCGCCACCTGGAAAAGCGCGCGCTCTCCGAACTGCTGAGCCAGCTGCGCGCCGAAGGCCTCGGCATCCTGGTGGTGGAGCACGACATGGAATTCGTGATGAACCTGGCCGACCGCATCACGGTGCTCGAGTTCGGCACCGTCATCGCCACCGGCACGCCCGCCGAAGTGCAGGCCAACCCGCGCGTGCTCGAAGCCTACCTGGGCGGCGCCGACGACGAACTGCTGGAAGACGCACGATGAGCCATCCCATTCTTCAACTGGAAGACTTCTGCGTTGCCTACCGCACCGTGGAAGCGGTGCACGGCGTGCGCCTGCAGGTGAACGAAGGCGAGATCGTCACGGTGATCGGCCCCAATGGCGCCGGCAAGACCACGCTGCTGTGCGCGGCCATGGGGCTGCTGCAATCGACCGGCCAGCTGATGCTGGACGGCGAGCGCATCGCGCGCCCCGGCGTCGAGACCATGGTGGCGCGCGGCGTGGCGCTGGTGCCCGAGCGGCGCGAGCTGTTCGGCGAGATGTCGGTCGAAGACAACCTGCTGCTCGGCGGCTTCTACCAGTGGCGCAAGGGCAAGCGCGACCAGCGCGCGCGCATGGACGAGATCTTCGAGATCTTCCCGCGCCTGAAGGAACGCCGCCCTCAGATGGCCTCCACGCTCTCGGGCGGCGAACGCCAGATGCTGGCCATCGGCCGCGCGCTGATGGCGCGCCCGCGCCTGCTGATGCTCGACGAGCCCTCACTGGGCCTGGCGCCGCTGGTGGTGCGCGAAGTGCTGCGCGTGGTGTCGCAGCTGCGCAGCCACGGGGTGTCGGTGCTGCTGGTGGAGCAGAACGCACGCGCCGCGCTGCAGGTGGCCGACCGCGCCTATGTGCTGGAGATGGGCGCCGTGGCGCTCGAAGGCAAGGCGCGCGACCTGCTGCATGACCAGCGGATCATTGATACCTACCTGGGTATCGGCAAGAAGGATTGAACGGTTTTTCTCCCTCCCCTTCCGGGGGAGGGTTGGGGTGGGGGCACGGCGGCCGCTGACAGGGCACAGCGCCGAACCGATGCCGCTGGCCCCCATCCCCGCCTTCCCCCAGAGGGGGAAGGAGCAAGACAGACATCGCGAAAGGACCCGCACCATGACCACCACCCTCCAAAGCTACATCGCCGGCCGCTGGATCGGCCAGCAGGCCGCGCAGCAGCTGCGCAGCGCCGTCAACGGCCAACCCGTGGCAAGCACCCACGCCGAGGCCATCGACTTCGCGGAGGCCCTGCAGTACGCGCGCCGCACCGGCATTCCCGAGCTCATGAAGCTCGACTTCCAGCAGCGCGCCGAGCGCCTGAAGGCGCTGGCCAAGTACATCGCCGCGAACAAGGAAACGCTCTACGCCATCTCCGCCCACACCGGTGCCACGCGCGCCGACAGCTGGATCGACATCGAAGGCGGCGCGGGCACGCTGAGCGCCTATGCCGGCATCGGCACCAACGAGCTGCCCTCGGGCAACCTGGTGCACGAAGGCCCGGCCTTCCCGCTCGGCAAGAAGGGCGGCTTCGCGGGCACGCACATCCTGGTGCCGCGCGGCGGCGTGGCGGTGCACATCGACGCGTTCAACTTCCCGGTGTGGGGCCTGCTCGAGAAGTTCGCGCCCAGCTTCCTCGCGGGCATGCCCTGCATCGGCAAGCCGGCCACGGCCACCAGCTACCTGACGGAAGCGCTGGTGCGGCTCATCGTGCAGTCGGGCATCCTGCCCGCGGGCAGCCTGCAACTGGTCATCGGCAGCACGGGCGACCTGCTCGACCGGCTCGAAGGGCCCGACGTGGTCACCTTCACCGGCTCGGCCGACACCGCCGCCAAGCTGCGCGTGCACCCCAACATCGTGCGCCAGTCGATCCCGTTCAATGCCGAGGCCGACTCGCTGAACTGCGCGATCCTCGCGCCCGACGTGACGCCCGACGACGAGGAGTTCGATCTCTTCGTGAAGGAGGTCGCGCGCGAGATGACCATCAAGGCCGGCCAGAAGTGCACCGCCATCCGCCGCGCGATCGTGCCGCGCCAGCACCTCGACGCGGTGGCCGAGCGGCTGCGCGCGCGGCTGGCCAAGACCGTGGTCGGCGACCCGTCGCGCGAAGAAGTGCGCATGGGGGCGCTGGCCTCGCGCGACCAGCAGGCCGACGTGGCCGAGCGCGTGGCCACGCTGCTGCAGGGCGCGGAGCTGGTGTACGGCGAGCGCGACGGCTTCTCGCCGGTGGGCGACGGCGTGGGCGAAGGCGCCTTCTTCGCGCCCACGCTGCTGCTGAGCCGCAAGCCGCTGGAGCACGACGCCGCGCATGACGTCGAGGCCTTCGGCCCCGTCAGCACGCTGATGCCCTACGACGGCATCGACGAGGCGCTGGCACTGGCCGCGCGCGGCCGCGGCAGCCTGGTCGGCACGCTGGTCACGCGCGACCCGGCCATCGCCGCCAAGGCGATTCCCGTGGCTGCCGCATGGCACGGCCGGCTGCTGGTGCTCGAGCGCGAGGCCGCGGCCGAATCGACCGGCCACGGCTCGCCGCTGCCGCAGCTCAAGCACGGCGGCCCGGGGCGTGCCGGCGGCGGCGAAGAGCTCGGCGGACTGCGCGCCGTCAAGCACTACCTGCAGCGCACCGCATTGCAGGGCTCGCCCACCATGCTGGCCGCCATCACCGGCGAGCATGTGCGCGGCGCGGCCGTGCGCGAGAGCGAGGTGCATCCGTTCCGCCGCTACTTCGAAGACCTGCGGGTCGGCGACTCGCTGCTCACGCATCGCCGCACGGTCGGCGAGGCCGACATCGTGGCCTTCGGCGGCATCTCGGGCGACTATTTCTACATGCACTTCGACGAGGTGGCGGCGAAGCAGTCGCCGTTCGGCAAGCGCATTGCGCACGGGTACTTCGTGCTGTCGGCGGCGGCCGGCCTGTTCGTCTCGCCCTCGCCCGGCCCGGTGCTCGCCAACTACGGCCTGGACACGCTGCGCTTCACCAAGCCCGTGGGCATCGGCGACACCATCCAGGCGCGCCTGACCTGCAAGCGCAAGATCGACCGCAACAAGAAAGACGCCAGCGGCCAGGGCCAGGGCGTGGTGGCCTGGGACGTGGAAGTGACCAACCAGGACGGCGAGCTGGTCGCCAGCTACGACATCCTGACGCTGGTCTCCAAGAAGCCGGAAGCGGTGCAGGCATGACGACGATGTTCGACCTCACGGGCAAGGTCGCGCTGGTCACGGGCGGCAACGGGGGCATCGGCCTCGGCATGGCGCAAGGACTTGCCAAGGCCGGCGCGCGCGTCATCGTGGCCGCGCGCAACACGCAGAAGTCGGCCGCCGCGGTCGAGGCGCTGAAGGCGCTGGGCAGCGACAGCTTCGCGCTCGAAGCCGACGTGAGCGACGAGGCCTCGGTGCAGAAGCTGTTCGACGAGGCCGCCGCGCGCTGCGGGCGGCTCGACATCCTCATCAACAACGCCGGCACCACGGTGCGCAAGCCTGTCGACCAGCTCGCGCTGTCCGAATGGCACAAGGTGATGGACACCAACCTCACCAGCGCCTTCCTGTGCAGCCGCGCCGCGCATGCGCACCTGAAGGCCGCGGGCGGCGGCAAGATCATCAACATCGGCTCGATGATGTCGATCTTCGGCGCGCCCTATGCGCCGGCCTACGCCGCGAGCAAGGCCGGCATCGTGCAGCTCACCAAGTCGACCGCGCTCTCGTGGGCGCCCGACAACATCCAGGTCAACGCGATCTTGCCCGGCTGGTTCGAGACCGAGCTCACCGACGGCGCGCGCAGCCAGATCCCGGGCCTGTACGACCGCGTGGTGGCCCGCGCCGCCGCCGGCCGCTGGGGCCAGCCGGGCGACATCGCCGGCACCGCCGTGTTCCTGTCGAGCGCCGCGTCCGACTACGTGACGGGCACCGCGATTCCCGTGGACGGCGGGTTTTCTATAGCCGGATAGATCAACGCGGCCGTGTAAATTCGGCCGCCATGCTCTTCTGGTTCCAGATCTTCGCCTTCATTGCCGGCACCGCCGCGCTGCTCTACGCTTCGCGCGGCCCGCTGAGCCGGCCCGGCTCGCACGGCTTCTACCGCTTCTTCGCATGGGAATGCATGCTGGTGCTGGCGCTGGTCAACCTGCCGTGGTGGCATGACGATCCGTTCTCGGCCAGGCAGATCGTCTCCAGCATCTTCTTCGTGCTGTCGATCTGGCTGCCGATCCATGCGGTGCGCCTGCTCAAGGCGCAGGGCAAGCCGACAGAGGCGCGCAGCGACGACCCCGCGCTCTACGGCTTCGAGAAGACATCCGCCGTCGTCAGCAGCGGCGCTTTCCGCTACATCCGCCACCCGATGTACACCGCGCTGATGCTGCTGGCCTGGGGTGCGTTTCTCAAGCAGTTCAGCTGGCTCACGCTGCTGCTGGTGCTCGCGGCCACGGTGCTGCTGTTCATGACGGCGCTGCGCGACGAGCAGGAATGCATCGCGCATTTCGGCGATGCCTACCGCGACTACATGCGGCGCACGCGGCGCTTCATTCCCTTCGTTCTGTAGCTGCACGGCGCGGGCGCGCGCCTTATACCGCAGGCCCGTGCCGCTACCTTGCGGGATGCTGACCCGCACGATCAGGTTCCGTTCACACGAACCTCCTAGCATTCCCGCATGCTTCTCGCACGCGTCCGCCATTTCGCCAGAGCGCACTACCGTTGGTGGTGCGTGGCGGGCCTGCTGCTGGTTGTTCTCCAGCCCTTCATCGCGGTCCATTACCGCTGCGACGGCCTGGAAGACGAGCCGATGCTGCGGGTGCGCAGCGTCAGCGACACCACGCAGTTCGAGGCCGACGATCGCGCCGACCACCCGAGCGACCACGAGACCACGGTCTTCGCCCAGGCGCCGGCGAGCATCGACCACCCCGACGCCTTCGACTTCGGGCTGAGCGCGCTCATGGCCATGGTGCTCGCGATGCTGCCGCTGGCCGTGGCCTTGGCACGGCTTGCCACGCCCATCGTGCGCGAAGCGCCCGAGCACGTGCCGCCGCACGGCGGCGCGCCGCCCTGCGCGCAGCCCTGGCGGCGCCTGCCGCCCACCGCCGCCCCGCCCTACGGGATCTGAGAAACCGGCGCCTCGCGCGTCGCGTCCTCCCGCTGACGTCTGCGCAGCGGGCCTCTCTTCCTCGTCGAAAGGACTGACATGTCCAAATTTTTCAGGTGCGCCTGCCGCACCTTGCGCAGCCCTGCGCCTGTTGTTTGCATCCATCCGCAAGGAGTGGCGCCATGGACGCGCTGAACCTCGCCTTCTTTCACTGGATCCACGCCGGCAGCCATCCCACGCCGTGGGTGCTCTCGGTCGCCGTCGCCTTCGCGCTGTGGGGCAGCTGGCTCGCCGCGGGCATCGTCGTGGTGGCGCTGTGGCGGCAACGCGCCGACCGCGCCTACCTGTGCATCGTGGCCGCCGCCGCCGGCGTGACTTCGCTGATCGCGCACACCATCGCCACGGGCCTCAATGTTCCTCGCCCGTTCGCGGCGGGGCTGGGCCAGGCCTACATCGAGCATGCGAGCCGCGGCTCGCTGCCGAGCACGCACGCGGCCGTCATGTTCATGGTCGCCCTGGCCTTCATGCTGCGCCCCAGCCTGCGCCGCATCGGCGTGCCGCTGCTGGCGCTGGCCGCCGCCACCGGATGGGCGCGCGTGTACGTGGGCGTGCATTTCCCGCTCGACATCGTCGCCGGCCTGCTGCTGGGCGCGGTGATTGCCGGCGCGATCGCCATCGCGCGGTGGCTCTTTCTCTTCTTCGTCCCGCGAACTGGCCGCGCATCCGCCGACAGTCCGGCGACCAGCTCTCTCTGGAGGCACTCATGATCTCTTCGTCCGCCGCAAGACATTCGCGCCCCGGTGCCGGCATCGCTCCCGGCGCGGTCCTGCCGCCCCACACCTCGGGCACCCCCGAGCCGCTGGCCCAGGCCGGCATGCCCGACGCACCCGCCCCCGACGCGCGCAGCATCTCGTGCGTCATTCCCTGCTACAACGAGGCGGCCAACCTGCGCCTCATGCTGCCGCTGCTGGAAGACATCCTCTGGGCCACGCGGCTGCGCTGGGAAATCATCGTGGTGGACGACGGCAGCACCGACGACACCGCCGCCGTGGCCGAGGCATGGTGCGAGCTCGCGGGCTTCCGCTGCATTTCACTGTCGCGCAACTTCGGCAAGGAAGCCGCACTCACCGCCGGCCTTGCGGCGGCCACCGGCGACGCCGTGGTGCTGCTCGACGGCGACCTGCAGCACTCGCCCGAGCTGATCCACGCGATGCTCGCGCAATGGACGGCCGGTGCCGAGGTGGTCTACGCGGTGCGCGAGCAGCGCAGCGACGAAAGCCGCTTCAAGCGGCTCGGCAGCAAGCTCTTCTACGGCCTCGTCAATTCTTCGGACCGCTTCGAGGTGCCCAAGGACGCGGGCGACTTCCGCCTGATGGACCGCAAGGTGGTGGACGCGCTCATGGCCATGCCAGAGCGCAGCCGCTTCATGAAGGGCCTCTACGCCTGGGTGGGCTTCCGCGCCGTGGCGCTGCCCTACACGCCCGCGCCGCGCGCCGAAGGCACCACCAAGTTCAACGCGCGCCGGCTGATCGGCCTGGCCATCGACGGCCTCACCGCCTTCACCACCTGGCCGCTGCGCATGGTGAGCGTGGCGGGCCTCCTGCTCGCGGTGCCGGCCTTCGGCTACGGCACTTTCGTGACCATCGACCACCTGCTGTTCGGCAACTCCGTGTCCGGCTGGACCACCATCGTCGTGAGCCTGATGTTCTTCATCGGCATCCAGATGATCTCCACCGGCATCGTGGGCGAGTACATCGCCCGCATCTACGAGGAGGTGAAGGGGCGTCCGCTGTACGTGGTCCGGCGCGAACACGGCAAGGGACTCCAGGCCGAGCCCGGGAAACCATGAGACGGCCCGGCTCCGCCTGGTGGACATCGCCCCGACCCCTCTGGCTCATTGCCGCGCTGTTCGCGTGGCTGCTCGCGACCGCTTGGGTGCGCCCGCTGATGGCGCCCGACGAAGGGCGCTACGGCAGCGTGGCGCTGGCGATGCTGCATTCCGGCGACTGGCTGGTGCCGCGGCTGGACGGCCTGCCCTTCTTCCACAAGCCGCCGCTGTTCTACTGGATCGGCGCGGCGGCGATGTCGGTGGCGGGCCCGGTCGAATGGGCGGCGCGGCTGCCTTCGATCATCGGCGCGGGCACGGCGGCGGCGGCGCTGTTCCTGTTCCTGCGGCGCTGGTCGACGATGCGGCAGGCGCTGCTGTCGACCGTGGTGCTGGTGACCACCCCCTTCTTCTTCCTGGGCGCGCAGTTCGCCAACCTCGACATGCTGGTGGCCGGCTGCATCTCGGCCACGGTGCTGCTGGCCGCCGGCGCGGCGCTGGCGCGGGAGCGCGGCGAGCCCTGGCGCGCCCTGCTCGCGGGCGCCTACCTGATGGCCGCGGCCGGGCTGCTGGCCAAGGGACTGATCGGCCTGGTGCTGCCCGGTGCGGTGCTGGTGCTGTGGTGCGCCGCCACGCGCAAGACCGTGGTGCTGAAGCTCGCGCTCTGGCTGCCGGGCTGGGCGATCCTGCTGGCGGCGGCGGGCCCGTGGTTCGTTGCCATGCAGCTGAAGTACCCCGAGTTCTTCGACTACTTCGTCATCACCCAGCACTTCCGGCGCTTCGCTTCGTCGGGGTTCAACAACGAGCACCCGTTCTGGTTCTACGTACCGGTGCTGGCGGTGCTCACGCTGCCGTGGTTCGCGTGGGTGCTCGTGCCGCGCGGCAAGGACGGGGAGCCCCGGTCGCGCCTGTCCGACGTCGACTGGCTCATGTGGATCTGGCTGGCGGTGATCGTGGTGTTCTTCTCGCTGCCGCGGTCCAAGCTGGTGGGCTACGTGCTGCCCGCGCTGCCGCCGCTGGCCTGCCTGATCGCGCAGCGCGTGCTGGCCGGGCGCGCTGTCGAGAAGCTGCTGCCCAGGATGCGCGCCACGTCGGCGGTTGCGGCCGTGCTGTGCGTGGCATGCGTGGTCGCGGTCGCGCTCTACTCGGTGCCGCCGGGCACGCGGCTGCGGCTGCCGGCCGGCCAGTCGGTGGCGCCGGGCGACCAGGTGATGATGCTCGACAGCTACTACTACGAGATTCCCTTCTACTGGAACCTGCGCCAGCCGGTGCTCGTGTCGGACGACTGGAAGGCCGCCGCCACCGACACCCGCGACAACTGGCGCAAGGAGATCTTCGACGCGAGCCGCTTCGAGCCCGCGCGCGCCGACGCCACGCTGATCGACAGGACGCAGCTGGCGCCCGTGCTGTGCGTGCCGCGCACCACCTGGCTGGTCGGGCCGATCGCCTCGCAGCTGTCGAACCCATGGCTGGGCAAGGCGCAGCTGGTGGCGGTCAACGAAAGCATCGCGGCCTGGCGCTTCGCGGGGAGCGCCACGCGCGATCCGGACTGCCTGGGCACCCCTGCCTCCGCGCCCGCCGGTGCCGCCATACCATCCCCTCCCGTGCCTGCCCCCTCCACGAATGGCAATGACTGACACCACCGGCCCGCTGGAACCGACGATGCGCCACCTCTGCGTGTGCGCGGACGACTTCGGCATGAGCCCCGGCATCAACGCCGCCGTGCTCGAGCTAGCCGAGCTGGGCAAGATCTCCGCGACCAGCGGCATGGTGCGGCGCGGCGCATGGGCCGCGGGCGCACGGGCGCTGCGGCGGCTGGACGCCACCCGGCTGGACGTGGGCCTGCACCTGGACCTCACGCGCCCCGACACGCCCGACGGCCCCGAGCCCGGCCTCGCGGGGCTGATCGCACGGACCTACACGCGCACCGTGTTCTCGCCCGTGCTGCACGCCGACATCCGCGACCAGTTCACCCGCTTCGAAGACGCGATGGGCCGTGCGCCCGCGTTCGTCGACGGCCACCGGCATGTGCACCAGTTCCCGGTGGTGCGCGAGCTGCTGGTCGACGAGATCGTGCGCCGCTACCCGAAGTCGCCACCGTGGGTGCGCTATACCGCGCCCGTCGACCGTAGCGGCCCCGACCGGCTGAAGGCCCGCGTGATCCATGCGCTGGGCGGCGCGCGGCTGGCAGCGCTCGCCGCCGAGCACGGCATTCCGGTGAGCCGGCGCCTGCTCGGCGTGTACGACTTCACCGGCGACGTGCAGGGCTACGAAGCGCGCCTTGCCGACTGGCTCGCGGCCTGCCGCACAGGCGACGTGCTGATGTGCCACCCCTCGACCGGCATCCAGCCCGGCGATCCGCATGGCTCTGCGCGCATGCGCGAATACGCGGTGCTGCGCGCGCTCTCGCTGCCACCCCAGGGGCAAGCCGGCGCGATCGCGATCACGCCGCTGTCGCAGGTCTTCAGGCGCGGCGAACTCGCCCACGCGTAGGCCCCCGCCATGTGCAACACGGGGGCGCTAACATGCGCGCCTCCTCATCCGCGCAGCCCGACTCTCCCATGCCCTCCCCGAAAAGCACCGCCTTTCCCTCGGCGGCGCAAGCCGCACTGCTGTTCCTCGCGCTGTGCCTGTGCGAGATCGTCGTGGGTGCGGCGCTGCGCGATGCCAACCGGTGGCTCGGCCTGAACGGCATGCAGATCGGCGTGCTGTCGGCGGTGCTCGGCAACGGCTGCGTGTTCGCGGCGGTGATGCATGCGCAGCAGCTCACATGGCGCGAGCTGTTCCACCAGTCGCGCGCTTCCGCCGGCGTCACGCTGCTGCTGGTGGTGCCGCCGGTGCTGCTGCTGGTGCCCGCGCTGCTGCTGACCGTCACCTCCGCGTTCAACCTGCTGGTGCGCATCGCGCCGCTCTCGGCCTGGGAAGAAGCCATGTTCAGCCGCATGGCCGACGGCAGCGTGGCGGCCGTGCTGGCGGTGTGCGTGGTGGCGCCGCTGCTCGAGGAAATGCTGTTCCGCGGCATCGTGCTGCGCGGCTTCCTGCAGCGCTATCCGCGCTGGCAGGCCATTTTTCTCTCGGCCCTGCTGTTCGGCGCCGCGCACATGAACATCTACCAGTTCGTGGTCGGCGCAATCATGGGCACGGTGCTCGCGTGGCTCTACGAGCGCACGCGCTCGCTCATTCCCTGCATCGCGCTGCATGCCGCGTACAACAGCGCCACGCTGCTGCTGGCGGACTGGCTCGACGCCGCGTCGCCGGCACGCCTGATGTGGGTCGCGCTGCTTGCACTTGCCGCCGCCGTGTGCGGCACGCTGGTGCTGCGGCTGATGCTGGTGGCCAAGCCGGCGCGGCCTACGTCGGCCTAGATCGCGGATCGGAGCCACGCATGCTGGGTCGACGCATCTACTTGCCGGACCGCAATGGAACCGGCAGCCGCGTCGCATCGTCGATGACTCCAAGTCTGCACTTGCGTGTTCCGAAAAGAATCGGGATCACGCCCTCCTCGTAGGCGAAGCCGCCTTCAAGCGAGTAGTTCTTTCCAGCTTCCAGCACCGTTTTGATCGCAATGTTGCATGTGCGATTGCCGGACGCCATTTCGAAGTAGACGAGGGTTATTTCTTCGTTCGCGGGGACTTTGACATAGCCCTCGGGCTTGCTCTTGGACGACCGGACGTCGAATAGATTACCGGAGCCTAGACCACGGGCCAGAGCGCCCGACATCCACACGCTGATCGACTCATGGCGCCCGGAAGCTCCGACCAGAACACTCCGCAAATTGGCACTAGGTATGCCGTCGGGGAGCGCGTACGGTATTGGCGGCGTACTGCTGCACGCTGCGAGGATGGCTGTGCAAGAAGCAGCCACGATGGAGCGAAAAAGCCGGCCCGATGGCAGACGAGGTGCAAGATGCTTGTTCATATCAGTTAGGCAGCCGTCGCTCGCGGATTCGGCCAGCGAGTGTGCCGAGGTTTCAAAGGCGAGAGATTGTGAGAGTGAGACGGGCGAGGACCACGGGCCTTTGTCACGAAAGAGCCCTATTGCTCGGACTACCGGCAGCTTTGGAGCCGATGCTCAACTGTCCGCGGAGACACGTTGATGCTGCAAGGTCTGTGGCCACCAGCGCCGCTGCCCACTACTTGGCCTAGGTCCGAGCAGCCGGCAGCGGCCGCGCATCGACCGCCTCCCCGTCGACGATGAAGTGCCCGCCCGCCACGTGGTGCAGCGTGCGCAGCTCGTCATGCCCGTCGAAATTCCAGCGCCCGTTGGCGAACACGCGCGAATCGGCCTGCGCGGCGATCACCTCGCCCAGGAACAGGTCGTAGCTCTGCTGGATGTGCGGCTCCGGCAGCAGGCGGCATTCGAGCCACGCCGCGCAGCCTTCGAGCAGCGGCGCATCGGTGGCCGTGCCCGCGAAGGTCTGCAGGCCGTAGGCCGCGAACTTGTCGTGCCCCGACTGCTCGACGATCTCGCGGCCGGAGCTGTTGCCCAGCGCTTCCGTCAGGTCGAGCTGCGCGCGCGTGGGCACCTGCAGCGCGAAGCTGCCGGCGCCTTCGAGCAGCACGCGCGTCCAGGTGCTCTTGTCGAGCACCACCGCCACCTTGGGCGGCGCGAAATCCAGCGGCATGGCCCAGGCCGCGGCCATGATGTTGCGCTGGCCGCCGTGCGCCGCGCTCACCAGCACGGTGGGGCCGTGGTTGAGCAGGCGGTAGGCCTTGTCGAGGGGAACGGGCAGGCGGTGGTGGGGGACGTTCATGGCAGGGGCTCCGGGAGCGGCAGTTCAGTTGCCTGATTCTGTCGCAGGCAGGCGCCGCACCACCACCGTGCGGATGCGCTGCGCATCGACGTCGGTCACTTCGAATTCGCAGCCGTCGTGCACCCATGTCCGGCCCTGCGGAGGCAGGCCGCCGAAGCGCGCGAGCAGGAAGCCCGCGACCGAGGTGTAGCTGTCGTCGTCGCTCAGCAGGCCGTGCGTCTGCAGCGCCTGCTCCAGCAGGTGCAGGTCGGCGCTGCCGGAAACCGTCCAGGTGTCGGCGGCGGTCTGCTGGATTTCCAGCGTCTCGTCCTCGTCAGGAAACTCGCCCGCGATGGCTTCGAGCACGTCGATGGGCGTGACCACGCCGGTCAGGGTGCCGTGCTCGTCGTTGACCAGCGCGAGCTGCCCGCGCGCGCCGCGCAGCGTGTCGATCAGGCGGATCACGGTGGTCGACTCGGGCACGTAGATCGGCGCGCGCAGGCCGCCGCTCTCGTCGATCTTTCCGTGCCGCAGCAGGTGGCCCAGCAGGTCTTTCGCGCGCGCCACGCCCACCACCTCGTCGAGCGAGCCGCGGCACACCGGGAAGATGCCGTGCGGCGTGTCGAGCAGCTGCTCGCGCACCGCCTCGGGGTCGTCGTTCAGGTCGACCCAGGAGATGTCGGCGCGCGGCGTCATCACCGAGCGCACGTTGCGCTCGGCCAGCGACAGCACGCCGCTGACCATGTTGCGCTCCTCGAGCGCGAACGCGGGCTCGGGCAGCGGCGCTTCGCCGTCGGCCGTGGCACCGGCCGGTGCCGGTTCGCCCGGCACGCGGCCGCCCAGCAGCCGCAGGATGGATTCGGCCGTGCGGTCGCGCAGCGGACGGCGCGCCTCGTGCTTCAGCGCATTGCGCTTGGCCCACTGGTTCAGCGCCTCGATCATCACGGAGAAGCCGATGGCGCCGTACAGGTAGCCCTTCGGAATGTGGAAGCCCAGGCCCTCGGCCACCAAGCTCAGGCCGATCATCAGCAGAAAGCTCAGGCACAGCACCACCACAGTGGGGTGCGCATTGACGAAGCGCGTGAGCGGCTTCGACGCCCACAGCATGATGCCGATCGAGATGATCACCGCCGCCATCATCACCGGCAGGTGGTCGACCATGCCCACGGCGGTGATGACCGCGTCGAGCGAGAACACCGCGTCGAGCACCACGATCTGCGTCACCACCAGGCCGAAGCTCGCGTAGACGGTGGAGCCGCCGGCCGTGTGCGTCACGCCCTCTAGCCGCTCGTGCAGCTCCGCGGTGGCCTTGAACAGCAGGAACAGGCCGCCCACCAGCAGGATCAGGTCGCGCCCCGAAAAGCCCTGGCCGAACACGGTGAACAGCGGCGTGGTCAGCGTGACCAGCCACGACACCACCGACAGCAGCGCCAGCCGCATGAACAGCGCCAGGCCCAGGCCTAGCCGCCTGGCGCGGTCGCGCAGGTGCGGCGGCAGCTTCTCCGCGAGGATCGCGATGAAGATCAGGTTGTCGATGCCCAGCACGATCTCCAGGACGACCAGCGTCAGGAGACCGATCCAGGCGGCGGGGTCGGTGAGCAGTTCAACGATCATGGTGGAAGAAGAAGGCGCGGCAACGCGCATGGCCCGGCATGGCGCGGGCCATGTCGGGCGACAACAGGGAAGAGGCGGAATGGACGGGAGCCGCGAGGGGGTCGGTCGCGGCGCACGGAGACAGGCGGAAGCTGGCGCAGGCCAGCGGCCTACTGGGAGGCTCGGAGGAAGATTTCACCCCTCCAGTCTATAGAACCCGAGTCAGCCGGCCGGCAGGCGCTGCATCAGGCAGGCCAGCAGCACCGGTTCGTTCTCGATCTTCGAGCGGTCGATGCGGCGCGTCCGGCCGTTCGCGATGATCACCAGATGCTCGTCCACCAGCACCCCGTCGGTTTCCGATTGCGTGTGCACCGTGTCGATGCTCGACCAGGCGATGAGTTGCCCCTCGTGCACCAGACCTTCCGCATTCATGGCCAACGCGCCGAAGTCCACCGTGTCGCCGGCATGCATGCGCCGCTCGACATCGCCGCGCAGCACTTTGCCGATCGCCTCCTCCACCTCGGCCCGCAGCGCGGCCGCGTGGTCCCACAGGCCGAGCCGCAGCCGCGTGGTCTTGCCGCTGCGCGTGGTGATCAGCATGTGGTCGCGGCCGTGGCGATGGCGCAGCCGCGTCACGTCGGCAAAGGCAACGGTGCGGCGGCCGAGCTGCAGGCCGTGCGCGCCGAGCGTCAGCACCGGCGGCGTGCGCCACCACGCGAAGAAATCGCCGCCGCGCCAGACGATCAGGTAGAGCCCCGCCGGAACGGCCATCGACGCGAGAAAGAGCATGCCCTCGTCGGACACCGGCTCGCCGTCGGAAAGAAACGGCAGGATGAAGATTCGCGCGGGCACCAGCATCACCGCGGACAACGCATAGGCCACGGCCACACCGCCCAGCACGCAGTGGAACGCGTGGCGGGGAAAGATTCTGGCGTGGCGGATAGGCATGTGGACTGCCCGATGCGCGGACAGCGCGCGCAGGGCCTGGATCGAAAAAAGCAGGGGCACACCTTAACAGCGCGACGCGGTCCGAACGCGCGTGCGCCTGCCGTCGCGGGGCTCTTTTTTCCGGTATCGGCGCTGCGTCGGCGGGGCCGATAGGTAGGAAGATTTAAATTCCGCGCCGGCCGCTGCGCGAGCCCTGCTCAAGCGCTCACTGCGCGCGCTGCTTCGCCACGAACTCCGGCGTCACCGTCCCCTGCTTGTTGCCGAACTGCGCGATGACGTAGTTCGCGAGCGCCGCGACTTCGGTGTCGGTGTAGGCCTTGTCGAATGCGGGCATGTAGACCTCGTTGTCGTGCACGCGCATCTTCACGCCCCGCAGGATCATCTGCGTGACGTTCGCGCCGCCGGGGTCGTTCACTCCGCGCGTTCCCAGCAGCGACGCGTAGCTGGTCTGCTGCCCCTGGCCGTTCCATTGGTGGCAGCTGGCGCATGCCGCGGCGAAGAGCCTGAGCCCCTGCTCATGCCCTTCGGCCGTGTTGGCCGCCGGCGCGGCCGCGCTCGAGGCCACGGCCCAGGGCGCCTTCGCATCGATCTCGATCGGATCCTTGCCGGACTTCGCGGGCACCGTGCGCAGGTAGCTCACGAGCGCCGCGGTGTCCTCGGCCTTCAGGTACTGCAGGCTGTGCTCCACCGCCTCGCCCATCGGCCCCGAGGCCGAGCCCCGGCCATCGGCGTGCCCCGTGGTGAGGTAGGCGGCAATCTCCGCGTCGCTCCATCCGCCGATGCCGTTCTTCGCGTCCGACGTGATGTTGTAGGCGCGCCAGCCCTGGACCGTTTCGCCCGCCAGGTTGTTGCTCGTCTCCAGCGCGAAGGCGAAGTTGCGCGGCGTGTGGCATTCCGCGCAATGGCCCAGCGCGGTGGCCAGGTACTTGCCCTGGTTCCACGCGGGCGGCTGCGACGGGTCGGCCTCGAAGCGGCGGCTCTTGAAGAAGGCCGCGTTCCAGAAGCCCATGGCCCAGCGCTGGTTGAACGGAAAGCCCAGGTCGGGCTCGCGGTTCGGCTGCTTCACCTGGGGCAGGCTGAAGAGATAGGCCTTGATCGCGAGCACGTCCTTGCGGCTGAGCGCTGTGTACGCGGTGTACGGGAACGCCGGGTACAGGCGCTTCCCGTCGGCGCGCACGCCGTCGTGCATGGCGCGCACGAACTGTTCGTCGCTCCAGTTGCCGATGCCGGTGGCCGGGTCGGCCGTGATGTTCGACGAATAGATGGTGCCGAACGGCAGCACGAAAGGCAGCCCGCCCGCAAAGGGCTCGCCCTTGCCGGGCACCGTGTGGCACGCGATGCAGTCGGCGGCCTTGGTGAGGTACTCGCCGCGCACCAGCAGCGCCGCATCGGCCGGCGCGCCGGCCAGCACGGGCGCCTCGCCCTCCGACTTGTCGGTGCGGTTCAGAAAGAAGTACAGCGCCGCGCCCACCACGAACACGGCCACCAGCAGCTTGAAGAGTCGCTTCATGCCGTGCTCCTTTCGCCTGGCGCCGCCTGCGGGGCATCGGCGATCTTCTTCTTCAGCGCTTCCTTGTCCTGCACCAGCAGCGCGCGGTTCACGGGCAACGCGCGCAGGCGCACGCCGGTGGCCGCGAAGATCGCATTGGCCAGCGCCGGCGCGGCGATGGCGGTGCCGACCTCTCCTAGCCCGCCGGGCGCCTCCCCGCTCTTGATGGTGTGGACCTCGACCGGTGGCGACTCGTTGATGCGCAGCATCCGGTAGTCGTGGAAGTTGCTCTGCTCGATGGCGCCGTCGCGCAGCGTGATCTCGCTGAACAGCGCGGCGCTGAGCCCGAACAACAACCCGCCCTGGATCTGCGCCTCGATGGAGCTCGCGTTCACCGCAATGCCGCAGTCGAGCGCGACCACCGCGCGCCGCAGCCGCACCTCGCCCTGCGGCGTGACCTCGACCTCGACCATGGCGCACACGCGGCTGCCGAACGGGTCGCCAACGGCCACGCCGCGCCCCACGCGTGCCGGCAGCGCGCCCTTGCCCCAGCCGATCTTTTCGGCGGCCAGGTCGAGCACCGCGAGCGTGCGCGGGTTCTTCTTCAGCAGCGCGCGCCGGTAGGCCACTGGGTCCTTCTTCGCGCGCTGCGCCAGTTCGTCGATGAAGCTCTCCAGCACGAAGAGGTTGTGCGTCGGCCCCACGCCGCGCCACCAGCCGACGTTCAGGCCGCTCGGCATGTCGTGCCGCACCCACTCCACCTTGAGGTTCGGCAGGTCGTAGCAGGGCTCGGCGACGCATTCGATCAGGTCGCCGTCCATGCCGTCCTTGCCCATGAAGGCCGGCGCCCAGCGGCCCAGCACGGTGCCGCCCGAGATGCGGTCGCCGAACCACAGGATCTGCCCGTCGCCGTCGACCACGGCCGAGATGTCGTCGTGGTACATCGGCCGAACGATGTCGTGGCGGATGTCTTCCTCGCGCGTCCACACCACCTTCAGCGGATACGCCACCTGCTTCGCGAAGGCCACGGCCTGTTCGACCGAGTCGGTCTCCAGCCGGCGGCCGAAGCCGCCGCCCAGGTACTGGTTGTGCAGCACGACCTTGTCCTCGGCCAGCCCGGTGATCTTGGCGGCCACGCTCACGCAGCGCGCCGGCACCTGGGTGCCGACCCAGATCTCGCAGCCGTCGGGCCGCACATGCACCGTGGTGTTGAGCGGCTCCATGGTCGCGTGCGCCAGCATCGGCAGGTCGTAGGTGGCCTGTACCAGCGTGCCCTCGGGCCGCTTGCCGGTTTCCTTGCCGACGATGGCCTTGTCCTTCGCGAGCGCATCGGCCAGCGCCGAGCGCAACTGCTGCGTCGTGAGCGTGGCGTTCTGCCCCGGTGTCCAACGGATCTTGAGCGCGTCGAGGCCGCGCTTGGCGGCCCAGAAATGCTCGCCCACCACGGCGACCGCGTCCTTGATGCGCAGCACGTCGATCACGCCGGGAATCGCGCGCGCGGCCTTGTCGTCCACCGAGGCCAGCACGCCGCCGAGCGTGGGGCTGGCCTTGACCGTCGCCACCTTCATGCCCGGCACACGCACGTCGATGCCGAACTGCGTGCTGCCGTTGACCTTGCCGGCCGAGTCGACGCGCCGCAGCGGCTGGCCGATGAGCTTGAAATCCTTGGGCTCCTTCAGCGCCACCTTGGCCGGCATCGGCAGCTTCGCGGCGGCCGATGCGAGCGCGCCGAAGCCGAGCTGCCGGTTCGAGGCCGCATGGCTCACCACGCCGCGCGCGACCGTGCAGCTCGCGGGGTCGACGCTCCATTGCGCGGCGGCTGCGCCGACCAGCAGCGTGCGCGCGACGGCACCGGCCTCGCGCAGCACGGAGTAGGTGCCGCGCGTGCTGGTCGAGCCGCCGGTGATCTGGCCGCCGAGCAGCGGCATGCCGTAGAGCGCTTCGTTGGGCGGCGAATGCTCCACGCGCACCTGGTCGAGCTCGACGCCGAGTTCCTCGGCCAGCAGCATGGCCGAGCCGGTGTAGATGGCCTGGCCCATCTCCACCATCGGCATCACGAGGCGCACGCCGCCGTCGGCGTCGATGCGGATGAAGGCGTTGGGCGCGAAGGCGGGGTTGCCGTCCGCAAGCGCGGCGGCCGCGTCCGCGGGTTGCTGGCGCGCGCTGATGGCCGCAAAGGCCTTGCTGCCTCCGACCCAGGTGAAGGCCAGCGCCAGGCCACCCGCCTGCAGGGCGGCGCGCCGGCTGATTCCGGCGGCGGCGCTCACGATGCGCTCCTGGCCGGCATCGTCACCACCGACTGCAGCACCTCCGGCTTGCCCGTGGCGGCCTGCTTGATGGCGGCCCGGATGCGCGAGTAGGTACAGCATCGGCAGACGTTGCCCGACATGGCGAGGTCGATGTCGGCGTCGCTCGGGTTGGGCGTGCGCTGTATCAGCGCCGCGGCGGACATGATCTGCCCGGACTGGCAGTAGCCGCACTGCACCACGTCCACGTCGAGCCAGGCCTTCTGGATGCTCTGGCCGGCCGGGGTCAGCGCGATGGCTTCGATGGTGGTGACGGCCTTCTTTCCGATCGCGCCGACCGGTAGCACGCAAGAGCGCACGGGCTGGCCGTCGAGGTGCACGGTGCAGGCGCCGCATTGCGCGATGCCGCAGCCGAACTTGGTTCCTGTCAGCCCCACGATGTCGCGCAATGCCCAGAGCAAGGGCATGTCGTCGGGAGCGTTGACAGCAACGGACTGGCCGTTGATGTTGATATCAATCATGGGCCCTGCCTTTTCTGCTTGTTTCATCGGGGGTCGGGACTGCACCATAGCGCCAGTTTGAAAAATGCGCTCGGGCTTTTCCAAACCTGCCGGCAAGCGGCAACGAAAGTTTTCATCGTCAGCTTCCGGTCCGTCGGAGGCTGCCAGCATTCCGCGACAACAAAAAAGCAAGAAGGCCATGTCCATTCCCGCAGAAACCGCACCGCCGCCCGGCGCCACCCGCCGCCCCGGCGTCGCCGACCTCGTGGCGGGCGTGTCCATCGCCGGCCTGCTGCTGCCGGAAGCCGTGGCCTATTCAGGCATCGCGGGCCTGCCGCCCCAGGCCGGGGTGATCGCGCTCTTCGCCGGCCTGCTGGTCTACGGCATATTCGGCAGCAGCCGCTTCGCGATCGTCTCGGCCACCTCGTCGTCGGCCGCCGTGCTGTTCGCGGCCACCACATCGATGCCGGGCATCGACACGGCCACGCGGCTGGCCATGGGCGCGGCCATCGTCGCCCTGGCCGGGGTGTTCTTCGTGATCGCGGGCATCGCGAAGCTGGGCGCGGTGTCCAGCCTCATCGCCAAGCCGGTGCTGCGCGGCTTTGCGCTGGGCCTGGCGCTGACCATCGTGGTCAAGCAGTTGCCCAAGGTGCTGTCGGTGCAGCCGGCGCACAGCGACTTCTTCCGCCTCTTCGCCGGGCTGGCCACCGAATGGCGGCACTGGAACCTGGCCGGCGCGGCGATGGCGTTGGCAGCGTTGCTGCTGCTGCGCGGCCTCTCGCGCTGGCGCGCGGTGCCGGCGGCGCTGCTGGTGATCGTCTGCGGCATCGCGCTCGACGTGAGCGGGCTGTGCCATGCGTGGGGCGTGGCGGCGGTGGGGCCGATCTCGCTCGACTTCTCGCACCCCGGCGTGCCGCAGCTCGACCGCGCGCAGTGGCAGAACCTGGGCGGGCTCGCGTTCGCGATGGCGCTGATCCTCTATGCGGAGTCGTACGGCTCGATCCGCACCTTCGCCATGCGCCACGGCGACAACGTCTCGGCCAACCGCGACCTGCTGGCGCTGGGCGGGGCGAACATGCTGTCGGCGCTGTTCCAGGGCATGCCGGTGGGCGCGGGCTATTCGGCCACGTCAGCCAACGAATCGGCGGGCGCGCAGAGCCGCGCGGCGGGCATCGTGGCCGGGCTGGTGGTGGGGGTGGCGGTGTTCACGCTGCTGCCGTGGATCGCGCACACGCCCGAGCCGCTGCTGGCGGCCATCGTGATCAACGCGGTGAGCCATTCGCTCAACCCCTCGGCGCTGCGGCCGTATTTCCATTGGCGGCGCGACCGCCTGGTGGCGCTGGTGGCGGTGGCCGCAGTGCTGGTGCTGGGCGTGCTCGACGGGCTGCTGGCGGCCATCGGCGTGAGCCTGCTGCTGCTGCTGCGCGGCTTCTCGCGCACCACGGTGAGCTGGCTCGGCCGGCTGGGCCAGAGCCACGACTACGTCGACACCGCCCGGCACCCCGAGGCGGTGGTGCCGCCGGGCGTGCTGATCGCGCGGCCCGAGGTGCCGCTTTTCTTCGGCAATGCCGATGCCGTGTTCGCGTCGATCCGCGCGCGCATCGACGCCACGCCGGGCCTGCGGCGCATGGTGCTGAGCCTGGAAGAGTCGCCCGACCTCGACGCCACCAGCATTGAGGCGCTGTGCGATTTCGCGGCCTACGTGCGCGTGCGCGGCCTGCGCCTGTCGCTGGCGCGGGTGAAGGACGACGTGCGCGACCTGCTGGCCAAGGTGAACTCGCCCGACCTGCACGCGGAGGTGTATGCGCCTTGGAGCGTGGACGATGCGGTGCAGTCGCCGCAGCAGCAGGTCAGCGCGTGACCGCCTGCCGCCTTGACTCGCCGGGGCTGACACCCGTGTGCTCGCGGCCAGGCGCGCGCCTGGAACATGGCGCAGCGCATCGAGGCCGGCGCGCAAGCCTTCAAGGCGGCCTGGTTCAGCTGGCCAGGAAGTCGGGCTGGCGGAATTTCTTCTCGAGGAACTGCCCGTTGGCCACCAGCGCGGCGGCATCGCTCGACGCCACGTTCGCGACGATCTCGCGCAGCTTGGCATCGAGCAGGCCCAGCTGTTCGCCGAGCAACTGGCGCGCCGTCTTGCCATCCTTCACCGCATGCGTCATGCGAAAGGCCGGGGGCAGCGCGACGTAGTTGGCGAGCGTTTCGGGCAGGTAGCGCAGCACGGTCTCGCGCACGGTGAAGAGGTCGTCGCCGTGCGCGCCGGCGCCCACCAGCCGCGGCAGCACCTCGCCCACCGAGCCGCGCACGTTGTCCAGGCTCTTGCGCATGTCGTCTGTGAGGTGCGGCTGCGCCCGCGCGACCACACGGTCGAGGCGCTCCAGCGTCTGCTCCACACTGAGGCTGTCTTCGATGCGGCGCTCCAGCTCGGGCGCCTTGCGGCCCATGAGCCAGCCGGCCACATACAGGCCGGCGGTGATCAGCAGCCAGCCGCGGTCGATCACGCCCGCGAACAGCAGCGCCGGCCCCAGCAGCGCCAGCGCGCAGCCCAGGATGTTGCCGTTGCCGTAGAGGAACAGCAGCGCGCGCAGCTTCAGCGAACGCTCCGGCATCACTGGTAGCCCCGGATTTCCTTGAACACCTGCGCCAGCCGCAGCTTGCGGCCGTCGAATTCGCGGCCTCCAGAGAGCTGCGCGATCTGCCGCATCTCGTCCACGTTGCCTTCGCCGAACAGGATCGGGAAGATGCGCGCCGGCAGGCCGCCTGCCGCATAGCGGTCGTGGAACTCGCTCGGCCGCAGCCCGGAGTTGTTCTCGCCGTCGGTCAGCAGCACGATGCTGACGAAGCGCCCGGGCTCGTTCTGCTGCTCCTGCCGCGCGAGGTCTTCGGCGGCGGCCAGCGCCGAGTAGATGGCGGTGCCGCCGTCGGCCTTCATGGCATCGGCGCGCTGGCGCAGCTCGGCGCGGGCGCTGTCGATCTGGTCGGCTTCGAAGCGCACCCACACCGGGGCCTGCACCCGGGTGGCGAAGGTGATGAGCACCACGCGCTCGCGGCTCTGGAAAGCGCTGTAGCGCGTGCTGGCGGTGGCCGCGGCGGTGCCGGCCGCATCTGCGCCCGACAGCAGCTTGAGCGCCTCGCGCATCGACTCCAGCCGCGCGCCCTGCATCGAGCCGCTGAGGTCGAGCACGAAGATCGAGGTGGCGGGCTTGCGCCATTGCGACTGGTAGGTGCCGAGCACCGCGTCGATCACCTCCAGCCGGTTGGGAAAACCCAGCTCGGCCACGGCGGCGGTGGGCAGCGCGCTGGCGGCGGCAACCTCCGGATTGGCGGGGCGCAGGAAAGCAGCCGACAAGGCATCGCGCTGGAACGGCGCGGCCTTGAGCGCGCCGACCAGCCGGGTGTAGGCATCGCGCTTGCGGTCGTTGAGCAGCATCAGCGGATAGTCGGCCGAGATCATTCCGTCGCGCGGGTAGATCAGCGCGAGCTGGTCGGCCTTGGGCAGCTTCTCGTTGGCGCGCAGGATCACTGCCTCGTAGTTGACCATCGCGTCGATGGCTGACGGGTCTTTCACGTAGGCGTCGGCCAGCCAGCCCGAGCTGCCCGCCGTGAGCTTCTGGCCCGAGAGAAAGGCCTTGAGCGTCTTCTCGTCCACGTCCTGCGCCGTCAGGTCTTCCGTCTTGCCGGCCAGTGCGGAGGCCACGGCGAAGAGCGCGCTCATGCCGGTGTTGGAGCTGGTGGCGTTGGTCATGCCGTAGCGCAGCTGGCCGGAGCCCGTGGCCTTGGCGATCTCGGCCCAGCCCGGCGGCTTCCGGTTCCAGCCGAGCTGCGCGGCCTTGGCGTTCTTCACGCCGAGCGCAATGCGCGAGTAGAAGAGCTTGTCGCGCGCCAGCGGCTTGGTCTGCAGCGCCAGCGCCGGGTAGGCGCCGTTGGGCGGCAGGATCGCGTCGAAGCGCTCGCCGGCGTTGATGCGCTCGACGATGTCCAGCGTGCCGGCGTACGAGAACTTCACCTCCACGCCGGCCGCCTTGGCGGCATCGACGATGGGGCCTTCGATGTCCTTCAGTTCCGAGCCCGCGAGGATGGAGAAGGCGGCCGTATCTGCAGCAGGCGCCGGGGTGCCCTGCGATTTATCCTTGCCGCAAGCCGCAAGGCCCAGCGACAACGCCGCCAGCAGCGTCAGCGCCAGCCGGCGCGACCACAGGCTCACAGTGCGACCTCGCCGCGCGGCTGCTGCAGCGCCTCGCTCGTTTCCTGGCGGCGCACGCGGTCGAGGTAGGTGCGGCTCTTGGCGACTTCGTTCGTCAGCGTGTCCACCGTGGTCTGCATGGAGTCGAGCGCCCGGCTCTTGAAGTCGGCGATCGTGTCCATGGTCTGGTAGATGTTGGCAAAGGCCTGCTGCAGCTTGGCGATCTCGATGGTGCTGGAGGCGGCCTGCTGATGGATGGCGCTGCTCTGGTCGCGCAGCATCTCGCTGGTGCTGGCGATGAGGTTGCCGGTGGTGGCGTTGAGCGCGCTGATCTGGTCGAGCACCAGCTTCTGGTTGGACAGCGCCTGCGCCACGATCACCGCGGTGCGCAGCGCGGCCACGGTGGTGGTGGTGGCGCGGTCCACGCCCTTCATCAGCTCCAGGTTGTTCTTGCGGATCATGTCCAGCGCCAGGTAGCCCTGGATGTTCACCGCGAGCTGAGTGAGCAGGTCGGTGACCTTCTGGCGCGAATAGAACAGCATTTCCTCGCGGATCACGCGCGCCTTCTCGGGGTCGATGGTTTCCAGCGCGCGCGCCTTGGCGTCGAGCTGGCCGTCCAGCGCCTTGCCGATGTGCACGTATTTCTCGAGCCGCTCCATCAGCGTCCAGAGGTTGACCTTTTCCTGCTCGATGGCGGTGTTGTCGCGCAGCAGCTCGTCCTTGCCGCGCTTGAGCGATTCGATGATGGCGTTCAGGTGCGACTGCGACGACTGGTAGCGCTCGAAGTAGGCCAGCAGCCTGTTGCCCAGAGGAATGATGCCCAGCAGCTTGCGCGCCGAGAACAGGTCGCCCTGCTTCGAGGGATCGAGGTCTTCCACCTGGTGGCGCAGGTCGATGAGCGACTGGCCGATCTGCGCGCCCTTGTCGAACAGGCCGTTGCGCAGCGAGCCCACGGGCCGCTCGAGCATGCGGTTGGACACCGAAGCCGAGGCCTCGATGTCCTTGCCGCCCATCGAGTGGATGCGCTCCACCGCTTCCTTGAACTGCGGATGCTGGCTGTCGTGCTGGGTGATGTCGTCGATGAAACGCGCCACCTGCGCGTCGAGCTCGGCCACGTCCTCGGGCTTCAGGCGCACCTTGCCGCTGGCCGATTCGACCGGCACCGGCGCGACGGGCGCGGGCGGCTCCAGCGTGAAGGCCTGCGGCGGCTGCAGGTCGATGGGCGCGGTTGCGGCGGTGGTGGTGGTTGCAGTGGTGACAGGCGCGTTCATGGTCGATCCTCGGTTCGTTCGTTGTCTGTTCGTCGATTCACTTGAAGCGGGCTTCGATGCCCGCGGTCATCCGCTCGAGCCACTCGAAGCTCGGCGGGTCGATCACGTCGACGAGCACGTCCGGCACCTTCACGCCGCGCGCAGCCCAGGTCTCCGGGCCCTTGGTGTCGCCGCCGGTGCGGTAGCCGTATTCGTGGGCCAGTTCGCGCAGGGCCGGATCGTTTTCGAGTGCCGCGCCCAGGCGCGCGCCGCCCGGCGTGTAGGGCACCAGCACATGCTTCGAATAGACGGTGGGCTTGGGATAGAGCAGCACCATGTCGCTCTTGAGCCGGTCGGGGTTCTTGAGCCAGAACTCGACCATCTGCGACTCGTAGGCCACCAGCAGCGGCGCCTTGCCCATGCCGAGCGCCAGGTAGTCTTCGAACGGCCCGGCCGACGACTGCTCCTGGAAGCCCTGCCGCAGGAAGAGCGGCGCGACCACCGGCATGACGCGGTCCACGTCCTGCTGGCTCTGCACGATCTGCTGGCTGTTGGCCAGGTAGCTCGCCAGCGCCAGGTACATGGCCGCCGAGTTGGAGGTGCGCACGTCGGTCGAGTTGATGAGCAGCGACTTGCTGGTGGAAAACGCGCTGCTCGCCTTGAGCTCCTTCCAGCGCGTGCCCTTCTCGATCATGGCCATCAGGCCCGGCAGGTCGACCACGTAGTAGAAATCGCCCTGCTTCTGCGCGATGCCGTTGGCCACGAGGATCTCGGCAATCGGCCGCCAGCTGGCCAGCACGATGGGCGTGTAGAACGGATTGAAGACGTTGGGCGCCTTGGCCAGCGTCTTGAGCTGCGCCGCGGCGGGCGCGCCCGAGGGGAATCCGAAGTCGAACTTGCTGGCGTCGTAGCGGCTGGCAATGGCGCGGGAGCCGGCCTTCTCGACCACCACGGTGATGCCCTGCGCGGCAAGGGCTTTCTGCACGCGCGGGTCGGCAAAGAAGGTTTCTTTCTCGGAGCCGATCAGGCCGCGCAGCGTGACCTGTTTGTCTTGTTCGATGCGGGCCGCCGCGGCGGTGGCCGAGTCATCGTGCAGGCGGGTGTTCGAATACCAGACGCCGCCCGCCACCGCGGCCAGCAGGACCGCGGCCAGCACCGGCGCGATCAGCTTGCGAATTTCCAAGTCTCATGCTCCTCGCCCCCTGTGAGCGGGGGTCGAGAAACATTCTGCCGACGCAATATGACGGAATATGACAGTCAGGTGTCAGCGGCGATCCGCGCGGTGATGCGCAGGAATTTCTCCACGTCGGCCACCGAATTGCAGTGCAGCGGCGACACCCGCACGGTGCCCGCGATGCCGAAGGATTCGAGCATGCGCTTCGAGTAAATGCTGGTGGCCACGCGCTCGTACACGGTCACGCCGTGCTTCGCATATTCGACCACCGCCTGCGTGCAGTCGATGCGGTCGAAACCGATGCCCAGGATCAGGTCGCGCTTCGTCAGGTCCTCGTGGTCGAGGAACACTTCCACGCCGGGCATCTCGCGCATGCCGGTGACGTTCTCGTTGCCGTCCAGCAGCAGGGCCAGCAGCGCGCGCTCGTGCAGCTCGATGTGCGTGATGCCGGCCACGAACAATGCGCGGCGGTCGGTGGCGTCGCTGAAGTGGCCGCCAAGCCAGCACACGTAGTCGACGATCTCTGTGAGCACCGCGAACTGCCAGGGCGCCGAGCTGCCCAGGTCCCAGTAGCCGGGCTTCTTGCCGGCCAGCTTGTGGTGCGGCAGCACGGCCGCGCGCTCCGACAGCCACGACAGCCCCGAGCCCCGGCAGCCGAAGAACTTGTACGGCGCGAGGTTGATGCCGTCCACCGGTGTCTTCTGCAGGTCGATGAGGCCGTGCGGCGCGTGCTGCACGGCGTCGACCAGGATGTAGAGGTCGGGCTTGATCTCGCGCGCGCGGCGCACGATGGCCTCCATGTCGAGCTTGGCGCCCGAGATGTTCGACGCGTAGATCACGTTGAGCAGGCAGGTGTCCTTGTCGACCAGCCGCACGATCTCTTCCACGTCGATGCCGCCGGTGACGGGGTTGCTCGGCGCCACCCGCAGCTCGCGGCCCAGGCGATCGGCGTAGAGGCTCATCGCGTCGAATGCGGAAGGATGTTCGAGCACGGTGGTGACCATGTTCGTGCCCGGCACGTTCTCGGCAATGGCGCGCACCATGTCGAACATGGCGCCTGAAGCGGAGAACGAGGCGTACACGCTGCCGCCCCTGGCATTGAGGATGGTGCGCAGGTCTTCGCTGCCCTTGGCCTGGATGTCCTGCAGCTCGACGGCCGTGGCGTGGATGCGCTCGGCGTTGTCGGGTATGGCGTCGACCTGCGCGAAGCGTTCGACCGCCGCCTTCAGCCGGAACGATCCGCCGGCGTTGTCGAAGTACAGGCGCTCGCGCCCGTGGTGGTCATGCCCGACGCCGATGAAGCGCTGCTGCACCTCGCGCATCAGCGCATCGGAGAAGGCCAGGCCTCGCGGATATTGCTGTTGGAGTTCGGCTGCCATCGGTCAGACGCCCTTGTTGTTGGGGTTCTTGTAGATCTCGCGCACCGCGTCCGTCATCGGGAAATTCAGGTTCGCGTTCCTCGGCGGGATCGGCGACATGAACCACTTGGTGTAGAGCTGCTCGATGGCGCCCGACTTCATGAGGCCGGTGACGGTCTCGTCCACCACGGCCTTGAACTGCGGATCGTCCTTGCGCAGCATGATGCCGTAGGGCTCCTGGCGCAGTGACTCCTTGAGGATCTTGTAGTCGCCCGGGTTGGGCGCGCTGGCGATCATGCCGGCGAGCTGCACGTCGTCGAGCACGTAGGCGTCGGCGCGGCCGCTGGACAGCAGCAGGAATCCGTCGGACGTGTCCTTGCCTGCGATCTCGTGGACCTCGATGGCGCCGTTCTTGCGCACGCCGCGCAGCAGCTGGATCGAGGTGCTGCCGGTGACGGTGGCCACGTTCTTGCCGTTGAGGTCGGCGAAGGTGTTGATGCCCGAGTCCTTGCGCACCGCGGCGGTGATGTTGGTCACGAAGTGGCTGGGCGCGAAGTCGACCTGCTGCTGGCGCTGGGTGGTGTTGGTGGTGGTCGCGCAGTCGAGGTCGACCGTGCCGTTCTGCAGCAGCGGAATGCGGTTGGCCGAGTTGAGCATGGTGTAGCGCACATCGAGCTTGGCCAGGCCCAGCTTGGCCTTCACCGCGTCGACGATCTTCAGGCAGATGTCGTTGGTGAAGCCGATGGAAGCGCTGTCGGAGCCGAGCTTGTACGAGAAGGGAATCTGGCTGTCGCGCCCGCCGATCTGGATGAAGCCGCTGTCCTTGATCTTCTGAAGCGTGCCGCCGTCCTGGGCGCTGGCGGCGCCGCAGGCGAAAGCAAGGGTGAGACCGAGCGCGAGGGGCAGTTTCCTGAAGTCCATGGTGGTTCCTTGAAGAGTCGATGACATTGGCTTGGGCGAATCTTCTGCCTCTCGATGAATTTCCAAAAGCGATTTTTTGTGATCGAATCGCATGAATAAAAGTGTTTCATTCGCCCATTTTCGGGACCCGCCGCCGTGATGACTTTCAAGCAACTCGAAGCCCTCTACTGGATCGCCCGGCTCGGCGGCTTCGCGCAGGCGGCCAACCAGTTGCATGCCTCGCAATCGGCCATTTCCAAGCGGGTGCACGAGCTGGAGCTGCTGTTCGACACCGAGCTGTTCGACCGCAGCCAGCGCACCGCGCGCCTCACCGAAAAGGGCGAGGAGATGTACGTGCTCGCGCAGAAGCTGCTGGCGCAGCGCGACGCGGCCATCGAGCAGTTCGGCAAGCCCGGCGTGGTGGAGCGCCGCATCCGCATCGGCGTGACCGAGCTCACGGCCATGACCTGGCTGCCGCGGCTGGTCGGTCTGATCCGCCAGCACTACCCCAAGGTGATCCTGGAGCCCGACGTGGACGACAGCCTGAAGCTGCGCGACAAGCTGCAGGCCGACGAGCTGGACCTCGTCATCGTGCCCGAGACCTTCGCCGACTCGCGCATGCCGCACAAGGTCATCGGCAAGGTCAAGAGCATGTGGATGTGCAAGCCCGGCGTGGTGCCCGCCGCAGGCACCATGCGGCTGCACGAGCTGGCGCGCCACCGCATGCTGGTGCAGGGCAACAGCTCGGGCACCGGCCGCGCCTACGACGCCTGGATGAAGGAACAGGGCGTGCAGCCGGCCGACGTGATCGTGGTGAGCAACCTGGTGGCGCTGACCGGGCTCACCGTGTCGGGCCTGGGCGTGAGCTACCTGCCGCGCCAGTGCCTGGAGCCGCTGGTGGCGGCCGGCATGCTCGCGGTGATCGACGTGACGCCCGCGCTGCCGCTGGTGCACTACGTGGCGATGCACAAGGGCGAGCACCGCAGCGCCCTCACCTCGTCGATCGTGATGCTGGCGCAGGAGTGCTGCGACTTTTCAAGGATGTTCCAGGCGCAGCCGGCGGAGGAGGACGAGGTGCGCGCTGCGGCTGAGGGCTAGGTGGGGGCGGAGGCAGAGGCCAGCGCGGGCCCGCGCATGTCCTGCCGCGCCGCACAAGAAAAAAGGCCGGGTCAATGCCCGGCCTTGTGTCTCGCGCAGCGAGCTGCCGAGCCCTATTTCACCGCCAGCGAAGCGCGGTAGTCCAGGGCGTACGCGAGCTTGCCGGGCTTGGCGGCCGTCATCGGCGTGTTCAGGTCATTGAAGGTCACGGTGTCGAAGGTCGAGAGCTTGCCCATCTGCAGCGCCGTCAGGCCCGACGAACCGATGATGGTGGTGTCCGGCGTCGCGTTCATCAGGCCCGAGGCCGCCTGGATGGCCTGCAGGTAGCTCGTCGCATCGGTCAGCTTGTAGGCCGAGAGCTTGAGGCTCTGCGGCGCGGCCTGCAGCCATTCGGACCAGTAGAACTCCAGGAACTCGGTGCTGTTGGCCGGCTGCTTGTAGCCGAGGTCGCGAGTGAAGTACAGCAGCGCGCGGTACGGGTCGTCCTTCAGGCCGTTGCTCAGGCCCAGCAGCGGCGGCAGTTCGGCCGGCGTGATGGCGCTGCCGTCGGGCAGCTTGAGCCACACGAACTTGTTCTGGCGCATCGTGCGCCAGAAGCTGGCGTTGTTCAGGTCCATGTAGTGGCCCTTCTTCACCACCTTGACCTTGACTTCGGGGCCGCCGCCGTTCGGCGCTTCCCAGAAGCTGGTGAGGGTATGGTGGCCGTCCGTCAGGTACAGCACGCCGCGCGGGCCGACCACGGCGGACTTCAGCGCGGTGATGTCGAAGGCATTCTTGGTCGAGCAGGTGAAGCTGCCGGGGTCGGTCAGCAAGGAAGTACCCGCGATGACCGTCGAGCCCTTGGCACCGTCTGTCAGGCCCACGGCTTCGCAGTAGTCGTCGAATTCCTTCTTCCACTGCGTCGAGTCGTTGCCGGCCGAATCCTTGGTCTTGCGGTAGCGCCCCTGCTTGTAGTAGATCTGGTCGTAGCCGATGGCCGGCTGCGTGGGATGCGCGTCGCCGATGCGGATGTCCATGGCGCTGCCAACGGTGGCCGACGCATAGGTATTGCTCACCGCCGGCACCGGCAGTGCACGGCACACACCCGAGATATGCGTAGCCGCCACGCCCGTGCTCGCAGCCGAGCCGATGTAGTACGCCGTCTGCTTGCCCACGGGCAGCAGCACGCGTCCGATCTTCTGGCTGTCGACCCACTGGCCGGCGACGAGGCCGTTCATGCCGCTGACGGTGGAGGTCGCCGCGCCGCCGATTCCGGCGTTGACGCTGAGCTTGACGTCGTTGTCGATGGTGTCGGTCTGCAGCAGGTTGGCGCCGATCGACACGAAGTTGCGCTGCGTGCGACCGGTGAGTGCGCCGGTGGCGGGGTCGAGCTCGGGCTGGCTGCACAGCCACTCGCCGTCGAGTGCGGTGGCGGCCAGCGCGGTGGTCGCGCTCTGCAGCACCCAGGTGCCGGTGCGGAAGCTGCCGTCGGCGGCGGTGGTTGCGAATTCGTCGGCGAGCAGCGTGGCCGCGCCCGACTGCGCGTTGACCATGACGCGGCCGATGCGCTGGCCGCCCAGGGTCAGCGCCAATGCGCCGGGGTAGGTCTTCTGGTCGCCTTCGGCGGCGAGCAGGCCGGCCTGGCCGCCGCTGCAGCCGTCGGCATAGGCCTGGCCCATGCAGGCACGCACGCTGCCGTCGGCCTTGATGCTCAGCTGGCCGAAGTCGGATGCGGGAGCGCCCTGCACCATGCCCTTGGCGTTGTACGCGCTGGTGAGCTTGATGAAGTTGTAGACGCCGGCAAGCCGCGACACGTCGGCCACGCCCTGGTTCGACGCGGCGATCTCGCCCTGCAGCACCGCGCCGTTGCCCGCCTTGAGGTTGGGCACCTGCGCCAGCGAACCGCTGAGCAGGCTGCCGTCGAGCTGGAAGCGCAGGCTGAGCTTGGGCAGCGCCGCGACCAGAGCGTCGGGCACGCCGGTGCCTGCGACGGCCGCGAAGTTGCCGGCCAGCAGCGAGCCGTCAGGCTGCGTGGCGTAGCTTGCGCTCACCGAGCCCGCGAGGCCGAAGCGTGAATCGACGAAGCGCAGCGTGAGCTTGCCGGTGGCAGGCTGGTCGAGCGCGATGGACACGGTGTCGCCGAAGCTGGCCGTGCCCGAATACTGCGAGCCGCCCACCAGCGGCTGCAGGGCCACGGCGGCCGGCGCGGGCTGATTGTTGTTGTTGTTGCCGCCATTGCCGGCCGAAGGGCCGCTGGTCGGGAAGAAAGTACCTCCTCCACCACCACCACCGCCGCCACAGGCTGCGAGCGAAATGGCCGCGATGCCGGCCAGGCCCGCGACGCGGGCGCGGGTCCATTTATTTTTTGTCATGTGAGTCCACAGAAAGGGGCTGAACACCCGGGACAAGCCTTGGCCCCGGGGCTGCTGGAAGCGGCCCGATTCTGTGAACTTAAGGTGACAACTTTGTGAATAACCGTGAGCAACAGGCTCCAGCCGATGAACGGCCTAGGCCGCGCGCGTCAGCATCCGCCCCGCGCGCGCCAGCACCCGCGCCTCGGCCTCGCCCCCGCGATAGGCCAGCACGCCGTTCACGAACACCCGCTCCACGCCCAGGCTCACGCCATGCGGCTGGTCGTAGGTCGCGGTGTCGGCAATGGTCTCGGGGTCGAACACGACCACGTCGGCCATCGCACCCACGCGCAGCAGTCCACGGTCGGCGATGCGCAGGTTGCGCGCGGTCATGCCGGTCATCTTGTGCACCGCCTGCTCCAGCGTGAACAGCCGGCGCTGGCGCCAGTAGCGCGCGAACACGCGAGGGAACGCGCCCCACAGCCGCGGATGCGGATGCCGGTCGTGCGGCAGGCCGTCGCTGCCGATCATGGTGAGCGGATGCGCAATGACGCGCTCCACGTCTTCCTCCTGCATCTGGAAGTAGCAGGCGCCGCCGGGCTTCAGCCGCAGGCAGGCCTCCTGCTCGGTGGTGCCCCATTCGCGCGCGATGTCGGAGATGAGGCGGCCCGTCATCTCGGGATGCGGGTCGGACCAGGTGAGCAGCACATCGATCACGCCGTCGACCAGGTCCTCGCGCAGCACGGTGGAGCCGGCCACGTAGGGGTACACGTCCATCGCGATCTTCTGGCGCCGCGCGAACGACTCGATCAGCGGCAGCGTCTCCCTGGTGCGGCCCCAGTTGGCGGGGCCGGCGCACTTGTGGTGCGAGATGACCAGCGGCACGCCGGCCTCGAAGGCGCAGTCGCCGGCCTCGTGCAGGGCCTCGATGATCTGCTGCATCTCGCTGCGCAGGTGCGTGGCGTACACGCCGCCGTGGCGGGCCACCACGCGCGCCAGCGCCGTGACCTCTTCGGTCGGCGCGGCAAAGGCTTCTTCATAGAACAGGCCGGACGACATGCCGTGCGCGCCGTCGGCCATGCAGCTGTCGAGCAGCGCTTCCATGCGCGCCAGCTCTTCGGCGCTCGCGGGGCGGTCGAGCGCTTCCATGGCCGCGAAGCGCAAGGTGGTGTGGCCCACCAGCGCGGCCACGTTGAGCGCGGGTTGCGTCGCATCGACCGCGGCGCGGTACTCGGCCATGCTCGCGTGCCTGAACGAATCGGCGCCCAGCAGCGTGAGCGGCGGCAGCGATTGCGGCGTGCGGTACGGCGCGAGCGAAATGCCGCAGTTGCCGGTCACCACGGTGGTGATGCCCTGCGACACCTTGGGCAGGCACAGCGGGTCGCGCAGCACGATGGCGTCGTCGTGCGTGTGCGCGTCGATGAAGCCGGGCGCGATGACCTTGGCGCGGCAGTCGACAGTGTCGATGTCCGCCAGCGCCAGGCCTTGGGGCAGCCGCCCGCGCAGGCCCTCGCCGAGCGCGACGATGCGGTCGCCCTGCAGCAGCACGTCGCCGGGCCACGAAGGCCCGCCCGAGCCGTCGACCACCAGGCCGCCTTCGAGCAGCACGGCCTTCGATGATGCGTTGTTGTCAGCCATGCTTGACACCCCCGCCGTCCCAGCTTTGCAGCGGATGCGTGGTCGCATCGATGCCGTGCCGCTGGAACGCATCGCGCGCGCGCTGCAGGCGCTGCACCGCGGGCTCGCCGCGCCGCTGCGCCACCAGCACCGTCAGTATCTCGATGGCCGTGAGGTGCGTCAGGTAGGCGTCGATGCCCACGTGCATCACCGCGTCGTCGGGCACCGACAGGCCCAGAAGAAAGTCGGCCTTGGCCGCGAGCGCCGTGCCGGGCCGCGTGAGCGCGACCACCTTGGCGCCCTGCCCGCGCGCGATGTCCACCGCGTCGAGCAGCGACGGCATGCCGCCCACGTGCGATATGGCGATGACCACGCCGCCCGGGCGCTGCGCCGCGCCGGCCACCTGCTGCAGGTGGTAGTCGGCCCAGGCATTGGCCGACAGGCCCAGGCGGAACAGCCGCGCCTGCAGGTCGTTGGCCATGAACCACGATGTGGCGCCCGCGCCGTACAGGTCCACATGCGGCGCCGCCGCGATGGCCGCCACCGCGCCGTCGAGCACCTGCATGTCGAGCTGCCCGCGCACGCCCGAGACTGATGCCGCCGCGCTGCGCGCGATCTTGCCGACCACTTCATCGGCCGCGTCCTCGATGTTCACGCGGCGGTGCAGCGGCGAGCCGCCGAGCGCCAGCTCCTGAGCGAGCGCGAGCTTGAACTCGCGCAGCCCGGCAAAACCGAGGTCGCGGCAGGTGCGCATGATGGTCGGCACCGAGCTGCGCGAGCGCTCGGCCAGCTGTTCGAAGCTCTCTTCGAGCACGCGGTCGGGGTCTTCGAGGATCAGGTCGAGAATCGCGCGCCGCGTCGCCGGGGCGTCGCTGCGTATCTGCGCGATTTTCTGGAGCAGGGAGGGGGTCATCGCAGCGTGCTCAGAAGTGCATGGCGACGGCGTCGCTCACGCGGTAGTCGTTCTCGACCACCGGCATCCAGTGCCATTTGTCGAAGGTGGTGCAGGGGTGCGAAATGCCGAGGCCGACACGGTCACCCACCCTGGGCGCCTCGGCTTCTTCGCTCGCATCCCAGCGCAGGTAGGCGTGCTGGTCGTTCAGCGCGGTGATCTTCCAGCCGGCGGGCACGGCCTGCGGCTGCAGCACGCCGCGCGCGGCGCGTGCGATGGGCACCGGCAGCGCGAGGTCGAAGGAGATGTCGCGCTTGCCCACCGCCAGGATCGCCAGGCCGGGCTCGGGGCGCGATTGCACCGTGGCCCACACTTCCATCGCCGGCACCAGGCTTTCGCCGCAACCGCAGCCCAGGCGCTCGTCGACCGCGCTCACCATGCGCTTGTAGAAGCCATGGTCGTGCGTGACGTAGCAGCCCGAGCGCAGCAGGCCGCGCACCGGCGCGCCGAGCGCCGGCTTGAGCCGGCCCGCCACGAGGTCGAAGATGGCCGAGCCGCCGGCCGAGACCAGCACCTCGTCGGTCTCGAACAGCTTGCCGGTATCGCAATGGCGGGCAACGGCTTCCACGCGGTCCATCAGCGCCTTGGCATAGGCCGCGTCGGGCTCGCTCTGGCCGGTGGCGCCCTGCCCTTCGTAGCATTCGATGCCCACCAGCTTGACCGCATCGCTGGCACGCAGCCGCGTGGCCAGCGCCACGGCTTCCTCATGCGTGCGGCAGCCGGTGCGGGCGCCCTCCACGCCGATCTCGATCATCACCTCGAAAGGCACGCTGGCGGGATGGCGGTTCGACCAGTCCTCGATCAGCGCGAGCTGCGCCAGCGAATCGACCAGGAACACGATGCGCAGGTCGGCATGCTGGCTCAGCAGCATCTGGATGCCCGCCAGGTCTTCGTCGCTCACCACCTGGTTGGCGATGACCGTGCGGCGCGCGCCGGCCGCCACGCCCACGGCCAGTTGCGTGACCGTGGCGAAGGTCAGGCCCCAGGCGCCGGCGTCGAGCTGGCGCTGGAACAGCTGCGGCGACATGGTGGTCTTGCCGTGCGGCGCGAGGTCGATGCCCCACTCGCGCACGCGCGACTGCATCCAGGCCAGGTTGTGCTCCAGCGCCTCGCGCTTGAGCACGGCCAGCGGCAGCGGCAGGTCGCCGGCGAGCACGTTCCATCCGGCGGCGCCGACTTCGCTGCGGCGGCGCGGCGCCTGCGTGCGCGGATAGCCCTTGAAGTTGCTGCCCAGCAGCGGGTCGTTGAAATCGTTGGCGGCGGTCATGGAGGTCATGCGGCGATGTTGGATGGAAGTTCTCTGGTTCGGATGCAGGCGCTGTAGTGTCCTGCCGAAATTTCTTCGAGCGGCGGCACGGCCTGGGCGCAGGCTTCGATGGCATGCGGGCAGCGCGTGCGGAACACGCAGCCCGAGGGCGGCGAGATGGGGCTGGGAATGTCGCCCTTCAGCGCGATGCGCTCGGTCGCCACCTCGGGGTCGGGCTTGGGGCTGGCGGCCAGCAGCGCGCGGGTGTAGGGGTGCGCGGGGCGCGCGAACAGCTCGTCGGTGGTGGCGACTTCCATCACCTTGCCCAGGTAGAGCACCACCACGCGGTCGCACAGGTACTCGACCACGTCGAGGTCGTGCGAGATGAAGAGCATCGTCAGGCCGAGGCGCTCGCGCAGGTCCGCCAGCAGGTTGATGACCTGCGACTGGATGGAAACGTCGAGCGCCGACAGCGGCTCGTCGGCCACGATGAATTCAGGCTCCACCGCCAGCGCACGCGCCACGCCGATGCGCTGGCGCTGCCCGCCCGAGAACTCGTGCGGAAAACGGCTCGCATGCTCCGCGCGCAGGCCCACGGTTTCCAGCAGCTCGGCGATGCGCTTGTCGCGCGCGGCGGCGCCCTTGTGCAGGCCGTGCGTGGAGAGCGCCTCGCCGAGGATGGCGCTGATGCGCATCTTGGGGTTCAAGCTGGCGTACGGGTCCTGGAAGATGATCTGCAGCTTGCTGCGCAGCTTGCGCATGCGCTCGCCCGACAGCGCGCCGATGTCGTCGCCGCGGTACAGCACCTGGCCGCCGGTGCGCTCGAGCAGCCGCAGCACGGTGCGGCCGATGGTGCTCTTGCCCGAGCCCGATTCGCCGACCAGGCCCAGCGTTTCGCCGGGCTGGATGGCGAAGGACACGTCGTCGACCGCGCGCACCGGGCGGTCGCTGCTGCCGAAGTATTTCTTGAGTCCGCGGACTTCGATGAGGGGGGCGGCGGTGGTCATCGTGGGTATTCGGTATTGGCTCCCTCCCCTTCCGGGGGAGGGTTGGGGTGGGGGCACGCGGCCGTTTCATTGTTGCGACGGTCTCCACCGCCCAGAGCCCCCACCCCAGCCCTCCCCCGGAAGGGGAGGGAGCAAGACGGGGACAGCAGCGTGAGCGTCATGCAACCCTCGCCAAAGGTTGCGCCGGCTGCACCCGCACGCAGCGCGCCTCGCGCCCATGATGGGTCTCGATCAGCGGCGGCATTGCCGCGCTGCACGCGGGCAGCGCCAGGTCGCAGCGCGGCTCGAAGGCGCATCCCGGCGGCGGCGCCAGCGGGCTCGACACCTGGCCGCGGATCGCGAACAGCCGCTTGGGCTTGGGCTGCCCCGGCAACCGCGCCTTGCCCGGCAGGCAGGCCAGCAGGCCCTGCGTGTAGGGATGCTCGGGCTGCGCGAACAGCGGCCGTACCGGAGCGCTTTCGACCACGCGCCCCGCATACAGCACCACCACGTCGTCGGCATGGTGCGCGACCACGCCGAGGTTGTGCGTGATGAAAAGGATGCTCATGCCCGTCTCGGCCTGCAGCCGGCGCATGAGCTCCAGGATCTGCGCCTGGATGGTCACGTCGAGCGCGGTGGTGGGCTCGTCGGCGATCAGCAGCGTCGGGTCGCAGGCCATGGCCAGCGCGATCATCACGCGCTGCCGCATGCCGCCCGAGAGCTGGTGCGGATATTCGTGGATGCGCTGCGCCGCGGCCGGTATCTCGACCAGCTCCAGCATGCGCAGCGCATGGGCCAGCGCCGCCTTGCGGTCCAGCCCCTTGTGCAGGCGCACGCTCTCCGCAATCTGCTCGCCGATGGTGAACACCGGGTTCAGGCTGGTCATCGGCTCCTGGAAGATCATCGACAGCTGGTTGCCGCGCAGCGAGCGCATCTCGCGTTCGCCGATGCGCAGCAGGTCGAGCGTCTTGCCTTCGCGCGTCACGAAGGAAGCGCTGCCGCTGACCTGCGCGTTCGCCGTCTTGGGCAGCAGGCGCATCAGCGTGAGGCTGGTGACCGACTTGCCCGAGCCCGATTCGCCGACCAGCGCGGTCGTCTTGCCGGGCTGGATGGAAAAGCTCACGTCGGCCACCGAACGCACGAGGCCGTCTTCGGTCGGGAAGCTGGTGCTCAGGTTGCTGACCGCGAGGCGTGGGGTGTTGTTGGCGTTCGTCGTCATCACGAGGTTTTCTTCAGCTTGGGGTCGAGCAAATCTCGCACGCCGTCGCCCAGCAGTTGCAGCGACAGCGCCGTGAAGATGATCGCGAGCCCCGGGAACAGCACCACCCAGAAGGCCTGGTGCGCGTACTGCTGGCTGCCCGCGACCATGGTGCCCCAGGTCGGGATCTCGGGCGGCACGCCGACGCCGAGGAACGAGAGCCCCGCTTCCGCCAGGATGGCGTAGGCGAAGATGAAGGACACCTGCACCAGGATCGGCGACATCAGGTTCGGCAAGATGTGCCGCCACAGGATGCGCGAGGTGCGCACGCCCAGCGCGCGCACGGCTTCCACGAACAGCAGTTCGCGCACCACCAGCGTCGATGCGCGCACCACCCGCGCCACGCGCGGCGTGTACACCAGCACCAGCGCCAGCACCGTGTTGATGAGCGATGGCCCGAGGATGGCCACCAGCGCAATGGCCAGCAGGATGTCGGGGAAGGACATCATCGCGTCGACCACGCGCATCAGCGGCGTATCGAGCCGGCGGAAGAAGCCGGCCATCAGGCCCAGCACCGTGCCGGCGACGACCGCGCCCAGCGCCGTGAGCGCCGCGATGGCCAGCGAGTAGCGCGCGCCGTGCACGATACGCGAATACATGTCGCGCCCCAGTTCGTCGGTACCGAGCAGGTGCTCGGCGCTCGGCGCCTTCAGGCGTTCCAGCACGGCCGTGTCGTTGGGGTCGGCGGAGGCGAACAGTGGCGCGCCGATGGCCATGACGGCAATCACCAGCAGCACCAGCGCGGAAACCATCACGATGCGGCGATGCATCAGCTGGCGGAGCATTCGGGGCATACGCATCGCTCAGACCTTCACGCGCGGATCGACCACCGCATACAGCAGGTCGATAGAGAAATTGATGAGCACGTAGATCGCGGCAATCACGAGCAGCGCACCTTGAATGACCGGGTAGTCGCGCCGCAGCACCGCACTGACCACGAGGTTGCCCACGCCGGGCAGGCCGAACACGGTCTCGGTGATGACGGCGCCCCCGATCATCAGCGCGACGGTGAGGCCGATCACCGTGACGATGGGCACCAGCGCATTGCGCAGCGCGTGCTTGAGCACGACCACGCTTTCGCTCAAGCCCTTGGAGCGCGCGGTGCGCACGTAGTCCTCGCCTAGCACGTCGAGCATCGAGGCGCGGGTGAAGCGGATGATGAGCGCGGAGTTCAGCAGGCCCAGCACGGTGGCCGGCAGCACCAGCGCATGCAGCCGCTCGGCGAACGGCGCATCGGGCGCGCCGTAGCCCGACACCGGGAACCAGCCGAAGGACACCGCGAATATCTGTATGAGCACGATGCCGAGCCAGAAGCTCGGAATGCTCGCGCCCAGCATCGCGATGCCGGTAAACAGCTGGTCGACCACGCGCCCGCGGAACACGGCCGAGACGATGCCGCACGGCACGCCGATCAGCGCCGCGATGGCCACGGCCATCAGCGCGAGCAGCGTGGTGGGTTCGGAGCGCTCCCACAGCGCCTGCGTCACCGGGCGCTGCAGGAAGATGGAAGTGCCCAGGTTGCCCTGCAGCACCTCGCGCAGCCAGTAGCCGAACTGCACGGGCAGCGGCTTGTCGAGGCCGTACTCCTTCTGCACGCGCGCGATGTCGGCGGCGGTGGCCTGGTCGCCCAGCAGCACCGAGACCGGATCGCCCGATGCCGCGCGCGTGAGCACGAACACGAGCACCGCCACGATGGCCAGCACCACCAGCATGCCGGCCGCCCGGGAAGCGATGTAGCGCAACAGCGATTTCTTCATCACGCGGAAAACTCGATGGCCGCCGCGCTGCCCACTGCAACGTACTGGCCGGTGAACTGGATGTCGCCGCCCTTGACGCGGAAGACCGTCACGTTGTCGCCCTGCTTGTTGTGGCACACGTAGAGGAACCTGCCGCTCGGGTCGAGCGTGCAGCTGCGCGGGTAGTTGCCGCGCGACCATTCCTCGCGCACCAGCGTGGGGGCGCCGGTGCGGGCGTCGACCTTGAAGAGCGAGATCGAGTCGTGCAGGCGGTTGAGCGACACGAAGTGCTGGCCGTCCGGCAGCATGCGGATACCCGATGCGTAGCTGGTGCCCTTGAAGCCCTTGGGCAGCGCCGAGGTCTCGCTCACCAGTGTGAGCACGCCGCTGGCGTCGTCGTAGCGCATGAAGGCGATAGTCGAGGCCTCCTCGTTCACCAGGTAGAACCACTTGCCGTTCGGATGGAAGATGAAATGGCGCGCGCCCGAGCTTTCGGACACGGCCACCGTGCTGGGCTGGCTCAGCACACCGGTGCCACGGTCGAAGCGGTACGAGATGACGCGGTCGAGCCCCAGGTCCGCCACCAGCACGAAGTTGCCCTTCGGGTCGGCATGCACCATGTGGGCATGCGGGCCGTCATGGTCGCTGGTGGCAAAGCCTTCGTGCGAACGCGCGGCGGCCGGCACCAAGTCGGCGCCGGGCTTGCACGCGGTGGCGCCGCAGGCGTCGGCGTCCTTGTAGACGACAGCGGCGCGGTCGGTGTCGGGCGTGCCGTCGGCGCGCAGCGCGATCACGCTGACATCGCCGCTGGCGTAGTTGGCGGTGAACAGGAAGCGCCCGTCGGGGTGCACGCTGATGTAGGCCGGGTCCTTGCCGCCGCAGGGCATTTCAGACACGAACGACAGCGCGCCATTCGCGCCGATACCCGTACCGATACGAAAAGCAGACACCGAGCCGGCCTCGAACTCGTTGGCCGCATACAGCATGGGCAGCGTGGGATGGCGCGCGAGCGACGCGGGGTTGCGCAACTTGGCGCCCTCCCCCGTGCTGGCCACGGCCACTGGCGCGCCGGGAATGGGCTTGAGCGCGCCGGTCGCGCTGTCGAGCACGAACTGGTGCACGCCCAGTCCGCGCCCGCCGCGCCACGGCTTGCCGCCGTCGCTGTAGGTGCCGACGTAGGCGTAGACGGGGCCGGCGGTTGCGGCCTGGACGGTGGAGGCGGTGAGGCCAAGGGCTCCGAGGCCGGAGGCCAGTGCGCTGGCTTGCAGAAGTTGGCGACGCGACGTCATGGCTGTGCTCCCCGCCTTACTTGATCTTCGCGTTCCAGAAGAACGGCCAGGTCGCGGGCGTGTAGTTGTCCAGCGCCGGGCTCTTGGCCGAGAGGCCGTTGAACTTGCCGACGTTGATGTACGGAACCTCGTCGTACACCACCTGCTGCACCTTGCCCCACAGCGCGCCGCGCTTGGCAGGGTCGCTCTCCACGTTGAAGGCCTGCAGCGCCGACTTCTTGGCAGGCGAGTCCCACCAGCCGGGCGCGCCGTCGCCAAGCTGCGGCGGCGAGAGCATGGGCTCGGGGAACTGGCCCGAATGCGTGACGTAGACGTCCCACAGCTTGGCGTCGTTGCGCCGCTGCACCAGCGTGGCCCAGTCGACCACGTTGAGGTCGACCTTGAAGCCGGCGCGCTTGAGCTGCTCGGCCATCAGCAGCGCCATGTTGTAGTGGAAGTCGTACTGGCGGCTGGTGAGCACGCGGATCGGCTCGCCCTTGTAGCCGGCCTTGGCCGCGAGTTCCTTGGCCTTGGCGGCGTTGCGCTGGTTGTACTGGTCGGCACCGGCCGTCGAATAGAAAGGCGAGCCCTTGGGGAAGTGGTTGGCCTCGGCCACGAAGAAGCGCGTGTCGCCGAAGCCGGCCGCGAGCATTTCGCCTTCGCCCAGCGCGGTCTGGATCGCCTGGCGCACCGGCTGGCTGGCGGCCACGCCCTCCTTGGTGTTGAGCACGAGGTACGGGAAGCCGAACGAGGGCGTCATGATCGGCACGGTCTTGCCGCCCGACTTCTCCAGGCGCGGCAGCGCTTCCACCGGCAGCAGGTCGGCAAAGTCGTACTGGCCGGCCAGCGCGCCTTCGACGCGCGTGCTGGCGTTGGGCACGGGCACGAAGCGCAGTTCTTCGATGGCCGCTTCGCGCTTGCCGCCGTAGCCGCTCGCGGCCTCCTTGCGGGCCGAATACTTGTCGAAGCGCGTGAGCAGCACGAACTGGTCGGGGCGGCGCTCCTTGAACTTGTAGGGGCCGGTGCCCACGAAGTCCTTCAACGGCGAAGCGATCGAGTCCTTGGCCATGATTGCCGCCATGCCGCTGGGCAGCGCGAGCTGCGACAGCAGCGGCGCGTAGGGTTCCTTCAGCACCACCTCCACCGCCAGCGGGCCCTTGGCCTTGAGGCTGTCGATTTCCTTGCCCACGGCCTTGCCGCGCGGCGACTGCTCCATCCAGCGCTGCAGGCTGGCCACCACATCGTCGGCCGTGAGCTCGCGGCCGTTGTGCAGCATCACGCCCTTGCGCAAGGTGATGGCGTAGGTCTTGCCGTCGGCCGAGATCTTCGGCATGCCCTCGGCCAGCATCGGCACCACGTTCCACTTGGCGTCGAAGGTGTAGAGCGTCTCGTACACGTGCTGCATGATGGTTCCGACCAGGTCGGCGGTCGATGCCATCGGGTCGAGCGTCTGCGGCTCGGCCACCATCGCCAGCGTGGCGAAATTGCGCGGGCCCTGGGCATGGGCGCTCTGGTGGGGCAGCGCGGCGCACAGCATCGCGAGCAGGGAAGCGCCCAGCAGGCTGCGCTTCGACAGCATGGGCAGGCGCTGGACAAGACCGGCGTGGGGCATGGGGAACTCCTTCATGGGGCGGGCGAATTTGTGAAAGAAATTTTCTTTTCGGCCCGGACTTTGAAGCACTATCCATGCCAAATCATCCGTTTTAACCCTTGCCTGAGGGTTTTTCTGAAATAGATTTTCAGATTGGATGGATACTCGCGGCTTCCCATTCCCAGACAGTTCTTCAACCTCCAGGAGTCCCCATGCCTCTCGAATACCTCGGCGCCCCGCCCCTTGCCTCCGACCGCCAGGTGCGTCCGTTCTCCCCGGCCGTGCGCGCCGGCGACTTCGTCTACGTGTCGGGCCAGGTGCCCGTCGACAAGAACGGCGAGCTGGTGGTGGGCGGCATCGAGGCGCAGACGCGCCAGGTCATGGAAAACATCAAGACCGTGCTGGCGCTGGCCGGCGCCACGCTCGACGACGTGTGCAAGAGCACCGTGTGGCTGCAGGACGCGCGCGACTTTGGTGCTTTCAACCGCATCTACATGAGCTACTTCGGCGAGAACAAGCCGGCGCGCTCGACCACCGAGGCCCGGCTGATGATCGACGCGCGCGTCGAGATCGACGTCGTCGCGTACAAGCCCAAGGCCTGATCGGCCTCTCAGCCTTTCTGCAGTTCGGTCTTGCGCTGGATGATGCGCGAGACCAGGCCGTATTCGACGGCTTCTTCAGCCGACAGCCAGCGGTCGCGCTCGATGTCGGCCAGCACCACGTCGATGGGCTTGCCGGTCTCGCGCGCGATCTCGTGCGCGATGCGCTGGCGGGCCTTGATGATTTCCTGCGCTTGGATGGCGATGTCCGTCGCCTGCCCGCCCGCGCCGCCGCTGGGCTGGTGGATCAGGAAGCGCGTGTTGGGCAGGCACACCCGGCGCTCGCGCGGCGCCGCCAGGAACAGGTGCGTGGCCGCGCTGCCGACCCAGCCGGTGCCGATCATGTTCACCGGCGCGCTGATGAAGCGCACGATGTCGTGGATGGCGTCGCCCGACTCCAGGTGGCCGCCGGGCGAACTCACGAGGATGTCGATGGGCTTGTCGGCGCTGTCGGCGTCCAGCGCGATGAGCCGGCGCGTGACGTCGGCGGCCACCGAATCGCTGATGCTGCCGAAGATCAGCAATGTGCGCGACTTGAACGCCTTTTCCTCCAGGTAGGAGTTGCGCGGCTCGGCGGTGGCGGCGGGCTTGGTGTCGTCATCGTCGGATTGCGTCGAGAACATGGGCATGTCGGTCATGAAGAAAGCTCCTGTGGTTGGACTGTCTTGACGAACAGGCCCACAGTTTCGTGACATTGCGCGCCATGGCAAGCTGCGCCGATGCTCGATGAACGCTATCTCTCGCAATTCCCGGCATTGAGAAGCCGGCTGGTTCGCGCGGCGGCGCGCATGCTGGGCGGCGCGGCGGACGCCGAGGACGTGGTGCAGGACACCTACCTGCGCGCGCTCGAAATGGGCGACAGGCCCGGGCCCGATTCGACGCAGGCCTGGCTGACAACGGTGATGCAGAACTTGGCCATCGACCGGCTGCGGCGCGACGGCTGGATGCGGCGCTGGCTGCGGGATGCCGAAGCACTGTCCCCCGAGGCACCCTCGGCGGAAGCCGATGCCGCGCAGGCCCAATCCATCGACCAGGCGCTGCGCCTGATCGCCGCCAGGCTGTCGCTGGCCGATGGCGCCGCCGTGCTGCTGCGCGAAGTCTTCGAAGCCAGCTTCAAGGAAATTGCAGAGGCCAGCGGCAAGACCGAGGCGGCCTGCAGGCAGCAACTGCATCGCGCGCTGCTTCGGCTGCGCCATGAAAGAAACGAAGACGAAGCCGGCTCGGATGCGGCCTTCCATGTGTACCGGCAGGCGCTGGGCGACTGCGATGCCCGGATGCTGCTTGCGCTGCTGCGGCAGCCGCCGGCGCGGGCCGTCGCGATGTCGGCAGCAGTGGCGGTGTCCGCGCCCGTTGCCGACGATGCCGCGCCGCACACGGTGTGCCGGGTCATGCAGATCGGAGGGCGCCTCGGCCTGGTGCTGACGCTGAGGGGCAAGCTGCTGTGCGTGCTGCCGCTGGATGTGCGGCAGACGGAAGAGGCGCTGTACTAGGGTTGCCTACTTTGCACCTAGTGGCCGTGAAATAAGTCACAAAATGCAAGGATCGTCATTTGAAATGTAATCCATTGGTATTGGTTTTGCGTATCTTGGGTTTGCTTCGATTTCGAGGCGCATGCGCCCCACAAGGGCGCCAATCCCAGAAGGCACCGTCAAAGGACGGTCAAAGACCCATGACGCACGAAGAACAATTCTTGGCCGCTGCCGAGGCTGCAGGACGGCTAGGCGATATCGATGCACTGGACACGCAGATTTCCGGCATCTGCTCCATGCTCCATGCCCTCTACATGGCCCATCCGGCAAAGGAACAAGTCCGTCGCCAGTTCGATCGGCTGATGGCGAAACTGCTCGACTCGCCCTACGTGATCGACGAACCCGATCGCGCGCTGGTACTGCGGGCCACCGCTTCTGCCTTGTTGACGAATCGCTAGGCACGAAGAAAGGCCGCACAGCCTCTTCAGCCCGCCAGCCGCCCAGCCACCAGCTGCAGCACCCGGTCACACCGCTTCGCCAGCTCCTGGTCATGCGTGACCATCACGAATGCCGTGCCGTGCCGGTGCGCCAGGTCGAGCATCAGCGCGAACACCGTGTCCGCCGTGCTGCGGTCGAGGTTGCCGGTGGGCTCGTCGGCCAGCACGCAGGCGGGCTGCGTGACCAGCGCGCGCGCGATCGCCACGCGCTGGCGCTCGCCGCCCGACAGCTCGGCCGGCCGGTGGTGCAGGCGCTGGCCCAGGCCCACGCTCTCGAGAATCCTCGACGCCGAAGCCGCCGCCGTCGCGGGCTCCACGCGCCGGATTTTCAGCGGCATCGCCACGTTGTCGAGCGCGCTGAATTCGGGCAGCAGATGATGGAACTGGTAGACGAAGCCCAGGTGCTGGTTGCGCAGCCGCCCCTGTTCGGCCGCGTCGGCATGGGCGATGTCCTTGCCCAGCAGTTCGACCTTGCCCGAGGTGGGCGCGTCGAGCCCGCCCATCAGGTGCAGCAGCGTGCTCTTGCCGGAGCCCGAGGAGCCGACGATGGCCAGGGTTTCACCGGCGTGCACGTCGAGGTCGACGCCGTGCAGCACGGTCAGGTCCAGCCGGCCTTCGTGGAAACGCTTGGTGAGGCCTCGGGCTTTCAATACGACACCATTGGCGCCGGGCCGCCCCAAGCCGATGGCGGCCCCCTCGGGGGGCAGCGAGGACACGGCAGTGCCGAGCGTGGGGGTCATTTCACTCATAGCGCAGGGCCTCGGCCGGGTTCACGCGGCTGGCGCGCCAGCTCGGATACAGGGTGGCCACGAAGGACAGCACCAGGGAAATGATCGCAATGGGCACGATGTCGCTTTGCTGCGGATCGCTCGGCATCTTGCTGATGAGGTAGATGTCCTTCGGCAGGAAGCTCGCATGGAACAGCCGCTCCAGGAACGGCACGATCACGTCGATGTTGTAGGCGATGCCCAGCCCCAGCAGCAGACCGGCCACGGTGCCGATCACGCCCACCATCGCGCCCTGCACCACGAAGATGCCCATGATGCTGCGCGGCGAGCTGCCCAGCGTGCGCAGGATGGCGATGTCGGCGCGCTTGTCGGTCACGGTCATCACGAGCGTGGAGACCAGGTTGAAGGCTGCCACCGCCACGATCAGCGTGAGGATGATGAACATCATGCGTTTCTCGACCTGCACGGCCGCGAACCATGTCTTGTTCTGGCGCGTCCAGTCGCGGATGAGGAACTCGCCCGGCAGGCTCACGGCCAGCTGGTCGGCCACTTCGCGCGCTTCGTTCAGGTCCTTGAGCTTCAGGCGGATGCCGGTCGGCCCCTCGAGGCGGAATACCTTGGCGGCGTCCTGCTCGTGGACCATGGCGAGCGCGGAGTCGTATTCGTAGTGGCCGGAGTCGAAGGTACCGACCACGGTGAACTGCTTCAGCCGCGGCACCACGCCAGCCGGCGTGACCTGGCCGCCCGGCGCCACCAGCGTGACCTTGTCGCCCGGCTGCACGAACAGCGAGCGCGCCAGCTCGGCGCCCAGCACGATGCCGAATTCGCCCGGCACCAGCTTGTCGAAGGTGCCGCGCGCGGCGATGCTGTTGGTGTCGGTCACCTCGGGCTCGAGCCTGGGGTCGATGCCGCGCACCACGGTGCCCTTCATGTCCTCGCCGCGGGCAATGAGCGCCTGCGTGTTGATGAAGGGCGCAGCGCCGATCACCTCGGGATGCTTGCGCGCGGCAGCCATGATTTCTTCCAGCTGCGGCAGCGCCTGTCCGTCGCGCGAGAAGATCTCGATGTGCGACACCACGCCGAGCATGCGGTCGCGCACCTCCTTCTGGAAGCCGTTCATCACACTGAGCACAATGATCAGCGCCGCCACGCCCAGCGCGATGCCGAGCATCGATACACCGGAGATGAAGGAGATGAAGCCGTTGCGCCGCGTCGCCCGGCCTGCGCGCGTGTAGCGCCAGCCTAGCTGCAGTTCATAGGGGAATCGCATCAAATTTTCCGCCGAGCCGCCTCAAGGGAAATTGGCCCGCCCTCGGGGGGCAGCGAATACACGAAGTGATGAGCGAGGGGGTAGGTCATACGTCGGAATTGTGGCATTCCGGACAACCTCAGGGCTTCCCGGACAATAGGGAGATGGCCGAAACCTTCCCACGTCACCTGTTGATCCCCTTTGCCGGCCGCGGTTCCCCGGCATGCCGCGCGGCGCTGCCCACGTTGCGGCTCCCCAATCTCGAGACCCTGCTGCTGCGCCTGACCCTCGCGGACACCGACACGCAGGACGAAAGCACGCGCTCACCACCGCACGAACGCGCTCTCGCGCGGGAGTTGGGCATCACTGCGGACGACGGCTGCATTCCCTGGGCCGCGCTTGAGGCCCGGCGCCTGGGCATCGCCGCCGCCAGCGACACCGAGGGCTGGGGCGTGGTCACGCTGTGCAACTGGCAAGTCGGCATCGACGACGTGGTGCTGGGCGACCCGTCCGTCATCGAGATCGACGCCGGCGAATCGGCCACGCTGCTCGAAGCCGCCCGCCCCTTCTTCGAGGAAGACGGCATCGCGCTGCACCCCTCGCCCGTGCCCGGCCGCTGGCTGGCGCGTGCGCGCATCTTCGACGGACTGGCCACCGCCTCCATCGACCGTGCCGTGGGCTGGCCCATCTCGCAGTGGTCGCCGCTGGCCGAGGCTGCCCGGCCGCTGCGCCGCCTGCAGAACGAAATGCAGATGCTGCTCTACACCCAGCGCGTGAACGACGACCGCGCCGCGCGCGGCGTGCCGCCCATCAATTCGTTCTGGCTCAGCGGCACCGGCGCGCTGGCGGCGCAGCCCCTGCCGAGCGCCGCCTGCGAAACCACCGTGTGCGAAGCCCTGCGCGTCGCCGCCATCCGCGACGACGGCGTCGGCTGGGCCGCCGCCTGGCAGGCGCTGGACGCGGGCGACATCGCCTCGCTGCTGGCCGACTACACGCGCGGCGCCGATGTGTCGCTCACCCTGTGCGGCGACCGCGCGGCACAGCGCTACACCGTGCAGCAGCGCGGCCTGAGCCGCTGGGCCAGGAGCCTGTTCGACCGCAAGCGCGCGGCCGAAGTGCTGGAGTCGCTGTGAAGATCGTCGACCGCGAGATCCCTCCGCGCACCGTCTGGGCGCTGGAGCAGGCCGGCGTGCACCCGCTGCTGGCCCGCCTGTTCGCAGCGCGCGGCGTGCGCGCCAAGGACGAACTCGACGACGGCCTCGCCCGACTGCTGCCGCCGGACACCCTGCGCGGCACGCAACAAGCCGCCGTGCTGCTGGCCAACGCCATCGCGCAGGACAAGCGCCTGTGCATCGTGGCCGACTACGACTGCGACGGCGCCACCGCCTGCGCGGTCGGCGTGCGCGGCCTGCGCCTGCTGGGCGCCAAAAACGTGAGCTACCTCGTGCCCGACCGCGTGGTCGACGGCTACGGACTCACGCCGCCCATCGCCGAGCGCGTGGCCGCGAGCGGCGCCGACATGCTGATCACCGTCGACAACGGCATCGCCAGCGTCGAAGGCGTGGCCGCCGCCAAGGCGCGCGGCCTGCAGGTGCTGGTGACCGACCACCACCTGCCGGGCCCGGAGCTTCCCCTGGCCGACGTGCTGGTCAACCCGAACCAGCCCGGCTGCGAGTTCGAGAGCAAGAGCATCGCGGGCGTCGGCGTGATGTTCTACGTGCTGCTGGCGCTGCGCTCCGAGCTGCGCAGGCGCGGCGTGTTCGACACGCCTGCGCCCGCCGCCGGGCCGCCCCAAGGCGGGCCAGCCTCCCCCTCGGGGGGTGGCGAAGCACATGAAATGGCAAGCCGGGGGGCAGGCAAACCCCAGCCCAAGCTCGATGCGCTGCTGCCGCTGGTCGCGCTCGGCACCGTGGCCGACGTGGTGAAGCTCGACGCCAACAACCGCCGCCTCGTGGCGCAGGGCCTGCGCCGCATCCGCGCCGGCGCAATGCCCGCCGGCGTGGCCGCGCTGTTCAAGGCGGCGGGCCGCAATGCTTCTGCGGCCACCACCTTCGACTTCGGTTTCGCGCTGGGCCCGCGCATCAACGCGGCCGGCCGGCTGGCCGACATGACGCTGGGCATCGAATGCCTGCTGACCGACGACGCCGGCCGCGCCGAGGAACTCGCGCGCATGCTCGACGGCATCAACCGCGAGCGGCGCGACATCGAAGGCGGCATGCGCGACCAGGCACTGCTGCTGGCCGAGTCGCTGTTTTCCACCGGCGCCGACGGCGAGGGCATCGCGGCGCCGCCGCCGGCCATCAGCGTGTTCGACGCGGCCTTCCACGAAGGCGTGGTGGGCATCGTGGCCTCGCGCATCAAGGACCGCTTCCACCGCCCGACCTTCGTCTTCGCCGCGAGCGGCGCGCCGGGCAAGGAGCAGGAACTCAAGGGCTCGGGCCGCTCGATCCCGGGCTTCCACCTGCGCGACGCGCTCGACCTCGTGGCCAAGCGCCATCCGGGCGTGCTGCTGCGCTTCGGCGGCCACGCGATGGCGGCCGGCTGCACGGTGGCGCGCGAGCACTTCGAGACTTTCGAGAAAGGCTTCGCACAGGTCGCCCGTGAGTTGCTGGCCGACGCCGCGCTCACCCGGCAGATCGAGACCGACGGGCCAATCGCGCGCGAGTACATGCGCATCGACCTTGTCGACACGCTGCACCGCGAGGTCTGGGGCCAGGGCTTCGCGCCTCCCACCTTCAGCGAGGAGGTCGAGGTGGTGTCGCAGCGGCTGGTGGGCGAGAAGCACCTGTCGCTCAAGCTCAGGCACCAGGGCCAGCCGATCGACGCCATCTGGTTCAGCCACACCGAGCCGCTGCCGCCCAGGGTCAAGCTGGCGTTCCGGCTCGACGCGGACGAATGGCAGGGCGTGCGCCGGTTGCGCTTCCTGGTGGAAGGCGCGGAGTTCTAGCGGAAAAACGTCAGGCAAGCCGCGGCGCGGCAATTTGTGAGACGCGGTGCATGGTGTGGCGCGGTCTCGCGGATACGATCGGTTACCTTACTGTCCTAAGCTTTTTTTGCCCCGATCCGCCCGGATGCCGCTCCTGCCCCGCCCCAGCCCTGCCTTCATGAAAGACCGTCGTTCATGACCGACGGCGTGAGCTATGGCCTGCTGGGCGGCCTGATGGCATGCGGCCTCGTGCTGCTGCTGGTGTTCGGCACGCTGATCCACGGCTACTACGTGCTGGCCTGCGGCTTCGCGCTGCTCGGCTTCGCCGGAATGAACAGTCTGGCGCCGAACGATCCGCTCGCGCACTGGGCGGCGGCTGCGCTGGCACTCTGGGCGATCTTCCGGCTGCAATTCGCCCGGCAGCTGCTGCGGCTGCGGCACTTCGCGCCCCGGCTGGACCGGGTCGCGCAGGGTGTCGGCATCGCGCTGGTGCTGACCTTGCTGTATGCCGCGGTCGAGACACAGCTGGCGTGGACGCTGCGCGCCGTGCAGGGGCTGGTGGTCGCCGCCACGGTGGTCCTGGTGGCCGGTGCGCTTTTCTCGCTGCGCGGCCTGCGCTGGCCCGCGCTGCTCTTCTGCATCGGCGCCCTGATATTGCTGGCGGGCATCTCCGCTACCCGCCTGCCGAGCTGGAGCGAGACGCCCTGGCCCCCCGGGCGGCCGAACATGGCGCAAGCCGCGGCGATCGCGGAGCTCGTGATGCTCGCCCTGGCCGTCGGCGTGCGCCTGCGGCATGTGCTGCGTTCCGAAAAGGCGCTGGAGGCACGCACGCACGCGCTGATGGGCGCCATGGGCACCGACGCCCTCACCGGTGCCACCAGCCGCGCCGGCTTTGAAAGCCGTGGCGACGAATGGCTGCGCGACGGCCGGCCGTTCTCGCTGATGCTGGTCGGCCTGAACGGCTTCAGCCGCGTGACCGAGCGGCACGGCCGCGCGGGGAGCGACGCTGTGCTCACGGCCATCGCACAGCGGCTGCGCCAGCAGGTGCGCGCCGACGACATGGTGGCGCGCCTGGGCGACGACGAATTCGCATTGCTGCTGGCCGGCAGCCCGACGCGCCAGAAGCTCGCCGAAATGGCGATCCGCATCGAGACCGCCGGCGCGACGCCGGTCACTTACGAAGGCCGGCTGCTGGCGGGCGGCGAACTGAACATGGGCATCGCCTGCCACCCCGCCGACGGCGATACGTTCGCCACCCTGATGGCTTCGGCGGGCGAGGCGCTGCAACGCTGCAAGCGCCAACGCATGGGCCCGGCCTATGCGTTCGCGGGAGAGCATTCGGGCGGCGCCGCGCGCGGCGCATGAAAAAACCCCTGGCTCACGGATGAGCCAGGGGTCTCGAATGGTGCCGCTTGTCGGAATCGAACTGACGACCTTCCGCTTACAAGGCGGGTGCTCTACCAATTGAGCTAAAGCGGCTGGTGAATTTCTTCAGTGCGTGATTCTAGTGGCGTGGCCGGCATGGTCCGGCCGGCCGGCCGAATCACTTGATGCGTTTCAGCGACGGCCTGGATCCGCCACCGGCCGGCGGGCGCGGCGGCTCGTCGGCGGGATCGGTCGCGGGGCCGGCGTCGACCGTTTCGTCGGCATCGTCGCCCGTCACCAGGTGGACGATCTTGCCGGCGTCGCCCTCGGTGCCGCGCGAGGCATCGCGCAGCGGCATGCGCGCGGGGCCTTGCGGCGAAGGCGCCGGCGCATCGGCGTGGTGGCTGTTGCCGCCGTCCGACGCGGAAGCGGCCGGCACCGGCGCGGGAAACGCCATGCCCTGCCCGTTCTCACGCGCGTAGATGGCGATCACGCGCCCTACGGGCACGCTGATCTCACGCGCACTGCCCGCGAAACGGGCCTTGAACTCGATGAAGTCGTTGCCCAGCTTGAGCGAGCTGGTCGCGTCGAAGCTGATGTTGAGCACGATCTCGCCGTTCTTCACGTACTCGCGCGGAACCTGGACGGTGTCGTCGACCTGCACAGCGACGTAGGGGGTGAACCCGTTGTCGGTGCACCATTCATAAAGCGCCCGGATGAGGTACGGGCGGGTGGAAGACGACTCGAGCGCGTTGATCATGAAATTGGTACCGTGCAATCGCGAAATCGCGGCCCCGGATTGGCCACTGTCTCTTCGCGGAACACCGCGGAACCGGCTCTGCCGGGCCGCAGGTGTTGCCCCCGGGCGGGGGTTGGCGAAGCGACACGAAGTGCGCGAAGCCTGGGGGCGATCTTAATTACTTTCGCATGACCTTTTCAGACGGCGTCAGTGCTTCGATGTAGGCCGGACGCGAGAAGATGCGCTCGGCGTACTTCAAGAGCGGCGCGGCGTTCTTGCTCAGGTCGATGCCGTAGTAGTCGAGGCGCCACAGCAGCGGCGCGATGGCCACGTCGAGCATCGAGAAGTTGTCGCCCAGCATGTACTTGTTCTTGAGGAACACGGGGGCCAGCTGCGTCAGGCGGTCGCGGATGTGCGAGCGGGCCTTTTCGAGCGCCTTGTCGTTGCCCTTGGCGGTGCGGTTCTCGAGCGTCGACACGTGCACGAACAGTTCCTTCTCGAAATTGAGCAGGAACAGGCGCACGCGGGCGCGGTCGACCGGGTCGCCGGGCATCAGCTGCGGATGCGGGAAGCGCTCGTCGATGTACTCGTTGATGATGTTCGACTCGTACAGGATCAGGTCGCGCTCGACCAGGATCGGCACCTGGCCGTACGGGTTCATCACGCTGATGTCTTCGGGCTTGTTGTAGAGATCGACGTCGCGAATCTCGAAGTCCATGCCCTTTTCGAACAACACGAAGCGGCAGCGGTGGGAAAAGGGGCAGGTCGTTCCTGAATACAAGACCATCATGGCGAGAGACTCCTAAAAATCAAAAAGAGTGGGTCGCGTTGGCAACCCACTCTGTGGGACCGGGCGCCTTGGGTGGCGCTCGGTCGGCGTGGACGGAACTACTTGACGTCTTTCCAGTACGAGGCGTTCAGTCGCCACACAAAAACCACCGACATGGCCAGGAACAGCAGCACCCACACGCCGATGCGGATGCGGGTGTTCTGTGCCGGTTCGGCCATCCATTGCAGGTAACTCACCAGGTCGCCGACGGCATTGTCGTACTGCACGGGTGTCAGGGTGCCGGGAGTGACTTGCTCCCAGCCCTTGAACACTTCGGTTTCGTGGCCGTGCTGTTCGACCTTGGTGTAGACCGGGCGGCGTTCGCCTTGCAGCTCCCACAGGGGGTTCGGCATGGCGACGCTGGGGAACGCAAGATTGTTCCAGCCGGTGGCTTTGGTGTCGTCGCGGTAGTAGGTGCGCAGATACGTGTAGAGGTAATCGGCACCCGTGCCGCCGTGGCCGGCGCGCGAACGTGCGACGAGCGTGAGGTCGGGCGGCGTGGTGCCGAACCATTCCTTGGCCTGTCGCGGATCGATGTTCGCCTTCATGGTCTCGCCGACCTTGTCGGTCGTGAACAGAAGGTTGTCCTTGATCTGCTGCTCGGTGATGCCGATGTCCTGCAGGCGGTTGTAGCGCATGAACGCTGCCGAGTGGCAGTTCAGGCAGTAGTTGACGAACAGCTTGGCGCCGTTCTGCAGCGCGGCCATGTCGTTGGTCTTGGTGTTGGCCTTGTCCCAGGCGATGCCTTCGGACTCGGCCGACGCGGCAGCGGAGAAGGTCAGGCCCAGCGCCAGACCCAGGACCGCGAGCCAGCCGGAAATGCTTTTCTTCTTCATCGTGTTTCTCTCAGCTCTCTTGGGCAGCATGTCTCAATGGGCGGCGAAGACCACGCGCTCGGGCACGGTCTTGAACTCGCCCTTGCGGCTCCACCACGGCATCAGCAGGAAGAAGCCGAAGTAGACCAGCGTGCCGATCTGCGAGACGGTCTGCGCAATGTCGAGCGCGAACGACCCGATGACCAGGTTGCCCCAGACGCCCGGCGGCTGGATGCCCAGGTAGCCGAGGATCAGGAAGAAGAAGACGAAGGCGCCGTACACATACTTGTGCCAGCTCGGACGGTAGCGGATCGACCTGACTTCGCTGTGGTCCAGCCACGGCAGGAAGAACAGGATGATGACGGAGCCGCCCATCACGACCACGCCCCAGAACTTGGCGTCGAAGGACTTGAGCAGGAAGATGACCACGGCGGCCACCACGACGAGCGCCACCTTGAAGGCCGTGCCCGACTTGCCCTTGACGAAGTTCAGGATGGCGCCCGCGGCGATGATCAGCGAGAACACGTTGACCATATCGTCGGTGGTTGCGCGCAGCATCGAATAGAACGGCGTGAAGTACCACACCGGCGCGATGTGGTTCGGCGTCTTCAGCGAATCGGCCGGAATGAAGTTGTTGTACTCGAGGAAGTACCCGCCGGCTTCGGGCGCGAAGAAGATCACGGCCGAGAAGATCGTGAGGAACACCACCACGCCGAAGATGTCGTGCACCGTGTAGTACGGGTGCGACGGAATGCCGTCGAGCGGATGGCCGTCAGGGCCGCGCTTGGCCTTGATCTCGATGCCGTCGGGGTTGTTCGAACCCACTTCGTGCAGCGCGATCAAGTGGGCCACCACGAGGCCCAGCAGCACCAGCGGCACGGCGATCACGTGGAAGCTGAAGAAGCGGTTCAGCGTGGCGTCGCTCACCACGTAGTCGCCGCGGATCAGCAGGGCCAGGTCGGGGCCGATGAACGGGATGGCGGCGAACAGGTTCACGATCACCTGGGCGCCCCAGTAGGACATCTGGCCCCAGGGCAGCAGGTAGCCCATGAATGCTTCGGCCATCAGGCACAGGAAGATCGCGCAGCCGAACACCCAGATCAGCTCGCGCGGCTTGCGGTAGCTGCCGTACATGAGGCCGCGGAACATGTGCAGGTACACCACGATGAAGAACGCCGAGGCGCCCGTCGAGTGGATGTAGCGGATGAGCCAGCCCCACGGCACGTCGCGCATGATGTACTCGACCGATGCGAACGCCTGGGCCGCGTCGGGCTTGTAGTGCATCACGAGGAAGATGCCGGTGACGATCTGGATCACCAGCACCAGCATGGCCAGCGAGCCGAAGATGTACCAGAAGTTGAAGTTCTTCGGCGCGTAGTACTTGCCCCACTGGTCGTTCCAGAGCTTGCTGAGCGGGAACCGGTTGTCGACCCAGTTCAGCAGCTTCTCGCCGGTTGGTGCGTTGGGGGAAATCTCGTGGAATTCAGCCATGTTCTTCTTCCGCCTCAGGCCTTCTTGGAGTCTTCACCGATCAGGAGCTTGGTGTCCGACAGGTACATGTGCGGCGGCACCGGCAGGTTGTCGGGCGCGGGCTTGTTCTTGAAGACTCGGCCGGCCAGGTCGAAAGTGGAACCGTGGCAGGGGCAGAGGAAGCCGCCTTCCCAGTCGGCGGGCAGCGAGGGCTGCGGGCCGGCCTGGAAGCGGTCGCTCGGGGAGCAGCCCAGGTGCGTGCAGATGCCGACCACGACCAGCACTTCGGGCTTGATCGAACGGTGCTCGTTCTGTGCGTACTTGGGGGTGAATTCGTCGGGGTGGCGCTTGGAAAGGGGGTCGGCGAGCTGCCCGTCCAGCTTGGGGAGTTCCGCGACCTGCTCGGGGGTGCGCTTGAGGATCCAGACCGGCTTGCCTCGCCACTCGACGGTGATCTTCTCGCCGACCTTGAGGCCCGCGATGTCGACCTCTACCGCTGCGCCGGCGGCTTTTGCCTTCTCCGAAGGCTGGAAAGTGCTCACAAAGGGTATGGCGGTTGCCACGCCACCCACCACGCCGGCACAACTGGACGCGATCAGCCAGGTACGTTTGCCTGTGTCGATCCGGGGCGAGCCGGAGGTCATGTCACTCATGGGGATCCTCTTGTCTTCTTCGCTGGAGCAGGGCCAACCCTTGGCTTGAACAGGGTCAACCGGAGATTGTAGCGGGGCGCTGGGGGAGAATTCAACGGGCGTATTACCCCCTGCCCGCCTGCCGGCGAGCACAGAGGCCCGTTCGAGGTGGTGCGCCGAATGGCGACGAGTGCCGTCGCCGATGCTGTCGTCAGTTCAGCAGCCCGTGCTGCATCGCTTCATGAACCGCCTGGGTTCGGGACTTCACGGACAGCTTGCGATAGATGCTCTTGGCATGAAACTCGATGGTGTTGACCGACAGGTAGACCGCATCGGCGATCTGGCGATTGCTCCAGCCCTGTGCGATCAGCCGCAGCACCTTCAGTTCCCTCGGCGACAGCAAGGCGCGCGGCAGCTTCTCGGCCGCTGGCGCCTCTTCCCGCTGCTCCTGCACGCGGATCGGCTCGATCGTGCGCGCCTTGGCGGACGCGGCGATCGAACCCAGGATGCGCCTTGCAATGCGCGAGTCCATCGGCGCGCCGCCGCGTTCCACCGAACGCAGCAGGTATGCGAGTTCGATGTCGTCCACCTCGGTCAGCAGATAGCCGATGGCGCCCGCGGCAATGGCGGCGCCCACCAGTTCCTGATCGTCGGTGTCCGACATGCCTACGCTTTCGATGCCCGGGTAGTTCTGGCGCACATGGTGCAGCAGCGAGATGCCGTCCTTCGATGGCAGCCGCATGTCGACCAGCGCGAGGTCATAAGGAAGAGCAGCCAGCAGGTTGCAGGCTTCGGCGCGGCTCGACGCCACCACGATGCGGCGGCGCGGCGCGAGCTCGGCCAGGATGCGCCGCATGCGATCGGCGACGGCGAGATCGTCGGCCACGATCAACGCCGCATGGAAGACACCGCCATACATCTGCGCGACCGAAGACAGCGGCCGCACGGACTGGCTACGGACACTCATATTCATTTCCATGACCGCACTCCCCTGGCGACACGGAAAACCGTGTCCATGTATGCATTGGCAAAGCTCGAAAACAGATTGACCACGCGACATCCCTCTGGCTGATTGCTACCCACGGGTAGCTTCGAAATGTTGTCTTTCGTTTCAGATGTCGCAGGAACGATGCCTGCGCGGGACAGCACCGTGCGAACAGGCATGCCACTGCCTGTAGTACTTTGATTTCATTGGAAAAAATGGCGCGGACAGGTCGTCGAACGCGGTCCTGGGAGGGCCTCGAAAAGGCCGTTTTCACGCAGTTGTTACGTGGCGTTTTGAGCGCGCGTTACGTAGCACCGCGCAACACGAAACACGCTCGACTTCGCATGTCGGCGCATTGCCCACGGATTTATGTGATGCCCGCGAAGCCGCATGGGCACTGGCTTTGCGGGCATCGCCACTTTTTTTCGAACACGCATCGCAGCGCTCGCGGGACCGCAGAACTACGGATCCCGGTGATGTTCAGCAAGTACCTCGATTCCTAGCATCGGTTGCACCGGGTAACGCAATGAAACCCGCCCCTGCTTTCACGCGCCAAGCGCAGTGGAAGGCCGGAAGTTGCCATCGATACATCAAGGAAAAAAGGTCCAAATGACTACATCCAAGCGCTCTGCTGTTCGCTCCTCATCCATCATGCGCAAAGCAGGTGTCAGCCGCCTTCTTGCGTCCGTGCTGGTGGGGGCTGGTTATGTGATGACGTTGCCTGTGGCGCATGCTCAGGTCACGATCGGCAACGCATCCGTGGTTGTCGACCCGCCGGGCAACGGCCTCCTCAATATCACCAGCAACAACAGCGGCGTACTGAGCGCCGGAGCCGGCATCACCACGCCTACGCTGAGCGCTGGCAGCATTACTGCTGGCACCGTCTCCGCAGGCAGTGTCAGTGCGGGTAGCGTCACTGCAAGCACCGGTACCATCAGCACGCTGAGTTCCGCCAGCATCACCGCCGGTACCGTCAACGCCACCAGCGTCAGCGCTGTCGACCTGACCGCAAGCAACGGCACCATCAACACGCTGAGCTCCGCGAGCATCACCGCTGGAACCGCCAACGCCACCAGCGTCAGCGCTGTCGACCTGACCGCAAGCAACGGCACCATCAACACGTTGAGCTCCGCAAGCATCACCGCTGGTACCGTCAACGCCACCAGCGTCAGCGCTGTCGACCTGACAGCAAGCAACGGCACCATCAACACGCTGAGCTCTGCCAGCATCACCGCTGGTACCGTCAACGCCACCAGCGTCGGCACAGCCGATCTGACCGCGAGCAACGGCACCATCAATACGCTGAGTTCCGCAAGCATCACCGCTGGTACCGTCAACGCCGCCAGCGTTGGCACCGTCGACCTGACTGCCAGCAACGGCACCATCAACACGCTCAGCTCGGCCAGCATCACCGCCGGCACCGTCAACGCCACCAGCGTTGGTACCGTCGACCTGACTGCCAGCAACGGCACCATCAACACGCTCAGTTCCGCCAGCATCACCGCCGGCACCGTCAGCGCCACCAGCGTTGGCACCGTCGACCTGACTGCCAGCAACGGCACCATCAACACGCTCAGCTCGGCCAGCATCACCGCCGGCACCGTCAACGCCACCAGCGTTGGTACCGTCGACCTGACTGCCAGCAACGGCACCATCAACACGCTCAGTTCCGCCAGCATCACCGCCGGCACCGTCAGCGCCACCAGCGTTGGCACCGTTGACCTGACTGCCAGCAACGGCACGATCAACACCCTGAGTTCCACCAGCATCACTGCCGGTACCGTCAACGCAACCAGCGTGGGCACAGTGAACCTCACGGCCAGCAACGGCACCATCAACACGCTCAGCTCCACCAGCATCACTGCCGGTACCGTCAACGCAACCAGCGTCGGCACAGTGAACCTCACGGCCAGCAACGGCACCATCAACACGCTCAGCTCCGCCAGCATCACCGCCGGTACCGTCAACGCGACCAGCGTCGGCACCACCAACCTCACGGCCAGCAACGGCACCATCAACACGCTCAGCTCCGCCAGCATCACCGCCGGCACCGTGCACGCAACCAGCGTGGGCACGGTGAACCTCACGGCCAGCAACGGCACGATCAACACGTTGAACGCCACCAACGTCAGCACGACCAACCTGTCGGCTGCCAGCGCCACCGTCAACGCACTGACCGCCAACTCGATGAGCGCCACGACGGTGAACGCAAGCACGGTGAATGCGGGCACGGTCAACGCCACCAACGGCAACTTCCAGACGATCACCGCGGCCAACGGCAACATCACGGTGCTCAACACGCAGACCGGCAACATCACCACGATCAACGCGGTGACGGGCAACGTCACGACGTTGAACGCGGGCACGGTCAACGTGACGGGCAACGTGACGGCCGGCGGCACGGTCACGGCGGGCAACGGCGTGGTCGCGAACGGCCGCGTGCAGAACGTGGCGCCCGGCATCCTGCCCACGGACGCTGCGAACATGCAGCAGCTGAACCAGGTGCGGGCCGAGACGCAGGACGCGCGCAAGACCGGCAGCACCGGTGCCGCGATCGCCTTGGCGGCGGCCTCGGTGCCTGCGCTGGAGGCCGGCAAGCAGTTCGGCGTGGGGGTCGGCGTCGGCTCCTACGACGGTCGCTCGGCCATCGCGGCGGCGGTCAGCTTCCGCCTCGGCGAGTCGTCGCAGATCAAGGTGAACGTCGGCACCGGCCAGAGCGGCAAGATCGGCGGCGGCGTGGGCGCTTCCTGGTCCTGGTAAGCGCGCCTGGCGCGGCGGCGGCATGGCGTCCGCTTGCCCCGCGCCAGCCATGAAAAAAGAAAGCCGGCCCCTATACTGGGGAGCCGGCTTTTTCGCATCTGCATCGAGGTCGGCGCGTCCCGGCTGACCTCCTGACCCGTTCCTTCCACGGCCTCATGAACTCATCTGCACTCGCCCCTTCGCCCACCCTGTCCGCGGAAGATGCCGGCCGCCTCCTGGAGCAGGGCCTGACGCTGCATCGCACAGGCCGTTTCGCTGAAGCCCTGCAGGTCTATGACGACTTGCTCGCCCGCGTGCCGGGCCATGCCGACGCGCTGCACCTCACGGGCGAGGCGCTGTACCGCCAGGGCCGCCCCCGGCTGGCACTGAACTACGTGAACCGCGCCATCGCGCAGTCGCAACACCCGTTCTACTTCAACACGCGCGCAACCATCTTCATGCACCTGGGCCTGCTGGCCGAGGCGCAGCAGGACCTGAGCCGCGCGATCAAGGCGCTGCCCCACTACCCCGAGGCCTACGTGAACCTGTCGGCGGTCTATCGCCAGCAGAAGAAGTTCCGCCAGGCGCGAGACGCCGCGTCGCAGGCCACGCGGCTCGCACCGCTGGCGCCTGCCGCATGGAACAACGCCGGCGCGATCGACATGGAGCAGAACCGCTTCGACGAGGCGCTCGGGCAGTTCATGCAGGCGCTGAAGCTCGACCCGAAATACGCCACCGCGCACAAGAACATCGGCAAGATCCGCGCGCATCAAAAAGACTGGTCCGGCGCGCTGGATTCGCTCGCACAGGCCGCCGCCGACCCGCTGGACTTCGAGGCGTCGTACCTGCTGGCCAGGGCGCTGCTCGACGGCGGCCGCGCCGACGAAGCCATTGCGCCGATGCAGCACGCCATGCGCAACTGGTCCGCCGAAGACCGGCACAAGGTGCTGTCGGACCCCGAGGGCATCGCGGCGCTCTATGGCGTTTGCGGCACGCTGGAAGGCGCGTCGATGCGCTTCGACGAATCGGCCGAGCTCTACAAGCTGGCGCTCGAAAGCCTGCCCGAGAACGAACTGCTGCTGAACAACCTGGGCACGGTGAACTTCCGCCTCGGCGACTACGACAAGGCCATCGAAGTGCTCAGGAAGGCGCTGGAGGCGCACCCGCGCCAGGTGCTCGCACGTTGCAACCTCGGCGTGACATACGTGATGGCCGGCCAGTCGGAGGCGGCGATCGCCGAGTTCGAGCAATGCCTGCGTGACGACCCGGCCTTCATGCCCGCCATGGTATGGATGCTCGGAGAAAAGGCGCACATCGCACACTGGGACGGCGTGCCCGAACTGCGCGCGCGCATTGCCTCGCACCTGGACAACCCGGCCAACGACCAGGCGGTGTCGTCCTTCATCCTGATGTCGAACTACGACGACGCCCGCCGGCTGATGCACTGGACCCGGCGCTCCGCCACGGTGGCCCAGAAGGCCTCGGCCATCAAGCCCTTCGCCGACGCCGGCGCGCGCCGCACGTCGCCGCGCATCCGCGTGGGCTACTACTCCTTCGACTTCCGCAACCACCCGGTGGCGCACCTGACGGCCGAGCTCTACGGGCTGCACGACCGCAAGGATTTCGAGATCTTCGTGTACTCCTACGGCCCCGACGACGGCCACCCGGCGCGCGCGCGCATCGCGGCGTCGGCGGAGCATTTCGTCGACATGCACGGCCAGTCGATCCAGCAGATGGCCGAGCGCATCCGCGAGGACGAGATCGACATCCTGATCGACCTCTCGGGCGACACGCGCGGCGCCAAGCCGCAGGTCATGGCCTACCACACGGCCCCCGCCCAGCTCATGTGGCTCGGCTACATGGGCACCAGCGGCTCGACCAACTACGACTACCTGGTGTCGGACAACTTTCTTTCGCCGCAAGGCACGGAAGACTGCTACACCGAGAAGCTGCTGCGCCTGCCCGAGACCTTCCAGGTGATCGACACGAAGCGCCCCGTCAATCCGCACAAGGCCACGCGCGCGGCGCACGGCCTGCCGGAAGACGCATTCGTGCTGTGCAATTTCTCGCAGTCCTTCAAGATCCAGCCCGAGACATTCGACGCGTGGGTTCGCATCGTGGAGGGCATCCCGGGCTCGGTGCTCTGGCTCGCGCAGGGTCCCAACGGCTTCGAGCAGAACTTGCGCGCGCACTGGGAAAAGGCCGGCCTCGCGGCCGAGCGCCTCATCGTGTCGCCGCGCATGCCGGTCGACCAGCACCTGGCGCGCATCGGCCTGGCCGACCTGTTCATCGACACCTTCCCCTACAGCAGCGGCGCCACCGCGAACGACGTGCTGTGGTCGGGCGTGCCGCTGCTGGCGCTCACGGGCTCGACGATGGTGTCGCGCATGGCAGGCAGCCTGCTGGGCGCCATCGGCCTGCCGGAGCTGGTGGCGACGAACCATGCGGAATACGTGGACAAGGCGGTCCACTACGCCACGCACCCCGGCGAACTCGCGGCGCTGCGTGCGCGGCTGGCGGCGGCCAAGGAAGCGCGGCGCGGCTATTTCGACACGCCGCGCTTCGTGCGGCACCTCGAGGACGGCTTCAGGCAGATTGCCGCGCGCAACCGTGAAGGGTTGCCTGCCGCGCACGTCGACGTTGCGCCGCGCCCGCTGGAGAAGTGAGCAATCGCGGGCATACTCGGCTCTCCTTCAACAGCAGAGCTCCAGCAGCCTTTTGAATCATGAGCATCCTCAGTGAATTCAAGGAATTTGCCGTCAAGGGCAACGTGATCGACCTCGCGGTCGGCGTGATCATCGGCGGCGCGTTCGGCAAGATCGTCGATTCGCTCGTGGCCGACATCATCATGCCGCTGGTGGGCCTGGTGTTCGGGAAGCTCGACTTCTCCAACCTCTACGTGGTGCTGGGCACCGCGCCGGCCGGCGTGGCGAACACGCTGGCCGACCTGAAGAAAGCCGGCGTTCCCGTGCTGGCCTATGGCAACTTCATCACCATCGCGGTCAACTTCGTGATCCTGGCCTTCATCATTTTCATGATGGTCAAGCAGATCAACCGCCTGAAGCGCAGCGAAGAGCCGGCACCGGCCGCCGCGCCCGCAACCCCTGAAGACGTGATTCTGCTGCGCGAGATCCGCGACAGCCTCAAACGCCCCTGAGGGCTCGGGCCATGCGCAATGCCTCGATGAGGCTGGACGCATCGGCCTGCCCCGTGCCCGCGATGTCGAACGCGGTGCCGTGATCGGGGCTGGTGCGCACCAGCGGCAGCCCGAGCGTCACGTTCACGCCCTTCTCCACGCCCAGGTACTTGACCGGGATCAGGCCCTGGTCGTGGTACATCGCAATCACCACGTCGAATTCGCCGCTGGACGGCACGCCGCCCTTGGCGCGCGCGCGCATGAACACGGTGTCGGGCGCATAGGGCCCGTGGGCGTCGATGCCTTCGGCGCGCGCAGCCTCGATGGCCGGCACGATGACCTCGCGCTCCTCCGAACCGAACAGCCCGCCTTCGCCCGCATGCGGATTGAGGCCCGCCACGCCGATGCGCGGCACGCGGCCCAGCGCATGCGTCAGCGCCCGGTGCGTGATGCGCAGCGTTTCGAGCACGCCCTCGAAGCAAACAGCCTCGATGGCCTGTCGCAGCGACACGTGGATGCTGACGAGCACGGTGCGCAGCTCGTCGTTGGCCAGCATCATGCGCACCGGCACGTCGGCCACGGTGCGGCCCAGGTGCGCGGCGGCCTCGGCCTGCAGCAACTCGGTATGGCCGGGATACGGAAAGCCGGCGGCGGACAGCGCCTCCTTGTGCAGCGGCGCGGTCACGATGGCGGCGACCTCGCCGCGCAATGCCGCCCGCGCGGCCCACACCACGCATTCTCCCGCCACGCGCCCGGCCTCGGCACTGACCCGGCCGATCTGGACGCCCGAAGGCGGCGCGATCACCTGCAGCACCGGAATGCAGCGCGGCGGCACGGCGGCCGCCTCGGCGACCGAGCCGATCTCGAGCACCGGCCAAGCCGGCTCGCCCGGTGCGGCCAGCGCCTGCGAGGCCTGGCGCATCGTGCCAACGTCGCCCGCAATGAAAGTGCCGCGCGTGGCATCGGGTGCCTCGCGAAACGCCTTGGCGATGATCTCCGGGCCGATGCCCGCGGGGTCGCCCAGGGTGATGGCGATGGGGCCGTTCACTGCGCTCATGCCGGGTTGTCGATGTCGATGAACTCGTGCACCAGCCCGAGTTGCGCGGCCACGTGCCCGGCCACCGCCTGCGCGCCATAGCGCTCGGTGGCGTGGTGCCCGCAGGCCAGGAAGGCCACGCCCATCTCGCGCGCGTAGTGGGCCTGCGGCTCGGAGATCTCGCCGGTGATGAAGGCGTCGGCACCGGCCGCGATGGCGGCCTCGAAGTAGCCCTGGGCGCCGCCCGTGCACCAGGCGACGGTCTTGATGGGACGCTGCGCCGTATCGAGCAGCGTGACGGGCCGCTTCAGCACGCCCTCCACGTGGGCCGCGAGCGCCTTGGCATCGGCAAAGCCCTCTGCGTTTTCGCGCGTGCCCAGGAAACCCAACTCCTGTTCGCCGAAGCGCCCGGTGGCGCCGGGATGCGCGACGAGCCCCAATTGCAGGCCGAGCTGCGCGTTGTTGCCGAGCTCCGGGTGCGCATCGAGCGGCAGGTGGTAGGCGAACAGGTTGATGTCGTGGCCGAGCAGCAGGCTCAGCCGCTGCTTCATCCAGCCGGTGACGCAGCCGCTCTGGCCGCGCCAGAACAGGCCGTGGTGGACGAAGATGGCGTCGGCTTCGGCGCGGATGGCGGCTTCGATCAGCGCGCGGCTGGCAGTCACGCCCGAGACGATCTTGCGGACCACGGTGCGCCCCTCGACCTGCAGGCCGTTGGGTCCGTAATCCTTGAAGCGCCCGGGGGCGAGCAGCAGGTCGAATGCGTGAAGCAGTTCGTGGCGGGTGGTGCTCATCGCGACATTGTCGCGCGCCCCGCGCGCCCCGCGGGCGCCGCGCCGTCGCGCATGGCATGGCCGCGCACGGCAAGCGGCAGGAACGCAAGCAGGAAGCCCAGCGCCGCCAGCACCGCCACGTAGTGCGCCGGCGCCATGGCGTCGTGCTGCAGCCAGAGCGTGAGGATCACCGGCGTGAGCCCGCCGAACACCGCATAGGACATGTTGTAGGCGAACGAAAGGCCGGTGAACCGCACCGGCGCCGGAAATGCGCGCACGCCCGCGATCGGCACCGTGGCGATGGTGCCCACGAACAGGCCGACCAGCCCGTAGTGCCAGAACAGCGTGGCCGGCGTGCCGGGCAGGCCCGTGTAGAACAGATAGGCCGTGGCGAACAGGCCGCCCCAGCCGACGAGCATCACGGTGCGGGTGCCGACGCGGTCGCTGGCCCAGCCCGCGAGCATGCAGCCCAGCGTCAGGGTCAGCGTGGCGAGCGCATTGGCCTCGAGCGACAACGCGGCCGGGATGTGGTGCACCTTCTGCAGGTAGGTGGGCGTGTAGAGCACCACCACCACGATGGCGGCCGACAGCACCCAGGTCAGCAGCGCCACGTAGACGCAGGCCAGCCGGTGCTCGCGCAGCACCGTGCGCAGCGGCAGTTCGCGCGCCACGCTGCGGCGGCCGGCCAGTTCCTTGAACACCGGCGTCTCGTGCAGGAAGCGGCGCAGGTACACCGACACCAGCCCGAACACCCCGCCCAGGACGAACGGAATGCGCCAGGCGAAGTCGCTCACCTGGTCGGGCGAATAGTGGCGGTTGATGGCCACCGCGATCAGCGAGCCCAGCAGGATGCCGCCGGTGATGCCCGAGGTCAGCATGCCGATGCCGAAGCCGTAGCGCCTTGCCGGCACATGCTCGCCCACGAACACCCAGGCGCCCGGCATTTCGCCGCCGATGGCCGCGCCCTGCAGCACGCGCATCAGCAACAGCAGCAGGGGCGCCGCCACGCCGATGCTCGCGTAGGTCGGCAGCAGGCCGATCACCAGCGTGGGCGCCGCCATCAGGAAGATCGACAGCGTGAACATGCGCTTGCGGCCGAAGATGTCGCCGAAATGCGCTATGACGATGCCGCCCACCGGGCGCGCCAGATAGCCGGCCGCGAAGATGCCGAAGGTCTGCAGCTGCCGCAGCCAGTCGGGCATGTCCACCGGGAAGAACAGCGCCCCCAGCACGGTGGCGAAGAAGACGTAGATGACGAAGTCGTAGAACTCCAGCGTGCCGCCGAGGGCGGACAGGGCCAGGGTCTTGTAGTCGCTCGAGTCGAGCGTGCGGGCCGGCGCCGGCTGCGCGCCGTCCGGGAGGGTTGCTTCTGGGGTCATGGCTGACGGAGAAATCGTTGCTGCGCGCACCGGTCCGCTAGACCGGGTGGGAACGGGAGGCGGCGCGCCGACGAAACGCCTGGCCGCATCCGCCGGGTGGGCAGCGCGGGAGGCCTGGAAAACACGGTCCGGATCGGAACCGACGCGGAATGCTAGGGGTTATCCCGGATTCCCGCAGCCCGCCGGCCCCAATCTCGACCGCCCGGCGCGGTTTATGGGCCGTGCCGTTGAGGGACAATCGCAGGCAGTGCCGCGCCTGGAATGGCGCTCTTCGAACGTCTTTCCATCAAGTCTTCATGAAACGTACCTGGCTGCTTTTTGCCCAAGCCGTGACCGTCCTGCTCGCAGCGTACTTCGTCGTCGCGACGCTCAAGCCCGAATGGCTCAACAAGCGCTCGACCTCGCTGGGCGGCGTGGTGTCGGTCGTGCAGGCGCCCACGGGCAGCGCCGCCATCGCAGCGCCCGGCAGCCTGGCCGCGCCGGCCAAGAAGGCGTCGCCGGCGGTGGTGAGCATCAACACCAGCAAGGCGGCCCAGCGCCATCCGCGCAGCAACGATCCGTGGTTCCGCTTCTTCTTCGGCGACCAGGACGACCAGCCCCAGGTGGGCCTGGGCAGCGGCGTGATCGTCAGCACCGACGGCTACATCCTCACCAACAACCACGTGGTCGAAGGCGCCGACGAGATCGAGGTGACGCTCAACGACAGCCGCCACGCGCGCGGCAAGGTGATCGGCACCGACCCCGACACCGACCTGGCCGTGCTGAAGATCGAGCTCGACAAGCTGCCGGTGATCGTGCTGGGCGACTCCGACGCACTGCAGGTGGGCGACCAGGTGCTGGCCATCGGCAACCCCTTCGGCGTGGGCCAGACCGTGACCAGCGGCATCGTCTCGGCGCTGGGCCGCAACCAGCTCGGCATCAACAATTTCGAGAACTTCATCCAGACCGACGCGGCCATCAACCCCGGCAACTCGGGCGGCGCGCTGATCGACGTCAACGGCAACCTGCAGGGCATCAATACGGCGATCTACTCGCGCTCGGGCGGCAGCATGGGCATCGGCTTCGCGATTCCGGTGTCGATGGCCAAGATCGTGCTCGAGGGCATCGTCAAGGAAGGCCAGGTGCGCCGCGGCTGGATCGGCGTGGAGCCGAGCGACCTCTCGCCCGAGCTGGCCGAGACCTTCGGCGTGAAGGCCGACTCGGGCGTGATCATCACCGGCGTGCTGCAGAACGGCCCCGCGGCCAAGGCCGGCATCCGCCCGGGCGACGTGATCACGTCGGTGGGCGAAAAGAAGACGGACAACGTGCAGGCGCTGCTGACCGCGGTGGCCGGCCTGAAGCCGGGCAGCACCTCGCGCTTCGCGCTGCAGCGCGGCAGCGACAAGATGGAACTGGACGTGACGCCGGGCCTGCGGCCGAAGAGCCCGGTGCGGCAAGTGCCGAATGAGTAGATAGGCTCGCCCCCAGGCTGCGCGGCACTTCGTGTCCGCTTCGCCTTCCCCCTACCGGGGGCAACACCTGAGGCCCGGCTGAGCCGGTTCCTCGGTGTTCCGGGCTTTGGGATCGCCTGCGGCGATCCCATTCAGGGAATCAGCTGGATGATGCGGAGTCGGCGCTTTCTTCGTCTTCCTGCTTCTTGCCGCTGCTGGCGAAATACTTGGCGCCGATGATGCCGACTTCATACAGCAGGCACATGGGCACCGCCAGGGCCAGCTGCGACACCACGTCGGGGGGCGTAAGCACCGCGGCCACCACGAAGGCCACCACGATGAAGTAGCCGCGGAAGGACTTGAGCTTCTCGATGGTGACCATCTCGAAGCGCACCAGCAGCATCACGACGATCGGCACCTGGAAGGCGACGCCGAACGCGATGTAGAGCGAAAGAATGGCCTCCACGTAGGAGGAAATGTCGGGTGTCGCCTGCACCGCCGCGGGCGCGAAGCGCTGGATGAAGCTGAACATCTTGTCCAGCACGAAGAGCTGCACGAACGCGATGCCGGCGTAGGCCAGCAGGCTGCCGAAGAAGATCAGCGGCAGCGCGAACTTCTTTTCGTGGCTGTAGAGGCCCGGCGCCACGAACATCCACGCCTGGTACATGAGCCAGGGCAGCGCCAGCAGCACGGCCGCCATCATCAGCACCTTGAGCGGCACGAAGAACGGCGAGAACACGCCGATGGCGATGAGCTTCGCGTCGTGCGGCATGTGGGCCTTGATCGGCATGGCGATCAGGTCGATCAGCCCGCCGGGGCCCGGCCAGATGGCCAGCAGGATGCCGGCGACCACGAGCCCGTAGACACAGTAGAGCAGGCGGTCGCGAAGCTCGACCAGATGCGCCACGAACGGCTGCTCGGTGCCCGCCAGCTCGTCTTCTTTGTCTATGTTCTTGTTGTCGGAATCGGCCATTGGAAAAGAAGATAGCGTGACGTCGGCCGGCGTGCGGCGCGCTCAGAACGCGGTGTTGTGGATGCGCTAGTTGATCTTGTTGATCGTGTGCGGACGGAAGCGCGCAACGCGCGCCGCGCCCGACAGCGCCTTGGTGCGCACGCCGTTGCGCGCCTTGTACCACTGCGGCGTGGCGCCCTGCTTCAGGCGCCAGTTCTTGCGCGGGTGCTTGTACTCCGGCGGCGGTGGCGGCTCGGGTTCGGCCAGCGCCGAGAGGGTTTCGCCCGATCCGGAGAACTGCTTTTCGAAGTCGCTCGCACCGGTGTGGATGCTGTGCTCGACGTCGCGCGCCGCATCCTCCACGGTGGTCTTCATCTTGCGCAGTTCGTCCAACTCCATCGAGCGGTTGACTTCGGCCTTGACGTCGTTGACGTAGCGCTGCGCCTTGCCTAGCAAGGTGCCGACGGTGCGGGCCACGCGCGGCAGCTTCTCCGGGCCGATGACGATCAGCGCCACGACGCCGATCAGCGCCAGCTTCTCAATGCCGAGGTCGAGCACGTGCGGACCGTGCTCAGGACTTCTGGCGCGCTTCGACGTCGATCGTCGACTTGTCGCCGTTGGCCGGCTGGCCGGTCACTTGCTGGGCCGGGGCCGACGGGGCGGCGGCATCGGACGAACTGCCGTCCTTCATGCCGTCCTTGAAGCCCTTGACGGCGCCACCAAGGTCGGAACCCATGTTCCGCAGCTTCTTGGTGCCGAAGATCATGACCACGACGAGCAGCACGATCAGCCAGTGCCAGATGGAAAAAGAACCCATGGAAGACTCCTAAGAATGTGTCCGATTTTAGTCGGGCGTAATGTGACAGTTTGGCTTAATGCGGCTCAGCCGCGAAGCCATGGCCGGGGACCGCCCATGACATGGACATGGAGATGGTGAACTTCCTGCCCACCCTCGGCGCCCGTGTTGACCACGACCCGGAAGCCGCCTTCCGGATAGGGCTTGCAGCCCTGCTCCAGCGCCAGCCTGGGGGCCAGGGTCATGATCTTGCCCATGAGGGCAGCGTCGTCGGGCGTCAGCTGGGCCATGGAGGCGATGTGCTTCCTGGGCACCAGCATGAAGTGCACGGGCGCCCAGGGCGCGATGTCGTGGAAGCCGAACAGGTCTTCGTCTTCGTAGACCTTGCGCGAGGGAATCTTGCCCTCGATGATTTTGCAGAAGATGCAGTTGGGGTCGTGTGACATGTTCAGACAGCCATGGGCTTGCGTTCGCTCCAGTTCAGCCAGCCCTTGACCAGCCGATAGATCATCCACACGGCGGTGGCGAAGAGGATGGGGAAACCGACCAGGATCCAGATGGTGATGAACCCCAGGATGGACCAGCACAGCCCCCACCAGAAGGTGCGGATCTGCCAGGTGAAATGGCTCTGGTAGAGCGTGCCCGCGGCGTCCTCGCGCTTGATGTAGTTCAGCACGATGCCCACGATGCCCGTGAGGCCACCGGTGAACCACGACAGCGCATACAGCACGTAGACCGCCAGCGTGATCTGGCGCAGGCTCTCGAGCTGCTCGGGCGTCTTGCCCGAGGAGAAGTCGTCGATGGTCGTGATGTCGTTCATTCGGGGACCCCGCGTTTTTCTTCGATGCTGCGCTGCTGCACCTTGCGCAGGGCTTTTTCCTCGATGCCGCTGGTTCCCTCGCGGCGCTCCAGCTCCGCGACCACGTCGGCCGGCGAAAAACCGTAGTGCGCCAGCGCCACCATGGTGTGGAACCAAAGGTCGGCCACTTCGTTCACTATTTTCGAGCGATCGCCGCCATGGTCGGCGTCCTTGGCGGCCATCACGACCTCGGTGGCTTCCTCGCCGATCTTCTTGAGGAAGGCGTCGGGGCCCTTGTGCAGCAGGCGCGCGACATAGCTTTTCTCGGGGTCGCCGCCGCGGGCGGGAAGGCGCGTCTCGATGACGGCGGCCAGCCGGGCCAGGGCGTCGGAGGTGTTGTCGTTGCTCACGGTAGCCGTCATTTGTAGATCGACTCCGGGTCTTTCAATACGGGTTCGACCACGGTCCAGTTGCCGTTTTCGTACTTGCTGAAGAAGCAGCTGTGGCGGCCGGTGTGGCAGGCGATGCCGGGCTCGTGGCCGAGCTGGGTGACCTTGAGCAGCACCACGTCGTTGTCGCAGTCGAGGCGGATCTCGTGCACGGTCTGCACATGGCCCGATTCCTCGCCCTTGAACCACAGCTTGTTGCGCGAACGGCTGAAATACACCGCGCGGCCCAGTTCGGCGGTCTTTTCGAGCGCTTCGCGGTTCATCCACGCGAACATCAGGACGTCGTTGCTGCCCTGTTCCTGCGCGATGACTGGCACCAGGCCGTTCGCGTCCCACTTCACTTCATCGAGCCAATTCATGGAGATATTGTCGGGGATAGAAAAAGACCCTCAAAAGCTCAGCTGCGCACGGGGATTCCGCGCTCCGCCATGCGGGCCTTGGCCTGTCCGACCGTGAATTCGCCGTAGTGGAAGATGCTGGCGGCCAGCACCGCGTCGGCGCCGCCGTTCTGGATGCCGTCCGCCAGGTCGTCCAGGCTGCCCACGCCGCCGGAGGCGATGACCGGCACGCCGACCGCGTCGCTCACCGCACGGGTCAGCGCCAGGTCGAAGCCGCTCTTGGTGCCGTCGCGGTCCATGCTGGTCAGCAGGATCTCGCCGGCGCCCCGGCGGACCATCTCGGCGGCCCACTCGACGGCGTCGAGGCCGGTGTTCTTGCGCCCGCCGTGGCTGTAGACGTCCCAGCCGGCGCCGCGCGTGGCGGCTTCTTCCGGCGTGCGTCGCTTGGCATCGATGGCCACCACGATGCACTGCGAGCCGTATTTCTGCGAGGCGGCGTCGATCACGTTCGGGTCGGCGATGGCGGCCGAATTGAAGCTGGTCTTGTCGGCGCCCGCGTTGAGCAGCCGGCGCACGTCGGCCACGGTGCGAACGCCGCCGCCCACGGTCAGGGGAATGAAGACCTGCGAAGCCACGGCCTCGATGATCGGCAGGATCAGGTCGCGGCCGTCGCTGGTGGCGGTGATGTCCAGGAAGGTCAGCTCGTCGGCGCCCTGCGCGTTGTAGCGCGCCGCGATCTCGACCGGATCGCCGGCGTCGCGCAGTTCGAGGAAGTTGACGCCCTTGACGACACGGCCGCCGGTGACGTCGAGGCAGGGAATGATGCGTTTGGCAAGCATGGGGTGAACCGGAAAAGAATCAGGAAACGCAAAGCTGTTGCCAGCCCTGCCATTGGGCGCCGGGTGCCAGCAGCACCGGCTCGTCGATGCGGGCAGCCTCGACGCAGAGCATGTGGCGAAAGCCGTCTTCGGGCATGTCGGCGAGTTTCGCACCCAGCACGGCACCGGGATTCCAGACCACGGTTTCGGTGCAACTGGCGCTTTGAGAGATTTCGAGCGTGCCGGCGGGCTGCACCAGCCGCAGCGGCTTGAGCGGCGCGGCATACACGCTGTCGAATTCGGCGTCGAAATGCAACGCCGGCGCGGTTTCCACATGGCGGTCGTCGCGCAGCGAATCCCAGCGGTTGGCCCCCTGCAGCCCTTCGAGGCGCACCTGGGCGATGTCGTCGACCCGCAGGTAGGTGTGCAGCGCCGCGGCGAAGGTCCAGGGTGCATGGTCAGTGTTGAACAGCGTGAGCGCCAGGCGCAGCTTGCCGGCGGCCAGGGTGGCTTCGAGCCGTGCCTCGAAAGCGTGCGGCCAGAGCTTGCGGGTGGCTTCGCTGTCGCGCAATGTCAGCCTGAGAGTGTCAGGTGTGTCGGTGGCCTGGGTTTCCCAAGGCAGGTTGCGCATGAAACCATGCTTGGGCAGCATGCCGCGCTGGTTGAATTGCGGGCAACATATCGGCACGCCGCCGCGGATGGCCGCCTGCCCGTCGAATATGGCGCGCGGGCTCAGGTAAAGCCTTTCCACCCCGTCGGCCGTGATCCAGGAGAGCACTTGCGCGCCGTGCAGCGCCACGGTGAGGCTGCTGCCGTCGGCGCCACGGGCGCATACGGCGGGCTGGCCGCGAAACTCGATCGAGCTGATTTCCATGCAAGGAATTGTAGGCAGCACCAGCCGCAAGGCCGCCGCATGGAATTGGGCCCCTGGAGCCATTGCGTGCCATGGGGCTTCTTCGATACCCTGTGGCCGAAGAAATACTCATACACGACAAAAGGGGATACGCATGAAAAAGAAGCTGCCGATGGCTGCCTGGATCCTGATCGCCATGGTGCTCGGTATCCTCGTGGGCTACATGATCTTCACGAGCTTTCCGGACAAGAAGGCCGCGAAGGAAATTGCCGACTACGTCTCCATCGTCTCGGACGTGTTCCTGCGCCTCATCAAGATGCTGATCGGGCCGCTGGTGTTTTCCACGCTGGTGGTGGGCATCGCGCACATGGGCGACGCCAAGTCGGTCGGCCGCGTCTTCGGCAAGGCCATCGGATGGTTCCTGACCGCGTCGCTGGTCTCGCTGGTGATCGGCCTGGTCATGGCCAACCTGCTCAAGCCCGGCGAGAACCTGGGCCTGCCGCTGCCCGACATCGGCGCCTCGGCCAACCTCGCGACCTCCAAGTTCACGCTGAAGGACTTCGTGAGCCACACGGTGCCCAAGTCCTTCGTCGAGGCCATGGCCAACAACGAGATCCTGCAGATCGTGGTGTTCTCGATGTTCTTCGGCGTGGCGCTCGCCTCGCTGGGCGACAAGGCAAAGACGCTGGTGGCGGCCATCGAGGAGCTGTCGCACGCCATGCTCAAGATCACCGGCTACGTCATGAAGCTCGCGCCGCTCGCGGTGCTGGCGGCCATGGCCGCCACGGTGGCGGTGAACGGGCTGGGCATCCTGCTGAAGTTCGCGGTGTTCATGGGCGACTTCTACCTGGGCCTGTTCGTGCTGTGGGGCGTGCTGACGCTGGCGGGCTTCCTGTTCCTGGGCCCTCGGGTGTTCAAGCTGCTGGTGCTCATCAAGGAAGCCTTCCTGCTGTCCTTTGCCACCGCGAGCTCCGAGGCGGCCTATCCGAAGATCCTGCAGGCGCTCGACCGCTTCGGCGTCAAGCGCAAGATCTCCAGCTTCGTGATGCCGATGGGCTATTCGTTCAACCTCGACGGCTCGATGATGTACTGCACCTTCGCCGTGCTGTTCATCGCCCAGGCCTACGACATCCACATGCCGATCAGCACGCAGGTCACGATGCTGCTGATCCTGATGCTCACCTCCAAGGGCATGGCGGGCGTGCCGCGCGCCTCGCTGGTGGTGATTGCCGCCACCCTGAACCATTTCGACATTCCGGAGGCAGGCCTGCTGCTGATCCTGGGCGTGGACACCTTCCTCGACATGGGCCGCTCGGCCACCAACGCGGTGGGCAATTCCATCGCCACGGCCGTGGTCGCCAAGTGGGAAGGCGAACTGCTCTCCGAGAGCGACGCCGAGATCAACGCCAAGGCGCTCGACGAGGAGGCCAGCGCCACCCTCGCCCACCCGGCGCACGCATGAGCCGTTACGCCATGAAACGCATCGGCATGCTGTTCGCGGCCGTGGCGCTGGCCGCGGCGGCTGTTGCCGCCCAGGCGCAGGAACTCACCGGCACGCTGGCCAAGGTGCGCGCCAGCGGCACCATCGCCATCGGCTACCGCGAGTCGTCGGTGCCGTTCTCGTTCCTCAACACGCGCAAGGAACCCATCGGCTATTCGATCGAGCTGTGCCGCTCGCTGGTGAGCGCCATCGAGGACGCGGTGGACAAGAGCCTGGCCATCAAGTGGGTGCCCGTCACCTCTGATTCGCGCATCGACGCGGTCGTGAACGGCCAGGTCGACCTGGAGTGCGGCTCGACCACCAACAACCTCGAACGCCAGAAGCGGGTGAGCTTCTCGCCGACGATGTTCGTCTCCGGCACCAAGGTGCTGGTGCGCAAGGGCTCGCCGATCAAGTCGTTCCGCGACCTCGCCGGCAAGAAGGTGGCGGTGACGGCCGGCACCACCAACGAGAAGACGCTGCGCGACCTGTCGGCCAAGTTCAAGCTCGGCATCGACCTGCTGGTGGCGCGCGACCATGCGGAATCGTTCGGGCTCGTGAAGAGCGGGCAGGCCGATGCCTTCGCGACCGACGACGTGCTGCTCTACGGCCTGATCGCGCAGGACGCCGCCAGGGCCAGCTACGAGGTGGTCGGCGACTTCCTCTCCTACGACCCCTACGGGATCATGTACCGCAAGGACGATCCGCAGCTGAACAAGGTCGTCGTCGACGCCTTCCAGGTGCTGGCGGAAGACGGCGAGATCGAGCGGCAGTACAAGCGCTGGTTCCTGCGCAAGCTGCCGACCGGGGAAAGCATCGACCTGCCGATGAGCGCGCAGCTGCAGACGATCATCCAGACGATGTCGGTGAAGGCCGAGTAAGCCTTCGCCCGGCGGCCGCCGTCAGCGGGCCGGCCACTCCCAGCGCGGGATCTCGCTCATGTCGAGGTTGGCGATGCGCGTCTCGCCGAACCGTTTCTCCAGCACCACCGGCTGCACGCCGTCGCTCTCCTCCAGCGCGGCAATCAGCCGCGCGGCGTGCGACACCACGATCACCTGCGAGCCGCGCGCGGCCTGCGCGATGAGCCGGCCGAGGGCTGGAAGCAAGTCGGGGTGCAGGCTGGTCTCGGGCTCGTTGAGCACCAGCAGCGCGGGCGGACGCGGCGTGAGCAGCGCCGCGATCCACAGCAGGTAGCGCAGCGTGCCGTCGGACAGTTCGGCGGCCGTCAGGGGCCTGAGCAGGCCGTGCTGATGCATCAGCGTCTCGAAGCGGTCGCCGGAGGCGCGCACCTCCACGCGGGCACCCGGAAAAGCGTCTTCCACCGCGCGGTCGAGCGCTTCGCCGTCGCCGATCTCGCGGATGGTCTGCAGCGCCGCGGCCAGGTCGGCGCCGTCGTTGGCCAGCACCGGCGTGCGGGTGCCCAGCTGCGGCTGGCGCGCGGGTGCCTCGGCGTCGGAGCGGAAGTGGTCGTAGAAGCGCCAGGAGCGCATCTGCTCGCGCAGCGTGAGCATCTCGGGCGCGTCGCGCGGGTCGGCGTGCTCGGTCATCATGCTGGCGAAGGCCGGGATCGGCCGGCCGACGGCCTGCCAGCCCTTGCCTTCGCGCAGGCGCAGCGCCGCGCCCTTGCGGTCGACCAGTTGCGTCGACAGCCGCAGCAGCGGGCCGCTCCAGATGGCCTCGTGCTTGATTTCAGGGTCGTGCGAGAAGGCCGTCGACGGCACCGGCGGCGGCAGGCCGATGTCGATGGCGTAGCCGAAGTCTTCGGCCGTGGTGCCGGCAAAGCCGAGCTTGAGCGCGACCGGCTCGCTGCTCGTGGTGCCCTGCACCGGCAGTTCCCCGCGCAGCATGGCGGCCGAGAAGCGCTCCGGCCCCGCCCACAGCGTGGAAGACAGCCCGCCTTCGCGCACCAGCGAGCGGATCACCCCGCCGTTGGCGATGTCGGCCAAGAGCCGCATCGCCCGGTACACGCTCGACTTGCCGCTGCCGTTGGCCCCGGTCACGACCGTGAGCCGGCCCAGCGGCACCGTCAGTTGCCGCAGCGAGCGGTAATTGGCGATGGCGAGCGCGGAAAGCACGCGCTGCGCGGCGAAAGCGTCAGGCGGCCAGTTCGTCCGCGCGGGCCTGCGCGGCGGCGAAGTCGAGATCGCCCGAATAGATGGCGCGGCCGCAGATCACGCCCTCGACGCCATCGGACTCGACCGCGCAGAGCTTGTCGATGTCGGCCATGTTCGACAGGCCGCCAGAGGCGATCACCGGAATGGTCAGCGCCTGCGCCAGCTTGACGGTGGCCTCGATGTTGATGCCCGAGAGCATGCCGTCGCGGCCGATGTCGGTGTAGATGATCGACTCGACGCCGTAGTCCTCGAACTTCTTGCCCAGGTCGGCCACCTCGTGGCCCGTGAGCTTGCTCCAGCCGTCGGTGGCGACCTTGCCGTCCTTGGCGTCCAGGCCCACGATGATGTGGCCGCCGAAGGCGCTGCAGGCATCTTTCAGGAAGCCCGGGTTCTTGACCGCGGCGGTGCCGATGATCACGTAGCGCAGGCCGTCGTCGATGTAGCGCTCGATGGTGTCGAGGTCGCGGATGCCGCCGCCGAGCTGCACCGGGATGTCGTCGCCCACTTCTTTCAGGATCGCCTTGATCGCCGCGTGGTTCTGCGGCTTGCCCGCGAAGGCGCCGTTCAGATCGACCAGGTGCAGCCGCCGCGCGCCGGCCTCGACCCATTTGCGGGCCATGGCAGCGGGGTCTTCGCTGAAGATGGTGGACTGGTCCATGTCGCCCTGTTTGAGGCGAACGCAGTGGCCGTCTTTGAGATCAATGGCGGGAATGAGGAGCATGGTGCCGGTCAGCAGGAGCGAGGGTTCAAGAAAAGAGAGCGGAATTTTTCAAGGACACCACGGACCGGCTTGGCCGGGCCGTTGGTGTCGCCCCCGGCAGGGGGTTGGCGAAGCGGACACGAAGTGCCGCACAGCCTGGGGGCGAGCAACATGTCATGGATTCCAGTGGAGGAAGTTTCGGTAGAGCTGAAGCCCGTGGTCCGCACTCTTCTCCGGGTGGAACTGGGTTGCAAAAATGTTATCGCGTGCAATGGCTGCGGTAAAGCTCGCGCCGTAGTCGGCCTCGCCGACGCTGTGCACGGCGTCGGCCGGACGGGCGTAGAAGCTGTGCACGAAGTAGAAGTAGCTCAGGTCGGGAATACCCGCCCACACCGCATGCGGGCGGGCCTGGCGAACTTGGTTCCAGCCCATCTGCGGCACCTTGAAGCGGCTGCCGTCGGCCTGCAGCCGCCCGGCCAGGTCGAACTTGACGACCTCGCCCGGTATGAGGCCGAGGCCGTCGGTCGGGCCCTCGTCGCTGCGCGACAGCATCATCTGCATGCCCACGCACACGCCGAACAGCGGCTTGCTGGCCGCCGCCTCGAGCACCGATTCCTGCAGGCCGGAGTCGCGCAGCTCGCGCATGCAGTCGGGCATGGCGCCCTGCCCCGGCAGCACCACGCGGGTGGCCTTGCGTACCACGTCGGGGTCGGAGGTGACGAACACCTCCACGCCCACCTGGTCGGCCGCATGGCGCACGGCCTGCGACACGGAGTGCAGGTTGCCCATGCCGTAGTCGACGACGGCGACGGTATTTGCTACAGATTTCATAGCTGATGGCCGAACGCGTTCAGAGCGAGCCCTTGGTCGAGGGAATGACGCCGGCGGAACGCGGGTCGAGCTCCAGCGCGCCGCGCATGGCGCGCGCGAAGGCCTTGAACACGGTCTCGCACTGGTGATGCGCATTGACGCCCTTGAGGTTGTCGATGTGCAGCGTGACGAAGGCGTGGTTCACGAAGCCCTGGAAGAACTCGTAGGTGAGCTGGCTGTCGAAGGTGCCGATCATGCCGCTGGTGAAGGGCACGTGCATCACCAAGCCGGGGCGGCCCGAGAAGTCGATGACGACGCGGCTCAGGGCTTCGTCGAGCGGCACGTAGGCGTGGCCGTAGCGGCGGATGCCCTTCTTGTCGCCGATGGCCTTGGCCACGGCCTGGCCCAGCGTGATGCCGACGTCTTCCACCGTGTGGTGGCCGTCGATGTGCAGGTCGCCCTGGCAGTCGATGTCGAGGTCGATCAGCCCGTGGCGGGCGATCTGGTCGAGCATGTGGTCGAAGAAGCCGATGCCGGTGGAGAGCTTGGCGCGGCCGGTGCCGTCGAGGTTGACGCTGACGGTGATCTTCGTTTCGGCGGTGTTGCGGGTGACGGACGCGATGCGGTCGCCGCTGTCCTGGCTGGTGGGGGTGGTCATAGTGAGGCTTCGAGCGCCGCGAGCATCCGCGCGTTCTCGTCGGCCGTTCCGACGGTGAGGCGCAGGCAGTTTGCGAGCAGTTCGTGCATTTTAGAAACGTTCTTCACCAGAACCCCGCGAGCCTTCATGCCTTCGAAGGTCTTGGCCGCGTCGGGCACGCGCAGCAGGATCATGTTGGCGTCGCTGGGCCAGGTCCTGACGCCCGGCAGGCGGCCGAGCCCCGTCATGAGGCGCTCGCGCTCCTCTCGGATCTGGCGGGCCTGGGCCTCGAACACCTCGGCGTGCTCCAGCGCGAACAGCGCGCACTCGCAGTTGAGCACGCTGATGTTGTAGGGCGGGCGCACCTTGTCGATCTCGGCGACCAGCGCCGCCGGCCCCATGAGGTAGCCCAGCCGGATGCCGGCCAGGCCGAACTTGCTGAGGGTGCGCATCAGCAGCACGTGGCCGTGCTTCGCCAGGCGGTCGATGTAGCTGCGGGCGGCGAAGGGCTGGTAGGCCTCGTCGATCACCACCAGGCCGCCCTGCGCGCCCTGGGCCTCGACGACTCTCTCCAGGACGGCGTCGTTCCAGAGATTGGCGGTCGGGTTGTTCGGGTAGGCCAGGTAGACGATGGCGGGCTTTTCTCGCGCGATGGCGGCCAGCATGGCGGCCTCGTCGAGCTCGAAGTCGGCCGTGAGCGGCACGCCGGCGAACTTCAGGCCCTGCAGCTGCGCGCTCATGGCATACATGACGAAGCCGGGCAGCGGCGCCAGCACCGTCGCGCCGGGCAGGTCGCAGGCAATGGCCAGCAGCGAGATCAGCTCGTCCGAGCCGTTGCCCAGCATCAGCGCGAAGCCTTCGGGCATCTGCGCGTGGGCCGCCAGCGCGCGCCGCAGATCGGCGCCGCGGTCGCCGGGATAGCGGTTGAGCGCCAGCGCGCCGAGCCGCGCGCCCAGCTCGGCCTGCAGCGCGGGCGGCAGGCCGAAGGGGTTTTCCATTGCGTCGAGCTTGACGAGGCCGCGCGCGTCCTGAACCGCGTAGGCATGCATGGACCGCACGTCGCTGCGGATGCGGTCGAGCGGCGGGCGGGCGGATTCGGGAGCGGTCATTTGGTGCAGCGGTAGCTGTTCTTCAGGGCGCCGGCCATGACCAGTTGCACTGGCATGTCGGCTTCGTAACTGTCGGCGTTGCGGGTGAGCTCGGTCTGGTAGAGCGAGCGGGCCATGGAAGGCTCGAGGCGGCGCCCCTCGACGCAGAACACGGGCTTGAGCCCATTGCGCTGCGACGATTCGACGCCTTCGCGCAGGCCCTCCAGCACACCCACGAGGTAGTAGCCGGCGTAGGCCTTGCCGTCTTTCTCGGTGGCCTCGAGCGTGCGCAGTTCGCGGATGCTCATGGCCTGGGCGCAGGCGGCCGTGGCCAGCGCGATCAGCAGGAAGGCGGCACGTTTCATGGCGTCACTGGCGATAGCGCGGCGGCGGCGCGTAGCTGCCGTCGGCCGGGAAGGCGCTGGGCTGCTGCTGCGGCGATGCGTCGCGGCGCTGGCGGCGCGGCACGTCGCGCTGTTCCAGCTCGAACAGCGCGGCGCCGATCACGCCGATGTTGCGCACGTCGCCGGCTTCCGTGTTGGCGGCATAGGCGCGCCCCGGCGTGACGAAGCGGAAGGCGGCGACCTCGCTCTCGCTCTTGCGGAAGCCCTCGATGGTCAGCGCCTGCATCGGGCCCAGCACGTAGCCGCCGTTGCGCAGGCTGCCGGGCCTGCCGTTGAGCACGTCCAAGCCGTCGACCGTGGCGATCACCTCGTAGCTGCGCTCGCTGAGGTTGCGAAAGCGCAGCGTGTAGCGCGATCCCTCGACACCCGCCAGGCGGAACATGTCGTCGCCGCCGCTGCCCCGGCGCGCGCGCTGCAGCGGCAGCGGGCTGCCGGTCTCGTCGAGCACCGACCATTCGACGTCGCCGTCGGCCAGCAGCAGGTTCAGGCGGCGCTCGGGGTTGCTGCCCACCGCCCGGCGCACGGCACCTGCTTCGTTGTAGCCCAGCGAGGCCGTGTCGTCCGGCTGCGCGGACAGGCGCTTGGCGACGACCGTGCGGGTCTTCGATTCCAGGCCCTCGCCCCACTGCGTGCCGAGCCGCGGCGCGGTCGCCGCGGCGGGAGCGGCGCTGTTGGTGGTGACCGCCTGCGGCATCTGGCTGCAGGCGGCAAGCAATGCCGCGCCGGCGACGAGGCCGGTAGCGAACTTGAAAAGACGCGAACGATGGAGACGATCAATCATCTTGCTGGCTCCTCCCTGGGGGGTCATGGAGCCTCAGATCTTACGCAGGCGCATGCGCGCGGCCTCTGCGTGCGCCTGCAGGCCCTCGCCCTCGGCCAGCGTGACGGCGACGGGGCCGAGCACCTGGGCGCCGGCTTCGCTGACCTCGATCAGGCTGGAGCGCTTCTGGAAGTCGTACACGCCCAGCGGGCTGGAGAAGCGCGCCGTGCCGCTGGTGGGCAGCACGTGGTTGGGACCGGCGCAGTAGTCGCCCAGGCTTTCGCTGGTGAAGGCACCGAGGAAGATCGCGCCGGCGTGGCGCAGCAGCGGCTCCCACCGGTTGGGCTCGCTGCTGCTCACTTCGAGGTGCTCGGGGGCGATGCGGTTGCTGATCTCGCAGGCCTCTTCCATGCTCTTCGTGTGGATCAGTGCGCCGCGGCCGTTGAGCGAAGCGGCGATGATTTCCGCGCGCGGCATGGCGGGCAGCAGGCGGTCGATCTCGGCCTGCACGCGGTCGATGTAGGCCGCGTCGGGGCACAGCAGGATGCTCTGGGCGAGTTCGTCGTGCTCGGCCTGGCTGAACAGGTCCATGGCCACCCAGTCGGGCGGCGTGCTGCCGTCGGCCAGCACCAGGATCTCGCTCGGGCCGGCGATCATGTCGATGCCCACGGTGCCGAACACGCGGCGCTTGGCGGCGGCCACGTAGGCGTTGCCGGGGCCGGTGATCTTGTCGACGGCGGGAACGGTGGCGGTGCCGTAGGCCAGCGCGGCCACGGCCTGGGCGCCGCCGATGGTGAAAGCGCGCGTCACGCCTGCCACGTAGGCGGCGGCGAGCACCAGCACGTTGCGCTCGCCTTTCGTCGACGATTCGCCGCCGGAGCCGCCGGTCGCAACGCTGCCCTTCACAGGCGTCGGCACGACCATGATGATTTCGCCGACGCCGGCCACATGCGCCGGGATCGCGTTCATCAGCAGGCTGGACGGATAGGCCGCCTTGCCGCCGGGCACGTAGATGCCGACGCGGTCCAGCGGCGTGACCTTCTGGCCCAGCAGCGTGCCGTCCACGTCGCGATAGCTCCAGCTTTCGCCGCTGGCCTTCTTCTGCGCCTCGTGATAGCTGCGCACACGGTCGGCCGCGGCTTGCAGCGCAGCGCGCTGGTCTTCAGGCAGCGAATCGAAGGCTTCCTTGAAATCGGCTTGCGTCAGCTCGAGCTCCGACACGGCAGCCGCGCCGAGCCCGTCGAAGCGGCGGGTGTACTCCAGCACCGCCTCGTCGCCCCGCTTCTGCACGTCGGCCAGGATGTCGGCCACGACCTTCTCGATGGCCGCGTCGTCGTCCGCGGACCAATGCAGCCGCGCCTTGAATTCAGCGTCGAAGCTGGCTGAAGTCGTGGACAGTCGGGCGGGGGCTGCTTTCAGAGTCATGGGCGTGGGTTTCGTGGGTTTCAGGAGGACGGAATGGCCGACGCGAACGCGTCGATGATGTGGCGGATCGGCTCGCGCTTGAGCTTGAGCGCCGCCTGGTTCACCACCAGGCGCGCGCTGATGTCCATGATGCGTTCTACCTCGACGAGGTGGTTGGCCTTGAGCGTGTTGCCGGTGGAGACCAGGTCGACGATGGCGTCGGCCAGCCCGGTCAGCGGCGCCAGCTCCATGCTGCCGTAGAGCTTGATCAGATCGACGTGCACGCCCTTGCTGGCGAAGAAGTCGCGTGCCAGGCCCACGTACTTGGTGGCCACGCGCAGGCGGGAGCCCTGCTTCACGGCGGAGGCGTAGTCGTAGTCGGCGCGCACGGCCACGCTCAGGCGGCAGGCGGCGATGCGCAGGTCGAGCGGCTGGTACATGCCCTGGTTGCCGTTCTCCAGCAGCACGTCGAGCCCGGTCACGCCGAGGTCGGCGCCGCCGTACTGCACGTAGGTGGGCACGTCGGAGGCGCGCACCAGCACCACGCGCACGTCGGGCCGGGTGGTTTCGAGAATCAGCTTGCGCGACTTCTCGGGGTCTTCGGTGACCTCGATGCCGGCCGCGGCCAGCAGGGGCATCGTCTCTTCGAAGATGCGGCCCTTGGAAAGCGCCAATGTGATCATGCGGCGGCTCCCGTCACGCGTTCGATGTCGGCGCCGAGGCCGCGCAGCTTGGATTCCATGCGGTCGTAGCCCCGGTCCAGGTGATAGATGCGGTCGACCAGCGTCTCGCCCTCGGCCACGAGGCCGGCAATGACGAGGCTGGCGGAAGCGCGCAGGTCTGTGGCCATCACGGTGGCGCCCGACAATTGCGGCACGCCGGTGACCATCGCGACCTTGCCTTCGACGTGGATGTGGGCGCCCAGGCGCACCATCTCGTTCACGTGCATGAAGCGGTTCTCGAAGATGGTCTCGGTGACCATCGAGGCGCCGCGCGCGATCACGTTCAGGGCCATGAACTGGGCCTGCATGTCGGTGGGGAAGCCCGGGTATTCGGTGGTGCTGAAGCTCTGCGCCTTCAGGTGTTCGTAGGCAGGGCCCCTGGAGCCGATGCGCACGCCGTCTTTTTCGCAGGCCACGGTGCAGCCGGCGTCGCGCAGCTTGTCGATCACGGCGTCGAGGTGGTCGCCGCGCGCATGGCGCAGGAAAGCCTCGCCGCCGGTGGCCGCCACGGCGCACAGGAAGGTGCCGGCCTCGATGCGGTCGGCCACCACGGCATGCTCGCAGCCGTGCAGCTTCTCGACGCCCTGGATGCGGATGTGGCTGGTGCCGTGGCCTTCGATCTTCGCGCCCATGCGGATCAGCATTTCGGCCAGGTCGACGATCTCGGGCTCCTGGGCAGCGTTCTCGAGCAGCGTATCGCCCTCGGCCAGCGCGGCCGCCATGAGGAAGTTCTCGGTGCCGGTGACGGTGACCATGTCGGTCAGGATGCGCGCGCCCTTCAGGCGGGTGCGGCCCTCCGGCAGGCGGGCGACCATGTAGCCGTGCTCGACCACGATCTCGGCGCCCATGGCCTGCAGGCCCTTGATGTGCTGGTCGACCGGCCGCGACCCGATGGCGCAGCCGCCCGGCAGCGACACCCTGGCATGGCCGAAGCGCGCCAGCAGCGGGCCCAGGGCCAGCACGGAGGCGCGCATGGTCTTCACGAGCTCGTAGGGCGCCTCGGGCTTGGTCAGGTCGGCGGCGTCCAGGCGCACGGTGCCGTTGTCGTCTCGCTCGGCGGTCACGCCCATGTTGCGGACCAGCTTGAGCATGGTCGACACGTCCTGCAGGCGCGGCACGTTGTGCAGCACCACGGGCTGGTCGGTCAGCAGCGCAGCGCACAGCTCGGGCAGCGCGGCGTTCTTGGCGCCGGAAATGAGTACTTCGCCGCGGAGCTCTCGCCCGCCGCGAATCAGAAGTTTGTCCATCGAAATTCCAGCGAAATCAGGGGCCGCCAGGGCCGGAAAGTTATTTTTCCACTGCCGCCCATTCGGCCGGCGTGTAGGTCTTCATCGAAAGCGCGTGCACCTCGTCGGTGTGCATTTTCGCACCGAGGGTGGCGTAGACCCGCTGATGGCGCTGGATCGAGCGCTTGCCCTCGAATTCGGCCGAGACGATGGTGGCGTACCAATGCCGGCCGTCGCCCTCGAGCGTGATGTGCTCGCATGGGAGATGGGACTGGATCAGGGCCTGGAGTTGTTCGGCGGTCATGGGATTTTGGGGAAGAGGCGCTCAGCTACGGATCTTGTAGCCGATGCGCAGCAGGTGGACGGCAATGGCGCTCACCACCAGCCAGGCGGTGCCGACGATGCCCAGGCTCAGCCACGGCGAGGCGTCGCTGACGCCGAAGAAGCCGTAGCGGAAGCCGTCGATCATGTAGAAGAACGGGTTCAGGTGGCTCACCTTCTGCCAGAAAGGCGGCAGCGAGCCGATCGAATAGAACACGCCCGACAGGAAGGTCATGGGCATGATCAGGAAATTCTGGAACACCGCCATCTGGTCGAACTTCTCGGCCCAGAGGCCGGCGATGAGGCCCAGCGTGCCCAGCATGGCCGCGCCCAGCAGCGCGAACACGATGATCCACAGCGGCGCCACGAAGTCGGGCACTGCGAAGAGCATGGTCACCAGGAACACGCCCAGCCCCACGGCCAGCCCGCGGATGATCGACGAGCCCACGTAGGCGAAGAACCAGCCCCAGTGCGACAGCGGCGTGAGCAGCACGAACACCAGGTTGCCCATGATCTTGCTCTGGATGATCGACGAAGAGCTGTTGGCGAAGGCGTTCTGCAGCACGCTCATCATCACGAGGCCAGGCACCAGAAAGGCCGTGTAGCCGACCGTGCCGTAGACCGTCACGCGGCCCTCGAGCACATGGCCGAACACCATGAGGTAAAGCAGCGCGGTGAGCACCGGCGCGCCGACGGTCTGGAAGCCGACCTTCCAGAAGCGCAGCGTTTCCTTGTAGAGCAGCGCGCGCCAACCGGTTACCGCCATCATCTTGCAACCTCCAGCGGGGTCTGCTCGCCCGCCATCAGGTCGATGAACACGTCTTCCAGGTCGGCCTTGCGCATTTCCACGTCTTCCACCGCGACGCCGGCTTCGCGGATCGCGGCCAGCAGTTGTTCGACTTCATGGGCGTTCTGCGCCGGCAGCTGCACGATGCGCCCGGTGATGCGCGCGTTCTTCGCGATCTCCCAGGGCAGCATGGCGTCGGTCTTGAACCGCAGCACGTTGCTCGCAGCCGATTTCAGCAGTTCGCTGGTGCGGGCCAGCGCGATCACGCGGCCCAGCTTGAGCATGGCGATGCGGCTGCACAGCGCCTCGGCCTCTTCCAGGTAATGGGTGGTGAGCAGCACGGTGCTGCCCTGCTTGTTGAGCCTGGCGACGAACTGCCAGAGCGTCTGGCGCAGTTCGACGTCGACGCCGGCGGTGGGCTCGTCGAGCACGATCACCGGCGGCTTGTGCACCAGCGCCTGCGCCACCAGCACCCGGCGCTTCATGCCGCCGGAGAGCTGGCGCATGTTGGCCGTGGCCTTGTCGGCGAGGCCCAGGCTCTGCAGCAGCTCGTCGATCCAGGCCTCGTTGTTCTTGATGCCGAAGTAGCCCGACTGGATGCGCAGCGACTCGCGCACGTTGAAGAAGGGGTCGAACACCAGCTCCTGCGGCACGATGCCCAGCTGGCGGCGGGCCTGCGCGAAGTCGCGCTGCACGTCGAAGCCGTGGACGCTGATGGCACCCGACGTGGGACGCGAGAGCCCCGCGAGCATGCTGATCAGGGACGTCTTGCCGGCGCCGTTGGGACCGAGCAGGCCGAAGAATTCGCCCGGTTCGATCTGGAAGCTGACCTCGTCGACAGCCTTCAGCCCTTGCTTGCCTTGGGCTTTCTGCTGTTTGGAGGGGGGGTAGGTCTTGGAGACCGATTGGAATGAGATCGCGGGCATGGGAGCCCGCGATTTTACGGGGCTGTTACTTTTTCAGGGCGCGGCGGGCAAAAGGCCCGCAACGCCGTACAGGGTGGCCAGTTCGCGCAGCCGCGGGGAGAGGCCCTTGACCGAGAACCCCCGGCCCAGCGCGCTCGATTCGCGGCGGCACTCCAGCAGCACGGCCAGCGCCGACGAATCGAACTGGGCCAGCGCGCTCGCGTCCACCACGGTGGAAGACGAATCGGTCTGGCCCTTCAGCCCCTGCTGCAGCATGCGCATGCAGGCGGGGGCCTCGTCATGGGTGAGCCGGGTGGGCAGGACCAGCATCGCTCGGCCCTCAGCCCTTGGCGTTGCCCTTGTTTCGCGCGGCCAGCGCGGCGATCAGGCCGTCGATGCCGCTCTTGTTGATTTCCTGCGCGAACTGGGTGCGGTAGGTATCGACCAGCCACACGCCCAGCACGTTCAGGTTGTAGACCTTCCAGCCGGCGCCCTGGCCGGGGGTCTTTTCAAGGCGGTAGTCCAGCTGGACCGGGTCGCCACGGCCCGTGACCTCGGTACGCACCAGCACGTCGGTGTCGCTTGGCGAGCCGCGGAACGGGCGAACGGTGACGGTCTGGTCGGTCACCTGGTCGAGCGCGCCGGCATAGGTGCGCACCAGCAGGGTCTTGAACTCGTCCTGCAGGCGCTTTTGCTGCTCCGGCGTGGCGGTGCGCCAAGCCGGGCCGACGGCCGAGGCCGTCATGCGCTGGAAGTTGACGTTGGGCATGATCTTGCTGTCGACCAGCACCATGATCTTGTTCACGTCACCCGACTTGATGCTGGTATCGGACTTGATGGTCTCGAGCACGTCGGTCGAGAGGCGCTTGACGAGCGCATCGGGCGCTTCGTCGGCTGCGCGCGCGGGCTGCACGAAGGCGACAGCGGCACCGAACAGCAGGGCGCCGGCCAGCACCAGGCGGCCGAGATCGCGTCGTTGCAAGGTCTTGTTGTTCATGGAGAGTCCCTCAATCAAGTTTGAAAATCTGCGAAGCACGTCAAAGCAGCGGTGTGCACAGACAAGAACGGGTTCGAGCGGCACGGCGCCTACCGGGTTCCTGTCCGGGAGGTGAAGCCTTGCAACCGGATGCAAGCAGCTCAGCCTCCCGAGCGCGCCGCACGCTTACTTTCCGGCGCCGTCGTCAGGCGGGTTGCCGTCGTAGATCTGGCTTTGGCGGCGCTGCAGGAAAGCGTCACGCGTGAACGAATACTTGTCGAGCGCCGCGTCGCCGAGCAGGCGGCCGGCCCGCAGGTACTGGGAACGGGTGTCGACCACGTCCAGCACCGTCAGCGAATTGCGCCAGGCAACGTCGTGAATGTGGTTCACCGGGTCGCCCCAGAAATCCAGCGGCTTGGCCGCAGCGTCGCGCACGGTGGACGGGCCCAGCAGCGGCAGCACGAGGTAGGGGCCGGGGGCCACGCCCCAGTAGCCGAGCGTCTGGCCGAAGTCTTTCTCGTGGCGGGGAATGCCCGCTTCGGTCGCGACATCCAGCAGGCCGCCAAGGCCGAAGAACGTATTGACGTTCAGGCGCATGAAGGTTTCCGCGCTGTCCTGCAGCTTGAGCTGGGCCACGTTGTTGGCCAGGCTCCAGACGTCGCCGATGTTGCCGAAGAAGTTGTTCACCCCGGTACGCACCATGGAGGGCAGCACCTTCTGGTAGGCCGTGGCTACCGGGACGAGCACCGCGTCGTCGACGGTGTCGTTGAAGCGGGTGACACCGCGGTTGAACGGCTCGAGCGGGTCGGCCGGGTTGGCATTGGGGCCGGTGGCGCATCCGGCCACGAACGCGAGGACCGCTGCGGCACTTGCCCAGCGCAGGCCGCTACCCATGCGGTGCACGGGGCTTGACAGATTTGATCGTGTTTTCATTTTTTGTTGGCTGTTCCGGCCGACGAGGTATTACCTTCCGCCGCCTTGCTGTACAGGAACTGACTGATCAGGTTCTCCAGCACCACGGCCGACTGGGTCGCGGTGATGGTGTCGCCTGCCTGCAGGTTCTTGTCGTCGGCGCCCGCCTCGATCCCGATGTACTGCTCGCCGAGCAGGCCACTGGTCAGGATCTTCAGAGAGCTGTCCTTGGGAAAACTGTAACGGTTTTGCAAAGCCAGTGTTACGTTGGCCTGAAAGGTCTTGTCGTTGAAGGAGATCGACTCCACGCGGCCGACCACCACGCCGGCGCTCTTGACCGCGGTCTGGGGCTTGAGCCCGCCGATGTTGTCGAAGCGCGCCGTCACCGAGTAGGTCTTCTGGAAGTTCAGGCTCAGCAGGTTGGCCGACTGCAGAGCGAGGAACAGCAGCGCAGCCGCGCCGATCAGGACGAACAGGCCGACCCAGATGTCGTTGTTGGAACGTTGCATGGTTTGCACTCTCTAGAACGATTGGGGCCCGGCCCCTTTTAGATACTGAACATCATGGCGGTGAGCAGGAAATCGAGCCCCAGTACCGCCAACGACGCCGTGACCACAGTTTTGGTGGTCGCCCGCGAAACGCCCTCGGGCGTGGGCTGGGCCTCGTAGCCCTGCAGCAGCGCGATGAAAGTGACGGTGAAGCCGAACACGATGCTCTTGATGACGCCGTTGCCGACGTCGCGCCACACATCGACGCCGCCCTGCATCTGGCCCCAGAACGCGCCCGGGTCGACGCCCAGCATCAGCACGCCCACCACGTAGCCGCCCATGATGCCGACCGCGCTGAACACCGCCGCCAGCAAGGGCATGGTGATGACGCCGGCCCAGAAACGCGGCGCAAGGATGCGCTGCACCGGATCGACCGCCATCATTTCCATGGCGCTCAGCTGCTCGTCGGCCTTCATGAGGCCGATTTCTGCGGTGAGGGAAGTACCGGCGCGCCCGGTGAACAGCAGCGCCGCCACCACGGGGCCCAATTCGCGCACCAGGCTCAGCGTGACCAGCAGGCCCAGCGCCTCGGACGATCCGTACCGCTGCAGCGCGTAATACATCTGCAGCCCCAGCACGAATCCCACGAAGAGCCCCGACACGCCGATTATGGCGAGCGAGTAGTTGCCCAGGAAATGGATCTGGTCGCGCACCAGGCCGAAGCGCCGCATGATCCGCGCGCCGGGGCCGACCAGGCGCATGAAGAGCTTCGCGCCGTGGCCCAGGTTGGCCAGATGGCTGCGCACCGCAAAGCCGACATCGGCAGGCTTCCACCAACTCATGAGCGGCCCCCTTCGACATTGCCGAAATCGGCTTCGATGCTGACGCCGGGGTAGTGGAAACGAACCGGCCCGTCGGGCAGCGCATTCACGAACTGGTGCACCAGCGGATCGTCGCTGTTGCGCACGTCGTCGGGCGCGCCCTGCGCCGCGATGCCGCCGTTGGCCAGGATGATCACGTGATCGGCGATGCGGAAGGTCTCCTCCAGGTCGTGCGACACGATGATGCTGGTGAGCCCGAGCGTGTCGTTGAGCTGCCGGATCAGCCGCGCGGCGGTGCCGAGCGAGATCGGGTCCAGCCCGGCGAAGGGCTCGTCGTACATCACGAGGTCGGGGTCCAGCGCGATCGCGCGTGCCAGCGCCACGCGGCGCGCCATGCCGCCCGAGACCTCGCTGGGCATCAGGTCGCGCGCACCGCGCAGGCCGACCGCGTCGAGCTTCATGAGCACGATGTCGCGTACCAGCGCTTCGGAGAGTTGTGTGTGCTCACGCAGCGGGAAAGCCACGTTGTCGAACACGCTCATGTCGGTGAACAGCGCGCCGAACTGGAAGAGCATGCCCATGCGCCGACGCGCCGCATAGAGCGCCTTCGCGTCGAACCTGACGACATCCTGACCATCGAAAAGGACCGCGCCGCGCTGTGCGCGCTGCTGCCCGCCGATCAACCGCAGGACCGTGGTCTTGCCGCCACCCGAAGCGCCCATGAGCGCCGTCACCTTGCCGCGCGGCACACTGAAGGACACGCCGTCGAGGATGGCGCGCGCACCGTAGCCGAACGTGACGTCGCGAAACTCTACGAAAGGATGTGGCTGTGTAGCAGGGTCCATCTCAATAAAAAAGCCGGGCGCCCTTTCAAGCATCCCGGCATGCGGTTTTGCAGCGGATGATAACGGGGCCGCGACGGCGACCACGAAACTGAAACAAAATTCAGCGCGGCAAGTAGCTGAATCCCATCAGAAACTCATCCACCGACCGCGCGGCTTGACGGCCTTCGCGAATCGCCCACACAACCAGCGACTGCCCGCGGCGGATGTCGCCGGCGGCAAAAACCTTCGGTACGTTGGTGGCATAGCCGCCGATGAAGTCGACCGTCGCCTTGGCGTTGCCGCGTGCATCCTTCTCCACGCCGAAGGCGTCGAGCACGGTGGCCACGGGGCTCACGAAGCCCATGGCCAGCAGCACGAGGTCGGCCTTGAGCACCTGCTCGCTGCCGGCGACTTCCTGCATCTTGCCGTCCTTCCATTCGACGCGAACGGTCTTCAGGCCGGTGACCTTGCCCTTCTCGCCGATGAATTCCTTGGTGGAGATGGCGAACTCGCGCTCGCAGCCCTCTTCATGGCTGGAGCTGGTGCGCAGCTTGATCGGCCAGTAGGGCCAGGTCAGCGGGCGGTTTTCTTCTTCGGGCGGCTGGGGCATCAGCTCGAACTGCGTGACGCTCACGGCGCCGTGGCGGTTGCTGGTGCCCACGCAGTCGGAGCCGGTGTCGCCGCCGCCGATGACGATGACGTGCTTGCCGTCGGCGCGCAATTGGCCCTTGACCTTGTCGCCCGCGTTGACGCGGTTCTGCTGCGGCAGGAACTCCATCGCGAAATGGATGCCGTCGAGGTCGCGGCCGGGCACCGGCAGGTCGCGCGACTGCTCGGCGCCGCCGGTGAGCAGCACGGCGTCGAACTCTTTCTGCAGCTGCTCGGGCGTGACGGTTTCCTTGGCCAGGTTCGTGACCTTGGAGCCCTTGCCCAGCGGGTCTTTCGCGGCGCCGACCATCACGCCGGTGCGGAACACCACGCCTTCGGCCTTCATCTGCTCCACGCGGCGGTCGATATGCGACTTCTCCATCTTGAAGTCGGGAATGCCGTAGCGAAGCAGGCCGCCGATGCGGTCGTTCTTCTCGAACAGCGTCACGTCGTGGCCGGCACGCGCCAGTTGCTGCGCAGCCGCCATGCCGGCCGGGCCCGCGCCCACCACGGCCACCTTCTTGCCGGTCTTGTGCTTGGCGACGCGCGGCGCCACCCAGCCTTCGTCCCAGGCACGGTCGATGATCGCGTGCTCCAGCGACTTGATGCCGACCGCGTCGTCGTTCACGTTGAGCACGCAGGCCGCCTCGCAGGGCGCGGGGCAGATGCGGCCGGTGAACTCGGGGAAGTTGTTGGTCGAGTCGAGCACCGCGAAGGCGTTCTGCCAGTCGTTGCGGTACACCAGGTCGTTGAAGTCCGGAATGATGTTGTTGACCGGGCAGCCGCTGTTGCAGAACGGCGTGCCGCAGTCCATGCAGCGCGCACCCTGCACCTTGGCCTGCTCGGCGTTCAGGCCGACGACGAATTCCTTGTAGTGCTTGACGCGCTCGTCAACGGGCTTGTAGCCCTCTTCGATGCGCTCATGCTCCATGAAGCCGGTGATCTTTCCCATCGTGCTTTCCTTTGTTCTCTGTACTCGTGGGCGCTCAGACCGAAGCCGGGGCCGTTTGCGGTGCGGGGGCCGTCAGCGCATGCGGCTCGAGGCCGATGTGCGCGTTGTTGCCGGTGCTGGTGAGCTCGACCTTGCGGTCGTGCAGCTCGGCCAGCGCGCGCTTGTATTCGTTCGGGAACACCTTCACGAACTTGGTGCGCGACACGGCCCAGTTGTCGAGCAGCTCGCGCGCGCGCTTGCTGCCGGTCCAGCGATGGTGCTCTTCGAGCAGCTTCTTGAGCTGGGCTTCGTCGGTCTCGCCGCCGTGCCAGATCTTGCGGTGCACGCTCGCGGTCTGCTCGGCCGAGGTCAGCACCTTGTCGAGCGACACCATCGAGAGGTTGCAGCGCGAGGCGAACTGGCCGTCCTCGTCGTACACGAAGGCGACGCCGCCGCTCATGCCGGCCGCGAAGTTGCGGCCCGTCTTGCCGAGCACGGCCACCGTCCCGCCGGTCATGTATTCGCAGCCGTGGTCGCCGGTGCCTTCGATGACCGCCGTGGCGCCCGACAGGCGCACCGCGAAGCGCTCGCCGGCCACGCCGCACAGGTAGGCCTCGCCGGTGGTCGCGCCGTACAGCGCGGTGTTGCCGACGATGGTGTTGCGTACCGCTTCGCCGCGGAAGTCGAGGCTGGGTCGAACCACCACGCGGCCGCCCGAGAGGCCCTTGCCGGTGTAGTCGTTGGCGTCGCCGATCAGGTACAGCGTGATGCCGCGCGCCAGGAAGGCGCCGAACGACTGGCCGCCCGTGCCTTCGAGCTGGATGCGGATCGAGTCGTCGGGCAGGCCCTGCGGATGCACCTTGGTCAGCGCGCCCGAGAGCATGGCGCCCACCGAGCGGTTGACGTTGCGCGCCACCTCGATGAACTGCACCTTCTCGCCCTTCTCGATGGCGGGGCGCGACTTCTCGATGAGCTTCACGTCGAGCGCCTTGTCCAGGCCGTGGTCCTGGTTCTCGACATGGAAGCGCGGCACGTCGGCTGGCACGCTCGGCAGCGCGAACAGGCGGCTGAAGTCGAGGCCCGAGGCCTTCCAGTGCTCGATGCCCTTGCGCATGTCGAGCAGGTCGGCACGGCCGATCAGGTCGTCGAACTTGCGGATGCCCAGCTGGGCCATGATCTGGCGCACTTCTTCGGCAACGAAGAAGAAGTAGTTGACGACATGCTCGGGCTTGCCGGAGAACTTCTTGCGCAGCACCGGGTCTTGCGTGGCCACGCCCACCGGGCAGGTGTTCAGGTGGCACTTGCGCATCATGATGCAGCCCTCGACCACCAGCGGCGCCGTGGCAAAGCCGAACTCGTCGGCGCCCAGCAGCGCGCCGATGGCGACGTCGCGGCCGGTCTTCATCTGGCCGTCGGCCTGCACGCGGATGCGGCTGCGCAGGCGGTTGAGCACCAGCGTCTGCTGCGTCTCGGCCAGGCCGATTTCCCACGGGCTGCCCGCATGCTTGATGGACGACCAGGGCGATGCGCCCGTGCCGCCGTCATGGCCGGCGATCACGACGTGGTCGCTCTTGCACTTGGCGACGCCCGCGGCGATGGTGCCCACGCCGATCTCGCTCACCAGCTTCACGCTGATGCTGGCGTGCGGCGCGGTGTTCTTCAGGTCGTGAATCAGCTGTGCCAGGTCTTCGATCGAGTAGATGTCGTGGTGCGGCGGCGGCGAGATCAGGCCCACGCCCGGCACCGCATAACGCTGCTTGCCGATGTACTCGGTGACCTTGCCGCCCGGCAGCTGGCCGCCCTCGCCCGGCTTGGCACCCTGTGCCATCTTGATCTGGATCTGGTCGGCCGAATGCAGGTACTCGGCCGTGACGCCGAAGCGGCCCGACGCGACCTGCTTGATGCGCGAGCGCAGCGAGTCGCCGTCGCGCAGCGGCATGTCGACCTCGACGTTGGCCGCGCCGATCACGCTCTTGAGCGTGTCGCCCTGCTTGATCGGGATGCCCTTGAGTTCGTTGCGGTAGCGCGCGGGGTCTTCACCGCCTTCGCCGGTGTTGCTCTTGCCGCCGATGCGGTTCATGGCCACGGCCAGCACCGAGTGCGCCTCGGTGCTGATCGAGCCGAGCGACATCGCGCCGGTGGCGAAGCGCTTCACGATTTCGGACGCAGCTTCGACCTCGTCGACCGGAATGGCCTTGGCGGGGTCGATCTTGAACTCGAACAGGCCGCGCAGCGTGAGGTGGCGGCGGTTCTGGTCGTTGATGAGCTGGGCGTATTCCTTGTACGTGTTCCAGTTGTTGGCGCGCGTGCTGTGCTGCAGCTTGGCGATGGCGTCGGGCGTCCACATGTGCTCCTCGCCGCGCGTGCGCCAGGCGTATTCGCCGCCGGCGTCGAGCATGTTGGCGAGCACCGGGTCGTCGCCGAAGGCCGCCTTGTGCATGCGGATGGCTTCCTCGGCGATCTCGAAGACGCCGATGCCTTCCACGCGGCTGGCGGTGCCGGTGAAGTACTTGTTGACCGTCTCGCTGTTCAGGCCGATGGCTTCGAACAGCTGGGCGCCGCAGTAGCTCATGTAGGTGCTGACACCCATCTTCGACATGATCTTCGACAGGCCCTTGCCGATGGCCTTGACGTAGTTGTAGACCGCCTTGTCGGCGCTCAGCTCGCCCGGCAGGTCGGCATGCATGGCCACCAGCGTTTCCATGGCGAGGTAGGGGTGCACGGCTTCCGCGCCGTAGCCGGCCAGCACGCCGAAGTGATGCACTTCGCGCGCCGAGCCGGTCTCGACCACCAGGCCGGCCGTGGTGCGCAGGCCTTCGCGAACCAGGTACTGGTGCACGGCCGACAGCGCCAGCACGGCGGGAATGGCCACCTGCGTCGGGCTCACGCCGCGGTCGCTGATGATCAGGATGTTGTGGCCGCCCTTGATGGCGTCCACCGCTTCGGCGCACAGCGAGGCCAGCTTGGCTTCGACGCCTTCGTCGCCCCACGCGAGCGGGTAGGTGATGTCGAGCACGTAGCTCTTGAACTTGCCCTGCGTGTACTTGCCGATGTCGCGCAGCTTCGCCATGTCGGCGAAGTCGAGGATCGGCTGGCTCACTTCGAGCCGCATCGGCGGGTTGACCTGGTTGATGTCCAGCAGGTTGGGCTTGGGGCCGATGAAGGACACCAGCGACATCACGATGGCTTCGCGGATCGGGTCGATCGGCGGGTTCGTCACCTGCGCGAACAGCTGCTTGAAGTAGTTGTACAGCGGCTTGTTCTTGCTGGAGAGAACGGCCAGCGGGCTGTCGTTGCCCATGGAGCCGATGCCCTCTTCGCCGGCCTGCGCCATCGGGCTCATCAGGAACTTGATGTCTTCCTGGGTGTAGCCGAAGGCCTGCTGGCGGTCGAGCAGCGCGACTTGCGAGAGCGGCGCGGAGACCGGCTCGGCCTTGACGCTGTCGAGCTTGATGCGCAGGTTTTCGATCCACTGCTTGTAGGGCTTGCTGTTGGCGAGGTTGGCCTTGACCTCCTCGTCGTCGATCATGCGGCCCTGTTCCAGGTCGATCAGGAACATCTTGCCGGGCTGCAGGCGCCACTTGCGCACGATCTTCTGCTCGGGCACGGGCAGCACGCCCGATTCGGAGGCCATGATGACCAGGTCGTCGTCGGTCACGCAGTAGCGCGAGGGACGCAGGCCGTTGCGGTCGAGCGTGGCGCCGATCTGGCGGCCGTCGGTGAACACGATGGAGGCCGGGCCGTCCCAGGGCTCGAGCATGGCGGCGTGGTACTCATAGAACGCGCGGCGGCGCGGATCCATGGTGGCGTGCTGTTCCCAGGGCTCGGGAATCATCATCATCACGGCCTGGCTGATGGGGTAGCCGGCCATCGTCAGCAGCTCGAGGCAGTTGTCGAAGGTGGCGGTGTCGGACTGGCCGGCGAAGCTGATCGGGTAGAGCTTCTGCAGGTCGGCGCCCAGCACGGGCGAGGACATCACGCCTTCGCGGGCCTTCATCCAGTTGTAGTTGCCCTTGACCGTGTTGATTTCGCCGTTGTGGGCGACGTAGCGGTACGGGTGGGCCAGCGGCCACTCGGGGAAGGTGTTGGTGGAGAAGCGCTGGTGCACCAGGCCCAGGGCCGAGACGCAGCGCTTGTCCTGCAGGTCGAGGTAGTAGGTGCCGACCTGGTCGGCCAGCAGCAGGCCCTTGTAGACCACGGTGCGGCTCGACATGCTGGGAACGTAGTATTCCTTGCTGTGCTTGAGCTTCAGGCGCTGGATGTTGGCGCTGGCGGTCTTGCGGATCACGTAGAGCTTGCGTTCCAGCGCGTCCTGCACGATCACGTCGTTGCCGCGGCCGATGAACACCTGGCGCAGCAGCGGTTCCTTTTCGCGCACGGTGGGCGACATGGGCATGTCGCGGTTGACCGGCACGTCGCGCCAGCCGAGCAGCACCTGGCCTTCGGCCTTGATGGCGCGTTCCATTTCCTGTTCGCAGGCTTCGCGCGAAGCGTGTTCCTTCGGCAGGAAGATCATGCCGACGCCGTACTCGCCCGGCGGGGGCAGCGTGACACCCTGCTTCGCCATTTCTTCGCGGTACAGGTGGTCGGGCAGTTGGATCAGGATGCCGGCGCCGTCGCCCATCAGCTTGTCGGCACCCACAGCGCCGCGATGGTCGAGGTTTTCGAGGATCTTCAAGCCCTGCAGCACGATGGCATGGCTTTTCTCGCCCTTGATGTGTGCGACGAAGCCGACGCCGCAGGCATCGTGCTCGTCGGCACCGGAATACAGACCGTGTTCTTGGAGATGTTGAATCTCGGCAGCCGTCGTCATGGGCGCGCTCCTTCAGTTTTCGCAGGGAAAGGGAGCATATTGCGATGCACAAAGAATGCCAAACACTTTAATGGGGGTCAGATTCGAATTAAATCTTGAGTTTTCTTGTCAGAATTTAATTGGGGACACATTAAAAAAAGTAGCAAAGGCCTGAGACGGGTCAAAGGCTTGGCGTCGATCCGGCTTCAGGAAACGGTGCCTGAAGGCGGCCGGCCCGCCTTGGCCTTCACCACCCGCCGCTCCGTCGACTTCTGCAAAGTGCCCAGAAAATCATCGTCGCCCGCCGCCCAGCCGCGCAGGGTGGCCTCGGTGAGCGCATCCTGGTCGGCCATGCGTACGCCGGCGCGCACCAACTCGACATAGGCGGCCTCGCGCGCGAACGGCGTATTGCCGAGTTCCCAGTACAACGGGTGCGGCGTCAGCAGCTTGTCGTGCCGCAGCCCCGCGTAGTGGCCGTGGCTGGACCAGGGAAAGTCGCGCGCGTCGGCCACCATGCCGGCCCGCACCGGGTTGAGGTCGATGTAGGCCATGCAGGTCAGCAGGTAGCGCTCGGTCTGGATCAGCGTCGACCTGTAGCGCCCTTCCCACAGGGTGCCGCTGCGGCCGTGGCGGTCATTGAAATAGCGCACGTAGCTTCGCCCCACCGACTGCATGAACTGCGGCAGGCCGGTGGTGCTGTCGGGCGTCGCCAGCAGGTGGAAGTGGTTGTCCATCAGCACGTACGCATGCACCGCGACGCGGAAGCGCACGGCGTTCTCGGCCATCAGCGCGAGCAGCTTCTCGTGGTCCGCCCGGTCCACGAAGATCGGCTGGCGGTTGTTGCCGCGCTGGATCACGTGGTGCGGCATGCCTGCCAGGGTGAGACGGGGAAGACGGGCCATGGATGGTGTTGACGCTCGGGACTTGTATGCTAAGCGGCCCGTTTACAAACAATTGGTGGGAGCCGCGAATGTTCAAGCTTTTCAAGGAATTGATCGATTCGGTGAAGGAAGGCATGGCGGAGGGAAGGGCCGAACTGGCGCAGGAAGCCGCCGAGCGCGAGGCGAAGCTGCAGGAAACCGGTGCGGCGCTGGACGCGCGCCTCGCCGCCTCGTCCCGCTTCGAGAACTTCGCCGTGGCGCTGGCGGCCGTGTACCGGGAGACCTTCGCGTCCGACCTGCGGGAGGCCGAGGAAGCCCGTCGCAGCGCGGTGCATCTGCTGTGCATCGGCATTGCAGACAAGGAGATCGAGCCCTGGAAGAAGCTGCTGGACCGCGACTTCTCCGTCACGGACGGCGAAAGCGCCGAAGCCACGGTGGGAACCATCGCCGGCGACCTCCCCTCCCAGCCCAACGACGGCGACCTGGCGCTGTGGATCGGCCGCGCCAGCCACCTCGCCACGGGCGCGGCGGCAGTCGGCCATGTGGAAGCCCATACGGCACTGGCTTGGCTGGTGCCCGTCGTGGAACTGGCCGTCGAGCGTTTCAGCGGCTGGGACGACTACGCACGCAACTTCCTCGCGGGCGAACGCGACGCGCCGGGCAGCAATTTCGTCGGGCGCAAGCTCCTGGCTTCAGTGACGGAGAAACTGCTCGAAAACGAGCGCAGTCCCTGGAAGACCGTGGCCTGGCCCACGCGGGACGAGCTGCCCGCCCTGCTGGCCTCACGTCCCGCCCGAGAGAACACCGCGGGGCTCAGCCCAGCTTGAAGCGCGTGTCGCCCAGCGCGTCGAGCCCGAACTGCGACAGCAGCTCGCCCAGGCGCGCCGCCGCGCTCGCCTTGCGCTGGCCCGTGTAGCGCGCCAGGATCAGCTCGTTCTTCATGCTGTGCTCCCAGCCGACCAGTTCGGTGACGGTGACGCTGTAGCCGTTGGCTTCCAGATACAGGCAGCGCAGCACGTTGGTGAGCTGGCTGCCGATCTCGCGCGTGTGCAGCGGATGGCGCCACAGCTCGGCCAGCGGGGTGCGCGAGAGCGCCAGCGCCTTGGTCTCGCGCAGGCAGGCGGCCACCTCGGCCTGGCAGCAGGGCACCAGCACCATGCAGCGTGCTTTCTTGGCAAGGCCGAAGGCAATGGCGTCGTCGGTGGCCGTATCGCAGGCATGCAGCGCGGTGACGACGTCGATCTGCGCAGGCAGCTCGCTCGCCTGCGCGGATTCGGCCACGGTGAGATTCAGGAACGACATGCGGCCGAAACCCAGCCGCTGCGCCAGGGCGCGCGAGCGCTCGACCAGCTCGCTGCGCGTCTCGATGCCGTACACATGCCCGCCCTGCCGCGCGCGGAAGAACAGGTCATAGATGATGAAGCCCAGGTACGACTTGCCCGCGCCATGGTCGGCCAGCGTGGCCCCGGCGCCTTCTTCCGGCAGCTCGCGCAGCAGCTGCTCGATGAACTGGAACAGGTGGTAGACCTGCTTGAGCTTGCGCCGCGAATCCTGGTTGAGCCGGCCCTCGCGGGTGAGGATGTGCAGCTCCTTGAGCAGCTCCACCGACTGGCCAGGCTTCAGCACTTCGGCCAGCTCGGCGTCGGCCTTGGCGAGCTTGTTCGTCTTTGCCGCCTTGGGGGCGAATCTGGTGTTCATGGCTTGGCACTCCCGGGGCCGACGTCGAGCGCCGCCCAGCCCGTCGGGCCGAGAGCTTCGAGCGTGTCGATGTTGCGCTCGAAGATCGCTTCCGCCTCGGGAAACGCATCGACCGCGCGGTCCACGCTCTCCTCGCGCAGCAGGTGCAGCGTGGGATACGGCGCGCGGTTGGTGGCGTTGCCGATGTCGTCCGGCTCCGTGCCGGCGAACTGGAATTGCGGATGGAAGCTCGCCAGCTGGAACACGCCGTCGAAACCTGCGCGGGCGAGCCGGCGCTCGGCACGCGCCGTGAAATCGTTGAAATCCAGAAAATCGGCCAAGGTGTTCGGTGCAATCAAAAGGGTGGTGTCGCGCACGGCGGCGTCGAGCGCCGCGAGGTCTCTGGCTTCGGCCAGCAGCGCGTCCATCAGGTCGGCTTCTTCGGCGGGTTCGTACACGGCGTAGTGGATCTGCCCCTTCACGTGCACCGCCTTCGCAAAGGGGCACAGGTTCAGGCCGATCACCGCTCGTTCGAGCCAGCGCCGCATGTCGGCGCAGGCCTGGGCGGCCCCGATTGTCGCCGGGCCGCTCATGCCATCCCCGCCGCAGGGCGAATCCGCCCCAGTCGCCGCGCGATCGTCATGCCGACCAGCGAGCAGGCCAGCGTGGCCGCCCAGGTCCAGTGCCAGCCGCCGACGCGATGCGCCACCCAGGCGACCGCCGGCGGCGCCAGAAACTGGCCCAGCGAGGAGGCCTGCTGCATCAGGCCGACGGTGGTGGACACCGTGGCCGGCCCGGGCGCGAACCGCACGCCGAGCAGAAACAGCGTCGCCGGCACCATGCCCCCGCCCAGCGAGAAGGCGCAGACCGCGACGTAGCGCAGCGCAGGCGGCAGGCCCAGCGCATCGGCGCCCTGCCCGGCCTGGGCGAAAGCCGCGACGCCGCCGAGCGCCATCGCGAGGAAGCCCCATTGGAGCAGCCGCTCGGGCGCCACGCCGCGCTGCAGCCAGCGGCCGCCGGCAATGTTGCCGACGATGTTCATGGCGGCTGCCAGCGCGGTCAGCAAGGCATTCCAGCCGGACGGCACGCCGGCGCCGGCATAGATGGCCGGAAGAAAGCCGATCACCGCCATCCATTGGGCGGAGTAGACGGCGAAGGTCAGCGCGACCAGCCAGGGCGCGCGCGCACCCACCGTGGCGCGCAGCCGGGACGACCAGGCCGTCGAAGCGCCGCCCGCAGCGGCCGGGCGCAGCCGGTCGGCCGGCACCGCCAGCCAGAGCCAGAGCGCGGCCACGGCCGAAACCACCGACAGCGCCCACCACCAGTCAGGCCATCCGCCCCAGCCGATCAGGGCCGGCCCAACCAACAGCGCCAGCGCAACGCCGAGCGGCATGTAGGCGCCCCAGAGCCCCAGCGCGGCCTTGTCGGCGCCCGGAGGCGTCAAGGCGCGGATCAAGCCCGGGCCCGGCATGACGGTCAGCAGAAAACCCACGCCTTCGACGGCCCGCAGCACAAGCAGCCACCGCACCGCAGGGGAGCCTTCAACCGCGCCGCTGCCGACCCAGCCGCCCAGCAGGCTGGCGACCGTCAGGACCACGAGCCCCGTCAGCATGCTGCGCCGCAGGCCGATGCTGTCGGCCGCGAGCCCGGCAACCAGCCCCAGCGTCATGCTGGCGACCTGCACCAGCGACAGCAGGAAGCCAGCCTCGACCAGCCCGATGCCCAGCGAAGCCTGCAGCGCGGGCACCGCGGGCGGCAGCTTGCCGAGGTGCAAGGCGCCGCTCACGCCACCCAGCAGCACGGCGAAGGCGGCAACCGGAACGCGGGGACGCACGGCCGGGCTCACGCGATCCCCCGCCGTCCGGTGAGCCTTTCATGCTCGCGCACGGCGAAGCGGTCGGTCATGCCGGCGATGTAGTCGGCCACCGCGCGGGGCCGGTCACGGCGGTCGGCATACGAGGCGGGCATCTCTCCGCCGCGCTCGATGTAGGCGTCGAACAGCTCCCGCACCACCTGCTGCGCCTGGTCGGTGGTCTGGGTGACCTGCGGATGGCGGTACAGGTTGCGAAAGAGAAAGCGCTTGAGCGCTTCGGATTGCGCCTGCATCGTCTCGCTGAAGGCGACGAGAGGCGGGGCATGCCGCACGGCGTCGGCATCGGCCGGTGCAACGGCTTCGATCGCAGCGCGCGTCGTGTCGATCACGTCGTAGACCTGCGCGCTGAGCATGCGCCGGATGGTCTCGTAGAGCACGCGGCGGCCCTGCAGCCGGGGGTATTCGGCGAGCGCTTCGCGGCGATAGCGCTCGAACAGCTCCACTTCGCCCAGTTGCTCGACGCCGATGAGCCCGGAACGCACCCCGTCGTCGATGTCGTGCGCGTTGTAGGCGATGGCGTCGGCCAGGTTGCACAGCTGCGCCTCCAGGCCCGGCTGCGTACGGTCCAGGAAGCGACGGGCCACGCCATGGGGCTCGGCCGCCTCCAGCCGTTCGGCATTGGCGCGCGAGCAGTGCTTCAGGATGCCTTCGCGCGTCTCGAAGCTCAGGTTCAGGCCGTCGTACTGCGGATAGCGATGCTCCAGCGCATCGACCACGCGCAGGCTCTGCAGGTTGTGCTCGAAGCCGCCGTGCTCGGCCATGCAATCGTTGAGCGCATCCTGGCCCGCGTGGCCGAAGGGCGTGTGGCCCAGGTCGTGGGCCAGCGCGATCGCCTCGACCAGGTCTTCGTTGAGGCGCAGCGCCCGCGCAATCGAGCGCCCCAGTTGCGCGACTTCCAGCGAATGCGTGAGCCGCGTGCGGAACAGGTCGCCTTCGTGGTTCAGGAAGACCTGCGTCTTGTAGACCAGCCGGCGGAAGGCCGTGGAATGCACGATGCGGTCGCGGTCGCGCTGGAAGGCGTCGCGCGTGGGCGCGGGCGGCTCCGCATGGCGCCTGCCGCGCGACTGCGCGGGCTGGCAGGCATAGGCCGCGAGGCTCATCCCTCGCAGCACTGCGCGAGCACTTCGCGCACGAGCGCGTCGGGCGCGCTGCGAACCACGGCCGAGCCGGGCTTGTCGATCACCACGAAGCGGATTTCGCCGGCTTCCGACTTCTTGTCGACGCGCATCAGTTCCAGGTAGCGCTCCGCGCCGAGGGCCGGGCCGACGATCGGCAAGCCGGCGCGTTCGATCAGCCGCGTCAGGCGCTCGACGAATGCGGCATCGACGCCGCCCAGGCGCTGCGACAGATGGGCCGCCATGACCATGCCGCAGCCGACCGCCTCGCCGTGCAGCCACTCGCCGTAGCCCAGGCCCGATTCGATGGCATGCCCGAAGGTGTGGCCGAAATTGAGGATGGCGCGCAGGCCGGTCTCGCGCTCGTCCTGCCCGACGACCAGCGCCTTGATCTCGCAGCTGCGCTTGACGGCATGGGCCAGCGCGGCCGGATCGCGCGCGGTCAGCGCCTCGATGTTGGCCTCGATCCAGTCGAAGAAGGCCATGTCGTAAATCGGGCCGTATTTGATGACCTCCGCCAGCCCCGCGCTGAGCTCGCGCGGCGGCAGCGTCTGGAGCGTGCCCAGGTCGCACACCACGAGCTGCGGCTGGTAGAACGCGCCGATCATGTTCTTGCCGAGCGGATGGTTGATGGCCGTCTTGCCGCCGACCGAGGAGTCGACCTGCGCCAGCAAGGTGGTCGGCACCTGCACGAACGGCACGCCGCGCATGTAGCTTGCGGCGGCGAAGCCCGTCATGTCGCCCACCACGCCGCCGCCCAGGGCGAACAGCACGGTCTTGCGGTCGCTGCCGCGGCCCAGCAGTTCGTCGAAGATCAGGTTCAGCGTCTGCAGGTTCTTGTGCGCTTCGCCATCGGGCAGCTCGAGCAGGTGCACGGTGCGGAAGCGGCCGGCCAGCACGGCCTGCAGCGCCTTGGCGTAAAGCGGCGCCACCGTGGTGTTGCTGACGATCAGTGCGCTGGCCGCGGCCGGCGTGGCGGCAAAGCTCGCGGGGTCGTCCAGCAGGCCGGCGCCGATGAGGATCGGGTAGCTGCGGTCGCCGAGCTGGATGTCGACGCGTTCTGGCGGAGCGGAAAGTACGGACAGGGACATGGCAGCGAGTTTAGGCGCTGCGGCCGGGGCCGGCTCAGTCGGAGGGCTCTTCCGGGTGGGCACCCGGCTCGACGATCCCGGCCAGCTCCAGCTGCATGACGATGATGTTCACCAGCATGGCGATGGACGGACGGCCGGTGTCGACCACGTCGTGCGCCGTGGCCCTGTAGAACGGATCGCGCGCGTCGTGCAGTTCGCGCAGCCGGCCCAGCGGGTCGGCCACCTGCAGCAAGGGGCGCTTGACGTCGTGGCGCAGGCGCCGGAACAGGTCTTCGGGCGAGGAGCGCAGATAGATCACGTGGAAGTGATCGCGCAGCTGGGTGCGGTTGGCTTCCCGCAGCACCGCGCCGCCGCCGGTGGCCAGCACGCCCTGGGCGTTGGCCGCCAGGTCGGCGATCACGGTTTGTTCGAGGTCCCGGAAGGCGGCCTCCCCTTCGCGGTCGAAGTAATCACGGATCGAGCAGCCGATGCGGTGCTCGATCACGTGGTCGGTATCGACGAATGGAAGGTTCAGCCGCATCCCCAGGCGCCGGCCCACTGCGGATTTTCCGGCGCCGGGCAAGCCGACGAGTGCGACCGCCACGCGGTGGCTGCTACGCCCGCGCGTCAGCGCGCGGCGTTGCGGTCGGTAATCATCTTCGGGGTGATAAAGACGAGCATTTCAGTCTTGTTGGCAACGCGTTCGCGCTTGCGGAACAGTGCACCCAAGTAGGGCACTTCACCCAGCACCGGCACGCGCGATTCGTCATTGGTTTCGGTGAGTTCGAAGATACCACCGATGACGACCGTGCCGCCGTTCTCGACCAGCACTTCGGTCTGCACGTGCTTGGTGTTGATGGCCGGGCCGGCGGAAGTGTTGACGCCGCGCGCATCCTTGCTCACGTCCAGGGTCAGGATGATGTTGCCCTCGGGCGTGATCTGCGGCGTCACTTCCAGCTTCAGCACGGCCTTGCGGAACGAAATGGAGGTCGCGCCGCTGGACGTGGCCTGCTGGTAGGGAATTTCCTCGCCCTGCTCGATCAGCGCCTTGGTCTGGTCGGCCGTGATCACGCGGGGGCTGGAAACCAGCTTGCCCTTGCCATCGGCTTCGAGCGCGGAGATTTCGAGGTTCAGCATGCGCGAGAAGCTCGAATTGAAGAGCGAGAACGCGAAGGAACCGGCCGAGTTGCCCGTGCCGCCCGCATCGCCTGCAGGCAGGTTGATGAAGTTGCTGCTGGTCGGCGAGCCGAAAGTGACGGTCGGGCTCGTGGTGGTCGAGCTCAGCGTCGTGGTGCCGCCGGTCGTCGTGGACGAAGAGGTGGTTCCCCCGCCGGTCACCGAGGGCCAGGTGCCGAACGAGTTGTTGCGGTTGATCACGCCGCCGCCCAGCTTGACGCCCAGCGACTTGCCGAAGGTGTCGGAAGCTTCGACGATCCGGGCTTCGATCAGCACCTGCCGCACCGGGATGTCCAGCTTCTGGATGAGGTCGGCGATCTGCGCGAGCCGCGACGGGATGTCCGACACGAACAACTGGTTCGTGCGGGATTCCGCGATCACGCTGCCACGGGGGCTCAGGATACGGGTGGTGGTACCACCACCGCCCCCGCCACCGCCGGAGGCGCCCGTGCCGGTCAGGCCTTGCGCAATGGCAATGGCCTTGGTGTAGTTGAGCTGGAACGACTGGGTCCGCAGCGGCTCCAGGTTCTCGATCGTGGCCTTGGCCTCGAATTCGAGCTTTTCCTTGGCGTTGATCTCATCCTTGGGCGCGATCCACAGCACGCTGCCGTTCTTGCGCATGCCCAGGTTCTTCGCCTGCATGATGATGTCGAGCGCCTGGTCCCAGGGCACGTCCTTCAGGCGCAGCGTCAGGGCGCCGGTCACCGAGTCGGAGGTCACGATGTTGAAGTTCGTGAAGTCGGCGATCACCTGCAGGAGCGAACGGATCTCGATGTTCTGGAAGTTCAGCGAGAGCTTTTCGCCGTTGTAGCCGACGCCCTGGGTCAGCTTGGTCGGATCGACCTTGCGGGCCCGCATCTCGACCACGAACTGGTTTTCGCTCTGGTAGGCGCTGTGCTCCCAGTCGCCCTTGGCCTCGATGGTCATGCGAACGCGGTCGCCGGCCTGCTGCGAGGTGATCAGCTGCACCGGGGTACCGAAGTCCGCCACGTCGAGGCGGCGGCGCAGGCCTTCGGGCAAGGTCGACTTGGTGAACTCCACGACGAGGTTCTTGCCCTGCTGCTTGACGTCGACGCCGACCTGGTTGTTCGGCAGATCGACGATCACGCGGCCGGTGTTGTCGGAGCCGAGGCGGAAGTCGACATCGCGCAGCGGCAGGGTGTCGCGGTTGCGGTTTTCGGCGAAGGTGGTGGCGGCGGACACGGCAAGCGCCGTACCGGCCACGGGCTCGAGCACGACCAGCAGCGACTTGCCCTGGATTTCGGCCTTGTAGGCGGTTGCCTGTTTCAGGTTCAGCACCACGCGGCTGCGGTCGCCGGCCTGGACCACGTTGACCGAGCGCAGGTTGCCCTGGTTCACTTCGATGGCGGAGCGTCCGATGGCGTTCGTGACGCCCGGGAAATCAAGCGCGATGCGTGCAGGCGTCTGAACGGCGAATCCCGCCGGAACCGCGGCGAGCGGCTGCGCGAGGTCGATGCGGATCACTTCCGCGCCGGATTGCGTCGAGCTGGTGACGGATTCGATCGCGTTCTGCGCATGGGCCACGGCCCAGGCGCCCAAGGTCAGCAGACCCAGCCCGGCAGCGCGCAGCCACTGTGCCATCGTTGATTTTTTCTGGTTCATTTCGCACTCTCTTGCAACTGCAGCGTGGCTACGCGTTCGATCCATTCACCGGCGGCGTCCTGCACGATTTCGCGCAAGGCCACTTCGGTTTCGTTGATACGGGTGATGCGCCCGTAGTTGAGCCCCAGGTATTCGCCGACGCGCACCTTGTAGAGCAGCTTGTCGACACGCACCAGCGCCACCGGCTGGCCGTTGCGGTTCATGCTGCCGACCATCGCCATGGCGTCGAGCGGGAAGGCTTCGAGCGCTTCCTTGCGGCGCGCCAGCTCGGGCGCGATCAGCTCCGAGGTGCTCGGCTGGTTCGATTCGCGGCGCAGCGCCTGCGTGAGCTTCAACATGTTGAACGGCTCGAACGAGGAAGCTTCGGTGTAGGTCTGCGGCGTGAACTTCTTGGGCTCCGTGATGCGGGGCACCGAGGGCTTCACCTGGGCGCGCTGCTCGGCCATCCAGCGCTGCAGGTCTTCCTGGTCGGAATCGCAGGCGCTGAGGCCCGCGGCGACCAGCATGACCCCTATGACTTTGGTGGCGACTTTCATTTCTTCGCCTTCGGTGCTGCAGCGCGCTTCTGGGCAGCCCGCTCGTCATCGTCGAGATAGCGGAAGGTGCGCGCCGTGGCGTCCATCGTCAGCGTGTCCTTGTCCTTCAGCGGGGTGATCGTCACGCCGTTGAGCGTCACGATGCGCGAGAGGCCGGCGACGTCGGCCACGAAGGCGCCCATGTCGTGGTACTTGCCGGTGACGCGGACCGCGATCGGCAATTCGGCGTAGTAGTCCTTGACCACCACCTGCCCGGGCCGGAACAGCTCGAACTGCAGGCTGCGGCCAAGCCCGGCCTGGTTGATGTCCGAGAGCAGCGCATCCATTTCCGCCTTGCTGGGCAGCTGCTTCTCGAGCAGGGTCACGTACTGCTGCACCTGCTCGCGCTGCTTCTTCAGCAGGTCGAGGTTGGCGGCCTGCGCGACCTTCTTCTGATAGTCGGCCTTGAGCGTGACTTCCTTGTTGCGCTCGGCTTCGAGTTCGTCGTTCGAATTGGTCAGCCAGACGAACCACAGGGCCACCAGCACCAGTGCGGTCACCGCCAAGCACAGCGCATAGCGCGGTATGGCCGGCCACACGGAGGGGTCGTTCGGATTGAGCCCGCGGAACTGCTCGCTGAAACGCTGCAATGCAGCGCCGACATCCACTTTGGGTAAGGATCGTTTGCTTGCCATGATCGGTTACCCCTTGGATTGCGCCGCGGCGGGCGTCAACGCCTTGTCGGCGGCTTCCTTCTGGGCGTCGGTGGGCCGCTTCAGGCCGATGCGCATCGTGAAGTTGGCGACGCGTCGCTGGTCACGCTGGCTCAGGTTGACGTTCGCCGAAGTGATTTCGACCAGTTCCGGCTTCACGAGCCAGGGGCTGTTGTTGCCCAGGTTGCGCAGCAGTTCGGACACCCGCTCGTTCGACTGCGCCATGCCTTGCAGCGTGACGGTCTGGTTGTCCTGCTTCATGCTGGTCAGGTAGACGCCGTCGGGCAACTGCCGCACCAGTTCGTTGAAAAGGTGGACCGGAAGATTCCGGTCGCCCTGGAGGTCTTCGACCGCCTGCTGGCGTGCGCGCAGGGCCGCGATTTCTTCCTGCAATGTCGAGATTTCCTTGATCTCGACTTCGAGCTTCTTGATCTCCGCCTGGAGAAAGCTGTTCTTCGATTGCTGGGCGGAAATCTGGGCTTCGTACCAGAGGTATCCCAGCACGGAAATCAGTACACCCAGAAGAGCCGCGGCGCCCAGGGTTCCATAGAACGCCTCGCGCCGCCGCTTGCGGGCGGCTTCGCGGTGCGGGAGCAGATTGATCAGGATCACTGCAGAAATCTCCGCATGGCCAGCCCGCACGAGGTGAGGTAGGAAGGTGCTTCGCGCCGCACCTTCTTCTCCCGGATGTTCGGGCCGAAGTCCATGCCGTCGAAGGGATTCACCAGGGAACAGGCGAACGAGGTCTGGCGCGTCACCGCGTTGGTCAGCCCGGGCAGCGACGAGGAGCCGCCCGCCAGCAACACATAGTCCACGCGGTTATGCGGCGTGCTGGTGAAGAAGAACTGCAGCGCACGCGCGATTTCCTGGGCGATGCTTTCCACGAAGGGCTTGAGCACGCCGGAGCCGTAGTCGTCGGGCAGGTCGCCGCTGCGCTTCTTGGCCTCGGCCTCTTCCGCGGAAAAACCGTACTGCCGGACGATCAGCTGGGTCAGCTGGGCGCCGCCGAATGCCTGGTCGCGGTCGTACAGCACTTCCTGATTGCGCAGCACCTGCATGCTGGTGGTGAAAGCGCCCACTTCGAAAAGCGCGACGACGGCGTCGACGCCCTTGCCGGGCAATTGCTCGATCAGCCGGGCGGTCGCCAGGCGCGATGCATAGGACTCGACGTCCAGGATCATCGCCTTCAGACCCGCCGCTTCGGCCAGGCCTTCGCGATCCTGGACCTTCTCCTTGCGGGAAGCCGCAATCAGTACTTCCACGTCGCCGGCCGAAGTCGCACTCGGGCCGGTCACGCAGAAGTCGAGGCTCACCTCATCCAGGGAGAACGGGATGTACTGATTGGCTTCCGACTCGACCTGAATCTCGAGCTCCTGCTCGCTCATGCCGCCCGGAAGAATGATCTTCTTGGTGATCACCGCGGAAGGGGGCAAGGCGAGCGCGACGTTGCGCGTGCGCGTACCGCTCTTGCGGACGACGCGGCGCACGGCTTCGGCCACTTCGTCGAATTTCTCGACGTTGCCGTCGGTGATCCAGCCACGCTCCAGGGGCTCGATGGCACAGCGTTCCAGGACCAGCTTGCCGCTGGCCTCACGGCCGAGCTCGACCAGCTTGACGCTGGACGAACTGACGTCCAACCCCAGCAGGGGAGCGTTCTGACGACGAAACAATGATCCAAGAGAAGCCAAGTGAGGTCCCTTTTCCCCTGTATTTGTAACCAATGGAAAAACTTGCGTTCGGTTGCATGCTAGCAGCAGGCGTAGCGGCAACCAAGCGACGCCAGGGGGCAAAGTTCCGGAGCGTTGTCAAAAGCTGACGGCAAAGCCGCATTCTGTAACTTTTGAATTAGCGCGTCGCGAGGGTAACAAAGATCGGATGGTTCGAAGGGAGCGGCTTTTTATAATGTCGGGTGACTCCCCGGCCCTCCATGCAAGAAAAAACTTCAAGCCCCACAGGGCCAGCCAAGACCCCTCCCCCCAAACGCCCAGCCTGGCTGAGATGGCTGCTGCGCCTGTTCTTCTGGGGATTCGGCATTGCCGCGGCCGGCGTGCTGTCGGTCCTGTGCGTGGTGGCGGTGGCCCTGGCGGTCGCGTATCCCAACCTGCCGGACATCAGCGAGCTGTCGGACTATCGGCCCAAGCTGCCGCTGCGGGTGTTCTCGGCGGAAGGCACGCTGATCGGGGAATTCGGGGAAGAGCGCCGCAACCTGACGCCCATCTCCGCCATTCCCAAGGTCGTGAAGGACGCCGTGCTGGCCGCCGAAGACTCGCGCTTCTATGACCACGGCGGCGTCGACTACAAGGGCATGGTGCGCGCCGGCCTGGCCAACCTGAACCGGGTGAAGAGCCAGGGCGCATCGACCATCACCATGCAGGTCGCGCGCAACGTCTACCTGAGCTCCGAAAAGACGCTGACCCGCAAGGTCTACGAAGTGCTCCTGACCTTCAAGCTGGAGCACCTGCTGACCAAGGACCAGATCTTCGAGATCTACCTGAACCAGATCTACCTCGGCAACCGCGCCTATGGCTTTGCCGCCGCGTCCGAAGCGTATTTCGGCAAGCCCCTGCAGGAACTCACGATCGCCCAGGCCGCCATGCTGGCCGGCCTGCCGAAGGCGCCTGGCGCGAACAACCCGGTGAACAACCCGCAGCGCGCGCGCGGCCGTCAGTTCTACGTGATCGACCGCATGCAGGAGGCCGGCTTCATCACCGCCGAACAGGCGGCCGAGGCCAAGAAGGAAGAGCTGCACCTGCGCGACGCCGCCGACCCGAACCGCCTGCATGCCGAATACGTGGCAGAGACGGTGCGCCAGCTGATGTACGCGCAATACGGCGACAGCACCTACACGCGCGGCCTCAAGGTCTACACCTCGCTGGTGGCGGCCGACCAGGCTGCCGCCTACAAGGCGCTGCGCAAGGGCATCATGGATTACGAGCGCCGCCAGATCTATCGCGGACCCGAGAAGTTCGTCGACCTGCCCGCCGACGCCAAGGACCTCGACGAAGCGGTGGACGACGCGCTCAGCGACCACCCCGACAACGGCGACGTGATGGCCGCCGTGGTGCTCAAGGCCACGCCCAAGCAGATCGACGCGGTGCGCGCCAACGGCGACGCAGTGCAGATCACCGGCGAAGGGCTCAAGCCCGCGCAGTCGGGCCTCTCCGACAAGGCGCCGCCCAACATCAAGATCCGTCGCGGCGCGGTCATCCGCGTGGTGAAGACGCCGAAGAACACCTGGGAAATCACCCAGCTGCCCGAAGTGGAAGGCGCCTTCGTCGCCATGGATCCGCGCGACGGCGCCATCAAGGCGCTGGTCGGCGGCTTCGATTTCGGCAAGAACAAGTTCAACCACGTGACCCAGGCCTGGCGCCAGCCGGGTTCGAGCTTCAAGCCGTTCATCTACTCGGCGGCGCTCGAAAAGGGCTTCACCCCCGCCACCGTCATCAACGACGGCCCGCTGTTCTTCGATGCGGGCACCACCGGCGGCCAGCCCTGGGAGCCCAAGAACTACGGCGGCGGCTACGACGGCCCGATGTCGATGCGCACCGCGCTCATGAAGTCGAAGAACCTCGTGTCGATCCGCATCCTGCAGTCCATCGGCACGCGCTACGCCCAGGAGTGGATCACCAACTTCGGCTTCGACAAGGACAAGCACCCCGCCTACCTGCCGATGGCGCTGGGCGCCGGCTCGGTCACGCCGATGCAGATGGCGGTGGGCTACTCGGTGTTCGCCAACGGCGGCTACCGCGTCAACCCCTACCTCGTGACCCGCATCACCGACCACAAGGACAAGGTGCTGGTCGACAAGCAGCCGCCGCTGCTCAACGAGTCGCTGCGCGCCATTCCACAGCGCAACGCATTCATCATGGACACGCTGCTGCAGTCGGTGGCGCGCGCCGGCACCGCCGCCAAGGCGCAGGCCATGCTCAAGCGGCCCGACCTCTACGGCAAGACCGGCACCACCAACGACTCACTCGACGCCTGGTTCGCCGGCTTCCAGCCGACCATGACCGCCATCTCGTGGATCGGCTACGACACGCCCCGCAACCTGGGCGACCGCGAAACCGGCGGCGGCCTGAGCCTGCCGATCTGGATCAACTACATGGAAACCGCCATCAAGGGCGTGCCGGTGACCGACATCGCGACGGCACCGCCCTCCGGCATCGTGAACTTGGGTGGCGAGTGGTACTACGACGACTACGCACCGGGCCGCGGCGTGGCATCGCTCGGCGTGGAAGCCGCGCCCGTGGCACCGGTCGAAGCCCTGACCGGCGCACCGGTCAGCCCGCCGGCCCCGCCCGAGGAACGCAGCCGCATCCTCGATCTCTTCAGGAACTGACGCGGCGGCGGATCAGGCAGCCGCGAATTCCAGCGGCTGCCCGGCCTGCAAGGTCGCTTCGCGCGAGAGATTGGCGAAGAGTTCTTCGCCGGTCTTGGTGTCGACCCAGGCCTTGCCGTCGTGCCGGTAGTGATAGCCGCCCGAACGCGCGGCCAACCAGATTTCCTGCAGGGGCTTCTGCAGATTCACGATCAACTGGCTGCCGTTCTGGAATGAAATCGTGATCATCCCGCCAACCCTCTGGTTGTCGATGTCGGCATCGGTCGCGTCGTTGATGCGGTCGCAGCTCTCCTCGATGGCGGCGAGCGCGGCTTCGGCGCGGTCCATGTACTCAATGTCGGTCATTACAATTTCGCTATGTTGAACGTTCGCCAAATTCTAGTGAGCACCCGCGTCCGCGCTGCGCTCATGGTCTGCCTCGCCGCAGCCACCAACGGTCTGGCCGCTTGCGGCCAGAAGGGGGCCCTGTACCTCCCAACCGATCCTGCGGCGGCCCAGCGGGCGACGTTGCCCCAACTGCTGACGCCGGGCGGATCGGATTCCACTTCGAGCACGAACACCCCCCCCACGCCAGCCTCGCCGGCCACACCAGCCAGCGGCACCACCACGAACAACACCAACGACAGCAGCGGAACCCGCAAATGACCGGCAGCGTTTCTTCGTCCTCATCCCTGCCCGGCCAACCCCACATCGCCGAGCGCGATGGCGCGCTGCACGTCGAAGGTGTCGCGCTCGACGCGCTGGCCCGCGAGCACGGCACCCCCCTCTTCGTCTACTCGAAGCAGTGGATGCTCGACGCCCTGGCCGCGTACCAGCGCGGCTTCGAGGGGCGCGATGCCCTCATCTGCTACGCCATGAAGGCCAACTCGTCGCTCGGCGTGCTGCGCGTGTTCGCCGAGGCGGGCTGCGGTTTCGACATCGTCTCCGGCGGCGAGCTGTCGCGCGTGCTGGCGGTCGGCGCCGATCCGAAGAAGATCATCTTCTCGGGCGTCGGCAAGACGCGCGCCGAGATGCGCCAGGCCCTCGCGGCCGGCATCGCCTGCTTCAACGTCGAGAGCGAGGCCGAACTCGACGTGCTCAACGAGGTTGCCGCCGCCGAAGGCCGGCGCGCGCCGATCAGCATCCGCATCAATCCGAACGTCGATCCGAAGACGCATCCGTACATTTCCACCGGCCTGAAGGGCAACAAGTTCGGCATCGCGCATGACCGCGCGGTGGAGGCTTACCGCCACGCCGCGAGGCTGCCGGGCCTCGAGGTGGTCGGCATCGACTGCCACATCGGCTCGCAGATCACCGAAGCCTCTCCATACCTCGACGCCTGCGACCGCGTGCTGGACCTCGTGGAGGCCATCGAGGCGGCCGGCGTGCCGATCCATCACCTCGACTTCGGCGGCGGCCTGGGCATCGACTACAACGGCGAAGTGCCGCCCAAGGCCGATGCGCTCTGGCAGCAGCTGCTCGCCAAGCTCGACGCGCGCGGCTTCGGCGGGCGCAAGCTGGTCATCGAACCTGGCCGCTCGCTCGTCGGCAATGCGGGCGTGTGCGTGACCGAGGTGCTCTACACCAAGCCCGGCGAAGACAAGAACTTCTGCATCGTCGACGCGGCCATGAACGACCTGCCAAGGCCCGCGATGTACCAGGCTTTCCAGCGCATCGTGCCGGTGCGCGCCCGCGCCGGCGACGCACCGGTCTACGACGTCGTCGGCCCGGTCTGCGAAAGCGGCGACTGGATCGGCCGCGACCGCGCACTCAACGTGGTGGCTGGCGACATGCTCGCCGTGCTGTCGGCCGGCGCGTATTGCATGAGCATGTCCAGCAACTACAACACGCGCGGCCGTGCCGCCGAGGTGCTGGTGAGCGGCGCGACCGCCAAGCTGATCCGCCGCCGCGAGACGATGGAAGACCAGCTGCGCGCCGAGATCGACGGCTGATCCGTCCTTGCCCGGCAGTCCCGCCGGTCAGCCGGTGCGCAGCGGCTTGCTGCCGCCGCGCGCCGTGGCAGCGCCAGCGGCAGCCCTTGCCTTGCGCTTGCGCGCGAAGTCCCACACGCGCCAGGCAAGCAGCACCGCGATGATCGCCGCGTAGACGAACACTTCGGCGAAGTTGTTCTTGCCCGCGCGCATCCAGAAGAAGTGCAGCAGGCCGAGCCCCGCGATCACGTACACCAGCTTGTGCAGCATCTGCCAGCGCTTTGCGCCCATCGCCTTGATCGCGCGGTTGAACGAGGTGGCGGCCAGCGGCGTCAGCAGCACGAAGGCGGTGAAACCCACCAGGATGAACGGCCGCTTCGCAATGTCCTTGACGATGTCGCCCCACTCGAAGCCCATGTCGAACCAGCTGTAGCACAGCAGGTGCAGCACCACGTAGAAATACGCGAACAGGCCCAGCATGCGGCGATACCGCGCGAGCGCGTTCCACTTGCTCATCACGCGCAGCGGCGTCACCGCCAGCACGATGCAGATGAAGCGCAGCGTCCAGTCGCCCGTGGCACGGATCAGGAACTCGGCCGGGTTCGCGCCGAGCCCGTCGGTGAAGGCTCCGTAGGCCAGCCGCGCGAACGGCAGCAGGCACAGCAGGAAGATGACCGGCTTGGTGGCCGGGTGCATGAGCAGCTTGTTCATGGGGCAGCGGCCGGACGGCGACGCAGGCTCAGTAGTTCTTCTTCAGGTCCATGCCGGCGTAGAGCTGGCCGACCTGGGCTTCGTAGCCGTTGAACATTTCCGTCTTGCGGCGCTTGGCGAACAGGCCGCCGCCGTCGCCGATGCGGCGCTCGGTGGCCTGGCTCCAGCGCGGATGGTCGACGTTCGGGTTCACGTTCGAATAGAAGCCGTATTCGTTGGCGGCCGCCTTGTTCCAGGCCGTGCTGGGCTCCTTCTCGACGAAGCGGATCTTGACGATCGACTTGGCCGACTTGAAGCCGTACTTCCACGGCACCACCAGCCGCACCGGCGCGCCGTTCTGATTGGGCAGCACCTCGCCGTACATGCCGAAGGCCAGCAGCGTGAGCGGATGCATCGCCTCGTCCATGCGCAGGCCTTCGGTGTAGGGCCAGTCGAGCACGCGCGAGCCGACGAAGGGCATGGTCTTGGGGTCGGCCAGGGTGACGAACTCGACGAACTTGGCGTTGCCCTGCGGCTCGACCTTCTTGATCAGCTCGGCCAGCGAGTAGCCGACCCACGGAATCACCATCGACCAGCCCTCGACGCAGCGCAGGCGGTAGATGCGCTCTTCCTGCGCGCTGAGCTTGAGCAGATCTTCGATGCCGTACTTGCCCGGCTTCTTGACCAGGCCCTCGACCTCCACCGTCCACGGCCGCGTCTTGAGCGTGCCGGCGTTCTTGGCCGGGTCGGCCTTGTCGGTGCCGAACTCGTAGAAGTTGTTGTAGGTGGAGGCGTCCTTGTAGTCGGTGAGCTTGTCCATGGACATGGCACCCGGCACCGCCGACTTGGCGCCAGGCAGCGCCGCGAGCTTGCCCGGCGCCGCCGCCTGGGCCCACGCCTCGCGCGCCGCGAAGCTCGCCAGCGCCGCGCCCGCCGCGCCGCCGGCCATGAGCTTCAGCAGGTCGCGCCGGCTCTCGTATGCAGCGCGCGGCGTGATTTCGCTCGGCACCGGATGGATGAAACCGTTGTCGTCGCTGCTGTGGCGGCGAAGCGGACGGGAATGAAACGACATGGCAAGCCTTTCGCTGGAATCTTTGTGCTCAGGGTAGTTCGTGACCAGCCCCGATTTGGTTACGCGCCGGCAGGGCGCGCGGTTTCAATTCTTCGCGAAAGACTGCGGGCGCGCGCCTACAGCGTTCCGTAGCTGTGCAGGCCGCTCAGGAACATGTTGACGCCCAGGAAGGCGAAGGTGGTGACCGCCAGGCCGCCCAGCGCCCACCACGCGGCCACGGTGCCCCGCAGCCCCTTCACGAGCCGCATGTGCAGCCAAGCCGCGTAGTTGAGCCAGACGATCAGCGCCCAGGTTTCCTTCGGGTCCCAGCTCCAGTAGCCGCCCCAGGCATCCGCCGCCCACAGGGCGCCGAGCACGGTGGCGATGGTGAAGAAGGCGAAGCCGACCGTGATCGACTTGTACATGACGTCGTCGAGCACGTCGTTGGCCGGCAGCCGCGCCGCGATGCGCTTGCGACCGAGCAGGATGCCCGCGGCGATCAGCGCCGAGATGCCCGCGTAGACCACCCAGTAGCTGCCGCCGGCTTCCTGCACGCGCTGGCGGAAGGCCACGGGCACGAAGCACAGCGCCACGCCCAGCAGCCAGATCGGCGTGAGCTTGTACCAGCGCTTCTCGTCGGCCTGTTCCTTGATGAGATATGCGAAGGCCACCATGGCCGCCAGCGCGAAGGTGCCGTAGCCGATGAAGTTGGCCGGCACGTGCAGCTTCATCCACCAGCTCTGCAAGGCGGGTACCAGCGGCTGGATTTCGTGCGCCTCGCGCACGATGGTGTACCAGAGCAGGAAACCGACCGCCGCGCTCACGACCAGCATCACGAAGGCGCCGAGCGCGCGCGTGTTGTAGCGCTCTTCGAAGTACAGGTAGAACGCCGCCGTGAGCCAGCAGAACAGCACGAACACTTCGTACAGGTTGCTCACGGGGATGTGTCCGATGTCCGGGCCGAGCTGGTGGCTCTCGTACCAGCGCACCATGGTGCCGATCAGCGCCATCGTCACGGCGGCCCAGGCGAGGCGCGAGCCGATCATGTCGAAGGTGTCGGACTGCCTGCCGCCGAAGAAGCCGAGCCAGTAGAACAGCGTGCTCATGAAGAACAGCACGCTCATCCACAGGATGGCCGACTGGCTCGACAGGAAGTACTTGAGCCAGAACACCGTGTCGGCACGCGCCAGGTCGCCCTGGTACGAGCTGATGGCCAGCAGCGACGCGGCCGCCACCACGATGGCCAGCACCCGCAGCGGGCGCCAGAACCAGCCGATGGCGATCATCGAGATCACCGCGGCGGCGAGGATCGGCTTCTCGTAGTAGTCCATCGACCCCGCATAACGCGTGAACGCGAACAGGCCGCCCGCCAGCACCAGCGCCGCGAACACCCAATCGAACAGGTTGCGGCGCGAGAGCCAGCTTTCATTGAGCGTGAGGGTCGTGGTGTTCATGTTGTCTCGGGTTCCGTCTTCTTCAGGGCGAGCAGCTTGTGCTTGAGGTGCTCGAATTCGCGGTCGCTGTCCATGGTCTTGCGATTGACCGAGAACGCCATCGTGGCAGTGGTGGCGCCGTCGGCCGCGCTGCCATCGGGCGTCAGCCACACCCAGAGGCGCCGTTCGCGCACATACAGCATGGCAAAAATCCCGATGATCAGCAACAGGCAGCCCAGATAGACGACGTTCTTGCCAGGGGCGCGCGCCACCTGGAACACGCTGGCCTGCACCTGGGTGAAGTCGGTCATCATCATCGCGACCGGGGCCGGGTAGAAGTGCGCGTCGCTGATGGCCAGCACGGCCTGCGTGAGGTAGGCCTGCGACTTCTCGTCGTTCGGCAGCACGGCCAGGCCGGCGCCTTCGCGGCTCAGGTTGAGCACCTCGAACAGCACGTCGTTGAGGATGCGCACCAGCACGCCGCCCGCGCGCTCGCGCTCGGCCTCGGGCACGTTGACTTCCATGAACTCCGCGATCGCCTGCCAGCCGCCCAGGGCGGTGGCGTCCGGCCTGGCGCGCTCGCTGCCCGAGAACAGCGCCAGCGCGCGGGTGGCCGACACGCGCAGCTGCTCGGCCATTTCGGGGCGCTTCGGGTCGGTGGCCTTGGCGATGTAGCGCTCGATGGCGCGCGCGCGGATGTCGGGGTCGGCGAGCGCGGCGCGCATGCGCACGAAGCCGTCCATGGAGCCCTGCTCGTCGGCCGGCACGCGCAGGTAGCGGAACGGGTCGTCGGGCTTCTCGCGCATGCCGAGCAGGAACACCGGCTGGCCGTCGCCGGTGTCGACCGGCACCATGTAGTTCTGGTACTCGCGCGCCTGGCCGGCGGCGTCGCGCAGCTTGTAGCCGATGCTCGGGCCGATGTTGCGCAGCACCTTCGGCTTGTTGACCTTGTTGGCAGCGCCCAGGCGCGACTCGATGTCGTGGCGCAGGTCGACCTTGCGCACGTCGGCGCCGCTGCTCATGGCGCCGGCGTCGGCGAAGTTCTCGACGTTGATCACGCGCAGCGCGGCGTATTCGAGCGTGAGCTTGTCCTTGCCGTTGGTGATTTCGGTGCTCGGGCCGCCGATGATGCCCTCGACCTCGAAGGGCTTGGCCGCGGCCGCCATCGGCACCGCCTTGAGCTTCACCTTGGAGCCGCCATCGTCGAAGCTCGACTGGTAGATCTCCACGCCCTTGTAGCTGGCCGGATGGTTGACCTCGATGCGCGCCGGCACCTGCTCGCCGGTTTCGCGGTCGTGCAGCACCACTTCGCTGGCGAACAGCTTGGGCATGCCGGTCGAGTAGTAGTCGACGATGAACTTCTTCAGCTCGATGGAGAACGGGAGTTCCTGCAGCAGCACGCCGTCGGCCTGGTTCAGGATGGCCACGCTGCCCTGCCCGCCCTCGGGCACGAGGATGTTGCCGCGGAAGGTCGGGTTGCTGGCTGACAGGCGGTGCTCGGGCGCCACGTCGGCGATCATGCCGCCGCCGGTGAACACGCTCTTGCCGTTGAACCAGGTCTGCGCGCGCACGATGAGGTCGCCGTCCAGCAGGCCGCCGATGCACACCAGCACGATCGCGCTGTGGGCTGCGATGTAGCCCAGCTTGTGGGCGCCGCCCGCGCGCGCCGCGACCATCCAGCCCGCGCCGGTCGGGCGGCTGCCATGGGTGGCCTCGCGCTGCTGCAGCTTGACCTTCCAGCCGCCGCTCACCAGCAGTTGCCCGATGCGCCTGGCGGCGGCCTCGGGGGTTTCGCCCAGGCGGCTCTCGGCGCGCTGGCCGAAGGCCTTCAGGCTCTGCGCGCGGATGTCTTCCTTGAAGGTCTTGAGGTCGACCAGGATGCGCGGCGTGTTGCGCGCGACGCACAGCGAAGTGCTGATCACCAGGAACAGCAGGATCAGCATGAACCACCAGGCGCTGTAGACCGTGTCGAGACGCGCCGCGCGGAAAAGCTCGGCCCAGAAGGGCCCGAACTGGTTGATGTAGTTGTTGATCGGCTCGTGCTGCTTGAGCACGGTGCCGATGATCGACGCGATGCAGATGACGGTGAGCAGCGCGATCGCGAAGCGCATCGACGACAGCAGTTCCACCGCAGCGCGAAGCATTTGCGGGCCGCGATGAACGCGAAGGCCATGGGTGGAGACGGACATCGGGGCGAAAAGTATGGGAGGACGGGAAAAAAGCAAAAGGGCGGGCCATCCTGGTGGATCGGCCCGCCCTTTGTTTGGGGTTGTTGTCGGCGGTTAGTTCACGCTCGGGGGCGCGCCGTCATCAGCGCAGGCCGGCGATGTAGTCGGCCACGGCGGCGATTTCGCGGTCGTTGAGCTTGGCGGCGACGCCGGTCATGGGCGCGCTGTTGGTGCGCACGGGGGTGCCGTCGCCGCGGAAGGCCTTGAGCTGGGCCACGGTGTATTCGGCGTTCTGGCCACCCAGGCGCGGGTATTGGGCCGGCAGGCCGGCACCGTTGGGGCTGTGGCAGCCGGCGCAGGCGGGAATGGAGCGCTCGCCGATGCCGCCGCGGTAGATCTTCTCGCCCAGCGCCACGGTGTCCTTGTCCTTCGAGAAGCCGGTCTTGATCTTCTTGGAGGCCACGAACCAGGCGATGTCGCGCATGTCCTGGTCGCTCAGGTTGGCGGCCATGGGGCTCATGATGCTGTTCTTGCGCTTGCCGGACTTGAAGTCCTGCAACTGCTTGAGGATGTATTCGGGGTGTTGCTGCGCCAGCTTGGGGTTCGCCGCGATGGTCGAGTTGCCGTCGGCGTTGTGGCACGAGGCACAGCTCTGGACCGTGGGCGTGCTCGCGCTGAACAGCGTGTCCCCCTTGGCGGGGTCCGGCTTGGCCGGTTTGGCCGGCGCCGCAGCGGGAGCCGCGGCGGGTTCATCGGCTGCAGAACTCACGCTGGATGCGAGGCCCACGAGGGCCGCAAGCACAATATTGGCAAACAACTTCATATCGGGGGCTTCGAATTTATTGGCGCAAAACCTCACGATTCTACAATGTGGGTCTAGTTTCGAAAGTCCGTAGATGCCCTCCCCGCGCGCCAAGCCCGCTGCCTATCCTCCCCGCGCGGCGCCCGCCGCGGACCCCCAGGTCGCCGAACGCGAGCGCGTGGCGCTGGGCTGGCTGCACACAGCCCACTTCCTCACCAGCGCCCCGCAGCTGGAGCACCTCCCCCCTGTAGACCTGCCCGAGATCGCCTTCGTCGGCCGTTCCAACGCGGGCAAGTCGACCGCCATCAACACGCTCACGCAGCAGACGCGCCTGGCCTTCGCCTCCAAGACGCCCGGCCGCACGCAGCACATCAACCTGTTCGGCATCGGCAAGCAGAAGGTCGACGACGCCGTGCTGGCCGACCTGCCCGGCTACGGCTACGCGGCCGTGCCGCGCGAGGCCAAGCTGCGCTGGCAGCGCGTCATGGGCAACTACCTGATGACGCGCGAGAGCCTGCGCGGCGTGGTGCTGATGTGCGATCCGCGCCAAGGCCTGACCGAACTCGACGAAATCCTGCTCGACGTGATCCGACCGCGCGTGGAACAGGGCCTGAAGTTCCTGGTGCTTCTGACCAAGTCCGACAAGCTCACGCGCAGCGAAGCCGCCAAGGTGCTGTCGATTACGCGACTGAACGCCGGCGGCGGCGAGGTGAAACTGTTCTCCGCGCTGAAGAAGCAGGGCGTCGGCGAGGCTGCCGAACTGCTGTGGCGCTGGGTGCACCCGGAAGGCGGCGAGGCGCCGCCGGAGCCACCCGCGCCACCACCGGAGGCCTGACCCGGCAACAGGCTGCACCGGTCGTCCCATCTGCATAGTTCACTATCAAAAGAATAGCGACAGTCAACCCGAAGGAGACAAGAAGCATGATCGAGACATTCCAACGCAGCCTGCCCAATGGCACCACCCTGAGCTGCCGCGCCACCGGCGAGCCGGGCCGGCCGCTGATGGTGTTCCTGCACGGCTTTCCGGAGGCCGCGTTCATCTGGGACGAACTGCTCGAATATTTCGCGGATCCCGCCCACGGCGGCTACCGCTGCGTGGCACCCAACCTGCGCGGCTTCGAGAAGTCGAGCGCGCCGACCGACGTGGCGGCCTACAAACCGCACCTTCTGATCCAGGACATCCAGCAGCTCGCCGCCACCGAGAGCGCCGACGGCACCATGGCCGCGCTGGTGGCCCACGACTGGGGCGGCGCCTTCGGCTGGGGCTACGCCAACGCTTACCCGCAGCAGGTCGGCAAGCTGGTCATCATCAATTCGCCGCATCCGGGCACCTTCACGCGCGAACTGCGCAACAGCGCGGCGCAGCAGCAAGCCAGCGCCTACATGAACTTCCTCGCGCGCCCCGACGCCGAGGCGCTGCTCGCGGCCGACGACTTCAAGCGCATGTGGCCCTTCTTCACGCTGATGAAGGCCGGCCCGGACGGCTTCGGCTGGCTCACCGAAGAAGTGAAGCAGAAGTACCGCGAAGTCTGGGGCGCGGGCCTCACGGGCGCCTGCAACCTGTACCGCGTGACGCCCATGAAGCCGCCGCTGCCGGGCCAGACCATCGACGGCATTCCGGTGCTGCCGCGCGAACGGCTCACGGTGAATGTGCCGACCTTCGTGTTCTGGGCGCTCGACGACGCGGCGCTGCTGCCCGGCCTGCTCGACGGCCTGGAGGACTACGTGCCGAAGCTCGAGATCAAGAAGGTGCCGGACGCGACCCACTGGATCGTGCACGAGCAGCCGCAGTTGGTCGCCCGCGAGATCGAGGGCTTCCTGCAGCGCAACTGAGGCGGCCGCCGCCGGGCCGCCCCTAGGCGAGCCGCGCCTCCCCCATGGGGGGTGGAGTTACACGCAGCGAAGCGAAGTGAAAAGCCGGGGGGCTTTCAATATATAGGAGGCTCGCCCTCGGGGCGCGTTTTGAAGCGGCGATGCACCCAGTAGTACTGGGAAGGCATCGTGTCGATGTAGCCCTTCAGCCGCTCGTTCATGAGCGCCGTGTCGGCCTCGACATCGTCGGTCGGAAAGTTCTGCCAGGTCGGCAGCACCTGGATCTCGTAGCCGTCGCGCGTGAGCTTCGACACCACCGGCACCACCTTGGCCTTGCCCAGCCGCGCAAAGCGCGACAGCGAAGGCACGGTGGCCGCCTGCACACCGTAGAACGGCACGAAGATGGTCTGGTCGCGGCCGAAGTCCATGTCGGGCAGCAGGTACAGCAAGCCGCCCTTGCGCAGGCCCTGCAGCACCGGCTTGATGCCGTCCACCCGGTTGAGCGCCGCCACGTCGCCGAAGCGGGTGCGGCCTTCGCGGATCCAGGCATCGACCATCGGGTCGCGCTGGGTCGTGTAGATGGTGGCCGAGGGGCGCGCCGTGTGCATGGTCAGCGCGGTGGCCGCGGCGTCGAGGCCGTAGAAGTGCGGCGCGAACAGGATCATCGGCGCGTCGCCCTCGGCGATCTCGCGGATCTCCGAAGCCGCGCCGACCACCTTCAGCCGGCTCGCCACCACCTTTTCAGGGGCATGCCAGAGCCAGCCGCGGTCGAGCCACGACTGCGCCACGAAGACGAAGGTCTCGCGCGCGATGGCGCGGCGCTCGGCCTCCGACTTCCCGGGGAAGCAGACCGCGAGGTTGGTGTCGACCACGCGCCGCCGCGGCACGGCCACGGTATGCAGGATGCGGCCGAGGATCGCGCCGAAGCCGCGCACCAGCGGCAGGGGCAGCGGCGCGATCGCACGCATGAAGCCGATGCCGAGTCGGGAACCGAGGCTCATGCGGCCTCTCCGGTGGCGGCGGCCACGCGCTCGGCGCGCGGCTCCTTGTAGCGGGCGTAGTCCCACACGTACTGGCCGGGCAGGCTGTGGATCAGCCGGCCGATGCCGTCGTTCATGGCCGCGGCGGCCTCCTCGATGGAGGCGGAGGGGTCGGTCAGCGCGGTGCCGACGATCGGCTCGAAGCGGATCACGTAGCCGGCCCCCTTGGGCAGGCGTTCGCAGACGCTCAGGAAGCAGGCCGCGCCAGTCTGTTGCGCGAGGCGGGGAAGCAAGGTCATGGTGTAGGCGGGGCGGCCCAGGAACGGCGCCCAGACGCCCTGCCCCAGCGGGGGCACCTGGTCGGGCAGGATGCCGGTGTAGCCGCCACTGCGCAGCGTGCGGATGAGGCCGCGCACGCCGCTGTTGTTGGTGGGAAGCGTCTGCAGACCGGGCCGGTCGCGCGAGCCGGCGGCGATCAGGTCGGCCATCCATTTCTTGCGCGCCGGGCGGAACAGCGCGGTGATGGGCCCGTAGGCCGCCAGGAAGCGTTCGCCGATGGCCTGGCCGCACATTTCCCAGCTGCCCAGGTGCGGCGCGACGAGGATCACGCCCTTCTTCGCCTGCATGGCGGCCTCGAAGGCCTCGACGCCTTCCCAGCGCACCACGCGGTCCAGCACGGTCTGGCCGTGCGGGCGCAGCCAGAGCCAGGGCAGTTCGGAGGCCATCTTGCCGGCGGCGGCAATGGCGGGACGGTATTGGCCCGGAGCGAAGCCCGCGCTCTCGGCGTTGGCCTTGAAGCGGCGGCGGTAGCCCGGCGCGCACCACCAGACCAGCCAGCCCAGCATGGCGCCGAGACGATGCATCAACGGCATCGGCAAGCGGGCAAGCAGGCGAAACAGGGTGATCATTGAAAACGGGAGGGGGTCAAAAAACGGACGCGCGCGCATGGTAGGCACGGCTCGAATAGAATCCAAATTGTCGCCGAGTTACGGAACAACTTGCAGGGCGACAAACACAAGCGCCGAGGCGATTGTGCCCCGCCGGGCAACCGGCATCTGCTAAAGCGTTCGCCAGGGCTCCGCAGAGTTGGCAACGCGCCAAATCACTTCAAGGAGTTTTGAACAAATGGCGAACGATTTCCTCTTCACTTCCGAATCCGTCTCCGAAGGCCACCCCGACAAGGTCGCCGACCAGATCTCGGATGCCATCCTGGACGCGATCTTCGAGCAGGACCCCCGCAGCCGCGTGGCCGCCGAGACGCTGACCAACACCGGCCTCGTGGTGCTCGCCGGCGAAATCACGACCAACGCGCACGTCGACTACATCCAGGTCGCGCGCGACACCATCAAGCGCATCGGCTACGACAACACCGACTACGGCATCGACTACAAGGGTTGCGCCGTGATGGTCTGCTACGACAAGCAGTCCAACGACATCGCCCAGGGCGTGGACCACGCATCCGACGACCACCTGAACACCGGCGCCGGCGACCAGGGCCTGATGTTCGGCTACGCCTGCGACGAAACGCCCGAGCTGATGCCCGCGCCCATCTACTACGCGCACCGCCTCGTCGAGCGCCAGGCCCAGCTGCGCAAGGACGGCCGCCTGCCGTTCCTGCGCCCCGACGCCAAGAGCCAGGTCACGATGCGCTACGTGGACGGCAAGCCGCACAGCATCGACACCGTGGTGCTCTCCACCCAGCACAGCCCCGACCAGAGCGAGACGCCGACCAAGATGAAGGCCTCGTTCAACGAAGCCATCATCGAGGAGATCATCAAGCCCGTGCTGCCCAAGGAGTGGCTCAAGGACACGCGCTACCTGATCAACCCGACCGGCCGCTTCGTCATCGGCGGCCCGCAGGGCGACTGCGGCCTCACCGGCCGCAAGATCATCGTCGACACCTACGGCGGCGCATGCCCGCACGGCGGCGGCGCGTTCTCGGGCAAGGACCCGTCCAAGGTCGACCGCTCGGCCGCCTATGCCGCGCGCTACGTGGCCAAGAACATCGTGGCCGCCGGCCTGGCGCGCCAGTGCCAGATCCAGGTGGCGTACGCCATCGGCGTGGCCGAGCCGATGAACATCACGGTCTACACCGAAGGCACCGGCGTGATCTCCGACGAGAAGATCGCCGAACTCGTGCGCGAGCACTTCGACCTGCGCCCGAAGGGCATCATCCAGATGCTCGACCTGCTGCGCCCGATCTACCAGAAGACCGCCGCCTACGGCCACTTCGGCCGCGAAGAGCCCGAGTTCACCTGGGAAGCCACCAACCAGGCAGCCGCCCTGCGCGCAGCCGCCGGCATCAAGGGCTGACGAGCCCCGGCCGCCGCTTCCTCAGGCGGCGGCAGCCGAAGGAAAACGCACAGTGACCAGCAGCCCCCGCGCCTCGCGCGGATTGGCTGCCAGGTCCACGTTCGCATCGAAGGCGCGTGCGATCTCCCGCACGATGGCCAGCCCCAGGCCCGTGCCCTCGGTGTCCTGCGACACCCGGTAGAAGCGCTCGAACACGCGCTCGCGCGCCTCGGCCGGAATGCCGGGGCCGTTGTCTTCCACGGTCAGCTCGACCACCCCCTCCACCTTCCGCACGCCGACCGTCACCCGGCCGCCTTCCTGCGTGTAGCGCAAGGCGTTGTCCAGCAGGTTCGTGGCCAGCGCATCGAGCAGCGCCGGCTGGGCCTGCACCACGGCCTCGCCCGGCGCGGCCTCCGACTCCAGCCCCAGGTCGATGCCGCGACGGTCCGCCAGCGCCGCGAGCTGCTCGACGCAGCGCAGCGCCACCGCCGCAAGGTCGACAGGCTCCAGCCGCGTGTGTGCATCGCCGTGCTCGGCCTGCGCCAGCAGCAGCAGCTTGTTGGTCACGTCGACCAGCCGGCGGTTGCTGGTCTGCATCTCCTGCCACATCGCGTCCATGTCGGCGCGGCGCGTGTCCCATTCGCCGCGGTGCTGCCGCGTGTAGCGCGCGAACTCGATCTGCGAGGCCTGCATGGCCAGCGGCGTGCGCAACTGGTGCGCCGCGTCGGCAATGAAGCGCCGCTGCGCCTCCGAGTGCGCCTTCAACTGCGCCACGAAGCGGTTGATGGTGTCGGCCACCGGCCGCAGCTCGGAGTGCAATGCGCCGGGGTCCACCACCAGGTCGAGGTGCAGCGGGTCGCGCTGCGCGAGCTGCTGGCTCAGCCGCACGATGGGGCGCAGCTCGAGCGTCAACGCCGCCACGGCCAGCGCGATGGAGAGCGCCAGCGCCACCAGCAGGTACTCCATCGACGGCCACCAGAGCGTGCGCAGCATGTGGTCGCGGCTGCCCTCGGTCTTGCCGACGGCGATGGTGATGTCGCGCGCGCCACCGGCCTCGTACATCGCGCGCGTGGTGACCACGGCGCGCAGCGGCACGCCGGCGAAGCGGGTGTCGTACCACTGCGCACGGTCGATTCCCACGGGCTTGCGCACGGCGGGCAGCGGAAAGTCGGCCGAGCCGGCCAGCACCTCGCCGTTGGCGCCGGTCACGCTGAGGAACACGCGGTCGCGCTCGGGCGACACGAACAGGCTCAGCGCCGACGGCGGCACGCTGGCCTTCACGTCCTCGTCTTCCCAGATCAGGCGGTCCGACAGCACCTTGGCCGACGACAGCAGGTCGTGGTCCTGCACATAGTCGGCCACCTCGGCGGCGTTGCGCCAGTTGAGGTATCCGCAGATGGCCACGAACACCGACATCGGCAGCAGCAGCCACAGCGCAAGGCGCAGGCGAAGGCTGGCGCGCCCGGGCACCCTAGTCTTCCTGGCGCGTGCGCAGCAGGTAGCCCACGCCGCGCAGCGTGATGATGGTCGCCTGGCTGGCCTCGAGCTTCTTGCGCAGCCGGTGGATGTAGATGTCGACCGCATCGGCGCTGGGCTCGTCGTCCAGGCCGAACATCGCGTCGATCAGCGCCTGCTTCGACACGGTGCTGCCGGCCTTCAGCATCAGCGTTTCCAGCAGCGTGCGTTCGCGCGGCGGCAGCGACAGCTCTTCGCCCGCCAGCGCGAACTGCCGCGTGCGCAGGTCGTAGCGCAGGTCGCCGCAGGCGATGTCGTTGGCCTTGCCGGGCATCTGCCGGCGCACCAGCACCTTGATGCGCGCCACCAGCTCGCGGATCTCGAAGGGCTTGACGAGATAGTCGTCGGCGCCGATCTCCAGGCACAGCACCTTCTGGTCGAGCGACGCGGTGGCCGTGAGGATGATCACCGGCACCGTGTCGCCGCGCTCGCGCAGCCTGCGAAGCACGGCCTTGCCGGAGAGCTGCGGGATGTTCAGGTCGAGCAGCACCACGTCGTAGGCCGTCTGCGTGAGCAGCCTGTCGGCGGCGTCGCCGTCGTCCACGTGGTCGACCACGAACTCCTGCTCGCGCAGCAGGCTGGAGAGCCAGTGCGCGAGTTGCGGGTTGTCTTCGATGAGCAGCAGCTTCATGGGGTCGGGGGTGGTGGCCGTGGATTCTAGGAAGCATCGGCAAGTCCTAGGGATAACCATGACAAATCATGCGGACCGCCGAAAGCTGGCCGAAAGACGCCGCTTCCTAGACTGGCCCCGTCCCGCGGCAGATGTGCGCGGCCCCCCGATCCAATACCAACACGGAGAGACACCATGTCCCTGTCGCCATTCGCCACCCGCCGCACCCTGCTGGCCGCCGCCCTGTGCACCGCCCTTGCCGCCACCGCGCCGCTCGCGCAGGCCGCCGATGCGCCCATCACCATCATGGTGGGCGGCATCAACAAGATCATCTACCTGCCGGCCAAGCTCACCGACGCGCTGGGCTACTTCAAGGACGAAGGCCTGAACGTCGAGCTGCAGTCGCAGCCGGCCGGCGTCGACGCCGAGAACCAGCTGATCGCCGGTGCCGTGCAGGGCGTGGTGGGCTTCTACGACCACACCATCGACCTGCAGAGCAAGGGCAAGGAAATCCAGGCCATCGCCGTGTTCTGCAAGGTGCCGGGCGAAGTCGAGCTGGTGTCGACCAAGGCCGCGGCCGCCGGCTTCAAGACCATGGCCGACGCCAAGGGCGGCAAGACGCTGGGCGTGACCGGCCTGGGTTCTTCCACCGACTTCCTCACGCGCTACCTGGCCGACCGCGCCGGCGTGGCCTCCAAGGACTACTCGCTGCTGCCCGTGGGCGCGGGCAACACCTTCATCGCGGCCATGAAGCAGGACCGCATCCAGGCCGGCATGACCACCGAGCCCACCGTGTCGCAGATGCTCAAGACCGGCGACGCCAAGGTGCTGGTCGACCTGCGCACCGAGCCCGACACCGTCAAGGCGCTGGGCGGCCTCTACCCCGCGGCCAGCCTGTACGTGCAGAACACCTGGGCCGAATCGCACAAGGCCGAGGCCACCAAGCTGGCCCGCGCCTTCGCCCGCACCATGGAGTACATCCACACCCACAGCGCCGAGGAGATCGCCGAGAAGGTGCCGCGCGACTACTACGGCACCGACAAGGAGCTCTACGTGCAGGCGCTGAAGGCCTCGCTGCCGATGTTCACCACCGACGCCAAGATGCCCGCCGGCGGCCCCGAGACCGTGCTGAAGGTTCTGGCCACCTACAAGCCGCTGGTCAAGAGCAAGAACATCGACCTGTCGAAGACCTACACCAACGCCTACCTGTCGGCAGCGGCGGCCAAGTGACCATGCGCAACGGAACACCCCCCAGCAGCAACAACAGCAACGGCGCCGTGACGTCGGCGATCGACTTCAACGACGTGTCGCTGCGCTTCATCTCGCAGGACGGCAACGCCACCGTGGCGCTGCGCAACTTCAGCATGTCGGTGGCGCGTGGCGAGTTCGTCGCCATCGTCGGGCCCACGGGCTGCGGCAAGTCGACCACGCTGAACATGATCACCGGCCTGCTCAAGCCCACCGTGGGCGACGTGAAGGTGATGGGCAAGCCCGTGACCGGCGTCGATCCGCGCATCGGCTTCGTGTTCCAGGCCGACGCGGTGTTCCCGTGGCGCAGCGTGGAAGACAACGTGGCCGCCGGCCCGATCTTCCGCGGCAAGCCGAAGAAGGAAGCGATGGAACTGGCCCAGGAGTGGATCCACCGCGTCGGCCTCTCTAAGTTCGGCAAGCACTACCCGCACCAGCTCTCGGGCGGCATGCGCAAGCGCGTGGCGCTGGCGCAGACCTTCATCAACAACCCCGAGATCCTGCTGATGGACGAGCCCTTCTCGGCGCTGGACATGCAGACCCGCACGCTGATGCAGGACGAGCTGCTGCAGCTGTGGTCGGGCAACGGCGGCAGCGTGGTGTTCGTCACGCACGACCTGGAGGAAGCGATTGCGCTGGCCGACCGCGTGTTCGTGCTGTCGGCGCGCCCCGCCACGCTCAAGCGCGTGTACGAGATCGACCTACCTCGCCCGCGCGTCATGTCCGAGGTGCGCTACGACCCGCAGTTCATCGAGCTCTCCAAGCACATTTGGGACGACCTGCGCGAAGAAGTGGTGATTCAGTGAACACGACGACGACAAGAACCATGACCACACCCTCCACCACCACACCGACGGCAGCCGTGCTGCCCTCGTCGCTCAGCGACGCCGCGCTGGCGCGCGAATCCGAGGTCGCGCAGGCGGCCATCCGCGGACGCCGCCGCATGATCATCGGCCTGCGGCTGGCGGTGCTGGTGATCGCGCTCGGCGGCTGGGAGATCGCGGCGCGCCTGAAGTGGATCGACCCGTTCTTCTATTCGATGCCTTCGATGATCTACGACCAGCTCGTGGAGTGGATGCGCGACGGAACCTCGCAAGGCTCGCTGTGGATGCAGGTGGCGGTGACGCTCGAGGAAACGGTGATCGGCTTCCTGATCGGCTCGATCGCCGGCGTGCTGTGCGGCATCGTGCTGGGCCGCAACAAGCTGCTGTCGGATGTGTTCAGCCTCTACATCCAGATCGCCAACTCGATTCCGCGCGTGGTGCTGGGCTCGATCTTCGTGATTGCGCTGGGCCTGGGCATGGCCTCGAAGGTGGCGCTGGCGGTGGTGATGGTGTTCTTCGTGGTGTTCGGCAACGCCTTCCAGGGTGTGCGGGAGGCCGACAAGTACATGATCGCGAACGCGCAGATCCTGGGCGCTTCGCCGCGGCAGGTGACGATGTCGGTGGTGATTCCGTCGGCGATGTCGTGGATCCTGGCAAGCCTGCACGTGAGCTTCGGCTTTGCGCTGGTGGGTGCGGTGGTGGGCGAGTTCCTCGGCGCGAAGGAAGGCATCGGGCTGCTGATCTCCACGGCCCAGGGCGCTTTCAACGCCAGCGGTGTGTTCGCGGCGATGATCGTTCTGGCCGTGGTTGCGTTGGCGGCCGATTTCCTGCTCAGTTCGCTGGAGAAGCGGCTGTTGAAGTGGCGGCCTGCTGCGTTCTGATTCTTTCTATTCGGTTTTTTTCAGGGCGTGTACGAAGGCCACCGGGTAGCTCCCTCCGCGAATGTCCCCCGGGCTTCGCCCTCCTCCTTTATTTCGCTGCGGGAGCTACCCGGCGCCCTTCGCACATGGACGCAGCGCTTGTTCGGCTCGACCAACCAGTGCTCTGAACGATCCCGCTGGCGGGGTGCTCTGCGCAGCGAAATAAAGGAGGAGGCCGCAGGCCGGGGGACATTCGCGGAGCAGAGTACCCCGTCGGCGGGATCGCGCCCCGAACGACCACACCGTCAGAACCTGTAGGCGCCGCTCAACCCCACGGTCCAGTTCCGGCCCAGCGCCGGTTCGTAGAAACGCCCGTTGCCTTCATTGACGATCACCGAGCCTACGTAGCGGCGGTCGAACAGGTTGTCGACGCGCGCGAAGGCGTTGAGCTCCCAGCGCTCCCACTTCTTCAGGTAGCCGGCATAGACGGCCGCCACCGCATAGCCCGACGCCACGGCCGTGTTGACGTCGTTGGCCAGGATGCGCCCGAGCGCGCGCACTTCCGCGCCGGCACGCCAGCCCTCGGGCGGCACCCAGCCCAGCGACGCGAACAGCGATTGCCTCGCGATGCCGGGAATGCGGTTGCCCGCCGCCACGGTGTTGGCCGTGCCGCAAGGCGACGGCGAGCAGAAGGCATCGCGGTAGGTCGCGTCCAGCCACGTGTAGGCCAGCTGCGTGCGCCAATGGCTGGCGGTCTCGTGCTGCCAGCCCAGTTCGAAGCCGTTGCGCTTGGTGCGGCCCGCGTTCTGGAAGGTCGCGCGGCCGCCGATGTTGGTGTCGGTCACGATCTCGTCGCGCGTGCGGGTCTGGAACAGCGCCGCCGTCAGCAGCCCGCCCGCGAGCCGGGCCTTGGCGCCGACCTCCAGGCTGTCGTTCACCGAAGGCTGCAGCGCGAAGTTGAGGCCGCTGGCGCCGTTCGCGCGGTATGACAGCTCGTTGAGCGTCGGCGTCTCGAAGCCGCGGCCGGCGGAGCCGTACAGCGCGAGGTCGGGCGTGGCCTGGTAGCGCAGCGACGCCACGGGCAGGGTCTTGCTGTAGCGCGCGCTGCCGCTGTCGTCGCGGTTGGCGCCGATGATGTAGCGGTCGTGCGAATCGAAGTGCACGCTGCTGCGGCGCACGCCGGCCTCCAGCGTCCAGCGCTCGGCAAGGCGCCATGTCGCCTGCGCGTAGGGGTCGAGGTTCCAGACGGTGTTGAGCTCGTTGCGGCGCAGGCGCCCCTGCACGCCGAGGACCGGGTTGGCGAGCGGACCCAGGTAGTTCTCGTAGCCGCGCCGCTTTTCGCGCAGGTTGTCGTAGCCCAGCCCGGCAACCACGTCGAGCGGCCGGTCGGCAAGCTGCAGCGCGGCGCTCCAGCGCAGGTCGATGCCGCCGTACTGCCGCGACAGGTCGATCACGCCGCCCGCATGCAGCGGGTTCTGCTGCGCCGAAGGCGGAATCGACTGGTACTGCGTGGTCTCGCGCTGCCCCCCATAGACCATGAGGCGCAGCGCCTGGCCGGCATCGATGCGCCGCTCGTAGAGCAGCCCGGCCTGCGTCTGCTCGACCGTCTTGCGCGTGTCGTACTGGGTGGCGAGCGGCGCGTTGCGCGGCGCCAGCGCGTACTGGTCGGCCGTGAGGCCGAGCGGGTCTTGCGCGTCGATGCGCACGCTGTTCATCACCAGCGTGAGCTTGTCGCCGTTGTCCAGCGCGATGCCCAGCTTGCCGTTGGCGATGTCGCGCCGCGCGGCGCTGTGCTCGCGCCAGCCGTCGGTGCGGAAGCGGCTGGCGTCGAGCATGTAGTCGACCGCGCCCTGCGAGCCGCTGAGCTGCAGCGACTGCCGCCAGGTGCCGAAGCTGCCGCCCGCGAGCGAATACGCCAGCCGCGGCGCTCCCTCGCCCGATGCGGTGAAGGCCTGCACCACGCCGCCGGAAGAATTGCCGTAGAGCGCGGAGAACGGTCCGCGCAAGACCTCGACACGGTCCACCGAGCCGATGTCGATGTTCGAGGTCTGGCCCTGCCCGTCGGGCAAGGTGGCGGGAATGCCGTCGACGTACAGCCGCACGCCGCGCACGCCGAAGGTGGAGCGCGCGCCGAAGCCGCGGATCGACAGTTGCAGGTCTTGCGCGTAGTTCTGCCGGTTCTGCACCTGCAGCCCGGGCACGGCGCCCAGGCTTTCGGAGAGATTGACCTGCAAGCGGCTGTCGCGCATTTCTGCGCCGTCGACCCGGTCGACCGAACCGGGCACGTTGAAAGGCGTGACCTCGCCGCGCGGCGTGGAAACCGTGATCTCGCGCAGTGCGGCCGGTGCCGCCTCCTGCGCATCGGCCGGCGACGGGACATGAAGCGACAGGCAGGCAACGGCGGCGGCGGCAACGGGCGAGAGTTTCATCGCGCCCATTCTGGGGCCATGCCGCCCGCCCGGGACCTCAGGCTTTCACCGGGTGCCGGCGCAAGCCGGGCGTCCTAGCGGGCGGAAGACCGCAGCCAGCCGAACCAGACGCACACGACAACCGGAACGCCCAGCGCGATCCAGGCAAGGATGTCGCCGAAGCCGCCGTCGCTGAAGAGCGCGGAGACCAGGCCCAGTGTCGTGAGCAGGCCGAGCACGATCGGCCAGCCCCACATGCGCCAGAAGCCGTGTCGATGCTTCATGCCCGGGCCTTCATTGCCGCGGCCGGCTCGGGTGGCTGCGTGGCGGGTGCGGCGCTGCCGCGCTTGAGCCAGAGGTACAGGCCGCTGCCCAGCACGATGATGGTCGCGATGTCGAGCAGCGCCCACAGGATCTGCATCGGCATGCCCCCGTAGTCGCCGAAGTGCAGCGGCTGCGACACCAGCAGCGCCGTGAGGTACCAGGGCAGCTTGGGCGCCGCCGTGACCTCCGCGGTCTTGGCGTCGACCAGCACCGGCTGGAACAGCTTGGAGCTGAAGGGTTCGTTGCCGCGCAGGAAGAAGGTGTTGTGGTGCGGACTCGAGAACGAGGTGCCCGGGAACGCGATGAAGGACAGCTTCATGCCGGGCGCGCGCTGCAGCGCGGCTTCCATCGAGCTTTGCACCGAGCCGCGCTGCGACACCGCCACCACCGGCTCGTTCTTGTAGGGCGCCAGCAGCGCGCTGAGCTGGTCGTACTGCCAGTACTTGATGAGCAGGTCGGCCCATGTGTTGATCATGCCGGTGGAGCCCACCACGAACAGCCACACCAGCGTGACCACGCCCAGCAGGTTGTGCAGGTCGAGCCACTTCAGGCGCGGGCGCTTGTCGCGCCGCACCGTGCCGAAGTCGAGCTTGCGCATGAACGGCGAATAGAGCACCACGCCCGAGACGATGGCCACCAGCAGCAGCAGGCCCATGAAGCCGAGGAACAGCTTGCCCGGCAACCCGGCGAACAGGTCGACGTGCAGCTTGAACATCACGTACATGAAGCCCTCGTCGAACTTGGGCTGGGCGAGCACGTCGCCCGTGCGCGCGTCGACCGCGACCGACTTGAAGTCGTCGGTGGGCGCCGGCGTGGGCGTGAGCGTGACGAACCACAGGCCGTCGTCGTCCTCGGGCTGCGAGGCGAACTGCACCACGCGGTCGGGGTGCTTGGCCTTGGCGATCTCCAGCACGCGGTCGAGGCTGATGCGCGGCGTGTCCGCCGGCATCTTCGGCGCCTCGACCTCGGTGCCGAGCAGGTGGCCGATCTCGTGGTGGAAGATCAGCGGCAGGCCCGTGATGCATAGCAGCAGCATGAACACGGTGCACACGAGGCTGCTCCACTTGTGCACCCAGGCCCAGGTCTTGATTGTTCGGCTGTTCATGTGGTGGCGGCTCCGCTCGAAGGGCGGCGATCAGAAGCGATAGGTGGCGCTGGCCACAACGCTGCGGCGCGCACCGAACCAGCAGTCGCCGCGCGACAGGCAGGTGCTGAAGTAGGTCTTGTCGGTCGCGTTGTTGATGTTCAGCGCGTAGCGCCACCTGTCCGACTCGTAGGCCAGCATCAGGTCGAGCAGGGTCACCGAGGGAACGCGAGGCCCGGCGCTGGAGCCGTCCACGTCGGTGAAGCCGCTCATGTAGCGCACGCCCGCACCGGCGGAGAAGCCCGGCACCCCCGCGATGGAGAAACGGTACTTGCCCCACACCGAGGCCTGGTTGCGCGGCTGCTCGGTGAGCTTGGCGTCGACGTCGATGTTGGTGTAGTTGGCGATCAGGTCGAAGTTGCGGCCCAGCGTCGTCTTCAGCTCGAGCTCCACGCCCTTGTTCTTCGTCGCATCGACCTGCCGGCCGTAGTTGGGGTTGCTGCTGTCGGAGACGAGGCGGTTCTTTTCCTTCAGCGAGAAGACCGACGCGGTGAAGCTCGTCGGCGAGCCGGCGGGCTGGTACTTGACGCCGGCCTCCACCTGCTCGCCGCGCAGCGGCTTGAACAGGTTGCCCTCGGCGTTGGTGCCGGCCTGGGGCGTGAAGGATTCGGTGTAGCTCAGGTACGGCGACCAGCCCGAAGGCAGCGTGTACATCACGCCCAGCCGGCGCGAGGTGGCGCTGGTCGTCTCCGAGGCGCTGCCCGCGGTGCCGGCGGTGCTGCGGTCGTAGCGCAGGCCGGCCACGAAGATCCAGTTGTCCAGCTTCATCTGGTCCTGCACGTAGATGCCGGCATTGCGCTGGGTGGTGCGCGGCCTGCGCGTCAGCTCGGTGACCGGCACGTAGCCGACGCCATAGACCGGCGCGTAGGCATCGATGGTGCTGTAGACGGAGCCTTCGGTCTTGTCCTGGCGCTGGCGCGAATACTCCGCGCCCACCAGCAGCGTGTGGCGCAGCGCGCCGGTGTCGAAATGGCCTTCGACGTGGTTGTCGATGCCGGTCATGCTGGTCCATGCCAGCGACTTGTCGTTGTAGCGGCCGAGCAGGCGCTGGCCGGCCGGGTCGAGCGACCAGCCGCCGGGCACGGAGAAAGAATCGGCGTAGTGGTAGTGCGAGTCGTTGAAGGTGCGCGATGCGCGGAAGTTCTGCCTGAAGGTCCAGCGCTCGTTGAACTTGTGCTCGAACTGCCAGCCGAAGGTCTTGCGCTCGGTGTCGTAGCCGTCGCCCGGCTCGCCGATGAAGCGGCTGGACGGCAGCGGGCCGTTGATGTTCGGCAGGATGGTGCCCTGCCAGGGGAAGAACTGCGAGGTGCTGCCGGTCTTGTCCTTCTGCCACAGGGCCTGCAGCGTCAGCGAGGTCGCGGCGCTGGGGCGCCAGGTGAGCGACGGCATGATGAGCGAGCGGTCGTCCGGCACGTAGTCGACCTGCGTGTCGGACTTGCGCTGCAGCGCCACCAGGCGGTACGACCATTGGCCGTCGGCGGTCAGCGGGCCGGTCAGATCGGCCTGGAGCTGCTTGCGTCCGAAGGAGCCGAGCTGCACGCCCACCTCGCGGTAGGCCTGCTGCTGCGGCAGCTTGCTGACCATGTTGATCACGCCGCCCGCGGTGCCTGCGCCGAACAGCATGCCGGCCGGCCCGCGCAGCACTTCGAGGCGCTCCAGCGTGTACGGGTCGGGCCGCGCCGTGGCGGTGTACCAGCCGGAAGAATAGGTCTGCAGCCCGTCGAGGTAGACGGAGGGATCGCTGCCGCGCACCGAGAAGCTGTCGGAGCGCGAATCGATGCCGTAGGCGTCGGAGCGCACGCCGGCGGCGTAGGTGAGCGCGTCCTGAAGGTTGGTGGCGCCCTGGTCGACCATCTGGTCGCGGGTGACGACGGTCACCGACTGCGGCGTCTCGGCCAGCGGCGTGTCGGTCTTGGTGGCCGTGACCGCATTCTTTGCGCGGTAGCCGATCACCGACGTCTTCGCGGTCTCGGCTTCGGCATTCGCGTCCACCCTCACTTCCGGCAGGGAAGCTGCGTTCGCCGTCTGGGCCAGCACCTGGTGCTGCGTGTAAATAGCCAGGCACCCCACCAGCACCGATGCGGCCTTGCGCCGCGCCACCAATCTAGACATTCCTTCTCCACTCCAAGACACAATTAAGAAGCATTCTCATTCTAATTGTCAAAAAGTCTCGGCCGGCCGATTTCCAACAGGTTCGCAAGGGCGTTGCGTTGCGAAATTGCGTCTTCAAAAAAGGGCCGAAAGGCTACGATCCCGCCCGCACGCTTCCTCTCATGCGTCGGCAGGCCCCATGTTCATCAAGCTCATTGCCTTTCTGTTTCCCGCGCTGCGCGGTCCGGCTCTGTGGCTGATTGCCCTTGCACTGACCGGCTGCGCCGGCCTGCCGCCGCGCGCGCCCGAGCCGCCGGTGAAATTCATCGCCGCCTCGCCGGCCACGGAGCTCGGCCGCGCGGCCATCGCCCTGAACACGCCGCCGGACGGGCTGACGAGCATGCGCCCGCTGATCGAGGCGTCCTACGCGCTCGATGCGCGGCTCGAGCTGATGCGGCGGGCCCAATCCTCCCTCGACGTGCAGACCTACCAGCTCGGCAACGACAAGACCGGCCGCCTGCTGCTGCGCGAACTGCGCAATGCCGCGCGGCGCGGCGTGCGCGTACGGCTGCTGCTCGACGACTTCTACACCGCCGGCATGGACCGCCTGCTGCTCGGACTGGCCGCAGAACCCAATGCCGAAGTGCGGCTGTTCAACCCCTTCGTGAATGCGCGCGAACATTCGTCGGGCCGCTGGCTGGAGTTCTTCTCCGACTTCCGCCGGCTCAACCACCGCATGCACAACAAGCTGTTCCTGGCGGACGGCGCGATGGCCATCGCGGGCGGACGCAACCTCGCCGACGAATATTTCCTGCGCAGCGAGAGCGCCAACTTCATCGACTTCGAACTGCTGCTGGCCGGCCCGGTCGTGCCCGAGGCCGCGGCCATCTTCGACACCTACTGGAACAGCGACGTGGTCTACCCGCTGCAGCGGGTCGCCAGCACCAGCCGCTCGACCGAGACGCTGAAAGCCGACTTCGAGGCGGCCACCTCCCCGGCCAACGCCCCGCCGCCCGGTCCCCTGCCCCTCACCGACCTGCTCGGCGACCCGCCCCTGGGCGCCCAGCTCGCCAACATCGACGAAGCGAAATGGATGCGCGCCGAGGCCAACGCCTCCGCCGACAGCCCCAACAAGGCGCTGGGCGTCATGGCGCATCCCACCGAATCGCTGGCGCAGCGCTTCCATGAGATGCTGGCCACGGCGCAGTCGAACGTGGTGGTGATCTCGCCCTACTTCATTCCGGGCGACGAGGGCATGGAGCGCATCCGCATGGGCCGCGAGCACGGCGTGAACATCACCGTCATCACCAACTCGCTGGCCGACAGCGACGAGCCGCTGGTCAACATCAACTACAACCGCTACCGCGTCGACATGCTCAAGCTGGGCGTGAACCTGTACGAGGTCAGCACCCAGCAGCTGCGGCGCAGCGGCCAGTTCCGCGACCTGCTGAAGAAGGCCCGCGGCCGCCTGCACGCCAAGCTGGCGCTGGTGGACCGCCAGTGGGTGCTGCTCGGCTCGATGAACCTCGACCCGCGCTCGGCCCGGCTGAACACCGAGTTCGGCGTGCGCGTGCGCAGCTTCGACCTGACGCAGGCCCTGCTTTTCGCCTACCAGCTCGACGACATCGAAGGCGTCTACCGCGTCACGCTCAAGCCCGACGGCCAGAACGTGCAATGGGTCGGCACCGGCGACGTCGACAACGAAGTGCTCGACAGCGAACCCGACTCCAGCATGCTGACGCGGCTGCAGCTGCTGCTGTTCTCCTGGTTCGTGCCGACCGACCAGCTGTAGCAGCCGTGACGCGGCGACGCCGTGCCGCGCATCGAATCTTAAAAAGCGACTAACAATCCCCGGGCATCATTCGGGCAGCCGCACCTGGTCACAAGAAATCCTGTCCCTTCGATGCACCTGCTTCTCGTGGAAGACGACGACATGCTGGGCGAAGCCGTGTGCGACGGCGCCCGGCAAGGCGGCTGGTCGATCGACCGCGTCGACTGCGCCTCCGCTGCCCGCGTCGCCCTGATCGATCACGCCTATGCCGCCGTGCTGCTGGACCTGGGACTGCCTGGCGGCGATTCGGGGCTGACGGTGCTGCGGTCGATGAGAACCCGCTACGACCCGACCCCGGTGCTGATCCTTACGGCGCGCGACCAGCTCAGCGAGCGCATCCATGGCCTCGATGCAGGCGCCGACGACTACCTGGTCAAGCCGTTCCAGTTCGACGAGCTGTGGGCTCGCTTGCGTTCGGTCATCCGCCGCAGCCGAGGGCGTGTGATCCCGGTCTTCACGCGGGGCGACGTCGAGGTCGACCGCAGCCGCCGCATGGTCACCAGGGCCGGAGTCGAGGTGCCGCTGAGCGCGCACGAGTACCGCACGCTGCTCGCCCTGCTCGAGCGCCCCGGCCACGTCGTCACCCGCGACCAGCTGCAGGACGCGGTCTACGGAAACGCCAGCGTGGTCGAGAGCAACACCATCGCCGTCTTCATCCACCAGCTGCGTCGCAAGCTCGGCGACGACCTGATCCGGACCGTCCATGGCCACGGCTACGTCGTCGGCCAACGTTCGCCGTGAAGCCCAAGTCGCTGCATGCGCAGATGATCGCAATGATCGGTGCGACCATCGTGCTGTGCTGGGTCGGGGCGCTTGCGCTGCTGTTCGCATACCTCGCCCACAACAAGACCAGCACCTGGGACGACAAGCTCAAGACCATCGCCATCCGGCTGCTCACCACGATCCCCGCCGACGCCGACCTGACGGTGACGGGGCCCGCCCTTCGGCTGCGCAATCCGGCGCTGGAGCGCAGCGAGAAGCTGGCCTTCCAGGTCTGGATCAACCGCCGGCAACTTGCGGTGCCCTCGCCGGGCGCACCGGCAACTCCCCTGCGGCCCGACTTCGAGGATGGTCCCGCCACGACGGAAATTGCAGGCCAGCGCTGGCGCGTCTATTCGGTCTCGGATGCCGACGGACGAGTCCATGTGCAGGTCGGCAATCCCCATAGCGTGGTGGACGCCGAAATCCGCAACGACGCGCTGACCGGCTTGGTGCGCACATCGATCGTGCTGCTGGTCGTGGGAGCCCTCATGTGGATGGTCGTGCACACCTCACTGAAACAGGTGGTGGCGCTGGAGGCCGCGATGCGCGGCCGCCGCAAGTTCGACCTCACGCCGCTGTCCCCGGATGCCTTGCCTCGCGAACTCCATCCGCTGGTGGCGTCGTTCAATCATCTGCTACTGCAGCTTGCCGAATCGATCGAAGGCGAGCGCCGTTTCATCGGCGATGCCGCACACGAACTGCGCACGCCGCTGGCCGCGCTGCAGGCACAGGCGCAGATCGCGCTACGCGCGAACACCGTGGCAGACAAGGACCTGGCACTGACCAAGCTTCTTCGCGTCGCGCAGAGCAGTTCGCGGCTGTCGGAGCAGTTGCTCGACCTGGCGCGCCTGAATGCCGGTGCCAATGCGCCGCAGCATACGCCGGAGGATCTCGGCGATCTCGTCCTGCACGTCGCGCGCGACTTCGACACGCATGCGCTGCAGCACGAGCGCTCCTTGCTCCTCGAAATAGGCCGGTGCACCATCCGCTGCAACGTCGATGAAATAGGCATCCTGCTGCGCAACCTGATCGACAACGCGCTTCGCTACACCTCGAAGGGCGGCCGCGTCAGGGTCGGCTGCGGCTACCAGCCGGACGCCGAGCCGGGGCAAGCGCCAAAGGTGTATCTCGACGTGGCCGACGACGGCCCGGGTGTGGCGCCGCCGGAACGCCAGGCGATCTTCGAGCGCTTCCATCGGGCCGCCGGCACCTCGGCGCGCGGAAGCGGCATCGGCCTGTCACTGGTGGCCGGCATCGCGCAATCGCATCACGCGACGATCGAAACCGGGAACGGACTGGACGGGCGCGGCTTTGCCGTCCGGATCGTGTTCCCTGCCGCAACGGCGGGCGCCGACGTTCAGAACCCGTAGACGTATCCGAGTCGCACGCCGGCCTGGTTCGCGCGACTGACCAGGGGACTGCTCTTGATGCCGCTGCCGAAGCGGGTCGTACCCAGGTCCAGGAAGACTTGGTGCTGCGGCCCCAACGCATAGTCCACGCGCAGGCCTGCTTCGACATTGGCGGTGGCCTTGCCGGCATATTGGGCGCGGCCGCGGCGGACCTCGGCAGTCTTCACACCGTAGTAATAGTCGACGTATCTGCGGTCGACCCGCTGCAGCGCCACGCGCGGCGTGAAGCCGAACGAACCCGCGGAAAAGCGCCGGTCCAGCTGCACCTCGAACCTCGTGCCCTTGCTGTTGCCCGAACCATCGGCCAGCAATTCGGCCGAGAGGTTGGCGATGTCGGAGCGCCAGATGGCCGCCCCGCCCAGCCAGATGCTGCCCTTGCGCTTGTCCATGCCGGCGAGGTAGGGCGAATCCTTGGACTCGTAGCCGTCGCTGGCGTAGCGTGCACGCAGACGCAGCAGCACAGGCCCCGCGGACGGCAACTTCACTTCGATGCCCGGGGGTCCCACGCTTATCCAGCTGTTCTCGTAAGCCACGAAGGGGATGGCCAGGGTCTTGTCCTTGAAATCGCGGTAAGGCTTGCGCTCCGTGATCGCGCCGAAGCCAACTCCCCATTGCGGCGAGGCCACCTCGCCCGCGATGTATTCCGCGATCTGAGTCTGCGCCCATGCCGGCGAAAGACCGGCGGCGCAGGCAGCGCTCATCGCGATGAATGTGAAAGATGCGCGCGCGTGGCGCTTCCTGCCCGGGCTCGAAAGGCGGCTTGGCTTGGTCATGAAGATCCTCGGTTGAAAAATCCAGTGCTCCTGGCGAGCGCTGCCGTTCCGTAAGCGTGGTTGGACCGCGAAACAGAACACGCCGCTGCCTGCGACGTGGATCCTGACGGGACGGCTTTAAGGACTTTTTAGGGATTCACTTCACGGATGCTTCGCTCTCGTCGCCTAGTAAACGTCCCGCCGATAGCGCCCTTGCGCAATGAGGTCTTCCAGCGCGGAGCGCCCCAGCACTTCCTCGAGCACGGCATCCACGCCGGCCGCCATGCCGTGCAGGCTGCCGCACACGAAGACCACGGCGCCGTCGCCGATCCAGCGCTGCAGTTCGGGCGCCGCCTCGCGCAGCCGGTCCTGCACGTAGATACGCTCGGGCTGGTCGCGCGAGAACGCCAGGTCGATGCGCGCAAGAGCACCCTGCGCGCGCCACCGCGTGAGTTCGTCCATGAAGAAGGCATCGCACGCGCTCTGGCGTTCGCCGAACAGCAGCCAGTTGCGATGAAGCCCCCGCGCCGCGCGCTCGCACAGATGCCCGCGCAACCCCGCATAGCCCGAACCGTTGCCGATGAAGATGCAAGGCCGCTCGTCCGCCACCGGCTCGAAGCCCGGGTTGGCCAGCAGGCGCAATTCCACTTGCGCCGACGGCATCGCATGTACCGTGAGCCAGCCCGAGGCGAGCCCCAGGCCCGACTCATGGCGCGCCTGCCGCACCAGCAGCCGGATGCGCCCTTCTGCCGGCACCGAGGCAATCGAGTAGCGACGCGGCGCCAGCGGCACGAGCGCATCGGCCAGCGCCTGGGCATCTGAAACCTGCGACAGCTCATCCGGCGCCGGCATCGCGCTGCATGCCAGGGCCTCGCGCAGCATGCGGTTGCGGCCTTCGAACCGCACCTGCGCATCGCCGTCCAGCGATGCCGAGCGCAGCAGGGCAGCCACCGTTTCCGGCGCATGGCGCGGCCGCAGTTCGGCCAGTGCGCCCGGTCGCCATGAAGGCAGTTCGCCCTGCACCGAAGGCGTCAGTTCGATCTCGCAAAGCGGATGCCCCAGGCTGCGCGGGTTGAGCAGGCGGCGCGCGCACAGCGTCCATGCGCCGAAAAGCTGCTCCTCGGGCACGGCGCCGAGCGCATCGGGCATCGCGCCGCCCCGGGCCCCGGGCATCGCGCCCAGGTGCCGCCGCCACACGGCCAGCGCACTGGCGTCGCCGTTGTCGACCTCGACCATCGGAAACAGCGACTGCGCACCGGCCGCGACCAGCGCATGGTCCAGCGTGTGTCCGAAGCCGCAGAAGCGCGCGTAGTGCCGGTCGCCCAGCGCCAGCAGGCCGTAGCGCAGGTGCGACAGCGCCTCGCCGCCGACCTGCGCAAGCCGCTGCGCGAACCGGCGCGCGGCATCGGGCGGGCCGCCCTCGCCGAAGCTGCTGGCGACGATCAGCACGTGCCGGTGGTGCCGCAACTGCTCGGGGTCCAGACGCGCCAGCGACGCCACGGTCACCGGCAGCCCCGCGCCCTCGAGCGCGGCGGCGCTGCGCATGGCGAGGCCCTCGGCCGTGCCCGACTGGCTCGCGAAGGCCACCAGCACGCGTTCCGACGCAGGCTCCTCCATGCCGCCGGCCGGCCGCAACGCCGCTTCCAGCGCCGCGCGCTCGGCCCGCACCGCGCGCTTCTTGCGGCGCCTGTCGAGGTACAGCAGCCAGCCGGTGATGGAAAACACCGGCAGCATCAGCGCCGCCAGCAGCATCGCGATGCGCCCCGGCATGCCGAAGTAGGTGCCCATGTGAAGCGGATAGATCGCCGCCAGGAAGCGCCCGCCCGCCGTCTTGCCGGCATGGCGCTCGTCCTGCGTCACCTCGCCGCCCGGCAGCCGCACCGTCATGCGGTTGCGCGCGCGTTCGTGGGCGGGCGCCGTGTCGAGCCAGGTGAACAGCACCGACGGCGCGGCGCCCGAGGGCACGCGCAGGATGACCTCGCTCCAGCCGCCGGCCTCGCGCGCCTTCTGCTCGAAGACGGCCCAGGCGGGCGCGACATCCACCACGGCGGCATCGTCGCGCGCCACGTTGCGCATGCGCGGCGCGGTGCGCGCCTGCTGCGCGGCCACGCGGGGATGGCCGGCCATCGCATCGACACGGTCGCGCACCGCGTCGAAGGCCCAGTACAGCCCGCTGGTGGTGAACACGATGTACATCAGCAGCGCGCAGGTGCCCATCACCGAATGCAGGCCCCACAGAAACGAGCGCCCCTTGAGCGCCGGATCGAAAGTGAGCCACGCGCGCCAGTCGAGCGGGCGGCGCGGCCATCGCAGATAGAGGCCCGAGAGCGACAGCAGCAGCAGGCCCATCGCGAGCACGCCGGCCACCACCCGCCCCGGCTCGCGCGGCAGCAGCAGCCAGCGATGCAGCGACTCGACCCATTCGAAGAAGCCGGCGCCCGCGAGCGGCGGCAGCGCGGTGCCCGCGTAGGGGTCGAGGTAGACGGTTTCGCCGCGCCGCTCACCCGGCGGCGGCGCGAAGATCACCCGCGCGGCCGCGCCCGGCTCGGCGAACAGCGCAAGCGTGCCGACCTGGCGCCCGGGCCACGCCTGCCTTGCCGCCGCGAGCAACTGCGCCGGCGTGAGCTCGGGCACGGCCTGCGCCGGCACGTGGCGCCCGTGCGGGTTGAGTGCATCGATGATTTCCTCGCGGAACGACAGCACCGCGCCGCTCAGGCCGATGACGATCAGCACCGTGCCGGCCGTGATGCCGATCAGCCAGTGCAACTGGAACCAGAGCTGGCGCAGCGCGGGGAATTTCATCGATTCTTTGTTTTCAGCGGATGCCGGCGGTCCAGTCGACGGCCGCGTCGAACAGCATCCGGCCCGCGGGCGAAAGGTTGGTGAAGGTCTCGTTGCCGAGGAAGAACATCACGCGGCGCGCCGGCGCGAGCGACTCGTAGTCCATGGTGGCGCCCTTCTCATAGCCGAAGATGGCCGCCTTCTCTGGCTGGCCGTACAGCGTGGCGATGGTGGTGGCGCCCAGGCCCGGCTTGCCCCAGCTCATGCCGCCCTGCCTGGCGTAGACGTTCGTCACGCCGGCCGGCAAGCCCGCCGACATGGGATGCGGCGCATTGACCAGCCACAGGTAGCGCTCCTTGGCGGCTTCGCCGAAGTCCGTGTCATGCCGCTTGCCGGTCATGGCCAGGTCGTCGAGCAGGTCATTCTCCCAGGTGAGCAGCGGCACCGGCAGTTGGCGCCAGGCGCCGCTCACGTCCTTGGCGGCGACGGTGGACGAGATCACGACGAGGTCCGCGCCGGCCGCCACCGACGGCGCGGCCGACTGGTCCTGCAGCGTCACGGCAAAGCCGCGCGACTCGAGGTGTGCCTTGACCTTCTCGTCGGCCGGAAGGCTGGGGCCGTCGCGCTGCACCAGCAGCACGACCTTGCGGCCCTGCCCCGGCAACTCGGCGGCGCTTGCGTCTGCCGTCGAGAGGCCGCACGCCATCAGAAGAACGACGGCCACGCGGCGGGTGATGTGAATGAGCGGCTTCATCTAGAACTCGAAGGTCGTGAGGAACGAGACTTGGCGCGCATCGCCCATCGAGATGAAATAGGTGTTCGCTGCCGACGGGTAGTAGGTCTTGTCGAACAGGTTCTTCACGTTCAACTGGAACTTGACCTTCTTGCCATACAGGCGCGTGTCGTAGGTGGCGAAGGCATCGACCGTGGTGTAGCCCGGCAGCACGAAGCTGTTGGCCGAGTCGCCCGCGCGCTTGCCGACGTAGTGCGCGCCGGCGCCCATGCGCAGCCTTCCTTCGCCGCCGAACACCTGGCCGAAGTCGTACACGGCCGAGAGCGACGCGGTCTGCCGCGCCACGTTCCAGAGCCGGTTGCCGGCGTACAGCGGGTCTTCCGTGGTCTTGGCGTCGATGTAGGCGTAGCTCGCGATCGCGCTCCAGTTCTTGCTCAGCTGGCCCGCAACGTCCACTTCGAGGCCGCGCGAACGGGCCGCGCCCGAGGTGCGCCAGTCGGTGAGCTTGGTCACGTCGTTGAACTGCGAGACCAGCACGTTGCGCTTGTGGATGTCGAACAGCGCCACGGTGCCGGTCACGCCGCCGGGCATGTCGAACTTGGCGCCGAGCTCCCACGACTTGGCTTCCTCGGGCTTCACCGAAGCATCGAGCACGTAGCCGCTCGACAGCGGCGCGATGGTCGACGCCGGCTTGAGCGACTGGGTGTAGCTGCCGTAGAACGACACGGTATCGGTCCACTTGTAGATCAGCCCCAGGCGCGGCAGCAGCTTGGAGCCGTAGGTGTCGGTGTTGACCTTGAAGGGCCGCCCGCGCCCCGCAAGCTGCGACCACGCCTGGTAGCGCAGCGCGGCCACCGCGATCCAGCGGTCGTTCAGGTGAATGGAGTCCTGGAAGAACAGCGACTGGTTGTGCAGCCTGTCGGTCTGGTCGCTGTCGCTCGCCGACACGGTGCTCGACGGCGCCTCGAGGCCGTACACCGGCAACAGGTAGCTGAAGGTGCTCCTGGCGGCCTGGCGCAGCAGGTCGGCGCGGTAGATCCTGCGGTACTCGGCGTCCCAGCCGAACTGCAGGTCGTGGCGCATGCCGCCCAGCTCGACGGTGCCGTCGACATACGCGGTGGCGTAGCTGTCGGTGCTCAGCGCGCCGTGGGTGGCGTCGTTGCTGCGCGCGAGCGTGCCGCGCGTGGTGTTGATGCCGTTCACCCGCAACTGGTTGGCGTCGTAGGTTTCCTGGTTGTAGCTGAGGTTCAGGTGGCCGGCCCAGCCGCCGCCGAACTGGTGGTCGACCGAGAGCTGGCCCAGGTGCGTCTCGCCGCGCATCTCGTTGAAGGGCTCGTCCAGGCGCTGCGTCCTGGGCAGCGCCAGCGGGCGCTGGGTGCGCGGGTCGAGCGCGGTGCCGCGGTCGAAGGGCGTGACGTACCTGCGGTACTCGTACCAGAGCACGGCCTGGGTGTCGTCGCCGTACCAGGCCAGCGACGGCGCCACCAGCGTCTCGCGGTGCTTGCCGAAGTTGCGCCAGTAGTCCTCGTCCACATGGTCGACGATCAGCCGGTAGGCCAGCCCGTTCTCGCCGATGGGGCCGGTGGTGTCCAGCGTGGCGCCGCCGCCGTCGCGCCCGCCCGCGTAGCCCGAGCCCAGCAGCGACAGGCTCGTGCGCTGCCGCAGTTGCGGCTTCTTGCTCACCACGTTGATCACGCCGCCCGGGTCCATCAGGCCGTAGAGCTGCGACGACGGGCCCTTGAGCACTTCGACGCTCTCGGCCGCCGCGTTCATGCCGCGGCCCTGCACCAGCGGCATGCCGTTGTGCATGATCGAGCCGTCGCGGTTGCCGCCGAAGCCGCGCTTCATGATGGTGTCCTGCGTGCCGGCCAGGGTGTTGCCCTGGTTGATGCCGCTGACGTTGGTGAGCGCGTCGTCGATGTTGCGCGGACGCTGGTCGCGGATGACCTGCGCGGGCACCACGTTCACCACCTGCGGAATCTCCAGCACCGGCGCGGTGGTCCGCAACGTGGAGGCGTCGGGCGTGGGCTGGTAGCGGTCGTCCGCGTCGGCGGGTGCCGGCGCCGCGCGGGCCACCACGCGCACCGCCGGCAGCGTGCCGTCGGCCTCGCCCGATTCGCCCGCCGATGCCTCGGGCGCCGCGGCGCTCTTGCGCAGCGTGAATTCACCCGCCCCGCCTTCCACCGCCTCCAGCCCGGTGCCCGAGAGCAGCGCCGCAAAGCCCGCGCGCACCGTGTAGCTGCCTTGCAGGCCGGCGGAGTTCAGCGCCCGCGTGCTCGCGGGGTCGAAGGACAGCGCCACGCCCGACGCCGCGGCAAAGCGCCCGAGCACCGTGGCCAGCGGGCCGGCGTCGATGCGGTAGCTGCGGGCCGCCTGGTTCTGCGCGCGGGCGCCGTCGGCGGTGTCGGCGGCCACGGCCGCGATCGGCAGGGCCATCGTCGCGGCGAACAGGCACAGCAGCGCCTTGCGGACGGGGTTGGGTGATGAGGGGTGCGCGTGCATTCTTCGGAATTCCTTCGGCATTGATTGCGGATTCATGGTTCTCAATGGGTAGGCCGAACGAAATCGAAAAACATGAAAGGCGGCGGCCAAGAAAATGCAAATGCGCCGAAGCGCATGGCCGCATGCGGAATCAGGCAGGCACCAGCGACACCCAATAGCGCGTGAGGCCGCTCACGCGCACCGGAAACGCCCGCACGATGACAGCCAGCGCCTTGCCGGTGTCCATGACCGGAAAGGCGCCCGACACCCGGATGTCCGCGACGGCGGGGTCGCAGGCCAGCCGGCCGCGGTGGTAGCGCGCAAGCTCGGCCACCACGTCGCCCAGCCGCCAGTCGTTGACGACGAGGCTGCCGTGCTCCCAATCGGCCGATGCGGGATCGGCCGGCTGCGGCGCATCGACGCTGTCGCCGGTGAAGGCCACCTGCTGCCCGGCCTCCAGCCGCACCACGTTGCCGGGCGCGTGCGAGGCGCGGACCTCGACGGCGTCTTCGAGCACGCTCACCACCGTGCGCGCGCCGTCGCTGCGCACCGTGAAGCGCGTACCCAGCGCGAGGATGCGGCCATGCGGCGTCGCGACCAGGAAGGGGCGGCTGTCGATGCGCGCCGCACCCGGCAAGCCGCGGTGCCTTGCCGTCTCGGCCAGGATCTCGCCTTCGCGCAGGGTGACGAGCCTGTGCGCGGCGTCGATGGACACATCCACCGACGTGCGGGTGTTGAGCTTCAGCAGCGAGCCGTCGGCCAGCGTGACGGAACGCTGCTCGCCGGTGCCCGTGCGGTAGTCGGCCAGCCAGGCGCGCCAGCCGCCGTCGGTGCCGGCCACCTGCCACGACACGTATGCCAGCGAACCACCGCCCGCCAGCACGGCAATGCCGCGCAGCACCCGGCGCCGGTCGGCATGCGCAGCCCGCAGCGTGGAGGCCGCCACGTGCGCCGGCACGCGCTTGAACGTCGCCTGCATGGCCTCGAAGCGCTGCCAGGCGCGCTGGTGGTCGGGGTGAGCGCGATGCCAACGGCGCCAGTTCTCGCGGTCGGCCTCGGTGGCATCGCCGGAGCACAGCCGGGCGTACCAGGCGATGGCCTCCTTGCGGACCTCGGCTTCGCTGCGCGAGGGCGCGCCGATGCCGTCGGGCGTCAGCTCGAAGCCGGACTTCATCATCACGGCGCGAGCATGTAGCAATGCTCGAGCGCCTTGAGCATGTAGTTGTTGACCGTGCGCACCGTCACGCCCAGGCGGGCGGCGATTTCCGCATAGGTGAGTCCGTCGAGCTGCGACAGCATGAAGGCCTGCCGCACCGGCGGCTTCATGCCGTCGAGCATGGCGTCGATGGCCACCAGCGCCTCGAGCACGATGGCCCGCGCTTCGAGCGACGGCAATTGGGGTTCGGGCAGCGCGGCGAGGGTGTCGAGGTAGGCACGCTCCAGTGCCCGGCGCCGGTGGAAGTCGACGACCAGCCCGTGCGCGATGGTGGCCAGGTAGGCGCGCGGTTCAGCCGCGGCAACGGGCTCCCTCCTGCTCAGCAGCCGCACGAAGGTGTCGTGCGCCAGGTCGGCGGCGTTGTGCGAGCAGCCCAGCTTCTTGCGCAGCCAGGCGTGCAGCCATCCGTGATGGTTGCTGTAGAGCGTTTGCACCTCGTGCTGAACTAACGCGAACTCGCCGGCCGGCATGGGTGGGATCTCCGCGCAGCCGCGATGGCTTCGCTCGGTTATTAATACGAATAGTTCTCAATTGTACGCTTTCGCCGGATGCCTTCCAACCAGCTGGCACGCACACTGCCCTTGAAACGTCATCGATTGCCCTTATGATTAGCACTCGCTGCTGACGAGTGCTAACAGCCCTCGCTTCCAGTCGATGGGCTGCCGGCCTCCGGTCCGGCGCCCGACCACAAACCCGTTTCTTATCCATACATCCAGGAGATGCAATGAAACTTCGTCCTTTGGCCGATCGCGTGATCGTCAAGCGTGTTGACAGCGAAACCAAGACCGCCTCCGGCATCGTCATCCCCGACGCAGCCGCCGAGAAGCCCGATCAGGGCGAAGTCCTGGCCGTGGGCCCGGGCAAGCGCAACGACAAGGGCGAGCTGGCCGCACTGACCGTCAAGGTCGGCGACCGCGTCCTGTTCGGCAAGTACAGCGGCCAGACCGTCAAGGTCGGCGGCGACGAACTGCTGGTCATGAAGGAAGACGACCTGTTCGCGGTCGTCGAGAAGTAATTCAAACATCCCATTCGGAGTAATAAAACATGGCAGCAAAAGACGTAGTCTTCGGCGGTGAAGCCCGCGCACGCATGGTCGAGGGTGTGAACATCCTGGCCAACGCAGTCAAGGTCACCCTGGGCCCCAAGGGCCGCAACGTGGTGCTCGAGCGCTCGTTCGGCGCCCCCACCGTCACCAAGGACGGTGTGTCGGTCGCCAAGGAAATCGAACTCAAGGACAAGCTGCAGAACATGGGCGCCCAGCTCGTGAAGGAAGTGGCCTCCAAGACCAGCGACAACGCTGGTGACGGCACCACGACCGCTACCGTGCTGGCTCAAGCCATCGTTCGCGAAGGCTTCAAGTACGTGGCCGCAGGCATCAACCCGATGGACCTGAAGCGCGGCATCGACAAGGCCGTGACGGCCCTGGTCGAAGAGCTGAAGAAGGCTTCGAAGCCCACCACCACGTCGAAGGAAATCGCTCAAGTCGGCTCGATCTCGGCCAACAGCGACGAAACCATCGGCAAGCTCATCGCCGACGCGATGGACAAGGTCGGCAAGGAAGGCGTGATCACCGTCGAAGACGGCAAGTCGCTCGAAAGCGAACTGGACGTCGTCGAAGGCATGCAGTTCGACCGCGGCTACCTGTCGCCCTACTTCATCAACAACCCCGAGAAGCAATCGGCGCTGTTGGACAACCCCTTCGTGCTGCTGTTCGACAAGAAGATCAGCAACATCCGTGACCTGCTCCCCACGCTGGAACAAGTCGCCAAGGCCGGCCGTCCGCTGCTGATCATTGCCGAAGAAGTCGAAGGCGAAGCCCTGGCTACGCTGGTCGTGAACACGATCCGCGGCATCCTGAAGGTCGTGGCCGTCAAGGCTCCTGGCTTCGGCGACCGCCGCAAGGCCATGCTGGAAGACATCGCCATCCTGACGGGCGGCAAGGTCATCGCTGAAGAAGTGGGCCTGACGCTCGAAAAGGTGACGCTGGCCGACCTGGGCCAGGCCAAGCGCATCGAAGTGGGCAAGGAAAACACCATCATCATCGACGGCGCCGGCGCTGCTGCCGACATCGAAGCCCGCGTGAAGCAAGTGCGCGTGCAGATCGAAGAAGCCACGAGCGACTACGACCGTGAAAAGCTGCAAGAGCGCGTGGCCAAGCTGGCCGGCGGTGTTGCCGTGATCAAGGTCGGCGCCGCCACCGAAGTCGAAATGAAGGAAAAGAAGGCTCGCGTCGAAGACGCCCTGCACGCTACCCGCGCCGCAGTGGAAGAAGGCGTGGTTGCTGGTGGCGGCGTGGCTCTGCTGCGTGCCAAGCAAGCCGTGGGCGACCGCGTCAAGGGCGACAACGCCGACCAGGACGCCGGCATCAAGCTGGTGCTGAAGGCCATCGAAGCCCCCCTGCGCGAAATCGTGAACAACGCCGGCGGCGAAGCCTCGGTGGTGGTGAACGCGGTTCTGGCCGGCAAGGGCAACTACGGCTTCAATGCCGCCAACGACACGTACGGCGACATGCTCGAGCTGGGCATCCTGGACCCGACGAAGGTCACCCGCACCGCACTGCAGAACGCCGCTTCGGTGTCCTCGCTGCTGCTGACGACCGAAGCCATGGTGGCTGACGCTCCGAAGGACGACGCTCCTGCCGGCGGCGGCATGCCCGACATGGGTGGCATGGGCGGCATGGGCGGCATGGGCATGTAAGCCCGAAGGCCGGGAACACTTTCCCGGCCGAGCCGCTCGATCCGTCGAGCAACAAGAAGAGCCGGGCATGCCCGGCTCTTTTTTTTTGCCCGCGGGGCCGCGCGCCCGCCTACCAGCCGCCGCCGTTGCGGTTGGGTCCGCGCTGCGTGCCGTCCATGCCCGCGGGCGCCCAGGCTCCGATGGTGTGGCAAGCATGGCCCGGCGCGACCAGCTGGTGGCGCCGGGGCAGGTCGTCCACCGGCCTGACCAGCACCTCGACGCTGTCACGCGCCTCGCCGCATGCGACGACGACTCGGTGCAGGCCGGCACCGACACCCTCCAGGCTGGCCTGCCAGAGGCCGGCGCCCGCGTCCTGCATGGGAGACGGTGCGCCCGCGTCCAAGGACACCTCCATCGGCGCCGTGGCGTGGCCGATGCGCCGTGCCACGACCTGCAGCGTGCCGGGCCGCGGCACCTGGCGCGGGTCGGTCACGCGGGTGAGCAGGCGCACATCGCAGGGGCTCACGATCTGCACGTGCGGCCAGGGTTGGCCGATGCGGCGGAACCGCACGCTCGGCACCGAGTCGTGCACGCACACGAGCGAGAAGCCCGGCCGGCCGTCGTCCTCCTCGATCTGCGCGGTGGAGCGCGTGGCGCCGTAGACCACCCAGCCGTCGTTGAGCAGCTCGTTGTAGTGCGTGTGGCCGGTATCGACGAAAGCGACCCGGGCATCGGCGAACAGGCGCGCCAGTTGCTCGCCACCGTCCGCCATGTCGCCCGGAAAGGTGTGCATGAATACCAGCGGCGTCTGCCCTTCGGCCTGCGCCCGCGCGAGTTCGCGGGTGGCCCGATGCAGGTGGTGCGCGCTGAGCCGGAAGTCGGGGCCGCCCTGGCCCGCGCTCACCACATCCAGAAAGATGCAGCGATGACCGCCGAAGACTTCGCACTCCGGCCGCTGCGCCGGCGCGAAGGAAGCCTCGTAGGTCGCCAGGCTGCCGCCCTCGAAGTCGTGATCACCGGGGATCGCCCGCCAGGGCAGCGTCAGCGGGCTCAGCGCCTGCACGATCGCCGCGTACTGCGCTGCGATGGCGTGGTTGGCGTTGTCGCCCGGCAGGTAGACGAAGGCGGCATCGGCGGCATGTGCGTTGGCCTCCTGCACGATCTGCCGCAGCCGCGGCAGCGCGGCCCAGTCGTCGGCCTCGTCCATGTGCAGGTCGCCGACGTGGAGCCAGTAGATGGAGGAAGTCATGCGCCGGCCCTCCTGCGTTCGGCACCGCGAGCCGCCTCGCCGCCCGCGCCCGCACAGGCCGGCATCAGCAGCGCGCCGAAGCCGACCCACAGCGCCACCGAGACCAGCGCGAAGCCGCCCAGCACATAGAAGGCCAGCTGGTAGCCGAAGAGCTGGGCCAGCCAGCCGCCGATGGCTGGCGAAAGGCTCGCGCCCAGGCCCTGCACCGTCATCACCGCGCCCTGGCCGACGTTGACGCGGCCGGTGCCGTTGAGCAGGCAGGCCACCAGCCCCGGCACCGCCACGCTCTGCAGCCCGGCGCCGATGCCGTCGAGCGCCTGCACCGGCCACACACCCCACGACTCGATGAAGCTGCCGGCCAGCAGGCCGCGCACCGGCAGCGCAATGAAGGAGACCAGCATCACCAGCCAGTAGCCGCGCCCGGCCGCCATGCGCATCGCGATCAGCGCGGTGACGATCATCACGCCCTGCGCGACCACCACGGTGAGCGCCGTGAAGGCGGCCGGATCGCCCTTCCCGGCACCGACCACGGCCAGGCCGTAGAGCGGCAGCATCGCGCCGTTGCCGAGGTGGAAGCAGGCCAGCGCGGCGGCCAGGATGAGCATCGGCCGGTTGTGCAGCAGCGTGCGAAAGCCCTGGGCCTGCCCGGGTTCGCCGTCCTTCCTGTCGCCCTCCTCGTCTTCCAGGCCGCGCGCCGCGCGATGGTCGATCACGCGCCCGGGAATCGCCAGCACCGACGCGATCGCGAACACGCCGAAGGCCGCCGCGAGGAAGAAGATGGCCGGCATGCCGTACCTGTAGCCGAGCCAGCCCGACAGGCCGGCGCCGATCATGTTGCCGGCGTGGTTCCAGGCCTGGTTGCGGCCGTTCTGCGCATTGAAGCCGCGCTGGCGCACGATGCCCAGCGTCATGCCGGCGACTGCCGGACCGATGGCCGCACCGGCGATCGCCGTGGCGATCTGGCTGGTGGTGACGACGATCCAGGCCTGCGACCACAGGATCAGGAACGAAGCCAGCACGGTGCAGATGCCGGTGACGACGACGACCAGCCGCTTGCGCGTGGTGCTGTCGATGAAGGCGCCTGCCGGCACCGTCATCAGCATCCCGGCGATGCCGCCGGCGGTCATCACCGAGCCGATGGCGCCGGTCTGCCAGCCGCGCTGCTGCAGGAACACGCCGAGGAACGGCCCGATGCCGGCCTGCATGTCGGCCATGAAGAAGTTGAGCGAGCACAGCGCGCGCGTGGCGCGCTTGCGGTCGGCATCGCCATCGTTGCCGGGGTTGCCGACGCCGGGGGGTGCGCCGGATGGTGCGCCGGGTGCGGCGAGAGTCGAGGTGGACATGGTGAGGTCTCCTTGAAAAACTCAAGCCGTCAACAGCCGTGCGCCCAGCGCCAGGCACAGGGCCGGCGGCATCACGAGCACGCCGACCTTCAGGAAGCGCACGAAGCCCACGTCCTCGCCTTCGCGGCGAATCGCGATGAGCCAGAGGATGGTGGCGAGCGAACCGGTGATCGAGAGATTGGGGCCGAGATCGACACCGATCAGCAGCGCATCGACGATGGAGGCGGGCGGGTGGGCCTGCTGCACCATGGTGCTGGCCAGCAGGCCGGCCGGCAGGTTGTTGACCAGGTTCGAGCCGAAGGCCAGCAGCGTCCCGGCGATGGCCCCCGTGGCGCGTTCGCCGTGCTGCGCGCCCGCCATGAGCCACTGCGCCAGCCGCTCGGTCAGCCCGGTCCTGGAGATCGCCTCGACCAGCACGAACAGGCCCGCCACCAGCGGCAGCACCGTCCAGGACACCTCGCGCAGCAGCGGCAGCGGACTGGAACGGTCACGCAGCAGCACCACGGCAGCGGTGAGCACGCCCATCACGCAGGTCGGCAGGCCGAGCGACCAGTCCATGGCCGATACGGCCATCAGCACCACGGCGGTGGCGATCAGGCCGGCCAGCGCGGTGCGCCCTCCGCTCGATAGCGGCGCCATCCGCGACGGTACCTCGCAGCCGCCCGCCAGCTCGCGCCGCTGGGTGAAGCGCAACACCAGGAAAGTGCTCCCGATGGCCAGCACCGAGGGCAGCGTGAAATGCAGGAGCCAGGGCCACAGCGCCGGCATGTGCTCGCCGTAGAGCACCAGGTTGGCGGGGTTGGAGATCGGCAGCACGAAGCTCGCCGCGTTGGCGACGAAGGCGCAGATGAACAGATAAGGCAACGCCGGCGCGCGGGCCTGGCGCGCGGCGGCGAAGACGGCCGGCGTGAGCACCACCGCGGCGGCGTCGTTCGAAAGGAAGGCGGTGACCACCACGCCGACCAGATAGACCAGCAGGAACAGGCGGCTGCGCGAGCCCTTCGCCTGCCGGACCGCATGGCTTGCGACCCAGTCGAACAGGCCTTGGCGGCGTGCCGTTTCCGACAGCAGCATCATGCCGATCAGGAACAGGTAGACGTCAGTGCCCTTGCCGACGGCGGTGAGCGCGTCCGACAGCGGCAGCAGGCCCAGCGCCACCGCCAGCACGCCGCCCGTGACCGCCCACACCGCCTCCGGCCAGTTGAAGGGGCGAAGCAGCACGCCGGCCGTCACGGCCGCCGTGAGGCTCCAGAGGGACAGATGACTCGACATTGCAAACGCCTCGCGATGGGTTGTTTGTGTGACAGGCGAGGCGGAGTCTGGGCGACCGGACGCACGCGTCCTGTCGGCCAATGTCGCAGTGCGGCGCGGCCAGCGGGCGCACCTTGGCGCAGTCGCTGTGCGCGATCGATGTGGCAGGCCCGAAGAGTCAGCCTGCGCTCAGCAATTGGAAGCTATGGCGCAGCGACAGATACAGCGCGCGAAAGCGCGCATGCCGCGCGCGATGGCCTTCGGCGCCGGCGGTCCGGGGCTCGAAGCGCTGGCGCACCGCGGGCGGCGTGCACACCGCCTCCAGCGTGCCGCCATCGGCCAGCCAGGCCAGTCGCGCCGCGCCCAGCGCACCGCCGGCTTCACCGCCTTCGCCAAGCGTGAGCGGCACTTCGAGGATGTCGGCCAGCAGCTGCGACCACCAGGCGCTGCGCGCGCCGCCACCGACCAGGGCCAGCGCGCCCTCGGGCAGCCGCAGGGTGTCGAGGCCGTCGCGCAGGCCGAAGCTCACGCCCTCGACCACGGCGTAGGCGATTTCCGCCGGCCCGTGTGCATGCGTGAGCCCGAAGAGCACGCCCTGGGCATCGGGGTTGTTGTGCGGCGAGCGTTCGCCCGACAGGTACGGCAGGAACAGCGGGCACCGCTCGCGTTGCGCCGACGGCACCAATGCCGCCGCTTCGAGCAGCGCGGCCTCGTCGGCAAACTTGAAAGCCTTCGCGGCCCAGCTCACCGCGCTCGCGGCGGAGAGCATCACCGACATCTGGTGCCAGCGCTTCGGCAGCGCATGGCAGAAGGCGTGCATCGCCTGCGCCGGGTTCGGCAGGAAGCGGTCGGTCGACACGAACACCACGCCTGAAGTACCCAGCGAAACGAAGCCCTGCCCCGGCTCGACCAGCCCCATGCCGACCGCGCTGGCGGCGTTGTCGCCGGCACCGCCCGCGATCTTCACGCCGCCCGGCATGCCCCAGCGCGCCGCGAGTTCGGGCTTGAGCAGCGCCGAAACCTCGCTGCCTTCGACCAGCCGCGGCATGTGCGCGCGCGTCAGCCCGGTGGCGGCGAGCAGTTCGTCGGACCAGTCGCGCGCACCCACGTCGAGCCACAGCGTGCCGGCCGCGTCGGACATCTCGCTGACCGCCTCGCCGCTGAGCATGAAGCGCAGCCAGTCCTTCGGCAGCAGCACGCGCGCCACGCGGGCAAAGAGTTCGGGCTCATGCTCGCGCACCCACAGCAGCTTGGGCGCGGTGAAGCCCGGCATCGCGAGGTTGCCCGCGATGTCGCCGAGCCGCGGCACGGCGCGCGTGAGCGCTTCGCACTGCGCGCCGCTGCGGCCGTCGTTCCACAGGATCGCGGGCCGCAGCACCTCGCCGGCCGCATCGAGCAGCGTGGCGCCGTGCATCTGCCCCGACAGGCCGATGGCGCGCACCGCCGACAACGCCTCGCCGTGCGCCTCTCGCAACTGCGCCATGACCTGCTCGAGCGCCTGCCACCACTGGGCCGGCGCCTGCTCCGACCACAGCGGATGCGGCCTCTGGACCGTGAGCGGCGCGCGCGCCACGCCCACGATGCGGTGATCGTCGGCGAGCAGCAGCGCCTTGAGCTCGGACGTGCCGAGGTCGAGTCCAAGATACAAGATGACCCCCTGGTTTCGTGCTTGGTGGCAAGCTTAGGAAGAGATGCCGCCGCCGAAGCGCGTGTCGGCCTGGCGGCGGAATTCGCTGGGCGTCATGCCCTTGATCTCGAGAAAGCGCCGGTTGAAGTTGGCCACGTTGTTGAAACCCACCTGGTAGCAGATGTCGGTCACGTAGTGGTCGGTCTGCATCAGCAGGTGGCAGGCGCTGTTGATGCGCACGCGGTTGACGAAGTCGGTGAAGCTGTTGCCGGTGGAGCGCCTGAAGAAGCGGCTGAAGCGGCTTTCGCTCATGCCCAGTTCGGCCGCCACGTCGGACATCGAGATCGGGTCCGCCATGTTGTTGGTGATGCGGTTGACGATGCCGTTGATCTGGTCGACCTGCGCGTCGCCGTCCGCGCCCTGCGCGCCCTGCATCTGCACGCTCGACAGCAGCCGATAGTCGGTGCATTGGGAGAGATCGGCCATGAAGTCGAGGAACAGGCCCAGGCGCCGCACGCCGCGCGCGGCCTTGATGCGGTCCCAGTGCGCCTGTGCCTGCTGCGACATGCCGAAGAACTCGATGCCGTGGCGCGCGCGCTCCAGCAGCTGCATCACCTCGCGCAGTTCCGGAATGCCGGCGGCCGCGCTCTCGATGGGTTCGTGGCGGAACTGGATCACCCGGTCGCGCCCCGCCGCGCCGCCTTCGGGCACGTCCAGCGAGATCCAGTTGTGCGGCAGGCGCGGCCCGCACAGCACCAGGTGCCCGGGCTGGAACGGCCCGATCCAGTCGCCGATGAAGGCCTTGCCCGATGTCTCGGTGATCAGGTGCAGCTCGTAGTCTTCATGGAAGTGCCATCGCACCAGCGGGCTGGGGAAGCCGTGCGCCAGGCAGCGCACCAGGCCGGTTTCTTCGGGCGCCTCGTAGCCCAGCGAGGGGGAGCGCGCGAAGTCGCGTTCCAGCTCGGGTTGGCGCTGGCGGGGGACCGAGCGTTTGCGTGTGGACGTCGTCATGGCGGCACGGTTCAGGACCGGGAAGCAACAGCCGTATTTTCTTCCTTCGCCAGCGCGGCGTGAACCGCCTCCAGCGTGGGTGGATCGGCACCCTCGCGGGTGCAGTTGAGGGCGGCGGCGGTGGCGGCGAAGGCCATCACCTCGCGCCATGCGTCGTCGCCCAGCTCGCCGAGCTGCTCCGGCCGCTCGACGCCGTGCGCCAGCAGCGAGACCGACAGCCCCGCCGTGAAGGTGTCGCCCGCGCCGATGGTGTCGACCACCTCGACGCGCGGCGCGGCCACCGTGACCGGCGCGCGACCCGCGCGCCAGAGCGTGGCGCCGTCGCCGCCGCGCGTGACGATCACCGCGCGCGCGCCGGCCGCGAGGCAGTCGGCGGCCAGCGCGTCCACCGGCTGGCCGGGCGCGAGCAGCGCCGCGTCCTCGTCGCTCAGCTTGACCAGGTCGGCCATGCCGAACCAGCCGGCCACGCGCTTGCGGTAGGCGGCCATGTCGGTGATCAGGCTGGGCCGCACGTTGGGGTCGAACACGACCACGCGCCGCCCCCGGTTCGCGGCGACGAGGTCGGCGATGCGCGTGGCGGCCGGGTCCTGCAGCAGCGAGATCGACCCGAAATGCAGGAAGCGGCACTCCGGCGGCAGCTGCGGCAGCGGCTCGGGCGCCCAGGTGGCGTCGGCGCTGCCCTGCGTGTAGAAGGCGTAGCGGTTGGTCTGCGGCGTGCGTTCGACGAAGGCCAGCGTCGATGGCGCGCCGCTGCGCAGGATGAAGCTGGTGTCCACGCTGTTCTTCTGCAGGAAGCCCATCAGCCGTTCGCCGAACAGGTCGGTCGACAGCTGCGTGAGAAAGCCGGTCGGCTGCCCGAGCCGCGCGCAGGCCACGGCGGTGTTCAGCGGCGAGCCGCCTTCATGGCCCAGGAATGCCAGGGTGCCCGCCTCGCCGGCGGTGAAATCGATCAGGGCTTCGCCCGTGAGTGCAATGCGCATGGTGTGCGGGTCGGGATTCGGTGTCGTCGGTCAGGGCAAGGTGCGCGCATCGGCCAGGAAGCCGCGCTCGGCGGACAGTGTCGCGGAATGGTCGAGCAGTTCGGCAAACAGCCGCGGCGGAATGGTGATGGCGCCCACGCCGAGCCCCAGCAGCGAAAGATACGCCTCGCGCGACCGGATGCTGGCCACCAGCAGCCGCGTACCCGAGGCCGGCCGCCGCGCGACCAGCGACTGCATCTGCGCGATCAGCGCCAGGCCGTCGATGCCCGCGTCTTCCAGCCGGCCGAGGTACGGCGCCGCATAGGCCGCGCCCAGCTGCGCCGCGAAGTGGGCCTGCTCGGGCGCGTACACGGCGGTCCAGGTGACGGGCACGCCCTGCGCGATGAGCCGCGCGCCGGCGTCCAGGCCCTGCCGCGTGGCGGGGATCTTGATGACGAGTTGGCCGCGGTCGAAGTGCGGCAACAAGGCTTGCGCGTCTTCGAGCATGCCGTCGACGTGTTCGGAACAGACCTGCGCCTGCACTTGGCGCGCGCCCAGTTCGATGCAGCGCGCGAGCAGTCCGGGCACGGCAGCGCGGCCGACGCCCGCGCGCTTGAGCAGCGTCGGGTTGGTCGTCACGCCGTGCACCACCGGGTGGGGCAGGCAGGTCTGTATCTCGGCCAGGTCGGCGCTGTCGAGGTACAGGTGGAAGTCTTCAATCATTTGTTGCTTCCTGTGGGGCGAGCTGTTTCGGGGTGAGTGCGCAGGGCACCGGGTACTCCCCTCCGCGAATGTCCCCCGCCGGCGTGAGCGCCCCACGAACAAAGCCCATGAAAAACAAAAACCGATCTCATCGACAACCCAGCTCAAGACATGACATTACCGCCATCGACATTCAAGGTCTGCGCCGTGATGTAGCGCGCCTCGTCGCTGGCCAGGAACACCGCCGCCCCCGTGATGTCTTCCGGCACGCCCATGCGGCCGAGCGGCACCGCCAGCCCGACCTGCCGCTTCTTCTCTCCGGGCGGCAGGCCCTCGGCCTTGGCGAACAGGCTGTCGACATGGTCCCACATCGGCGTATCGACCACACCGGGCGCAATGCCATTGACACGTATGCCGTGCGGCGCCATCGCCAGCGCGGCGCTCTGCGTGTAGCTGATGACCGCCGCCTTGGTCGCGCAGTAGTGCGACACCAGCGCCTCGCCCCGGCGTCCGGCCTGCGAGGCCATGTTGATGACCGAAGCGCCCTGCGTGCCCGCTTCCACCATGTGCCGCAGCACCGCCTGCATCACGAAGAACATGCCCTTCACATTGACCGCGAACAGCTTGTCGAACGACGCCTCGTCGCTGTCCAGCAGCGGCGCGAGGTCGAACACCGCGGCGTTGTTGAACAGCGTGTGCACCGGCCCGAAGGCGACCTGCGCCTGCGCCAGCATGTGGGTGATGGCGGCGGTGTCGGTCACGTCGGCAGCGATGTAGGCAAGCTTGCCCGGCTGCTTTTGCTGCAGCGCGCGCACCGCGTCGGGCGCGGCGGTGGCGCGGTCGACCACCGTGCAGCGCGCGCCCTCGGCGATGCAGGCTTGCGCCACGGCCAGGCCGATGCCGCCTCCCGCGCCGGTCAGCAGCACATGACGGTCTTGAAGGCGGGCGTTCATGGCTTGCTCCCTGTTTTTTCTGCGACGAAGCGCGCAACGCGCTCGTCGGCGCGGCGCACCGCGTCGACCAGCCGGGCGTCGCCGGCGATGTTGCCCCACAGCCCCGCATCGGCGCACAGCGCAGCAAACGGGTCGGCCGCATCGCAGATTGCATGCGCCACCGCTTCGTCCATGCCCTGGTCCTGGTAGGCGTAGGGCAGCGCACCCTGGTGCCAGCGCTGCAGGAAGGCCAGGAACAGCGCGGGCAGCATCGCCACGCTGTCGATGCCCTGGCCCGCCGCCAGCCGCTCGCGCACCGTCGGGGCGATGAAGCCGGGAATCTTCGAGAAGCCGTCCGCCGCCACGCGCTGGTTGGTGTCGCGGATGGCGGGGTTGCCGAAGCGGTCGAGCACCACGTCGCGATAGGCCGCGAGGTCGATGGGGCTGGGAGTCAGGCACGGAATGACGTCGTCGGTGACGTAGTCGAAGGCCATCCTGCGGATGGCCGCGTCGTGCGTGCCTTCGTGGATGAAGCCGAGCCCGACCAGCGTGCCCGCCCAGGCAATGCAGCTGTGCGTGGCGTTGAGGATGCGGATCTTGGCCTCTTCGTACGGCTGCACCGACTCGACCAGCTCCACGCCCACGCGGCCCCAGTCGGGCCGGCCGGCCGCGAAGTCGTCCTCGACGACCCACTGGATGAAGCTCTCGCCGGTGATGGCCGCCGGGTCGTCGCGCCCAGTGGCCGCCTTGACGCGCGCGCGCAGCTCGGGCGGCGGGCGCGGCGTGATGCGGTCGACCATCGCGTTCGGACAGCGCGTGTTCGCGTTCACCCAGGCCAGCAGGCCGGCGTCGCCCGCGAGTTCGATGAACTCCAGCAGCCCGGCGCGAAAGCGCTCGCCGTTGTGGCGCAGGTTGTCGCAGTTCAGCAGCGTCACGGCGCCGGCATCGGCCGCCTTGCGCGCGCGCAGGATGGCGCAGACCGCGCCGTAGATGGTCACGTTGTCGCCGCCGGCCTCGCCCTTGCGCGCGCGTTCCACATCGGCCGCGAGGTCGCTGAACGACAGGTCCAGCCTGCCCTTGTTGTCGAGGTAGTAGCCGGCCTCGGTCACGGTGAAGGACACGATGCGGGTCGACGGCGCCGCGCCGCGCGCGACCACGTTCGCCAGCGAGCGCTCCCACGGCAGCACCTCGCGGATGGCGTCGATCTGCTCGTAGCGGTATTCGCCCGCGGGCGACACGGTCTCGAGCGTGTAGCGCCCGCCCTGCGCCTGCAGCGCCGCGACGATGTCGGCCATATCCGGCCGGATGTTGGCGCCCGACAGCGACCAGCGGGTGTCGCCCGCGTCGATCAGCCGCTGCAGGTACACCGCCTGGTGGGCCCGATGGAACGAGCCCAGGCCGAGATGAAGCACCGTGAACTCCGTGGGAGCCGGTGGAATTTGCGCGATGGTCACGGGAATGTCCGTTGAAAAGGCGTTGGAAGAAATCTGGAATCGATCACGCGCCGACCGAGCGGCCTTCGCGGTTGAACAGGTGCAGCACCGACGGATCGAGCTCCACGGCCACGTCGTCGCCGGCCTGCAGCGGCGTGCGGTCGTTCTGCCGCGCGATCAGCGGCACGCCGCCCACGTCGACGTGGATCAGCGTGTCGGCGCCCAGCGCCTCGATCAGCTCGACGCGGCCCTGCACGTCGCTCACCGGCGCGCCCTGCTTCGGATGCACGCGCAGGCCTTCCGGCCGCACGCCCAGGAAGCCGTCGCTCGGCAGCCTGCCGCCGGTGGCGGCCGAGAAACTGGGAATGGCATTGGCCGCCACCATGTTCATCGACGGCATGCCGATGAACTGCGCGACGAACTGGTTGGCCGGGTGGTCGTACAGCTCCAGCGGCGTGCCGACCTGCTCGATCAGCCCGTCCTTGAGCACCACCACGCGGTCGGCCAGCGTCATGGCCTCCACCTGGTCGTGCGTGACGTAGATGGTGGTGGCGCCGAGCGCGCGGTGCAGCTTGTGGATTTCCACCCGCGTGTTGCCGCGCAGCGCCGCGTCGAGGTTCGACAGCGGCTCGTCGAACAGGAAGACCTTGGGCGCGCGCACGATGGCGCGGCCGATGGCCACACGCTGGCGCTGGCCGCCCGAGAGGTCCTTGGGCGTGCGGTCGAGGTACTGCGTGAGATTGAGCGTCTTGGCCGCGTACTCGACCTTGGTCTTGATCTCGTCCTTCGGCACGCCCGCCAGCTTCAGCGCGAACGACATGTTGTCGTACACGCTCATGTGCGGATACAGCGCGTAGCTCTGGAACACCATCGCCAGGTCGCGCTTGCCCGAAGGCGTCCAGGTGATGTCCTTGCCGTCGAGCAGCAGGTTGCCGCTGGTGATGGGCTCCAGCCCGGCAATCAGCCGCAGCAGCGTCGACTTGCCGCAGCCCGAGGGCCCGACGAAGACGATGAACTCGCCCTTCTTTATCTGCAGGTCGACGCCCTTGATGATGTGGATGTCACCAAAGCTCTTCTTGATGTTCTTGAGTTCCAGGTAGGCCATTCACGACTCCTTGATGTTTTGTGAGCGGGCAAACGAGGTGCCCAGAGCGCTTGAGAGCGCGCAGCGCAATCCGGGAGCTGCCGCGGAACCGGCTTTGCCGGGCCGCTGGCGGCGCCCCCGCGAGGGGGTTGGCGAAGCGACACGAAGTGCGCGAAGACTGGGGGTGGTGTTCATTTCACGGCACCGAAGGTCAGGCCTTGGACGAGCTGCTTCTGGCTGAACCAGCCGAACACCACGATGGGCGCGATGGCCATCAGCGAGGCGGCCGACAGCTTGGCCCAGAACAGGCCCTCGGGGCTGGAGTACGAGGCAATCAGCGTGGCCAGCGTGCCGGCCTTGGCCGAGGTGAGGTTGAGCGCCCAGAAGGCTTCGTTCCAGCTCAGCACCAGGCACAGCAGCCCGGTCGATGCGAGCCCGCCCACTGACAGCGGCAGCACCACGTGGCGGAACTCGGTCCACAGGCTGGCGCCGTCCATGCGCGCGGCCTCCAGGATCTCGTTGGGAATGTCCTTGTAGGCGCTGTAGAGCATCCACACCATGATCGGCAGGTTCGACAGCGTGAACACGATGGTCAGCGCGGGCAGCGAGTCGAGCATGCCGGCGGTCTGCGCCAGCACGTAGATCGGCACCAGCGCGCCCACGGCCGGCATCATCTTGGTGGAGAGCATCCACATCAGGATGTCGCGCGTTCTCTTCGTGCGAAAGAACGCCATCGAATACGCCGCCGGCGCCGCGATCAGCAGGCCGATGACGGTCGAGCCCAGGCTGGTGATGAGCGAGTTGCGCGCATACAGCAGGTAGTCGCTGCGGCGCTGCACCTCGCCGAAGTTGTCGAGCGTGGGCTCGAAGATGAAGAGCGGCGGCACGTGGATGGCCTGCAGTTCCGTCTTGAAGGCTGTGAGGAACAGCCAGCCGAGCGGAAAGAACAGCAGCAGCGCGACGGCCCACGCGCCCACGGTGCGAATGGCCTGCGGCAGGAAGTTGCTGGGGGCTTGTTGTTGTTGCATGACGTGTGCGCCTCAGTCGAGGTTCTTGCCGATGATCCGGATGAGGAACACGGCAACTATGTTCGCCAGCACCACCGCGAACAGGGCGCCGGCCGAAGCCACGCCCACGTCGAAGTTCATGAGCGACTGCTTGAAGATCATGTAGGTCATGTTCGTGCTCGCGTTGCCCGGGCCGCCATTGGTGGTGATGGCGATCTCCGCGAACACGCTGAGCAGGAAGATCATCTCGATCATGATCACCACCGCCATCGGGCGGCCGAGGTGCGGAATGGTGAGATAGAAGAAGCGCTGCACCGGGCTCGCGCCGTCCATGCGCGCGGCCTCCATCTGCTCGCGGTCGAGCGACTGCAGCGAGGTGATGAAGATCAGGCAGGCGAAGGGCAGCCACTGCCAGGCCACCATGATGATCACCGACAGCAGCGGGAAGTCGGTGAGCCAGTCCACCGGCTGCGCACCGAAGAAGCGCCACAGGTCGGCCAGCACGCCGTAGATGGGGTTCATCATCATGTGCTTCCACAGCAGCGCGTTGACCGCGGGCATGACGAAGAACGGCGAGATCAGCAGCACCCGCACGATGCCGCGCCCGGGGAAGGGCTCGTTCACCAGCAGCGCGAGCAATACGCCCAGCACCACGGTGATGACGATCACGCTGCCGATCAGCAGCAGCGTGTTCCATGTGGCGGGCCAGAAGTCGGGGTCGGTGACGAAGTAGTGAAAGTTCTCGATGCCCGCGAACGTGCGCTCGCCGGGCTGCATGAGGTTGTAGTTGACGAACGAGAAGTACAACGTCATCAGCAGCGGCACGATCATCCAGAGGAAGAGCGTGAGCACCGCGGGCGCCATGAGGGCGCGGGGCAGGAGTCTTTTCATGGGCAAGTCCCTTCTTGTTGTCTCTGGCTCCTTCCCCCTTTGGGGGAAGGCTGGGATGGGGGCTGCCCCTGTTCAGGCGCGGCGTTGTCGCGAGCGCCGCGTGCCCCCACCCCGACCCTCCCCCAGCGGGGGAGGGAGCAAGCCCGGCTTGGCTTACTTGTAGTAGCCCGCCTTCTTCATCTCGCGTTCCGCCGCCGTCTGCGAGGTCTTCAGCGCCTGGTCCACCGTGACCTTGCCCGACAGCGCCGCGCTCATCTGCTGCCCCACCGCCACGCCGATGGCCTGGAACTCGGGAATCGCCGCGTACTGCACGCCGACGTACGGCGACTTGGGCAGCGTGCTGTCGGTCAGGTTGGCGCTGTCGATGGCCTTCTTCTCGGCTTCGGCGAACTTCGCGACCTTCTGGAACTCGGGGTTCGCGTAGGTCGACTTGCGCGTGCCGGTCGGCACCGAGGCCCAGCCGGTTTCCTTGGCCACCAGGTTGATGTAGTCCTTGGAAGTGGCCCACTTGATGAACTTCTGCGCCGCGTCGTCCTTGGTCGAGCTGGCGGGAATCGCGAGGTTCCACGACCACAGCCAGTTGGCGCCCTTGGGCGTGACGGCGGTCGGTGCCTGCGCGAAGGCCACCTTGTCGGCCACCTTCGACTGCTTCGGGTCGCTGATGAACGAAGCCGCGATGGTGGCGTCCACCCAGGCCGCGCACTTGCCTTCATTGAAGAGCGCCAAGTTCTCGTTGAAGCTGTTGGCCGAGGCGCCCGGAGGGCCGTCCTTCTTCATCATGTCGACGTAGAAGGTGATCGCATCCTTCCAGGGCTTGGTGTCGACCTGCGGCTTCCACTGCATGTCGAACCACTGGCCGCCGTTGGTGTTGACCAGCGTGGTCAGGAAGGCCATGTTGTCGCCCCAGCCCGGCTTGCCGCGCAGGCACATGCCGTACACGCCGTTCTTGGGGTCGTTGGCCTTGTCGGCGAACTCCTTGACCTGCGCCCAGGTCGGCTGGTCGGCGAACTTCACGCCCACCTTGTCGGCCAGGTCCTTGCGGTACATGAGCATGGAGCTCTCGCCGTAGAACGGGGCCGCGTAGAGCTTGCCCTCGTAGGACAGGCCGTTGCGGATGGCCGGCAGCAGGTCGTCGATGTCGTAGGCGGCATCGGTGGCGATGGGCTTGAGCCAGCCCTTCTTCGACCAGATCGGCGCCTCGTACAGGCCGATGGTCATCACGTCGAACTGGCCGCCCTTGGTGGCGATGTCGGTGGTCACGCGCTGGCGCAGCGTGCCTTCTTCCAGCGTGACCCACTTGAGCTTGATGTCGGGGTTGGCCTTCTCGAAGAAGGGCGTGAGCTTCTGCATCTCGATCATGTGGCCGTTGTTGACGGTCGCGATCACGAGTTCGGTGGCGGCCTGGGAAACGACGCCCGTGCCGATGAGTGCGAGGACGAAGCCCGCTTTCAGAAAACGCTTCATGTTGTCTCCTAGAGGTGAGCGACGCCCTGTTGTTGTCGGGTCGCCGTGCCGGGAATTCTGGAGAAGCGCGCCTGCGGCTTTGGTACTTCGAATGTCGGCACTGGTACTTTCATGCACCAGTTGACTGGGAGATTCCCTAGTCAGCGCAATACAGCATGCATACGGGGCGGTCCAAAGGCCTCAAACACACCGCCTCACACGCCGCCGAGCAGCTGGCGCCGGAACTGCACCGCCGCCGGCGACAGCGGCCGGCCCTCGCGGGTGATGAGGCAGATGGGCGGCACGCGCACCGGCAGCTCGATCGGCACGGTGCGCAGCACGCCCAGCCGGGCGTAGTGGCCGGCCTGCGAGGCGGGCATCACGGCCGCCATGTCGGAGTTCTCGAGCAGCGCCGTGATGGCGATCGGCGATGCCGTTTCGATGATGTCCAGCCGCGCCCGGATGCCGGCCTCGCGCATCGCCGCCTCGAAGCGCCCGCGCTGCGGCGAACCCGGCGGCTGCAGCACCCACGACCAGTGCGCCATGTCCGCCAGCGTGAGGTTGGCGCGCTCGAACACCGGATGCCCGGCGCGCACCACCACCACCTGCGACTCGCCCAGCAGCGGCACGCTCGCGTACCTGGCCTCGTCGTGCCCGTCGGTGAGCCGGCCCAGCACGAGGTCGACGTCGCCCTGCTCCAGCTGCGCCTGGATCACGTCGCTGGTCTCGACCACCACCGACACGGCCACCTGCGGATGGCGCCGGTGGTACTCCACCAGCGCCGGCGCCAGCAGCTCGGGCACCGCGCCCGGCACGCTGCCCACGCGCAGCGCGCCGCTCAGGCCGGAGCGCAGCGCCAGCATCTCCTCGCGGGCGGTGCCGAAGTCGCTGAGCACGCGGTGGGCATAGCGGATCAGGATCTGGCCGTAGGGCGTCGGCTCCATGCCGCGCGCAAGGCGCTCGAAGAGCCGTTCGCCGAGCGAGTCTTCCAGCTGCTGCAGCAGCTTGGTGGCCGCCGGCTGGCTGATGTTCATGGCCTCCGCCGCGCGGCCGAGGTGCCTGTGGGTGTCGAGCCGGGCCAGCAGGAGCAGCTGGCGTGGCCGCACATGGAGCATCAGCGAAGCGTCTGTGAGGCCGGGAGTCATGCACAAAAGTATATGGATTCCCCGGCTTTTTCGATTGGATCGCAAACCCGAAGCTCCGTACGCTCGGCGCCATAACATGCTGGAGACAACCCGATGAAGCTTTCTTTGCTGGCCCGCGCGGCGGGGCTCGCGGCGGCCCTGCTGGCCCCGATGGCGCCGCTCACGGCCGTTGCGCAGGCGCCCTACCCCGACAAGCCGATGCGCATCATGGTCGGCGCCTCGCCCGGTGGCGGCACCGACATCCTGGCGCGCGTGCTGGCCGACAAGTTCTCGCAGACCCTCAAGCAGACGGTGGTGGTCGAGAACCGCCCCGGCGCCTCGAACACCATCGCGGGCGAACTCACGGCCCGCGCGCCGGCCGACGGCGCCACCCTGCTGCTGGCCACCAACACCGCACAGGCGGTGGCGCCCCACATCCTCAAGCTCAAGTACGACCCGCTCAAGGACCTGCAACCCATCGGGCTGGTGGCGGTGATGCCCAACGTGCTGGTGGTGTCGGCCAGCTCGCCCTACAGGTCGGTGAAGGATCTCGTGGCGGCCATGGCTGCCAAGCCGGGCGGCTTCAAGTACGCCTCTTCAGGCATCGGCAGCACGCAGCACGTGGGCGGCGAGGCCTTCAACCTGTCCACCGGCATGAAGTCGATCCACGTGCCCTACAAGGGCAGCTCGCAGGCGCACGTCGACATCATCGCGGGCGAGGTCGACATGATGTTCGACAGCACCTCCTCGGCCATGGGCCAGATCAAGGCCGGCAAGTTCCGCGCGCTGGCCGTGAGCGCGCCCCAGCGCTCGCCCGAGTTGCCCGACGTGCCCACGCTGGCCGAGCAGGGCATCAAGGGCGCCGACGTGTCCACCTGGTACGGCCTGTACGTGACGGCCGGTACGCCGCGTCCCGCGGTCGAGCGGCTGAGCGCCGAACTCGGCCGCACGCTGAAGCTGGCCGACGTGCAGGCGCGCATCAAGGCGCTGGGCGGCGAACCCGGCGGCCTGACGGGCGAGCCCTTCGCGGCCATGAACCGGCAGGAGTTCGAGCACTACGGCCAGCTCGTGCGCGAAGCCAACATCAAGGCCGAGTGAGCCGGCCGCTACCTTTTTTCCACAACGCATCCGACAACATGCCCACCCCATCCCCAACCCCCGGCGTGACACTCGCCAAGCCCCGCATCGCCGTGCTGCTCGGCGACCCGAGCGGCATCGGCCCCGAAATGGCCGTGAAGCTGCTGGCGCGCCAGCGCAACCTGGATGCGGCCCGCGTGCTGCTGATCGCCGACCCGGTCGTGCTCGCGGCCGGCGAGCGGGTGGCGGGCGCGAAGCTCGATGTGCTGACGGCCGACAGCCTCGACACGCTGCGCTTCGAGGACGGCCGGCCCACCCTGCTCGCGAAGGACTGGATGCAGGGGCAGGAGCCGGTGCTGGGCGAATCGAACGAGCCATCGGGCCGGGCGTCGTTCGAGGCGCTGGAGCTGGCCACCGCCGCCGTGCGGCGCGGCCAGGCCGACGCGATCCTGTTCGCGCCGCTCAACAAGCATTCGCTGCGCCTGGGCGGCCTGGTGCACGAGGACGAGCTGCGCTACATGCAGGAGCGCTTCGCCGTCACCGGCTTCGTCTGCGAGTTCAACCTCACCGGCTCGCTCTGGACCTCGCGCGTGACCTCGCACATTCCGCTGAAGGACGTGGCGAGCCACATCACCGTGCAGGGCGTGAGCGACGCGGTGAAGATCATCGCCGCCGCGTTGCGCCGCTCGGGCGTGGCGCATCCGCGCATCGCGGTGACGGGGCTCAACCCGCACGCGGGCGACGGCGGCTCGATCGGCATGGAAGAAATCGAAATCATCGCGCCAGCCATCGAGCGACTGCGCGCCGAAGGCTTCGACGCGCGCGGCCCGTTCTCTCCCGACACGGTGTTCATCGGCGCGCGGCGCGGCGACGTCGACGCAGTGGTGTCGATGTACCACGACCAGGGCCAGATCGCGATGAAGCTCATGGGCTTCGAGCAGGGCGTGACCCTGCACGGCGGCCTGCCGGTGCCGGTGGCCACGTCGGCCAGCGGCAGCGCCTTCGACATCGCGGGCCGGGGCATCGCGCAGATCGAGGGGCTGCAGCAGGCCTTCGACCTGTGCGTGCGCATGGCCAGCGGCGCGCCGGTGCGCGTGCCGGCCGGCTGAGGCAAACAAAAAGGGCCGCTTGCGCGGCCCTCGGAAACCATGGCGCCTAACGGCGCCGCTTCAATGTTCAGGCGGCCGGCGGCGCACCGTGGGCGTTGGGCTCCGGCTGCGTCGGCTGCACGTAGAAATAGATCAGCACGAGGTTGATGACCGGGATCAGCATCAGCAGCTGGAGCCAGCCGCTCTTGCCAATGTCGTGCAGGCGGCGCGCGCCCACCGCCAGCGCGGGCAGCAGGAAGGCCAGCGCGGCGATCACGTACACGTATTGGTGGATAAGGCTCGCCACGATGAGAACGACCACCTCGGCAAGCACGAACCACCAGTACTCCGAGCGCGTGGCCCGGCCGGTGAAGTCGGCGTACTTGTTGAAGCAGGTCTTGACCGCTGTTTGAAAATCCATTTATCGGCTCCTCTTGATTGATCCCAGGGAAATTTCCCTGGGCCGATCATATCGGCGCATCTTTCAACCACAAATACAGCCAAAAACAGCCATCTGCTCGCAAACAAACGGCTTATTCAGTGCATTCCGGGCGGTCGATTCAGCTGCCGAGGCGCTTGAGGAGGCCGGCCGTGGAGGCGTCGAGGCCGGTGATGTCGCCCGAAGCCAGGCGCGGTTCGATGTCCCTGGCGAGCACCTTGCCCAGCTCCACGCCCCACTGGTCGAAGCTGTTGATGCCCCACAGCGCGCCGCTGGTGAACACGCGGTGCTCGTACATCGCGAGGAAGGCGCCCAGCGATTCGGGCGTGAGCTTCTCGAACACGAAGAAGGTGCTCGGCCGGTTGCCCGGGAAGTTCTTGTGGCCGCCCTCGTCGAGCTTGCCGACCATCAGCGCCTGTGCCTGCGCGAGCGCGTTGGCCAGCAGCTTGGGGTGATGGCCTTCGAGGTCGTGCGAGGCGTCGCGCACCGCCAAGAATTCGAGCGGGATCACGTCCGTGCCCTGGTGCAGCATCTGGAAGTAGGCATGCTGGCCGTTGGTGCCCGGCTCGCCCCACAGCACCGGCGAGGTGCCGAATGCCACCGGCTTGCCGTCCGCATCGACCTGCTTGCCGTTGCTTTCCATCTCGAGCTGCTGCAGGTAGGCCGGCAGGCGCTTCAGGGCGCTGTGGTACGGCGCGATGCCGCGGCTGGTGAACTTGTGGAAGTTGCGATACCAGACGTCGAGCAGGCCCAGGCGCACCGGCAGGTTCTGCGCGAGCGGCGCGGTGCGGAAGTGCTCGTCCATGGCATGTGCGCCTGCCAGCAGCCGGCGGAAACCGTCGGCGCCGATGGCCAGCGCAATCGGCAGGCCGATGGCCGACCACAGCGAATAGCGCCCGCCCACCCAGTCCCAGAAGCCGAAGGTGGTGTCGATGCCGAACTTCTTCGCCGCTTCCACGTTGGTGGTGAGCGCCGCGAAGTGGCCCGCGATGTCGGTGCCGCCCGATTGCTCGTACCAGCGCTTGGCCGACTGCGCGTTGGTCATCGTCTCGGCCGTGGTGAAGGTCTTCGAGGCAATGAGGAAGAGCGTGTGCTCCGGCGCCAGGCCCTTCAGCACGCCCGCCAGTTCATGGCCGTCGACGTTCGACACGAAATGGAAGCGCTTGCCCGGCGCGGCGAACTCGGCCAGCGCCAGCACAGCCATCTGCGGTCCGAGGTCGGAGCCGCCGATGCCGATGTTCACCACGTCGGTGATCGTGTGGTCGGCGCGGACCTTCTCGGCATAGGCCAGCATCGCGTCGAGCGTGGCGTGCACCTCGCGCAGCTCGTTCGCGGTCTTCGGGCCGGTGGGCGCATCGGCCGGCGCGCGCAGCAGCGTGTGCAGCACGGCGCGGTCTTCGGTGTTGTTGATGTGCTCGCCGGCGAACATGGCGTCGCGGTGCGCCTCGAGGCCGCATTCGCGGGCCAGCGTGAGCAGAAGCTCTTCCGTGCGCGCGTCGATCAGGTTCTTCGACAGGTCGGCGAACACATACGGCGCCTCCTGGCTGAAGCGCTCGAATCGGCCGGCGTCGTCGACGAAGGCGTGGCGCACGTCGAACTGGCGGCCCGCGATATCGAAGGCGGATTGCAGCTGCGCCCAGGCCGGCGCACGGTCGCAGCGAAGTTGCATGGCCATGTCTACTTGCCGCTTTCCTGCATGAGCTTTTCAAGCTTCACCGCGTCGGCCGCGAAGGCGCGGATGCCTTCGGCGAGCTTCTCGGTGGCCATGGCGTCTTCGTTGAGCGCGAAGCGGAAACCGGCTTCGTCGTAGCTCACCTTGGGCGCGTCGCCCTTGGCCGCGGCCTTGGCGTCGAGCGCATGTTCGAGCGGCTCGTTGCTGGCGGCCAGCTCGGCCAGCAGCTCGGGGCTGATGGTCAGCAGGTCGCAGCCGGCCAGCGCCTTGATCTGCCCGACGTTGCGGAAGCTCGCGCCCATGACTTCGGTCTTGATGCCGTGCTGCTTGTAGTACTCGAAGATCTGGCGCACCGACTTCACGCCGGGGTCGTTCGCGCCGGCGCTGGCGGCCTCGTCCCACTTGGCGCCGGCCGTCTTCTTGTACCAGTCGTAGATGCGGCCCACGAAGGGCGAGATGAGCTGCACGCCGGCCGCACCGCAGGCCACGGCCTGCGCGAACGAGAACAGCAGCGTCAGGTTGGTGCGGATGCCCTTCTGCTCGAGCGCGCGCGCGGCCTCGATGCCTTCCCACGTGGAAGCCACCTTGATGAGCAGGCGCTTCTCGGTGTCGATGCCTTCGGCCTTGTAGAGCGCCACGATGCGCTCGCCGCGCGCGATGGTCGCGGCGGTGTCGAACGACAGGCGGGCATCGACTTCGGTCGACACGCGGCCCGGGATGATGGAGAGGATTTCGGTGCCGAAGCGCACCAGCAGGCGGTCGATGACCTCGTCGAGCGGCTTGCCCGCGTGCTTCTTCACGGTCTCGTCGAGCAGCGGGCGGTATTCGGGCTTCTGCACGGCCTTGAGGATCAGCGACGGATTGGTGGTCGCGTCCTGCGGCTTGGAAACGCTGAGTTGCTTGAAGTCACCGGTGTCGGCGACGACGGTGGTCCACTGGCGGAGGGCATCGAGTTGGTTCATGAAATCATTATCCTGTGCGGGTTATGACAAGTCCTGCACGCAGTTGCGCGTTGGCCGATGTTTTCATGCGCACCGTAGCACGGGTTTCCGCGCGGCTCCATCAGCCTGATGCCCGTGGGGTTGTCCGCTTCTTCATGGGGCGCGTCCGGCCTCCTCGCCCTACAGCGGCTGTGGTCCGCGACTGACGGCCGGGCGCCCGCCCCCCACTTACCCTGAAGCGGATGCTGAACTTTTCCATCCCTTCCAGGAGTGCCCCATGACCCAACGCCCGCGCCCCACGGCGCCCGCCGTCCGACCTTTCGACGACCGCCGCACCAGCCATGCGATCGGCGCCATGGCCACGGCCTTCGTGGTGGGCGGCGTCGCGACCTGGCTGGCGCTGGGGGCGGCGCGCACCGCACGTGCCCAGCCGGCCGGCCCGGCTGATGGCGCTCCGCTGATGCGCGCGCCGCTGCAGGTGGTGGCCCCGGTCGACCTGCAGCGCTATGCCGGCATGTGGCACGAGCAGGCCCGCCTGCCCAATCGATTCCAGAAACAATGCGCCGGCCCCGTCACCGCCGAATACACGCCGCAGCCCGACGGCACCGTGCAGGTGGTCAACCGCTGCGTTCGGGAGGACGGCAACTTCGACGAGGCCGTCGGCACCGCGCGCGTGGTGCCCGTGGCGGGACAGCCCGGCGCGGGCCGCCTCGAAGTGCGCTTTGCGCCGGCATGGCTCAGCTGGCTGCCGCTGGTGTGGGGCGACTACTGGATCCTGAAGCTCGACCGCGAATACCAGGTCTCGCTCGTCGGCACGCCGGACCGGCAGTACCTCTGGGTGCTGTCGCGCGCGCCGCGGCTCGATGCTGCGGTGCTCGAAGCCGAACTCGACTACGCCCGCAGCCTGGGGTTCGACACCGACAAGGTCGTGCTGACCGGCAGGTAACGCTGCAGCTGCGACGGCAGCATGGCCGGCGAGGTGCAATGGATGGCGTGCCAGCCGAAGGCACGGGCCATTTCCACGTTGGCGGCGGAATCGTCGATGAACACCGTCTGCTCGGGGTCGAGGCCATGGCGCATGGCCAGCACCTCGTAGATCTCGCGCTCCGGCTTGAGGAATTTCACGTCGCCCGAGAACACACCGCCGTCGAAGCGCCGCATGAAGGCATGCCGGCGCTCGATGGCCCTGGCGTAGGGCGCGGGCATGTTCGACAGGTAGTACAGCCGCAGCGGCTGGCCGGCTTCGCGGTATTCCATGAGCTGCTCGAGCATGGCCACCGTGACCGGGATGGGCTCCAGCCGCTCGCCCAGACCCTGCAGCATCGCGTGCAACGGCTCCGGCGGCAGTGCCAGCCGGGCCGACATGCGGGCGATGGCGTCATCCAGCGTGCGGGTGCCGCAGTCGAAGCCGGTCCAGTCGTCGTGATGGAAAAGCGCCCGCCCCATCGCGGCCGCGGCGGCCTCGGTGGGTGCATGGGACGCCAGGTGAGCCTGTACCAGGCGGGCGGGCTCCCATGCGAACAGCACGGCGCCCAGATCGAAAACCACGTTCATGGCGCCATTGTTTCATGCGCCGGGCACCACGCTCACGCCGTGGGCTCCCAGGGACAGCGTCGCCTGGGCACCTGCGGCCAGCGGCCGCGACAGGTCGGTCGACACCACGAAGACCGGCCCCAGGGTGGTGTCGAAGCCATATTCATAGAAGCTGCCCAGGTAGGCCGACTTGCGCAACGTGGCCGGCAGGCCGTCCGCCGCGCCGTGGGCGCCGATCTGCCAAGCCTCGGGCCGCACCGCCACCTTCACCGTGCCGGGCGCCACCGCGTAGCGCGGCTGCAGGCGCAGCGGCCCCAGCGCCACGCTGCCGTCGGCCTGCGCCGTGGCGGGAAACACCATCGCCTCGCCCATGAAGCCGGCGACGAACTCGCTCTCGGGCCGGCCGTAGAGCTGCTCGGGCGTGCCGCGCTGGGCGATCACGCCATGGTCCATGACGATGATCTGGTCGCTCACGGCCAGCGCCTCGCTCTGGTCGTGCGTGACGTAGGCCACCGTGAGCTTCAGCCGCTGCTGCAGCGTGCGGATCTCTTCGCGCATCTCGCGCCGCAGCCGGGCGTCGAGGTTGGACAGCGGCTCGTCGAACAGCAGCACCGCCGGCTCCAGCACCAGCGCGCGCGCCAGGGCCACGCGCTGCTGCTGGCCGCCCGAAAGCTCGCTGGGCAGGCGCTCGTCGAAACCCACCAGGCCCACGCCGCGCAGCGCCTCGCGCGCCCGCGAAGTGGCCTCGTCCTTCTTCACGCCGCTCATGCGCAGGCCGTAGCCCACGTTCTCGATCACGTTCATGTGCGGGAACAGCGCATAGCTCTGGAACATCATGCTGACGTTGCGCTCGGCCGGGCCCAGCGTGGTCACGTCGCGGCCGCCCATGAAGATCGAGCCCGAGGTCGGCGACTCCAGCCCCGCGATCATGCGCAGCGTGGTCGTCTTGCCGCAGCCCGAGGGGCCGAGAATGGTGGTGAGCGTGCCCACGGGCACCTCGAAGCTGATGCCCTTGACGGCCAGCGGCGCGTTCTTGTCGGTGCCGTAGCGCTTGGTGACGTTGCGGAATTCGATGCCGTTGCTCATGTGTTGTTCTCCCGTTTCAATGCACCGGCGCGGCCACCACGGGTGCCGCTCCCGCCTTGCGCCGCCCCAGCTTGCGCTCCCCCACCACCCACTGCACCAGCGCAATCGCCAGCGACATCAGGATCATGAGCACCGTGCAGTAGGCCAGCGCAATGCCGTAGTCGCCGTTGCCGACGCGGCCGATGATGTAGGTGGTGGCCAGTTCGTTCTCGGCCGTGACCAGGAAGATCACCGCGCTCACCGTGGTCATGGCGCGCACGAAGCTGTAGACCAGCGCGGCCACCAGGGCGGGCTTGAGCAGCGGCAGCACCACCTTGAAGAGCGTCTGCGAGGTCGATGCGCGCAGCATCAGCGAGGCTTCGTCGAGCGAGCGGTCGAGCTGCTTGAATGCCGCGGTGCCGGCGCGCACGCCCACCGGCAGATTGCGGAACATGAAGCACAGCACGATGATCAGCCCCGTGCCCGTGAGCTCGAAGGGCGGTACGTTGAACGCCAGGATGTAGCTCACGCCCAGCACCGTGCCCGGAATCGCGAAGGCCAGCAGCGCGCCGAACTCGAAGAGCCCCTGCCCCTTGAACTCGTTGCGCGCCAGCAGCCAGGCAATGAGCAGGCCCAGCGCGGCGGTGATCGGCGCCGAGATGCCCGCGAGCTTGAGCGTGGTGATCAGCGAGTTCCACGCCGTGCCCGCCCACACCAGCCCGAACTGCCCCCACTCCAGCGCGAAGGCGCTCTTGAAGTGGTTCAGCGTGAAGCTGTAGTCGCGCCCCCAGGTCTGCACGAAGCCGCCCGCGAAGGCGAACAGGTAGACCACCGCGGTGAACGCGATCCACGGCATGGCGATGCAGTAGATGGCGCGGCGCACGCCGTCGGGCAGCGCCATCGCGATGCCGGCGTCGCCCTTGCCGCTCACGGTGGTGTAGTTCTGCTTGCCCAGCAGGCCGCGCTGCAGCGCGAACACGCCGAGCGCGAACAGCGTGAGCACCCAGGCCAGCGAGGCCGCGCGGCCCTGGTCGTACTGCGCGCCGACGATGGCGAAGAAGATGTCGGTCGACAGCACCGAGAACTGCCCGCCCACCACCACCGGGTTGCCGAAGTCGGCAATGCTTTCGATGAAGCCGACCAGGAAGGCATTGGCCAGCCCGGGCTTCAGCAGCGGCAGCGTGATGGTGAAGAAGGTGCGGCGGCGGTCGGCGCGCAGCATCTGCGCCGCCTCTTCCAGGCTGGGCGCGATGCCCTGCACCACGCCGCGCATGATCATGAAGGCGATGGGCGTGAAGGCGAACAGCTGCGCCACCAGCACGCCCGGCATGCCGTAGAACCAGCGTGTGGGCTCGATGCCGAACACGCTCTCCAGCACCTGGTTGACGATGCCGGCGCGGCCGAACAGCAAGATGAGCCCGAGCCCCACCACGAAGGGCGGCGTGATGATCGGCAGCAGCGCCAGCACCCGCAGCGCGCCCTGCCCGCGCTTGCTGCCGCGCTCGGCCATCAGCGCCATCAGCGTGCCCAGGAAGGTGGTGCCGGCGGCCGTGAGCAGCGCCAGCACCAGCGTGTTCCAGGCCACGCCGCAGCGCACGCCGCCGCTCAGGCAGCCCAGGCCCCAGATGCGTTCGGTGAACACGCGGGCGACGAAGGCCGTGATCGACCACTGCCCGTCTTCATTGAAGAAGGCGCCCGACAGCGCCTTGCTTACCGGGTAGGCGATGAACAGCGCCATCAGCACGCCGCAGCCGACGACGGCAGCCGCCACGAACAGGTCGCCCTTGAACAGGCCCAGCCGCGCGATGCCGAAGGCCATCAGCAGCACCAGGGCCGTGAGCGCCACGAAGCCGCCCGCGCCGATGCCGAACTGGTTGACCGCCAGCTCGCCGAACTGCGCGTTGAGCGCGGCAAAGCTCCAGCCGCGCGCACCGATGGTGAAGCCCGCCACCGCCAGCCCGAGCGCGCCTGTCAGCCCACCCGCCAGCAGCCATCGCCCTTGCGCCTTGCCGGCCGGCAGCCAAGCGCCCACGGCGCACAGCAGCAGCCCCGCCAGCCCGATGAAGAGCCAGCCGCGCCCCTGCGTGGCCGCCTGCATCAGTCCGTTGGCGCCCTCCGCCTGGCTGAACACCTGCGGAACGGCTTCGTACCAGGTCGAATCCTGGATCGCATACCAGGGCAGCAGCAGGTAGGCCGCCAGGCCCAGCGCGACCCATGCCCAGATCCAGCGCTGCGAACGCCGGGCGGCGGCCAGCGACGCCGGATTGACCGGCGCGCCTTCGATAGCGCGCGCTTCCACTTAGCGGGGCAGCGAATTGACGTCTTTTTCCCAGCGCGCGATCAGGCGGCGGCGCTCGGCGCTGGCGCCGTACTTGGCGTAGTCGTAGTTGATGAACTTGATCTTCTTGAAGTCGGGAATGCGCGGGTCGAGCTTGGCGTTCACGTTGCTCGGCAGCTGGAACTGCTTGTTCGCGGCGCCCAGTTCCTGCGCGGCGGGCGTCAGCGCCCATTCATAGAACTTCTTGGCGGCGTCGAGGTTGCGTGCTCCCTTGATGATGCTCATGGAGCCGATCTCGGCGCCGGTGCCGTCGCTCGGCGTGATGGTCTCGACCGGGAAGCCCTGCATCTTCTCGCCGGGGCCGTCATGCACGAAGCTGATGGAGATGGCGGTTTCGCCGCGCGCCACCGCCTTGATCGGGCCGGTGCCCGAGCGGGTGTACTGGCCCACGTTCTTGTGCAGCGCCTTCAGGTACTCGAATGCCTTGTCCTCGCCCATCATCTGCACCAGCGTGGCGATCATGGTGTAGGCGGTGCCGCTCGACGCGGGGTTGGCCACCTGGATGTCGCCCTTGTATTCGGGCTTGAGCAGGTCGGCCCAGGTCTTGGGCACCGGCAGCTTCTTCTTGGCCAGCAGCTCGGGGTTGTAGCCGAAGCCCAGCGGGCCCGAGTAGATGCCGACAGTCTTGTAGCCCGACTGCTTGGCCTGCTGCTGCGCCCAGGGGTGCAGCTGCGACAGCGTGGGCGACTTGTATTCGAGCGTCAGGCCCTGTTCGGCCGCCTGCAGGTGCGGGTCGCCGGTGCCGCCGAACCAGACGTCGGTCTTGGGGTTGTCCTTCTCGGCGATCAGCTGGGCCAGCGCCTCGCCGGAACCCTTGAGCGCCATGTTGATGCGCACGCCGGTGGTACGCGCGTAGACGGTGGAAATCACGTTGCACCACTCGGCCTGGACCGAGCAGATGACATTGACGGTCTGCGCCGACGCCGCGGCCGACAGACCCAGCAGCGCGGCTGCGGTAAAAAGCTTGCTCTTCATTCGAAATCTCCACCTCGGCATAAAAAAATGGCCTTGCGGCCGTGGTGCAGCGTAGCTTTAGTACAGGTCTCGCGAATCGGTACAAGTACCATCGCGACTGGCACATCGGCCTGCTCGGCACTCAGACAAAGGAAAGTTTTCTCATGAGCTTCGATCTCGTTCTGTTCGGCGGTACTGGCGACCTCGCATGGCGCAAGCTCATGCCCGCGCTGTTCCAGGCATTCCGGCACGGCAGCCTGCCGCAAGACGGGCGAATCATCGGGGTGGCTCGCGACGATCACTCCGACGACCAGTACCGCGAGCTCATCCAGTCGCGCTTCAATGCGGTCGAAGGCGCCAAGCGGCCCTCGCCCGACGAGTTCAAGAAGTTCGCGTCGATGCTGCACTACCTGCGCATGGACCTGTCCAAGACCGAAGACTACGCGCGCCTCTCCGAACTGCTCAAGCAGCGCGACGCCGACACGGTGGTGATGTACGTGGCCACCGCGCCCGCGCTCTTCACGCAGGTGGTCGAGCAGATCGCCGCCGCCGGCATGAACGGCCCCAGGACGCGCATCGTGCTGGAAAAGCCGCTGGGCCACGACCTGGCTTCCAACCGCGCCATCAACGCGGCCGTGGGCAAGGTGCTCGAGGAAAAGCAGGTCTTCCGCATCGACCACTACCTGGGCAAGCCCTCGGTTCAGAACCTGTTTGCCATGCGCTTCGGCAATGCGCTGTTCGAGCCCATCTGGCGCCGCGAGCACATCGCCAACATCCAGATCACCATCGCCGAAGACCTGGGCGTGGAAAAGCGCGGCGCCTTCTACGACCAGACCGGCGCGCTGCGCGACATGGTGCAGAACCACGCGCTGCAGCTGCTGTGCGCCATCGGCATGGAGCCGCCGATCAACTCGCACGCCGACGCCATCCGCGACGAAAAGCTCAAGGTGCTGCGCGCGCTGAAGCCCTGGACGCCCGAGAGCCTGAGCCTGCACGCGGTGCGCGGCCAGTACACGGCCGGCACGGCCTACGGCGAGCGGGTGCAGGGCTACCGCGACGAGCCGGGCGTGAATCCCGACAGCCGCACCGAGACCTTCGTGGCGCTGCGCACCGAAATCGCCAACTGGCGCTGGGCCGGCGTGCCCTTCTACATCCGCACCGGCAAGCGGCTGGCCTCGCGCGACGCGCGCATCGAAGTCAATTTCAGGCCCACGCCGCACGCCATCTACCGCGCGCCGGCCGGCAACGTGAACAAGTTCGTCATCAACCTGCAGCCCAAGGACGGGCTGGAGCTGCACATGCTCGCGCAGGCCCAGGACAACCGCCAGCGCAGCAACGGCAACCAGAGCTCGGCCAACCAGCTGGCGCCGGTGCAGCTGGACCTGGACTTCGACAAGCGCTTCGGCGCCGAGCGCGTGGGCGCCTACGAGCGCCTGCTGCTGGACGTGATCGACGGCCGGCTCAACCTGTTCGTGCGCAGCGACGAGCAGGAAGAAGCCTGGCGCTGGGTCGAGCCGCTGATCGACAGCTGGGAATCGGACGGCGGCCCGCGCCCCTATGCGGCCGGCACCTGGGGCCCGAGCGCGTCGAGCGCGATGATCGCGCGCGACGGCTTCTCCTGGGGCGAGGAGCAGTAAGGCCAGCTCGGGCCCGGGCCGCGCTCAACCGAACTGCAGGCAACGCATGCTGAGCGTGCCCGACTGGAACCCCTCGTAGACCGTCTTCGCGCGCTCGCCGCTGCTGGCCGCGCCAAGGGCGTAGAGAAACGGGTAGTAGTGGTCGGGCGTGGCCACCGCGGTCGACGCGCCTTCGAGCTTGGCGTAGTCGACCAGCGCGCGGTCGTCGCGGCCGGCCAGCGCGGACTTCACCGCATCGTCGAAAGACTGCGCCCACGGGCGGCTGGCGCTCGGGCCGTCCGGCGTTCCGCGGTCGGTGGCGCGCAGGTTGTGCACCACGTTGCCGCTGCCCATCACCAGCACGCCCTTGTCGCGCAAGGCCGCCAGATCCCGCCCCACCGCATAGTGGAAGGCCGCCGGCTTGTCGTAGTCGATGCTGAGCTGGAACACGGGCACGTCGGCCTTCGGGTACAGGTGCTTCAGCACCGTCCAGGTGCCGTGGTCCAGGCCCCACTGGTCGGTGCCGATCACCGGCGCCTGTTTCACCGCGCCGACGGTTTCCCGCGCGAGCGCCGGGTGGCCGGGCGCGGGGTATTCGACGTCGAACAGCGCCTGCGGGAAGCCGCCGAAGTCGTGGATGGTCTTCGGCCGCTCCTGCATGCCGACGCCCGTGGCGCCCCGGCTCAGCCAGTGCGCCGACACGCTGAGGATGGCCGACGGCCGCGGCAGCTCCCGCCCCCACGCCGACAGGCGCCGCGTGAAGGCGTTGTCGGTGATGGCGTTCATGGGCGAGCCGTGCCCGATGAAGACGACCGGCATGCGCCGCGTGGCCGCGCCGGCGGCCTGCACGCTGCAGGCCAGGGAAGCCAGCACGGCGGTTGCGCCAAGGGCGGTGCCCATGAGGAAGCCGCGGCGGCCCAGTTCGGAGCTTGCAAGAGTGGTCGTGATCGGCATGGCGGCACTCTGCAACAGTTTTCTGCGCAAGGCGGTGCCTTTGCGCACACTTTTTCGAAGATGGGCGGCCGCCGCGCTAGATGCGCCCCTCTTCGACCGCGTGGCAAGCCACCTGCACGCCCTTGATGCCCAGCAGCTTCGGCCGCTCCGCCGAACAGCGCGCATTGGCATGCGGGCAGCGCGGATGGAAGGCGCAGCCCGTGGGCGGGTTCAGCGGATTCGGCACCTCGCCCTGCACCGGTGTGCGGGAGCGGCCGGTGTGCTTCATCTGCGGAATGGCGTCCAGCAGCATGCGCGTGTACGGATGCTGTGGCGCGGCAAACAGTTTCTGCTTGTCGGCCACCTCGACCAGCCGGCCCAGGTACATCACGCCGACCTGGTCGGCCACGTGGCGCACCACCGCGAGGTTGTGCGAGATGAAGAGGTAAGTCAGGCCCTGCTCGCGCTGCAGGTCCTTCATGATGTTGAGCACCTGCGCCTGCACGCTCACGTCGAGCGCCGAGGTGGGCTCGTCGCACACCAGGAACTCGGGCTGCGTGGCGAGCGCGCGGGCAATGGAAATGCGCTGGCGCTGGCCGCCCGAGAACTGGTGCGGATACTTGCTCATGTCCAGCGGCGACAGGCCGACCGACTTCAGCAGTTCGCCCACGCGTTCGCGCAGTGCGGCCTTGTCGCTGATGATGCCGTGCTCGCGCAGCGGCTCGCCGATGATGTCCTCCACGATCCAGCGCGGGTTCAGGCTCGCGTAGGGGTCCTGGAAGATCATCTGGATGCGGCGGCGCAGCTTGCGGCCTTCGGGGGTCTTGAACGCGGCGTGCGCGTCCTGCCCGTCGAACTGCAGGCCGCCGCGCGTGGGCGCATACAGGCCCACCAGCAGGCGGGCCACCGTGCTCTTGCCGCAGCCCGACTCGCCCACCAGCGCCAGCGTCTTGCCGCGCTCTATGGAGAAGCTCACGCCGTCCACCGCATGCAGCAGCACGCGCGGCTTGCGTTCGAGCACGCGGTTGAGCCAGGGCGGCGAAACGTCGAAGGTGCGGGCCAGGTCGTGGGCCACCACCAGCGGTTCGCCTGCCGCGGCGGGTGCGGTTGCGTTGCCGCGGGGTTCGATCACTGCTGCGCTCATCGCGTCACCTCGCTCAGGGGTTCTGCCGCTTCGGGCGTGGCGCGTTCGCCGGCCGCCAGGGCGTCGTGGTGCCGCGCGGCCAGTTCGGCCTGGCCGGTGTGCGGGTCGGTGGCGTCGTGCAGCCAGCAGGCGGCGCGGGTGGCGCCGGCGTGCATGAGTTCCGGCCGATCGGTCAGGCAGCGTGCAAAGGTGCGCGGACAGCGCGGGTTGTAGGCGCAGCCCGTCGGAATGGCGTTGAGCCGCGGCATGGCGCCGTCGATCTGGTTGAGCCGCTCGCGGTCGCTCGCCATGTCGGGAATCGATGCCATCAGGCCCGAGGTGTAGGGGTGCGCGGGCTGGTGGATCACCTCGTGCACCGGGCCGATCTCGGCGATGCGCCCGGCATACATCACGGCCACGCGGTCGCAGGTCTCGGCGATCACGCCCATGTCGTGGGTGATGAGCATCACCGCCGCGCCGCGCTCCTTGCAGATGCGCTTGAGCAGCTGAATGATCTGCGCCTGGATCGACACGTCCAGCGCGGTGGTCGGCTCGTCGGCCACGATGAGCTTGGGCTCGGCCGCCAGCGCCAGCGCGATCACCACGCGTTGCCGCATGCCGCCGGAAAACTGGTGCGGAAAGTGGTCGATGCGCTGCTCGGCGGCGGGAATGCCGGTGTCCTGCAGCAGGCCGATGGCACGCTTGCGGGCTTCGGCGTCGGTCACCGGCAGGTGCGCGCGGATGGTCTCGACCAGCTGCCGGCCCACGGTGTAGAGCGGGTTCAGCGAAGTCAGCGGGTCCTGGAAGATCGCGCCGATCTTGCGCCCGCGGATGGGCCGCATCGCATCGAAGCCGAGGTTGTCGATGCGCTGGCCATCGAGGCGGATTTCACCGCCCGCCACGCGGCCCGGCGCTTCGAGCAGGCCGATGATGGCCGCGCCCGTGAGCGACTTGCCGGCGCCCGACTCGCCCACCACGCCGAGGATTTCCCCGGGCGCGATGTCGAAGGAAATCCGGTCGAGCGCGCGCAGCGTGCCTCGGCGGTGCGGAAACTCGACGACGAGGTCTTTGACCTGGAGCAGCGTCATGGTGGCGTTCTCCTTCTTGTCTTCAGCGCAGGCGTGGGTTCAGCGCGTCGCGCAGCCAGTCGCCGAGCAGGTTCACGCTGAGCGCGATGAGCACCAGCATCAGGCCCGGAAACACCGTGATCCACCATTCGCCCGAGAACAGGTACTGGTTGCCGATGCTGATGAGCGTGCCCAGCGACGGCGAAGTCGGCGGCACGCCGACGCCCAGGAACGACAGCGTGGCCTCGGTGATGATGGCCGTGGCCACCTGGATCGTGGCCAGCACCATCACCGGCCCCATCACGTTGGGCAGCACGTGGCGCAGCATGATGCGCAGCGGCGCCACGCCGGTGACGCGCGCGGCCTGCACGTATTCCTTGTTGCGCTCCACCAGCGTGGAGCCGCGCACCGTGCGCGCGTACTGCACCCAGCCGGTCAGCGAGATGGAAATGATCAGCACGCCGAAGGCCAGCGACTCCTGCGCGTTGGGAAAGAGCGCGCGGCCGACACCGGCAATGAGCAGTGCCACCAGGATGGGCGGAAACGACAGCATCACGTCGCACACGCGCATGAGGAACGAATCGAGCCAGCCGCCGAAGAATCCGGCAACCAGGCCCAGCACCACGCCCACCACGACCGACAGCACCACCGACACGAGGCCGACGATCAGCGAGATGCGCGCGCCATAGATGACGGCCGAGAGAATGTCGCGCCCCTGGTCGTCGGTGCCCAGCAGGTACTTGGACGAGCCTTCGGCGCTCCAGGCGGGCGGCAGCCGCGCGTCGCCGAGTTCGAGGGCGGCCAGGTCGAAGGGGTTGTGCGGCGACACCCAGCCGGCGAACACCGCGCAGACCACGCAGACCAGCGCGATGAGCGCGGCGGCAATGGCGACCGGCGAGGTGCGAAAGCTGTAGCCGACATCGCTGTCGAGCCAACGGGCAAATGTTTTTTTCATCGTGAAGCAAATCCGCGTAAGGCCGCCGCCGGGCCGCCCCAAGGCGGCCGTGCCACCCCCTTTGGAGGGGGGTGGCGAAGTCACATGCAGCGCAGCGGAGTCAAAGCCGGGAGGCAGGCATCCTTACGGCTTGATGCTCATCCACTTGAAGTACATGAAGTTGTCAGCCAGCTGCACCAGCTCGACCTTCTTGCTCACGCCCCAGGCCAGCGACTGCTGATGCAGCGGCAGGTGGCCCACGTCGTCGGCGTGCATCTTGAAGGCTTCCTTGATCAGCTCGTTGCGCTTGGCCTTGTCGGTCTCCGACTGGATCTGCTTGGTCAGCTCGTCCAGCTTGGGATTGCAGTAGGCGCCCAGGTTGAACTGCCCGGTGCCCTTGTCGTCCGGGCAGGAGGTGAGCGAGCTCAGCGCGTTGTGCGCGTCGTAGGTGGTCGGGGTCCAGCCCAGCATGTAGAAGCTGGTGTCGCGGCGCAGCACCTTGGGGAAGTAGGTGCCCTTGGTCTCGGCCACCAGGTTGATCTTGACGCCGATCTTCGCGAGGCTGGACGCCACGCTCTGGCAGATCTGGCCGTCGTTCACGTAGCGGTCGTTCGGGCAGTTCAGCGACACCTCGAAGCCGTTGGGGTAGCCGGCTTCGGTCAGCAGCTTCTTGGCGGCTTCGACGTCATAGGGCAGGCGCTTGTCCTGCTCTGCGGTCCAGCCGTTGATGCCGGGGCCGACCAGCAAGGCGGTGGGGCGCGAGGCGCCGCGCATCACGGTGCGCTGGATGCCGGCGATGTCGATGGCCTGGTAGAAGGCCTGGCGGACGCGCTTGTCCTTGAACGGGTTCTTGCCCTTGATGTTCGAGTACTGCAGCTCGTCGCGCTTCTGGTCCATGCCCAGGAAGATGGTGCGCAGCTCGGGGCCGGTGATGACGCGGGCGTTGGGCGCGGCATTGATGCGGGCGATGTCCTGCACCGGCACGGGTTCCATCACGTCCACTTCGCCGGAGACCAGCGCGGCCACGCGGGTGGCGGGGTTGGCGATGGGCGTGAAGATGATCTCCTGCGCGTTGCCGTCGATCTTGCCCCAGTAGGTGCCGTTGCGCGTGAACACGGTGCGCACGTTGGGCTGGCGCTCGCGCACGCGGAACGGACCGGTGCCGTTGGCCTTGAACGAGGCAGTGTTCTCGATGCCCTTGCGGCGGTCGACCGGCTTGGTGGCCTGGTTTTCCTCGCACCACTTCTTGCTCATGATCATCGTCAGCGAGATCACGTCGGGCAGGATGGGGAACGGGCCGTTGGTCTCGATCTCGACCGCGAGGTCGCCGACCTTGCGCACGGCCTTGATGTCGCTCAGCGTGGCGCGCATGTCGGAGCCGTCGCCCTGGGCGCGCGCGAAGCTGAACACCACGTCGTCGGCGGTGAAAGGCGTGCCGTCATGGAACACCACGCCCTTGCGCAGTTCGAAGCGCCAGACGTTCGGCGAGGTCTGCTTCCAGCTGGTGGCCAGCAGCGGTGCGAGGCTCAGGTCCTTGTTGCGGCCCACGAGGGTTTCATACACGTTGGCGGTGACGCTCAGCTGCAGCGATTCGTTGAGCGAGTGCGGGTCCAGCGATAGCGCGTCCCCCTGGTTCGCGATGCGGATGGTCTGCGCGCCGGCGACCATGCTGACGGCGCTCAGGGCGCACAAAACGGCGGCCGCGGCCACATTCTTCTTGAAACTCATGGGAACACTCCTCGGGTTGGAATCAAACAAATCACGGCGCCGCGGTAGCGGCGGCTTTCCCTGGCTGCGCGCCGCGGGTGGCGGCAAGCGGCATGCCCTGCTCGATCAGGCCCGCGTGCAACGCGGCGCCCAGCGGCAGGATCTCGTCATTGAAGTCGTAGCGGCTGTTGTGCAGGAAGGCGCCGTCGCGCACGTCCTGGCCGATGCGCAGATAGGCGCCCGCCTTCTTCTGCAGCATGAAGGAGAAGTCTTCGGCGCCCATGCTGGGCTCCATGCTGCGGTCGACGTTCTTCGCGCCGACCAGCGACTCGGCCACGTCGGCCGCGAACATGGCCTCGGGCGCGGTGTTGATGGTGGCGGGGTAGATGCGCTCGTACTTGATGGTGGCGGTGGCGCCGAAGCCCGACGCGATGGCCGCGCACAGCTCGTTCAGCCGCTGCTCGACCTGCGCCTGCACCCGCGCGCTGAAGGTGCGCACGGTGCCCACCAGCGTGGCCTCGCCGGGCACCACGCTCATCGCGCCGAGGTCGCCGGCCTGCATCGCGCAGATGCTGATGACGGCGGCATCGATCGGGCGCACGTTGCGCGAGACGATGGTCTGGGCCGCGGTGATGATGTGCGCCGCGACCACGACCGGGTCGACGGTCAGGTAGGCATGCGCACCATGGCCGCCCTTGCCCTTGATGTTGATCGTGATGCGGTCGGCCGCGGCCATCATTGCGCCGCGGTTGATGCCGACGGTGCCGGCCGGCATGGCGGGCCAGTTGTGCATCGCGTAGACGGCGTTCACGGGGAAGCGGTCGAACAGGCCGTCCTCGATCATCACGCGCGCGCCGGCGAAACCCTCTTCGCCGGGCTGGAAGATCAGCACGGCGGTGCCGTCGAAGTCGCGCGTCTCGGCAAGGTAGCGTGCCGCGCCGACCAGCATGGCGGTGTGGCCGTCGTGGCCGCAGCCGTGCATCAGGCCGTCGCTGGCGGAGCGCCAGCCGAAATCGTTGTCCTCGCGCATGGGCAGCGCGTCCATGTCGGCGCGCAGGCCGATCATCCGGCCGCTGGCCGTCGAGCGCCCGCGGATGACGCCGACCACGCCGGTCTTGCCGATGCCCTCGTGGATCTCGTCGACACCGCAGGCGCGCAGGGCCTCGCGCACGCGGCCGGAGGTGTAGACCTCTTCGAAGCCGAGTTCGGGGTGGGCGTGCAGGTCGCGGCGAAAGGCCGTGATCTCGGGGTAGAAGCTGGCGATGTGCGCGAATGCGCGGCCGGATGCCTTCAGGCGCGGAGCTTCTGCTGTCGCTGCGGTCATGTCAGTGCCCTCCCGCCTTGCCGACGCGCAGCCGCGGATCGACCACGAAGTACAGCAGGTCGACCACGAGGTTGATCACCACGAAGATCAAGGCAATCAGGCACAGGTAGGCGGCCATCACCGGAATGTCGGCGAAGGTCACGGCCTGGATGAACAGCAGGCCCATGCCGGGCCACTGGAACACCGACTCGGTGATGATCGCAAAGGCGATGAGGCCGCCGAGCTGCAGGCCGGTGATGGTCATCACGGGCACCAGCGTGTTCTTGAGCGCATGGCCGAAATGTATCGCGCGGTTCGACAGGCCGCGGGCGCGCGCGAACTTGATGTAGTCGGTGCGCAGCACTTCGAGCATCTCGGCGCGCACCAACCGCATGATGAGCGTGAGCTGGAAGATCGCCAGCGTCACCGCCGGCAGCACGATGTGCTGCCAGCCGTCGACGCTGAAGAGACCGCTGCTCCACCAGCCGAACTTGACGGTCTCGCCGCGCCCGAAGCTCGGGAACCAGCCCAGCGTCACGGCAAAGACGAGGATCAGCAGGATGCCGATCAGGAATGTGGGCAGCGACACGCCGAGCAGCGACACCGTCATGAAGAACTGGCTCAGGAAGGTGCCCCGGCGCAGTGCGGTGTAGACACCCATCGGAATGCCGATGAACAGCGCCAGCACGGCAGCCACGAGCGCCAGTTCGAGCGTGGCCGGGAAGCGCTCGCCGATCAGGCGCGACACCTTCGCGCCCTGGCGCAGGCTCAGCCCGAACTCGCCTTGGGCGGCATTGACCAGGAAGTGCCAGAACTGCACGAAGAAGGGCTGGTCGAGCCCCAATGCGGCGCGCAATTCACGGATCTGGTCGGGCTTCGCGTCCTGCCCCAGGAGGAACACGACGGGATCACCGACATATTGGAACAAGAGGAAGGCGATGAACGCGACCGCGACCATCACGATCACGGCCTGGATCAGGCGGCGCAGTACGAAGGCAATCATTCAGTAAACAAAGTGAACTGGCATGCTAGCAGTGCAAGGTGCGTGCCCGCACGGTGGTTCCCCGAGGGTGCAGTCCGTGATTTCCCCAAGGGCAGCATGAAAACCGCAGACGAAAAAAAGCCACTCGACTTTCGCCGAGTGGCTTTTGGCTTTTTCATTCGAAGCTGGCTTGCGCCAGCGTCAAATTAGAAAGCGTGACGGATACCGAAGTCGTAGCCGGTCGAGGTCTTCGGGGTGAAGGTGCCAGCTGCGTTTTGGTAGAAGCCAGGGCCGCCAACGGTCAGGCCAGCGCCGTTCTTGTTGCTGATGCGAGCAACCGTAGCGTACAGAGCCGTGCGCTTCGACAGGTTGTGCACGTAGCCCAGAGCCAGCTTGTTAGCCTTCGGGTCGGCGTTGTTGTTCAGCACGAACGGGTTGTAAGGCTGGTTCGTGTCGTACTTGACTGCCGAGTACGAAGCGCGGATCAGGCCGGCACCGACGGGAACCGTCACGCCGATCAGGTAGCCCTTCAGGTCGATGTCGTTGCGGCCGCCCAGGAAAGGCGTCACTTCGTAGTCGATCTTGTTCTTGGCTTGCGACACTTCACCGAACAGCTTCACGGGACCGAAGTCATACGAAGCGCCCAGGTTCAGGGTGTTGACCTTGGTGGTCGTGCCAGCGTAGTAGTTGTCGCCAACAGTGCTCGAACCGTAGGCCAGAGCCACGTCCAGAGGACCGTTCGCGTAGCCGAAACGGCCACCGACGTAACGACCTTGACGAGCGGCGTTAGCCGTCGTGGGCGTGTAGATGCCGTTGTCGTACTTGGTCTTCTCGCTCATGCCGTACATCACTTGGCCATAGAAGCCGCCGAGGTTCGGGGGCAGGAAGTAGCCAATGGTGTTGCTTGCGCGAACGTAGTTGCTGGAGCCGACGTTGGTGAACGCGCCGGTCGAAGCTGCGGGGGTACCGAAGTTGCCGAACGTGCCATTGGCCGTCGAGATCAGGTTGGTGCCAACGCCGTTGGTGCCGAACGGATCGAACACGGTGTCGTTCCAGAACGTCGGGGTGTAGTCACGACCCAGGCGGATTTCACCGAAACCACCCGACAGGCTCACGGTAGAGCGACGTGCGAACGTAGCGATACCTTGTTGGCCGTCGTCGTTGGAGATCGGGGCTTCGAGCCAGAAGCTGGCTGCCAGGCCACCACCGAGGTCTTCCGTACCACGGAAGCCCAGACGGCTGGAGTTGTAGCCCGAGTTAGCCAGTTGACGGCTGCTGGTCTTGACCGAACCTTGGTTCAGGTAGACGGGAATGCCGAAAGCATTGGGGAACACGGTCGGGTTCAGGTCACGTGCCGTGCTCGAATAGCCGCTGATCGACGCGTCGACCACACCAAACAGAGTGACGGACGACTGAGCCGAGGCAACACCGGCGACAGCCAGGGCAGCCAGAGCAACTAGAGATTTTTTCATTGCAAGTTTCTCCAAGGTTAAACATAGGGCTCCGGTGCGAAGGGCTCACCGTGACTGGCACATTTGTGCTCCCACCGGACCCCGGGCCAACCTCCTTTTGGGAAGTTGATGCTATTGCACCAGAGCCGCTGCGGCAGGGCAAAACAAATCTCCCGAAATGTTGGCTGGTCTGCGCGTTTCGTTGCAGTCCTGCAACAAAGGTCTTAGGGCAGCTTCGCTCCACTATATGAAATGCAATGCCCGTTCGATCCGGGGTTTCCCGTGTGCGGTCAAATAGGAGCATGACTGCTTTGTTTGATCCCGTCCTGACCGCGGCGGACGCGGCATTGCGCACCCTGTTTGCCCGTCCCCATGCAACCCGGGCACTGCCTGCGCCTTCCCAGGCACCGGGCGAAATGAGCGAGGCGGAGCGCCGCGAAGCCGGCGCGTTGATGCGCGTGAACCATGTCGGTGAAGTCTGCGCGCAGGCGCTTTACACGGCCCAGGCCGCCGTGGCACGTGATCCCGCCCTGCGCGCGCATTTCATCGAGGCCGCGCATGAGGAAACGGATCACCTGGCCTGGACACGCCAGCGCCTCGATGATCTGGGGGCGAGGCCGTCCCTCCTGAATCCGATCTGGTATGCCGGGGCATTCGGCCTCGGCCTCGTTGCGGGGCGTCTTGGAGACCCATTGAGCCTGGGCTTCGTCGCGGAGACGGAGCGCCAGGTGGAGGCCCACCTGGACAGCCATCTGGACCGGCTTCCGCCCGCGGACAGCGCCTCTAGAGCCGTGGTCGAGCAGATGAAGGTTGACGAAGCACGCCACGCCGCGCAAGCCGTCGATGCAGGCGCCGCGGAGCTGCCCGCCCCGGCCAAGGCGTTGATGCGCATGGCTTCCCGCGTGATGACCACGCTGGCGCACCGCATCTGAGGGCGGCCGCCAGCTTCAGGTCTCGATCAGGTCGAAGCTGGTCGTGATTTCAGCGGTCTTCGCCAGCATGATGCTGGCCGAGCAGTAGGTTTCGTGGCTCAGCGCAATCGCACGCTCCACAGCGGCGGCCGGAATGCCCTTGCCGGCCACGGTGAAGTGCATGTGGATCTTGGTGAAGACCTTGGGATCCTTTTCAGCGCGCTCGCTGGTGAGCTTGACACTGCATCGCTCCACCTGGTGACGCCCGCGCTTGAGGATCAGCACGACGTCATAGGCCGTGCAGCCACCCGTGCCGGCCAGCACGGTCTCCATCGGCCTGGCGGCCAGGTTCTGGCCGCCGTTCTCGGGTTTTGCGGCGTCAGGGGCGCCATCCATCATCAGGACGTGGCCGCTGCCCGTCTCGGCCACGAAGCCCATGGCCGACCTGGTGCCCGAGTCGCCGGTCCAACTTACTGTGCATTCCATGAAATATTGGGTTTCCATTGAGGGATGTCGGGCAAAAATGCACGCCGACACCCGCTTGTGTGTGGGAAAAGCATCACTCGCTTGTTGCATCGCAACAAACAGCCGATATACTTTATTTCATTGCGCAAACGTATGCGCACCCAGTTGTCTCCTCCACCCTTCCAATTGGTGGATTTAGCCCCGAGCTGCAAAGCTCGGGGCTTTTTTCTTTCCGCGCCACCCTTGCGCCCCCTGAGGCCACTCTAGTTTTCGCGCCGAAAGGGCAGTTGCTCTGGCTGCCCTGGCTGTCGCCGGTGTTGCCTCGGCCCAGTCGTCCGTCACCCTGTTCGGTGTGGTCGACGCATCGATCAGCGGCTATTCGAGCACCTCGCGTGACCTGAAGCCCACCGTTCTGAACAACAACTTCGGCGCTGCCACCTATACGAACCGGGGCAGCGTCAAGGTCAGCCGTACGGCCCTGGCCAACTCTGGCTACAACACCAGCCGCCTGGGCTTCCGTGGCACGGAAGACCTTGGTGGCGGCCTGGCAGCCAGCTTCTGGCTCGAAGCCCCCGTCTCCAACGACGACGGCGCCACTGGCGTTTCGACCTTCTCGCGTCGCTCGACCGTGAGCCTGTCGGGCGGTTTCGGTGAAATCCGCCTGGGTCGTGACTACACCCCGACCTTCTGGAACGACACCGTGTTCGACCCGTTCGGCACCAACGGCGTGGGCTCCAACCTGATCAACACGGCCAGCGGCTACAACTTGAGCACGGGCGGCGCCAAGGACACCGGCGGCTTCGGCGGCAACCAGAACTACTCTCGCGCCAGCAATTCGATCGGCTACTTCCTGCCGCCGAACCTCGGTGGCTTCTATGGTCAAGTGATGTACGCGTTCCACGAGAACGACAAGTACAGCAGCGGCCGATTCACCCCGGAAGACAGCGCCACCTCGAAGAGCCGCGCAGGCCGTTACATCGGCGGTCGCATCGGCTACGCCAACGGTCCCCTGGACGTGGCAATGGCCTATGGCAATAGCACGGTCGGCGATCAGTTCTACGCAGGCACCACCGACTCGGTGAAGACCTTCAACCTGGGCGCCTCGTACGACTTCGGCCCCGCGAAGCTGTTCGGCGAACTGTCGCGCCTCAAGAACTCGCGCGACTACGCAATCAGGCCGATCACCGGTGCGCGTTCCGACGTCGATCTGACCGGTTACCTGATCGGTGTGACCGTGCCGGTGGGCGCTGGCCTGATCCGCGCGTCGTACTCGGCAGTCAAGTACGACCGCAACCTGCCCTTCGACTACTTCAACCCCGCCAACAACCTTGATCCGAAGGCCAACAAGCTGGCTCTTGGCTACGTGCACAACCTGTCGAAGCGCACCGCTCTGTACGCAACGATCGCTCGCGTCAGCAACAAGAACGGTGCCGCCCTGACCGTTGGCGGCCCTGGCTTCTACAAGGTTACGGATCGCGTGTTCACGCCGAAGACCTCGACGGGCTACGACTTCGGCGTCCGCCACGCTTTCTGATCTTCTCGGTCTGATCCCGATGCTGGCTCCTGCCAGTTCGAATCAACAGCAAAGCCTCGAGTCGCCCGGTTCACGCCGGGCGGCTTTTTGGCCTTTCCATCCCACTTTTTCAGCTGCCCCGGCTACGCCGGCTTTGCAGCAACCCCACATTCATTTCTCCGCTCAACACCGATGCGTAGAAACGTTCGACCATGTTGACGCTCGTACGCGCATTGCGCGCCAAGGTCAGCATGTCGATCCCCTGCCCGTACAAGAGCCGCAGCGTGATTGCGGTATGGCGCAAGCAATACAGCGTCCTCGACTGGCCCAACGGCCCTTTCTCGAGACCGGCCTTTTCGAGCACCCAGTGAAAGAAGAAGTTGAGCACCGCCAGCGCATGCTCGCGGTTTTTCAACTGCGGCATGAAGATGTAGTCTTCCGCGCCGCCGTACCCATGCTCGCCGCGATAGGCGAGCAAGCATTCGTACACGCGCACCGCGGGACGAAGACTCACGATGGGCTGGCTGTGCCGCTTGGTCTCCGGCAAGTTCATCCGCAGATACACGTGCTTGCCGCGCACGATCTCGATGTGCTTGTGCTTCATGAGCTTGATGTCGCTCGGACGCACGAAGGTGTTAACCATCCATCGAATCAGCCAGGGCAACTCGTCCGGCATCACAAGCAACTCGCGCGCTATCCAGAAACGTTCGCCGGCAGCAAGTTGATCGAGCACCGGATGCGATTGCCCTCGCAAGCTGCGCGCGGTTTCGATGATCGTCCGGTACTCCGCCACGCTGAAGCTCCCACGCGGCTGGCTGCGCACCTTGACCTTTGGAAAGGCAGGCGCATCGCGAAGCACGCCGATGTGAACGCCGTGCATGACCACCTTGCGCAGCAACACGAGGTACTGGGCAATCGTCGTACTGGTGAAGCCCTGCTCACCCAGGTGATCGATCAAACGTTGCGCGTCCGCAGTTGCAAACGACTGCGCAGGCACATCACCCAACAGCGGAACGATGTGCGCGCGCAATCTGTTGCCCATCACCTGCCAGGTGGCACGCCCGATTTCCTTTCGCTGAACGCGCGCGGCCTCCGCCTGCATCAGCCCTTTCGAAAGATCACTGACAGAAATTGATAACAGATTTTGCTCAATCGTAAATTGATTGGCGGTGGTATGAATCGCGGGATAGGTGCGTCCAAAAAATCCCGAATCATTAGCGGCAGGGGCTTTGTTGAAGAGGTTTATGACATTTGTGTCCATGTCATATCCCGCATGCAATCGCGATGCCTCTTATCATCGACAGTTAACAACTGAAAACTCCCTTGGAAAAAATCGTGCGCAATGCACCTGTTACTCCGGCGCTGACGCCCGCCGACTATCTCAGAAAAATACTCAACGCCCGGGTCTACGACGTGGCCGTCGAGTCCGCGCTCGAGAAGGCGCGTGCGCTCAGCGCGCGACTCGGCAACACGGTGCTGCTCAAGCGCGAAGATCAGCAGCCGGTCTTCAGCTTCAAGCTGCGTGGTGCCTATAACAAGATGGCGCACTTGAGCGCGGCGCAATTGGCGAGCGGCGTGATTTGCGCATCGGCCGGCAATCACGCGCAAGGCGTTGCATTGGGCGCGCGCAAGCTCGGTACGCGCGCCGTCATCGTCATGCCGGTGACGACACCCAAATTGAAGATCGACGCAGTGCGCGGTTTCGGCGGCGAAATCGTCTTGCATGGCGACAGCTATTCAGATGCGTATCTGCACGCACTCGAACTGCAGGCTCAACAAAACCTCACCTTCGTTCATCCGTTCGACGACCCCGATGTCATTGCAGGCCAGGGCACGATCGCAATGGAAATCCTGCGCCAGCACCAGGGCCCGCTCGATGCGGTGTTCGTCGCGATCGGCGGCGGCGGACTGATCTCGGGCGTGGCCAACTACATCAAGGCCGTGCGCCCCGAGATCAAGGTGATCGGCGTGCAGATGAACGACTCCGACGCGATGATGCAATCGGTCGCGGCACACCAGCGCGTGAACCTGCCGGACGTCGGCCTGTTTTCGGACGGCACTGCCGTCAAGCTGGTGGGCGAGGAGACCTTCCGCATCGCCAACGAACTCGTCGACGACTACATCGCAGTGGACACCGACGCCGTGTGCGCAGCCATCAAGGACATCTTCGTCGACACGCGCAGCATCGTCGAGCCCGCCGGAGCGCTGGCCGTGGCCGCGATCAAGGAATACGCGGCGAAGCACGGCCGCCAGGGCGAGACCTACGCGGCGATCCTCTGCGGCGCCAACATGAACTTCGACCGGCTGCGCTTCGTGGCCGAGCGCGCCGAGGTCGGCGAGGAACGCGAGGCATTGTTCGCCGTCACGATGCCCGAAGAGCGCGGCAGCTTCCGCCGCTTCTGCGAGCTGATCAGCGAAATGCCGGCCAGCGATTCCGAGGGCGGTGGCGCGCCGCGCAACGTCACGGAGTTCAACTACCGCATCAGCGATGCCGCCAAGGCGCATGTGTTCGTCGGCCTCACGACCTCGGCGCGCGGCGAGTCGGCCACCATCGCACGAACCTTCAACGACCACGGCTTCGACTCGCTCGACCTCACGCACGACGAGCTTGCGAAAGAGCATCTGCGGCACCTGGTCGGCGGACGCACGGGCCTCGCGCACGACGAGCGCCTGCTGCGCTTCGTGTTCCCGGAACGGCCGGGCGCGCTGCTCAAGTTCCTGAGCCTGATGCAACCGAACTGGAACATCAGCCTGTTCCATTACCGCAACCAGGGCGCCGACTACGGCCGCATCCTCGTCGGGCTGCAGGTTCCGGCCGGCGAGTCGACGGAGTTCACGGCCTTCCTCGAAACGCTGGGCTATCCCTACGTCGAGGAAACGGCAAACCCCGCATACCGGCTCTTCCTGCAAGCCTGAGCGGAAGACCGAAAAACGAAAGCCGGCGCAAGGCCGGCTCGATTCGTCGTTCGCGTGGTGCGCGTGGTTGGCGTTATTGCGCTTGCGCCGGCATCGGCTGCGGCGCCATGGCCGCGGGCGGCGCGGCCTGCGGCAGTCCGACAGGCGACACGACGACCGGCGTGGGAGAAGTCACTGTGGGAAGCACCGGCGACGCGCTCACGCTGATGGGCGCGCGCACCGGCAGTTGCAGGGTGAACGCCGCCGGCCCGTCGACCTGCGCGCCCAGCGTTGCCGAACGCAGGCCCACGGACTGCAGCACGTAGTTGTCGCCCACCTTGGAGCCGACGCGGAACGGGCGCGGCGGCTTGCCGTCGATGGCAATGAGCGCCGCCCCCTGCTTCGACGGGTCCGCGACCACGCCCGACAACGCGAAGCGGCTCGCTGCTTCCGGCGCTACCGGCGCCGCGCTCGACGCGGGCAGCACGCCCAGCAGGCGGGCCACCGCATCGGAATCAGCCGCCACCGAAGGGCGCGGCATCGATGCCGCTGCGGCCACCGCGTCGGCGGGCGAAGCCAGCCGGAGTACCCAGAACACCGCGGCACCGGCGGCCAGCGCCCAAACTCCCGTGGTTGCAAGTGGGGCATGCCAGCGGGCGGCGGAGTAAGGACTTGTCATGGCCGCGGATTATCATGCAGCGCGCTTTCCGAATCATGTCGTCCAACCTATGAACAAATTCCTTCGTGCCGCCACCCGCACCGCCCAACGCGGCTTCACGCTGATCGAGCTGATGGTGGTGCTGGTCATCATCGGTGTGCTGGCCGCACTGATCGTGCCGAACGTGATCGAGCGCGCCGACGACGCCCGCGTGACTGCCGCACGCACCGACATCAACAATCTCATGCAGGCGCTCAAGCTCTACCGCCTGGACAACCAGCGCTACCCCACCGCCGAGCAAGGGCTGCAGGCGCTGCTCACGCGCCCGACCACCGGCCCGGCCGCGCCCAACTGGAAGCCCTACGTGGAGAAGCTGCCCAACGACCCGTGGGGCCACCCCTACCAGTACATGAACCCGGGCATCAAGGGCGAGGTCGATGTGCTTTCGTTCGGCGCCGACGGCCAGAGCGGCGGCGAAGGCAAGAATGCCGACATCGGCAGCTGGCAGTAGCGGCATTGGCGCGCGGCGCCGCAACCAGCCTCCGCGCTGCTCATCCTCCGGCTTCACGCTGCTGGAGCTGATCGTCGTGATCGCGATCATCGCGATCGCCACCGCCGCCGTGAGCTTCGCGATGCGCGACACCAACGCAGCCAAGCTCGACCGCGAAGCCGACCGGCTCGCCGCCCTGCTCGAATCGGCCCGCGCGCAGTCGAGGGCCAGCGGTGTCGCTGTGCGCTGGCGCCCCGTGGAAGGCAGCTTCGTGTTCGACGGCCTGCCGCCCGACGCACTGCCCAGCGGCTGGGCCGCCGAAGGCATCACGGCCCAGCCCGCGCTTGCCAACGGCACGCCGGTGCCCGTGTTGCAGCTCGGCCCCGACCCGATCATTCCGGCGCAGCAGGTCACGCTCTTTTCCGCCGGCCCACCCGCACGCACGCTGCGCATCGCCACCGACGGGCTGCGCCCGTTCACCGTCTTTGCGGACGCACCATGACCAGCAGCAGGCCCGCCACATTCGCCTCGCGCAAGGCGCGCATCAGCGGCTTCACGCTGATCGAAGTGCTGATCGCGCTGGGCATCGTCGCGATCGCATTGGCCGCCGGCTCGCAGGCCACGATGTCGCTCACGCGCAACGCGCAGCGCCAGTCCGACCTGGTGCTGGCCGACCTGTGCGCCGAGAACGAGCTCGCCAAGGCCCGCCTCGCACGGCAGATGCCGGCCGTGGGCGACTCGGGCTCCATCTGCGCGCAGGCCGGCCTGTCGTTCAACGTGACGACGACGACCACGCCCACGCTCAACCCGAATTTCCGCCGCGTCGACGTGCAGGTGCGCGACGAGGCCAATGCGCCCATCCTGCGCATCTCCACCGTGGTCGGGCGCTACTGATGCACGACGCCCGCCAGGCCCGTCCGGGCACAACTTCACGCGGCTTCACGCTGATCGAGCTGCTGGTGGCCATCGCGGTGATGGCGCTGCTTTCGCTCGTGAGCTGGCGCGGGCTCGACAGCATGTCGCGCGCCACCACCCAGAACAAGCAGCGCGCCGACGCGGTCCTGACCCTGCAGGCCACGCTCGCGCAGTGGGGCGCCGACCTCGACGCCATGACCACGCTGGCGCAGACCCGTCCGATCGACTGGGACGGCCGCGTGCTGCGGCTCACCCGGCGCGGCGGCGACACCACGTCGCCTTCGGTGCTGGTGGTGGCCTGGGCGCTGCGGGCCGGCCCCGACGGCACGCGCTGGCGGCGCTGGCAGTCACTGCCCTTCACCACGCGCGGCGAATGGCAGCAGGCCTGGAACCTTGCGGCCGCGTGGTCGCAGGACGGCGGCACGCAGACCGGCGGCGCTTCCGACACCGCGCTGGTGCCCGTCAACAGCTGGCAACTCTTCTATTTCCGCGACAACAGCTGGGTGCCCGCCAGCCAGCTGGCCAGTGTCGCGCCCAACCCCAACAACCCGGCGGGCCCCGTCATCGCGATGCCCGACGGCGTGCGCCTCGTGCTGAGCCTGCCGCCGGGCGACGGCCTCTCGGGCACGCTCACGCGCGACTGGGTCCGCCCGACCGTGGGATCGCCCAGATCATGAGCACGACGACCCGCCGCAACCAGTCGGGCGCCGCGCTGCTGGCGGCGATGCTGACCGTCATGCTGGTCGCGACCTTCGCGGCCGCCGCGCTGTGGCAGCAGTGGCGCGCTTCGGAGGTCGAAGGCGCCGAGCGCGCGCGCGTGCAGGCGGCATGGGTGCTGATCGGCGCGCTCGACTGGTCGCGCCTGATCCTGTCCGAGGACGGGCGCGCCGGCGGCCCCGACCACCTGGGCGAGCCGTGGGCCGTGCCCCTCGAGGAAGCGCGGCTCACCAGCTTCCTGTCGGCCGAGAAGAACGTGGCCAGCGACAACCTCGAGGGCCTGCCCGACGCGTTCCTCTCGGGCCGCATCGTCGATGCGCAGTCCAAGCTCAACGTGCTGTCGCTGGTCGACGGCGGCAAGCCGGTGCCGGCCAGCGTGGCCACCTTCACCCGCCTGTTCAACCTGCTGGGCCTGCCGCTGTCGGAGCTCAACCGCATGACGGCGGGGCTCGCGGGTGCGCTGGCCAGCGACAGCGGTGCCGACGGCAGCGGCGCGCCGCTGATGCCGCAGGAAGTCTCGCAACTGGTGTGGCTCGGCCTCTCGCCTTCCACCGCCGCGGCACTGGAACCCTACGTGACGATCCTGCCGGTGCGCACCACGCTGAACATCAACACGGCCAGCGCCGAGGCCATCAGCGCGAGCATGGAGTCGCTCAGCATCGCCAATGCGCGCCAGCTCGTCGAGCGGCGCACGCGCGCCTTCTTCAAGGACCTGGCCGCCGCCAATGCCGCGCTGCCCAGCGGCGGCGCTCCATTCAATGCCGCGCAGCATGGCGTGGGCACGCAGTTCTTCGAGGTCTACGGCAAGCTGAGGCTCGACCGCACCTGGGTCGAGGAGCACTCGCTCCTACAACGCAACGGTGTCACGGTGACGACGGTCTGGCGCACGCGCGGCGCCGGCGCAACGAACTCTCCGGTCAAACCCTGATTTCGAGCGCATTTTTGTTAACAAAAGGTCCTCCAACGCCCGTCACGTCAACAAGTTACGCTATCGAAATCAGAGCGCCAGCCTGTAAGACGCCCACCTACAATCACCGGCTTTTCCAACATCGACATGACTCCCCTGCTGCTCATTGCCCCCCTCCCTCCGGCAGATGCCGCGAGCGAGTACGACTGGGCCCAGGCAGGCGACGACGGCATTGCATTGCGCAACCAAGGCCGCGCGCTGCTGGCGCTCCTGCCATCGAGCACTGAAGTCATGCTCGGCATTCCCTCCGCGGCGCTGTCGTGGCACCGCGTCACCCTGCCCAAGGGCAGCACCGGCAGCGCCTCGAAACTGCGCGCCGTGCTGGACGGCCTGCTCGAAGAACACCTGCTCGACGAACCCGAAGCCCTGCACTTCGCGCTCGAGCCCGACGCCAAGGCCGGCGTGCCCGTGTGGGTCGCGGCCTGCAACCGCATCTGGCTGCGCAGCATCGTGCAAGGGCTCGAAGCGGCCGGGCGGCGCGTGGTGCGCATCGTCCCGGAGTTCGCACCGCAGCCGGCCGACGGCCCGCCGCTGCTGCAGATCACAGGCGAGCCCGAAGCACCGCAGCTCACGGTGTGCGACGCCGACGGCGTGGTCTCGCTGCCGCTGGCCGGCGCGGGGATGGCCCTGTCGGACGGCCTTCCGCTGGACACCGCGGTCATCACCACCGAGCCCGCCGTGGCAGAGGCCGCCGAGCACCTGCTGGAGCGCCGCGTGCCGATCGTGCAGACGCCGCAGCGCTGGCTGCAGGCCGCGCGCACGCCGTGGGAACTCGCGCAGTTCGACCTTGCCGCGACCGGCCGCGCGCGCGCCGGCAAGAAGTTCGCGTCGGTGCTGCAGACGCTGCGCTACGCCCCCGAATGGCGCGCCGTGCGCTGGGGCGTGGTCGTGCTGCTGCTGACGCAGCTGATCGGCCTGAACGCCTGGGCCTGGAAGGAGCGCAACGCGCTCGACGCCAAGCGCCAGGCCGCCAGGGCCATGCTGACCCAGACCTTCCCCTCGGTGAAGATCGTGGCCGACGCCCCGCTGCAGATGCAGCGCGAAGTGGCGGCGCTGCAGCAGGCCGTGGGCGACGTGGTCGGCAGCGACTTCGAACCCATGGTCGGCGCCCTCGCCACCAACCTCCCGCCCGGCAAGACCCCGACCGCCGTCGACTACAGCGCCGGCCAGCTGCGCCTGCGCGGGCTCGGCCTGCAGCCCTCCGAGGTCTCGCAGATCACCAACGCACTCACGCCGCGCGGCTACAACGTGCGCACCGAAGGCGACCTGCTGCTGGTCCAGGCCGAGGCCACCCGATGAACTTCAGCGAACAGCTCAAGGCCCGCTGGGCCACTCTTGAAACGCGCGAGCGGCGCATGGTCGCGGTCGCCGTCACGCTCGTGGCGCTGGCCCTGCTCTGGTGGATCGCGCTGGCGCCCGCCCTGCGCACGCTGGCCGCGGCGCCGGCCGAACACGCGCAGCTCGACGCCCAGCTGCAGCAGATGGCCACCCTGCAGAACCGCGCGAAGGCGCTGCAGTCGCAGCCGCGGCTGAACCGCGACGACGCGATGCGCGCCCTCGAAACATCCGTGCGCGAAGGCCTGGGCAACGGCAACGCCCAGCTCATGACGACCGGCGGCGACGGCGCCGCCACCGTCACGCTGCGTTCGGTGCCCGCGAATACCGTCGCCCAATGGCTCGCGCAGGCACGCGGCAACGCGCATGCCGTGCCGCGCGAGGCGCACCTGACCCGCGCCCCCGTCGCCTCCGCGCCCACGCCCTCAGCCGGCAACAAGGACGCTTCGTCCGCGCCGCAGGTCCGCTGGGACGGCACCGTCGTCATGGCGCTGCCCGCAGCACGATGAGCCATCCCGCATGGTGACCCGGCCTCCCTCCTCCGGTCCCGCGCCGCGCCGTGGCTGGCGCTGGGCGCTGCTCGGCATCGCGATCGGCGTGGTGCTGACGGTGCTGATGTTCGCGCCGGCGCGCTGGCTGTCGGCGGCGCTGTCGGGCTGGAGCCAGGGCCGGCTGGTGCTGGCCAACCCGCGCGGCACGGTCTGGAACGGCACGGCCGCCGTGGTGTTCGCCAGCGGTGCCGGCGGCGCCGAGGCGGTGTCGCTGCCCGGCCTGCTGCACTGGCGCATGCGTCCGGACTGGGGCGGCATCTCCGCCAGCCTCGACCTGCCCTGCTGCGCGGCCCAGCCGCTGCAGCTGCGCGCCAGCCCGCGCGCCGGCGGCGTGCTGCTCGAATGGCAGGACAGCCGCTCGCGCTGGCCCGCCAGCATGCTCACCGGCCTGGGCGCGCCCTGGAACACGCTCAAGCTCGACGGCGCGCTCGACCTCACCACCAAGGCCTTCGCGATGCAATGGGACGGCCCCGCGCTGCGCATCGCGGGCCAGGCCACGCTCGACGCCACCGACGTTTCCTCCAGCCTGTCGACCTTGCGTCCGATGGGCAGCTACCGGCTCACGCTCGAAGGCGGCAACCGCCCCACGCTGCTGCTCAGCACGCGCGAAGGCAGCCTCGAACTGAACGGCAGCGGCAGCTGGAACGGCACCACCTTCCGCTTCAACGGCGAAGCCAATGCCGCGCCCGGCCGCGAAGACGCACTTTCCAATTTGTTGAACATCATCGGACGGCGCGACAACGCGCGTTCGATCATCACCCTGGGTTGATCCTCATGATGAAGCCACTGTTTTCGACCGGCACCGTCGCGCTCGCGGTGCGCGTGCTGATCGCCGCCACGTTCCTGCAGGCCGCGCCCGCGGCCTTCGCGCAGGCCGGCGACGCGCCGCGCCGCGGCGAGCCGATCACGCTCAACTTCGCCAATGCCGACATCGAGGCCGTGGCCCGCACCATGGCCGTGGTCACGGGCCGCGACGTGGTGGTCGATCCGCGCGTCAAGGGCACCATGAACCTCGTCACCGACCGCGCCATCCAGCCGGCGGCGGCGTTCAACCAGTTCGCCTCGGCGCTGCGCCTGCAGGGCTTCGCGGTGGTGGAGGCCGACGGCCTCTACAAGGTGGTGCCCGAGGCCGACGCCAAGCTGCAGAGCAGCGCCGTCAACACCTCCATCGGCGCCGTCTCGTCCAGCGGCAGCAACCAGATCGTCACGCAGATCTTCCGGCTCAACTACGAGTCGCCGAACAGCCTGCTGCCGGTGCTGCGTCCGCTGATCCCGCCGAACAACACCATCAACGTGAATCCGGGCAACAACTCGCTCGTGATCACCGACTACGCCGACAACATGCGCCGGCTGGCCCGCATCATCGCGTCGCTCGACGTGCCGAATGCGTCCGACGTCGAGGTCATCCAGCTCAAGCACTCGGTCGCCACCGACATGGTGCCGCTGCTCACGCGGCTGGTCGACGGCAGCGGCTCGGGCGCACCGGGCGCGGCCGCCGCCCCGGGTGCCGCCGATGCATCGTTCCGCACCACGCTGCTGGCCGATCCGCGCAGCAATGCGCTGATCCTTCGCGCCGCCAACCCGGCGCGCGTGCAGCTGGTGCGCACGCTGGTCGAGAAGCTCGACCGGCCCGCCGCCGAAAGCAGCAACGGCGCGGCCGGCAACATCTACGTGGTCTATCTGAAGAACGCCGATGCGGTGCGCCTCGCGGCCACGCTGCGCGCGGCCATGGCCGCCAACCAGCAGTCCGGCACCCCGGGTCAGCCCGGCGCGACGGGCGGCAGCTCGGTGCCGCAGCAGAGCGCGCCGCAGGCCATGCAGGTGAACCTGAACAGCGGCGGCGGCCAGAACGGCAGCTCGCCCGCCGCCAGCGCACCGCTCAACAACGCCAACCAGCCCTCGACCGGCGGCCAGATCCAGGCCGATCCGTCGACCAATTCGCTCATCATCACCGCGCCCGAGCCGCAGTACCGCCAGATGCGCGCCGTGATCGACCGGCTCGACGGCCGCCGCGCGCAGGTCATGATCGAGGCGCTGATCGTCGAAGTGGGCGACACCGCCGCCGCGAAGTTCGGCGTGCAGTGGCAGAGCGCGCTGGGCAACAACGCCGTGCTCGGCACCAACTCGTCGGTGGCGGGTGCCAACCTGCTGACGCTGACGCAGGCGCTGGCCACCAAGAACCCGGCCAACCTCAACCTGACCTCGGGGCTGAACCTGGGCATTGCCGGCAAGATCGGCGGCCAGTACATCCTGGGCGCGATTGCCAGCTTCTTCGACAGCGACAAGGACTCCAACGTGCTGTCCAAGCCCAACCTGCTGACGCTGGACAACGAAGAGGCCAAGATCGTGATCGGCCAGAACGTGCCCTTCGTCACCGGCCAGTACGCGAGCACCTCGGGCTCCGTGGGCGTCAACCCGTTCACCACCGTCGAGCGCAAGGACGTCGGCCTGACGCTGCGCGTGCGCCCGACCATCAACGAGAACGGCACGGTGAAGCTGACGATCTTCCAGGAGACCTCCACGGTCGACCCGAACACCGTCAACAACCCGAACGGCCCCACCACCAGCAAGCGCTCGATCGAATCGAGCGTGCTGGTGGAAGACGGCGGCCTCGTCATGCTCGGCGGCCTGCTGTCGGACACCTACAACAACACGGTCGAGAAGGTGCCGGTGGCCGGCGACATTCCCGTGCTCGGCAACCTGTTCAAGAGCCAGGCGCGCACGCGCGAGAAGCTCAACCTCATGATGTTCCTGCGCCCGGCGGTGATGCGCGATGCCGTTTCCACCGAGGCCTTCGCCTACGACCGCTACGACGAGATCCGCGGCATGCAGCAGCGCTCGCAGCCCGACACCTCCAACGTGATGCTGCGCGGCGTCGACGGCGCGAACGTGCTGCCCGAGCTTGCCCCGCCGGCGCGCGCGGCGGAGCCGCCCCGGCGCGTCGAGTCGCGCATCGAAGGCACCCAGCTCATTCCGCCGCCGCGCCCGGCTGCGGACAACCGCCGGCTGGCTCCGAGCCCGCTGCGCGGCACGCTGCCGCCCACGGCCGACCCCGCCACGGCGCGCGAACTGCCCTGATGCCTCTACCATTCCCCGTCGCCAAGCCAAGAACGCACACGCCCCGCTGATCCCGCCCATGCGCTATCCCCTGCCCTACGCGTTCGCACGCAGCCAGCAACTCCTGCTCGAGGAGACCGACGACGGCAGCTACACGCTGTGGATGTCGAGCCATCCGGCGCGCAGCGCGGTCGGCGAGGTCTCGCGCAAGTACGGCGTGCGGACCTTCGAGGTGCTGGCCGACGGCCCGCTGGCGCAGCGCATCAGCGCGGCCTATGCGCAGGGCGAGTCGAGCGCGGCCGCGGTGGTGAGCGAGGTGCAGAACGAAGCCGACCTCTCCCGCATGATGCAGGAGCTGCCCGCGGTCGAAGACCTGCTGGCCAGCGCCGGCGACGCGCCCATCATCCGCATGCTGAACGCGCTGCTCACGCAGGCCGCGCGCGACGGCGCCAGCGACATCCACATCGAGCCCTACGAGCGCACGTCGTCCGTGCGCTTTCGCATCGACGGCACGCTGCGCGAGGTGGTGCAGCCCAACCGCGCGCTGCACGCCGCGCTGATCTCGCGCCTGAAGATCATGGCCGACCTCGACATCTCCGAGAAGCGGCTGCCGCAGGACGGGCGCATCAGCTTGCGCATCGGCACGCGCGCGGTCGACGTGCGGGTGTCGACGCTGCCCAGCGCCCACGGCGAACGCGCCGTGCTGCGCCTGCTGGACAAGAGCGAATCGAAGCTCACGCTCGAGTCGGTCGGCATGCAGGGCGACACGCTGGAGCGCTTCGAGAAGCTCATCGCGCAGCCGCACGGCATCATCCTGGTGACCGGGCCCACGGGCTCGGGCAAGACCACCACGCTGTACGCCGCGCTGGCCCGGCTGGACGCGAGCCGCAGCAACATCATGACGGTGGAAGACCCCATCGAATACGAGCTGCCGGGCGTGGGCCAGACGCAGATCAACGCCAAGATCGAACTCACCTTCGCGAAGGCCCTGCGCGCCATCCTGCGGCAGGACCCCGACGTGATCATGATCGGCGAAATCCGCGACTTCGAGACCGCGCAGATCGCCATCCAGGCCTCGCTCACGGGCCACCTGGTGCTGGCCACGCTGCACACGAATGATTCCGTCAGCGCCGTCACGCGCCTGACCGACATGGGCGTGGAGCCCTTCCTGCTGAGTTCGTCGCTGCTGGGCGTGCTCGCGCAGCGCCTCGTTCGCAAGGTGTGCACGGCATGCGCCGGCGCCGGCTGCGAAATCTGCGGCCAGACCGGCTACCAGGGCCGCACCGGCATCTTCGAGCTGCTGGTGGCGGACGAGACCGTGCAAGGGCTGATCCACGGCAAGGCCGCCGAAAGCGAACTGCTGCAGGCCGGCGCGCGCGGCGGACTGCGCCTGATGCGCGAAGACGGCGAGCGGCTGGTGCAGGCCGGCATCACATCGCGCGCCGAACTGCTGCGCGTCACGCGCGACTGACCAGCGCCCCGGCCGCCCCATGCCCGCCTATTCCTTCGAAGCCATCGATGCCAGCGGCCAGTCGCGCGAAGGCGTGCTGGAAGCCGACACCGCCCGCAGCGCGCGCAGCCTGCTGCGGGCGCAGGCGCTCATACCGCTGTCGGTCAAGCCGGTCGGCAGCGACCACGTCAACGGCACCGGCCAGCGCAGCGGCATGTCGCGCTGGCTCGGCGGCGGCAAGCGGGTCTTCAACTCCACCGGCCTCGCCGTGTGGACGCGCCAGCTCGCGGGCCTCGTGTCGTCCGGCCTGCCGCTGGAACGCGCGCTCACCGCGCTCACCGACGAAGCCGAATCGGAGCCGCAGCGCAACCTCGTCGCCTCGCTGCGCGCGGAAGTCAACGCGGGCTCGCCGTTCGCGCGGGCGCTGTCGGCGCATTCGCGCGAGTTCTCGCCCATCTACACGGCGGTGATCGGCGCCGGCGAGCAGAGCGGCAACCTCGGCCTGGTGCTCGACCGCCTGGCCGACGACCTCGAGGAGCGCCAGGCGCTGCAGCAGAAGCTGATCGGCGCGGCGCTTTATCCGGCCATCGTCACGCTGGTGGCGATCGTGATCGTGATCTTCCTCGTGAGCTACGTGGTGCCGCAGGTGGCGCAGGTGTTCGCGGGCACCAAGCGCTCGCTGCCGTTCCTCACCACGGTGATGCTGTCGCTGAGCGCGGGCGTGCGCAACTACGGCTGGTGGATGCTCGGTGCCGTCGTTATTGGTGCCGTCGGCATGCGGATGGCGCTGGCGCAGGAAGCCTTCCGCCTCAAGTTCGACGCGGCCTGGCTCAGGCTGCCGCTGGTGGGCAAGCTCGCGCGCGGCTACAACGCGGCGCGCTTCGCGAGCACGCTGGCCATGCTGGCCACGGCCGGCGTGCCCATTCTTCGCGCACTGCAGGCCGCCTCCGAAACGCTGGGCAACCGCGCGATGCGCGCCGACGCGCTCGACGCGCTGGTGCTGGTGCGCGAAGGCGCGCCGCTGGCCTCGGCGCTCGCGCAGAAAAAGCGCTTTCCGGGCCTGGTGTCGATGTTCGCGCGCCTGGGCGAGCAGACCGGCACCCTGCCGCTGATGCTGCAGCGCGCGGCCAACCAGCTCGGCGCCGAAGTGCAGCGCCGCGCGATGCACCTGGCCACCATCCTCGAACCGCTCCTGATCGTGGCGATGGGCGGCGTGGTCATGCTGATCGTGCTGGCCGTGATGCTTCCCATCATCCAGCTGAACCAGTTCGTCAAGTGACGGCCACCGCCAGGCAGGACGCAACATGCCCGTAACCCTCGAAGACAAGCTCGTGGTCGCGATCTCCTCGCGCGCCCTGTTCAACCTCGAAGAAGAAAACACGATCTTCGAGTCGGGGGACAACGAGGGCTACATGAAGCTGCAGCTCGACCGCATCGACGTGCCGGCCGCGCCCGGCATCGCGTATTCGCTGATCCGCAAGCTGCTGCGCTTCAACGACGACGGCGTGCAGCGCGTGGAGGTGGTGATCCTCTCGCGCAACGACCCGGTGTCGGGCATGCGCATCTTCAGGTCGAGCGCTGCCGCCGACATCAAGCTGCAGCGCGGCGTGTTCACGCAGGGCCGCCCGCCCTTCGGCTACCTGCGCCCGCTGCGCGCCCACCTGTTCCTGTCGGTCAACGCGCAGGACGTGCGCGAGGCGCTCAATGCCGGCTTTCCGGCCGCGCGCGTGCTGGTCGAATCGGTGAAAGCCAGCGACGCATGGCCGAACGAAGTGCGCATTGCCTTCGACGGCGACGCCGTGCTGTTCTCCGACGAGGCCGAGCGCGTGTTCCAGGCCGAGGGCCTCGACGCCTTCCAGGCGCACGAACTCAGCAAGGCCGACCTGCCGCTGCCCGAAGGCCCTTTCAAGCCGCTGCTGATGGCGCTGCACAGGCTGCAGATGGCCGGCAATGCGCAGATGCGCATCCGCACCGCGCTGGTCACCGCGCGCAGCGCCCCGGCGCACGAGCGCGCCATCCGCACGCTGATGAAGTGGAACATCCGCGTCGACGAGGCCATGTTCCTCGGCGGCCTGCCCAAGGGCGAGTTCCTGCGCGAGTTCGAGCCCGACTTCTTCTTCGACGACCAGACGGGGCACGTCGACGCGGCCTCGCGGCATGTGCCTGCCGGGCACGTGAGCAGCGGCATCAGCAACGAGCCCTGAACCGAGCACCCGGCCCCGTGCTTGCCCCCGCTGCTGACCGGGGCAAGAATGCCGGCATGCTGATCCTCCGACACGCCGACATCCTGGTCACCATGGACGCCGCGCGGCGCGAAATCGCCGACGGCGCCGTGGTGTGCGACGGCCCCGCCATAGCCTGGACGGGTCCCACCGCCGACTTGCCCATCGCATATCACGAAGCCCTGCGCGACGGTCGCGCCGAGGCCATCGACATGCGCGGCCACGTGGTGATGCCGGGCCTGGTCAACACGCACCACCACATGTACCAGAGCCTCACACGCGCCGTGCCCGAGGCGCAGGATGCCGAGCTGTTCGGCTGGCTCACCAACCTGTACCTGCTGTGGGCGCGCATCACGCCCGAGATGATCCGCGTGTCGACGCAGACCGCGATGGCCGAGCTGATGCTCTCTGGCTGCACCACCACCAGCGACCATCTCTACCTGTTTCCCAACGGCTCGCGGCTCGACGATTCGATCGAGGCGGCCGACGCCATGGGCATGCGCTTCCACGCGGCGCGCGGCAGCATGAGCGTGGGCCGCAGTGCAGGCGGCCTGCCGCCCGACGAGGTGGTGGAGACCGAGGAAGCCATCCTGCGCGACAGCGAACGCCTCATCGGCCGCTGGCACGACGCCTCGCGCCATTCGATGCGCCGCATCGTGCTGGCGCCCTGCTCGCCGTTCTCGGTGTCGCGCGACCTGATGCGCCTGTCGGCAGAGCTGGCACGCGAGCGCGGCGTGTCGCTGCACACGCACCTGGCCGAGAACGACAACGACGTCGCCTACTCGCGCGAGAAGTTCGGCATGACGCCGGCCGACTACGCCGAAGACCTGGGCTGGGTCGGCCGCGACGTGTGGCACGCGCACTGCGTGAAGCTCGACGAAGCCGGCATCGCGCTGTTCGGCCGCACCGGCACCGGCGTGGCGCACTGCCCCTGCTCCAACATGCGGCTGGCCTCGGGCATCGCGCCCATCGGTGCGATGCGCCGCGCAGGCGTGCCGGTGGGGCTGGGCGTGGACGGCAGCGCGTCGAACGACGGCGCGCACATGCTGGGCGAGGCGCGGCAGGCGATGCTGCTGCAGCGCGTGGGCCACGGCCCGGCGGCGATGACGGCGCGCGAAGCGCTGGAGATCGCCACGCTCGGCGGCGCTCAGGTGCTGGGGCGCGACGACATCGGCTCGCTCGCACCCGGCATGTCGGCCGACATCGTGGCCTTCGACATGCGCGGCGTCGCGCACGCGGGCGCGGGGCACGACCCGGTGGCGGCGCTGGTGTTCTGCACGCCGGCATCGGTGTCGCTGAGCGTGATCGGCGGCGCTGTGCGCATCCGCGGCGGCGAGTTCACCGGGCTGGAACTGGCGCCGCTGCTGGCAAGGCACCGCGATCTCGCGCGCACGCTGTACGAGGCCGCGCGGCACCCGCACACCGCCTGAGCCGTGCGGCGTTCAGCGCCGCATCGTGTCGAGCTGCGTGACGGGGGCGCTGTCGTTGCCCCATGAACCACGGATGTAGGTGAGCACCGCCGCCACTTCGGCGGCATCGAGCGTCTGGCCGAACGGCGGCATGCCGTAGGGGCGCGGGTTGCCCGCCGTGGTGGGCAGGAAGCCGCCGTGCGCGATGACCTGCATCAGGTTGGTCGGCCGCGCCATGTTCACGGCGCGGTTGCCCGCAAGCGGCGGGTAGGCGCCGATGGCACCCTGGCCCTGGTCGCCGTGGCAGTAGGCGCAACGCTGGTCGTAGATCTTCGCGCCGCGCGCCATCGTGCCGGCATCGCGGCGGATGGGCGCCTTGGGGCCGGTGGACGCGGCCGGCGTGGCGGCCGTGTCGGGCAGGTCTTTCAGGTAACTGGCCATTGCGCCCAGGTCCGCATCGCTCAGGTATTGCGTGCTGCGGAACACCACGTCGGCCATCGGGCCCATGACCGAGCCGCGCGGCGCAACTCCGGTCTTGAGCAGCGCGACGACGTCGGCGCTCGGCCAGTCGGCCACGCCGGCTTCGTGCGGATCGGTGAGCGACGGGGCGTACCAGTTTTCCACCGCGATCAGCCCGCCCGACAGGCCGCGCTTGGTTTCGGTGGCGCCCAGCGAATTGCGGCTGCCGTGGCAGGCGATGCAATGGCCCAGCCCGTCGACCAGGTAGGCGCCGCGGTTCCACTCGGCCGGCTTGCCGGCATTGGCGACGAAGGGCTCAGGCTTGAAAGAGAGCGCACGCCACACGGCCAGCGCGGCCTGCGTGTCGTATGGAAAGCGCAGCCGGTGCTCGCGGTTCTGCTCCGACGCCGGCGCCAGGCTGCGCAGGTAGGCGTAGATGGCGTCCGAATCCTCGCGCGTCACCTTGGTGAAGTTCGGATACGGAAATGCCGGGTACAGCAGGCGCCCGTCCTTGCTGCGCCCGTTGTGCATCGCGCGCCAGAAATGCGCACTGCTCCAGCTGCCGATGCCGGTCTGCGCATCGGGCGTCAGGTTGCTCGAATAGATGGTGCCGAAAGGCGTCTCGATGGGCAGGCCGCCCGCATAGGGCCGGCCGCCGCGCGTGGTGTGGCAGCCCGCGCAATTGCCGGCCAAGGCGAGGTAGCGGCCGCGCTCGACCAGCTGCGGCGTGGCGTTGAAGCTCTCGGCCTGCGCGGGCAGCGCGTCCTCGCCGCGCAGGTTCATTGCCACCAGGACGCCGGAGACCAGCGCCAGCAGCACGATCAGCGCCAGCAACACCCAGACGGTGCGCCGCAGCAGGCTCATGGGTGCTTCTTTCGTCACTTCGCGGTACCGCCGCAGGCGATCGGCATCGGTGCCGGCAGCGACGCAACGGCCTTGGTGTTGGCCGGCATCGGCTGCGTTGCCAGCCAGCTCGCCACCGCGTTGACGTCCGAGGTCCACATGCGGCGGCCGACTTCGGCCATGCAGTCGGGCGCGATGGCATGCCGCTCGTTCGTGAGCCAGGCGCCGAGCTGCGACGCCACATAGAGCCGAGGCAGCCCCAGCAGGCCCGGGGTGGCGGGCTGCACGCCGGTCAGGGCCGCGCCGTGGCACTGCACGCAGGCCGGCAGCCGGCGCTCGGCATCGCCTTGCAGCGCGAGCACGCGGCCGCGCTCCAGCACTTCGGGCTTGGCGTCGCTGACTGGCGAGATCGGCGGATAGGGCAAATCGAGCCCGGCAAAGTATTCGGCAATCTCGCGCAGGTAGGCGTCGGACATGTGCTGCACCATGTACGCCATGTCGCTGTTGGAGCGCCGCCCGTCGCGGAAGCTCACGAGCTGGTTGAAGAGGTAGCCGGCCGGCTTGCCCGCCAGGCGCGGAAAGTAGCCGGCATTGGTGGTCGCGCCTTCGCGGCCGTGGCAGGCGATGCATGCGGCCACGCGCTGCTCGATGGTGTCGGGCACGGCGGCGGGCGTCGCGGCACCTGCAGTCCCGGCCAGGCCGGACACCACAAGCAGCAGCGCGGTCGCGGCGAATCGGAGGCCGGCCTTCATGCGCCGGCTGCGAAGTGCGCCAGGGCCAGCAGCCCGGCGATCAACAGCAGCACCAGGACCAGCGCCACGCCGATGAGCGGCAGGATGCCGACCTGCGCGGTCCGCTTGTCGGCATCGGCACGGCGGCCGCCCAGCCCGATGAAACTCCAGAGAACGGCGCGCACCGCGCCCAACAGATTCGACATGAGGACTAGTGTGGCCCCGCCGGGCCAAAAAGAACAGATGCAGATTCGCCTCAATTGACCGGTGCAGATGAAGTGCTGCCCCGCAACGGCATGCGCTCAGCGAGCGGGCAATGCAAACACTCGGCAGCCTGATCGCCGAAGCGTCCTGAACAGCAGGAAGGACGCGATGCTCACGTTCACCAGGTTCCAGCCGATGCCGTTCAGGAAGGCCGCGTGGTAGCTGCCCGTGAGGTCGAACACCTTGCCCGACATCCAGCCGCCCAGCGCCATGCCGAACAGCGTGAACATCAGCACCGTGCCCACGCGCGCGCCCGCTTCCGCCGGCGGAAAGTGCTCGCGCACGATGATCGCGTACGAAGGCACGATGCCGCCCTGGAACAGCCCGAACAGCGCGGAGATCACATAGAGCGGCACCAGCGCGTCGAAAGGCAGGAACAGCAGCAGCGCCACGCACTGCAGCACGCCGCCCAGCAGCAAGGTGCGCAGCCCGCCGATGCGGTCGCAGATGGCGCCCGACACCAGCCGGCTCACGATGCCGAAGCCCAGCATCAGCGACAGCATCATCGCGCCCTGCGCCGGACCGTAGCCGAGGTCGCCGCAGTAGGCCACGATGTGCACCTGCGGCATCGCCATCGCCACGCAGCACGCCACGCCGGCCACGCACAGCAGGCCCTGCGCCGTGCCCATGCTCAGGCCGAAGGGCCCTGCCGGGTCTCGCGGGAGTGCCGTTCTCGATGCACTGACCTCGGCAGGCGCCTGCGCAAGCGCCGGCGGCCGCGCACGGAAGCACAGCGCCAGCAGCGCCATCGTGATTCCGCAGAAGACGCCCATGCCGATGTATGTCTGGCGCCAGCCCACCAGCTCGACGAAATGCTGCGCGATCGGTGGCCACACCGCGCCCGCCAGGTAGTTGCCGCTCGCGCACACCGCGACCGCGATGCCGCGCCGCTTGACGAACCACAGCGAGGTGTCTGCCACCAGCGGCGCGAAAGCCACCGAACTGCCGAGCAGCCCCACCAGCAGCGCCTGTGCGACGGTGAACGATACGATGCCGCCCGACATGCCGGTCGCGATGTACCCCGCGCCCAGGAACACCGAGCCGAACAGCAGCGGCCACATCACGCCGACGCGGTCGGCCAGCTTGCCCATCAGCACGCCACCGAGGCCGAAGCCCAGCATCAGCAATGTGTAGGGAAGCGAAGCATCGGCGCGGGCGATGCCGAATTCGGCCTGCACCGCGGGCAGCATGACCGACACCACGTACATGCCGCTGCTGCCGACCGTCATGATCAGCAGCGTGAGTCCCAGGCGCAGCATGGCGTAGCGCGAATCCGCCTGGTGGGCGGTTGTCTCTCGGGTCGTCGTCATTGTTCTTCTCCGCGCCGGGAAGGGCCAGCGCATGCCGCGTGGCATTCTCGCGGAAGACAGCCGCAGGCCTGGTGCTGCACTGCAACGTCTGACGCGCGCAGCGTCCGCGCCGAAGGCGCCGCAACCGCCTGCCTGCGGGGGTCAGCCTTCGGCCAGCACCGGCACCGCGACACTCACGGAAGCCTTCGGCACCGGCACACCGGGCTTCGGCTTGTCGTCGCAGGCGCCCACGAGCAGGCCCAGACAGAACAGAAGAACAAAGGATGTGCTTCGCATGCGGGCCATGCTATGCCTGCCTCGCGGCGCGTCAAGTCGGACGCCGCCGCGTGCCGGGGCCGCGCGGCTTCGATCAGGCCGTGGGGCGCTCGCCGCGCTGCAGCCGCTGCTCGATGTACTCGAGCACCTTCGGCAGGTCGGCCACGCTGTCGATCACGTAGTGCGCACCGGCGGCCTCGAGTTCGGCGGTGGCGCGCGTGCGGCGCTCCTGCTGCTGCGCTTCGTCGAGCGCCTGCCACTCGGCCAGCGTGAGACCGTTGGCGTTGCCGCTGATGGCCACGCCCACGGCCCAGGTGCCCGCGTTCAGCCCTTCCTGCAGGCCGACGCCGGTGTCGTCCACCTTCACGACCGTGTGCGGCGGCCACACGCCGAGGTCGGCGAAGCAGCGGTACATCATGAGCGGCGACGGGCGGCCTTCGGCGAGGTCGCCGCCGCACACCAGGTTGTCGGGCGCATAGCCGCCGGCCGCGGCGATGGGCACCACCACTTCCATGATCGGTCGGTTGTAGCCGGTGGTGGAACCGATCTTCAGGCCACGCTGGCGTGCCACGTTCACCGCTTCGACCGCGCCCGGAATGAAGGTGGCGTGGTCGCGCGCGCTGGCTGCGCTCATCGGCGTGAAGATTTCGTAGAGCCTGTCGACGTCGGCATCGCTGAAAGCGTGGCCTTGCCTGGCTTCCCACTGGGCGGCGATGCGCGGCAGCGTGCCGAGCGCCTTGATGTGGTCCCACTTGGCCACGCCCATCGGGCCGCGCGCCTCGGCGATGGTGATGTCCACGCCGAACTGTTCGAACAGCTTCACGAAGGCGCCCATGGGCGCGCAGGAGCCGAAGTCGAGGATGGTGCCGGCCCAATCGAAGACGACGGCCTGGAGCTGGGAATGGTTGTGGGCGTTCATGGCTGCAAGGACAGGAAGAATGGGAACGGAGGCAAGCGCGGCGGGCGCATCACCATTGCTCGAAGACGTCGTGCGCAATGCCGAAGGCGGTGCTGGCGCCGCTGCCGCTGGTGACGATCACCACGCGCGTGGCGTCGTCGGGCGCGTCGATCACGCAGGGCGTGGTCTTCGACGAGGGGTACACGCCGGTCCAGCGCTCGGTGACCCGCGCGGTCTCGAGGTTGAGCGTGCTGCGCAGATGGCGCAGGATGAGCTGGTCGACCTCTTCCATCGCGAAGGGCTCGGGCGCGTCGCCATAGTGATGCGAGTCGCCCACCACCAGCGAGCCGTCGGCGCTCTGTACCACGATCAGGTGGATGCCGTGTTCCAGCGAAGCGGCCTCCTCCTGCTGCAGGCGGGCACGCAGCGCAGCGGCTTCGGGCAGCGTGCTGTAGCCCTCGTAGCGCACCAGGCTCAGATCCGTCATCACCGAGCCCGGCAGCTGGAAGCCCGCCTCGGGCTTCACGCGCAGCATCTGCAGGCGGCACAGCGTGAGTTCGTGCGCGGCCATGCGATCGGCAAAGAGGCCGTGAAGATCGGTGTTGGTGCAGACAGCCACGCGCTCGGCATGCAGCGTGCCGCGCGAGGTGCGCACGCGCGGCGCCTGCACCTCGAGCACCGCTTCGCCGAAGCGGAACGTCACGCCGTGCGCTTCGGCCAGCCAGCGGGCGAGCAGACCGATGGCGGTGCGCGATTCCACGCGCAGCTCATGCGGGCTGAACAGCACCGAGCATGCGTCCGACAGGTTCAGCGCCGGTGCCTTGGCTTGCGCATCGGCGGCGTCGAGCAGCTCGCAGGCTTCGCCCATCGGCGTGCGCATGAAGGCTTCGAGCACGTCGTGCGCCTCGGGCCGGCAGGCCGCGAGCCAGAGGTTGCGGTGCACGATGTCGATGCCCGCACAGGGCGCGATGCGCTGCCACACGTCGCGTGCGTGCATGGCGCGGCGCCAGGTGTCGCCGGGCGCCTGCCCGGTGATGGTGATGAAGCCGAAGTTGCGGATCGAGGCGCCGATGCAGGCCGCGTCGCGCTCCACCACGCAGACCTTGAGGCCGCGCTGCGCGGCGGTGTAGGCATGGGCCAGGCCGACGATGCCGGCGCCGACCACGACGAGGTCGAAATGATCGGGATGATGGGCTTGGGTACCGGGCATTACCGGTGCCTCCAGTTCTGGGTGCGCTTGAGCACCCAATGCCCCGCCAGCGCGAACACCCCGCGGCCGATGGCGGCCGTGAGCATGATCAGCGAGGCCATGGCCGCGGCGGGCGCGACGTCGCCGGCATCGTCCATGTTGAGCACGGCAATCGCGGCCAGCGAGGTCTGCGGCGAATAGAGGAACACGACGGCCGACACGGTCGTCATCGCGTTGACGAAGAAATAGCCGCCCACGTTGAGCACGGTGGGCAGCGCCACCGGCAGGTGCACGCGCCACAGCGTGCGCCAGAACGGCACACCCATCGACTCGGACACCAACTCGTACTCGCGGTCGAGCTGGCGCAGCGCGGTGAGCGACGTGAGGTGCGCCACCGAGAAGAAGTGCGCCACGGTGCACACCACCAGGATGGTCATGCTGCCGTAGATGGCGCGCAGCGGGTTCGAAGGCGAGATGAAGAAGAAGATGTAGCCCACGCCCAGCACCAGCCCGGGCACCGCCAGCGGCAGGTTGGCCAGCAGGTTGAGCAGTTCGCGCAGCAGGCCGAAGTGGCGCGGCTTCTCGACCAGGTAGGCCGAGATGAAGGTGATGAACGCGCCCGCGACGGCGGCGCACACGGCCAGCCGCAGCGAATTGAAGTAGCTGCCCCAACCGCCGCCGTCCATGTTGCTGAAGTCGTAGTTCTTGAACGAAGGCGCCAGGTTGTAGGGCCAGTAGGTGGCCAGCGACGCGAACACCGCCATGCCGATCATCACCAGGATGCCGCAGGCCGTGAGCACGCAGAAGGCCAGCAGCGCACGGTCGCGCGCCTTCACCGGCTCGGGCTGGTAGGGCGTGGCACGCGCCGACAGCGCCGCCGCCTGCTTGCCGCGCACATGCCGCTCGACCAGGAAAGACAGCACCGCCGGAATCAGCAGCACCAGGCCCACCACCGCGCCCATCTGGAAGTTCTGCTGCCCGACCACCTGCTTGTAGATGTCGGTCGCGAGCACGCCGGTCTGGCCGCCCACCACCTTCGGCACGCCGAAGTCGGTGATGACCAGCACGAACACCACCATCGCGGCCACGATCAGGCCATAGCGCGAGGACGGCAGCGTCACCGTGCGGAAGATGCGCCAGCGCGAGGCGCCCAGCGTCTGCGCGGCCTCGTAGAGCCGTCCGTCGGAGGTGGCCATGGCCGTGGTGAGGATCAGCAGCGCATGCGGCAGCGTCCAGAACACCGAGCCCAGCACGATGCCCAGCGGCCCATAGATCGACACGCCGCCCATCAGCCCCTTGAACAGGCCCTGGTTGCCGAACAGGTAGACCAGGCTGATGGCCGGCAGCAGCGACGGCGCCAGCAGCGGCACCAGCGCCACCGCGCGCAGCAGGCCCTTGGCCGGCATGCACGACAGCGTGAGGCCGTAGGCGTAGACGTAGGCGATGGCGGTGCAGATCACCGCGCTCAGGGCCGCGAGCCCCAGGCTGTTGAACGCCGACTGCACCAGCGCAGGGTTGTCGAGATAGCGCGCGAAGTTGGCCAGGCCGACGAAGGCCCCCGCGCGGTCGAAGAAGCTCTGGCCGACCAGCGCGCCGACCGGCAGCGCGACGATCACGACCAGCAGCAGCACGACCAGCAGAACGGCCGCGCCGGTGATCCAGCGTTCTCGATCGAACGCGCTTGCGTGCTTTGCCATGGGGGGCACCATGGCGATGGTGTCTGGGGAACTGTTCATGTCGGGTCGCGACGCTGTTGTTCGGGGCGCGCGCACAGGCCGCCGGGTACTCCCCTCCGCGAATGTCCCCCGGGGCTGCGCCCCTCCTCCTTTATTTCGCTGCGGGGAGCACCCGACGCCCTGCGCACGGGGCACGCCGCTGGTGCTCGGCCGATCAACCGGCGCTCTGTCCCACGATCACGCCGATGGGGTGCCTTGCGCAGCGAAATAAAGGAGGAGGCCGCAGGCCGGGGGACATTCGCGGAGCAAGGTACCCCGTCGGCGTGAGCGCGCCCTGAAAGGCCCAAAGGACAACCGCTCATCTCAATGCGCCAGAACGGACAGCGCATTCAACGGCAACTGGATGTGCACCATGCTGCTCGGCACCAGCGGCTCGCCGCCACCGCCGCGCGCGTCGGCGGGCAGCTCGGCTTCGATCTCGATGCCCAGCGGCTCGCAGGCCAGGCGGGCCGAGGTGCGGTTGCCGAAGAATTCGGTGTCGAGCAGGCGCGCCGCGAAGCTGTTGGCGCCGAGTTCGGTGCCGTAGCGCTTCACCACCACGTGCTCGGGGCGGATGCCCACGGTGGCCTGCGCGCCGACGCTCAGGTTGCCGGGGGCGCAAAGCAGCTCGCTGTCGCGCACGCGTACCTTGCCGTCGGCCAGCACCGTGGCGGGCAGCATGTTCATGCGGCCCACGAAACCGGCCACGAAGCGGGTACGCGGCTGGCGGTACAGCTCGTCGGGCGTGCCGGCCTGCTCGATGCGGCCGTTGTGCATCAGCACCACGCGGTCGGCCATCGACAGGGCTTCTTCCTGGTCGTGCGTGACCATGATGGTGACGATGCCCAGGCGCTTCTGGAGCGCGCGGATTTCGCTGCGCAGGCTGGCGCGCACCTGCGCGTCGAGCGCGGAGAGCGGCTCGTCGAGCAGCAGCAGGCGCGGATTGGGCGCCAGCGCGCGTGCCAGCGCCACACGCTGCTGCTGGCCGCCCGAAAGCTGCACGGGGTATTTGTCGGCATGCGCGGCCAGCCCGACCAGGTCGAGCATCTCGCGCGAGCGCTTGGCCATCTCGCGGGCCAGCGCGCCGGTGGGGTGCAGGCCGTAGGCGATGTTCTGCGCGGCCGTGAGGTTGGGGAACAGCGCATACGACTGGAACACCACCCCGAAGCCGCGCGCCGCGGGCGGCAGGCCCGCGATGTCCTGGCCGCCCAGAAGGATCCGGCCGCTGTCGGCACGCTCGATGCCGCAGACGATGCGCAGCAGCGTGGTCTTGCCGCAGCCCGAGGGGCCGAGCAGGCACACGAACTCGCCGGGCTCGATGTCGAGGTCGATGCCGTCGAGCACGCGGGTGGCGCCAAAGGACTTGCCGATGCCGCGAAGGGAAAGAAAGCTGCTGCTCGTCATGGCCGGATACCGCTTGAGAGTTGGATCAGAGGGGCTTCTTTTCCGACTTGGACTCGTAGCGCTTGGACCACTCCGTCAGGATGCGGTCGCGGTTGGCGGCAGCCCAGGCGAAGTCGTTCTTGGCCAGCAGCTTCTCGACGTCGCCCGGCACGAACTCGAGCTTTTCCTGCACGCCCGGCAGCGCCAGCACGGCGAAGTTCTTGGCATACAGCTCGTTGGCCTGCCTGGTGACGGCCCAGTCGGCCAGCGCCTTGGCGGCTTCCTGCTTCTTGCTGGTCTTGATGATGCCGGTGGCTTCCATGTCCCAGCCGAGGCCTTCCTTCGGCAGCACGATGTCGATGGGCGCGCCTTCGCGCTTGGTCTTGTTGGCGCGGTATTCGAAGGACATGCCCAGCGCGAACTCGCCGGCGCCGGCCTGGCGGCAGGGCTTGCTGCCCGACTGGCTGTAGATGCCGATGTTCTGGTGCAGCGCGTCCATGTACTTCCACGCCTTTTCTTCACCCATCATCTGGATCCAGCCCGAGACCATCAGGTACCCGGTGCCCGACGCGGCGGGGTTGGGCATGGTGATCTGGCCCTTGTAGACCGGGTTGGTCAGGTCGGCCCAGCTGGTGGGCTTGGGCAGGTTCTTCTTCGCGGCTTCGGCGGTGTTGAAGCAGATGGCCGACGACCACACATCCATGCCGACCCACTTGGGCGGGTTGGCCGCATCGCGCATGTTGGGCTTGATGGCGTCCAGGCCCTTGGGCGCGTAGGGCTGGAGCATGCCTTCCTTGTCGAGCAGCATCAGCGAGGTGGCGGCCAGGCCCCACACCACGTCGGCCTGCGGGTTGGCCTTTTCGGCCAGCAGCTTGGCGGTGACGATGCCGGTGGAGTCGCGCACGAACTTCAGTTCGATGCTCGGGTTCTCCTTTTCGAACGCGGCCTTGTAGGCCTGCACCTGGTCGGCCTCGAGCGCGGTGTAGACCAGCAGTTCGGTGCGGCCCTGGGCCGATGCGGCAAATGCCAGCGAGAACAGGACGGCCGGCACGAAGGCGCGGCGGAGTTGACGGTGCAGCATGGTGGAGATTCCCAAGTGGAAAAAGAAGTGAGGCAATTCGGAAGACGCTGCGGGCAGGAGACCGAAAGTACGCAAATCCTGTCCAGCGACGAATGCGGCGATGCTGGCAGCGGCATGTGACAGGGATTTGTCAGATGCCTCAAAAAAACACAAATCCCCAAAATGGCGCCAGGGGCAACGGGCGTCGTCATCCGCATGTCACCGCTGCGCGCCAGACTTCGCGCGCTGTCACCCGCGCTTTTCCTCCGCCCGCTGCGTTCCACTTCCATGACACTCGACCTCGCCGAGATCGCCCGCCTGTTCGCCGAACGGGGCGGGGTTGCCTATGCGGGCGAGCCCGTCACGCAGCTGGAACACGCGCTGCAATGCGCCTGGCTCGCCGAACAGGCCGGCGCCAGCGACTCATTGGTGACGGCCGCATTGCTGCACGACCTGGGCCACCTGCTGATCGCCGAGCACCAGACGCTATCGCACTCTCCTACAGAGCTCGGCATCGACGACCGCCACCAGTACATCGCCCTGCCCCTGCTGCGCGGCGCCTTCGACGCCGAGGTGCGCGAGCCCATACGGCTGCACGTGGACGCCAAGCGCTACCTGTGCGCCACGCGGCCCGGCTATTTCTCGAAACTCTCGCCCGACTCGGTGCGCAGCCTCGCGCTGCAGGGCGGCGTGATGGACGACGAGGCGGCCCGGCGCTTTGCCGAGCACCACTGGGCCGATGACGCCGTGCGGCTGCGCCTGTGGGACGAAGAGGCGAAGACGGAAGGACTGAAGACGCCCCCGCTGGCGCATTTCCTGGCCGTCGCGGCGCGGGTGATGCTGAACTGAGCGGTTCTCGAGGCGGCGGGAGCGATTCAGCCCCGTCTAAGAAACATATGTTTTCCTCATGGCGAGCGGCGCACGAGCGCCGAGAGGAAAACCGCATGTCTTCATCCCCCTCCATCACCGCGCGCACGGGCACGCTGGTCCAGGTCCTGCGCCGGGTATTCAAGCTCGCGGCGCCCTACTTCAGCTCCGAGGAAAAATGGCGCGCCCGCGCGATGCTGCTGACCATCGTCGCGCTCAACCTGTTCTATGTGTACGTGGCCGTGCTCGGCAACGAGTGGTACGGCCGCTTCTACGACGCGCTGCAGAACAAGAACGCGGCGGTCTTCTGGCACGAGGTGGGCGTGTTCGGCTGGATCGCCTTCGCCAACATCGCGGTGCAGGTGCTCAAGTTCTACGTGACCCAGCTGCTGCAGCTGCGCTGGCGCACCTGGATGACGCGCAGCTACCTGTCGCGCTGGATGGCCGACCGCACCTTCTATCACCTGGAACTGGCGCGCTACGCCGGCAAGGACGGGCAGACGCCGGACAACCCGGACCAGCGCATCCAGGAAGACATGCAGATCTTCACCAGCGCCACGATGTCTCTCTCCATGGGCCTGCTGAACGCCGTGGTCACGCTCATGAGCTTCATCGGGCTGCTGTGGGGGCTGTCGGGCAATTTCTCGTTCACGTTCAATGGCACCACCCACCAGATCGTCGGCGCGATGGTCTGGGTGGCGCTGGGATATTCCGTGCTGGGCACCGTCATCACGCATTTCATCGGCCGCCCGCTGATCGGCCTGAATTTCAGGCAGCAGCGCTTCGAGGCCGACTTCCGGCACCACCTGGTGCGGGTGCGCGAATACAGCGAGGCCATCGCGCTGGACCACGGAGAGAAGGTCGAACGCGACCAGCTCGACCTGCGCTTCAGCAACGTGCTGCGCAACTACCTGCTGCTGATCAAGCAGCAGAAGAACCTGGTCACCTTCACCTCGTTCTTCGGGCAGGCGGCCGTGATCTTTCCGTTCCTGGTGGCGGGGCAGCAGTACTTTGGCGGCGCGTTCCAGCTGGGCCACCTGATGCAGATCGGCTCGGCCTTCGGCAAGGTGCAGGAGTCGCTCAGCTGGTTCGTCGACAACTACGACAGCGTGGCCGTGTGGCGCGCCACCACCGACCGTCTCACCAGCTTCGACGACAGCATGGCCGCCCATGCCGCGCAGGACGACGGCCTGCAGCGTGCGCCCGCCGCGGTGCTGCACAGCGATGACCTGGGCGTCGCGCTGCCCGACGGCACGCCGCTGCTCGCCGGCGCCGCCCTGGCGGTCAAGCCCGGCGACAGCGTGCTGCTGCAGGGCCCGTCGGGCAGCGGCAAGTCGACGCTGTTCCGCTCGTTCGCGGGCATCTGGCCGTTCTCGAACGGCCGGCTGCAGGTGCCCGACAACGTCGCCTTCATGCCGCAGCGGCCCTATGTGCCCGACGGCAAGCTGCGCGACGCGCTGACCTACCCCAACCCGGCCACGAACTTCAACGACGACCAGTTGCGCCAGGCCCTGGCCGACGCCCTGCTGCCCGACCTGGTGAACCGCCTCGACGAGAGCGACGCCTGGAGCCAGAAACTCTCCGGCGGCGAGCAGCAGCGCCTGGCCATTGCGCGCGTGCTGCTGAAGAAGCCGGCGTGGCTGTTCGCCGACGAGATCACCAGCGCGCTGGACGCGCAGGCCGAGGGCGTGCTCTACAAGCGCCTCGCGGCCACGGTGCAGGCGGCCGGCGGCGCGATGGTGTCCATCGCGCACCGCGCGGCCGTGGGCGACTTCCACAACCAGCGCTGGACCATGGTGCCGCAGGCGGAGGGCGCGGCCGGCGGCGGGCCGCGCTACCGGCTGGACACCGCGGCCGTTCAGCCGGCGGCGGCGTAGCGCTCCCAGCCCTTCTTGCGCAGGTCGCAGGCGGGGCACTCGCCGCAGCCATAGCCCCAGGCCTGGCGGTGCGTGCGGTCGCCGAGGTAGCAGGTGTGCGTTTCCTCGACGATCAGGTCGACCAGCGGCTCGCCGCCCAGGCGGTGGGCCATCTGCCAGGTCTCGGCCTTGTCGATCCACATGAGCGGCGTCTCGATGACGAGGCGGCGCTCCAGCCCGAGCGACAGGGCGAGCTGCATGGCCTTCATGGTGTCGTCGCGGCAGTCGGGGTAGCCGGAGAAGTCGGTCTCGCACACGCCGGTGACGATCACCTGCAGCCCGCGCCGGTACGCCAGCGCGCCGGCCAGCGTGAGGAACAGCAGGTTGCGCCCCGGCACGAAGGTGTTGGGCAGGCCGTCGGCCTGCATCGCGAAGGCGACCTCCTCGGTCAGCGAGGAGCCGCCGAGCTGCGCCAGCGCCGCCAGCGTGAGCACGTGGTCTTCGCCCAGGCGGGGCGCCCACTCGGGAAAGCACTCGCGCATCTTCGCGAGGATGGTGCCGCGCACGTCGAGCTCGACGCGGTGGCGCTGCCCGTAGTCGAAACCCAGGGTTTCGACGCGCTGGTACTTCGAGAGCGCGTCGGCGAGGCAGGTGGTCGAGTCCTGGCCGCCGGAGAAAAGAACGAGGGCGGTGGTGTGCAGGGGCATATCCGTCAACGGCGGGCCGTTGTAGTCCAAAGGCGCAATTTTCGCAGGCCGCCCAGGCTGCGCGGATACCATGCCGCGAATGAGCACTAAACACTTGGTTGCATGGGCAGTCACCTTCGTGGTGCTGTTGGTGATCGACATGATCTGGCTGGGCGTGGTCGCCAAGGGCATGTACCAGGAGGCCATGGGCGACCTGATGTCGCCGAATCCGCGGCTGGCCTTTGCCGCTGTTTTCTACCTGGTCTACCCGATAGGCCTGCTGCTGTTCGCGATCATGCCCGGCGTCGAGGCGCAGAGCGTGGTTCGCGCGGCCGTGCTGGGCGCGCTGTTTGGCATGTTCTGCTACGCCACCTACGACCTGACCAACCTGGCGGTGATCCGCAACTGGCCGCTGGCCCTGTCGTTCATCGACATCGCCTGGGGCACGGTGGTGAGCGGCGTGGCAGCGGCGGCGGGCGCGGTGGCCTGGCGCTGGATGGCGGCGCGCTGAGCAAGCGCCCTCCCCGCTAGCAAGCGGGCATGACACGCCGGAGTCTTCCGGGGTGTTTCTTTCTTGAAATTCGCTGAACTTTTTCAGCGGACATGCGTCGTCATGGCCGAGTCACGCGACGTCTTTAGATTTCACCTCCGGAACATCTGTGCGCCACGCGCACTACTCAAACAATCCTCCGGAGGAGTCGCATGACCCAACGCTTCATCGCCCCAGCGCTGCTGGGCGCTTCGCTATTGCTGTCCGCCTGCGGCGGCAGCAACCACGGCCCCCAGCTGCTGCCGCTGCCGCAGCAACCGCAGCAGCCCGCCGCACAGCCCCAGAAGAACGTGCTGTTCTTCCTAGGCGACGGCATGGGCATCACCACCATGACCGCCGCGCGCATCTACAAGGTCGGCGAAGACGGCGACCTGACGATGGACACGCTGCCCGAGACGGCCTTCGTCCACACCTATTCGAACGACGCCCAGGTGACCGACAGCGCGCCGTCGATGTCGGCGTACATGACCGGCGTGAAGATGAACAACGAAGTCATCTCCATGAGCCCCGAGACCAAGGCCACCGACGCCTCGGGCAAGGCCTATCACGTCAACTTCGACAGCACCTGCCCCTCGGGCAACGGCCAGGCCGTCGAGACCCTGCTGGAGCAGAGCAAGGCCAAGGGCTATGCGACCGGCGTGGTGACCACCACGCGCATCACGCACGCCACGCCCGCCGCCACGTACTCGCACGTGTGCCACCGCGACGCCGAGAACACCATCGCCGCGGCGCTGGTGCCGGGCGGCGCGGGCTACAACGGCAAGCTGGGCGACGGCGTCGACGTGTTCTTCGGCGGCGGCACGGACTACTTCCTTTCCAAGGAAGCGGGCGGCAAGCGCAACGACAAGCGCGACCTGATCGCCGAACTGAAGACCGCCAAGTACAGCTACGCCGGCAGCAAGACCGAGTTCGACAAGCTGCCAGTCGACGGCACCACCAAGATCGCCGGCCTCTTCACCAAGAGCCACATGGCCTACGACCTGGACCGCGACGCCACCAAGGAGCCGAGCCTGGCCGAAATGACCGGCAAGGCCATCGACGCACTGGCCGCGCGCAAGAAGGGCTTCTTCCTGATGGTGGAGGGCGGCCGCATCGACCACGCGCTGCACGCCACCAACGCGCGCCGCGCGCTGCAGGACACCGGCGCCTTCGACGACGCCATCAAGCTCGCGCTCGACAAGATGCAGGCCATCGACCCGGGCCTGAAGAACACGCTGGTGGTGGTCACTGCCGACCATGACCACACGCTGCAGCTCAACGGCTATGCGGCGCGTACCGGCAAGACCGAGCCGGGCAAGCCGGGCGTGCTGGGGCTGGTGAAGGACTACGTCGACAACAGCAAGACCAGCAAGGACGTGGACGGCAACCCGTACACCATCATCGGTTTCGGCAACGGCCCTGTCCGCCTGGCCACGCGCGGCCCCATCGACAGCACCGCGCTGGAAAGCAAGGACTACCGGCAGGAAGCTGTGGTTCCCACGGACGCGGCCAGCGACTCCGAAACCCACGGCGGTGCCGACGTGTTCCTCGGCGCGCAAGGCCTGGGCGCCGACAACTTCTCCGGCGTCATCACCAACACCGACGTGTTCGGCCTGATCAAGAAGGCGGTCGGCCTGTGAGGGGCCGCAAGCGCTCATCGACGAACACCAACATGAACACGACCATGAACCGCATCACCCGCAAGACCCGCCTGGCCGCCGCCCTCTTCTGCGCCGCCGCCGGCACCCTGGCCGGCAGCGCACACGCCGCCGGCGAAGCCAAGAACGTCATCTTCTTCCTCGGCGACGGCATGGGCCCGGTCACCGTGACCGCCGCGCGCATCTACAAGGGCGAAAAGCAGCTGGCGGCCAAGCCCGGCTCGCTGGTGAGCCCGGAGCGCGCGAACCTCGTCATGCAGTCGCTGCCGTACGCGGCCCGCGTGAAGACCTATTCGCTCGACGGCCAGACCACCGACAGCGCCCCCTCGATGGCCGCCTACATGACCGGCGTGAAGATGCGCAACGAGGTGATCTCGATGTCGAGCGACACCGTTGCCGTGGACAGCACCGGCAAGCAATACATCAACGGCGAGAACACCACCTGCCCGCCGACCAACGGCAAGGCCGCCGACACGCTGCTCGAGCTGGCCAAGGCCAAGGGCCGTTCGGTGGGCGCCGTTTCGACCACGCGCGTGGGCCACGCCACGCCGGCCACCACCTATGCCCACATCTGCAATCGCAACGGCTACAACACCATTGCCGAGCAGAGCGTGCCGGGCCATGCCAACTACAACCCCAAGCTGCTCGACGGCGTCGATGTGCTGATGGGTGGCGGCCAGCGCAACTACCTGCCGGTGGCGACCAACCCCAGCAGCAAGCGGACCGACGGCGTCGACCTGGTGGCCGCAATGAAGGCCAAGGGCTACACCTACGTCGACACCGGCACCAAGCTCAAGGCCGTCGACACGGCCGCAACCGGCAAGCTGCTGGGCCTGTTCTCCCAAAGCGAGATGGCCTACGAGCTCGACCGCACGAAGCAGAGCCTGGACCAGCCCAGCCTGTCGGACATGACCGAGAAGGCCCTCGGCGTGCTCAGCAAGAACGACAAGGGCTTCTTCCTGATGGTGGAAGGCGGCCGCATCGACCACGCACTGCACGGCACCAATGCCAAGCGCGCGCTGGAAGACACGCTGGCCTTCGACGCGGCCATCCAGACCGCGCTCGACTTCATGAACAAGAAGGACCCGGGCCTGAAGAACACGCTGGTGGTGGTCACCGCCGACCATGACCACGCGATCGCCTTCAACGGCTATCCGAAGATCGGCAACCCGATCCTCGGCCTGGTCAACGGCTATGCCGACGGCAAGCCCACGAAGGCGGCGGACGGCAAGCCGTACACCACGCTGGTGTTCGGCAACGGCGGACGCCCCAACGCGACCGCCGGCAGCGACGTCAACGCGGAAGACGGCAACAAGAAGTGGATCGCGCCCGCGCGCGCCGCCTCGCGCGACGACCAGACCGCCATGGACACCACCGACGACAACTTCCTGCAGGAAGTCGGCATCAACCTGGGCTCGCCCGGTGCTGAAACCCACGGCGGCGGCGACGTGATGCTGTTCGCCGGCGGCGCCGGCTCGAAGATCTTCAAGGGCACCATGGAGAACATCAAGGTGTTCAACAAGGTCAAGGAAGCGGCCGGCCTGTGACCGCATCCTCGACGCTCAAGAAGCTGCTGGCGGCCACCGCCCTGGTGACCTTGCCGCTGGCAGCCAGCGCCGCGGGCGATGCCGAGGCGCCGGACCAGAACCTGCGCATCCAGCACCACATGATGTCGATCGGCAAGGACGGCGTGCAACGCGAAAGCCGCTACGCCGACCTGATGTTCCGCCGTGCCGGCTCGGTGTGGGTCGAGCGCGAATTGCCGCCAGCGCTGCGCGAAGACCACGACCACGAAGCCCGCGAGGGCAAGGTGCACATCGGCCACGCGCATGCGGACAACACGGCCGCCCCGCTGTGGGTGCGCCGCGACGCCGCAGGCAAGGTGCAGGTGGGCATGGTGCTGCGCGAGCAGCGCAAGCTGATCGACATCGACGCGGCCAACTACGGCAACGTCGGCTACAGCGGCTCGTGGGCCAACTCCTACTGGCTGGTCGATCCCGCGAGCCTGGCGCGCATGAAAGACCTGGGCGCGGCCGGCAAGGGCGTGCAACGCTACGAACTGAAGCAGGGCGAGGGCACGCTTCGCATCGACTGGGACACGGCCGGCCGGTATGCACGCAAGATCGAGCAGCGCAACGCGCGCGGTACTTCGATCAATGTGATGACCGCCTCGGCCATCCCGGCGCCGAAGACCTTGCCGTGGAAGGCCATCGAGGCCTACGAGCGCGGCGACTACTCGGACCTGCTGGACTGACCGGGTTCAGCCCAGCTTGCGCGGTATTCCACGCATGGCCCCGAGCTCCTGAAAAGGCTGCGGGGCTTTTTCTTTGGTGCTCAGAGAAAGCGCTCGAGCAGCTTGCGCGAGGCCCGGTCGAGCGTCTTCACATCGGGAATGCGGAACTGCACGCCGTGCGCGCTCGCAATGAGCAGCGCCCCGCCTTCGAGCCGGCGGATGTCTTCCTCGGCCTTCAGCACGAAGGTGGTGTCGCCACGGTCGGTGCTGATGGTCCAGGTGCTGGGCACGCCGAAGCTCGACACGCCGTGCAGGCGCAGCAGCGTGGGGGCGAAGTCGCGCACCGCGAGTTCTTCCTCGAGCAGCGCCTTGGCCTGCGCCGGCAGTTGATCGACGCTGTCGATCCAGACCAGTTCGCGCCCTTCGCTGCCCACCAGCGACACGCCGTGGCCCGGCGCGCTCAGCGGAAAGGCCCGCACCGGCACGACGCCGGCGTGGCGTTCGCCTTGCGCGTCGGTCAGTACGAGGCGGCCGAAGGCGTCGCGCTCCAGTTGGAAGTCGTTGCTGCTATGGCTATTCATGCGTCCCCCGCCGGATGGGCTGCGTGGGCGATGGGCAAAGGTGCCTGCGCGCTGGCGCGCTCGTTCGCGGCTCCTTCGCTCGCATCGTCGTCGGCCTGGCGCAACTGCGCCTGGTAGAGCCGCCAGTAGGCGCCCTGCTTCGCCATCAAGGCGTCGTGCGGCCCGACCTCGACCACTTCGCCGCGGTCCATGACCACGAGCCGGTCGGCCTTGCGCAGTGTCGACAGGCGGTGCGCGATGGCGATGGTGGTGCGGCCCTGCACGAGGTTGTCGAGCGCCTTCTGGATTTCCTTCTCGGTCTCGGTGTCCACCGCCGAGGTGGCCTCGTCGAGGATCAGGATGCGCGGGTCGATCAGCAGCGCCCGCGCGATGCTGATGCGCTGGCGCTCGCCGCCCGACAGGCCCTGCCCGCGCTCGCCCACCAGCGAGTCGTAGCCGTGCTGCAGCCGCAGGATGAAGTCGTGCGCGTGCGCGGCGCGAGCGGCGGCCACGATCTCCTCGCGCGTGGCGTCGGGCTTGCCGTAGGCGATGTTCTGCGCGATGGTGCCGAAGAAAAGGAACGGCTCCTGCAGCACCAGCCCCACGTGGCGCCGGTAGTCGGCCACGGCGAAGCGCCGGATGTCGGTGCCGTCGACCTTGATGGCGCCGTCGGTCACGTCGTAGAAGCGGCAGATCAGGTTGACCAGCGTGCTCTTGCCCGAGCCGCTGTGGCCCACCAGGCCGATCATCTCGCCGGGCTCGATCACCAGGTCGAGGTCGTGGATGACGGCGCGCGAGCCGTAGCGGAAACCCAGCCCGCTCATCTCGATGCGCCCCTGCACGCGCTCCACCTTCACCGGGTTGGCCGGCTCGGGCACGTTGCTCACGTGGTCGAGGATGTCGAAGATGCGCTTGGCGCCGGCCGCCGCCTTCTGCGTGACCGAGACGATGCGGCTCATGGAGTCGAGCCGCGTATAGAAACGGCCGATGTACGCGATGAAGGCGGTGAGCACGCCCACCGTGATGCTGCCGCGCGCCACCTGCCAGATGCCGAAGGCCCAGACCACGAGCAGGCCGATTTCGGTGAGCAGCGACACGGTCGGCGTGAACAGCGACCAGGTGCGGTTGAGCTTGTCGTTGACCTGCAGGTTGTAGGCGTTGGCGACGCGGAAGCGCTCGGCCTCGCGGCGTTCCTGCGCGAAGGCCTTGACCACGCGGATGCCGGGAATGGTGTCGGCCAGCACGTTGGTCACCTCCGACCAGACGCGGTCGATCTTCTCGAAGCCGGTGCGCAGGCGGTCGCGCACGACGTGGATCATCCAGGCGATGAAGGGCAGCGGCACGAGCGTGACCACCGCCAGCAGCGGATTGATGGAGATCAGGATGACGGCGGTCATCACGATCATCAGCACGTCGTTGGCGAAATCCAGCGCGTGCAGCGACAGGAAAACGTTGATGCGGTCGGTTTCCGAGCCGATGCGCGCCATCAGGTCGCCGGTGCGCTTGCCGCCGAAATAGTCGAGCGGCAGGGTCAGCAGGTGCTCGTAGGTGGTGGTGCGCAGGTCGGCGCCGATGCGCTCGGACACCAGCGCCAGCAGGTAGGTGCGCGCCCAGCCCAGCCCCCAGCCGACCAGCGCCGCGACCAGCAGTCCGCCCAGGTACAGGCCGACGCGCATGGTGTCGATCTTCTGCCCGTTCTGGAACGGAATCAGGATGTCGTCCATCAGCGGGATGGTCAGGTACGGTGGCACCAGGGTGGCGGCGGTGGAAATCAGGGTCAGGACAAACCCCAGGATCAGCTGCTTGCGGTACGGCTTGGCGAAACGGCCCAGTCGCAGCAGCACCCAGGTCGAGGGCGGGGTCTGGAGTTCGGTGTCGGCAACGGCGGCATCGTCGCCGTCGGCGGCCTCGGCCGGCTCGGGTGTCGCCTTGGCGACATCGGACATGCGCTGGCCGAAAAGCTTGAGCAGGCGCAGTGCCGCCACCTGGTGGGCCAGGGTGTAGCGCCAGCGGCCCAACCGGCCCTCGGAGCCCGTCAAATCAAGGGTTCCGACGCCGGAATGGTCGGAAAGCCGCAGCGCCAGGGAGGCGTCCGTCAGTGGCCACTCACGCCATTCGCCGCCCGGATCGAGCGCGATCAGGCGCCGGTCAGTCAGGGCGACTAGGCCGCAAGCGAAGCGAAGTTGGTCGTCGAGGTCAACCGACAGTATTACCAGAACGTTTTCCGCGACTGCGAGCCGGTTTTTCAGCGCGTCTGAAGCCGCCTCTGTTTCGCCCTCCCGGGTGCCGACTGGATCGTGATGTTGCATTGTGTTTCTTTGACTCTTGCCCGTCGCGGGCCGCATGGACCGCGTCATGGCGCCCTTGGTCGGGCGCCGATTCTGACCGATCGCCATGGGCGCGCTTGAAGGCGCCGCGGTGCTCGGCCAAAGCACATCGAACGTTTGCATGACCCGTTTCGACGACATCCAATTGCTGCGCATCAATTATTTGCGCGGTCCCAATCTCTGGACCTACCGTCCGGTGCTCGAAGTCTGGCTCGATCTGGGTCAACTGGAAGACTACCCCTCCAACAAGATAGACGGCTTCACCGACCGCCTGACCGGGCTGCTGCCGGCGCTCATCGAGCACCACTGCGGCGTCGGCGAGCGCGGCGGCTTCATCCAGCGCCTGACCGAAGGCACCTGGTCGGGCCACGTGCTCGAACACGTGGTCATCGAGCTGCTGAACCTGGCCGGCATGCCGACCGGCTTCGGGCAAACCCGCAGTACTTCCGAACACGGCGTGTACCGCATGGTGTTCCGGGCGCGCGACGAGCAGGTCGCCCGCGTGGCGCTCGCCGAGGGCCACCGCCTGCTGATGGCTGCCATCAACAACGACCCGTTCACCGCCGCCGACGTGCAGAAGGCCGTCGACGCGGTCAAGGCCAAGGTCGAGGACTGCTACCTCGGCCCGAGCACCGCCGCCATCGTGGCCGCCGCCACCGACCGCGGCATTCCCCACATGCGGCTGAACAGCGGCAACCTGGTGCAACTGGGCTACGGCGCCAACCAGCAGCGCATCTGGACCGCCGAAACCGACTACACCAGCGCCATCGGCGAATCGATCGCCAGCGACAAGGAACTGACCAAGTCCCTGCTCGCGAGCTGCGGCGTGCCCGTGCCCGAGGGCCAGGTGGTCGCCAATGCCGAAGAAGCCTGGGAAGCCGCCGAGGACATCGGCCTGCCCGTGGTCGTGAAGCCATCCGACGCCAACCACGGCCGGGGCGTCTCGCTCGAGCTGACCACCCGCGAGGAAGTCATTGCCGCCTTCGCGGTCGCCGAGCCCGAGGGCAGCGACGTGATGGTCGAGCGCTTCATCCGCGGCCACGAACACCGCCTGCTGGTGGTGGGCGGCGAAGTGGTGGCGGCCGCGCGCGGCGAGATCATCACCGTGACCGGCGACGGGCAGGCCACGGTGCGCGAACTGATCGAGAAGCAGCTCAACAGCGACCCGCGCCGCGGCGCCGAGGAAGAGTTCCCGCTCGATGTGATCGTCATCGACACCGACGCCAAGCTGCAGCTCGAACTCAAGCGCCAGGAGCTGGACGCCGACGCCGTGCCGGCCGCCGGCCGCGTGGTCACGATCCAGCGCAACGGCAACATGGCCAACGACTGCACCGACCAGGTCCACCCCGAAGTCGCGCATGCCGCCGTGCTGGCCGCGCGCGTGGTGGGCCTCGACATTGCCGGCATCGACCTCGTGGCGCTGGACATCTCCAAGCCGCTGGGCCCGCAGCGCGGCGCCATCGTCGAAGTCAACGCCGGCCCCGGCCTGCTGATGCACCTGAAGCCGGCCGTCGGTTCGCCGCGCCCGGTGGGCCGCGCCATCTGCGACCACCTGTTCCCCAACGACGCGCCCGGCCGCATTCCCGTGGTCGGCGTGGCCGGCTCGCGCGACACCGCCGTGCTGGCGCGCCTGGTGGCGTGGCTGGTCGGCCTGGGCGGGCGCCACACCGGCCTGGCCTGCCGCGACGGCCTGTTCCTGGAGCGCCGCCGCGTCGACGCGCGCGACAGCGCCAACTGGGACGCCGGCCACCGCCTGCTCGTGAACCGCGCCGTGCAGGCCGTGGTGATCGAGAACGGCGCCGAGACCATCCTGCGCGACGGCCTCTCCTACGACCGCTGCGAAGTCGGCATCGTCACCGACCTCGACGGCTGCGAAGCCCTGGCCGACTACGACATCACCGAGAGCGACCAGATGGTCAAGGTGCTGCGCACGCAGGTCGACGTGGTGCTGTCCGAAGGTACCGCCGTGCTGAATGCCGACGACGCCCGCGTGGCAGGCCTCGCGCCGCTGTGCGACGGTGCCGTCATCCTCTATGCGGCCGACCCGCAGGCCGCCGCGCTCACCGCGCACCAGGCCGCCGGCGGCAAGGCCGTGCTGGTGCGGCAGGACCGCGTGGTGCTGGCCAACGGCAGCAGCGAGTCGTTCCTGCCCGGCCTCGGCCGGCTGACCGTGTGGCGCGCCGCCCACGCCGGCGTGAGCCTCGAGAGCCTGCTGGCCGCCGTGGCCGCGGCCTGGGCCATGGGCATTCCGCTGAACCTGATCGGCGCCGGCGTGGAGGCCTTCGAGGCCGACCTGCAGGCCGCGCTGGCCTCGCTCCAGCTGTCGCAGACCCAGCCCCTTCAACCCCAGCTGGCCTGAGCCCCCGCGCCAGCCCGCAAGCAGTCCCACGCCGACCATGAAAGTCACCCGCATCCGGGCCCTCCGCGGGCCCAACCTCTGGAGCCGCCACACCGCCATCGAGGCAGTCGTGGCCTGCCACGGCGACGAGAACGCCGTCAGCCGGCTCGCCGGCTTCGAGGACCGCCTGCGCGCCCGCTTCCCCACCATCGGCGAGCTGCACCCGATGGTGCTGGGCCAGCCGCTGGCGCTGGCCCACGTGCTGGAGAACGCCGCCGTCGCGCTGCAGGCCCAGGCCGGCTGCGCCGTCAACTTCGGCCACACCTCGCCCACGGTGGAAGAAGGCGTCTACCAGGTCGTGTTCCAGTACACCGAGGAGGCCGTGGGCCGCCGCGCCGCCGAACTGGCCGAACAGCTCATCGCCGCCGCCCAGGCCGACACCCCGTTCGACGCCGAAGCCGCCATCACCGAGCTGCGCGACCTCGACGAGTCCGAGCGCCTGGGCCCGAGCACCGGCTCCATCGTCGACGCCGCAGTGGCGCGCGGCATTCCATACCGCCGCCTCACGAGCGGCAGCCTGGTGCAGTTCGGCTGGGGCTCCAAGCAGCGCCGCATCCAGGCCGCCGAGGTCGACAGCACCAGCGGCGTGGCCGAATCGATCGCGCAGGACAAGGAACTGACCAAGCAGCTGCTCAATGCCGCCGGCGTGCCGGTGCCGCTGGGCCGCCCCGTGCGCGACGCCGAAGACGGCTGGGCCGCCGCACTCGAAATCGGGCTGCCCGTGGTGGTGAAGCCGCAGGACGGCAACCAGGGCAAGGGCGTCACGGTCAACATCAACACGCGCGAAGAGCTTTTATCGGCCTACGACTCGGCCGCCGCCTACGGCGAGGTGATGGTCGAGAAGTTTCTCCCCGGTTTCGACTTCCGCCTGCTGGTGGTGGGCGATCGCCTGGTGGCCGCCGCGCGCCGCGATCCGCCGCAGGTCATCGGCGACGGCGTGCTCACCGTGCGCCAGCTGGTCGACACCGTGAACCTCGACCCGCGCCGCGGCGAGGGCCATGCCACCTCGCTCACCAAGATCCGACTGGACGACATCGCCATCGGCCGGCTCGAATCGCAGGGCCTCACGCCCGACAGCGTGCCCGCGCGCGGCCAGCGCGTGGTGCTGCGCAACAACGCAAACCTTTCCACCGGCGGCACCGCCACCGACGTGACCGACACCGTGCACCCCGAAGTCGCGGCGCGCGCCGTCGACGCGGCGCAGATGGTCGGCCTGCACATCTGCGGCGTCGACATGGTCTGCGAGAACGTGCTGCGCCCGCTCGAGGAGCAGCACGGCGGCGTGGTCGAAGTAAACGCCGCGCCCGGCCTGCGCATGCACATCTCGCCTTCGTTCGGCCGCGGCCGCGCGGTGGGCGAAGCGGTGATGGACACGCTCTTCGCCCACGGCGACGACGGCCGCATCCCCGTGGTCGCCGTCACCGGCACCAACGGCAAGACCACCACCGCGCGCCTCATCAACCACCTGCTGGCTTCCAGCGGCCTGCGCACCGGCATGACCAACACCGACGGCGTGTACGTCGACGGACGCCAGACCGACAGCGGCGACTGCAGCGGCCCCAAGAGCGCGCGCAACGTGCTCATGCACCCCGACGTGGACGCGGCGGTGTTCGAAGTGGCCCGCGGCGGCGTGCTGCGCGAGGGCCTGGGCTTCGACCGCTGCCAGGTGGCCGTGGTCACCAACATCGGCAGCGGCGACCACCTGGGCCTGAACTACATCACCACGGTGGAAGACCTCGCGGTGCTCAAGCGCGTGATCGTGCGCAACGTGGCCGCCGACGGCTACGCCGTGCTCAACGCCGCCGACCCGAACGTCGCGGCCATGGCCGCGGGCTGCCCGGGCCACGTGATCTTCTTCACCGCCGACCGCATGCACCCGGTCATGGCCACGCACCGCGCGCAAGGCAAGCGCACCGTGTACGTCGACCAGGACACGCTGGTGGCCGCCGAAGGCTCGTGGCGCGAACGCATCGCGCTGCGCGACGTGCCCATCACCCGCGGCGGCACCATCGGCTTCCAGGTCGACAACGTGATGGCCTCGGTGGCCGCCGCATGGGCCGTGGGCCTGGACTGGGACACCATCCGCAGCGGCCTCGCGAGCTTCATGAACGACGCCGCCGGCGTGCCCGGGCGTTTCAACGTCATGGACTACCGCGGCGCCACCGTGATCGCCGACTACGGCCACAACACCGACGCCATGCGCGCGCTGGTGTCGGCCGTGGACACCATGCCCGCGAAGAAGCGCTCGGTGGTCATCAGCGGCGCGGGCGACCGGCGCGATTCCGATATCCGCGACCAGACCGCCATCCTCGGCCAGGCCTTCGACGACGTGATCCTCTACCAGGACGCGGCGCAGCGCGGCCGTGCCGACGGCGAAGTCATGGCGCTGCTGCGCCAGGGCCTGCAGGGCGCCGCGCGCACGCGCTACATCGACGAGATCCGCGGAGAGTTCGTCGCCATCGACACCGCGCTGGCCCGCCTGCAGCCCGGCGATCTTTCGCTGATCCTCGTCGACCAGGTCGAGGAAGCGCTCGCTCACCTCGCGCAGCGCATAGCAGCGGGCTGACGCCCGCCTTGCCGGACACGTCCCACACCGATGGGCGCGTCCGGCCCGGCGGTACGGTGCGGCCTGTCCCACAGACGCGCACCCCACGCCGACACCACACTGTGGCTCCGGTCACGCACCTCCTTTCGCGGATGGCGTGGCCCAACCAAGGAGCCCGCATGACAAAAACAGTTCGTTCACTTCTCTCCGCCACGGCACTCTTCGCCGCCAGCGGCTTCATCGTTTTCGGCGGCCAGACGGCCAGCGCGCAGGCACCGGGCTCCGACGCGCGGATGCAGAAGGAACGCGCCACCTGCGACGGCGTTCAGCAAGACCGCGCCGCGTGCCTGCGCGAAGCCGGCGCCGCACGCCAGGAGGCCAGGCGCGACGGCCTGACCACGCCGAGCGCCCCGCGCGAGCAGGTCAACGCACTCGCCCGCTGCAGCGAGCAGCCCGGCCCCGACCAGGCCGAATGCGAAGCCCGCATCAAGGGCGGCGCGCGCACCACCACCGAAGGCAGCGTGATGGGCGGCGGCGTGATCCGCGAGACCGTGACGCCGCTGCCGGCACAGCCCGCACGTTGAACCCGGCACATCCACGCCGGTCCAACATTTCCCGGTTTTCTTTTAGCTGACTCCAAGGAGCCGTCCATGAAAAGCAATACGCGTTCGATCATCCTGGCCCTGCTCGCCGCAGGCGGGCTGACCGCCACCACCATCGCCTCGGCCGCAGGCGAATCCTCCAGCACGTACCAGCGGGAACTGGCCGTCTGCGGCCACAACCAGCAGGACCGTGCGGCCTGCATCCGCGAAGCGGGCGCGGCGCGCCAGGCAGCTGCCCGCGGCGGCCTGACCAGCGCCCCGGACTACCGTGCCAATGCCCTGGCACGCTGCAGCCTGCAGCCGCCTACCGAGCGCTCGGCCTGCGAAGCCCGCGTGCTCGGCAGCATGGGCGACACCCGCGCCATGGTCGACGGCAGCGTGATGGGCGGTGGCGTGATCCGCGAATCGGTGACCACCACCCTGGTGCCTGTCGTGCCGGCGCCGCCGCCGGAACCGATGCCCATGCCGATGCGTCCCATGCGCTGATCGGCTACCCGGGGCTGGCCCGCCGCATGAGGCAGGACCGGCCCTTGTGTGCAATTGAGGGGAAACCCCAATGGATACCCTCCGTTGTCACACGACTGTCATAAAAGGCAAAGGAGTGCTAGCTATAGTTCTCGGTCCCTGCCTACCGAGGAACCACTCCCCATGAATGCCATCAAGGTCGCTCGCCGATTCATAGAAACGGACCCGGCCAACGAATCGGCCAAGATTCTGGCCCAGCTCGTGTTGGCGCTCGAGTCCGAACGCAGCTTCGAACTGATCACGCTCTACAACCTCGACTACAAGAGCTTCCAGCTTGCCATGGACATCCTGAAGGAATGGCGGCTCGACCGCTATTACGCCAGCAAGTCCAAGCTGTTCGACCTGTCCCTGCAGGTCAGCGAACTCGAAAAAGCCAGCGCCACGCCCACGCCCGAAGCCTGAACGGCCCCCGAGGCCCGTTCGCGTTTTCTCCTTCTCCCCGCCTCCTCATTTCCCCCAGCGCAGCACCATCGGATCGAGCCGCCTTGCGGTCTCGATCAGTCCGGTGCGCGTGTCGGGGTGCATCGGCGGCAGCGGATGACGCGGCGCTTCGCATGCGATCACGCCGCCCTCCTTCATCAGCGACTTGCAGGCCAGCAGGCCGGCTTGCCGGTTCTCGTAGTTGATCAGCGGCAGCCACTGCTGGTAGAGCGCGAAAGCCTTGTCGCGGTCGCCTGAACGGTGCGCCTCGATGATCGGCCTGATGCCGTCCGGATAGCCGCCACCGGTCATCGAACCGGTCGCTCCCGCGTCGAGGTCGGGCATCAGCGTGATGGCTTCTTCGCCGTCCCACGGCCCTTCGATGGCGTCGCCGCCAAGGCGGATCAGCTCGCGCAGCTTCGACGCCGCGCCGGCCGTCTCGATCTTGAAGTACGCGACCTGCTCGATCTCCTTGGCCATGCGCGCGAGGAACGGCGCCGACAGCACGGTGCCGCTGGCCGGCGCGTCCTGGATCATGATCGGAATGCCCACCGCGTCCGACAGCCGCGCATAGAACTCGAAGATCTGCGGCTCGGGCACGCGGAAAGTCGCGCCGTGGTAGGGCGGCATCACCATCAGCATTGCAGCGCCCATGTCCTGCGCGCGGCGGCTGCGCTCGGCGCACACCTTGGTGCTGTAGTGCGTGGTGGTCACGATCACAGGCACGCGGCCCTTCACATGTTCGAGGATCGCGCGCGTGAGCACCTCGCGCTCCTCGTCGGACAGCACGAACTGCTCCGAGAAATTCGCGAGGATGCACAGGCCGTCCGAACCGGCGTCGATCATGAAGTCGACACAGCGCTTCTGGCTCTCGATGTCGAGCGCGCCCTGTTCGGTGAAGGTGGTGGGCACCACCGGGAAAATGCCGCGGTATCTGGGGGTCATGCTGGTGTGATTCAGTGTGAATGGCGGGGAACGGCGGCGCCGCGGCAGCCGACAAGAAAATCGAAGTCGCAGCCCTCGTCGGCCTGCAGCACATGGTTGACGTAGAGCTTCTGGTAGCCGCCGCCGCGCGTGCTCATCGGCTGCGCGTCCGAAGCGGACAACGAAGCCAGGCGCGCCGCCAGCTCCTCGTCGCTGATGTCCAGATGCAGCCGCCCCGCGTCGCAGTCGAGCTCGATCCAGTCACCGTCGCGCACCGCCGCGAGCGGGCCGCCATCGGCCGCCTCGGGCGCCACGTGCAGCACCACCGTGCCGTACGCCGTGCCGCTCATGCGCGCATCCGAGATGCGCACCATGTCCTTCACGCCCTGGCGCAGCAGCTTGGGCGGCAGGCCCATGTTGCCCACCTCGGCCATGCCGGGATAGCCCTTGGGGCCGCAGTTCTTCAGCACCATCACCGAGCTCGCGTCGATGTCCAGGTCTTCGTCGACGATGCGCGCCTTGTAGTGCTCCAGGTTCTCGAACACCACCGCCTTGCCGCGATGCTTCAGCAGCGCGGGCGTGGCGGCCGATGGCTTCAGCACCGCGCCGCGCGGCGACAGATTGCCGCGCAGTATGCGGATGCCGCCATCGGCGATGAGCGGCTTGTCGAGCGGGCGGATCACCTCGTCGTCGAGGCTGGGTGCCTCGCGCACGTTGTCCCAGATCGACTGGCCGTTGACGGTGAGCGCGCCCGGATGCGGCAGCAGGCCGGCTTCGCCGAGCCTGCGCAGCACGGCGGGCAGCCCGCCGGCGTAGTAGAACTCCTCCATCAGGAAGCGCCCCGAAGGCATCAGGTCGACGATGGTCGGCGTGTGGCTGCCGATGCGCGTCCAGTCTTCCAGCTCCAGCTCGACGCCGATGCGCCCCGCGATCGCCTTCAGGTGGATCACCGCATTGGTCGACCCGCCGATGGCCGCATTCACGCGGATGGCGTTCTCGAAGGCTTCGCGCGTGAGGATCTTCGACAGCGTGAGCCCTTCCTTCGCCATCTCGACCACGCGCATGCCCGACATCTGCGCAAGCACGTAGCGCCGCGCATCCACCGCCGGAATGGCCGCGTTGTGCGGCAGCGAGGTGCCCAGCGCCTCGGCCATGCAGGCCATGGTCGAGGCCGTGCCCATGGTGTTGCAGGTGCCCGCCGAACGCGACATGCCACCTTCGGCCGAGAGGAACTGGTGCAGGTTGATCTCGCCCGCCTTCAGCGATTCGTGCAGCTGCCATACGGCCGTGCCCGAGCCGATGTTCTTGCCGTCGAGCTTGCCGTTGAGCATCGGCCCGCCCGTGACCACGATGGCCGGTATGTCGCAGCTCGCCGCGCCCATCAGCAGCGCGGGCGTGGTCTTGTCGCAGCCCGTGAGCAGCACCACCGCATCGACAGGGTTGCCGCGGATCGCCTCTTCCACGTCCATGCTCGCGAGGTTGCGCGTGAGCATGGCGGTGGGCCGCAGGTTCGATTCGCCGTTGGAGAACACCGGGAACTCCACCGGAAAACCACCCGCCTCGGAGATGCCGCGCTTCACGTGCTCGGCGATCTTGCGGAAGTGCGCGTTGCACGGCGTGAGCTCCGACCACGTGTTGCAGATGCCGATGATCGGCCGGCCGTCGAACTCGTGGTCGGGAATGCCCTGGTTCTTCATCCAGCTTCGGTACATGAAGCCGTTCTTGTCGGCCGAGCCGAACCATTCGGTCGAACGAAGTTTCTTTGTCATGGGTTGAATCAGCGCCGTGGAGAGCGCGAGGTAAAGAAGCGTTGCAGCAAACAGAAGACGAACAGCAGCGCGCCGACCACGATGCGGGTCCACCACGAGCTCAGCGTGCCGTCGAAGGAAATCAGCGTCTGGATGATCCCGAGCATCAGCACGCCGAACAGCGTGCCCGCCACGTAGCCCACGCCGCCCGTGAGCAGCGTGCCGCCGATCACCACCGCCGCGATGGCGTCGAGCTCCAGCCCCACCGCATGCAGGCCGTAGCCCGAGAGCATGTAGAACGTGAAGATCACGCCCGCCAGCGCCGAGCAGAAGCCCGAGAGCGTGTACACGCCGATGAGCGTGCGGCGCACCGGCAGGCCCATCAGCATGGCCGAATGTTCGCTGCCGCCGATGGCGTACACCGCGCGGCCGAAGGGCGTGCAATGCGCGATGAAGATCGCCGCCAGCAGCACCGCCACCGCGATCACCGCGCTGATGGACACCGAGGCCTCGCCCCAGACCGGAATGCGGATCTGCGAAACCTCCGAATAGAAAGTGTTGGTGATGCTGATCGAGTCGATGCTGATGAGGTAGCACAGCCCGCGCGCCAGGAACATGCCCGCCAGCGTGACGATGAAGGGCTGCAGCCGGTAGCGTTCGATCAGCAGCCCCATGAAGGCGCCGAAGGCCGTGCCCATCACCAGCACCAGCGGAATCACCACGCCGGGGCTCCAGCCGTGTTTTTCTACCAGCGAGGCCGACACCATGGTGGTCAACGCGATCACCGAGCCCACCGACAGGTCGATGCCGCCCGAGAGGATCACGAAGGTCATGCCCACCGCCACGACGATGAGGAAGGCGTTGTCGATCAGCAGGTTGAGGAACACCTGCGCCGAAAAGAACCCGTCGTAGAAGACCGAACCCAGCGTGGCCACCAGCACGAACAGCGAGATGGTCGCCGCCAGCGGCAGGTACTTGGGGTTGAGCCCCTTCCTGCTTCCTTTCCCGCGCGCGGGAGAAGCGGGAGAAGGTTGCGGCGAGGGTGTCACGTCGATCACCGCGCTCATGACCGCGCTCCTTCATGCGCAGGCCGCTGCACGAGCGCCCGCACTTGCGCCCTGAACTCCGGCGACTGCAGCAGCATCACCGCGAACACCACGCCCGCCTTCACCACCAGGTTGATCTCCGGCGGCACGCCCAGCGAATAGATCGCATAAGTCAGCGTCTGGATGATCAGCGCGCCGATCACGCTGCCCACGAGGCTGAAGCGCCCGCCGGTGAGCGCCGTGCCGCCCAGCGTGACCGCCAGGATCGCATCGAGCTCGATCAGCTGCCCCGCGTTGTTGCCGTCCGCGCTCTTCACGTTGGAGCTGATCAGCAGGCCCGCCACGCCGGCGCAGGCACCGCAGAACGCATAGGCCCCGACGATCAGGCGCCGCGCCTGCACGCCCGCCACCCGCGCCGCCGTCGGGTTGATGCCCACCGCCTGGATGAACAGCCCGAGCGCGGTGCGCGTGATGGCCAGGTACAGCAGCACGAACACCGCCGCCGCGATAAACAGCGAGAACGGCAGCCCCAGCAGGTAGCCGCTGCCCAGGAAGAAGAAGGGCTTGTAGTAGATCGTGATGATCTGTCCGTCGGCAATGAGCTGCGCGATGCCGCGCCCCGCCACCATGAGGATCAGCGTCGCGATGATCGGCTGCATGCCGACCTTGGCGACCAGAAGGCCGTTCCACAGCCCGCACAACAGCGCGATGCCGATGGCCGCGACGATGGCGAGCGACATGGGGAAGCGGCTCACGTCGCTGGCCACCGAGCCGCCGATCATCCAGGCCGCGAGCGCCGCCGCGATGGCCACCACCGCGCCCACCGAAATGTCGATGCCGCGCGTGGCGATGACCAGCGTCATGCCGAGCGACACCAGCACCAGCGGCGCCGCGCGGTTCAGGATGTCGATCAGGCTGCCGTACAGGTGCCCGTCGCGCCATTCGAGGTGCAGGAAGCTGGCGTTGAAGGCCGTGTTCACCGCGAGCAGGAGCACGAGGGTGACGATGGGCCAGGCCAGGCGATGGCTCATGAGAGATGAAAGGCGGTTCATGTGTTCTGCCTTGCTCCTTCCCCTTTCGGGGGAAGGCTGGGATGGGGGCATGCGGCGTCGAACGCCGCGCGAAGGTGGAGGCCGCCTGCCCCCACCCCTGCCCTCGCCTGGAAGGGGAGGGAGAAAGAAAGGAGATGCATCATGCGGCGGCAATCATTTCGTAGACCTCGTCCTCGGTCGCACCACCCGGCAGCTCCCCCACCTTCTTGCGGTCCCGCAGCACCACGATGCGATGCGCCACGCGCACCACCTCGCTCATCTCCGACGAGATGAAGATCACCGCCATGCCCGCCTTCGCGAGCCGCAGGATCTCTTCCATGATCTCCTGCTTGGCCGCCACGTCGATGCCGCGTGTCGGCTCGTCGAGTATCAGGAGCCGCGGCTCGGTCGCGAGCCAGCGCGCGATCATGGCCTTCTGCTGGTTGCCGCCCGAAAGCAGCCCGATGGGCGTCTCGACGCTGGCCGTCTTGATGCCCAGCGACTTGACGAAACGCTGCGCCATCTCGGTCTGCTCCGCATGCGACAGGAAGCGCCGCGTGCCCAGCCGCGCCTGCAGGGCGAGCGCGATGTTCTCGCGCACCGACAGCTCCGCAACGATGCCGTCGGTCTTGCGCTCCTCCGGGCAGAGGGCGAGGCCTTCGCGGATCGCATCGGCCGGGTTCGAGAAACTGACGGAACGGCCATCGACCTTCAGCACGCCACGGTCGGGCGACTCCAGCCCGAACAGCAGCCGCGCGAGCTCCGTGCGGCCCGCTCCCAGCAGGCCGGCGATGCCGACGACCTCGCCGGCACGCACGCGCAAGTCCGTCGCCTGCAGTTGACCGGCCTGGCCCAGCCCCTCGGCCTGCAGCAACGCAGGGGCGGCTTCGTCGAACGCGGGCAACGCCGCGGGCCGTGCCGACTGCGCCGCCAGTTCGCGCCCCAGCATCGCGGCAATCAGCGCCTGCGGCCCCAGGTCGGCCGCCTTCCACTCGCCGATCCAGCTGCCGTTGCGCAGCACCGTGATGCGGTCGGACACCGCATACATCTGGTTGAGAAAGTGCGTGACGAAGACGATCGCCAGTCCCTCGCCGCGCAAACGCCGCAGCACCTCGAACAGCTTCTCGACCTCGTCGTCGTCCAGGCTCGAGGTCGGCTCGTCGAGGATCAGCACCTTCGACGACACGCCCAGCGCCCGCGCAATGGCCACCATCTGCTGCACCGCCACCGAGTAGCTCGACAGCAGCCGCGTCACGTCGATGTCCAGGCCGATGCGCGCCAGCAGCTCTTCGGCGCGCCGATTGACGCTGGCCCAGTCGATGCGAAAGCCCTGCGCCACACCGCAGCGCGGATAGCGCCCCGCGAACACGTTCTCCGCCACCGACAGGTTCGGGCACAGGTTCACCTCCTGGTAGACCGTGCTGATGCCCAGCTTCTGCGCCTCCAGCGGCGAATGCGGGTGAATCGGCTGGCCGTCGAGGAATATCTGGCCGCCGCTCGATGGCAGCACGCCCGTCAGCACCTTGATCAGCGTCGACTTGCCCGCGCCGTTCTGTCCCATCAGCGCATGGATCTCGCCCGGGTACAAGCGCAGCTGCACGTCGCGCAGCACCGGAATGCCGCCGAACTGCTTGTGGATGCCCTTGAGCTCCAGCACGGGCGAGGGAGTGTCGTCGTCAGCCATGCGAAGCCGTCACTTGTTCTTGTTGTAGACGTCGATGAACACCGCCGCCAGCAGCACCAGGCCCTTGATGACCTGCTGGTAGTCGATGCCGATGCCCAGGATCGACATGCCGTTGTTCATCACGCCCATGATGAAGGCGCCGATCACCGCGCCCATCACCCGGCCCACGCCGCCCGAAGCCGAGGCGCCGCCGATGAAGCAGGCCGCGATCACGTCCAGCTCGAAGCCCAGGCCCGCCTTGGGCGTGGCCGTGTTGAGCCGCGCCGCGAACACCAGGCCCGCCAGCGCCGCCAGCGCGCCCATGTTCACGAAGGTGAGGAACGCCAGACGCTGCGTCTTCACGCCCGACAGCCGCGCCGCCTTCTCGTTGCCGCCCAGCGCATAGATGCGCCGGCCGAGGGTGGTGCGGTTGGTGACGAAGTCGTACACCACGATCAGCACCGCCATCACGATCAGCACGTTCGGCAGGCCCTTGTAGGTGGAGAGCAGGTAGCTGAAGAACAGGATGATGGCCGCGAAGAACAGGTTCTTCACCAGGAAGAAGGCATACGGCTCCTGCTCCATGCCGTGCGCCGCCAGCTTTGCGCGGCCCCGCAGCTTGAAGAACACCAGTGCCACGGCGGCCAGCGCGCCCACGATGAGCGACGTGAGGCGCAGCGTGTCGCCTCCCAGCGGATCGGGAATGAAGCCCGAGCTGAGCCGCTGGAACGCCACCGGAAACGGCCCCACCGACTGCCCCGCCAGCAGGGCCAGCGTGAGCCCCTTGAACACCAGCATGCCCGCCAGCGTGACGATGAACGAGGGGATCTTGCGGAACGCCACGAACCAGCCCTGCGCCGCGCCGATGACGGCGCCCGCGAGGATGCTCACGATGGCCGTCGGCACGAAGTGCCACTCGTACTCCACCATCAGCACCGCCGCCAGCGCGCCGATGAAGCCGCACACCGAGCCCACCGAAAGATCGATGTGCCCCGCCACGATCACCAGCAGCATGCCCAGCGCCATGATGACCACGTAGCTGTTCTGCAGCAGCAGGTTGGTGAGGTTGAGCGGGCGCAGCAAGGTGCCGTCGGTCAGCACCTGGAACAGCACCATGATCGCGACCAGCGAGATCAGCATGCCGTATTCGCGCAGGTTGTTCTTCAGGAAGCCTGCATGCAGCCTGGCCGCCCCTTCCTGCACCGGCACCGCCGGCTTCATCGCGTTGACTTCAGGCTGCGACATGGACGGAACTCCCCGCGCTGACGATGGCATGCATGATGCGTTCCTGCGAAGCCTCGGCCGCAGTGAACTCGGCCACGAAGCGGCCCTCGTTCATCACGTAGATGCGGTCGCACATGCCGAGCAGTTCCGGCAGTTCAGAAGAAATCATGAGAATGCCTTTGCCCTCGCTCGCGAGCTGGTCGATGATGGTGTAGATCTCGTACTTGGCGCCCACGTCGATGCCGCGCGTGGGTTCGTCCAGAATCAGCAACTCGGGTTTGGTGAAGAGCCACTTGCTCAAGACCACCTTCTGCTGGTTGCCGCCCGACAGGTTGACCACCAGCTGCTCCACGCCGGAGCAGCGGATGTTGAGTGCCTTGCGGTATTCGTTGGCCACCTTGAATTCGCGGCCGGTGTCTATCACCGCCGAATCGGCCACCGCCTCCAGGTTGGCCAGGCTGATGTTCCTGCGGATGTCTTCCTCCAGCACCAGCCCCAGCCCCTTGCGGTCTTCGGTGACGTAGGCGATGCCGTGGTCGATGGCCTTGCGCACCGTGCTCACGTCCACCGGCTTGCCGTGCATGAACACCGAGCCGCTGATGCGCTGGCCGTAGGACTTGCCGAACACGCTCATGGCCAGCTCGGTGCGGCCCGCGCCCATGAGGCCCGCGATGCCGACGATCTCGCCCTGTCGCACGTTCAGGCTCACGCCCTTGATCTGTTCGCGGTCGGCGTGCAGCGCATGGTGCACGCGCCAGTCGCGCACCTCGAACACGGTCTCGCCGATCTTCGGCGCGCGCTGCGGATAGCGATGCGCCATGTCGCGCCCCACCATGCCGCGGATGATGCGGTCCTCGCTGATCGGCTGCGCGCGGCAGTCCATGGTCTCGACCGTCGCGCCGTCGCGCAGCACGGTGATCGAGTCGGCCACCTTGGCGATCTCGTTGAGCTTGTGCGAGATCAGGATCGACGCGATGCCCTGGCGCTTGAGTTCCAGCAGCAGCATCAGCAGCGCGTCGCTGTCGCGCTCGTTGAGGCTGGCGGTGGGCTCGTCGAGGATCAGCAGCTTCACTTCCTTGGCCAGCGCCTTGGCAATTTCCACCAGCTGCTGCTTGCCCACGCCCAAGTCGGTCACCAGCGTGGTCGGCGGCTCCTGCAGGCCCACCTTGGCGAGCAGCTCGCGCGTCTTCGCATAGGCGGCGAACCAGTCGATCACGCCGCCGCGCGTGATCTCGTTGCCCAGGAAGATGTTCTCGGCAATCGACAGCAGCGGCACCAGCGCCAGTTCCTGGTGGATGATGATGATGCCGAGCTTCTCGCTGTCGGCAATGCCCCGGAAGCGGCGCACCTCGCCCTCGAAGCGGATCTCGCCCTCGTAGGAGTCGCACGGGTAGACGCCGCTGAGCACCTTCATGAGCGTCGACTTGCCCGCGCCGTTCTCTCCCACCACGGCATGGATCTCCCCGGCGCGCACGCCGAGGTTGACGTTGCTCAGCGCCTTCACGCCGGGAAACGTCTTGGTGATGCCGCGCATCTCCAGGATGGCGCCGGCATCGGCGAGGCTGCCTTCGGTGCTCACTTGATCTGGCTTTCCTTGTAGTAGCCGCTGTCGACCAGCACCTGCTTCCAGTTCGACGCATCCACGCTCACCGGCTTGAGCAGGTAGGAGGGCACCACCTTGATGCCGTTGTTGTAGGTCTTGGTGTCGTTCACCTCGGGCGTCTTGCCCGAGAGCATCGCGTCCACCATCGACACCGTCACCTTGGCCAGCTCGCGCGTGTCCTTGAACACGGTCGAGGTCTGTTCCTTGCGCAGGATCGACTTGATGGAAGGCACCTCGGCGTCCTGCCCCGACACGACGGGCATCGGCTGCGAGCCCGAGCCGTAGCCCACGCCCTTGAGCGACGACAGGATGCCGATGGAAAGGCCGTCGTACGGCGACAGCACCGCATCCACCCGGTCCTTGGTGTAGTAGGCCGACAGCAGGTTGTCCATGCGCGCCTGCGCCACCGCGCCGTCCCAGCGCAGCGTGCCGACCTTGTCCATGCCCATCTGCTTGCTGCGCACCACCAGCTTGCCGCTCTTGATGTACGGGTCGAGCACCGACATCGCGCCGTTGTAGAAGAAGAAGGCGTTGTTGTCGTCGGGCGAGCCGCCGAACAGCTCGATGTTGAACGGCCCCTTGCCGCTCTTCAGGCCCAGCGCCGCCTCGATCGACTGCGCCTGCAGCACGCCGACCTGGAAGTTGTCGAAGGTGGCGTAGTAGTCGACGTTCTTCGAGCCCTTGATGAGCCGGTCGTACGCAATGACCTTCACGCCCTTGTCGGCCGCCTTCTGCAGCACGTCGGACAGCGTGGTGCCGTCGATGGCCGCGATGACCAGCACCTTGGAGCCCTTGGTCACCATGTTCTCGATCTGCGCGAGCTGGTTGGGAATGTCGTCGTCGGCGTACTGCAGGTCGGTCTTGTAGCCCTTGTCCTTGAAGTACTTGACCATGTTGGCGCCGTCGGCGATCCAGCGCGCCGACGACTTGGTGGGCATCGAGATCGCGATCAGGCCCTTGTCCTGCGCGCTGGCCAGCGGCGAGAAGCCGACGATGGCGAACGCGATGCCCGCGAGCGATGCCTTGAGGAATTTTCGTTTCATGTCGGGGTGTCCTCAGTACTTGCGGTTGGGGAATTCTTTGGCGGCGACTTCCATGGGGAAGATGCTTTCGACGGTCACGATGCGCTTGGGCAGCGTCTTGCCGTCCTTGATGTCCTTCACCGCCTGCATGAGCTGCGGGCCGAGCAGCGGGCTGCACTCCACCGACACGTTGAGCTTGCCGGCGATCATGGCCTCGAAGGCGCCCTTCACCCCGTCGATGGAAATGATGACGATGTCCTTCGCGGGCTTCAGGCCTGCCTCTTCGATGGCCTGGATCGCACCGATGGCCATGTCGTCGTTGTGCGCGAACAGCACATTGATCTTCTTGCCGTCGGCCTTCAGGAAGGCTTCCATCACCTCCTTGCCCTTGGCGCGGGTGAAGTCGCCGGTCTGCGAGCGGATGATCTTGAACTTCGGGTCGGCCTTGATGATTTCCTCGAAGCCCTTCTTGCGGTCGATGGCCGGGGCCGAGCCCACGGTACCCTGAAGCTCGACGATGTTCACGTCGCCCTTCTGGTCCTTCATCTTCTCGACCAGCCAGCGGCCGGCCTTGCGGCCTTCCTCGACGAAGTCGGAACCCATGAAGGTCACGTAGAGCGAGTCGTCCTTGGTGTTGACGGAGCGGTCGGTCAGCACCACCGGAATCTTGGCGGCCTTGGCCTCGCGCAGCACGGTTTCCCAGCCCGACTCGACCACCGGCGAAAAGGCGATCACGTCGACCTTCTGCGCAATGTAGGAGCGGATGGCCTTGATCTGGTTCTCCTGCTTCTGCTGCGCGTCGGAGAACTTCAGCTCGATGCCGGCGTCCTTGGCGGACGACTTGATCGACTCGGTGTTGGCGGTGCGCCATTCGCTTTCGGCGCCCACCTGCGCGAAGCCCAGCACGAGCTTCTTCTGCGCGAAGACGGACACGGGCAGCATGCTGCCCAGGGCTGCGGCGGCGAGCGCGGTGTTGAGGGTGCGGCGATTCATGGTCATGGGATGTCTCCTTCTCGATGTCGTGAGGACTTGCAGTTGACTGTTGGTAGTAGTGATGAACGAAACCCCGTCAGGTCAGGCCAGCATGTAGCCGGTCTTCACCGTCGTGTAGAACTCCGCGGCGTGGCGCCCTTGTTCGCGCGGCCCGTAGCCCGACCCCTTGCGGCCGCCGAAGGGCACGTGGAAGTCCACCCCCGCGGTCGGCAAATTGACCATCGTCATGCCGACCACGGCATGGCGCCTGAAATGCATGGCGTGCTTCAGCGAATTGGTGCAGATGCCCGCGCACAGGCCGAAGGGCGTGTCGTTGCACAGCGCCAGCGCCTCGTCGTAGTCGTCGGCGCGCAGCACGCAGGCCAGCGGCCCGAAGACTTCCTCGCGCGCGATCCGGTGCGAAGGCTTCGCCAGGAACAGCGCGGGGCTCATGTAGTGGCCGCGGGTGGCACGCTCCAGCGCCTCGCCGCCCCACACATGCTCGGCGCCTTCCTCGCGCGCGATGCCGACCCACGCGAGGTTCTGCGCCAGGCGCTCCTCGTCGGCCACCGGGCCGATGTCGATGCCGCGTTCCAGCGCATGGCCGATCTTCAGCGCCTTGAGGCGCTGCCGCAGCTTTGCCACGAAGGCGTCGTGCACCGGGGCTTCGACGATGAGCCGGCTCGACGCGGTGCAGCGCTGGCCGGCGGAAAAATACGCGCCCTGCACCGCGCAGTCGACGGCGCGGTCGAGGTCGGCATCGGCCAGCACCACCAGCGCGTTCTTGCCGCCGGTTTCCAGCTGCACCTTCGCGCGCCTCGCGGCGGCGGTCTGCAGGATGCGCTCGCCGTTGGCCACCGAGCCGGTGAAGCTCAGCGCATCGACCAGCGCGCTGTCGACCAGCGCCTGCCCCACCTCGCGGCCGCTGCCCATCACAAGATTGAATGCGCCGGCCGGCAGGGCGGCGCGGCTGATGATCTCGGCCAGCACCCAGCCGCAGGCCGGCACCAGCTCGGCCGGCTTGAACACCACGCTGTTGCCATGGGCCAGCGCGGGCGCGATCTTCCAGGCGGGAATGACGAAGGGCGAGTTCCACGGCGTGATGAGCCCGACCACGCCCACCGGTTCGCGCGTGACGTCGACCTGCACGCCCGCGCGCACAGAGGCCACGTTCTCTCCGCCGCCGCCGCCCGCACCGCCACGGATGGCCTCGCCGGCGAAGAACTTGAAGATCTGGCCGGCGCGGGCCACTTCGGCCACGGCCTCGGGCAGCGTCTTGCCTTCCTCGCGCGCCAGCAGCAGGCCCAGTTCGTCCTTGCGCGCCAGCAGCTCGGCGCCGATGCGGTCGAGCACGTCGGCGCGCCGCTGCGGCGTGCTGTGGCTCCAGTGCGGAAAGGCCTCGGTGGCGGCGCGAATGGCCGCTTCGGCCTGGCGGCGGTCGGCACGTGCGTACTCGGCCACCACTTCGCTGGTGTCCGACGGATTGGCGCTCACACCGGTGGTCGCGCTGGTTTCCCAGCGGCCATTGATGTATTGCCGCACGTGCAGATGAATCTCGCCGTGAATCACCGTGGCGTCGACCTTGTCTCTGTTGTTCTTGAATTGGAGGGCAGTCTAAGAACAGAATCGATATCGATCCAATCGTTTTTTACGCAAAATGCATATCAATCGCTGGATTCTGGAAAACCCGATCAGTCCTTGGTCTTAAGAAAAATGACGAACTACAACCACTGGTTCATCCGCGCCCGGCTCAAGACGCGGCAACTGCTGCTGCTCGTGGCCCTGGCCGAGGAAGGCAACATCCACCGTGCGGCGCAGGTGCTCAACATGACGCAGCCGGCCGCGTCCAAGCTGCTGAAGGACCTGGAAGATGTGCTGGAGGTGCCGCTGTTCGACCGCCTGCCGCGCGGCATGCGCCCGACCTGGTACGGCGAGACCATGATCCGCCACGCCCGCGTCGCGCTCGCCAGCCTGAATCAGGCGCACGACGAACTCACCGCGCTGAAGGCCGGGCGCTTCGGCCAGGTGAGCGTGGGCGCCATCACCGCGCCGGGGCTCACGCTGCTGCCGCCGGCCGTGGCCATGGTCAAGCGCGAGCAGCCCGACCTGCGGGTGTCGCTGGAGATAGAAACCAGCCCGGTGCTGATCGAGCGGCTCGAGCAGGGCAAGCTCGACATCCTGGTGGCGCGCCTGTTCGCCGAGCACGACAAGGCGCAGCTGCGCTACGAGGCCTTGAGCGAAGAGCCGGTGTGCGCGCTGGTGCGGCCGGGCCATCCGCTGCTGGGCGTGAGCGGCCTCACGCTGCGCGACGTGGTGAGCGCCGGCTGGATCGTGCCGCCCGCGGGCAGCGTGCTGCGCCACCGCTTCGAGCTGATGTTCCAGGAAGAAGGCCTGGCGCCGCCGACCAACACCATCGAGAGCCCCGCCCTGCTCTTCATCACGCGCATGCTGCAGCAGAGCGACATGGTGGCGGTGCTGGCCACCGACGTGGCGCGCTACTACGCATCGCACGGCATCGTGTCGCTGCTGCCGCTGAACATGCCCTGCCACATGGACGCCTTCGGCATCATCACGCGCACCGACCGGCTGCTGTCGCCGGCAGCCAGGGTGATGATGAAGGCGCTGAAGACCGCGAGCCTCAGCGTGTACGGCCGCAAATTCGAGATCGACTGAGGGCGGATGGCCGCCGCGGCTTCAGGTCCAGCCGGCGTCCACGGTGAATTCCTGAGCGGTGCACATCTTCGCGTCATCGGATGCGAGGAACAGCACCATGCGCGCGATGTCTTCCGGCATCAGCTTGTCGGGCAGGCACTGGTTGCGGTGCAAGGCCTTCTCGCCCTCCTCGTCGAGCCACAGCTTCACCTGCCGCTCGGTCATCACCCAACCGGGCGACACGGTGTTGATGCGGATGCGGTCGCGGCCCAGGTCCACCGCCAGCCCGCGCGTGAGGCCGTTCACCGACGACTTGGCGATCGCATAGCAGGGGTAGCCCGAGCCCTTGGTCTGCCAGCCGGTGGAGCCCAGGTTCACCACCGAGCCGAAGCCCAGCCGCTTCATGCCCGGCACCACCGACTGGATCGCGAACAGCGCCGGCCGCTCGTTGATGGCCATGCGGTTGTCGTAGTAGTCGGGCGTGACCGACTCGAGCGTGTGGCGGTCGTCGCTCGCCACGTTGTTGACCAGCACCGCGAAGTCGCCGAGCTCGCCCGCCGCATCGGCAATGGCCTGCTGCAGCGCGGCGATGTCGCGCACGTCGCAGGTGCGCCACCACGGCGCCGCATGGCCGGCCGCCACGATCTGCCGCGCGAGTTCCGCGCTGGCGCTCTCGGCGATGTCGACGAAGGCCACGCGCGCGCCCTGCGCCGCGAAGGCAGAGACGATGGCCGCGCCGATGCCGCTGCCGCCGCCGGTGACGAACACCGTGCGGTCTTTCAGGCTCGGATGAATGGAAAGCTGAGGGGAATTCAAGAAATGGTCTCCAGATGCCCGGCAACTGACATTGCAATATGAATATCAATCGATGCCAGTATTTTTGATTTCAGTTATCAATATGCCTTGATACGATCCGCCGCGTCAAGAAGACATGACACCGAGCAACGGAAACAACAAATGAACAAGCACGAGACAAACACCTCTTCCTCCTACTCCCCGCCGGTCGTCGAAGGCCCGCCCGAATGCATCTGGCCCGCGGGCGCCAACCTCGGCGAAGGCACGATGTGGTCGCAGCGCGAGCAGGCGCTCTACTGGATCGACATCCTCACGCCGCGCCTGTTTCGCCTGGACCCCGCCACCGGCGCGCAACGCACCTGGACCTTCGACGAGGAGATCACCGCCATCGCCGAGCGCGCCTCGGCGCCGGGCCTCTTCATCACGCTGCGGCGCGGCTTCGCGCTGCTCGACACCACCGTGCCCGGCGAAGAGGCGAAGCCGCGCTACCTGCACCAGCCCGAGACCGAGCGCACCGGCAACCGCTTCAACGACGGCAAGTGCGACGCGCGCGGCCGCTTCTGGGCCGGCAGCATGGACTTCGACTGCAAGGCCCCCACCGGCGCGCTCTACCGCTACGACGCCGACGGCCGCTGCACCCGGCATGACGACGGCTTCGAGGTGACCAACGGGCCGACATGGTCGGGCGACGGCCGCACCATGTACTTCAACAACACGGTGCTCAACAAGCTCTACGCCTACGACTTCGACATGGAAGCCGGCAGCGTGTCGAACCGTCGCGAGTGGCACCGCTTCCCCAAGCCCGACGGCCTGCCGGACGGCATGACCACCGACGCCGCCGGGCGCCTGTGGATCGCGCACTGGGGCGGCGCCTGCGTCACCTGCCACGACCCGGTGAGCGCGGCCGAGTTGTGCCGCATCGCCATACCCGCGAGCCACGTCACCGACTGCGCCTTCGGCGACACCGACCTGCGCACGCTCTACATCACGACCGCGCGCAACAGCCTCACGCCCGAGCAGCAGGCCGCCGAGCCGCTGGCCGGAGGCCTTTTCAAGGTGCGCATCGGCAGCCCCGGCGTGCCGGCGGCGCTTTTCGCGGGCTGAGCTTCGCTGCTTCAGCCGATGCCGAACCGGTGCTCGGTCGCGCTGCGGAACACCTCGGACGGTCGCATCACCGTGGACGGAAAGTCCGGCCGGTTCGGCGAATCCGGGAAGTGCTGCGTTTCCAGGCACAGCCCGTCGCCCTGCCGCAGGCTCGCGCCGCCGCTGCCCAGCAGGGTGCCGTCGAGGAAGTTGCCCGAATAGAACTGCACGCCGGGCTCGCTGGTGTGCACTTCCATCACGCGGCCCGACGCCTCGTGCGCGAGCCGCGCCGCCAGCGCCAGCCCCTGGTGCGCGGGGCTCCGGTCCAGCACCCAGTTGTGGTCGTAGCCGTGCGCGAGCAGCAGCTGCTCATGGCCCTGGCGGATGCGCTCGCCGATGAGCGTGCCGGCGCGAAAGTCGAACGGCGTGCCGGCCACGTCGGCCAGGCCGGTCGGTATGAGCGTGGCATCGACCGGGCAATAGCGGCTTGCCGGCAGCGTGAGCCGGTGGTCCATGACAGAGCCGCCGGCATTTCCTGCAAGGTTGAAGTAGTCGTGATGGCTCAGGTTCAGCACCGTGGGCCGGTCGGCCAGTGCGCTGTAGTCGATGCGCCAGGTGTTCGCCGTCGCGCTCAGGGTGTAGCGCACCGTGGCCCGCAGTTCGCCGGGGTAGCCCTCTTCGCCATCGGGGCTGGTGTAGCGCAGCTCGATGGCGATGTCGCCGCCGGCCTCTTGCACCGTCAGCGGCACGATGTCCCAGAAGCGCGTGCCGAAGCCCTTCGCGCCGCCGTGCAGCGAGTTGGGGCCGTCGTTCAGCACGAGTTGCCGAGCCACGCCGTCGAGCGTGAAGCGCCCTGCCGCGATACGGTTCGCGAAGCGGCCGACGATGGTGCCGAAGTGCGGATGCGGCTTCAGGTATTCGGCCAGCGACGGCAGCCCCAGCACGATGTTCGCGGGCTGCCCGTGCCGGTCGGGCACGCGCAGCGCGGTGACGATGCCGCCGAGGTTGATGGCGCTCAGGCTCAGGCCCCGGCCGTTGTCGAGCGTGTATTCGGTCACGGCGCGGCCGTCGGGCATGCGGCCGTAGGCGCGCGAGGTGATGGAGCTGCTCATGGGGGTGTGCGTTCTGGAAGCTGGGGAAACAGCGCCTCGCGCGCGCACAGCGAGGCGGTGCGCAGGCCGATGCGGTCGGTGAGGTCGTGATATTCGGGCGGCTCGGCCGCGTGCGTGCGGATCTCCACGCGGTGCCCGGCCTTGCCCACCGCGTCGGCAAAGCGCTGCTGCAGCGCGAAGGGCGTGTTGCGGTCGTCGCGGTTGCCGATCAGCACGATGCGCCGCGACGGGTCGCGCGCGATGCCGCCCACGTGGTCGAGCGGGTCGTAGAACTGCGCGCTGCCGGTGGTGTCGGTGCGCCCGCCGTTCGAGCGGCCCAGCAGCGTCGCGCGCTCCAGCAGCCCGAAGGCGCCCGATGTCAGCACGGCGCAGGCCACGCGCGTGCGCCCCAGCGTGAGCAGCGCGGCGCCCGCCGTGGCGCCGCCGCTGTGGCCGAGGATGACGATGCGCTGCAGCTTGTGGCGCTGCATCAGCGCGTCGAGCGCGGCGTCCAGCGCATGGAACTCCACCAGCTCGCGGCGCTTGCGGTGGTCGCCCGACGAGCCGTAGGTGCCCGGCCGCGCGACGAAGACCCAGGGCACGCCGGCGCGGTCGCGGCTGCGCTGCGCGTCGAGCGTGCGCAGCGGCTCGGTGTTGCCGGGAATGCGCGTGGGCGCCTGGTCCATCACGCTGTCGCGGTCGCCCGAGAACTGCACGATGGCGATGCGCGCGCCGTCGATGTCGTCGCTCGCGAAGTAGCGGATGCACGCCGGCCCCTCGACCGGCTGCACCCACAGGTAGCCGGCACGGTCGGGGCAGCTCGCGCGGTCGGCGGGCTGGTTCCAGTGCAGCACCTCGTCGTTGCCGGCGGCAAAGGGGCGCGGCACGTCGGGGCCGGTGCGCTGCGCGCAGGCGGCCTGCGCCAGCGCGCACAGCACGACGAAGGCGCCGCGGGCGTGCCGCCGCAGGTAGCCGAGCATGCTCATAGCTTGCGCAGCAGCACGGGCACCTCGCCGAAGTCGGACCCGATGCGGTCGCCCTTCACCAGCACCAGGTCGCCGTCGCGCAGGAAGGCGCCCAGGTAGCCCGCGAGCTGAGCCGCGTCGTCGAAGTGCGGGCCGAGCAGCTCGGCCGGCACTTCCTCGCGCAGCCAGCGCATCTCGTCGCCGTGCGTCACCACGTGCGCGATGCCCGACTGCAGCAGCGGCGCGGCCAGGCTGCGGTGCATGGCCTCGGCGTCCTTGTCGAGGTTGATGATGCGGCCCAGCACGCCGATCTTGCGCACGACCGGGCCCTGCGCCGCGTGCTGGAAGCCGCGCACGAACTCCATGGCATTGCGCATCGACAGGACCTCGGCGTTCCAGCTGTCGTCGATCAGCGTGGCCTGCACGCCGGCCTGCGTGCGCAGCGGATGCACCTGCATCACCGAGGCCGGCAGGCGCACATGCGGCATGCGCGCGCAGGCGGCTTCGGCGTCGAAGCCCATGGCCACCAGGGCCGCGAAGGCCAGCGCCGAATTGCGCACCAGCCCCGCGCTGTGCAGCGGGAACGAATACGCCACGGTGCGCCCCGCCATCGCGATGCGCACGCGGCAGCCGCCGCCGGGCTCGGGCTGCGTATCGACGATGCGGATGTTGGCGTCGGGCCCCGGGCCCACCACCCAGATCGCGCCGGCCGTTCGCGCCGCCGCCTGCACCACCTGCTGCAGGCAGGCGATGTGGTCGGGCACGATGGCCACGCCGCCGGGCTCCAGGCCCAGGAAGATGCGCGACTTGTATTCGGCCGTGAGCTCCAGCGTCGAGGCCTGCCGGGTCTGCGACAGCCCGATCTCGGTGATGACGGCCACGTGCGGCCGCGCCACCAGCGATATGGGCCCGCGCTCCATCCACAGGCCGCTCTGCGCCATTTCGAGGATGCACACGTCGGCGTCTGCCGCCAGGTTGGCCAGCATGGCCGGCACGCCGACGCGCGAGTTGTAGTTGTCGATGGTGGTGTGCACGCGCGCGCGTTCGGGCAGCAGGTCGCGCAGCATGGCGATGGTGGACGACTTGCCCACCGTGCCGGTCACGCCCACCAGCAGGCCCTTGTAGCGCGCCCGCGCGGCGGCGCCCAGCGCGAGCATCGCGGCAATCGGGTCGTCCACCTTCAGCAGCGGGAAGTCCGCGTCCAGCCCATCGACCTCGTGCGCGACCACGGCGCCGGCCAGCGCTTGCTGCAGCCTGGGGAGTTCGAGGTGGCGGTCCCAGTTGTCGGTACGCGGCTTGCTGTAGCTCTCGTGCACGGCGAGCGTGCGGTAGTCGGAAGCCACGAAGAGCGACGGCGCCGGCAGCATCGACATGTGGGTGGGCCCGCGCACCACCGAGTTCACGAACCAGCCCGGGGGCGGCTCCACCAGCCAGCGGCCGCCCGTGACCTGCTGCAGCTGCGCGGCGGTCCACACCGGCGCGGGCTCGTTGCCCTCGCCCAGGCGGTCTGCAGCCAGCACGGGCGCGGGGCGCTCGGGCAGCGGCACAGGAAGTTCCGGCACGCGCAGGCCGCACCACACAGGCAGGCGCCGTGCGCTCGATATTTCTGGCGGCAGGCCGGGCAGGCTGCCGCGCAGGCGCACCTCGATCTGCAGCACGTCGCTTTCGAGCAGGCCGGCGCGCGGCGGGCGCAGGCCGTAGCGGTCGCGGTAGATGCGCCCGGGCTCCCAGCGGCTGGTGGGCCACATCCAGTCGCAGGGGTCGTGGTCCATGCCCTCGCCCCAAGGCGGCATCGTGCGGCTGCGCATCGGCAGCGCGCGGAACTGCAGCCGCAGGTCGGCCGCCACGGGCTCGTCGGCGCACCAGAAAGACTCGACCCACAGCATGCGCCGCCCGGCGATCTGCCGGGGCGCGATGCGCAGCCCCAGCAGGCGCAGCGGGCCGAACTGCAGCGGCTTGATGTGTGCGTCGAACGGCACCGCATCGACCAGCCATTCGGAGCGCGGCGCGCGCACCGGGCCGACGACCGGCGTGGGCCGCGCGGGCCGGGAGGGCGGCGCCTCGGCCGCGGCCGGGTCGGCCTGGAACACCGGGCGCTGCGGCGGCGACAGCCGCAGCGTGCAGCGGCCATCCTGCGCCACCGCCAGTTCCGTCCCGAGCGCGCGGCATTGCGCCGCGAAGCGCGCGCCGAGCGCCTCGGCCTCCGCGCCCGCCAGCTGGCGCGAAAAGCCGTAGCCGACGCCGACCGGCGTGAACACCACCGCCTCCACGCCGTGCAGGCCCAGCGCCAGCGTGAACACGCCCGAGTCGCCGAAGTCGTTGCGCACGGAGTCGAACAGCAGGTCGCCCGCGTCATGCAGGATCGGCCGGCCGCGATAGACCTCGATGCCCTGCAGCACATGCGCCGAAGTGCCGAGCACCGCGTCCGCGCCCGCATCGACGATGGCATGGCCGACGGCGATCTCGGCCGCCGTAGGCTCGGTCTCCAGGTTGGCGCCCCAGTGCACCGCCACCAGCACCACGTCGGCCTCGCGGCGCGCGGCTTCGATGCGCGGGGCGAGCTCGGCGCTCCATGCGGCGGGGTCGTCGAGCGGCAGCCAGGCGGCGCCCGCGCGTTCGGCGGTGGCGGCAAAGCGCGGCTGCGTGGCGTCGAGCGAGAACAGCGCCACGCGCACGCCGCCCGCACTGCGGAACGCGGGGCGCAACGCGGCCTCCAGCGTGCGGCCGGTGCCGGCATGGGCGATGCCGGCGGCGTCGAGGTGCGCCCGCTGCTCCAGCAGCGCCTCGGCGCCGTAGTCGCCGCTGTGGTTGTTGGCGGTGGCGACCATGCCGATGCCGGCCTCGGTCAGCACCGCGAGCATCTCGGGCCGCGCGCGGTAGTAGTACGGCCCGGCCTCGCCCTTGTCCACGCCCTGCTCTCCCGTGGTGGCGACCACGCATTCGAGATTGACGATGCGCAAGTCGGCATCGCGCAGCGCGGCGATGTCGCCGAGCATCCTGCGCGCGCCGCCCAGCTCGTGCATGCGGAAGTGCTGGCGCCGCCCCAGGTTCACGTCGCCGCCCCATGCGACCGTGCCGGCGCGCCGCCCTTGCTGCAGGCCCTCGCTCGCCTTCAGCATGCGGTGATAGGCCATGTAGCCCGACAGGTAGTGCTCCACGTCGTCGATGCGCACCCGGAAGCTGTGGTGCTTGATGAAGAACGAGCCCGCGATGCGGTCGGGGTTGCGGAAGAACATCGCCAGCTCGGGCCAGAAGTGGCCGTTGGCGAGGTAGCGCGCGCGGTAGGCCAGCGCGCGGTCGAACTTGTCGCGGTCGAGTTCGGCCAGCAGCGGGCGCAGGGCCGGGTCGGCTTCGAGCCGCAGCACCATGTCGCGCGCGGCCATCATCAGCTCGAGCAGCGTGGGGAAGGTGGTGATGCGCTCGAGCACGAAGTCCAGGTAGCCCGCCACGTTGCGCAGGCCGAACTGGTAGTAGCGCGTTTCGGGCCGGTAGCGGGTGAGCTCGTTGACGCAGTAGCTCAGCCAGTGGTCGTGCGCGCGCCAGTGCTCGGCCGCGATGAAATGCTCGAAGGCTTTCTCGACCACCGCGAGCCAGCGCGCGTCGCGCGTGAGGCCGTACAGCCGCATGAGGCCGAATGCGGCCTCGCCGTCGTAGTAGATGACGCGGAACTTGTCCTTCACGTCGAGCGCGGGCGCATTCAGCACGTGCACGAAGCTGCCGGTCTCCGCGTCCTGCATGTGGCGGATGCCGAGCGCGAGCTGCTCCAGCAGCGGCAGGAACTGCCTGTCGCCCGTGAGCTCCGTGTACTTGACCAGCGCGAGCAGGCACACGGCGCTGCCGCCGAGCTTGATCTCGTTGCCGATGTCCAGCAGGTAGGCCGCGCGCGTGCCGTCGGGCAGCACGGCCGGGCGGATCAGCGTGCCCGTGAGGAAGCCGATCGAGCGGTCGATGGACGCTTTCAGAGTGTCGTCGCGCGTGAGCTCCCAGGCCTCGAGCATGGCGTAGGTCGAGCTTGCGTGGCGCAGCGTGTTGTAGGTGGGAATGAGGCGGTCGAAGCAGGGAAACCAGCCGTAGTCGAACTCGCCCGTGGGCTTGACCTGGGCGGCGAGGTAGGTGCTGGCGTCTTCGATGAGCGTGCGGATCTGCGGCGCGTTCCAGTCGGTGAGGGTGCGAAAGCCCGCCGCCTGCCCTTCGGCGGTGATGGGCCATGCGCCCTTGGCGTCGACGTACACGGCGCGGGTGGTGAAGCACCAGACGGGCGTTTCGTCGTCCGCCGGAAAGTCGATCTCGCGGCCGAAGCGGCGTTTGCTAAGCAGGTGCAGGTTGCCGGGGTTGGGCTCGGCGTGGTCGACGTCGCCGTTGTAGAGCACCGCGCCGCCGTGCATTTCCTGCGCGAGCAGGGCCATCTCGAAGCGCGCGTCGAAGGCGATGCCTTCGTTGAAGTAGTTGCGCTTGGTTTGCGCCAACTTCGCCTTGAGCTCGCGCCAGCGCATGGGGCTGACTTTGTCGACGACTTCGGCGCGCAGGCGTTGCGGCGGGTTTTCGCCGCGGGCGGCCTGCGCCGCGATGGCTTCGGCGGCGGCTTGCCATGCGGCCTCGACGTCGGCGCCACGGCCGGATGCCACGCGGGCGCGGCTGCCGCCTTCGCCGGTGGCAAAGAACACGACGCATCCGGCCTCCGGGGTGGCGGGGTTCGCTACCGGCAGCATGCCCGCCGGGTCCGCCAGGGCTTGCCTGGCTCGGTTCAACAGATCGGCGAGGGGGTTCGGATCGATGTTCATGCAGCGGCGAATGATGACAGGGCGTTGCGCGGCTTGCCATCCCGTCAATCCATGGGATTGGCCTTGTCGACGGCCAATCAATAGCTGACGCTCACAGGAAGCGTGGCTTGCCCAAGACCACCGCGAGGACGAGCCGACGAGCGGGACCGGTCAACGCGAGCGAAACACGATCTCTTGCATCCTCCGGAGCTTTGGCGTCACCGCGGGCACGGTCAGCATGGTGCTCGCAACTGCCATGACGAGAAGCGCCGTAAAGGTCTCGTTGGTGATGATCGCCTTGTCCAGCAGGACGTTGGCGAAGATGATCATGATGAGGGCTTTGGTCTGGAGCAGCCAACCGATCAGAGAGCCCTCGCCCGGCTGCCATTTCAACAGCCGGCCGGCCATGCCGAGTCCGATGAGCTTGCCGGCCACCGAGGCCACCAGCAGTACCGCCGCGACCAGGAAGACCGCCGTGCCGCCCACCTGCCAGTTGGTGCGCAGTCCGGTGCTCAGGAAAAAGACCGGCATCACCACCAACAGGACGTTGTGGCGCAGCCAGTCCATTTGCTCCTGATCGAACCACTCCCCGTCCATCACCGCGCCGGCAATGAATGCGCCGACCATGTAGTGCAGGCCGCACCAGTCGGCGCCCAGACCGCAGGCCGCAAGCCAGATAAGACCCGCATACCACCGGTCGCGCTCGGGCACGCGCACCATCAGCCAGCGAAACGCGGCCGCGGAGACTGCGAAGACCACGAGGAAGCCAGCCTGCTTGCCCACCCGCCCCCAGTCCATGAGAATCAGCGCCAGCACACCCCAGATGGCGATGTCGTCCAGGCTCGCGTAGCGCAGGATGCGCTGGCCGATTGGCTGGCGAAGAATCTGCAGCTTCTCCATCAGCAGAATCAGGATCGGCAACGCGGTCACGGCGCACGACATGCCAATGCCCAGCACGAACTGCCAATGCGTCGCCTTCGCCCCTATCCAGCCTGGATAGGAAAGCAGCGCCAGTGCCGCCGCCGCGCCAAAGACAAGAGGCACGCCAAGCGCAAGGCCAGCCGTGATCCCGCTCTCGCGACGATGCTCCCAAGCCTTGCGCAGATCCAGCTCGATGCCTGCGATCCAGACGAACATCATCACGGCCCACTGCGCGACTCCATTGAGCGACTGGATCACCGGCCCGTTGAAGACGAACTTGTAGTAGTCGGGGAACATCGCCCCCAGCACGCCCGGGCCAAGCACGATGCCCGTGATGATCTGCACCACGACAAGCGGCGCGAAATAATCGGTTCGACCAAGACGCCACACCAGATATGGGAGCGAAAAGATGATCAGCATCGCGATCAGGAAAATCTCAGAAGTGCTCACTTGACCGCCGTCAGCCTGAAGTTGAATCGCGGCGAGTCTGCCATACGCCGAGCGGCCCCGAAGGGGCTTTTGCGATGGCTGACACAGGCTACAGTCGGCCAAGTCCGGACTCTCATCACGGCGAGCTGGCAAACGACACGACGGCTACAAAAGCATGCGTACCGAATTCCGATGAAATTCAATGATCTTGCTCGCAAGGCCGCCAAGGGCCCCGGACCGCTGTCCTACGGTGGCTCGGTTCATCCAGAAGATTTGATTCGGTTTTCTCTGGCGTATGGCGCTGACGGCGCCGATGAGATTGAGCGGCTGTCCAAGCAACACGGATGGCACGAAGACGGTCTGCTTGAGGACGGCTCGAGGGTGGCGCCGCTCGCGCGCTGGGCCGTGGCCTGCGTCGCGTACGGCCGCGGCGGCGTTGCGTCGCTGCAGCACTTGCTGACCGATCGGACGCTCGCGACGTTTGCCATTGCGGTTCTTGAGCAAGTTCGCACCGCGTCTTGCGTCACGGCTCTGTTGGACTACTGCATGTCGACCACTGCGCTTTCAGACGAGCCAAGCGATCCATTCTGGCAAGCGCTCAGCGCGCTGAATACGTTGACGAGTTTCGACGACGGTCTGGTACTGCCGCAAGATCAGCAGGAGAAGTTGAGAGACCTGGTGATCGAGACATTCGCCAGCGCCACCACATCACATCAGCAGACACTTTGCCTATGTGCCTTGAGAGGGGCTCCAATAGAGGGAGCGCTGGAGTGGGCAGAGGCGCAGACGGTGACCGACCCGACCGTAAGGCGCGCAAAATCCGCCGCGTTGAAGTCGCTCCGACGCCGTCTTTCCGGCGCCTACAAGCCACCCAGTGCCGAGCAGAAACGTCAGATCCGCAGGCAGCGAGCCCTCGATGTCTAGAGTGCTTCCGGCCACAACCGGACCTTCGCCATGAAGCCAGAAAATTGCCCAGTACCTGCAACAGTGGACTATGTCAAAGTAGGTCGTGAGTCGCACGAGCTGGCGATTCGCCACGGACGAGATGCACACAGGTATGCGCTGCGCCTGTCTGAGAAAGCCAAGGACGCTGGCGATGCTGGGGCAGCCGCATTCTGGTACGCGGTCAACCGGGCGCTAGAGCCGAGGACATAGCGAGTCACTTGTAAGGCCTGCTTTGAGCCTTCGCGACGGCAGAGCGACCGGCTACAGTCGGCCAGAACCGGCCGTTCGATGACTGCTCAGAATTTTCACGGAGAAGGGACTATGTGGAAGCGTGGCGATGTCGCTGAAGGTCAGGACTATCAGCTGGTGTTGGTCCAACGGCGCGACGGTGCTCGCACATACGTGCTGTGTGAAGTCGGCCAATGCGAGGGCGTCGAGGAGCGAGTGTTCGTCACAGCCGTCGTACCCCGGGAGCTTTTAGTGAAAGGCGACCTCTTCGGCATCGCCAAGGCAGTGAAATTGGCAGACGGCTCCTCCTTCGGCGTCGAGGCCCATGGCGTGTGGTTGACACCAGAGGAGTGCGCCGCTTTTGAACGCCACGTGACTTGGTACGAAATGCCTTGGCTGAACGGGTTGGCTCCTGTTCTCCCCCCAAAATAGGCGGTGACTCGCGACAGCCGTACATGGCCAGAAGCAGAGGTTGAGGAAACGGAATGATTGAATTGCAAGTGCGCGACGAGTTGCTCCAGGCGGAGCATGTTCTCGATACGAAGTTTTCTTTCGATCAGGCTGAGCCGTTCTACCGCCGCTGCCTTGCGCACATCGAATCTGCACCACAAGACCGCGAGGCCATTGAGCAGCTGCTGATCCGTCTGTTCCGCGACCGGCAGATCAGCAGCGAGCCGTTGGCATACCTCATGCACGTCCTCCGCTGGGAAGGTGTGCGCCATGCAATCGAGGCAGACTTGCGAAGCCAAGCTTCGCCCATCATCACTGGTGTCGAGCACGGGAAGGTGCTGGATGGCTTCGATACGGAATGGGGCAACAAGGTTTTCTACCGATTCTCGTGACAGCCTATGCTCGGCACTAAGAGTCACATGACCGTTCTAGGCATCTAGCTGTCTCGCCCCTGTGGCAGGATCCGGCGGCGGATTCAACCGGTCATTCGTTGGCATCGTTTGATTTGCGATCCAAAACGGACCGACTTACCGCCTCACTGTTCGCCGCTTTAGATCCTGAAACCTGAAAGCACGCCTACGAAGACTGTCCCTCGCGCGGGATGCCTGTGACGGTGACAGGATACGGAGCGCGCGTGGCCCGCTTGAAGATCGACGGCGAGATGCCGGTGTGTTCCTTGAAGAAGCGCGAGAAATTGCCCGGCGCCGAGAAGCCCAGGTCGAGCGCGACGTCGGTCAACTCGCCGCCTTCGCTGACGCGGCGCATGGCTTCCTCGACGCGCACGCCGCTCCAGAACACCTGCGGCGTCGTGTGCAACTGATCGCGGAACAGCGCGAAGAAATGCGCGCGCGACAACCCGACCTTTGCGGCGATCTCGTCGATGCTCGTTTTCTCGGAGACATGCGTGCGCATGTGAGCGATGGCGGCGCGCAGGCGATGGTCCAGCGTCACGCCGATGCCCCCGGGCACCGGAGCGGCATCCGCGCCCGTCGTGGATGCAGCGATGGCGGCCTCCAGTAAGCGCTCCACCTCCTTGTCCACCTGCTCGCGCCCTGCACCGGCGGAGATCATTAGGTCCAGCACCCGCCAGCATGAACGCCGCAACGCGTCGCTGATGAGAACTCGCGGAGACGGGAACCGAAAGCTCCGATCCTTTGCCTGGCTGAGGTCGTCGAGCCAGTCCTTTTTGATCATGAAGACGATGAAGAGGCTTGATCCGCTGTCTTCCAGCCGCACCATGTCATGCGCCTCGAAAGCGTTCACACCCAAAGCCACGCCTTCGCCGTAAGGCACGACCTCAGAGCCCACATGGGCACAGGCGCGCGCACCGCCCAGCCATAGGGCGAGCTGTGTTTCCGAATGAGCATGCGACACCAGGTTGGCGCTCGCCTCCAGGACGATTGCCGTGCCGAACGCGCCTTCATGGAGTGCATAGGCTTCCTGCATCTGTCTCTCATCGAAGTCGTTTGCGGCGATTGTTCCCTCGCACGCATCGGGCCAACACAGCGCCCCGGGTAAGTCCTTAGAACGACACCAGACGATTCGATACGTCGCCGGATCGGTCGATAAGCGCTCCTGGGCCACAATTTTTAAAGTTGGCGCATCGCAAAAACACAGGAGCAAACCTCATGCGAATCGCCACTTTCACGAGCGAGGGACACCGCAAGGTCGGCCTCGTTTCCGCCGACGGCACGACCGTCACCCCGCTGAAGCTCACACAGGCCCAGGCGGACACCGGCGTGCTGACGCTGATCGAAACCCTGGCCGAGGGCGGCCCGCTTCCGGAGCCAGCCGGTCCCGCAGTCAACCTGGGCGACGTGGTGCTTGATGCGCCACTGCCCAAGCCGCGACGCAACCTCTGGTGCGTGGGGCGCAACTACCATGCGCACGCCAAAGAACTGTCTGCTTCGGTGTTCAAGGACAACGCGGCCAGGACCGACGAATGGCCCATCGTCTTCACCAAGGTGCCCGAGTGCGTTGTCGGCCCGCACGACGACGTGCTCGTGCCTTCCGAGGTGTCGACGCAGATCGACTACGAAGCCGAACTGGCCGTCATCATCGGCAAGGGCGGCAAGAACATCACGCGCGCAGCTGCGATGGCGCACGTTTTCGGCTACACAGTCGTCAACGACGTGACCGCGCGCGATGTGCAGATGCGCCACGGGCAGTGGGACATGGGAAAGTCCTTCGACACCTTCTGCCCTATGGGCCCATGGATCGTCACGGCCGACGAGTTCGACGGCACGAAGACGCGGGTGCGCTGCTGGGTCAACGGCGAGCTGCGCCAGGACGGGCCGACCGAGAACATGATCTTCGACATCCCGACGCTGATCGAGACCATCTCGCGCGGCATCACGCTCTACCCCGGTGACGTGATCGCGACCGGCACACCGGCAGGCGTGGGCATGGGCATGAGCCCGCCGCGCTACCTGCGTGCAGGTGACGTGGTGCGAGTCGAGATCGACCGGCTCGGCGCCATCGAAAACAAGTTCGTCTGAAAGGCTGCGCATGACGACTCATGTTCTGAACGGCCTGACTGTCGAGATCGACGGTGAAGGCGAGGCGCTGCTGTGCATCCACGGACTCGGCGGCTCATCGAACAACTGGACCCCACTGTTGCCGGCGCTTGGCGGTTTTCGCCGTATCAGGCCCGACCTGCCAGGCAGCGCGAGATCGCCACTGCCGGCTGACGGAAAGGCTTTGTCAATCAAGGGCTACGTGGATGCAATGTCGCAGCTGCTTGCGGAGCTCGGCATCGGGTCGGTGCATGTGATGGCGCACTCGATGGGCACGATCGTCGCTCAACACTTGGCACTGCGCGATCCCGGTACAGTGAAATCGCTGGCACTCTTCGGCCCGCTGGCTGCGCCTCCCGATGCCGCGCGCCCCAACATCGCGGCCCGGGCCAACGCGGCGCGGGGCGGTGTGTCGGCCATGCAGGAGATCGCCGACGCCATCGTGAAGGGCGCGACGAGCACGCGAACGAAGGAGCAGCAACCGGCGGTGCTCGCGCTGGTGCGTGAGAGCGTGATGCGCCAGTCGCCCGAGGGTTACGCGCAGAGCTGTGCGGCGCTCGCCGATGCGCAGTCGGCCGCGCTCGAACGCCTTGATGTGCCGACGCTCTTGGTCACCGGCGACCAAGACGGAGTAGCCCCGGCGGCAAACGTCCGCGCCATGCAGGAACGCATCGCCGGCAGCCGCCTCGTCATCCTCGACGGGTGCGGTCACTGGACGACTTTCGAGCAGCCGCAGCGCTGCATACAAGAACTCGAAGCCTTCTACGCGGCACTCCGCTGAGACGTCGCGAGACTCCATTTCGACAACCCATTGCCGGCACCGCATGCCGGAGGAGACAACGATGACCCGTATTGCATTCACCAATGTCCGCATCTTCGACGGCACGGGCGAAGACCCTTTTACCGGTGACCTTCTCGTCGAAGGAAAGCGCATCGTAGAAGTCGCTCGCTTTCCGAAGCGCGTGAGCACCGATGACGCGCGCGTGATCGACGGAAAGGGGCGCTTCCTCATGCCCGGCATGACCGAGGCCCACACGCACTTTTCGTGGAATGACCAACCCTCGCTCGCGGCCATCCAGTTCATGCCGCCCGAAGAACACATGCTCTGGTGCGTGCGCGTCGCCAAGCGCTACCTGGACATGGGCTGGACCTCGGCGATTGGCGCAGCCGCAGCCAAGCCGCGCCTGGACGTGGTGCTGCGCAATGCCATTGAAGCAGGCGAGTTCCCAGGCCCGCGCTACTTGGCCGGCAGCCAGGAGATCACCACCATCGGCGCGTTGGGCGACAACACGCTGCCACACATGAAGTTCGAAGAACTCAGCTTCGGCAGCGTGTGCAGCGGCCCCGAAGAGATCCGCAAGTCGGCGCGCACCTTCATCAAGTACGGTGTCGATCACCTGAAAATCAATCTGTCGGGCGAGTACATTGCTGGCCTGCCCGCCGAGATGTCACCTTTCGCGGAAGACGAGGTGGCCATGCTCGCGCAAGAGGCCAAGCGCTACGGCAAACGCATGGCTGCGCACGCGCGCTCGAGCGAGTCGGTCAAGCAGTGCGTGCGCCACGGCATCGAGATGGTCTATCACGCCAGCTTCGCAGATGCCGAAGCACTTGACATGCTCGAAGAGGCAAAAGACCGGCATTTCGTGGCGCCCGGCATCGGCTGGCTCATTCGCACGACTTACAACGCGGCCGAATACGGCATCACCGAAGCCGTGGCGACGCAGATGGGCTACAAGCGCGAGCTGGAGGTGGCATCGGCTTCACTGCGCGAAATGCACAAGCGCGGCATCCGCATCCTGCCCGGCGGTGACTACGGCTTTGCCTGGATGCCGCACGGCACCAACGCCAACGACCTGCAATATTTCGTCGACTACATCGGCATGACGCCGAAGGAAGCGCTGATGGCGGCTACACGGCTGGGCGGCCAGATCATGCTCCGGCCCGACGAGCTGGGGCAGTTGAAGGCGGGCTTCCTGGCGGACATCGTGCTGGTCGACGGCGATCCGCTGCAAGATCTTTCGTTGCTCACCGATCCGGCCAAGGTGCAGCTCGTGATGAAAGACGGCGTGATTCACAAGGATTGTGCGACGCCCGTACCTTCGGATGCCGCTCTGCACTTGGAAGGCGGCGATACACCGCTGCGGGAACAGGGGGTCAAGGAGGCATTGGCGGAGATGCACTGAAAGCAGTCCTTACCAACGATGGCTTTGCCAAACGCGGAGCCATCGCTTCGGGGCCATCAAAATTCGAGGCGCGAACGGCAGCTTTCGAGCGCTGCGCACTTCCGCAATGGCCCCACCGCGGTCTTCCCACATTGTCCAAAGCTGCCGGTCTCGCCAAAGCCAAAAGACATCTCCCTCCATGCACTGTCTAGCTAGGCACACTGAATAAACTCCAGCCATGTCCGCCGCTCTAGCCCCACGCGCCAAATGCACCGCTTGCCTGCGTCCGCTGAGCGGCTGCATTTGCCGCTGGGTCGCGCCCATCTCCCATGCGGTGGAGGTACTGGTGCTGCAGCACCCGCTGGAGGTACACCAAGCCAAAGGCAGTGCGCGCCTGCTGCATCTCAGCTTGGCGCACTGCCGCCTGGTGGTGGGTGAGGCATTCGCCGTGCCGGTCTGGCCGGTGGACGGGAAGCACACGCTGCTGCTGTACCCGGACAGTCTGCAAGATACCGCCCCGGACTTGCGGGTCCCACCCCAGCTACCGCCCGAGTGGCTGCAAGCCCAGTCGCGCCTGCGTCTGGTCGTGCTGGACGGCACCTGGCGCAAAAGCCGAAAGATGCTTTACCAAAGTCCGCCACTGCAACAGTTGCCCCGCTTGGCCCTGCGCAACCTGCCGCCTTCGCACTACCGTATCCGCAAAGCCCATGGACCCGACCAACTGTCCACGCTGGAGGCGACCTGCTACGCCTTGAGCCAACTGGAAGGAGACGCGGAGCGGTTCCAGCCCTTGTTAGATGCCTTCGACGGGTTTGTCGAGTACTTGGAGCAAGCTGGCGGGCAGCGAGACGCGCAAACCTGCAAGTCCTGCCCTCCAAAGCTTACGGGGTTCATCCAAGTGGCCAGCTGAATGGCTGGTTGGGCCACAGACCCACAAGCCACCTCAATCAAGCCGAATTTCCTCCATCACGGAAGCTTCAGCTGTCGCACCTGAATCTGCGGCCCGCAGATCGACCGCTGTCAGCCGGGCTCGGGCGCTCCGCGTCGCGCTTTCTCGCTCACCTGAAACAGCTCTCCCGCCTTGCGAGCCATATCAGCCGCAAGCCAGAGCAGATTGCCCAGTGCCGAGGCGCTGCACCGTTGTGCCAGTCGATGCCTTCGCCGTGGCATACCTTCCACGGCAGCACCGAACGCTCACGCCGATGAGGTGGCCTGCGCAGCGAAATAAAGGATGGGCGGAGGACATTCGCTGAGGGGAGCACCCGGCGTCCTGCGCACGGTGAGTGCGGCTGTGGCGTTGGGGGTTCGAACGCTGGGACGAGTTGCAGATGGATATGCGCGGGTGCGCCGCTGAGCTTTTTACGAACGGCGAGCGCCGATGAACCAAAAATAGTCGGCAACATGGACATTGAAATGGCGCAGACTGCGATTCCCTATGCGACCAGGACCGGTCGCATTTTTTGAAAGAAAGGAAGCATGTCATGGTCACAGTCGCGTTGTTCGTTCGCCTGGAAGCGAAGCCCGGGAAAGAGAAAGAGGTCGAGAGTTTTCTCAAGGGTGGTCTTCCTCTCGTCATGGAAGAGCCAGCCACTACCGCCTGGTTCGGCATTCGCCTTGGGCCGTCGACCTTCGGAATCTTCGATGCCTTTCCGGATGACGCAGGCCGCCAAGCGCATCTGTCGGGCAAGGTTGCGGCGGCTTTGATGGCACAGGCGGGGGAGTTGTTCTCCGAGCCGCCATCCATTCAAAGTGTCGACGTGCTTGCGGCAAAGCTACCCGGCTAGGCAACCCATCAGAGCGCGCCAGCCGCTAGCCGCCGGTCTCAGGCGCTGCGCGTCGCGCCGTCTCGCTCACCTGAAACAGCTCCCCCGCCTTGCGAGCCATATCAGCCGCAAGCCAGAGCAGGTTGTCCAGTTGCCGAGGCCCTTCACCGTTGTGCCAGTCGATGCCTTCGCCATGGCAGACCCACAGCAGGGCTTCGAGTTGCGAGAGGGTGTTTTCGAGAAGATCCGCCGGGTCTTGGGCGTTGTCTTCGAAGCTACCGGCGTAGTTGGCCGGGCTATAGTCTTGGTAGCCATTTTTGTGCGGTTCCTTCCAAGGTGGTTGCACGAACTTGGTTAGACGGTCGGGGTGCTCGATACACCTCGGCCGTCGCCTTTTGATACCTCGCATTTGCGTCGCTGCTTTCGCACCGACGACCTGCCGCGAGGCAAGCAGCCTTCGAACATTTCGGTGTTGGGTGTGTTGGCTTCCTTCTCCCCTTGGTGGGACATCGAGTGACAGGGGCATCCACTCTAGCGAAGAACCCGGCGAAACAGCCGCTCGACAAAGCACGAAGTCCCCCAGAGCGCCAACAAATGCAGCTTCCACAGCAGCACGAACGCTCACGCCGATGGGGTGCCTTGCGCAGCGAAATAAAGGAGGAGCCCGAAGGGCGGGGGACATTCGCGGAGCAAGGCACCCCGTCGGCGTGAGCACGCCCTGAAGGCATCCGACACACACGCATTCGATACCGCATCGAGCCGCAAGGCTTCTGCGCCGGCCGGCATGCGAATCGCGCCCGCGCCGCAGAATTGCCGCTCCTGTGGAGCCGCATCGTCATCATGAGTCAACCAACATTCCCGCCCCGCCTGTTCGAGCCCCTGAAGCTCGACCAGCTTGAGATAGATAACCGCATCATCATCGCGCCGATGTGCCAGTACTCCGCCACGGAGGGCACGCCGGGCGACTGGCATCTGATCCACCTCGGCCACCTGGCGCTTTCCGGCGCGGGGCTGCTGATCATCGAAGCGACGGCAGTGGAGGCCGAAGGGCGCATCTCCCCCGGCGACCTCGGCCTTTATTCCGATGCCAATGAAGAAGGCCTGGCGCGGGTGCTGCATGCCACGCGCGCTTTTTCGCCCATCAAGATCGCCATGCAGCTGGGGCACGCGGGGCGCAAGGCGTCGAGCCGCGCGCCCTGGGAAGGCGGCAAGCAGATCCGCCCCGGCGAGCCCGGCGGATGGAAGGCATATGCGCCCTCGCCCGTGCCGCATTCGCCCACCGAAGACCCGCCCATCGCACTCGATGCCGCCGGCCTGCGGCGCGTGCGCGATGCCTTCGTGGCGGCGGCACGGCGCGCGGCGCGGCTGGGCATCGACGGCATCGAGATCCACGCGGCGCACGGCTATCTGCTGCACCAGTTCCTGTCGCCCATCGCAAACCACCGCGACGATGAATACGGGGGCAGCCTGGAGAACCGCATGCGCTTTCCGCTCGAAGTGTTCGACGCGGTGCGCGAAGCCTTCCCGGCCGAGCGGCCGGTGTGGGTGCGCGTGTCGGCCAGCGACTGGGTGCCCGGCGGCTGGGACCTCGACGGCACGGTCGCGTTCTCGCAAGCACTGAAGGCGCGCGGCTGCGCGGCCATCCATGTGTCGAGCGGCGGCGTGTCGCCGCAGCAGGCCATCACGCTGGGCGCGGGCTACCAGGTGCCGTTCGCGCAACGCATCAAGGCCGAGGTCGGGCTGCCGACCATTGCCGTGGGGCTCATCACCGAGCCGGCCCATGCCGAGGCCATCATTGCCGACGGGCAGGCCGACGCGGTGTCGCTGGCCCGCGCGATGCTGTACGACCCGCGCTGGCCGTGGCACGCGGCGGCCGAGCTGGGCGCGCAGGTGAAGGCGCCGCACCAGTACTGGCGCTCGCAGCCGCGCGAGTTCAAGGACCTGTTCGAGAACGCGGCGTTCGGCGCGCGCTAGGCCCCGGCCAGGTCCAGATAGAAAAAGGTGGTGGCGCACGGCTCGCCCCGCGGCAGCAGCGCGAAGCCGGGAACGCTGCCCACCCGCGTCCAACCCGTGCGGACGTAGAGCCGCTCGGCCTCGGGGCTGGAGGTGTCGAGCACCAGCAGCGTCTTGCCGCGCTCGCGCGCCTGCTGCTCGGCTGCGCGCATCAGCAGCTCGCCGATGCCCCGGCGCCGCGCCCTGCGGTGCACCAGCATCTTGGAAACCTCGCCGCGGTGCGGCTGGTTCTCGGGCTGCGCCAGCACCACCTGCACGGTGCCGACGATGCCTTCGGCGTCTTCGGCCACCAGCAAGTCGCGCTCGCCGGCGGCGACGCCCGCGGCCACGTTGCGCCAGAAAGCCTGTGCGCGCTCGGGCGTGAGCGGATGCATGAAGCTGACCGACGCGCCGCCCTCGACGCAGTCGATCAGCAGGTCGGCCAGCGCCTGCAGCTGGTCACCATCCACCGCCGAAAGAAGACGGATGCGCGGCGCTTCGAAGTTGGTCATGTCGCTCATTTCCAGGAAAAAGGCAGGGTCGCGATCACCACGGCGTAGCGGGTGGTCTCGCGCGAGGGGTTGTAGTAGCTCATGGGGCGGTCCAGCACCATCGCCAGGCAGTCGCCGGTGGAAAGCCGGTGGTTCTCGTCGCCCAGCGTGAGTTCGATGACGCCGTCGAGCACCCACACCTGCTGGTGGATGAGCGGCTCGCGCGCCGAGCTTTCGTAGGCCACGCGGGCCTTGGGCGGAAACAGCACCTCGACGATCTGTATGGGCGAAGCGAAGCCGCTGGGCGACACGTTGCGCCGCACGTAGCCGGAGTGCGGGTCGCGCCACTGCAGCTGGCCGGCCAGCCGCGACACCGGATCGGCGGCGGGCGCCGGCGCCTCGAACAACGAGGCCAGCGACACGCCGAGACCGGTCGCGAGTTTTTCGAGCAGCACGGCGGTGGGACTGCTTTCGCCGCGCTCGATCAGCGAGATCATGGAACGGCTCACGCCGCAGTGCGTGGCCAGCGCGTCGAGCGAAAGGCCGCGCTGCGCGCGCAGGTCGCGTACGCGCTGCGCGATGCGGTCGTTCAGCCCGGATGAGCCTTCTTCGATTTCCTTCATATTGGATGAAATATCCACCATGAAGGAATCCCAGTCAAGCCTCCAGGCAGTTCGCCCTCACCGGGAAGGGCCGATCAATGCGGCACGCGCGGCTTCCGAAGGAAAGACGCAGGCCACGTCGTGCGCGCAACCCGGCACGACCACGACCTGGCGCTGCTTCTCGGGCGCGAGCACCGAGCGGTCGTACTGCGCATAGGCCAGGCCGCGCTGCAGGCGGAAGGTGCCTTGCGCGAGCGCCGCGCAGGAGCGGTCGAGAACGCGGTAGGCCGTGCCCTTGGCATCGTTGCTGTCGAGCGCGCCTTCGAGGTAGCTGATGTCGGCTTCCGCGTACTGCCGGCGGGCCTGTTCGGCGCCGCGCCCGAGGTGCGCGGGCAGGTCGTCGGTGCCGTACTTCCAGCGGTTCGTTTCGGGGCATGCGGCGGCGTCGGGCACCGCGAATCCCGCGACCGACGTGCCGTCGAGTGCGAACCGAGGGCGCACCGGGTCGAAATAGAGCCACGTGCTCGGGTCGGCGACCACGTAGCGGATGGCGACCTTGCCCGCCGTGCCCGCAGTCCCGCCGGTCCGCGCGAAGGCGGCATAGCGCTGCACGAACTGCCCGCCGGCCGAGAAGCCCGCGATGGTGATGGTGCGCAGGCCCGGCCAGCGCTGCACCAGCTCGGCCACGAGCGCGTCCATGACCGCGAACGAGCCGATGCGGCTGCCCGATGCCGAACGGCCGCCTTCGAGCCAGGAGCCGCAGGTCCACAGCAGGTCGCCGGGCTGCGGCGCGGGCAGGCCCGGCGTGTTGCAGCGGCCTGCCGCGGCTTTGTCGGCGGGCACCTGGAACAGCGGCGCGATGACCAGCGTGTCGTCCAGCGTGCCGGCGTTGCGAACGGTGCGCAGCGTTGCCTCGAAGGTCTTGTTGGCGTCGCGCGAATGGCCGTGCATGGCGATGAGCGCCTTGGTCGGGCCGGCTGCGGGATCGAGCGAGGCGTAGTAGTGCAGCGCACCTGCGGCACCGTCCGGCGTGAAGCTGCGCAGGCATTCCGCGGCCGCCGAGGCCGTGCAGGCGGAGGAGTCGGCTGCCGCCGCATAGGCCGGCCAGCACACCGGCAGGCACGCGGCCGCAAGGAAAAGAAGGAGCCTTCTGCAGCTGGGCATGTTCGCGAAATTCCAAAAAGGGATGGATGGCGGATTCTCTGCCTGCCGCCATCTGCGAACCTGACTGCGCCAGTCGCTCTGAACCTAGCGATTTACTCTGCCAAACAACAAATCTTCGAACACAAATTCGGCGATCAGGCGCAGATCATCCAACATATCTCCAGCACGAGCCGCCATGAGCACCACCACCGACTCCGACCCCCTGCCCTCCTCGTTCGCGGCATTCGCCGACGGCCTGCCGCCCGGCCCTTCGCCGCTGCGCGAGCAGATCACCGCGGCCTGGCGCCGCGCCGAACCCGAGGCATTGCCGCCGCTTCTCGAACAGGCCCGCCTGCCGCGCGGGCAGGCCGAAGAGGCGCATGCGCTGGCGCATCGCATCGCGCGGCAACTGCGCTCGCGCAAGAACGCGAGCGGCCGTGCCGGCCTCGTGCAGGGTCTGCTGCAGGAGTACGCGCTGTCGTCCCAGGAAGGCGTCGCGCTCATGTGCCTGGCCGAAGCGCTGCTGCGCATTCCCGATGCCGAGACGCGCAACGCGCTGATCCGCGACAAGATCGCCCACGGCCAGTGGCAGACGCATGCGGGCCGCAGCCCGTCGGTGTTCGTCAACGCCGCCACCTGGGGCCTGCTGCTGACCGGCAAACTGGTGGCCACGCACAGCGAGACCGGCCTGTCGGCCGTGCTCACGCGCCTGATCGGCAAGGGCGGCGAGCCGCTGATCCGCAAGGGCGTGGACATGGCGATGCGCATGATGGGCGAGCAGTTCGTCACCGGAGAAACCATCGCGCAGGCGCTGGGCAACGCGCGCGAACTGGAGGCGCAGGGCTTTCGCTATTCGTACGACATGCTGGGCGAGGCCGCGCTCACCATGGAAGACGCCAGGCGCTACAAGCTCGCCTATGAAGAGGCGATTCACGCGATCGGCAGGGCCTCGGATGCGCGCGGCGTGTATGAGGGCCCGGGCATCTCCATCAAGCTGTCGGCGCTGCACCCGCGCTACAGCCGCGCGCAGCACGCGCGCGTGATGGCGGAGCTGTACCCGGTGCTGCGCGAACTGACGCTGCTGGCGCAGCGCTACGACATCGGCCTGAACATCGACGCCGAGGAAGCCGACCGGCTGGAGCTGTCGCTCGACCTGCTGGAGCGCCTGTGCTTCGAGCCTGCGCTCGCGGGCTGGAACGGCATCGGCTTCGTGATCCAGGCCTACCAGAAGCGCTGCCCCTTCGTGATCGACTACGTGATCGACCTCGCGCGCCGCAGCCGCCACCGGCTGATGGTGCGGCTGGTGAAGGGCGCCTACTGGGACAGCGAGATCAAGCGCGCGCAGATCGACGGCCTCGACGGCTACCCGGTCTACACGCGCAAGGCCTACACCGACGTGTCTTACCTCGCCTGCGCGCGCAGGCTGCTCGCCGCGCCGGAGGCGGTGTACCCGCAGTTCGCCACGCACAACGCGCACACGCTGGCCGCCATCTACACCATGGCCGATCCGTCGCGCTACGAGCCGGGGCAGTACGAGTTCCAGTGCCTGCACGGCATGGGCGAGCCGCTGTACGAGCAGGTGGTCGGCCCGCTCGGGCGGCCGTGCCGCATCTATGCGCCCGTGGGCACGCACGAAACGCTGCTGGCCTACCTGGTGCGCCGCCTGCTGGAGAACGGCGCGAACACCTCGTTCGTGAACCGCATCGCCGACCCGACGATTTCGCTCGAAGCGCTGGTGGAAGACCCGGTGGCAACGGTGGAACACATGGCCGCGCAGGAAGGCACGGTGGGGCTGCCGCATCCGGCCATCGCGCTGCCTGCGGCGCTGTACGGCACGCAGCGCCGCAACTCGCGCGGGCTCGATCTCGCGAACGACGACAGCCTGCGCCTGCTGGGCCAGAGCCTGGAGGCCACCGCGCATGAGGGCTGGCATGCCGGGCCGATGCTGGCGGTGGATGCCGTCACGCAAGCCGAACCGGCCGATGTGCTGAACCCCGCCGACCATCGCGATGTGGTCGGGCAGGTGCGGGAGGCCACGCCGGCCGATGTCGAATCCGCCGTTTCGCAAGCCGCGGGCACTGCCGGCGCCTGGGCCGCCACGCCGCCCGCCGAGCGCGCCGCCGTGCTCGAGCGCGCCGCCGGCCTGCTCGAAGAACAGATGCCGCGCCTGCTCGGGCTGCTGGCGCGCGAGGCCGGGAAGACCTATGCCAACGCCATTGCCGAAGTGCGCGAGGCGGTGGACTTCCTGCGCTTCTATGCGGCGCAGGCGCGCAGCGATTTTTCGAACGACACGCACCGCGCGCTCGGCACGATGGTGTGCATCAGCCCGTGGAATTTTCCGCTCGCGATCTTCACCGGCCAGGTGGCGGCCGCGCTCGCGGCCGGCAACCCGGTGCTCGCCAAGCCGGCCGAGCAGACGCCGCTGGTCGCCGCCGAGGCGGTGCGCCTGCTGTGGCAGGCCGGCGTGCCGCGCGCCGCGGTGCAGCTGCTGCCGGGACGCGGCGAGACGGTGGGCGCCAGCCTGGTCGCCGACGCGCGTGTGCAGGGCGTGATGTTCACCGGCTCGACCGAGGTCGCGCGCATCCTGCAGAAGACGCTGTCGCAGCGCCTCGGTGCCCACGGCGCGCCGGTGCCGCTGATCGCGGAGACGGGCGGGCAGAACGCGATGATCGTGGACTCCTCCGCGCTGGTGGAGCAGGTCGTCACCGACGTGATGGCCTCGGCCTTCGACAGCGCCGGCCAGCGCTGCTCGGCCCTGCGCGTGCTGTGCGTGCAGGAAGAAGCGGCCGACCGGCTGGTCGAGATGCTCGAAGGCGCGATGGCCGAGGCCTGCATCGGCAATCCCGCGCGGCTGGCCGTGGACGTGGGTCCGGTGATCGACGCCGAGGCGCGCGACGGCATCGAGCGCCACATCGCAGCCATGCGCGCGCGCGGCCACAAGGTCTACCGCCAGGGCCGCGAGCATGGGCAGGACACGCGCCACGGCACCTTCGTGATGCCCACGCTGATCGAGCTGGACAGCATTTCGGAACTGCAGCGCGAAGTGTTCGGCCCGGTGCTGCACCTGGTGCGCTACCGCCGGCGCGACCTCGGCGCGCTGGTCGGGCAGATCAACGGCACGGGCTACGGCCTGACGCTGGGCGTGCACACGCGCATCGACGAGACCATCGCGCAGATCGTGCAGCACGCGAAGGCGGGCAACGTGTACGTCAACCGCAACATCGTGGGCGCGGTGGTGGGCGTGCAGCCCTTCGGCGGCGAAGGGCTGTCGGGCACGGGGCCGAAGGCGGGCGGGCCGCTGTACATGCTGCGCATGCTGTCGAAGCGGCCCGACGATGCGATGGCGCGGGCGATGGGTGGCGAAGGCGCTTGCGAGGCGGTGCCGAACGCAGGCCTGTCGGCGCTGGCCCGCTGGGCCCGGAAGACCGGGCGCGACGCGCTGGCCGCGCAATGCGCGCGCTTCGCATCGCTGTCGCGCGCCGGCGATTCACGCACGCTGGCCGGCCCGACCGGCGAGCGAAACGTCTACACGCTGCTGCCGCGCGAGGCAGTGCTCTGCCTGGCCCGCACCGAGGCCGACCGGCTGGCGCAGCTGGCGGCCGTGCTGTCGGTGGGCAGCACCGCCATCTGGCCGGCCGATGCCGACACGCAGGCCCTGCGTGCGTCGCTGCCGGCCGAGGTGCAGCAGAGCGTGGCCATCGCCAGCGACTGGCGCTCGCCGACCGTGGCCTTCGACGCCGCGCTGCACCACGGCGACGAAACCGGCCTGGCCGATGCGATGCAGCGCATTGCCGCGCGGCCCGGCCCCATCGTCGGCGTGCGGGCCTTCGCGCCGGGCGACGCGGACATTCCGCTCGAAAGCCTGGTGGTGGAACGCGCGCTCAGCGTCAACACCGCGGCAGCGGGCGGCAACGCAAGCCTGATGACGATCGGCTGATCCGGCCTTCTACTTGTCGAACGCCGGATCGATCGGCACGCGGTAGCCGTTGACCAGCCGGTTGGTCTCGTTGGCCATGCCGACCACGGCCATCAGCTCCGCGAACATCGCCGGCGTCATGCCGGCCTTGGCCGCGCCCGCATGGTGGCTCGCGATGCAGTAGCCGCAGTTGTTGGTGACGCTCACCGCGAGGTAGACCATTTCCTTGACCACCGGGTCGAGCGCGCCGGGCGCCATCACCTCCTTGAGGCTGCCCCAGGTGCGCTTGAGCGTGGCGGGATCGTTGGCGAGGTACTTCCAGAAGTTGTTGACGTCGGGCACGTTGCGCGAGGTCTTGATGTCGTCGAACACGGCCTTGACGTCGTCGGAGGCGGCGGCGTACTCGATGGGTTGTGGCTTCACTATTCAATCTCCTGGAACGAAGGCCGCATTGTGGAGCGGCCGTCGCCATCAGTCAGGCACCGCCGGCTCCGGCCGCCGCCAGAGCCACGCGAGCACGACGGCCATCGAGCCGATGCCGAGGCCCGCAAGCCAGGCCTTGTGCGCGGTGAGCGCGATGACGACGGCGCAGAACGCCATCGCCGCGGTGGCGCTCCACTTGGCGCGGCGGCTCACTGTGCGCCCGTTCTCCCAGTTGCGCAGGATGGGGCCGAACAGCCGGTGCTCCAGCAGCCAGCGATGCAGCCGCGGCGAGCTGCGCGCCGCGGCCCACGCGGCCATCAGCACGAACACCGTCGTCGGCATGCCCGGCACGATCACGCCGATGACGGCCAGCACCAGGCACAGCGCGGCAAAGGCCAGCAGCAGCCAGCGGGCGGCCAATGGCAACGGGCGCGGCACGGCGACGGCGGCATCCGCGGCGGGCGGGTTCTTTTCTTCGGCGGGGATCACGGGCCGATTGTCTTTCAGCGCACGACGCGCATCGCCACCGGCCGTTGCAGTTGCCGGCCAAGGCGTCTTGATAACAGGAATTCACAAATGAGATTCATTATCATCACGACCCTTCGCGGCGTTGTTTCGACGTCGCGACCCGGGCTTCTCCTGTCGCCCGGCCATCGGCCCTCTCACAGCGCAACTTTCCCGTGATTTTTCCAACTTCTTCTTCTCCTCTTCCTTTCGCGCGTGCTTTTGCCGCCCTGCTGGCGCTGTCCCCTGTCACCGAACTGCTCGCGCAGCAGGCGCCGGATGCCGGCTCCGCCAACACGCTCAAGACGACCGAGATCCACGACCAGTCGGAGGGCGCGGCTTCCGGCTATGCAGGCCCGCGCGGCGGCACCGCGGCAACGCGCACCGAGACCCCGCTGATCGAAGTGCCGCAGGCGGTGCGGGTGGTGCCGCGCCAGTTGATCGAAGACCTGGGCGCGACACGGCTGGGCGACACCATCGACTACGTCAGCGGCATCGCGCGGCTCAACGACTTCGGCGGCACCTGGGACAACTTCGCGATCCGGGGCTTCAGCAACACCGAAGGCGGCTCGCTGCTGAACGGCTTCCCCTCGGGGCGGGGCTATGGACCGCAGCGCGACGTGGCGAGCGTCGAACGCGTCGAATTCCTCAAGGGCCCGGCCGCGGCGCTCTACGGCAGCAGCGAGCCCGGCGGAACCATCAACATCGTGACCAAGAAGCCGCAATTCACCGCCGCGCACAACGTCGGCGTGGAGTTCGGCACGCTGGGCTTCCGTCGCACGACGCTGGACACCACCGGCCCGCTGGGCAGCAGCTTCGCCTATCGGCTCAATGCGGTGGCCGAGGACGGCGCCAGCCGCAGCAGCTTGATCGACAGCCGCAAGCAGGTACTGGCACCGGCGCTCACCTGGACTCCCGACAGCCGCACGGTGGTGCAGTACGAAGCCGAACTCGTCCGCATCCGCGCGCCGCTCGACCGCGGCCTGATCCAGATCAACGGCAATGTCGGCGTTCTTCCGCGCGACCGCTTCCTGGGCGAGCCCGACCGGGACAACATGCACATCGAGGGCGACACCCATCAGCTGACGGTGGACCGCGAGCTGGGCCAGGGCTGGCGCGCCCGGGTCGGCACGTCGTACCGCGAGACCCGCTACTTCGGCGACGCGGTCGACCTCAACAGCACGCTGCGCGCCGACAGCCGCACCCTCAATCGACGGGACAGCTGGCGCAGCCTGCCGTCGCGCGACACGTCGGTGCAGGCCGAGGTCGAGGGCAAGTTCAGCACGGGCGGCATCGGCCACACGCTGCTGGCGGGCGTGGAGTCCTGGCGGCTCTTCATGGGTCAGTACGGCGAATATTCGAGCGTGGCCAGGGCGCCATATGCGATCGATATCTACCAGCCGCTCTACGGCCAGGCCCGCACGGCGCCGCTCTCGCCCCTGTTCAACACGCGCGACGACCAGCGCGCCACCGGCGTCTTCGTGCAGGATCAGATCGACCTGTCGCCGCAATGGAAGCTGCTGGCCGGCGTGCGCTTCGACCGCTTCCACCAGGACTACGACGACCTGCTGGCACGCAAGTCCACCGCCCAGAGCCATTCGGCCACTTCGCCGCGCGTGGGCATCACCTACCTCGTGAGCGACCGGCTGTCCTTCTATGCCAGCGCCGGCAAGTCCTTCAAGCCCAATTCGGGCGGAGACGAGAACGGCAAAGCGTTCGCGCCGCAATCGGGCCGCGCGCTGGAAGCCGGCGCCAAATGGCTGTCGGCCGACGAGCGGCTGACCGCCACGATGGCGGTGTTCGACATCCGCAAGAGCAACGTGCTCACCCGCAGCCCGACCAACGCCAACTTCAACGTGGCCGCCGGCCAGGCGCGCAGCCGCGGCATCGAGGCCGACGTTGCCGGCCAGCTCGATGCGCACTGGCGCCTGACCGGCAACCTCGCCTATACCGACACCGAGGTCACGCGCGACAACAACCCCGCCATGCTCGGCCGTCGGCTGGCCAACATTCCGCGCGTGAGCGGCGGCCTGTTCGCCATCCGTGAAGACAGGCTGCTCGACGGCCGCTACGGCATCGGCGGTGGACTGGTGCATGTGGGTGAGCGCACCGGCAACGCGACCGACACCTACCGCCTGCCTGCCTACACGACGGTGCGCCTGACGGCCTACTGGCAGGTCAATCCGCGCGTTCGGGTCACCCTCGATGTCAACAACCTGTTCGACAAGACCTTCTACGTCGCTTCGTGGAACAACCTGACGGTGCTGCCCGGACTGGGCCGGCAAGTGGTGGCGGGCCTGCAGGCGAAGTTCTGACGGGCTGCGACGACGGCACCGCAGCCCGCAGCCTCACTCCACCGTCACGCTCTTCGCCAGGTTGCGCGGCTTGTCCACGTCGGTGCCCCGCGCACCCGCCGTGTGATACGCCAGCAGCTGCAGCGGCACCACGTGCAGGATCGGCGAGAGCGCGCCGTAGTGCTCGGGCATGCGGATCACGTGCAGCCCTTCGCTGCTGGTGATCTTCGTGTCGCCGTCGGCCAGCACGTAGAGCACGCCGCCGCGCGCGCGCACTTCCTGCAGGTTGCTCTTGAGCTTTTCGAGCAGCGCGTCGTTGGGCGCCACGGCCACCACGGGCATTTCGCTCGTCACCAGCGCGAGCGGGCCGTGCTTGAGTTCGCCGGCGGCGTAGGCCTCGGCGTGGATGTAAGTCACTTCCTTGAGCTTGAGCGCGCCTTCGAGCGCGATCGGGTAGTGCAGCCCGCGGCCCAGGAACAGCGCGTGGTCCTTGCGCGCGAAGTCTTCGGCCCAGCCGATGATCTGCGGCTCCAGCGCCAGCACCGACTGCAGCGCGACGGGCAGGTGGCGCATTTCCTTCAGATAGCGCGCCTCGTCGGCTTCGCTCAGGTGGCCCTTGCTTTGCGCGATGGCGAGCGTCAGCAGGAACAGGCCGGCGAGTTGCGTGGTGAAGGCCTTGGTCGACGCCACGCCGATTTCCACGCCGGCGCGCGTGATGTACGCCAGCTTGCACTCGCGCACCATCGCGCTGGTGGCGACGTTGCAGATGGTCAGCGTCTGCTCCATGCCCAGCGAGCGCGCATGCTTCAGCGCGGCCAGCGTGTCTGCCGTTTCGCCCGACTGGCTGATGGTGACGACCAGCGTCCTGGGGTCGGGCACGGAGTCGCGGTAGCGGTACTCGCTCGCGATCTCGACCTGCGTGGAGATCTTCGCGATGCTCTCGAGCCAGTACTTGGCGGTGCAGCCGCTGTAGTAGCTGGTGCCGCAGGCGAGGATGAGGATCTTGTCGATGTCCTGGAACACGCGGTGCGCGCTGGCTCCGGTGGCGCCGTCCTGCCCGATGCCGTCGAACAGCTCGGGCACGATGCCTTCCACTCCCTCGAGCGTGTCGCCGATGGCGCGCGGCTGCTCGAAGATTTCCTTCTGCATGTAGTGGCGGTAGGGGCCCAGTTCGGCCGCGCCGCTGTGGGCGAGCACGGTGCGCACCTGGCGCGTCACCGGCTTGTGGTTCCTGTCGACGATCCAGTACTTGCCGGGCTGCAAGTCGACCACGTCGCCTTCTTCCAGGTACACGATCTGGTCGGTCACGCCGGCCAGGGCCATCGCGTCGCTCGCGAGGAAGTTCTCCGCGCCGTCCTTGCCGGCGCCCAGGATCAGCGGCGAGCCTGCGCGCGCGCCGACCACGCGATGCGGCTCGTCGCGGCAGATCACGGCAATGGCGTAGGCGCCGTGCAGCTGCAGTACCGTGGCCTTGACGGCTTCGAACAGGTCGCCGTCGTAGAGGCTGTCGACCAGGTGGGCGATGACTTCGGTGTCGGTCTGGCTCTCGAACACATAGCCCTTGGCTTCGAGCGCGGCGCGCAGCGGCTCGTGGTTCTCGATGATGCCGTTGTGCACCAGCGCGATGCGGCCCGGGCGCGCGCCCTGCGCACCGGCGCCGGGGCCGTGGCTGAAGTGCGGATGCGCGTTGTGCACGACCGGCGCGCCGTGGGTGGCCCAGCGTGTGTGGGCGATGCCGGTGAGGCCTTCGACCTTGTCGTCGCGCACCTGCGCCACGAGGTCGGCCACGCGCGAGGTGGTGCGCGCCCGCGTCAGGCCGCCGGCATGCACCGCCACGCCGCACGAGTCATAGCCGCGGTACTCGAGCCGCTGAAGGCCCTGTACCAGGACCGGAACGATGTTGCGATGGGACGCTGCCCCGACGATGCCGCACATGGTGATCTGCCTTTGAATGAAGAAGAGGCTCGATGGTAGGAAGACATCCAAGAAATATGCATTCGAAATTCATCTGATTTCGGACTTTTATTTCTCTCTTTCAGCTATTTGAATATTTATTCCATAATTCGATTGAATATGGAATCAATCACCCTCGATTCAACCGACCTGCGCCTGCTCGACGCCCTGCAGCGCGACGCCTCGCAGACCAACCAGCGCCTGGCCGCCAACGTCGGCATCTCCCCGCCCACCTGCCTGCGCCGCGTGCAGCGGCTGCGAGAAGAAGGCCTCATCGAGCGCCAGGTCGCGCTGCTGTCGCCCGACCGGCTGGCCACGGTGCTGGGTCACGGCCTGCAGGCGGTGGTCGAGATTTCGCTCGACAGGCAGGACGCAGGCTCGCTCGACGCCTTCGAGGCGCGCGTGATCGCAGACGACGCGGTGCAGCAGTGCTGGCGCGTGTCGCCCGGCCCCGACTTTGTGCTGATCGTCGCGGCGCGCGACATGCCGGACTACGGCGCGCTCGCGCAGCGCCTGTTCACGGCCGATGCGAACGTGCGCAACGTCAAGGCTTTCTTCAGCCTCAAGCGCGCCAAGTTCGAGCCCCGGCTGCCGCTGTCGGCACCCGGGGCCTGAAGGCCGTCCTCAGGCCTTCGGCTTCTTCTGCGGACGCTTCCAGTTGGGAAAGCTGACCTGCTTGGCGCGCGAGACGGTCAGCGCCCCGGGCTCGGTCGACTTGTTGATGGTCGAGCCGCCGCCGATGGTGCCGCCCGCGCCCAGGGTGATGGGCGCGACCAGCACGCAGTTGCTGCCCACGTGCACGTCGTCGCCGATCACGGTGCGGTGCTTGTTGGCGCCGTCGTAGTTGGCCGTGATGGAACCCGCCCCGTAATTGACGCGCTCGCCCACGGTGGCGTCGCCCAAGTAGGCCAGGTGGTTGGCCTTGGCGCCGGCGGCCAGCGTGGAGTTCTTGACCTCGACGAAGTTGCCGATGTGCACCTCCGCGCCCAGTTGCGCGCCGGGCCGCAGCCGCGCGAACGGGCCGATGAGCGCGCCCGCGCCCACGCTCACGCCGGCCTTCTCGCCTTCGATGTGCGTGAACGGGTGGATCACCGCGCCGGCCTCGATGCGCGCATTGGCAATGACGCAGTTGGCACCGATGCGCACGCCCTCGCCCAGCGACACGGCGCCCTCGAAGATGCAGTTGACGTCGATCTCCACATCGCCGGCGCACTCGAGCGTGCCGCGCAGGTCGAAGCGCGCCGGGTCGGCCAGGCGCACGCCCTGCTCCATCAGCGCTTGGGCCTGGCGCAGCTGCCAGGCGCGCTCCAGCGCGGCGAGCTGTGCCGGGCTGTTGATGCCGGCCACCTGCAGCGCGTCGGTGGTGACGTGCGCGACCACGGGCACGCCGTCGGCGGCCGCGAGCTTCACGACGTCGGTCAGGTAGTACTCGCCCTGGGCGTTCTTGTTGTCCAGCCGCGCGAGCCAGCCCTTGAGCAGCCGTGCCGGCACGGCCATCACGCCGCTGTAGATCTCGCGCACGGCGCGCTGGGCCTCGGTGGCGTCCTTGTGCTCCACCACGGCGGTCACGTCGCCGGCGGCGGCCGAGCGGATCACGCGGCCGTAGCCGGTGGGGTCGTCGAATTCGATGGTCAGCAGCGCCAGCTTGCCGCCCGCGCTGGCCGCCACCAGCGCGCGCAGCGTCTCTTCGCCGATGAGCGGCACGTCGCCCGACAGCACGACCACCGTGCCGTCGTCGGGCAGCAGCGGCGCCGCCTGCAGCACCGCGTGGCCGGTGCCCAGCTGCGGCTCCTGGCGCGCGAAACGCAGCGTGGCGCCGGCAATGCCGCCTGCCATGGCCGCCTCGACCTCGGCGGCGCCGTGGCCCGTGACCACCACCACATCGCGCGCGCCGATGCGCCCGGCGGTGCCCGTCACATGCGCCAGCAGTGCGCGGCCGGCCAATCGATGCAACACTTTGGGCAGCCTGCTCTTCATGCGCGTGCCCTTGCCGGCGGCCATGATGACGATGTCGACCGGTCCCGGCGTGTGTTGTTGCGGAGTCTGATTCATGCGTTTTTCTTCCCGATTTCGTTGCGCGGCAATGGCGCGGATTATCGGCGTGCTGCTCCTGGCCGCCGCGCTGGGGGCCTGCAGCGCGATCCGGCTGGCCTACAACAACCTGCCCACCGTGAGCTACTGGTGGCTGGACGGCTACCTCGATTTCGACAGCGAGCAGGCCCCGAAGGTGCGCGACGAACTCGCCCAGCTGCTGGACTGGCACCGGCAGAACGAGCTGCCGCGCATCGCCTCGCTGCTGCAGGAAGCACAGGCGCTGGCGCCCGGCGAGGTGACGCCGGCGCAGGTCTGCATCATGGCCGACCGCATCCGCGAGCGCCTGCTGGCCGTGACCGACCATGCGGAAACCGCCGGCGCCCAGCTCGCGCTGAGCCTGACGGCCGCCCAGCTGCAGCAGCTGGAACGCAAATACGCCAAGAACAACGCCACCTATCGCAAGGAATGGCTCGACCGCACGCCGGCCCAGGTGCAGGAAAAGCGCTACGACCAGTTCCTCGACCGCACCGAGGACTTCTACGGCCGCCTGAGCACCGAGCAGCGCGAGTTGCTCAGGCAGCAGGTCGCGCAGTCGGTGTTCGACCCGAAGCTGGCGGACGCCGAACGCCGCCAGCGCCAGCAGGAAGCGCTGGCGCTGCTGCGCGGCTTCGTCGCCGACAAGCCCACGCCGGCCGAGGCGCGCGCCGCGCTTCACGCCTACATCCAGCGCGTCGCCGAGCCGCCGCCCGGCCGCTGGCGCGACCAGCAGCAGGCGCTGCTGGAAGAAGGCTGCCGCAACACCGCCGCACTGCACAACGGCACGACCGCCAGCCAGCGCGCACAGGCGGTGCGCCGGCTGCAGGCCTACCAGGAGGATCTGCGCCAACTGGTGGCGGCGCGCTGAAGGCGCCGGGCGGCCCCTAGGGAGCGACCGGGTCCGCCACCGTCGGATCGCGCTGCGGTCCAGCCACGAGGCGTGCGTCGTGCAGCCGCCCGATGGCTGCGCCGCTCAGGCCCAGTACTTCATGCAGCACCTCGTCGGTATGGGTACCGAGCAGCGCGGCCGGCGACGTGGCTTCGCGTTCCATGCAAGTTGCACGCACCGCCGCACCCGCCGCGAGGTGGGCGCCGATGCCGGGGGTGTCGATGCGCTCGAACACCGGGTTGGCCAGGCTCGCGCGTGCATCTCCCGCCAGCGCTTCGCACACCGTGCCGTAGCGGCCCCAACAGACCTTGTACTGTTCGAGCGCCGCTTCCGCCGCCTGCTGCGTACGAGCGGCGAACCAGGGCTCGACCAGTTCCGCGATGGCGTCGCGCGCCTCGAAGCGCTGCGCCTCGTCTGCAAAGTCGAGGCCAAGACGTTGCTGCAGCGCGTCGACGGGTTCCGCGATGCCGCAGCACGCCACCAGCGCCTTCCATTGGCCGGCGGAGATTGCCGCCACCATGATGCGGCCGCCGTCCGCGGTTCCGAAGTCGCGCCCGAAGGCACCGTAGAGATGGTTGCCGATGGAAGGCCGCTCCTGCCCCAGCAGCTCCGCTTCGGCCAGCACGCCGAGGTGCGACAGCATGCCGAAGGCCATGTCCGAGAGTGCCAGCTTGAGTTCGGCGCCCTGCCCGCCGCGGCGCCGATGGTCGACCGCGGCAAGCACCGCGAAGGCCGCCTGGTACGCGCACGCGATGTCCCAGGCGGGCAGCACATGATTGACCGGATGCTCGCGCGAGCCGCCGCCCGTGACGGCGGGATAGCCGGTGGCGCAGTTCACCGTGTAGTCGACCGCCGTGCTGCCGTCGCCATTGCCCTGGATGGTGCAGCTGATCAGGTCGGGGCGCCGCGCGGCCAGCATCTCGTGGGCCAGCCAGGGCGTGCCGATGTTGGTCAGCAGCACGCCGGCATCCGGGCCCGGCGCGGTGGCCAGCGCCTGGATCAGCTCGCGGCCTTCCGGCCGGCGCAGATCGACCGCCACCGAGCGCTTGCCCTTGTTGAGCCCGGTCCAGTAGAGGCTGCGGCCCTGGCCACGCGGGTGCGGCATGCGGGGCATGCGCGCGTAGTCGATGCCGCCGCCGATCATGTCGACACGGATCACGTCGGCGCCGAACTGCGCGAGCGTCAGGCCCGCCAGCGGCGCAGCGATGAAGGCCGAACTCTCGATGACCCGGAGCCGGCCGAGAAAGGGATAGGTCATGCGCGCGGCTCCGGCTCAGGCGCGCTCGAACACCGCGGCCAGGCCCTGGCCGCCGCCGATGCACATGGTCTCCAGGCCATAGCGCACGCCGCGCCGTTGCATCTCGTGCAGCAGCGAGGTCATGATGCGCACGCCGGTCGCGCCCACCGGATGACCGAGCGAAATGCCCGAGCCGTTGACGTTGAATCGCTCCGGGTCGTTCCAGCCCCAGCCCTTGGCGCAGGCCAGTGCCTGGCAGGCGAAGGCCTCGTTCAGCTCGACCAGGCCCATGTCGTCGAAACCCAGGCCGTTGCGGCCGAACAGCTTCTTCACGGCGGGCACAGGCCCGATGCCCATGTGCGAAGGCTCGCAGCCTGCGGCGGCCCAGCTGTGCAGGTATCCGATCGGCGCGAGCCCGAGTTCCTCGAGCCGGTCCTCGGCCACGATCAGGCAGGCGGCGGCGGCGTCGTTCTGCTGGCAGGCGTTGCCCGCGGTGACGATGCCGTCCTTGACCAGCGGCTTGAGCCCGGCCAGTTGCTCCAGCCTCAGGTCGGCGCGGATGCCCTCGTCGCGGTCGACCACCAGCGCCTCGCCCTTGCGTTGCGGCACGCTCACCGGCACCACCTCGTCGGCGAACTTGCCCGACGCCCATGCCGCCGCCGCGCGCCGATGGCTGCGCAGCGCAAAGGCGTCGGCCTCCTCGCGCGTGATGGCGTAGTCGCGCGCCAGGTTCTCGGCGGTCTCGATCATTCCGGAGATGCGGCCGAAGCGCGACTCGGGCTGCGAGCGCTCGCGCCCGCGTTCGAGCCGGTCGTGAAACTTGACCGTTCCCGCGCGCTTGCCCCAGCGCATGTCGGTGGTGTAGTACTCGACATTGCTCATGCTCTCGACGCCGCCGGCCATCACCACGTCGGCGGCGCCGGTCTGCACCATCATCGCGGCGGTGGCGATGGCCTGCAGGCCGCTGCCGCAGCGGCGGTCGAGCTGCATGCCGGCCACCTCGACGGGAAAGCCAGCCTGAAGCGCCACCCAGCGGCCGGTGCACGGCACCTCGCCGTTGGCGTAGGAATGGGCGAAGACCACGTCTTCGATGCGCGCGGGGTCGAGCCCGGTGCGGGCGATCACGGCGCGCGCGACCGTGGCGCCGAGTTCTTCCACGGGCACGCCGCGCAGCGAACCGCCGAAGGCGCCGATGGGGGTGCGGAGGGGGGAGACGATGGCAGCGCGTTTCATGGTGTCACTCTTTCTCGGAATGCAGTGCGTTGGGAAAATCCGGCGCCTCCTTGGCAAGGAAGGCGCGCACGCCTTCCCTCGATTCGGCCGAAGTGAAGACGCGTTCGGACAGCGGCAGCGCGGCCGCTATTGCCGCGTCGCGCGGCATGTCGAAGCTGAAGCCGATGGCCTGCTTGCACAGCGCCAGTGCCAGCGGCGGCCGGCCGGCGAGCGTGGCGGCGAGCGCCAGAGCGGCCTCGAGCGCCGTGCCCTGCGGCACCACGCGGTCGACGAGGCCCCAGGCCATCGCCGTGGCCGCGTCGACGGGTTCGCCGAGAAACATCATCTCCTTGGCCCGGCCCTGGCCCACGCGGCGGGTGACGCGCACCGGCCCGCCGCTGCCGGGAAACACCCCCAGCTTGATCTCGGGCAGCGCGAAGCGCGCGCGCTCGTCGCTCACGATGAGGTCGCAGCACACCGCGATCTCCAGCCCGCCGCCGAAGGCCAGGCCATTGACGGCCGCCACGGTGGGCTTGGGAAAGTCGTCGAGCCGGGCGAACACCGCCTGCTGCAACGCGAGCTTTTCCGGACCGATGCGCCCGGGCTGCATCAACGGCTGGAACTCGGCGATGTCCGAGCCTGCGCAGAAGGCGCGCGTGCCGGCACCGGTCAGGACCACGGCGCGCACGTCGGCGTCACGCGCCAGGGCATCGAGCGCACTGCCCAACGCCTCGGTGAGGCCGCGGAACACGACGTTGAGCGGCGGGTTGTCCAGCGTCAGGACGGCCACGCCGCCCTGCATGCGGCAGCGCACCGGGCCGCACTCGATCTCAACCATAGCGCCCGCCCGTCACGTGAAGCACCTCGCCGGTGATGAAGCCGGCGCGCTCCGAAGCCAGGAAGGCCACCGCGTCCGCGATGTCGGCGGGCTTGCCCACGCGCTTGATCGGCTGCATGGCCACCGCGCGCTCCTTGATGGTTTCGTAGGTGGCCAGCGCCTGCACCATCTCGGTTTCCATGAAGCCCGGCGCAACGCAATTCACAGTGATGCCGTAGCGCCCCTCCTCGATGGCCAGCGCCTTGGCCATGCCGATCAGGCCGGCCTTCGCGGCCGAATAGTTGGCCTGCGTCGGATTGCCGAAATGCGCGCGCGAGCTGATGTTGATGACACGGCCCCAGCCCTGTTCGATGAAGCGCGGCATGACGGCCTTGCTGGCGAGGAAGGCGCCCTTGAGCATCACCTCCATCACCAGGTCCCAGTCGTCCTCGCTCATCTTCACCAGGTAGCGGTCGCGCGGGAAGCCGGCGTTGTTGACCAGGATGTGCAAGCCGCCGAAGTGCGCGACGGCCTCGTCCACCAGGCCCTGCACCTCGGCGCCCTTGGTGATGTCGGCGACGATGCAATGCGCCTGCAGGCCGTCGTCGCGCAGCGCGGCGGCGGTGGCTTCGGCCTGCTCGCGCAGGATGTCGGTGATGACGACCTTCGCGCCCTCCTCGGCCAGGCGGCGCGCGGTGGCGGCGCCCAGGCCCCGCGCCGAGCCGGTGACGATGGCGACTTTGTCCTTGATCTGCAGGTCCATGCTTGTTTCTTTCCTTCGATGCTTGGGGGGTGTTGGTTCAGGCCAGGTCCACGCGGCCCGCGTTCAGCACCAGGGTGTTGCGCTCCAGTGCCGTGGTTCGCAGCGACACCAGGCAGCCGTCGCGCCAGAGTTCGGTGCGCAGCGTCTCGCCCGGCAGCACCGGCGCCGTGAAGCGCACGCGCATGCCGCGCACGGCCGAGGCGTCGTAGCCCAGCAGCGTGCGGAGCACCGCGTGCAACGCGATGCCCATCGTGGCAAGGCCGTGCAGGATCGGCCTTGGAAAACCGGCGGCGAGCGCAACGCCAGGGTCGGCGTGCAGGGGATTGAAGTCGCCGCTCAGGCGGTAGAGCAGCGCGGCTTGCGGCAAGGTCGACAAGTCGCAGACGGCGTCGGGCGGCCGGGCCGGCATGGCGTGCGGCGCCGCCAACGGCGCGCCATGCGCTCCGCCGAAGCCGCCGTCGGCGCGCAGCATGCTGGTCTGGCTGACGCTGGCCAGCAACTCGCCGCTGGCTGCGTCCGTGACGCGGCGCTCCTGCAGCATCAGCGCGCCCTTGCCGGCGCCCTTGTCGTGCAGCGCGGCGACGCGGTTCGTGCCCAGCACGCGGCCTTCGACCGGCAGCGGACGCTGCAGCACGAAGGCCTGCTCGGCATGCACGAGCTGGCGCCAGTTGATGCCGGTGTCGGGCTGGTCGGCCCAGAAGCCGCCGTAGCCGAGCACGTTGACCAGCGTGGGCAGCGCCCGAAGCCCGCCTTCGGCGCGTTCGTAGACATAGCGCAGCTGCCCGGCATCGAGCGGGTCGGCGCCCAGGCCGACGCCGAGCGCATAGAGCTGCGTGTCGCGCATGCCATAGGCGTGCTCGACCGGTGCGAATTCACGCGCGAGCAGGCGCTTCACATCGAGAGCCATGCGACGCTCCCGTCAACCCTGCGCCGGGTCGGACGCGGACGAAAGCACGACCACGGCATCGGCGGCGAAAGCGCCCTGCCCCTGCGGCAAGGCCAGCACGGGGTTCAGGTCGATCGACTGCAGGCGCGGGCCGGCCTGGTGCGCGAACACAGAAAGGCGCGAGAGCATCGCGGCCAGCGCCTTCACGTCCGCCACCGGCTTGCCGCGCGCGCCCAGCAGCAGCGGCGCGCCCTGAATGCCGCGGATCATCTGCTCTGCCACGTCCTCGCCAAAGGGGCAGCGGCGCAGCACCACGTCCTTCATCACCTCGACGAAGATGCCGCCCAGGCCGAACATGGCCACTGGGCCGAACACCGGGTCGCGCTGGATGCCCAGGATGCATTCGACACCGCCGCTCAGCTGCTTCGCGACCAGAACGCCTTCGATGCGCGCATCGGGCGTGGCCAGGGCGGCGCGTTCCATCAGCAGGGCGAAGCCCTCCCGCACGGCGCCCGCGTTCGCCACGTTCAGCAGCACGCCACCCATTTCAGACTTGTGCACGATGTCGGGCGACAGGATCTTCAGCACGACCGGAAAGCCGAGCGCTTCGGCTGCGGCCACCGCGTCCCGTGCGTTCGCGCAGGCCCGCTCCGGCGCCACGGCAATGCCGGCTTCGGCCAGCACACGCTTGGCCTCGGCTTCGCTGGGGGTGGCGCCCGGCAATGCCACCGCAGGCACCCGCGGGGGCTCCTGCGCGGGCCGGCGCGCGAAAGCCCGGCCGAAACGGCCCATGGCCTCGATGGCGACCACGGCGCGCGCCGGGTCCTCGAACACGGTGAAGCCGTCGGCCTCGTACTGCTGCACACGTTCCCTGGACGCCAGGATCGACAGCACGAAGAGCCGGTCCGGATGCTTGTCGCGCACGGCCTTGAGCTGCGCGCGCAGGCCATCGGCAATGGACTCGGCACCCACCGTGTAGGTGAAGAAGCCCAGCACCGACCGGTAGCCGCCCTCGGCCACCACAGCCTCGGCAAAGCGCCCGGCAATGCTCAGGTCGTTCATGAACTGCGCGGTGCAGTCCACGGGATTGCGCGGCGCGGCGAACGGGATCAGCGCCTTCAGGTGCCGCTGCGCGGCGGCGGGCATCTCGGGCATCGGCAGGCCCGCGAGTTCGGCCGCGTCGGACACGATCACGCCCGCGCCGCCGCTCACGGTGATCACGCCCAGCGAGTTGTCGGCCGGGTAGATGCGGCGCGTGGCCAGGCGAGCCACGTCGAGCATGTGCTCGGTGGAGCGCGCCCGCACCACGCCGAACTCGGCCAGCACGGCATCGGTCACCGCGTCGTTGCCCGCGATGGACGCGGTGTGCGACTGCGCCGCTGCGCTGCCCACGGCGCTGGTGCCGACCTTCATCATCACGACCGGCTTGCGGGCGAGCCGGGCCGCCTCGAGCGCTTCCAGCAGGCGCGCGCCGTCGCGGATGCCTTCCGAATACACCGCGATCACATCGGTGTCGCCGTCGTTCACGAAGGCCTGCACGAGGTCGCCCAGGCTGATGTCGCATTCATTGCCGCTCATGACGCATGACGACACGCCGATGCCGAACTCGCGCGCAATGCCCAGGATGTGGCTGCCATAGGCGCCCGACTGGCTGGCGATGCCCACGCGCCCGGGCTTCGGAAAGCCCATTTCCACGACCGAGCTGAAGCTGCCGTAGAAGCCGATGCGCGGGTTGAGCACTCCCAGCGAATTGGGGCCGAGCAGCCGAACGCCGTGGGCGCGCGCCGCCTCCACCATGCGCCGCTGCAGCCGCTCGCCGTCCTCGCCCATCTCGGCGAAGCCGGCCGAGAACACGATGGCCGCGGGCGTGCCGCGCGCGCCGAGGTCGGCCACCACCTGTGGCGCGAGGTGCGCCGCCACGGCCACGATGGCCACGTCGGGCGTCTCGGGCAGTGCGGCCACGCTGGCGAAGGCGGGCAGGCCCTGTATCTGCGTGCGGTTCGGGTTCACCGGCATCAGCCGGCCCGAAAAGCCCTGCGACCGCATGTAGGCGATGGGCCTGCCCCCGATGCGCAACGCATCGTCGGAGGCGCCGATCACGGCCACGGAACGGGGATTCAGCAGGCGGCCGAGCGCGAGATCGGCGTGCATGTCCGCAAGGGATCCGGGCATCTGGTCGGCGGCGCTCATTCGGCCTTGGCGCCCGAGGTCTTGACCACCTTCGACCAGCGTTCGATGTCGGCAGCGATGAGTTTGCCGAACTGCTCGGGCGTGTTTCCCGCGGGCTCGTAGCCCTGCGCGGCCAGGCGTTCCTTGAAATCGGCGCTGTCGAGTTCGTGGCGGATCTCGGTGTTGAGCCTGGCGATCACGTCTTTGGGCGTGCCAGCCGGCGCCATCAGGCCGTTCCACACGGTCACCTCGAAACCCGGCAAGCCGGCCTCGGCCACGGTGGGCACGTCCGGCAAGGCGGGCGAGCGCTTCGCGCCGGTCTGCGCAATGGCCTTGAGCTTGCCGCCCTTCACCTGGGGCATGGCCGAATACATCATGTCCATGACGACCTGCGAGTTGCCGGCGATCACGTCCATCATGGCCGGCGCGCTGCCGTTGAACGGGATGTGCGTCATCTTGATGCCGGCCTGCGAATCGAAGTACTCGGTCGCCAGATGGGTCGATGAGCCGTTGCCCGCCGACGTGAAGTTCAGCTCGCCGGGCCTGGCCTTGGCGCGTGCGATCAGGTCCTTCACGCTGTTGATGCCGAGAGCGGGATTCACCATCAGCAGCGCCGGGCCGCTGGTGAGTTCGGTGATGGGCGCCAGGTCGGTGCGGATGTCGTAGCGCAGGTTCTTGTAGAGCGACGGGTGGATGGTGTGCCCCATGGTCACCAGGACCAGCGTGTAGCCGTCGGCCGGCGAGCGCGCCACCAGCTCGGCGCCCAGGTTGCCCGACGCGCCGGGCTTGTTCTCGACGATGAACGGCTGGCCCATGCGTTCGCCCAGGCGCTGCGCGAGCAGGCGCGCCACGCTGTCGTTGGTGCCGCCCGGCGGGTAGGGCACGACGATCTTCACGGACTTGCTGGGGTAAGCGCCCTGCGCCAGAACGGCGGGGGAAATGCCGGCGAGGGCCAGCCATGCGATGCAGCAGCCCACGGCGGCGCGGCGTGTGATGGTGTTCATTTGTCTTGTCTCCTGATGGACGGTGTGCCGCTGACCGCTCAGCGCCACCGTGATGGAGACCGAATCGTAGGGACCACGCTATATTCAATCCAATACTTTTGATGGACTCTCCTATATACGGGGTGTATGGATGGACCTGAGACAACTGCGCCAATTCCTGGCACTCGCCGAAACCGGCAGCTTCAGCGTCGCGGCCGAACGGCTGCACATGGCGCAGCCGCCGCTGTCGGTGGCCATCCGCAAGCTGGAAGAAGAACTGGGCACGCTGCTCTTCGTGCGCAGCTCACGCGGCGTGAAGCTCACGGCCGCGGGCGACGCGGCGTTGAAGGCGGCGCGCGAATGCCTCGATGCGGCCACGCACATCAAGGCCGCGGTGCAGCTCGCGGTAGCGGGCGAGTCGGGCAAGCTGGCCATCGGATTCAGCGGTTCGGTCACGCTGCGCCTGCTGCCACGGCTGGTGCAGGCGTTCCGGCTGCGCCACCCCGCGGTTCACCTCGACCTGAAGGAAGGCACGAATCTGGAGCTGCTCTCCCGCGTGGAGGCGGGCACGCTCGACCTGGGCTTCGTGCGCGTTCCCACCAACCGGCCGCCCGAGCTACGCTTTCAGATGGTCGAGGAAGACCGCTTCTGCCTGGCGCTGCCGCGCGGTCATGCGCTCGCGCGCAAGCCTGCCGTGGCCCTGGCGGCGCTGGAGGGGCAACCCTTCATCGGCTACGCCCCCTCGCCCGTCGGCGGGCTGCATGCGGCGGTAAGCCTGGTGTTCCAGCGCGCGGGCGTGGCGCCGCGCATCACGCAGGAAGCCATCCAAGTGCAGACGGCGCTGGGACTGGTGGCCAGCGGCCTGGGAATGGCCCTGGTGCCGGCTGCCAACACGCCTTACCAACGGTCTCTGGGAGCGGTGTTCAGGCCGATCCTCGACCTGCCGGACGACGCGCGCATCGGCATTGCGCTGGCCTACCGGGCCAACACCGAAAACCCGGCGCTGAAGCGCTTTCTGGAAATCACCGTCGAGAAGAACGAAGGAATGGCGACGCCTGTCGCCGGACCCGCGGGTACCGCCGCTAGATCAGCGGCGTAGGCCGCATCGGCCGCTCGAAGTAGTCGCCCAGCGTCTCCAGCGCATGCGGCTCCATGATGCGCAGCCAGCCGGTGTCGATCTTGTAGAACCCGAGGCGCTGCAGCCGGCGCATCGTCTTGTTGGTGTGCACCAGCGACAGCCCCAGCGCGTCGGCGATGTGCTGCTGGTTGAACGGAAACTCGACCCAGCCGTCGCGCACCATGCCCACGCGCTCGGCGCGGCGGTACAGGTGCATCAGCAGCATCGCCACGCGCTCGCCGGCGTTGCGCCGGCCGGTGGTGACGAGGTTGTCGTCCACCATCTTTTCCTCGCGCGCGGCGAGCCAGGTGATGTCGTAGCCGAGCTTGGGCTGGGCGTGGAACAGGCCCCAGAGCCGGTCGCGCGAGAAGGCGCACAGCGTGACATCGGTGACGGCCTCGACGCCGTGCGTCTGGCCGTCTGCGAACTCGTCCTGCAGGCCGATGAAGTCGCCGGGCAGGAGAAAGCTCAGGATCTGCCGCCGGCCATCGCTCAGCGTCTTGTAGCGAAAGGCCCAGCCCGAATAGAGAGTGAAGAGCTGCGAACTGGGCCGATGCTCCTCGATGATCGAGCTTCCGGCCTCCACGCGCCGGGCCCCGACCCGGAACGACTGGATGGTCTTGAGTTCTTCGTCGGTGGCGGGAAGGAAGGCGTCGAGCTGGCGCAACGCGCACTGGTCGCACGGATTGACGCCTTGAGGCGGCGCTGCGGCGGCGGGGTAGTCCTCGAATTTCACGCTTAACTATAGGCCGTCCGGCTGTGTCTTTTGACATTTCAGGGTGTCTTTTGCGTCACTAGACTGCGCAGCGCCCTCCCTTGACAAGACGCATGACGCAAGACCAGACGCTTTACGAAATCCTCTACTGCAGCACCCTCGTGCAGGACCTGTCACCCCGAACGGTGGGCGCGATCGTCAGCCAGGCGCGTGGGCGCAACGCCGAGCATGGCATCACGGGACTGCTGGTTTTCGACGGCTTGCGGTTTTGCCAGCACCTGGAGGGGCCGCGCGAGGCGGTTCAGGCGCTGATGCAGCGGATCGAACGCGACCCGCGCCATGTCGATGTACGCATCGCCTATGAAGGCGCACTGAGCAACCGGCGCTACACCGGTTTCGGGCTGGGCCTGGCGGAAAGCGAGGGGCCGCATCTGATGTCGGGCGTGCACGCACTGGAAGGCGAAACCGCCCTGCTGCATTTCCTGGCGCTGCGGCCCAGCTTCGACATCAACGGCTGAGGAACGCCCAAGCAAAGAAAAAGGCGGCCGAAGCCGCCTCTCTCGAGCGCAGGGTTGGCGGAGGGTCAGGCGTTGTCCCAGCTGTAGGTCGCGCCGTAGCCGTCCCACGCTTCCATGACGATGCGCTGGCCCGCCGCCACCGTGAGCGATTCCCCGGGTGCGAGCACCAGGTCTTCGCTGGGATTGGCGAGCGTGGCGTCGGGGGTGACCCACACGCGGCCCTGCTTGACCCGCAGCACGCTGGTCGAACGCGCCTTCAGGCTCATCGCCTCGCCGGGGGCGATCTGCCAGGCGCCGCGGCGCACGGCTGGCGGCACTGCGGCAGTGGCGGTGCGGGCGGGAACGGACAGGGACGAGAGCGATTCGGTGGTGCAGACGGCGGTGGACATGATGAGGACTCCTGGGCTTGCCGAAGCGCTTGACAGACAGAAGGCAATTGCGCAGTTCGGGAATGAATGATCGTTTCTGGCCCGTTGGCAGTCCAATGAAAAGGAGGTAGCCTACTGATGCCCGTTTCGCATCAATGCATCCGGCCGCCGGATTGCCGCCCGAAGTCATACTCATGCAACATTCGCAAACCCATTTGCGCTCCCGCCCGATCTCGGCCGGGCATCTGCGCGCCTTCGAGGCCGTCGCCCGCCACCTGAATTTCCGCGCCGCCGCCGAGGAAATGGCGCTCACCCAGTCGGCCGTCAGCCGGCAGATCCAGTCGCTGGAAGAAGAAGTGGGCGTGGCGCTGTTCCTGCGCCACACGCGGGCGGTGGAGCTCACCAGCGCCGGCGCGCAGCTGCTGCTGGCGGTGCAGCAGTCGCTGCCGCGCATCGACACGGCGGTGCGACAGATCAGGCAGAGCGCGGGGCGCAAGAGCGTGTCGCTGACCACCTTTGCATCGTTCGCGTCGATGTGGCTGATTCCCCGGCTGGAAGCCTTCCAGCGCGACAACCCCGAGATCGACATCCGCATCGACGCCAGCGACGTGGCGGTCGACCTCGAAGTGGCCGACGTCGACATCGCGCTGCGCTACGGCCCGCGCGAGGTCATGCCGGCCGGCGCGGTGCGCCTGTTCGGCGAAACGCTGACGCCGGTGGCCAGCCCCTGGCTGCTGAAGAGCAGCCCGCCCATCAAGACGCCGGCCGACATCACCCGGTTCACGCTGATCGAGGCCGGCGACGCCCACCGCACCCACCTCGAGTGGCTGACTTGGCGCCGCTGGTTCGAGGTGAACGGCCAGGAACGCGCGCAGCCCAAGCGCTGGCTCTATTTCAACTACGCCTACCAGATGGTGCAGGCCGCCCTCACGGGCCAGGGCGTGACGCTGGCGCGCAGCTCGCTGATTGCCGAGAGCCTGGCCAACGGCGACCTGGTCGAGGTGCTGCCGCAGCACCGCATGGACTCGCCGATGGCCTACTGGCTCATCGCCGGCCCGCGCAACGCGCTGCGGCCGGAAATCAAGGCCTTCTGGGACTGGCTGCAGACGCAGGCCATCACCACGCGCGAGACCATCGGCGAGGTGCCCGACCCGGACACGGTGGACAACCTCGACTGAGCCGGGGGCTCAGCTGGTGGGCCAGACCACGCCGTTGTCGTTCAGGATGGCGTCGAGCGGCAGGTCGTGCGCCTCGGGCTCGAAGTCGTCCAGGAAGCCGTGGGTGAACCCCAGCCCCACCGTGAACGGCCGCGGCTCCAGCGCCGCCAGCGTGCGGTCGTAGAAGCCGCCGCCGTAGCCCAGCCGGTACCCGCCCGCGCTGTAGCCCACGCAGGGCACGAACAGCAGCGTCGGCACGATCAGCTCGGTGTCCTTGGGCTTGGGGATGCCGTAGGCGTCTTCTTCCATCTGGCAGCCCGGATACCAGGCATGGAAGGTCAGGGTCTTGTGAACTTTGTCGATCACCGGCAGTCCGATGCGGCGGCGCTGCGGCTCTTCCATGAGCTCGCCGTCCTCCTTCCAGCGGTGCAGAGCGGGCAGCGGATCGAACTCGCCCTTGATCGGCCAGTAGGCGCCGATCACGGTGTCGGGCCGGCCGACCAGCCAGATCCGCATCACGCGCTGCAGGAGATCGGCGCGCGCCATGCGGTCGGGCATTGCCAGTCGCTGCTCGATCAGTGCTTTTCGCAGCTGATCCTTAAGAAAACTCGCGGTCGCCGAGGTGTCGGCATCCTTTGACTTGTCCATAATCCCCCGATGCAGTTCCCAAGCATTTTGGCATCCAAGCGCCGCCGCCCGCGCGGCGCAACTCCCGCACTCGTTTTTTCCGCTGTCCTGGCGCTCGCCGCGTTGCTCTCCCAGCAACCCGCCGCGGCCCAGAACAACACCAACGACGACGTGCTCATCCAGATGAAGCAGGCCTTCCAGCGCGGCGACAAGGCCCGCCTGTCGGCCCTGCTGCCGCAGGCCCGCGGGCATGCACTGGAACCTTGGGCCGCCTACTGGGAACTCAAGGCGCGCCTGCAGGAAGCCTCGCCCACCGAGGTGCAGGACTTCTTCGCACGCTATGCCGGCACCTACCAGGAAGACCGCCTGCGCAACGACTGGCTGCTGCTCACCGGCCAGCGCCGCGACTGGGACAACTTCTCCGCCGCCATCGCCGGCTTCCGCATGGGCGACGATGCGCAGGTGCGCTGCTACGCCACGCTGGTCGACACGCTGCGCAGCGGCACCGCCACCCAGGCGCAGGCCGACGAGGTGCGCCGCAACTGGTTCGCGCAGAAAGACGCCGACGACGGCTGCCTCACCGCGGCCGACCGCATGGTCGCCGCCCGCCTCATGACGCCGGCCGACGCCTGGAAGAAGGCGCGCCTGGCCATGGAGGCCAACCGCCCGCAGGCCGCGCGCGGCGCGGTCACCATCGCCGCGCCCGACGCGCTGCCGCTGTTCGAGGAGGTGAACGCCAGCGCCGCCAAGTTCCTGGCCGGGCGTGCCTTCGTGGCCGCCAAGTCGCGCAAGGAGCTCGTGGTGCTCGCGCTCATCAAGGTGGCCATCGCCGATCCCGACATGGCCGCGTCGCAGCTCGACGGCAAATGGGGCCCGATGCTCTCGGCCGAGGAGCGCAACTGGCTCTGGGGCACCATCGGCCGCCAGGCAGCGAACAAGCTGTCGCCGCAGGCCGGCACCTACTTCGCCAACGTCACCAAGAACAGCGACCTGTCGGACGACATGCTCGGCTGGCGCGTGCGCGCCGCCTTGCGCGCCGGCCAATGGAAAGAGGTGGCGCCCGCCATCAACGCCATGAGCGAAACCGCCCAGCTCGACCCCACCTGGGTCTACTGGAAGGCCCGCGCGCTGGCCAACAGCGGCAGCGAAGAGCGCCGAGCCCAGGCCCGCGAGCTCTACCAGAGCATTGCCGGCTCGCGCGGCTTCTACGAAATGCTGGCGCTCGAGGAGCTGGGCCAGCGCACCGTGGTGCCCACCCGCCCCGCCCCGCTCACGCCCGAAGAAAAAGCCGCCGCCCGCGCCAACCCGTCGCTGGCCCGCGGCCTCTATGCCATCGCGATCGGCCTGCGCCCCGAAGGCACGCGCGAGTGGAACTACGCCACCAACCTGCACGACAAGGGCGGCATGGACGACCGCGCCCTGCTGGCCGCGGCAGACTTCGCCTGCCAGCGCGAGGTGTGGGACCGCTGCATCAACACCAGCGAGCGCACCAAGGGCGTGGTCGACGTCGATCAGCGCTTTCCCATGCCCTTCCACGACACGGTGCTGCGCAAGAGCCAGGACATCGGCCTCGACCCGGCCTACGTCTACGGCCTGATCCGCCAGGAAAGCCGCTTCATCATGGATGCGCGCTCGGGCGTCGGCGCTTCGGGCCTGATGCAGGTCATGCCCGCCACCGCGCGCTGGACGGCCCGCAAGATCGGCCTGACCGACTTCTCGCCCAACCAGATCAATGACCGCGAGACCAACATCACCATCGGCACCAACTACCTGAAGCTGGCGCTCGACGACTTCGACGGCTCCATGGCGCTGGCCGCCGCTGCCTACAACGCCGGCCCGGGCCGCCCGCGCAACTGGCGCAACGGCCCGGTGCTCGACGCCGCCATCTGGGCCGAGAACGTGCCCTTCAGCGAGACGCGCGACTACGTGAAGAAGGTGCTGGCCAACACCACCAACTACGCCGCCATCATCAGCGGCCGGCCGCAGTCGTTGAAGGAGCGCCTGGGCCGCATCGGCCCGCGCGACGCCGCCGAGCCCGAACCCAACAAGGACCTGCCTTGAGGCTTGCGGCATGAGCTGGCGCGACGAGGTCCTGGACACCATCGCGTCCGAGTTCTCGGACGTGACCGACGTCGCGCAGCTCACGCGCATCGTGCTGCGCCTCACGCTGGCCGCCGCGCTGGGCTTCCTGCTCGGCTTCGAGCGCGAGCAGGCGGGCAAGGCGGCCGGCGTGCGCACCCACATGCTGGTGGCCATCGGCTCGGCGATGTTCGTGCTGATACCGCAGCAGACCGGCATCGTGCCGGCCGACATGAGCCGGGTGATCCAGGGGCTGGTGGCGGGCGTGGGCTTTCTTTGCGCCGGCACCATCCTCAAGCAGGGCAAGGACGAGAGCCACGTGCAGGGCCTGACCACCGCCGCCGGGCTGTGGATGACGGCCGCCATCGGCATGGCCTGCGGCCTCGGGCGCGAAGCCACCGCGCTGCTGAGCGCACTGCTGGCGCTGGCGGTGCTGTCGCTGGTGCCGCGCCTCGTGGGTCTGATCGAGCGCGTGACCGGCCCTCAGAAGGGCGGCGAAGACGGCACCGCGCCGCGCGTCATCGCCTCGGCCGACGACACGCCCGCGCGCTGAAGGCGCCGGCGCATCAATTCGCGCCGCGTTCGTCATCAATCGGGCCGTGGCGCGCGGCTAGCATTTAGAACTTTGCACCCAACGCCCGGGAGACTCTCATGCGCAAGCTCTACATCGGCAACAAGAACTACTCGTCCTGGTCCATGCGCCCCTGGGTGCTGATGAAGCAGGCCGGCATCCCCTTCGAGGAAGTGATGGTGCGCTTCGATTCCTTCGAAGCCGACTCGAAGTTCAAGAGCGCCATCGCCGCCATCAACCCGGTGGCCAAGGTGCCCGTGCTGGTCGACGGCGACCTGGTGGTCTGGGACACGCTGGCCATCGCCGAGTACCTGGCAGAGACCTTCCCTGAAAAGCAGTTGTGGCCCCGCGACGCGGCGGACCGTGCGCGCGCGCGCAGCGTCTGCGCCGAGATGCACTCGGGCTTCGGCGGCCTGCGCGGCCATTGCGGAATGAACCTCGAAGCCTCGCTGCCCGAAGTGGGCGCGCGGCTGATGAAGGAAGAGCCCACGGTCGCCAGCGACCTCGCGCGCATCGTGCAGATGTGGAGCGGCCTGCTAGACGCGCACGGCGGCCCCATGCTGTTCGGCGAATTCGGCATCGCCGATGCCTACTTCGCGCCGGTGGGCACGCGCATCAAGACCTACGGACTGCCGGTGCCGCCGCACATCACGGCCTACATCGAACGTGTGCAGGCATTGCCGGGCGTCAAGGCCTGGATCGACGGCGGACTGGCGGAGAAGGATTTCCTGCAGTTCGAGGAGCCCTACCGCACGGGGCGGTAAGGTCCTCGAAGAGGATGGCGGTCAGAACCGGTAGGTTGCCGCCAGGTAGGTGACGATCGGGTTCAGCTTCAGGCTGGCCTGGCTCGTGGCCACCGGCAGGCCGGTGATCGAGGTGGTCGTCAGCTTGGCGGTGGTCTTCAGCGGGATGTACGACACCGAGAACGAGATGCCCCAGTGCTTGTCGAACTGGTAGGCCACGCCGGCGTTCAACACGGGTGCGAACTTGCTGTCGAGCTTGGCCGTGGTGTTCACGCGGAACGGCGACACGCCGAACTGCTGCGCCAGCGCACCCTGCAGGTTCGACGTGAGCTGCACGTCGCTGTACCAGACATAGGTGGCGCCCAGGCCCACGAAGGGGCGAAACGCCGAGTTGGCGTCGTTGAAGAAATACTTGCCCAGGATGGTCGGGCTCCACTGGCGGGCCTCGCCCAGCTGGCCGACGCGGCCCAGCGTGCCGGTGCCGTTGAGCTTGAACTTCGGCGGCACGCCGAACACGCCTTCCACGGCCCAGTTGCTGTCGAGGAAATAGGTGGCATTGAGACCCAGGGTGTCGGAGTCGCTCACGCTGGCGCCCGAGCCGGGCAGCACCGCCGGAATCGGGGAGGTCACGGTCAGCGGCTTGCTCGAGTCCTGCGGCGAAAGATGGAACCAGCCCGTGCCGATGACCCAGTCGCCCCCCTGTTGCGCCATGGCGCTGCCGGACGCCAGGGCGCCCAGAGCGGCCAACGCAAACACTGTTTTCTTCATGATGTGAAAGCTCCTTTGGTTGAAAAATCCCTCTGCGCGGCGCAGCCTCGGCTTTTAGCCGCCGCTGACATTCGCCCGCCGGACGAATGGTGGCCCGCTCCGCGCCGGAAATTATCGAACGACCGTTCTATTTTTGAGGTACGGAGTATCCCTACACTGCATTCATGAAAATTTTTCTCGTCGGCGGCGCGGTGCGCGACAGGCTGCTAGGGCGCCCCGTGTCCGACCATGACTGGCTGGTGGTCGGCGCCACGCCCGAAGCCATGGTGGCCCGCGGCTACCTGCCCGTGGGGCGCGACTTTCCGGTGTTCCTGCACCCCGAGACGCGCGAGGAGTACGCGCTCGCCCGCACCGAGCGCAAGAGCGCGCCGGGCTACCGCGGCTTCACCGTGCATGCCTCGCCCGACGTCACGCTGGAACAGGACCTCGCGCGCCGCGACCTGACCGTCAACGCCATCGCGCTGCCCGCCGAGCTGGTGAATGCCGACGGCAGCTTCGACCCCACGCCCGGCACGCTGGCCGACCCCTTCCACGGCCAGCGCGACCTGCGCGACAAGGTGCTGCGCCACGTGACCGACGCCTTCCGCGAAGACCCAGTGCGCATCCTGCGCGTGGCGCGTTTCGCCGCGCGCTTCCACGACTTCGGCGTCGCCCCCGAGACCATGGCGCTGATGCGCGAGATGGTCGCGGCCGGCGAAGTCGACGCGCTGGTGCCCGAGCGCGTGTGGCAGGAGCTGTCGCGCGGCCTCGCCGAAACACGGCCCTCGCGCATGTTCGACGTGCTGCGCGGCTGCGGCGCGCTGGCCGTGCTGCTGCCGGAGGTCGACCGGCTCTGGGGCGTGCCGCAGCGCGCCGAGCACCACCCCGAGGTCGACACCGGCGTGCACCTGATGATGGTGCTCGACACCGCCGCGCGGCTGCAGGCCTCGCTGCCGGTGCGCTTCGCCTGCCTGATGCACGACCTGGGCAAGGGCAACACGCCGGCCGACGTCTTGCCGCGCCACACCGGCCACGAGAAGCGCAGCGCCGAACTGCTGCAGCAGGTGTGCGAACGCTGGCGCGTGCCCGTGGACGTCCGCGAGCTGGCCGAGGTGGTGGCGCGCGAGCACGGCCACATCCACGCCAGCGGCTCGCTCGATGCGGCGGAGCTGGTGCGCCTGCTGGAGCGCTGCGACGCCTTCCGCAAGCCCGCGCGCTTTGCCGAGGCGCTGCTGGCCTGCGAGTGCGACGCGCGCGGGCGGCTCGGCTTCGAGGACACGGCCTATCCGCAACGCCCCCGGCTGCTGGCCGTGCTGGCCACCGCGGCGGCCGTGCCCACCGACGTGGTGGCGCGCGCCGCCCAGCAGGCCGGCGCCGGCGGCCCGAAGATCGGCGAGGCGATCCACCAGGCCCGGGTGGATGCCGTGGCGGCCGTGGCGGCATCGGCGGGCTGAAAGCGCCCAAGGCCCTGCCGCACAGCCGGTTTTGGCCGACACGGGATGCCGGGCGCCCGTGCTATGGTTTTTCCCAATGCCAAAGTCCTCCAGCAACTTGCAGTTGCCTCCTCCGCTGGGCCGGGATTCAGCCCTCTTTCTCGACTTCGACGGAACACTCGTCGGGCTCGCGCCCACGCCTGAAGCCATCGAGATCCCGCCTGCCCTCGTTTCCCTCCTGAGCGACCTGCGCGACCAGCTCGGCGGCGCGCTCGCCGTCGTGTCGGGCCGCCAGATCGACTCCATCGACCGCTTCCTGGCGCCGCTGCGCCTGCCGGCGGCCGGCGAGCACGGCGTGCAGCGCCGCGACGCCAAGGGCCGCATGCAGGAGCAGCGCCCGCCCGACCTTGCCTCCATCCTCGACGTTGCCAACGAGCTCGCGCGCGTACATGAAGGCCTGTTGGTGGAGCGCAAGCATGCCGCCATCGCCCTGCACTACCGGCTCGCGCCGCAGCTCGAGGCGGTGTGCCGCGACGCCATGTCGCGCGCCATCGCGCACGACCCCCAGATAGAACTGATGCACGGCAAGTTCGTGTTCGAGGTGAAGCCCGCGGGCATCAACAAGGGCATTGCCATCAATGCCTTCATGGAAGAGGCGCCGTTCACCGGGCGCACGCCCGTCTTCCTCGGCGACGACACCACCGACGAGAGCGGCTTCGCGGTGGTGCAGCCGCGCGGCGGCGTCGGCGTGAAGGTGGGCTCGGGCCCCAGCCTGGCGCTGCACCGGCTCGAATCGCCGCGCGCAGTCTACGAATGGCTGGTACAGGCACGCGACCTGCTGGCGGCGCCCGCGGCACGCAAGACAACAGACACCGAATCCCCGAGGAACCCCGGATGAGCGAACAGCAACTATCGACGGCCCCCGAAGCGCACGCCGGCGCGGCAGTGGCCGGCGCCGCCGGTCCCGACGACCGCGCACCGGTCGACTTCAAGGCCGCCGCCGCCCCTGGACCGCGCGGCTTCGCGCCGCCGGCCGAGCCGTCGCTCGATGTCGGCGTGATCGGCAACTGCGCCTACAGCGCGCTCATCGACGGACGCGGACGCGCCGTGTGGTGCTGCCTGCCGCGCTTCGACGGCGACCCGGTCTTCAATGCGCTGCTGCACCCGGGCGAGGAAGCCGGCGCGTGGAGCATCGACATCGAGGACTTCGCCGAAGCCAGGCAGTGGTACGAGCCGAACACCGCCGTGCTGCGCACGCAGCTCTTCGACAGCGCGGGCCAGGGCATCGAGATCACCGACTTCGCGCCGCGCTTCTACAGCCGCTCGCGCTACTTCCGCCCGCTGATGATGGTGCGCCGCGTGCGGCCCATTGCCGGTGCGCCGCGCATCCGCGTGTCGCTCGATCCGCGTTTCCAGTGGGGCGCCTCGGCGCCGGTGGAAGTCACGCGCGGCAGCAACCACATCCGCTACGTGGGACCCGACCTCACGCTTCGGCTGAACACCGATGCGTCGATCTCGCACATCCTCTCGCGCCGGCCCTTCGTGATCTCGCGCGAATACAACTTCATGTTCGGCGTGGACGAGACGCTGACGGACGGCATTGCCGACACCGCGCGCAAGTTCGAGCAGGAGACCATCGCCTACTGGCGCACCTGGACCAAGCGCCTGGCGATTCCCTTCGAGTACCAGGACGCGGTGATCCGCGCGGCCATCACGCTGAAGCTCTCGCTGTACGAGGACACCGGCGCCATCGTCGCCGCCATGACCACCAGCATTCCCGAGGCACCCGGCAGCCAGCGCAACTGGGACTACCGCTACTGCTGGCTGCGCGACGCCTTCTTCGTGGTGCGCGCGCTCAATTCGCTGAGCGAAGTGGGCACCATGGAAGACTACCTGCGCTGGCTGGGCAACGTGGTGATCGGCTCGCACGGCGAGCACATCCAGCCGCTGTACGGCATCGGGCTGGAGCGCGAGCTGCCCGAATCCTTCGTCGAAGGCCTGCCGGGCTATCGCGGCATGGGCCCGGTGCGCGTGGGCAACCAGGCGCAGGAGCACTTCCAGCACGACGTGTACGGCAACATCGTGCTCGGCGCTGCGCAGGCCTTCCACGACCACCGGCTGCTCAGCCGCGCGGGGCTGGCGGAGTTCCCGCACCTCGAGGCGGTGGGCGAACAGGCGGTGCGCGTCTACGGCACGCCCGACGCCGGCATGTGGGAGCTGCGCACGCGGGCCCGCGTGCACACCAGCTCGGCGCTGATGAGCTGGGCCGCCTGCGACCGGCTCAGCAAGATCGCCCGCGCGCTGGACCTGCCCGAACGCGCCGCCTACTGGCACGGCCACGCGGCGCGCATGAAGGAAGAGATCCTCACCAAGTCGTGGTGCGAGGAGCGGCAGGCCTTTGCCGAGAGCTTCGGCGGGCACGAGCTCGACGCGAGCATCCTGCTGATGGTGGAGGTGGGCCTGATCGACGCGCGCGACCCGCGCTTCATCTCCACCGTCGACGCCATGGAGAAGTCGCTGTGCGACGGCCCGTACATGCGCCGCTACGAGGCCGCCGACGACTTCGGCAAGCCCGAGACGGCCTTCAACATCTGCACCTTCTGGCGCATCGACGCACTCGCCAAGATCGGCCGCAAGGCCGAGGCGCGCCAGATCTTCGAGACCATGCTGGCCGCGCGCAACCCGCTGGGGCTGCTGTCGGAAGACACGCATCCGGTCACCGGCGAGATGTGGGGCAACTTTCCGCAGACCTATTCGATGGTCGGCATCATCAACGCGGCGGTGCGCCTGTCCGCTCCGTGGGACTCCGCCATATGAGCCGCCTCGTCGTCATTTCGAACCGCGTGGCCGACCCACGCAAGCCCGCGGCCGGCGGCCTGGCCGTGGCACTGGGCGAATCGCTGCAGCAAAGCGGCGGCCTGTGGTTCGGCTGGAGCGGGCAGATCATCGAAGGCGGGCCGACCGGCGAAGGCGAGCTGCACCGGCAGCAGGCCGGCAAGGTGACGCTCGCCACCATCGACCTGAGCCGCGAGGACCACGACAGCTACTACCTCGGCTACAGCAACGACGTGCTCTGGCCGGTGTTCCACAACCGGCTCGACCTGGCGCACTTCGACGCCGGCTTCATCGGCGGCTACCGGCGCGTGAACCAGCTGTTCGCGCGCAAGCTGCTGCCGCTGCTGAAGGAAGACGACATCATCTGGGTGCACGACTACCACCTGATACCGCTGGCGGCCGAGCTGCGCGCGATGGGCTGCAAGCAGCGCATCGGCTTCTTCCTGCACATTCCGCTGCCGCCGCAGATCATCATCGCGGCCATTCCGCAGCACGAGTGGCTGATGCGCTCGCTGTTCGCCTACGACCTGATCGGCTTCCAGGCCCAGCAGGACGTGCAGCACTTCGAGCACTACGTGCGCAACGAGGCGCGCGGCCAGTACCTGGGCGACGACATGTACCGCGCCTACGGGCAGACGGTGCGCTGCAGCGCGTTCCCGATCGGCATCGACGTGGACGAGTTCGCCGCGCTCACGCATGCGAAGGAATCGCGCGACATGTACGAGACCATGAAGCGCGAGTATTCGCAGCGCCGGCTGCTGCTGGGCATCGACCGGCTCGACTATTCCAAGGGCATTCCGCAGCGCGTGCGGGCGTTCCGCGAGTTGCTGGCGCACTACCCCGAGAACCGGCGCAGCGCGACGCTGATACAGATCGCCTCGCCCACGCGCGAGACGGTCGACGCCTACGCCGACATCCGCCGCGAGCTCGAGTCGCTGTGCGGCGCCATCAACGGCGACTACGGCGAACTCGACTGGATGCCGGTGCGCTACATCCACCGCATGGTGGCGCGCAAGCGCGTGCCGGGCCTGTGCCGCGCGGCGGCCGTGGGGCTGGTGACGCCGCTGCGCGACGGCATGAACCTGGTGGCCAAGGAATACATCGCGGCGCAGGACCCGGCCGACCCCGGCGTGCTGGTGCTGTCGCGCTTTGCCGGCGCGGCCGAGCAGCTGAAAGAGGCGCTGCTGGTGAACCCGTACGACACGCACGGCACGGCGGAAACCGTGCAGCAGGCGCTGCACATGCCGCTGGAAGAACGGCGCGAGCGGCACCAGAAGCTGCTGTCGCGCATCCGCGACCAGGACATCCACTGGTGGCGGCGCACCTTCCTGGATGCGCTGCGCGAGGTGGACAGCGAGCGCTGATCTTCTGCTTTTGTTCGTCGGGGGTTTTTCGGGGCGCGCTCGCGCCGACGGGGCACTGGTTGATCGGCCGAGAACCGGCAGCGTGGCCTGTGCACGCGCCATGAAGGACAGTCTCCTCAGCCTCACCAGCCCGTAAGCAGGCGCATCAGCCGCATCACGGGCCGCAGTTCCGGATCGTCCTGCGCGGGCACATGCGGCTGGTACGGCGCGTGGATGCGCAGCGACACGGGTGCGTGCAGCGCCGTCACCTCGATCCAGCCGCCGCGGTCCAGCCGGTGGACATCGCCTTCGTCCAGCGCGGCCTCCGTCATGAACAGCGATTCGCCGAACCAGCTCGGGGGCGACACCAACCGCACCCGGCCTTCGGCCACTTGCAGCGACGTGCCGGCATCGACGGCGGTGCGCAGGGACTGGCCCGGCTCGAGGGTGACCAAGGCGGGGGCTGAAGAGAGCGTGGTGATCATGGCGTGCCTTTGAAAAAAGCGGTGGTCGGGCACTGATCGTAGGAATTCGGCTGCCCAAAAAACAGGCACACGCACCGGCTATTGCGGCCATAACAGCCGACGTCCGGGCGCATCTGTTATGGTGGTTTTCCCGAGCAACTGCATCTGTTTTCCAGTGCCCGATCGGTGGAACATCTGCCCCATGGACTCGCTACCGCTCTACCGCCAGCTTGCCGCCCACTACGTGGACGCGATCCACACCGGCTCGCTCAAGCAGGGCGACAAGCTGCCGTCGCTGCGCAGCCTCATGCGGCTGCACGACATCAGCCTGTCGACCGCGCTGCAGGTCTGCCGCGCGATGGAAAGCGACGGCTGGGTCGAAGCGCGCGACCGTTCGGGCTATTTCGTGCGGCGGCCGCAGCGCATGGCCATCGCGCCCATGGAAGAGCCGGTGGCCGACGTGCCGCCAGACCCCGCGCGGTTCGTCAGCATGCGCGAGCGCATGGCCAACTTCATGGCGCGCGGGCGGCACACAGGCGTGAAGCTCAACTTCGCCATCGCCCGCGCGGCCCCCGAGCTGTACCCGGCCGAAGCGCTGCGCAATTCGATGACGCGCGCGCTGCGCCAGCGGCCCGAGCTGCTGACCACCGCCTCGTCGCAGAAGGGCCACCTGCAGTTCCGCGAAGCCGTGGCGCAGCGCAACCTGCGCATCGGCATGACGGTGGCGCCCGACGAGGTGCTGGTCACCAACGGCTGCATCGAGGCGCTGAACCTCGCGCTGCGCGCCATCGCCAAACCGGGCGACACGGTGGCCGTGGAGTCGCCCACCTTCTACGGCCTGCTGCAGGTGCTCGAGAGCCTGGGCATGCGCGCGCTCGAGATCCCGACCAGCCCGCAGACCGGCATCTCCATCGAGGCGCTGGAGCTGGCCATCCAGACCTACGACGACATCAAGGCCGTGGTGGTGGTGCCGCACCTGCAGAACCCCATCGGCAGCGTGATGCCCGACGCCCACAAGCAGCGGCTGGTGCACCTTTGCGAGGGCCACGGCATCGCGCTGGTCGAGGACGACACCTACAGCGACCTGGTCGAGAGCGACACGCCGCTGCGCGCGCTGAAGTCATGGGACCGCACCGGCAACGTGATCTATTGCGCCTCGTTGCACAAGGTGCTGGCGCCCGGGCTGCGGCTGGGCTGGATCACCGCCGGGCGCTGGCATGCGCAGGTGGAAATGCTCAAGTACGCGCAGACCCGCAACAACGAGGCGCTGGCGCAGATAGCGGCGGGCGAGTTCATCGCGGGCGGCGCCTACGACCGCCACCTGCGCCGGCTGCGCGAGCGGCTGCACGTGCAGCGCGACCAGACGGCGGACGCCATCGCCCGGTATTTTCCGCAGGGCACGCGGCTGAACCTGCCGCGCGGCGGGCTGCAGCTGTGGGTGGAACTGCCGCAGCGGCTGTCGTCGGTCTCGGTGTTCGATGCGGCGCTGCGCGAGCACATGCTGGTGGCGCCGGGCGCGCAGTTCTCGAACTCGCCGCGCTTCGACCACTACCTGCGCATCAACTGCGGCTGGCCGTATTCGGACGCGGTCGATGCCGGGCTGCGCCGGCTGGGTGCCATCGTGGCCGAAGGCTGCGGCGTGGCGCCGCCGGCCACGGCCGAGCGGCGCAAGGCGCCTTCTTCTCCGGCTCAGTCTCAGTCGAGCAGCGCCAGGGCCGCGTAGTCGCCGACCTTGTCGCCGAGGCCGGCGGGCACCAGCAGCACGCCGCGCGTGAGCGGCAGCAGCCTGCCGTCGATCTGCGCCTGCAGGCGCGGCAGCACGAAGTCGCTGTTGTGCGAGAACACGCTGCCGCCCAGGCTGATGCGCTGCAGGTCGAGCGTGATGACCATGTTGTAGAGCATGCGCCCGACGATGCGGCACAGCGCCTCGGCCGTTTCGACGGCCTTGGGCTCCCCCGCCGCGGCCGCGCTGAAAAGTTCGGCCGCCGACTGGCCGAAGCGGTGCTCGATCGAGCTGCCGCTCACCAGCGCCTCGACGTCGCCGTGGTTGCCGCAGCCGCACAGCGCGCCGCTGGCGTCGTCGACCACGAAGCTGTGGCCCGCGTGGCCGGCGTTGCCGTTCTTGCCGCGCAGCGCGCGGCCGTCCACGCACAGGCCCACGCCCACGCCGGTGCTCCAGGTGGCGTAGGCGCAGTTGTCAAGGCCCTTCAGCGCGCCCCAGTGGCGCTCGGCCTCCAGCGCGGCGACGGCGTCGTTCTCGACGCGCACGCTGCCGAAGCGCTTGACCAGCGGGGCTTCGATGATGGCGGTCATCCAGGAATTGGGCAGCCCGCGCGAGGGGCCGGCGATGCCGCCGCAGATGTTGGGCGTGGCCAGCTCGACCAGGCCGTCGCGCAGCTCGAACGGACCGGTGGACGACACGCCCACCCGGTCGACCGTGGCCGGGTCGACGCCCTGCTCCGCGCACACCTCTTCGATCATTCGGATGATCTGCACCGCCACCGCGTCGTTGTCGCCGGTCTTGGCGGTCGGCTCGCTGCGGCGGCCGACCAGCGGCGTGTCGCTCGAGGGGGAAAGGCTCACGGCCACCTTGGTGCCACCGATGTCTACGCAGGCTCTCATTGCGGGGGTCTTCTCTCTCTCAGGTCAGGGGCGCCGCTACAGCAGGCGCGCGACCAGCGCCGCGATCATGCTGAGCACCACGGTGCTCGCTATCGGCAGCTGCCACTCGCGGCCGAAGGCGCGAAACTCGAAATCGCCGGGCAGCCGCCCGAACCCGAAGCGGCGCAGCCAGGCGGTCAGGCCGCTCATGAGCACCAGGGCAAGGACGACGACGATCAGCCAGCGGAACATGCCGGACAGTCTAGGCCGAGAGCAGGGCCATCGCTTGTCGGTGGAGTTCGGGCGTTGCGGCGGCAATGACCCTTCCGTCGGACTTCAGGCCCAGCGGCTGGCCCTGCCAGTCGGTGATGACGCCGCCGGCCGCCTCGATCAGCCCGGCCGGGCCGAGGTAGTCGTAGGGCTGCAGGCCGGTCTCGACCACCAGGTCGATGGTGCCGCCCGCCAGCTGGGCGTAGCCGTAGCAGTCGCCGCCGAAGCGGCGCATCGCGCACTGGCGGCTGAGCCTGTCGAAGGCGGCCCAGTCGGCGGGCGCGAAGATGTCGGGCGAGGTGGTGACGATGCGGGCCTTCGCCACCTCGGTGCAGTTGCTCGCGCGCACCGGCTGGCCGTCGCGCGTGGCGCCCTTGCCGCTGCCGTCGTTGCGGCCGATCCAGCGTTCCTTGAGCACCGGCATGTCGACCATGCCGAACACCACGCGCCCGCCCTGCAGCACGCCGATCAGCGTGCCCCACAGCGGCGAGCCGGTGATGAAGCTGCGGGTGCCGTCGATCGGGTCGAGCACCCAGACGCGTTCGGCCTCGAGCCGCTCGGGACCGTGTTCCTCGCCGTAGATGCCGTCGGCCGGCACGCGGGCGCCGAGGATCTGGCGCATCGCCGTCTCGGCGGCGCGGTCGGCCAGCGTGACGGGGCTTTCGTCGGCCTTGGTGATGATGTCCAGCGGGGTGCGGAAGTAGTGCATCGACTGGGCGGCGGCGGCATCGGCCAGCGCTTCGGCGATCGGCGAGAGGTCGGAAGAGGAAGAACTCATGGGAGAGGAGGAAACGCGTGCCAAAACCTGCGATTAGACCCGAGCCGGGGCCGCTTTGGCACGCCGGGGGCCGGCGCCTGAATCCGCCGGCTGCTAGCGCTGCTGGCCCCAGCGGCGCACCGTCAGCCGCTCCAGCGTCTTGAAGCCGAGGCTCTCCACCAGCAGCCCGATGAGCACCACCATCGCCAGGCCCGCGAACACGCGGTCGGTGTAGAGCTCATTGCGGTTCTGGAAGATGTACCAGCCCAGGCCGCCCTTGCCCGACGAGGCGCCGAACACCAGCTCGGCCGCGATCAGCGTGCGCCAGGCGAATGCCCAGCCGATCTTCAGCCCCGACAGGATCGACGGCAGCGCGGCCGGCACCAGGATCTGCAGCACGTAGCGCAGGCCCTTCAGCCCGTAGTTGCGCCCGGCCATGCGCAGGGTTTCGGGCACGCCCTGGAAGCCCGCATAGGTATTGAGCGCCAGCGGCCACAGCACCGAATGGATCAGCACGAACACCAGGCTGCCCCGGCCCAGCCCGAACCACAGCAGCGCCAGCGGCAGCAGCGCAATGGCGGGCAGCGGGTTGAACATGGACGTGAGCGTGTCCAGCAGGTCGCGGCCGACCTGCGTCGACACGGCCAGCGTGGTGAGCGCAAAGGCCAGCAGCACGCCGGCCAGGTAGCCCTGCAGCAGCACCGCGAGCGAGATGCGCACCTTCTCGATCAGCTCGCCGCTGGCCAGCCCCTCGAACAGCGCGCGCGCCGTGGCGGTGAAGGTGGGCAGCAGCAGGTCGTTGTCCTGCCAGCGGGCGGCCAGCTCCCACAGCACGGCGATGGCGACGAGGATCAGCCCCTTGCGCAGCCAGGCCTGCGACCAGATGCGCGTGCCCAGCGGCAGCGTGCGTTCGACCGGCAGTTCGGTGAAGGGCTCGAGCGTGCGCTCGTACTCGGGGCGGATGGGAGGCGTGAGAGTGCTCATGTATTGCTCCTTCCCCCTCCGGGGGAAGGTCGGGATGGGGGCAGGCGGGGCGCGCGATGGATACGCTGCTTGCCCCCACCCCTGCCCTCCCCCGGAAGGGGAGGGAGAAAGGCGGGGCTCATGCAATGACCTCGTGCTCTTCCTCGAAAAGCATGTCGTGGATGCGCTGCGCCGTGCCCTGGAATTCGGCGCTGCCCAGGCTGTCGAGCGAGAAGCCGTGGCTGTTGATCTCCGCGCGCATGCGCCCCGGGTGCGGCGACAGCAGCGCGATGCGGTTGCCCACCACCAGCGCCTCCTCGATCGAATGGGTGACGAACAGCAGCGTGAAGCGCACCTCGTCCCACAGTTCGAGCAGCTCCTGCTGCATCCTGCGGCGCGTGAGCGCGTCGAGCGCGGCGAAGGGCTCGTCCATCAGCAGCACGCGCGGCTGCATCGCCAGCGCACGCGCAATCGCCACGCGCTGCTTCATGCCGCCCGACAGCTGGTGCGGATGCACGTCGGCGAACTTCGACAGGCCCACCTTGTCGAGGTAGTGCAAAGCGCGCTCGGCCGCTTCCTTCTTGCCGAGCGTGCGCGAGGCGAGCAGCGGGAACATCACGTTCTGCTTGACCGTCTTCCACGGCGGCAGCTGGTCGAACTCCTGGAACACGACGATGCGGTCGGGCCCGGGCTGCGTCACGCGCCGGTCTTCGAGGCGGATCTCGCCTTCGACCGGCGCAATGAAGCCGGCCACGGCCTTCAGCAGCGTGGACTTGCCGCAGCCCGAGGGGCCGAGCAGCACGAAGCGGTCGGCGGCATGGACGTCGAAGCTCACGCGGTGCGTGGCGCGCACCACGCGCTCGGGGGTGCGGTATTCGAGGCTGACGTTGTCGACCTGGAGCAGCGGTGCGTTGGCGTCCTGCTCCCTCCCCCGCTGGGGGAGGGCTGGGGTGGGGGCAGACAGCGCCTGCTTGGCCACCGCCCTGCCCTCCCCCATCCCTGCCTTCCCCCAGAGGGGGAACGAGTCAAACCCCGAACGCACCTTCGCCGTGCCCATCAGTTCCCCGAAACGTTCTGCGCATCGTCGAAGAAGTAGTCCTTCACCGAAGCCGGCTTGTTCCTGATCGCGCCCACCCGGTGCATGAACTCCGCCAGCGGATAGGTGTTCTGCGGCGTGGTCTTGAACTGCACCTCGGGGTTCTTGATGATCTTCAGCAGCAGCTCGCGGTCGAGCTTGGCGTTGCTCACCTTCAGGTAGATGTCCGCCGCCTTCTCCGGATTGGCGGTGACGAACTTCGCGGCCTCGTCGAGCGCATCGACGAAAGCCTTGTAGGTCTTCGGGTTCTCGCTGCGGAATTTCTCGGTCGCATAGAGCACCGTGGCCGACGACGGCCCGCCCAGCACCTGGTACGAGTTGAGCACGATGCGCGCATTCGGATTGCCCGCCAGCTCCTGCTCCTGGAACGGCGGATTGCCGAAGTGGCCCGTGATCTCGGTGCCGCCCTTGATGATGGCCGCGGCCGCGTCGGGATGCGGCACCGCCACGCTGATCTTGTCGAGCCGGTTGAACTCCTTGTCGCCCCACAGCTTGGCCGACGCGAACTGCAGCACGCGCGACTGCACCGACACGCCCACCGCGGGCAGCGCGATGCGGTCCTTGTCGGTGAAGTCGGCGATCGACTTCACGTTCGGATTGTTGGTCACCAGGTAGTACGGGAAATTGCCCAGCGAGGCCACGCCCTTCACGTTCTGCTTGCCCTTGGTGCGGTCCCACAGCGTGAGCAGCGGCCCCACGCCGGCGCCGGCGATCTCGATGTTGCCGGACAGCAGCGCGTCGTTCACCGCCGAGCCGCCCGAGAGCTTGACCCATTCGACCTTGGCGTCCACACCGGCCGCCTTGGCGTGCTTCTCGATGAGCTTCTGCTCCTGCGCCACGTTGAGCAGCAGGTAAACGATGCCGAACTGCTCGGCGATGCGGATCTGGCCCTCGGCATGCGCGGCCAGGCTGCCGGCCAGGAGACTGAGGCCGGCGGCGAGCGCGGCGGCTTTGCGGGTGAAGCGGTTCATTGACTGTGGTCCCGGAAGAATCAGAAAGGCGTGTCGCCGACGATGGTGGTGCGGTTGAGACGGCGGCGCAGGTGGTCCGGCGTGCCGGCTGCGAGATGCATCAGCGAGCGGTTGTCCCAGAACACGAGGTCGTGCGGCGCCCACTGGTGGCGGTACACGAACTCGGGCTGCACGCTGTGCGCAAACAGCTCGGCCAGCAGTGCGTCGCTTTCGTCCTGCGGCAGGCCGACGATGCGCGTCGTGAAATGCTCGCTGACGAACAGCGCCTTGCGGCCGGTTTCCGGGTGCGTGCGCACCACGGGCTGCACGGCGGGCGCGACCTGATCGATCTGTTCTTGCGAGAGCTTGGGCCGCCACGGGTTCTTTGCGCGCAGCTCTTCGTACTTGGCGAGGTAGCTGTGCTCGGCCTTGAGCGGCAGGATGCGCCGCTGCAGCTCGGGGCTCAGCGCTTCCCAGGCCAGATGCTGGTCGGCGAACAGCGTGTCGCCGCCCTCGCTGGGCAGCTCCTGCGCATGCAGCAGCGAACCGAGGCTGGGCTTGGGCTTGTACGAGATGTCCGAATGCCAGTAGACCCCCGCGTCGCCCAGGCCGATGGGCTCGCCGTTCTCCTTGATGTTGGAGACGATCAGGATTTCCGGGTGGTTCTTCAGCTGGAACTGATGGAGCACGTGGATTTCGAGCGGGCCGAAGCGGCGGCTGAAATCGATGTGCTGCTGCGGGGTGATCTGCTGGTTGCGGAACACCAATACATGGTGGTCGAGGTGTGCGCGGTGAATGCGCGCGAAGTCCGTGTCGTTGATCGGTTTCGAGATGTCGAGGCCGACGATTTCGGCGCCTACGGGGGCGTCGAAGGGGCGCACTTCGAAGTGCTGTGAAACGCCTGCGGCGTTGAAGGGAACGGCATGAGAGGTCATGGACGGCGACGCCTGAATCGATCAAGGCTCTGCGTGGGCAAGCCTGCCACTCTAGGCCTAACCGCCGCCATTGCGAAAGAACGATTCGTTGCTTGCTTATGGCCCCTCGCGCATTTACCCAGCTTCCCCCAAAAAGACGACAAGCCGCACTGGGTCGCGCTATTTCTTCCAGAACTGCCATTTCCGCTTCACGCGGAACGGCTTGAGCGCAGTGAGGCCGGCGTCGCCCTCCAGCGTTCCGGCAACCTCCCTCAGCCTTGCACGCACGAGCGACAGCGGATGGGAGGGGAACATCGCATCGTAGGCCGCGCTGTCCGAGGGAATGACCCGCAACGGCGTGGCCCGCATCCTCTCGAACAGACTTTCACCCTCCGCCAGCTCGATCGGTTCGGCATCGGGAATGGGCCACTTGTCCCCTTCGAGGGCCATGACCGCGGCCTCGCGAATACCGGTAGTGCCGATTTCCTGTGCCTCGATATTGATCTGGTAGTTGCAATCGCCAAATGGAATCCACAGGATGCCGACGTAGTACATCGCAAGACTGCCTGGTGTCGGTGCTCGGTACTTGAACAGGCCACTCAGCACCTCGAGCCCCATCACCTTCACGACTTCCATCGACAGCATGACGCCTCGGTTGTCGATGCATTGCTGTCGATAGAAGGCGGCCGCAGCATCGGGCATGGTCAGGTCGAATTGCCAATCGACCGGCACCGCCCTGAAGCGCATCAGATGCGCCACACCCGCTGCACTCATCCAGAAACGATGGTTCTCGCTGCTTTCGCCGAGCGTGCATTCGGCGACATCGAACGTAAGCGACTCCATACTGACCATGACACTTCCTCCCTTTTTTGACAGCGCCGACTGTAGATGGAAACAGCTAGCGCGAGAGAGCATCCATGGCCGTGTTCACAAGGTGTGGCTGCGATCCCCCTCAACAAACCCCATCGCCTCCCAAGCCTCCCCCACGGCAAACCCCACAACCTTGAACAACTCCCCCATCTCATGCTCATGGATCAGCCGCGCAGCCATAGCCCGCTCGGCAGTGCTACCAAGCTCCATCCTCCCCAGCAACCCGCAGTTCAACAGAAACCGCGCCTGGCTCGTATAGCCCAGCACCTCAAGCCCCGCATCCTGACCAGCAAGCGCAATCCCCGTGAAGTCCACATGCGCGGTGATGTCCTTGTAGCCCACGTCGGACAGCGGATCGCCATCGGCCTGGTGCGCGCGGTGGCACATCACCGTGCCCATGTGGCGTTGCGGGTGGTAGTACTCGGCCTCGGGGAAGCCGTAGTCGATCAGGAAGGCCGCGCCTCTCTTCAGACGGTCCGCCAGCGTCGCGATGAAGGCCCTGGCCTGGGGATGGATCTCGGTGAGGTAGTCGTGCTCGCCGGGCACGTCGACCGGCGGCCGCAGCTCGGTCGGGCGGTCCGCCCAGGCCCAGCCGTCGTCCTGCGCGTTGCGCACCACGCCGCGCTCGAACCACTGGCCCCCCACGCGTGCCAGCAGTTGCACCGGCATCGCGTCGAGCACTTCGTTGCCGACGACCACGCCCTCCATCGACTCGGGCAGTTCATTGAGCCACTCGACGCGGTCCGCATAGCGCACCAGCGCCTGCTGCTGCCGCTCGCGCAGGGTGCCGGACAGGTCGACGATGCGGTAGCGCACGTCGGTGCGCCCCATTTCGTCGAGCGCATGCAGCAGTTGCACGGCCAGCGCGCCGGAGCCCGCGCCGAATTCCCAGACCGTGGAGGTGCCGGTCTTCTCCAGCGCCTCGGCCACCTGCGCGGCCAGCGTCTGGCCGAACATCGGCGTGAGTTCGGGCGCGGTCACGAAGTCGCTGCCAGAAGAAGGCATGTGGCCGAACTTGGCGGAGCTGTTGGCGTAGTAGCCGAGGCCGGGTGCGTACAGGGCCAGCGCCATGAAGCGGTCGAACCCGATCCAGCCGCCCGCGCGTTCGACGGAACGCGCGATGAGGTGATCGAGGGCGGTGGGTAAACTGCTGGGGGTTGTCTTTGTCGTCACGGCGCCATTGTCTCTCTCCTCCCATTTCCCCTCCGCATGAGCACCGCATCCTCCTCCCCCGCCCGCCGAACCGTTCTCGTCACGGGTGCCGGCCGCAGGCTGGGCCGCGACATCGCACTGGCGCTCGCCGCCAGCGGCTGGCAGGTGGCGGTGCACTACCGCAACTCGCGCGCCGAAGCCGAGCAGACGGTGGCCGACTGCGCCGCGCTTTCGGGCGACTCGGCCCTCTTCGCCGCCGACCTCGAGGACGAGGCCGCCACGCGCGCCCTGCTGCCCCGCGTGGTCGCGCGCTTTCGCAGCGTCGACGCGGTGGTGCACAGCGCCGCGCTGTTCGAGCACGACGAGGCCGCCACCTTCAGCTACGCGCTCATGGAGCGCCATGCGCGCAGCAACACCGGGGCGGCCATCCTGCTGGCGCAGGCGCTGAACGAACACGTGAGCGCGCGCGATGCGCAAGGCGCGGTGGTCCACCTGCTCGACCAGAAACTCTGGAACCCGAACCCCGACTTCCTGAGCTACACGCTCTCGAAGGCCGCGCTGGAAGCCGCCACGCCGATGCTGGCGCTGGCGCTGGCGCCGCGCGTGCGCGTGGTGGGCGTGGCGCCCGGCCTCACGCTGGCGAGCCACATGCTCGACGACGACAAGTTCGCGCAGCTGCACAAGCTGTCGCCGCTGGGCCGCTCCTCCACCCCGGCCGACGTGAGCGCCACGGTGAAGTTCGCGCTGGAAAACAGCTCCATCACCGGCACCACCCTGCTGGTGGACGGCGGCCAGCACCTGATGAAATTCGAGCGCGATTTCTCGCTCATGTGAGCACCACCACCATGTCCACCGCATCTTCCCAGCCCGCGGCCGCGCCCACGCAGGGCCGCCAGACACTCACCCTCCAGGGCCTGCGCTTCGACGCCAACCTGGGCATCCTCGACCACGAGAAGACGGCACCGCAGCCGATCCAGGTCGATGCCGAACTCAGCCTCGGCCCGCAGCCGCTGCTGCCGCAGGACGACGACATCTTCCATGTGCTCGACTACCGCAAGGTGCGCCGCATCATCATCGACGAGTGCACCGCCGAGCACGTCAACCTGCTCGAAAGCCTGATCGGCAAGCTGGTGCAGCGGCTGCTGCAGCTGCCCGGCGTGGTGGGCGTGCGCGTGAAGATCGCCAAGCTCGAAATCTTCGACGACTGCGAAGTGGCGATCCGCATGGAAGCCGGCCAGTGGTAGCGGGAAGAACCACGGCTTTTCCCGCCGCGTAGCGCGTGGCATGGGGATCGGGGACAATCACCTCCTCCCCCGACTCCCCGAAGTAGCCTGCCCATGAACGCCGTCTGGATCGACGAGGCGCCCGCCGCCGCCGACGCCACTGCCAATTCCCTCAAGATCGAACGCGAGACGCACAAGCTCGAAAAGCGCCTGTGCCGCCAGGTCGGGCAGGCCATCGTCGACTACAACATGATCGAGGAGGGCGACAAGGTCATGGTGTGCGTCTCGGGCGGAAAGGACAGCTACGCGCTGCTCGACATCCTGCTCAAGCTGAAGGCGCGCGCGCCCATTCACTTCGACATCGTGGCGGTCAACCTCGACCAGAAGCAGCCCGGCTTTCCCGAAGAAGTGCTGCCCAGGTACCTGAGCGAACTGGGCGTGGACTTCCACATCGAGAACCAGGACACCTACAGCATCGTCAAGCGCGTCATTCCCGAGGGCAAGACCACCTGCGGCCTGTGCAGCCGGCTGCGCCGCGGCATCCTGTACCGCGTGGCCGACGAGCTGGGCGCCACCAAGGTCGCGCTGGGCCACCACCGCGACGACATGCTGCAGACCTTCTTCCTCAACATGTTCTTTGCCGGCAAGCTCAAGAGCATGCCGCCCAAGCTGGTGAGCGACGACGGCAAGCACGTCGTGATCCGCCCGCTGGCCTACGTGGCCGAGAAAGACACCGTGCGCTGGGCCCAGCACCGCGAGTTCCCGATCATTCCGTGCACCCTGTGCGGCAGCCAGGAAAACCTGCAGCGCAAGCAGGTCGGCGAAATGCTGCGCGAGTGGGACAAGAAGTACCCCGGCCGCGTCGAGAACATGTTCACCGCGCTGCAGAACGTGGTGCCTTCGCACCTGCTCGACGGAACACGGCACGATTTCAAGGGTCTCAAGGCGACCGGCGTGGCGGATGACGACGGCGACAAGGCCTTCGACACGCCTTCCTTCGACTTGCTCTCCCAGGCACCCTCAGCACTGCGCATCGTCCAGGGCTGATTCGGGCAACCCAGGGGAATTTTGGGCAGCCTTGCCCGGAGACCCTCATGAAACGTGCGCTTTCAGCTCTTCTTCTCATAGCAAGCCTGACCGGCTGCGCCACCTCCTGGGTGGTCGACAGCGATGTGAAGAGCTTCTCTTCCCTCGGCCCGGTGCCACCCGGCGCCACTTACCGCTTCGACCGCCTGCCCTCGCAGCAGGCCGACGGCGCCCGGCAGGATTCGCTCGAAGCCATGGCAGCCGCGGCGCTCGACAAGGTCGGCCTGCGCCGCGACGACGCCCATCCCCAGTACAACGCGCAGATCGGCGCCCGCGTGACGGCCGGCCTCTCGCCCTGGGCCGACCCCTGGCTCTACGACGGCCCCTGGGGCTACGGATGGGGCGGCGGCTACGGCTACTACGGGCGCCGCTGGTACGGCGGCGGCTGGTACGGCGGGCCGGTGTTCGCCCAGCCGTCGAACCCCTGGTACGAGCGCGAAGTCAGCATCGTGCTGCGCGAGGCCGGCTCCAACCGCGTGGTCTACGAGACCCGCGCGCGCAACGACGGCCCCTACAGCTCGAGCGCGGCCGTGCTGCCCGTGATGTTCCAGGCCGCGCTGCAGGGCTTCCCGAACCCGCCGCAGGGCGAGCGCCGGGTGAACATCGAACTGCCGACGGCTCTAAAGTAGCGCCTTCTAGAATCCCGCGGATGGAAGAAGCCACCCGTCTGATCGCCGTTCGCCACGGCGAAACCGCCTGGAACGTCGACACCCGCATCCAGGGCCACATCGACATCGGGCTCAACGCCACGGGCCTCTGGCAGGCGCAGCGTGCAGGCGCGGCGCTGGCCGACGAGCCCATCGGCGTCGTCTACGCCAGCGACCTGTCGCGCGCCTGGCAGACCGCCCAGGCCATCGCCGAGCCCCACGGCCTGGCCGTGCAGCCCGAGCCGCGCCTGCGCGAGCGGGCCTTCGGGAACATGGAAGGCCTGAGCTTTGCCGAGATCGAGGCCACGCTGCCCGCGCAGGCCAAGCGCTGGCGCGAGCGCGACCCCGAATTCGAGCCCGAGGGCGGCGAGAGCCTGCTGACGTTCCGCGACCGCGTGACCGGCGTGGCCGCCGAGCTGGCGGCACGCCACCCGGGCGAACTGGTCGTGCTGGTGGCGCACGGCGGCGTGATGGACGTGCTCTACCGCGCCGCCACCCGCCAGGGGCTGCAGGCGCCGCGCACCTGGCAGCTGGGCAACGCCGCCATCAACCGCATGCTGTGGACGCCGGAGGGCTTCAGCCTCGTGGGCTGGAGCGACACCACCCACCTCGCGGTGGGCGACACGCTCGACGAAACCACGACCTGAGCGGGCGCGCGCCTCAGGCGTGCGAGGCCGCCGAATGGCCTGGCGCGCCGCCGGCTTCGGCCTTGGCCTCGCCCGGCAGATCGACCATCGGCCCGGTGCCGCTGTAGCGGTCCAGCGCCAGGTAGATGGCCGGCGTGATGTACAGCGTGATCACCTGCGAGAAGATCAGCCCGCCCACCACCGCCACGCCCAGCGGCTGGCGCAGTTCGGCGCCGGCGCCCAGGCCCAGCGCGAGCGGCAGCGCGCCCATCAGCGCGGCCAGCGTGGTCATCAGGATCGGGCGAAAGCGCAGCCGGCAGGCTTCGCGGATCGCCTCCACCGGGCTCAGGCCTTCGGTGCGCTGCGCGTCGAGCGCGAAGTCGATCAGCATGATGGCGTTCTTCTTCACGATGCCGATCAGCAGCAGGATGCCGATGGTGGCGATCAGCGTCAGGTCGAAGCCGAAGATCTTCAGCGAAATCAGCGCGCCCACCGCCGCCGAGGGCAGCCCCGCCAGGATGGTGATCGGGTGGATGTAGCTCTCGTACAGCACGCCCAGCAGCACGTAGATGACCAGCACCGCCAGCACCAGCAGCACCGCCTGGCTCGACTGCGAGCTCTGGAACACCGCCGCGTCGCCGCCGTAGGTGGTGATGATCGACTGCGGCATCTTCAGCTCGTCCTTGAACTGGTCGATCTTGGCGGTTGCGTTGCCCAGCGGAACGTCGGGGCCGAGGTTGAACGACACCGTCACCGCCTGCAGCTGCCCCTGGTGGTTGACCGAGGTCGGCCCCACGGTGCGCTTCACGGTCGAGAAGGCAGACAGCGGCACCAGCTTGCCGGTGGTGCTGCGCACCGACAGGCGCGCCACGTCTTCCTCGAACTGGCGGTCGCTGTCGGCGGCCGAAAGAATCACCTGGTAGGTGTTGCTGGCGCCGTAGATGCTGCCGATCTGGCGGTCGCCGTACGCGTTGTAGAGGGCGGTGCGCAGGTCGCCCACCGCCACGCCCAGCACGCCGGCCTTGTCGCGGTCGATGTCGAGCGTGGCCTGCAGGCCTCGGTTCTGCGAGTCGCTGGTGACGTCCCGGAAGGCCGGGTCGGCGCGCATGCGCTCCATGAGCCTGGTGGCCCAGGGCACCATCTCGCCCGCGTTCACGCTCTGCAGCGTGTACTGGAAGCGCGCCTTGCTCTGCCGGCCGCCCAGGCGCAGGTTCTGCACCGGCTGCATGTAGACGGCGATGCCCGGGATCTCGCGGAAGCGCTGGCGCAGCGACTCGAGCACCTTGCCCATGGCCGGACGCTCGCCGCGCGCCTTGAGCACGGCGAACAGGCGGCCCGAGTTCTGCGTGGCCGTGGGGCCGCCCACGCCGACGAAGGAGCTGACGTAGTCGACGCTCGGGTCGGCCTGCAGCGCCTCGGCCACGCGGTCCTGCAGCGCCTTCATGGCGGTGAACGAAATGTCCTCGGCCGCCTCGGTCGTGATCTGGATCTGGCCGATGTCCTCTTCCGGGAAGAAGCCCTTGGGGATGGTCGCGAACAGCCAGCCGGTGACGACGAAGGTCAGCCCCGCCATCAGCAGCATCAGCTTGCGGTGGCCCAGCGTCCAGTCGAGCGAGCGCATGTAGCTGCCGTGCACCGAGCGGTAGCCGCGCTCGAAGGCACGGCCGATGGCGGTGCCGGGCTCGGGGTGCTCTTCCTCGTGGTCGATCGCGCCTTCCTTGCGCGGCACCTGCTTGAGCAGCCGGCTCGCGAGCATCGGCACCAGCGTGAGCGACACCACGGCGGACACCAGCACCGCCAGCGCCACCACCACCGCGAACTCGTGGAACAGCAGGCCGATGACGCCGGGCATGAAGAAGATCGGGATGAACACGGCCACCAGCGAGATCGAGATCGACACGATGGTGAAGCCCACCTCGCGCGCGCCGCGCAGCGCCGCGGCGAACGGGTCCATGCCCTTTTCGACGTAGCGCATGATGTTCTCGAGCACCACGATGGCGTCGTCCACCACCAGGCCCACGGCCAGCGTGATGCCCAGCAGCGAGATGTTGTCCAGGCTGTAGCCGAAGGCGTAGAGCAGCGCCACCGCGCCGATCAGCGAGATGGGAATGGTGGCCGCCGGAATCAGCGTGGCCACAAGCCGGTGCAGGAACAGGAAGATCACCAGCACCACCAGCGCGATGGTGCCCAGCAGCGTGAGCTGCACGTCGTGCACGGCTTCGCGGATCGACAGCGAGCGGTCGTTCACCATCTGGATCTCGACCGACTGCGGCAGCTCGGCCTTGAAGCGCGGAATGAGCGCGCGCACCGCGTCCACCACCTGCACCGTGTTGGCATTGGGCTGGCGCTGCACGGCGAGCGAAATCGAGTCTTGCCCGTTGAAGCTGCTGGCGGTCTTGACCGACTCGAAGCTGTCTTCGATGGTCGCCACTTCATCGAGCCGCACCGGCGAGCCGTTGCGCTGGCCGACGATGAGCTTGGCGAAGTCGGCCGCCTTCATGAGCTGGCGGTTGGCCTGGATGGTGAGCGTTTGGCGCGGGCCGTCGAGGGTGCCGACCGGCGTGTTGGCGTTGGCGGAGTTCACCGCCTTGGCCAGCTCGTCGAGCGTGATGCCGCGCGCGTTGAGCAGGTCGGCATTGGCCTTGATGCGCACGGCAAAGGCCTTGCGCCCGTACACGCCCACCTGCGCCACGCCGTCGATGGTCGAGAGCGTGGGCGAGATCAGGTTCTCGGCGTAGTCGTTGAGCTCCGACGGGTTCATCGACGGCGAGATCAGCGCGATGAACAGCACCGGCGCGTCCGCCGGGTTGACCTTGCGGTACGAGGGCAGCTGCGTCAGTTCCTGCGGCAACTGGCGCTGCGCGCGCAGCAGTGCGGCCTGCACGTCGACGGCGGCGGCATCGATGTCGCGGCTGCTGACGAATTCGAGCGTGAGCGATGTCACGCCCTGCGTGTTCACCGAGCTGATGGTCTGCAGGCCCGGGATGGTCGAGAACTGCTTTTCCAGCGGCAGCGCGACCGACGACGCCATGGTGTCCGGACTCGCGCCCGGCAGTTGCGCATTGACGTTGATGACCGGCGTGTTGTAGCTGGGCAGCGCGGCAACGGGGATGCTGAAGTACGCAAAGATGCCGATGACCACCACGGCGGCGGACAGCAGCACCGTCATCGCGGGACGACGGATGCAGAGCTCCGAGATGTTCATTTGGCAACCTCCGCGCTTCGCGCTGCGGTATTCGCCTTGGGAGCGGCCCGGCGGCTCATGCCCGTCCCTGCTTCGGCGGCTTGATGTCGGTGCCGTCCGAAGACGCGGCGCTGCCGGGCGTGACGCCCGTGGTGCCCTTGGCCGGAGACTCGGGAGCCCCGGGCGCAGCGGCCGGCGGCTTCACGTCGACGCGGACCTTGCCGCCTGGGCGCACGTTCTGGCTGCCCTCGATCACCACCTGCTCGCCGGGCTCCACGCCGCTGACGGCCACCTTCGTGCCGAAGGTGTGCAGCGCCTTCACCTTGCGGCGCGTGGCGGTCTTGGCTTCATCCACCACGTAGAGCGACGTGCCGTCGGCCAGCATCATCAGCGCCGCGGCGGGCACCACCGTGACGCCGTTGAGCGTGCGCACCGTGATGCGCGTGCCGACGAACTGCCCGGGCCACAGGCCCTGGTCGGCGTTGGCGAACACCGCCTTGGCGCGCACCGTGCCGATCAGCGGATCGACCGTGTTGTCGACGAAATCGAGCGTGCCGGCCAGCGGCTCCTTGCGGCCGGTGACGACCGCCTCGACCTTCGAGCGCGAGCGCGCGGCCTCCAGCAGGTCCTGCAGGTTGCCTTCGGGCACCGGGAAGCTCACCGCGATCGGGTCGAGCTGCGTGACCGTGACCAGCGACAGCGTCGGCTGCACCAGCGTGCCCGGATAGATGTTGACGGCGCCGATGCGCCCGGCAATGGGCGCGCGCAAGGTGGCGTAGCCCAGCGCCACCTGGGCCGACTGCACGGCGGCGCGGTCGGCGGCCACGGCGGCGCGCTGCGCCTCGAGCTGCGACAGCGTGGCGTCGGCGGCGCTCTTGGCGATGAAGTTCTGCGCCACCAGGTCCTGGCTGCGCTTGTACTGGCGTTCGAGGTCGGCCAGCGTGGCCTCGTCCTTCTGCTGCTGGGCCCTGGCGCGCGCCAGGTTGGCCTGGTCGTTGCGGTCGTCGAGCGTGAAGAGCAGTTGTCCCGCCTTGACGAACTGGCCTTCCTTCACGTGCACCGCGCTCACCGTGTTCGTTACCTGCGGGCGCAGGTCGACGCTGTTGAGCGAGACCACGCTGCCGTTGACCTGCACCGTCACCGGCACGTCCTGCTTCTGCGCGGTGGCCAGCGTCACGAGCGCCGGTGCACCGTTCCCGCCGCTGCCGCCGGGCGCGCCGCCGGCACCCGGGGCCTTGGCGCTCTTCGCGGCCGGCTTGTCTGCGGACATGCTCCACCAGCCGCCCGCGACGGCTACGATCAACACGCCCGCAAGGGCGACAGCGACATTTTTTTTCATGGGGTTCTTGTGCACTTTGGGCTGACAGCGACTATTGGATCAGCGGTCGTGCCACGGTGGTCACGGGCACCGTAAAGAAATGTAAAGCAAGTCAACCCGAAGCCCGAACACCCACCTGCCGTCGACCGGTCGGACGAACACCCCCTCGTTAAAATCCCCGGTCCACAGCCTCTGGATAAACCCCATGAACCGCTGCAAGAACCCCACGAATGCTCTCACTTTCATAGCGCTCTGCGCACTCGTCGCAGGCGCTGCCGGCGTTTTCCCGCTCGCGGCCAGCGCCCAGGACGAAGTCCCCCGGCCGCAGACGCAGAACGAATCGCTGGTCGGCGGCCGCAACTTCCCCATCGGCACGCTCCGCGGCAAGTTCATGGTCACCAATGCGCCCGACGTCGAACTCGACGGCAGGCCCGACCGCCTGGGCGCCGGCGCGCGCATCCGCAGCGCGCAGAACATGCTGGTCATGCCCGGCGCCATCATTGGCCAGAAGTACCTGGTCAACTACACGCGCGACGCCGCCGGGCTGCTGCGCGAGGTCTGGATCCTCACGCCCGACGAAGCCTCGGCCAGCCGCGAATCCCTGAACAAGCCGTTCCTGAACATCTGGCCGTTCACCTCGAACGACACCGTCAACACGCAATAAGCCCGGGCGGCGCGACGCCTTTTTTCTTCTTCGCGCGCCCGCACCGCCCCGCCCCGCCCTGCGCAAGAAGCGCGCAGGGCCACGAGAGATTTCCCATGAAAAAAGTATTCATCAAGACCTTCGGCTGCCAGATGAACGAGTACGACTCGGACAAGATGGCCGACGTGCTCAACGCCGCGCAGGGCTACGAGCCCACGCAGAACGTGGATGAGGCCGACCTCATCCTGTTCAATACCTGCTCGGTGCGCGAGAAGGCCCAGGAGAAGGTGTTCTCCGACCTCGGCCGCGTGAAGCACCTGAAGGCCAAGGGCGTGAAGATCGGCGTGGGCGGCTGCGTGGCCAGCCAGGAGGGCCAGGCCATCATCGCGCGCGCGCCGTATGTCGACATCGTGTTCGGCCCGCAGACGCTGCACCGCCTGCCCGAGATGCTGAACGACCGCGAGCGCCTGGACCGCCCGCAGGTGGACATCAGCTTCCCCGAGATCGAGAAGTTCGACCACCTGCCGCCCGCGCGCGTGGAAGGCGCCACCGCCTTCGTGTCGATCATGGAAGGCTGCTCCAAGTACTGCAGCTACTGCGTGGTGCCCTACACCCGCGGCGAGGAAGTGAACCGCCCGCTCGACGACGTGCTCGTCGAGATCGCCGGCCTGGCCGACCAGGGCGTGCGCGAGATCACACTGCTGGGCCAGAACGTGAATGCCTACCGCGGCAGGATGGGCGACACCGCCGAAATTGCCGACTTCGCGCTGCTGATCGAATACGTCGCCGAGATCCCCGGCATCGAGCGCATCCGCTACACCACCAGCCACCCCAACGAGTTCACGCCCCGCCTGATCGAGGCCTACGCCAAGGTGCCGCAGCTCGTGAGCCACCTGCACCTGCCGGTGCAGCACGGCAGCGACCGCATCCTGATGGCCATGAAGCGCGGCTACACCGCCATGGAATACAAGAGCACGATACGCAAGCTGCGCGCCATCCGGCCCGAACTTACCCTGAGCAGCGACTTCATCGTCGGCTTCCCCGGCGAGACCGACGACGACTTCAACAAGATGATGAAGCTGATCGACGACTGCCAGTTCGATGCCAGCTTCAGCTTCATCTTCAGCCCGCGCCCCGGCACGCCGGCCGCCGCGCTGCACGACGACACGCCGCATGAAGTGAAGCTCGCGCGCCTGCACACGCTGCAGTCGGTCATCGATGCCAACGTCAAGCGCTTCGGCCAGGCGCTGGTCGGCACCACGCAGCGCGTGCTGGTGGAAGGCGCGTCGCGCAAGGACGCGAACGAACTCATGGGCCGCACCGCCTGCAACCGCGTCGTCAACTTCGAGGGCGACGCGCGCCTGGTCGGCCAGATGACCGACCTGCGCATCACCCGCTCGCTGGCCTACACGCTGCGCGGCGAGGTGCTGACGAGCGAGTCGCCCATGTCCCCAGCCCCCACGGCGCTCGCCCACTGATGGCGAAGCGGCCATCCATCCGGGGTTCGTTCCAGCAGCTGCTGCTGTTCGCGTTCCTGCTGATCACCGCGCTGCTGGTCGGCGTGGCGCTGCGTTCGGTGCTGCAGTACGACGCGCTGATGACGCAAAGCCGGGACGCCGCCGCCCGCGCGCTGCGCCTGTCGGGCGCGTCGCAGTCGCTGGCGGAGCGCAGCGCGGCCATGGAGCGCGCCGGGCGCCAGTCGCTGGTGCTGAACGACGCGGTGCTGCGCCGGCGCTTCGACGACGCGGCGCGCGAGGCGCACCAGGTGCTCGAGCGGCTCGAGAAGAACGGCCTGCCGCCCGCCGGCATCGAGATGTGGCGCACCCAGCTCGGCGTGATCGAGGGCCTGATGAGCGGCAGCGCCGACAGCGCCCTCGCCCGCGAAAGCACGATGGCGATGCAGTTCCGCGAGCTCGACGCGCTCAACACCAACATCGCGCAGCAGGCGCAGTTCCTGATCGAAACGCAGAACGACGCGCTGGCCCAGCGCATCGAGAACGCCCGCCGCCGGCTGATGCGCGAGGTGGTGGCCGCCAGCGTGCTGGCGGTGTCGCTGGCGCTGGCTTTCGGCATCTGGCTGGCGCGGCCTTTCAAGCGGCTGGAGCACGCCATCGTCGGCCTCGGCCAGAACCGGCTCGACGAACCCATCGACATCCGCGGCCCGGCCGACATACGGCGCGTGTCGCAGCAGCTCGAATGGCTGCGGCTGCGCCTGACCGAGCTCGACGCCGACAAGGCGCGCTTCCTGCGGCACGTGTCGCACGAGCTGAAGACGCCGCTGGCGGCGCTGCGAGAAGGCGTGTCGCTGCTGGAAGACGGCGTGACCGGGCCGCTGAACCCGGCGCAGCTCGAGGTGGCGCAGATCCTGCAGCAGAACACGGTGGCGCTGCAGGGGCAGATCGAGGCGCTGCTGCGCTTCAACGCCGCCGCCTTCGAGGCGCGCGAACTGCGCCGCGAGCGCACCGAGCTGCTGCCGCTGATCGAGGAACAGATCGAGGCGCAGCGGCTGCAATGGCAGTCGCACGGGCTGCGCGTGCGCGCCGAGGGCGAGCCGATCGCCATCACGGTGGACCGCACCAAGCTCGGCACGGCCATCGCCAACCTGCTGTCCAACGCGATCCGCTTCTCGCTGCCCGGCGGTGTGATCACGCTGGCGGTGTCGGGCACGCCGGAGGCGGTGCACATCGACGTGAACGACGCCGGCCCGGGCATCGCCGAGGGCGACCGCGACCGTATCTTCGAGCCCTTCTTCCGCGGCGAACGCCAGCCGGAGCACACGGTGAAAGGCACCGGCATCGGACTTTCCATCGTGCAGGAGTACATTGCAGCCCACGGGGGCCGCATCACCCTGCAGCCCGGCGGTCCCGGTGCTCGCTTTCGCATCGAACTGCCGCGCACGGCTTGACACCGCGGGCCCCACTCCAACACTGCCTGACCGCCCGCGTCCTCTTTTTCGACCCATGTCTTTTTCGTTCGTCCGCAGTTCCATCTTCGCCGGGGCCATGGCCGTGCCATTCGCCCTGCTGCTGACCGCCTGCTCCACGCAACCCAAGCCGCCGCCGGAAGCCGATGCGCTGCCGCCGCCCGTGGTCCTGCCGCGCGTGATGCCGGTCGAGGCCGAACCCAAGGCGCCCGCCACGCAGCCGGCCTCGCTCTTCACGCTGATGACGCAGGGGCCCGTGGCCGCCATGCTGTCGTATGCCGACAAGGTGCGCCCGCTGAACGGCGCCGACCTGAGCGCCGAGATCGCGCGCATCGGCGACCCCGGCGATTCGCCCACCACCCAGATGCAGCTGGCGCTGCTGCTTTCGCAGACGCGAACGCCGGCCGACCTGGCGCGCGCCCTGGGCCTGCTGCAGCGCGTGAACGCCAACCCGTCGCCCGAGGCGCAGGCCCTGCAGCCGCTGTCGCGCGCCCTGGCCGCGCGCTACGTGGAACAGCGCCGCGTCGAGGACGACCGCGACAAGCAGGCGCAGCAGCTGCGCGACAGCCAGCGCCGCATCGACCAGTTGAACGACCGCATCGAGGCGCTGCGCGCCATCGAACGCAGCTTCGCCCGGCCCAACACGCTGCCGGCCAACCCACCTCCCAACGGAAGCAGATCCAGCCAATGAGCACTACCGGCGCCCGCCTCCTCGTGGTCGACGACGACCCGGACATGCTGCGGCTGCTCTCGATGCGGCTGAGCTCGGCGGGTTACCAGGTCACGGCCGTGACCTCGGCCGAAACCGCGCTCACCCAGCTCGAGATCGAGCATCCGCAACTGGTGCTGAGCGACGTGCGCCTGCCCGGGCGCGACGGCCTCCAGCTGTTCGACGAGATCCGCAAGCGCCATCCGTCGCTGCCCGTCATCCTGCTGACCGCGCACGGCACCATCCCCGACGCGGTCGAGGCCACGGCGCGCGGCGTGTTCACCTACCTCACCAAGCCCTACGACGGCCGCGAGCTGCTCGACAAGATCTCCCAGGCGCTGGCCCTCGGCGCGCCGACCACCACGCCGAGCAAGACCGGCGACGACAGCTGGCGCTCCGAGATCGTGAGCCGCAGCAACCGCATGGCCGAGCTGCTGGCCGAGGCGCGCATGGTGGCCAAGTCGGATGCTTCGGTGCTGCTGCGCGGCGACTCCGGCGCCGGCAAGGAACTGCTGGCGCGTGCCATCCACAAGGCCAGCGCGCGCGCCGACAAGCCTTTCGTGGCGGTCAATTGCGGCGCCATCCCCGAGGCGCTGCTCGAGTCGGAGCTGTTCGGCCACATGAAGGGCGCCTTCACCGACGCCCATGCCAACCACAAGGGCCTGTTCCAGCAGGCCGACGGCGGCACGCTGCTGCTCGACGAAATCGGGGACATGCCGCCCGCCCTGCAGGTCAAGCTGCTGCGCGTGCTGCAGGAGCGCGCGGTGCGCCCGCTGGGCGCGAGCCAGTCGATCCAGGTCGACGTGCGCATCGTCTCGGCCACCCATCGCGACCTCGACGCCGCGATGGAAGCCGGGCAGTTCCGCGAAGACCTCTATTACCGCCTGAACGTGGTGACGCTCACGCTGCCGCCGCTGTCGGCGCGGCGCGAAGACATCCCGCTGCTGGCCAACCACTTCCTGCAGCGGCTGTCGACCAAGTACGGCAAGCGGCTGTCGGGTTTCGCGCCCGAGGCGCTGAAGGCGCTGACCACGGCCGCCTGGCCGGGCAACGTGCGCCAGCTGTTCAACGTGGTGGAGCAGGTGTGCGCGCTGTCGAGCTCGCCGCTGATCCCGCTGGCGCTGGTGCAGCGCGCGCTGCGCGTGCCCAGCGTCGAGGTCCAGACCTATGCCGAGGCCAAGCAGCGCTTCGAGCGCGACTACCTTGTCGGCCTGCTCAAGCTGACGGACGGCAACGTGGCCGACGCAGCCCGCCTGGCCGACCGGAATCGCACGGAGTTCTACCGGCTGTTGCAGAAGCACGAGCTCACGCCCGGGCACTTCAAGGCCGACGCTGTCGCTGGGGGTAGCGACCCTGTCGCCGAGTAGCGACGCAGCTAAGTCGTTGATTTGTATAGCCAAACCGCACGAGCCCGGCAGGCTTGTCGGGATTCAGCGACAAATTCGGGGGTTTTGGGGGCCGCCAGCCCGCCTCCACCGTCAAAACGGCATCCAGATCGGCCCAAGTCGTTGATCTGAAAGCGTTTTTCCAGCCTGGCACAGGGTTTGCCCCTGTACAGGCATGACAGCACTCACCAGCCCATCTTTCGCACTGCGCCAGCAGCGCGACGGCCTGCGTCAAAAGCAGTTTTCCCCCTCGCGGCCCCGCGCCGCGGGTCATTCGCTGGCCGCGCTCGCAAGCGCAGGCGGCGCCGCTACCGATTGCGTCTTCAAGCGCCTTCCGGCCATTGGCGACACCCCTTCCCTCGACAAGCAACGTTGGTAAATCACATGAAGCCAAACGACTTTTCGCATCTGAATGTTCTGGCGGAGACCGACTTCGCACACCGCAGCCCGGTGCGCGAGGAACGCCACCCCAACGCCGTCACCGCGCCCCCCATCAACCGCGGCTCGATGGTGCCCCGCCCCTGGCGCGGTTTCTGGAACAGCCTCGGCACCGCCGCGCTCGTGAAGCTGGGCGCCGGCCGCGACGCCGAAACCCAGGCCGCCACTGAAACCAAGCAACCCTGGCAACGTGCCGCCGCCCGGCGCCGCCTCGCCTTCATGATGCTCACCCTGCTGAGCACCGTGATCGCGTCGTCGCTGTTCGCCAGCGTGCAACCCGACTACGACAACGTCTGGCTCGAATACGGCCAGATCGGCCTCTACGGCCTGCTGTCCGGCTGGGTCGTCACCGGCTTCGTGACCGCCCTCATGGGCTTCTACGTTTCGGTGCGCGGTGACAAGCACGCGCTGTCGGCCAAGCAGGTCGCCAACCATCCGATGAACCCCGAGGCACGCACGGCGATCATCATGCCGATCTGCAACGAGGACGTGGCCACCGTATTCGCCGGCCTGCGCGCCACCTGCGAATCCGTCGCTGCCACCGGCCACGCCAAGCAGTTCGACGTGTTCGTGCTGTCCGACAGCTACAACCCCGAGACCGCCGCCGCCGAACGCGCCGCCTGGGAAGACCTACGCGCCGCGCTGGCCGAAAGCCCGAACCAGCCGCAGGTCGAGGTGTACTACCGCCTGCGCACCCGCCGCACGCACCGCAAGGCCGGCAACGTGGCCGACTTCTGCCGCCGCTGGGGCAAGGACTACCGCTACATGGTCGTGCTCGACGCCGACTCGGTGATGAGCGGCGACTGCCTGACCTCGATGGTCAAGCTGATGGAAGCCAACCCGAGCGCCGGCATCATCCAGACCGCGACGCAGGCCATCGGCCACGTCACGCTGCACGCCCGCGCACAGCAATTCGCTTCCCGTGTGACGGGCCGCCTGTTCACGCTGGGCATGCAGTTCTGGCAACTGGGCGAATCGCACTACTGGGGCCACAACGCCATCATCCGCGTCGAGCCCTTCATGAAGCATTGCGCGCTGGCCCCGATCAAGGGCACCGGCGGCATGTCGGGCGGCATCATGTCGCACGACTTCGTGGAAGCCGCGCTGATGCGCCGTGCCGGCTACAACGTGTGGCTGGTGTCCGACCTGGTCGGCAGCTACGAGCAGCAACCGCCGGACCTGCTGGCCGAGCTGCAACGCGACCGCCGCTGGTGCCAGGGCAACCTGCAGAACGCCCGCCTGATGGCCGAACCCGGCATCCACTCGGTGCACCGCGCAATGTTCGTGACCGGCACCATGGCTTATGTCTCGGCTCCGCTGTGGCTTGCCTTCCTGACGCTGGGCACCGCCCTGTGGCTGAGCGGTTCGAGCATCGTGTCGAGCTGGAACGTGCTGCCCGCCGAACTGGCCGGCCTGTGGGTCTGGACCCTGTGCCTGCTGTTCCTGCCGCGCGTGCTGGGCATCGCCGCCGTGCTGATGCGCGGTGAACAACGCCAGTACGGCGGTGTGTGGGGCCTGGTGAAGAGCTCCGCGCTCGAAAGCTTCCTGGCCATCGTGCAGGCTCCGGTCCGCATGCTCGCGCACTCGCTGTTCGTGGTGGTGGCCCTCACCGGCATCAAGCTCGACTGGAAGTCGCCCCCGCGTGAAGCCGCCGCCGTGCCGTGGAAGATCGCCGCCTCGCAGCTGGCTCCCATGACGCTGGTGATCGCCGCCCTGGCCGTCGGCGTCGCCCTGATCGACCCGAGCGCGCTGATCTGGCTCATGCCGGTCGGCCTGCCGCTGCTGCTGGCGATTCCGCTGACCGTGCTGACCAGCCAGATCGCGCTGGGTACCACGCTGCGCGACCGCGGCTTCCTGCTGATTCCCGAGGAATCGCGCTCGCCGGCCGTGCTGCGCCGCGCCTGGATGCACGCGGTGCGCCTGGCCCGTCCGGCCGCACTGGCGACCGCATGATGCGCTGAAGCATCCAAGCCTCCCCCCAAGAAGCCGGCCATTGCGCCGGCTTTTTTCATGGCAGACTGGAACGTCAGGCCAGCACAAGGGGTTCGGTTCCATGGAACAAAGACGAAGGCCGCTCGCGGTGTCGATCGGGCTGATCGCGCTCGGTGCGCTCACGATGCTGATGGGCGCCTTCCTCGCGGTCGGCGGCGCCTACCTCGCGGCCCTGGGCGGCAGTTGGTACTTCGTGCTGGCCGGCCTTGCGCTGCTGGTTTCGGGCCTGCTCGTTGCCAGGCACCGGCCGACCGGCGCCTGGCTCTTCGCATTGACGCTGGTGGGCACTGCGGTGTGGGCCGTGCGGGATGCGGGTTGGAATTTCTGGCCGCTGGTGTCGCGGCTGGTGGCGTTCGGCGTGCTGGGCGTGCTGGTGGCGCTGGCCTACCCGGCGCTGGTGCGCGTGCCAGGCGCCAGGGTCGTGCGCGGGGCGCGCGTCGTTGCGGCGCTGCTGGCTGTTGCCCTGGTGCTGGTCGGCGGCTATGCCTTCGTGCCGGCCGCGGTGGTCGTCGCGCAAGGCCCCGTGCCTGCGGTCGTGCCGGTCAAGCCCGAAGCCGCGCAGAAGGAATGGCGCCACTGGGGCAACACCACGGCGGGCGACCGCTTCGCGGCGCTCGACCAGATCACCAGGGACAACGTCGACCAGTTGAAGGTCGCATGGACCGCCCACACCGGCGACGTGCCGCAGAGCAACGGCTCGGGCGCGGAAGACCAGAACACGCCACTGCAGATCGGCACCACCGTGTACGTGTGCACGGCCTACAGCAAGATCGTCGCGCTCGACGCGGACACCGGCGCCGAACTCTGGCGCTACGACCCCAAGGCCGCCGCCCCCAACTGGCAGCGCTGCCGCGGGCTCGGCTATCACGACCAGGACGGGCTCGCGGCAGGCGCGACGCCCACGCCCGGCAGCACGCCGGGTGCCTGCCGCCAGCGCCTGCTGCTGCCCACCATCGACGCCCGCCTGATCGCCGTCGATGCCGTCACCGGCAAGCCCTGCGCCGATTTCGGCAGACAGGGCGTCGTCGATCTCAAGGCCGGCATGGGCGAAGTGAAGGACGGCTACTACCAGCAGACATCGACACCGCTGGTCGCTGGCGACCTGGTGGTGGTGGGCGGCCGCGTGGCCGACAACTTCTCGACCGACGAGCCGCCCGGCGTGGTGCGGGCCTACAACGCCGTCAGCGGCGAACTCGCCTGGGCCTGGGACCCGGGCAACCCGGCGGTCACGCGCCTGCCTCCGCCGGGCCAGACCTACACGCGCGGCACGCCCAATGTGTGGTCGGCCATGTCGTACGACCCGAAGCTCGGGCTCGTCTACCTGCCCACCGGCAACGCCACGCCCGACTTCTGGGCCGGCGAGCGCACGCCGTTCGACGACAAGTACAGCTCGTCGGTGGTCGCGCTCGACGCGAAGACGGGCAAGGTGCGCTGGAGCTTCCAGACCACCCACCACGACCTCTGGGACTTCGACCTGCCCGCGCAGCCGTTGCTCTACGACATTCCCGACGGCAAGGGCGGCACGCAGCCCGCGCTCGTGCAGGTCACCAAGCAGGGCGAGATCTTCATGCTCGACCGCGAGACCGGAAAGCCCATCGCCGAAGTGCAGGAGCGCCCCGTGCCGCAGGGCAACGTGCCCGGCGAGCGCTATTCGCCGACGCAGCCCTATTCGGTGGGCATGCCCTCGATCGGCAACAAGACACTGGCCGAATCCGATATGTGGGGCGCCACGCCCTTCGACCAGCTGCTGTGCCGCATCGCCTTCAAGGGCATGCGCCACGAAGGCGTCTACACGCCGCCCGGCCTCGACCACGCGCTGCAGTTCCCGGGTTCGCTGGGCGGCATGAACTGGGGCAGCGTGTCGGTCGACCCGACCAGCAGCTACATGTTCGTGAACGACATGCGCCTCGGCCTCGCCAACTACCTGGTGCCGCGCGCGCAGATTCCGGCCGGCGCCAGCGGCATCGAGATGGGCGTGGTGCCGCAGGAAGGCACGCCCTTCGGCGCGATGCGCGAACGCTTCCTGTCGCAGCTGGGCATACCATGCCAGGCACCGCCCTTCGGCACGATGTCGGCCATCGACCTGAAGACACGCAAGCTGGTGTGGCAGGTGCCGGTGGGCACCGTGCGCGACACCGGCCCGCTCGGCATCCGCATGCACCTGCTGATACCGATCGGCATGCCGACGCTGGGCGCGTCGCTGGCCACGCAGTCGGGCCTGCTGTTCTTCGCGGGAACGCAGGACTTCTACCTGCGCGCATTCGACACCGCGACCGGCAAGGAAATCTGGAAGGCTCGCCTGCCGGTGGGCAGCCAGTCGGGGCCGATGACCTATGTGTCGCCCAAGACCGGCCGGCAGTATGTCGTGGTGGGCGCGGGCGGCGCGCGGCAGTCGCCGGACCGCGGCGACTATGTCATCGCCTACGCGCTGCCGGAAAAGAGCAAGGGCAAGTAAACAACAGGCCGCTTCACCGGCGGCGCTGTGTGCTTATAGAATCCGCGCCTTCCTTCAACCTCAGCCTTCACTGGAGCGCCAAGTGCCCCGATTCGCCGTCATCACCCTCTGACGCCGACAACACCACTTCATTGCTGGTCATGTCGGGCGCCAAGCTGCGTACCCGCTGACCAGACACGGCATCTTCACCGCCGTGGAAGTCGCTCCCGATCCCCCGGTCTCTTCCAGCTTCGCTCCCGCACGTTGTCGGTCCTTCCTGATTCGCATCCGGAGAACCAACGTGTTTACTCTCTCTTCCCTTTCATCGATCCCACTGCTCAAGTACCCGCGTACTGCGCACCTGGAAGGCTCCCGCCTGCAGGCGGGCGACACCGACGACGGCCAGACGCCGCTGTCCGGACTGCACGGCATGCACGTCGTCATCGAGGAAAAACTCGATGGCGCCAATGCCGCCGTGTCGTTCACCCCGGCGGGCGAACTGCTGCTGCAGTCGCGCGGCCACTACCTCGCGGGCGGCGCCGGCGAGCGCCAGTTCAACCTGTTCAAGCACTGGGCCGCGGCGCATGAAGCCGCATTGCTCGAGCGGCTCGAAGACCGCTACGTGATGTACGGCGAATGGTGCTTTGCCAAGCACAGCTGCTAGTACGACCGGCTGCCGGCGTTCTTCCTGGAGTTCGACCTCTACGACCGGCAGGCGCAGTGCTTTCTGTCGACGCCGGCACGGCATGCGCTGCTCGATGGCAGTCCGGTACTGCCGGTTCCTGTGCTCTACGAAGGCGAGATGCCGCGCCATGCAAAGGCACTGCAAGCGCTCGTGCGGCCTTCGCTGGCGCGCAGCGCACACTGGAAGACGGCATTCGAACAGGCAGTGGCGCATGAAGGCCAGCCGCTCGATCTCGTGCGCCAGCAGACCGACCTGTCCGAGCTCGCAGAGGGCCTGTATCTCAAGACGGAATCGGACGGCCGGGTGACGGGCCGCTACAAGTGGGTCCGCCCGGACTTCGTGCAGACCATCCTGGACTCGGGCTCGCACCACAGCCGCAGGCCGGTGCTGCCGAACAAACTGGCGCCGGGCGCCGACCTCTACGCGCCGACGCCGCAAATGACGTGGCAAGACCTGGGCCTGCGCACCTTGCGCGACCCCGCCGAACTCGCAACCGCAAGGAGGACGCGATGACTCACGACGACCTGCGCGCCCTGGTGCCCGCGCCCGGCAACGGCGCCGACTGGGCGCAATGCTGCGAACTGCTGCCGGCCTTGCTGCGCCTCGAAGAGACGCCGCAAGACCCGTACTACCACGCCGAAGGCAACGTCGGCATCCACACGCGCATGGTGCTCGACGCCCTGATGCAGGACGCGCACTACCGGCGCGCCGATGCCGACGGCCGCTTCGTGCTGTTCATGGCCTGCCTGCTGCACGACATTGCCAAGCCCGACACCACGGTGATCGACGAAGCCAGCGGCCGCATCGGCCAGCCGGGCCATTCGCGGCGCGGCTCGGTCGATGTGCGCGTGCTGATGTGGAAGGCCCGCGTGCCGTTCGCGTTGCGCGAAGCCGTCTGCCGGATCATCGCCGTGCACCAGCTGCCGTTCCATGCCTTCGCCTCGCGCAAGGGCGTGCGGCCTGAATGGCTGGTCCACAAGCTTTCGTGGGAGCTGAGCCTGCCCGACCTGTGCTGCGTGGCGCGCTGCGACATGCTGGGGCGCCACTATGAAAAGCGTGCCGACAGCATGGCCGACATCGCGCTGTTCGAAGAACTCGCGCAGGAAGAAGGCTGCTGGAAAGGCCCGCGCCAGATGGCCGACGCCCACACGCGCCTGGCCTACTTCCGCGGCGCCGACACCAGCCCCGACTACCCGCTGTTCCAGAACCCGGGCTCCCGGGTGACGGTGATGTGCGGCCTGCCGGCCAGCGGCAAGAACCACTGGGTGGCGCAGCACCGCAAGGGATGGCCGGTGGTTTCCTTCGACGATGCGCGGACCGAACTGGGCCTCAGGCACGGCGAGAACGACGGCATGGCGGCGCACCATGCGGTCGACCAGGCCAAGGCGCTGCTGCGCAGGCACGAGCGCTTCGTCTGGAACGCCACGCACCTGAGCCAGCAGATGCGCACCAAGACGCTCGATCTGCTGTGGGCCTACCACGCGCAGATCGAGCTGGTGTACCTGGAGGTGCCGCACGCCGAGCTGATGCGCCGCAACCGAGAGCGCGACACGACGCTGTCGAACGCGGGCATCGAGCGCATGCTGCACCGCTGGGAGCTGCCGGCCCCGGTGGAAACGCACGAGACGGTCTACGAGGTACAGACCTGAAATGCAGACCTGAAAGACAGAGGGCCCGCCGGTGCGAACCGGCGGGCCCTCTTATATATATGTGCGTGCGTGGAGTGCGCCGCTCAGAACGGCAGCTTCGGCCCGCCGGGACCACCCATCCCGCCCATGCCCTTCATGCCGCCCATGCGCTTCATCATCTTCATGAGGCCGCCGCCCTTCATCTTCTTCATCATTCCCTGCATCTGCTCGAACTCGTTGAGCAGGCGGTTCACTTCCTGGACCTGCACGCCGGCACCGGCGGCGATGCGGCGCTTGCGTGTGGCCTTCAGCAGCTCGGGCTTGCGGCGCTCCAGCGGCGTCATGCTGTTGATGATGCCTTCCTTGCGGCGGATGTCGCGCTCGGCGCGGGTCATGTCGGCTTCGGTGGCCTTGGCGGCCATCTGCGCGGGCAGCTTGTCCATCAGGCTGGAGAGGCCGCCCATCTGCTTCATCTGCTGCAGCTGGCCGAGGAAGTCGTTCAGGTCGAAGCCCGCGCCGCTCTTGACCTTGGCCGCGAGCTTCTGCGCCGCCGCCACGTCCACGCCGGCCGTGACCTGCTCGACCAGCGCGACGATGTCGCCCATGCCCAGGATGCGGCCCGCGTGGCGCTCGGCGTCGAACACTTCCAGGCCGTCGATCTTCTCGCTCACGCCGGCGAACTTGATCGGCACGCCCGTGACCTGGCGCACCGACAGCGCCGCACCGCCGCGCGAATCGCCGTCGGTCTTGGTCAGGATGATGCCGGTGAGCGGCAGCGCCTCCTTGAAGGCCTTGGCGGTGTTGATCGCGTCCTGGCCCTGCATGGCGTCGACCACGAACAGGGTTTCGACCGGGTCGAGCGCCGCGTGCAGCTGCTTGATTTCGGCCATCAGCACTTCGTCGATGGCCAGGCGGCCGGCCGTGTCGACCAGCAGCACGTCGAAATAGTGGCGCTTGGCGTGGTCGAGCGCGGCGCGCGCGATGTCCAGCGGCTTCTGGTCGGGCGTGCTCGGGAACCACTCGGCGCCGGCCTGCTTGGTCACGGTCTTGAGCTGCTCGATGGCGGCGGGGCGATACACGTCGCCCGACACGGTGAGCACCTTCTTCTTGCGCTTCTCGATCAGGTGCTTGGCCAGCTTGGCGGTGGTGGTCGTCTTGCCGGCGCCCTGCAGGCCGGCCATGAGGATCACCGCCGGCGGCTGGGCCGCGAGGTTGATGTCGGACACGCCCTCGCCCATGGTGGCGGCAAGCTCGCGGTTGACGATGCCGACCAGCGCCTGGCCCGGCTTGAGCGAACCCAGCACTTCCTGGCCGAGCGCCTTTTCCTTCACGCGGGCGACGAAGTCGCGCACCACGGGCAGCGCCACGTCGGCTTCCAGCAGCGCCATGCGCACTTCGCGCAGCATGTCCTGCACGTTGCTTTCGGTGATGCGCGCCTGGCCGCTCATCGTCTTGACGAGGCGGGAGAACTTTTCTGTGAGGGCGGTGGCCATGAAAGAAATACCTTGTTGTCCGCTAGCGCGAACCGATGAAAAGTCGGGGAATCTGAAGCCGGTCGCGGGCGCTGCCCATTCGCGAAACACCGCAGAACCGGCTTCGCCGGGCCGCTGGTGTTGCCCCCGGTAGGGGGAGGCGCAGCAACGCGAAGCCTGGGGGCGAGCCATTACACTTCACCGATGATTTTAGCGATCCCCTCTCCACTCGGCGTGGCGCTGGGCATCGCCACCGCCGTGGCCTACGGATTTGTCGCCGCCGCCGGGGCCCGGATGAGCCGCCAGGCGACCCAATGGGCCCTCGGCATTGCGTGGCTTTTACACGCCCTGGCACTGGCTCACGGCCTCATGGGCAGCGAGCCGCGCTTCGGTTTCGCGCCCGCGCTGTCGGTCACGGCGTGGCTGGTGCTCACCGTCTATGCGATCGAAAGCCGCATGTATCCCCAGCTCAAGGTGCGGCGCGCGCTTGCCTGGCTGGGCGCGGCCGCGGTGCTGCTGGCCATACTGTTCGCGGGCACGCCGCTGCACGTCTCGGCCTCGCCATGGCTGCCGCTGCACCTGGCGCTGGGCATCGCCTCGTACGGCCTGTTCGGCGCCGCGGTCGTGCATGCCTGGCTGATCACCCGCGCCGAAAAGCAGATCCGCCTGGCCACCGCCGAACCCCATCAGGGTGGCGTGCCGCTGCTCACGCTCGAACGCCTCACCTTCCGTTTCGTCACCGCCGGCTTCGTGCTGCTCTCGGCCACGCTGCTGGCCGGCCTGCTGTTCAGCGAGCAGCTCTACGGCACCGCCGGCCGCTTCTGGAAGTGGGACCACAAGACCACCTTCTCGGTGCTCGCCTGGCTCACCTTCGCCGTCCTGCTGATCGGCCGGGTCCGCTTCGGCTGGCGCGGCCGCACCGCGCGCCGCGTGCTGTATGCCGGCTCCGCCCTGCTGCTGCTGGCCTACGTGGGCTCGCGCTTCGTGCTCGAAGTGGTGCTCGCTCGTCCTCCTGTATGAAATACCTCCTCGTCCTCGCGGTGCTCTGGGTCGCGATCTGGCTTTGGCGCAAGAACCGGCGCGAAGAAATGCGCGACGCGATGCGCGAGCGCGCGGCCAAGGCGCAGCAGCGCCCGCCCACCCCGGTCGGACCGCCCCAGGCCATGGTGCGCTGCGCCCATTGCGGACTGCACCTGCCCGCGACCGACGCCATCGCCGGGCCGGGCGGCGCTGTCTACTGCAGCACCGCGCACCGCGACGCCGCCACCGTGAGCCGCTGACCACGCGGCGCCTTCGCCAATGAGTTCTCCCCTCTGGTCGCGCGGCGAGCCTGTCACCGACTGGGACGTGCTCGAGCTCGGCGGCAGCGAAAGCACCGCCCTCATCCGGCTGTGGCGCGGCTTCATGGCCGCGCGTTGCTTCGTCGCGCTGGTGCTGGTGCTGCTTCAGGGCGTGGCCTTTGCGCTCGGGCAGACGATGCAGCCGCTGGCCATCGGGATTTCCGCCGTCTACCTGGTCACTGCCTGGCTGACCATGCGCTACACGCGCCTGCAGCCGCCGATCCGGGGCTTCACCGCGCCGTGGCTGCTCACCGTCGGCGTCGACCTGGCCGCCTTCACCACGCTGCAGGTGATGCAGGGCGGCAACGTCAACTACACGCCGCTGTTCGCGCTGCCGGTGCTCATGAGCGCGGTGCTCGGCACGGTGGTGGTGGGCCTGGGCACCACGTCCACCGTCACGCTGCTGCTGCTGGCCGACGCGGGCTGGCACTGGCTGCAGCAGCCCGTCGACTCGTCGGGCCGCTTCGTGCAGGCGGCGCTCACCGGCACCGGGCTTTTCGTGGTGGCCCTGCTGGCGCACGAACTGGCACGCCGGCTCGCGCGCGAAGAGGCGGTGGCGCAGCGCAACCGCAGCAGCGCGCAGATGCAGGCGCAGGTCAACGACCTGGTGATCGAGACGCTGAGCGAAGGCGTGCTGGTGATCGACGCCGAAGGGCTGGTGCACGCGGCCAACCCGGCGGCCGACGCGATCCTCGGGCAGGGGCTGGCGAAGCTGACGCTGCCTTTCCCCCTGCACGCACAGCCCGCCTGGCATGCGCTGGCCGCGCTGGCGCGCCAGACCTTCGCGCGCCGGGCGCCCCAGTCGGAAGAAATTCCGGTGGCGCAGGCGCGCGGCGCGGCCCGCGAGGTGCGCGTGCGCACCCGGCTCACACCCGCCGACGACAAGCGGCTCGACAGCCTGTGCGTGATGTTCCTGCAGGACTTACGTGAACTCGAGGCCCGCATCCGCACCGAGAAGCTGGCGGCGATGGGCCGCATGTCCGCCGCGGTCGCCCATGAAATCCGCAATCCGCTGGCCGCCATCACGCAGGCCAGCGCGCTGCTCAACGAAGACCTGACCGACCCCGCGCACCGCAAGCTCACGAGCATGGTGCAGCACAACGCGCAGCGGCTCGCGCGCATCGTGGACGACGTGCTCGACGTTTCCCGGGCGCGCCAGCAGCGCGTGCTGTCGCTGGGCGAGCAGGTCGTGCTCGACCCCGCGGTGCAGGTGCTGGCCGAGGAATGGATCCGCCAGACGCAGCGCAAGGGCGTGCAGGTGTCGCTCGATGCGGCTGGCAGCGACGTGCGTTTCGACGCCGAGCACCTGCGCCGGCTGCTGGTGAACCTGCTCGACAACGCATCGCGCTACGCCGGCAAGCGCGAAGGCTCGATCCAGGTGCTGACCAGCCTTCAGCGCGGCACCTCGGGCCGCCCCGCCCTGATGGTGTGGAGCGACGGCGCGCCGCTGGAGCCCGCGGTGCAGCGGCACCTGTTCGAGCCGTTTTTCTCGTCGGAAAGCCGCTCCAGCGGACTCGGCCTGTTCCTGTGCCGCGAGCTGTGCCGGCGCCACGGCGCCACCATCGGCTACGAGCGGCGCGCGATGGTCCAGGGCGGCCCGGAGGGCAACGAATTCTTCGTGAGCTTCGCCGCCAGCGAAAACCGGCTGACACAATAGCGCCGTGAGCATTCCCACCCCTTCCACTCAGCGGCCGGCGCAGATCCTGGTCATCGACGACGAACCCGACCTGCGCACGCTTTACGAGCTGACGCTGCTGCGCGAGGGCTATCGCGTCGAGGCCGCGGGCAGCGTGTCCGAGGCATGGCAGCACCTGGAGGCGGGCCGCTTCGACGCGGTCATCACCGACATGCGGCTGCCCGACGGACAGGGCATGGAAATCATCCACCGCATACAGAAGGAGCAGCGCAGCGAGCGCTGCGTGGTGATGACGGCCTACGGCTCGGCCGAGAATGCGGTCGAGGCGCTGAAGGCAGGCGCCTTCGACTACCTCACGAAGCCCGTCGATCTCAAGCAGTTCCGCGCCGTGGTCGCTTCCGCCGTGCAGGCGCGCAATGCCGCGCAGCAGCCGGCCAGGTCGGCGCCTGCCGCGGCGGCGGGCAACAACAACGATGCGCCGGTGGCCATGTCGGACAGCGGCGCCGCCGCGCTCGAGCGCCTCGTCGGCGATTCGGAGCCCATGCGCCTCGTCAAGTCGCGCATCGCAAAGGTGGCGCGCGGCATGGCGCCGGTGCTGGTGCGCGGCGAGTCCGGCACCGGCAAGGAACTGGTGGCGCGCGCGGTGCACGCCTGCAGCCAGCGCAGCGACGGCCCGTTCGTGGCCGTCAACTGCGGCGCGATTCCCGAGAACCTGCTCGAGGCCGAATTCTTCGGCGCCCGCAAGGGCTCCTACACCGGCTCGGCGCAAGACCGCGACGGCTACTTCCAGGCAGCGCGAGGCGGCACGCTGTTCCTCGACGAAATCGGCGACCTGCCGCTGGCCATGCAGTCGAAGCTGCTGCGCGCGATCCAGGAGCGCAGCGTGCGTTCGATCGGCTCCACGCAGGAAGACGCGGTCGACGTGCGCATCGTCAGCGCCACCCACAAGGACCTTCATTCAGAGGTGCAGGCCGGCCGCTTCCGGCAAGACCTGTTCTACCGGCTCAACGTGATCGAGATCGCGGTGCCCGCGCTGCGTGACCGCCGCGAAGACCTGCCCGCGCTGTGCGCCGCACTGCTGTCGCGCATTGCGCACGAGGCCGGAATGCCGGTGCCGCACCTGTCGGACGACCTGCTGCGCCGGCTCGGCATGCACCCGCTCGACGGCAACGTGCGCGAACTCGAGAACCTGCTGCACCGCGCGGTCGCGCTGAACGACGGCGACGAGCTGCACCTCGACCTGATGGGCGGCTTCACCGCCTCCGCCGAAGCCGCCGCGTCCGCGCCGGCGCCGCTGATGCCGGAGATCACGACGCCCGCCATGCTCATGCCGGCTCCCGCGCCGGTTGCGCCGCCCAAGCCCGCGCCGCCGCCGCTGCCGTCCGACCTGCAGGCCTACCTCGACCAGCAGGAGCGCGAGATTCTCGTGCGCGCGCTGCACGACAGCGGCTTCAACCGCACCGCCGCCGCCGCGCGGCTCGGCATGAGCCTGCGCCAGATCCGCTACCGCATCGCGCGCCTGGGCATCACCACGCCCAACGGCGACGATGGCGCGAGCAGCCATGCCGACGACTGAAGGCACCGCAGGCGGCAACGACGACGGTGCGCTCTGGCAGGCCGGCTGGTACCGCTTCGCGAAGGCGCTGCCCTCTCCGAACTTCGGCCCCCGCCCCGCGGGCGCGAATACCGACCTCGTCGTGATCCATTCGATCAGCCTGCCGCCCGGCGAGTACGGCGGCGACGCTGTGCAGCGGCTCTTCACCAACCGGCTCGACTGGGACGCGCACCCCTACTTCCAGTCGATCCGCGGGCTCGAGGTGTCCTCGCATTTCTACGTGCGCCGCAACGGCGAGCTCTGGCAGTTCGTGAGCTGCGACGACCGCGCCTGGCATGCCGGCGTGTCGTCGTGGCGCGGCCGCGGCAACTGCAACGACGACTCGGTCGGCATCGAGCTCGAAGGCCTCGAGGGCCAGTTGTTCGACGCGCCGCAATACGAGACGCTCGCGAGCCTGTGCGCCGCGATCGCGCAGCACTATCCCATCGCCCACATCGCCGGCCACGAGCACATCGCGCCGGGCCGCAAGCAAGACCCCGGCGCCGGTTTCGACTGGCGCCTGCTGCGCGAGCAATTGGGCTGGAGTCCACAAATGTTTCCTGCACAGGTGGTGCAGCGCTAATTTTTTCAATCGCGCGGCGGCTCGCGATGCGCGGATCGTGCGTCGCGGCAATGCGAAAATGTCTGTCGCTCGATCAAGCAACCATGCGCCTTGCAGGCCCAAATCGGCTCGCAAGCCAAGCCCCATGCGGCTTGCGCGACCATAGCCCAGTATTCACGCGGCATCTCTGCTGTTGTCCTACGCCGAAAGAGATGCCGGCAAGGCTTGTATCGAGACGAAAACGCTACATCTAGTGGGTTGTACACCCCTCGCACCCTAGATATAGTGTCCAACGTCCGGTCATCAACACCGGCGCGACGCCCGGCCCAGGCGTCGCCATCCAACAAGAATTGCCAACCGAGAGGAAGCGAATGCAAACTGCCCTGACCCCCCAATCGACCCCGCGTGCCGTTCCCTCGACGCCACCGCAGCAGCAGCGAGACACTGCCGGCTCCCCCAACGTCCAGAACCTGGCCCACTACCAGATCATCCGCCGCAACGGCGCCGTGGTGCCCTTCGAGCCGAACAAGATCGCCATCGCGATGATGAAGGCCTTCCTCGCCGTGCACGGCACGCAGGGCGCGGCTTCGGCCAGCGTTCGCGAGACGGTCGACGTGCTCACGCAAGGCGTGATCCGCGCGCTGGTGCGCTCGCGTCCGGGCGGCGGCACCTTCCACATCGAAGACGTGCAGGACCAGGTCGAACTCGGCCTGATGCGCGGCGGCCATCATGAAATCGCGCGCGCCTACGTGCTGTACCGCGAGCGCCGCACGCAGGAGCGTTCGAAGCAGGGCGAACAACAAGCGCCGGCCACGCCCGCGCTGCACGTGCTGGACAACGGCGAGCTGGTCGCGCTCGACATCAACGAGCTCAAGGGCCTGATCGAATCCGCCTGCGAGAACCTGGGCGAGAGCATCACCGCCGCGCCAATCGTCGCCGAGACGATGCGCAACCTGTACGACGGCGTGCCGCTCGACGAGGTCTACAAGGCCTCGATCCTGGCCGCCCGCACGCTGATCGAGAAGGACCCCGACTACACCTTCGCCACCGCGCGCCTGCTGCTGCACACGATCTTCAAGGAAATCATCGGCCGCGAAGTGATGCCCGCCGAGCGCGCCACCGCCTATGCCGACTACTTCCCGCAGTTCATCAAGAAGGGCGTGGACAACGACCTGCTCGACGAAAAGCTGCTGCAGTACGACCTGCCCCGCCTGGGCGCCGCCCTGAAGGCCGAACGCGACAACCAGTTCGACTACCTCGGCCTGCAGACCCTGTACGACCGCTACTTCCTGCACGTGCGCAAGACCCGCATCGAGCTGCCGCAGGCCTTCTTCATGCGCGTGGCCATGGGCCTGTCGCTGAACGAAATCGACCGCGAAGCCCGCGCCATCGAGTTCTATGAAGTGCTGTCGTCGTTCGACTTCATGTCGAGCACGCCCACGCTGTTCAACGCCGGCACGCTGCGCTCGCAGCTGTCGAGCTGCTACCTGACCACCGTGCCCGACGACCTGGACGGCATCTACGAGTCGATCAAGGAAAACGCGCTGCTGTCGAAGTTCGCCGGCGGCCTGGGCAACGACTGGACCCGCGTTCGCGCACTCGGCAGTCACATCAAGGGCACCAACGGCGAATCGCAGGGCGTGGTGCCGTTCCTGAAGGTGGTGAACGACACGGCCGTGGCCGTGAACCAGGGCGGCAAGCGCAAGGGCGCCGTCTGCACCTACCTGGAAACCTGGCACCTCGACATCGAGGAGTTCCTGGAGCTGCGCAAGAACACCGGCGACGACCGCCGCCGCACGCACGACATGAACACCGCCAACTGGATCCCCGACCTGTTCATGCGCCGCGTGATGGAAAAGGGCACCTGGACGCTGTTCTCGCCCTCCAACGTGCCCGACCTGCACGACCTGTTCGGCGCCGAATTCGAGAAGGCCTACGTCGCCTACGAAGAGAAGGCTGCCCGCGGCGACATCAAGCCCGCGCGCACCATCCAGGCGACCGACCTGTGGCGCAAGATGCTCACGATGCTGTTCGAGACCGGCCACCCCTGGATCACGTTCAAGGACGCCTGCAACGTGCGCTCGCCGCAGCAGCACGCCGGCGTGGTTCACTCGTCGAACCTGTGCACCGAGATCACGCTGAACACCAGCGACACCGAAACCGCCGTGTGCAACCTCGGCTCGGTGAACCTGCTGCAGCATCTGAAGGACGGCAAGGTCGACCAGGAAAAGCTCAAGAAGACGATCTCCACGGCGATGCGCATGCTCGACAACGTGATCGACATCAACTACTACGCCGTGAAGAAGGCGCGCGACTCGAACCTGCGCCACCGTCCGGTCGGCCTGGGCCTGATGGGCTTCCAGGACGCGCTGTACGAACTGCGCATTCCCTACGCCTCGCAAGAAGCCGTGCAGTTCGCCGACGAGTCGATGGAAGCCATCTGCTACCACGCCTACTGGGCATCGACCGAGTTGGCCCGCGAACGCGGCAAGTACTCGAGCTACAAGGGCTCGCTGTGGGACAAGGGCATCCTGCCGATCGACTCGCTCGACCTGCTGGAAAAGGCACGCGGCGGCTACGTCGAGGTCGACCGCTCGGCCACCCTCGACTGGGACGCGCTGCGCCAGAAGATCAAGGCCGACGGCATGCGCAATTCGAACTGCGTGGCCATCGCTCCGACCGCGACCATCTCGAACATCATCGGCGTGGACGCATCGATCGAACCCTGCTTCGGCAACCTGTCGGTCAAGTCGAACCTCTCGGGTGAATTCACCGTGATCAACCACTACCTGGTGCGCGACCTGAAGCGCCTGGGCCTGTGGGACGACGTGATGGTCATGGACCTGAAGCACTTCGACGGCTCGCTGCGTCCGATCGACCGCGTGCCGCAGGACGTGAAGGCGCTCTACGCCACCGCGTTCGAAGTGGAAACCACGTGGCTGGTGGAAGCCGCCGCGCGTCGCCAGAAGTGGATCGACCAGGCGCAGTCGCTGAACATCTACATGGCCGGCGCATCGGGCAAGAAGCTCGACGACACGTACAAGCTCGCATGGCTGCGCGGCCTGAAGACAACCTACTACCTGCGCACGCAGAGCGCGACGCACGCCGAAAAGTCGACGGTGCAGTCGGGCCGGCTCAACGCGGTGTCGTCGGGCAGCGATGCACCTTCGGGCATGAGCGCGCTCGAAGCCGCTGCAGCAGCGGCGAAGGCGCAGATGAACGCGATTCCCGCCACCGACATCGCGTTCTGCGGCGTGGACGATCCGACCTGCGAAGCCTGCCAGTGATGAGTGAATCGAAGCGCCGATCGGCGCTTCGTTGAATCAGCGAGGCGCATGCGAAAGTCGTGCGACGGTCACTCGATGAAGCCATTGACTGACATCGCACGATGCATGCGAGCAACATAACAACCACATAAATGGCGTGCGATGTGAACGAGCACTTTGCAACTCACATCGTTACTCCGATAATTTGAGCATTGGATTTTTCTATGTTGACCTGGGACGAAGAAGTCAAGCCCTCCTTACCAAAGGATATGCAACAAGGATTGCAGCAGCACCACGCATCGACCGGCGGTTTTTCCGCGGGCCGTTCGGTGGATGCTCCGACTTCGTCGATTGCACAGCCCGCAGCAGCAACGCCCGCGGCCACCCAGCGCGTCAAGGCCTCCGACAAGCGCATCATCAACGGTCAGACCGACGTCAACCAGCTTGTGCCCTTCAAGTACAAGTGGGCGTGGGAAAAGTACCTCGCCACCTGCGCCAACCACTGGATGCCGCAGGAAGTGAACATGACGCGCGACATCGCGCTCTGGAAAGACCCGAACGGCCTGACCGAAGACGAGCGCCGCATCGTCAAGCGCAACCTCGGCTTCTTCGTGACCGCCGACTCGCTGGCCGCCAACAACATCGTGCTGGGCACCTATCGCCACATCACGGCCCCCGAATGCCGCCAGTTCCTGCTGCGCCAGGCCTTCGAGGAAGCGATCCACACGCACGCGTACCAGTACATCGTCGAGTCGCTCGGCCTGGACGAGAGCGAGATCTTCAACGCCTACAACGAAGTGCCGTCGATCCGTGAGAAGGACCAGTTCCTGATCCCGTTCATCGACGCCATCAGCGACCCCAACTTCAAGACCGGCACCCACGAGACCGACCAGACGCTGCTCAAGTCGCTCATCGTGTTCGCCTGCCTCATGGAAGGGCTGTTCTTCTACGTCGGCTTCACGCAGATCCTCGCGCTGGGCCGCCAGAACAAGATGACCGGCGCCGCCGAGCAGTACCAGTACATCCTGCGCGACGAGTCGATGCACTGCAACTTCGGCATCGACCTGATCAACCAGCTCAAGCTCGAGAACCCCGGCCTCTGGACCCCCGAGTTCAAGGCGGAGATCAAGGCCCTCTTCATGAAGGCCGTCGAGCTCGAATACAAATACGCCGAAGACACCATGCCTCGCGGCGTGCTCGGCATGAATGCCTCCATGTTCAAGGGCTACCTGCGCTACATCGCCAATCGGCGTGCACAGCAGATCGGCCTCGAAACGCTCTTCCCGAACGAGGAAAACCCGTTCCCCTGGATGAGCGAAATGATTGACCTGAAGAAAGAGCGCAACTTTTTCGAAACCCGCGTGATCGAGTACCAGTCGGGTGGTGCGCTCTCCTGGGATTGAATCTTTCGACAAGAATTAATGAATTCAAGAATTGCCCTTGCCACCGATCGCGCCATAGAGCGCGGCATGGACGAGGGCTCAGGTGTTCATGGTGCTGGGGCTCAGATTCCAACGCCATGAATCGCTTCACGCTACCCAACGTGCGTGGAGTGCTTCAATAGGTTGATTTTTTCAACTTGATCAAGGAGAAATAGAAATGGCAACTGCAAAGAAAGCGCCGGCTAAGAAAGCCGCTGCAAAGAAGGCTCCGGCAAAGAAGGTCGTGGCTGCAAAGAAGGCTCCGGCAAAGAAGGTAGCCGCCAAGAAGGCACCGGCCAAGAAGGTCGCTGCCAAGAAGGTAGCCGCCAAGAAGGCGCCGGCGAAGAAGGTAGCGGCCAAGAAGGCAGCACCTGCCAAGAAGGCCGCCGCCAAGAAGGCGCCTGCCAAGAAGGCCGTAGCGAAGAAGGCCCCGGCCAAGAAGGCTGCTGCGAAGAAGGCGCCTGCCAAGAAGGCCGCCGCCAAGAAGGCGCCTGCGAAGAAGGCTGCTGCCAAGAAGGCGCCTGCGAAAAAGGCCGCGGCCAAGAAAGCCGCGAAAAAGCCCGCTGCCAAGCCTGCCGCTGCTGCCAAGAAGCCTGCTGCGAAGAAGGCTGCCAAGGCAGCAGCGCCCGCCAAGGCTGCCGTAGCACCCGCTGCTGCTCCTGCTGCACAGACGACGCTGAATCCTCAAGCTGCATGGCCGTTTCCCACGGCCAGCAAGCCCTGAGTCTTTTCAGCGGCCCTGAAGGCGCAAAAGCCCGACACCTCACGGTGTCGGGCTTTTTTATTGGGCGAATCAGAGGCCCAGGGCCTTGCGATCGACCTGGTAGTTCTGCGGGCCGCGCTGCGCGATCTTGAGCGCGCCGATGCGATTGCCAAGGGCCGCGCACTGCGCCAGCGGCCATTCCTTTTCCAGGCCGAACAGCAGCGCACCGCGCCATGCATCGCCGCAGCCGGTGGGCTCGACCACCTCCGTCGGCACCACGCCGGGCACGTGTTCGCGCACACCGTCGGTCCACACTTCGCAGCCGTCGGCCGCCAGCGTGACCACGAGGCCGCGCACGCGCTGCGAGATCTCGGCCAGGCTCCAGCCGGTGCGTTGCGACAGCATCTTGCCTTCGTAGTCGTTCACCACCACCCAGCTCGCAAGCTCGACGAAGTGGCGCAGCGCCTCGCCGTCGAACATCGGCAGGCCCTGGCCCGGATCGAAGACGAACGGAATGCCGGCGGCGGCAAACTGCTCCGCGTGCTGCAGCATGGCGTCACGGCCGTCCGGCGCGATGATGCCGAGCTTGATGTCCTCGCGCGCCGCCACCTTGGTGACATGCGCCTGCTGCATCGCGCCGGGGTGGAAAGCGGTGATCTGGTTGTTGTCGATGTCGCTCATGATCATCGCCTGAGCGGTGAAGGTGTCGTCGAGCTGGCGCACGAACTCCGTGCTGATGCCCAGCGAGCGCATGCGCTCGAGGTACGTAGCACCGTCGCTGCCCAACGTGGCCATCGGCAGGGCCGTGCCGCCGAGCGCATTGAGGCTGTAGGCGATGTTGCCGGCGCAGCCGCCGAAGTCGCGCCGCAGGGTCGGCACCAGGAACGACACATTCAGGATGTGCAACTGGTCGGGAAGAATCTGGTCGGCGAACCGCCCCTCGAAAGTCATGATCGTGTCGAACGCGAGGGAACCGCAAATTACTGCTGCCATGGGTGAGCCGTTGGTTGAAGGAATGAAAAAAGCAGAGGACGCGTGCGAGCGCCCTGCTCAAGGATAGAAGGCCTCGACGCGGTAGCCCGCGATGGGCGGCAGGGCCGCTGCTTCCGAGGCCGACAGCGTCAGCGGCAGCGAAGCCGCCCTGTCGGACCGCGCAGCCAGCACGGAAGGAGCACCGTAGTCGGCCGGCATGAGCACGCGGCGCACCACGGCACGTTCCTGCGTATCGAGCAGCGACAGCTCCACGGCAGGCATCGCGAGCGGCACCGTCGCGCCGTTGCGCAAGGTGAAGCTCAGGCGGTAGTCGTTGCTGCCGCTCTTCTCGCGCGCGAAGGCGGCGCCCTCGATCACGATGTCGCCGATCTGGCGCAGCGCCGCGAGCTCGCAGCCGGTGTATTGGCACAACGCCGCCAGCGCGGGACGCAGATTGGGTTGGCGCGCGGCGATGCCGTCACGCTCATGGCGGATGACCTGCACCACGAGCAGCAGCACGGCGAGCACCGCCAGCAGCGCAAGCACTGCACGCACGCCCCTGCGCTGCCAGAAGCCCGGCGATGCGTCGTCGGCCGGATCGTCTTCTTCGGACAGCGGATGCCCCGGCGGCGGCTCGAAGGTGGAAGACAAAGAGAAGTCGGGCTCGGTCTCGGTCTCGGTCTCCACGGCCTGCACCACGGCAGCCGAGCTCGCAGCCTTCGCGGCCGCGCGCTCCTCGCGGGCCTTGGCGCTCGCGATCTTGGCCGACTTGATGCGGGCGCGGCGCAGCGCCTTCTGCATCTGTACCTGGTCGTGGTCTTTTTCTTCCTGCTCGCGCTCGCCCTCCCCGTCGTCGCTGGCGCGCTCGACCAGCGTGCGCATCCTGGCCTGCGGCTTCACGGGCAGCGGCGGCGCCGGCGGAGGTGGAGGCGGCGGCGCAGACGCGAGGTTGAGATCGATGCTGGGGAACGGAGGCAGCGTGCTCTGCGGCGGCTTCCACGCGGGCTCGGTGATGTCGAGGTCGGACCAGGGCTCGTCCGCGGCGATGCCGTGTTCGGGAAGCTCCAGGGAAAAGTCGAGCGGCGACGGCAGCGGAGGCATGACGGCCGGCGGCGGGGAACGCTCATGCCGCGACTGGTGCTCGGGCTCGTCGTCGAAGAAATCGGCGTCTTCCGCCGGCTGGACGGGCGCAGGGGCCGGCGGCGGAGGCACCGGCACCGGCACCGGTGACGGCGCAGTCTTCGGCTCGCTCGACGATTCGACCAAGCCAGGCATGTAGCCACCCTGCATCGCAGGCGACGAACCCGCCGATGCGCCATCGGGCGCTTCGTGCAGGTCGAGCGTGGCGTCGAACACATGGCTGCAGCGTCCGCAGCGCACCCAGCCGTCGGAGATGCGAAGCTGGTCGCGCACAACCTTGAAGGTGGTGGTACAGGCGGGGCAGCGCGTGACGAGGCTCATGACGGGGCGATTGTAGGGTCGGGCCCTCGCCGCGTGAGGGGCGCGAAGCGGCGGTTCAGCAGCGCGCGGTCATGAGGATCCAGCCATCCTCGGTGTCGCTGACTTCGAGCGCGGCGTACGGTGCGTAGGCCTCTTTCAATTCGTCCGCCTGGCGCTCGAGGATGCCGGCCAGCACCAGCGATCCACCGGCCTTCACATGGCTGCGCAGCAGCGGCGCGAGCACCTTGAGCGGCGTGGCCAGGATGTTCGCGAGCACGGTGTCGTAGGAGCCCTTGGCTGCATCGGGCAGTCCGGCCTTCAGCTGGACGCCGTTGGCCTCGGCATTGAGCCGGGTCGACGAAACCGCGGCTTCGTCGATGTCGACGGCGTCGATGTCGCTCGCGCCGAACTTCGCCGCACCGATGGCCAGGATGCCGGAGCCGCAGCCGTAGTCGAGCACGCGCTGGCCGCCCAGGCCGCCCTGCCGCGTGGCGATCCAGCGCAGACACATGCGGGTGGTGGGATGCGTACCGGTACCGAAAGCGAGCCCCGGGTCCAGCCGGATCACTTCCCTGGCCTGTTCGGGGGGCTCGTGCCAGGTGGGCACGATCCAGAACTCGGGCGTGATCTCGACCGGCGCGAACTGCGACTGCGTGAGCCGCACCCAGTCCTGCTCGGGAACGACGCCGATGCCGAGCACCTCGCAGCCTTCGAAGAAGTCCTGCAGCGCCAGCACGGAAGCCGCATCCTTCGCGCCCGCCTCGTCGGGAAACAGCGCGATCACGCGCGAACGCTGCCAGCCATCCTTGGGCGGCGGCATGCCGGGTTCGCCGAACAGCGCCTGCTCGGCGTCGGTCTGCGCGTCGGCGTCTTCCACCGACACGCTCAGTGCATCGAGTGCATCGAGCGCATCGCTGAGCGTTTCGACCCGGTCTTCCGGCGCCATCAGGCGGAGTTCAAACATCGCAGTCTTTCCAGGTCAGCGCTTGTGTGCAGCCAGCCACTCTTCCAGGTAGTGGATGTTGGTGCCACCGGTCATGAACTTGGAATCGACCATCAGCTCGCGGTGCAGCGGGATGTTGGTCTGGATGCCTTCGATCACGGTTTCGTTGAGCGCCGTGCGCATGCGGGCCATGGCCTGCTCGCGCGTGTCGCCGTACACGATGATCTTGCCGATCATGGAGTCGTAGTTCGGCGGCACGAAGTAGTTGGTGTACGCATGCGAATCGACGCGCACGCCAGGGCCGCCCGGCGGGTGCCACATGGTGATGCGGCCCGGCGACGGCGTGAACTTCCAGGCGTCCTCGGCGTTGATGCGGCACTCGATGGCGTGGCCGTGCATCTGGATCTGGCGCTGCGTGAACGGCAGCTTCTCGCCGGCGGCGACCATGATCTGCGTCTTGACGATGTCGATGCCCGTGGTGAACTCCGTCACCGGGTGCTCCACCTGCACGCGCGTGTTCATTTCGATGAAATAGAACTCGCCGTTCTCGTACAGGAACTCGAAGGTGCCGGCACCGCGGTAGTTGATCTTCTTGCAGGCGGCCGCGCAGCGTTCGCCGATCTTCTCGATCAGCTTGCGCGGAATGCCCGGCGCGGGCGATTCCTCGATCACCTTCTGGTGGCGGCGCTGCATGGAGCAGTCGCGCTCGCCCAGGTAGACGGCGTTCTTGTGCTTGTCCGCGAGGATCTGGATCTCGATGTGGCGCGGGTTCTGGAGAAACTTCTCCATGTACACGGCCGGATTGTTGAAGGCCGCGCCGGCTTCCGCCTTGGTCATCTGGATCGCGTTGACCAGTGCCGCCTCGGTGTGCACCACGCGCATGCCGCGGCCACCGCCGCCGCCCGCCGCCTTGATGATGACCGGATAGCCGATGGCACGCGCGATGCGCTTGTTGGTGGCTGCGTCGTCCGACAGCTCACCTTCGGAGCCTGGCACGCAAGGCACGCCGGCCTTGATCATGGCCTGCTTGGCCGAGACCTTGTCACCCATCGTGCGGATGTTGTCGGGCGTCGGGCCGATGAACTGGAAACCGCTCTGCTCCACGCGTTCGGCGAAGTTGGCGTTCTCGCTGAGGAAGCCGTAGCCGGGGTGGATGGCCTCGGCGTCGGTCACTTCGGCGGCCGAAATGATCGCCGGCATGTTGAGATAGCTCTGCGCCGACGGGGCCGGGCCGATGCACACCGCTTCTTCGGCCAGCTTGATGTACTTGGCGTCGCGGTCGGCCTCGGAATAAACCATCACGGCCTTGATGCCGAGTTCGCTGCAGGCGCGCTGGATCCGGAGGGCAATCTCCCCCCGGTTTGCAACCAGGATCTTCTTGAACATGGTCACTCGATGATGAACAGCGGCTGGCCGTATTCGACCGCCTGCCCGTTTTCGCCGAGGATCTGGGTGATCGTGCCGGACTTGTCGGCCTCGATTTCGTTGAGGATCTTCATCGCTTCGATGATGCAGACCGTATCACCCTCGTTCACCTTGCTGCCGACTTCGACGAAAGCCGGTGCGCCGGGGCTGGACGAACGGTAGAAGGTGCCGACCATCGGAGACTTCACCGCGTGGCCGGCACGGGCCGCTTCGGCGGCCGGCGCTGCGGCCGCGGCGGGAGCCGGGGCTGCACCCGCGGCCGGCGCGGCTGCTGCCGCGGCAGGCGCCGCCAGCGTTTGCACGTACTGCACCGGGGCGGCGCCGCCGCCCTTGACGATGCGAACCTTGCCTTCGGTCTCGGTGATTTCCAGTTCGGAAATATTCGATTCGGACACCAGATCGATCAGTGTCTTGAGTTTGCGCAGATCCATGAGACTCCAGTGCCGGCTTTGCCGGTCTTTGGGATATAACTTGTCCGAAAATCGGCGATTTTCGGCGTTTGGCGGCTAACGCCAGCGGAGGGACGGGATTCTAACCACGAACCAGTTCGCGCCGCCAAGTGTCCAGATCGGTGGTTTCCAGCTTGCCCATTTTACGAGCCGCCACCGAACCGTTCGAATTCAGGACCAGCGTGAAGGGCAGCCCGCCTCCCGTATTGCCCAAGTTCTTGACCAGTTCCGTCCCCTGAAGGCCGGCCAGGCCTGTGGGGTAGGTGACAGGCGTGCGCTGCAGGAACTTGCGCACGGCGCTTGGCTGATCGATGGCCAATCCCACCACTTGCCAGCCGTTAGCGCCATGTTCGCGGAAAAAGGCGTCGATCATGGGCATTTCCTCCACACAGGGAGGACACCAGGTCGCCCAGAAGTTCAGCAGCAGCGGCTTGCCGCGCAGGCTCGACAGGACGAGGTCACCGCCCTCCGGCCGCTCGAAGCTTTGCCCCCAGAACGCGGCATCCAGCTGCTCGCCGCCGGCCGAACCGCTGCCTCGCTCCTTCCACCAGGCACCGCCGAGCCCGGCGGCTGCCGCGGCAGCCGCCACGCCGGCATAGAGCATGCCGCGTCGGGTGGGCGAAGAAGTCATTCACTTGTCCTTTTCTCGTTCAATCAGCCGTCGCAATGCCGGCAGGTCCCCGCGCGGCGTGCGCCCCTGGGCGTCGGGCTTCAAGGCCCCGCGCAGGTCGTCGAGGTCGTAGACCAGCAGATGCACGCCGATTTCCTCGCCGAGCGCCCGGCTCGGGGCATGCACGCTCAGCGCCTCGACCTGCTCGCCATGAAATCCGGTCACCATGCGGGGTTCGTAATCCACGTGGTGATCGATCAGGGCGATTTCGGCCGACTTGGAATCATCGCAGAACAATTGAATATAAATGTCTGACAGCCGGGTGGCCGTTCCGTGCCACACGGCGCCGCCGACATGCGGGCGGAAAGCGGCCATGCGCTCCATCCATTCGAGCGCCAGCAGGCGCAGCGCGTGCAGCTCTCGCGGCTGGGTGTCGGCGCAGAACAGCTCGATGTATTCGCGCACCTCGGCCTCGACTTCGTCGTTGTTCGGCAGCGGCGTACGCGCCGACAGGCCGAGGTCGCGCAGTGCGCGGCGCTTGGCGGGGCCGTACTCCAGCCCTTCCTCGACGACGAGACGGGCTGCGGAAGCGGCGATTTCACGCTTGGACGTGTCCATTCGGGCATTTTGCCCCCAGTGGGCTGCCCTTGGATGAACATCAGTACGAAGCGCAGGCCAAAGGCACCGCAGCCGGCCAGGCACCGCACCTCGCTTCCCTAGAATCGACCGATGCACATTCATATCCTGGGTATCTGCGGCACGTTCATGGGCGGACTCGCCGCCCTGGCGCGCGAGGCAGGCCACCGGGTCACGGGCTGCGACGCCGGCGTGTACCCGCCCATGAGCGACCAGTTGCGCTCGCTCGGCATCGACCTGATCGAAGGCTTCGGCGCCGACCAGCTTGAACTTTCGCCCGACATGTTCGTGGTCGGCAACGTGGTGTCCCGCGCCAGGCTGCCCGACGGGAGCCCCAAGTTCCCCCTGATGGAAGCGATCCTCGACGCCGGCAGGCCCTACACCAGCGGCCCCCAATGGCTGGCCGAGCACGTGCTGCAGGGCCGCCACGTGCTGGCCGTCGCTGGCACACATGGCAAGACGACGACCACTTCGATGCTGGCCTGGGTGCTCGAAAAAGGCGGCAAGGCGCCAGGCTTCCTGGTGGGCGGTGTGCCGCTGGACTTTGGTGTATCAGCCCGGCTGGGCGACGGCACGGCCTTCGTGATCGAGGCCGATGAATATGACACCGCCTTCTTCGACAAGCGCAGCAAGTTCGTTCACTACAGGCCGCGCACCGCGGTGCTGAACAACCTGGAGTTCGATCACGCGGACATCTTCGATGATCTTGCCGCCATCGAACGGCAATTCCATCACCTTGTGCGCACGGTGCCCGGCACCGGCCGGCTGGTGGTGAACGCCACTGAAGAGAGCCTGCGGCATGTGCTGAGCCAGGGCTGCTGGAGCGAGCTCGCGCGCTTCGGCGCCGGCGGTGAGTGGCAGGCACGCGGCTCGCACGACGCCTTCGACGTGTTGCGCCAAGGCGAAGTGGTCGGGCGGGTCGAGTGGGAGCTCTCCGGACTGCACAACCAGATGAACGCGCTCGCTGCCATCGCCGCGGCCGACCATGTGGGCGTGCCGCCCGCCGAAGCGGCGCGCGCGCTCGGCAGCTTCCGCAACGTGCGCCGGCGCATGGAACTGCGGGGCACCGTCGAACGCGAGGGCGGAGCCATCGCCGTCTACGACGACTTTGCCCATCACCCGACGGCCATCCGCACGACGCTCGACGGCCTGCGCAACAAGCTCGATGCCGCCGGCAAGAAGAGCGAGCGCATCCTCGCGGCCTTCGAACCGCGCAGCAACACGATGAAGCTGGGCGTCATGGCGGCGCAGTTGCCCTGGAGCCTGGAGTCGGCCGACCTGTCGTTCTGCCATACGGCCGGGCTCGACTGGGACGTCGCCGCCGCGCTGGCGCCGATAGGCGAGCGCGCCCGGCTGGCAGGAGCCATCGAACCGCTGGTGAAGCAGATCGTGGCCGAGGCGCGGCCGGGCGATCACATCGTCTGCATGAGCAACGGCGGTTTCGGCGGTGTGCACGACAAACTGCTTGCGGCGCTGAAGGCCGCGGCGGCATCATGAGCCCATGGCCCTCACCGCTCCTCCGTCCCGCGCGCAAGAACTGATCGAGACCCTGAAGCTTCAGCCGCACCCCGAAGGCGGCTGGTACAAGGAAGTGTTCCGCTCGGCGGCGATGGTGTCGCCAGCCGACGGCCGTGCAGCCCGCAATGCGCTGACCAGCATCTACTTCCTGCTGGAAGCCAACCAGCAGTCACGCTGGCACCGGGTGCTGTCGGACGAGGCCTGGGTGTATCTGGAAGGGGTACCGCTGGCGCTCTGGACCTGCGACGCCGAGATGCGGACCGCACCGGCCCACGTGAAGCTGGGCCCGGTCGATGCCCACGGCACGCGGCCGCAGCACGTGGTGCTTGCCGGCCAGTGGCAGGCCGCGCGCCCGATCCAGAGCCACTCGGCGGGCGACTGCACGCTGGTTGCGTGCATGGTCGGACCGGGCTTCGACTTTGCCGATTTCTCGATGGTGCCGCCCGACAGCGACGAGGCTGCGTCGATGCGGCACCACTGGCCCGACCTGGCCGGCATGCTCTAGCAGAGCGCGGCGCCCCTCAGCCCCGGCGCCGCTTGACCGCCTGCGACAGCGTGTCGAGCACCTGCATCGAATCTTCCCAGCCCAGGCACGCATCGGTGATGCTCTTGCCGTATTCGAGGCCCGACAGCTCGTCCTTGCCCGGCGTGAACTTCTGGGCACCGGCCTGCAGGTGGCTTTCGACCATCACGCCGAACACGCGATTCGAACCGCCGGCGATCTGCGCGGCGACTTCCTTCGCCACGTCGATCTGCTTCTGGTGCTGCTTCGAGCTGTTGGCGTGGCTGCAGTCGACCATCAGTGTGGGCGGCAGCTTGGCGGCCTGGAGGTCCTTGCAGGCGGCCTCGACGCTGGCGGCGTCGTAGTTGGGCGCCTTGCCGCCGCGCAGGATGACGTGGCAGTCGGGGTTGCCGTTGGTCTGCACGATCGCGACCTGGCCGTTCTTGTGCACCGACAGGAAGTGATGGCCGCGCGCCGCCGCCTGGATGGCGTCGGTGGCGATGCGGATGTTGCCGTCGGTGCCGTTCTTGAAGCCGATCGGCGCCGACAGGCCCGAGGCCAGCTCGCGGTGCACCTGGCTTTCGGTGGTGCGCGCGCCGATGGCGCCCCAGGCGATCAGGTCGCCGATGTACTGCGGCGAGATCACGTCGAGGAACTCGCTGCCCGCCGGCAGGCCCATGCGGTTGATGTCGATCAGCAGCTGGCGCGCGATGCGCAGGCCTTCGTCGATGCGGAAGCTTTCGTCGAGGTACGGGTCGTTGATCAGGCCCTTCCAGCCGACCGTGGTGCGTGGCTTCTCGAAGTACACGCGCATCACGATTTCCAGCGTGCCTGCGTATTTTTCGCGCTCGACCTTCAGGCGGCGGGCGTATTCGAGCGCCGCGGCCGGGTCGTGGATGGAGCACGGCCCCATGATCACCAGCAGCCGATCGTCCTTGCCCGCCATGATGTTGTGGATGCTGCGGCGGGTGCCTTCGATCAGGGTCTCGACAGGCGTGCCGCGGATCGGGAAGAAGCGGATCAGATGTTCGGGAGGGGGCAGCACGTTGATGTCCTTGATGCGTTCGTCGTCGGTCTTGCTGGTTTTTTCGACGCTCGCATACCAGCTGTCGCTGGCGGGGGCAGTGTTCGTGCTCATGGGTGCTTCCTTGTTGGAGTGGGTTTCGTCAGGCCATAAAAAAACCGCCGGGGGCTTGAGGCCACCGGCGGTTTTGGGAGGGTGTTCGTTTGCTTTACGCGCTCGCCTCTCGTCCGCCGGAAACCGGGAACCAAAAGTAGGCAAAAAAGTAAGCGCGGAGGGCGGACATGTGGGCGAAATGTAGCACGGAAAGCAAAAACCGGGTCAAGCGGGCGGGCCCAGCCTTGCTTACCGGTAGCCCGATTCGTTGGGGTTGTGGATGATCCAGATCAGGTTGCCGCTGGAGAAATCGCCCATGCCGCCGCCCGCGAAGATCAGCCGGCCCTGGCCCTTGTAGGTCATCTCGAAGCGGTGGCGGTCACTGCCGAAATAGAACGGAATGAAGGCCTTGCCGGTCACGTAGGCGCCCTGGTCGGTCGGCTGGCCGGCAAGGTCGGTGACCTGCCGCGCGCTCATGCCGATCTGCAGCCGCGCGAACTTGCTGTTGCGCGCCGGATTGCCGGTGATCTCGCCTTCGTAGCCGTTCAGGCCCTTGACCGTCTTGCCGCTGCCGGCCTCGACCTTCGACGAGTCGACGACGTTGCCCTGGGCGTCCATGCCGGCCCTGGCGCCGCCGCGTGCCGCAGCGGCTGCGGGCGCTGCCTCGGGCTGGCTGCCCGAACCACCGCGCGATGCGCAACCAGCGCAGGCCAGCGCCACCACGGCGGTCGCGGCCCACAGCACGGCGGATGAATTGATCCTGCTCCCCATCGAGTTGCTCCTTGTGTTCTGTCGTTCGCAAAAGGGACGCAGCTTAGCAACCGGAGGAAGCAGTCCACAAGTGACGAAAGGCCTAAGCCGTTCCACCTACCGTCAGGCCGTCGATGCGCAGGGTGGGCTGGCCCACGCCCACCGGCACGCTCTGGCCTTCCTTGCCGCAGGTGCCCACGCCGGAGTCGAGCGCCATGTCGTTGCCGATCATGGTCACGCGGGTGAGCGCGTCGGGGCCGTTGCCCACGATGGTCGCGCCCTTCACCGGGTATTGGATCTTGCCGTTCTCGACCCAGTAGGCCTCGCTGGCCGAGAACACGAACTTGCCGCTCGTGATGTCGACCTGCCCGCCGCCGAAGTTGGTGGCGTACAGGCCCTTCTTGATGCTCGCGACGATTTCCTTCGGGTCCTTGTCGCCGCCGAGCATGTAGGTGTTGGTCATGCGCGGCATCGGCACGTGGGCGTAGCTCTCGCGGCGGCCGTTGCCGGTGGGCTTGACCTTCATGAGGCGGGCGTTGAGCGAGTCCTGGATGTAGCCCTTGAGGATGCCGTCCTCGATCAGCACGTTGCGCTGGCTGGCGTTGCCCTCGTCGTCGACGTTGAGCGAGCCGCGGCGGTCGGCGATGGTGCCGTCGTCGAGCACCGTCACGCCCTTGGCGGCCACGCGCTGGCCGATGCGGCCCGAGAACGCGCTCGAGCCCTTGCGGTTGAAGTCGCCCTCGAGGCCGTGGCCGATGGCTTCGTGCAGCAGGATGCCGGGCCAGCCGGAGCCGAGCACCACGGTCATTTCGCCGGCGGGTGCCGGACGCGCGTCGAGGTTCGTCAGGGCGGCCTTCACGGCGTGGTCCACGTACTCGGCGATCTGCTCGTCGGAGAAGTAGGCCAGGCCGAAGCGTCCGCCGCCGCCGCCCGAGCCGATTTCGCGGCGGCCGTTCTGCTCGGCGATCACCGTGACCGAAAGCCGCACCAGCGGCCGTACGTCGGCGGCCAGGGTGCCGTCGGCGCGCGCCACCAGCACCACGTCGTATTCGCTCGCAAGGCCGGCCATGACCTGCGCCACGCGCGGGTCGCGCGAACGCGCCAGTTTCTCGACCTTCTCGAGCAGCTTGACCTTGGCGGTGCTGTCGAGCGTGGAGATGGGGTCGATGCCGTCGTAGAGCGAACGGCTCGAAGCGATCTTGCGGGTCGCCGTCTTCACGCGGCCGGTGCGGCCCGCCGAAGAAATCGAGCGCACCGTGCGCGCCGCGTCGAGCAGCGAGGCTTCGGAAATGTCGTCGGAGTAGGCAAAGGCGGTCTTCTCGCCGCTGACCGCGCGCACGCCGACGCCCTGGTCGATGCTGAAGCTGCCGGTCTTGACGATGCCCTCTTCGAGGCTCCAGCCTTCGCTTCGGGTGTACTGGAAGTACAGGTCGGCGTCGTCCACCCGGTGCGCGGTGATCTCGGCCAAGGCCTTGCTCAGGTGCGATTCGTCGAGCCCGAACGGCGTGAGAAGGAGCTGTTGCGCCGTGGCGAGGCGCTCGATGGTGGGTTCGCGAGAGATCATCGTCGGATTCTATGGCTCGCCCCCAGGCTGCGCGCACTTCGTGTCGCTTCGCCTTCACCCTACCGGGGGCAACACCAGCGGCCCGGCAAAGCCGGTTCCGCGGTGTTCCCGGCATCCTCAGTTCTGCGCCAGCTTCCTGGCCCGGGCGATCGACATCAGGATGCCCAGCCCCAGCCCCAGCGTCACCATGGCCGTGCCGCCATAGCTGATGAACGGCAGCGGCACGCCCACCACCGGCAGGATGCCGCTGACCATGCCCATGTTCACGAAGGCGTAGGTGAAGAAGATCATCGTCACCGCCCCCGCCAGCAGGCGCGAGAACAGCGTGGTGGCATTGGTCGCGATGGCCAGCCCGCGGAAGATCAGCAGGATGAAGGCCGCAATGAGCGCCAGGTTGCCCATGAGCCCGAATTCCTCGGAATAGGCCGCGAAGATGAAGTCGGTGGTGCGCTCGGGAATGAATTCGAGGTGCGTCTGCGTGCCCTGCATGAAGCCCTTGCCGCCCACGCCGCCGGAGCCGATGGCGATCATGCCCTGGATGATGTGGAAGCCCTTGCCCAGCGGGTCCTTGCTGGGGTCGAGCAGCGTGCATACGCGCTGCTTCTGGTAGTCGTGCAGCACGCGCCAGTCGACGCCGTCGGCGCACAGTCGCGATTCGAAGCTCACGATCAGCGTGATGGCCACCGCACCGATCACCACCGGCGGCACGATCAGCTTCCAGGGCAGCCCCGCGAAGAAGATCACCGCCAGCCCCGCCGCCAGCACCAGCAGCGAGGTGCCCAGGTCGGGCTGCTTCATGATGAGCCCGACCGGCACCGCCAGCAGCACCGTCGCCACCACGAAATCGAGCGGCCGCAGCTGGCCTTCACGGCGCTGGAACCACCACGCCAGCATCAGCGGCATCGCGATCTTCAGGATTTCGCTGGGCTGGATCACCATGCCCAGGTTGATCCAGCGCTGGGCGCCCTTCTTGGTGATGCCGAAGAGCGCCACCGCCACCAGCAGCGCCACCCCTGTCGCATAGAGCGGCACGGCCGCCAGCATGAGCTTCTGCGGCGGCACCTGCGCCACCACGAACATGATGAAACCGGCGAGCAGCATGTTGCGGCCATGGTCGACGAAACGGGAGCCATGGTCGTAACCGGACGAATACATGGTCAGCAATCCGGCGAACGCGAGCAGCAGCACGGCAAAGGCCAGAAAGCCGTCGAAGCCCTGGAAGATGGGCGCGATGCGACGCGCCAGGGAGGGCTGATTGAACACGGCAGACATGGGGGCGGATTATCCCCGCCCCGGCGTCCGCCTCAATCGAAAGCCAGCTGAACGACCGTGCGGCCCGGTCGGCTTTCGACCGCCAGGCGCGCGCCGATGGCCCCGGCGCGCTCCGCCAGCGCCCTCGGCACCTGGGAGGCGTCATAGCCCTTGCCGTTGTCGATCACCCGCACCTGCACCGTCTTGCCGCGCATGTCGGCCTCGAGCCGCAGCACCGTGGCCTGGGCGTGCTGCAGCACGTTCGATATGGCCTCGAACAGCAGGAACTGCAGTTGCCGCATGGTCTGGGCGTCGAGCCGGTCCACGGGGTCCACCTCGTCCACCGCCCATTCGAACTCGATGCCGGCGGCCGCCAGCCGGGGCTCCAGCCGGTAGCGCAGTGCCGCGAGCAAGGCGCCGACATCGCCAGGCGGCAGGTGGATGGAGTCGATCGACAGCTTGAGCTGGTCGAGCGAATCGCGCAGCGTGCGCAGCAGGTCGCCCGGGCTGGTCTGGCCCGACTGAAGCTGGCGGATCGCCGAGCTGATGTGCGAGCCCACGCCGTCGTGCATGTCGCGCAGGATTCGCTCGCGCTCGTGGGTGCGCGCCTGGTCGCGCGCCGCGGCTTCGAGCTCCGCATAGGTCGCGGCCAGTTCGCGTTCGCGCTGGGCCACCTGCTCGGCCAGCGCCGCCACGGAACCGCGCGCCTGCGCCGTCGCCGCATGGAAGCGCCGCAGCACGATCAGCAGCAGCGCCACGCCGAAGAACACCGACGAATAGCGCACCCACGTGGTCTCGCCGTAGGCGTCGCTCAGCCGTATGACCAGCCAGTCGCGCGCGGCGAACGCCACCGTCACCAGCGCGGCGCCGGCCACCAGCAGCTGCTCGGTGTTCGGCCGGCGCACGGTCGCGATGGCGAAGGCGCTCACCAGCGCGACGACCAGCACGATTTCCACCGCGAGCCAGCCGGTGAGCCACATCGGCTCCTCGCGCTGCAGCGCCAGCGTCGTGAAAATCGCCGTGCCGGCCACGATGGCGGCCATCGGCCAGCGCACCCAGCGGAAGCGGCGGTCGCTGCCCCAGCCGGCGATGTGGCAGCCGAACATCATCACCGAGACCACCCAGCCCGCATAGCAGATGGCCATCAGCACGCCCCAGACGCCCCAGGTCAGCGGCGGCTCGGCGATCACGCCGTCGGCCACCCGGACGGCCCAGCAGAACTCGGCCAGCGCGGCCCAGAAATAAATGCCTTCGCGGCGCGGCCGGCCGTCCGCACCGGTCTCGACCTGCGTGAGCCAGAGCGCCAGCGCGATGCCGCCGACGATCAGGCTGAACGCGGCCAGCAGCACCGAGCCGGTGAAGCGCCAGGCGTAGGCGCTCTCGAACAGTTCCGTGCGCACCTGCGCGGCCGGGCCGATGGTCACGTGCGAGAGGCCCGCGCGCCGGCCGCTGTCGGCGCGAAGGCGGATCTGCAGGTGGTTCTCGCCCGGCTTCAGCAGGCGGCCCGGCACGGGGATGTAGATCGGCGCCTTCGCGTAGTCGGCATCGTTGCCGCGGTCCAGGTCGCCGTAGACCTGCAGCAGCGCGTCGTTGAGCTGCACTTCGAACACATTGCCCACGCGCGGAATGAAGATGCCCCACGGGGTCTGGGGCGCGGCCTCGAGCGTGAACGGCAGGTCGAAGGTCGCGAAGCCAGGGCGTCCGGTGTGCTGCCGGTCCCAGTGGTAGGAAAGCTCGACCGGCCCGGTGCGCTTGACGCCGTCCACCGAGGTCGTGACCGAGCCTTGCGTCAGTTCGAGCGGCTGCTCCGGCGCGCTCGCGGCCGCCACCGTGGCGATGCCCGACAGGAGCAGCGCCAGGAGAAACGAAAGCAGCGACGACACCAGCTTCGGCACCATCCGCGCTCAGCCCGGATGAGACAGCAGGCCGAGGCGCGTCGCTTCGAAGACGGCCTCGCTCTTGGAATGCACCGCGAGCTTTCCGTAGAGGTTCTTGATGTGAGTCTGCACCGTATGGACGCTCAGCCCCTTGAGCCGGGCGATCTCCGCATAAGAGAAGCCGCGCGCGATCAGCGTCAGCACCTCGTGTTCACGTCCCGACAGCAAGCCGCGGTCGGACTCCTCGGCGGGCGCCTCGGGCGCGCCGCCCGGCACCTCGGCGCCGCCGACGGCGCTCGCCGCCGACGATTGCAGGCTGCGGTATTTGGCCAGCACGCGCCGCGCGATCATGGGCGAGATCGGCGACGCGCCGGCCTTCATTTCGACGATGGTCTGCGCGATGTCCTCGGGCGCGGCGTCCTTGTGGATGTAGCCCACCGCACCGGCCTCGATGCTGGCGAGCACGTTCTCCTCGTCGCCGAAGACCGACACCACCAGCGGCTCGCAGCCGGGAAAGCGCGCGACGGCGTCGCGGATCACGTCCAGCCCGGTGCCGTCGGGCATGCCGAGGTCGACCAGAAGCACGTCGGGAATCGTCGCGGTGCGCGCCAGCCAGGCCCGCGCCTCCTGCACGCTACCTGCGCTGCCGAGCCAGAAAAGGCGTGGGCTGCGCTGCACGCTGGCCTCGAAAAAAGCGCGCGCGCGGCTGTCGTCTTCGACGACGAGCACGCCCCACCGGCGTAGCGCCCCGTCGTCCTGAGCCTCGATGTTCATATGTCGAGCATAAGGCTCGGCGCAAACTGTTAATTCAACAACGCCTACCCAGTTCATGGGATGCGCCCGGGCAGCCGCCCCCACGACACTTGCGCCGCTTTTTTGCCCTGGGCGCCGCATGTCGAGTTAACCCGAACGTAGCCATTCGAATCGCGGCAAGGAGCAACATGAATACTTTAAGTATCGATTCGTGCAAGCCCTTGTGCGCAGGGGCGGCCAAGAGGTTTGCACACGTCCGGGCACGACAGGCCGAAGGACCCCGCTCGCGGGGTTTTTTGTATGTTGGAAGCGGCCTCGCAAGAACAGACCTCATGCAAAATTGCCCGGTCATGGCAAGCGTGGCGCGCCGCACGCCCCTCCCGAATCTTCATCGCATGGATCCGCAAACCACTCACCTGCTGTATCTGCACGGCTTCCGCTCCTCGCCTCTGTCCACGAAGGCCCGGATCATGGCGGACCGCGTGGCGCGGCGCCACCCGAACCTGCAGTGGTGGTGCCCGCAGCTGCCGCCTTCTCCGCACGATGCGATCGACATGGTGATGAAGGGCATCGCGCACTGGCCGCGCAAGTCGATGGCGGTGGTGGGCTCTTCTCTCGGCGGCTTCTATGCCACGTACGTGGCCGGCATGACGCGCTGCCGCGCCGTGCTGCTCAATCCGGCGGTACACCCCGCGCGCGACCTCACGCGCTACATCGGCGACCAGACTGTCTGGCACGACCCGGCCGAGCACTTCTACTTCCGCCCCGAATACATCCACGAGCTGCGCGCCATGGAAGTCGGCCAGCTCACGCGGCCCGAGCGCGTGTTCGCCATCATCGCCAAGGGCGACGAAGCCCTCGACTGGCACGAGATGTCCGCGCGCTACCCGGACAGCAACATCAAGCTGCTCGAGGGCAGCGACCATGCGCTGTCGGACTTCGAGAAGGCGCATCTCGACGACGTGATGGCTTTCATCAATCCGGTCTAGGCACACCCCCAGACTTCGCGCACTTCGTGTCGCTTCGCCAACCCCCTTGCAGGGGGCGATGCCTGCGGCCCGGCGAAGCCGGTTCCGCGGCATCCTGGTATTGGATCGCGTCGGTTTTCCGCGTGGGAGAATCGGGGACTATGTTTGTATTGTTTGAAGAAGCCGGCAAGTACCTCGGCGGCCGCGTGCTGTCGGAGGCCGAAGCATCGGCACAGGTCGAGCTCGACACCGGCAAGCGCGTCAAGGTCAAGGGCGCCAACATCGTGCTGCGTTTCGAGAAGCCCGCGCCCGCCGAGCTGATCGCCGAGGCGCGTGCGCTCGCCGCCACCATCGACCTCGACCTCGCCTGGGAATTCGCCGCCGAAGGCGAATTCGGCTTCGCCGAACTCGCAGCCGACTATTTCAGCGACAAGCCCACGCTCGCGCAGCAGGCCGCGGCGCTGTTCGCGCTGTTCGAGGCGCCGCACTACTTCCGCCGCGCCGGCAAGGGCCGCTTCAAGAAGGCGCCCGCCGAAATCGTGCAGCAGGCGCTGGCCGCCATCGAGAAGAAGAAGGCCGTCCAGGCGCAGATCACCGAGTGGGCCGGACAGCTGGCCGAGGGCGTTTGCCCCGCGCCGGTGCGCGAGCAGCTCTACAAGATCCTGTTCAAGCCCGACAAGAACGCCCCCGAATACAAGGCCGTGGTCGACGCGGCGCGCGCCACGCAGCGCCCGCCGCTCGACCTGCTCGAGCGCGCCGGCGCCATCGATTCGCCCTACCAGTTCCACTGGCGGCGCTTCCTGTTCGAGAACTTCCCCAAGGGCACCGGCTTTCCCGCGCTCGCGGCGCCCGCCATCGTGGACGACCTGCCCGTGGCGTCCGGCGTGCAGGCTTTCTCGATCGACGATTCGCAGACCACCGAAATCGACGATGCGCTCTCGGTGCAGGGCCTGGGCTGCGGCACCGTCACCGTGGGCATCCACATCGCGGCGCCGGCACTCGCACTGACGCCGGGCAGCGCCATCGACAACGTGGCGCGCGCGCGCATGTCGACGGTCTACATGCCCGGCTACAAGATCACGATGCTGCCCGACGACGTGGTCAACACCTACACGCTGCTCGAAGGCGGCGACCGCCCGGCGGTGTCGCTCTATGCGCGCTTCGACGAAGCCACGCTGGAGCTGCAAGGCACCGAGACCAGGCTGGAGCGCGTGCCCATCGTCGCCAACCTGCGCCACGACCAGCTCGACACCGTCGTCACCCAGCCCTGGCTCGAAGACGCCTCGTTCCAGAGCGACAACACGCCCGAAGCCGCGGCCGCGCTGCGCGCCCCGCTCTCCTTCCTGTTCCGCCTCGCGAAGCAGCTGAAGGCGCAGCGCGAAGTGGTGCGCGGCAAGCCGGAGAACTTCAACCGGCCCGACTACAACTTCCGCCTCGTCGGCAACGAGGGCAACGAGCCCACCGGCAACGAGCAGGTGCAGATCAGCACGCGCCAGCGCGGCGCGCCGCTCGACCTGATCGTGTCCGAAGCCATGATCCTGGCCAACAGCAGCTGGGGCGGCTGGCTCGGCGAACTCGGCGTGCCCGGGCTGTACCGCAGCCAGGCCAGCCTCGCGCCGGGCATCAAGGTGCGCATGGGCACGCGCGCGCTGCCGCACGCGGGCCTGGGCGTGAAGAGCTACGCCTGGAGCACCTCGCCGCTGCGCCGCTACACCGATCTGGTGAACCAGTGGCAGATCATTGCCGCCGCGCGCCACGGCAAGACCGCCGCGCTGGCCGCGCCCTTCAAGCCGAAGGACGCCGACCTGTTCTCCATCCTCTCGGGCTTCGACGCGGCCTATGCCACGTACAACGCCTACCAGGGCGGCATGGAACGCTTCTGGACGCTGAAGTACCTGCAGCAGCAAGGCATCACCGAGCTCGAAGCCACCGTCATCAAGGACCTGCCCAACGGCGCGCTGGTGCGTGCCGAGACGCTGCCGCTGGTGTTCCCCGTGGCCGGCCAGCAGGAGCGCGGGGCGCGCCTGCGCGTGAAGCTCGGCGAAATCGACGAGATCGCGCTCGACGTGACGGGCACCGTGCTCGAGCGCCTCGACACGCCGAAGGCCGATGCGGCCGCCGACGAGGAAAGCGACGAAGAAGAAGTGGTTGCAGGCCCGATCGCCATCGCGGTCGACCTGACGGACAGCGAGGCCGCGCCCGAGAACACGCCCGCATGAGCCACGGGCCGGTCACATGCGCCCCTCTGGAGGAGTTTAGAGAATGAACTTCAAGGACCTCAGCACGCTGCAGATCGCCCTGGGCGTGTCGGTCATCGCGCATGCAGCGCTGCTCGCGGTGCGCTTCGTCGACCCGGAGTCGTTCAACAAGGTCTTCAGCGAAACGCCGCTCGAAGTGATCCTGGTCAACAGCAAGACGCAGGACAAGCCCGACCCGAAGGCCAAGGTCATGGCGCAGACCTCGCTCGCGGGCGGCGGCGACCTGGAGCAGGGCCGCGCCACCAGCCCGCTGCCGCCTTCGAGCTTCACCTCGGTGGGCGACTCCTTCGAGGACTCGCGCCGCCAGGTCGAGGCCATGCAGGCGCAGCAGATGCAGATGCTCGCGCAGCTCAAGCGCGATCTGGCCGCCATGCCGGTGCCGGACCCGCGCAATCCGGGCGACCCGACCGAAGCCGCCGCGCAAGAGGAAAAGCGGCGCCAGATGGTCGAGATCCTCGCCCAGATCGAACGCCGCGTGAACGAAGAAAACGCGCGCCCCAAGAAGCGCTACATCAGCCCGACCACGCGCGAAGCCGCCTTCGCCGTCTACGTCGACAAGATGCTTCGCCGTATCGAGGCGCGCGCCGCCGAGAACTTCCCCCAGATCGCCGGCCAGAAGCTGTACGGCGAACTCAAGATGACCATGACCGTCAACTTCGACGGCAAGGTGCTCGCGGTCGACGTCGACCAGAGCTCGGGCAACATCGCGCTCGACCGCCGGGCGCAGGCCATCGTGCGCAGCGTCGGCAGCTTCGGCAAGTTCACCGACGCCATGCGCCGCGAACAGGCCGACCAGATGGTGATCCAGGGCCTGTTCCGCTTCGCGCGCGACGGCACGATGGAAATCACCTCCCAATAGCCCGGAGACCCGAGACGGCCGCGCCGCCCCACACCATGGACCTGTACTGCGTCATAGGCAACCCCGTCGAGCACAGCCGCTCGCCGCACATCCACGCCCGCTTCGCCGAACTCTGCGGCCAGCAGATGGACTACGGCCGCAGGCTCGTTCCCATCGGCGCTTTTGCCGAGGGCATCGCGGCCTTTCGCGCCGAGGCGGCAGAACGCGGCGACACCGCGCGCGGCTGCAACATCACCGTGCCCTTCAAGTTCGAAGCCGCCGCGCTGGCGCAGCACACCAGCGAACGCGCCACGCTCGCGCAGGCGGTGAACACGCTGCGCTTCGAGGCCGACGGCAGCATCCATGCCGACAACACCGACGGCATCGGCCTGGTCAACGACATCGTGCGCAACGCGGGCGTGCCGCTGCAGGGCAAGGCGCTGCTGCTGATCGGCGCGGGCGGTGCGTCGGCCGGCGTGCTGGGCCCGCTGCTGGACGCGGGCGCGTCGCGCGTCGTGGTGGCCAACCGCACCGTCGACAAGGCCATCGAACTGGTGCGCCGCCATGCGGCGGTTGCGCTGCGCCACGGCGCCTCGCTCGAAGCCTGGGCGCTCGACAAGGTGCCGGGCACCTTCGACGTGGTGGTCAACGCCACGGCCTCCAGCCTCGCGGGCGATGCTGTGCCGGTGAGCGCCGGCGTGCTGCGCCCCGGCGGCCTCGCGGTCGACATGATGTACGGACCCGCCGCCGCCGGCTTCATGGCCTGGGCCGAGGCGCACGGCGCGGTCGCGCGCGACGGGCTGGGCATGCTGGTCGAACAGGCGGCGGAGGCGTTCGAGATCTGGCGCGGCGTGCGTCCGCCCTCGGCCCAGGTGCTGGCCGAACTCCGAAGCTCGCTCGCCTCCTCGAAAGCATGAAAGCCGTGCTGCGCCTGATCGCCTGCCTCGTGGTGGCGGGCGTGGCACTCGAGCTGTTCTTCGTCGCGCGCATCGCTGCCATGGCCGTGATCAACCCCGAGAGCACGGCGTTCCAGCGCTCCGAGGCCTTCCAGATCGCCATTCACAAGGGCAGCGGCGGCGGCTGGCGGCAGGAGTGGGTGCCGTATGCGCAGATCAGCGACAACCTCAAGCGCGCCGTCATCGCGAGCGAGGACGCGGGCTTCGTCGACCACAACGGCGTGGAGTGGGAAGCCATCGAACGCGCGCGCCAGCGCAACGCCAAGGCCGAAGAGCTGGCGGCCAAGCGCTCCGCCCGTGCGGTGGCGCGCGGCAAGCCGATGCAGCCCGTGCGGCTGCGCGGCGGCTCGACCATCACGCAGCAACTCGCGAAGAACCTGCTGCTGTCCGGCGAGCGCACCATGCTGCGCAAGGGCCAGGAGCTGGTGCTCGCCACGCTGCTGGAACTGGTGCTCGACAAGCAGCGCATCCTGGAGATCTACCTCAACAACGTCGAATGGGGCGAAGGCGTGTTCGGCGCGGAGGCCGCTTCGCAGTACTACTTCCGCAAGCCGGCTTCGCGCCTGAGCGCCAACGAGGCCGCGCGCCTGGCCGTGATGCTGCCGAGCCCCAAGTTCTTCGAGCGCCGTCCCGGCTCGCCTTACCTGAGCGGCCGGGCCTCGACGGTCATGGCGCGGATGCCCGCGGCCGCGCTGCCCTGAAACCGCCGCGCAGCCGCTCGATGCCGAGCACGCCGAAGAAGCCGAGCACGTAGGCCGCCACGTCCCACCAGTCGGCCGTGCTGCCGAGCACGATGCGCAGGGCCCGGTTCGGAATGCGCAGGTGCCATGCCGACGCAAGGTACTGCCCCAGCTCCACCGCGCAACCCACCGCCAGCGCGGCCAGCGCCAGCGGCAGCACGCGCGCGCCGATGGCCGTCCTGAACACGAAGTACACCCACACCACGGCCAGCACGTCGCCGAAGAAACTGCGCACCCAGCCCCAGCGCGCGCCGACGGTGGCCAGCAGCACGAGGATGAAGAACAGGGCCACCGCCCACGCCAGAGAAAGAGGATCGAAACGCCATCGCATGGCCCGTATCATCGCGCCCTATGCTGGCAAAGCTCACGGGTTGGTTGTTGTTGGGAATCGTCCGGTTGCTCACTGGCGCGCAGGCGCGCTGGTACGGCTGTCCGCCGAAGGCAGAGCAGCGCATCTATTTCGCCAACCACCAGAGCCACGCCGACCTCGTGATGATCTGGGCCGCGCTGCCGGAGGAGCTGCGCAGCATCACCCGGCCGATCGCGGCGCGCGACTACTGGGCCAACACGCCGGTCAAGCGCTGGATCACGACCGAGGTGTTCAACGCGGTGTATGTGGAGCGCGCGGCGACGACTGCGCCCGCCCCCGCAGCATCCGTGGAAGTACCGCCGCCAGTGGCCGCCGAACCGGCACCGCCGGCCGAGCGCATCGAGCCTTCGATGGAGCCGCTGCTGCCGATGTCCCTGCCTTTCGCCGATGCCTCGGCGGAGGTCGTGCGGGACGCGCAAGGCCAGCTGGATCTCTCGGCCCCGCCACCGCCTCCACCGGCGCCTCCCCCTGCTGCCCCGGAACCCGAGCCCGCTGTGGCCGCTCCCACAGCCGATCCGCTGGCCCCGCTCATCGAAGCCCTGCGCAGCGGCGACTCGATCATCATCTTCCCCGAGGGCACGCGCGGCCACACCGGCGAGCCGCAGAAGTTCAAGTCGGGCCTCTACGCGCTCGCCACCATGTTCCCCGAGGTGGTGCTGGTGCCGGCCTGGATCGACAACGTGCAGCGCGTCATGCCCAAGGGCGAGATCGTGCCCGTGCCCATTCTTTGCTCCGTCACCTTCGGCGCGCCGATCCGCGTCGAGGAAGGCGAGGAGCGCCGTCCCTTCCTCGACCGTGCACGCGCGGCGGTGATCGCTTTGCGCGATGTCTGACATGAAGCACTTCTCGATCGGCCTGCACAACAGCCGCGCCCATTGTGTGAAGGGCGCCGGGTGGATCCCGCAGCGAAATAAAGGAGGAGGCCGCAGGCCGGGGGACATTCGCGGAGGGAGCTACCCGGTGGCCTTCACACACGCCCTGAACAAACCCGAAGCGCAGTAAAAAATGAACCAGTTCCTGCGCAACCTGACCCCGACCCAGCAGGTCGCCGCCCTCTTCCTCATCGTCTTCGGCGTGCTCGCGATCGTGAGCGCCACCGCGTTCTTCCTCACCTTCAGGGAACGCCGCAACCCCGTGCACGACGCCGCCTGGCAGGCCGAGCTGGCCCACTTCCGCGGACTGCTCGGCACCACCTGGTTCATGGCCGTGATCTTCTGGATCGGCTGGGCGCTGGGCGAGACGGTGGCCACCGTGCTCTTCGCGCTGATCGCCTTCTTCTCGCTGCGCGAGTTCATCACCCTCTCGCCCACGCGGCGCGGCGACCACCGCAGCCTCATCCTCGCCTTCTTCGTGGTGCTGCCGATCCAGTTCTGGCTCGTCGCCACCGCGCGCTTCGACCTTTTCACCGTCTTCATCCCGGTCTACGTGTTCCTCGCCATCCCGGTGGCGAGCGCGCTGGCCAACGACCCGAGCCAGTTCCTCGAACGCAACGCCAAGCTGCAGTGGGGCATCATGGTCTGCGTCTACGGCATGAGCCACGTGCCGGCGCTGCTGCTGCTGAGCTTCCCCGGCTACGAAGGCAAGAGCGCCTTCCTCGTGTTCTTCCTGGTGTTCGTGGTGCAGACCTCGGTGCTGGTGCAGCACCTCATCTCGCGCCGCACCCAGCGCGCGCCCTTCGCGCCCAACGTGAGCCGCAGCTTCAACTGGACCAGCTGGGGCATCGGCATCGTGGTGGCCAGCCTGGTGGGCGCGCTGTTCTCCTTCATCACGCCGTTCAAGTTCGCCCAGGCGCTCGCGGTGTCGGTCATCGCATGCATCGCGGGGTCGATGGGGCACCTGGTGATGAAGGCGCTCAAGCGCGACCGCGGCATTCCCAACTGGGGCAAGAAGGGCGTGGGCGTGACCGGGGCCAACGGGCTGCTCGACCGCGTCGACGCGCTGTGCTTCGCGGCGCCGATCTTCTTCCACTCGATCCGCTGGTACTTCAACGCCTGAGGCAGCAAAGGCCTCCTTCCTGTTCATGCGAATTCTCGGCATCGACCCCGGCTTGCAGACCACCGGCTTCGGCGTGGTCGACGCGGACGGCCATGCGCTGCGCTACGTGGCCAGCGGCACCATCAGCACGCGGCACCTGGGCACCGGCAACCTGCCGGCACGGCTCAAGGTGCTGTTCGACGGCATCGCGGAAATCACGGCGCGCTACCAGCCCGATGCGTCGGCGGTGGAAATCATCTTCGTCAACGTCAACCCGCAGTCGACCCTGCTGCTGGGGCAGGCGCGCGGCGCGTGCGTGACCTCGCTGGTCAACAGCAACCTCTCGGTGGCCGAATACACCGCGCTGCAGATGAAGAAGGCCGTGGCCGGGCACGGTCAGGCCGCCAAGGCGCAGGTGCAGGAGATGGTGAAGCGCCTGCTCGACCTGCCGGGCCTGCCCGGCGCCGACGCGGCCGATGCGCTGGGCATCGCCATCACGCATGCGCAGGTGGGGCGTTCGATGGCGCGGCTCGCTCAGGCGGCCGAGCTTTCGAAGACGCATGCCGGCACCTACCGGCAAGGCCGCTCGCGCTGAATCAGCGCACGATGTAACGCAGCTCGCCCAGGCGCTTGCGGCGCTCGCGCACTTCGGCCGCCACCGGGGCGGCGTCGCCTTGCAGGGCGCGCGCGATCCACGACGCCAGCTGCGGCATGTCCTCGGTCGTGAAGCCGAGGCGCACGATCTCCGGCACGCCGAGCCGCAGGCCGTTGATGTCGCCTTCGACCGGCGCCACGGGCAGCCCGATGCCGCAGGCCAGCAGGCCGCCTTGCGCGAGCAGCTTCGCGGCGCGCTGCCCGCCGCCCCAGCGCGCGGCCTCGACCGCCAGCTGGTGCGACTGCGTGAAGCCGCGAGCCTTGGCAAACACCGGCAGCCCCTGGGCATCGAGCGCGCGCGCCAGTGCCTGCGCGGTCTCGCGCATCGCAGCCGCATAGGCCTTGCCGTGCACCTTCCAGTCGAGCAGCCCGCGGGCCAGCGCGGCGGTTCGGCCCGCGTCCGAATTGGCGGTGAGGCCGGGATAGGCGATGGCGTCGATGCGCTCCATCAGCGCGGCGTCGTTCGACACGATCAGCCCTCCCGCCGGGCCGCCCAGGCTCTTGTAGGTGCTCATGGTGATGGCATGCGCGCCTTCTTCGAGCGGCTGGGGCCATGCCTTGCCGGCCACCATGCCCGACAGGTGCGCGGCGTCGAACAGCAGCTTTGCGCCCACGCTGTCGGCAATCTCGCGGATGGCGGGCACGGGGTGCGGAAAGAGATTGAGGCTGCCGCCGATGGTGATGAGCTTCGGTTTCACCTCGCGCGCCAGCCGGGCCAGCGCGCCCACGTCGACGGTGTAGCCGTCGGCATCGACGGGCGCCGGCACGGTCTTCAGGCCGTAGAGGCCGGCCGCGCCCGCCGCATGGTGCGTGACGTGGCCGCCGATGGTAGCGGGTGGCGCGATGATGGTGTCGCCGGGCTGGCAGGTGGCCATGAACACATAGAGATTCGACAGCGCGCCGGAGCCCACGCGCACCTCGGCGAACTTGGCGCCGAACACCTCGGCCGCCAGCTCGGCGGCGACCACCTCGATGCGCTCGATGGCTTCCAGCCCCATCTCGTATTTGTCGCCGGGATAGCCGAGCGACGGGCGCGAGCCGAGCCCGCGCGACAGCAGGGCCTCGGCCGCCGGGTTCATGACGTTGGTGGCGGGGTTGAGGTTCAGGCCGTCGACATCGTGGATGCGGTGGTTGTCGGCCACCAGCCGCTCGATCTCGGCGGCGACGCCGGCCGCGTCGCGCGCTGCGGCATCGGCGGCAATGGAGAGCACGTGGTCTTCGCTGGCGGCGGGAACCCAGGGGCGGCGTTGCAGGGCGGCAGGCATGCGGCGTATCTCGCTGGAAGTGGTGTGTGGCCGCATCGTCGCGCGCCGCACGGCAGCGGGCAAACCGGATAATCTGTGCCCCAGCCTTAGAAAAACTTGGCCTGATCTTTCTCGTTCTCGATGCCGCTCGCACCGCCCCGCCCCCGCCTGCCTCCGCACACCGCCGTGCGTGCCTTCGAAGCGGCCGCGCGCCACGGCAGCTTCGCGCGGGCGGCGGAAGAGCTGTTCGTCACCCCGGCCGCCGTCGCGCAGCAGATCAAGGCGCTGGAAAGCTGGGCCGGCGGCGCGCTGTTCGAACGGCACAGCCAGGGCATACGCCTGAGCGCGCACGGGCGGCGCGCCCTGCCTGCCCTCAGCGCCGCCGTCGACCAGCTCGGCCTCGCGGTGCAGGCGCTGCGCCACGAGACCCAGACCGCCGCTCGCCGCAGCACGCTGCAGGTGGCGGCCCTGCCTGCCGTGGCGCAGCTGTGGCTGTCGCCCCGGCTCTCGCGATTGAAGGCCGCGCTGCCCGGCGTGCAGGTGTCGGTGACGGCGCTCGAGCAGCCGCCGAACTTTCGCCGCGAGCCCTTCGACCTGGGGTTGTTCTATGCGCGGGCCGGTGAGCACATCGAGACGGCAGTCGGCGCGCAAGCCATTCCGCTGGCGCGAGACCGGCTGCTTCCCGTCTGCAGCCCGCGCCTGCAGCAGCCGCTGCCCAGCGGCCGGCCCCGATCGCTCGACGACCTGGCGGAACTGCTGGCCCGCTGTGGCGGCCTGCACGACACCGTGTGGCAAGACGACTGGCGGCGCTGGCTGCAAGCCACGCGCGCCGGCACCACGGCGGCCGAAGCCGATGCGCTGGCCGCGGGGCCGGACTTCTCGCTCTACAGCCTCGCGCTGCAGGCCGCGGTCGACGGCGAAGGTGTGTTGATGGGCCGGGAACAGCTCGTCGCGCCGCTGCTCGCCCAAGGCAGGCTGCATGCGCCATGGGGACGGCCGAAGGCGCTGGGAGATACCGTCATGCTGCTGGTGCCGGCCCATCGCAAGGGGCCGCTGCTGGCGCGGCAGGTGCAGGCGTTGGCCGCCTGAGTGCCAAGGGGCCTGGGGCGTCGACTAGGCCACGCGCTCGGCGATCAGCACCGCGAAGAAGCCGAACGCCGCCAGCAGCGTCCACTTCAGCACGATCCAGCCGAAGCGCCGGTACTTGACCTGCCCGGTGCCCGCATAGAACGCAAAGGACACGCCCGCCACCAGCAGAAGCAGCAGGATGGCCCAGCGGAAAAGAAGCATGTGTGAACGTGGCCTGCGCCGGGTCTACCAGGCGCGGGCGACTTCGCCGAAGCCGCGCGGTGCGCGCTTCTCGTCTTCGAAGGTCACGACTTCGTAGGCGTCGCTGTGCGAGAGCAGCTCGCGCAGCAGCTTGTTGTTCAGCGCATGTCCCGAGCGGAACGCGGTGTACGCGGCCAGCAGCGGCTTGCCGATGATGTACAGGTCGCCCATGGCGTCGAGGATCTTGTGCTTCACGAACTCGTCGTCGTAGCGCAGGCCGCCCGCATTGAGCACCTTGGTGTCGTCCATCACGATCGCGTTGTCCAGGCCACCGCCGAGCGCGAGGCCCTTGCTGCGCATGTACTCGACCTCTTTCGTGAAGCCGAAGGTGCGGGCGCGCGCGATGTCGCGGCTGTAGGAGTCGGTGCCCAGGTCGAACTCCACGCGCTGGCCGGTGGAATTGACGACGCGGTGGTCGAAGTCGATCTCGAAGCTCAGCTTGAAGCCGTGGTACGGCTCCAGCCGCGCCCACTTCTCGTTGGCGCCCTCGCCCTCGCGCACCTCGACCTTGCGGGTTACGCGGATGAAGCGGCGCGGCGCCTTCTGCAGCGCGATGCCCGCGCTCTGCAGCAGGAACACGAATGAAGAAGCCGACCCGTCGAGGATCGGCACTTCGTCGGCCGTGATGTCGATGTAGAGGTTGTCGATGCCGAGGCCCGCGCAGGCCGACATGATGTGCTCGACGGTCTGCACCTTGGCGCCGCCGGTGGAGACCGTGGACGCCAGGCGCGTGTCGGTGACCGACTCGGCGGTCATGCGGATGTCGACCGGCTCCGGCAGGTCGACGCGGCGGAACACGATGCCCGTGTCGGCCGGGGCCGGCCGCAGGGTCAGTTCCACGCGTTGGCCGCTGTGAAGCCCCACGCCCACGGCGCGGCTGATCGACTTGAGGGTTCGTTGTTGCAGCACGCCGGCGATTTTAGGCGCGCCACGGGGGTGGCGGCCTATGCCCCTGGCTATGGCACCGATAGACATGGGTTCTATGCAATCCCGCCGGATGCGCGCGAAATGGACGCGGTCCGTCGATTCGCGAAACACCGAGGCACCGGCTCCGCCGGGCCTCAGGTGTTGCCCCCCGGCAGGGGGGTAGGCGAAGCGACACGAAGTGCGCGCAGCCTGGGGGGCGAGCCAGCTTCAGTCGGCCTGGCGGCGCAGGAAGGCCGGAATCTCGAAGTCGTCCATGCCGCCCGACGACAGCGCGTCCACCTTGGCGGCGGCCATCGTGCGGTTGGTGCGCCACACGCTGGGCACGGCCATGCCGTCGTAGTTCGGCTGGCTGCCGCTGCTGTGCGCGTGGCCGGTGCCGCCCAGCGTGGGCACGGTGAAGCCGATGTTGTCGGTGCCGGTGCGGATCACTTCCAGCGTCGGGGCCTGGCGGCGTGCGTCGGCGCGCGACAGGCCGGTGGCCACCACGGTGACGCGCATCTCGTCGCCGAGGCTGTCGTCGTAGGCGGCGCCGTAGATCACGTGCGCGTCCGGCGAAGCGTAGGCGCGGATGGTGTTCATCGCCAGCTTCGACTCGTTCAGCTTCAGCGAGCCCTTCGATGCCGTCACCAGCACCAGCACGCCCTTGGCGCCCGAGAGGTCGATGCCTTCGAGCAGCGGGCAGGCCACGGCCTGTTCGGCGGCGATGCGCGCGCGGTCGGGGCCCGCGGCCGCGGCCGTGCCCATCATGGCCTTGCCGGGTTCGCCCATCACGGTGCGCACGTCTTCGAAGTCGACGTTCACGCCGCCGTACTCGTTGATGATTTCCGAGATGCCGCCCACGGCGTTCTTCAGCACGTCGTTGGCTTGCGCGAAGGCCTCGTCCTGCGTGACGTCTTCGCCCAGCACGTCGAGCAGCTTCTCGTTGAGCACCACGATCAGCGAGTCGACGTTGGCTTCGAGCTCGGCCAGGCCGGCGTCGGCGTTGGTCATGCGGCGGCCGCCTTCCCAGTCGAAGGGCTTGGTCACCACGCCCACGGTCAGGATGCCCATTTCCTTGGCGACGCGCGCGATCACGGGAGCCGCGCCGGTGCCGGTGCCGCCGCCCATGCCGGCGGTGATGAACAGCATGTGCGCGCCGTCGATGGCCGCGCGGATGTCGTCCACCGCCGCTTCGGCCGCGTCACGGCCCTTCTCGGGCTTGCTGCCGGCGCCCAGGCCGCTGGTGCCGAGCTGGATGATCTTGTGCGCGCTGCTGCGCTGCAGTGCCTGGGCGTCGGTGTTCGCGCAGACGAACTGAACGCCCTGCACGCCGCGCTCCATCATGTGGGCGACCGCATTGCCGCCGCCACCGCCGACGCCGATCACCTTGATCTGCGTGCCCTGATTGAACTCTTCGACTTCGATCATTTCGATGGTCATTTCTAACTCCTTGAATCTTGCAGTTGCCGTTATGTGTCTATGAATATTTCTTGTGCCGCGACTGGAACAACGATGCGCTCGTCATGGCGGTGGACCTGTTCGTCGCCATCGCTCGTTGAAGTGCAATGGAGGGCTGCCGCGCGCGAGCCAGAGTGGAGACTTGATCATCGTCAGAAATTCCCCACTATGAAGTCCTTGAAGCGCCCGAATGCGGTTTTCACCGACCCGTTCTTCTGCGCGACCTTGAAGCCGCGCATGCGCGCGAAGCGTGCCTCTTCGAGAAGGCCCATGACTGTAGCGGCGCGAGGCTGCGCGACCATGTCAGACAACGCGCTGGAATACTTTGGAATGCCGCGTCGCACCGGCTTGAGGAAGATGTCCTCGCCGAGTTCGACCATGCCGGGCATCACCGCGCTGCCGCCCGTGAGCACCACGCCCGACGACAGCACTTCTTCATAGCCCGACTCGCGCACCACCTGCTGCACCAGCGAGAAGATTTCCTCGATGCGCGGCTCGATCACGCCGGCCAGCGCCTGCTTGCTCAGCATGCGCGGGCCGCGGTCGCCGAGACCCGGCACTTCGACCTGCGTGTCGGGGTCGGCCAGCAGCTGCTTGGCGAAGCCGTTCTCGACCTTGATGTCTTCCGCGTCCTTGGTCGGCGTGCGCAGCGCCATCGCGATGTCGCTCGTGATGAGGTCGCCCGCGATCGGGATCACGGCCGTATGGCGGATCGCGCCGTTGGTGAAGATCGCCACGTCGGTGGTGCCCGCGCCGATGTCGACCAGCACCACGCCCAGTTCGCGCTCGTCCTCGGTCAGCACCGCCTGGCTGGAGGCCAGCGGGTTCAGCATCAGCTGGTCGACCTCCAGGCCGCAGCGGCGCACGCACTTGATGATGTTCTCGGCCGCGCTCTGCGCGCCGGTCACGATGTGCACCTTGGCCTCGAGCCGCATGCCGCTCATGCCGATCGGCTCCTTCACGTCCTGGCCGTCGATCACGAACTCCTGCGGCTCCACCAGCAGCAGGCGCTGGTCGCTGGAGATGTTGATGGCGCGCGCCGTCTCCACCACGCGGGCCACGTCGGCGGGCGTCACTTCCTTGTCCTTCACCGCCACCATGCCGCTCGAGTTGATGCCGCGGATGTGGCTGCCGGTGATGCCGGTGTAGACCCGGCTGATCTTGCAGTCGGCCATCAGCTCGGCCTCTTTCAGCGCCTGCTGGATGCTCTGCACCGTGGCGTCGATGTTCACCACCACGCCGCGCTTGAGCCCGTTGCTCGGCGCGATGCCGAGGCCGGCCAGCTTGAGCTCGCCGCCGGGCAGCACCTCGGCCACCACCACCATCACTTTGGCGGTGCCGATGTCGAGTCCTACGACCAGGTCTTTGTATTCTTTGGGCATTGATATGTCCTCGATTCCTCGGTATTCGCTACTTGATTTTTCTTGGGGCCTCTGGCGAGACCGTGGTGACGCCGCGCAGCCGCAATGCATACGCGTCGTTGTGGCGCAGATCGGCGCCTTCGACATCCGCCACCGTGCGGTGGTACTGGCCCGCGACCTGGGTCACGGTCTTCAGGAAGCGCTGCAGGCGGGCCGACACTTCCTCGCCCTGGCCTCGGCCCAGCTCGATCTCGGCGCCGGTGTCCAGCACGACCTTCCAGCTGCCCCGGCTCGACAGCGTGAGCTCGTCGATGCTGAAGTCATACGGCTTGAACTGCGGCTGCAGCACGCGGTACATACCCAGCACCTGGCCGGCCTGTTCGATCGGGCCGTCCAGGCGCGGCAGGTTGTCGTCCACCTCGGCCACATTGGCCTCGAACACGTCGCCGAAGCCGTTGATCAGCTTCGAGCCCGCTTCGTCGCCCCAGATGGCCACCGGTACCTGCTCGGTCAGCGTCACGCGCAGCTTGTTCGGGAACTCGCGCCGCACCACCGCGCTGCGCACCCACGGCACCGACTCGAAGGCCGCGCGCGCGCGCAGCAGGTCGATGGTGAAGAAGTTGCCCTTGAGCTGCGGCGCCACGTTGGCGCGCAGCGTGACCGCGTTGTTGTGCGTGACCTCGCCGTCCACCTTGATGCCGACGATCGGGAAGAACGGCTGGCGCAGCACCCACCAGGCGCCCGCCGCAAGCAGCATGAGCGCCACCGCCGCGAACGCAAGGTTGGCGACGATGTTCATGAGCTTGACGTCGAAGGGCGCGGGGATGCTGTCAGCCATGGCTATAACGAGCCTCCCGTGGCGTCGAGCGTGGCCGAGGCCAGCACCCGCACGCAGAGTTCTTCGTAGGCGATGCCCGCGGCGCGGGCCGACATCGGCACCAGCGAGTGGCTGGTCATGCCGGGCGAGGTGTTCATCTCGAGCAGGAAAGGCTTGCGGTCGCTGGCGCGGATCATCACGTCGGCACGGCCCCAGCCGCGGCAGCCGAGCGTGCGGTAGGCGGCCAGCGTGATGCGCTGGATCTCGTGCTCCTCCGCCTCGGGCAGGCCGCTCGGGCACTGGTACTTCACGTCGTCGGTGAAGTACTTGTTCTGGTAGTCGTAGGCGCCTTCGGGCGCGGCGATGCGCACCACAGGCAGCGCACGCGCGTCGAGCCCGTGGCCGAGCACGGCGCAGGTCACTTCCTCGCCTGCGATGAACTCTTCGCACAGCACGTCGGCGTCGTACTTGGCCGACAGCGTGATCGCGTCCTGCATCTGCGAGTAGCCCTCGACCTTGGTCACGCCGATGGACGAGCCCTCGCGCGGCGGCTTCACGATCAGCGGCAGGCCGAGCACGTCAGGCACGGCCATGACCTGCTCGCGGCTTTGCTGGTCGAAGGCCAGGCGCACGTACTTGGGCGTGGGCAGGCCGTCGGCCTGCCAGATGCGCTTGGTCATGACCTTGTCCATGGCCACGCTGGAGGCCATCACGCCAGAGCCGGTGTAGGGAATGCCGAGCAGCTCGAGCGCGCCCTGCACCGTGCCGTCCTCGCCATGGCGGCCGTGCAGCGCGACGAAGCAGCGCGCGAAGCCTTCGCGCTTGAGGTCGGCCAGCTCGCGCTGCGAGGGGTCGAAGGCATGCGCGTCCACACCGCGCGAGCGCAGGGCTTCGAGCACGCCGGTGCCCGACATCAACGAGATTTCGCGTTCGGCGGAACTGCCGCCGAACAGCACGGCGACCTTGCCGAAGAGTTTGGGATCCTGAAGGCTCATGCGGCCCTCCCTTGGCGCGAATCGCGCTGCATTGTTGAGGGCGTGGCGCCCAGTTCGACCACCTTGGCCGGCACCGCGCCGATGGACCCGGCGCCCATCGAGAGCACCACGTCGCCCGGGCGGGCGTTGTCGAGAATGGCTTGCGGCATGGCGGCGATGTCGTCGACGAACACCGGCTCGACCTTGCCCGCCACGCGCAGCGCGCGTGCCAGCGTGCGGCCGTCCGCGGCCACGATGGGCGCCTCGCCGGCGGCATAGACCTCGCCGAGCAGCACCGCGTCGGCCGTGCCGATGACCTTGACGAAGTCCTCGAAGCAGTCGCGCGTGCGGGTGTAGCGGTGCGGCTGGAAGGCCAGCACCAGCCGGCGCCCCGGGAACGCGCCGCGCGCGGCCGCGATGGTGGCCGCCATTTCCACGGGGTGATGGCCGTAGTCGTCGATGACGGTGAAGGTGCCGGCACCAGCGGCGTCGCCGCCCTGCACCGCCACGTCGCCGTAGCTCTGGAAGCGGCGGCCCACGCCCTTGAAGCCCGCCAGGCCGCGCTGCACGGCCTCGTCGGGAATGCCGAGCTCCACCGCCACCGCGATCACCGACAGCGCATTGCGCACGTTGTGCTCGCCGGGCAGGTTCAGCACGATGGGCAGGTCGGGCAGCGTCACGCCGTTGCGGCGCTGCGCGGTGAAGTGCATCTGGCCGCCGACGGCGCGCACGTCGATGGCGCGCACCTGGGCGTCTTCGCCGAAGCCGTAGCTGGTCACCGGGCAGGTCACGCTGGCGACGATCTCGCGCACCGCGGGGTCGTCGGTGCACAAGATGGCCACGCCATAGAACGGCATGCGGTGCAGGAAGTCGACGAAAGCCTTCTTGAGCTTCGCGAAGTCGTGCCCGTAGGTCTCCATGTGGTCGGCGTCGATGTTCGTGACCACCGCCATCACGGGCAGCAGGTTCAGGAACGAGGCGTCCGATTCATCGGCCTCGACCACGATGTAGTCGCCGCTGCCGAGCTGCGCATTCGCGCCCGCGCTGTTCAGGCGGCCGCCGATCACGAAGGTCGGGTCCAGGCCGGCGGCGTCGAGCACGCTCGCCACCAGGCTGGTGGTGGTGGTCTTGCCGTGCGTGCCGGCAATGGCAATGCCCTGCTTCAGGCGCATCAGCTCGGCCAGCATCAGCGCGCGCGGCACCACCGGAATGCGCTTCTCGCGCGCGGCCAGCACTTCGGGGTTGTCCGGCTGCACGGCAGTGGACGTGACGACCGCGTCCGCGCCGTCGATGTGCGCAGCCGCATGGCCCACGAAGGTGCCGATGCCCAGGCCCGCGAGCCGGCGCAGCGTGGCGCTGTCAGACAGGTCGGAGCCGGTGATCTTGTAGCCCAGGTTCAGCAGCACTTCGGCGATGCCGCTCATGCCGGAACCACCGATGCCCACGAAGTGGATGTGACGGATTGCGTGCTTCATTTGGCAAGCTCCTCGCAGGCGCGGACGACCGCCTCGACGGCTTCGGTCTTCTGCATGGTCTTGGCCTTCGCGGCCTTGTCGATCAGCGCGGTGCGCTCTGTGTTCTGTAGCAAGTCAGCCAGCAATTCAGGAGTGAGGTCGGCCTGTTGCACCAGCCAGCCGCCGCCCGCGTCGACGAGGAAGCGCGCGTTGGTGGTCTGGTGGTCGTCGACCGCCGAAGGGAAAGGCACGAACAGCGCTGCTGCGCCGACGGCCGCGATTTCTGTGACGGTGCTGGCACCTGCGCGCGCGACGATGATGTCGGCGTCCGCATAGGCCTGCGCCGTGTCTTCGATGAAGGGCGTGAGTTCGCCTTCGACGCCGGCCGCCGTGTAGTTGGCGCGCAGCTCGTCGATCTGCTTGGCACCGCTCTGGTGCAGCACCTGCGGGCGCACGGCCGGCTCGATGCGGGCCAGGGCCTTGGGCACCACGGTGTTGAGGCCGCGCGCGCCCAGGCTGCCGCCCACCACCAGCAGCTTCAGCGGGCCGGTGCGGCCCGCGAAACGCGTGGCCGGATCGGCCTTGGAGGTGAATGCCTCGCGCAGCGGATTGCCCACCCATTGCGCCTTCTTCAGCACATTGGGGAAGGCGGTGAACACGCGGTCTGCCACGCCCGCCAGCACCTTGTTGGCGAGGCCGGCGACCGAGTTCTGCTCGTGCAGCACCAGAGGCTTGCCCATCAGCACGCCCATCATTCCGCCGGGGAAGGTGATGTAGCCGCCCAGGCCCACCAGCACGTCGGGCTTCACGCGGCGCACCACGCCCAGGCTCTGCCAGAAGGCGCGCAGCAGATTCAGCGGCAGCAGGAACAGCGTGAGCGGACCCTTGCCGCGCACGCCGCCGAACTGCACCGGCTCGAAGGCGAAGCCGCGCGGCGGCACGAGTTTTTCTTCCATGCTGCCGGGCGCGCCCAGCCAGTGCACCTGCCAGCCGCGCTCGCGCAGGGCCTCGGCCACCGCGAGTCCGGGGAAGATGTGGCCGCCGGTGCCGCCTGCCATGACGAGTGCGGTACGGCCGGTCATACGCGGCCCCCTCTCATCAGCACGCGGTTTTCGTAGTCGATGCGCAGCACCACGGCCAGCGCCACGAGGTTCATCAGGATCGCCGAGCCGCCGAAGCTCATCAGCGGCAGGGTCAGGCCCTTGGTCGGCAGCGCGCCCAGGTTCACGCCCATGTTGATGAACGCCTGGAAGCCGAGCCACACGCCCACGCCCTGCGCCACGAGGCCGGAGAACACGCGGTCCAGCGCGATCGCCTGGCGGCCGATGTGCATGATGCGGCGCGTGAGCCAGAGAAACAGGCCGATGATCAGCAGCACGCCGATCAGGCCGAACTCCTCGCCGATCACGGCGAGCAGGAAGTCGGTGTGCGCCTCGGGCAGCCAGTGCAGCTTCTCGACGCTGCCGCCCAGGCCCACGCCGAAAATTTCGCCGCGCCCGATGGCGATCAGCGAGTGCGACAGCTGGTAGCCCTTGCCCAGCGCATGCTCTTCGCTCCACGGGTCGAGGTACGCAAAGATGCGCTCGCGGCGCCACGGGCTGGTCGCGACGATGGTGCCGAAGGCCACCACCACCAGCGCGGCGATCACGAAGAACATGCGCGCGTTCACGCCGCCCAGGAACAGGATGCCCATGGCGATCACCGCGATCACCATGAACGCGCCCATGTCGGGCTCGGCCATCACCAGCATGCCGACCACCACCACCGCGATGCCCATCGGCAGCACGGCGCGGAAGAAGCGCTCCTTGATCTCCATCTTGCGCACCATGTAGCTGGCGGCGTAGAGCACCATCGCGAGCTTGGCCAGCTCCGAGGGCTGGAAGCGCATGAAGCCCATCGGCAGCCAGCGGCGCGCGCCGTTCACGTTGATGCCGATGTGCGGAATGAGCACCGCCACCAGCAGCAGCAGCGACGCGACGAAGAGCCAGGGCGCGGCGCGCTCCCAGGTCTTCATCGGGATCTGGAAGGTCAGCAGCGCGGCGACGAACGCGAACACCACCGAGGCCGCGTGCCGCGTGAGGAAGTAGGAAGCGCTGTAGCCGGCGCGCGCGAAGCGCGGGTTGTCGGGCAGCGCGATGGAGGCCGAATACACCATGATCAGGCCCCAGGTCAGCAACGCGACCGTGACCCAGACCAGCGCCTGGTCGAAGCCCAGCACGCGCATGGGCGTGGCCTTGGTCTGTGCGATGCCGGCGCCGCCCAGCCGCACGGGCAGGTGCACCGGCAGCGCGTCGATGCCGCTGCGGGCGCGCCTGAACCAGCCTCCGAATCGGCTGGTGCGTGCGTTGGGCGTGGCGCCCGATGCGGCAGAGTTCAAAGCTGCTCCTCCGTCGTCGAAGAATCGCCCAGTCCGCGCGGGCTGTCCGCCCAGGCCTGCACGGCCTCGCGGAAAACGTCGGCGCGGTGCTCGTAGTCCCTGAACATGTCGAAGCTTGCACAGGCCGGTGACAGCAGCACTGCATCACCCGGATTGGCGCGGGCGGCGGCGGCCTGCACGGCTTCGTCCATGGAGCCGGCGTGCATCAGCGAGACGCCGGTGGAAGCCAGCGCGGCCTCGATGATGGGTGCGTCGCGGCCGATGAGCACCACGGCGCGCGCGTACTGGCGCACGGGCGCGGCGAGCGGCTCGAAGTCCTGTCCCTTGCCTTCGCCGCCGAGGATCACGACCACGCGGCGCTCTTCGCCCAGGCCGGCCAGCGCGGCCACGGTGGCGCCGACGTTGGTGCCCTTGCTGTCGTCGAAGTACTCGACCTCGTCGACGATGGCGATGGGTTCCACGCGGTGCGGCTCGCCGTGGTATTCGCGCAGGCCGTAGAGCATGGGGCCGAGCGGGCAGCCGGCGGCGCTCGCCAGCGCGAGGGCGGCCAGCGCGTTCATGGCGTTGTGGCGGCCGCGGATGCGCAGCGCATCGGCGGGCATCAGGCGCTGCAGGAAAATCTCTTCTTCCACCACGGCGCCGCGCTTGCGCTTCTGTGTTTCGTCGGCTTCCAGCGCGCGCACCAGCCAGGCCATGCCGTTGACGCGCTCGATGCCGTAGTCGCCCGGGCGCAGCGGCATCGCGGCGCCGAAGGTGACGTGCGCGCGGATCTGCGGACGCTGCAGCTTGACCTTGACGGGTGCGGGCAGCATCGCCATCACGCCGGCGTCGTCGCGGTTGAGGATCATCAGCCCGCGCGCGCCGAAGATGCGCGCCTTGGCCGCCGCGTAGGCCGGCATGTCGCCGTGCCAGTCGAGGTGGTCCTGCGTGAGGTTGAGCACGGTGGCGGCGGTCGGCTCGAAGTCCTGCACGCCGTCGAGCTGGAAGCTGGAGAGCTCGAGCACCCACACGTCGGGCAGCGTGCCGGCGTCGATGTGGGCCCAGAGCGTGTCGAGCAGCGTCGGGCCGATGTTGCCGGCCACCGCCACGGTCTTGCCCGCGCGCTCGACCAGCTGGCCGGTGAGCGAGGTGACGGTGGTCTTGCCGTTGGTGCCGGTGATGGCGAGCACCGCGGGCGTGTAGCCCTTGGGCGCCTCGGGCTCCACCGGCGGGGCCAGTTCGAGCTGCGGCGATTCTTCCTCGACGGCGGCGGAGGCCGGGTTGGTGGCGGAAAGCTCGGCGATCTTGGCGACGAACTCCGCGGCTTCCTTGGCGGCCGTGGGAACGTAAGGCTTGCCAGTGGCGGGCAGGCGGGAAACGGTGGCGGGCGCCGGCGCCGGGATGGCGACGGGAAGCTCGGCGGCAGCAGTTTCGACAGTTTCTGCGCTTGCCTCAGGGGCGGCAGCAGGTGCGTCGGCTTCCGGAGGCTGCGGCACGGCAACGCTGAGCGAAGGATCGCGCGGCATGGCCTCGGCTTGCGCGGGAACGATCGGCTCCGGCTCCGGCTCCGGCTCCGGCGCCGGCGCGGGTTCGGGCTGCTGCACAGGCTCTGCCACGGCCTCTGCCGGCTCGGCGGGCGCCGGCTCTTCCAGCGGCAGCTCTGCCTGCGGCTGCGGCTCGGCGGCTTCCACGGGCGCTTCGGGCACGGCGTCGGCCACGGCGTCGGGCTCGGCTTCCGCCACCGGCACCTCGACCGTCCGCAGGTCCAGCAGCGCGCGCGCGAACAGGTCGAGTTCGCCGCCGACCGGCAGGCCCATGGCGCGTGCGGCATCGGCCACCGGCGCGATGGTCGCGGGCGACAGCCCCGGCGAGCGATAGACCGCGCGGATCGGCGTGCCTTCGACCAGCGCGGCCGTGAACGGACCGCCGACGAAAGCAACCTCGGGCCATTCCGCCTTCAGCGTCGCCAGCGAGGCGGGCGCCTCGCGGGTGTCGGCCACGGTCACGACGGCGCCGTGCCGCGCGCACCAGCGCGCCATCGCCAGCCCGGACGCGCCGAGGCCGAGGATGAGAACGTGGAGGTCTTTCAGGTGCCGCATGTGTCCGTTACCGCAGCTTCAGCGTCGAAAGGCCCACGAGGCACAGCAGCATCGTGATGATCCAGAAGCGCACCACGACCTGCGTCTCGCGCCAGCCGCTCTTCTCGAAGTGGTGGTGCAGCGGCGCCATCTTCAGCACGCGCCGGCCTTCGCCGTAGCGCTTCTTGGTGTACTTGAAGTACATCACCTGCGCCATCACCGAGATCGCCTCGACCACGAAGATGCCGCCCATGATGAAGAACACGATCTCCTGGCGCACGATGACCGCGATGGTGCCCAGCGCGCCGCCGAGCGCCAGCGCGCCCACGTCGCCCATGAAGACCTGCGCCGGATGCGTGTTGAACCACAGGAACGCGAGCCCCGCGCCCGCCATGGCGGAGCAGAACACCAGCAGTTCGCCGGAGCCCGGGATGTTGGGGAACAGCAGGTACTTGGAATACACCGCGCTGCCCGTCACATAGGCGAACACGCCCAGCGCCGAGCCGACCATCACCACCGGCATGATGGCCAGGCCGTCGAGGCCGTCGGTCAGGTTCACCGCGTTGCTCGCGCCCACGATCACCAGGTAGGTCAACACCACGAAGCCGATGCCGCCCAGCGGGTAGCTCACTTCCTTGAAGAAGGGCACCAGCAGGTTGATCTTGGGCGGGAAGCTGAGGTCGAAGCCCGACTGCACCCACGCGAAGAACAACTGCAGCACGCGCCAGTTGGAGCTTTCCGAAATGCTGAACAGCAGGTAGAAGCCGGCGAGCAGGCCGACCACCGACTGCCAGAAATACTTCTCGCGCGAGCGCATGCCTTCCGGGTCCTTGCGCACCACCTTGCGCCAGTCGTCGACCCAGCCGATGGCGCCGAAGCCCATCGTGACCCACAGCACGATCCACACGAAGCGGTTCGACACGTCGAACCACAGCAGTGTCGACAGCGCGATGGAGAACAGCACGAGCACGCCGCCCATGGTCGGCGTGCCGCTCTTGGTCAGGTGCGTTTCCATGCCGTAGCCGCGCACCGGCTGGCCGATCTTGAGCGCGGCCAGGCGGCGAATGACGTACGGCCCCGCCACCAGGCCGACCACCAGCGCGGTCAGCGCGGCCATCAGCGCGCGGAAAGTCAGGTACTGGAAAACGCGCAGGAACCCGAATTCGGGCGAGAGCGTCTGCAGCCATTGGGCCAGGGTCATCAGCATGTGGTTTCGCGCGGCTCATGCGTCATGACCGGCCTCCTTTTGTTGTTGTGGTTGTCGTGCCTGGGCCGCGATGGCCTGGACCACGCGTTCCATCTTCATGGAGCGCGAGCCCTTGACGAGCACGCTGCCGACATGCGGCAGCCGGGCGAGCACGGCGGCGCCGAGCGCGTCGAATTCGTTGAAATGGCGGCCGTCGGCATCGCCCCGGAACGCGGCGACGGTGTGGGCCGTGGCGCTGCCGAGGGTGTAGACGGCCTCGATACCGCGCTGGCGCGCCCAGTCGCCGACCTCGGCGTGGAACTCGGTCGAGCGCTCGCCCACCTCGGCCATGTCGCCGAGCACCAGCAGGCGCGGGCCCGGCAGGGCGGCGAGCACGTCGATGGCGGCAATCACGGAATCGGGATTGGCGTTGTAGCTGTCGTCGACCAGCGTGACCGCGCGGCCGCCGTCCACCACGATCTCGCTGGCGCGCGAACGGCCCTTGACCGGCTCGAAGGCGCTCAGGCCCGCGGCGATGATGTCGGTGGACACGCCGGCCGCGAGCGCGCAGGCCGTGGCCGCGAGCGCGTTGACGACGTTGTGGTGGCCCGCGATGTGCAGGCGCGCGTCGAAGCCGCCGATGGGCGTGCGGATGCGCACGGCCCAGGCGCCCTGCTTCCATTCGGCGCTGTCGAGCGAGATGTCGGCGTCTTCCGATTCGCCGAAGGTCATGCAGCGGCGCGAGCCGCCGGCGTGCGCCATGTCGGTCCACAGCGAGGTGAAGGCGTCGCCGTGCGGGAAGACGGCCGTGCCGTCTTCGGGCAGCACCGCGAACACCGAGGCGTTCTCGATGGCCACCGCCTCGACGGTGGCCATGAATTCCTGGTGCTCGCGCTGCGCGTTGTTGACCAGCGCGATGGTCGGGCGCGAAATGGCGGCCAGCCGCGCGATCTCGCCCGGATGGTTCATGCCCAGTTCGAGCACCGCGCGCTGGTGCTGCGCGCGCAGGCGCAGCAGCGTGAGCGGCACGCCGATCTCGTTATTGAAGTTGCCGGCCGTGGCCAGCGCGCGCTCGGCCCGGAAGGCGAACAGGATGGCCGCGATCATCTGCGTGACCGTGGTCTTGCCGTTGCTGCCGGTCACGGCGATCAGCGGCAGGTCGAACTGCGCACGCCAGCCCGCGCCGAGCGCGCCCAGCGCCGCCAGCGTGTCGGGCACCTCCAGGCCGGCCAGCCCCGCAGCCTCGAGGCCGTGGTGGGCGATGGCGGCGACGGCGCCCTGCTTCTTTGCCTCGGCGAGGAATTCGTTGGCGTCGAAGCGCTCGCCCTTGAGCGCGACGAACAGGTCACCGGCCGCGAGCGTGCGGGTGTCGGTGTGCACGCGGGCGATCACGGTCGAGGCGTCGCCCACCAGGCGCGCGCCGGGAATCCATTGCTGCACCTGTGCCAGCGTGATGCCGAGCGGCGTGGTGTCGGTCATGCGCCACCTCGCTTTGCCAGCGCCTGCAGCGCATGCGCCTTGTCGGAGAACACGATGCGCTGCCCGGCGATTTCCTGCCACGCCTCGTGGCCCTTGCCGGCGATCAGCACCACGTCCTGCGGGGCGGCCTGCGCGATCGCGTCGGCGATGGCGATGGCGCGGTCCGGCTGCACCTGCGCGCCCTCAGGGCGTGAGAAACCGAGCAGCACCTGGCTGATGATGGCGTCGGGCTTTTCGCTGCGCGGGTTGTCGCTGGTGACGATCACGCGGTCGGCCTGGCGCTCGGCGACGGCGGCCATCATCGGGCGCTTGATCGGGTCGCGGTCGCCGCCGCAGCCGAACAGGCACCACAGTGCGCCGCCGCGCTGCCTTGCCAGCGGGCGCAGGCCGATCAGGGCCTTGTCCAGCGCGTCGGGCGTGTGCGCGTAGTCGACCACGGCCAGCGGCGCGCCTTCGCCGGTGCCGGCGCGGTCCATGCGGCCCGGCACGCTGGTGAGGTTGGCGCAGGCGTCCACGGCCTGCGCCAGCGTGAGGCCCAGCGCGCGCAGGGTGCCGAGCACGCCGAGCAGGTTGGCCACGTTGTACTGGCCGATCAGGCCGGTCGACAGGCGCTCGACGGCGTCGGTGCCGTGCTCGGCCACCGAGAACTGCAGGCCCTGCGCGTCGTAGCCGATGTCGCGCGCCACCAGGCGCGCCGGCTTGCCGCCGGCCGAGACGGTCCAGACGTCGAGCGCGCCGATGCCGGCGTCGATCAGGTTCGCGCACAGGCTGGCGCCGTGCGTGTCGTCGATGTTGATCACCGCCGCGCGCAGGCCCGGCCAGCGGAACAGCTCGGCCTTGGCCTGCCAGTAGGCGTCCATGCTGCCGTGGTAGTCGAGGTGGTCCTGCGTGAAGTTGGTGAACACGGCCACCGCGATCCGCGCGCCGTCGAGCCGGCGCTCGGCGATGCCGATGGACGAGGCCTCGATGGCGCAGGCGCCGAAACCGCGCTCGACCAGCGCGCGCAGCTCGCGCTGCATCATCACCGGGTCGGGCGTGGTCAGGCCGGTGTAGGTCAGCTCGGGCGGCACGCCGATGCCGAGCGTGCCCATCACGGCGCAGGGCGAAGGCGCGTCGCGCTGCATGGTGCCGTCGGGCTTCATGGCGCGCACGCCGCCCGCCGCCCGCAGCGTGGAGAGCGATTCGGCCAGCCACCAGGCGGTGGAGGTCTTGCCGTTGGTGCCGGTCACGGCCAGCACCTCGAGCAGGGCCGAGGGGTTGTCGTAGAAGGCCGAGGCGATCGGGCCGGTGGCGGCCTTGAGGCCGGGGTAGCTCACGATGCGTTCATCGCCATCGAAACCGAAGGGCTCGACGCCCTCGTGCTCGACCAGGCAGACCGCGGCGCCCTGCGCCAGCGCGGACGCCACGTGCTTGCGGCCGTCGGTGGCGGCGCCGGGCCAGGCGACGAAGATGTCGCCCGCGCCCACGGCACGGCTGTCGGCATGCATCGCGCCCTGCGGTGCACGCTCCTTCAGCCAGGCGGCCACCAGTGGGGGGGAAGTGAAGGTCAGCATGTTCAGAAACTCTCGTCGACGCCCTGCGTCATCACAAGCGGTTTGACCGCCAGGTCGGGCGGTACGTTCATCATGCGCAGGGTCTGCTGCACGACTTCGCTGAACACGGGAGCCGCTGCCAGGCCGCCGAAATACTGGCCGTCGCTGGGCTCGTCGATCATCACGGCGACGATGATGCGCGGCTTCTCGATCGGCGCCATGCCGGTGAACCACGCACGGTATTTGTTGCTGGCGTAACCCTTGCCGACCTGCTTGTGGGCCGTGCCCGACTTGCCGCCGACCGAGTAGCCCACCGTCTGCGCGCGCGTGCCGGTGCCGCCGGGGCCGGCGGCCATCTGCAGCATCTTGCGAACGGCCAGCGCGTTCGACGGCGAGAACACCCGCACGCCGGCCGGCGGCTCGGAGTTCTTGAGGATGGTGACCGGAATGAGCGAGCCGTCGTGCGCGAACGAGGTGTACGAATGCGCCATCTGGAACAGCGAAGCCGACAGGCCGTAGCCGTAGGCCATGGTGGCCTGCTCGACCGGCTTCCAGGTCTTCCACGGGCGCAGGCGGCCGGTCACCGCGCCGGGGAACTGGATCTGCGGCTTCTGGCCGTAGCCGAGCGCGGTGTAGGTGTCCCACATCTCGTGCGGCGTCATCTTCTGGGCGATCTTGAGCGCGCCCACGTTGCTCGACTTCTGGATCACGCCCTCGACCGTCAGCGCGCCGTAGTTGTGGGTGTCGCTGATGGTGAAGCCACCGATCTGGTAGCGCCCGGGCGCGGTGTCGATCACCGTCGACGGCTTCACGCGGCCGGCTTCCAGGGCCATGCCGACCGTGATGGGCTTCATGGTCGAGCCGGGCTCGAAGGTGTCGGTGAGCGCGCGGTTGCGCAGCTGCTCGCCGGTGAGGTTCTGGCGCTTGTCGGGCACGTAGCTCGGGTAATTGGCCAGCGCCAGCACCTCGCCGGTGGTGGAGTCGAGCACCACCACGCTGCCGGCCTTGGCCTTGCGCGCGATCACGGCATCGCGCAGCTTCTGGTAGGCGAAGAACTGCACCTTGCTGTCGACGCTGAGCTGGATATCCTGGCCGTCGAGCGGCGGCACCAGTTCGCCCACGCCCTCGACCACGCGGCCCAGGCGGTCCTTGATGACGCGGCGCGAGCCGGCCTTGCCCGCCAGTTCCTTGTTGAACGCGAGCTCGATGCCTTCCTGGCCGCTGTCCTCCACGTTGGTGAAGCCCACCACGTGCGCCGCGGCCTCGCCCTCGGGGTACTGGCGCTTGTATTCCTTGCGCTGGTAGAGGCCCTTGATGTTCATCGCGGCGATCTGCTTGGCGATGGGTTCGTCGACCTGGCGCTTCACCCAGACGAAGGTCTTGTCCTCGTCCTCGAGCTTCTTGTCGAAATCCTTCTGCGGCATCTCGAGCAGCTTGGCCACCTGCTTGAGCTTGGCGCGCACCTCGGGGTCGTCGCGCTCGATGTCTTCGGGAATGGCCCAGATGCTGGGCGCCACCACGCTGGACGCGAGGATGAGGCCGTTGCGGTCGAGGATGCGGCCGCGGTTGGCCGGCATCTCGAGCGTGCGCGCGAAGCGCACTTCGCCCTGGCGCTGGAAGAAGCTGTTGTTGAACACCTGCACGTACGCGGCGCGGGCGGCCAGCATGACGAAGCCGAAGGCGATGCCGGCCACGATGAACTTGCTGCGCCAGACCGGCGTCTTGCTCGCGAGCAAGGGGCTGGTGGTGTAGCGCACGCTGCGGTTGCCCCGGGTCATCGTGCGGCCCTCGCTGCGGTGGCGGGCTTGGCGGCCGGCTTGGCGCCCGCGGGCGTGGCCGGCGGCAGCGGCGCCACGGCCGGGATCACCGAGCCGTCGGGCCGCACGTACTGCGTGATGGCCGGGGAGGTGGTGCGCATCTGCAACTGCTCCTTGGCAAGCTTCTCGACGCGCAGCGGCGTGGCCTGTGCGCGCTTCTCGACCTGCAGGCGATCGCGGTCCAGCTCCAGGCGGCGGGCTTCCTGCTGCACGCGGTCGAGCTCGGTGTAGAGCTGACGCGACTGGTACTGCGTGTGAACGAGGTACAGCGCCGTGGCAATCACAGCCAGCAGCAGCAGCAGGTTGATACGGGCCATGATTAAAGAAGCTCCCCCAGGCTGCGCCACTGCGTGGCTGCGCCTTCCCCCTCGCGAGCGAGGGGGCGAGCGCCTTCGGGCGGCCGGGCGGCGCTCATGCGGCCTCCGTGCGTTCAGCCACGCGCAGGATGGCGCTGCGCGAGCGCGGGTTGCCGCTCACCTCGGCCTGGGACGGCTTGATGCGCTCGAGCGCGTTCAGCTTCATCACCTTGGGGGCGGCGAAGGGCGCGCGGCGGTCGTAGACCTCTTTCGAGTGCTTGGCGATGAACTGCTTGACGATGCGGTCTTCCAGCGAGTGGAAGCTGATCACCGCCAGCCGGCCGCCGGGCTTCAGCACGGAAAGGCTCGCTTCTAGCGCCTGTTGCAGCTCTTCAAGCTCGGCGTTGATGAAAATCCGAAAAGCCTGAAATGTGCGCGTTGCAGGGTTCTGGCCCTGCTCGCGGGTTTTGACCGTGCCAGCCACGAGCTCGGCCAGTTCGGTGGTGGTTGAAATTGGGCCCCGTTCTTGTCGGCGAGCAACAATCGCCTTTGCAATCTGAACAGCAAACCGTTCTTCGCCATAGTCACGGATCACCTCTGCAATCTGCTGGAGTTCGGCCGTTGCCAGCCACTCGGCCACGCTCTCGCCGCGCGTGGTGTCCATGCGCATGTCGAGCGGGCCGTCGAAACGAAAACTGAAACCTCGCACCGGGTTGTCGATCTGGGGCGAGCTCACGCCCAGGTCCATCAGCAAGCCGTCGACGCTCGCGTCGGGCAGTTCGCCCAGCGAGCGGAATCCCTGGTGGCGGATAGAAAAACGCGCATCGGAGATGCGCGCTGCTTCGGCCACTGCTTCCGCATCCTTGTCGAATGCGATCAGCCTGCCTTCCGGCGCCAGCCTGGAGAGGATTGCACGCGCATGCCCTCCCCGCCCGAAGGTGGCGTCCACGTAGGTGCCGGTTGCCGCCGTGCTGCCGGAAAGAAGGGCTTCCACCGCTTCGTTCAGCAAGACGGTCGTATGGGTCCATGGGGTAGTCACGTGAATCCTCAGAACGCGAAGTCCTGAAACACATCCGGCATCTCGCCCTGGGTGGCCTCGGCCTCCTTGGCCTCGTACGTGGCCTTGTCCCAGAGTTCGAAGTGGTTGCCCATGCCCAGCAGCAGCGTCTCGCGCGTGATGCCGGTGGCCGCGCGCAGCTCGGGCGACACCAGGATGCGGCCGGTGCCGTCCATCTCGACGTCCATGGCGTTGCCCAGGAAGACACGCTTCCACCACTGCGCCGACATCGGCAGCGCGGCGATGCGCTCGCGGAATTTTTCCCATTCGGGACGGGGGAACACCATCAGGCATCCGTGCGGATGCTTGGTGATCGTGAGCTGGCCGCCTGCCGTGGCGCTCAGGACGTCACGATGCCGGGTCGGCACGGAGAGCCGCCCCTTGGCATCCAGACTGAGCGATGAAGCGCCTTGAAACACGACCACGAAACCCCTGTGTTGGGAGTGCTGCGGCACCCGAAGGGGGCACTACCCGCACTTTTTCCCACTTAACTGCACTTTTTTGCACTGTAGCAGGAAACACTTCGGACGCAACTGGCCGTTCGGGGTATTTTTTGTAATGGAATCAACGACTTAGCACCGATTCCAAATCCGTGGAATCGGTGAATTTCGTTGAGAATTAAGTACTTAGCCCACGCAGTGAAAGTGATGCGTGAAGGATTCCCCCGTTACAGGGGGAACCAAAGGGCAGCTTCAGAGGATGAAGCGCGAAAGATCTTCGTCGTGACTTAGTGCCGCAAGGCGCTGGTCGACATAGGCGGCATCGATGCGGATCGACTGGCCTTCGAGGCGGGTCGCGTCGAAGCTTACCTCATCCAGCAGGCGCTCCATCACCGTCGACAGGCGGCGCGCGCCGATGTTCTCGGTGCGCTCGTTCACCTCGAAGGCGATGGTCGCCAGCCGGTTCACGCCCTCGGGGGTGAAGTCGAGCGTCACGCCTTCGGTGGCGAGCAGCGCCTGGTACTGCTTCACGAGCGACGCGCGGGTCTGCGTGAGGATGCTCTCGAAGTCCGACACCGAGAGCGACTGCAGCTCGACGCGAATGGGAAAGCGACCCTGCAGTTCCGGGATCAGGTCGCTCGGCTTGCTCAGGTGGAAAGCGCCGCTCGCGATGAACAGCATGTGGTCGGTGCGCACCACGCCGTACTTGGTGGTGACGGCCGTGCCCTCCACCAGCGGCAGCAGGTCGCGCTGCACGCCCTGGCGCGACACGTCGGAGCCCTGCGCTTCGCTGCGCGTGGCGACCTTGTCGATCTCGTCGATGAAGACGATCCCGTTCTGCTCCGCATTGGCGATCGCCTGCGTGCGGATCTCGTCCTCGTTGACGAGCTTGGCGGCTTCTTCGTCGATCAGCAGGCGCATCGCCTCGCCGATCTTGAGCTTGCGGGTCTTGCGCTTGCCCTGCCCCAGCTGGCCGAACATGCCGCGCAGCTGCTCGGTCATTTCCTCCATGCCGGCCGGGCCCATGATTTCCAGCGGCGTGCGCGTCTCGGCGAGATCGAGTTCGATCTCCTTGTCGTCGAGCTGGTGCTCGCGCAGCTTCTTGCGGAAGGCCTGGCGCGTGGGATTGGGAGCGTCGAGCGCCGGGGTCGTGCCGTCGGCGCCGCGCGCCGGGGGCAGCAGCACGTCGAGGATGCGCTCCTCGGCGGCATCCTCGGCACGCACGCGCACCTTGGCGCTCTCGGATTCGCGCGTCTGCTTGACGGCGATCTCGGCGAGGTCGCGGATGATGGAATCGACGTCCTTGCCCACGTAGCCCACCTCGGTGAACTTGGTGGCCTCGACCTTGATGAAGGGCGCATCGGCCAGCCGCGCAAGGCGGCGCGCGATCTCGGTCTTGCCCACGCCCGTGGGGCCGATCATGAGGATGTTCTTGGGCGTGATCTCGTGGCGCAGCTTGTCGTCGACCTGCTGGCGGCGCCAGCGGTTGCGCAGGGCGATGGCCACTGCGCGCTTGGCCGCCGGCTGGCCGACGATGTGGTTGTCGAGCTCGGAGACGATTTCCTGGGGGGTCATGGACATGGTCAGAGCGCTTCCACGGTGTGGTTCATGTTCGTGTAAATGCAGATTTCTCCGGCGATCGCCAGCGATTTGCGCACGATCTGCTCGGCCGAAAGCTCGGTGTTCTCGATCAGCGCCTTGGCCGCCGACTGGGCATACGCGCCGCCGGAACCGATGGCGATCACGCCGTCCTCGGGCTCCAGAACATCGCCGTTGCCGGTGATGATGAGAGAGGTGGTGGCGTCGGCCACGGCCAGCATGGCCTCGAGCTTGCGCAGCACGCGGTCGGTGCGCCAGTCCTTGGTGAGCTCGACGGCCGCGCGGGTCAGGTGGCCCTGGTGCTTTTCGAGCTTGGCCTCGAAGCGCTCGAAGAGCGTGAAGGCGTCGGCGGTGGCGCCGGCAAAGCCGGCCAGCACCTTGCCGTGATAAAGCCGGCGCACCTTGCGCGCCGTGCCCTTGATGACGATATTGCCGAGAGTGACCTGCCCGTCCCCGCCGATGGCGACCTGGTCGCCTTGGGGGGTCTTGCGGCGCACGCTCACGATGGTGGTGCCGTGAAACTGTTCCATCGAAGCCATCTGGGGATGGCAAGAGGCAATGCAACCCGCGGCAAGGCCGCCCGGCGGCTTAGTTTTTTCTAACCGCGACCGTGGCGTGATCGGTAATGCCTACCAGCGTGAACAGCGCGGCGATGAGCCGGTGCGCATCGACGAACTGCACGCGCTCGCCGTTCGCGTCGCGCGTGCGCACCCAGCTCAGCAGCGCGCCGGCGGCGGCCAGGTCCATGCGCAGCAGCGCGGCACAGGAAATGACGGGCGCCGAGGTGTGGCGCAGGTCGTTGTCGAGCCGCTCCCAGCTCGACAGGGACTCGCCCCGCAGGTCGCCCGCCAGCGCGGCGAAACCGCTGTCGGTGGACGGAAAGCTCTCGGAATCGCCACCGACCGACAGCAGCGACCACACCGAGCTGGGGCGGCTCGCCGGCGGCGCGGCCAGCGAGGCGCATTCACCGCGCGGGTCTTGCCAGGAGGGCGGCGACACCTCGTAGGTGATGCAGTAGTTGAGCGCCACCAGCTCGAAGTCGTCGGGCAGGTGCATCATGCGCAGCGCCGCGAGGTGCAGCTGCCACCAGACGTCTTCGGTGCTGCGGTCGTTGTTGGGCGCGGCCTCGGACAGCACCGCCAGCAACTGGGCGGAGCCCATGAAGCGCAGTTGCACCGGCGAATCGGCCCAGTGGGTGAACAGCACCCGCAGCGGCGCGGCGGCATCGGCGCCGATGGTGTTCAGGGCGCGCCAGTCGAGCGTCCAGACCGAGCCGGCCTTCGAGAGTGCGCGCGTGAGCTCCACCAGGCCTTCGCGCCCCAGGTGCGTGGGCGACACCCAGTCGGCGTGCGCGGTGGCTTCGGAGACGGCGCCTGTCTCTTCGCTGGCGGCCACGGCCTTGACGCTGCGGGCCAGTTCTTCGAACGAAACCCAGTCGGGCCCCATGCGCCGCATGCGATGCGCATAGCGCATGCGGGCGGCGGCGAACTTGGCGGCATCGCCGGTCGCGCGGTACAGGTCGAACAGGGCACGCCAGCGACTGTCGTCACGCTCGGCGGCGGGGCTGCCCTCGGCTTCCGTGGCGGGGGCGCTCTCGGAGGCCAGGGCCTGCAGCAGGATGGCTTCGGCGCCGGTGTCGTCGCCATGCGCGAATCGGATGACGGCCTCTTCGAGCGCGCCGTCGTGCGCCAGCCGCGACAGGGGCGCTGGCGCCGCGCTCGCGGCCATCGCCGGCGCCTCCCCGGCCGGCGCCGCCGCAACGGGCGCGCCAACGCTGTCGGGCCGGTCGGTCTGCGTATCGGGCGCGTCGGAACCGACGGGCGGCAGGGTCTCGGCGCCGGCGTCGGGCGGCTGGTTGACCAGCGGCTCGCCGTTCGGGCCGCGCCCCTTCCACCACTGCTGCGACATCTGCTGCTCGATCTCGTCGATCTTCTTGAGCGTGAGCGCGCGGCCTTCGAGCTTTTCCGAAGAGCTGTTGAGATTGAACGACGACGGCGTGACGGTCGGGTCGAAGGCGTGGGCTGCAGCCTCGCGCTGGCGCAGCTTGCGCAGCATGTCGAACTCGCGGCGGCGCACGAAGTCGTTGCGCTGGCGCCGTTCGATCATCTCCTTGAGCATTTCCCTGTTGTAGGCCTGCTCGGGCAACGAAGAGTCCGACTGGGCGGGCTCGTCCAGTTCCGACCAATCCTTCAGCGGATTGCGGACAAACTTGGCCACCTTCGAAAAAAGGCGGCCCGACTCTTCCTTTGCCATTCGACGAAAGCTTGCGGACGGGGGGTTCTTGCGACCTTGTTCCCGATCAATCCCCGAACATCTTCTGCTTGAGTTCCCGGCGCTGCTGCGCTTCGAGCGACAGCGTGGCCGTCGGGCGGGCGAGCAGGCGGCCGACGCCGATGGGTTCGCCGGTTTCGTCGCAGTAGCCGTAGTCGCCGGCGTCGATGCGCTGGATCGACTGCTCGATCTTCTTGAGCAGCTTGCGCTCGCGGTCGCGGGTGCGCAGTTCGAGGGCGTGTTCTTCCTCGATGGTGGCGCGGTCGGCCGGGTCGGGCACGACCACGGTGTCCTCACGCAGGTGCTCGGTGGTCTCGCCGGCGTTCTCGAGGATGCCGCGCTTGAGTTCTTCGAGCTTCAGGCGGAAGAACGCCATCTGCTTTTCGTTCATGTACTCGTCGTCGGGCATGGCGATGACTTCGGCGTCGCTCAGCTCGTTGGCGGACTTGGTCTTCCAGTTGTTGACCAGCTTCGGGTCCTTCTTCACGGCCAGGGGCGGCGGCGGCACCAGCGCGGTGGAGGGCGCCTGCGAGAAGCTGGACTTGGCGGCGGTCGATGCCACCGATTGCGGCATCGAGGGAACGGTCAATTGCGACAGCCGGGACACGCGGCCACCACGCGCAGCGGGAGCGGGCGTGGCGGTTTGGGCGGGAATCGAGGGTGTCGCCGGGGCGGAAGTGGAGGCGGCAGCCGTTTTTTTCATGGGGATCGGGGAAGCAGAAGGAACGGCAGCAGGGCGGCCGACGGGTTTGGATGACGAGGTACCCGCGCCTGCGCTCTTGGTCGCGGCAGTTGCAGGCTTGGCGGATTTCTTGGCAGCGGTCACGGCTTTGGCCGGTGCTGCCGCGGTCTTTTTGGTCGGCGCGCTTTTCTCTTTCGCCGTGGGGTCCGGCACTGCGGCGGAAACCTTTTTTGCCGCAGGTGCAGCCTGCTTCGCAGCCGCCACCTTCTTTGCGGCGGGCTTGGTTGCTGGCGTGGCCTTGGCGGCGGGTTTCTTCACGGTGACTGGCTCCTTGGTCGAACTGGAACGCGCTTTCACTGGGTGTCTCCTCCCATGGGAACCGATTGCGGCTTTCAGGCCGCGCCGGCTCCACGTTGTCGGGGTGCCCGCCAACGGCGAACCCCGGGGTTATACCCCCGAAAGCCCACCAGAAACGTGCGGCGCCCCGTGCCGGATGCCACATCCCGTCCGCTGGGACGGGGTGTGGCTGCCGGAACAGGCGCGCGATTGTATAGAGAACTCGAAAGCGCGGGCGATGTGTCCGGCTGCCGGTCGCGTCCATTAGCATCGCGCGGCGCCGCTGGAGGGGGTGGCGCTGGCCGGCCATTGCCCTTTTGGCGGCGCGGGCCATCCGATCATTCGACAAAAGAAAGCAAGTCTTGAGCAAAAAAGCAGCAGTATTGGGCGTCCTGGCCGCAGCCATCGCGGTCGCCTACGGTGGCAGCACCTGGTGGGCCGGTTCGCAGGTCAAGTCGCGTTACGACACCGCATTCGAAGAACTTCCGAAGCAGACCGCGCTGGTGCGGGTGGTCGAGCGCAGCTACGAGCGCGGCTTCCTCGGTGCCGTGAGCACCGTGACCCTCGAAATCGGCTGCGCGCCCGACGCCGCAGCGGCCGCCGCCGCGCAGAAACCCGCCGCCGGCGAGGAACCCGAGGAAGAGCCGGAGGAAGAAGCCGAAGCCGCGCCGCCCAAGCCGCTGCGCTTCACCATCCGCGACACCATCCACCACGGCCCGCTGGCCGGCGGCACGCTTGCCGCGGCCACCATCGACAGCGAACTGGTGCTCGACGCCAAGACCCAGGCCGACGCGAAGAAGCTGTTCGGCGAGGCCAAGCCGCTCACGGCCCGCACCAAGGTCGCCTTCAGCGGCGCCTTCACCAGCGACCTGAACGTGGCGCCCGCCAGGCTCGCCGAAGACGGCAAGGGCCAGATGGCATGGCAGGGCGCGCAGCTGCGCATGGACGTGAACGCCGCGCGCACCCAGGTGCGCTACGACCTGACGATGCCCGGCTTCGACTTCAACGACACCCGCAGCGGCCTGACCATGAAGATGGGCAAGCTCACGGCCAAGGCCGACATGGACAGCAGCGCCGGCTGGTTCCTGGCCACCGGCAAGACCGAGGGCCGCCTCGACACGCTCGAATTCGCCGCGCCCAAGGGCCTGGGCGCCGGCGACGGCGACGACACCACGCCGCGCAAGCCGCTGCCGACCGTGCTGCTGCAGGGCATCGACCTGGTGGGCGGCGCGAGCATCAAGGACGGGCTCTACGCGTCCGAAGGCACCCTCAAGGGCGCCGGCAAGATCGGCGCCACCAGGATCGACAGGTTCGAGCTGACCAGCAGCGCGCGCCGCATCCATGCCGCCGGCTACAAGAAGCTGGCCGACGCCTGGATGCAGTCGAGCGCCGCCAACGGCTGCGGCAAGGGCGGCAGCAAGGCTTCACAGGCCGCCATGAGCGCGCTGGTGGAACAGCTCTCGCCGGACCTCAAGGCCATGGCCAAGTACGGCCCCGAAGCCGGCATCGACAAGATGCTGGTCGAAATCGACGGCAAGCGCGGCGAACTCGGCTACACCGCCAGCATGGCCGGCGTGACCGACGAGGACCTGCAGCTGCCCGGCACCGCGCTCCTGCTCAAGCGCGGCGTGCTCAAGGCCAATGCGCGCCTGCCGATGCAGTGGATCGAGAAACTGGCCGCAACCGGTGCCGAGAGCGGCCAGACGCCCCCGCCCGAAACCGTGGCGCTGCTGGTCACCCAGGGCGAGCAGAGCGGCTTCGTGAAGCGCGACGGCGACGACGTGACCGCCCAGGTCGAGTTCAGCGACGGCAACCTGAAGGTCAACGGCAAGCCGCTGGGCGGGCTGGGCAAGTAGCAGGGTATGTCTCCTTCCCCCCAGCGGGGGAAGGAGCAAGTCAGGGCTTCAGACCAGGCACTGCTCCAGGCCCTGCTCCAGGATCTCGCGCGGCAGCTCGATGCCGATGAACACCATGCGGCTCTGGCGCGCCTCGTCCTTGCCCCACTCGGGGCCCAGGTCGCTGCCCATGAGCTGATGCACGCCCTGGAAGATCACCTTGCGCTCGGTGCCCTTCATGTTCAGCACGCCCTTGTAGCGCAGCATGCGAGGGCCGTAGATGTTGACGATGGCGCCCAGGAAGTCTTCCAGCTTGGCCGGGTCGAACGCACGGTCGGCCTTGTAGACGAAGCTCTTCACGTCGTCGTCCGTGTGGTGATGGTGGCCGTGCCCGCCTTCGTGCTTGTGCGAGGGATGGTCGCAGTGCTCGCCATGCGCGTGGTCATGGTCGTGATGGTCGTGGTCGTCTTCCTTGAGGAAGTCGGGGTCGATGTCGAGCTTGGCGTTCAGGTTGAAGCCGCGCAGGTCGAAGATGTCCTTCAGCGGCACGTCGCCGAAGTGCGCCTTCTGCTGCGGCGCGCGCGGGTTCATGTGCTTGAGGCGGTGGATGAGCGCCTCGGTCTCCTCGGCCGACACCAGCTCGCTCTTGCTGATGAAGATCTGGTCGGCAAAGCCCACCTGGCGGCGCGCTTCCTGGCGGTCGTTGAGCTGCTGCGGCGCATGCTTGGCGTCGACCAGCGTCAGGATCGAGTCGAGCAGGTAGCTCTCGGCGATCTCGTCGTCCATGAAGAAGGTCTGCGCCACCGGGCCGGGATCGGCCAGGCCGGTGGTCTCGATCACCACGCGGTCGAAGTCCAGCAGGCCCTGGCGCTTCTTGGCGGCCAGCAGCTGCAGCGCCTCGCGCAGGTCTTCGCGGATGGTGCAGCAGACGCAGCCGTTGCTCATCTGCACGATCTGCTCCTTCGACTCGGTCACCAGGATGTCGCTGTCGATGTTCTCTTCGCCGAACTCGTTCTCGATGACCGCGATCTTCTGGCCGTGGGCCTCGGTCAGGATGCGCTTGAGCAGCGTGGTTTTGCCAGAGCCGAGAAAGCCGGTGAGGATGGTCGCGGGAATGAGGGCCATGTGGGAGTGCTCCGGAAGCGGAAAACAGGAAAAGGGGCGGAAAAAGACTTGGCAGGCAGTTTAGCCAATGCCACTGAGTTGCGTTGCCGGCAGGGTCAAGCCGGCTTGCGGACCACCACCAGGCCCTTCAGGTACTCCCCTTCCGGGAACTCGATGGTCATCGGATGGTCGGGCGCCGCGCCCAGCCGCTCGGCGATGTAGCCGTCCACGCCCGCGTCGATCCCGGCCGAGGCCACGATCTTGTGGAACAGGTCGGCGCTGATGCCGCCCGAGCAGGAGAACGTGAGCAGCACGCCGCCCGGCTCCAGCAGCTTGAGCGCCAGCCGGTTGATGTCCTTGTAGGCCCGCGCCGCGCGCTCGGCATGCGCCGCCGTGGGCGCGAACTTGGGCGGGTCGAGCACGATGGCGTCGAAGGTGCGGCCCTGGTCGATGAACTCGCGCAGCACCGTGTTCACGTTGGCGTCGAGGAATTCGGTCTCGATGCCCTGCCCCTCGAAGCCGTTCAGCGCCAGGTGGCCGCGCGCGCGCTCCAGCGCCGGCAGCGACGAATCGGCCGACACCAGCTGCGCGCCCTGCAGCGCGTTTGCGGCCTTCAAGCCCGAGAGCGCCGCGACGGTGAAGCCGCCCGTGTAGCAGAAGCAGTTCAGCACGCGCCGGAAGCGCCGGTGCTGCGCCAGCTCGGCAAAACGCTGGCGGCTGTCGCGCTGGTCGAGGTAGAAGCCGGTCTTGTGGCCGGTCGCGATGTCCAGCGACAGCTGCCAGCCGTGCTCGCGAATGACGATCTCGGTCGGCCCGTCGCCGCGCAGCCAGCCGGTGACGGGCTTCAGGCCTTCGCGCTCGCGGCCGCTGGCGTCGGAGCGCTCGTAGAGCCTGGAAAGGCCCGTGGCCTTGAGCAGCGCGTCGGCCAGCACGTCTTTCCAGCGCTCCACGCCGGCCGACAGAAACTGCGCCACCAGCGTGTCGCCGTAGCGGTCGACGATCAGCCCCGGCAGGCCGTCGGCCTCGCCGTGCACCAGCCGCACGCCATCGCTCTGCAGGTCGAACAGGCCGCGCGCGGCCACCGCGCGGGCGCACACCGACGCGAGGAAGGCGGCGTCGATGCGCTGCGTCTCGACGAAGCTCCAGGCCCGCGCGCGGATCTTCGAGACCGGGCTGAACGCGGCCCACGCCAGGAAGGCGCCGTCGTGCGACTCGACGCGCACCGTCTCGCCGGAATCGGCACCGCCGCGCGCGATGGCGGATTCGAAGACCCAGGGGTGGCGGCGCTGCATCGAGCGCTCTTTGCCGGGTTTGAGGCGAAGGGTTTTCATTGGTTGTTGTTGCTTACTTGTCGTTCTCCGGCCTGGCCTTGGCGCGCGGATGCGCGGCGTCGTAGGCCTTGGCCAGATGCTGGAAATCCAGCCGCGTGTAGACCTGCGTGGTCGAGATGTTGGCGTGGCCGAGCAGCTCCTGCACCGCGCGCAGGTCGCTGCTCGACTGCAGCACGTGGCTGGCGAAGGAATGCCGCAGCATGTGCGGATGCACCGGCGCAGCGAGGCCGGCCTTGAGGCTGCGTTCGCGCAGCAGCTTCCACACCGCCTGCGACGACATCCGCACGCCCTTGGCGCTGATGAAGAGCGCGGCGGCGGCCTGCGGGTCGCGCAGGTGCGAGGTGGCCAGCGCGGCGCAGTCGCCGCGCACCGCGAGCCAGTCGCGCACCGCCTCGGCCGCCTTGCTGCCCATCGGCACGATGCGGCGCTTGCTGCCCTTGCCGAGCACGTTGGCGTCGCCCGCATCCAGGTCGACCCAGCCGCGCGCCGTGCTGCTCGCCTGCGCGTCGAGCCCCGTGAGCTCGCTCACGCGCAGGCCGCAGCCGTAGAGCATTTCGACGATGGCGCTGTCGCGCGCCTCGGTCCAGGGGTCGGCCTCGGGGTCGTACAGCTCGGCCAGGCGCACCGCGTCGTCCACGCCCAGCGCCTTGGGCAAGGGCTTGCCGGCCTTGGGCGCATGCACGTCCTGCACCGGGTTGAAGCCGACCAGCCCTTCATGGCCGAGCCAGCGGTAGAAGCTGCGCCAGCACGACAGCACCAGCGCAATGCCGCGCGGCTCGCGCCCCGCGCCGTGCAGCTGCGCCATCCAGCGGCGGATGTGGGCGGTCTGCACGCGGTCCAGCGGCAGCTTCGCCTCGGCGGCGTGGTTGGTCAGCGACTTCAGGTGGAAGGCGTACAGCTCGACAGTGCGCGCCGCGAGCCGGCGCTCGACGCGCACATGCTCGAGGTATTTTTCGACCCAGCCGGAATCTGCGGAAACGGCCGGCGTCGCGGGCCCGGAGGGCTCAGAAGAGGAAGCCACGGAAGACATTGTTCACGATGGCCGCCGGCTCGCGCAACGCGCCCTTCGAAAACGGCCCCAGCGCGTTCCAGCAGGACGTGGGCGCCGCCGCGTACTGCACGTCGAAGATCCGGTCGAAACCGCTCATCTTCACCAGGCGCTCGACGCGCCACATGTGGAACGGCTCCGACACGATGACCACGCTGCGCACGCCGGCCGCCTCCAGCAGCGGGCGCGACAGCGAAAGATTCAGGCGCGTGGAGGTGGAAGCGGGCTCCAGCAGCACCGGCCCGGCGTAGCCCGCGGCCACGGCGCGCTCCTGCATCGCGATGGCCTCCGTGCGGCCGTCTTCGGAATCCACGCCGCCCGAGAAGGCGAGCTGCTTCACGAGGCCGGTCCTGGCCATCGCCACCGCGGTGTCGACCCGCCCCGAGAGGCAGGGGTGGGGCTTGCCGTCCAGGTAGGCGCGGCTGCCGAGCACCAGGGCGGCGTCGGCCGCGCGCTGCGGCGGGTTGGCCAGCAGCGCTTCGGCCTGCCGCCAGATGAACGCGCCGATGGCCGCGTACACCAGCGCCCCGGCCAGCAGCCCGCCGAACAGCAGGACCTGCCAGGGCCGCCGCAACCAGCGCGGGCGGCTCAAGGACGCAGCCGCGACAGCCCGCCCGACGCCAGCTCGGCGATGCGCTCGAGGAAGTCGGTGCCCATTTCGGAGTTGAAGCGCTGCGCGTCGGGCGACGCCAGCACCAGCATCCCGAAGGCCGGCGACTCGGCGTCGGCGCGCAGCGGGATCAGCGCGATCGACATGGCCGACTGCGGCTCCGGCAGCCAGTTGGCCGCCTCGAAGCCCGAATTGAGCCCGCAGTACGGCGAAGTCAGCGAGGTGGCCAGCGCCTTCACGTCGTCGCTCACCCACTGGGCATAGGCCTCGTTGAGGTATTCGCTGCTGCAGTCCCACACCTTGATGGCCGTCTGCGGCACCAGGAACAGCGACTGCAGGTCGACCGCGATGCGGTACGGCAGGCTGCGCGGGTCGCGCGTGGTCAGCAGGCCGCTGGTCCAGCGCTGCAGGCGGTCGGCGATGACGACGTTCTCGGTGCCGTGGCGCACCATGTCCATCAGGCGATGCTCCAGCGCCTTGATCTTTTCGCGCAGCATCTCGGCCTGGCGCTCCTGCAGGCTCACGGCGCGGTTGCCGTGCGGGCTGGTGAGCTGCACCTGCGCCAGCAGCTGGGCATGGCGCTCGAAGAAGTCCGGCGTGTTCGCCAGGTAGTTGGCGATGTCGTCTTCGGTGATCGGGTTCATGGCGTTGGCGTCGTTGTTGTTCGTGAAGTTGGTCGTCATGGCAGCTCCGGCACCTCGATGTCGCCCTCGAACACCGTGGTGGCCGGCCCCGTCATGAGCACCGGCTGGCCTTCGCCCTGCCATTCGATGGTGAGAATGCCGCCGTGCGTCTGCACGTCGACCCGGCGGTCCAGCAGCCCCAGCCGGATGCCCGCCACCACCGCCGCGCAGGCGCCGGTGCCGCAGGCCAGCGTTTCGCCGGCGCCGCGCTCGAACACCCGCAGCTTGATGTGCGCGCGGTCGACCACCTGCATGAAGCCCGCGTTCACCCGCTGCGGAAAGCGCGGGTGGTGCTCGATCTTCGGGCCCTGCTCGGCCACGGGAGCGGTGTCGACGTTGTCGACCACCTGCACCGCGTGCGGGTTGCCCATCGACAGCACCGCCAGCGCGACGATGGCGCTGTCGGCGTGCGTGCCGAGCGCGAGGTGCCAGGTTTGCCAGCCGCCGTCGGGTTGCGGGTCGAGCCCGGCCGTGTCGAACGGCACGCGCGCGGTGTCGAAGACCGGGGCGCCCATGTCGACCGTCACGCGGCCGTCGGCGCCCATGCGCGGCTCGATGACGCCGGCCAGCGTCTGCACGCGCACGGAGTCTTTTTCGGTCAGCTTGTGTTCGCTGACGAAGCGCATGAAGCAGCGCGCGCCGTTGCCGCACTGCTCCACTTCGCCGCCGTCGGCGTTGTGAATGACATATTGGAAGTCGACCCCCTCGGCCGGCGAAGGCCGCACCGTGAGGATCTGGTCGGCGCCGACGCCGAAGTGGCGGTCGGCCAGAAAGCGGTATTGCGCGGCGCTGAGGCCCAGCGTGCCGCGCGTTTCGTCCAGCACGACGAAATCGTTGCCGGCTCCCTGCATCTTGGTAAAGCGGATTCGCATCCGGGGATTATCGCCACCGGCACTGTCCCTGACGACCGCGGGCCCAAGCCGCCCGCGCTACAGCGCCAGGAAGTGATGCACCTCGGGCTTCCCCGGCCCGATGTGAAAGCGCAGCGCCTCGCCCTGCAGGTCGGCGTCGGCCTGCGACACCCGGTGGTGCTGGCGCAGGTGCTCCGCCCAGGATTCGACGAGGAACCACTCCATCACCCGTTCGGCGTCGGCCGTGTGCTCGTGCAGGCCCCAGGCGTAGGCGCCGTCGCGGCGGCGTTCGAGAGACAGGCGCTTCATCGTCTGCAGGAAGGCCAGACGGTCGTCCTTGCGGATGCGGTATTCGATCTGGATCATCACCGGCCCGCGGTCGTGCGCCACCGGCTCGGCGAGCAAAGGCTCGGGCCAGTGGTTCGACGCCTGCAGGTCGGCCTCGCCGGAGGGCAGCCGCACGCGGTGGAACACCAGCCCGACCACCACCAGCCCCACGGCCCCCGCCACCAGCGTGGCCGGCACGCCGACCTGCTGGGCCACCAGGCCCCAGCCCAGGCTGCCCGCCGCCATCGCGCCGTTGAACACCGTGAGGTACACGGCCAGCCCGCGTCCGCGCACCCAGTTGGGCAGGATCGACTGGGCCACGCCGTTGAGCGTGGTCAGCGCAATGATCCAGCCCAGGCCCAGCAGCAACAGCAGCAGCACCGCCAGCCACTTCGGCGGCGCGAAGACCAGGCTGCCCATCACGGCGGCCGTGAGCAGCGCCGCCAGCAGCAGCATGCCGTCGGCGTCGAGCCGGGCACGCAGGCGCGGCATCACCAGCGCGCCGCCGATGGCGCCCGCCCCCACGGCGCCGAGCAGCACGCCGTAGAAGCCGGCGCTGCCGCCGAGCATCTGGCGCGCCACCAGCGGCAGCAGCGCCCACACCGAACTGGCGAACAGGAAGAACACCGCCGCGCGCAGCAGCACCACGTGCAGCTCCTTGCTGGCCCGCGTGTAGCGCAGGCCGGCGCGGAAGGCGCCGAGAAAGTTCTCCGACAGCCCGCTGTCGGCAGGCGCCGGGCGCTTCCACCACAGCAGCGCGGCGATCACGAACACATAGCTCAGCACGTCCACGCCGTAGGTGGCCGCCGCGCCGAAGCTGGCAAGGATCAGCCCGCCAGCCGCCGGCCCGATGGAGCGCGCGATGTTGATGCCCAGCGAGTTCAGCGCCACCGCGCCCTTGAGGTCCGAACGCGGCACCAGCTCCGGCACGATCGATTGCCAGGTCGGCCCCATCAGCGCCGCACCGATGCCGCCCACGAAGGTCAGCACGATCAGGTATTCGACCGTGAGCGCGCCGGTGTGCGAGAGCACCAGCAGCGTGCCGCTGACCGCCGCCAGCACCAGCTGCACGAAGATCAGGAAGCGCCGCCGGTCGAGGATGTCCGAGAGCACCCCCGCCGGAATGGCGAGCAGGAACACCGGCAGCGTGGCCGCCGTCTGGATGAGCGCCACCGCCGTCGGGTTGGCCGACAGGTCGGTCACCAGCCACGAGCTGGCCACGTCGCGCATGAAGCTGCCGATGTTGCCGAGCACGGTGGCGGCCCAGAGCACCGCGAACACCGGCTGGCGCAACGGCGCGAAGGCGCCGGACCGGGCCGCCGGCGCAACCGCGCCGTGAGAGTTGTCAGACATGGGCACGCTCCTTCAGGTCATGCCAGGCAACCAGCAGGAAACCGCCGGCCAGGCCCAGGTGTTCGAAGAAGGCGTTGGCCGCCATGAAGCGCTCCTGCCCGAGCGGCATCTGCCAGAAGCGCAGCGCCACGAAGGTCGCCATCAGCGTGAAGCCGCCGAGCGCCAGCGCGCCCAGCCAGCGCAACCGTCCCGCGAGGATCAGCGCCGAGGCGCCCAGCTCCAGCACGATGACCGCCACGGCCAGCGGGCCGGCGGGCGACAGGCCGAAGTGGTTCATCTCGGCGAGGGCCGCATCGAAGTCCATCGCCTTGTTCAGTCCGCCCTGCAGGTAGGCGGCGCACAGCAGCAGCAACGCGATCCAGCGCAGCGCGGGCGAGGTGGTCCAGCGCGTCGCCATCACACCGCCCAGCAGGCGCAGCCTAGCGCGCCCCAGAAGCTCTTGAGGTCGGCCACGGGCAGCTTGCTGCTCCAGGCCGTGGCGTGGCCGTGGCCGTGCACGTTGCAGTTGTTGGCGCAGCCGCAGGACATGGCCGCGTTGCGCAGAACCTTCTGCAGCGGCGCGCCCTCCTTCTTGTCGGCCCAGCCGGCGTAGCCGCCGAAAGTGCGCGCGGGCGACCAGTCGGGCATGGCCGGGGGCACCGAGCCTTCGTCGTGCGCTGCGAACACCCCGGCGCCGTAGACCACCTTGCCGCCCACCATCGTGAGCAGCGCCGTGGTGTCGGCGATGTCCGATTCGGCGCAGGCGAAGAAATCGCGGTCGGGCACCACCAGGTCGGCGAGCTGGCCGGCCTGGATGCGGCCCTTCTTGCCCTCCTCGTTCGAGAACCAGGTGACGTTCTCGGTCCACATGCGCAGCGCCTGTTCGCGGTCGAGCAGGTTGCGCTGCGGCGTGATCTGCAGGCCGCCCACGGTCTTGCCCGTGACCAGCCACGACAGCGACACCCACGGGTTGTACGAAGCCACGCGCGTCGCGTCGGTGCCGGCCGAGACCTTCAGGCCGCGCTCCAGCATGCGCTTGACCGGCGGCGTGGCCTCGGCCGCGGCGGCGCCATAGCGCTCCACGAAGTATTCGCCCTGGTAGGCCATGCGGTGCTGCACCGCCACGCCGCCGCCCAGCGCGGCAATGCGGTCCATCGACTTCTCCGAAATGGTCTCGGCATGGTCGAAGAACCAGTTCAGGCCGGCCAGCGGCGTGTCCTTGTTGACCTTCTCGAACACGTCGAGCGAGCGGCTGATGGTCTCGTCGTAGGTGGCGTGCATGCGCCAGGGCCAGCGGTTCTGCGCCAGGATGCGCACCACGCCCTCCAGGTCGCCTTCCATCTCGGGCGCCATCTCCGGACGCGGCTGGCGGAAGTCCTCGAAGTCGGCGGCCGAGAACACCAGCATCTCGCCGGCGCCGTTGTGGCGGAAGTAGTCGTCGCCCTGCTTGTATGTGGAGTTGGCAGTCCAGTTGAGGAAGTCTTCCTTTTCCTGCCTGGGCTTCTGCGTGAACAGGTTGTAGGCCAGGCGGATGGTGAGCTGGCCGTCGTCGGCGAGCTTCTGGATCACTTCGTAGTCGTCCGGGTAGTTCTGGTTGCCGCCGCCCGCGTCGATGGCGCCGGTCACGCCCAGGCGGTTGAGCTCGCGCATGAAATGGCGCGTGGAATTGAGCTGGTAGTCGAAGGGCAGCTTCGGGCCCTTGGCCAGCGTGGCGTAGAGGATGGCCGCGTTCGGCTTGGCCAGCAGCAGGCCGGTGGGGTTGCCGGCGCTGTCGCGCACGATCTCGCCGCCGGGTGGCGCGGGCGTGTCCTTGGTGTATCCCACGGCGCGCAGCGCGGCGCCGTTGAGCAGCGCGCGGTCGTACAGGTGCAGGATGAACACCGGCGTATCGGGTGCGACCGCATTCAGTTCCTCGATGGTCGGCAGGCGCTTTTCCGCGAACTGGTGCTCGGTGAAGCCGCCCACCACGCGCACCCACTGCGGCGCGGGGGTGATGGCCACCTGCCGCTTGAGCATGCCCATGGCGTCGGCCAGGCTGCGCACGCCGTCCCAGCGCAGCTCCAGGTTGAAGTTCAGGCCGCCGCGAATGATGTGCAGGTGGTTGTCGATCAGCCCTGGCAGCACGCGCTTGCCCTGCAGGTCGATCACGCGGGTGGCGCCACCGGCCAGCGGCAGCACGTCTTCGGCGCGGCCGACACGGGTGAAGCGGCCGTCCTTGACGGCCACGGCGTCGGCCACCGGGTTGGCGCGGTCCAGCGTGGTGAAGCGGCCGTTGTGCAGGATCAGGTCGGGCGGGGTCGTCATGTTCTCAGCCATGGCGGGTTTCCTTGTTGGGGGTTTCGGCGGCAGTCTGGGCGGGCAGGCACTTCGGCAGTTCGCCGAACACGTGCGGCTTGACCTGGTGGTGCAGCCACGAGGTGGCCACGGCGTCGGGCTTGAACACGCTCTTGATGAGCGGAGGGATCTGCTCGCCGAGCAGTATCCCCAGAAGCCCCACCAGGGCGATGACCGGCGGCGCCGGCGAGCGCACCTGGAACAGTGCGTAGATCACGCCGACCAAGAGGCCGAGTGCAAGCGACAGGACATAGGGCTTCATCTGGTTCACCCCGGCTTTCAACCCTCGTGCGCGCCGAACATGGTCTTGGCGTAGGTCACGCCCAGGCCGTAGGCGCCGCCCACCTTCTTCGCGATGCCGGTGGTCAGCTCATAGGTGTCGCCGCGGGCCCAGTCGCGCTGCAGCTCGAGCAGGTATTGCAGCGAGGTCATCGGCTGCGCGCCGGCCTGCACCATGCGCTCCATCGCGCGGTTGTGCGCCTCGGCCGACACGTCGCCGCAGGCGTCGGCGATCACGTACACCTCGAAGCCCTGGTCCAGCGCCGACAGCGCCGGCCCGACGATGCACACGCTGGTCCACAGGCCCGACAGCACGATGCGCGGCTTGCCGATCTGGTTGACGCGGTCGATCACGGCGGCGTCTTCCCAGGTGTTCATCGAGGTGCGGTCGAGCATCTTCTGGCCGGGGAAGGCGTCGGTGATCTCGCTGAACATCGGGCCCGAGAAGCTCTTCTCGGCCACGGTCGTGAGGATGGTCGACACGCCGAAGCCGGCCGCCGCCTGCGCCACCAGCGCGGCGTTGTTGCGCAGGTTCACGGCGTCGATGGAATGCGTGGCAAAGGCCATCTGCGACTGGAAGTCGATCATCACCAGCGTGTGATCGGTGGGCGTGAGCAGCTTGGAACCGGCGGTGGGGATGGCTTTGATGGACATGGAAAAAGCTCCTGGGCTTGAGTTGACGTTCGATTGAATTCACAATTGCGTTCGGAGGGAATCTCCTTGGCATGGGCTGAATCATCGGGCTCCCACTCACTGTCATCGACGAAACTTTTCACCGTCAATGATCGAATTTTTCGATCTTTCTTTTTCGACAAGGACCGCCGCATGCTCAAACTCAGCCTGGAAGCCATCGAGGTGGTGGACGCCATCGCGCGCCACGGCTCCTTCGCCGCCGCCGCCACGCGCCTGAACAAGGTGCCCTCCACGATCTCGTATGCCGTGGGCAAGCTCGAGGAGCAGCTCGGCATGCTGCTGTTCGAGCGCAACGGCCCGCGCGTCACGCTCACCGCCGCCGGCGAGGAAATGCTCAAGGAGGGCCGCTGGCTGCTCAGCGCCGCGAACGACCTCGAATCGCGCATGCGGCAGATCGCCACCGGCTACGAGTCGGAGCTGCGGCTGGTGCACGACTCGCTCATTCCCACGCACGCGCTCATCGACGACATCCGCGCCTTCGAGGACCTGCGCTGCGGCACGCGGCTGCGCATCGGCTGCGAGGCGCTCACCGGCAGCTGGGAGGCGCTGCGCGAGGGGCGGGCCGACATCGTCATCGCCGCGGGCGACGGGCCGGCCGGCGGCGGCTACCAGGCGGTGACCGTGGGCAGCCTCGACTTCGCGTTCTGCGTGGCGCCCTCGCACCCGCTCACGCGGCTGGGCCGCCCGCTGCAGCGCGGCGACCTGCTGGAGTGCAACGCCATCGTGGTGGGCGACAGCGCGCGCACGCTGTCGGAGCGCACCGTCGGCCTGCTGGCCGGCCAGCCGCGCATCACCGTGCCGTCGATGCCCGCGAAGATCGCCTGCCAGGTCGCCGGCCTGGGCCACGGCTTCCTGCCGCGCGCCTGCATCCTGGGCGAGCTCAAGCGCGGCACGCTGGTCGAACTGCCCACCGAGGAACCGCGCCCGCCCGAAGCCTTCTGGCTGGCCTGGAAGACCGGCGCGCAAGGCCAGGCGCTGCGCTGGTGGCGCGAGCGGATGAACCGCACGCTGGTGCCGGCGCTGCTGCCGCGCTCGGCGTTCTGAGGATGAAGCCGATCGGCCCGCGGCGCGCGGCTCGTCAGTTCCCGGCCTTTCTTTTCTCGCTGCTCGTCTCCAAGCTGGCCGACCAGATCCTGCTGTTCCTGGTGCCGCTGGTGGTGTTCCAGGTGACGCAGGACGTGGCGTGGTCCGGTTATGCATTCGCGGCCGAGACCTTTCCGCGCTTCCTGTCGTTCCCCGTCTGCGGCGCGCTGTGCGACCGGATCTCGCCGATCAGGCTGCTGCGCGGCAGCCAGGTCTTTCGCGCGCTGGTCTGCGTGCTCGGCGTGCTGGGCAACGAGGCGCTGGGCGGCATCGGCTGGCTGGTGGGCCTGTCTGCCGTGTGCGGCGTGCTGACCACGCAGGGCGTCATGGCGCGCGAGGTGATGCTGCCGCAGATTGCCGGCAACGGCCACGGCTTCGACAAGGTGCTGGCCTATGCGCAGACGGCCGAGCAGACCGGCATGGTGCTCGGGCCGCTCGTTGCGGCGGCGCTCTTTGCGTTCTTGCCCTGGCAGGCGGTGGTGGGCGCGGCGGCCGCCCTCTTCCTGCTGGCGGATGTCGCCACCGCGTACTGGCGGCGCGGCAACCCCATGCAGCTGCACGAACCGCAGGCCGCCAAGGGCCACTTGCTGCAGCCGATCAAGACCGCGCTCGGCCATCTGCTGCACCTGCCGGGCCTGCTGCGGCTGACCGGGCTCACGGCCGGCGTGAACCTGATGCTCGGCACCACGCTCGCTTCTTCCGCCGCGATGGTCACCGGGCTGCACCATCGCTCGGCCACCTACTACGCGTGGCTGCAGACGCTGGGCGCCGTCGCCACCATCGCGATCCTGCTGAGCATCATCCGGGGGTCGTTCGCGCTGAAGAAGATGGGGCTGACCGCCTACCTGCTGATCTTCGGCGGCGGCCTGCTCACCGCCGTGAGCACCAGCCACTGGGGCTATGCGGCCGGCTTCCTGCTGGTGATCGGGTTCGACAAGATGTTCAGCATCTACATCCGCATCCACCGCCAGCGGATCATTCCGGCGCACGACTACGGCAAGACCACCGGCGTGATCGTGCTGCTGAACAACCTGACGCAGCCGCTGGCAGGCCTGCTGGTCGGCGCCTTCGCCGACGCGGCGCAGACGCGCATGGTGATCTTCGGGCTGTGCATGCTGGTGGGCGCCATCGGCATCGCGGCCGCCCTTGCCAGCCGGAGCAGCAGCGCTACAGCACCTTGACCGCGCGGCCGATGAACTGGATCGGCCCGGTCGGACGGTCGATGGGCGAGCCGTTCTCGGGCTCCAGCGTGAGCTCGAACAGCTGGTTCGGTTCCAGCGGCGGCAGCTTGTCGATGGGAATGCGCAGCGTCTGGCCCTGCTTGACCAGCCCCAGCGACACCGGGCCGCGCCACTGGTCGGCCTTGGTCCAGAACTGCAGCGTCTTCTGCGGCGGCACTTCGACGGTGCCCAGCGGCACCAGGCTCAGCTGGCGCGACGACGTGGTCTGGATCACCCAGCCCGGCGACTTGTCTTGCGGGGCGACCAGCACCACCATGTACTGCGGCGTGGGCGCCGGCCGGGTGACCAGCACGGCCACCATCAGCGCCGCGGCTGCAAAGCCGCCGGCGGCAAGGCCGCGCCAGAGCTGCAGGTTGTTCCACCAGCTCGCGAAGCCCGATGCGCGCGCCGGCTGCCCGGCCTTCGGTGCGGCTGCGCCAGCAGCACCAGCACTGCCCAGCGTGCGCTCGATGCGCGACCACAGCGCGGGCGACGGATCTGCCGGCGGCGCCAGCGAGGCCAGCGGCAGCAGCCGGGCTTCCCACGCCTGCACCGCATCGCGCAGCGCGGGCTCGTCGCGCATGCGGGCTTCCACCGCCGCGCGTGCGTTGGCCGACAGCGTGCCCAGCACGTATTCGCCCGCCAGCGCGTCGATGTCTTCGAAATTGCCGAAACTGGAAGAAGCGGTGCCGCTGCTCATGCCATGCACTCCCGCAGCGCGCGCATGCCGCGCTGGATCCAGGCCTTGACCGTGCCCAGCGGCGTCTGCAGCCGCTCGGCAATTTCGCCGTGCGAGCAGCCTTCCACATACGCATAGAGGATGCAGTCGCGCCGCGCCGGCTCCAGGCCGCCCAGGCAGCCTTCGAGCCTGCCGAGGTCCGCGCGCAGCTCGAACGGGTCGGCGGCGGTGGCATAGGCCGCGAGCGCGGCCTGGTCGTCGATGGCCTCGGCCGCGTCTTCGCTCACGTCCACCTGGCGTGCGCCGCTGCGCACCATGTTCAGCGCGGCGTTGCGCACCACGCTGTAGATCCAGCCCCGGCCTTCGCCGCGCGCCGGGTTGAAGGTTTCCGCGCGCTGCCAGATGCTGATGAAGGCGTCGTGCAGCACGTCTTCGGCCTGCTGGCGCTGGCGCACGATGCGCAGCGCCACGCCCAGCAGGTAGCGGCTTTCGCGCTGGTAGAGCTGTTGCAGGGCCTGACGGTCACCGCGTGCGCAGGCCATGAGGGTGGCGTCGTAGTCGAAGGGCGAGGTGGGTGGCGGGTTCTGCACGGCCCGATGGTAGTGGAGCCGGCGGCCCCGCCGCCGAATCGCCCCCCGATCAGGACGCCTTCCAGAAGATGTAGTCGGCTTGGTACTGCACCACCTGCTTCTGGCCCTTGGTGGCCGGCGTGCACGGCACGGCCGCCGGCGCCACGCCGCCTTGCAGCGCCACGCGCTGGATGTACGTGACGCCCGTCATGGCGCCGCTGCCCGTGGCCGGGTTGGCCTTCACCAGCTGGTACGGCAGGCTGGTCGGGCCCGAGGGCGCGACCGCCAGCTGCGTGGCCGTGAGCTTGGAGCCGTCCATCGACTCCCAGGTGGCCGGCGGGCCGTAGTACTTGCCGACCTGCTTGCCGCTGCGGTCCAGCAGCCTGGCGTCGGGGCCGACGAACACCCATTCCGTCTGGCCCGGGGCATTGGCCTTGTCGCGGCATTCGTAGGTGATGTCGCCCTTGCCCACCGTTTCCATCGCGACCTTGTTGCCGGCCGGCACCTGGATGGTGGGGGGCAGGCTGGACTGGTTGAAAGCGGGCGTCATCGACATCGAACCGCAGGCGGTGAGCACCGCGGCAGCGGCGGAAACAGCGCCGAGAACGGCGAGCGAACGGGCGGGACGGGAGGTGTGCATGGAATTTCTCCTGGGGTTGTAGAGGGTCAGCAGCTCCTCGCTGCTGAGGGGTCTACACGCCAGGGGCGGGTTTGGATGCAGCCTCGCGGAAAAAAATTTTTCCGACGCGCCAACCCCACCCCATCCCGGCCCTCCGAGCGGCCGGCGCACGTTCAGCGTTCTTTCAGCATCGCTTCAGCTTGTGCCAAGCCTGGGTTTCTATCGTGCCCCGAGGGCTGCTGCGTGGTGCGGCAGCCGACTTCGATCAGGGACGACATGAACTCTCGGCATTTGCATTCCTCGCCTCCGGCTTCCAACCGTCCATGCGGGCTGCGGCGGGCCTGGCGGCTGGGCCTTTGCGCCAGCGCCACCGCGGCGTTGGCGGCATGCGGCGGCAGCAACAGCGGCGGCGACATTGGCATCGGCAACTGGCTCGGCGGCAGCGGCAGCAACAGCGGCAATGTCAGCAGCGCGGGCGGCGGGCCGGAAAGCATCGCCCCTGGCGATAGCTACAAGGCCGAGATCCGCCGCACCGCCCATGGCATTCCGCACATCGAGGCCAGCGACGAGAAGGGCATCGGCTACGGCGTGGGCTATTCGTACGCGCAGGACAACTTCTGCGTGCTCGCAGGGCATTTCGTCACCGTGCGGGGCGAACGGTCCCGCTACTTCGGCGAAGGGGCCTTGCCCGCATCGGGACAGGGCACCCTGCCCGCCAATGTGACCTCCGACCTGTTCTATCGCCATCACAACGACGAGGCCAAGGTGCGCGCGGCCTGGAACGCCTACAGCGAACCGGTCAAGGCGATGTTCAAGGGATTTGCCGCGGGCTTCAACCGCTACCTGCGAGAAACCGGGGCACAGGCATTGCCGTCGAGCTGCAAGGGCGCAACCTGGGTGCGTGCGGTGGAAGAAGCCGACCTCGTGCGGCTGATGCGCGACTACGCGGCGCTCAATGGACTGGCCGACACCGCGCCACTGCTGGCCCAGGCTTCGCCGCCGCAGCGCGGCGGCAATGCCGCACAAGGCGCGCCGCAGATTTCCGGGGCGAGCGCGCTCCAGGCACTGGTGCAAAAGCCCAGCACGGGCAGCAATGCCATGGCATTGGGCAGCGACGCCACCGCCAACGGGCGCGGCATGGTGCTGGGCAACCCGCACTTTCCCTGGGCCGGCGTGCTGCGCCTGTACCAGCTGCACCTGACCATTCCCGGCCGCATGGACGTGATGGGCGCGAGCCTGCCCGGCCTGCCGATCGTGGGCATCGGCTTCACACGCGACTTTGCCTGGACGCACACCACGAACACGGCGGCGCGCCTCACCTTCCACCAGTTGCGCCTGGACCCCGCGGACCCCACGCGCTACATGGTGGATGGGCAAAGCAGGCCCATGGAGCGCAAGGTGTTCAAGATCGACGTACGGGAGCCCGACGGGCGCATCGCGGCACGCGAACACGCCTACTACAACACCGACTTCGGCACCGTCATCGCCCATGGGCCGCTGCGCTGGGACAGCCAGCACGCCTACACCGTGCGAGATACCAACACGGACAACCACCGCCTGGCCGACCAGTGGCTGGCCATGAACCGGGCCCGCTCGCTCGACGAGATGAAAGACGCCGTGCTGCGCATCGTGGGCAACCCGTGGAACAACACCCTGGCGGCGGATGCCTCCGGGCGGACGCTGTTCATGAGCGCAACGCCCACGCCGAATGTCTCCGCGCAAATGCTGGCCGACTGCCAGGCCACCGGCTCCGACGCGTTGAAGGACCTCCCCGCCCCCGTGCTGCGAGGCGACACGACGCGCTGCCAATGGGCGAACGACCCTGCCGCGCCGCAGGCCGGCATTTTTGCAGGCAAGGCTCTGCCGCTGCTGGAGCGCCACGACTACGTCCACAACTCGAACGACAGCGCCTGGCTGACCAACCCCCAGGCTCCGCTCGAGGGCTTCTCTCCACTGGTGAGCATCGCGGGCTCCCGGCAAGGCTTGCGCACGCGTCAGGGCCTGTCGTGGCTGCAGACCGCCCTGCAGCCGCGCAACGGGCTGCCCACCCGACGCGTATCGCAGGACCAGGTCGAGGCCATGGTGCTGGACAACCGCGTGTACCTGGCGGAGCTGGTGCTCGACGACATGCTCTCGCTATGCCCAGGCGGCAGCAGGTCGCCCGAAGCCACTGCCGAGATGAGCCAGGCATGCGCGGCGCTCAAGTCATGGGACCGCACGGCAGGCCTGGATGTCGGCATCGGCTATGGGTACATGGAAGATTTCGCGCTGTCGTTCCTGCAGCAGGGCCCGGACGTCTGGCGCGTTGCATTCGATCCCTCCGACCCCGTGAACACGCCGCGCGGCCTGCGCGTGGAACAGCCCGAGGTAGCGGCCCAGGTGCGTGCGGCCATGGAGGCCGCGGTGCGCAACGTCGCAGCCAGGGGCTGGACTGCGGACCGGCGCTGGGGAGACGTCCAGGGCGCGACGCGGGGCGGGCGGCGCATCCCCGTTCCCGGCGGACATGAGGAACTGGGCGTGTACAACATGATGATGAGCGTCGATGCCACCGGAAGCGGCCTGCGCGAAGCCGTGCACGGGACCAGCTACCTGCAGTCGGTAGGGTTCACGGCGGAGGGGCCGCGCGCCAGGGCATTCCTCGCCTACTCCCAGTCGACCGACCCCGGCTCCCCCTGGTTCGCCGACCAGACCGAACGGTTTGCCCGCCGCGAATGGGTGGAACTGCCCTTCACGCGTGCGGAGATCGACGCGCAAAGAGATGTGACACTCAAAGTGATCGCCGAATGAGCCTGCGACCGTGGCAGGCCGGCTCGGGCGATCACGGCGGCGACGCAGTCCCATAGCGATAGAAGGAGGAGCAGTCTTGACTCGACGAGTATTCGCGGCAACCTTTTGCGCAGGCCTTCCCGGGGTGATCGCCGTCGCATGGCTCGCAGTGCCCGAGATCCTGGCGGGCAAGGTACTGCCGCTGCCGATGTGGGTCGTGAGCGTGGCCTCGGGCATGCAGAGCGCCATGCTGCTGGCACTGGCGGCATACGCCGGTGCCAGGCTGGCACCCGGGGTCGGTTTGCAGGCGCCGGCATTGGCGGCGCTGGCCGGGTCGAGGCCGGCGTGGAGCATGCTTCGCGCACAGTGGCTTCCAGGCATCGTTGGCGGGCTGCTTGGCGCCGCGCTCCTCTGGTCCATCACGCGCCTCGCGGCCGATGCCGCCGGAGCGCTGCAAGGCGTGACGCTGCCGCCCGTCGTGCGCTTTCTCTACGGCGGCATCACGGAAGAAGTCCTCGTGCGCTGGGGCCTGATGAGCGCGATGGCCTGGGCCCTGTGGCGCGCTGCAGCACGGCAAGGGCGCGCCACGCCACCCGCGTGGATCTTCTGGGTCGCCATCGCGGGCAGCGCACTGTTGTTCGGCGTGGGGCACCTGCCGGCCGCCTTTGCCTTGGCGGGCGCGCCGAGTGCCGGCCTCGTGGCCTACATCGTCGGGGCCAACGCCGCATTCGGCCTGGTGGCCGGATACCTCTTCTGGCGGCATGGCCTGGAGGCGGCAATGATTGCCCACCTGCTGACGCACGCCGTGCTCCTGGCCGTGCAGCCGTAGGGGACTGCGCGACAGGCCGCCACTTGCGAACCGACCTGGCCTGCAATGCTGCAGGCCTTCATTGGCAGACTCCGCGCCACTCCAAGCGTTGAAAACCAGGGCCCGCGTGAAGAATTTCTAGCCAGTTGACAGTGGGCAACAGTGTCAACGCGCGCTTCCTCCTACAACTCCCGCACACAAAAGGGAGGTTTCAGGATGATGCGCAGAGTTGTCTTGGTCGGTGATCGCTCTTCCCTTCTGCTACTACGAAGACAACGTGGTCAACTTTGACACTGGTGTAGTCATGGATGCCAACTCGCAGCTCGTGGTGCTGCTTCACGAAGTGACCCACTTCAACGACACCTTCGGATCGAATGACACCTGGAACGGGACAGCAAACTCAAGGCGGCGCGTGACCAGCGAAAACCACGCCGCCCTTCTTTCCAATGCCGACAGCATCGTGGCTTACACACTTGGAGTGCCATGAAAAGATATCGCCCAGCCATTTGGCGTATGACCGCAATCTTCTTGTCATTGGTTTCCACGCCCTCGGTTCACGCCTGCAGTCCGATGAAGGTCATTGGTGTGTACTTCGATCGCGACTCCGCGACCGTATCCGCAGCGCAGGTGTCGAGGCTTGCTAGCTGGATGGCCGACCTGCATGCGAGATATCCGAACCATGAATCTATCGACATCAGCGCTTCGGCAGAACCTGGCGAAAACTCTCCAAGCAACCTTGCAATGGCGCGGGCACGCAATGTTGCTCGTGTTCTCCGGGAAAACCTTCTGTTCGATGGAGCAAAGATCTATCTGCCGGAGCGAGGCCATGTACAAAAGTCTGCGTCCGCGTACCTCAAGGAGTTGGAGAAGAGCCAAGGCGTCAGGGCCGTGCAACTCGACTTTCTTCCTGCTTGTCCGCACGAATGTTCATGTCAGATAGGCGCCTTCGGAGAGCCGACAACACGACGCACGCGTTGAAAGGTCTTTTTCCCGTGCCCACCGAAGCCAAGCGGTTTGCACTTAGCTACCGAGAGAGGAAAAGTGCAGACCTCGTAGTCAACGACTTTGCGGCCATAAAGCTATGTCCGAACCTGAAGACCTCGAAACTGCCGGGCTGCAATCCCGATCGGCCCGACGGTTGGAGCGTTGATGCGAGTGCAGCCCGACCTGGCTTCACATCGAGCACGGCGCCGAGCCGAGGCTTGAAAATGAAAGGCTGCTGGCAAATTTTTCCGAGATGCCTTCTTGCATCTCTTGCTGTTCTGCTTGCGCCGACCACATGGGCTTGCAACCCCATCAGAACCATCGGCATCGTGTTTGAGAGGAACTCGGCGACCGTTCCGTCCAAGGAGGTTCTCAAGCTCGCCAATTGGACGGCCATGCTCCGATTGCAGTATCCGAATCGCGAGTCGCTTTTTCTTTCAACGCAAGCGGCATTCGGCGAGCACGACGCGAGCAATCTAGGGGTGAAGCGCGCCAGGAACGTCGCGAGAGTCCTCAGGGAAGACCTGCAATTCGACGTGCGCGAAGTCGACTTGCCCACCAAAGGGTATGTCGCCGCCATCCCGGCCCCAGAGGGAAGCGACTTGGTGAAGCGCGTAAATATCGATTTCCTTCCGGCCTGCCCACACGAATGCCCGTGTCAAAAGGGCGACCCGCTCTACCAGCCGCCGGTTCCACGGTGACGCGGATGGATTCGAGCACCCTCGAATTTGGTCGCAAGGTGCGGATGCTCGGCGCTCGCCCCGACGACCGTGCCGAGGCACGCAACCTCGGCCCCGGCACCAGGCACTGCGTGGCGCCGTAGTCGAGCGAACGACGGTCGCCGAGGTGCGCGGTCTTGCGGCCCTGCAGGACCACTACCCCCCCGGCGTGAGGCGCTGGGTTTTCTCGTAACGCGCCGGGCGCGAGAACCGGTAGCAGCGCAGCCTCGGGTACAGCGCATTGGTACGGCCGTCCGCAGGGGTTCGCGCCGCGACCATGTCGCGCAGACGGGCCCAGGCGGCGGTGGGAATGGCCTCGGGCTTGTTGTCGGCGACGGGCGTAACTGGCATCGGTTTTGTCGTGGAGAAAAGAGGAAAAGCGCGATGCGCAGCGTAGCCGGTGGGCGCGTGCCCGTTGTCAGGGCACGCGCCCGGTGCTACTGGGTGCTGCCGATGTTTTGTTGCAGCGCTTCACGCACTGCGCTGGTGGCGCTATTGACGGTATCGATACGGACCAGCAGCGCGTCGTTGAGCAAGCCGAGCAAGGCGCTCAGTTCGGTGCGGCTGGGAGTGAGCACCTCGCTGTCGTTCAGGGCGCTGGTGTCGACGAGCTTCTTGAGTGCGCTGTAGGCGCGCATCACGTCGTTGAGAGTGTCGGCGTCGTCGCAGGCTTGTAAGGCAAGGTCGTCGAGAACACATGACTCGGGATTTAGAGAAGCGGAAGGAATGCGAGGTTGCGCGCGGGTACGAGCGGATTCAGCCATGAAATGGACTCCAAGATTCGCAGGGGCTTCATCAGGCTTCCAAACCCGGTCGCGCCACCTAGCGCGACGGGCGCAGTATATCGATGAGATCGTTGCCCTAAAGCTCAACGATGTTCCGCGAATAATAAATGGAAATTTTCTTCAGAGTTCCTACTTTGCCTCGCGCCATTATTCCAACTCCGAGTTTGTAAAGGGCACCAAATAATCCAGGAGGGCTGATGGACCTCGATTCGCGTACTTATCCCAATGCATTTCCGGGCGAAGATATTGCAGGCCAGCGAAGTAAAACCCAGAAGGATCGACAGAGGGGTCAACTGACTCTTGGCCGGGGTATGCCTCTCGGAACGCACAGTAGTAGGCAACTCGAGGTTCGATGTTCATGAACCTCATGGGCAATGCAAGTGACGTGATATGTGCGAAATGCTCGTCGTACAAAATTCCGAGGGCAGTGAGCCCGATTCGGGAGTAGGTATCGCCCCGTAAAACTATCCGATCAATCGTAGGAGCCGTAACCACTCCGCCTATACGTCGCACCATCTCGAGCAGCTGCGCAAACACCACATTGCCTTCGAGACTTCCCCGCAAACGCTCTCCAAGCCTGACAGCTTGGTCAATCAGAGCGTTCAGACCAGCTTGCCCCAGCCCGCCCGAACTGCCGGCGACTGCATCTGCGAGCAACCGCATCGTCGAAAAATCGTTTATTGCTGCTGCGGCTCGCATTGTTCCCATCAAACTCAACGCAAGCTGTGCCTTCCCCTCCCATCGGGCAATCGCCTTAAGGTCGCCCGATAGACCTGCATGCACTGTCTGGCGCTGTGGCACCCAAATTGCCCAAGACTGCTGGCCTTCCATCAGCGAGTTGTCAGAGGCTCGCTGTTGTAGAAGCCAATCCTGAAGCCAAAGATACCAAGCTTGGCGAGTCTCAAGATCAACTCGTATGAATATCACCGGAATTCGGCACACGTCTGCGTACTCGAAGTACCGCCGTTCGATGATGAACTTCACACCTGCATCACTGCATTCCACCCTCTCCGACGTCTTGATCTGCACCTTCAAGATATCTCCACGCAGTCCGTTTTCCGTGAGCTCAAACTCCGCGTCAATCCCGAAATCCTCTCCCAGGTCTCGCGACAACCAGTGGGGATGTTCCTCCACATGCGCGAAGAGCCATTTATGCCCCTGCGCGCCGATTTTTTGAGCCTTGGTTCTGGTATTCACTTCTTTGAGAGGAGTCGGATTCTTGTATCGGGGTTCTCAGACTGACAGCGAAGGCAAACGGCTCAATCGCAAAGTGCTCGCGCAGTACACGTCTACAACACCTGCTTAAGCGCCTCATCGAACTCATCTGTCGAAGGGGAATTCAGCTCGATCAACCGGATTCGAAGCGAACTCGCAACAGACTCAGCATGTTCAGCCTCGGCCCTAGCGAAGGAGGTCATCTCGGCCTCATCCCAGCTGCTATCCCCTCTGGCCACAAGTCGCTCCAAGACAACGGGAGTCGCGCACGCTAGCAAGATGATGGAGGTGCAGCCGAGATCGCGAAAGACCGAATCAGGCAGTCGCTGGTGTTGACCGACTTCTTTTCTCAGAACGAGGTGACCGTCCAGCACTAATGCATGTTTATCAGCCTTGATTCGAGCCACCGCAGCGACCAGCGCTGCCTGATTGGCCGCGACTTCATCGACCCGCTTGCTGGAATTCCAAGAGGTGTGCCCTCGCTCCTCTCTAATCAATTGACTAGCAGTCGCGTACTTCAGGCCGAGTCGAAAAGTGGCCTGTTTTGCTAAGTACGTCTTGCCGACACCGTGGACACCCGCGATAAAAATCGTCATGCTGGGCCTTTATCAGTTGCAGTCTTTTTCTCGATTTTCTCGAGCTCGGTCGATGTGAGATATCGGAAAGATTGCGGCGGTGTAAATTCCTTGAACAGTGATCTGGGGTCGAGAGGTCTGTTCAGCTTTCGTAGCGCACCCAACAGAATCGCACATCCCTGCTTTTTCCCCTCAAAATAGTCGAAGAGTTCACGCCGAGTCAACGCCCCTCCTCTCTCTATACAGTAGCTCCATAGCGCAGTGGATGATCCCTTAATCACTTCTTCAACTTCGACAAGAGCAACAATTCGCTGTACTGGAGAACTCGCATAAATAGCGATGAGTTTTACCTCCTCCGCGGCCCATGCTCGCCGAAACTCAACGCGCTTCTTGCCGGACAGAATGAGATCTGAATATTTTGGTTTGATCGACAACAAGATGGCCCTACCGACCTGCGGCGGCGAGCACTCGAGAAAAAGCGACATCGGAGACTTTACGAATGGATTGAATCGGGCCAGTGACTACGCGCTCATGGATGAGACGGTCATAGGAAACAGAATGCGGTAGGTGCTCCACCAGCCGGAAGAGGATTACTTTGGTTTTTCGATTTGCCATTGCCTCGATCTCGTCGAGCGCGTAGACAGTACGACGGCTAACCAAGCTAGCGATTTTCGCCGCGTCACTCAAGATTTCGAACCGATCTACCACTCCGATGGATGTCACAGCTTTCTCGTCTTCCGTGCGATAGAAAAGTACAACATCCCCTGGATGGATCGCGTTAGTTTGCGCATGGCAAAGGTAAGCCAGCTTGATCGCATTGCCTACGTTGCCTATGACGCCAAAGAGCCGCTGCTGCTGAGACTTGTAGTCTGGAAAAAGGGTTTCGTGAAATGGTGGTTGGATCGGAATCAGGAACTTCTGAACCGAGCCATCTTTTCGGAAATGAGGAAAGAAGCGGCGCGTGTAATCGAGTGGTGGCAGTGTGTCCCAAGTAGGAGCAACTTGGGGATGTGGTTTAACCAGCACGAGATCGCCAGCATACTGTCCACGCTCTGCAAAACCAAAGTCTTGTAGCAGGCGAATCAGGTAGTCGTGCCGCTCCGGATCAGCATGGATAAATACATGCTCACAGGCATTCTCCGTGGCGAAACGGAACGCCGCCTTGAGAAAAAGCTCACCGATTTTTCGACCTCTGACAGCCTCCCCTACCTTGAAGGTACAGAGCTTCAACGCGTGGCCAGCCAGTTGCTCACCGGCTTCATTGATCCGCTCATCGGTTTGCGAGGCGTAAACACATATCGCAGCCAGGGTTTCACTTTCGTCTCGATAGACCCAAGCCATGCGATTCTCTCGTGCTTTGCGGCGAAACCAATCATCAAATCCGTCGTAGCCTTCTCGCAGACTATCGAAGAACGTGGATGCCAACAGTGGCGTCAGACTGTGGAGAGGCACATCTTGGATGTTCGGCAGAGAGACTTGGCGGGGTTCATGCAAGCGCCGAAGCCAGTCCTCCGCTGTCTGGATCGTGTAGACACGATCACTAAGGCCACGAACTCTGGCCTTGGCATGGATGCGTCGATCCTCCGTGACAAGTGCATGCACAGCATCGCACTCAAGCGCGTACAGAATTTCGTTATCGCATGCGTCGTTTGCGTTTGTGGTGGGTGTATTCCAAGGACAGGAAGCCACACACTCCAACGCTGGGTACTGCTTGATGCGCTGCAGACTGCGCTCACGGCGACGTTCGTCGACATCACGTTCGAGATCGGTGATTGTTGCGGGGTGGTAGAGCAACGGATGCCCCCCCACACTCGCCAAGCGAACGAAGTTCGCGAGGTTCTGTTCTAAAACTTGAAACGAGTCCTGCAGCGGTATCAACACGTTCGTGTCGAGCAAGAAGCGCAATCGTTGGGTCAAGAAGCCCTCCTGCGCAAAGGTTTTGGCTCGTGCGCGAACAGCAAATCGGGCTCGAAGGAGAGAAACCCACATAGTCCGAACGTGCGGCAGGCCATTCGCGATCCTGCGTCCAGTGACGGCGGCATCACTGGGCATAGCGCTGCACTATTGCATCGTCGCCCCGAACGAAAGGTGGGGTGGCGGGATGATTCCAACTGGATCTCCTCCTAGACTTTGTGTCCGGATGTTAGACCAGATTGTTTCAGCATCCTCAAACGGTCTCTCTCGCGCAACCCGTGCCGCCCCAAGCCTTCCTCCCATCTCTCACGACTATGCGAGCACTGGATAAGACGACTCTCCACGCTGGCAGGAGGTCCAATTCGGCAACCATCGGAGGCAAAAATCATCTTTGACTAGGAAGCAACTATCTTCTGCCCCAACCCCCATTTATCCGCAAAGGTAACCGCAAGACACTCCTCCCCATCCAAGAAGGAGTGCCCTCATGCCAATCGCCCTACTGGCGCTAACCCTCAGCGCCTTCGCCATCGGAACGACCGAGTTCGTCATCGTTGGCCTCATCCCCACAGTTGCAACCGACCTCCACATCGGCCTCCCCTCCGCCGGCCTGCTGGTCAGCCTCTATGCACTGGGCGTCGCCATCGGCGCGCCGGTGCTCACGGCCCTCACGGGCAAGCTGCCGCGCAAGGCGCTGCTGCTCGGGCTGATGGCGCTGTTCACGGTCGGCAATCTGCTGGCGTGGAAGGCGCCGAGCTATGAATCGCTGATTGCCGCCCGCGTGCTCACGGGGCTGGCGCACGGGGTTTTCTTCTCCATCGGCTCGACGATTGCCACCGGCCTGGTGCCGAAGGAAAAGGCGGCGAGCGCCATCGCGATCATGTTCACGGGCCTCACGGTGGCGCTGGTCACTGGCGTGCCGCTGGGCACGTTCATCGGGCAGCACTTCGGCTGGCGCGAGACTTTTCTGGCCGTGTCCGCGCTGGGCGTTGTCGCCTTCGTCGGCAGCTGGGTCTTCGTGCCCTCCAACATCCGCCACACGCCGCCGGCCTCGCTGGCGCAGCAGGCCAAGGTGCTGGCAGAGCCGCGCCTGTTGCTGGTGTACGCGAAGACGGCCATCGGCTATGGCGGCTCGTTCATTCCGTTCACGTTCCTGGCGCCCATCCTCACTGACGTGTCGGGCTTCAGCGCGGGCGCCGTGGGCTGGGTGATGCTGGTGTACGGTGTGTCGGTGGCGGTCGGCAACATCTGGGGCGGCAAGCTGGCCGACCGCATGGGCCCCATTCCGGCGCTGAAGGTCATCTTCGCGCTGCTGGCGGCCGTGCTGCTGGTGTTCAACTTCGCGGCGCCGCACAAGTGGCTGGCGCTACTGGCGGTGCTGATGTGGGGCGCGGTGGCGTTCGGCAATGTGCCGGGGCTGCAGGTGTATGTGGTGAAGCAGGCCGAGCGCTTCACGCCGCAGGCGGTGGACGTGGCCTCGGGCCTGAACATCGCGGCCTTCAACCTGGGCATTGCCGGCGCGGCCTGGGCCGGTGGGCTGATCGTGACGCACCTGGGGCTGATGCACACGCCGTGGATTGGCGCACTTGTTGTGCTCGTGTCGCTGGCCCTCACGCAATGGAGCGGCGTGCTCGACCGCCGTGCCGGCATTCCGGTTCGCGCTTCGGGGCCGGTGCCGGCCGGCCACTGAACTTCTTTTTTTTCTTCTTCTCTTTTTTCAACGCACAAGGACAACACATGAATACGAACAACAGCAACCCCATTCCCGCCTTCGGCCTCGGCACCTTCCGCCTGAAGGGCCAGGTGGTGATCGACTCTGTGAAGAACGGCCTCGACGTGGGCTACCGCACCATCGACACGGCGCAGATCTACGGCAATGAAGCCGAGGTGGGCCAGGCCATTGCCGAAAGCGGCGTGGCGCGCAAAGACCTGTTCATCACCACCAAGATCTGGACCGACAACTACGCCAAAGACAAGCTGGTGCCCAGCCTGAAAGACAGCCTCGCCAAGCTGCGCACGGACCACGTCGACCTGACGCTGATCCACTGGCCCTCGCCCGGCAATGCGGTGCCGGTGGCCGAATTCATGGGCGCGCTGGCAGATGCCAAGGCGCAGGGGCTCACCAGGCACATCGGCGTGTCCAACTTCAACATCGCGCTCATGAAGGAAGCCATCGCTACCGTGGGCGCGCAGAACATCGCCACCAACCAGATCGAGCTGCACCCGTACCTGCAGAACCGCAAGGTGGCGGAGTTCGCGAAGAGCCAGGGCATCCACATCACCTCTTACATGACGCTGGCCTACGGCAAGGTGCTGAACGATCCGGTGATCGATGCGATTGCCAAGGCGCACGGCGCGACCACCGCGCAGGTCACGCTGGCATGGGCGATGCAGCTGGGCTACGCGGTGATTCCGTCGTCCACCAAGCGCGCGAACCTCGAAGGCAACCTGCGCGCGCAGCAGCTCAAGCTGACGGACGCGGAGATGGCGCAGATTGCCGCGCTCGACCGTGGCGAACGCCTGACCGACCCGGCCGGCCTGTCGCCGGCCTGGGACTGATCGCCAAAGCTCATCGGCACACCGACTCTTCCGGCGTCTCCACCGCGTTCACTACGAAGAAGCGGTTCATTCCGTCCATGGTGTCGAAGAAGCCACGCTTCGAGCGGCGCAGCGGCGTGCCGTCGAGCAGCCTGTAGCTCACCGCGCCCTTGATGGTCGGATAGCGCTTGGAGATGCTCACGCGCACCAGGCACTCCGTGCTCTCGATGACCGTGTGCGAACGCTCGCGCGCATCCACGACCTCGAAGCGGCCGGTCTCCTGCAGGACGGACTCGTAGGTTGCCATGACGCGGTTTTTCAGCGCAATCGCGGCGCTGGATGCCGAACAAGACGCAAATCGTGGGTAGGACGGTTCCTGCACCAAGCCGTTGCGGCGCGCCGCGCTAGTGGCCGGGAAGGCGCTCCGACTCCAGCACGAGGGCGCTGGCCTGCTCGGCGGCGCTGGCGGCCAGGCAATCGGCTCTCAGCGCAGCGGCGACTTTCTCGGGCGCCTCCTGCAGCTCGGCAATGTCGCGCTCGCCGACGCAGTAGCCGTCGAGCCGCACGTAGATGCGATGGAAGTTGCCGCCCAGCGCCCGCGCCACGTCGAGCAGGGAATCGGCAAGCGTCGGGAAGCCGCCGTTGCTGTATGAGCTGGGCGGTATCACGCCCTTGTAGCGGGGAGCACGAACCGAATAGGCATAGAAAGCGCCCTCCTTGCGGAGTTCAACCACGGGCTGGAGGCTGCGCGGAGCTTCCTTCTTTGCTTGCATGGCCGCAGTGTAGTGCGATGCATCGGCCCGCTACAGAGACCGGAGGTTCGCATGGACCGGGGCATGCCGAATACGTTTGCTCTACCTTGCCCGTCGCGTCGCAGCCCACTCCGCAAGGATGCGAACGGCCTCGCCATCGAGCTTCTGCTCGGCGGGCAGGCGGCGTTCGTCGAGCGGCGCACCGGCCTCGGCGCGCAGCGCCTCCACGTCGATGGGGTGCCGCGCCTCGACCGTCACGCCCTCGAAGGCCTGGCCGGACTGCGCCAGCGACGCCGCGTAATACAGCCTCGCGATGCCCGCGATGTGCATGGCCGCCGCGCACATGGCGCAGGGCTCGCACGATGTGTAGAGCTCGCAGCCCGACAGGTCGACGGTGCCCAGCCTGCGGCAGGCGTCGCGAATGGCTTCCACCTCGCCGTGGGAGGTCGGGTCCGAGTGCGCGACGGAATGATTGAAGCCTTCGCCGACGATCGCGCCGTCTTTCACGACGACGGCGCCGAAGGGCTCGGTTCCGGGCTGCGTCAATGCCTGCGCCGACAGGGCCAGTGCCCGTTGCATGAATTCTTGTTGGTACATGGTGGTGCTCAGGTCTTTCCGGTCGTGGCGCTGTCGAGTGCGGCAATTGGATGGGCAGCGCCGTGGCGCGGCTGCGGCTGCGGGCCGAACAGCCCGGCCGTGGCAGCGGCATAGCGGCGCGGATCGAAGCGCAGCACCAGCGGCAGCAGCACCACGACCACGGCGGCCAGGTAGGCCCACGCCATCGTGAAGCCGCCGGTGTGCTCGCGCACCCAGCCGGTAACGAAGGGCGCGAGCGCCGCGATCATGAAGCCCACGCCCTGCATGAAGGCAGCGAGCGCGCCGGCCTGCGCGGGGTCGGGCAGGTGGTCGAGCGCCAGCACCATGCACAGTGAGAAGGCACCGCCCAGGCCGAAGCCCAGCACCACCGCGATGGCGACGGCCGGCACGGGCGCATCGAAGGTCAGCGCGCAAAAGCCCGCCAGCTGCGCCGCGAGCGTGAGCGCCAGCCAGGGCCGCAGATCGCGCCCCCGGCTGCGCGCGATGGCGGGCATGGCAAGCGCGGCAATCACCTGTGCGGCCGTCATCAGCGCGAGGACCGAGCCGCCCTGCTGGGCGGTCCAGCCCTGCTGTGCGTAGAAGTGCGGCAACCATGCGACGAGGCTGGTGTAGCCGCCGTTGATGAGGCCGAAGCACGCAGCAAGAAGCCACGCGCGGCGGCTTGCGAAGCAGCGCAGCCACGAGAGGTTCTGGCGCGGCGCATCGGCAACGGTGAATTCCATGCGACGCATGTTCAGCCAATACAACAGCGCGAAGGTCGCGAGCAGGGCCCATATGGCAAGGCCCGCGTGCCAGTCGGGCCGCGCGCCGCCGACTGCATGCGCCACCCACGGGCTGGCGATGGCGCCGAGCCCGCCGCCGCCCATGATGGCGGCGGAGTACAGCCCGGTCATCACGCCGATGCGCGCCGGGTAGGCCTGCTTCACCACGCCAGGCATCAGCGCCTGCACCAGCCCGACGCCCGCACCCGCGAGCGCCGCACTCCACAGCAGCGCAGCCGCGCCGCCCGCCACATAGCGGCTCGCGCAAGCCAACGCGATGGCTCCGAGCCCGAGCGCGACGCCGCCGCGCGCGCCGATGCGCTGGCCGACCGCCGCGCCGCACAGCGACGTGGCCCCCATCGCGAACATCGGCAGCACGGTGAGCAGCGCCACCGCATGAAAGCCGATGCCGGTGGCAAGGCGGATGGGCTCGAGCAGCGGGCTGCTCGACGTGAGAAAGGCGCGCAGGTTGAGCGCCACCAGCACGATCACAACCGCAAAGGCGACGCCTGCGTCACGACTTCGCGCTGCCCTCACAAGGCAGCCAGGTCGGCCTGCAGCACGCCGTTGCGCGCCACGATGCGCCCGCCCGCCACCACCAGCTTGCGCACGGGCCGCGAGACCACGGCATGAGCGACGGTCTGCGCATCGACCAGCACCAGGTCGGCGCGGTTGCCGGGCACCAGGCCATAGGCCTCGAAGCCGCAGCCGCGCGCGCCGGCGTGCGTGACGGTGTCGAGCGCCACTTCGATCTCGTCGTCGCGGCGCAGGTTGTAGCGCAGGCCGATGATCATGGCGCGCTCCAGCATGTCGGGGTTGCCGTAGGGCGACCAGGTGTCGCGGATGCCGTCGTTGCCGCCGACCACCGTCACGCCGGCCTGACGGCAGGCCATGAGCGGCGGCACGGTGCGCGAGGGCGGCGCGCTGGTGACCAGCACCACGCCCAGCCTGGCCATGCGTGCGAGCAGCGCGTCGCGCTCGCGTTCGCTCACATCGCCGAGGCAGAAGCCGTGGCTGATGGCCACCTTGCCCTGCATGCCCAGCGCCTCGGTGCGCTGCAGGATAAGGTCGAGCGAGAAGGCGCCCATGGCGCCGGGTTCGTGCAGGTGGATGTCGACAGGGCGCTGGTGCCTGTGGGCAATGCCGAACAGCACGTCGAGCGACTTCACCGGGTCGCCGTCGATGGCGCAGGGGTCGAGGCCGCCGAGCACGTCGGCGCCCATCGCCAATGACTGGTCGAGCAGTTCGGCCGTGCCCGCCCGGCCCAGCAGGCCCGACTGCGGGAAGGCGACGACCTGGATCTGCTGGACGTCGCGCAGCGCCTCGCGCGTGCGCAGGGTGCCTTCGAGGTGGCGCAGGCCGGCCTGCGTGTCGACGTCGACGTGCGTGCGCAGCCGCGTGGTGCCGAGCGCGAGAAAGGCCTTGGCCAGCACCAGCGACTGCGCGGCGGCGTCGTGCCCGCTCGCGTGGCGGAAGGCGCGCTCGTTCTCGATCTTGTCGGTGAGGTTGGTGCCGACCTCGTTGCGGTACCAGTCCATGCCCCACATGGTCTTGTCGAGGTGGGTGTGGCCTTCGACGAGGCCGGGCAGCAGCAAGGCGCCGCCGCCCTCTTCGACGGCAATGCCGGCGGGCGCGGCCAGCGCGGGCCCGGCACCGGCAATGCGCCCTTCCTGCACCAGCACGTCGACCGGGGAAGCGCCCATGGGGCGCACATTGCGAATCAGCAGCGAAGACATGGCGACGGGTTCCTTGAAAGTCATCAGGCGGGCTGCGGCGCGGCGCCGCGCGGCAGGATGCGCGGCGTGCACAGCGCCACCAGCACGAACACCAGCGCGTTGGTCGCCAGCGCCACGAGGCCGGTGTTGAGCGACTTGAACACGACCGGTGCCGCGGGGAACAGCGTACCCAGGTTCGAGCCCGTGGTCATCATGAAGCCCAGCACCGCGCCGCCGGCCAGGATGCCCGCGAAGGCTGCATGCTTGTTGCCGAACGGCTTCTTCATGAGGCTGAACAGCAGCGAGGGCAGCAGTTGCGTGAGCAGGCTCGACGCGAAGATGGCCACCGCCACGATGGTGGTGCCGCCGCGCAGCACGAAGTACACCGCCACCAGCGCAAACACCGGCAGCACGCCGCGCGCCACGCGCGACACCTGCTTGTCGGTGGCATGGGGCGCGAAGCCTTCCTTGTAGACGTTCTTGCCGATCACGGTGGAAGCCGTGAGCAGGATCATCGAGCCCGGCACCAGCGCGGTGAGCACGCCCGTGCCGCCGATGACGCCGACGAACCACGGGTCGAAGGTGTGCTTCACCAGGCCGAACAGCGCCAGGTCGACCTCCGAGCCCTTGAGCCCCGGCACCTGCAGGATGGCCGCGAAGCCGACCAGGAACAGGAAGGCGATGACCACCTGGTACAGCGGCATCAGGATGGTGTTGCGCCGCACAGCGCTGGCGCTCTTGGCCGCATACACCGAGGTCAGGTTGAACGGATACAGGTAGTAGCCCAGCGCCGTCAGCAGGATGGTCGAGTTGTACCAGGTGAGGTTCAGGCCCTCCTTGGGAAACTCGAAGAAAGTGGGGTTGGCCGCGTGGATGGCGGTGAACATGGGCGTGACGCCGCCGTAGTAGTGCCACGGCAGGTAGATGCCGAGGAACACCGCCAGCGCAAGGATCAGCACGTCCTTCACGATGGCGATGCTGGCCGAGCCGTGGATGCCCGAGAACAGGATGTAGCTCACCATCACCACCGTGCCGATCCAGATCGCCACCTGCGGCGCGATGGAGCCGTATGAAGCTTCCGACACGATGATGCCCAGGCCGCGCAGCTGGATGGTCAAGAGCGCCACCATGCCCATGAGCGCGACGACGGACACCAGCACGCCGAGCGGCCGGCTGTCGTACTTGTGCGCGAAGAAGTCCGAGAACGACACCAGCTTGTGCGTGGTGGCGTAGCGCCACACCGCCGGCAGCATCCAGAAGGCCATGAGGTAGGCCAGCCCGCCGTACGCCAGGATGTAGAAGGCCGGCGTGCCCTTGCTGTAAGACCAGCCGCTCGCGCCCAGGAAGGTGAAGGTGGAGAACGACTCGCCCGCCATCAGCAGGAACACCATGATGGCGCCCAGCCCGCGACCGCCGAGCGCCCATTGCTCCAGGCTCATGGTGCGCCCGCGCCGCGCCAGCACCGCCAGGCCCAGCGCGCCGATCACGAACAGCGCAATGACTGCCAGCGCGGCGTTCATGGCGTGCCTCCGGCAGCGGGTGCGTCGATGTCGCCTTCGGCGCGGTCGATGACCACCATGATCAGCGAGGTCAGCACCAGCCAGCTGACGTTCCACACCATCAGGAACGGCATGCCGAGCACGAAGGTGGGCGCGACGGACGACAGCCATCCGCCGCTGAAGAAGGCGAGCACCGGCAGCGCTGCCAGCCATTTGACGGATTTCATCGGGAGCCTCGAATCATGGTTTGGTTGGGAATGTTGATTAATTTTGGTCAACCATACATATTTATTTTGGTTAACCAAACGGAGCGAATGGTAGGGAGGCGGGCCGGCCGAGTCAATCCGGGGGCTTTCCCGTAGGCGCGGGCCGCAGGCAATAATCCGGTGCCCATGCCTGCCGCCACCCGCCGAACCCCAGCGCCCTCCCCCGCCCCGGAACCCATCGACGCCGAAGACGCGAACGTGGACGAACGCGTCTACGCCGCCGTTTCCAAGGCCCTGCTCAGCGGCAAGCTGCGCCCCGGCACCCCCCTGCGCGAGCGCGCGCTGGCCGAGGCCCTGGGCTGCACGCGCGGCGCGGTGCGCAAGGTGCTGGCGCGGCTGGGCTCCGAAAAGCGGCTGGTGCTGGAGCACAACCGCGGCGCCTTCGTGCCCAACCCGTCCATCGACGACATGCGCGGCATCTACCGCGCGCGCCGCATCGTGGAGGCGGGGCTGATCACCACGCTGTTCGGCAACCTCGAGCGCGAGCAGGTGGCCGCCCTGCGCAAGCACGTGCAGGCGGAGCAGAAGGCGTTCAAGGAAGGCCGGCGCGAAGACTCGATACGGCTGGCCGGCGACTTCCATCTGCTGCTGGCGCAGATGGCGGGCAGCGACGAGCTGCTCTCATACATACAGCGGCTGATTTCGAACACCGAGCTGTACAAGGCGCTCTACGACTCCGCCGAGGCCGCGAGCTGCGCGCCCCGGGAGCACGAGCAGATCATCGAGGCGCTGACCACCGGCAAGTCGCTCGACAAGGCGCTGGCCGTGGCGATGGAGCATCTGGACGAGCTGGAGCAGCGCGTGATCGCCGGCGCGGCGGCCGAACAGGAAGTGGACCTGGCGACGCTGCTGAACGGCGGCGGCAAGCCGCACGACCACCCGCACTGACAGCGACATCCACGCTTCGCCCGCGGGCGAAGTGCCGGTGCGCCGCCGCCGGGATGATCGGCGCACCATGCACGCATCGACGCCCTCTTCCGCCTCCCACGCCCCGGTCAACCCCGCCTTCGAATGGGCGCTCCTCGCGGTGCTCGCCACCTGCTGGGGCGCTTCGTACACCTTCATCAAGATCGGCGTGGCAACCATCCCGCCGGTCACGCTGATCGCGGCGCGCACGCTGGTTGCCGGTGCGCTGCTGCTCGCGGTGCTGCGCATGCGCGGCGTGAAGCTGCCGAAGGAGCCGGCGATGTGGGCCCGCTTCGCGGCGCAGGCCTGCCTGAACAGCGTGCTGCCGTTCACGCTGATCGCCTGGGCCGAGCGCAGCGTGGACGCGGGCCTGGCGACCATCCTGAACTCGACCTCGCCGATCTTCATCTTCCTGCTGGGGCTGGGCCTGGGCAGCGCGGGCAGGCCGACGCTGCAGCGCTTCTTCGGCGTGGGCGCCGGGCTGGCGGGCATCTGCCTGATTGTCGGCCTGGAGGCGCTGAACGGGCTCGGGCATTCGCTGCTCGCGCAACTCGCGCTGGTGGCGGCGGCCGTGTGCTACGGCTGCGCCGCGATGTTCGGCCGGGTGTTCAAGGGTCTGGACCCGATGGTGCCGGCAGCCGGCTCGCTGCTGAGCGGCACCGCGATGCTGCTGCCCGCGAGCCTCGCCATCGACCGGCCCTGGACGCTGGCGCCTTCGGCCGCATCAATGGCGGCAGTGCTGGCGCTGGCGGTGCTGTCGACGGCGCTGGCCTTCACCATCTACTTCCGCCTCATCAGGACGCTGGGGCCGATGTCGACTTCCGCGCAGGCCTACCTGCGCGTGCCCATCGGCGTGGCGGTCGGCGTGCTGTTCCTCGGCGAAACGCTCGCGCCCACGGCGTGGATCGGGCTGGGGTGCGTGGTGGCCGGCGTGATCGCGATGACGATGCCCGAGGCGAAACTTTTGCGCCGCGGCCTGCATTTTTTACGCGGCTTTTAGACGCCCGCTCCTACGCTGCCGGCTCCTCTACAAGTTGGCTTTTTCCAGCAATGAAACATCTGATCCGCATCGCCCTGCCGGTGCTCGTTCTCCCCACCCTGGCCGCCCTGCCGATGCTTGCGAACGCGCAGCTCTCGGGCAACGTGGCGTTCACCACCGACTACAAGTTCCGTGGTCAAGACCAGGACATGCTGGGCAAGAACGACTACGCCAAGACCAAGGCCTTCAAGCCGGCCATACAAGGCGGCTTCGACTACGCCTTCGGCGACAGCGGCTTCTATGTGGGCAACTGGAATTCGAGCGTGAACTGGCTCAAGGGCAACAGCATCGAGAGCGACATCTACGGCGGCTACAAGTTCAAGGCCGGCGTGTTCGACATGGACGTGGGCGCGCTCACGTACATCTACCCTGGCAATTCGTCGGGCAACACGACGGAGATCTACGGCAGCGCGGGCTACACCGACGAGGCCATCGGCTCTTTCACGCTGAAGTATTCGCACACGGTGTCGAAGGACTACTTCGGCTATGCGGGCAGCAAGGCCGGCTCGGGCCTGAAGGGCACGAACACGGGTTACCTGAACCTGGCCTACAGCAAGGAGATTGTTCCGAAGGTCACGCTGAAGGCGGCGGTGGGCTACACCAACATGTCGAGCGACATCCGAAGCCTGGGCTACAAGAGCTATGTGGACTACAACGTGGGCGCAAGCTACGACTTCGGCAACGGGTTGTCGCTGGCGGGCTCCGTGCAGGGCGCGAACAAGCAGAGCTCTTATCTTGCGGTGAGCAATCCGGGAGTCGACCTGGGTTTTGGTGCGTTCGGCAGGCAGACCTACTCGCCCAACAAGGCGCGCTTCGTCGTTACTCTTACCAAGACGCTTTGAGCTGCTTTGTTCGGGGCGTGTGCACAGGCCACCGGGTACTCCCCTCCGCGAATGTCCCCCGGGGCTGCGCCCCTCCTCCTTTATTTCGCTGCGGGGAGCACCCGGCGCCCTGCGCACGATGGACGCAGCGCTTGTGCCGGCTGATCAACAAGTGCTCTGAACGCTCACGACGGCGGGGTGCCTTGCGCAGCGAAATAAAGGAGGAGGCCGAAGGCCGGGGGACATTCGCGGAGCAAGGTACCCCGGCGGCGTGAGCGAGCCCCGAAACAGCAGCGCTCAATCGATGCTGATATTCGCCGCCTTGGCAACTTCAGCCCACTTCACGCGATTCGCGTGCACGGTCTTCTTGAACTCGGCTGGCGTCTCGATGCGCACCGTGTTGCCCTGGCTCTCGAAACGTTCGCGAATCTCCGGCGTCTCCAGCACCGCCTTCACCGCCGCGTTGAGCTTGTCGACGATCTGCGGGTCCGTGCCCTTGGGCGCGAAGATGCCGAACCAGATCGAGCTGTCGAAACCCTTGGTGCCCGGCAGGCCGCTCGATGCAATGGTGGGCACCTCCTTCACCGCCGGCACCGGCGTGGCGGTGGTCACGCCCAGCAGCCGCACCTTGCCGGCCTTGTAGTGCGGAAGCACCGTCTGCACCTGGTTCATGATGCAGCAGGTCTCTCCGCGCACCACCGACGTGATCGCCTCCGGCCCGCCCTTGTACGGCACGTGCACCATGTTCAGGCCCAGGCGCGAGTTGAACTCGGCAAACGCCATGTGCGTACCCGCGCCGTTGCCTGTAGACGCATAGTTGTACTTGCCGGGATTGGCCTTGACCAGTTCGACAAACTCCTTCAAGGTCCTGACGTTGATCACGTCGGGATTGATGGTGAGCACGTTCGACACGTCGAGCACCGGCGCCACCGCAATGAAGTCGGCCTCCACGTCGAAAGGCAGCTTCTTGTAGAGCGCGGCATTGCTGCCGTGCGTGGCGGCGGTGCCGAAGGCGAGCGTGTAGCCATCGGGCTTGGCGTGGGCCACGTAGTCGCTGGCGATGTTGCCGGCGGCGCCGGACTTGTAGTCGATGATGACGGGGCGGCCCAGCTGTTTCGACAGCGGCTCCTGGATGGTGCGCGCGACAACGTCGACGCCCGAGCCGGCCGGGAAGCCCATGATCAACGTGACGGGCTGTTGCGGCCAGTCCGACTGGGCCGGGGCCGTGGCGGAAAAGAGCGCGGCGGCGGCGGCCACCAGAAGCGAACGACGCGAAAAGGGAGAATGAGCCATGACAGTCTTTCTTCGAGGCAAGCGGTGCATGCGCGAATTGTGGCGCGGCACTCATGCCCGAATCCACATGAGCTTATGCGCGACACACGCGCACGGCACCTGCTCCCGATAATCCCCCCATGGTCCGTTCCTCCCAACAAATTCACCCCGCACGCGAGCCCGCGCCCGTGCGCGCGGCAGCCACCGTGCTGCTGCTGCGCGACACCGCCGCCGGCGTCGAAGTGCTGATGACGCGCCGCTCGGCCACCGCGAGCTTCGCACCCGGCGCCTATGTGTTCCCCGGCGGCCACATCGACGCGGCCGACGAAGCCGCCAAGCGCATCGCCACCCGCCGCCCGACGCAGAGCCGGGTGCAGCGCACGCAGGCCATCGCAGCCATTCGCGAAGCCTTCGAAGAGCTCGGCATCCTGCTCGCGCACCATGCTGCCGACGGCCGCCCCGTGAGCGCCGCGGACATCGCCGCGATGGACCGCGCCGATACGGCCGGCACCGCCTTCGCCGACCAGTGCGCCGCGCGCGGCCTGGTGCTCGACTCCGACAAAGTATTCACCTTCGCGCACTGGATCACCGACCGCGACCTGCCCAAGCGCTTCGACGTGCCATTCCTGGTGGCGCGCATGCCCGAGGGCCAGACGCCCACGGCCGACGAGAGCGAGCAGTTCGAGCCCTGCTGGGTGCGCCCGGCCGATGCGCTCGCGCGCCACGCGGCAGGCAGCTTCTTCATGATCTTCCCGACCGTGCGCACGCTGCAGCGCATGGCCGCCTATGCCAGCGTCGACGCGGTGCTCGCGGCCTGCGCGCCGGGCGGTGCCGGCGAGGCGCCGCTTTGGACCAGCTGCCCGCGCGCCGGCCTGCTCAAGGGCGAGGACGCGCGCTACATGGAACACGAGTCGCCCTTCGGCGAGCTCGCGCTGGTGTGCCCCGACGGCCAGATCGCGCATGCGCTCGACTGGCAGAGCGAGCACCCGGTGGCGCTGCTGAAGAACGTGATGCGCCTCACCGCGCCCAACCCCAGCGCCATGACCGGCCCCGGCACCAACAGCTACATCGTGGGCGACGCGGCCACCGGCTACATCGTCATCGACCCGGGCCCGAACGACTTCGACCACATCGGCCGCCTGTGGCGCGCCACGCATGGCGACATCCGCATGATCGTCTGCACGCATTCGCATGCCGACCACTCGCCCGGTGCCGCGCCGCTGCAGGCGCTGTGCAAGGAAACGAGGCCGCCGATCCTCGGGCTGGCCTCGCGGCCGACCGCCCGTGCCACGGCGCGCTTCACGCCCGAACGCGAACTGGACGACGGCGAGCGCCTCGCGCTCTCGGGCACATCGCCCGAGGGCACGGCCATCACCCACACGCTGCGCGTGATCCACACGCCCGGCCATGCGGCCAACCACCTGTGCCTGCTGCTCGAGGAAGACGGCCTGCTGTTCTCCGGCGACCACATCCTGAACGGCAGCACCACGGTGGTCGACCCGCCCGACGGCGACATGACGGACTACCTCGAATCGCTCGACAAGCTCGACGCGGCCTGCGAGGCCGGCGGCGTCGAATTCATCCTGCCCGCGCACGGCTACGTGATCGGCTTCGCGCGCACCGCCATCTCGATGCTGAAGGCGCACCGCCTGAAGCGCGAGGCCAGGATCGCCGCCGCCATGCAGAAGCTGCCCGACGGCACGCCCGAGCAATGGCTCCCCATCGCCTACGACGACGTGCCCGAGCGCATGTGGCCGGTGGCGGCACGCTCGCTGGCCGCGCATGTGGCGCGCATCCAGCAACTGAATGCGGCCCGATGAACAGAAGCGCCCCTGAAAAAGACGACGGCGAAGGCATCCGCCTGGCCAAGCGCGTGGCGGCCATGGCCGGCGTGTCGCGCCGCGAGGCCGAGCTGCTGATAGAGAACGGCGCCGTGCGCGTGGACGGCGTGCAGCAGATGCTGCCGCAGTCGCGCGTGCTGCCTCGGCAGCAGGTAGAGATCGCAGCCGGCGCCAGGCCGCAGCCCATCCTTCCCGTCACGCTGCTGCTCTACAAGCCCGCGGGCATGCCGACCGACAAGGCGCACAGCCTGCTGGTGGCCGCGAACCACCACGAGCCCGAGCGCGCCGGGCAGCGCTTTCTGCCGGCCCATGCGAAGGGGCAGCAATGCATGACGCCGCTGGAGACCGGCGCCAGCGGGCTGGTCGCGTACACGCAGGAGTTCCGCATCGAACGCAAGCTGCACGAAGACGCCGGCATCCTCGAGCACGAGGTGATGGTCGACGTGGCCGGCCCGGTGGCCCCCGAGGTGCTGGCGCGGCTGGAGCGCTCGCCCGCGCGGGTGAGCATCGGCCGCCAGAGCGACGAACAGACCGGCCTGCGCTTCGCGCTCAAGGGCGCGCAGCCGGGGCAGATCGCCCACATCTGCGACAACGTGGGCCTGCGGATCCTGGCGATGCGGCGCATCCGCATCGGCCGCGTGCCGCTGGCGGGGCTGCAGCCCGGCCAGTGGCGCTACCTGGCACCCCAGGAACGCTTCTGAACGACGACAAAAACCACAACCACGAGACAAAGACGATCGAACGGAAGAGGACGACCCCCGACGATGCACCGCATGTTCGCGGCCTGCAATTTTCAGCCTGCGGCCTTGAAGCGCCGCCGACAGGAGACTCAGCCATGAAGTTCGGATCACCGAGCGCCGCCCTTGCCCTCACCGTGCCGCTGGCACTGGTGACGGGCTGCAGTTACTTCTCCCCCGCCCCGCCGCCCGCGCCGGCGGCTCCGCCACCGCCGCCCGTGATCTCGAAGGACGGCCTCGCGCCCATCACCGGGGAACAGGTCGAGCGCATCCGCGAGGCCATCGGCGGCAAGGCGCCGAGCCCCGCCGTCGGCAAGGTGGTGCGCAGCGCGTCGCCGACCATCGAGTCCTTCGTGCGGACCGAGGGCTGCATCACCGCGCACAACGGCGCCGTGCTCAACCCCTTTGCCGCGCCGGGCCGGCTGTTCGACGGCAACGGCTTCCAGGGCGGCCCGATGACGGAGATGCAGTTCCACGACAAGACCTCCTGCGTGACGGTCAAGCGCATCCAGAACTGGAAGATGGTGTCGCCGAAGCTGCTGCGCTTCGAGGTGGTCTACGTGGGCGACGACGGCGAGGAACACGCCGTGAAGCGGCACGAGCTGATGCGCCAGCCCAAGGGCGGCTGGCTCTTCACGCGCTGAGCGTCTTGGCGGCGGCGGCGGCGGCATCGGCGCGCCGCTGCGCGCGCAGCGCTACCGCAAACGACAGCTGCGCCACGATGCCCGCCCCCGCCAGCACGATGGCCGATGCCAGCGCGGGGTTGCGGTGGCCCATTCCCGCAAGCGCGGTGCACAGCGCGCCCACGGCCATCTGCGTGAAGCCGTAGAGGCCCGAGGCCGAGCCGATGACCTGCGGGTTCACGCTGATCGCCTGCGTGAGCGCGGCCGGCGACGCCATGCCGACGCCCACCGTGAACATGAACATGGAAGCGACGATGAGCGGCACCGACAGATGGCCGCTCAACGCCGCGCCGAGCAGCACGAAGGCCGCGGCCACGCTCAGCGCGTTGGAGCGGATCATGAGCCGGTCGACCCGCACGCGCGAGATCAGGCGGCTGGTGAGAAAGCTGCCGAGCCACACGCCCGACACCAGGATGGCGAGGTAGATGCCCGCCTCGTGCGCGGGCCGGTGCAGCTGGTCCACGAAGATGAAGGGCGCCGAGGCGATGAAGGCGTACATCGACGTGGTGGCGCAGCCGCCGCCCACCGAAAAGCCCAGGAACGCGGGCGAGCGCAGCAGCTTGCCGTAGTTGCGCGCGAGGTCTCGCGCACTCACCGCAGACCCGGGCGCACCCGTCTCCGGCAGCATGCGCCAGGTGAAGAGAAAGCCCACCACGCCCAGGCCGAAGAGCGCATGGAAGATCGATCGCCAGCCCAGCGCGGTGGCCAGCGCGCCGCCGATCAGCGGTGCGAGGCTGGGGCCGATGGTGACCATGAGGTTCATCAGCGCAAGGCGGCGCGTGGCCTCCTGCGGCCCGGCGGTGTCGCGCACGATGCTGCGGCCCAGCACCAGGCCGGCGCAGCCGCCCATGGCCTGGAACAGCCGCGCGGCGATGAGCGAATGCACCTCGGGCGCGAGCGCCGCGGCCAGGCCCGAGACACAGTAGATGCCGAGCCCCCACAGCAGCACCGGCCGCCTGCCGAAGCGGTCGGCCAGCGGGCCGTACACCAGCTGCCCCACCGCGAGGCCGAAGATGTAGAGGCTCACCGTCATCTGCATGGCGCCGACGCTGGCGCCCAGGCTCGCCGCGGCGATCGGCAGCGCGGGCACGAAGATGTGCATGGCCAGCGTGCCGCTGAAGGTCACCAGCGCGAGCAGCCACAGCGGCGCGTGCGCCCGGTGCTGCGGCTCGGGTGGCGCGGCGGCGGTCATTGCTTCGCGGTCGCGGTGTCGGGCTCCCAGCCGCCGCCCAGCGCCATGAACAGCACCACCTGGTCGTCGGAAAGCTGCGCCTCGCTGGCCGCGAGCGCGGCTTCGCTGGCGGCCAGCGAGCGCTCGGCGTCGAGCGAATCGAGGTAGCCGGTGCGGCCGTTCTGGTAGAGCTGGCGCGCCTGCGCGGCGACCTTGGCGCTTTCGTCGCGCGAGGCCTGCAGCGCGGCGCGGCGGTCGAGTTCGCGGGCGTAGGTGGCCAGCGCGGTCTCGGTCTCGCGCAGCGCGGTGAGCACGGTGCCGTCGAACCTGGCGAGCGCGGCGCGCGTGCCGGCCTCGGCCTGCGCGATGTGCGACTGAACGACGCCGGTGTTGGGCACCGTCCACGAGATCAGCGGGCCCAGGCTCCAGGCGAAGGTGTCCTTGCGGCCGAAGCCGTCGGCATGGCCGACGGAGGAGCCCGAGAGCCCCAGCGTGATCTTCGGATAGAGGTCGGCCGTGGCCACGCCGATGCGCGCGGTCGATGCGGCGAGGCTGCGCTCGGCCTGGCGGATGTCGGGGCGGCGGCGCAGCAGCGCGGCGCCGTCGCCCATCGGCAGCACGCCGGCCACGCGCGGCGGCACGGTGCAGTCGGCCACCTCGCGCGGAAAGTCTTGCGGCAGCGCGCCGGTGAGCGTGGCAAGGCGGTAGAGCGCGCCCTGGCGCTCGGCCTTCAGCGGCGGCAGCGCGGCATTGAGCTGCTGCAGTTGCGAACGGGCGCGGCCCGCGTCGATGGCGCCGGCGCGGCCGGCGCGCTGCAGGCGATCGGTGACGTTCACCGCGTCCTGCTGCAGCGACACCGACTTCTGCGCGATCTGCAGGCGCAGGCCGGTCGAGCAGGCTTCGGCATAGGCGCGCGCGGTACCGGCGGCGACGTTCACGCGCACCAGGTCGAGCGCGGCTTCGGCCGCCTGCGTGCCGGCCTGCGAGGCCTCGATGGCGCGGCGGATCTGGCCGAACAGGTCGACCTGGTACGACAGCGAAGCGCCCGCGCTGTAGTTGAATGTGTTCGGCGGCTCGTAGCCCTTCTGCAGCAGCGACAGGCCCGACACGTGGCCGTAGGAAGGCCCGCCGTTCACGCCGATGCTGGGGTACCTGGCGCCGGCCACTTCGTCTTCGATGGCGCGTTCGCGCTCGAGGTTGGCCACGGCCTGGCGCAGGTCGGTGTTGTGCGCGAGCGCCTGCTCTACCAGCTTGTCGAGCAGCGGGTCGTGGTACAGGCGCCACCAGTGCGGCGGCAGTGGCGCGGCGTCGGCCGGTGCCTCGGCGAAGGGCTTGCCGGCGGCGCTCTGGCTGGCCAGCGCCTCGGGCGGCTGGTGGTAGTCGGGGCCGACCGCCGCGCAGGCCGCGAGCCCGGCGGCGACGGCCAGCGATGCGAGGCGGAATGCGAAGCTGGTCATGTCGTTCATCCCTTCTGCTGCGGCGCGGTGGCCGGTGCGGCTGCGTTGTGCGCCGGCTTGTTCTCCAGCACCTGCACCGTGACGGTCTGGCCCGCGACGAGGCGCGCGCCCTGCGGCAGCGGATCGAGCTTGATGCGAACCGGAATGCGCTGCGCGAGCCGCACCCAGTTGAAGGTCGGGTTCACGCTGGGCAGCAGGTTGGCGCTGGTGGAGCGGTCGTGGTCGGCAATGCCGGCGGCCACGCTGTCGACCGCGCCTTCGAGCACCGCGCCGCCGCCCATGGGCGTCACGCGCACGCGGTCGCCGAGGTGGATGCGCGGCAACTTGGTTTCCTCGAAATAGCCCTCGACGTAGAACGACTGCGCATCGACCAGCGCGAGCACCGGGCGGCCCGCCGCGGCGTAGCTGCCCTGGCGCAGGTCGAGGTTGGTGACGAGGCCGCCGGTGGGCGCGCGCACTTCGGCGCGCTGCAGGTTGAGGCGGGCCGAATCGAGCGCCACCTCGGCCTGCGCGACGGCGGCCTGCATCTGCTCGACGCGCGAGCGGGTCTGCTCGCGCGACTCCTTCGAGATCAGGTCGTCGAGGCCTACGTTGCGCGCGTTCTCGCGCTGCACCTGCGCGCTCATGGCGCGCTGCGCGGCGAGCGCGGCCTGCGCCTGGCGCACGGCGAGGTCGTAACGCGCGCGGTCCACCTCGAACAGCAGCGTGCCGGCGGCCACCGGTTGGTTGTCGCGGATCGGCACCGATGTGACGAGGCCCGACACGTCGGGCGCGATCTGCACGACGTTGGCGCGCACGCGGCCGTCGCGCGTCCACGGCGCAAGCTCGTAGTGGTCCCACAGTCGCAGGCCGGCCCAGACGGCGGCGGCTACCACGAGCACGGTGAAGAGAACGCGCCCCAGGCGCGGGGCCCAGGGGTTGTCGGAGGAAGAACGGACAGCTTTCATTGGAATCTCGTTTCTTATTGGAAGCAGGAGGAGACGCGGCTCAGCGCGTAGAGCAGCAGCAGGTACAGCGCCATGTCGAACAGCGCCGGGTGCCACACCCAGCGGTAGGCGCCGGTGGCGGCCAGCAGGCGGCGCACCGCCCACAGCGCCAGCAGCGCGCCAAGGGCCAGCACCATGATCCAGGGCAGGTACAGGCCGTAGAAACTTGCTTCGCCGATCATGCGGAAGCTCCTTGAATGGGTGCGCCGGCCAGCACGGGCGGCGCGTCGGGGAACAGGTTGCGGCGCAGGCCGACCAGCGCGGTGACGGCCGAGCGCGAAGCGGCGGGCGCAGCGGATGCCGGCGCGTCGGGCACGGCGTCGAGCACCGCGTTGAGCACCGCGTTGAGCGCCTCGTCGATCTGCGGCAGCAGGTCGGCCGGACGCGGGTTCATGCGGCCTTCGCCGCGCTGGCGGAAGAAGCGTGCGATGCCGCCCAGCAGCGCGGCCGAGGTGCTCATCGGCAGTTGCGCGCGCACGCGCTGCAGCACTGCGATGTCGGCGCCCATGCGCAGGTCGCGCAGCGCGTCGTTCGCGGCCACGCCTTCGACGGTGCCGCCGGCCTGCGCGATGCGCGGCGCCAGCAGGCCGATGCGGTCGAGCATGCGCACGGCATAGGCGTCGCTCTGCGCGTACTGCGGCTGCGAAGACGCGGCCATGTCGCCCAGTTCGCGCCAGGTGGCGCGCTGGATGCGCCGCGCGCTCCAGTCGGCGCCCACGGAGCGAACCAGCCGCGTGACGCGCGCCGCGACCACCACGCCGACGATCTGGCCGATCATGCTGTTGATGAAGCTCACGAGGTCGGAGCTGGCGGTGTCGTGCAGCGCGAGCGTGCCGCACACGCCGAAGATCAGCGCCATCGCGGCCATGAAATGCGTGGGGCGCGGCAGGTACAGGCCCAGCAGCAGAAAGAGCGGCGCGCAGATCAGCACCAGCATGCCGAAGTCCTGCACCAGCGGCATGAGCACCAGCACGTAGAGCGCCGAGATCGGAACGGACCACAGCGTCCACTTCAGGAAGCCGTGGATGGCCGGCACCGGGTCGTCCATGGTGGCGAAGAAGCAGCAGAAGACGGCGGCCATCATGGTCGCGGCCGAGCCCATGGGCCAGCCGGTGAGGATCCAGAACGCGCCGCACAGGCAGATGGCGATGACGGCGGCCAGCGCCGACAGCAGCGCCATGCCGTAGTCGCGGTGCAGCACGCGGCTGCCGAGCGCGGCAGTGCGGCGCAGCGGCGCGGCGCCCTTCAGGCCATCGTCGATGTCCTGGCGCAATTGCGCGCAGGCGGTCCAGCCGTCGACAAGTTCTTCGAGCCGGCCCGCGAGTCCGATGCGCAGCGCGCGGCCCCATGAAGTCTGCTGCTGCGCGTTCGCGGGCGTGGCGCTCAGCGCGTCGAGGGCGCGGCGCAGGGCCTGCAGGCGCCCGGCGCGGGTTGCCGCATCGGCGGCGGGCTCGGCTTCTTCGCGCAGCCACTCGGCGGCCTGCGCGAGCACGGCGGTCACGTCGGGAGCGAGCCGGCCTTCGGCCTGCACCAGCGCCTGCAGCCGGTCTTCGACGGCGGACAGCGCGGGCGTGAGCGCGGCGACGCGGTCCTGCATCGCGCGGATGGCGCCGGCCGTCCAGCGCAGGTGCGTGGTGTCGAAGGGCACGTGGGTCGAAAGCAGGCGCAGCTGCGTGATGTCGCCGGCGAGGCGGCGGCGGTCGTCGTCCAGGCGCTTCGGGTCGCCGCCGTTGCCGCCGCTGCGGGCGGCGGGCTGCAGCAGGTCGCCCAGCCACTTGCGCGCGTCGAGCAGCGTGCGGTCGAGCAGGCCCAGCACGGTCGGCGCGAGCCCCGCCGGCAGCACCAGGCTGTGGACCAGCGTGGCGCAGAAGATGCCGAGGCCGATTTCCTCGACGCGCGCCACGGCGGTGTCGAACAGCGCGAGCGGCGTCTGCACGGAAGGAAAGCCGATGAGCGCGGCGGTGTAGCCCGCGAGCATGAACACGTACGAGCGCGGCGTGCGGTCGAACAGCGAGATGCACAGGCACAGCCCGACCCACAGCGCGAGCACCAGCGTCAGCAGTTCGGGCGCGTTGGACAGCGCGGGCACCAGCAGCACCGTGGCGGTGCTGCCGATGAGCGTGCCGCAGAAGCGGTACACCGCCTTGGAGCGCACCGCGCCGGCCAGCGGATGGGCGACGACGTAGGTGGTCATGAGCGCCCAGAACGGGCGCGGCAGGCCGGCGCGGCTGGCGAGGTACATCGCCAGCATGGCGGCGACGAAGCTCTTGGCGGAAAAGAGAAGCTCCGCGCGGCTGAAGCGCGGCAGGCTGAACGCGGACATCGACTACCTGCGCCCTTCCTGAGACGGCTGCTGCTGCGGCGGCAGGCTCTGCACGGCGCGAACGCCCATGCGCTCTTCAAGCACCGAGAACACGCGCAGGCAGGCGGCAACGTCCTCGTCGGGCACGCCGTCGAACAGCGACACCCGCATCAGCGCCAGCGCCGCCTCGATGGGCTCGCAGACGGCCTTGCCGGCCTCGGTGAGATGCAGCGTCTTGGCGCGGCGGTCGGCCGGGTCTTCGCGGCGTTCGACGAGGCCGGCTTCCACCAGCTGGTCGACCGAGCGCACCAGCGACGGCCCTTCGATGCCCAGCGCCTCGGCCAGCACGCCCTGGCGCACTTCGCCGTTCATGCGCCCGAGCATCACGATCGGGTAGGCCAGCGTCTGCGACACGCCGACGTGCGCCACCGCCTTGTCGGCCGCGGCGCGGTAGCCGCGCTGCAGCACCGCGAGCGACGTGCCGAGGCGCATCAGCGATTGTTCGCGCGTCGGTTCAAGCGCCTGTTCAGGCGCTGTTCGGGGAGTGGTCGGGTTGGTCACGATAGCCGGCTATTAATTAGCATGCTATCGATTGTACGGGTAACTACCAATCCCTGCTGGCGGCAAGGCTTACGCCCGCCCTGGCGGGGGCCGAGGGCGCGAGAACGCGAAAAGGGGGAAAGAAAGAAAAGTGTGAAGCTCGCCGATAAGCCGGATTCTGTGCACCGGAGGCCTCTTGCGAAACCTCCGGCGTGACCGCCATTACTCTGGGCCGTTTGTCGCCAAACGGCTCGATGCCACCTACCCGCCAGCTCAGCGGAACCACCTCAATACTGGCCTACTTGGTGTTGCTGCGCGCAGAGATTGCCCGTTTCACCCGAACTCAATCGGCTCGTCTCTGTTGCTCTGATCCTCACCTCACGGTGGAGAGTCGTTAACTCCTGCGCTGTCCTGTGCAGTCCGGACGTTCCTCCAGTGCGGCCTTTCGGCACTTGCACCAGCGGCGGTCTGGCGTGCTTCACGGGGTGGATTATCGCCTGTGCCCGGGCGTGCCTTCGGGCTGGTCTCACAATGCGCGCTGTCCGTCCGACAAACGCATCGATCCAAGGAGATTCCCATGAAGGCCCAGAACATCCTCCAGACCATCGGCAACACGCCGCACGTGCGCATCAACCGCCTGTTCGGCAATGCGAAGCAGCAGGTGTGGATCAAGTCCGAGCGCGCCAACCCCGGCGGCTCCATCAAGGACCGCATCGCGCTCGCGATGGTCGAAGACGCCGAGAAGAGCGGCGCGCTCAAGCCCGGCGGCACCATCGTCGAGCCCACATCGGGCAACACCGGCATCGGGCTGGCCATGGTGGCGGCCGTCAAGGGCTACAAGCTGATCCTGGTGATGCCCGACAGCATGTCCGTCGAACGCCGCCGCCTGATGCTGGCCTACGGCGCCACCTTCGACCTGACGCCGCGCGCCAACGGCATGAAGGGCTCCATCGCCCGCGCGGAGGAAATCGTGGCCGGCACGCCCGGCGCGTGGATGCCGCAGCAGTTCAACAACCCCGCCAACGTCGAGGTGCACGTGCGCACCACGGCCGAGGAGATCGCGGCCGATTTTCCTGACGGCATCGACGTGATCATCACCGGCGTGGGCACGGGCGGCCACATCACCGGCGTGGCGAAGGTGCTGAAGAAGAAGTGGCCGAAGCTGCAGGTGTTCGCGGTGGAACCGGTGGCCTCGCCTGTCATTTCGGGCGGCGCGCCGGCGCCGCACCCCATCCAGGGCATCGGCGCGGGCTTCATCCCGAAGAACCTCGACACCTCGCTGCTCGACGGCGTGCTGCAGGTCGACGCCGAGCCGGCGCGCGAAATGGCCCGCCGCTGCGCGCAGGAGGAAGGCATCCTGGTCGGCATCTCGTCGGGCGCCACGCTCGCGGCCATCGCGCAGAAACTGCCCTCGCTGCCCGCCGATGCGGTGGTGCTGGGCTTCAACTACGACACCGGCGAGCGCTATCTGTCGGTCGAAGGCTTCCTGCCCGCCTGACCCGCTATCCCTTTCATAGCGCCCCGGGCGCTTAAAATGCGCGGCCTGCTTGATAACCACAAGCCCCACGCCGCCATGCTGAGAATCTCCGAACTCAAACTCCCGCTCGACCACGCGCCCGACGCGCTGGCCGCACTGATCGCCAAAACGCTCGACGTTCCGCTCGACGCGATCGCCTCCCACAACGTCTACAAGCGCAGCTTCGACGCGCGCAAGGCCGAGCTGCTCACGGTCTACATCTGCGACGTGCAGCTGGCAGACGCGAAGCTCGAAGCCGGGCTGCTCGCCAAGCACGCGGGCCATCCGCATATCCAAAAAGCGCCCGACATGCGCTACACGCCGCCTGCCAATGCCCCCGAGGGCACGTCCCGGCCGGTGGTCATCGGCTTCGGCCCCTGCGGCATCTTCGCGGCGCTGATGCTCGCGAAGATGGGCTTCAGGCCCATCGTGCTCGAACGCGGCAAGACCGTGCGCCAGCGCACCCGCGACACCTGGGGCCTGTGGCGCAAGAGCGTGCTCAACCCGGAGTCGAACGTGCAGTTCGGCGAAGGCGGCGCCGGCACCTTCTCGGACGGCAAGCTCTACAGCCAGATCAAGGATCCGCGCTTCCTCGGCCGCAAGGTGATGGAAGAGTTCGTGAAGGCCGGCGCGCCGCCGGAAATTCTCTACGTCGCGCATCCGCACATCGGCACCTTCAAGCTGGTGAAGGTGGTGGAGAACATCCGCGAGCAGATCGTGGCGCTGGGCGGCGAGATCCGCTTCGAGCAGCGCGTGACCGACGTGCGCATCGAGGACGGCCACCTGCGCGGCCTCACCGTGCTCGACCAGACCACGGGCACCAGCAGCGAACTGCGCGCCGACCACGTCGTGATGGCGCTGGGCCACAGCTCGCGCGACACCTTCGAGATGCTGCACAAGCGAGGCGTGCACATCGAGGCCAAGCCGTTTTCCATCGGCTTCCGCGTGGAGCATCCGCAGGGCCTGATCGACCGCGCGCGCTGGGGTCGCCATGCGGGCCACCCGCTGCTGGGCGCGGCCGACTACAAGCTGGTGCACCACGCGAGCAACGGCCGCTCGGTCTACAGCTTCTGCATGTGCCCCGGCGGCACCGTGGTCGCGGCCACCAGCGAGCCGGGCCGCGTGGTCACCAACGGCATGAGCCAGTATTCGCGCAACGAGCGCAACGCCAACGCGGGCATCGTGGTGGGCATCGACCCGCGCGACTATCCCGGAGATGCGCTCGCCGGCATCGCGCTGCAACGCGAACTGGAGAGCAACGCCTTCGTGCTCGGCGGCGGCGACTACCGCGCGCCGGGCCAGCTGGTGGGCGACTTCATCGCCGGCAAGCCGTCCACCGCGCTGGGCAGCGTGATCCCTTCGTACAAGCCGGGCGTCACGCCGACCGACCTGCACAAGGCCCTGCCCGCCTACGCCATCGAGGCGATGCGCGAGGCCTTTCCCGCCTTCGGCCGCAAGATCAAGGGCTTCGACACGCACGACGCGGTGCTCACCGGCGTGGAAACGCGCACGTCCTCGCCCATCAAGATCACGCGCGGCGACGACTTCCAGAGCCTGAACGTGCGCGGCCTCTACCCCGCCGGCGAAGGCGCGAGCTACGCGGGCGGCATCCTGTCGGCCGGCGTGGACGGCATCAAGGTGGCCGAGGCCGTGGCGCACAGCGTGCTGGCCGAAGCCGAACGCGAACGCACCGCCAGCGTCTGATGCCGGCCATGCACTTCGAACGCCCCACCTTCGGCCAACTGACCGCGGCCACGCTGGCCATGGCCGCGGTGGTGCTGGCCTCCAACATCCTGGTGCAGTTCGCCATCAACGACTGGCTGACCTGGGGCGCCTTCACCTATCCGGTGGCCTACCTCGTGAGCGACCTGGTCAACCGGCGCTTCGGTCCCGGCATGGCGCGGCGCGTGGCGTGGGTGGGCTTTGCGGTTGCCGTGGGCGTGTCGCTGCTGCTTGCGCCGGTGCGCATCGCGGCGGCCTCGGGGCTGGCCTTCATCGCCTCGCAGCTGCTCGACATCGGCGTGTTCGACCGGCTCCGGCGCGGCCTCTGGTGGCGTGCGCCGCTGGTGGCCACGGTGATCGCCGCGGTGCTCGACAGCATCGTGTTCTGGGGCATCGCCTTCGCGGGCACCGACGGCCCCTGGCTCACCTGGGCGCTCGGCGACCTGGCGGTGAAGCTGGGCGTCGGCGTGCTCATGCTGCTGCCGTTCCGGCTGCTGATCGGCCGGCAGGCCGCGCGGGCATCGGCCCTGAGCCGCTGAGGACATCGATGGCGAACGACGACTTCCACTTCTACGAACCCGCCAAGGGCCACGGCCTGCCGCACGATCCGTTCAACGCGATGGTCGGGCCGCGCCCCATCGGCTGGATCTCGTCGCAGGACGAGCACGGCGTGCTCAACCTCGCGCCCTACAGTTTCTTCAACGCCTTCAACTACACGCCGCCCATCGTCGGCTTCGCGAGCATCGGCGCCAAGGACAGCCTGCACAACATCCGCCAGACGCGGGAGTTCGGCTGGAACCTGGCCACGCGCCCGCTGGCCGAGCAGATGAACCGTTCCTGCGCGGCCGTGCCACCCGAGGTGAACGAGTTCGAGCTGGCCGGCCTGCAGACCGCCGCCTCGCGGACCATCGCCGTGCCGCGCGTGGCCGAAAGCCCCGTGTCCTTCGAATGCCGGCTCACGCAGATCCTGCAGCTCGAAGGCGTGGACGGCGTGCCGGTGCAGACCTGGCTGGTCCTTGGCGAAGTGGTGGGCGTGCACATCGCGCGCCGCCTGCTGAAGGACGGCATCTACGACACCGCTGCGGCGCAGCCCATCCTGCGCGGCGGCGGGCCGGCCGACTATTTCGAAGTCGGCCCCGACAATCTCTTCAGGATGTTCCGGCCGCGCTGAACGCGCACCGCCGGCATTCTTTTTTCCATTTCATTCCACCGCGCCCCCGCATGACCGACGCTTCCACCGCCACCCCGAAGACGAACGCACGCCCTCCCCGGCGCCAGCAACTGGACATGGCCGACCAGCTGAAGCAGCTGAAGGCCGGAGCAGACACGGACACCGGCACCGACGAGGCGCCCGCTCAACAGCAACCTCGGCAGCAGCAGCGCCAGGACGCGCGCCCGCCCCGGCAGAAGAACGGCGGCGGCCGCAACAACCAGCGGCGCCCCCAGCAGCCCCGCCAGGAGCAGCAACAGAAGGCGCAGGCGCCGCAGCAGCAACAGCCGCAGCGCGCCCCGCGCAAGGTCAACCCGGTGCTGGAACGCCTGTTCGAGCTGTATCCGCAACTCTTCGGCGCGCGCTTCGTGCCGCTGAAGCTCGGCGTCTACGAAGAATTGCTGGCGCGCCACCCCGAGGACTTCAAGGCCGAAGACCTGAAGATCGCAATGGGCCAGCACGCGCGTTCCACCCGCTACCTCGAGGCCGTGGCCGCCGGCCTGGCCCGCCACGACCTCGACGGCAACGCGCTCGACCCGGTCGCGCCCGAGCATGTGCACCACGCCATCCTCGAGCTGCACCGCCGCCGCCAGCAGCGCAACCCCGGCGGCGAAGACCTGCGCCCGCAACTGGTGGCGCGCATCGCCAAGGCCATCGAAGCATCGGGCCTCGACCGCGAAACCTATGCGGTGCTGGTGCGTTCGCGCGACCAGAACAACAACGCCGTGGTCGACGAAGCCCTGGCCGAACTCGCCCAGCAGGCCGCCAAGCGCGAAGCGCTGCTGCGCGCCTTCGAGGCCAGCGGCCGCACCGAGCAGGAGTTCGCCGACATGTACGGCATGAAGCACGGCGAGGTGACGCGCACGCTGCAACGCGTGCGCAACGACCAGAAGGCGGCGCAGGCGGCTGCGGAAGCTGCTGCTGCAGCAGCGGCAGCGGCACCCGTGGAAGCCGCGCAAGCCGCGGAACCCGCCGCGGAGGAGCCTGCCGCCGCCCCGGCCCCCGCCAGCGACTGACCGGGCGCGCAAAAAAAACGCCACCCGGAGGTGGCGCTACAAAACAGTAATAGCGGGTTTCAGCGCTGCGCGTTCTGCAGCGCGGCAATGCGCTCTTCGATCGGCGGGTGCGTGGCAAACAGCTTGCCCATGCTGCCGGTGATGCCCATGGCTTCCACGGCCTTCGGCAGTTCGCCGGCAGGCAGGCCGCCCAGGCGCGCGAGCGCGTTGATCATCGGCTGCTTCTGGCCCATGAGCGCGGCGGCGCCGGCATCTGCACGGAACTCGCGGTGGCGGGAGAACCAGGCCACCACCATCGCGGCGGCAAAGCCCAGCACGATGTCGAGCACGATGGTGCTCACGTAGTAGCCGATGCCGGGGCCCGAGCTGCGGTCGTCGCCGCGGCGCAGGAAGCTGTCGACCGCATAGCCGATCACGCGCGACAGGAACACGACGAAGGTGTTCATCACGCCCTGGATGAGCGTCATGGTGACCATGTCGCCGTTGGCGATGTGCGCCACCTCGTGGCCGATGACGGCCTCGACCTCTTCGCGCGTCATGTTCTGCAGCAGGCCGGTGGACACCGCCACCAGCGACGAGTTCTTGAACGCGCCGGTGGCGAAGGCATTGGGCTCGCCTTCGAAGATGCCGACCTCGGGCATGCCGATGCCGGCCTTGTCGGCGAACTTGCGCACCGTGCCGACGATCCAGGCCTCATCGGGCGTCTGGGGGTTGTCGATCATGTGCAGGCCGCTGGTCCACTTGGCCATGGGCTTGCTGATGAGCAGCGAGATGATCGCGCCGCCGAAACCCATCACCAGCGCAAAGCCGAGCAGCGCCGTGAGGTTGAGCCCGTTGGCCGTGAGGAAGCGATTGACGCCGAGCAGGCTGGCGACCACGCCGAGCACCGCGACGACCATCACGTTGGTCAGGACGAACAGAAGGATACGTTTCAAGTTGAATTCTCCGTGGGGAACGCTTCCATCCAGATAAGGGCCGCGGGGCTCACTTCAACCCGTGCGCTGCATGGAGGTGGCAACCATGATAGGAGCAAAAGTTCTAGCGCCCGTGTATTCCCCGCTCCGGCAAAGGCCTGAAAACCTGCGGGTCGTCATAGAAAGACGCGGCCTCGTTGCCGGGCCACCAGCCGGGCACGCCGAGCAACGGCAGCGGCACGAAGGGCTTGCGCTCCAGACGCGCCGGGTCGAGCGCCTGCGCCATGCGCGCGTCGTCGAAGGCCACGGCGCCCGCCGCCTCGTGCGCCAGCAGCACGTGCGCGGTGATCGGCTTGCGCGGCGCGGCGAGCTTTTCGAGCAGCGCATGGCCGAACACCAGCAGCCGCGCCTGCGCCCACCACTCGCGCCGCTCGACGAACAGCGTGTGCCAGTCGCGCGCGACCAGCGCCTGCCACAGCGCGGGCGGCGCATCGAGCACGGCGCCGTTCTCGTCGAACAGCGTGAGCGCGTCGCGCAAGGGGCCGCGCACCGCCGCGACGCCGTGGCGCGCGATCTCGCCCGCCTGCAGTTCGTTGAGCCGGCGCTTGGCAAGCGGAAACGCAAGCCACACGAGTCCGTTGAAGAAGTCGTGCAGGTTGTCGCGCGTGGGCACCGTGCGGGTCTGGAAGATGTGGGCCTCGTAGGCCTGCCCGGCGGGCAGCGCGTGCTGCTGCACGAAGTCGGGCACGGATGCATGGGCCGGCCTGGCGCCCTGCAGCGCTTCGGCGACCGAGCCGTGCACGGAGGCGGCCTGCGCCACGGCTCGGCCACGGGCGCGGTAGGGCGCGAGCCAGGGCTGCGCCCAGTCGACCGCCGGCAGGGTCAAGACGCGGGCGCGTCCGTCCAGCGGATGCGGTCGGGGTGCTGCATCACCGCGAATTCCGCCGTGAGCTTGTCGAACAGCTTGAGCGAGCTGCCGTGCTTGCCCAGCAGGCCCGCCGCGCGCAATGCCTGCGCCACGTCGTTGAGCGGCACGTCCTTGCCGCTGCGCAGCGCGGGCACGGCCTGCAGGATGAACTCGGCCGCCTCGGAGGTCTGCGGTTGCGGCGCAGGTGCGGGCTTGGCCGCCTTGGTGCTGCTCTTGCGGGCCGCCGTCTTGGTGGCGGCCTTCTTCGCAGCCGTTTTCTTGGCGGCAGGCGCGGTCTTGGCAGCGGCCGTCTTCTTCGCGGCGGCGGTGCGGGCCGCGGGCTTCGCGCTGGCGTGGTGCTCGAGGTCCATGAACGCGTCGTAGATGCCGACCGTCTCTTCGCCCGTCTTGCCCCGCTGGCCGATGCCGCACACGCGGCAGCCCTTTTCGCGCAGCCGGATCACCAGCGGCGCGAAGTCGGAGTCGGAGGACACCAGCACCACCACGTCGGGCCGCTCGTCGATGACGAGGTCGATGGCATCGACCGCGAGCGCGATGTCGGTGCTGTTCTTGCCGGTCGAGAGATTGACCATCGGCCGCACCGACAGCCGCTTGAACATCGCCTGCCGGTTGACGGCCATCTCGGCGTTGCAATAGGCGCGGCGCACGTGGATGGCGCCGTATTCGTCCATGGTGCGCTGCACGGCCTGCTCGATCACGTCGGCCGAGACGTTGTCGGCGTCGATCAGCAGCATCACGCGCGGTGTGGGCGTCATGCCAGCTTCCAGTGGATGGTTTCGCCGCCTCGCAGCGGCTTGAGCGTGGCGTCGCCGTAGGGCACGGTCTCCGGCACGGCCCAGCTTTCGCGCTTGAGGGTGACGGTGTCGGCGTGGCGCGGCAGGTTGTAGAAGTCGGGGCCGTTGAAGCTGGCGAAGGCTTCGAGCTTGTCGAGCGCGCCCGCGTTGTCGAAGGCCTCCGCGTACAGCTCGATGGCGGTGAGCGCGGTGTAGCAGCCGGCGCAGCCGAGTGCGTGTTCCTTCAGGTGGGCCGGGTGCGGCGCGCTGTCGGTGCCCAGGAAGAAGCGGTCGCTGCCGCTGGTGGCGGCCTCCACCAGCGCCACGCGGTGCGTCTCGCGCTTGAGCACGGGCAGGCAGTAGTAATGCGGGCGGATGCCGCCGGTGAAGATGGCGTTGCGGTTGTAGAGCAGGTGATGCGCCGTGATGGTGGCTGCCGTGAAGGGCCCGGCGTCGCGCACGTAGTGGGCGCCTTCCTTGGTGGTCAGGTGTTCGAACACCACCTTGAGCTCGGGGAAGTCGCGGCGCAGCGGGATCATCACGCGGTCGACGAACACGGCTTCGCGGTCGAACAGGTCGATGGCGGGGTCGGTCACCTCGCCGTGCACCAGCAGCAGCAGGCCGTGCTTCTGCATGGCCTCGAGCGTCTTGTAGGTGTGGCGGATGTCGGTCACGCCGGCATCGCTGTTGGTGGTGGCGCCGGCCGGGTACAGCTTGAGCGCGCGCACGCCGGCTTCGGCGGCCAGCGCGATTTCTTCGGGCGGCAGCTTGTCGGTCAGGTAGAGCGACATCACGGGCTCGAAGGCCACGCCCTGGGGCACGGCGGCGCGGATGCGGTCGCGGTACGCCACGGCCTGCGCGGCGGTGGTCACGGGGGGGCGGAGGTTCGGCATGATCAGCGCGCGGCCGAACTGGCGCGCGCTGTGGGGAACGACGGCTTCGAGGGCGGCGCCGTCGCGCACGTGCAGGTGCCAGTCGTCGGGGCGGGTGATCGTGAGGGTGTCTGTCATGGCGGGGCGATTGTCGCATCGCCCCCTGGAAGGCAAGGAGGCGGCGAACCCGCCGAACGGTTCGCGGAACTCCGCAAATCTCTTTCTACTTGTGGAACACCCGGCAGGTGCGCGAGGCGGCGCCCTGCAGCCACTTGACGAAATTGACCGATGTGCGCGCGCCCTTGTGCGGGGGCCAGGGATCGAGGATGCGCAGCGTGGTGCCCCGCCCGCTCGGGTCGTCGTCGCCGCGGATGCCGGCGATGACGACCATGTGCCCTGGCCGGCCGGCGCCGGCCGCGTAGCCGCCGCGGTTGGTACCCCACAGCATGTCGAACATGAGCGGGCCGTCCTGCAGCGCCGCGCGCAGCGCCTTCAGCGACCATGCCGACGGCGGGTGCACTTCCAGGCCGTGAGCGGCGGCCACGCGCTGGCCGACTTTCATTTGCGCGTCGTGCGTGTCGACGCTCTCCTGCAGCCCGCCGTCGGCCGCGACCAGTTCGGCCGGGGTGCGCGCGAGCACTGCCTGCACGGTGGAGCGCGTCATCATCGCGACGCCGGCGGCCCAGCACAGCGCGGCGGCCGGGGGCGGGATCAGCGCGACGGGATGCAGGATGGGCGCGTCGCGCTCGCCGTCGAACGCGACGTTCTGGGTGCAGGGGCCGGCCTCGCCGTCTTCCACCAGCCAGTGCGCGGCCTGCAGGCGCAGCACGGCCGCGCGCGTGAGCGGGCCGAAGTCGCCGTCGGTGGCGAGCCGCGGGCTGGGCTGCAGCTTGCGGTTCAGCGCTTCCTGCAGGCGGCGGACGTCGGCTCCTCGCCAACCCTGTTTGAGCGTGGTCATAGGCATGCTTTCCTTCACCCCTCGGTGGAATCGCGGACTTTGGAATACGGGCGTCGGAATTGTCAAAACCGCGGCCGCGGGCGTCTACTCGCCGTATGGCGTAGTCGGCGGCGCCCGATCAGGGCGCCTGCCTGCTACTCGAGTACGCGCGCGGGAGCCGATTGGATTTCGCCGCTGTCGCCTTGGAGACTCTGGGGATTCTCGAACGCACCCGCCAGGTCGGCCAGCCAGCGGTCGTAGGCGGTGGCGCGCTCGGCGTCGGGCAGGCGCAGCAGCGCGGACGGATGCAGCGTGACGAACACGGGCCGGCCATCGGCGCGCTCGTGCAGCCACGCGCCGCGCTCGGCCTGCACCGCCACCGGCCGGCCGAGCAGGGCGCGCGCGGCGGTCGCGCCCAGCGCCACCAGCGCCTGCGGACGCACCAGCGCGATTTCGCTGTCGAGCCAGTGCGCGCAGGCTTCGGCCTCCCGCTGGCCCGCCGTCTTGTGGATGCGGCGCTTGCCGCGCAGCTCGTACTTGAAATGCTTCACGGCATTGGCCAGGTACACCGTGTCGCGCGGCCGGCCCAGTTGCGCCATCGCGCGGTCGAGCAGCTGGCCGGCCGGCCCGACGAAGGGCCGCCCGGCCAGGTCTTCCTGGTCTCCGGGCTGCTCGCCGACCAGCATGCGCTGCGCGCCCACGGGCCCTTCGCCGCACACGGCCTGCGTGGCGAGCGCGCCGATGGGACAGTCGCGGCATGCATGCGTGGCCGCGCGCAGTTCGTCGAGGCTGGCGGGCGCCGCGCGGTCGGCCGGCAGCGGGTGCAGCGGCACCGGGGCGCGGATACGGCGCGCGGGCGTGGCCGGCGCGTCGATCATCGACTGGCTGCGCGCCTGCGCCGCTTCGGCCAGCGGCTGGATCAGCGCGGCCTCGGGCAGGTTGTGCCAGTAGCGGGCCGGCATCTCGCGGCGCATCATCGCGAGCTTCAGGCGCGCGGGGTTGAAGATGTTCTCGTAATAGACCAGCCAGAGCTGCTCGCCGGCATCGGGCGGCGGCTTCTCGCGCCGGTCGGCGCCTTCGCGGAAAGTGAGCGCCTGCCCGTCCCACGCCACGCAGCGCTCGGGCGTGAGGATGGCCCAGTTCATCTGCGCGAAGCGGCGCGCGAAGAAGGGCGCGTTGGCTTCCACGATGCGGTGGTCGGGCTCGAACCATGCCACGTGACGCTCGCCCTGCTCGCCTTCCACGCGCGTGAAGCGCACGAAGGCGCGCATCTTGTGGATGTCGCGGTGCACGGCCTTGGCCATCTGCCGGGCCTGCAGCATGTCGGGGTCGAGCGGGTCGTGGCGAAGGGCCGGTTCGTGCACCAGGCGCCAGAGCAGCCGGTACAGGAGCGCCAGGCGGCCCGCGTCGCGATGCAGGATCACGTCGGCGCACAGCGCGACGAACGACGCGGGCACCGGCTGGCGCGCGGCGCCGGCGGGCGGCGGCAAAGGCGCAGGCTCGAACAGGCCGCCGGCCGGCGCGTCCGCGAACAGGTCGGAACCGCCTTCGCCCTGCGTGCCGTCGCTCCATTCGACATGGTCGGGCGGCACGCCATTCGCCAGCAACCGGCGCGCCTCGCGGCGGAAGGCGTCGAGGTCGACCGGGTTCCCTAGCCGTACGCGCATGGCGGCTTGCTCGCGGCCCAGCTCAGAACAGCGCCGCCTGCGCCGGCCGGGCTGCCGGAACTGCGGCGGCCATGGCGCCCGCCGCCGGCCGGTGCCCGTCGGCCACCACGAACGGCAGCACCTTGCGCGAGGGCACGTGCAGCCGGCGCAGATCGTCGGCGCGCACACGGCGCACACGGCGCGCCTGCAGCAGGCGCTCGACCGCCTTCACGCCCAGGCCCGGCACGCGCAGCAGCATCTCGCGCGGGGCGTGGTTCAGGTCGACGGGAAAACGCTCGGCGTGCGCCAGCGCCCAGGCCAGCTTGGGGTCGACGTCCAGCCGCAGCAGGCCGTCGGGCGCGGCCACGATCTCCTGGTGCTCGAAGCCGTAGAAGCGCATGAGCCAGTCGGCCTGGTAGAGCCGGTGCTCGCGCATCAGCGGCGGCGCCACCAGCGGCAGCGCGCGGGCGGCATCGGGAATGGGGCTGAAGGCCGAGTAGTACACGCGCTTGAGCTTGTAGGCGCCGTACAGCGTGGCGCTCGACGCGAGGATGTGGCGGTCGTCGGTGGCGTCGGCGCCCACGATCATCTGCGTGCTCTGGCCGGCGGGCGCGAACGGCGGCGGCCTGGCGGCGGCGGGGGCCGCGCCGGGCAGCGCGCGGATCGGCACCACGCGGCGCGCCTCCTCGCGCGTGTCGTCGATGCGCAGGCGCAGCCGCGCCATGGAGCGGCGGATGGCGCTTTCGTTCTTCTCGGGCGCCAGCGCCTGCAGGCCCTCGGTGGTGGGCATCTCGACGTTGATGCTGAGCCGGTCGGCATAGCGGCCGGCGCGCGCCAGCAGCTCGTCGCTGGCGTCGGGGATGGTCTTCAGGTGGATGTAGCCGCGGAAGTCGTGCTCCTCGCGCAGCAGGCGCGCCACCTCGACCACCTGCTCCATGGTGTGGTCGGGCGACTTGATGATGCCGCTCGACAGGAACAGGCCCTCGATGCAGTTGCGCCGGTAGAAGTCGAGCGTGAGCTGCACCACCTCTTCGACGCGGAAGCGCGCGCGCGGCACGTTGCTCGATGCGCGGTTCACGCAATACAGGCAGTCGTACTGGCAGTGGTTGGTGAGCAGCACCTTCAGCAGCGAGATGCAGCGGCCGTCGGGCGCGTAGCTGTGGCAGATGCCCGCGCCCTCGGTGGAGCCGATGCCGCGGCCGCCCACCGAGTCGCGCGGCTGCGAGCCGCTGGATGCGCAGGAGGCGTCGTACTTGGCGGCGTCGGCCAGGATGGCGAGTTTGCGATGGATGTCCACGGGAGACCTCTTGGTTACTGTATGAATATACAGTCATCGGCCATCCCAAAGGCTGCGATTTGTAAGCGGGCCGGCCGCACCGGCGCGGCGTTGCGCCGCACTCCAACCTTGGCTACCCTCGCTGCCAGATGACCGACGACCCGACAGCACCCGCCTCCGCCCCCGCGCCCTCCCCCGCTCCCACGCCCATTTCCACCGCGCTTGCCGCCGATCGCATCGCGGTCAAGTTCACCGCACCGGACGGCACCCCCGCCTTCGCCGTGCGCTGGCAAGACGGCGTGTACGCCTACATCAACCAGTGCCCCCACGCGGGCGGGCCGCTCGACTTCGAAGGGCAGATCATCGAGAGCTCGGGCCGCTTCCTGATGTGCGCGCGGCACGGCGCGATCTTCGAGCCCGACACCGGCAGGTGCGTGGGCGGCCCGTGCAAGGGTGCCAGCCTCGTGCCGGTTCCGGTTCACGAGCGGCCCGACGGCAGCATCTGGCCGGGCCAGGCCGAATGAACACAACCTTCAAGGAGAACCCTATGCGCAAGAACACCCGACCTCACCCCCTCGCCCTGTCGGTCGTGGCGCTGGCCCTCGCCGGCGTGCTGGCGGGCTGCACCGGCATGGCGGCCGGCACCGGCGGCAAGGCTTCCACGGGCATGAGAGTGACGTCCGCAGCGTTTGCCGACAACGGCGTGATCCCGGCCGAGCATGCCGGCGCGGGCGAGTGCGGCGGCAGGAACATTTCTCCGCCGGTGGCCTGGAGCAACCTGCCGGCCAAGACCCGGTCGGTCGCCGTGCTGGTGTTCGACCCCGACGGCGCGGCCGGCCTCGGCGTGTCGCACTGGGTGGCCTACAACATCGCGGCCGAGCGCGGCGAGCTCAAGGCGGGCGAAGGCCAGGCGGGCTCCAACTTCAACTTCACCATGGGCCCGAACGTGGCCGGCGCGCCGGCCTATCGCGGCATGTGCCCGCCGGTGGGCGACCGGCCGCACCATTACGTGCTGACCGTGGTCGCCACCGACCTGGCGCCCGGCAGCCTGCCGGCCGGTCTCGGGCGCGACGCGCTGCTGGCCGCGCTCAAGGGTCATGCACTCGGCGGACAGAGCGTGGTGGGCCTCTACAGCCGCTAAAGCCCTCGGGCTGCCGGGTAATAATCAGGCTCCCGATCTGCCGGCGGCCCGTCAGCCATGGCTGCAGCCGCTTTTCCGAAAGCCCATCGATGGCCCTGACCGCCGCCGCGTCCGACGTTGCCCCGTCATCCGAACTCGACGCCATGTTCGACCTGGCGCCCGTCTCCCTCTGGATCGAAGACTACAGCGGCCTCAAGCGCAAGCTCGACGGCTGGCGCGCCGAAGGCGTCACCGACCTGGTGGCGTTCCTGTCGGAAGACCCGGGCCGCGTGAGCGAATGCATGGCACTGCTGAAGGTGCTGCGGGTCAACCAGCACACCCTGAAACTCTTTGCCGCCGACAGCCAGCAGACCCTGCTCGATTCCCTGGACCGCGTGTTCCGCGGCGACATGTCGGCCACCGTGGTGCACGAGCTCGACCAGCTGTGGCGCGGCCAGCTCACCTTCGAGAGCGAAACGGTCAACTACGCCCTGGACGGCCGGCGGCTCGACGTGCGCGTGCGCGCCCGCGTGCTGCCCGGCCATGAAGCCACCTGGGAGCGCGTGCTGGTCTCGCTCGACGACGTGACCGAGCGCGTGGCCGCGCAGCGCCTGCGCGACGAAAGCGCCACCTACGCGCGCAGCCTGTTCGAGCGCTCGCCGGTGTCGCTGTGGGTGGAAGACTTCAGCGCCGTGCGCGCGCTGCTGCAGAGCATCCGCGCGCGCGGCATCACCGACTTCGCCACCTTCATCAAGGTGCACCCCGAATTCGTCACCCGCTGCATGCAGGAGATCCGCGTCATCGACGTGAACCGCGAAACGCTGCGCATGTTCGGCGCGCCCGACCTGCAGACCCTGCTGGGCAGCCTCTCGCGCATCTTCCGCGACGAGATGCGCGAATCCTTCGCCGAGCAGCTGCAGGACCTGTGGAACGGCAAGACCGTGCAGCACCGCGAGGTGCTCAACTACTCGCTGTCGGGCGAGGTGCTGAACATCCACATGCAGTTCGCGGTGCAGGACGACCGGCTCGACACCTGGGACCTGGTGCTGGTGTCGCTGGTCGACATCACCGCGCGCAAGAAGGCCGAGGCCTACCTGGAATACCTGGGCAAGCACGACGTGCTCACGCAGCTGTGCAACCGCACCTATTTCACCGAGGAGCTCACCCGCCTCGCGCGCAAGGGCCCGTGGCCGGTGTCGATCGTGGCTATCGACCTGAACGGGCTGAAGCAGCTCAACGACCAGGAAGGCCACGCCGCCGGCGACTCGCTGCTGCGCCGCATGGGCGAGGTGCTGGACAAGGCCGTCGACCCGCCGGCCTGGCCCGCGCGCATCGGCGGCGACGAGTTCGCGGTGCTGCTGCCCATGACCGACGAGCGCGGCGCCGAAGCCATGCGCGAGCGCATCCTCACGCTGCTGGAAATGAACAACCAGTTCCACGCCGGCCAGAGCGGCCATGCGCTGAGCCTTGCGATGGGCCTGGCGACCTGCCACGCGGGCGAGTCGCTGGAATCGGCGCTGCAGCGCGCGGACCGGGCGATGTATGTCGACAAGGCGCGGCACTACGAAGGCTCGTCGGGGGATCGGCGGCGGGCGTAGCTACTCCGGCACCCGCACTCGCTCCAGCACGAAATCGATGAACGTCCGGATCGCCCGCGTGTGCTGGCGGTTCGGCATGTAGAGCATGAACATCTGCGTGCCGAAGATGGACAGGCGCCAGTCGTCGAGCGTGGTCACGACGTCGCCGCGGCGCACATCCTCCTGCACCACGTAGTCGGGCACGAGGCCGATGCCCAGGCCGGCGAGGATGGCCTGGCGCAGGAACAAGAAGTTTTCCGAGATCAGCGTCGGCTCCAGGATCACCTCGCGACGGGTCTCGCCCTGGTACGCCGACACGCGCAGCTGCCGCCCGATGACGGCGGCGGTGACCACCGGCGCGCCCTGCAATGCGTCGAGCTGCACCGGCAGCGGATTCTTCGCCGCGTATTCCGCCGAGGCGCAGGCCACGTAGCGCACCGGCCCCATCGCGCGCGCCACCAGGTTCTGCGGCGGCTCGGGGATCACGCGGATGGCGATGTCGACCTCGTCGCGCAGCAGGTCCTCGATGCGGTTCTCGAACACCACGTCGAGCACGATGCCGGGGTACTGGCGCTTGAAGTCGATGAGCCAGTCGGCCATGACCAGTTGCCCGTAGCCGCTGGGCACGCTCAGCCGCACGCGGCCCTGCAGGCCCTGGCCCAGCGTGGTGACAGATTCGCGCGCCGCCAGCAGTTCGCCCTGGATCGCCACGCCGTGCTGGTAGAGCCGCAGGCCGATTTCGGTCGGCTCGGCGCGCCGGGTGGTGCGCCGCACCAGCTGCGCGCCCACCGAGCGCTCCAGCTGGTTCAGGTGGTAGCTGACGTTGGCGCGCGTCATCTTGAGCCGGCGGGCCGCCGCGCTCAGGTTGCCGGCATCGAGGATTTCCACCAGCAGGGTGAGCGATTGCAGGTCCATGCACCCGATTGTGTCAAAAATCCTTTGACAGTCTGTCAACCGCCTATGCAATTGTCAAAGCGGGGATACCGGCCAAGAATGCTTGGTTCACCCCAGAGCCTCGAACCCGCACGGTTCGCAACGCACGAGACAAGCAAGCACATGGCCACCAACACTCCCAGCCCTTCCACGTCCACCGGTCCCGTCACCTTCGAGCGTCGAGGCGACGTTTTCGTGGTGACCATCGATAACCCGCCTGTCAACGCCCTCGGCGTGGACGTGCGCCGCGGCCTCGTGGCCGCCATCGACGCGGCGGAGGCCGACGGCGCCGCCAAGGCGGTGCTGATCGCCGGCGCGGGCCGCAACTTCATCGCGGGCGCCGACATCCGCGAGTTCGGCAAGACGCCGCAGCCGCCGTCGCTGCCAGAGGCCTGCCTGAAGATCGAGAACTGCACCAAGCCGGTGGTTGCCGCCATCCACGGCGCCGCGCTCGGCGGCGGGCTCGAAGTGGCGCTGTCGGCGCACTACCGCATCGCATCGCCCACCGCCAAGCTGGGCCTGCCCGAAGTGGCGCTGGGCCTGCTGCCCGGCTCGGGCGGCACGCAGCGCGCGCCGCGCCTCATCGGCGTGAAGCCCGCGCTCGAACTCATGCTCAGCGGCCGCCATGCGGGCGCCAAGGAAGCGCTGTCGCTCGGCCTCGTCGACCGCCTCGGCACCGACGCCGACGCGCTGGCCGAAGGCCTGGCCTACGCGAATGAACTGGTCGCCGCCAACGCGCCGGTGCGCCGCACCCGCGACGCCGGCGCGCTGGCCGACAAGGAAGCCAGCCGCGCCGCGCTCGAAGCCGCGCGCGCCGAAACCGCCAAGAAGAGCCGCGGCCTGTTCTCGCCGATGAAGATCATCGAAGCCGTCGAGGCCGCGCTCACGCTGCCTTTCGACGAAGGCATGGCGCTGGAGCGCAAGCTGTTCCTGCAGTGCATCGACAGCCCGCAGCGCGCCGGCCTGATCCACGCCTTCTTCGCCGAGCGCGAAGTGCTGAAGGCGCCCGAGACCAAGTCGGCCAAGCCGCGCGCGCTGGAGTCGGCCGGCATCGTCGGCGGCGGCACCATGGGCGCGGGCATCGCGGTGGCCATGCTCGACGCCGGCATGCCGGTGACCATGATCGAGCGCGACGACACCCAGCTCGCACGCGGCCGCGCCAACGTGGAGAAGGTGTACGACGGCCTCATCAAGAAGGGCCGCATGACGCCCGAGGCCAAGGCAGCCGTCATGGCGCGCTTCTCCGGCTCCACCAGCTACGACGCGCTCGCCAGCGTCGACATCGTGGTGGAAGCCGTGTTCGAGGAAATGGGCGTCAAGAAGGCCGTGTTCGCCGAACTCGACCGCGTGTGCAAGCGCGGCGCGGTGCTGGCCACCAACACCTCGTACCTGGACATCGACGAGATCGCCGCCAGCATCTCGCGCCCGCAGGACGTGGTGGGCCTGCACTTCTTCTCGCCCGCCAACATCATGAAGCTGCTGGAGATCGTGGTGCCCGCCAAGGTGAGCGCCGACGTGGTCGCCACCGGCTTCGAGCTGGCGAAGAAGCTCAAGAAGGTGCCGGTGCGCGCCGGCGTGTGCGACGGCTTCATCGGCAACCGCATCCTGGCGGTGTACCGCCAGGCCGCCGACCACATGATGGAAGATGGCGCCTCGCCCTACCAGATCGACGAAGCGGTGCGCAACTTCGGCTACCCGATGGGCCCGTTCCAGGTGTCCGACCTGGCCGGCGGCGACATCGGCTGGGCCACGCGCAAGCGCAAGGCCGCCACGCGCGACCCCGAGGCGCGCTACGTGCAGATCGCCGACCGCATCTGCGAGCGCGGCTGGTTTGGCCAGAAGACGCAGCGCGGCTACTACCTGTACCCGGAAGGCGCGCGCACCGGCGTGCCCGACCCCGAAGTGCTGGCCATCATCGACGCCGAGCGCGAGCGCGCCGGCATCAAGCCGCGCGCCTTCACCGAAGAGGAAATCATGCGCCGCTACATGGCCGCGATGGTCAACGAAGGCGCCAACGTGGTGCTGCAGCGCATCGCGCTGCGCCCGCTGGACGTGGACGTGACCTTCCTCTACGGCTACGGCTTCCCGCGCCACCGCGGCGGCCCGATGAAATACGCCGACACCGTGGGCCTGCCCAAGGTGCTGGCCGACATCCGCGAGTTCGCGAAGGAAGACCCGATCTTCTGGAAGCCGTCGCCGCTGCTGGTGCAGCTGGTCGAACGCGGCGCCGATTTCGCCAGCCTCAATCAATCCGAGTAACCACAGAGCCAGCCCTCCAGGAGACACACCCCATGCGTGAAGCCGTCATCGTTTCCACCGCCCGCACCCCGCTCACCAAGGCGCACCGCGGCGAATTCAACATCACCCCCGGCCCCACGCTGGCGGCCTTCGCCGTGAAGGCGGCGGTGGAACGCTCGGGCCTCGACCCCGCGCTGATCGAGGACGCCATCCTCGGCTGCGGCTACCCCGAAGGCACCACCGGCCGCAACATCGCGCGCCAGGCCATCATCCGCGCGGGCCTGCCGATCGGCATTGCCGGCACCACGGTGAACCGCTTCTGCGCCTCGGGCCTGCAGGCGATTGCCATGGCCGCGGGCCGCATCGTGGTGGACGGCGCGCCGGCCATGATCGCGGGCGGCGTGGAAAGCATCTCGCAGATCCGCTCGCGCAGCGCCACCGATGCCGGCGACAGCGGCATGGACCCGTGGATCGTCGAGCACAAGCCCGAGCTGTACATGGCGATGATCGAAACGGCCGACATCGTGGCCAAGCGCTACAACATCAGCCGCGAGGCGCAGGACCGCTTCTCCGCCGAGAGCCAGCGCCGCACCGAAGAAGCGCAGATCGCCGGCCGCTACAAGGACGAGATCGTCGCCTGCACCACCACCATGGCCGTGACCGACAAGGAGACGAAGGAAGTCACCTACCGCGAAGTGACGGCCACCGAAGACAACTGCAACCGCCGCGGCACCACCTACGAAGCGCTCGCCAAGCTGAAGCCCGTGATGGGCGAAGACAAGTTCGTCACCGCCGGCAATGCCTCGCAGCTGTCCGATGGCGCATCCGCCTGCGTGCTGATGGAAGCCAAGGACGCCGAGCGCGCCAACATCAAGGCGCTGGGCGCCTTCCGCGGCCTGGCCGTGGCCGGCTGCGAGCCCGACGAGATGGGCATCGGCCCGGTGTTCGCGGTGCCCAAGCTGCTCGCGCGCCACGGCCTCAAGGTGCAGGACATCGGCCTGTGGGAACTCAACGAAGCCTTCGCCTCGCAGTCGATCTACTGTCAGGACAAGCTGGGCATTCCGTCGGAGCTGCTCAACGTGAACGGCGGCGCCATTTCCATCGGCCACCCCTTCGGCATGACCGGCGCGCGCCTCGCGGGCCATGTGCTCATCGAAGGCAAGCGCCGCGGCGCGAAGTACGCCGTGGTCACGATGTGCATCGCCGGCGGCATGGGCGCTGCGGGCCTGTTCGAAATCTATTGAGGAGCCCGCGATGGACCTGAACTTCACGACCGAAGAAGAAGCCTTCCGCAGCGAGGTGCGCGCTTTCCTGGCCGCCAAGCTGCCGGTGCGGCTGTCCGAGAAAGTGCGCAGCGGCAAGATCCTCGAGAAGGCCGACATGCAGGAATGGCACGCCATCCTCAACGAGCGCGGCTGGCTCGCCAACCACTGGCCCGAGCAGTACGGCGGCCCGGGCTGGACGGCGGTCGAGAAGTTCATCTTCGAGAACGAATGCGCGCTGGCCTTCGCACCGCGCATCGTGCCCTTCGGCGTGAACATGCTGGGGCCGGTGCTCATCAAGTACGGCAACGAGGCGCAGAAGCAGCATTGGCTGCCGCGCATCCTGAACGGCGCCGACTGGTGGTGCCAGGGCTATTCGGAACCCGGCGCGGGCTCCGACCTGGCGGCGGTGAAGACCTCGGCCGTGCGCGGCATCGACGCGCAGGGCGACCACTACATCGTGAACGGCCAGAAGACCTGGACCACGCTGGGCCAGCACGCCAACATGATCTTCTGCCTGGTGCGCACCAACCGCGAGGCGAAGAAGCAGGAAGGCATCAGCTTCCTGCTGATCGACATGACATCGCCCGGCGTGGAAGTGCGCCCGATCATCACGCTCGACGGCGAGCATGAGGTGAACGAGGTGTTCTTCTCCGACGTGCGCGTGCCCGCCGAGAACCTCGTGGGCGAGGAGAACAAGGGCTGGACCTGCGCCAAGTACCTGCTGACCTACGAGCGCACCAACATCGCGGGCGTGGGCTTCTCGGTGGCCGCGCTCGAACAGCTGAAGGGCATTGCCGCCACGCAGACCAAGAACGGCAAGCCGCTGGCGGAAGACCCGGCCTTTGCGGCGCGCATGGCGCGCGTCGAGATCGACCTGGAGAACATGAAGACCACCAACCTGCGCGTGATCGCGGCGGTGGCAGGCGGCGGCGTGCCGGGCGCGGAAAGCTCGATGCTGAAGATCCGCGGCACCGAGATCCGCCAGGAGATTTCTTCGCTGGCCCGCCGCGCGATGGGCGTGTACGGACGCCCCTTCATCGCCGAGGCGCTGAAGGATGGTTTCACCGGCGAGACCTTCGGCCCCGATTACGCATCGGCCGCCGCCTCGCGCTACTTCAACAACCGCAAGCTGTCGATCTTCGGCGGCTCCAACGAAATCCAGAAGAACATCATCTCCAAGATGATCCTGGGCCTGTAAGGAGAACGGCATGAACTTCGAACACACCGAAGACCGGCGCATGCTCGCCGACAGCCTGAACCGCTTCATCAGCGAGCAGTACGCGTTCGACGCGCGCGACCGCATCGCGAAGTCGGAGCACGGGTTCAGCAAGGAAATTTTCCAGCAGTTCGCCGAACTGGGCGTGATCGGCGCGCTGTTCAGCGAGGCCGATGGCGGCTTCGGCGGCGGCGGCTTCGACATCGCCGTGGTCTTCGAGGCACTGGGCCGCGGCCTGGTGGTCGAGCCGATGCTGGGCGCGGTGATGGTCGGCGAGGCGCTCAGCGCCGCCGGCACCGATGCGCAGAAAGAAAAGCTCGCGGACATCATCAACGGCGTGACGGTTGCGGCCTTCGCGCACGACGAGGCCGACACGCACTACGAACGCACGCGCGTGGCCACCAGGGCAGAACGCTCCGGCGACGGCTGGGTGCTGCACGGCGCCAAGGCCGTGGTGCCGCAGGGCGAGCAGGCCGACCTGTTCCTGGTCTCGGCCCGCACCTCGGGCAACGTGGACGACGAAGCCGGCATCTCGCTGTTCCTCGTGCCCGCGAAGACCGCGGGCCTCACGGTGCGCGGCTGCCCCGCCATCGACGGCGGCCGCGTGGCCGAGCTTGCATTCGACGGCGTGAAGCTGGGCGCCGACGCGCTGCTCGGCGCCGAAGGCCAGGGCCACGCGACGCTGGAACGCGCCATCGGCCGCGGCGTGCTCGCGCTGTGCGCCGAGGCACTGGGCGCCATGGAAGCCGCCAAGACCGCCACGCTGGAATACCTGCGCACGCGCAAGCAGTTCGGCACGCTGATCGGCAGCTTCCAGGCCCTGCAGCACCGCATGGCCGACCTGCTGCTGGAGATCGAGCAGGCCCGCTCGGCCGTCATCAACGCGGCCGCCGCCATCGACACCGGCGAGCGCCTGGCGCGCGAGCGTGCGCTGTCAGCCGCCAAGTTCAGCATCGGCCGCATCGGCGCGCTGGTGGCGCAGGAAAGCATCCAGATGCACGGCGGCATCGGCATGACCTGGGAACTGCCCCTGCCCCACTACGCCAAGCGCCTGGTGATGATCGACCACCAGCTGGGCGACGAAGACCACCACCTGCAGCGCTACATCGCCCTGGGCAAAGAGTGCGGCAAGGAGGTGGCGGCATGAGCGACACGACGAACAAGACAGTGCTGATCTCGCAGGAAGGCGCCGTGCGCATCCTGACCAACAGCAACCCCGCCGCGCGCAACGCGATCACGCCCACGCTGTACGCCGAGCTGAGCGCCGCGCTGGCCGACGCCGAGAAAGACCCCGAAGTGGGCGCCATCGTGTTCACCGGCGCGGGCGATTTCTTCTGCTCCGGCGGCGACCTGAACCTGCTGGCCAAGCGCCGCGAGCTGCCGGTGGCCGAGCGCCGCCAGATCCTCGAAGGCCTCAACAACCTGATCCGCGCGCTGCGCGATTGCGGCAAGCCGGTGATCGCGGCGGTCGAAGGCGGCGCCGCCGGCGCGGGCCTGTCGATGGCGCTGGCCTGCGACATGCTGGTGTCGGCGCGCGACGCCTTCTTCACCGTGGCCTACGTCAAGGTCGGCCTCACGCCGGACGGCGGCGCCACGGCCTTCCTGGCGGAGTTCGTCTCGCGCCAGGTGCTGACCGAGATGTGCCTGACCGGCGACCGCATGCCGGCAGAGCGCCTGCATGCGCTGGGCGCCGTCAACCGCCTGACCGACAAGGGCGCCGCGCTGGCCGAAGCCATCGCGCTCGCGGCCAAGGTGGCCAGCGGCCCGCAACGCGCCAGCGCGCGCATCAAGACGCTGTGCCGCCAGGCGCACCACGCCACGCTGGAAGAGCAGCTCGACGCCGAGGCCGTGTTCATGGTCGAGTCGCAGGGCGACGCCGAAGCGGCCGAAGGCATCGGCGCGTTCCTCGGCAAGCGCAAGGCCGACTTCGTGGCGCTGCGCCGCGCCGGCGGCAAGGCGGACGCGTCCTGACACCCGCCCTGCCCGCCCCCTGCGCATGCGCACGGGGCTTTTCGTTTTTCCTGGAGTAGCCATGTCCTCGCTGAATTCCTCGCTGCCGCTTGCCGGCGTGCGCGTCCTCGATCTGTCCCGCATCCTGGCGGGCCCCTGGTGCGGCATGGTGCTGGCCGACATGGGCGCCGAGGTCATCAAGGTGGAGCACCCGGGCCGCGGCGACGACACCCGCGACTGGGGCCTGCGCGTGGGCAAGACCGAGACCGCCTACTTCAACAGCGTGAACCGCAACAAGCGCTCGGTCACGCTCGACCTGCAGACGCCCGAAGGCCAGCAGCTCGCGCGCGACCTGGCGAAGCAGTGCGACGTGGTGATCCAGAACTTCAAGTTCGGCGGCATCGACAAGCTGGGCCTGGGCTACGATCAGCTGAGCAAGGAGAACCCGCGCCTCATCTACTGCTCGATCTCGGGCTACGACCGCACCGGCCCCGAAGCAGCGCGCCCCGGCTACGACCTCGTCGTTCAAGGCGAAGCCGGCCTGATGGCGCTGAACGGCGAAGCCGACCAGCCGCCGCTGAAGTTCGGCGTGGCGGCTGTCGACCTTTTCACCGGCATGTACTCGGCGCAGGCCATCCTGGCGGCGCTCTACCAGCGCGAGAAGACCGGCAAGGGCCGGCACGTGGAGATGGCGCTGTTCGACTGCGGCCTGATGATCACCGCCTACTACGGCCTCGAGGCGCTGCTCATGGGCGAAGACCCGCCGCGCTACGGCAACTCGCATCCGTCGATCGTGCCGTACGGCGTGTTCGACGCGGCCGACGGCCCGCTGGTCATCACCGTGGGCAACAACGCGCAGTTCGCGCGCTTCTGCACCGAGGTGATCGGCCGGCCCGACCTCGCGGCCGACGAGCGCTTCAAGACCAACATCCTGCGCTCGGCCAACCGAGCGGTGCTGCTGCCCGAGCTGCACGCCGAACTGGCCAAGCGCCAGCGCGCCGACCTGCTCGAGAAGCTCACCGCCGCCGGCATTCCCTGCGGCGAGGTGCTGGGCCTGCTGGAGGCGCTGCAATCCAAGCGCGCGACCGACGCCGGCCTGGTCACCACGCAGCCGCACCCGGTGGCCGGCACGGTCAACGTGCTGGCGCCGCCGTACCGTTTCGATGGCGAGCGCCTGCCGGTGCGCAGCGCGCCGCCCACCCTGGGCGAAGGCACGCACGACGTGCTGAAGTCCCTGCTCGGCCTGTCGGATGAAAAGCTGGCGGCGCTGAAAACGAGTGGCGTCGTCTGAAGAAGACAGGCGTCCGAATTTCCCAAGTAGACAAGACCCAATGGCATCCCTTTCCCTTCGCAGTCCCGTTCGCCGCGCCCTTCTCGCCCTCGCCCTGCCCCTGGTGGCCGGCACCGCCTTCGCTCAGGCGTGGCCCGCCAAGCCGATCACGCTGATCGTGCCCTTCCCGCCGGGCGGCCCGACCGACGTGGCCTCGCGCATCGTGGCGCAGAAGATGTCGGTCGCGCTCAAGCAGAACATCGTGATCGACAACCGCAGCGGCGCATCGGGCACCGTGGGCGCCGCCACGGCCGCGCGGGCCGCGCCCGACGGCTACACCTTCGTGATGCTGGCCACGCCCACGCTGCTGGCCTCGCACCTGTACGGCCCCACCGGCTACGACATCTTCAAGAACTTCACGCCCGTGGGCTCGGTGTACGACCTGCCGATCGTGCTGGTGGTGAACCCCAAGTCGCTGCCCGACGTGAACGGCGTGCAGGACCTCATCGCCAAGGCCAAGGCCGAGGGCGGCAAGCTCAACTACACCACCGCCGGCGCCGGCAGCTTCGGCCACCTGACGACCGAGCAGCTCAAGACCATCGGCAAGTTCGACATGCAGCACGTGCCCTACCGCGGCAGCGCACCGGCCGTGACCGACCTGATCGGCGGCCAGGTGCCCGCGATGTTCTCCGACCTGGTGGGCGTGCTGCCGCACATCAAGGCCGGCAAGCTGCGCGCCATTGCCGTGGGCTCGGGCAAGCGCGTGAGCCTGCTGCCCGACGTGAAGACGGTGGCCGAGCAAGGCTTCCCCGGCTTCGACGCCACCTCGTGGGGCGGCCTGCTGGCCCCGGCCGGCACGCCCAAGGAAGTGATCGACCGCATGAGCGCCGAGCTGAAGACCGCGCTGGCAGACAAGCAGGTGCAGGAGAAGCTCGAGAGCGTGGGCTCCTTCGCGGCCTACCGCACGCCGGCGCAGACGGGCGCGCGCATGCACGAGGACTTCGAGCGCTGGGGCAAGGTCATTCGAGACAACCACATCACGAACCAGTAAAACGAACCGGGCCGGCAGGGCCCGGCACCGCGGCGGCACCAAGGAGACAAAAGACATGACAGGCAAGCACGAAAACAACTACGGCACCCCGGTCGGCGCACCGTTTCGCCCGGCCCTTCCCGTGCGCAGCCTCGCGGACATCCGCAAGCTCGAAGAAACGCCGCTCGCGCAGGCGCTCACGGTGCGCAGCACCTACGAGATCTTCCGCAACGCCGGCCATGCCTTCGGCGGCAAGACGGCGCTGACCTTCCTGCGCACCGGCAACCCGGCCGACGAACCCATCCGCTGGTCGTATGCCGAACTGCTCGCGCGCATCCACCAGACCGCGAACATGCTGCACACGCTGGGCGTGGGCCCGCAGGACGCCGTGGCCGTGCTGCTGCCCGGCTGCCTGGAGTACCACCTGGCGCTGTGGGGCGGCGAGGCGGCCGGCATCGTGCAGCCGCTGAACCCGCTGCTCACCGACGAGAAGCTGGTGGCGCTGATGACCGCCGCGCGCGCCAAGGTGCTGATCGCCTACGGCTCGGACAGCGAATCGGGCATGTGGTCGAAGGCCATGCGCCTGCGCGGCCAGGTGCCCACGCTGACCACGGTGCTGCGCGTGGCGCCGCATGACGAGGCGCCGGGCGCGGCCGGAGCAATGCCCGAGGGCGTGGCCGAATTCGACGTGCTGCGCGCCGCGCAACCCGACGACCACCTGGTTAGCGGCCGCGACATCGCGCCGACCGACATCGCCGCGTACTTCCACACCGGCGGTACCACCGGCGCACCCAAGCTCGCGCGCCACAGCCACGGCGCGCAGGTGTTCACCGCCTGGGCCAGCGTGCAGGTCGCGGGCATGAACGAGCAGGGCATCTCCATCAACGGCTACCCGCTGTTCCATGTGGCGGGCGTGCTGCCGGCTTCGCTGTCGTCGCTGTCGGCCGGCGTGGAAGTGATCATTCCCACCACCTCGCTGCTGCGCAACAAGGAGGTGCTGGCCAACTACTGGAAGCTGGTGGCCCGCTACCGCCCCACCTCGCTGTCTGCCGTGCCCACGGTGCTCGCGGCGCTGGCCAACGTGCCGCTGGACGGCGCCGACATTTCATCCATCACTTACTGCCGCACCGGCGCCGCCGTGCTCGCGCCCGAGCTGGCCGCGCGCTTCGAGCGCCTCTTCGGCCTGCACGTGCATGAAAGCCTGGGCATGACCGAGATGGCCGGCATCTCGACCATCACGCCGCCCGGCGTGAACGGGCCCGCGGGCTGCGTCGGTTTTCGGCTGCCGTACATGCAGATGCGCGTGGTGGCGCTCGACGAGAACGGCAACGCCACCGACCGCGAGATGCCGCCCGGCGAACAGGGCATGGTGCTGTTCAAGTCGCCCAACGTGTTCTCGGGCTTCGTGGACCCGGCCGACAACGCCAAGGCATTCACTGCCGATGGCTGGCTCGCCACCGGCGACCTGGGCTGGATCGACAGCGAGGAGCGGCTCAACCTCACGGGCCGCTCGAAGGACCTGATCATCCGCAGCGGCCACAACATCGACCCCAAGACCATCGAGGACGCGCTGGGCGCCCACCCAGCCGTGCAGCTGTGCGCCGCCGTGGGCGCGCCTGATGCCTACGCAGGCGAGCTGCCGGTGATCTTCGCGACGCTGGTGCCCGGCGCATCGGCAACCGAAGAAGAACTGCTGGCCTTCACCGCCGCGCGCGTGGACGAAGCGCCCGCGCGGCCCAAGTGGGTGTCGGTGATCGAGACCATGCCGATGACCAACGTCGGAAAAATCTACAAGCCCGAACTGCGCGCAATGGCCGCGCGGCACGTGGTGGCCGCGACGGTGGCCGAGGCCTGCGCCGCGCTCGGCGTGCCGGAGGCGGCGCGCCCGGTGGTGAAGACCGAAGGCGAGAGCCTGGTGCGCGTGCTGGTCGACGAGGCAGTGGCCGGCGCGCTCGCCGCGCCGCTGCGCGAGCGGCTGCAGGCGGCGCTGGAGCCGCTGCCCTTCAAGACGCGCATCGCGTCGCAATGACCCCTTTCAAAACCAAGACCGAGAGACAGAGACAAGTGACGACCTTCCGCCTTCCGACCCGCCGCGCCCTGCTGTGCGCCGCCGCTTCCGCCGCCACGCTGTGCGCGCTGCCCCACGCGCAAGCACAGGGCACGTACCCGAACAAGCCGATCCGCATGGTCGTTCCCTTCGCCGCGGGCGGCGCCACCGACGTGCTGGCGCGCGTGATCGGCCAGAAGATGTCGGCCGGCATGGGCCAGCCCGTCGTCATCGACAACAAGCCGGGCGCGGCCGGCATCATCGGCACCGACGCCGTCGCCAAGTCGCCGGCCGACGGCTACACCATCGTGCTGGGCCTGAGCAACTCGCTCATGACCAACGAGTTCCTCTACGACAAGCTGCCCTACGACACGCAGCGCGACCTCACGCTGGTCTACCAGATCGCGATGGCGCCGCTGGTGCTGGTGGTGCACCCGAGCGTGCCGGTGAAGACCGGGCCCGAGCTGCTGAAGTACGTCACCGCCAACAAGGGCAAGGTGGCCTACGGCTCCTACGGCGTGGGCGCATACCCGCACCTGGCCGGCGCGCACATGAGCCTTGCCACGCACGCCGACATGAACCACGTCGCCTACAAGGGCGAGGCGCCGATGATGCAGGACCTGATCGGCGGCCAGATCCAGATGGCCTACGCCAGCGCGCTGGTGGCCAAGCCGCACATCGACTCCGGGAAGATCCGCGCCATCGGCGTGAGCGGCGAGCGCCGCATGAGCACCCTGCCCGACGTGCCCACGCTGGCCGAGCAGGGCCTGAAGGACGAGGCCTACCGCGTGACCGGCTGGCTCGCCATCGCGGTGCCCGCCAGGACGCCCAAGCCCATCGTGGACCGCATCGCCGAAGAAGTGCGCAAGGCCACGCAGCAGCCCGACGTGCGCGAGCGCGTGGCGGCCATGGGCTTCGAGATCAAGGACAGCTCGCCCGAGCTCTTCGCCACCGCCTGGAAGGCGGAGCGCCCGGTGTGGGAGCGGCTCATCAAGCAGTCGGGCGCCAAGCTCGAGTAACCCATTCATTCGTTCATTCATTTCTTCGTCATTCAAAGGAACAGCCATGAAGGTTCTGGTACCTGTCAAACGGGTCGTCGATTACAACGTGAAGGTGCGCGTGAAGAGCGACGGCACCGGGGTGGACATTGCCAACGTCAAGATGAGCATGAACCCCTTCGACGAGATCGCTGTCGAAGAGGCCGTGCGCCTGAAGGAAAAGGGCGTGGTCACCGAAGTGATCGCCGTCTCCTGCGGTGACGCCAAGTGCCAGGAAACCCTGCGCACCGCGATGGCCATCGGCGCCGACCGCGGCATCCTGGTCGAGACCACCGAAGAGCTGCAGCCCCTGGCCGTCGCCAAGCTGCTGAAGGCGCTGGTCGACAAGGAACAGCCCCAGCTGATCATCCTGGGCAAGCAGGCCATCGACGACGACGCCAACCAGACCGGCCAGATGCTGGCTGCACTGGCCGACCTGCCACAAGCCACCTTCGCCTCCAAGGTCGAAGTCGCCGGCGACAAGGCCACCGTGACGCGCGAAGTCGACGGCGGCCTGGAGACCATCTCCCTGAGCCTGCCCGCAGTCATCACCACCGACCTGCGCCTGAACGAGCCGCGCTACGTGACGCTGCCGAACATCATGAAGGCCAAGAAGAAGCAGCTGGACACGGTCAAGCCCGAAGACCTGGGCGTCGATGTGAAGCCGCGCCTGAAGACCCTGAAGGTCGCGGAGCCGCCAAAGCGCGGTGCCGGCATCAAGGTGCCCGACGTTGCAACGCTGGTGGACAAGCTGAAGAACGAAGCCAAAGTGATCTGAGGAAGAAAAAGAACATGACCGCACTCGTCATTGCAGAACACGACCACGCCAGCATCAAGCCGGCGACCCTCAACACCGTGACCGCAGCGCTGGCTTGCGGCGGCGATGTCCACGTGCTGGTGGCTGGCGCCAATGCCGCCGAAGCCGCCAAGGCAGCCGCCCAGATCGCAGGCGTGACCAAGGTCATCGCGGCAGACAGCCCCAGCCTGGCCGAGAACCTCGCCGAGAACGTCGCAGCCCAGGTGCTGGCGATCGCATCCAACTACAGCCACATCCTGTTCCCCTCGACCGCCAACGGCAAGAACGTCGCACCGCGCGTGGCCGCCAAGCTCGACGTGGCGCAGATCAGCGACATCACCAAGGTCGACAGCCCCGACACCTTCGAGCGCCCGATCTACGCAGGCAATGCGATCGCCACGGTGCAGAGCAGCGACGCCACCAAGGTGATCACGGTTCGCACGACCGGCTTCGACGCAGCCGCCGCCACCGGTGGCAGCGCAACCGTCGAAACCGCTGAAGGCGTGGCCGACAGCGGCAAGAGCAGCTTCGTGGGCCGTGAAGTGACCAAGAGCGACCGCCCCGAACTGACCGCCGCCAAGATCATCGTCTCCGGTGGCCGTGCGCTGGGCAGCGCAGAGAAGTTCACCGAAGTGATGACGCCGCTGGCCGACAAGCTGAACGCGGGCCTGGGCGCCAGCCGCGCAGCCGTCGACGCAGGCTACGCACCGAACGACTGGCAAGTGGGCCAGACGGGCAAGATCGTCGCGCCGCAGCTGTACATCGCGGCGGGCATCTCGGGCGCGATCCAGCATCTGGCCGGCATGAAGGACTCGAAGGTCATCGTCGCGATCAACAAGGACGAAGAGGCACCGATCTTCTCGGTGGCCGACTACGGCCTGGTGGCCGACCTGTTCGTGGCAGTGCCGGAACTGGTGAAGGCGCTGTAAGAAAGAGGCCGCCGCAAGATGAAGACCCGCATCACCGAACTGCTCGGCATTCGCTACCCCATCATCCAGGGCGGCATGCAATGGGTGGGCCGTGCCGAGCTGGCCGCGGCCGTGTCGAACGCCGGCGGCCTGGGCATCGTGACCGCGCTCACGCAGCCCACGCCCGACGACCTGCGCAACGAGATCGCGCGCACGCGCACGCTCACGGACAAGCCCTTCGGCGTGAACCTCACGATCCTGCCGGCGGTGAAGCCGCCGCCGTACGCGGAGTACGTGCAGGCGATCATCGACAGCGGCGTGAAGATCGTGGAGACCGCGGGCAACAGCCCGAAGGATTTCATCGAGGCGCTGAAGCGGCATGACGTGAAGATCGTGCACAAGTGCACGTCGGTGCGCCATGCGTTGTCGGCGGAGCGCAATGGCGTGGACGCGGTGTCGGTGGACGGCTTCGAATGCGCGGGCCATCCCGGCGAAGACGACGTGCCCGGCCTGGTGCTGCTGCCGATTGCGGCGCGCAAGCTGCGCATTCCGATCATCGCGTCGGGCGGTATCGCAGACGGTCGCGGCATGGCCGCGGCGCTGGCGCTGGGCGCCGAGGGCATCAACATGGGCACGCGCTTCTGCGTGACGAAGGAAGCGCCCATTCACGACAACATCAAGCAGGCGCTGGTGGACGCGACCGAGCGCGACACGAAGCTGATGTTCCGCACCATGCGCAACACCGCGCGCGTGTTCCGCAACGCGATTTCCGAAGAGGTGGTGGCCACGGAGAACCGGCCCGGCGGTTGCGAGTTCGAGGAAGTGCGCCCACTGGTGGCCGGCGCGCGCGGCCGTGCGGCGCTGGAGTCTGGCGAGGTGCAGAACGGAGTGGTGTCGGCGGGGCAGTGCATCGGGCTGATCGACGACATTCCTACCTGCGCCGAACTGCTGGAGCGCATGGTGCGTGAGTGCCGGGAGCATCTGGAGCGGGCGCGGTCCTTGATGGGCTGATTCCGTTCGGCTTGCATCGGGGGGCGCTCACGCCGACGGGGTACCTTGCTCCGCGAATGTCCCCCGGCCTTCGGCCTCCTCCTTTATTTCGCTGCGCAAGGCACCCCGCCGGCGTGAGCGTTCAGTGCTGCTGTGGAAGCTGCATTTGTTGGCGCTCTGCGGGACTTCTTGCCGCATCAACCGGCTACTTCGCCGGGTTCTTCTCTAGAGTGAATGCCCCTGTCACTCCACACCCCACCAAGGGAAGCAACACACCCCACCACTTAGATGCTTGAAGGCTGCTTGCCTCGCGGCAGGTCGTCGGTGCGAAAGCACTGATGCACATGCGAGGTATCAAAAGGCGACGGCCGAGGTGTTCTCAGCACCCCGACCGTCTAACCAAGTTCGTGCACTTGCCTTGGAAGGAACCGCACAAAAATGGCTACCAAGACTATAGCCCGGCCTCGCACGCCGGTAGCTTCCGAAGACAACGCCCAAGATGCGGCGGATCTTCTTGAAAACACCCTCTCTCAACTCGAAGCTCTACTGTGGGTCTGCCACGGGGAAGACATCGACTGGTGCAGCGGGGATGGGCCTCGACGACTGGACAACCTGCTTTGGCTTGCGGCTGAGCTGGCTAGCAAGGCGGGGGAGTTGTTTCAGGTGAGCGAGATGGCGCGGCGTGGGGCGCTTGAGACTGGCGGTTAGCGACTTCTCCGCGGGCTGCGGATTTCGCGGCCCGCTTGAAGCGTTCGTATCGAGGGGAATTCGGTTCGGTTGAGGTTTGTGGGGTAGGCCTCAGTGGCAGCTATGCGTTCCATGCTGATCGCCGGCAGACGATGCGAGCATCGGCTTTGTAGCGGTTGCCGTCATTCGCGCTGACGAAATTGACGCGTCAAAGCTGCCGCTCATCGTTCGAGTGGCTGAATGATGGGATGAGTTCCGTTCGTCTGCCGTTCAAGATCGCGGCGCTGGATTCCATGAGGTGATCCTTTGCGGGCTGAGAGATAGCTCACGACCGGGTTTGAAATCGCGAGATTGGGTCGACCCTCTGAGGTTCGGTGGGTTCCCAAGCGATAATGGCCTCGCGCAGCAACTTCAACGATTCCTGACGTCCACCGTGGCTAGCTCCGAACAGCTCAAGGCTCTCATCAAGTCGCACATCAGTCGCGACGATGGACACTTTTTGTCTGTAGCGATGCAGGTCGCTGCGCATGAAGCCAAGCTGGGTCACGGCAAGCTGGCAGCGGAACTGCGCGAGATGATCGATGCCGCCAAGAGCCGCATTGGTCAAGATTCGACCGGCAAGCTCGTCGCCATCGGAAGTATTGCCAAGCCGCGTGGGGAACTAGCGAACCTGCTTACGGTGAGCCACCCGGCGAACCGGCTGGGGGACATGGTCCTCGACGAAGTGGCTTCAAACCAGCTTCAGCGGGTGCTCAATGAGCAGCGGCAACTGGCGCGGATCAAGGAGCATGGGCTCTCGCCGCGCCGCAAGCTATTGCTTGTGGGGCCGCCGGGTACAGGCAAGACGATGACCGCCGCCGCCTTGGCCGGCGAACTTGGCATCCCGCTCTTCTTGGTACGGCTTGACTCCCTGATCACCAAATTCATGGGCGAAACCGCCGCGAAGCTGCGGCAAGTTTTCGACGCGATAACCGACATTCGAGGGGTTTACTTCTTCGACGAGTTTGACGCCATCGGATCGCAGCGCGGACAAGCCAACGACGTGGGCGAGATTCGTCGTGTCCTAAACAGCTTCCTGCAGATGATCGAACACGATCAGTCGAACAGTCTGATCATCGCGGCAACGAACCACCCCGAAGTTCTCGATTACGCGCTGTTCAGACGATTCGATGACGTGGTGGAGTATCACCTACCCACGTCCGAACAGGCACTGGCACTAATTCGCTCTCGTCTCGGTTACTTCGCTCCCAAGCCCTTCAAGAAGGATGGTCTGGTTGAGCAAACCGAGGGCTTGAGCTACGCAGAGATATGTCGTGCGGTAGACGCTTCCATCAAGGACGCGATCATGCATGATCAGACGAAAGTGCAACGAGCCGAGTTGGGGCGTGCGTTAGAGGAACGCCGCCTCATCAGTACAAAGCTCGCAAAGAACAGTCTGCACGCGTCAAATCATGCCGGACCAAATACCCGATAAGCAACCGCATCTCGTACTGCAGAACACGTCCGAGGCAAAGCCCTTCAAGGCTCATTCTCCGAAGGGCGGCACGAAGGCGACATTGCCGCAGCTCGATCGAGCACAACATGGCGCTGCCCTGCGTGGCCAACTGCAGGCCTTACAGCCGCTGGCCGACACGGCACGGCAACGCCAAGAGGAGCTCGGACTCGAAGCCGGTCTCGGCCTCCAAATCCAATTTGTCTCCAGACCGGACGCCGAATTGGCGTTCGAGCGTCTGGCTGCGGAAGGCAAAGGCAAGGGCATTGAGCTTCTCAGCGTGCAGGAGCGCGAAAACAAGGCCGTACTCGCCAACGTGTTCGTGCCCCACGGCCAGCTTCAGCACTTTGAGCGCCTAGTCACAGAGTACCTCGAAGAAAAGACGGATCGCAACGGCAACCCTAGAGACAACAAAAAGCTGCTGAACACCATCGGCAGTATTCGGGCAGCAGCCATCCAAGGACTGTGGACTGACTCGCCCGACCTGCTGCCCGCCAATCACGAAGAGGCATTCTGGTGGGAAGTTTGGGTGCGGCGCGGCAGGGATGCTGACGTGTCTGCCGTGGATGACTTCCGTCGTTTGGCAGCGATGTCGCAGTGCCAAGTGAGCGATGCTGTGGTTGATTTCCCAGAGCGATCTGTAGTCGTGATGTACGGATCGCAGCAGCAGCTTTCCCAGTCTGTGATGGCGCTCAACTGCGTTGCCGAGCTACGGCGAGCCAAAGACACCGCGGAGTTCTTCGTTGGCATGGGCGGCGCCGAGCAGCAACAGTGGAGTGCCGACTTGATGGTCCGCCTTCAGCCGCCGGGGGCGGGCGACGAGGTCCCGCGCGTCTGCCTACTTGACTCTGGCGTTAATCGCAGCCACCCGCTGTTGGCGCCGTTGATGGACCCCGCCGACCTGCACACCGTCAATGCGGTGTGGGGGACGGACGACATGGCGAACCATGGCACCGGACTGGCCGGCTTAGTTGGCTACGGTGACATGCATGCAGCGCTGGCATCGAACGGTCCGATCGCTGTTTCTCATCGCATCGAGTCCGTTAAGCTGACGCCAAACCAAGGCGCAAATGTAGGTGACGACAAGCACCACGCGCGCCTGTTCCTAGACGGCGTCACCACCCCTGAAGCGCAGTTTGGTCAAAGAAGGCGCGTCTTCTCATCAGCCGTGACGGCGTCCGATTACCGGGATTTCGGCCGCCCATCGGCATGGTCATCGACTGTCGACTCGCTGGCGTCTGACGACATTGGCGAGGGAGCCTTTCCTCGCCTCTTTGTCCTGTCAGCAGGCAACACTAATGACCGAGCACACTGGGCCCAGTACCCCAACAGCCTGTCCCTTAACCTGGTCCACGACCCCGGTCAGTCCTGGAACGCACTGACGGTCGGCGCCTTCACCGAAAAGACTGCCATTACCGAGCCAGGGGCGGCGCATTTCACTCCAGTCGCGGCGAGCGGAGCGTTAAGCCCGTTCACGTCGAGTTCGTCAGGATGGAACGAGCGCGCTTGGCCTCTCAAGCCCGATGTCGTGTTCGAGGGTGGGAACGCTGCCACCGACGGCGTGAACACTGACAACTTCGCCAGCCTCGAACTGCTCACCACGAACAACCGCCCCCTGGCGCGTTTTTTCTGGACCACAAATGCCACCAGCGCCGCGTCGGCACTGTGCTCGCGAATGGCGGCCCAGATCATGGCGGCCTACCCAGCGCTGCGGCCAGAGACCGTGCGTGCCCTGATAGTGAACTCGGCCGATTGGACCGAACCGATGCTGCAGATGTACCCGCCGAGCGGTGCCCGGCGCACGAAGCAGGAGTACGCCACATTAGTTCGCCACTGCGGGTGGGGGGCACCTAGCCTGGAACGGGCACTGTGGAGCGCTGGAAACTCGCTGTCGTTAGTGGTTGAAGACGTGGTGCACCCGTACAAGAAGGAAGGGAGTGTCATCAAGTCCCGAGACATGAACTTTCACTCCTTACCTTGGCCCAAAGAGCAGTTGGAGGCGCTGCAGAACACGCAGGTCGAGATGCGGGTGACGCTGTCATACTTCGTCGAGCCCAATCCCTCTGCCCGTGGCAGCTCGTCCAAATATCATTACCCATCGCATCGCCTGCGCTTTGCTGTACGTCGGCCCCTCGAAACGGTCGAAGACTTTCAGGCGCGCATCAACGCGGCCGCAATGCGTGAGGAAGCCGGACGCGCTGCACCGCCTGCCGATTCCAACTGGGTCCTAGGCGAAAACTTTAGACATCGCGGTTCGCTACACCAGGACATCTGGCGCGGCAACGCTGCCGACCTTGCCAGCCGAGGCTTTATAGCGGTGTATCCGTCCAATGGCTGGTGGCGCACACGTCCCGCGCAAGAGCGGTACGACTTGCCGGCCAAATACAGCCTGATCATCACGATCCGCGCGCCCGAAACGATCGTGGACCTGTACACCCCAATCGCCCAACAGGTGGCGGCACAGGTTGCTGTGCCAGTGGTTGTAAACACCTGAATCACCTGTGCGAGCGCGTGTCACTGCATGGCAGCGCGGCGACACCGCGAAACGGACCTTCTTGATCCTCCGCTTCCAGTCTGACGCGAACATTGAGCGCAGTCATACCAATGTCAACCGCAGACGACGCCAGCCCTCCTGACTTCTGCTTGTCCACCGCAGCGCTCGACCCGCCAACCTCACAACCGCCCTCCCCGTGCGCAGGGCGCCGGGTGCTCCCCGCAGCGAAATAAAGGAGGAGCCCGAAGGGCGGGGGACATTCGCGGAGGGGAGTACCCGGCGGCCTGCGCACACGCCCTGAAAAGGCAAGGCAGCTAAGGAAACCCCCGATACATGAGTGGTCATCGACCACCTAGCATCGACGGCTGTTTCCCTGTCGAGGTGTACGGAACGCGTCCCGGCGTCCGCCCGGTGACATGGCTTTTGGCCTCACTGACCTTCCTGCGATGACAACTCCACCCGAGTCCGGCCCCACGCTGGACGCCGCCAGCCCCATCCCCCCCGACATCGAAGCCGCCGACGAACCCACCAAGGTGCCACTGGCCATCGAAGACTGGCTCACCGTCATCATCATGGGCGCCCTGGCGCTCATCACCTTTGCCAACGTGCTGGTGCGCTACTTCACCGATTCGTCCTTCGCGTGGACCGAAGAGTTCTCGGTGTTCCTCATGATCATGCTGGCGCTGGTGGCCGGCTCGGCCGCCGTGGCGCGCGACCGGCATATTCGCATCGAGTACTTCTCCGAAAGCGGCTCGATGGCGCGGCGCAAGCGGCTCGCGCAGTTTGGCGCGCTGATGATCGCCATTCTGTTCACCCTCATCGGCGCGCTCAGCATCCGCATGGTGTGGGACGACTACCGCTTTGAAGAGACGACGCCCGGCATCGGGCTGCCCGCGTGGTGGTATTCGATCTGGCTGCCTATCGTGTCCTTCGCCATCGCGCTGCGCGCCATCGGCCTCATGGTCCGCCGCGGCCGCAAGAAAAACTACAAGTCAGAAGACACCAAGTGATCGCTACCCTGCTCTTTGTCGCCTTCGTCGTGATGATGCTGGTGGGCGTGCCCATCGGCGCCGCACTGGGCCTGGCGGGCGCCGCCTGCATCGCGCTGGCCAACAGCGACGCCCAGTGGTTCGGCCTGCTCGCCGTGCCGCAGAACTTCTATGCCGGCCTGGGCAAGTATCCGCTGCTGGCCATTCCGATGTTCGTGCTGGTCGGCTCCATCTTCGACCGCTCCGGCGTGGCGCTGCGCCTCGTCAACTTTGCCATTGCCATCGTGGGCCGCGGCCCCGGCATGCTGCCGCTGGTGGCCATTGCCGTGGCGATGTTCCTCGGCGGCATCTCCGGCTCCGGCCCGGCCAATGCGGCGGCCGTGGGCGCGGTGATGATCGCGGCCATGTCGCGCGCCGGCTACCCGGCGGCGTTCTCCGCCAGCGTGGTGGGCGCGGCGGCGGCCACCGACATCCTGATTCCGCCTTCGGTCGCGTTCATCGTGTATTCGGTGCTGGTGCCGGGCGCCTCGGTACCGGCGCTGTTTGCGGCCGGCATGATCCCGGGCGTGATGGCCGGCCTGGCGCTGATGATTCCGGCCGTGCTGCTGGCCCGCAAGCACAAGATGGGCGCGCTCGAATCCACGCTGCCGCGCCCGCCGTTCTGGAAGAGCTTTCGCGAAGCGACCTGGGGGCTGGCGGCGCCGGTGCTCATTCTGGGCGGCATGCGCGCCGGCTGGTTCACGCCGACCGAAGCGGCGGTGGTGGCGGTGTTCTACGGCCTGTTCGTGGGCATGTGCATTCACCGGACCATCAAGGTGCGCGACCTGTTCGTGATCTTGCGCGAGTCGGGCGAACTCTCTGCGGTGATTCTGCTGGTGGTGTCGCTGGCGGGCATCTTCGCGTATTCGCTGTCGACGCTGGGCGTTATCGACCCGGTGACGCGCGCCATCGTGAACTCGGGCCTGGGCGAGTACGGCATCCTGGCGCTGCTGATATTGCTGCTGATCACTGTCGGCATGTTCCTGGACGGCGTGTCGATTTTCCTGATCTTCGTGCCGCTGCTGCTGCCGATCGTGCAGTACTACAAGTGGGACCCGGTGTGGTTCGGCGTGATCCTCACGCTGAAGGTGGCGCTGGGCCAGTTCACGCCGCCGCTCGCGGTCAACCTGATGGTGTCGTGCCGCATCGCGAATGTGCGCATGGAAGAGACGGTGCGATGGGTGGGGTGGATGCTGTTCTCGATGTTCGTGGTGATGGTGCTGGTCATCGTCTTCCCGGAGCTGGCTTTGTGGTTGCCTCGCAAGTTGGGGTACTGATGTTTGTCTTGCGTGGCGGTCGCTGTTCAGGGCGCGCTCACGCCGACGGGGTACCTTGCTCCGCGAATGTCCCCCGCCCTTCGGGCTCCTCCTTTATTTCGCTGCGCAAGGCACCCCGCCGTCGTGAGCGTTGCGAAGAGCAGTCGTTGATCGGCCATGCACAAGCAGCGTGCCCTGTGCACAGGGCGTCGGGTGCTCCCGGCAGCGAAATAAAGGAGGAGGCCGCAGGCCGGGGGACATTCGCGGAGGGGAGTACCCGATGGCCTGTGCACGCGCCCTGAACAAATAGTTTTCGGTCCCAGTAAGTGTTTCGAACAATAAGGAGAGCTCTCATGAAATTCCGCCGCACCCTGCTCGGGCTCGCCGCAGCAGCCACCGCCCTCGGCATGTTCTCGACCGGCGCAATGGCGCAGGCCGCCTACAAGCCCGAGTACAAGATGTCCCTCGTGCTCGGCCCGCCCACCCCCTGGGGCCAGGCCGGGAAAATCTGGGCCGACATGGTCAAGGAGCGCACCCAGGGCCGCATCAACATCAAGCTCTACCCCGGCGTCTCGCTCATCCAGGGCGACCAGACCCGCGAGTTCAGCGCGCTGCGCCAGGGCGTCATCGACATGGCCGTCGGCTCCACCATCAACTGGTCGCCGCAGGTCAAGCAGCTCAACCTGTTCTCCATGCCCTTCCTGATGCCCGACTACGCGGCCATCGATGCGCTCACGCAGGGCGAGGTTGGCAAGGAAATGTTCAAGACCCTCGACAAGGCCGGCGTGGTGCCGCTCGCGTGGGGCGAAAACGGCTTCCGCGAAATCACCAACTCCAAGAAGCCCATCAGGTCGCCCGCCGACATCAAGGGCATGAAGATCCGCGTGGTCGGCTCGCCCATCTACTCCGACATGTTCACCGCGCTCGGCGCCAACCCCACGCAGATGAGCTGGGCCGACGCACAGCCGGCGCTCGCGAGCGGCGCGGTCGACGGCCAGGAGAACCCGCTGTTCCTGTTCACCGTGCTCAAGATGCAGACCGTGGGCCAGAAGTTCGTCACCACCTGGGGCTACGTGGCCGACCCGCTGGTGTTCGTGGTCAACAAGGAAATCTGGGCCTCGTGGACCCCGGCCGACCAGGCCATCGTGCGGCAGGCCGCGATCGACGCCGGCAAGGAAGAGATCGCCATCGCGCGCAAGGGCCTGGTGGAGGCCGACAAGCCGGTGCTGAAAGACATCGCGGGCATGGGCGTGACCGTGACCAGCCTCACGCCGGCGGAGCGCGAAGCCTTCGTGAAGGCGACGCGGCCGGTGTACGACAAGTGGAAGTCGACCGTGGGCACGGACCTGGTGGCGAAGGCCGAGCAGGCGATTGCCGCGCGCAAGAAGTAAGCGTAAAAAAAAACGAGGGGCGGTGGCCGCGGCCGCATCAGCTGCGATAGCGGCTCGGGTTGGCCCCCGCCATCTTCTTCATCAGGCGCCGCAACGCGGTGGCGTCCTGGTAGCCCACCGCGCCGGCCACCTGCTCGACCGTCATGCGGCTGGTTTCGAGCAGCGCACGGGCGCGCCGCAGCCGCACGCTCTGCACCAGCGCCTGCGTGCTCTTGCCGGTGGCCTTGCGGATGTGGCGTGACAGCGTGCGCTCCGACATGCAGAACTCGCGCGCCAGCGCACTGACGGCCGGTGCGTCTGGCAGCGCCGACTCGACGCGCGCGGCCAGCCGCGCCACCAGGTCGTTGCCGTTGGCCAGCACTTCCGGCACCACGAACGGCGCCTGTGCCTGGCGCCCATCGATCAGCAGCATGCGCGAGACCAGGTCGGTGAGCGCGCTGCCGCAGCGCTCGCGCAGCAGGTGCAGCATCAGGTCGGTCTGCGCGAACGCTGCGCCGGCCGTGACCACCGGGCCGTCGGCGCACACCATGCGGTCGGCATCGACGGTGCAGCCGGGCGCCATGCGCGCGAGCAGCGGCGCATACCACCACGAGGTGGTCGCGCGCCGGCCCTGAAGCAGCCCGGCCGCGTTGAGCAAAAACACGGCCGAGCACGAGGCCGCGACCTGCCCGCCGGCCTTTGCGTGCCGCACCAGGCCCGCGACCGCTTTGGCTGCGTCGTCGCTCTCGAGGCAGCGGCGGATGTCGCCCGGCGTGTTGAGGCCGAGCCCCGGCACCACCCATGTCGAGCGGTCGTCGCGCGGCCGTACGGGCAGGCGCGCGGTGTCGATGGTCATGCCGGCCTGCAGCGGCACCGGGCCGCCCTGCACCGAACACAGCCGCCATCGCGGCGGCGCCACGCCGGCACGCGGAGCCAGGGCCTGCGCGGCGCCGAGGATGTCGAGCGTGACCGCGACACTCGAATTGAAGGCGCCGGGCAGCACCAGGATCGTGAAGTCGTGCATTCTTGGGGCTGTCTGATTCAGCCTCTAAACAGTCAAATTGGACACTGCCATTCTGGCGGCGCGAAGGGCCCAATACAACCATGCCCAACATCCTCGTGAAGATTCCCCAAGGCGCCTTTCCCGGCGAGAGCCGCGCCACGCTGGTTCGCAAGATCAATGAAGCGGCCGCGGCCGTCGAGCAGATGCCGGACGAGCCCCGTGCGCGTTTCATGTGCTGGGTGCTGGTGGACGAGGTCGCTGCCGGCGGCTGGACCTGCGGCGGCGCCGACGCCACCGCGCAATACCTGCCGTGCATGGCGCGGGTGCTGCTGCCGGCCGGCGTGCTCGACGACGAATCGCGCAGCCTCTATGCCGCGCGCATGCATGCCGCCTTCGCAGAAGCCATGCCGGCGGACGACCGGCGGCGCCTCATGACCTCCGTGGTGCTCGACGAAGTGCCCGACGGCGCCTGGGGCGTGGGCGGCCAGATATGGACGCTGCCCGACTTCGCTCGCAACGCGGGCTATGCCCATCTGCAGCACCTGGCGCGCAGCCCTGCATGAGCAGCAAGGAGAAGCGCATGACGACGACGACCCGCCCCATGACCGAAGACGACCCGCTCGACGATTTCACCGCGCGCCGGATCACGCTCGACGGCGTCGGGAAGAAGGTCTACGTGCTCGGCGAAGGCCCGGCCGTGATCGTGATGACCGAGATGCCCGGCATCAGTCCGCATGTGGCGCGCTTTGCACGCTGGGTGCGCGACGCGGGCTTCACCGTCTACATGCCGTCGCTGTTCGGCCGCGACGGTGCCGTGCCCGGCGCGGAGGAAGGCGTGGCCGTGTTCAGGCGCGCTTGCGTGAGCGCGGAGTTCCGCGCCTTCGCCGCCAATGAATCGAGCCCGGTCACGCAATGGCTGCGCGCGCTCGCGCGGCTGGCGCATGCAGAGTGCGGCGGCCCCGGCGTGGGCGCCATCGGCATGTGCTTCACCGGCAACTTCGCGCTGTCGATGATGCTGGAGCCCGCGATGCTGGCGCCGGTGATGTGCCAGCCTTCGCTGCCGATGGACGACCCCGCCGCCACGAACATGGCGCCGGAGGAACTGGCCGCCGTGCGCGAGCGGCTGGAGCGCGAAGACCTCACGGTCATGGCCTACCGCTTCGAGGGCGACAAGCATTGCAGGGCGCAGCGCTTCGCGGCCTTTTCCGAAGCGCTGGGCGAGCGCTTCGTGGCCCGTGTGCTGCCGGACAGCGCGGCCAACACCGACACCCCGCCCTTCTTCGCGCAGGTGGTGGCGAGCCCGCACAGCGTGGTGACGGCGCACCTGATCGACGAGGCGGGCCAGCCGACGCTCGCTGCGCGCGACGAGATCCTGGCGTTCTTCGCTGGGCGGCTGCGGCAGGGCTGAGCGGCGCCCGCGCTCTGGCAGACTGGCGCCGCAGGGGCGCGCCGTTCGCGCCCGCCAGGAGCCCTTTTCATGCCGCCGCCGAATCCAGCAGACACCGCACACACCGAGCCTCACACGCTCATCATCGACACGGACCCTGGCGCCGACGACGTGATCGCGCTGCTCTTCGCAATGGCCGCGCCCGAGCGGCTGAACATCCAGGCGCTGACCACCGTGGCCGGCAACGTGCCGCTGGCCAAGACTTCGCGCAATGCGCGCCTGGCGTGCGAATGGGCCGGGCGGCCGGACATTGCGGTCTACGCGGGCGCGCAGCAGCCGCTGAAGCGCACGCCGATCTACGCAGCCAACATCCACGGGCGCGAAGGCCTCACCGGCGTCGACGTGTACGAGCCCGCGGCGCCGCTCGCGGAAGGCGGCGCGGTCGACTACCTCGTTCGCACCTTGCGCGCCGCGCCGGAGAAAAGCGTGACGCTGGCCATGCTCGGCCCGCAGACCAACCTCGCGCTGGCGCTGGAACAGGCACCCGACATCGTGCGCGGCCTGCGCGAACTGGTGCTGATGGCGGGCGCGCATTTCAACGGCGGCAACATCACGCCCGTGGCCGAGTTCAACGTGTTCGCCGACCCGCACGCGGCCGAGGCGGTGCTCCAAAGCGGCGTGCCCATCACCATGCTGCCGCTGGACGTGACGCACAAGATCCTCACGAGCGACGAGCGCATCGCGCGGCTGCGCAAGCTGGGCAACCGCGCCGGCGCGATCGTCGCGGACATCCTCGACGCCTACGCGCCGCAGGAAATGAAGCACTACGACATGCCCGGCGGACCGGTGCACGATGCCACGGTCACGGCCTACCTGCTGCAGCCTTCGCTGTTCAGGGGCCGGCGCATCCACGTGGAGATCGACAGCCGCGAGGGCATGGGCTTCGGGCAAACGGTGGCCGACTGGCATGGCAGCCTGCGCCGGCCGGCCAACGTGAACTGGATCATCGACGGCGATGCGCAGGGCTTCTTCGACCTGCTGACGGAACACATCGCGCGGCTGCCTTGAGTCCGGTCAGTTCGCGGTGATCTTGCGGTCGCGCACGATCGCGCTCCACTTGGAATCCTCTTTCCTCATGAAGTCGGTGAGCTCGGCGCGGGTGGTCGGCTGCGGCGTCAGGCCGTGCTTGTTCAGCGCTTCCTTCACGCCAGGATCGGCCAGCACCTTGACGATGGCATGGTTCCAGCGATCCAGCAGGGCCGCGGGCGTCTTGCCGGGTGCCATGAAGGCATACCAGTTGAGGGCTTCGAAGCCGGGGTAGCCCGACTCCGCCACCGTCGGGATGTTGGGCATGTAGGCCGGGCGGGTCAGGCCCGTGCTGGCCAGCGGAACCAGATTGCCGGCCTCGATCTGCGGCAATGCAGTCGGCGGCGCCGAAAAATACGAGGCGATGCGCTGGCCCAGCAAATCTTGCAGGGCCGGGGCGCCGCCTTTGTAAGGCACATGCACCATGTCGATGCCGGCTCGCTGGTTGAACAGTTCTCCGGCCAGGTGGGATGCGGAGCCGGCACCGGTCGAGGCGAAGTCGACGCTGCCGGGTTTCTTCTTCGACAGGGCCACGAACTCGGCCAGGGTCTTCACGCCCAGGCCCTTGTGCACCACCAGCACGTTGGGAAAGTTGACGCCGCCGGAAACCGCGGCCAGGTCCTTGAACGGGTCGTAGCTCACCTTCATGACATGCGGGGCGATGGTCAGCGGCCCGACGGAGCCGAGCAGCAGCATCGACCCGTCGGCGGGCCCCGTGGCCACGTACTGGTGGGCGATGTTGCCGCCGGCGCCCGCCTTGTTGTCGACGATCACCGTCTGGCCGATGTCTTCGCCGAGCTTCCTGGCGATCAGGCGTGCGGCGGCGTCCGCCGCGCCGCCCGGTGCGAAGCCGACCACCAGGGTGACTGGCTTCTTCGGCGGAAAGTCTTGTGCCTGCGCATGCCCTGCCAGGAAGAAGGTGGCGGCCAGGGCCGCGAGGTGCAGAAGTTGTCGCTTTTTCATCGGAGTCTCCTTGGGGTTGTCGTGTTGTCGTTTTGTCGTGTTGCCCGTCAGTCCGAGCCGAGGCCGACGGGGTTTGGCAGGCGCTTCTCGACGGCATGGCGCAGCAAGGCGGCGCTGCGGAAGATGCCGTGGCCGAACTTGCCGTAGGGCATGGTGGCGAACAGCGCCATCACGGCACCCAGATGCACGCACAGCAGCAGGGCCAGGGCGGGGGTGCCGCGGCCGAGCCACAGGGCCAGGCCACTGGCGCTGGTGAGGAACAACAGCGCAATGAAGCCCAGGTCCATGGGCTTTTGAGCCGGGTCGCCGTGCAGCGGATGCCGCTTGCGGTTCAGGTGCCACAAGCCGGCGGTGCCGAGCATCAGGCTGATGCCGCCGGCAACGCCCAGCAGCTTCGGCGGGCTGGGCAAGGCGTAGGGGGCGGCCCAGCCGAAGGCGTAGTGATACAGCGTGGCCACGCCGGTGGCCGCGAAGCACAGCATGAAGCCGTAGAAGGTGAGATGGTGAAAGCGCCTGCGTGCCAGCGTGTAGGCGTCGTCTTCGTTGTGGCAACCGTCGCCGTGGCCGCCGTCCAGATACCTGAGGCGCAGTGCCGCGTCGGCGGCTTCCGCCGCGGCGGGCCCGTTCAGCGGCGCGCCGCTGGTGGCGGGCGTGATGTCGCGCCAGAAGCGCCGCACGCCCATGGCCAGCGCCAGGGTTGCGAACAGGAACACCGGGGCGAACAGGGCGACCAGCAGGTTGTGCGGAAACACGCTGTAGAAGTTTTCGCCCGGCGCCGTTCCCCACAGCCCGCCCTTCATTGCCACGGCGAGCGCCAGGAACAGCGCCAGCGCGCCGGCCAGGGCCAGCGAAAGCGTGAGCCCGTTGCGTTGGTAGAGCGCGCCGAGCGCGGGCGGCCAGGCGTAGTCCATGTAGGTCTGGCCGCGGACCTCGGCCATGGCCCTTGGCACGTTGACGGCAAACTCGTGCGGCGGCGCGTACTGGCAGGCATGCAGGCAGGCGCCGCAGTTGTGGCAGAGGTTGGCCAGGAAGTGGATGTCGGCCTTGCCGAATTCGAGCCGGCGCGTCATGGCCGGGAACACGGCACAGAAGCCCTCGCAGTAGCGGCAGGCATTGCAGATCTGCATCTGCCGGCCGACCTCGCTCTCAGCGCCCGAAAGAATGGGAATGACACGGCGCGGACCTTCCGCGAGCGACCCCGCCTCGCGTGCCAGGGCTTCAAGCGTTTGCATGGTGGATTTCTTTCTGCTTCAGGACCGCGGCCGCGGCCTGCGTGCCGGCAATGCGGCCGAAGGCGGTGCCGATGCTCATGCCGACGCCGGCGGTGTAGCCCTTGCCGAGCACGTTGCCGGCCATCATTTCGCCGGCCACGAAGAGGTTGGGGCTGGGCCGGTCGCCGAAGCGCACGGCGGCGGTGTCATCCACCTTCAGGCCCAGGTAGGTGAAGGTGATGCCCGGGCGCAGCGGGTAGGCGTGGAAGGGCGCGGTGTCGATGGGCCGCGCCCAGTGGGTCTTGGCGGGCGACAGCCCTTCGGTATGGCAGTCATCGAGGGCCGTGTGGTCGAAGCGGCCGACGCGGCAGGCGGCGTTGTAGTCGGCAATGGTGCGCAGGAAGGTCGCCTCGTCCAGGCCGAGCAGGCGTGCCAGCTCGGGCAGCGTGTCGGCGACCGCGCCCGGAAACACGGGAGGCATGAAGCGGCCCACCGCTTTCTGGTCGATGATGGAATAGCCCATCTGTCCCGGCTGCTGGGCTACCAGCCGCCCCCAGATGGCATAGCGCTTGGGCCAGAAGTCTTCGCCTTCGTCGTAGAAGCGGCGGGCCTCGCGGTTGACGACCACGCCCAGCGACACGCAATCGATGCGGGTGCAGATGCCGCCGTCGTAGAGGGGCGCGCGGGCGTCGATGGCCACCATGTGGCCCTGCGAGGGATCACCGACGGAGTCCGCGCCGGCATCGATCAACTGCCTGAGCAGCACGCCCTGGTTGAAACGGGTTCCGCGGATCAGGAAGTTGTCCGCCGGCCATTCGCCGCGTTCGTTGCGGCCCCAGGCCTCGCGCAGCCATTCACGGTTCGACTCGAACCCGCCGGCCGCGAGCACGCAGCTTCTCGCGGCGATCCGTTCACCGCCCTCGGTGCGCACCGCGGTGAAGCGCAGGCCGTCGAGCTCCACGGAAGCCACGGGCGTCTCGTAGCGGATCCGCACCCCGAGGCGCTCGGCGCTGCGGTAATAGGCATTCACCAGCGCCTTGCCGCCACCCATGAAGAAGGCGTTGGTGCGCGCCACGTGCAATGCGCCGGAGAGCGGCGGCTGGAAGTGCACGCCGTGGCTGCGCATCCAGTCGCGGCAATTCGACGAAGCACGGATGACCAGCCGGGCCAGGTGTTCGTCGGTCAGGCCGCCGGTCACCTTGAGCAGGTCCTGCCAGTATTCTTCCTCGGGGTAGGCCTCCACGAGCACGTCCTGGGGACCGTCGTGCATGCAGCGCAGGTTGCGCGTGTGCTGCGAATTGCCGCCGCGCCACGCCTTGGGCGCGGCTTCGAGCAGCAGGACGCTGGCGCCCGCCTCGCGTGCCATCAGCGCGGCGCAAAGCGCGGCATTGCCGCCGCCTACGACCAGCACATCGACCTGTTCATCGCTCACTTCTCGTCTCCTTGTGGGTCGGGAGACTGTAGGCAGGCCACCCTTCAGGCGACAGGCCGGATCGGGCAACAGGTGTTCAGTTTTCGAGAAGACTCGCGCCAGCCCAGCGGCCTTCGCGCACCAGCATGCGCGCGGTGTCGGCCATCACCACCCGGGTGGCCAGCGCGGCCGGCGACAGTTCGTCGTCCGACAGGCTGACCAGCAGGCTGCGCCGGCCCACGTGGTTGTCGGTGATCTGGCTGCTGAGCACATCGTCCGCCGGCTGCCGCGCGAGGGCGGCACCGGGCTGGATGGTGGCGCCCAGGCCGGCGCGCACGGCATCCATCAGCAGCGCCAGGCCGTCGATCTCGGCCACCACCAAGGGCTCGATGCGGGCACGGGCGAAAGCGGAAGTGAGGCTGGCGCGCAGGCCGTGGCCGGCGCTGGGCATGATGAGCGGGACGCCGGCAAGCTGGGCCAGCCGCACCTTCGGACCCGGCGGGCGCTGCGCCAGGCCGACGGCCGCGAGGACGAAGAGCTTTTCATCGAGCAGCGGCTCGATGCTCCAGCGGCGCGGCGTGGCGGTCTCGAACAGCACCGCCAGGTCGAGCTGGCGAGACTGCAGCATGCTGGCCAGGTTGCCCGACAGCGACTCCACCAGATGCAGCCGCACGTCGGGGTAGCGCGCACGCATTTCCCGGATCAGCGGCAACCCGAGCACGGAGGCGGTGGTTGGCGCCAGGCCCACGCTCACATGGCCGGAAAGGCGTGCCTGCTGCGCCGCGCGCACGGCCTCGTCGGCATGGCGGAGCGTGAGCTGGGCCTGCTGCAGGAAGGCCACGCCGGCGTCGGTGGGAATGACGCCGGTGCTGCTGCGTTGGAGCAGCCGGGTGCTGAGCTCGCCCTCCAGGCGGCTGATCTGCTGACTCAGCGCCGATGTCACCACGCCGAGCTCGATGGCCGCGCGGCCCATGCTGCGCAGTTCGCAGACTTTCACGAAATAGCGGAGTTGGCGGAGTTCCATCGCAAGGGGCCGGCAGTCGAGGGCCGGGCATCGAAGAAGTCATCGCGCAATGAAAAAAGCCACGCTGCGGAACAACGTGGCTTGTCTTTCCTGCGCGGCGGATCAGTGCTGCAGGATCTTGTTGAGGAAGTCCTTGGTGCGCGGCTGGCGGTTCTCCGGGTGTCCGAAGAACTCGTCCTTCGGGCAGTCTTCCAGGATGCGGCCGCCCACGTCGATGAAGATCACGCGGCTGGCCACCTTGCGGGCGAAGGCCATTTCATGCGTGACCACCATCATGGTCATGCCTTCCTTGGCCAGGGCCACCATCACGTCGAGCACTTCGCCGACCATCTCGGGGTCGAGCGCCGAGGTGGGTTCGTCGAACAGCATCACGATCGGGTCCATCGACAGCGCGCGGGCAATGGCCACGCGCTGCTGCTGGCCGCCCGAGAGCTGGCCCGGGAACTTGTCCTTGTGCGCCATCAGGCCCACGCGGTCGAGCATCTTCAGGCCGCGGGTCTTGGCTTCGTCGGGCGAGCGGCCCAGCACCTTGATCTGCGCGATCGTGAGGTTCTCGGTCACCGACAGGTGCGGGAACAGCTCGAAGTGCTGGAACACCATGCCGACCTTGGAGCGCAGCTTGGGCAGGTTGGTCTTGGGGTCGTGCAACGGAATGCCGTTGACGGTGATCTCGCCCTTCTGGAAGGGCTCCAGCGCGTTCACGGTCTTGATGAGCGTGGACTTGCCGGACCCCGAGGGGCCGCAGACGACGACCACGTCGCCCTTGGAGATGTTGACGGAGCAGTCGTTGAGCACCTGCACCGGGCCGTACCACTTGGATACGTTCTTGATTTCGATCATTTTTTCGGACATTTTCAAACTCCTGTGAGCAGGTTCATCGCACCGAATGCAGTCGGGGAAACGCCGTGGAACCGGCTTTGCCGGGCCACCGGCGTTGCCCCCTGGAAGGGGGTTGGCGAAGCGACACGAAGTGCGCGAAGACTGGGGGTCATCTGATGATGGCGATTTTCTTGTGCAGGCGCTTCACCAGCCAGGAAAGGGCATAGCACATGACGAAATAGACGACGGCCGCCAGCAGGTAGGCCTCTTCCGGCCGCCCGAAGTTCTTGCCGGCGGTCTCGAAGCCCTTGAGCATGTCGTACGCGCCGATGGCGTAGACCAGCGACGTATCCTGGAAAAGGATGATGGTCTGCGTGAGCAGCACCGGCAGCATGTTCCGGAACGCCTGGGGCAGGATCACCAGCTTCATGTTCTGGCCGTAGGTCATGCCCACGGCCATGCCGGCGGAGACCTGCCCGCGCGGGATCGACTGGATGCCGGCACGCATGATCTCGGAAAAATAGGCGGCCTCGAAGCAGACGAAGGTGATGACCGCCGAGGTCTCCGCCCCGATGGGCCGCCCGATGATGAACGGCACCAGCAGGAAGAAGCCCAGGATCACCATCACCAGCGGCACGGAGCGCATGCCGTTGACGTAGGCGGCCGCGGGAAAGTCCAGCCACTTCTTGCCCGACAGGCGCATGAGCGCAAGCAGGGTGCCGAAGAAGATGCCGCCCAGCGTGGCCACCACCGTCAGGATCACGCTGAAGTAGAAGCCCTTCAGCACATAGGTGCTGATCAGGCTCCAGTTGTAGAAGGAAAAGTCGAGATTCATCATGTCAGTGGCCTCCCGTGCCGCCGGCGGCAACGAAGCCCGGCACGCGCACCTTGCGCTCGATGAAAGTCAGGATGCGGTTCACCAGCATGGCGCTGATGACGTAGAGAGCGATCACGCCGATGTAGATCGGGATCTGCGCCGAGGTCTCTTCACCGGCCTGCAGGTAGAACTGCGTGAGCTCGGGAATGGACACCGCGAAGGCCACCGACGAGTTCTTGAAGATGTTCATCGACTCGCTGGTCAGCGGCGGCATGATGATCCGGTACGCCATCGGCAGCAGCACGAAGCGGTAGTACTGCGGCGTCGTGAAGCCCACGGCCATGCCCGCGTAGCGCTGGCCGCGCGGAAGCGCCTGGATGCCCGAGCGCAACTGCTCGGCGATACGCGCGGACGTGAAGAAGCCCAGCGCGCAGACCACCAGCACGAACGGCGGCAGGTCGCGCATGGGCGGAATGATCTTCGGCAGCACGAAGTACCAGATGAACACCTGGACCAGCAACGGGATGTTGCGGAACAGCTCCACCCATGCGTTGCCGAGCCGAACCAGCCAGGGACTGTCGGGCAGCGTTCGCAGCGTGCCGATGATCGAGCCCACGACGAGCGCCACGAGCAGGGCCGAGAGCGACACGCCCACGGTCCAGCCCCAGGCATTCAACATCCATTGCAGATAGGTCTGGTCCGCTCCTCGCGCAAAGCAGCTTGCGACCACTTCATTGGTGAGCGTGTCCTGGCAAAAGACCGACATGTCCAGGTTCAGCATCCATCCTCCTTCGCGGGTAAGGGCCCGCGCCCATTGCATCGAAAAGCCCGCGTCGGCAGGGTGCCGCGCGGGCTTGGCTTTTTCAGGTCTGGCGCCGCCTTACTTGGGGGCGTAGGCTTCCATGGGCTTGTCGTTCGGGTTGGCCCAGGCGGCCTTGGTACCTTCCGACACCGGCATGTTCAGGTTGACGTTGTTCGGCGGGATCGGCTGGGTGAACCACTTGTCGTACAGCTTGGCGAGCGAACCGTCCTTGATCTGGCGCACGATGCTGTCGTCGACGGCCTTCTTCAGCTTGGCGTCGCCCTTGGGCAGCATGCAGGCGATGGGCTCGACCGACAGCACTTCGCCGACGATCTTGAAGTCCTTGGGGTTCTTCGACTTGGCGGCGTTGGCGGCCAGGATGGAACCGTCCATCACGAACGCATCGGCGCGGCCCGACTCGAGCAGCAGGAAGCTGTCGGCGTGGTCCTTGCCCATGACTTCCTTGAAGTCGACGCCTTCGGCGCGCTTGTTCTTGCGCAGCGTCTGGACGGAAGTGGTGCCGGTGGTGGTGGCCACGACCTTGCCCTTCAGGTCGGCGATGCCGTTGATGCCCGAATTGGCCTTGGTGAGGATGCGCACTTCTTCCACGTAGGTGGTGTAGGCGAAGTCGACGTCCTTCTGGCGGGCCGTGTTGTTGGTGGTGGAGCCGCACTCGAAGTCGATGGTGCCGTTCTGCACCAGCGGCACGCGGTTCTGCGAGGTGATGACCTGGTAGTTGACGGTCAGCGGCTTGCCGAGGTCCTTGCTCAGGTCCTTGATGATGTTCTCGGCCATTTCAGTGTGGAAGCCGACGTACTTGCCGCCGCCCAGCGTGTAGGCCAGGCCGGACGAATCGCGAACACCCAGGTTCACTGCACCGCGCTCCTTGATCTTGGCGAGGGTATCGGTGGCCTGCGCGAAGGCGCCGGATGCCACGAATGCCGTCACGGCCAGCGCGAGCAATTGCTTTTTCATCAGAAAACTCCTTGGGAAATTGAACAGAAAGAAATACATCGAAATTCTAGACACACACTGTTGTTGGGCGCATTGGTAACCACCCCGGTGCACGGTGCACTGAACCCAGTGCTTTCGCGCAGGAGCGGGCGCCCGTCTGGTGCATGAGACCCGTCATGGCGCCGGAGGCAATTGATTAGCAGCCTCCGTGCCCGTCGGCATGGCCGCGGCGGAAACAGATGCTGACAATCTTACAGGTTGCGTCAGGTTTTCCGGCACGAGCAGCGCTTCCATCTCGGCGCGGGTCATGATGCCCAGCGACTCGGCCACCAGGTCGATCGGCCCGCCGGTGGCCAGCGCGGTCTTGGCGATGAGCGCGGCCTTCTCGTAGCCGATGAGCGGATTGAGCGCCGTGACCAGCGTGACCGACGCGCGCACCTGCCTGGCGAGGAACTCCCGGTTGGCCTCGATGCCCTCGACGCAGTTCTTCTGCAGGGTGTTGCAGGCCCGGCTCAGGTGCTGGATGCTCTTGAACAGGCTCCAGCCCATGATCGGCTCGAAGGCATTGAGCTGCAGCTGGCCCGCCTCCGAGGCCATGGTGACCGTGATGTCGTTGCCGATGACCTCGAAGGCCACCTGGTTCATGACTTCCGGGATCACCGGGTTGACCTTGCCCGGCATGATCGACGAGCCCGCCTGCCGCGCCGGCAGCCGGATCTCGCCGAAGCCGGCCTGCGGGCCGCTGGAGAGCAGGCGCAGGTCGTTGCAGGTCTTGCTGAGCTTGGTGGCCACGCGCTTGAGCACGCCCGACAGCTGCACGAAGGCGCCGGTGTCCTGCGTGGCCTCGATGAGGTTGGCGGCCTGCTTGAGCGGCACGCCGGTCTGCTCGGCCAGGTACTGGCATGCGAGGTTGGCGTAGCCGTGCGGTGCGTTGATGCCGGTGCCGATGGCGGTGGCGCCGAGGTTGATTTCCTCGATGAGGGCGCGCGCCTCGCCGAGCCGCTCCTCGTCCTCGCCGATCATGATGGCGTAGGTCAGGAACTCCTGGCCCAGCGTCATGGGCACGGCGTCCTGCAGCTGGGTGCGGCCGATCTTGAGGATGTCCTTGAACTCGAGCGCCTTGGCCTCGAACGCGCGGCGCAGCGAGGCCATCGACTCCAGCAGCCTGCCGATGGCGAACCACAGCGCCAGCCGCACGGCGGTGGGGTACACGTCGTTGGTGCTCTGCGAGGCGTTGACGTGGTCGTTCGGGTGCAGCACGTCGTAGCGCGCCTTCTCGTGGCCCAGCTTTTCCAGCGCGAGGTTGCAGATGACCTCGTTGGCGTTCATGTTGGTGGAGGTGCCGGCGCCGCCCTGGATGACGTCGACCACGAATTCGTCGAGCAGCTTGCCGTCGATGACGTCCTCGCAGGCCAGGATGATGGCGGCGGCGCGGTCGCGGTCGATGGCGCCGAGGTCGGCATTGGCGCGGGTGGCGGCCTTCTTCACGTAGGCCAGCGCGCGCACCAGGTCGGGCATGGCCGAGATGCGGGTGCCGGAGATGGCGAAGTTCTCGACGGCCCGCGCCGTGTGCACGCCCCAGTAGGCGGCGGCTGGAATCTGCTTCTCGCCGAGGAAGTCGTGTTCGGTCCTGAAATTGGTGCTCATACAGGTTCCTCGGCTAAAAAAAAGCACGCGGGTGGCGCGTGCCGTAAAGCTTGCTTGTGACAGCGGCGTTAAAAAACTGCCGCGACTGTAGTGGCCCGGGCCCCGCCGTGCCAATGCCGTTTGCGGGGACGGTCATGCGCGTCATTTATAGATTGTGCGGTGCACAAAAACGCAGTCAGCGCGGCGGCTGGGTGCCGACCAGGTAGGACCACAGCGCGTCCGCCGTGCCCTTGGGCTGCATGCTGTCGAGCGACGACGACTTGGCGGCGCGGCCGGACGCGCCCTTGACCGGCGCCGGCGCGCTCGGCCGCTCGCGGTAGGCGCGGATTTCCATCGTCGCCTCCAGGCTGTCGATCTCGGGCGGCAGCGCGCTCACCAGCTTGCGCGCCTTGATCTCCTTGCGCACCGCGCTCTGCGGCAGGAAGGCGATGCCGTGGCCCTCCAGCGCCATCACCTTCAGGCCCTCGGCCATGTCGGTTTCATAGACGCGGTCGAGGTGGATGGCCGTGCCCGACTCCTTCAGCAGCTGGTCGACGACGCGCCCCAGGTAGGCGCCCGGCGCATAGCCCAGGTACGGCAGCGGCTGGCCGGGGCGGCCCGGCAGCCGGTAGCGCGGCGCGCCGTCGGCGTCGGCCTTGACCCAGGGGGCGACGGTTTCCTCGCCCAGGCTCACCATCTCGTACTTGTTGGCGTCCAGCTGCAGCGGCTGCGAGGGGTGGTGGTAGGCGATCAGCAGGTCGCAGCTGCCCTCCACCAGCCGCAGCACCGCGTCATGCACGTTGAGCGCGATGAGCCGGCTCTTCATGGGGCCGAAGTGCTCGCGCAGCGACGTGACCCAGGCCGGGAAGAAGGTGAAGGCCAGCGTGTGCGGCACCGCGAACTCGATCACGTCCTGTCCGGCGGCCGAATGGCCGCGCAGCATGGCGCGCGTGCTCTGCAGCGACTGCAGCATCTCGATGGCCTGGCTGTAGAGCGTCTGCCCCGCGGGCGTGAGGCGCGTCGGGTACGAGCTGCGGTCGACCAGGTCGGTGCCGGCCCAGCCTTCGAGCGCCTGGATGCGGCGCGAGAACGCCGGCTGGGTTACATGCCTCAACTGGGCCGAGCGGCTGAAGCTGCGCGTTTCCGCAAGGCTGATGAAGTCTTCGAGCCACTTTGTTTCCATACGCGGCGATTATGCGAGCGCCGCGCCATACTGGGCGCCCCCTCCTTTTCCCGCACTCGCCATGCCTTCAGCCGACCTGCTCGACCTCAGCGCCACCGAACTCTCCCGCCGCATCGCCGCGCGCGACGTGTCCTGCCGCGAGCTGATGGCCGCCTCGCTGGCGCGCATCGAGGCGCTGAATCCGCGCTTCAACGCCATCGTGTCGCTGCGCGATCCGGCGCTGTCGCTGGCGGAGGCCGACGAGCGCGATGCCGAGCTGGCGCGCGGCGAACGGCGCGGCTGGATGCACGGCTTTCCGCTCGCGGTGAAGGACCTGAGCCACGCCGCCGGGCTGCCGACCTCGATGGGCTCGCCGCTGTCGCCGCGCTCGCCGGCGCGCACCGACAGCCTGCACGTGGCCCGCGCCAGGGCCGCCGGCGCCATCGTCATCGGCAAGACCAACACGCCCGAGTTCGGGCTCGGCTCGCACACCTACAACCCGGTGTTCGGCATCACGCGCAACGCCTATGCGCCCGAGCGCAGCGCGGGCGGCAGCAGCGGTGGCGCGGCCGTGGCGCTGGCCCTAGGCATGGTGCCCGTGGCCGACGGCAGCGACATGATGGGTTCCCTGCGCAACCCGGCCGCCTTCAACAACGTGATCGGCATGCGGCCCTCGCGTGGACGCGTGCCCGGCGACCCCGAGCAGGAGCTGTTCTTCCAGCAACTGGGCATCGAAGGCCCGATGGCGCGCACCGTGGAAGACGCGGCACGGCTGCTGGCGGTGCAGTCGGGCTTCGACGGCCGGGTGCCGCTGTCGTCGCCGCACGCCCTGCCCTCGCCCGACGCGCTGCAGCTCGACGGCGACGGCAAGGGCCTGCGCATCGGCTGGCTGGGCAGCATCTGGCCCGACCTGCCGCTGGCGCCCGGCGTGCGCGCACTCGGCGAAAAGGCGCTCGGCACCTTCCGCGACATCGGCTGCGAGGTCGAGCCCTGCACGCTCGACGTGCCGCGCGAGCACAACTGGAGCGCCTGGCTGCGCCTGAGGCAACTGCTGGTGGGCGGCAAGCTGGGCGCCTACCTGAGCGACCCGAAGCTGTTCGCGCAGCTCAAGCCCGAGGCGCAATGGGAAATAGAGCAGAGCCGGCACCTCGACGCGGCCTCGCTCTACCAGGCGTCGAACTACCGCTCGAACGTGTACCGCGCGTTTCTCAAGCTGTTCGAGCGCTTCGACTTCGTGCTGGCGCCGACGGCGCAGGTGTTTCCGTTCGACGCCGAGCTGCACTGGCCGGCCGAGGTGGCCGGCGTGAAGAGCGACACGTACCACCGGTGGATGGAGATCGTCACGCCTTTCACGCTGGCGGGGCTGCCGACGCTGAATGTGCGCGCGGGGTTCGGGGAAGGCGGGTTGCCGATGGGGCTGCAGCTTGCAGGGCCGATCCATGCGGATCTGGATGTGCTGCGGCTGGGGCATGCGTATGACCTGGCCTGCGGCTGGGCCGCCAAACGCCCCCCGGTATTGGCTTGACTCCCTCCCCTTCCGGGGGAGGGCTGGGGTGGGGGCAAGCGGCGCTCACCGCAGGCGCCCTGCCCGCCCCCATCCCAACCTTCCCCCAGAGGGGGAAGGAGCAAAGACATCAGACCGGGGTCAGCACGCCGCGCCCCGCGAAGTGCCCTTCGGCATTCGCAAGGAAATGGTCCACCGACTTCTGCGTCGCCTCGGGCGACCATCCGGCCATGTGCGGCGTGAGCAGCACGTTGTCCAGGCCGACCAGCTGCTCCGGCCGCTTCGGCTCGCTCTCGTACACGTCGAGGCCGGCTCCGGCGATGCGGTTCTCGCGCAGCGCCGCGGCCAGCGCGTCGGTGTCGACCACGCTGCCGCGGCCGATGTTCACCAGGTAGCCCTGCGGCCCCAGCGCGTCGAGCACTTCGGTATTGACCAGGTGCTTCGTTGCCGGCCCGCCGGGCGCGGCCAGCACCAGGAAGTCTGCCCATGCCGCCAGCGACTTCAGGTCGTCGAAGTAGCGCTGCGCCACGCCTTCCTTCGGCTTGCGGTTGTGATAGCCGACCTCCATGTCGAAGGCCGCGGCGCGCTTGGCGATCTGCTGGCCGATGGTGCCCATCCCCAGGATGCCCAGCTTCTTGCCCGACACTTTCGGCGGCTGCGGGATGGCTTCGCGCCACACGCCTTCGCGGCACAGCCGGTCGAGCTTGCGGAACTCGCGCACGATGCTGATCAGCAGGCCGAAGGCGTGGTCGGCCACGCAGTCGTCGTTGGTGCCGGCGCCGTTGGCCGTCACGATGCCGCGCGCGCGCGTCACCTCGAGCGGCAAGCCTTCGTAGCCCGCGCCCATGCAGCAGATCAGCTCCACCGCCGGCATGGCCGCAATCTCCTCGGGCGTGATGCCGATGACGCCGATCGTCAGCACCGCGCGGAATTTCTTGCCGTGCTCTGCAATGGCGGCCGCGCGCTCGGCCGCGCCGAAGGCGTAGGTCATGTCGTAGACCTCGCCGATCTGGGCCTGGTGGGCGCTCGAGAGGCTGCTGAGCACCAGCAGGGGAATCTTGGTCGACACGTATGAACTCCTGGAATCGATGGAAATGTGACGAATGATCGCGCTAGAGCATCGGAACCGCTTCGCTCTTCTGCAAAGCCCACATCTGCGCGTAGCGGCCCTGCCTGGCGAGCAGCTCGGCATGCGTGCCGCGCTCGACGATCACGCCCGACTCCAGCACCAGGATCTCGTGCGCGTCCACCACCGTCGACAGGCGGTGCGCTATGACCAGCGTGGTCTTGTCCTGCGCGGCGCTCTTGAGCTCCGACTGGATGGCGCGCTCGTTGGCCGAGTCGAGCGCCGAGGTGGCCTCGTCGAAGATCACGATCGGCGGGTTCTTCAGCAGCGTGCGCGCAATGGCCACGCGCTGCTTCTCGCCGCCGGAGAGCTTGAGGCCGCGCTCGCCCACGGTGGTGTCATAGCCCTTGGGCGTGGCCACGATGAAGTCGTGGATGCGCGCGGCGCGCGCGGCGGCTTCCACTTCTTCGCGGCTCGCGCCCGGGCGGCCGTAGGCGATGTTGTATTCGACCGTGTCGTTGAAGAGCACCGTGTCCTGCGGCACGATGCCGATGGCGCGGCGCACGCTGGACTGCGTCACTTCGCGGATGTCTTCCCCCCCGATGGTGATGCGCCCCTGCTGCACGTCGTAGAAGCGGTACAGCAGGCGCGCCAGCGTCGACTTGCCCGAGCCCGAAGGCCCGACCACCGCCACCGTCTTGCCGGCCGGGATCTCGAAGCTCACGTGCTTGAGGATGGGCCGGGCGGGCTCGTAGGCAAAGCTCACGTCCTCGAAGCGCACGGTGGCGTCGGCGCCGGCCAGCGGCTGCGCACCGGGCGCGTCGCGCACCTCGCGCTCCTTTTCCATCAGCACGAACATCTTGTCGAGGTCGGTCAGGCTCTGCTTGATCTCGCGGTAGATCACGCCCAGGAAGTTCAGCGGAATGTAGAGCTGGATCATGAAGGCGTTGACCATCACCAGGTCGCCCAGCGTCATGCGCCCCTCCACCACGCCCGAGGTGGCGCGCCACAGCATCAGCACCAGGCTCACCGCGATCAGCAGCTGCTGCCCGGTGTTGAGCATGCTCAGCGTGCGCTGGCTCTTGATGGCGGCCTTGCGGTAGCGGTCGAGGCTGGCGTCGTAGCGGCCGGCCTCGAAGTCTTCGTTGTTGAAGTACTTGACGGTTTCGTAGTTCAGCAGCGAATCGACCGCGCGGCTCTGGGCCACGGAGTCGAGCTCGTTCATGGTCTTGCGGAACTTGGTGCGCCATTCGGTCACCGTCACGGTGAAGGCGATGTACAGCACCAGCGCGGCGGCCGTGATCCAGACGAACAGCGAATCGAACTTCACGCCCAGGATGGTGAGCACCAGCACCAGCTCGATGATGGTCGGCACGATGCTGTAGAGCGACATCGAGATGAGCGAATGCACGCCGCGCGTGCCGCGCTCGATGTCGCGCGTCATGCCGCCGGTCTGGCGCTCCAGGTGAAAGCGCAGGCTCAGCGCGTGCAGGTGGCGGAACACCTCCAGCGCGATCTGCCGGGCCGTGCCCTCGGTGGCCTTGGCGAAGATCAGCTCGCGCAGCTCGCCGAACAGCGAGGTCGAGAAGCGCAGCAGGCCGTAGGCCAGCAGCAGGCCGATGGGCACGATGAGCAGCGCCTGGGCCATGTCGGGCTTGGGCGTCATGGTGTCGACCAGGTTCTTCAGCAGCACCGGCACGCCGACGTTGGCCACCTTGGCGCCCACCATGAAGGCCAGCGCGGCGGCCACCCGCCACTTGTACTGCCAGAGGTAGGGAAACAGGCGGCGCAGCGTCGCCCAGTCGGAACGGTCGCTGCGCTCCGGCGGGTGGCCGGAGACGGGGTGGGAGGGGGGAAGGGCTTCGCCGCTGCGGCGCATGGGAGACAATCGTGGTTGCTTGTTTGTTCCAGATTGTGCCCATGTCAGATACTTCCAGCGCCGCCGCTGCCGCCACCCTCAAGAGCCTGCCCACCGACATGGAGCTGGTGCTCAAGGTCATTCCGATGCCGGCCGACTGCAATGCCAACGGCGACATCTTCGGCGGCTGGGTCATGGCGCAGTGCGACCTGGCCGGCTCGGTGATCCCCGCGCGCTACGCCAAGGGCCGCCAGGCCACGGTGGCGGTGAACGAGTTCATCTTCAAGCAGCCGGTGCGGCTGGGCGACATCCTCTCGTTCTATTCGAAGCTGGTGCGCATCGGGCGCACCTCGGTCACGGTGACGGTCGAGGTGTTCGCAGAGCGCTTCCGGGCCCAGGGCGAGTACATCAAGGTGACGCAGGCGACCTTCACCTACGTGGCCATCGACGACAACGGCCGCCCGCGCCCCATCGAACAACAGCCCTGATCGGGCAGGCTCACAGGCCCGGGTCGCGCACCCGCTCGAAGCGCTCGAACTCGCGGTTGATCCAGCGCCCGTCGCGGCGCTCCACCCGGCGGATGTACACGGTCTGCACGATGTCCCTCGTATGGGCGTCGATCTCGACCGGCCCGCGCGGGCTGTCCAGCCTGAGGCCGCGAAACGCATCCACCAGCCGCTCCCCGCCCGCATTGCCGCGCGCGGCGGGCGAGCTCATGGCCGCATCCACGGCCGCGAGCGCGTCGTGGGCCGCCACGGCGAAATAGCCCGGCCGCAGGTGGCTGCCGTACTCGGTTTCGAACACGCCCGTGAAGCGGCGGTTGGCCGGCGAGTCGTGCGCGAACGAATAGTGGTGGCTGGTGACCAGGCCATCGGCCAGCTCGCCGATGCCTTCGAGGTAGTGGTCGTCGGTGGCATCGCCCGTGGCAAGCAGGCGGATGCCGGTGTCGGCCATGCCGCGGTCGCGCCAGAACTTGAGGAAGGTGGCCGGCATCTGCCCTGAGGGCAGGAAGAAGAACACCGCCTGCGGCTTGAGCTCGCGCAGCCGCAGCATGTAGGCCGAGTAGTCGAGCGTGGCCAGCGGCACCCGCAGCATCGCGCCGACCCGCCCGCCGCCCGCGGTGATGCCCGAGACGAAGGCGCTCTCGGCATCGACACCCGAGGCGTAGTCGGCCACCACCGTGCACACGTCGCGCAGCCCCTGCTGCAGCGCCCATCGCGCCAGCGGCAGCGTGACCTGGGCAATGGTGAAGGACACCCGCACCGCGAACGGGCAGCGCGACGTGATGCCCGAGGACGCGGCGTTCATCACGATGAGGGGCATCCTGGCCTGCGTGGCGACGGCGCCCACGGCGTAGGCGTTGGAGCTGAAGTCGAGCCCGCCCAGCAGGTCGACCTGTTCGCTCTCCACGAGGTCCTGCGCATGGCGCCGCGCCTGGTCGGGTGCGCTGCCGGGCACGTCGCGCCGCAGCAGCTCGACCGGCCGGCCCGCGATGTGATGGTTGTGCGCGGCCAGCCAGACCGCCATGCCCGCATCGAACTGGCGCCCGCCGCCCGCATAGGGCCCGGACCACGAGCCGATGACGCCGATGCGCAGCGGACGCACCCGCGCCAGAACCAGCGCGGGCGCCGCCAGTGCGCCCGCAAGCAAACCCAAAGTACGCCGGCGCACCGGCTGGAATGCTACTTTTTCAGTAGCATCACTCGCCCGCTGGCCGGGCGCTCGGAGAGTTCTGACCCCTTGGATTCGCACGCCGGACAGTTTAAGCGCGCAAGTCCTGAAAGCACGTCAGACCTTGGAGAAATCAGGCTTGCGCTTCTCCATGAAGGCACCGAAGGCCTCCCGCGCCGCCGGCTCGCGCAGCATGCGACCGAAGCTCGCGCCCTCCTCGCCCATGCGCTCGAGCACGGCGGGCATCTGGCCCTTCTTCAGCAGGCGCTTGGTCTCGATCAGCGCGCTCAGCGGCTTGGCCGCGAGCTTGCGGGCCTGCATCTGCGCGATGCCGTTGGCTTCGGTCGGCGGCACCACGCGGTTGACCAGGCCCACTTCGAGCGCGGCCTCGGCCATGAAAGGCTCGCCCAGCAGCAGCGCCTCGGCGGCGCGGTGGTAGCCCAGCATCTGCGGCACCAGCAGGCTCGAGGCAGCCTCGGGGCACAGGCCCAGGTTCACGAAGGGCATCGAGAAAGCCGCGTTGTCCCCTGCGTAGACCAGGTCGCAGTGGAACAGCATGGTGGTGCCGATACCCACGGCCGGGCCGCACACCGAGGCGACGATCGGCTTGGGGAACGTGGCGATGCCGCGCAGGAAGCGGAACACCGGCGACTCCTGCGTCGACGGCGGGCCGTTGAGGAAGTCACCGATGTCGTTGCCCGCGCTGAAGATGGTCGGGTCGCCCTGGATCAGCACGCAGCGCACGGCGGCTTCGCTCTCTGCGGTGGCCAGCGCGTCGGCCAATTCGGCGTACATGCTGCTGGTGATCGAGTTCTTTTTGTCGACGCGGTTGAAGGTGATGGTCATCACGCCGGCTTCGGTGTGGACGAGGATGTCGCTCATAAAAAATCCTTGAATGGAACGGGTGGTGCCGCCCTCAGGCGGCGGCAAGTGCCTCGCGAACGAAATCGAGCCGGTCCTGGCCCCAGAACATTTCGTCGCCGACGAACATGGTGGGTGCGCCGAAGACGCCGCGCTCCACCGCTTCCTGCGTGACGGCCTTCAGGCGGTCCTTGGTTTCCTGCGCACCGGCCAGCGCGAGCAGGCCCGCGGCGTCGAAGCCCGCATTTTGCAAGACGGCGCCGACGGTCGCCGGGTCGTTGAGGTTCTTCGGCTCGACCCACATGGCGTGGAAGACCGCATCGACGTAGGCGCCGAAGCGCGCCGGCTCCTTCATCTGGATGCCGGTGGCACCGCGCATCAGCAGCAGCGTGTTGATGGGGAAGTGCGGGTTGTGCGCGAAGGGCACGTCGTAGCGCCTGGCGAAGCGCTTCAGGTCGGTCGTCATGTACGGACCCTTGGGCTTGATCTCGGCCGGCGAATGGTTACCCGTGGCCTGGAACACGCCGCCGAGCAGCATGGGCTTCCACACCAGTTCGGCACCGGTGTCGGCGCAGATGTGCGGCAGCTGCGTCGCGGCCAGGTAGGCGGCGGGGCTGCCGAAGTCGAAATAGAAGTCGACGGATTTGGTCATTGGCGTTGTCTCCTTCGCGGAATTCTTCAGAACTTCTCGGACCAGGGCCGCAGGTCGAGTTCGTGCGTCCACGCATCGCGCGGCTGCGAATGGAGCATCCAGTAGCTGTCGGCAATGTGGTCGGGGTTCAGGATGCCGTCGCTTTCCTTCAGCGCATAGCGCTCGGGGAAGTTGCTGCGGATGAACTCGGTGTCGATGGCGCCGTCGACCACCACGTGCGCCACGTGAATGCCCTGAGGGCCGAGTTCGCGCGCCATCGACTGGGCCAGCGCGCGCAGCGCCATCTTGGCGCCCGAGAACGCGCCGAAGTTCGCCGCGCCGCGCAGCGACGCCGTCGCGCCGGTGAAGATGATCGTGCCGCGGTGCCCACCCTCGGGCACTTCGCGCGCCACCATCCGCTTGGCCACTTCGCGCCCGTTGAGGAAGCCCGAGAAGCACGCCATCTCCCACACCTTGAAGTACTTGCGCGCGGTCTCGCTGAGGATGCTCTCGGGCACGTTGGCGCCGATGTTGAACACCATCACCTCGATCGGCCCGACGGTCGATTCGATCTGCTCGACGAGCGCGACCACTTCTTCCTCCTTGCGCGCATCGCAGGCAAAGGCATGGGCGCGGCCGCCGTCGGCCTCGATCTGCGCGACCAGCGGCTGCAGCTTGTCGAGGCTGCGCCGGGTGACGCAGGTGGCGAAACCCTCGCGTGCGAAGCGGCGTGCGATGGCACCGCCGGTGGCGTCGCCGGCGCCGACGATGAGCGCGGCTTTCTGCAATGCGGCCATGTTTCTTTATTCCTTGTAGTAGACGATCTGGTTGGAGGTGGCCAGCAGCACGCCCTTCTCGCTCCACAGATGCGCCGTCTGGTCGAAGAAACCGTTGAAGAACTGCTGCCCCGCCGCACGGCCCAGCAGGTAGCCCGTGCCGACCTCTGCCAGTTGCGCCGGGCCGGCGTGGAAGTAGGTGGTGATCGACACCGTGCCCGCCGGCACGTGCCTGGCGCGGCGCAGCCACACGCGCGGATAGAACACGTCGCTCATCGCGGCGAGCGAGGCGAAGTCGAGCGGGCGCGCTTGGGCGTCGCGCAGCCAGATGCGGGTTTCGCTGTGTTGCAGGCTGCCGTCCCACTTCGCGGGAATGCCGCCGCTGAAGGGGCGCATCTCGTACTGGTCGATCCACGCCACGCCCGATGGGCCGATGCTCATGCGGTCGACGGTCTCCGGCCGCGGCGCCTCGGGCATCGGCATGTCGCCCTCGCCCCAGGTGTCGCGGCGCGCGGCCGTCACCACGGTGGCGGTGGTCGTCATGTTGGGCGCGCCGCCGGGGCCGGGCTGCGTGACCTGCACGGTCCAGTGCTGTGTCGAGCGGTTGGTGCGCACCGCCGTGGCCTGGATGTCGAAAGCGCCCGCCTCGAGCGCGGCGGCGTAGTTGACGGTGAGCGCGATGGGCGTGCCGAGCACGTCGGGGTGCTGCATCACCGACTGCAGCACCAGCGCCGCCGTGGTGCCGCCGAACGGCCCGACCATGTTCCAGTAGTCGGGGCTGGTGGTGCCGGTGAAGTGCCCCACGCGGATGTCGCTGTGGTGGATCCTCAGGGCTTTGTCGAAGGGGTGCGTGCTCGTCGTCATGATCGGCAGTGTGCCTCCGGTGGGTGCGCTCGCGCAGTCGTGTGCGGGACGCCCCTGGCTGCGGCGCGGCACAGCCAGGGGGTCATGCTCACACCCGCTCGAAGATCCCGGCGGCGCCCTGCCCCATGCCCACGCACATCGTGACCATGCCGTACTTCAGGTTCTCGCGGCGCAGCGCGTGCACCACGGTGGCCGAGCGGATGGCGCCCGTCGCACCGAGCGGATGGCCCAGCGCGATGGCGCCGCCCATCGGGTTCACCTTCGACGGATCGAGCCCCAGCGTGTTGATGACGGCCAGCGACTGCGCGGCGAAGGCTTCGTTCAGCTCGAACCAGTCGATGTCCTCGTGCTTCAGGCCCGCGTAGCGCAGCGCGGCGGGAATCGCCTCTATGGGGCCGATGCCCATGATGTGCGGCGGCACGCCCTTGCTGGCAAAGCTCACGAAGCGTGCGAGCGGCGTCAGGCCGTACTGCTTCACGGCCTTTTCGCTGGCCAGGATCAGCGCGCCGGCGCCGTCCGAGGTCTGCGAGCTGTTGCCGGCCGTGACGGTGCCGCGCGCGGCGAACACGGTGCGCAGCCTGGCCAGGCCTTCGATGCTGGTGTCGGGGCGCGCGCCTTCGTCGAGGCTGACGGTGCGCGTCTTCGCGATCGACTCGCCGGTCTCCAGGTCGGGCGTGCGGTCGGTCACTTCGATGGGCGTGATCTCGTCGGCGAACTTGCCGGCCTTCTGCGCGGCCAGCGCCTTCTGGTGCGAGGCGAGCGCGAACTCGTCCTGCGCCTGGCGGCTCACCTTCCACTGCTGCGCGACCTTCTCGGCGGTGAGGCCCATGCCGTAGGCGATGCCCACGTCGCCTTCGCGTTCGAAGATGGAAGGCGACAGCGAGGGCGAGTTGCCCATCATCGGCACCATGCTCATGCTCTCGACGCCGGCGGCGATCATCACGTCGGCCTCGCCCACGCGGATGCGGTCGGCCGCCATCTGCACGGCCGACAGGCCCGATGCGCAGAAGCGGTTGACGGTGATGCCGCCGACGCTGGTCGGCAGCCCGGCGAGCACCGCGCCGATGCGCGCGACGTTGAGGCCCTGCTGCGATTCGGGAATCGCGCAGCCGCAGATGATGTCTTCGATGGCCTTGGGGTCGAGGCTGGGCACGGCGGCCAATGCGGCACGCAGCGTGGTGGCCAGCAGGTCGTCGGGGCGGTAGTTGCGGAAATAGCCGCGGTGCGACTTGCCGATGGGGGTGCGGGTGGCGGAGACGATGTAGGCGTCTTGGACTTGTTTCATGGATGGCTCCTGGATTGGGCTCCTTCCCCCTCTGGGGGAAGGTTGGGATGGGGGCAAGCGGCCGTCAATTCATCCAGTCGATTGACGATGACCTGCAGCACCCCTTCAAGATTGACGAACGGCTCGTTCGAGCCGAAGCGAAGCACTTCGAATCCCTGCGCACGCAGGAAAGCGTCTCGCCGGGCGTCGTAGCCTGCCTGTGCCTGGTGTTGCGATCCGTCGAGTTCGACGATCAGCTTCGGCTCGAGGCACGCGAAATCAGCGATGTAGTTGCCAAGCGGATGCTGTCTGCGGAACTTCACTCCCAGCTGTTCGCTGCGCAGCCCACTCCAGAGCTTGCGCTCGGAGTCAGTCATCTCGCGCCGCAGGGTGCGGGCGTTCTGCTGGGCGTTGGGAGTGGATTGGTTTTGCATAGGCTGCTTGCCCCCATCCCGGCCTTCCCCCAGAGGGGGAAGGAGGAAGAGGAAGACGAGCGTCAGTTGCGCACCGGTTTGCCCGTGCTCAGCATCCCCATGATCCGCTCCTGCGTCTTCGGATGCACGATCAGCGAGCAGAACGCCTTGCGTTCCAGCGCCATCAGGTATTCCTCGGTCACGAGCGAGCCCGCGTCCACGTCGCCGCCGGTGACCACGTTGGCGATCAGGCTGGCGATGTGGAAATCGTGCGCGCTGATGAAGCCGCCGTCGCGCATGTTCACGAGCTGCCCCTTGATGGTCGCGGCGCCGCTGCGGCCCGCCACGCGGAAGCTGCGGCGCAGCGGCGGGCGGTAGCCGGCGTCGGCCATGGCCTTGGCCTGCTGCAGCGCCACGTACAGCAGCTCGTCCTTGTTCGGCACGATCACGTCGCTGTCGAGCAGGTAGCCGAGCTTCTTCGAATCGAGCGCACCGGTGCCCACCTTCGCCATCGCGGCGGCGGTGAAGCCTTCGGTCAGGAACGGCAGCAGGTCGGTGCCCGTGGAAGCCGCGGCGTTCTCGGCCGCGCGGCGGGCGATGTAGGTCAGGCCGCCGGCGCCGGGAATCAGGCCCACGCCCACCTCGACCAGGCCGATATAACTTTCCATCGCGGCCACGCGCTTCGCCGAATGCACGGCCAGCTCGCAGCCGCCTCCCAGCGCCATGCCGCGCACGGCGGAGATCACCGGCACGTTGGCATAGCGGATCTTGAGCATGACGTTCTGCAGCTCTTCCTCGGCGCCTTCGACCGCGCCGATGCCGGCGACCACGAAGGCCGGCAGCATCGCCTGCAGGTCGGCGCCGACGGAGAACACCTCGTCGGGCGACCAGATCACCAGGCCCTTGTATTCGGCCTCGGCCAGCTCGACCGCAGCGCCCAGCGCCTCGGCCACGTCGGGGCTGATGGCGTGCATCTTCGAATGGATGCTGGCGATGAGCACTTCACCATCGAGCGTCCACACGCGCACGTCGCCTTCGTCGCTGATCGTGGTGCCGGCCGTGTTGGCATCGGCGGCGTTCGCGCCGAGCACGCTCTCGGGGAACAGCTGGCGGTCATGCACCGGCAGCCTGCGCTGCGGCACGAACCTGTTCTGCGATGCGCTCCACGAGCCTTCGGGCGTGTGCACGCCGCCCGCCTCGGCCACCGGGCCTTCGAACACCCACCTGGGCAGCGGTGCGCTGCTCAGCGCCTTGCCCGCGTCGATGTCTTCCTGCACCCACCTGGCGACCTGCGCCCAGCCGGCTTCCTGCCACAGCTCGAACGGGCCCTGCTTCATGCCGAAGCCCCAGCGCATGGCGAAGTCGATGTCGCGCGCGCTCTCGGCGATGTCGGCCAGGTGCACGGCGGCGTAGTGGAAGCCGTCGCGCAGGATGGCCCACAGAAACTGCCCCTGCGGTCCTTCGCTCTCGCGCAGCAGCTTCAGGCGCTCGCCCGCGGGCTTCTTCAGCATGCGGCCGTACACCTCGTCGGCCTTGGCGCCGGCGGGCACGTACTCGCCGCTCTTCAGGTCGAAGCGCAGGATGTCGCGGCCCACCTTCTTGAAGAAGCCGGCCTTGGTCTTCTGGCCCAGGTTGCCCAGCTCCAGCAGCTTGGCGAGCACCGGCGGCGTCGCGAAGTTGGCGTAGAACGGGTCGGTCTCGGCGTTCAGGTTGTCCTGCAGCGTCTTCACGACATGGGCCATGGTGTCGAGGCCCACCACGTCGGCGGTGCGGAAGGTGCCGGAGCTGGCACGGCCCAGCTTCTTGCCGGTGAGGTCGTCCACCACGTCGGGCGTCAGGCCGAACTTCTCGACTTCCTTCAGCGTGGCCAGCATGCCCGCGATGCCGACGCGGTTGGCGATGAAGTTGGGCGTGTCGTGCGCGCGCACCACGCCCTTGCCCAGCGTGCTGGTGACGAAGGCTTCGAGGTCGTCGAGCACCTGCGGCTGCGTGGTGGGCGTGTTGATCAGCTCCACCAGGAACATGTAGCGCGGCGGGTTGAAGAAGTGGATGCCGCAGAAGCGCGGCTTCAGCGCTTCGGGCAGCGCTTCGCTGAGCTTGGTGATCGACAGGCCCGAGGTGTTCGAGGCCAGGATCGAATGCTTGGCGACGTGCGGCGCGATCTTCTTGTAGAGGTCGAGCTTCCAGTCCATGCGCTCTGCAATGGCCTCGATGACGAGGTCGCACTCGCCGAGCCTGGCCAGGTCATCTTCGTAGTTGGCCTGCTCGATCAGCACGGCGTCGGCCACGTCGCCGAGCGGCGCGGGCTTGAGCTTCTTGAGGTTGTCGATGGCGCGCGTGACGATGCCGTTCTTCGGGCCTTCTTTTGCGGCCAGATCGAACAGGACAACGGGCACGCGCACGTTGACGAGGTGGGCCGCAATCTGCGCGCCCATCACGCCGGCGCCGAGCACGGCGACCTTCTTCACTTGAAATCGGGACATAACTGGGCTTCGAAGTTTTGATTCGGTTCGGGGAACACCGCGGAACCGGCTTTGCCGGGCCGCTGGTGTTGCCCCCTTGAGGGGGAGGCTGCTACACGAAGTGAGCAGCTACGGGGGTGGGTCAAGGAACACGGTTCCAGGTTTGGGTGCGCCAGAAGGGGCCGAGATATCCGCGTACTTCGAGCTTCTTGCCGCCTTCGATGGGCGTGAAGCTCGCGCGGTATTCCTTGCCGTTCTCGGGGTCGAGGATCTTTCCGCCTTCCCAGACGTCCTTGCCCTCGGCCTTCTTGCCGCCGCGGATGATGTCGAGGCCGACCATGGGCTTGTCCTTGCGGTCGTCGCTGCATTCGCTGCAGACCGCGCCGGGCTTGGCGTCCTTGCCCAGCGCTTTCTCGATGCGCCCTGACAGGCCGCCGCCGGTCTCGGCGATGCTGATCTCGGCCTTGACCTCGCCCGTCTTGTCGTCCACGTTGCGCCACAGCCCCACCGGCGTGCTCTGGGCCATGGCCGAAGAAGCGGCGGTGGCGGCGAACAGGAGGGCTGCGAGTGTTGTCTTCATGATCGGCGGTTCCTGGAAGTTGAGGAAAGACGAGACGGTACTACCGCTCAGGCCAGTGCCGCGTCGGTGTCCATCAGCACCTTGCTGCCGGCACGCGCGGTGCGCATCAGCGTCGCGGTCTCGGGGAACAGCTTGGCGAAGTAGAAGCGCGCGGTCTGCAGCTTGGCGACGTAGAACGGGTCGGTGTTGCCGGCCGCGATCTCGCGCAGCGCGACCTGCGCCATGCGTGCGAACAGGTAGCCGAACACGAAGTGGCCGGCCACGCGCAGGTAGTCCACCGCGGCGGCGCCCACTTCGTCGGGGTTCTGGAAGCCCTTGAAGCCGATCTCGGTGGTGAACTTGGTGAGCTGGTCGCCCAGGCCCGCGATCGGGTTGATGAACTCGGCCATCTTCTCGTTCACGCCTTCTTCTTCCACCAGCTTGCCCACGAGCTTGCCGAACTTCTTGAGCGAAGCGCCGTTGTTGCCCAGCACCTTGCGGCCCAGCAGGTCCAGCGACTGGATGGTGTTGGTGCCTTCATAGATCATGTTGATGCGGTTGTCCCGCACGAACTGCTCCATGCCCCATTCCTTGATGAAGCCGTGGCCGCCGAACACCTGCATGCAGGCGTTGGTCGAGATGTGGCCGTTGTCGGTGATGAAGGCCTTGACGATGGGCGTGAGCAGCGCGACGAGTTCGCCAGAGTCCTTGCGCACCTTCTCGTCGGGATGGTTGTGCTCCTTGTCGAGCAGCAGCGTGCAGAAGATCTGCAGCGCGCGGCCGCCTTCGGCATATGCCTTGGCCGTGAGCAGCATCTTGCGCACGTCGGGGTGCACGATGATGGGGTCGGCTTCCTTGTCCTTGGCCTTCACGCCCGACAGCGAGCGCATCTGGAGGCGGTCCTTGGCGTAGGCCAGTGCGTTCTGGTAGGCCACCTCGGTCAGGCCGAGCGACTGGTTGCCCACGCCCAGGCGGGCGGCGTTCATCATCACGAACATCGCGGCCAGGCCCTTGTTGGGCTCGCCCACCAGCGTGCCGGTGGCGCCTTCGATCACGATCTGCGCGGTGGCGTTGCCGTGGATGCCCATCTTGTGCTCGAGGCCGGCGCAGAAGATCGGGTTGCGCTCGCCGAGCGAGCCGTCGGCCTTGACCTTGAACTTCGGCACCACGAACAGGCTGATGCCCTTGCTGCCCTTTGGCGCGTCGGGCAGGCGGGCCAGCACCAGGTGGATGATGTTGTCCGTCATGTCGTGCTCGCCGGCCGAGATGAAGATCTTGCTGCCGGTGATGCGGTAGGTGCCGTCGGCCTGCGGTTCGGCCTTGGTGCGCAGCAGGCCGAGGTCGGTGCCGCAATGGGGTTCGGTCAGGCACATGGTGCCGGTCCACTCGCCGCTCGTGAGCTTGGGCAGGTAGGTCTTCTTCTGCTCTTCGGTGCCGTGCGCGACCAGCGCCTCGTACGCGCCGTGCGAAAGGCCGGGGTACATGGTCCAGGCCTGGTTGGCGCTGTTGAGCATCTCGAACAGGCACTGGTTCACCACGAACGGCAGGCCCTGGCCGCCGAACGCCGGGTCGCACGACAGCGCGGGCCAGCCGCCTTCGACGTACTTGGCGTAGGCGTCCTTGAAGCCCTTGGGCGTCTTGACTTCGTGCGTGGCCTTGTCGAGCGTGCAGCCCTCTTCGTCGCCGCTGATGTTGAGCGGGAAGGTCACTTCGGCGGCGAACTTGCCGGCCTCTTCGATCACCGCGTTGATGGTGTCGGCATCGGTCTCGGCGTGGGCAGGAAGCGCCTTGAGCTCCTCGGCGACGTTGAGCACTTCGTGCAGCACGAACTGCATGTCACGCACGGGCGGGTTGTAGGTAGGCATCCGGGACTCTCCTGGTCGAAGCTAGATAGAAAAAAGAAAAGGGAAAACGAAAAGGGAACGAGCCGCGCGCCTGGGTCAGCGCACGGTCTTGAGGCGGCGGCCCGCCGGCGCGGCGGCCGCATCGGGCTTGGGCGCGTCGGGCGTGGCGGCGCGCGCGAGGATGTTGTCGAAACCGACATTGGCGCGGCCGATGGAGCCGGGCACCTGCAGGAAGCGCGCTTCGTAGTGCAGCGCGAGGATCAGGCCGTGGATCTCGAACGCCAGCTGGCGCTCGTCGGCGTCGGCGCGCAGATGGCCTTCGCTCTGCGACTGCACGATGGCGCGCAGCACGGCCGCCTGCCAGATGCTGACCGACTCGACCAGCGCGTCGCGCACCGGGCCCGGGCGGTCGTCGAATTCGGAAGCGCCGCTGATGTAGATGCAGCCCGAGTCGATCTCGGTCGAGGTGCGCTTCATCCAGTTGGCGAACATGGCGCGCAGGCGGGGCAGGCCGCGCGGCGCCTGCAGCGCGGGGAAGAACACCTCCTGCTCGAAGCGCGCGTGGTATTCGCGCACCACCGAGATCTGCAGTTCCTCGCGCGAGCCGAAGTGGGCGAAGACGCCCGACTTGCTCATCTTGGTGATTTCAGCCACCGCGCCGATCGACAGGCCCTCGAGCCCGATCTGCGCGGCCAGCGCCAGCGCTGCGTCGACGATGACGGCCTTGGTCTGCTGGCCCTTCTGGGCAGCACGGGCGGGCTTGGCGGGGGCGGCTGAAGCGGACATCGTGGAATTCCCGAATAAAACGAACGGTCGTTCTATTTTGCAGGGACTTCGCACTTTGGTCCGCCAAAGACCTTCAGCAAGAGAAGGTTAATTGATGCGCGAGGGGGCCGCAATCGGGCCCTCCCCGCATACCGCCTTTCAGAACTCCTGCGACACCGGCCGCAGCACCACTTCGTTGATGTCCACGTTCGCAGGCTGCTCCACCGCATAGACGACCGCGCGCGCCACCGAATCCGCCGGGATCTGGTTGGCGTCGTAGAACGCCTTCACGCCGGCGGCGCTCTCGGCGTCGCTGCTGCCGAACTTGAGTTCCGAGTCCACCGCGCCGGGCGACACGACGGTCACGCGCACGCCAGTGTTGCCCATTTCCACCCGCAGCCCTTCGGAGATGGCGCGCACCGCATGCTTGGTTGCGCTGTAGACGGTGCCGATGGGCGTGAACACCTTGAGCCCCGCAATCGACGCGATGTTGACGATATGCCCGCTGCCCTGCGCCTGCATGCGCGGCAGCACGGCGGCAATGCCGTACAGCACGCCCTTGATGTTGACGTCGATGGTGCGGTCCCACTCGTCGACCTTGAGCTTCTCCATGGGCGACAGCGGCATCACGCCCGCGTTGTTCACCAGCACGTCGATGCGGCCGAAGGCCTCCACCGTGGCGGTGGCGAGCCTGTCGAGGTCGGCGCGCCTGGCCACGTCGGTGGCCACCGTGATGGCCTCGCCGCCGGCTTCGCGGATTTCGGCGACGACCTTCTCGAGCCGGTCGGTGCGGCGGGCGGCGAGCACCACCTTGGCGCCGCGCGCGGCCAGGTGGCGCGCGGTCGATTCGCCGAGCCCGCTGCTCGCGCCGGTGACGATGGCGACCTTGCCCTTGATGTTGTCTTGAACGGATGTCATGGCTGCTTTCCTTTGCTGGGGTGTTGAAGAGATGCCCTCAGTGTGGAAAATCCGCCTGTTCCCGTAAATGAAACTCTGGCGACTTCAAAATTCCTGAAAAAGGAACACTCCAGCTCCCATGTCCAACCGCCTCGAAGCCCTGCGCGTGTTCTGCGCCGCCGCCGATGCCGCCAACTTCCGCGACGCGGCCGTGCGCCTGTCGGTGTCGCCGCAGGTGGTGACGCGCGCCGTTCGCGAACTCGAAGACCAGCTCGGCGAGCCCCTCTTCCACCGCAGCACGCGCGGCGTGCAGCTCACCGACTTCGGCCGGCAGCTCGCCGAGCGTGCGCGCGTGGCGGTGGGCGGCGTGGACGAGCTGTTCCACCGCACCGACCGGCGCGCGCTCTCGCAGCACGAGGGCACGGTGCGGGTCACGGCGCCGGGCATCTTCGGCCGGCGGCTGATTCCGCAGGCGCTGGCGCCGATGCTCGCCGCGCACCCCGGCCTGGTGCTTGACCTGCGCGTGTCGGAGGAGCATGCCGACGTGGTCGACCAGCAGATCGACATCGGCGTGCGCGTCGGGCCGCTGCGCGACGCGCGCTTCGTGGCGCGGCCGGTGGGCAAGATGGCGCTGCACGTGGTGGCCGCGCCATCGCTCATTGCGCGCACCGGCGTACCGAAGAAGATAGACGCGCTCGCGGGCCTGCCGCTCACCGCGCTGATCGACCGCATGTCGGGCAGGCCTTGGCCGATGCTCTTCAGCAAGGGCCGGCAACTGGCGGTGACATCGCCCGCCTTCGTCACCGACGACTTCGATGCCGAGGGCGCGGCAGTGCTCGCGGGCCTGGGCTTCGCGCAGCTGATCGGCTCGCTGGCGGAGCCGTGGCTGAAATCGGGCGCGCTGGTGCCGGTGCTGGAAGTCGACGCGCCGGAGCCGTGGCCTGTCTACGTGTACCGCCCGCAGCGCGCGCCGGTGCCGGCGCGCGTGCGGCTGGTCTACGACGAACTGGTCCGCGTGCTGCGCTGAACGCTCAAAGCTTGAACGGGACCACTTCCTGGCGCTGCTCGCCCAGGCCTTCGATGCCCAGCGTCATCACGTCGCCCTTCTTCAGGAACAGCGGCGGCTTCATGCCCATGCCCACGCCGGGCGGCGTGCCGGTGGTGATGACGTCGCCGGGCATCAGCGTCATGAACTGGCTCACGTAGCTCACGATCTTGGCCACGCTGAAGATCATGGTCCTGGTGCTGCCGGTCTGCACGCGCTGGCCGTTCAGGTCGAGCCACATCGAGAGCTTCTGCGGGTTCTCGATTTCGTCGCGCGTCACCAGCCAGGGGCCGATGGGGCCGAAGGTGTCGCAGCCCTTGCCCTTGTCCCAGGTGCCGCCGCGCTCTATCTGGTATTCGCGTTCGCTGATGTCGTTGATGGTGCAGTAGCCGGCCACGTAGTCGAGCGCGCTCTTCTGCGACACATAGCGCGCGCGCGTGCCGATGACCACGCCGAGCTCGACTTCCCAGTCGGACTTGACCGAGCCCTTGGGCAGCATCACCGGGTCGTTCGGGCCCTGGATGCAGCTGTTGGCCTTGGTGAACACCACGGGCTCCTTGGGCACCGGCAGGCCGGATTCGGCCGCGTGGTCCGCATAGTTCAGGCCGATGGCGATGAACTTGCCGACGTTGGCCACCGGTGCGCCGAAGCGCGGCTTGCCCTTGACCAGCGGCAGCTTGTCGACCTTCTGCTTGCGCAGCCTGGCAATGGCGGCATCGCCCAGTTGCTCGGTGCCGATGTCCTTGACGACGGCGCTCAGGTCGCGCAGCTTGCCGTCGCTGTCGATGAGGCCGGGCTTTTCCTTGCCGGGGTTGCCATAGCGGACGAGTTTCATGCTTTCCTTTCAGTGCATTGAATTGATCAGTACGTGGAGCGGCCACCGGAGAGGTCGAAGACCGCGCCGGTGGAGAACGAGCAATCTTCGGTGCAGAGCCAGCCGACCATCGCGGCCACCTCTTCCACCGTGCCGAAGCGGCCCATGGGAATCTTCGAGAGCATGAAGGCGATGTGCTCGGGCGTCATCTGGTCGAAGATGGCCGTCTTCACCGCCGCGGGCGTCACGCAGTTCACGCGGATGCCGGTGTCGGCCAGTTCCTTGCCGAGCGACTTGGTCAGGCCGATGACGGCCGCCTTGCTCGCGCTGTAGGCGCTGGCGTTGGGGTTGCCGTCCTTGCCGGCCACCGAGGCGATGTTGACGATGCGGCCGTAGCCCCGGTCGCCCTGCTTGCGCATCTGCGCGACCACCTCGCGGCAGCACAGGAACACGCCGGTGATGTTGACGTCCATCACCTGGCGCCAGTCGTCCACCGGGTAGTCCCACAGCTTGGCGTTGGGCCCGGTGATGCCGGCGCTGTTGACCAGCGCATCGATGTGCGGCACCTGCGCCAGCGTGGCCGCCACGGCCTTGGCGACCGATGGCTGCTGCGACACGTCGACCTTCAGCGCGAAGGCCTTGCCGCCGAGCGACTCGGCCGCCCTTTGCACCGCCTCTTCGTCGCGGTCCCACAGCGTGACGCTGCCGCCCGAGGCCAGCAGCCGCTGCGCGATGCCGAAGCCCAGGCCCGTGGCGCCGCCGGTGACGACCGCATGGCGGCCCGAGAAATCGAGCTGGTTCATGTCGTGATGCCGATGGCTCCTCGTGTCTTCGGGTTAGGCCCGATGATGGCCCGGGCGGTGTATCGTATTCTGAATTGGCCTTACCACTTGGCCAATTCAGGACAACCCTTAACCCACCTTGCCGACCTCGTGCCCCTCCAGACCCTCGAACCCCAGCGCCTCTACCGCCAGATTGCAGACCAGCTCCGCGGCCTGATCGCCGAGGGCGAGTTCGACGTCGGCGCGCGCATTCCCGCCGAACGCGACCTCGCCAAGCAGCTGGGCGTGAGCCGCCCTTCGGTGCGCGAGGCGCTGATCGCGCTGGAGGTGGAAGGCTGGGTCGAGATAAGAACCGGCTCGGGCGTGTACGTGCTGGACCGCCCGCACCGCACCGGCGCCCCCACGGCCGGCACCGAGTGGGGGCCGCTCGAGATCATCCGCGCGCGCCGCATGGTCGAGGGCGAGACCGCCGCCACCGCCGCGCAGCACGGCAAGCGCAAGGACGTGGACGCCATGCGCCGCGCGATCCGCATGATGCGCGAGACGGCCGCGCGCAACGAGGTGCCGCACGAAGGCGACCGCGCCTTCCACCTGGCCATCGTCAACGCCTGCGACAACGTGGTGCTGACCGAGACGGTGCAAGGCTTCTGGGAATCGCGGCACGGGCCGATCTTCGCGCGCATGATCGATTACTTCGAGACCATGGAATCGTGGCAGGCCGCCATCGGCGAGCACGAGGCCATCGTCGATGCCATCGCGTCGCGCGACGCGGCAGCCGCGCGCGACGCGATGCACCAGCACATGGACAAGTTCCACCAGAGATTCAGCGCGAGCTGGCGCCGCGCGAAGGCCTCCTGACAACAAACAAGCGCCGGCAGACACCCCACCATGACCCCCTACATCCGACTCCACCCCGCCGACGACGTCGTCATCGCGCGCTCCCAACTGCTCGGCGGCACCACGGTCGAGAACGTGGCCGTGCGCGGCCTCATTCCGCCGGGCCACAAGATCGCGATGCGCGACATCGCGCAGGGCGAACCGGTGCGCCGCTACAACCAGATCATCGGCTTCGCGAGCCGCCCCATCGGCGCGGGCGAGCATGTGCACACGCAGAACCTGGACATGGGCCCGGACAAGGGCGACTTCGAACGCGACTACGCCTTCGGCGCCGACGTGAAGCCCGCCCCCGCGAAGCGCGAAGCCACCTTCATGGGCATCAGGCGCGCCGACGGCCGCGTGGCCACGCGCAACTACATCGGCGTGCTGACCAGCGTGAACTGCTCGGCCACCGCCGCGCGCGCCATTGCCGACCACTTCTCGCGCAAGACCAATCCGCAGGCGCTGGCCGCGTTCCCGAACGTGGACGGCGTGGTCGCGCTCACGCACGGCACCGGCTGCGGCATGGACACGCAGGGCATGGGCATGCAGATACTGGAGCGCACGCTCACGGGCTATGCCACGCACCCGAACTTCGCGGGCGTGCTGGTGGTCGGCCTCGGCTGCGAGGCCAACCAGATCAACGCCTGGCTCGCGACCGGCCACCTGGCCGAGGGCGAGAACTTCCGCACCTTCAACATCCAGGACACGGGCGGCACGCGCAAGACGGTCGAGAAAGGCGTGGCGCTCATCGAGGAGATGCTGCCGCGCGCCAACGCGGTGAAGCGCGAGCCCTGCAGCGCGGCGCACATCACCATCGGGCTGCAGTGCGGCGGCTCCGACGGCTATTCGGGCATCAGCGCCAACCCGGCGCTGGGCGCGGCGGTCGACCTGCTGGTGGCGCATGGCGGCACGGCCATCCTGAGCGAGACGCCCGAGGTGTACGGCGCGGAGCACCTGCTCACGCGGCGCGCGGTGAAGCGCGAGGTCGGCCAGAAGCTGGTGGACCGCATCAAGTGGTGGGAGCACTACACCAAGATCAACCAGGGCGAGATGAACAACAACCCCTCGCCCGGGAACAAGGCGGGCGGGCTCACCACCATCCTCGAGAAGTCGCTGGGCGCGGTCGCCAAGGGCGGCACCAGCAACCTCGAGGCGGTGTATGAATACGCGGAGCCCGTCACCGCGCACGGCTTCGTCTACATGGACACGCCGGGCTACGACCCGGTCAGCGCCACGGGCCAGGTGGCCGGCGGCGCCAACCTCATCTGCTTCACCACGGGGCGTGGCTCTGCCTATGGCTGCGCGCCCTCGCCCTCCCTCAAGCTGGCCACCAACTCGGCGCTGTGGCAGCGGCAGGAAGAAGACATGGACATCAACTGCGGCGAGATCGTCGACGGCACCGCGTCCATCCAGGAGATGGGCCAGCGCATCTTCGAGCTGGTGCTGGCTACCGCCTCGGGCGCGCACTCCAAGAGCGAGCAGCACGGCTACGGGCAGAACGAGTTCGTTCCGTGGCAGGTCGGCGCGGTGATGTAGGCCCCCCACGAGCACAAGGAGCAGCATGGCCACCCTTCCCTTCGGCTTTCTCGAGGGTACCGGCTTCGAGCACCTGGATCCGCGCTTCAAGCCGCGCATTCCCGGCCCCGAGCGCCTGCAGCGCCTGTGGACCGGCGCGCGCTGGTGCGAAGGCCCCGCGTGGTTCGCCGCGCACCGCACGCTGGTGTGGTCGGACATTCCGAACAACCGCATGCTGCGCTACGACGAGGTCAACGGCACGGTCGGCGTGTTCCGCGAGCCGGCCAACAACACCAACGGCCACACGGTCGACCGCGAAGGCCGGCTCGTGAGCTGCGAGCACCTCACGCGGCGCGTGACGCGCACCGAGCATGACGGCTCCATCACCGTGCTGGCGTCTCACTGGCAGGGCAAGCGCCTCAATTCACCCAACGACGTGGTGGTGCATTCGGACGGCGGCGTGTGGTTCACCGACCCGAGCTACGGCATCCTCTCCGACTACGAAGGGCTGAAGGCCGACAGCGAGATCGGCGCCTGCCACGTCTACCGCATCGACCCCGCCAGCGGCGAAGTGCGGCGCATGGCCGACGACTTCGTGAAGCCCAACGGGCTGGCGTTCTCGCCAGACGAATCGCTGCTGTACATCGCCGATACCGGCGCGAGCCATGCGGCGGACGGGCCGCGCCACATCCGCCGCTTCAGGGTGGGCGCCGACGGCCGCAGCCTGAGCGGCGGCGAGGTGTTCGCCGAATGCACCAACGGCCTGTTCGACGGTTTCCGGCTCGACACCGAAGGCCGCATCTGGACCAGCGCCGCCGACGGCGTGCACGCCTACGACCCCGACGGCACGCTGCTGGGCAAGATCCTCGTGCCCGAGCGCGTGGCCAACGTGTGCTTCGGCGGCCCCAAGCGCAACCGGCTGTTCGTCTGCGCCACCACCTCCCTCTATGCCATCACGCTGAACGCGAAAGGAATCTGATCCATGTCCAGAACATTGCCGGCCGACCACCTGCAGGCCACCGTCGCCAGCATCCTGCAGGCGGCGGGCAGCGCGCCCGCGGAGGCGCAGCAGGTGGCCGCGAACCTCGTGCTCGCCAACCTGAGCGGCCACGACTCGCACGGCGTGGGCATGCTGCCGCGCTACATCGACGCAGTGGCCGAGGGCGGCCTGAAGCCGAACACGGCCGTGAAGATCAATCTCGACATCGGCACGCTGATGGGCCTGGACGGCCAGCACGGCTACGGGCAGGTCGTGGGCGTGCAGGCAATGGAGCTGGGCATTGCGCGGGCCAAGCAGCACGGCAGCTGCATCTTCACGCTCTCGCACGCGCACCACCTGGGGCGCATCGGGCACTTCGCGGAAATGGCGACGGCGCAGGGGCTGGTGTCGATGCATTTCGTCAACGTGCTGTCGCGCCCGGTGGTCGCGCCCTGGGGCGGCGGCGACGGGCGCTTCGGCACCAACCCGTGCTGCATCGGCGTGCCGCTGGCGGGCGCCGAGCCCTTCGTGCTCGACTACGCCACCAGCCGGGTGGCGCAGGGCAAGATGCGCGTGGCCCACAACAAGGGCGAGCGCGTGCCCGACGGCTACCTGATCGACGAGAACGGCGCGCCCACCAACGACCCCGGCGTGGTCGTGGTGCCGCAGGGCAACGGCCTGTTCGGCGCGCTCATGACCTTCGGCGAGCACAAGGGCTACGGCATGGCCGTGGCCTGCGAACTGCTGGGCGGCGCGCTCACGGGCGGCGGCACCTGGCACCGGCAGGCGGACACGGCGCGCACCGTGCTCAACGGCATGCTCACGGTGCTGATCGACCCCGAGAAGCTGGGCACGCAGAAGTCCTTCGACGAAGAAGCGCGCGAATTTGTCGAGTGGCTGCGCCGCAGCCCGCCGGGACAGGGCTTCGACGGGGTGCAACTGGCCGGCGAGCCGGAGCGCAAGGCACGCGCGGCGCGGCGCAAGGACGGGATCTGGGTGGACGACGCGACGTGGGGGGAAATCGTCGCGGCGGGAGCGAAGGTGGGCGTGGCCGTGGCGGCCTGATTCGCCGCACGCCGCACAGGAAGCCCGTCAGACGATCAGCGCGATCGTCGCTTCCAGGTGCTCCGACGGTGCGCGCCGGAACCCCGAACGCGCAAAGCGCTGCAGTTGCCCCACCACGAAGGCGGTGAGCGCGGCGGCGCGCACCTGGGCATCGACGCTCGGCGTGGCCGAACCGTCGGCGCTGGCGGCGCCGCGCAGCACCTGACGCAGCGTGGCCTCGATCTTGTCGAAGAACTGGTTCATGCGCTGCTGCAGGCGTTCGTTTTCGAACACCAGCGCGTCGCCCACCATCACGCGCGTCATGCCGGGATTGCGCTCGGCGAACTGCACGAGCAGCGTGAGAATGCGGCCGGCCTGCTGGGCGCCGGTGGCGCCCTCGCGCTCGAGGATCTGGTTGACGAGCGTGAAGACGCTCTGCTCGATGAAATCGATCAGGCCCTCGAACATCTGGGCCTTGCTCGCGAAGTGGCGGTACAGCGCGGCCTCGCTCACCTCGAGGCGCGCGGCCAGCGCGGCAGTGGTGACCCGCTCGGCACCCGGCTGCTCAAGCATGGAAGCAAGCGCCTGCAGGATCTGCACGCGCCGCTCGCCCGGCTTCGGGCGCTTGCGCGCCGGCGGGGTGAGCGTTTCAGCAGGGGTCTCTACGCCGGAAGCACTGGTCGTCTCTTCGTTCTGCATGGGAGCGCGTGCAAAGATGTAAACAATTGATTCTCGCACAGCGCAGTGAGCACGCGCCCACCCGGCGCATTCGGGGCTCAGCGGGCGCGGATCATCGTCCCGTAGGCCTGGTCGGTCAGGATCTCGAGCAGCATCGCGTGCGGCACGCGGCCGTCGATGATGTGCACCGCGTTCACGCCGCTCTTGGCCGCGTCGAGCGCGCCTTCGATCTTCGGCAGCATGCCGCCGGAGATGGTGCCGTCGGCGAACAGGTCGTCGATTTCGCGCGCGCTCAGGTTGGTGAGCAGCTTGCCGTCCTTGTCGAGCACGCCGGGCGTGTTGGTCAGCAGCATGAGCTTCTCGGCCTTGAGCACGGTGGCCAGCTTGCCGGCGACGACGTCGGCGTTGATGTTGTAGCTCTCGTTGTCCTCGCCGAAGCCGATCGGGCTGACCACGGGAATGAAGGCGTCGTCCTGCAGCGCCTTGACCACGCTGGGGTCGATGGAGACGATGTCGCCCACCTGGCCCACGTCGTGCTGCAGGTTGGGGTCGGCACGGTCGGCCAGCTTGAGCTTCTGCGCGCGGATCAGGCCGCCGTCGCGCCCGGTCAGGCCCACGGCCTTGCCGCCGGCCTGGTTGATGAGGCCCACGATGTCCTGCTGCACCTCGCCCGCGAGCACCCACTCGACGACTTCCATGGTCTCGGCGTCGGTCACGCGCATGCCCTGGATGAAGCTGCCCTTCTTGCCAAGCTTGTTGAGCGCCGCCTCGATCTGCGGGCCGCCGCCATGCACCACCACCGGGTTCATGCCGACCAGCTTGAGCAGCACCACGTCTTCCGCGAAGTCGGCCTGCAGGGCCGGGTCGGTCATGGCGTTGCCGCCGTACTTGATGACGATGGTCTTGCCGTGGAACTTGCGGATGTACGGCAGCGCCTGGGCCAGGATCTCGGCCTTGTCGCGCGGGGGAATGTTGAGGACGGGGTCGGTCATGGGCGGTCAGGCTCCAAAGCGGTGGACGATTAGGTGAAGCTCAAATTCTCGCGCAATCGCGGTGACAGCCAACTGACCGACGGCGCGAAGACTGGGGGTGTTCCAGTTCACGGCCGCAGCCAGCGCGGCACCTTGAAGCGCACGATCATCAGGTACGAGCCCACGTAGGTGGTGATGAACACCAGGCAGAAGAACATCAGCACGTAGGTGTTGTTCCAGAACAGCACCGCCGGCACCACCGACATGGCGGCAAACATCCACAGGTAGGGCGAAGTGCGGTTGTTGCGCGCCAGCAGCTGCCGGGCTTCGTCGTCCGCGAAGGCCACGCGCACGATGCGCCGGAAGATCAGCTGGTGGAAGTGCAGCGCGTCGGCCGTGCCGGGCGACTGGCCGCGCGCCAGCTTGCGGTAGATGGAGAACAGCGTCTCCCACACCGGGTAGATCAGCAGCAGCATGGGAAACCACGGCGACACCACGCGGTGCCGCTGCACCAGCGTCACGCAGGCCACGGCGATCACCATGCCCCAGACGTACGCGCCGCCGTCGCCGGCGAAGATCTTGCCGCGCGGGTAGTTCCACACCAGGAAACCGAAGGTGGCGCCGACCAGGCACACCACCATGGCCGCCAGCTGCCGGTCGCCGACCTGCAGCGCCACGTGCGAGATGGCCAGGCAGACCAGCACCGCCACCGTGCCCGCGAGCCCGTTGTAGCCGTCGATGATGTTGAAGGCGTGCGGCAGCCCGCCGATGGCGAGCGCCGCGAACAGCACCGTGGCAAAGGGAATCATCGCCAGCCAGCCATCGACCGTCTCGAAGCCGGTGCGCGCCACGCCCAGCCCCAGCAGCCAGCACACCAGCAGCGCCGAGCCAATGGTCAACCCGAGCCGGTAGCGCACCTTCACGCGCTGGGTGACGTCCTCCACGATGCCGCCGAGCACGGCCGGCGCAATGCACAGCAGCGTGAGCATCGAGGTGGTGACCGGCCAGGACACGTTGAACGGGTCGGTGCCGGTGATGCCGGCCGCCAGCCAGGCCACGCCCATGCCCAGCAGGATGCCCGCACCGCCCAGGCGCGGCACATGGCCCTTGTGGAAGCGTTGGGGCATGTCGGCGCCGTAGATCCGGGCATGCCTGCGCGCGCGGCGCATGAACACCTGGACCGAGAAGGCGGCGACGAAGAAACTGATGACGATCAGAGCAATCATGTGTGGGGGTTGGGGAACCCTAGAATTCCCGAGCGAAATTAGACCATGCCGACACCCCCCTCCCCCTTCCCCGCTTCGTTTGCCCCGATCACCATTTCAATCGTGAGCCACGGCCAGCTCGCGCTGGTGCTGCCGCTGCTCGACCAGCTGGACCGCCACAGCCGCGAATCGACCGCCAAGGTGGTGCTCACGCTGAACATTCCCGAGCCGGACTTGCTCGCGGGCCGGAACTGGGGCTTCGAGGTGGAAAGGATCGAGAACGCGAGCCCCAAGGGCTTCGGCGCCAATCACAACCAGGCGTTCGAGCACTGCGCCACGCCCTGGTTCCTGGTGCTGAACCCGGACATCCGCTTCGACCGCGACGTGCTGGCGCCGCTGCTCGCCCAGGCCGCCCCCGATGCCGGCCTGCTGACGCCGCGCATCCTGGAGCCGGGCAAGAACACGCCCGAGCCGCACCGGGCGCTGCTCACGCCCTTCGAGATCGTCGGGCGCAAGAAGCCCGGCTACGTGCGCCCGAAGGTCCCGGCGTGGATTCCCGGCCTGTTCATGCTGTTTCGCAGCGAGGCCTACCGGCAGGTGGGCGGCTTCGACGAGAAGTTCTTCATGTACGGGGAAGACTTCGACATCTGCGCGCGCACCCGGCTCGCGGGCTGGAAGCTGCAGGTGGGCGAAGACCTGACGGCCCGGCACGACGCCCAGCGCGACAGCCACCGGAGCAAGAAATACCTGTACTGGCACGTGACCAGCCTGCTGAAGGTGTGGCTGTCGGAGGCGTTCTGGCGCTACCGGCGGCTGCAGGACGGCTAACTTTGCCGCGTCGGCTTGGTAATACCTTCAGCGAGTTCACCATTACCTTTATTAGCTACGGCAGCGTGACTTCCCAGACAATCAAGTTTCGCAACATAAGATCTCATATCGAACCGTTCCCGCGCGATTTTCATCGTTGCAGTTTTTGTTGATTCCAACAGTTCTCTATTTAAAGCCAATTTCGCCAATACTCCTGCGGCAGAACTCACATCGAGATATGGCACAACTAAAAAATTGAGATCGTTCTGCGTTTTCAACAATTCTGCAATCCCGGACGCTTCATCGAAGCAAACAACTGGGATTCCAAGTGTCATCGCGTCAATTGCAACATTAGGCAGTGGATCAAGTCTTGAACTTAACAAAAAAGCGTTTGCGTTCTCATAAAAGCCACGGAGATCTGCCGTTTCGGGTAGAAAGACTACTGTGTCTGCCACATTGGCACGCTTGATCTGCTCCGCTAAGTAACCCGCAATCTCTTCATAGTTTGGAAGTCGCCCGCCCACCCATGCAAACTGTGCGCGTACATTCGGATACTGCGCCTTCAAGATCGCGGCAACCCCGACAAAAAGGTCGACGCCTTTTCGCCAGCCGACAGCACCGATTCCAATAACGTTGAAATCAGCTGGCACTGAACGCCAACGCAGTAGCTCGCCTGCACTTGATAAACCTGGCGCAACTAAGCGCGACGCATGCCCGTCCGGTGGGACTAAAGAAACTCCCTGAGGAATGATCAGCACGCGCTCGCGGGTCTTAAGGATTGGAAATTTTTCAGCCGATGACTTTCGCACCAAATCGGCTGAGAAGACAACAGCATCCACATCAGAATAGAAACGCTCGAAGTCATTTGCGGGGCTGAAATAGGTCGCAAATTCATGAATCAACGCTACGACTGGCACTCCCATACTTTTGAGCGAGGTCCCGAATGAATGAGCCTCAGCGCAATTTACGATTGCATATTTTGGCTGCGCAACCTGAGCAATAATCGCCGACATCCATTCAATCTGATCTGCCTGCATGAGCTCCGTAGAGTTCGGGGCAACAAAAAAGCTCGCGTCACCTCGAAACAAATTCTCTAAGTCGCCGCCGCCTCGCAGTGAAATTACAACAACGTTATAGGACAGATCCCGCCTCAAGTGCGTGCAAATATTCCATCCCAGAATCGGGGCACCACTCCTTGAAGTCTCATGCAGAACCAGAACTACCGTCTCGCGCTTCGGATCTAACTTTCGTAGTCCTTCCACAACACCAGGGAACGGATGGGCTTTGCGCCCTTCATGGTGCCCATGATTCACGTAGTGCAAAAAGAGATTATCTACGTGAACAAGATCTTCATTGCGCGCCAAATAGTAAGCGGCATCAAAGTCAAAACTTGCCTTAAGCCCTGCTCGTTCGCCATGCTCCAGGTAGTGAAGGACAGCTTCTTCAGGGCCGAGAGGCGTATCGAGCTGATTGCAATAAAGGACATGATCAAACTTGCCGCTCTTCAAGAGCTGTTCAACTTGCTCAAGCTGCCGATCGCCATTGATATGAGCATCCGTCAAAGAAGCAGGCTCTTCTGCAGGAAGTGCCTCCTCTAAATCAACAGAGACACCCTTCTCCGTCCTACTGCCTGCAGCCTTCAGTGAACGAAACAAGTCGGCGAGACCCATATGCAATTCTCCAAAATTTTTTGCCAATCCTGCCTGTGGAGCACGCAAGCGATCCGGCGCGGAAGTTTAGTCGTAGCAACAGTTTGAATCCTCAATTTGCAAGCGTCACGGAAACTAGATCGCACCATGCATTCGCTCGCTTCGAGACCGTTAGTTCATAGTTGATCGTCAGGTTTGTGGTCGGCAGCGTTACCGTTTCCCCAGGCTCGACCACCAGGTGCACTAGGTCGTGTCCATCTGAACGCAGGAGAACATCAACGCCATCAGAACCTGGGCACGCTGGAGCCACTGACAGGCTCAGTTTCTTTGACATGCCCGTAAATGAAGCGATAGTTGGCTTGGTCTCTCCAGGGTGAATCGAAATAAGGCCTTTCGGTTCAAACTCGAACTTGCCCCATTGATCTCCAACCTTGGTTGTCGCCGTCATCGCGAGCTTAAATATCTCATTTTCGTAAACGGCCCTCCACTCTGGATATCGCGCAAAAAACTCGGCCAGCATTTCATCAACTTCTACACGAGTAAATGGCCTAGTCTTCTCGTAGACGAGAGCTTTTACACTGTCGGTAATTTGAAAAATGGGCCCGACCCGCTTGTACGCCGCCCCAATTCCCTTACCCTCTAATATCGACCGTGCAGGGATAGTGATTACAGTTTGTGTGCCTTGTGGGAGATGCGTAAGGACTGGATCAGAAACTACTGCATAGCGAGCCATGAACGGCGCGACGCTCAGCATCTGAATCAAGTCAACATGCGACGTATCTACAGCACGATCAGCAAGAAGTTCATTTGATACGCTTAGCAAAACATCTCGATTGAGGATTACATCAGAAGCAAATGCAGTCCACTTCTCGTCAGGTTTGACGAGTTTATCCAATTGCAGGGCCAGACTACGATACGCGACCTCATCACCAATTTTATTGTTATACACGACGCTTGGGAGCACGGCCCCACCCATCGCCGCCCCAATTCCGCTTCGATAGAAAGTCGCAGCAAGAATCAAGAGACTCGCTACTGTAACCACACTAATTTTCCAGCCAAAAGGGGCGCTGAACAGCAAAAGAACACTCCAAAGCCCAACACACATCAAAAGATAAATCCAAAATGCGAGTGGCAAATAGTGGTGCATCCCAAACCCCTGTGTGCGTGTAAAAAGCACAAAGAGGAGAATTGCGTTTGCGGCTATAAAGGATACATCAATGCGCTTCGAAGGCGTTTTCCATAGAAAATTTAGTCCGGCAACAGCAAGCAGCAAGTAAAGCCCACCGAAGCTTCTCCATAGATCCATGAAATGATCGAAAGTTGAACGTTGGTACGCGACATATATCGACGAGTAGCTTGTTTGCAGAATAGTCTTAACTAGGCCGCCCTGTGCAAGCAGACAAGCTCCAACAGAAAAAATACCAGCAATGGCAAAATTGATCGTTGTATTGCGGGTGGCACGCGTCCAACGCACATGACTGTCAATACATGCCCTCACAATGCAGTAGATCGGAGCGGTCAATACAAACGCAACGACTGAAAAAGCGTACCAGCGGCGAAAGAGAAATGGCATCCAGATCGCCAACCCCAGCAATATTGCCAAGCCCGGCCGAATTCTTAGACCGAATCCGGCTGTTCTGACCAAGATGAAGGCAAGCGCAAATGGGATCAAGCCTACAATATCAACATATCCTCTAAGTGTGGGTACCCAAAAAGGAACAAAACAGGCAGCTGCAATGGCGAATATATAAAAGGGCCGAGTATCGCTTACGCTGTCTCGTACAACCAGCGAAGCTGCTTTACCGGAAAGAACAACAACAGGGATCAAATACGTCAGCGCAGCACCTAAAATATAACCATACCGCTCGTAGCCCATTGCCAGACTAAAAGGAAGGAGAAGTGCAGCGGGCAGTGAGTTGTAATCACTCGCCCAAATTCCCTCTCGCAGCGCTCGAGCCCACTCCCATGCACTCTGCTTAAATTGAAGTCCGGATTTCCAGTATGCAATCCAGTAATTACGATAATCATTCACATACAGGTGATGCTCGCCATTCAGATAAAAAGTTACATGAATAGTAGCCAGCACCACGAGAATGAGAATGAAAAAGAAAAAGCTCCGGCGGCCTGGTGATATTTGGGACGGCATCAAAAAGGAAAAAGAGTCAAAGTTCATGGACGGACTGAGAAGCAGCCGGAATCATCAATTATCGACCTTGTCATCCGCCGATCGAGTAGGGCCAGAAAGCGCTTGCCGGCTTCTTCCCGGCATTTTGCGAACGCCTTCACGTCGTCTTCTCCATGGATCGGCCAACTTGAGGAGCAGGTGAGCATCGCTACCATGCTGGCTTGGCGATGCAAATCTGTGCTTGACTGCACCTACGCCTGAGTCAGGAGAACATTGGAAGCATCTTTCAGTGAAGCGACTCCGCGAATAGTGCCCCTGCGACTAGCGTACTAAACAGATATCTCCAAGACTATGTGGCCAGCCTGACAGAACTTGCTGTCAGCCCCGCTCGAAGACATCTTGCACGATGGCGTGCACACCGCGCCCGAAGCGCGCATAGCGGCCGTTCGTAGCCTCAACGAGGATTGGCAGCAGGCGCAAAGCTCGCGCAGCCGGCAGCCCCGCCCTGACACGCTGGTGCGCGACCTTGTCATGCTGCGCATTTAGATAGCCCGGTCGCACCCGGTCGCCGAGCTGAAGCAGGCGCTGCAGCAGCGCATCGGCGCGATGCAGCCGCGCCACGTGCTTGTCGCCGCGCTCGGCAAAGGCCTTGGCGATCTTCTCGGACAGCGTGAGCCGCCGCGCGCCGATCTGGTTGCTGGCGTGCTGGCGGTAGTCGATGGTCGGCTCGGGCAGCACGTCCATGCGGCCCGTGGCCGCGGCGATGGCGGCCAGCCACTCGTCATGCACCCACTCGGGCGCGAACGGAAGCGCCGCGTCGAGCAAAGTCCTGCGGAACATGGTGGTCGCGCCCGTCACCAGGTTGCGCCGCAGCAGCACGCTGAAGGCGTCTCCGCGCGAAATGGCCTCCAGCTCGGCGGGCTGCACTTCGAGCGCATGGAAGAGCGTGGAGCCCAGGGGCTGCAGGTCGGCATCGACGAGGCGCGCGTCGGTATGCAGCAGCAGCAGGTCGGGACGGGCCTCGAATTGCGCCGCCATGCGGGCGAGGCGGCCGGGGTGCCAGACATCGTCCTGGTCGCACAGCACGATGAGTTCGTGGCTGCAGGCGCGCACGGCCTGCTCGAAATTGCGCGTCACGCCCAGCGGCGGCATGTTGCTGAACACCCGCAGCGCGATCCGGTCAGCCACGCCGCACAGGGCGATCGTGTCGCGAACGACGGCCAGCGTGTCGTCGGACGAGCCGTCGTCGGACACGATGATCTCGCGCGGCAAGGGCTCCTGCGTGCAGATGCTGCGGATCTGCGCAGGCAGGTAGCGCGCGCCGTTGCGGGTGCAGAGGGCGACGGAAATGTCTTGCGTCATCAGGCCGGAGGCACGCGAGGGGGCCAGGCGTAGCTGAAGTCTTCGCGGGCGAGCATGAGGTTGGGGCTGTAGGCGGGGTCGTTCTGCAGGAGCGACCCCCATCGGCGCTTCATGTAGGCCACGTCTTCCATATAGGGGCTGCTGGCTGGCTCCCCTCCTTTTCTTTCGCGTGCGGCGGGCTTGTGATCGAGCAACTCGGCGTATGGCGTCCAGAGGGTTCGCAGACCGGCCTCCCCCAGCCGAAGGCAGAAGTCGACATCCGCAAACGCCTCCTTGAGATGGCTTCCGTCGAAACCACCCACTTCGAGATAGCGGTCTTTGCGAACCACCAGGCATTCCGAAGCGACGGCCGACAGCGATTGGATCAACGCGGCGCGGCCGCCGTAGCCTTCGCGCCCCGCGGGCATCCCACGATGCGAGCGGCCAGCCACGGCATCCACCCCAAGGCCCAGGATGATGCCGGCGTGCGTCAGGATCCGGCGCCGGTCCATCAGGCGTGCGCCCACCGCGCCGACGCCGGGCTGCAGCGCCAGGCTCACCATTTCAGACAGCCATTCCGGCGAAATGACCTCGATGCTGTCGTCGACCAGCGCGATCACCTCTCCAGCCGCGGCACTGACCGCTTCGTTCCGCAGTTCGGCAGTTCCCAGCTTTTGCGTATGCCTCATCACCCGCACGTTCCGCATCTTGGCGACAGACTCGAGGCAGACCTGCGAAGCCGAATCATCCGAAGCGTTGTCGACCACGATGATCTCGTAGTGCGGGTACGTCGTCTTCGCGGCGATCGACTCCACACACCGGCGCAGCGATGCAGCGGCATTTCTCGTCGGGATGACCAAGGAGACCAGAGGCGGCGTGTCAGGCAATGCGTAGCGCACCCGGTAGCCGAACCCGATGTGCTCGGCGCTCGCGCGGGTCTGGGTCCGCTCGAAATGCTCGTTGAGCGCCCGCTCGCCGGCCACCACGGCGTAGGGCTTCGCGTCCATCGACTTCGCGGTGCTCTCGGCGTGAACGCGCCAGTGATAGAGCACCCTTGGGATATGGCGGACCTGCCCAGGTTCGATGCGCTCCATGCATCGGATCACGAGATCCCAGTCTTGCGAACCTTCCAGGCCCAGCCGGAAGCCACCCACGGCGCGAACCAGATCCGTCGAAAGCACGCCCAGGTGGCTGAACATGTTCTGCGACCGGAAAAGGTCGGGGTTCCAGTCGCACTTGAAGTACGGGCCGGAGCGGATCAACGCTTCGTCGATCTTGTCCTCGTCGGAATAGATCAGCCGGACATCAGGATGGCTGGCAATGCAGTCGGCCACCCAGAACAGCGCGTCTGCCGGCAGCAGGTCGTCATGGTCCATCAACGCGATCCACGAACCAGTGACCAATTCGAGTGCGCTGTTGGACGCGGCGGAGATATGGCCATTCTTGGGCCGGAATGCCACCTTGATGCGCGGATCGCTGTCGGCGTACGACTTCAGGATTGCCCGGACCTCCTGCGACGGAGACGCATCGTCCGCGATGCACAGCTCCCAGTTCGGGTAGATCTGCTCGCGCACCGACTCGATGGCTTCGCGCAGCCAGGCCGGATTGGGGTTGTACGAAGGCATGAGCACGGAGATCAGGGGGCGCTCGGGCAGGGAGGTCACGCGCTCGGCCAGCCGGGTCCTGGCCGCAGGCGTGAGCGTGTCGTGCTCTCGAACCCAACGCGCATAGTCGTTGAACCCCGTGACGCGCCGCCCGAGTTCCCACTGAATGCCTCGCCAGCCCGCCTTGCGGAACATCCGCCATGCACGCTGGAGCCGTCCCCCGACACCAGGGGTTCTCCAGAGCACGGTCAGAAAGAAGTCGAAGAGCCGGGATACAGATTTCATAGACAACCTGCCGGCAGATGCGGCAAGGAGGAACTTTTTCGTGGAATACGCGCCGTACTGGCGGCTCGAGGGAGGAGTCAGGGCTCGATGTCAGCCAGCGGGCGATTATCTTCGCTTCCCGTTTCTGCCCCGTGCGGGGGCCTGCCGCAGGTATATCGGAATGGCCTGTTCACCTCGCCCGGTAAAATCGCTCGGTTCACACAAAGGATAAAGATGAGGCGGCCCTCCAGCGCCCCCGGCAAGACGCTCTCGCTTGGCCAGGAGGGATCCGGAGTTGTTCGGGCGAAGACGCCACAGTCCGCGCACGCAGTCTCGTATCGACGCACATGAGTCAAGTTCACTCCAACCTTCACCGCAGCGCATGGGCCGACTGGTGGGAAGGGACACGCCGCACGGACATCTGGTGGACCCTCGCCTGGTTCGACATCGTCCTGCGCTACCGGCGCTCCATGCTCGGCCCCCTTTGGCTCACGCTGAGCATGGGCGTCATGATCGGCGGCATGGGCCCGCTGTATGCCTCGCTCTTCGGCACACACCTCGACAAGTTCTTTCCCCATCTGGCGCTCGGCGTGATCTTCTGGGGCCTGTTCTCCACGATAGTCACCGATGCCTGCAACGCCTTCGTCGGATCGTCCAACTATCTCAAGCAGGGTTACTTCCCGATCAGCCTGTTCGTATGGCGAGGCCTGTCGCGCAACCTGATCCAGTTCGCCCACCAGATCGTGCTGTACATCCCCGTGGCGCTCTGGGCTGGCATCTCCTTGTCATGGTCGGCGCTGCTGGTCATTCCCGCTTTCCTGATCCTCATCGTCAACGCGCATGCGCTTGGCCTGCTGCTTGGCCTCGTCTGCACCCGCTACCGCGACGTGACGCAGATCGTCACCAGCGTCATGCAGATGCTGATGTTCCTGACCCCAGTGTTCTGGCTGCCCGAGAACCTCCCGGGCCGCGCCAAGTACGTGCTGTGGAACCCTTTCGCGCAGATGCTCGACCTGCTGCGCACCCCGCTCATGGGCGGCGTGGCCCACATTCACAGCTGGATCGGCATCGGCGTTTGGACAGTGCTGTGCCTGTCGCTTGCCAGCGTGCTGTTCGTCAAATACCGCCGTCGCGTCGTCTACTGGCTCTGATCCATGGCTTCCATTTCACTCAAGAACGTTTCGGTCAGCTTCCCCATCTACGGCGCGGGCTCGGCATCACTCAAGAAGACACTTGCGGCTTCGGTTACCGGGGGGCGCTTCGGCAAGGAAACCGGGGTCACCGTGGTGCAGGCCCTCAGCGGCCTCAACCTCGAACTGAAAAGCGGCGACCGGCTGGGCCTCATCGGCCACAACGGCGCGGGCAAGTCCACCCTGCTGCGTACGCTGGCGGGTGTCTACGAGCCGTCATCGGGCGAGTTGACGCGCCAAGGCTCGGTAGCCAGCCTGATCGATCCCGCGCTCGGCATCGAGATGGATGCAACCGGCGTCGAGAACATCATGCTGCGCGGCCTCGTGATGGGCATGAGCAAGAAAGAAGTCGACCGGCTCACACCCGAAATCTGCGAATTCAGCGGACTGGGTGAGTACGTGAACATGCCCGTTCGCACCTACTCCACCGGCATGATGATGCGCCTCGCATTCTCGATCTCGACCAGCGTAGAAGCCGACATCCTGCTGATGGACGAGTGGCTCTCCGTGGGCGACGCCGCCTTCACTGAAAAGGCCGAGCAGCGCATGCGGGACGTGGTGTCGAAGTCAGGCATTCTGGTGCTGGCATCTCATTCACCCGAATTGATTGCCAAGGAATGCAACCGGGTGATCCACATGGAGCACGGGCGGATCGTCGAGCGCTGAATTTCAGGCCAGTTGCAAGGCGTTGAGGATGGTTTCGCGCTGGTGCTGCCAGCCGAACTTGCGCAACGCATCCTCACGCGCCCGCGCTGCCATCGACGCATACACCTCGGTGCTCTGGTCTATCGCTCGAAGAATCGATTCGGTCCATTCGTGGGCCTTCGACAGATAGCCGGTTTCGCCGTCGCTGATGGCGCGGCTGTAAGTGAAGCTGGGTGACGCGATGCTCAAGGTCCCAACGCTTGCCGCTTCGAAGTATTTCAACTCCGACTTGCAGTCGGTGAAAGCATTCGATTGCAGCGGCATCAGGTTGAATTCCACCGTGCCGAGCAGTCGCTGCAGGTTCACGTAGTCATGGAACGGCTGGCGGCTTATTCGATGCCGGAACTCGCGCATGGCAGGGCCGTGGTCAATGTAGCCAACGACCATCACCTCCACATTCGGCCGCTCGGCGAGCACATCCACCAGCGATGGCTCCACGATCGCGTAATCGAGGCGGTGCGACGGCGAACCGCTGAAATACCCAAGGGTGGTCTTTCCGTTGCCTGAGAAGCGCGCGCGTTCCTTCGCTGCAAAGACCTTCTCCGCCAAGTCGAGCTGCTCCTTGTTCATGAAGTTCGGGATGACCGCCACAGGCAGGCCGGAGCAGTCTGCGATCTTCTGTGCGAGGAACGCGTTTGTCGTGATCGCGCCGTCACACAGTCTCAGCGTCTGGTGCATCCGGGCGATCATCGCAAACCAGTCGTCCCAAACGCCCTTCTGGGTCACGTCGAGGCCCAGAGTCGCCACGACGAGGTGCGCGTAGTCGGTGTCGACCACCAGGTCATCGACATCGAACAGCACGCGCTTGCCGCGCGCCCTGAACTTGGTGATCAGGCCATTCACTTGATGGCAATACCGCGACCGGCAGATCACAAGCAGATCAGCGGCGTCGGCGATCTCGTCGAACCGATCGCTGTCCGACAGGAAAAAATAGCTGGCCGACACGTCGCCTGCGTCAGGCTCATTCAGCACCTGGACCATGTTGTAGGCACGGTAGCGGAAGGTGCTGTTGTTGGGCTCTTCGTAGAAGTAGGCCACGCGGACCTTGCTTCTGTACAACATGGACAGCCGAGTCGACAGCGGCTGCAGCCACGGGTCCGCGTAGGGGACGGGAGGGATGTCCAGGGCAAACATCAGCGTCGCGCAACAAGGGTTTGGAGCGTTTGCTCGAACGACTGAACCCAATCCGCGCCCAATCCGTTGGCCGCCAGATTTCGAGTTCGCGTTTCGTTGTCGTCGGCAAGCGCGACACCAGCGCGAAGCGCATCGACCAACACATCGGTGTTTAAGTCTGCGCACAGAATGTTGGCCGAATAGTTCGACAGGTCCTGCTTGTTGGCAAACCTGTTGGTAACAACCACGGCACCGCTGGCGGCAAGATCGAAAGGTGGATAGCTGGGATGCGGCGTGTACATCAGGCACAGCCCAAGATCGATCGTTCCCGCCAAGTCGGCATACGCTTCCCAATCAAGCCCTTCACATCGCTCTGGCACGTAACCATCGCCGAAGCTCACGTTCGGAATGTCCTTGCCGACCAGAAAAATGTCCCACTGCGCGAGATCGAGCACACCTTCGTTGACTGCACGGTCGATAAGGTCGAGGCCAATGTGGAACAGATTGCGTGGATTGTTCGGCCTTGCATAGAAGAAGAAGCGTTTCTTGCCACCTGCCTCGCGCGACCGCTGGTGGAAGAGCGTCTTGGGAAATGAGGGCTCGAACCACAGGCTATTGCGTTCAAGGTTCGTCAACCCGGTGGCGACGAGGTGTTCGAACAGCAACCGTGTGTTGACCACGAAGCGGATCTGCTGATTGCGCAACACGCGCTCGCATTGAACGCGGTCTTCGCCGAACGGATAGAACATCCGCTCATCCTCTTGAAGCAAATAGATGATCGAGGCGGGCGGCACGCTGGCAAGTGTTGCGGCGGTGGTCCACCACGACGTCGTGATGAAAAGTTCTTCGGCGTGGATATCCAGGCTGGCCCGCGCCTCTGCGGCTGGAAGCAGTCCAGTATCCGCCCCCGAGTGCGCAGCGAAGGCAAACTGAATTTCATGCACCAGTTCGATGCCGTACGCGCTCAGGATCTGAGCCGCGTTCGCGGGCGAAGGTGCTTCGGTCCGGGTCACGATACGCAGCGTTGCATTCATCCGGTTTGCCAGCAGTGCCGCAAACAACAATGCTGTGCCCACACCACCGAAAAGACTGCCTGAGCCGATGCTGTCGGTTACCAAGCTGACCCGCGGCAGTTCTGGCCGGGGAATTGAGTATGTACGCAGCGGCTCTTGCGCCACGAAACGTTTGCCCAGCAGTTCGGGAACCGTGGTCTGTACGCGATTCGCAGCGCCGCGAAGCGCCGCCGCGTCTTGAATGGCCTGCACAGGATGCCCGGCTACAGCCGCACCTAGCTTTGCGCGAACCAACCTTGCGGTCGCAACCGTTCCTTTTGCTCGCCAGAAGGCGATAAATCTTCGAATTCGCGCACTCATTTATTAATTCCAGTCTTATTATTTGACTTCAGCATTCAATTTCGAAGAAGACGCATGGATCAAACCAGGATTCAACCAACTCATCCCAGCAAAAATACAAAAATTTCCATCGACTTATTAATCTTGGAAAGCAACATCATCTAAAGCCTGGCGCAATGATCAGTCCAAAGCTAACCAGCACCGCCCACCTTGCGAAACACTATATACCGGCTGGCCAAGTAAGCTGTAACCGTGTAAACCGGCATACCCATCGCCTGGGCAAGGTAGGTATTCAGATTTAACAAATCTATCGCAGTCACAACTGTCGCCAGATTTGCCACATAGGCAATGCCCGTAGCAACAAAAAATTTCACAACCGCCGGAACCCAGTCACCTTTATATGCAAAAGTCCAGCGACTGTTCAGCGTAAAACTCACGCAAATTCCAACCGCATATCCGATTGCATTAGCAACCACGTCACGAGCGTCGAAAAAATATTTAGCAGCAAAAATTACAGACAGTCCAACCAATGTATTGGCAACGCCGACCACCAGAAACCGAGCGAACTGAAATGAAAGGATTTTTCCGGCGATCATAGGAGTACAGCCAAGTCAATCCAGCATTACGATAGGATGCAATATTTGCATGCGACTTAAGTTTCGCGCCGGTTCGGATTGGCGTGCAATGCACGCTCAAAACTAAGAAGTTGAGCAATTCCGACAGTCAAACTGCGAGCATAAGACTTTCCATTCTCATTCAACACAATTGAACGGAACTGAACACGCCGAAGATACAGGCTTGAAGCCTTGCTTGCACCAGTGGTGATTCGAGGCGTTTTCCTCGCGATTCGCCTGAATATCGAAATTATTTCTGCAATTGTCGCGGGACGTTCGGACGCAATTATTTTCATCCAGACGCCGCTTTGCCTAGCCAGGCCACGCAATACCTTTACGATGCTCATCGCCGCGTCGTCGACAGATATGTAGTCGCGTATCGTATCGATGGGTACATAGATACTGACTGGCCGGTTACGAACAATGCTGCGAGCGATGTGGGTCAACAAACCCTGGGGCTTTCCCGGCGCTTGGCCTGCACCATAAAGTGTGGAAATTCGGGCAAGAAGCACAGCCATATTCGAGTTGCCAGCACCAAAAGCCCGAAGCAACTCTTCCTGTTTCAGTTTTTCCCGAGCATATGCGTTGCTTGGGGCAATGGGTGACGCTTCCGTCACTACATCAACACCACAAGCGCCGTAGATTGCGCCTGCGGAGCTGGAAAAAACAATGCCACCCGGCATTGCCATCAGAGGTTTGCTTGCTTGAAGCAACGACAGCAGTCTTTCGATCGCACGCGTTTCGGGCATCAGGTCTTCAGCAGTGCTGCCCATCGTTCCTACGCCTGCCGCCCAGTAGATCTCCCATCGCTCATGGGAATAAGCATTCAAAGCGAACGTCTCGACCGCCTCTTCAAGCTGCGCAGCCAGTCGCAATTCGTCTGACCATTGAAAGCGCTCAACCGGTGCAAATGACGTTGTTTCATCAAATGAAAGCGCTCGACCGAAAGCCGAACCCAGCAAACCACGAGCACCAATCACCCAAGCCAACGTCATGGTCGATTCGATCGCGTCGGCTTCGAACTGACCACGTATAACGGCTTCCCCATAACGATACCCATCGTCACTGCCAAATACTCCGCAATTACGCCGAGCGCGGTGAGAATCACGCCGGAGAAAAAAGCCACAACTACTGCGAGCGAAGTCCAGCCTTCGACCGGCACCTGACCGGTATATTTTTCATAGACTGCGTAAAGAGCAAACCCAAGTGCGAGAAGAATCGAGAAGAAACCAACGACCGTGATAAGGCGAAGAGGTCTTGTTCCCGTCGTAAGAACGAGGCTCCAGAAATGCCTGATCAAAGAAAGGAACGAGTATCCAGATGGCCTTCCCATTTCTTCTCTGAGACGCAAAGGACAATGCCCAACCCGGCCGGTGATCCAAAACAGTCCGACATCAAGGTAAACGCCGTTTCCACAGTAGGCAGAGAGCGTGCGAGCAATTTCTCCGTCTATCAATCTGAAGCTATTGAAGCGACCAATTGATTTGTTGCCCAGCAACCGCTTACTGATCGCCTTGGCAGTAAAGCTGGCCAAATTCCTTAACCACCCGTGCGGAGGAGGATTGGTTGGCTGTGCGTAAACAAGCTGAAGCGCATCTTTTTGCGCCATGTCGAGCATTTCAGCAATGCTTTGTGGATCCTGCTGCCCATCTTCGTCCATTGTGACGACCCAGTCCCCGGTCGCGCTCGCCATTCCAGCCAACGTTGCAGCATGTTGTCCATAATTACGCGACAACCATATCGGGTGAACAAATTCGTGGATCTTAGCCAATTCTTCAATAGCGAGATCCGAGCGATCCGGCCCACAATCATGAACAAGCAATACTTCGCAAACGACGAACTCATTGCCATCATGTGTCACCTGAGGCTCAGTGAGTTTCGCGAGTTCGTCCATAAGCACAGGCAGCGTTCGCTGCCCAGCATAAACTGGGATCACTACAGAAACCCGTTGAAACGTCTTCATGGCAAGGCCCTGATAACTAACTCTTTAATGATTGACATCGGAATGCAGGGCACATTTCGTGAATTATTCGCGATTCGCAACAACGACCAAAATTGGCGATTCAGAGACAATTCGCCGGACTTGCAACTCAAACAATGCATACGGCGTAAAATGGGGAACCTGATCATCCTCATTAAAACTACGCCGCGATACGAATCATAGAATTTGCTTTTTTCGACCGATTCTTCAATGCAGCTGGAAAAATATCGCTTGGCTCGGCAATGCATGCAGCAGAATTGGTCTGACGAACAAGTGACACGCGTTTCATACGTATAGCATGCCCTGTTTCTGGAACACACTTGTGGAGTGCGCCTGCAGAAATCGCCTTTAGATTCCAACCCCAATCTTCATACCCCATTTGCTCCAGCAAGTTTGTTTCTGGATAGGGATTCGAAACCAAGAAAGCCGTACGCACGAAGCAAAGAGACGTCCAATAATTAACCAATGCGAGTCCTGCCAGATCAAATTTCAGGTCTTCGCTATCAATGTGTACAAAGACATGGGGATCCTGGCCGAAATAGACATTAACTTCAGGGTGAAGCACCAGTTCGCGAGCATCGGCCTGTGCCATCTTGAACGCGTCTACGATCCAGTTTTTTCCCCATAAATCGTCGCCATCGAGAAATGCAACATATTTCCCTTGGGCCAGCAAGGCGGCTTGATTTCGGCAATGTCCCACATCGCCATAGTCCATCGGAACGATTCGAGCGTTATCAATATCCGCGATGCCGTGTTGGACAACCTCAAGGGTTAGCTCATCCGAACGATCCATAGCTACTAGTAGTTCAACCGCTAGCTTTTTTTCCCGCGCCAACTCGAAGCATCTGCGAACGCTGTCCAGCGTCGGCTTCAACAATAGACCTTCCCTGTGCGCGTTGACAACTGCAGTTACATCAACCTTCGGCAAATCCGTCTCCAAAAGAACTTTTCGAAGGAACGAAAAGCTTTGATTTAAAGGCGCTCCACGAACGCTCCGTTCCTAATTTTTTCCTCATCGACTCCGAACGCCTTGCTACCTCTTCTGGATCGTTAATAATCTGACGGATTGCCTCGCAATATGCGGCCTCATCGTCTAAATCGTCAATCAGCCAGCCTGTCTCATGAGTAACCAACTCCGAAACTCCACCGACATTGCTTGCGATGATCGGCAGTCCTGCTGCTGCCGCATTGATCAATACAGTTGGCATTCCTTCGAACCTAGAGGTAAAAAGAAACGCACTGTATTTTTCCAACGGAAGCTTGTTGAATGAAGGGAAAAGCCCTAATACATTTACTCCTGGATACTCAGCTGCGAGCTGCAGTAATTCGGTCTCTATTCTTGCCTCTCCGCCTCCATAAATGTCCAAAGACACCTTCGGTCGACTTTTGATGATTCGCGCCAGTAGCTCAGTATTTTTTTGATAACAAAATCGCCCAGCCCAAAATATTGCCGGAACAGATTCAAATTGATGTTTGTTGACAGTTATTTCTTTAATATCATCCAGCACAGGCTGAGGCAGGAACTTCAACTTCTTCTTCAGCGACACAGTAAGCCCAAATCTTTGCGCCACCTCGTCGAGAAAAATTTGGGTATCGAAATAGACCAAATCGACATTTGCGATACCAGCTCGAAAATGAGTATCCGCGTAGCCCGCACCGCGGCCATCTTCAGTGAAGTCACGACAAAATAATGCAACGTGAATACGGCATATTTTTTTGAAAGCACGACCTTTTTCGAGAATTGCATCCCAACAGGCCATACTGTTCACATTCATTATGGAGGCGGGTTGAACAGAAAATATGAGCGCCTCAACAATGCGCTGCCTGTGTTTCGGACTTAGTTTTCTATCGTAATCGGAAAGAACCAGTACTTGCGTTCCCTCGGGCAACCAATCGAAGGCATCCACATTTGCATGATCAGTCAATACCAGAAGCACAGCTTTGACACCTAGTTTTTCCTGGGCGGCGCGAATCATATTCACACCAGCTAGATCGGCCCCCCCCTTAACCAGCCAAGGCATAAAAACGATATGCTCAATCTCACCTGGAAGATCATCAAAAATGCGGCGCCATGCAACGCCCACCTCATCAGAGGGAATGCTGAAATTCGGTCGCAACCTCAGGTGTTTACCATGCAAAGAGTGGCATGCTTCGATTTCGGGATCGAGAACCATCAGATCTGCAACAGTCTTTTTCACAACCTCCGAAATGCTTGGATTCATGCCCTTGAAGCGGCCCTCCTTAATTCCATGCTCGAGGTAATGAAGCAAGGGATGCACGTTGTGCAAAACAACATCAGGATATATATCTCTGTACCATGCACAATCAAATTCTTCGCTCGCCTTAAGCCCTTCAAATCCGCCGTGCCTGAGGAAGTGTAGATAAGGGTCCTGACCCTCTAGATGAGGATAGGTTTTTAAATACCACTCGGGATTGAATAGATCCGTGCCGCGAAGTATTTCAACATCCCGCACCTCTTGTTCTGTCGGCGGGTCGCTGCCGAGGGAAGGAATCGGCGCTCCTTCGGCATCTGAGTCAGTGCCGGTTGTTTCACGACCTTCGCGGCTTCCCCAACGGAGATAATGGACGAGAGGATTTGTACCGCTGATCGCCACATCGCCATATTTTTTCAAATACCATGCTGAGTCGAATTTTTCGCTTGGAGATCTTCCCTCATTTCCTCCGAAGCGAATAAAGTGGGACAAAGCATTTTGGACTGGAACATCAGGGTTCTGACCAGCATACCAATCCTTGTCAAAGAAACCCGAATTTTTTACGAGCTTGGCGGCTCGATATTCACTCACATATCGAACAACTCGGGCCAGCACATCCTTGACATTCATCATCTACTTCCAGCGACCATAAGCTGCAGAACTTCAAATGCATTCATTATTTCCACGCTTTCATGCCTAACACACGACTTCGACTACAGTGAACTTAAAAACATCGTGACATCAAGCATGAGACCTTAGTTTGAAAAGCAAGAATCTCATTTTTTAAGCGAACGTATTCGCCTGCTTCAGAAAAACACCCTCGCTGTCCTTTTTTGACAACTGAGGTGATATGCCGATATCTGGCCATTTGATGTTCAAATCGACGTCATTCCAAGCAATACACCTTTCATACTCAGGAGAGTAGTAGTCAGTAGTCTTGTATAAGAAGTCCGCACTTTCGGTTAGCACGAAGAAGCCGTGGGCGAAGCCTGGCGGGATCCACAGCTGCCTTTGGTTCTCTTCGTTGAGTTCGGTACCAACCCAACGGCCAAACGTCGGCGACGAGCGCCTGATGTCTACAGCCACGTCAAAGACCGCCCCCCGCGCCACCCGCACCAGCTTGCCTTGTGCATTCTGAATCTGGTAGTGCAAGCCACGGAGCACGCCGCGCGAAGATCTGGAATGGTTGTCTTGAACGAATTCAAACTTCTTGCCAACCGCCTCGTCAAATGCGCGCTGGTTGAAGCTCTCGAAAAAGAAACCACGCGCATCGCCGAATACTTTCGGCTCGATGATCAGCACCTCTGGAATGGCGGTTTTGACCACATTCATGAGCGAACCTCCTCGGCGAGCAGGTGGTTTAGGTATTTGCCGTAACCATTCTTTTGCAGCGGCGCGGCAAGCTTGGCCAACTGATCGCGATCGATAAATCCGTTGCGCCAAGCGATTTCTTCCGGGCAGGCAATCTTCAGCCCTTGGCGATGCTCAAGCGTCGCAATGAATTGGCCCGCTTCAAGAAGGCTCTCGTGCGTGCCAGTATCCAGCCACGCGTAGCCGCGCTGCATGATCTGCACATTGAGCTGGTCGAGGTCTAGGTACGCCTGATTTACAGCCGTGATTTCCAGTTCCCCGCGCGAGCTCGGCTTCACCGCCTTCGCGATATCCACGACCTGGTTGTCGTAGAAGTAGAGGCCCGTCACCGCATAGCTACTCTTAGGCTTCAGCGGCTTTTCTTCGATGCTGCTGGCCTTGCCCTTGGCGTCGAATGCCACCACTCCATACCGCTCGGGGTCGTGCACGTGATAAGCAAAGACGGTGGCACCAGAGTTCTTCGCATCAGCACCGCCGAGCAGGTGTGCCAGGTCATGCCCATAAAAGATGTTGTCACCCAAAACCAGAGCGCTTGGCGAATTGCCAACGAATTTCTCGCCAATGATGAAGGCTTGCGCCAGCCCATCCGGACTCGGCTGCACTGCGTACTGCAGATTGATGCCCCACTGGCTGCCATCGCCCAACAGTTGCTGGAACCGCGGCGTGTCCTGCGGCGTGCTGATGATCAAAATGTCGCGCATGCCGCCGAGCATCAGCGTGCTGAGCGGGTAATAGATCATCGGCTTGTCGTACACCGGCAGCAGTTGCTTGCTCATGGCAAGCGTGGCCGGGTGCAGGCGAGTGCCCGAACCGCCGGCCAGGATGATGCCTTTGCGTTGCGTCGTCTTGGTCATGCTTTTGTTTTTTCGTGGGTGTTTGTTCTTCAAAGCGTCTCGCGCAGCATGCGCGCAACGCCTTCCTGCCAAGGCGGCAGGCGCAGGCCGAAAGTGGTCTGCAGCTTGGTGGTGTCAAGACGCGAGTTGTGCGGGCGCTTCGCCGGGGTCGGGAAGGCGCTGGTCGGCACGGCCTCGACAGCCTGCGGGCCGGCCTTGAGCTCAACGCCGGCCTGCTGCGCCATTTCGAGCACGAAGCGCGCATAGCCGTGCCATGTCGTTTCACCACCCGCAATCGCGTGATAGAGCCCGGCCTTGGTCGGATCCTGCAGCGTGGCGCGGATGGCATGGGCCGTCACGTCGGCCAGCAACTCGGCCCCTGTGGGCGCACCGAACTGGTCGTCGATGACGGTCAGCTTGTCGCGCTCCTTGGCCAGGCGCAGCATGGTCTTGGCGAAGTTGCCGCCGCGCGCCGCGTACACCCAGCTTGTGCGGAAGATCAGGTGGCGCGGGCAGTGCTGCGCCACCAGTTGCTCGCCTTCGAGCTTGGTCTGGCCGTACACGCTGAGCGGGCCGGTCGCGTCGTCTTCCTTCCAGGGCTTGCTGCCGCTGCCATCGAAGACGTAGTCGGTCGAGTAGTGCACCATCAGCGCGCCGATCTGCTGGGCGGCCTGGGCCACCACGCCGGGCGACGTGGCGTTGAGCTTGCGCGCGAATTCGGGTTCGCTCTCGGCCTTGTCGACGGCCGTGTGTGCTGCGGCATTCACGATCACGTCGGGGCGGACCTTCAGCACCGTCTCGGCCAATTGCTCCGGCCTGCTGAAGTCGGCGTGGAAATCGGTGCTGTCGAAGTCGAGCGCCACCAGTTCGCCCAGCGGCGCGAGGCTGCGTTGCAGTTCCCAGCCGACCTGTCCGCCCTTGCCCAGCAGCAGCAGCTTCATGCCGCGGCCTTTGCGTCGTATTGCTTCTCGACCCACTCGCGGTAGGCGCCGCTTTGCACGTTGCGCACCCACTCGCTGTTCGCGAGGTACCACTCGACGGTCTTGCGGATGCCGGTGTCGAAGGTCTCGGCGGGCTTCCAGCCGAGTTCGGCTTCGAGCTTGCGTGCGTCGATGGCGTAGCGGCGGTCGTGGCCGGGGCGGTCGGTGACGTAGGTGATCTGCTCCTTGTAGGGCTTGCCGTCTGCCTTGGGGCGCAGCTCATCCAGCAGCGCGCACACGGTATTGACGATCTCGATGTTCGGCTTCTCGTTCCAGCCGCCCACGTTGTAGGTCTCGCCCAGTTTGCCGGCCTCGAGCACGCGGCGAATGGCGCTGCAGTGGTCCTTCACGTACAGCCAGTCGCGCACCTGCATGCCGTCGCCGTACACGGGCAGCGGCTTGCCGGCCAGCGCGTTGACGATCATCAGCGGGATGAGCTTCTCGGGGAAGTGGAACGGGCCGTAGTTGTTGGAGCAGTTGGTGGTGAGCACCGGCAGGCCGTAGGTGTGGTGCCACGCGCGCACGAGGTGATCGCTGGCGGCCTTGCTGGCCGAGTACGGGCTGTTGGGCTCGTACTTGTTCTCTTCGGTGAAGGCCGGGTCTGTCTTCGAAAGCGAGCCGTAGACCTCGTCCGTCGACACATGCAGGAAGCGGAAGGCCGATTTCTGCTCGGCCGGCAGCGCGCTCCAGTAGCCGCGCACCGATTCGAGCAGGCGGAAGCTGCCGAGCACGTTGGTCTGCACGAAGTCTTCGGGACCGTGGATCGAGCGGTCCACATGCGACTCGGCGGCAAAGTTGACCACGGCGCGCGGCTTGTGCTCGGCCAGCAGGCGGTCGACCAGGGCGCTGTCGCCGATGTCGCCCTGCACGAAGATGTGCCGTGGGTTGTTCTTGAGCGATGCGAGCGTCTCGAGGTTGCCGGCGTAGGTCAGCTTGTCGAGGTTCACGACAGGCTCGTCGCTGCTCGCGATCCAGTCGAGTACGAAATTGGCGCCAATGAAGCCAGCGCCGCCGGTAACCAAGATCATGGGGTCCCCTGAAGTTGAAAGTCATCGCCGTGTCGCAATGAACCTTAACGTTCGATTATCCCATTGGGCCAATTGGCGGAAACACAAGACGTTACCGTTCTGCCCTCGGCGTGTTTACAATCGTTCGCGATACCGCAGGAGAGCGGGCCACCCCGGTGGCCCTACCGAAGGCGCAAACTCCCATAAACGCTCAGGTCGGCCCGACGAAGTCTTGGATTTCGGCAAGGGGTCAGTACTGCATCAACTGAAACGCCGTCTGGAGAGACGCCACTTCACGTGGCGCACCGAAGGAGCAAATTCGTTGCAATGGCGCAACGAATGAATCTCTCAGGTACCGAGGACAGGGGGAGCGGCAACTTGGACAGCGGTCGTCCGGTTGCTTGCTATTAATTCAATAGTATTCATCCTCGCCCGCCGTTCAAGCGCAGCACCTCAAAGGTACTTGAAATGCGCGTGATCGTTCTTGGCGCCGGCCTGCTCGGCGTGACCTCGGCTTACTACCTCCAGCAACTCGGCCACGAAGTGACCGTGATCGACCGGCAGGCCACCCCGGCCGCCGAAACCAGCTTCGCCAATGGCGGGCAGATTTCCGTCAGCCATGCCGAACCCTGGGCCAACCCCAGCGCGCCGCTCAAGGTGCTGCAGTGGCTGGGCAAGGAAGACGCCCCGCTGCTGTTCCGCATCCGCGCCGACATGCGCCAGTGGCTGTGGGGCCTGCAGTTCCTGCGCGAATGCACGCCGGCGCGCACCCGCCACAACATCGAGCAGATCGTGCGTCTTGGCACATACAGCCGCTCGATGTTGCAACAGTTGCGCCGCGACACCGGCATCGCCTACGACCAGCGCACCCAGGGCATCCTGCACTTCTATACGACGCAGAAGGAATTCGACGGCGCCCTCGCGCCCGCCGAGCAGATGCGCGCGCTGGGCTGCGAACGCCAGGTCATCTCCGCCGATGAGGCCGTGAGGATTGAGCCCGCCCTCGCGCACATCCGCCCCAAGCTGGCCGGCGCCACCTACACGGCCGAGGACGAATCCGGCGATGCCAACCGCTTCGCGCGCGAACTGTCCCGGCTCGCGGCCGAAGCCGGCGTGAAATTCCTCATGAGCCACACCGTCACCGCCCTGCGCGAGGCCGGCGGCAGCATCGACCACGTGGAGGTCACCGATGCCGAAGGCCGCTTCCAGCGCATTCGCGGCGACGCCTTCGTGATGGCGATGGGCTCGCTGAGCCCGTTGCTCGCCGCGCCGCTGGGCATCCGCCTGCCGATCTATCCGGCCAAGGGCTATTCGGTCACGCTGCCCGTCAAGGACGCCTCCAAAGCGCATCAGGTCTCGCTGACCGACGACGAATTCAAGCTCGTGTTCTCGCGCTACACCTCGGAGTCCGGCGACCGCCTGCGCATCGCGGGCACGGCCGAACTCAACGGTTACGACCGCGACCTGAACCGCGTGCGCTGCGAAGCCATCGTGCGCCGTGTCGAAGAGCTGTTCCCCGGCGCCGGCGACACCACGCAGGCCCAGTTCTGGACCGGCCTGCGCCCCGCCACGCCAAGCAACGTGCCGCTGATCGGCAAGACGAAGCTCGCCAACCTGTTCCTCAACACCGGCCACGGCACGCTCGGCTGGACGCATGCCTGCGGCTCCGGCAAGTCGATCGCGCGCATCGTGAGCGGGCTGGCGCCGGAGGTGGATTTCGCGTTCATGGGAATGCCGGCGCCGCAGCCGCGCATGCTGCAGCCGGCGTGATCCGCGGCTGAAAGGTGTTCAGTCGTTGGACGTGAACACCGTCAGCACCCCGGTATAGCCATACAGGTGGTGCCGCGCGATCTCCCCGGCGGCAAAGAACCCGACCAGCGGCACGTCGCCCAGCGCGTGCCGCACGATCTGCAACTCGGCGCCCGGCGCGCCGAAATGCGGGCCGCCGCGCCCGGAACAGCTCACGTACACCGCACCCGCGATGCGCCGCGCGGGGTGCGGCGCCGCCTCGGCCTCGCCGGCAGCCACGGCGCGCGCGGTGGCCAGCGTCTGCTCTTCGGGCTCCAGCTCTTCGCGGATCTCGGCGCAGATGCGCATCAGGTCGGCCCGCGCCGCCTGCGCATTGCGGCGGCAGAAGGTCAGCCGCATGCCGGCTTCGGCCGTGTCGGCAATCGCGATGCCGCGCCGCGTCGGGTCGAGCCCGATGATGTGGCGCACCAGCACGTCGGCGCCCAGGTCGCCGGTGCGGCGGATGCCGTCGCTGCCCGCGTCGGCCAGCCCGACCAGCGTGTTGCGCACGGCGTCGATGGCTTCCTGCGGCCTCTCCAGCGACACCTGCAGGTCGGCCAGCAGCACGTCCAGGGCGGGTTCGCCGTCGAGCCTGAGCAGCAGGTTGCCGTCGGCTTCGGTGATCTCGCGCTCGCGCACCGCGCCCGAGCGCAGCGGCTGGCAGCCCTGCGTGACGCGCGACACCAGCCGCACGCCGTCGCCGAACACCACGCCCGACAGGCCGCCTGAGAACACACCGCCCGCCGCCCCATGGCCGCGGATGTTGCCGTTGCCGCCGACCGCGAACTGCAGCGCGCCGCCACGGCCCGACGAGAGCCCGCCGAACAGGTAGCCGGTGTCGGTGCGGCCCGCCATCTCGGCGATCAGCTCGGTCAGGTCGGGCGTGGCCGGGTCGGCGTGCACCAGCGCGGTGTGGGCCTCGAAGCCGCTCATTTCGGAGTTGCCCAGCGGCGCGACGCCGGAGAACACGCGGTACTGGTCGCTCGGCAGCGCGCAGAGCATCAGCGTCATGCCCGGCTCGTCGAAATATTCGGCGTTGTTGGCCGCCACGCCGATGCCGACGGTGCCCGACCAGTCGGTCACCTCGGGCAGTTCGGCGCTCAGGTGGTCGAGGATGTCCTGCGCCTCGGCGGCGTAGTGGTCGGTGATGTAGAGCAGCCCGAGCGTCGGCGACGGCGCGTAGTCGGGCAATGCCATCTGTGCGCGCAACTGGGCCAGCACGAGGCCGGCCGCCATGCGCCATTGCGGATGGGTGGCATGACCGGAGGGAAACAGTTTCATGATGCGTGCCAACCCGTTCTTTCCAAAAAATGTATGGGTATGACGTCAGCGCCGGCTGGAGGTTCGCTTGCGCGCGGCGGTCGTCGTCTTTTTCCTGGCGGCCGGAGCCGCCGCCTTCTTTGCCGCGGCAACGGGCTTGCGGGCCTTGGTTGCCGCCGGCTTGCCGCCCATCGCCTTGCCGACCGCGTCGGCCAGCGGCTGGGCCATGGCCGGCACCTTCAGCTGCGCGGCGTCCTGCAGCGCCGAGCTGGCGATCTGCTGGAACTGCTCGGTGAGCGAGCCCCACCACTGCATGGGATCGATCACGCCGGCGCCCTCGCCGGCCGTCGATTTCGCGGCGGCCGGACGCGCGCGCGTCTTCGTCTTCTGCGGCGCCGGCGCTTCCTCTTCCTCTGGCAGCTCGTCTTCTTCCTCGACCTCCTCGGGCTCCGGCTCGGCTGGGGCTGCCGAGGCGGCCGGGGCTGCTGCCGCGGGCGCCGGGGCCATGGCCGCGGCCTGCTTGGTGAACGCGCTGGCGATGTCCTCCATGCGCACGTTCATGCCGCGCAGCGTCGACAGCGTCATCTTCTGCACCTCGAGCGCCTGGATGGTGGCCTTGAGCGCATGGCCGTTCTGCTCGAGCCAGTACTGGACCGTCTTGAGTTCCTGGATGCGCTTGTCGACTTCTTCCACGCTCAGCGTAGGCGCGACCCAGCTCGCGAGGCTCGGAATTCCCGGCACCGAACCCGCACCGGCACCCGCCGCGGCACCGCCGGCGAGGTTCTTCAGGAAGTCGAATCCGGGGACGAACTGGCTGAAGTCGAAGGGCTTGCTGGCGTTGCTCATGCGGAAGGTCTCCTGGGAGGGTTTTCTTGTGTTCCCAGCTTACTCCAAGCCCTTGCCGTCCGGCCCGGCCGGCGCGGGGATTTACCTGCCGTCAGAGTTCGTCGCGGACCTTGCTGAAAACCTTCCAGAAAGTGGCGTCCTGCGAGGTCGCGAAGTTGATGCGCATCATGGTGCTCGGCGGCCGGCGCGCATGGAACAGCGAGCCCGGCGCCAGCAGGTAGCCCTGGTCGAGCATGCGCTGCGTGAGCGCGTCGGTGTCCACGCCCGTGTCGACCCAGCCGAACAGCCCCGCCGGCTCCGACGCGAAGGTGCAGCCGTGCGACATGGCGAGCTTCACCGCCCGCCCTCGCGCCCCGTCGAGGCGGATGCGCACCCGCTCCGAATGCCGGCGCAGCTGGCCTTGGTCGATGCACCACGACAGCGCCCGCTCGAAGAGCGTGGGCGAGGTCAGCGTGGCCAGCAGCTTGGTCTCGAGCAGCCGCTCCTTCAGCGCGGGCGGCGCGGCCAGGAAACCGATGCGCCAGTTGGGCGCCAGGATCTTGGCGAAGCCGCTCACGTAGATGGTGCGCTGCAGCCCGTCGAGCGCGCTGAGCCGGGTGGCGTGCTCGGGCGCGAGGTGGCTGTAGGTGTCGTCCTCGACAACGTGGAAGTCGTGCTCGTTGGCCAGCTTGAGCACGCGGTGCGCGCTGCCCGGCGTGAGGCTGTAGCCGGTCGGGTTGTGCAGCACGCTCACGCTCACGAACAGCTTGGGGCTGTGCAGCTTGCAGTACTGCGCCATCACCTCCAGGTCGGGCCCGTCGGCACGGCGCGGCACCGGCAGGATGCGCATGCCCAGCGCCTCGAGCCGCGCGAATTCGAGCGCCCATCCCGGCTCCTCGACCATCACCGGGTCGCCCGCGCGCAGCAGCGTGCGGCTCACGATGTCCAGCGCGTGGGTGGCGCCGATGGTGGTCACGATCTGGTCGGGCGTGGCCGGCACGTTGATGCCCACCAGCTTCTGCGACAGGCTGCGCCGCAGGCTCATGTCGCCGGCGGGCTCGCCGTACTGGAGCGACAGCTCCTGCAGGGCGGCCGTGCTGGTCATGCGCCGCACGGCCGTGGGCATGAAGGTCGACGACATCCAGTCGGGCGGGAACACGCCCATGCCCGGCTGCGGCTTGTCGCTGGGCCGGTGGAACATGCTGCGGATCAGCGAACTGGCGTCCGCCGGCACGCGCGAGGCCATCATCTGCACGGCGATGGCCGCCGGCATGCCGATGGCATCCGGGCCATTGGTGCCATGGGTGCCATTGGTGCGGCTGGCCAGGCGGCCTTCCTGTACCGGCGCGGCGTCGCGCACGTAGAAGCCGCGCTGCCGGCGGGCCTCGACCAGCCCCTGCGCCAGCAGCTGGTCGTACGCGGCGACGACCGTGTAGGGGCTCACCCCCTGCTGCCGCGCGCATTCGCGCACGGAGGGCAGCCGCGCGCCGGGCGGCAGCAGCCGGGTACGGATGCGTTCGGCCAGCCGGTCTGCCAGCTGCCCCGTGAGCGACTGGGTGGAGGTTCTTGTCAGCATGCGTGCCCGTGTTCCAGAAGAGCCTTGTGGGCTCTGTGCCGAGGGAATGACCAATACAGTTTCAGTGTTTGTTCGATCATCTGTACTGGAACTGTAATGGTCTCAAGTTTAGAGTGTGTGTCATGAACTGGCAAGAATTCACCGCGCTGCTGGTGCTGGCCACGGCGATGAGTTTCTCGCCCGGTCCCAACACCACGCTCTCGACCGCCCTGGCGGCCAACGGCGGCCTGCCGCGCGCGATGCGCTTCGTGGTCGCGGTGCCGGTCGGCTGGACGCTGCTTCTGGTGCTGTGCGCCGCAGGCATCGGCGCGCTGGTGGTGGCGGTGCCGCCGCTGCGGGTGGCCATCAAGGCCCTGGGCATCGGCTACCTGCTGTGGCTGGCCTGGAAGCTCAGCGGCAGCGCGACGCTCGGCAACGCCGACAGCGCCAGGCTGTCGGTCGGCTTCGGCCAGGGCGTGATGCTGCAGTTCGTCAACATCAAGGCCTGGCTGCTGGCGCTCACGCTGGTGGCCGGCTGGATCGCCGGGCAGCCCGATGCGCTGCGCCGCTTCGCCATCGTGGCGCCGGTGATGCTGTTCTTCGCCTTCGCCAGCAACTTCGCCTATGCGCTGGTCGGTGCCCTGCTGCGCGACTGGTTGTCCAAAGGCGCGCGGCTGCTGTGGTTCAACCGCGCGATGGGCCTGGTGCTGGTGCTCACCGCCTGGTGGATGGTGAGCGTATGAGGCCGGGCATCAAGGACGAGACGCTGGGCATGTGGCTCGGCGTCGTCGGCGTGGCCATGTTCGCCATCACGCTGCCGATGACGCGGCTGGCCACCGGCTCTCAAGACGCGCCGCAGTTGTCGCCCTGGTTCGTCACGCTCGGGCGCGCGGCGCTGGCCGGCGTGCTGTCGGCCGTCTTCCTGCTGGTGACGCGCTCGCCGCGTCCGGCCCCGCACCAGTGGCGGCCGCTGGGCATCGCGGTGCTGGGCAATGCCGTCGGCTTTCCACTGCTGCTGGCCTACGCGCTGCGCGTGGTCACGGCCAGCCATGCGGCGGTGGTGACGGCGCTGCTGCCGCTGGTCACCGCGGCCGTGGCGGCCTGGGTGCTGCACCAGCGCGCACGGCTGGGTTTCTGGCTCTGCGCTATCGCGGGCAGCCTGCTGGTGGTGGTGTTCTCGGTGCTGCGCGCCAGCCAGGCGGGGCACGGCTTCGGTTTCGAGTGGGCCGACCTGCTGCTGGTCGGCGCGGTCGTCGCGGCATCGTTCGGCTACATCTACGGCGCGCAGGTCACGCCGTCGCTGGGCGCCGAGCGCGTGATCTGCTGGGTCTGCGTGATGGCGCTGCCCGTCACGCTGCCGGCCACGCTGGCGCTTTGGCCGCGGCAGCCCGTTGCCACCTCGGCCTGGCTCGCCTTCGTCTACGTGGGCATGTTCTCGATGTGGATCGGCTTCTTCGCCTGGTATCGCGGCCTGGCGCTGGGCGGGGCGCTGCGTGTGAGCCAGACGCAACTGCTGCAACCATTCCTGTCGATCCTGGCGTCGATCCCGCTGCTGGGCGAGCCGCTCGACGTGGTGACGCTGGGCTTCGCGATCGCGGTGGTGTCCACCGTGGTCGTGGGCAAGCGGCTGTCGCAGCCGGCCAGCCCCGCCACCAACCCGGCACAGGCCGCAGCGCCGAAAATGACGCCTGCCGCCGCCCGCAAGGTCAGCCCGCACGGACGCTGATCCGCCGTACCCTCTCCTTCGAATCTCACCTCACCGCCTGAAAGAAGAAAGCCATGAACTGGAAACTCGCCGCCCGCGCCGCAAAGATGAACCCCTCGGTGCTGCGTGAAATCCTGAAGGTCACCGAGCGCCCCGGCATCATCAGCCTGGCCGGCGGCCTGCCCTCGCCCAAGACCTTCCCGATCCAGGCGTTCGCCGACGCCTGCGCCGAAGTGCTGCACAACGACGGCCAGGCCGCGCTGCAGTACGCCGCCAGCGAAGGCTACGCGCCGCTGCGCCAGGCCGTGGCCGACATGCTGCCCTGGGACGTCGACGCCTCGCAGGTGCTCATCACCACCGGCTCGCAGCAGGGGCTGGACCTGGTCGCCAAGGTGCTGATCGATCCGGGCAGCAAGGTGCTGGTCGAGACGCCCACCTACCTCGGCGCGCTGCAGGCCTTCGGCCCGATGGAGCCGACCCCCGTGGGCGTGGCCAGCGACGACGAAGGCGTGATCGTCGACGACCTCGTGGCCAAGGCCAAGGACGCGCGCTTCGTCTACCTGCTGCCCAATTTCCAGAACCCCACCGGCCGCACCATGACCGAGGAGCGCCGCGCCGCCGTGTCCGCCGCCGCCGCGCAAGCCAACCTTCCGATCGTCGAGGACAACCCCTACGGGGAGCTCTGGTTCGACGAAGCCCCGCCGCTGCCGCTGGCCGCGCGCAACCCCGAAGGCGTGATCTACCTGGGCTCGTTCTCGAAGGTGCTGGCGCCCGGCCTGCGCCTGGGCTTCCTGGTGGCGCCCAAGTCGATCTACCCGAAGCTGCTGCAGGCCAAGCAGGCGGTCGACCTGCACACGCCGATCTTCACGCAGCGCATGGTGTCGGCCGTCATGAAGGACGGCTTCCTGGACCGCCACGTGCCCACCATCCGCGCCCTCTACAAGCGCCAGCGCGACGCGATGATCGCCGCGCTCAAGCGCGAGATGGCCGGCCTGGACGTGAAGTTCAACGCGCCCAAGGGCGGCATGTTCCTGTGGGCGCGCCTGCCCGAGGGCGTCGACACCGTCACGCTGCTGCCCAAGGCGGTGGAGCGCAACGTGGCCTTCGTGCCGGGCGCGCCGTTCTACGCGGGCGAAGGCGATCCGCGCACGCTGCGCCTGTCGTTCGTGACCGCGAGCGTGGAAGAGATCGACACCGCCATCGCCGCGCTGGCACAGACGCTGCGCGAAGAACTGGTGCTGCTCGGCGACAAACAGCTCGCAGCCGCGCAGATCTGAAGAAAGCGCAACCCAGGAGCCCTCCCTTGATCGGCCTCGCGACGCTCTCGCTCTTCCTGCTCGCGGTACTGGCGCTGTTCCTGTCGCCGGGCCCGAACATGGCGTTCGTGCTCTCGCACGGCGTGGCCCATGGTCCGCGCGGCGGGTTCGCGGCGGCCGTCGGCATCTCGGCGGCCGACCTGGTGCACACGCTGTTCGCGGCCACCGGCGTCACCGCGCTGGTGGCGGCGTGGCCGCCGTCGTTCGACGTGCTGCGTTATGCGGGCGCGCTGTACCTGGTGTGGCTGGCGGTGCAGGCGCTGCGAACCGGCGGCGGCCTTCGCATCGGCGCGCGGGCGCAGCCTGCCGGCTTCGGCCGCATCGTGCGCATGGCGCTGCTGAACAACCTCGTCAATCCGAAGGCGCTGCTGTTCTTCATGGTGTTTTTGCCGCAGTTCGTCGACCCCTCGCGCGGCAGCGTGCCGTTGCAGCTGGTGCAGCTCGGCGTGGTGCTGTCGATGGCCGCGCTGGCCTTCAACACGCTGCTGGGCGCGTGCAGCGGCCAGATCGGCCGCTGGCTGCACGACCGGCCTGGCGCGGCGCGGTTCCAGAGCGGCCTGCTGGCCGCCGTGATGCTGGGGCTGGCCGTGCGCCTGCTCTTCCTCGATCGTCCTTCACCTCGCTGAAGAGGGCTTGCCATGAACGTCCTGAAGATCGCGGCCTTCTCCGATGGCGAGACGGGCGGCAACCCCGCCGGCGTCTTCATCGCCGATGCGCTGCCGCCCGAGGCGCAGATGCAGCGCATTGCCGCGGAAGTCGGCTTTTCGGAAACCGCGTTCGCCGCCCGCGCCGATGACGGCGGCTGGCGCGTGCGCTACTTCGCGCCGCAGTCCGAAGTGCCCTTCTGCGGCCACGCGACGATCGCGCTGGGTGCCGCGCTGGCAATGCGGCAAGGCGACGGCGTGTTTGCGCTCGCGCTCAACAATGCGCGGATCACGGTGGAAGGCCGGCGCAGCGGCAGCCTGGTCGAGGCCGCGCTGCAGTCGCCGCCCACGCGCAGCGCAGCGGCGTCCCCCGAGCTTGTGGCCGAGGCCCTGACCCTTTTCGGCCATGGTCGGGAAGACCTGGATCCGCGCATCCCGCCGGCCGTCGCCCATGCGGGTGCCGACCATCTGGTGCTGGCCTTGAAAAGCCGCGCGGCGCTTTCGGCGATGCACTACGAGCTGGAGGCCGGCCGCGCGCTGATGGCCCGCGCCGGGCTCACGACCATCGTGCTGGTCTTTGCCGAGACCGCGCAGCGGCTGCACACGCGCAACCCTTTCGCGTCCGGCGGCGTCTACGAAGACCCCGCCACCGGCGCCGCCACGGCCGCGCTGGCCGGCTACCTGCGCGACATCGGCTGGCCGCACGGCGGCGCCATCGACGTGGTGCAGGGCGAAGACATGGGCATGCTGTCGCGCCTGCGCGCCGACATCTCGCCCGTGCCGGGCAGCTCCATCCGCGTGTCGGGCACCGCGCGCATCATGCGGCCCTGAGCCGCCGAAGAACCAGCAAAAGAAAGAACCCGACCATGCTCAATATCTGGGGCCGCATCAGCTCGATCAACGTCCGCAAGGTGGTGTGGTGCGCGCAGGAACTCGGGCTCGACTTCCAGCGCACCGAGGCCGGCGGCAAGTTCGGCATCGTGCAGACGCCCGAATACCTGGCGCTCAACCCGAATGCCATGGTGCCCGCCATCGACGACGGCGAAGGCGCCGAGCGCGTGACGCTGTGGGAGTCGAACGTGATCGTGCGCTACCTCTGCGCCAGGCATTCGCACGGCAATTTCTACCCGAGCGAACTGCCCGCGCGCTTCGACGCCGAACGCTGGATGGACTGGCAGCAGACCACGCTCAACCGCGCGAGCCGCGACGCCTTCATCCAGTGGGTGCGCACGCCGCCGTCGGAACGCCAGAGCGCGCTCATCGACGCCTCGGTGCGCGAGAGCGAGGCGCTGTTCGCGATTCTCGACGCGCACCTGGCCAGGCGCGCCTATCTCGGCGGCGACAGCTTCACCATGGCCGACATCCCCGTCGGCTGCGAGGCGCACCGCTGGTTCGGCCTGCCCGCGGCCGAGTACCGCCGGCCGAGCTGGCCGAACGTGGAGCGCTGGTACGCCGATCTCCTTTCCCGCCCCGGCACGCGCGGCGTGCTCGATCTAAGCCTCGAATGAAACTGATGAAATCCCGCCCCTTCAAGCAAGTCGACGTCTTCACGGCCACGGCCTACCGCGGCAATCCGCTGGCCGTGGTGATCGACGGCGACGGCCTCGACGACGCCGCGATGCAGCGCTTCGCGCAGTGGACCAACCTGTCCGAGACCACCTTCCTGCTGCCGCCCACCGAACCCACGGCCGACTACCGCGTGCGCATCTTCACGCCCGGTGGCGAGCTGCCCTTTGCCGGCCACCCGACCATCGGCAGCTGCCATGCATGGCTGCAGGCTGGCGGCAAGCCCAAGGCGCCCGGCATGGTGGTGCAGCAATGCGGCGCGGGCCTGGTGCCGCTGCGCCGCGAGGGCGATCGCCTGGCCTTTGCCGCGCCGCCGCTCAAGCGCAGCGCGCCCAGCCCCGCGCTGCTGGCCAAGGTGGCCGGAGCGCTGGGCCTGAAGGCGCAGCAGATCATTGCGGCGCAGGTGCTCGACAACGGCCCGGTCTGGTTCGGCCTGCTGGTCAATGACGCCGACGCCGTGCTGGCGCTCACGCCCGACCACCGCACGCTCAAGGAGCTCGGCGTGAAGGCCGGCGTGGCGGGCGTTCCCGCGGCCATCGACACCTCGCCGCTGATCGGCCGCTCGAACCGCGAGGCCCGCGCCTTCGGCAACCGCCCGGCCGCCGAGTACGACGACGGCGCAAAGATCGACCTCGAAGTGCGCGCCTTCGCCGAGCCCGTCGGCGTGCAGGAAGACCCGGTCACCGGCAGCCTGAACGCGAGCCTGGCCGAGTGGCTGATCGCCGACGGCCACATGCCCGAGCGCTATCTCGCGGCGCAAGGCCAGTGCCTCGGCCGCGCCGGGCGCGTGTACATCGAGCGCGACGCCGAAGGCCGGATCTGGGTCGGCGGCGACGCCGTGACCTGCATCGACGGCCAGGTCACGCTGTAGGCATGACGACCGCCATGCGTGCGCGACTCGACCACCTCGTGATCGCCGCGGCCTCGCTCGACGAGGGCGTGGCGTGGTGCGAAGCCACGCTCGGCGTCATGCCGGGGCCGGGTGGCACCCATCCGCTGATGGGCACGCACAACCGGCTGCTGAATATCGCGAGCGATGCATTCCCGGCGGCCTACCTGGAAATCATCGCGATCGAGCCCGGGCGGCAGCCCTCGCGGCCGGGCACGCGCCGCTGGTTCGACCTGGACGACCACGAACTGCGGGCCGGCCTGGCCCGGCAGGGGCCGCGGCTGATCCATTTCGTCGCGCGCGTGCCCGACGCGCATGCGGCCATGCGCGCCCTGGCGCACGAAGAGCATGCGCACATCGACCGCGGCCAGTTGCTCGAAGCCTCGCGCGACACGCCGGCCGGCCGGCTCGAATGGCAGATCACCGTGCGCGACGACGGCCAGCGGCTGTTCTACGGCGCGCTGCCCACGCTGATCCAGTGGGGACCGGTGCACCCCACCGACGCGATGCCGGCGTCCGGCCTTGCGATGCGCGCGTTGCGGGCCTCGCACCCGCGCGCACCCGCCCTCGCGGCGGCCCTGTCGGCCATCGGCATGCAGGACATGCGCGTCGATGCCGGCCCGCCCAATCTCGTCGCGCTGCTCGACACGCCGCGCGGCCCCGTCACGCTCGAATCCAAAGGACTCTGACGATCATGCTGACACTCACGGAAATCGCGTGGTTCGCCCTCGCCTCCCTGCTGCTGGCGCTCACGCCGGGGCCGAACATGATCTATTGCGTATCGCGCACGCTGATCCAGGGGCGCCGGGCCGGACTCATCTCGCTGGGCGGCGTGCTTTCGGCTTTTCTGGTGCACCTGTTCGCGGCGGCGCTGGGCCTCACCGCGCTGCTGCTGGCCGTTCCGCTCGCATTCGACGCGATCCGCATCGCCGGCGCGGCCTACCTGATGTGGCTGGCCTGGCAGGCCGTCAAGCCCGGCGGCAACGCGCCCTTCGAGGCCCGCGCGCTGCCGGCCGATCCGCCGGCCAGGCTGTTCCGCATGGGGTTTCTCACGAACCTGCTGAACCCGAAGGTGGCGATGTTCTATCTCTCGTTCTTTCCGCAGTTCATCCATCCCGAGCGCGGCTCGGTGCTGCTGCAGAGCATGCAGCTGGGCGCCGCCCAGATCGCGACCAGCGCGGCGGTCAACACCGTGATGATCGTCGGCGCCGCCAGCATCACCGCGGTGCTGTCGCAAAGCGCGGGCTGGCTGCGCGCGCAGCGCTATGTGATGGGCAGCGTGCTGGCCGCGCTGGCGGTGCGTGTGGCGCTGACCGAACGCAAATAGCCAAGGACCTCCGATGAGATTCACCCGAGAAGAGATCGAGGCCGCCCAGCGCACCGTGCGCTCGGCCATGCCGCCCACGCCGCAGTACGCATGGCCGCTGCTCGCCCGGCGCCTGGGTGCCACCGTGTGGGCCAAGCACGAGAACCACACGCCGGCCGGGGCATTCAAGATCCGCGGCGGGTTGACCTACTTCGAGACGCTGGCGCGCGAGCAGCCCGGCGTGCGCCACGCCATCAGCGCCACGCGCGGCAACCACGGCCAGTCGGTCGGCTTCGCCGCGCGGCGCCATGGGCTGGCCGCGACCATCGTGGTGCCGCACGGCAACTCGCTCGAGAAGAACGCGGCCATGCGCGCACTCGGCGTCACGCTGGTGGAGCATGGCGACGACTTCCAGGCCGCCGCCGAACACGCGGCGCTGCTGGCCGAACGCGATGCGCTGCACCGCGTGCCTTCGTTCCACCGCGAACTGGTGCGCGGCGTGTCCACGGCCTATGTGGAGTTCTTCGACGCACTGGCGCACACGCCGCCCGACGTGATGTTCGTGCCCATCGGCCTGGGTTCCGGCTTTGCCGCCGCGGCCGCGGCGCGCGCGCATTGCGGGGCGAAGACCAAGCTCATCGGCGTGGTGTCCGCGCACGCCACGGCCTACCGCGATTCCTTCCATGCCGGCAAGCCGGTCGAGTCGCCTGTGACCACGCGGCTGGCCGACGGCATGGCCTGCCGCACGCCGGTGCCCGAGTCGGTGGAAGTGATCCTGCGCGAAGCCGACGACGTGATCGCCGTCACCGACGACGAAGTGGCCGAGGCCATGCGCATCCTCTTCAGCGACACGCACAACGTGGCCGAAGGCGCGGGCGCGGCGGCGCTGGCGGGTGCGCTGCAGCAGCAGGAGCGCTGGCGCGGCAGGACGGTGGGTATTAGCGTCAGCGGCGGCAATGTCGATACGGACATGTTCGCCGGAGTGCTGGCGCGCGCCGCTTCCTGAGCCGCGGGGCTACGGCAGCGGCCCCGTGTTGGCGGTGCTCAACGGCAGCCGCGACACCTCGGCCAGCAGCAGCGCCAGTTGCCGCGCGGCCGCATCGATCACGGCCTGGCCGCTCTCGGGCGTGGCCGCGGCCGCGTTGCCGGCGGCGCCGTGCGCGTTGTAGTCCTCCATCGCCCAGCCGAGCTTGGCGCTCTTGCCGTTGCCCAGCAGCGCGTAGTCGGCTGAGCGCTGCTGCGACGTCGAGCTGAAGTCGCGCGCCTCGCCCATGCGCACCAGCTGGGGCGTCAGCGCCAGCATCATCGAAGTCTCGATTTCGCCCGCATGCACGCCGAATCGATGCTCGTGCGCGCTGAAGCGCTCGCCGGCCTCGCCCAGCGGCAGGTTGAACCAGCTCACGCTGTAGACGATGAGCCCGTGCGCCGCGCGCAGCTCGCGCGCCACGATGTCCATCGCGCCCACGTGGCCGCCGTGCGCATTGAACAGCACCAGCTTCTTCACGCCCGCGCGCGCCACGCCGGCGCCGATCTCGTTCCACATGCGGATGAGCGTCTGCGCCGACAGCGTGAGCGTGCCCGCGAAACGCGCGTGCTCCGGGCTCAGGCCGATCTGCTGCGTGGGCAGGAACAGCACCGGCAGCCCCGCCGGCAGCAGCGGCAAGGATGCGGCGACGATGCCGTCGGCCAGCACCGTGTCCACGCCCAGCGGCAGGTGCGGCCCGTGCTGCTCGGTCGCGCCCAGCGGCAGCACCGCGACGGTGGAAGCCGCGTCCAGCCCCGCGAAATCGCGCGTCGTGAGCTGGGACCAGTAACGGGGCAACGAAGAGGCCGTGGATGCGTTCATCACGCGATCTTAGGCCGTGCGTGCCGCCGTTTCCGAGCGCGCTTGTCTGACAGAACCTGTCAACGCTGACCCCAAAAACGCCAATCTATTCACATTTAGAACCGTTTCTTGGCACTTAAGTTTGCTTTTGTTAACAGTTCTATCTAGAGTCGATTGCAGATTCAATTTTTCATGGAGCTTTCGGTCCTGACGCATTCGGGGCCGGGAGTTCGGCTTTTGCGGCGGCCCCAGGCCGCGCAAAAGGCGCAATTTAAGGGAGCAGAGTGTTCATCCAGAAAAAAGCTGGAGGCACGGTCTTGGGTGGGCGTCCGTCGGCGCTTGCCTGCGCCTTGTCTCGTCACCTCGAACAAGCAGCACGAGGATTTCCCCCGATCGTTTGCGCGCTGGCCATGGGTGCTTCACCCGCGGCCTTCGCGAATCCGCCCATCGCAGCCACCGCACCCGCGGCCAACCCATCGGCGGCCTATGGCGCGCAGCAGCACGACGCCTTGATCGCAGCGCGCCGCGCCGACCGCATCGGCGCCGCGCAGGCTTTGCAGCAGTTGAAGGACTGGCTCGCCGCGCCGCTCACTGACGCCGAACGCCGGCGCGTGGTGTCCGACGCGGTGGCCATCGCGGCGACCGACAGCCAGTTCGCCGAAGCCATCGCGTTCGCCCGCCAGGTTCCGCTCGCCTCGCTGAACGACTATGCATTGGGCCCGCTCGCGCTGGCCGCGCGCCGCACGCATGACCTGTCGCTGCAGGGCGAAGTCATTGCCCGGTGGCGCGCACGGCAGCCGCAAGCGCGCGAGCCGCGCATCCACGAAGCTTTCTGGAAGCTCGACAGCGGCGACGTCGCCGGCGCCAAGGCGATCTACGACGCCCTCGCGCGGCAACCGGTCCCGCAGGTCGAAGACCGCGTCGCCCTGCTCGAGCTGCGCGGTGCCGTGGCGCGCGCCGAAAAGCAACCGCTGCAGGCGCTCGCCGCCTACACCGAGGCCGGCGCGCTGCGGCCCGAGCGCCGCGACCTGCGCCGCGAAACCGACTTCCTGCTCGCGGACAGCGGCGCCGCATCGACCGCGTTCGACGACGCCGATGCCGCCGAGCGCGCGCATCCCGGCAGCTTCTCGCCGCTGGCGTTGTCGACGCTGCAGCAGCAGGCGCTGGCACAGCGGCTGCGCTGGGCCATCGAGGAACGCGACCAGCGCCTGGGCGCGTCGCGCCTGACGGCACTCGACCGCGTGCTGGCCGACGAGGAAACCGCGCTGGCCCGGCTAGACACATCGGCCGCCCAGGCCGCGCCGGAAGATGCCGACGCATGGCGCCAGTTGCGCGTGCGGCTGCTGGCCGACCGGCTGCTGGCGCTGGTGGAGCGTGGCCGCCCCGCGGATGCCATCGCGCTCTACGAATCGCTGCGCGCTGCCGGTACCGACCTGCCCTTCTGGGGCCTCGGTGCCGCGGCCCGCGCCTTCGCGCAGGAGCGCCGCTCGATAGACGCCGTGCCGCTCTACGAAGCGGCCGTGGCCAAGGGTGGCGCCGACCTGCCGATGCCCGACGACCTGTATTTCGGCCTGATCTACGCCTACCAGGACACCGGCCGCTTCGAGGACGCCGAGGCGCTGCTCAAGCGGCTCGAAGAAGCCACGCCGGCGCTGATGCGCCTCTCGCCCGAAGCCGGCCGGCCCAACGGCCAGTACACCGACGTGAGCGGCATGCGCGGCCTGCTGCAGCTCTACACCGACCGCGCGGCACTCGCGCAGCAGAGCTTCTCGACGCTGACCGGCGAAGCGCCGCTGAACGCCGGCTACGCCTACGGCGCGGGCCAGACCGAGCGGCTGCGCGAGCACCCCGAGGCCGCCGTCGCGCGCTTCGAGGCACAGGCCGCCGACCAGCCCTACGACATCAGCGCGCGCGCCGGCCATGTCGAGGCACTGCTCGACGCCGGTGAATTCCGCCAGGCCCGCGAACGCGCAGAGTCGCTCGCGGCCGACGTGCCCGAGGCCGCCGAGGTGCGAGACGTGGAGCGCAAGCGCCGCGCCGCCACCGGTCCGCGTCTCGATGTCGACGCCGAGGCCTCGTCGGGCGGCGCGGCCATCGCCAACCGCGAGTGGCGCATCGACAGCCGCCTCAGCTCCGGCCTCATCGACGACCAGTGGCGCGTGTTCTACGACCAGACGCTGGGCCGCGGCACCACCGACATCGGCAACGCCAACTGGGCGCGCGGCGGCCTGGGCCTGGGCTGGCAGCAGGGCCGGTGGCTGGCCGAAGGCGTGCTGCAGCACGCGAACAGCGGCCCCTACCGCAACAGCGTGGCGGGCCGCGTCGACTACCGCGCGGGCGACGCATGGCGCCTCTCGGCCACCTACGACGGCGACAGCAAGGAGCTGCCGTGGAAGGCCCGCGTCGCCGGCATCGGCGCGCGCGAGACCGGCGCGAGCGTGGGCTACGTGGTGAACGAATCGCGCCGCTTCGACCTGCAATGGCAGCGCCTGGACTTCAGCGACGGCAACCTGCGCAACGGCCTGGAGCTGGGCTGGCGCGAACGCTGGGTGAGCACGCCGCGCTTCCAGCTCGAGACCCGTCTGGGCGCCGGCACCAGCCGCGGCCGCGACATCGACACGCCCTACTTCAACCCGTCGAGCGACAGCACCGTGCAACTGGCGGTGCGCGCGCAGTGGCTCAACTGGAAGCGCGACGACCGCCAGTTCTTCCAGGCCGTGGAGCTCACGGGCGGCAACTACCGCCAGGCCGGCTTCGGCAGCGGCCCACTGTGGAGCCTGCGCTACGAGCACCGCTGGGACCTCGGCCCCAAGTTCACGCTGCGCTACGGCCTGAGCATTTCCAGCCATCCCTACGACGGCGTGCGCGAGCGACAGCGCGGCGTCTTCCTGAACCTCTCGATGCCCCTGCAGTGATGCGAACGACCGACAACAACCCCATGACCTTCCTGCGCGCGGCCATGCTGTGGCTGGTGATCGCGGCGGCATCCGCGCTGGCGCTCCCCGCCTTCGCGCAGCCATTGCCGCCCGCCGACCCCGACGACGGCCTGAGCTTTCGCGTGCTGTCCTTCCACGACGTGCGCACCGGCGTGCGCGCCAGCTTCGAGCAGTCGCCCGACGAGACCGCCGTGGACGACAGCACCCTGGCCGAGGTGTTCGCCTGGCTGCAGTACAACGGCTACCACCCGGTGAGCCTGCAGCAGATCGTCGACGCGCGCGCCGGCGGCAAGCCGCTGCCTTCGCAGCCCGTGCTGCTGACCTTCGACGACGGCTACCGCAGCGCCTACACCAAGGTGTTTCCGCTGCTCAAGCGCTTCAACTACCCCGCGCTGTTCGCGCTGGTGACGAGCTGGCTAGACGTGCCCGAAGGCCAGCTGGTGCATTGGGGCGACAAGCCCGCGCCGCGCGAGAACTTCCTGCTGTGGCCCGAGGCGGCCGAGATGGCGCGCTCCGGCCTGGTCGAGTTCGCGAGCCACACCGACGCGATGCACACCGGCGTTCTCGCGAATCCGCAGGGCAACATGCTGCCGTCCGCCGCCACGCACCGCTACGACCCGAAGACCGGCCGCTACGAGGACGACGAGACCTACGTGCGCCGCATCGAGGCCGACCTGCGTCGCAGCCGCGAGATCATCGAGGCGCGCACCGGCGCCAGGGTGCGCGCCACCGTGTGGCCCTACGGCGCCTACAACACGGCCGCGCTGGAAGCCTCGAAGCGCGCCGGCATGCCCATCACCTTCACGCTCGACGACGGCGCCAACACGCAGGCCGTGCCGCTCACGCGCATCCGCCGCGCGCTTGCCGCGTACGACAACAAGGCGCCCGACTACGCGCAGCTGCTGCGCAGCCCGGTGGGCGGCGAGGTGCGGCCGGTGAACCGCGTGATGCATGTCGACCTCGACTATGTGTACGACCCCGACCCCGCCCAGCAGGAGCGCAACCTGTCGGCGCTGATCGACCGCGTGGCCGCCGTGCGTCCGCGCTCGGTGTTCCTGCAGGCCTACGCCGACCCCGACGGCGACGGCGTGGCCGACGCGCTGTATTTCCCGAACCGCCACCTGCCGATGCGCGCCGACCTGTTCAGCCGCGCCGCCTGGCAGCTGCGCACCCGCACCGGCGTGAAGGTGTACGCATGGATGCCGGTCACGGCCTTCCGGCTGCCAGCGTCGAACCCGCTGGCCACGCACACGGTGATGGCGCAGGGCGGCACGATGCCGCCCGGGCGCTACCACCGCCTCACGCCCTTCGACCCCGCGGTGCGTACGCTGGTGGGCGACATCTACGAAGACCTGGGCCGCCACGCATTCTTCGAGGGCGTGCTGTTCCACGACGACGCGACGCTCTCCGACGACGAGGACGCAAGCCCCGCCGCGCTCGCCGCCTATGCGAAGTGGGGCCTGCCACCCGACGTGGCCGCGATCCGCGCCGACCCGGCGCTGGCGGCGCGCTGGAGCGCCGCCAAGACGCGCTACCTGATCGACTTCACGCACGAGCTGGCCGCGCGACTGGGCGCCTGGCGGCCCGCGCTGGAAACGGCGCGCAACCTCTACGCGCGCCCGGTGCTCGAGCCCCAGGCCGAGCAGTGGTTCGCGCAGAACTACGAAGCCTCGCTCGCCGCCTACGACTACGTCGCGCTGATGGCCATGCCGCGCATGGAACAGGAAGCCGACGCCGACGCCTGGCTCGCCCGCCTGGCGCGCCGCGCGGCCGACACGCCAAGAGGCCTGGACGGCACCGTGTTCGAACTGCAGGCGCGCGACTGGCGCACCGGCAAGCCCGTGGCCGATGCCGAACTGGCCCGGCAATGGACGCTGCTGCAGCGCGCCGGCGTGCGCCACCTGGGCTACTACCCCGACGACTTCCTCAACAACCAGCCCTCGCTCGACGTGGTGCGCCGCGCCATCTCGGTCCGCACGCTGCTGCCGCGGGCCCTGCGCGCGTCGGCCGCCGAGACCACGCCACCCCAGGCACCACAAGCATCACCACCGGCGCACGGAGAGCGGACCCCATGACCACCAGCCACTTCCTTGCGCAGACGCTGCCGTCGCTGCTGTTCGGCTTCGTCTTCTATTACCCGTTCTTCATGGCCTACGTGTGGATGGCGGGCGGCCTCTCGCATGCCTGGGTGTTCGAGCGCAAGCGCGACGTCGATGTCAACCCGCTCGACCTGCTGCCCTCGCGCCCGCTGGTGACGGTGGTGGTGCCCTGCTTCAACGAGGCGCCGCACCTGCGCGAAGTGATCGAGCAGCTCATGCGCACACGCTACCCGAACTACGAGGTGATCGCCGTGAACGACGGCAGCACCGACGGCACCGGCGAGCTGCTCGACGAGATGACGAAGGAATACAGCCGGCTTCGCGTGATCCACAACGCCAGCAACCAGGGCAAGGCCGTAGGGCTCAACACCGCCTGCCAGCTCGCGCGCGGCGAATACATCCTGGGCATCGACGGCGACGCGCTGGTCGACGAGGACGCCATCGCCTGGATGCTGCGGCCCATGCTGGCGTCGGAGCGCATCGGCGCCGTGACGGGCAACCCGCGCATCCGCACCCGCACCACGCTGCTCGGGCGCATGCAGGTGGGCGAGTTCTCTTCGATCATCGGCCTCATCAAGCGCTCGCAGCAACTGGTGGGCACGCTGTTCACCGTGTCGGGCGTGATCGCGATGTTCCGCCGCCGCGCGGTGATCGACGTGGGCTTCTGGAGCCCCGACGTGCTCACCGAGGACATCGACATGAGCTGGAAGCTGCAGCTCGGCGGCTGGAAGCTGCGCTTCGAGCCGCGCGCGCTGTGCTGGATCCTGATGCCCGAGACCTTGCGCGGTCTCTGGAAGCAGCGCCAGCGCTGGGCCATCGGCGGCATTCAGACCATGCTGCGCAACACCACCAGCATCCTGAAGCCGCGCAACTGGCGCATGTGGCTGGTGTATGCCGAGTACATGACCAGCGTCGTCTGGGCCTATGCGATGGCGGCGGTGCTCGTGGTCAGCCTGGCTCGGCCTTTCCTGCCGATCGAGTCGGCCTGGCACTCCGCGCTGCTGCCGCACTGGCAGGGCACGCTGCTGGCCATGACCTGCATCCTGCAGATGCTGCTGAGCCTGTGGATCGACCGCCGCTACGACCGCGACCTGATGCGCTATTTCGCAGGAACGATCTGGTACCCGATCGCTTTCTGGACTATCACGATGGCGACCACCGTCATCGCCCTGCCCAAAGCCCTGATACGCCGCCGCGGCAAGCGCGCGGTGTGGACGAGCCCTGACCGAGGAGTTTCCGATGCCCCATGAAGACACAATGACCCACAGCCGCTTTCCCGATACCGACCACGACACGCCGCCGCCGAGCCGCCGCCCCTCCTGGGGCCAGCCTGCGGTGGAGGAGCCCATCATCGATGCCGCGCGCATCTCGCTGAGCGCCTTCGGCAACGGCCGCTCGCGGCAGCGCACGATGGCCATGTACCTGTGGCTGCGCGTGCTGCGCCCGGCCGTGACCATCGCCATCTGGTTCTGCGCCATCTGGTACGCATGGCCCTATGTGCTGGGCGCGCGCTCGCAGCCGGAGGTGCTGCACCTGCTGGGGCTGTACGCGTTGGTGATCGGCGCGATCCTGGTGTCGATGCTGGCGATGGCGCCGTGGCGCCGCCGCCAGCAGAAGCGCGAGTCGCCGCCCGACCAGGAACAGTCGTCGCTGTTCGCGCTGGCCTCTTACATCGAAGTGCCGCCCGCGCGCCTGTCGACCTGGCAGCGCACGCGCCAACTGCTGGTGCACCACGACCGCGACGGCCAGCTGCGCGACGCCACCGACACCGCGCCCGGCGCGCTGGAGCCCGAGCCGCTGCGCCACGCGGCGGCACGCCGCTGACCGAGGCGGCGGCACGCCGCTGAGCAAGGCGGCCGGAGGTCCGCAAGGCGCGGCATAGGGCCGCGCGCGTGCAGGGGTTTAACGGCGGTGCTTCAATCGCGCCACCCCCTCCACCAAGGACCTCTTCATGGATCTCCAGCTCCAGGACCAGCACGTACTCATCACCGGCGGCAGCAAGGGCATCGGCCTGGCTTGCGCGCTCGGCTTCCTGCGCGAAGGCGCCCGCGTGAGCCTCGTCTCGCGCGAGCTCGGCAACCTGGAGCGGGGCAAGAAGACACTGATCGACTCGTTCGCCCAGGCCGACGGCCGCGTGTCGGTGCATGCCGCCGACCTCAAGGACCCGGCCGGCGCCGAGGCCGCGCTCGACGCGGCCGAGCAAGTGTTCGGCCCCGTCGACGTGCTCGTCAACTCGGCAGGCGCCGCCCGCCGCACCCCGCCCGACGAGCTGACCGCCGCCTCATGGCACGACGCGATGGACGCCAAGTACTTCACCTACGTCCACATGATCCACCCCGTGGTCAGGCGCATGGGCCAGCGCGGCCGCGGCGCCATCGTCAACGTCATCGGCCAGGGCGGCAAAGTCGCGAGCCCCGTGCACATGGCCGGCGGCGCCGCCAACGCCGCACTGATGCTCGTGAGCGCAGGCATGGCCGCCGCCTATGCCGGCAAAGGCGTGCGCGTGAACGCCGTGAACCCCGGCCTCACCCTGACCGAACGGCTGCAGGAAGGCATGAAAGCCGATGCCAGGCTGCAGGGCATCGACACCGAAGAGGCGCTCCAACGCGCAAAGGCCAGGCTGCCGCTGGGCCGCATCGCGACACCGGAAGAAGTCGCCAACACGGTGGTGTTCCTGGCGTCGCCGAAGGCGAGCTACGTGACCGGCGCGATCGTCGCGATGGACGGCGCAGTCACTCCGATGATCTGAAAAAAGAAAAGGTAACGGAACCCAAGGGCCGAGCGAAGCAAAGGCCCGAGTGGGCTCCTCTCCCCTCTGGCTGCGCCGAGGAGCGCAGCGTTTCGCGGATCAGGGCTCGCCCTTGTCTGAGCGCAGCGAGTTTGGGCGAGACCCCGCGAAACGCGAGCACCGCAGGTTGCCCGCAGCGAAGCGGAGGGACGCAGACAGTGGGGTCGCCTTTCTTTTGCCTACGTTTCTTTGGCGAAGCAAAGAAACGTAGGTCGCCCGCCGGGGCGAGTCCCGGCCCCGGAACGCAAACCTCAGGCAACCGCCAGCAAAGCCTCGAACTTCAACCCCAGGAAGTCGACGAACGCCCGAACCCGAGCCGGCACGAACCGCCCGCTCGGCAACAGCGCATGCAGCGGATAGGGCTCCGTCTCCCAATCAGGCAGGAGCCGCACGAGACGCCCTTCGCGAATGTCCTCCCGCACATCCAGCGCGGACTTCAGCGAAACGCCGTAGCCCGCCACAGTCCACTCCCGCGCCAGCGAAGCATCGTCCACGCTGCGGTTGCCATTCACCCGCACCTCCGTCCACTGCCCGTTCTGCGCAAACCGCCAGACCCGATGCCGCCGCCCTGAACGGTTGAAGATCAGGCAGTTGTGATGCGCCAGGTCCTGCGGCACCTTCGGCGCGTCGTGGCGGCGCAAGTAGCCGGGCGAAGCGGTCAACACCGGGTTGGTCAGCGCAAACGGCCGCGCCACCAGCCGCGAATCGGCCAGCGCGCCATAGCGCAGCGCCACGTCGACCTCGTCGCGCATCACGTCCAGCGGCCGGTCCCCCACCGACAGCGACAGCTGCACACCAGGGTGCAAGGCAAGGAATTCGTCGAACCACGGCAGCAGCGTGCTGCGCGTGAGGTCCGACGGCGAAGCCACGCGCAGCGTGCCGACCAGCTCGCCGCGGTCGGCGGTGACCAGCGACTCCCCCTCGTCCAGCAATTCGAAGGCGCGCACCGCGTAGTCGAGCAGCGTCTGGCCCTGCGGCGTGAGGCGCATCGCGCGGGTCGAGCGCTCGAACAGCCGGGCGCCGAGCTGGGCCTCCAGCCGCTTGAGCGTGGCGCTGGCCGCCGCCGGCGTGATGCCCAGCGCATGCGCCGCAGCGGTGAGCGTGCCGCCGCGCGCAGTGTGCACCAGCACCTGCAGGTCGGAGATATTTTCAATCTTCATTTGAAAGTGTTGCTGTTCCAGGCCGTCTTATCAAACCGGCCTTGCGATCCTACATTCGACGCATCGTCACTGAAAGGCCATTGCCATGAAAGCCGTCGGCTACTACCAGCCCCTCCCCATCGACAACCCCGAATCGCTGCAGGACATCGAGCTGCCCGCGCCCCAGGCCGGCCCGCGCGACCTGCTGGTGCGCGTGAAGGCGGTGTCGGTCAACCCGGTGGACACCAAGGTCCGCAAGAACGCCGCGCCGGAAGCCGGCCAGGCCAAGGTGCTGGGCTGGGACGCCGTCGGCACCGTCGAGGCGGTCGGCAGCGGCGTGAAGAACTTCAAGGTGGGCGACCGCGTGTACTACGCCGGCTCGATCATCCGCCCGGGCGCCAATGCCGAGCTGCATGCGGTCGACGAACGCATCGCCGCCCTCGCACCCCGGAGCCTCGACGACGCGCAGGCCGCCGCGCTGCCGCTGACCACCATCACCGCCTACGAACTGCTGTTCGACCGCCTGCAGGTGCCCAAGGGCGGCGGCGAAGGCCAGACGCTGCTCATCACCGGCGGCGCGGGCGGTGTCGGCTCCATCCTGATCCAGCTGGCGCGCCAGCTCACCAAACTGCGCGTGGTAGCCACCGCCTCGCGCGCCGAGACGCGCGAATGGTGCCTGGCGCTGGGCGCGCACACCGTCATCGACCACTCCAAGCCGCTGGCGGCAGAGCTGAAGGCGGCGGGCATCGGCGAGGTCGACATGGTCGCCAGCCTCACCCAGACCGAGCAGCACTACGCGCAGATCATCGAAAGCCTCAAGCCCCAGGGCCAGCTCGCGGTGATCGACGACATGAAGATGCTCGACGCCATGCCGCTGAAGACCAAGTGCATTTCGCTGCACTGGGAAATGATGTTCGCGCGCTCGCGCTTCGAGACGCCGGACATCGCCGAGCAAGGCGCGCTGCTGGCCGAGGTGGCGGGGCTGGTCGACGCGGGCCGCGTGCGCACCACGGCGAACGCGAGCTTCGGCACCATCAACGCGGCGAACCTGCGGCGTGCGCATGCGCTCATCGAGAGCGGCAAGGCACAGGGCAAGGTGGTGCTGGCGGGCTTTTGAGCTGGCTCAGCCCGACTGCCACGGCAGCCCGCGCACGCGCTCGCGTATTTCTTCTTCGTCGAAGTGCGCGAGCGAGGGCTTGATGAGGTCGCTGCGCGCCACGATGCCGGCCAGCGCGAGCGACTGCGCGTCCTTCACCACCGGCATGCGCTCGAGCCGGTGGCGCGCGAGCCGCGTGGCGACCGCGCGGCAGTTCTCGCCCGGCAGCGCGAAGTACAGCGGCAGGTCGGCGCAGGCGTCGCCCACAGTGGCGACCGGGTCGCGCGTGCCTTGCGCCGCCAGCATTGCGCGGTCGGCCACGCCGACGACCGCGCCGTTGCGCAGGACCGGGAACGCACGGTGCGCCTGGCCTTCGCCGAAGTAGTCGGCCAGCGCGCGCGTCACCGGCAGCGCGGCGTCGATGCTTCGCACCTCGCGCGTCATCACTTCCTCCACCGAATGCCGCTCCAGCGGATCGATGCCGTACTCGCGGTAGATGTGATAGCCGCGGCGTGCGATCTTCTCGGTGAGGATCGAGCGTCGCATCGTGAGCACCGTGAAGCCGTAGGCCACGGCGGAGGTGGCGAGCAGCGGCAGCAGCGCGTTGCTGTCGTGCGTGAGCCCGAAGGCGAAGATGGTGGCGGTGAGCGGCGCGCGCATCACGCCGCCCAGTGTGGCTGCCATGCAGACCAGCGGCCACAGCATGGGGTCGTTGCCCGGCAGCAGGTGCGACAGCACCGCGCCCAGGCCGGCGCCCATCATCAGCAGCGGCGCGAGCACGCCGCCAGACGTGCCCGAACCCAGCGCGATGACCCAGATGACGGCCTTGACCGCCAGCAGCGCCAGCACCACGCCGAGCGCGAGGTGGTTGTGCAGCAGGTCGCCGATCACGTCGTAGCCCACGCCCAGCGCGCGCGGCTGCAGCCAGCCGCCGATGCCCACCGCGAGCCCGCCGATGGCCGGCCACCACATCCAGTGCAGCGGCAGCTTGCCGAACCAGTCTTCCACCTTGTAGAGCGAGAGGGAGAGCGACGCCGACAGCGCGCCGCACAGCACGCCCGCGACCACGCACGACAGCATGGCGAGCGGGCCGGGCACTGCCGTCTGCAACGGGAACAGCGGGCCGGCGTCCATCAGCAGCGGCCGGGTGAAGCCCGCGACCGCGCAGGCCACGGCCACCGGCAACAGGCTGCGCGGGCGCAGTTCGAAAAGCAGCAGCTCGACGGCGAGCAGCACGGCCGCCACCGGCGTGCCGAACACCGCCGTCATGCCGGCCGTGGCACCCGCGACCAGCAGCGCCTTGCGCTCGGCTGCGGTGAGGTGGAAGTGCTGCGCGATGAGCGAGCCGATGGCGCCGCCCGTCATGATGATCGGCCCCTCGGCGCCGAACGGCCCGCCGCTGCCGATGACGATGCCCGAAGACAGCGGCTTGAGCAGCGCGACCTTCGGCGACATCTTGCTTTTGCCGAACAGGATAGCCTCGATGGCTTCGGGAATGCCGTGGCCGCGGATCTTGTCGGAGCCATAGCGCGCGACCAGCCCCACGATCAGCCCGCCGATCACCGGCACCGCGATGACCCACGCGCCCAGCGTGTTCGTGGCCGGCGAGCGCTCGGCCAGCGAGAAGGTCTGGAAGAAGAACAGGTTGGTGAAGAAGCGGATCAGGTCGAGCAGCACGCGCGCGGCCACCGTGCTGATGGCGCCGATCACGGCGGCCATGACCGTGATGCGCATGAGCCGCGTATTGAGCGCAAAGTCGCCGCGCGGCGGGTGGGAGTGGGAAGCCTTGGTGGTCATGATGTTCATGCGGCGTCGGGCAGATCGATCTGCGGCACGTCGAACACGCCCTGGAGCGAGCGCAGTTCCGCACGGTGGAGTTCGGCCAGCCGCAGCAGCAGCTTCTCGCCACTGTCGAGCAGGTGCACCTCGACCTGGCGGCGGTCGGTTTCGCTGGGCCGGCGCTGCACCAGCCCGAGCGCCTCGCAGCGCGTGACCAGCGTGACCGCGCCGTGCGGCTGCAGCTGCAGGCGCTCGGCGATCTCGCCCACCGAGGCCCAGTCGCGCCCGGGCACGCCCTTGATGTGCAGCAGCACCAGGTACTGCTGCGGCGTCAGGCCCTCGGCCTGCGCGGCACGCTCGGAGAAGCGCTCGAAGCGGCGCATCTGGTATCGGAACTGGGACAGCGCCTCGAAGTCTTTCTTGGCGAGCTTGCGAGCGGATGTGGCCATGGCAGCGGGAGAAAACGCAGGGGCCGCGAATATATCACGACGTGATGTATTTGCCCTGCGCCACAATCGGCGGCATGACTGCGGACACCATCGAATTCGACACGCCCCGGCTGCGCCTGCGCCAATGGCGCGAGAGCGATCTCGCGCCGTTTTTCGAGCTGGCCTGCGACCCGCAGGTGATGGAGTTCCTGCTGCCTTTGCCCACGCGCGCCGACAGCGATGCGATGGTCGAACGCATCCACGCGCTCATCGCCGCGAACGGCTGGGGCTTCTGGGCCGTGGAGCACCGCGAGTCGGGCGCGTTCATGGGCTTCACCGGACTGAACTCGCCGCTGGCGGACCTGCCGTTCTCGCCGTGCGTGGAAATCGGCTGGCGCTTCGCCCGGCAGTGGTGGGGGCAGGGCTTCGCGAGCGAGGCGGCGCGCGGAGCGCTCCAGGTGGGGTTCGAGCGGCTGGCGCTGGACGAGATCGTCGCCTTCACCGCTTGGAACAACACCCGCTCGGCGGCGGTGATGGAGCGCATCGGCATGCATGAAGACGTGGGTGGCGCATTCGACCACCCGCTGGTACCCGAGGGCCACCCGCTGCGCCGGCACCGGCTCTACCGCATCGCCCGCCCGCGGCGCTGAAGAAAGCTACTTCGCCTTCGACACCCGCCACACGGCGTTGCCCACGTCGTCCGCAACGATCAGCGCGCCGCTCTTGTCCAGCGCCACGCCCACCGGGCGGCCCTGCGCCTTCTCGTCGGGCGACAGGAAGCCGGTGAGCACGTCGACCGGCGGGCCGCTCGGCTTGCCGCCGATGAAGGGCACGAACACCACCTTGTAGCCCGACTTGGGCTTGCGGTTCCACGAGCCGTGCTCGCCGATGAAGGCGCCGCTGGCGAACTGCTCGGGCATGCCGCCCGGGCGCGAGAACGCCATGCCGAGCGGCGCGACGTGCGAGCCCAGCGCGTAGTCGGGCGCGATGGCCTTGGCCGTCATGGCGGGGTTCTGCGGCGCGACGCGCGCGTCGACGATGCCGCCGTAGTAGCTCCAGGGCCAGCCATAGAAGGCGCCGTCCTTCACCGAGGTGAGGTAGTCGGGCACGAGGTCGCTGCCGATCTCGTCGCGCTCGTTCACCACGGTCCACAGCACCTTGGTCTCAGGCTCCCAGCCCATGCCGTTGGGGTTGCGCAGGCCGCTGGCGAACATGCGCTTCTCGCCGGTCTTCGTGTCGACCTCCCAGATGGCGGCGCGGCCCTCTTCGGCGGCGAGGCCGTTCTCGCCGATGTTGCTGTTGGAGCCGACCGTGACGTAGAGCTTGCTGCCGTCGGCATTGGCGATCACGTTCTTGGTCCAGTGGTGGTTGATGCCGGCGGGCAGCTGCGTCACCAGCGTGGGGTTGGCGCTGACGGAGGTCTGGCCTTCGGTGTAGGGCACCTTCACCAGCGCGTCGGCGTTGGCGATGAAGAGCTCGTTGCCCACCAGCACCATGCCGTAGGGCGACATCAGGTTGGTCATGAAGACCTGCTTCACCTCGGCCACGCCGTCGCCGTCGGCGTCGCGCAGCAGGGTGATGCGGTTGGCGCTGGGCACGCCGGCACCGGCGCGGCCCATGACCTTGCCCATGACCCAGTTGCGGATCTTGGCGACGGGGCCGTCGCCGCCGTCGGTGGCGCCGCCGCCGGGCTTGGGCGGCTTGTTGCTCTCGGCCACCAGGATGTCGCCGTTGGGCAGGGTGTAGACCCAGCGCGGATGGTCGAGCCCGCGCGCCAGCGCCGTGACCTTCAGCCCCTCGGCCGGCGTCGGCATGGCGACGTCCGTCCAGCCGACCGCGGGGGCGACGTTCACCGTGGGAATCAGCGTCTTGTTCGGCTCGGCCAGCTGCGGGCGCGGCCCGACCGTGACTTCCGGCGGGAGCTTGGCGGACTCGCCGCAGCCGGCGAGGAACAGCGCGGCGCCCACGGCCAGGACTGCCGCGGCGGGAGAGGCCGAAGAAAAGGGCGATGCGGTGCGGGTGGGTACTTGCTGCGGTGCCTTCATGCGTGTTCCTTGAGCGGCCGATGCCGCATGGCGGTCGGATCATCGCCGGCCTGCCCGCGCGGCCGGTGTCGGTCGTGGGCGCTTTATGGCGTGGGCGCACCTCATTGGCGCATCGCCGCTACCATCGCCGGATGACCGAAGACCTGTTCCGCGCCGACGCCTACCTGCGCACATGTGAAGCCCGCATCCTGCGCATGGATGACACCGGCATCGTGCTGGACCGCACCGTGTTCTATCCACTGGGCGGCGGCCAGGCCGGCGACACCGGCGTCCTGGTTCTGGCGGACGGGCGCGAACTGGCCATTGCGGACACCCGCAAGGCGAAGAACGAAGAAGGCCAGCCGACGAACGAATTCATCCATGTGCCGGCCGAGGGCCAGGCCGGCCTGCTGGCCGCGCTGAAGCCCGGCGACGCCGTCACCGCCCGGCTCGACTGGGAGCGCCGCCACCGGCTGATGCGCTTCCACACCGCTTCCCACCTGATGTGCCACCTCGTGCCGGTGCCGGTGAACGGCTGCTCCATCACGCCCGAGTACGCGCGCATCGACTTCCACATGACCGACCCGCTCGACAAGGAAGCGCTGACCGCCGGCCTCGCCAGGCTGGTCGAGGCGGCCCACCCGCTGACCGTGGGCGCCATCACCGACGAGGAACTCGACGCCAACCCGGCGCTGGTCAAGAGCATGAGCGTGCAGCCGCCACGCGGCACGGGCACGGTGCGCACCATCCGCATCGGCGGCGGCAATGAGGGCGCCGACCAGATCGACTTCCAGCCCTGCGGCGGCACGCATGTTGCAAACACCGCGGAGATCGGCGCCGTGATCGTCACCAAGATAGAGAAGAAGAGCGCCAACACCCGCCGGGTGGTGCTGGGCTGGGCGCCTTCGGCGGCAGCGGCCGCTTGAACCGCCCGGAACTTCACCCCCGCAGATCGCTCCGACCCTCGGCATGATTTTTTCGCGCATCCATTTCGCTACGCTTCTGATAGCAGCCGCCGCAGCCAGCATGCCGGCCGCGGCGCAGCTGGCTTCCAAGCCGGGCGCGGTGGTGACAACCCCGCACGTGCGGGCCGAACTGATCGCCCATGCCCCCGACGGCGTGGCGCCCGGCAGCCCGGTGTGGGTGGGCCTGCAGATCACGCACCAGCCCGAGTGGCACACCTACTGGAAGAACGCCGGCGATTCGGGCCTGCCCACCGAAATGACGTGGACGCTGCCGGCCGGCGTGTCGACCGGCGAGATCGCGTGGCCGGTGCCCGAGAAGATCCCGGTCGGCAACCTCGCCAACTACGGCTACGAAAACACCGTGCTGCTGCCGGTGCCGCTGGAGGTGTCCACGCTCTACAAGCCGCCGATGGCGCTGGGCGGCAGCACGCCGGCCATGGACATCCAGCTCAAGGCTTCCTGGCTGGTCTGCCGCAAGGAGTGCATTCCGGAGGAAGGCACCTTCTCGCTGTCCCTGCCGCTGCAGGGCTCGACCGCGCTGCACAAGGCCGAGTTCGACACCGCGCAGGCCGCGCAGCCGCAGCCGCTGGCCCAGGCCGGCGCCGTGGAAGTCGACGGCCACAACCTGAAGGTGCGCCTCGACGGCCTGCCCGCCGCCGCACAGGGCAAGACGCTGGGCTTCTTCCCCGAGACCCCCGAGGTGATCCGCACTGCGGCCGTCTCCGGCAAGGACTGGACCCAGTCCTGGCAAGGCGGCACCTGGACCGCCACCATTCCGCTGGCCGACCAGCGCAGCGCCAGCCCCACGGTGATGCCGGTGGTGGTGGCGCTGGCCGAAGCCGACCGGCAGGCTGGGCAGCCCGTCGCATGGCGCGCCGAGGCGCCGGTCAGCGGCAACTGGCCCGCCACCGCGGCACCGCGCGCCGAGGTGTCGCCGGCGCTGCAGGCCGCGCTGGCCGCCAACGCAGCCAACGCAACCAATGCGGCCAGGCCCGCCGAAGCGCCCGCCCCTTCTTTCACCACCTTCATGGCCGCCCTGCTGGGCGCCCTGCTCGGCGGCCTGCTGCTCAACCTGATGCCCTGCGTGTTCCCGATCCTCGCGATCAAGGTGCTGGGCTTCGCGCGGCAGGCCGGCAACGACAGCGCGCACCGCCGGGCCGGGCTGGCCTACACGGGCGGCGTGATGCTGTCTTTCCTCGCGCTGGGCGGCGCCATGCTGGCGCTGCGCGCTGCCGGCGCCGGGCTGGGCTGGGGCTTCCAGCTGCAATCGCCGGGCGTGGTGGCGGCGCTGGCCGCGCTGTTCACGCTGATCGGCCTGAACCTGGCGGGCGTTTTCGAGTTCGGCCGCGCCGCGCCGTCGTCCATCTGCAGCGCCCAGGCCAAGCATCCGCTGGCCAACGACTTCCTCTCCGGCGTGCTCGCCGTGGTGATCGCCTCGCCGTGCACCGCGCCCTTCATGGGCGCATCGCTGGGCTTCGCGATCGGCCTGCCGGCCGCCCAGGCGCTGCTGCTTTTCGCGGCGCTGGGCTTCGGGCTGGCGCTGCCTTACCTGGCCGCCAGCTTCGTTCCCGCCGTGGCGCGCCTGCTGCCCAAGCCGGGACCATGGATGCACACGCTGCGCCGCCTGCTCGCGTTCCCCATGTTCGCGACCGTGGCGTGGCTGGTCTGGGTGCTGGGCCAGCAAAGCGGCATCGACGGCGCCGGCACGCTGCTGGCGCTGCTGGTGTGCATGGCCGCCATCGTCTGGGCGTTCACGCTGCGGGGCCGCACGCGGATCGTGATCGCGGCGGTGATGATCGCGTTCACCGCGGTGCTGACCGCCGCCATCGGCCGCAATGTGTTGCAAGTCGTTGAGCCCGCCAGGCTGGCCGCGGCGGACGGCACTGGCCAGCCGCAGCGCTGGCAGCCGTGGTCGGCCGAGCGCGTGGCCGAGCTGTCGGGCGCGGGCCGGCCGGTGTTCATCGACTTCACCGCCGCCTGGTGCGTGACCTGCCAGTACAACAAGAAGAGCACCCTGGCCGATGCCCAGGTGCTGGCCGACTTCGACGCCAAGAAGGTGGCCATGCTGCGCGCCGACTGGACCCGGCGCGACCCCGCCATCACGGCGGCGCTCACCGCGCTCGGCCGCAGCGGCGTGCCGGTGTACGTGCTGCAGGCGCCGGGCAAGCCGCCGGTGGTGCTGACCGAGATCCTGGGCAAGGACGAAGTGCGCGCCGCCATTGCCGCGCTTTGACCACCGGCATGACATGGGTTGTCACATCCACTTGAAGAAACCGTTCTAAGCTGCAGCTGTTGTTTGGAATTTTGTTTTGGAGTTCAAGCTGGCCATGTCTCTTTCGCCAACCACAGACTCGCGTTCCCTACGTGCCGCGCGCCAAGCCCGCGCCGCCCTGAGCCGGGCTTCCCGCCGCGCCGTCGTCGCCGCGGCCGTGGCGCTGGGCGCCACCTTCCTCATGGGTTCCAATGCCGTCGCCGCCCCCGCCGTGGGCCAGCAGGCGCCCGATTTCGTCGCCGTCGACACCACCGGCGCCAAGCACAAGCTGTCCGACTTCGCGGGCAAGTTCGTGGTGCTCGAGTGGACCAACCCCGGCTGCCCCTTCGTGCGCAAGCACTACGGCAGCGGCAACATGCCGGCCACGCAGAAGGCCGCCACCGACAAGGGCGTGGTCTGGCTCGCCATCAATTCCACCGAGCGCGCCGCCAGCGATTACCTGAAGCCCGATGCGCTGGACGCATGGATGAAGTCGCAGAAGGCCGCGCCCACCGCCGTGCTGATGGACGAAGACGGCCTCATCGGCCAGGTCTACGGCGCGCGCACCACGCCGCACATCTTCATCATCGACCCCAAGGGCACGCTGGTGTATGCGGGCGGCATCGACAGCATCGCCTCGGCGCGGCCCGACGACATCAAGACCGCGACCAACTACGTGAACCAGGCGCTCGGCGAGGCCTTCGGCGGCAAGCCCATATCGGCGGCCAGCACGCGGCCCTACGGCTGTTCGATCAAGTACAAGACCTGATGACGAGCGAAGTCGGGGGAACGGCCGGCTACGGCGCCAATGCCGCGGTGCTGGCGCAGCAGTACGAAAGCCTGCGCTTCGAAGACGTCCACCGCGAGGTGCTGCACCTGTTTCCCCGCGCGCCGGGCCGGGTGCTGGACATTGGCGCGGGTTCCGGGCGCGACGCCGCCGCGCTCGCCGCGCTGGGGCACCGGGTGGTGGCTGTCGAGCCCACGCCCGAACTGCGCGCCGAAGGCATGCGCCGCCACGCCGCGCTGCCCATCGAGTGGATCGACGACCATCTGCCCGGCCTGCAACGCACACGGGCGCTGGGCGTGCGCCACGACCTGATCCTGCTGACCGCCGTCTGGATGCACCTGGACGCCGCCGAACGGGCCACGGCCATGGAAGCCCTGGCAGCGCTGGTGGCCGAAGGCGGCCAGGTCGCGATGTCGCTGCGCCACGGCCCCGTGCCCGAAGGCCGGCGGATGTTCGACGTCTCCCACCGGGAAACCGCCGAACTCGCGGACCGGCACGGACTGCGGCAGCGCTTCCTGGGCAAGCGCGAGGACATGCTCGGCCGCGCGGACGTGCGCTGGAGTTTCCTGGTCCTCCAGCGCCCCGCGTGACAGCTACCTGACCCGCGCAGTCAGGCAGCGGTCGGGAAGCCCGGCCTACCCTCGGCAGATACACATGCCACAGGGGACAACGAGATGAATCCCGCGCCTTCCACCGCGCAAAAGGGCACTGCCGCCGCGCACGCTTCGCCCGCAAGCTCCTCCAAATTCGCCACCGTCCTGCGCGTGACCGGCGGCAATTTCATGGAGATGTTCGACTTCTTCCTGTTCGGCTTCTACGCCACGCAGATATCGAAGGCGTTCTTCCCGGCCGGCAACGAGTTCGCCTCGCTGATGCTGACCTTCATGACCTTCGGCGCCGGCTTCCTGATGCGGCCGCTGGGCGCGATCTTCCTGGGTGCGTACGTCGACCGCGTCGGCCGGCGCCAGGGCCTGATCGTCACGCTGGCGCTGATGGCACTGGGCACGCTGCTGATCGCCTGCGTGCCTTCATACGCCACCATCGGCCTCGCGGCCCCGGTGCTGGTACTCATCGGCCGGCTGCTGCAGGGCTTCTCGGCCGGCGTGGAGCTGGGCGGGGTGTCGGTGTACCTGTCGGAAATGGCCACGCCGGGCCACAAGGGCTTCTACGTGAGCTGGCAGTCGGCCAGCCAGCAGGTGGCCATCGTCGTCGCGGCAGCGCTCGGCTACTGGCTCAACGTGACCTTCACCTCGCAGGAAATCGGCGACTTCTACTGGCGCGTGCCCTTCTTCGTGGGCTGCCTGATCGTGCCGGTGCTGTTCATCATCCGCCGCTCGCTGCAGGAGACCGAGGAGTTCATGGCGCGCAAGCACCGCCCCGACGCGCGCGAGATCTTCCAGTCGATGCTTGCCAACTGGGGCGTGGTGCTCGCCGGGATGATGCTGGTGTCGATGACCACCGTGTCGTTCTACCTGATCACCGTCTACACGCCCACCTTCGGCAAGGCCGTGCTGCACCTGAGCACCACCGACGCGCTGATCGTCACGCTGTGCGTGGCCATCTCCAACTTCATCTGGCTGCCGATCATGGGCGCGCTGTCGGACCGCGTGGGCCGCAAGCCGCTGCTGATCCTGTTCACGGTGCTGACCATCCTCACGGCATACCCGTCGCTCAAGTGGCTGGTCGGCGAGCCGAGCTTCGCGCGCATGCTCGCCGTCGAGCTGTGGCTGTCGTTCCTCTACGCCAGCTACAACGGCGCGATGGTGGTGGCACTGACCGAGGTGATGCCGGTGAACGTGCGCACGGCCGGCTTCTCGCTGGCGTACAGCCTGGCCACCGCGGTGTTCGGCGGCTTCACGCCGGCCATCGCCACCGGGCTCATCGAGATGACCGGCGACAAGGGCGCACCGGGCCTGTGGATGACGGCCGCCGCGGTGTGCGGCCTGATCGCGACGCTGGTGCTGTACCGCCGCAACCTGAACCCGGCGGACGCGCGGCGCGTGCCGGTGGTCTGAGCAGCACCGGGCCGGCCAGGGACGGGGTGCCCTGCGACAATGTCGCAATGCCCTTCGCCCCACTGCAAAACGACACTTTCCTGCGAGCCTGCTGGCGCCAGGCCACCGATCACACGCCCGTCTGGCTGATGCGCCAGGCCGGCCGCTACCTGCCGGAATACGTGGCCACCCGCGCCAAGGCGGGCAGCTTCATGGGACTGGCCACCAACACCGACTACGCCACCGAGGTCACGCTGCAGCCGCTGGCGCGCTATGAACTCGACGCGGCCATTCTCTTCTCCGACATCCTGACGGTGCCCGACGCCATGGGCCTGGGCCTCTCGTTCGAGGCCGGCGAAGGCCCGCGCTTCGCGCGCCCGGTGCGCGACGAAGCAGCGGTGGCCGCGCTCGAAGTGCCCGACATGGAAAAGCTGCGCTACGTGTTCGACGCCGTGGCCTCGATCCGCAAGGCCCTGAACGGCCGTGTGCCGCTGATCGGCTTCTCGGGCAGCCCGTGGACGCTGGCCTGCTACATGGTGGAAGGCGCGGGCTCCAGCGACTACCGCCTCGTGAAGAGCATGCTGTACGGCCGCCCCGACCTGATGCACCGCATCCTCGCGGTCAACGCCGATTCGGTGGCCGCCTACCTCAACGCCCAGATCGATGCCGGCGCGCAGGCCGTGATGGTGTTCGACAGCTGGGGCGGCGTGCTGGCCGACGGCGCGTTCCAGGAATTCAGCCTGGCCTACACCGCGCGCGTGCTGGCCGGCCTGAAGCGCAACGGCGCCGACGGCCAGCCGGTGCCGCGCATCGTGTTCACCAAGGGCGGCGGGCTGTGGCTGGACGCCATGCGCGAGCTCGACTGCCAGGTGCTGGGCGTGGACTGGACCGTGAACCTGGCATCGGCCCGCAAGCAGGTCGCCGAGGGCACGGACGGCAAGGCCAAGGCGCTGCAGGGCAACATCGACCCGAACGTGCTGTTCGCGCAGCCCGCGCAAATCGAAGCCGAGGCGGCGAAGGTGCTGGACGCCTTCGGCAAGCCCCACACCGACCGCGGCACCCAGGGCCCGACGCACATCTTCAACCTGGGCCACGGCATCAGCCAGTTCACGCCGCCGGAACATGTGGCGGCGCTGGTGAAGGCAGTGCATGCCCACTCGCGCGCCATGCGCGGTTAACACGGCTGTCATCGAGCGCGAGCTTGCCGGTGGGGACGCCCGGCATCCGAAAAGTCGGTTCGCGGCCGTTTGTCAAGCGCAAAAACGGCATATGGGTCTGACTTATGCACAAAACCCGTGCTGCACTGCGCAAGATTGTCCGGGGGTGCACCTTGTTTGCTCCCAAAGCGATAGCGACGCTAAGTCATTGATTTATATAGGATTTGGTTTTTGCTTTTTTTCCGGGCAATCCAGCGAGAGCCTTGATTTTCAAGGCTCGCCGACGTAACGAGCCCGCTTGTCAACAAAGTTATCCACAGAAACTCTGGATGGCGCCCAAAGCCCAGAAGAATCAACGACTTAAGCGGATTTGCTCAAAGCCGCATTAACAAACCTTGCCAAGAAGGACCTCGAATCGCCACCGCCGCCCTCCCCCTCGACGGGACAAGCCAACCGACGAACGGTAGCCCGCCGGCCCTGCCATGGCGGCTCGACATCGCGGTGCAGACGCCCGCGCATGCCGCGCTGGGCGACCTGCTGAGCTACGCCGGCGCCGAGCCGATGCCGCCCGGCACGCTGGTGCGGGTGCCGCTGGGCAAGCGCGAAGTGCTGGGCGTGGTCTGGAACGAGCCGGTCTCGCTGGAAGGCGCCGAGCCCGACATGGCGCTGAAGCCCGTGGGCGCGGCGCTCGACGCGCTGGCGCCGCTGGGCGAGGCCTGGCGCGACCTCGTGGCCTTTGCCGCGCGCTACTACCAGCGCTCCATCGGCGAGATCGCGCTGGCCGCCCTGCCGCCGCAGCTGCGCGACCTGACGACGACGCAGCTGGCGCGCCGGCTCAAGCGCAAGACCACGGCCGGACCGGTGGCCGAGACGGCCGAATCGGCGAACCTGATCGCGCTGAGCGCCGAGCAGACCGCCGCGCTGGAGCGCATCGAGGCCGCCGGCGGCACCTTCCTGCTGGTCGGCAGCACCGGCAGCGGCAAGACCGAGGTCTACCTGCGCTGCGTGGCCGACCTGCTGGCGCGCGAGCCCGAAGCGCAGGCGCTGGTGATGGTGCCCGAGATCAACCTCACGCCGCAGCTCGAAGCCCGCTTCAAGGCCCGCTTCGGCGAAGAGGCGGTGGTGTCGCTGCACAGCGGCATGACCAATCCGCAGCGGCTGGCGAGCTGGCTGGCGGCGCACAGCGGCGCGGCGCGCATCGTGCTGGGCACGCGCATGGCGGTGTTCGCGTCGATTCCGGGGCTCAAGCTGATCGTGGTCGACGAGGAACACGACCCCAGCTACAAGCAGCAGGAAGGCGCGCGCTACTCGGCGCGCGACCTCGCGGTGTGGCGCGGCCAGCGCGAAGGCGCGAAGGTGATCCTCGGCTCTGCCACGCCATCCTTCGAGAGCTGGCACCAGAGCCGCCCCGCCGAGGGCGACGACCCGGGCGGGCGCTATGTGCGGCTGGCCATGCCCTCGCGCATCGGCGCCGGCGAGCTGCCCGCGGTGCGGCTGGTCGACATGAACCTGCAGCCGCCCAAGACGGTGATTTCGGGCGCGCTGCTCGAGGCCATCGGCCAGCGCATCGCGCGCGGCGAGCAGAGCATGATCTTCCTGAACCGGCGCGGCTATGCGCCGGTGCTGGCCTGCGGCGACTGCGGCTGGAAGAGCGAATGCCCGCACTGCAGCGCCTACCGCGTGTTCCACAAGATCGACCGCACGCTGCGCTGCCACCACTGCGGCTTCACCGAACGCGTGCCGCGCGCCTGCCCGGCCTGCGGCAACCCCGACATCGCGCCCGTGGGCCGCGGCACCGAGCGGCTCGAGGAGCACCTGGCCGAACTGTTCGCCGCCGTGAAGCGGCCCGACGGCAGCGCGGTGCGCATTGCGCGCATCGACGCCGACAGCACCAAGAAGCAGGGCGCGCTCGAATCGCAGCTGGCGGCGGTGCATTCGGGCGAGGTCGACGTGCTGGTCGGCACGCAGATGATCGCCAAGGGCCACGACTTCCGCCGCATCACGCTGGTGGCCGCGGTGAACCCCGACGGCGCGCTGTTTTCCAGCGACTTCCGCGCGCCCGAGCGGCTGTTCAGCCTGCTGATGCAGTCGGCCGGCCGCGCGGGCCGCGACGCCGCCTACCTCGCCGCGCAGGGCGCGACGGCCGAGATGTGGATCCAGACGCACCATGCGCACCACCCGCTGTTCATGGCGCTGCGCAGGCACGACTACGCGGTGTTCGCCCAGCAGCAGCTCGACGAGCGACGCGCCGCCGGCATGCCGCCGTTCGCGTTCCAGGCGCTGCTGCGGGCCGATGCGCGCGAGCAGTCGGTGGCGCAGGCCTTCCTGAACATCGCCGCCGACCAGGCCGAGGCGCTGCCGGGCGCGGACCTGGTCACGCGCTATCCGGCGGTGCCGCTCACCATCCAGCGCGTGGCCAACGTGGAACGCGCGCAGATGCTGATCGAGAGCCCTTCGCGCGCGGCGCTGCAGAAGCTGCTGGCGGCCTGGCAGCCGCTGCTGCACGAACTGCGCCGCACGCCGGAGGGAAAAGGCGTGATCCGCTGGCTGGTCGACGTGGATCCGCACAGCATCTGAGCGAGTTGTCCTGCAAGGCCTTTCGCCGCGCGCGCCCAAGGTGCCGGGCATGAACACCCATTCCGCCCACCGGATCATGAACACGACGAACACGGCCCGCCGCCTTCCGCTGCTGGCCATGCTGCTGGCGGCGGCACTGTCGCTGGCTCCCGCAATGGCAACGGCGCAGACGGCCGCGCCGGCCGGGGACGCGAGCGCACTGCGCGACAAGCTCCAGGCGCTGGCGCCGCAACTGGCGCGCAACGCCTTCAAGCGCCCGCTGGCCATCGAATCGAACGAGGCCTCCGACCGGCTGAGCGGCGACATCTACGCGCTGGTGGACCATCCCTTCAACAGCGTGAACGGCGCGTTGCGCACGCCCGCCGCGTGGTGCCAGGTGCTGATGCTGCACCTGAACACCAAGAGCTGCGCCGTGAGAAACGGGGGCAGCCAGATCGAGCTGGCCGTCGGGCGCAAGTTCGACCAGCCGCTGTCGGACACCCAGAAGATCGCCTTCGACTACAGCCTGGCCAAGACCGACGCCGGCTACCTGAACGTGCGCCTGAGCGCGGCCGACGGCCCGCTTTCCACGCACGACTACAGCATCGTGCTGGAGGCCGCGCCGGCCGACAACGGCAAGACCGCCATCCACCTGAGCTATGCCTATGCCTACGGCACCGCCGCGCGCTTCGCGATGAAGGGCTACCTGGCCACGCTGGGCAGCGACAAGGTGGGCTTCACGAAGCAGGGCCAGGGCGGCGCCTACATCGGCGGCGTGAGAGGAGTGGTGGAGCGCAACACCATGCGCTATTACCTGGCGATCGACAGCTACCTGGACGCCCCTGCGCCGGGCCAGCTCGACCAGCGCCTGGGCGCGTGGTTCGATGCGACCGAGCAATACGCCCAGCAGTTGCACGAAATGGACCGCGACGACTACCTGGCAATGAAGCGCCGCGAGTTCGAACGCCTGCGCACGGCGTCCTGAAAAAACCAACAAACCGCGATTTTCAGTGGTAGCCCGTGGGCTCCTTGCCCATGTCGACGTAGCGCAGCTCGTCGTGCCGGCGCCGCGCGATGCTCACCGGCCAGGCAAACACCACCAGGCTCAGCGCGGCGAGCGCGATGGCGGTGGCCGTGCCGAACTTGCCGGCATGCCAGAACCAGCCCACGCTGGCGAGCCAGACGAACCACAACAGGATGCGAACCAGTATTGCCATAGCGCGCCCCATTCACATCTTTGACTTGCAACCACTGTAGCAGCGGTTCTGCAAACTCAAGCATTCAACTGAAGCAGTAGACGCCGCTATGCCTTACGGCCAACCCCTGGCTTACCCGCAAATTTGTGAAAAAAAGATTGACGGGAAGCCGTGCCGCTACTCAAGCTGTTACAGCGTGAACGCACGAACTCCGCGCGGAATACGCATTCAAATTTGCTCGCTCATTGCAAGGGGGTCGACGTGAAACCGCCATCTGTCTCTGGTTGGGTTTTGTCCCTGGCGTCCCTCGCCTGCGCCGTCGGCGCATCCACGGCATCCGCTGCCGAGCTGGAACTGCAGGGCAGCCGGCTGGTGGTGTCGGGCACGCTCGACGGCAGCGCGATCCAGGAATTCAACGAACGACTGGGCAGCGGCTCAGTCCGCACGGTGGTCTTCGAGGACTCGTTCGGCGGCACCGCCGAGGCGGCCGGCGCCTTTGCCGACGCCATCCGCGCCAGCGGCGTGCAGACCGAAGTGCGGGGCCAGTGCATGGCCGCCTGCGCCTATGCCTTCCTGGCGGGCAAGACGCACCGCTTCGGCTACGGCCTGCAGGTCAACGGCATCATGCTGCCGGTGGCGGCGCGGCCCACGGCGGCCGAACTCGCGGTGCGCTGGCGCGGCGACGAAGCCCACAAGACACTGGCCGACTTCACACCCGCCCCCAATCCCGTCACGGCCGCCGTCGTGACCACGGCGGCGGCGACCACTGCCGAGGCACCGGCCGCGCCGGTGGAAGCCAGCGTGCCGCCGCCCAGGGACAACTGGCAGCCCGAGCACGGCGTGCTCTTCACGGCCAGCCCGTCGCTCTTCGGCCGCATCTACAACACCTACTACTGCGACGGCACGCAGGGCCGCGACTTCTCCAAATGCGAGCGCCTGCCCGATGCCGACCCGTACAAGCTCGGCGTGCTGACGCCCTAGCGCCCCGCCGGCTCAGTGCAGCAGGCCGACCGCCAGCGGAAAGCTGAAGAACGCCACCACCGTCGTCCACAGGATGATCCGGGCGATGCGGCCGTTGTCGGCGCCGAAGCGCTCGGCCAGCATCGACACATTGCTGGCGCTCGGCAGTGCCGCCACCAGCACCATCACCACCAGCGCGGCGGGCGCGAGCGGCAGCCCCAGCGCCATGGCGCCCAGGCCCAGCCCCCAGATCAGCAGCGGGTGCACCAGCAGCTTCACCGCCACCACGGGCAGCACGTCGCCCCACGGCGCCCTGGGCGCGGGCTGCACGCCGGTGCCCAGCGCCTCGGCCACCGCCGCGCTGGCGTCGTGCTCGCGCGCCAGCAGCGCCGAGCGGGCCAGCACCGCGCCGATGGTGAACAGCGCCACCGGCGACGCGGCATCGGCCAGCATGGCCACGGTGCGCTCCAGCGGCCCCGGCAGTTGCCAGCGCGCGGCCGACAGCAGCACGCCCAGCAGGATCGACCAGGGCATCGGGTTGACCAGGATGCCGCGCAGCGCCTTGCGCGCCGCCTGCGTGGCGCCGCCTGCCGCGCCCGCCCCCACCCCGTCGAGCCGCGACAGCCCGATGCACAGCGACGAGGTGACGACCATGTCGAACGCGATCGCGATGATCATCGGCCCCGCAGCCTGCGCCCCGAGGATCGCCACCAGCAGCGGCACGCCCATGAAGCCGGTGTTCGGGAATGCCGCCACCAGCGCGCCGAATGCGGCGTCGTTCCAGCCGACACGGGCGTTGCGCGTGAACGCCACCACCCCCGCCACCACGGCCAGCGCCCCCAGGCCCCAGACCAGCGCCACGCTGCCGTCCAGCAATTGCCCGATGGGCGTGCCCGCGCCGAAGCGCAGCAGCATGCAGGGCAGCGCGAAATAGAGCACGAAGGCGTTCAGGCCGGGAATCGCGTCCAACGGCAGGATGCGGGCGCGCGCGGCGCCGTAACCGGCGGCGATTAACGCGAAGAAAGGGAAAGTAACAAGAAATACAGGCAGCACATGCCGATTGTCGGGGGCACCGGCCTACAACCCCGGGAAAGGCCGTCCCCGTATCATTGCCCGCTTTGCGCATGCCCTTCCCCAGGGCGTTTTCCGGCTCTTTCTCTCCCCAATGTCTCACGGACTCAATCCCGCGCAACTCGAAGCGGTCAACTACATGTACGGTCCCTGCCTGGTGCTCGCCGGCGCGGGCTCGGGCAAGACGCGGGTGATCACTCACAAGATCGGACGCCTGATCCAGTCGGGGCTCGAGCCCCAGCGGATCGCGGCCATCACCTTCACCAACAAGGCCGCCGCGGAAATGCGCGAGCGCGCCAAGGACCTGATCGGCAAGGACGCGCGCAAGGTCGTGGTCTGCACCTTCCACGCACTGGGCGTGCGCATGATGCGCGAGGACGGCGCGGTGCTGGGCCTGAAGAAGGCCTTCAGCATCCTGGACTCCGACGACGTCACCAAGATCCTGAAGGACGCCGGCGGCACCACAGACATCGCCACCGCGCGCATCTGGCAGTGGACCATCAGCAAGTGGAAGAACATGGGCCTGAACGCCGCGCAGGCGGAGGCCGCCGCGGTGGACGACAACGAGCGCATCACCGCGCGCATCATGGCCCGCTACGAAGAGCGGCTGCAGGCCTACCAGAGCGTCGACTTCGACGACCTGATCGGCATGCCGCTGAAGCTGCTCTACGAATTCCCCGAAGTGCGCGCCAAGTGGCAGGCCGCGCTCGGCCACATCCTGGTGGACGAATACCAGGACACCAACGCCACCCAGTACGAAGTGCTCAAGGCCCTGGCCGGCGAGCGCGGCCACTTCACCGCGGTGGGCGACGACGACCAGTCGATCTACGGCTGGCGCGGCGCCACGCTGGACAACCTGCGCAAGCTGCCGGTCGACTACCCCACGCTCAAGGTCATCAAGCTGGAGCAGAACTACCGCTCCACCAGCGCCATCCTGCGCGCGGCCAACAACGTGATCGGCCCCAACCCCAAGCTGTTTCCCAAGACGCTGTTCTCCGAACTCGGCGAAGGCGAGCCGGTGCGCATCGTCGACGCCGACAGCGAGCAGCACGAGGCCGAGCGCGCCGTGGCGCGCATCGTCAGCCTGCGCGCGGGCGACGCCACCACGCAGGGCAAGCAGTACAAGGAATACCGCGACTTCGCCATCCTGTACCGCGCCAACCACCAGGCGCGCGTGTTCGAGCAGGCGCTGCGCAAGGCGCAGATCCCGTACAAGGTGTCGGGCGGCCAGAGCTTCTTCGACCGCGCCGAGATCAAGGACCTGTGCGGCTGGTTCCGCCTGTGGGTCAACAACGACGACGACCCGGCGTTCCTGCGCGCCATCACCACGCCCAAGCGCGGCATCGGCCACACCACGCTCGCGAGCCTGGGCACCTTCGCCAGCCAGTACAAGCTGAGCCTGTTCGAGGCGCTGTTCAGCCCGTCGCTGCCCAGCGTGATGCCCAAGCGCACGCTGGAAGGCATCCACGAGTTCGGCCGCTACATCAACGACCTGGAATACCGCGCGCGCCGCACCATGGGCGCGGAAGACTCGCGCACCTTCATGCTCGACTGGCTGAAGGAGATCGACTACGAGAAGCACCTCTACGACGGCGAGGACAGCGAGTCGGCCGCGGCCTCGCGCTGGACCAACGTGCTGGAGTTCGTCGACTGGATGTCGCAGCGCGCCGGCGGCACCATCGACGACACCTCGGGTGCCGACAACACCATCGAGACCGAACGCAAGAGCCTGCTCGAGGTGGCGCAGACCATCTCGCTGCTGTCCACCATCAGCGAGCGCCAGCAGGACCAGGACGTGGTCACGCTCTCGACGCTGCACGCCTCCAAGGGCCTCGAATGGCCGCACGTGATGCTGATCGGCGTGAGCGAGGGCCTCCTGCCCTTCAAGCTCGACGACGACAACGGCCGCCAGCAGAAGGTCAGCGAGGACACGCTGCAGAGGCTGCAGGAAGAGCGCCGCCTGATGTACGTGGGCATCACGCGCGCGCAGCGCAGCTTGGCGGTGAGCTGGACCAAGAAGCGCAAGCAGGGCCGCGAGATGGTGCCCTGCGTGCCCAGCCGCTTCATCGCCGAGATGGGCCTGGACAAGGCCACCACCCGGGAAGACCCGCGCGAGAAACTCAAGGCGCTGCGCGCCGAGTTCGCGCGCAAGGCACAGGACAGCGCGGCCAAGGCGGCCGCCGCCGCATCATCATGAAGACGACGAAACTCAAGACCGCGATGCCGGCCGCGCTGCTGGCCGGTGCCGTGCTCGCGCTGTCGGGCTGCGCCACCGGGCGCGGCAACCCCGACTGCCCCGCCGACGCGCGCGACCTGCCGCTGCAGTCGCTCTACGGACGCTGGGAAGCACGCTTCGACGGCCTGCCCGCGGCGGCCGTGGTGCAGCTGGGCAAGCACCCCGACTACGACGGCGTGCGCGGCACCATCACGCGCAACGGCGCCAGTCCCGGCAAGGCGCGCATCGCGCAGCTGGCCGGCGACGTGGACGACGAGGGCGCGCTTTCCATCGACGAGTCGCAGGACGGCCGCGCCATCAGCGGCGTCTGGTCCGGCAAGCTGCAGAAGGGCTCCTGCGGCCGCGAATTCAGAGGAACGTGGCGCGACGCCACGGATGAAAGCACCCACCCGTTCGTGCTCAGCAAGACCGCCGCCCCAGAGGAAAAAAAGCCATGACGACGAAACGACCCCACATCCGGCTGCGCGAGCTGGCCGCCCTGGCCGCCTGCCTGGGCGGCGCCGCCGGCGCGCAGGCGCAGGCCGTCGACAAGCCCGCGAGCCCGCTGGCCGATTCGCAGCTCACCTGGCAGCAGTGCACCGCGCTGGGCGCCAACAACGAGGCGCGGCTGGCCTGCTTCGACCGCTGGGCGCAGCAGCAGACGCTGCCCTCGGTGTCGGTGCCCGTGGCGCCGCCGGTGCTCGCGAGCACGCAGCCGCCGGTGGACGGCACGATCCCGGCCACGCGCGTGGTCTCGGTCGCCACCACCGAAGGCTGCCGCGACCGCCAGTACTCGGCGCTGTCGCGCTTCTGGGAGCTGGAGAACGCCACCGACTGCGGCACCTTCGGCTTTCGCGGCTACCGGCCGCTCACCGTGTCGGTCTCGGCCGCCACCAACAAGCCGCAGACGCCCACCTCGCCGTCGCCCGACCACACCGGCCAGCCCGTCGCCTACCAGGCCAACGAGATGCGCATCGGCCTGTCGGTGCGCACCAAGCTCGCCCAGGGCCTGCTCACGCAGGGCGACCCGGTGAGGAAAGACTCGCTGTGGTTCGCCTACACGCAGCAGTCGACCTGGCAGCTGTTCAACGGCGCCATCTCGCGGCCGTTCCGCACCACCGACCACGAACCCGAGCTGATGTATGTCTACCCGACCGACTTCAAGCTGCCCGGCGGCTGGCGCTGGCGCTATTCGGGCCTGGGCATCGTGCACCAGTCGAACGGCCAGAGCCTGCCGCTGTCGCGCAGCTGGAACCGCGTCTACCTGATGGGCGGCGCCGAACTGGACGACCGCTTCACCATCACCGGCCGCATCTGGAAGCGCATTTCCGAGAGCGCCGCCAAGGACGACAACCCCGACATCGCCGACTACATCGGCCGTGCCGAAGTCACCGGCCGCTGGAACCTCGACCGCGACAACCAGCTGGCCGTGACCGTGCGCAACAACCTGCGCGACAGCGGCCGCGGCTCGATCCGCCTCGAGTGGCTCAAGGCCATCGGCGATCCGACCAAGAGCAACCTGCGCTTCCACACGCAGCTGTTCTCGGGCTACGGCGACACGCTGGTGGACTACAACCGTAAGCGCACGGTGCTCAGCATCGGCCTCAGCCTCGTGGATTTCTGACCTCTTTCATACGCAGACAAAACCAATGAGCGCAGACCTCACCCCCGTCGACGACACGCAGCGCGAGATCATCGCGGCGCTGCATGTCGCGCCCGTCTTCGATGCCGCCCGCGAGCTGGAGCGCCGCGTCGACTTTCTCGCAAGCTACCTGAAGCAGATCGGCCTGAAGACGCTGGTGCTGGGCATCAGCGGCGGCGTCGATTCGCTGACCGCCGGCTGCCTGGCGCAGCGCGCGGTCGAGAAGCTGCGCGCCACCGGCCATGACGCCACCTTCATCGCCATGCGCCTGCCCTACGGCGTGCAGAAGGACGAAGCCGAGGCGCAGGCTTCGCTCGCCGTCATCAGGCCCGACCGCACCATCACCGTCGACATCCGCCCCGCGGCCGACGGCATGCTGGCCGCGCTGAAGGCCGGCGACCTGAGCTTCCGCGACGCGGCACATGAAGACTTCGTGCTCGGCAACATCAAGGCGCGCGAGCGCATGGTGGCGCAGTTCGCGGTGGCCGGCGCGCACGACGGCATCGTCATCGGCACCGATCACGCGGCCGAGGCGCTGATGGGCTTCTTCACCAAGTTCGGCGACGGCGCGGCCGACATCACGCCGCTCACCGGCCTGAACAAGCGCCGCGTGCGCGCTGTGGCGCAGCTGCTGGGCGCGCCCGATTCGCTGGTCTACAAGGTGCCCACGGCCGACCTCGAATCGCTGGTGCCCGGCAAGCCCGACGAAGACGCCTTCGGCGTGACCTATGAGCAGATCGACGATTTCCTCGAAGGCAAGCCGGTGTCGGCCGAGGCGCGCGCAATCATCCTGTCGACGCACCGCAAGAGCGCACACAAGCGCGCGCTGCCCGTCGAGCCCCCGGCACCCGCCGCGCTCGGCTGAAGCTGGCGGCCACTCTGTGGCCCGGCCGCTCCTGCCGGGGCCCGGAGGGGCGCGGTGTAGACTGCTAGGTTTTTCGATTTGACGGTAATGGTGCAAGCGTCACGGCGCACAGGTTTCACCGGTTCGCCGCTCGTGCGCTTGCTTTCCAGGCTGACCGACAGCGACGTCGGGCAACCCCGGCAGACGACCGCGGAGCGGCTGAGCCAGTGGTTCGGCTGGACCGACGACATCTCGCTGTCCGCGGCGTTGAACGCCGGCCCGGCGAGTTCTCTCTCCAGTGCAAAAAAAGCCTCCTCGAGCGCCGAGGAAGCCGAGTGCGCCCGCGTGCGCGCCGCGCTGACCAAGGCCATCGCCTCCGACGGCGCGGCCCCCGCGGACGCCACCGACTTCGCTCCGCTGCGCCAGCGCTACCTGGCCCGGCAACAGGCGATGGAAGCCGGCATCGGCCCGCTGCGCAGCCGCCTGCGGACCACGCTGGCGGGCCGTTCGCAGGCCATGGCCAAACTGGCGGCGGTCGACGTCGTGATGGAGCAGGTGCTGGCCGTGCAGGAACGCAGCCTGCTCTCGGGCGTGCCCGCGCTGCTGGAGAAGCGTTTCAGGCGCCTGCGGCAGGCGGCGCTGGAGGCCCAGGCCGAACAGGCCACCGAACCGGCAGCCGATCAGACAACGCCGGACCCGTCTGCCGGTGCCGCGTGGCAGGACGTGTTCCACAAAGACCTCCAGGACGTGCTGCTCGCCGAACTGGACTTTCGATTTCAACCGGTCGAAGGGCTGCTCGAAGCCCTTCGCATGAAGCAACCAGGCTGACATGACCAGATTTCTTCCTCACGCTGTGTTCGCAGCGGGCTTGGCCGTCGTGGGCTGGGTCGCCGTCGGCTACGTCGGCGCGAACCCGCTGGCGCTGGCCGTCACAGCGCTCGTCGCTGCGTTCTATCTGATGGGCGCGCTCGAACTGCGCCGTTTCCAGCAAGCCACCGACACCCTGTCGCGCGCCGTGGCCGAACTGTCCGAAGCGCCCGCCAGCCTCGGCGCCTGGCTCTCCCGCCTGCCCGCCTCGCTGCAGAACGCGGTGCGCCTGCGCATCGAGGGCGAGCGCGTCGGCCTGCCCGGCCCCGCCCTCACGCCCTACCTGGCCGGCTTCCTGGTGCTGCTGGGCATGCTCGGCACCTTCCTGGGCATGGTGGTCACGCTCAACGGCACCGGCCTTGCGCTCGACAGCGCGACCGACCTGCAGGCCGTGCGCTCGTCGCTCTCGGCACCGGTGAAGGGCCTGGGGCTGGCCTTCGGCACTTCGGTGGCGGGCGTGGCCGCCTCGGCGATGCTGGGCCTGATGTCGGCGCTGTGCCGGCGCGAGCGGCTGCAGGCCGGCCAACTGCTCGACAGCAAGATCGCGACCACGCTGCGCGTGTTCTCGCAGGTCCACCAGCGCGAGGAATCGTTCAAGCTGCTGCAGCAGCAGGCGCTGGCCATGCCCGAGCTGGTCGGCCAGCTGCAGGCCATGATGGCCGCGCTGGCGCAGCAGAGCCAGGCGCAGAACGACCGCCTCATCAGCAGCCAGGACAGCTTCCACGGCAAGGCCGAGGCGGTGTACGCCGGTCTTGCCACTTCCGTCGACCAGTCGCTGCGCCAGAGCCTGACCGAGAGCGCGCGCATCGCCGGCGCGGCGATCCAGCCGGTGGTCGAGGCCACCATGGCGGCCATCGCGCGCGAGACCGCCGCGCTGCACGGCACGCTCTCGCAGACCGTGCAGCAGCAGCTCGAAGGCTTGTCGAGCCGCTTCGCGGCCACCACGGCCGGCGTGGCCGACACCTGGCAAGCCGCGCTGGCCGAACACCGGCAGACGAGCGAAGCCCTCTCCGGCGAAGTGCGCGGCTCGCACGACCGCTTTGCCGAAACCTTCGCGCAGCGCTCGGCCGCGCTGGTCGACAACGTTGCCGCGCAGCTCGAACGCACCGTGGGCAGCGTCTCGCACACCTGGAGCGGCGCGCTCGCCGAGCACCAGCGCGTGAGCGAGAAGCTCTCGGCCGATTCGCAGCAGGCGCTGACCGCCGCCGCCGCCACCTTCGAACAGCACTCGGCCTCGCTGCTTCGCACCGTGGGCCAGGCGCATGCCGAAGTGCAGACCGACATCGCGGCGCGCGACGAACAACGGCTGGCCGTGTGGACGCAATCGCTGGCGGCGATGGCGGCAGCCCTGAAGGAAGAATGGCAACAGGCCGGCACCCATGCGGCAGGCCGGCAGCAGCACCTGCTCGACACGATCTCGCAGGTGTCGTCGCGCGACGAACAGAAGCTCGCTGCGTGGACGCAGTCGCTGGCTGCGATGGCGGCGGCGCTCAGGGAAGAATGGCAGCAGGCCGGCGTGCATGCGACCGGCCAGCAGCAGCTGCTGCTCGATTCGATCGCGCAGATTTCGTCGCGCGACGAACAGCGCCTCTCTGCCTGGACCCAATCGCTCGCATCGATGGCCGCGGCGCTCAAGGAAGAATGGCAGCAGGCCGGCGCCCACACCACCGGCCAGCAGCAGCAACTGCTTGACGCCATCTCGCAGATTTCCTCGCGCGACGAGCAGCGCCTCTCTGCATGGACGCAGTCGCTCGCATCGATGGCCGACTCGCTGAAGGAAGAATGGCAGCAGGCCGGCGCGCAGTCCGCGAGCCGGCAGCACGAGCTGCTCGAACAGGTGGCGCAGACCGCGCGCGAGATGTCGTCGCAGACCGACGCGCACGCCAAGGCCACCGTCGCCGAGATCGCCCAGCTGCTGCAGGCCGCCTCCGAGGCCCCGCGCGCGGCGGCCGAAGTGGTCGCCGAGCTGCGCCAGAAGCTGTCGGACAGCATGGCGCGCGACAACGCGATGCTGGAAGAACGCAGCCGCATCCTCGAGACGCTTTCCACGCTGCTCGACGCGGTCAACCATGCCTCCACCGAGCAGCGCGCGGCGGTCGACTCGCTGGTGGCCGCATCGGCCGAGGTGCTGGAGCGCGTGGGCGGCCGCTTCACCGAACAGGTCGAGGCCGAGACCGGCAAGATGACCGGCATTGCCGCGCAGATCACCGGCGGCGCGGCCGAGGTGGCGAGCATGGGCGAGGCCTTCGGCCTGGCGGTGCAGATGTTCAGCCAGTCGAACGACAAGATGGGCGCGCAGCTGCAGCGCATCGAGGCCGCGCTCGGCAAGTCGATCGCGCGCAGCGACGAACAGCTGGCCTATTACGTGGCGCAGGCGCGCGAGGTCATCGACCTGAGCATCATGTCGCAGAAGCAGATCGTCGAAGACCTGCAGCAGCTCGCCAGCCGGCAGGCCGCGGTGGGCAGCGAGGCGTGATGCGCGACGACATCGACGAAAGCGGCCTGGAGCCGGGCGTGCCCGTGTGGGCCGTCTTCGGCGACCTGATGTCGGGGCTGCTCGGCGCGTTCGTGCTGATTCTGGTGTGTGCGCTGGGCATGCAGATGGAGCTTGCGTCCAAACTGGAAACCGAAGTGCAGCAGCGGCGCGCCGAGGCGCAGCGCCGCGAGCAGCTCGAACAGGCGCTGGCGGGCCCGCTCGCGGCCGGCCGCGTGACGCTGAACAACGGCCGCATCGGCATCAGCGGCAATGTGCTGTTCGCCTTCAATTCCGCCGACCTACAGCCCGAGGGGCGGCAGTTGCTCAAGAGCCTGTCGGCGCCGCTGGCCGCCTACCTGGGCAGCCGCGACGAGATCCTGATGGTCAGCGGCTTCACCGACGACCGGCAGATGCGCGGCGACGCGCGACGCTTCGCGGACAACTGGGAGCTGTCGGCCCAGCGCGCGCTCACGGTGACGCGCGCGCTGATCGAGGAAGGCATGCCGTCGTCGTCGGTGTTCGCGGCGGCCTTCGGCTCCGAGCAGGCGGTGGCGTCGAATGCCGATGCCGAGGGACGCTCGAAGAACCGGCGCGTGGAGATGGCGCCGACGCCGCGGCCGTCTTCCGCCGGCACCGCCAACGCGAAGCGCCGTGAATAGCCAGGAGGAAGTCAGCGCCGGCAACGTGGCGGCGGTCCAGGCGTGGATTGCGCGCGGCGACCACCGCTTCGACCCGGTGCGCTTCCGCTTCATCGAGGCACTGGCCCGGCGCGCGGACACGCACGAGGGCGAGGCGCGCCGCCTGCTCGACGAGCGCGTGGCCACGTTGCTCGCTGCGTATGGCAAGGACATGGCGGCCGCCCGTGCGGCAGCCGCAGCGGACGGGCCGCAGGATGCACGGCAGCAGCCGCGCGAACGCAGCGCCCTCGCGGAACTGGTCGACCACGCCGCCCAGAATTCGCCCCTCCCCGCCGGCATGCAGGCGGTGCCCGCCGACGCCGCGCCCGGCCAGTCGCCCGCGCTGGAACTGAAGACGCTGCGCTACTTCCGCAGCACCTGGTCGAAGCTCAGCGCCGACCTGCGGCTCACGCAGTCGCTGGCCAAGGTGCCGGAGAACGCGGGGCCGCTCAACTCGCACCACCTGGTGCACCGCGCGCTCACGCTGATGCGCGACCTGTCGCCGGAGTACCTGAACCACTTCATGTCGTACGTCGACACCTTGTCGTGGGTCGAGCAGGCGAACAGCGCCAGCGCCTCGGCCGCCGCGAGCACCACGCGGGCCGAGGCCAGCGGCAGGAAGACGGCGCGCGCCGGCAAGGCCGGCTGACGCGGCAGGTGCTTTCGCGAGCGATCTCGGGCACAGTGCCGACCGGGAGAAGGTGACCGGCGCGGCGGCAAGGTGCAAGATCGCGGGCCGGTGCATCGACGACACACGGGCAGAACCCACGCGAGGATCCATGAGACAAGACATGCGACAGACCTTCGACGCCATGCGCGCCGCCAGCCTGCGCGCCCAGACGCCGCCGTGGCCCGAACGCGCCGACCGCCTGCAGCGCCTGCGCGCGCTGGTGAAGGACAACCGCGAAAAGATCGCCGCCGCCATCAGCGCCGACTTCCACCACCGTGCGTTTCAAGAGACCGAGCTGGCCGAGGTGTTCCCGGCGCTCGAGGGCATCGCGCACGCCCTGCGCCACGGCAGGCACTGGATGCGGGTGCGCCGCCGCTCGACCGGCCTGTGGTTCAAGCCCGCGTCGTCGAAGATCATGCCGCAGCCGCTGGGCGTGGTCGGCATCGTGGTGCCGTGGAACTACCCGCTGTACCTGGCCGTGGGACCGATGACGGCCGCGCTGGCGGCGGGCAACCGCGTGATGGTGAAGCAGTCGGAGTTCACGCCGCGCTTCGCCGAGCTGTTCGCGGCGCTGGTGGCCAAGGCCTTCGCGCCCGACGAGATCGCCGTGGTCAACGGCGACGCAGAGGCCGCGCGCGAGTTCTCCGCCCTGCCCTTCGACCACCTGCTCTTCACCGGCTCGACCGCCGTGGGCCACCACGTGATGCGCGCGGCCAGCGACAACCTCACGCCGGTGACGCTGGAGCTGGGCGGCAAGTCGCCGGCGATCATCGGGCCCGGGGCCGACTTCGACAAGGCGGTGGAACGCATCCTCGTGGGCAAGACGCTGAACGCGGGCCAGACCTGCATCGCGCCCGACTACGTGCTGGTGCCCGAGGGCCAGCAGCAGCGCTTTGCCGACAGCGCGCGGCGCGTGTTCGCGTCGATGTACCCGGACCTGGGCAACGGCAACACCGACTACACCAGCATCGTGAGCCCGCGCCACTTCGCGCGGCTGCAGGAGCTGGCGGCCACCGCCCAGCAGGAAGGCGCCGCGGCCGTGCCGCTGTCCGACACCGCGCCCGATGCCGCCACGCGCCGCTTTCCGCCGGTGCTGCTGACCGGCGTGAAAGACGGCATGCGCGTGATGCGCGAAGAGATCTTCGGCCCGCTGCTGCCGGTGCTGCCCTACGCCGGCATCGACGAAGCCATCGCCTACGTCAACGCGCATCCGCGCCCGCTCGCGCTCTACCTGTTCGAGAAGAACGGCGCGACCATCGACCAGGTGATGCGCCAGACCGTGTCGGGCGGCGTGTCCATCAACGACACGCTGCTGCACATCGCGCAGGACGACCTGCCCTTCGGCGGCGTCGGCGCGAGCGGCATGGGCGCGTACCACGGGGAGTACGGCTTCGAGACCTTCTCCAAGCTGAAGCCGATCTTCCGGCAGTCGGCGTTCAACGGCGCGGGGCTGCTCAAGCCGCCGTACGGCAAGACCTTCGCGCGGATGATGAAGCTGTTGGTGCGCTGAACCGCCAGCGCACCGCGCGGCGCCGCTATGTAGCAGTCTAGCGACAAAGTTCCAGTTTTATTGCATACGAAAGGTAAAGATTACAGTCCATTGCTATTGAGAGTTATTACCATTCGCGCAGCCGTGACGCATGTTTCTCCTTTGTGAAAAGCCCAGCGTGCAGCCAGCCAGGCGTTCGTCCAGGCGGCCAAGCAAGAGACACGGCCGACAACAACTCTCAGAGGACTATGAACTACGTCAAGAGCCGCAAGCATTCGCCTGCGCGTTACCTTTCTGGCCGCATGGCCACCACCGCCACACTGGTCGCCATCGGCTCGGTGTCCGCGCATGCCCAGGGCACGCTGAACGAAGTCCGCGTCGAAGCCTCGACCGACTACAAGGTCGAGAAATCGGCCTCGCCCAAGTTCACGGCGCCGCTGCTGGACACGCCCAAGTCGGTCACCGTCATCCCGCAGGAAGTGATCCGCCAGACCGGCGCGACCACGCTGGTCGACGCGCTGCGCACCACGCCCGGCATCACCTTCGGCGCCGGCGAAGGCGGCAACCCGGTGGGCGACCGCCCCTTCATCCGCGGCTTCGATGCGCAGAGCGACACCTACGTGGACGGCTTGCGCGACGGCGCGGCCCAGACGCGCGAAATCTTCAACGTGGAGTCGGTCGAGGTCGTGAAGGGCCCGAGTTCCGCGTTCGGCGGACGCGGCTCGGCCGGCGGCTCGGTGAACATCATCAGCAAGGCGCCGCAAGCCGAGAACTTCTTCAGCGGCACCATCGGCCTGGGCACCGATTCCTACCAGCGCGAGACGCTGGACATCAACCGCAAGATCTCCGACAGCGTCGCGGCCCGCCTGAACCTGATGAACTTCAAGTCGGACATCGCCGGGCGCGGTCCGGTCAACGTCAAGCGCTGGGGCGTGGCGCCGAGCGTGACCTTCGGCATGAACTCGCCGACGCAGGTCACGCTGAGCTACTACCACTACGAGACCAACGACCTGCCCGACTCGGGCATCCCCTTCAACAACCCGTTCACCTCGGGCGTGTACCTGAACCGCAACGGCGACGGCCAGCCCATTTCGGTGCCGCGCGGCACCTACTACGGCCTGGTGGGCCGCGACTACCAGCGCACCAAGGTCGACGCCGGCACCGTCGACGTGAAGCACGACTTCGGCGGCGGCCTGGTGCTGCGCAACGTCACGCGCTCGAGCACCTCGACCAACGACTACATCTGGTCCCAGCCCGACGACAGCCGCGGCAACTTCCTGGTCAACGGCAACGTCTGGCGCCGGCCCAACAACCGCGCGTCCGACTCCGAGTCGCTGGTCAACCAGACCAGCCTGACCGGCAAGTTCGAGACCGCCGGCATCAAGCACAGCTTCACCACCGGCATCGAGCTGGGCAAGGAAGCCACCACCAAGGGCAACTACCTGTTCCTGCAGGACGCGAAGACCGGTTTCGAGACCTACCCGCGAACGGGCGTGAGCGGCCTGAACTGCGCCGTGGGCTCGGGCATCCGCAGCAACTTCAACTGCACCTCGGCGCTCAGCCCGACGCCGTACGACCCGTGGACCGGCGCCATCACCAGGTCGCCGGCGGTGACCGAAGTGAAGACCACCACCAGTTCGGTCTACGCCTTCGACACCATCGAGTTCAACCCGCAGTGGTCGCTGAACCTCGGCCTGCGCTGGGACGACTACAAGACGCGCGCGGTCACGCCGGCCTACATCGCGCCGATCGCGACCACGGCCTCCGTGCCCAGCAATGCCCTGAGCGGCTCGACCAGCGTGTCCGTGCCCGCCGGCCGCATGGTCCCGGGCATCGAGCTCGAGAACAAGGCCTCGTTCCTGAACTACCAGGTCGGCGCGGTCTACAAGCCGGCGCCCAACGGCAGCATCTACGTGTCCTACGGCACCTCGTCGACTCCGCCCGGCACCGACGGCGGCGACGGCGCCGACGGCATCAGCGCGGCCATCCGCAACCTGAAGCCGCAGGAAAGCCGCAGCCTCGAACTCGGCACCAAGTGGGAAGTGCTGGACCGCCGCCTGGTGCTGACCTCGGCGATCTTCCGCACCGACATGAAGAACGCCCGCGTGGTTGCGGCCGACGGCTCGACGCAGAACGTCGGCAAGAAGCGCGTGGAAGGCATCGAGTTCGGCGTGGCCGGCAGCATCACCCGCGACTGGCAGGTGTTCGGCGGCTACACGCACCTGAACGCCAAGCTCACGGACAACGGCTACACGCTGTCGGGCACGACGTACGTCGCCTCGCCGTTCAACGGCAACATGTTCCCGAACACGCCGAAGGACAGCGCGACGCTGTGGACCACCTACACCGTGATGCCCGGCCTCACGATCGGCGGCGGCGCCACCTACGTGAGCAAGCAGTACGGCAACGTCAACAACACGAAGTGGATTCCTTCCTACGTGAAGTACGACGCGATGGTGAGCTACGTGGTCAACAAGAACCTCAGCCTGCAGCTGAACGTCCAGAACCTGACCAACAAGTACTACTTCGACAAGGCCTATGCGTCGCACTACGCGACCGTTGGCGCGGGCCGCTCGGCTTCGCTGACCGCATCGTTCTCGTTCTGAAGCGGCACAGGGCACCCGCGGGTGCCCGCCTGTTCCTCGTGCCGGTCCCGGCCGGAGCATTCATACTCGGCGGCAAACGCCGGCCATGGATGGCTCCGGCGACCGCACGATGGAACCCAACCTCCCCTTCCTGCAGATCAGGAACCTGCGCACGCGCGGCGCAGGCGCCATCGACCTGAGCGCCGCGCGCGGCGAGTGCATCTGCATCCTCGGCAAGTCGGGCTCCGGCAAGAGCGTTTTCCTGCGGCTGGTGGCCGACCTCGACCCCGGCGAAGGCACCGTCACCCTCGACGGCATCGGGCGCAAGACACTGAGCGGCCCCCAATGGCGCCGGCGCGTGGTCTACCAGGCGGCGGAGCCCGCATGGTGGGCGCCCACCGTGGCCGCGCATTTCCCCGACGACACCCATGCCCGGCTCGGCGGCTGGATGGAAGAGATCGGCCTTTCCCCCGGCCTGCTCGACACCGAGATCCCCCGCCTCTCGACCGGCGAGCGCCAGCGCCTGGCGCTGCTGCGCTCGCTCGCGCGCGAGCCCGCGGTGCTGCTGCTCGACGAGCCCACCGCGTCGCTGGACACCGAATCGACGCTGGTCGTCGAGGCACTGCTGGCCCGCCGGCTGGCGCAGGGCCTGACGATCCTGATGGTCACACACTCGCGCGAGCAGGCCGCGCGCATCGGCCAGCGCCGCTTCGAGATGGCGGACGGCCAGTTGAGGAGCATGCCGTGAACGCCACCATCCACCTCGACGCCACCGACCTGATGCTGGCCACGCTGCTGGTGCTGCTGAACGCCGGCGCCTCGCTGGCGCTGCACCTGCGGCTGCACCGCCAGGTGCTGTGGGCGGCGGCGCGCATGGTGGTGCAACTGCTGCTGGTGGGGCTGGTGCTGCGCTTCGTGTTCAGCGCGGCGTCGCCGACTGTCACCCTCACCATCGTCGTGCTGATGATCCTCGCTGCGGCGCGCGAAGTGGCGGTGCGCCCGTCGCACCGGCTGGCGCGCGGCGGCAACTTCCGCATCGGCGCGGCGGCCGTGGGCATATCGAGCGTGGCGACCGTGGTGCTGGCGCTCATGACAGCGATCCGCCCGCAGCCCTGGTACGACCCGCGCTATGCGATACCGCTCATGGGCATCGTGCTGGGCAGCGTGCTCAATTCCGCGAGCCTGGGCCTGGACAGCTTCTTCGAGGGCGTGACCACCGGGCGCGCGCGCATCGAGGCGCAACTGGCGCTGGGCGCGACCATCCACGAGGCGCTGTCGGAGCTCACGCGCTCGTCGATACGGCGCGGGATGATCCCGATCATCAACCAGATGTCGGCCGCCGGCGTCATCACCCTGCCTGGCATCATGACCGGCCAGCTGCTGGCCGGCATGGACCCGGTGGAAGCCGCCAAGTACCAGATCCTGCTGCTGTTCCTGCTGACCGGCGCGGGCGGCCTGGCGGCGGCGGGCTCGGTCTACATGGCGGCGCGCTCGATGACCGACGAGCGCCAGCGGCTGCGCTCCGACCGCCTGGGCTGAGGCCGGCTGCGACACTGCTTCCCCGTATTTCTTCCTGCTTCACTGGAGACAAGATGGCTATAGACACTTTGCACATCGGCGTGGTCGGCTGCTCGGCCGAAGGCGCGGCGCTGTGCTATCGCACGCTGTGCGTGGAAGGCGCGCGCTACCTCGGGCAGCCGCATGCGCACCCGGAGGTCTCGGTGCACACGCACTCGCTCGCCAGCTATGTCGACTGCCTCGACCGCGGCGACATCGACGGCGTGGCGCAACTGATGCTGTCCTCCGCGCACAAGCTCGCGGCAGCCGGCGCCGACTTCCTGATCTGCCCCGACAACACGATCCACCAGGCGATGCACCGCGTGCTGCCGCAATCGCCGCTGCCCTGGCTGCACATTGCCGAAGTGGCGGCGGCGGAAGCCGCGTCGCGCGGCTTTCGCCGCGTGGGCGTGCTGGGCACGCGCTGGCTGGTCGACAGCGAGGTCTATCCGCAGGCGCTGGCGGACGCGGGCCTCGCCGCCGTGCGGCTCGATGCCGCGGAGCGCGCGGAAGTCGGCCGCATCATCATGGACGAGCTGGTGTGCGGCGTGTTCCGCCCCGAGTCGACGGCGGTGCTCCAGCAGATGATCGAAGCGCTGAAGGCGCGCGGCTGCGATGCCGTCGCGCTCGGCTGCACCGAGCTGCCGCTGGTGCTGAACGACGGCAACTCCGCGCTGCCCACGCTCGACTCCACGCGCCTGCTCGCGCACGCGGCGCTGCGCCGCGCCACGGCGCGCTGAGGCCCCTCGGCCCCTGCCGCTCAGAACTTGCCGAGCACGTTCAGGAACCAGCCCTTGCTGCGGTAGCTCATGTCGGTGAGGTTGTCCGAGTAGTCGGTGAAGTTGTAGCCCACGCCCACCTTCAGGTTCTCGTTGACGTGGTAGTACGCCGCCGTGACCCAGCCGTTCTTGCGGTCCTGCAGTTCCCTGGCGCGCAGCGAGCGCCACTCGACCATCCAGTCCCAGTTGCGCACCAGCTTCCAGTCGACGCGCAGCACCGCGAGTTCGGCCGAGCTCTTGAACCACGGCGCCGAGCTGTCGCGGCTCGCGCGCAGGTCGCCGCGCCGCCAGGCGTACTTGCCGCCCAGCGTCCAGCGCTCGTTGAGGTCCCAGGTGGCGTCGATGGCGAACACGTGGCTGCGCTGCTGGTAGTCGACGGCGGTGGTCGACACCGTGCCCAGGCTCGAATCGACGCCGCTCGACACCACCTGCCCCGGCGACGACAGGTCGTACAGGAAGGTGTACTTGAACAGCAGGTTCAGCCGGTCGTTGAACGCGGGGCGCAGCGCGTAGCCGAGCATGGCCTCCGTGTACTTGGCCGCGGCCAGCACGCCGGTGCTGCTGTCGCTGTCGGCCCAGTTGAACTTGCCGAGCCAGCGCGAGTCGTCGTCCACCTTCCAGGTGAATGAGTTCTTCAGCAGCCAGCTGGTGCGGGTCTCGGAAGTCGTGCGGTCCTTGCGGTACTCCAGGCCGCCGCTGTACTTCAGGCGCTCGCTCGAGTAGCCGGTGGTGAAGGCGACGGCCTCGCGCCGCGTGGCGCCCAGCGTCTCGGCGCCGACCCAGCCGTTCTCGAAGTTCACGCCGAAGGTCCAGCGCGTGTCCGGCGCGTACTGCACGCCGTAGGCATGCGTGAGGCCCGGCTGCGTGCCGGTGGCCTGGCGGTGCTCGGTGAACATCGTGAGGCCGTCGCCCACGCGCGAGCGCACGCCCGTCACCAGGGTGCCGCCGCGGCCGATGAGGTTCTCGTCGGTGCGGCCGGTGTCGGACACGTAGGTCATGTAGAGGTTGGAGCGGTCGTCGTACTGGTAGTCGACGCCGGCCTTGCCCGCGAAGCCGCCGTCGCCGGTGGAGAGCTCGCCGCGCAGCGCCAGCTTGTCGCTGACGCGGTAGCGCCCGCCGAAGCCCAGGCGGTCGTTCTCCAGCCGCGTGCCGGTGCGCCGCAGCGTCTTCTGCGTGAAGCCGTAGGCGCTCCAGCGGTCGCTGCCGGTGTATTCGAGCTGCACGGCGGCATCGGCGCGCTCGCCGGACACCGCCTGCGTGGTCGGCAGCGAAGGGCTGGTGATGAGCGCGTCGCCGGTCTTTTCGTCGTACCGCAGGCCCAGGCCCAGCTTCCACTCGGGCGTCAAGGCCAGCGAATACTGTGCGTCGAACACGCTGCTGTTGTAGCCGTCGCGCTCGTCGCGGCGGTCGGCCTTCAGGCGCAGCTCGCCGTTCTCGGCCTTCTCGCCGAAGGGCACGGTGGCCTGCACGCCGAACTGGCGCGTGGCGTTGCTCGCGTACTGGCCCGGCGCGGAGAAGCCGGCGTCGCGCGACTGCGCATAGGCGCTCACGCGCCCGCCGCCGCGGATGTCGAAGTCGCCCAGGTCGGCCTGGCCTTCCAGGCGCCAGGCGCTGGCGCTGCCGGTGGGGCCGTTGCCCAGCGTGTTGCCGACCGCGCCGTTGCGCCCGGTGAAGCTGAAGCCGCCGTCCATCGAGTCGAGCTGGCCGGTGCCCGGGCCCTTGCTGCGCGCGAACTCGCCCTTGAAGTAGGTGTTCTCGGTCTTGCGCAGCGTGAGGTCGGCGCCGGCCAGGCGCTGGTCGCCGCCGATCTGGTCCTGGCGCGACGCGGTCACGCCCACGCCCACGTGGTCGTTGGCCCACCAGGAGACACGGCCGCCCACGGCGAGCGTGTCGAGCGAGGTGGTGAGCGGCGTGTATTCGTAGTCCACCACCAGGTAGGTCGGCATGCCGGTGAAGCCGCCGGCGCGCACCAGCGAGCCGTCGTCGGACAGGCTGGGCAGCGGCGCCGACAGCAGCACGCGGCCCTGCAGGTAGTCGATCTCGTAGTCGGAGCTCGGCACGAGCTGCGTGCGCTTGAGCACGAAGCCGGAATCCTTGTCGCGGATTTCCAGCGTCACGCGCTCGGCGCCGCGCGTGATGTCCTGGTTGCGCAGGTAGTAGAGCGAGCCGCCGGTGCCGCGGAATTCCTCGCGCGCGGCCAGCGTGCCGGGCTCGGCCGCGAAGGCGTCGATCTTCAGCCGCGCCTCGCCGAAAGAGGTCGACTCCTCGCCCAGGTAGCGGCCATGGAAGCCGTAGAGGCCGCGGCTCACGCGGGTGAGTTCGGTGTCGCCGAAGTTGAGCTTGAAGTTGCCCCACATCGCCTGCGAGCGGCCGTCGTCCACGCGCAGGTAGAAGCGGCCCTGCGTGGGCGCGTCCTGGATGGCGGTGGAGTCGTCGCCGAAGGTGGTCCACGAGTCCTCGGGGTCGAAGCGGCGGAACAGCGAGGTCGGGTCCTTGCGGTCGAGGTTGCGGAACAGTTCCTTGAGCGGGCGTTCCTCGGTGTCGACGCTGGCCGTCAGCGTCCAGCGGTCGTTGAGCTGGCCCTTGGCATAGCCGGCGATGCGGCCTTCGCTCCAGCCGCCGCCGCCGTAGCGGTTCTTGTCGTTGGTCATGATCGCGGCCGGGCCGCTCACGCTGTTGCTGCCCACCGTGAGGTCGGCCTGCCCGACGAAGAACCAGTCGCTCGCGGGCAGCTCGAAGTCGCGGCGGTAGGCGCGCGTGGCGCCCTGCGCGTCGGTGACCGAGATCTCGCCGGTCTGCACGCGGCGCGGCACCAGCTGCTGGAACACGAAGCGCCCGCTCTCGTCCACCGGCACCGCGAAGCCCAGCGCGCGCACCGTCTCGCCGGGGCGGATGGCCGCGCCGCTGGCGGTGACCGTGCCTGCGCTCAGCGGAATGTTGGCGATGGCGATGTTGTTCATGCCGTAGCCGCGCAGCAGCTCGCGCGCCGGGTCGGGCGGCGTGCCGGTCTCGGGCCTGTGGCGCTGCGCCAGCGTGAGCGAGAGATCGTCGGTCTCGTCGAAGCGGCCCTGACGGTCGTACACGCGGACGCGGTAGTACAGCTTGCCGCTCGCTCCTTCGGCGACGCGGTTCAGCAAGCCCTCGGGCACCTGCCATTCGCCGCGCAACGCGGCGTCCAGCGGCACGGTCGCGACCAGACGGCGCTGCATCGCCTCGTTGGCGGTGAACACGCGCAGCTCGGCCTTCGAAGTGAACAGCAGGTAGTTGCTGTAGCCGGCGAAGCGCACGGTGTCGCCGGCCACCACGGTGGTGGGCCAGGCGCTGGCGCTCAGGCGGCGCGGCTGGGAAAGGTTGTCGTGCTGCAGGCGCAGCTGGTTGCGCTCGAGCTGCACGTCGACGCAGCGCTGGCGGTCGGCGCTGTTGGTGCCGTCGCCGGCCGCGGCCTTGCCGTCGGCCGTGAGCAGCTGGCCGTCCACGCTCAGGCGCAGCGGCGCGTCGTCGGTGCCGAAGGCGGTGAAGGTGCGGCACACGCCGGGGTCGGCCGCCGCCGGCGCGGGCGCGACGGCCACGGGCGCATCGCGCCAGTACACGCGCACTTCGACGCGGCGGTTGGCGGCCCAGTTGGCGGGGTCGGTGGCGGGCGTGGCCACGGGTGCGTCGGGTCCGCGCGAGGAAGCGGCCGCCGCGTCTTCGGGCAGGCCCAGGCGCTGCGTGAGGTAGCGCGCCACCTGCTGCGCGCGCGCCAGCCCCAGCGCATGGTTGTCGGCGAAGCGTTCGCGCGACCTCGCGCTCAGCGCCTGGGTGTCGGTGTGGCCGACGATCTCGAAGCGCAGGCCGTCGCGCCCTTTCACCTGCGCGGCGATGCGGTCGAGCTGCGCGCGGTCGGCCGGCGCGAGCCCGTCGGCGCCCGATTCGAAATGCGGCACTCCGGTGTCGCTGCGCTCGGCGCCCGGCACGGGCGGCGGCGTCGGGCCCGCGGCAGCTGCCGGCGCGCTCGCGTCGCCCAGCACGAAGGTGGCCTTGGGCAGTTCGCGCTCGCTGCTGCGCGGCAGGTGGCGCGCGCCGTCGATGTCCACGGCGCGCGGGTCGGCCGCGGCCTGGTCGTGCATGCGGCCGCGCACGGCCGACTCCTGCGCGGCCGCGAGCCCCATGCCCATGCAGGCGGCGGTGACGGCGCCTGCGAGGGCGATGCGCTTGGGTAGCTTTCTTTTCATGTCGGCTCGCTGGCTCGGGTTCTGTGCGAAGGGGCGGTTCATGGCTTGCCGCCCTCCGGCGTGGCGGCGGGCACCAGTTCGACCTCGACGTCGAGGTTGAACAGCGGCGGCGCGTTGCCGTCGGCGCGGGCGCGCTGCTCGCCCAGCTGCTTCCAGCGCGCGAGCACCGCGGCCTTCACCGCGTCGGTGCGCTGGCGGCCGAGCGATGCGGGCTCGCCGGGCGCGGCGCGGTAGGCCAGCCGCAGCACCGATGTCTTCTCCGCCAGCACGCTCACCGTGCGGTCGAGCTCGGGCACGAAGCCGGCGCGCAGCGCGGCGCCGCCGTCCTCGAAGGCCGCGCCCTGCAGCGCGAGCCGCACCACGCGGTGCACGGTGGCGCCGAAGTTGATCTTCAGCACCTTGCCGCGCGTGGCGCGCTCGGCCGCCGGGTTCTCGCTGGTGGTGCGATAGCCCGAGGGCAGCGTGCGCTCGTCGAGCTTCAGCACCAGGTTGCTGCCGGTGCCTTCCTTCGGAATGGCGGCGCAGGCGATGTGGTAGCGGCCCTCGGCGTCGGTGGTCACCAGCACGCCGTTGACGGTGGCGATGCGCACGTTCGCGATGCCGGGCTCGCCGTCGTCCTGGTAGCCGTTGGCGTTTTTGTCGTCGTAGACCTTGCCGATCACGTCGGTGCAGTCGAACAGCGCGTCTGGCACCACGCGCACGGTGGCGGTGGCCAGGTTCGACAAGGTGCGGCCGCCCACGCCCTGCGTGGCGACGACCTGGTTGACGAACTCGCCCTCGCCCACGCCGACCCCCACGCCCGCGACCATCAGGTATTCCTTGGTCTCGTTGGGCGCGAAGTTCTGCCCGGGCACCACCAGCTGGCGGCCGTTGAGCTGCGGCACCACCGGCAGCGCCACGCCACCCGGCAGGCTGCGCACGGTGAGCGAGCCCGGCACGTAGCGGAAGCCCGGCGGCAGCGTGTCGACCACGGCCACGCCCGGCACGGGGTTGCCGCGCGTGTTGCGCGCCGTGATGCGGTACGGCAGCAGCTCGCCCTTCTTCACGGTGAGCTTCGAGGTGGTCTTGCGCAGCTCGATGAGCGTGGCGTCCGACGGGTCCAGCGGGATATTGTTGGCCACCACGTGCTGGCCGCCGCCGCCCGGCATCTGGAACACCATGTAGTAGCCCGCGCCCGGCACCAGCGCCGCGCCGGGGCTCACCACGCAGGGGTTGGTCTGCGAGGGCGCCGGGCCGTTGGGCGGCGGCGAGCACGACTGCGTGCCCAGCGCGCCGGCGGCCGCCGGGTAGATCGACGACGGCAGGTAGTTGCCAGGCGGCGTCACCACCAGGCGGTACTCGCCGGCCGGTGCGCCCGGCAGCACGAAGAAGTCGTAGTAGCCCGACGGGCCGGTCGTGTAGCTGTCGCGGCCGTCGAACAGGTGCTGCGCCGGATCGAAGCCGGGCGGGCCCACCAGCCGCACCACGGCGCCGGGCACGGGCGTGCCGCTGACGCTGTCGTACACCACGCCGCCCGGGTCGTACGGCAAGTCCTGCTTCTGCACGTTGGCGCCGGGGTTCACGCGCACCTTGATGGTGAAGCGCGGATCGCTCGGCGAGGGCGTGGGGTACGGGCCGCCGGCGCCGTTCTGCGATGCGTCGGTCGGCCACACGCCGCCCACGTAGCGGCCGTCGGGCGAGCGGAAGCGCACGCGGTATTCGCCGGGCACGAGGTCGCCGAAGCGGTAGCCGCCGTCGGCCGCGGTGGTCACGCTGTAGAGCACGGTGGCCGCGTTCTCGGCGCAGGCGTTGCCGCCGTCGGCGCAGCGCAGCAGCTCCACGGTCCAGCCTTCGCCGTTGCCTTCGCCCGAATCGCGGCTGCGGTTGTGGTTCTGGTCGAACCACACGTTGCCGGTGAGCGAGGCGGGCTGGCTGCTGTGCTCGGTGAAGTCGTAGCCGGTGCCGCGCGCGTCGAGCCCCGTGATGTTCACGCGGATCTGGTTCGGGCCCTGCGCGGTGCCGCCCAGGGTGCCGGGCACGGCGATGCCGTCCTCGTAGCCGGCGGGCTGCGTCTCGGTGACGGTGTAGCCGCCGCTGCCGGGCAGTGGCAGGCCGGGCAGCTCGTAGCGGCCGTTGGCATCGGTGACGGCGGTGCGCGTCACCGGCTGGCCCGCCGCGTCGGTGCCGGTGAGCGTGATGGTGACGCCCGGAATGGGCAGGTCCTGCGGCTCGCGCGTGCCGTTGCGGTTGGCGTCGTTGTAGACGGTGCCCGCCAGCGATGCGCCGCGCTCGCCGAAGTTGTAGTTGTCGCCGTTGCCGCCGCGGTACGCGATGGCGCCGATGACGTCGTTGCCCAGCGTGCCGCTGGGCACGCCGTCGAGCGTGCCCACGGCGTCCAGGCCGTCGGCATAGGTCACGGGCTGCGTCTCGCGGATGGTGTAGCCCGCGGCGTCGGCCGGCAGCAGGCCGGTGAAGACGTAGCGGCCGGTGGCGTCGGTGACCACGGAGGCGTTCACCGCCAGGCCGCTGGCCGAGCGGCCGGTCAGCGTGAGCGTGACGCCGGCAATGCCGGGCTCGCCGGCCTGGCGCACGCCGTCGTTGTTGTTGTCGACGTACACCCAGCCCGCGATCTGGCCGCCGCGCTCGCCGAAGTTGTAGTCGATGCCAACGTCTTCCGACACCAGCGCGATGCCGCCGAAACGGTCGTTCACGTTGCCCGGGTTGGCCACGCCGCGCGCAGCGCCGTTCACGGTGCCGAGCGACTCGGGGCCGTCGGCCACGCCGGCGGGCTGCGTCTCGTCGACCTGGTAGGTGCCGGGCACGAGCTTGTCGAACAGGTAGCCGCCGTCGGCGCCGGTCTGCACCGTGCGGTCCACGGCATTGCCCAGGAAGTCGGTGCCGGTGACGCGCACCGTGGTGCCGGCGATGCCGGGCTCGCCGCTGTCGCGCACGCCGTTCGACGGCGCCACGTCGGCATACACGTAGCCGGCCAGGCTCGCGGGCTTCACGGCCGAGAAGTTGTTGCCGGCCGAGCCCGCGCCCACCGCGCCGAGCACGATGTTCTGGATCACGTTGGCGGTCGAGCCGTTGGGCCCGTTGCTCACGCCGCTGCCGCCGGTGGGCACGCTGCCCGCCGTGCTGCCCGCGCCGCTGACGTTGCCTGCGCGCGTGATGCCGGGCTCGTAGCCCTGCGGGCGCGTCTCGGTCACGGTGTAGCTGCCGGGCGCGAGGTTCGGGAAGCTGTAGTCGCCGCTGGCGTCGGTGGTGGTGGTGCGCGTGACGCTCTGGCCGTTGACGTCGGTGCCCGTGAGCGTGATGGTCACGCCCGCGATGCCCGGCTCGCCCGGCGCGTTCTGCGCGCCGTTGCCGTTGCGGTCGTAGTACACGCGGCCCGAGATGCCGCCCGGCAGCAGCTCGCCGAAGTAGTACTCGCCCTGCACCAGCGGCACGTTGGTGCCCGAGACGGTCACGCCGGTGATGGCGTTGCCGCCGGCCTGCGGCGTGCCGGGCAGTGCGTTGTTGTTGGCCTTGCCCGGCGCATAGTTGGCCGGCTGCGTCTCGGTGATGGTGTAGCCGCCGGCGCCCGAAGGCGGCACGTTGCGGAACTCGTAGCCGCCGACGGTGCCGGTGGCCACCGCGACGATGTTCACCGGGTTGCCCGCGGCGTCGGTGCCCGTGAGGCGCAGTTCCACGTTCGGGATGCCGGTGTCGCCTGCCTGCGGCACGCCGTCGTTGTTGGCATCGACGAACACGCGCACGCTGATGCGGCTGAGCAGTTCGCCGAAGTCGTAGCCGGTGGCGTTGACGTTGGAGCGCAAGGCGATGGCGCTCACCACGTCGTTGCCCAGCGTGCCACCGGCCGTGCCGGCCGCGTCGCTGCCGTCGGCGAAGCCCGCGGGCTGGGTTTCGGTCAGCGTGTAGTTGCCGGGCGTGAGATTGGCGAAGGCGTAGTTGCCGGTGCCGGTGGCCGTGGTGGTGGTCTTCGACACCGCATTGCCGAACATGTCGGTGCCGGTGAGCGTCACGGTCACGCCTGCGATGCCGGGGTCGCCCGCGCTCGCGGCGTTGCTGTAGTCGGCGTCCTGGTAGACGCGGCCGGCCAGGCTGGACGCGCGCACTTCGCCGAAGTTGTTGGCCGACGAGGTGCCGCCCGTGCCCAGCACGATGTTGTCGATGCGGTTGGCGTTGGAGCCGTTCGGGCCGCTGGTGACGCCCGCGCCGCCGGTGGGCACGCTGCCTTGCGCGCTGCCCGCGCCGCTGACGCTCCCCGCGCGGGTGATGCCCGGCAGGTACGCGGCGGGCTGGTCCTCGACCACGTTGTAGGTGCCGGCGGGCACGGTGAAGCCCCAGTTGCCGTTGCCGTCCGTGGTGGTGGTGAGCAGAACGGCATTGCCCAGGTAGTCGGTGCCGGTCAGGCGCATGGTGACGCCGGCGATGCCGGACTCGTCGGCATCGACCTGGCCGTTGCCGTTCAGGTCTTCATACACGCGGCCGGACAGCGCGCTGTTCTGCACCGTGACCCGGCCTTCGTTGAAGTTGTTGCCGGCGTTGGGGTCGGCGCCGCCGTTGGTGTCGCCCGAGCCGGTGGTGACGATGTGCGCGCGGTTGACGATGTCCGTGCCGTTGGCCGGCGGATTGCCGCTCGCGAAGCGCACCGGAATGCGCACGGTGGCGGTGCCGTTGGCGGGCATCGAGGTGATCGCGCAAGTTACCGCCGTGCCGCCGGAGGCGCCGGTGCAGGTGGGCGCCGCGGGCGTGAAGCTGCCGCTGGTCACGGTGAACACGGGCGTGCCGTCCAGCACCAGGGCCGCGGGCAGCGTGTCGGTGAAGCTGGTGGTCTCGGCGCTGTCGGGGCCGTTGTTGCGCAGCTGCACGAACCAGTCGAAGGGCTGGCCCGACGACGCGGTAGTCAGCGGCGTGCTGGTGCCCTTGACCACGGCCGCCTTCGAGACCACCTGCACGTCGGCCTTGAAGCGGAAGGTGGTGTTCTCGGCCACCGTGTTGTTGCCCTGCACCGCGTCGTAGACGTTGCGCGCGGCGTCGAAGAAATCGACCTTGGCGTTGTTCTGGAACGTACCGCGCGACACGCCGCGCAGCACCACGCGGAACTGCAGCGAATTGATGTCGCCGGTAGCGGTGGCGCCGGCGCCGCCGAGCGTCGGAATGGTGAACACCACCTGTCCGCCGGCCGAGCCGATGGCCGCGCCGCCGGCCAGCGCGAAGCTGGTGCCTGCCGGCGCATCCGCCGGGATGCTCACCGACACCAGCGTGGGCGCTGCCTCGCCGTTGGGGCCGGGCAGCGGCAGGAGGTCGATCATGTGCACGTCTTCCGCGGTCGACGCGCTGTTGTTCGACACCGTGATGGTGTAGCCCACGTCGTCGCCCACGTTCACGGGATCGACGTCGTCGCGCTTGGTGACCACCAGGTCGTACACCGGCGCGGTGATCGTGGCCGGCACCGATGCATCGTTGTTGGCCGTGCTGAGCTCCGGCGTTGCCGTGGAGATGTGCACGTTGTTGGTCACCGTGGTGCCGTTGAGCACGTACAGCGGACGCACGCGCACCGTGACGGTCTGCTGCACGTTGCGGTCGAGCGAGGTCCAGGCGCACTCGAGCTGGTTGTTGGTGGTGCCGGTGGGTTGCGTGGTGCTGGGCTTGGTGGTGCAGCTGCCGCCGCCCGAGGCGTCGGCCGAGATGAACATCAGCCCGGCCGGCAGCGTGTCGACCACGTGCACGTCGTAGGCGCGGCTGAGGCTGCCCTGCGCCAGGCTCTGGTTGCGGGCCGTGAGCGTGTAGGTGAGCAGCTGGCCGACCGGCACCGAGCCGGGGCTGGCCGACTTGGTTACCGTCACGTCGCTGCGCGCGGTCAGGTAGGCGGTGGTGCTGCCGTCGTTGTTGGCCAGGTTGGGGTCGGCCGGCGTGGCCGCCACGGCGCGCGCCGTGTTGTTGATCTGGAAGCCGTGGTCGTTGGCCGATGCGCCGTCACCGTAGTGCCGGGCGACGACCTGGATGACCGGGCACAGCGGCAAGGCGCTGGCGGGGTCGGTGCTGGCGCGGCAGACCGGCAGGGTCGACAGCGTGCAACCGGAGAGCGAGGCGTTGCCGAAGCCGCCGCCGTTTGCAGGCAGCGCACAGGTACCGCTGAAGGTGCCGGCGTTGGCCGTCTGCGAGACGCTGCCGGCGCCGATCACCTGCGCGAAGGTGTCGGTGACGACGACGCTCTGCGCCTCGGAGGGCCCGTCGTTCACCACCTCGATCTGCCACGTGACGTCCTGGCCCGCGATCTGGCGGTTGCCGGCGCTGTCGCCGATGCCCACCACGCGCTTGAGCACTCGCACGTCGGCGGCGGTGGCGTTGTCGTTCACGCCGGTGCCCAGGCTCGTGCAGTCGTTGCCGGTGTTGGCGTCGGGGTCGGCGCCGAGCGTGGGCGCGGCGGCGGGCAGCGCCACGTTCACGCACATGGTGTTGACGACCTGGCCGCCAGCCGGCGGCAGCGCCGGGATGGTGGCGTTCACGATGATGTAGCCGCCGTTGCGCGCGCTGCTGCCGTTCGACTGGTCCACGCCGATGTCGGCCGTGAGCGTGCGCGTGCAGGTCACCGTCGCGGGGCCGGGCACGGGCACGGCGGGCGTGGGCACGACGGTGGCGCCGCCCTTGGTCACCGTGCAGGTGTAGCCGTCGCGCTGCGTGACGCTGTTGATCTGCACGCCGGCAGGCACGTCGTCCACCAGCTGGATGGTGCTTCCCGCCAGCAGGCGCGTGCCGCCCAGGTTGGTGCTGCCGACCTGGTAGTCGAAGGCCTGGCCCAGCGGCACGTTGTTCTGCGGCCAGCTGCGGCGCTTGTCGGCGCGGAAGTCGGCGGAAGAAGGCGCCACGTCGACCGGCACGCTGCCGGTGGCCGAACTGACGATGGGGCCCGTCGCGTTCACCGTGGCTTCGTTGACGACGCCGGTGCCGGCAGTCATGGCGATGACCGGCACCAGGATGTCGCCGAGCGCCACGCTGGCGCCGTTGTTGCCGCCGATGTTGCTGCGCGTGCAGCTCACCGTCTGGCCGCTGACGGAGCAGCTCCAGCCGGCGGGCGGGTTGATCTGCGTCTGGATCGCGAAGTTGGCGGGAATGGTGTCGGTCAGCGTCACGCCGGTGGGCGGGCTGCCGCTGAAGCTGGGGCTCAGCTTGAAGTTGAAGCGCTGGCCGACCAGCACCTGGCCGCCGTCATGGCTCTTGGCGAGCGCCAGCACGTAGCCCGCGGTCACGGTTGTGTTGGCCGTGGCGCTGTTGTTGGTGGAAACGCCGTCGCCCACGGAGCCCGCCGGCGCCACGGCCGGCTGGTGCGTGATGGTGGAGCCCGCGCCCGCGGTGACCACGCCGTTGATGCTGAAGGTGCGCGTGTTGCTGCCAGCCGTTGCCGGCGTGGCCGGCACGTTGCAGGTCAGCTGGCTCCCGCTGACCGAGCAGCCGGACGGCAGGTTGGTGTTGGAGACCGTCAGGCCCGTGGGAATGGGATAGGTCAGCGTCGAGCCGGTGCTGGTGTCCGGGCCGTTGTTGGTGACCGTGAAGACGATCGGCACCGTCGAGCCGCTCGGCGCGGTGACGGGCGCACTGATGGCCACGGCCACGTCGGCGCCCTGGTTGACGGTGATGGCCTTGGTCTCGCTGGCGCCGCCGCCGCTGGGCTCGGCGGTCACGGTCAGCGTGCCCTGCGTCTGCGTGCGCAGCAGCACCTTGAAGTCGAGCCGCTCGTTGGCCGCGAGCGTGATGCCCGAGCAGGTCAGCGTGCCCTGTCCGGCCGAACCCACGGCCACGTCGGCGGTGCAGGTGCCGGAAGGGACCGCGGAGGTGCCCATGTAGATGGCGTTGGCGGGAATCGTGTAGGTGAACGAGGCGCCCGGCGCGCCGATCGGCAGGCTGTCGGAGTCGGCGATGGTGACCGTGCTGGTGACCGTGCCGCCGGCGGGAAGAATGTCGGGGTCGTGGACCAGGCTCGATATCTGCGGCACCGCGTGCGCGCCCGCGGCGAGCAGCAGCCCCGCCAGCGGTACGGCAAGCCTGCCCAGCGTGCGCCGCCAGCGCCCCGAGGGCGCCTGCGCGCAGGTGGAGAACAGGTCGCGTCGCACCGACGCGACCGGCAGATTCGATGGGGTGCTGGACATCCCGTCCCTCGTGATGGCTCTGATGGACCGGGCACCGACCATTTACAGGTGCGCCGCTCGATGCGGCGACGTGCTCCGGAAAGTGCGGGAGTCTCGAAGCGGAGGGCGGGAGCCGCTTTTGGGATTCAGGACAAAAAGTTTGCTTTGGATGACATTTGTTTACGAATGCAACGTAACGTGAACTTAGTCACATGGCATTTCAGGCCCGCTCCCATACGCTCGGTGGCATGTCTTACTGGTCGACCACACCCCCCCGGCGCGCGCACATCCTTGTCATCGACGACAACATCGAGGAGCTGCAGTTGCTGCTGGGCGCGCTGCGCGGCGCGGGCCACCGGATCAGCCTTGCGTTCGATGCGCTGCAGGGCTACCGCCGCGTCACCGCGCTGCAGCCCGACCTCGTGCTGCTGGACGTGCGCATGGGCACGACCGACGGCTTCACGACCTGCAGGCTGCTGAAGGCCGACAGCGCGACCGCGCACATTCCGGTGATCTTCCTGACCTCGTCGAGCGCCGTGGACGAGCGGATCGCGGGCTTGCGCGAAGGCGCGGTCGACTACATCCTCAAGCCCTTCGAACCCTCCGAAGTGCTGGCGCGCGTGGCGGTGCACCTGGCGCTGGCCAGCAGCAGCAGCCATGCGCAGGCCTGCATGGCGCAGGCCGAGAGCGTGCTGGAGAACGCGCGCTCGGACAACGCCGACCGCGTGATCGCGCAGGCGGCCGAACGGCTGGTGCTGTCCAACCTTGCGAGCGTGCCCGCGTTGCCCGAGCTTGCCGCGCGCGTGGGCACGCACGAGAAGCGGCTGACGCGCGCGTTCCGCGAGCAGACCGGACGCACCGTGTACGAGTACGTGCGCGAGATGCGGCTGGCCGAAGCACAACGCCTGCTGGCGGCCTCCGCGCTCAACATGGAAGAAGTGGCGCATGCGGTGGGCTTCTCCGGCGCGGCCAATTTCTCGACCGCGTTCCGCGAGCGCTTCGGGCTCACGCCCTCGTCCTATCGCAACGCACGAGCGGCTCGGCCCATGCCGACGCCGACACGGGCGCCGGCGCCGTCGGCCTGAGGCGGCGGCGGTGGCGATCCGCGGCATCACCGCCGCCTTGCTGCTGTGCGCGGCTTCCTGGCTCGCGGGCCCGGTGCACGCGGCCACGTTGCGGATCGTCGATGCAGCCGCGCTGCCGCTCGTGCTCGACGAAAAAGTCGAGCTGCTCGAAGACCCTGGCGGAATGCTCTCGCGCGAAGACGCGGCCGCCTCGACCCGCTTCCAGCCCGGCACGCATGCGCAGATGCGCCAGGGCTTCAGGAACTCGGCCTTCTGGCTGCGCCTGGGAGTGGTGAACGACACCGGCACGGTGCAGCCGCTGCGGCTGGTGCTGAACGCCACCTGGCTGCAGCACGTCGACTTTCACGTGCAACGCGGCAACGGCACCGCGGCCGCGGGAGCTGCGTGGGTGCACGAGCGAGCCGGGGTGTCGGTGCCGCTGCACGGCGAACGGGACCGCGTGCCCACGCTGTCGCTCGACCTGCAACCCGGCGAGCAGGCGCGCCTGCTGGTGCGCGTGCAAAGCCACAGCAACCTCAAGTTCGCTCCCCAGCTCTACACGGCCGACGGCTGGCGTGACGCCGAGAGCAGCCATGCGCTGCTCGACGGCCTGCTGATCGGCGGACTGCTGGTGCTCGCCGTGTATTCGCTCACGCTGTGGCTCATCTCGCGCAACCCGCTGATGGCCTCGCAGAGCCTGGGCTTCACGCTGGTGGCGCTCTACGAGGCCACCTATCGCGGCCACGCCCGGCTCGCGCTGTGGCCCGACAGCATCGACTGGAGCTACCGCGCGGCCGGCGTGATAGCCGGCTGCAGCGTGCTGAGCCTGCTGCTGTACCTGCACGTGCTGTCGCGCCGCGGACCGGTGCGCCCGCCGGGGCTGCCGGTCATCGCGGTGCTGGCCGCGAGCCAGGTCGTCGCGGTGCTCGGCACGCTGCTGGGGCCGTACGCGCCCTTCGCGCGCCTCGGCAACCTGACCGTGCTGCTGCTGGTGATCGCACTCACCGCGAGCAGCTTCGTCTACATGCGGCGTGCCGGCCCCGGCGGCAAGCTGGCGTTCCCGGTGATGACCATCATCATGATCGGCGTGTGCCTGCGCCTGACCGAGCTTTCGCTGCCCACGCACATGCTGCCCGGCTTCGACGCCTATGCACTGGGCTTCCCCGGCATGCTGGTGGGCCTGGTCGCACTGTCGTCGTGGACGCACCATCTGTCGCGCCAGCGGCAATCCGCGCAGCGCACGCTGGTGCTCTGGCAAGCGGAAGAACAGCAACGCCTGCGCGACGAGGTGGCGCTCAAGACCCACGCGCTGAACGCCGCGCTCGAGCAGGCCGAGCACCAGGCTCGCGAACAGACGCGGCTCATGGCCTACGTGAGCCACGACCTGCGCGCCCCGCTCGCGACCATCATCGGCCACGTGCGGCGGCTGCGCGAAGAAATGCCGCAGCCGCCGCAGCGGCTGCAAGCCATCGAACGCAGCGCGACCTACCAGCTCTCGCTCATCGACGACCTGCTCGACTATGCGAAGGGCGAGCTGCTGCCGTTTTCCTTCGAGCTGCGGCCGGTGCGCCTGCAGGCGCTGATCGACGACATCGCCCAGTACGCCGACACGCTCGCACAGCGGCGCAACAACGCATTCGAACTCGAGGTGCAAGGCGCGCTGCCGCGTACGGTGCTGATCGACAGCAAGCGCTTTCACCAGCTGCTGCTCAACCTGCTGTCGAACGCCGCGAAGTTCACGCAAGGCGGCAAGATCGGCCTGCGCGTGCGGGCGCGGCCACGCGCCGACTCCTGGCGGCTGCAGTTCGAGGTGTGGGACAGCGGCAGCGGCATCGACCTGAACGAGCAGGCGCACATCCGCCAGGCCTTTGCGCAGGGCGCACCCAGCGCGAGCGGCAACGGGCTGGGGCTGGTCATCGCGCGGCGCATCGTGCAGCGCATGGGCGGGCGCCTGCTGCTCATGAGCCATCCGAACCTGGGCACGCGCGTGCGTTTCTCGGTGATCGTGAAGGATGCGCCGGATGAGCCGCGTTCGGTTGCCAGCCAAGCACCGCCGCAGCAGCCCCAGTCGTCGCGCCTGCGGCTGCGCCGCCCGCCGGCGCCCGTGCCGACCGTCGCGCCGCTGCCCGCCGCGGTACGCGCCGAACTCGAGGCGTTCGCGCGCGACGGCCGCTGGACCGACCTGCACGAATGGGCCGACCGGCTGGCGGCGGCCGATTCAGGCCACGAAGCGCTGGTCGATGCGGTGCGGCAGGCGCTCGACCGGCTGGACTTCGAGCACATCCGCCTGCTGGCGCGCGCGACGCCCAAGCTGTGAGCGTGCCCGACGCGGGCTTTGCACGCGGCGAGGCCTCTGTTTAGCATGCAAGGACCTCATTTTCAGGAGCCTTCATGCACGACATCGCCGCTCTCCAGAAGCTGCTGGACACGCTGTTCCCCGGCCTCATGGGCGTGCGCCTCACGGCGCTCGAACCCGACCGCGTGGTCGCGCAGATGGAAGTGCGGCCCGACCTGTGCACGGCCGGCGGCATCCTGCACGGCGGCGCCTACATGGCCTTCGCCGACACGCTGGGCGCCGTCGGCACCATCGTCAACCTGGCGGAAGGCAAGCGCACGACCACGACCGATTCAAGCACCAAGTTCATCGCCGGCGCGCGGGTGGGCAGCATCGTCACCGGCACCAGCGTCGCGCTGCACCGGGGACGCACGACCATGGTCTGGCAGACCACCGTCGCCGATGCGCAAGGCAAGCTGTGCGCCGTCGTCACGCAGACGCAACTGGTGCTTGAAGGGGCGGGGTGACATCCCCTGGGGTTTCTTCGGCCGAATGGCTCGACGCGTAGCGCTCGAGGAACAGGTAGAGCGCCAGGCCACCGGCCAGCGGCAGCAGATAGTAGAGCGCGCGGTAGGCCAGCACCGCGCCCATCAGCACGCCCTGCTTCACGCTGCCCGAGAGCAGCGCCAGGTACACCGCCTCCAGCACGCCGAGGCCGGCGGGAATAGGCGTCAGCACCCCGACGATGGACGCGGCGAGCAGCACGCCCAGCGTGGTCGCATAAGGCACCTTCTGTCCCAGCAGCAGATACATGGCGGCGCCCATCAACGCCCAGTTGGTGGTCGACAACGCAAGCTGCACCACTGCAAGACGCGCGGCCGGCAACTGCAGGCGACGGCCCCTGAAGCGCCATTCCCGCCCGCGCGCCAATGCACAGGCCGCGACATACGCCAATGCCAGCAGGATCATCACCACGCCGAGCAGGCGCAGCGCGCCCGCCCCGATATGCGCCTGGCTGGGCGGCACGATGGCCCCCGCCGCGAACAGGCCACCCGCCAGCAGGCCGTAACCCAGCCAGTTGGTCGCAAGACTCAGGCCGACGATCTGCGCCACCGTGGTGTCGTCTAGACCGGCACGCGCATAGAGCCGCGCGCGCATCGCGATGCCGCCGACCAGCGAGCCGAGGTTGAGGTTGAACGCGTAGCTCGTCACGGCGATCGCCCACGTGCGCCAGTACGGCAGGGGATGCCGCAGGTGGCGCTTGCCGATCAGGTCGAAGCATCCGTAGAGCGCATGGCTCGCCGTGGCGAGACCGAGCACCGCGAGCAGCAGCCAAGGCGAGTAGCGCTGGAGTGCCTGCCACGCGCCAGCCCAGTCGATCTTGTGCGCGTGCGAAAGGAGCAAGCCCAGCACGGCGATGCCGAACAGCGGCAAGGCCCAACGCCTGCAGCGTTGCCAGATCGTGCTGCCCGCGGCGTGCGCAGGGGCATCGGCGATGGCGGCCGAATGGGTGTTCATGGCGACGGCGGCCCGGCGGCTCAGGGCTTGGCGGGCTTGTCGCTTTTTTCGGGCGTCTTGTGCTCGGCGAGGCCCTTGTCGTGGAGCTTGCTGTTGCGCACGTCCTTCATCATGCGTTCGCCTTCGGCGTCACGGCCGTCGGTGGGAACGGACTCTTCTTGCGTGACTTCGGGCTCTTCGTGATGCGGCGAGCCTTTGCGGATCTGGGACATGGACATCTCCTCGGTGATGGCCGAGTTTGTCGAAGCCCGCGATGCCCACAGCGCCGTCCATCGGCGATGGCGGATGCAGGACATTTGCCATTCCGGCGCTGCGCACAGCCTGCGGGAAGGCGGAAATTGAAAAAGCCCTTGATCCTGTGAAGGAGCAAGGGCTTTGAATTGGTGGCCTGGGGCGGAATCGAACCACCGACACGCGGATTTTCAATCCGCTGCTCTACCAACTGAGCTACCGGGCCATCTGCATTTGTGTGCAGCCTTAAATTATACAGCGCTTCTGCGCCCTCTCGACAGATCCACACCAAGTTGTTTGAGTTTTCTGTAGAGATGGGTGCGCTCGAGGCCGGTTTTCTCGGCCACGCGGGTCATCGAACCGTTCTCCATCGCGAGGTGGAACTCGAAATAGGCCTTCTCGAAACCGTCGCGCGCATCGCGCAGCGGGCGGTCGAGGTCGAAGCTCTGGGTCGACTGGGGGCCGATGTCGGCCACGGGCACTGAAGCGAGCGATGCCATCAGCAGGCTGTCGCCGGTGGTGGTAATGGCGGTGGCCTGCGCCACGCCCGCCGGTACGGGGACCACGCCGGCTGCGGCGCGGCGCGCGCTCTCGCGCGCCAGCCCCTGCTCGACGGCCTTGAGCAGCTTCTGCAGCGTGATGGGCTTTTCGAGGAAGGCGAAGGCACCGATGCGCGTGGCGTCGACCGCCGTGTCGATGGTGGCGTGGCCGCTCATCATGATGACGGGCATGCTCAGCAGGCCTGCGGTGGACCACTCCTTGAGCAGCGTGACGCCGTCTGTGTCCGGCATCCAGATGTCGAGCAGGACGAGGTCCGGCCGCGCACGCTGGCGGGCCGCGCGGGCTTCGGCGGCGTTTTCCGCGAGCTCCACGTTGTGGCCTTCGTCATTGAGAATTTCGAAGAGCAGGTCCCGGATGCCCAGCTCGTCATCGACCACGAGAATGTTTGCCATGAGTGCTGCTTGTTGTGTGCGCTGGTATCTGCAATGGTGTGTAAGGTCCGCCGGTCCGGCCATCGCCTGGGCGACGGAAATCGTAAGCGCTCAGGCGGCGGAAGATTTCGAATCTTCGGTGTGAGCGACCGCTGCCCGCGGCTCGCTTGCCAGCGCGAATGATAGCGAGACTTGTGCCCCGGCTACAGCCCCGTCGACAACGCGGTTGGAAAGCTCGATGCGCGCACCGTGCTCATCCGCGATCTTCTTCACGACGGCAAGGCCCAAACCGGTACCTTTTGTTTTCGTCGTGACATAGGGTTCGAAGGCCCGCTTGAGAATGTTCTCGGCAAAGCCGGGGCCGCTGTCCTGCACGGTGAGCCGCACGCGCTGCCCCGAATCGCCCAGGCGCGTGCGGATGACGACCTCGCCCCGCCGGCCGGTGCCGCTGGCCGCGGCCTCGGCGGCGTCCTGCGCGTTTTGCAACAGGTTGTGAATCACCTGCCGGATCTGCTGCGCGTCGCCGCGGATCGGCGGGCAGCGCTCGTCGAGTTCGGAGCGCAGCACGATGGGCAGGCTCTCGGCGTTGTAGAGCTGGAGCACGTCGGCCAGCAGCGCGTTGAGGTCGACCGGCTTGAGGTCGGCGGCGGGCAGCCGCGCGTAGTCGCGGAATTCATTGACCAGCCGCTTCATCGCATCGACCTGGTCGACGATGGTCTTCACCGACTTCACGAGCACCGCCTGCTCGGGCGGTTGCACCTTGCCGGACAGCTTCATCTCGAGCCGCTCGGCGGACAGCTGGATCGGCGTCAGCGGGTTCTTGATTTCGTGCGCGAGGCGGCGCGCCACCTCGCCCCAGGCCTGGGCGCGCTGTGCCGAGACGATCTCCGAGATGTCGTCGAACACCAGCAGCCGCGCGGCACCGGGCAGCTCGGCGCCACGGGCGACGATGTTGATGGCGCCGTCCTGCTGCGGCATGTCGTGCCCCGAGGCGTGGAGCTCGAAGGCGTGCTGCCAATGGTCGAGGCCGTGCTGCATGCGCTCGACCAGGAAGTCGTCGAACTGCTGCTGCACCTTGGCGCCGAACTCCGCGAGCCCGGGCACGTCGACCAGCGGCTGGCCCTCGTAGGCCGCGAGGGGCGCACGCAGCACGCGGGTGGCGCCGGGGTTGGTCGAAAGCACCGTGCCCTTGGCGTCGAGCACGATCACGCCGGAGGTGAGGTTGTCCAGGATGGTCTGCAAATTGGCGCGGGCAGCGTCGAGCTGGCCCATGGTCTTCTCGACCGCGCCGCGCGCGTCGGCCAGCTGCTGCGTCATGACGGCGAACGAGCGCGTGAGGCCGCCCAGCTCGTCCTTGCCCTGCAGCACGGCCGTGGGCCGCAGGTCGCCGGCGGCCACCTGGCGCACGCCGTCGGCCAGCACCAGCAGCGGGCGCGCGAGCTGGTTGCCGAACAGCACGGCCAGCAACACCGCACCGAACACCGCAAGGAACAGGCTCAGCGTCAGCGTGCCGATGTACATGCGGCGCAAGCCTTCGCGCGCGAGCGCCCGCTCCTGGTATTCGCGGTTGGCCTCCTGCACCGCCAGCGCATTGGCCACCACGGCCGGCGGCAACGGACGCGTGACCTGCAGATAGCGCGGCGCGGTGTCGAAGTCGAAACCGGGGCGCTGCACCATGGCGAGCGCGCGAACGCTCGCGACCGGCGGCGTGGCACCGGGCATGGCGGTTTCGTCCAGGCCTTCGATGTGCGCGACCGCGCGTTCGGGCCGCACTTGGCGGAACTGCTGCGCGGTCGGCCGTTCGGGGTTGAGCTGGAAACGCGACGAGCCGGCGCTGGCCACCAGCTGGCCCGAACCGGTCCAGAGAATCACGTCGGTCGCCTCGAGCTGGTCGCGGATGCGCTCCAGCACCAGGCCCGCGCTGGCATCGGGTACCTGCGCGAGCTGTCCGCTGGCGCTGCGCGCCTTGGCGGCGAGGTCGTCGGACAGCGAGTCGAGCGTGGCGCGGCCGAGGTTCAGGCCGGCATCGAGCGCCCCTTCGACCTTGACGTCGAACCAGCTTTCGATCGAACGCGCGACGAACTGGTAGGACACCACGTAGACCAGCGCCCCCGGCACCACCCCCACCAGCGCGAAGATGGCCGCCAGCTTGATGAGCAGCCGGCTGCCGAACTTGCCCTGCCGCAGCCGACGCAGCAGCCGGAACGCGACCCAGCCGATCACCAGCACCAGCAGCACCGCCACCACCACGTTGATGCCGAACAGGCGTACGTAGTAGCGCTCGTACAGCGCGCGGTTGTTGGTGGCCTGCGCGAGCAGGAACATCAGCACCAGGCCGATGGCCGTGACCAGCGCGGCTCCCACGCCGATGGCCCAGCGCATTGCACGCGCGCGGCTCGCGGCGGGCGTGGCCGCTGCGCCGCTGCGCGGGGAGGTGCTCACTTTTCCTTCTCCACCGCGAGCCGCGCGGTGCGCTCGACGGCAATGTTCCAGTCGGCCTGCCCGACCACGCCGATCTGGAACGGGCGCGGCAACTGCGAGGTGTCGAGGCGGAAGCGGAAGGTCACCTGGTGCAGCGGGTCGTCGCCGATCTCGGCCGCGTCGCCCAGCCGCAGCCGCCCGACGCGCTTGATGGCGTCGAGCGCGTCGCTCAGGGTGTCGAAGTTCTGGTTCAGCGAAATGCCGAGGCCGGCAGCGCCGGTGATGGGCACCGGCGACACATTGAGCCGCCAGCGCCGAGTGAGCGGCTGGTAGGCCAGCCGCATGTGGCGCTGGACCTGCGCGACCTTGCGGTCGGTCCAGTACCAGCGCTCCTGGAAAATCTCGGCTTCAGCCACGAAATAGATGGCGATGCCCTTGTCGAGCACCTCCTCGACCAGCGAGGGCAGCTCGAACTGCACGACCGCGCTCAGGTAGACGCTGTCGTCGGCCTGTTCCAGCCGCATCTGGCTGATGGACGTGGTGGGACGCCCCTGCGCGGCCGCCGGAGCCGGCAGCCACGCCATCCACATCGCCCAGGCCCACAGCAGCACGGCCAGCAGGAGCGGCCCGCGCCGCGACTCAATGCGGGCGCTTTTCAAGCAGGGCGTAGAAGAAGCCGTCGTGATCACCAGAGGGATTGTCCGGGACGCCACGGGCATTCGACCCGCTTTGGGGCAGCAAATGGCCAGGCGATGGCAGCAATCGTGCGTCGGTGTTGTGTACAAGAAACGCATCAATTTGTTGCGAACCCTCTTCCCGGAAGACGGAACAGGTGCAGTAAAGAATCCGCCCGCCGGGGCGCACGAGCGGCCAGAGCGCGGCCAGCAGCGCGGCCTGCTGGACGGCGAGCTGGGCGGTATCGCTCTCGCGGCGCAGCCAGCGGACGTCGGGATGGCGGCGCACGATGCCCGACGCGGTGCATGGCGCGTCGAGCAGGATCGCGTCGAACGGCTTGCGGTCCCACCAGTCGGCGGGGCGGGCGGCATCGGCCACCAGCACGCGGGCCTTCAGGCCGATGCGCGACAGGGTCTCGTCGATGCGGCGGCTGCGCACGGCGTCGACTTCGAGCGCGGTCACGTCGATGGCGTCCGGGCCGGCCAGCTCGAGCAGGTGAGCGGTCTTGCCGCCGGGCGCGGCGCAGGCGTCGAGCACGCGCAGCGGCGCGCCGCCGGGCATGGCCGGCAGCAGGCCGTCGAGCAGCAGGGGCGCGGCCATTTGCGCGGCCGCGTCCTGCACCGAACAGGCGCCTTCGGCGAAGCCGGGCAGCTGCTGCACGGGCCGGGCACGCGCCAGTTGAAGGCCGCTGGGCCCCACGCGGATGGCGGAAAGGCCGGCGGCCTCGAGTTCCACCAGATAGGAGACAGCCGTCGATTTGCGGGCATTGACGCGCAAGGTCATCGGCGCCTGCGCGTTGTCGGCGGCGAGCACGCGCTGCCACTCGCGGGGATGGTCACGCTTGAGCCGCTCGATCCACCAGCGCGGATGGTTCCACTGCGCGACCGGCTCGGAGTCGGTCACGGCCACGAGCTCGTCGCGCTCGCGCAGGAAGCGCCGCAGGCAGGCGTTGATGAAGCTGGCCTGCGCCCGTGTGGCCGGGTTGCGCTTGGCGGCCTCGACGGCCTGGTCGACCAGCGTGAACGGCTCGTAGGGCGCGCGCTCGCTGTCCCATGCCAGCGCCAGGGCGGTGCACAGCAGCGCGTCGGGCAGCGGCGGCGGCGTGCGCTTGGCCAGATGGCGGCGCAGCGCTTCGGCGCGGCCGAGCCAGCGCAGCACCTGGAAGCCGAGCGCCTGCACGCCGGGCCGCAGCGCGGGCTCGACGGCTTCGAAGGCGACGGAACCCGAGGTGCCGGCGCGAATCGACGCCAGCGCCACCGCGGTCAATTGCAGCTGGCGCCAGAGCGGCGGTTGCAGCGACTGCGGAGCACCGCTGCTGGGGAGATCGGAAGGTAGTTCAGCCAAGTTGGGGGCGATGGTAACGGGCCCGCGGAAAGCAGGGCGCCGTGCAATGGAAAGAAAAAAACGACCGCGTCAGAGCAGCGGCGCGGCCGGACGCAGACGCACGGCCCATGCCACCAGCACTGCGGGGAACTGGGCGATCGCGGCGTTGTACTGTTTCACCGCAAGATTGAACTGGTTGCGCGCGATCTCCGCCGCCGCCGAAGGCTCGGGCCAGGCGATGGGGTCGGGCGCCCCCTGGAGCGACGGTGGCTGTTGTTGTTGCGCCGGCCGCGCGAGCGTGCCGTCGGGCTCGAACATCGTCACCGCATCCGGGTGCTGGCGCTGCCACGCGCCGATCCACACCTGCAGCGCAGTGGCCAGCGCGGCCATGCCGCCCGCATCGAGCGGCCTCGACCGCGTCGCGCCCAGCAGGATGCCCAGTTGCGTGGTCGATGCCTGCAGCGGCGCGATGGAAGACAGCAGCTCGTTCGCCGGCGCCTCGGCCGGCGGCGCGGCGGTGATGCTGGCCTGCACGAAATCGAGTTGCTTGCGCAGTGCCGCATCGAGCGTGCCGTAGCTCTGCAGCACGGCGGCGCGCAGGCGCACCAGCCGGTTGTAGGCGCCGACAAACCAGAACAGCAGCACCGCGATCACGATCCAGCTGGCCAGCGATTCAGGCAACAGACTCATCGACGACAAAACCTCATCAGCCAAAGCACAAAGAAAAACGCCCCCCAACCGGGGCGGTCGGGGGGCGTGGGGTACCGGTCATGGCCGGTGATGCTAACCAGTTATTCGGTCGCGGCGCCTTCGCTGGCGTCGACCGTGGTGGTCGCTGCATCGCTGTCGCCGGAGCCGGCCAGCTCGGCCGCTTCCGATTCGGCGATGGCGCGGCGCTCGGCCTCGTCCATGGCGTCCTTGACCTTGCGTGCCTGGTGGTACGCCATGCCGGTGCCCGCGGGAATCAGGCGGCCGACGATGACGTTTTCCTTCAGGCCGCGCAGCTCGTCGCGCTTGCCCATGATCGCGGCTTCGGTCAGCACGCGCGTCGTTTCCTGGAACGAAGCGGCGGAGATGAACGAGTCGGTCGACAGCGAAGCCTTCGTGATACCCAGCAGCAGGTTGGTGAACGTCGCGGGGATCTTGCCTTCGGCGCGCAGGGCGTCGTTGGTGTTGAGCATTTCGCTGCGTTCGACCTGTTCGCCGGAGATGTAGCCGGTCTCGCCGATGTTGTCGACCACGACGCGGCGCAGCATCTGGCGAACGATCACCTCGATGTGCTTGTCGTTGATCTTCACACCCTGCAGGCGGTACACGTCCTGCACTTCGTCCACGATGTAGCGCGCCAGTTCTTCGGAACCCAGCAGGCGCAGGATGTCCTGCGGGTCCGCCGGGCCGTCGACCACGGATTCGCCCTTGTTCACCACCTGGCCTTCGTGCACCAGGATGTTCTTTTCCTTCGGCACGAGGTCTTCCCAGACCGTGCCTTCCGGATCGGTGATCTGCAGGCGGATCTTGCCCTTGGTCTCCTTGCCGAACGACACCGTGCCGGTCATTTCGGCCAGCATGCCCTTGTCCTTCGGCGAGCGGGCTTCGAACAGCTCGGCAACGCGCGGCAGACCGCCGGTGATGTCGCGGGTCTTCTGGCCTTCGACCGGAATACGCGCCAGCACTTCGCCGGGGCCCACGTCCTGGCCGTCACGCACCTGCACCAGCGCGCCGATCGGGAAGCCGATCGTCACCGAGTGGTCGGTGCCCGGGATCTTCACTTCGGCGCCGGAGGCGTCGATGAGCTTCACCTGCGGGCGCACGACCTTGGCAGCGCCGCGGCGCTTCGGGTCGATGACCACCAGGGTCGACAGGCCGGTCACTTCGTCCACCTGCTTCGCAACCGTGAGGCCTTCCTCGACGTTCTCGAACTGCGTCTTGCCGGCGAACTCGGTAATGATCGGGCGGGTCAGCGGATCCCAGTTGGCGAGCACGTGGCCGGCCTTGATCTGCTGGTCCGCCTTGACCGTCAGCGTGGCGCCGTACGGCACCTTGTGACGCTCGCGCTCACGGCCGTGCTCGTCATGGATGACGATCTCGCCCGAACGCGAAATCACGACCAGCTCGCCCTTGCTGTTGGTCACGTAGCGCATCGTGGCGTTGAAGCCGATCGAGCCGTTCGACTTGGCTTCCACGCTCGAGGCGATGGCAGCGCGCGAAGCGGCACCGCCGATGTGGAAGGTACGCATCGTCAGCTGCGTGCCGGGTTCACCGATGGACTGCGCGGCGATCACACCGACCGCTTCGCCGATGTTGATCAGGCCGCCGCGGCCCAGGTCGCGGCCGTAGCAGGTCGCGCAGATGCCGAAGCGGGTTTCGCAGGTCAGCGCGGTGCGGACCTTGACCTCGTCGACGCCTTGCGCTTCCAGCGCCTCGATGGTGTCCTCGTCGAACATCTCGCCGGCCTTCAGCAGCACCGAGCGGTTTTCCGGGTGCAGCACGTCGTCGGCTGCGGTGCGGCCGAGGATACGGTCGCGCAGCGATTCGATCACTTCACCGCCTTCGACGATGGCGCGCATCAGGTAGCCGCCGTGCGTGCCGCAGTCCTGCTCGGTCACGACCAGGTCTTGCGTCACGTCGACCAGACGACGGGTCAGGTAACCCGAGTTCGCCGTCTTCAGCGCCGTGTCGGCCAGACCCTTGCGGGCACCGTGGGTGGAGATGAAGTACTCCAGCACGTTCAGGCCTTCGCGGAAGTTCGCGGTAATGGGCGTCTCGATGATCGAGCCGTCCGGCTTGGCCATCAGGCCACGCATACCGGCCACCTGGCGAATCTGGGCCGCGGAACCGCGGGCGCCCGAGTCGGCCATCATGTAGATCGAGTTGAAGGACTCCTGCTCGACTTCCTTGCCATGGCGGTCGATGACCTTCTGCTTCGACAGCTTGGCCATCATGACCTTCGACACTTCGTCGCCGGCCTTGCCCCAGATGTCCACCACCTTGTTGTAGCGTTCGCCGGAGGTCACGAGACCGGAGACGTACTGCTGTTCGATCTCCTTCACTTCCTTGGCGGAGCGCTCGATGATGCCGTGCTTCTCGGCAGGCACCAGCATGTCGTCGATGGCGATCGAGATACCGGCCTTGGTCGCGAGGCGGAAGCCGTTCTGCAGCAGCTTGTCGGCGAACACCACGGTCTCTTTCAGGCCGCACTTGCGGAACGAGACGTTGATGAGCTTGGAGATTTCCTTCTTCTTCAGCGCCTTGTTGATGTTCGAGAACGGCAGGCCCTTCGGCAGGATCTCGGACAGCAGGGCACGGCCCACGGTGGTGTCCACGAGCGAGGTCGACGGCGTGAATTCGCCGGTTTCCTTGTTCTTGGTGTACTCCGTGATGCGCACTGCCACCTTGGCGGTGAGTTCGACTTCGTTGGCGTCGAGCGCGCGCTGCACTTCACCGATGTCGGAGAAGATCAGGCCCTCGCCCTTGCCGTTGATGCGGTCGCGGGTCGTGTAGTACAGACCCAGCACCACGTCCTGCGAAGGAACGATCGACGGTTCGCCCGAAGCCGGGAACAGCACGTTGTTGGAGGCCAGCATCAGCGTGCGGGCTTCCATCTGCGCTTCCACCGACAGCGGCACGTGGACGGCCATCTGGTCGCCGTCGAAGTCGGCGTTGAATGCCGCGCAGACGAGCGGGTGCAGCTGGATGGCCTTGCCTTCGATCAGGATCGGCTCGAAGGCCTGGATGCCCAGTCGGTGCAGCGTGGGAGCGCGGTTCAGCATGACCGGGTGCTCCTTGATGACCTCTTCCAGGATGTCCCAGACCACCGGCGTGCCCGATTCGACTTCCTTCTTGGCAGCCTTGATCGTCGTCGCGATGCCCATGGCTTCCAGGCGCGAGAAGATGAAGGGCTTGAACAGCTCGAGCGCCATCAGCTTCGGCAGGCCGCACTGGTGCAGCTTGAGCGTCGGGCCCACCACGATGACCGAACGGCCCGAGTAGTCGACGCGCTTGCCCAGCAGATTCTGGCGGAAGCGGCCGCTCTTGCCCTTGATCATGTCGGCCAGCGACTTCAGCGCGCGCTTGTTGGCGCCCGTCATGGCCTTGCCACGGCGGCCGTTGTCCAGCAGCGAGTCGACCGCCTCTTGCAGCATCCGCTTTTCGTTGCGCGCGATGATTTCCGGAGCCTTCAGCTCCAGCAGGCGGCGCAGGCGCGAGTTGCGGTTGATGACGCGGCGGTACAGGTCGTTCAGGTCGGAGGTCGCGAAGCGGCCGCCGTCCAGCGGCACCAGCGGACGCAGGTCCGGCGGCAGCACGGGCAGCACGTCGAGCACCATCCACTCGGGCTTGATGCCCGACTTGCGGAAGGCTTCCAGCACCTTCAGGCGCTTGGAGTTCTTCTTGACCTTGACTTCGGAGCCGGTCAGGTCGCCGCGCAGGCGTTCGATCTCGCTGTCGAGTTCGATGCCCTCGAGCAGGTCCTTGATGCCTTCGGCGCCCATCTTGGCGATGAATTCGTCGCCGTATTCCTTGCGCTTCGCGTCGTAGTCGTCCTCGGACATGATGCCGAACTTCTTCAGCGGGGTCATGCCGGGGTCGGTGATCACGTAGGCTTCGAAGTACAGCACGCGTTCGATGTCGCGCAGCGTCATGTCGAGCACGAGGCCCAGGCGCGACGGCAGCGACTTCAGGAACCAGATGTGGGCGCAGGGCGCGGCCAGGTCGATGTGACCCATGCGCTCGCGACGCACCTTGGTCTGCGTGACTTCAACGCCGCACTTCTCGCAGATCACGCCGCGGTGCTTCAGGCGCTTGTACTTGCCGCACAGGCACTCGTAGTCCTTGATGGGGCCGAAGATCTTGGCGCAGAACAGGCCGTCGCGCTCGGGCTTGAACGTGCGGTAGTTGATCGTCTCCGGCTTCTTCACCTCGCCGAAAGACCACGAACGGATCTTCTCGGGCGAAGCCATGCCGATCTTGATGGCATCGAAATGCTCATCGGGCGTGAATTGCTTGAACAGGTCGAGTAGCGATTTCATAAGACTCTTTCCCTTTTCAAATTAAGAACGCTCGAGCTCGATGTCGAGACCCAGCGAACGAATTTCCTTGACCAGCACGTTGAACGATTCCGGCATGCCGGCTTCGATCGAGTGCTCGCCCTTGACGATGCTTTCGTACACCTTGGTACGGCCTTGCACGTCGTCGGACTTCACGGTCAGCATTTCCTGCAGGACGTAGGCGGCGCCGTAAGCTTCCAGCGCCCACACTTCCATTTCCCCGAAACGCTGGCCGCCGAACTGCGCCTTGCCGCCCAGCGGTTGCTGCGTGACGAGCGAGTACGGGCCGGTGGAACGGGCGTGCATCTTGTCGTCGACCAGGTGGTGCAGCTTCAGGAAGTGCATGTAGCCGACGGTGACGGGACGCTCGAACTGGTCGCCGGTGCGGCCGTCGAACAGGTACGCCTGCGTGCGCGTTTCGGTCAGGCCCTTGAGCTTGGCGATGTCGTCCGGGTAGGCGAGCTTCAGCATGCCGCGGATTTCCTCTTCCGAGGCGCCGTCGAACACCGGCGTCGCGAACGTGGCGCCGCTTTGCAGGTTGGCGGCCATCGCGAGCAGTTCGGTGTCGCTCAGCTGGCTGAGGTCTTCCGGACGGCCCGAGCCGTTGTACAGCTGCTCCATGAACTTGCGCAGCTCGGCCACCTTGGCCTCCTGCTGCAGCAGGTCGCCGATGCGCTGGCCCACGCCCTTGCCGGCCCAGCCCAGATGCACTTCGAGCACCTGGCCCACGTTCATCCGCGAGGGCACGCCCAGCGGGTTCAGGCAGATGTCGCAAGGCGTGCCGTCGGCCATGTGGGGCATGTCTTCGACCGGAACGATCTTCGACACCACACCCTTGTTGCCATGGCGGCCTGCCATCTTGTCGCCGGGCTGCAGGCGGCGCTTGACGGCCAGGTAGACCTTGACCATCTTGAGCACGCCCGCGGGCAGCTCGTCGCCCTGCGTGAGCTTCTTGCGCTTTTCTTCGAACGCGAGGTCGAAGCTGTGGCGCGTCTGTTCCAGCGAGTTCTTGATCGACTCGAGCTGCGTCGCCACTTCGTCTTCCGCCGGGCGGATGTCGAACCAGTGGAACTTCTCGACCGACGACAGGTAGGCCTTGTCGAGCTTGGTGCCCTTGGCCAGCTTGTTCGGACCGCCGTTGGCGACCTTGCCGGTCAGCAGCTTCTCGATACGGTCGAACGCGTCGGCTTCGACGATGCGAAGCTGGTCGTTCAGGTCGAGGCGGAAGCGCTTGAGCTCGTCGTCGATGATCTGCTGGGCGCGCTTGTCGCGCGTGATGCCTTCGCGGGTGAACACCTGCACGTCGATCACGGTGCCTTGCGAGCCCTGATCCACACGCAGCGAGGTGTCCTTCACGTCGGAAGCCTTCTCGCCGAAGATGGCGCGAAGCAGCTTCTCTTCAGGCGTCAGCGTGGTCTCGCCCTTCGGCGTGACCTTGCCCACCAGCGTGTCGCCCGGCTGCACTTCGGCGCCGACATAGATGATGCCGGATTCGTCGAGGCGGTTGAGCTGCTGCTCGGCCAAGTTCGGGATGTCGCGCGTGATTTCTTCGGCACCGAGCTTGGTGTCGCGAGCCATCACCACCAGTTCCTCGATGTGGATCGAGGTGTAGCGGTCTTCCGCGACGACGCGTTCCGAGATCAGGATCGAGTCTTCGAAGTTGTAGCCGTTCCAGGGCATGAACGCGATCAGCATGTTCTGGCCGAGAGCCAGTTCGCCGAGGTCGGTCGATGCGCCGTCGGCCACCACGTCGCCCTTGGCGATCTTGTCGCCGCGCTTGACGATGGGACGCTGGTGGATGTTGGTGTTCTGGTTCGAACGCTGATACTTGATCAGGTTGTAGATGTCCACACCGACTTCACCGGCAGCCGCTTCGGCGTCGTTCACGCGCACCACGACACGGGTCGCATCGACGTAGTCGACGATACCGCCACGGGTGGCCGTGACCACGGTGCCCGAGTCGACCGCGGAAACGCGTTCGATACCGGTACCGACCATCGGCTTTTCGGGGCGCAGCACGGGCACCGCCTGACGCTGCATGTTGGCGCCCATCAGCGCGCGGTTCGCGTCGTCGTGCTCGAGGAACGGCACGAGCGAGGCGGCCACCGACACGATCTGCGCGGGCGACACGTCCATGTACTGGATGCGTTCGGCACCGACCAGGATCGATTCGCCGGCTTCGCGCGCGGAGACCAGGTCGCCGGTCAGCACGCCGTCCTTGTCCAGGGCCGCGTTGGCCTGGGCGATGACGTACTTGCCTTCCTCGATGGCCGACAGGTAGTCGATCTCGTTGGTGACCTTGCTGTCGACCACGCGGCGGTACGGCGTCTCGATGAAGCCGTATTCGTTCAGGCGGGCGTACAGGGCCAGCGAGTTGATCAGGCCGATGTTCGGGCCTTCGGGCGTTTCGATCGGGCACACGCGGCCGTAATGGGTCACGTGCACGTCGCGCACTTCGAAGCCTGCACGTTCACGCGTCAGACCGCCCGGGCCAAGGGCCGACACGCGGCGCTTGTGGGTGATTTCGGACAGCGGGTTCGTCTGGTCCATGAACTGCGACAGCTGCGAAGCACCGAAGAATTCCTTCAGCGCGGCCGAGATCGGCTTGCTGTTGATCAGGTCGTGCGGCATCAGCGGCTCTTGCTCCGCTTGACCCAGACGTTCCTTCACGGCCTTCTCGATACGTGCCAGGCCGGTGCGGTACTGGTTTTCGGCCAGTTCGCCAACGCAACGCACGCGGCGGTTGCCCAGGTGGTCGATGTCGTCGACTTCGCCGTTGCCGTTGCGCAGGTCGACGAGGATCTTGACCACGGCCAGGATGTCTTCGTTGGTCAGCACCATCGGGCCGGTCGATTCGTCGCGGCCGACCTTGGCGTTGAACTTCATGCGGCCGACGCGCGACAGGTCGTACGTGTCCGGGTTGTAGAACAGGCGCTGGAACAGGGCCTGCACTGCGTCTTCCGTCGGCGGCTCGCCGGGGCGCATCATGCGGTAGATGGCCACGCGCGCTGCGAACTCGTCGACGGTTTCGTCGATGCGCAACGTCTGCGAGATGTACGCGCCCTGGTCCAGTTCGTTCGTGTAGATGACCTGCACGTCCTGCACGCCGGCCGTGCGCAGCTTCTTCAGCAGCGCTTCGGTCAGCTCGTCGTTGGCCTTGGCCAGGATTTCACCGGAGTCGGCATCGACGATGTTGCGGGCGATCACGCGGCCGATCAGGAAGTCTTCCGGCACGCTGATGTGCGTGGTGCCGCCCTGTTCGAGTTCGCGCGTGTGGCGCGCGGTGACGCGCTTGTCCTTGGCGACCACGACCTTGCCCGACTTGTCGGTGATGTCGAAGCGCGCGACTTCGCCGCGCAGGCGCTCGGAGACGAACTCCATCTGCGCGCCGCTGTCCATCAGGCGGAAGTTGTCGTTCACGAAGAAGTTCGCGAGGATCGATTCCGGGTTCAGGCCGATGGCCTTCAGCAGGATCGTGACCGGCATCTTGCGGCGACGGTCGACGCGGAAGTACAGCATGTCCTTCGGGTCGAACTCGAAGTCGAGCCACGAACCGCGGTAGGGGATCACGCGGGCCGAGAACAGCAGCTTGCCCGAGCTGTGCGTCTTGCCCTTGTCGTGTTCGAAGAACACGCCCGGCGAACGGTGCAGCTGCGAAACGATCACGCGTTCCGTGCCGTTGATGATGAACGAACCCTTGTCCGTCATGAGCGGCACTTCGCCCATGTAGACCTCTTGTTCCTTCACTTCCTTGACCACCTTCGACTGCGAAGTCGACGACTCGCGGTCATAGATGATGAGCTGGACCTTGGCGCGCACCGCCGAGGCGAAGGTCAGACCGCGGGTCTGGCATTCGCGCACGTCGAAGGCGGGTTTCGCGAGGTTGTACTCGAGGAACTTCATCTCGACAAAACCGTTGTGCGAGACGATCGGGAAGGCGGCGTCGAACGCGGCCTGCAGGCCTTCGACGGTACGTTGTTTCGGGGGAATGCCGGCTTGCAGGAACGCGGTGTACGCGTCTTTCTGCATCTGCAGCAGGTAGGGGATTTCTACGACGCTGTCGCGATTGCCGAAACTTTTTCGGATGCGCTTGCGTTCGGTGTAACTGTACGCGGACGATTGGGCCATGAGAGCTCCGGAGCTTGAGATCTTCAGCGACTTGTCAGAGGTGCCGAGGCACCACTGCTTGGCGGCTGGCCACTACCAGCCGTTGGCGGACAGCGATGCGTTGCACATCGCCCGAACCAAGGGGTCTTCTGCAGTCGGGGTCAGAAGACACTCGAAAACCGCGTCGATGCGGCGGCTTTCGGGTGCGCTCTGAAAGCGGCAAAGGCTGGAGGGCCTTTTCAGGCGCCTCCAGCCCTCTAGGGGGTCTGAATTACTTCAGTTCCACCTTGGCGCCGGCGTCTTCCAGCTTCTTCTTGGCGGCTTCAGCGTCAGCCTTCGACAGGCCTTCCTTGACAGCCTTGGGAGCGGCTTCCACCAGGTCCTTGGCTTCCTTGAGGCCCAGGCCGGTGATTTCGCGCACTGCCTTGATCGCCGAGACCTTGTTCGCGCCAGCATCCATCAGCATGACGTTGAACTCGGTCTTCTCTTCAGCGGCCGGAGCGGCAGCGCCGCCGCCAGCTGCGGGAGCGGCCATTGCAGCGGCGCTCACGCCGAACTTCTCTTCGATGGCCTTGACCAGGTCGTTGAGTTCCAGGACCGTCATGCTGTCGAGCGCGGTCAGAAATGCGTCTTTATCGAATGCCATTTTTGTTTCCTAACAATTGGGTTGAATATTTCAAACGCAGGCTCAAGCGGCCTGTGCTTCTGCCGGTGCATCGGCGGGTGCAGCTTCGCCACCACCACGCTTCTCGGCCAGCGCCGCGAGCACGCGGGCGGTACGAGAGATGGGGGATTGCATCAAGCCCAGCAGTTGCGCCAGCAGCACTTCCTTCGAAGGGATGTTGGCCAGTTGCTTCACGCCGTCGACGTCCAGGGCCTTGCCACCGAAGGCGCCGCCGCGAATGACCAGCTTGTCGTTGGTCTTCGCGAAATCGGCCACCACCTTGGCGGCGGCCACAGCGTCTTCGGAGAAGCCGTAGATCAGCGGACCGGTCATCTGGTCGCCAACAATCTCAAACGCGCTACCAGCGACAGCACGGCGGGCCAGGGTGTTCTTCAGAACACTCAGGCTCACACCCTTGCTGCGAGCTTCGTTGCGCAGTTTGGTCATGTCGGCCACCGTGATGCCACGGTATTCCGCCATCACGAGCGTTTGAGCTTTTGCGGCGAGGCTGGTCACATCACTGATGACCGCTTCTTTCTCACTGCGATTCAGACTCAAGGTCTACTCCTTTTAATGCGACCTTCGGCCAGGGCCTCGGATCGCGCTTCATGCAGCGACCAACTGTCAGGAACAAAAAACAAATTCCTTGCAGCGGGATCGCCATCTGCGCTGGATACCGGACAGGGAGGTCCGGCGATTAAGTGCAGCACCCTGCACACCAGCGGTCTTGGATGGCCCGCGGCAACCGAAGCCGCCGCGACCCACCACATCCGCCCCACCCTTGCGAGGTGGAGCAAATCTCTTTAGCTCGCCGAGATGGTTTGCGTGTCCACGCGGACACCCAGACCCATGGTCGACGACACGGCCACCTTGCGCAGGTACACGCCCTTGCTGGTCGCGGGCTTGGCCTTGACCAGAGCGTCGATCAGCGCGGCGAGGTTGCCTTGCAGCTTGTCGTTGTCGAACGAGCGACGGCCGATCGTGCCGTGCACGATGCCGGCCTTGTCGACGCGGAACTGAACCTGACCGGCCTTGGCGTTCTTCACTGCCGTGGCGACGTCCGGGGTCACGGTGCCGACCTTCGGGTTCGGCATCAGGCCGCGCGGGCCGAGGATCTGACCGAGCGTACCGACGACGCGCATGGCATCGGGGGCAGCGATCACGACGTCGAAAGGCATGTCGCCAGCCTTGACCATGGCGGCCAGGTCGTCCATGCCGACGATGTCGGCGCCGGCGGCCTTGGCTTCTTCAGCCTTGGCGCCCTGGGCGAACACGGCGACGCGCTTGGTCTTGCCGGTGCCGTTGGGCAGCACGACGGCGCCACGCACGACCTGGTCCGACTTCTTCGCATCGATGCCGAGCTGCACAGCCACGTCGATCGATTCGTCGAACTTGGCGGTGGCAGCGTCCTTGACGATGGTGATCGCGTCAGCCAGCGGGTACAGCTTGTTGCTGTCGACCTTGCCTTCGAGCGACTTTTGCTTCTTGGTGATCTTGGACATTTACACGCCCTCCACATTCACGCCCATCGAGCGGGCGGTACCGGCGATGGTGCGAACTGCTGCGTCCATGTCGGCCGCGGTCAGGTCCTTCATCTTGGTCTTTGCGATCTCTTCGAGCTGGGCGCGCGTGATCTTGCCGACCTTGTCGGTGTGCGGACGTGCGGAACCCTTGTCGAGCTTGATCGCCTTCTTGATCAGCACGCCGGCCGGCGGCGACTTGATGATGAAGGTGAAGCTCTTGTCGGCGAAAGCGGTGATGACCACCGGCAGTGCCAGACCCGGCTCGTAGCTCTGCGTTTGCGCGTTGAACGCCTTGCAGAATTCCATGATGTTCAGACCACGCTGACCGAGTGCGGGACCGATCGGCGGGGACGGGTTGGCCTTACCAGCTGGGACTTGCAGCTTGATGAAGCCGACGATTTTTTTCGCCATGCTTTGCTCCTTGCGGGTGATATCGCCTTGGCTTGCGGCCAAGGCTCCCCGGGGTTAAACGACTCTTCGGGATCAAGGCCGCGCGCCGAGTCGGACAGCGCGCAGCCGGAAACAATGACACCGGCGCAAAGGCCGGTGGGTCGTCAGGTCTTTTCGACCTGGCTGAATTCGAGTTCCACAGGGGTCGCACGGCCGAAAATCATGACCGACACGCTGACCTTGCTCTTCTCGTAGTTGACTTCCTCGACCGTGCCGTTGAAGTCGGTGAACGGGCCTTCCTTGACGCGCACGAATTCGCCGACGGTGAATTCGACCTTGTGGCGCGGCTTTTCGGTGCCCTGCTGCATCTGGCTGACGATGTCCTCGACCTCTTTCTGCGAGATCGGGGCCGGACGGTTCTTGGCACCGCCCACGAAACCGGTCACCTTGTTGGTGTGCTTCACCAGGTGCCAGCTCTCGTCGTCCATGATCATTTCGACCAGCACATAGCCCGGGAAGAAGCGGCGCTCCGTGGTGCGCTTCTGGCCGTTCTTGATTTCGACCACTTCTTCGGTCGGAACCAGGATGCGGCCGAACTTGTCCTGCATGCCGGCGCGGTTGATGCGCTCGGTGATGTTGCGCTCGACAGCCTTTTCCATGCCCGAATAGGCATGCACCACGTACCAACGCAGATCTGGGTTGGCGGCGGGAGCAAGCACGGAGGTGTTTTCTTCCTCCGGCGTGCTCGGCGTGGTTTCAACTGCGTCGTCGGTCATTTATTTTCTCCAGCCCAGAATGAGGTCGAAAAACACCCATTCGAGCGTCTTGTCGGTGAGCCAGAGGAAGACGGACATGATCGCCACGAAGGCGAACACATAGGCCGTCATCTGCATCGCTTCCTTGCGGGTCGGCCAGACGACCTTCTTGACCTCGCGCCACGAGTCGCGGCCGAAGGCCCACAACTGACGGCCACTCTCGGAGCTGCCGAAGGCGGCCACGGCCGCAGCCAGGCCGACCAGCAGCGCAGCCCATTGCACCACCGAGCCTTGGCGCGACAGCAGGTAGAACGCCACGATGGCGCCCACTGCCAGCACGACAGCCACGGCCAATTTGGCCTTGTCGGCGCCGGTGCTCACGGTTTCGATTTGAGATGTGGCCATGGTTGGCTGATTTCCTGTGGCCTGTAGGCCTTCAATTCAATGCGTCTCTTGAGACGCCGAAGCCCATCGGGTCACGATGGGCTTTAGGGGTGCCACCTAAGTGGCAGGGGCAGTAGGAATCGAACCTACAACCTTCGGTTTTGGAGACCGACGCTCTGCCAATTGAGCTATACCCCTCCGGTACTCTTTGCGCCCGACTTAGATGTCGAGGATCTTGGCAACGACGCCCGAACCCACGGTGCGGCCGCCTTCACGGATGGCGAAGCGCAGGCCTTCTTCCATCGCGATCGGGTTGATCAGCTTGACGGTGATGCTGACGTTGTCGCCGGGCATGACCATTTCCTTGTCCTTGGGCAGCTCGATCGCGCCGGTCACGTCCGTCGTGCGGAAGTAGAACTGCGGGCGATAGTTGTTGAAGAACGGCGTGTGACGGCCGCCTTCGTCCTTCGACAGGACATACACCTCGGCGGTGAAGTGCGTGTGCGGCTTGATCGAGCCGGGCTTGCACAGCACTTGGCCGCGCTCGACTTCTTCGCGCTTCGTGCCGCGCAGCAGCACGCCCACGTTGTCGCCGGCTTGACCCTGGTCCAGCAGCTTGCGGAACATTTCCACGCCGGTGCAGGTGGTCTTGACCGTCGGGCGGATGCCCACGATTTCGATTTCTTCACCAACCTTGATCACGCCGCGCTCGACGGCGCCGGTCACCACGGTGCCGCGACCCGAGATCGAGAACACGTCTTCCACGGGCATCAGGAACGTGCCGTCCACGGCGCGCTCGGGCGTCGGGATGTACGTGTCCAGGGCTTCGGCCAGCTTCATGATGGCGCCTTCGCCCAGTTCGCCCTTGTCGCCTTCCAGGGCGAGCTTGGCCGAGCCGTGGATGATGGGGGTGTCGTCGCCGGGGAATTCGTACTTGTCGAGGAGTTCGCGAACTTCCATTTCGACCAGCTCGAGCAGTTCCTTGTCGTCGACCATGTCGCACTTGTTCAGGAACACGATGATGTAGCCCACGCCCACCTGGCGAGCCAGCAGGATGTGTTCACGGGTCTGGGGCATCGGGCCGTCGGCGGCCGAGCACACCAGGATCGCGCCGTCCATCTGGGCGGCGCCGGTGATCATGTTCTTCACGTAGTCGGCGTGGCCGGGGCAGTCGACGTGTGCGTAGTGGCGGTTGGCCGTTTCGTACTCGACGTGCGCGGTGTTGATCGTGATGCCGCGGGCCTTTTCTTCAGGCGCAGCGTCGATCTGGTCGTAGGCCTTGGCTTCGCCGCCGAACTTGGCCGACAGCACCGTTGCGATCGCAGCCGTCAGCGTGGTCTTGCCGTGGTCGACGTGACCGATCGTGCCCACGTTGACGTGAGGCTTGGTGCGGGTGAATTTACCTTTTGCCATTTTTCGACTCCGAAAAAAACGTTTTCAACGTATGCAGATGGGTTGCAAAGCTGCCGTTGCAACCCCCAAAAACTGGTGCCCTTTGCGGGAATCGGACCCGCGACCTCTCCCTTACCAAGGGAGTGCTCTACCACTGAGCCAAAAGGGCTTTTGTAACAAAGTTACGAATTCACATCGCCTCAACAACGAACCGAGTCTCTGGAGCGGGAGACGGGAATCGAACCCGCGTCATCAGCTTGGAAGGCTGGGGTTCTACCATTGAACTACTCCCGCATCGGGGGCACTTCAAGGCACCCAAAGCGCTAGATCCAATCGCTCTTAGAAACCAAATTCATCGCTGGTGGAGAGGGCTGGATTCGAACCAGCGTACTCGTAAGAGGGCAGATTTACAGTCTGCTGCCATTAACCACTCGGCCACCTCTCCGGCGAACCTCGAAATATAGCACGGTTTTGTGACTACCCGGAAACCCATGCATCAACGAAGATGCAGGAAAACCGCTCGAAGCGTTAGCCCACGATTATCGCCTAAGTTTTCACCCCGCCGGCTGCTGCGCCTCACGCCAGGCACGGGCTTCGCCAAAATGGCCGCAGCCGATGAACGGCACAGGCGGCCTCAGGGCCGAAAGAGGCGACGGATGATTCGACATCAGCACCTTATGTCGCCCAACATCAATCAACGCCCGCTTACTTTGCGCGTGCGAACCCCAGAGCATAAAAACAACAGGTTTTTCTCCACCTGAAACATGGCGGATGACGGTATCCGTCAGCACCTCCCAGCCCTTGCCTGCGTGGCTGGCGGGCTGGGCCTCCTCGACCGTCAGGCAGGTGTTGAGCAGCAGCACGCCATGCGTCGCCCACTTCACCAAGCTGCCGCCCGGATTGGGGAATGCAGGGGGCGGCGTGCCGAGATCACGCTGCAGTTCCTTGAAGATGTTGCGCAGCGACGGCGGCAGCGCCACCCCGGGCGCCACCGAGAACGCCAGCCCTTCGGCCTGCCCGCGCCCGTGGTACGGGTCCTGACCCAGGATGACCACGCGCACGTCCTCCGGCGGCGTGAGCTCCAGCGCCCGCAGCGGCTGCGGCGGGAAGATCACCGCGCCAGCATCGAGCCGCTCGCGCAGAAAGCCCTGCAGCTTCTGCCCCGCCGCGCTGGCAAAGAAATCATCGACCAACAGCTGCCAGCCCGGCGCCACGGGCCAGTCGGCGGGATCGCTGCTCGACAGCTGGTCTGGCCGGCTCATTTGAACAACGCAGCGAGGGCCTCGCCGGGTTCCTTGGCACGCATGAAGGCCTCGCCGACCAGGAAGGCGTTGACGCCTGCGGCCCGCAGCGTGGCCACGTCCTCGCGCGTACCGATGCCCGACTCCGTCACTGGCAGGCGGTCGTTCGGCAGCCTGGGCAGCAGGTCGATGGTCGCCTGGATCGACACCTCGAAGTTGCGCAGATTGCGGTTGTTGACGCCGATCAGCGCCGTCCTGAGCTTCAGCGCGCGGTCGAGTTCGGCCGCGTCGTGCACCTCCACCAGCACCGCCATGTCCAGCCCGCGCGCGATGGCTTCGTAGTCCTTCATCTGTGCGTCGTCGAGGCATGCGGCGATCAGCAGGATCGCATCGGCGCCCATCGCGCGCGATTCGTACACCTGGTATTCATCGACGATGAAATCCTTGCGCAGCACCGGCAGGTCGCACGAGGCACGCGCCTGCTTGAGATAGTCGACGCCGCCCTGGAAGAACTGCTTTTCGGTCAATACCGAGAGGCAAGCCGCACTGACCGTGCCGTCGCCCTCCGCATAGCTCTGCGCGATGTCGGCCGGAATGAAGTCCGCGCGCAGCACGCCCTTGCTCGGGCTGGCCTTCTTGACTTCGGCAATCACCGCAGCGTGGCCCGCGGCGATCTTGGCGCGCAAGGCGGCTTCGAAATCACGCGTGAGCATGCGGCTCTCCGCGTCGAAGCGCACGGCTTCGAGCGACGCGCGCTTGCGGGCCGCGGCGACCTCCTGGTGCTTGACGGCAACGATCTTGTCGAGGATGTCGGACATGGGGTTTCTGGTGCTCCCGGTTTCTCTGTGTTCAGACGGTGGCGGATGCCTTGACCAGCTCCGCGAGCTTGGCCTTGGCGGCACCCGACGCAATGGCGGCACGCGAACGCTCGACGCCCGCGGCCACTGAATCGACCACGTTGGCCGCGTACAGCGCGGCGCCGGCGTTCAGCAGCACGATGTCCAGCGCGGGGCCGGCCTGATTGTCGAGCACACCCAGCAGCATGGCCTTCGACTGCTCCGGCGTTTCCACGCGCAGCGCGCGGTTGCTCGACATCGCGAAGCCGAAATCCTCGGGGTGCAGTTCGTACTCGCGGATCTCGCCGTCCTTCAGTTCGCCCACCATGGTGGCCGCGCCGAGCGAAATCTCATCCATGCCGTCGCGGCCGTAGACCACCATCGCATGCTCGGTGCCCAGGCGCTGCAGCGCGCGCACCTGGATGCCCACGAGGTCGGGGTGGAACACGCCCATCAGGATGTTCGGCGCGCCGGCCGGATTGGTCAGCGGCCCGAGGATGTTGAAGATCGTCTTGATGCCGAGCTCCTTGCGCACCGGCGCGACGTTCTTCATCGCGGGATGGTGGTTCGGCGCGAACATGAAGCCGATGCCGCACTCCTCGATGGAGCGCGCGATCTGCTCGGGCTTCAGGTTGATGTTCACGCCCAGCGACTCCAGCACGTCGGCGCTGCCCGACTTGCTCGACACGCTGCGCCCGCCGTGCTTGCTCACCTTGGCGCCCGCGGCGGCTGCCACGAACATCGAGCAGGTCGAGATGTTGAAGGTGTGCGAGCCGTCGCCACCGGTGCCGACGATGTCGACGAGGTTGGTCGTATCGATCACCGGCACCTTGGTCGACACCTCGCGCATCACCTGCGCGGCGGCGGTGATCTCGCCGATGGTTTCCTTCTTCACGCGCAGGCCGGTGATCAGCGCGGCCATCATCACCGGCGAGCACTCGCCGCTCATGATGAGGCGCACGATGTGCAGCATCTCGTCGTGGAAGACTTCGCGGTGTTCGATGGTGCGCTGCAGCGCTTCCTGGGGGGTGATCATGGAAAGTCTCCTCGGGGTGAATCAGCGGCCGACGCGAACGGCGGGCGCATCGGTGAACGCAAGCTTGAGGCCGAAGCCGATGAACAGCACGCCGGCGGCGCGGTCGAGCCAGTGCATGCCCTTCTGAACGGCGCTGCGGCGCGCCATCCAGCCCGCGGCGACGGCCCAGCCGATGTTCACGGGAATGGCGTTGACGTTGAACAGCACGCCCAGCAGCACGAAGCAGAGCGCCGTGTTGCCGGCGCCGGGCGCGATGAATTGCGGCACGAAGGCCAGGAAGAAAAGCGCGACCTTGGGGTTGAGCACGTTGGTCCAGAAGCCGCCCAGGAAGATCGCCTTCAGGCTGCGCTCGCCGGCCGCCGCCGCCTCGGCCCGCAGGTCGGCCGGCGGCTTCGCGCGCGACAGCAACATGCGCGCGCCGAGGTACAGCAGGTACGCCGCGCCGATGTACTTGAGCACCGTGAAGGCGGTGGCCGACGTCGCCATCAGCGTGCCGACGCCCACGGCGGCGGCGAAGATGTGGATGAAGCAGCCCGCCGTGATGCCGAGTCCCGCCATGATGCCGGCGCGCACGCCGGAGCGCAGCGAATTGGTCACGACGTACAGCACGTCGGGCCCCGGTGTCAGGTTGAGCAGCCAGCCGGCGGCGATGAAGGCGAGCAGATGAGGAAGATCGGGCATCTCGCTCCCCCGGGGCTCAGGCGTTGAAGAATCCGCGAATCGCTGTGACCGCGCGGTCGACGCCGGCGGCATCGACATCGAGGTGCGTCACGAAGCGCAGCCGGTAGAGCCCCGTCGCAAGAATGCCCTGCTGGTTCAGGCTCGCGAGCAGCTCCGCGGATCGCGCCTGCGCGGCACCCGCAAGATCGACGAACACGATGTTGGTGTGCGGCGCCTCGACCTTCAGACCCTCGATGCCCTCGAGCCCCTGTGCGAGCCGCTGCGCCAGCGCATGGTCGTCGGCCAGGCGGTCGATGTGATGGTCGAGCGCATGCGATGCCGCCGCCGCCAGCAGGCCGGCCTGCCGCATGCCGCCGCCCGCCATCTTGCGAACGCGGTGCGCACGCGCGATGAGCTCGCGCGAGCCCACCAGCGCCGAGCCGATGGGCGCGCCCAGGCCCTTGCTGAAGCACACCGACACGCTGTCGAAGCACTGCGCGATGCGGCGGGCTTCCGCGCGGATGTCGCTGCGCTTGTTCAACGCAGCCTGCGCGGTCGCCGCATTGAAGATCCGTGCGCCGTCCAGATGCCGCTGCAGCCCCTTGCTCTTCGCCAGGTCGGTCGCAGCCTGCACGTAGTCGAAGGGCAGCAGCTTGCCGCCCAGCGTGTTCTCCAGCGCCAGCAGCCGCGTGCGCGCGAAGTGCGCGTCGTCGGGCTTGACGGCGGCCTCGATCTGCGCGAGCGGCAGCGTGCCGTCGGGCGCATGGTCGAGCGGCTGCGGCTGCACGCTGCCGAACACCGCCGCGCCGCCGCCTTCCCAGCGGTAGCAATGCGCCTGCTGGCCGACGATGTATTCGTCGCCCCGGCCGCAGTGCGAAAGAATCGCGCAAAGGTTGCTCTGCGTGCCGGTCGGCACGAACAGCGCGGCCTCGAAGCCGAGCATGGCGGCGATCTTTTCCTGCAGCGCATTCACGCTCGGATCGGTGCCGAAGACGTCGTCGCCCAGCGGCGCCGCCATCATGGCCTCGCGCATCGCGGGCGTGGGTTGGGTGACGGTGTCGCTGCGCAGGTCGACGAGGTGGGTGCGGTCGGTCATGATGGCTCAGTCCAGGAAGTTCTTGAGCATGGCGTGGCCGTGCTCCGTCAGGATGGATTCGGGGTGGAACTGCACGCCTTCGATGCGCACGTCGTGCGCGAATCCGGTGTGCCGCACCCCCATGATCTCGCCGTCGTCGGTCCAGGCGGTGACAGCCAGCGCCTTGGGACAACTCTCGCGCTCGATGGACAGCGAGTGATAGCGGTTGACGACGAACTTCTGCGGCAGCCCCGCGAACACGCCTTCCTGCGTGGTCGTGATCTCGCTGGTCTTGCCGTGCATCAGCTGCTGCGCGCGCACGATCTTGCCGCCGAAGGCCGCGCCGATGGCCTGGTGCCCCAGGCACACGCCCAGAATGGGCAGCTTGCCGGCAAATGCCTCGATGGCGGCCACCGACACGCCCGCTTCCGCCGGCGAACACGGCCCGGGCGACACCACCAGCCGCGTCACGCCGGAGGCGATGAGTTCGCCGATCTGCGCCACGGTGATCTCGTCGTTGCGGTGCACCTGCACGTCCGCGCCCAGCTCGCCGAAGTACTGGACGATGTTGTAGGTGAAGCTGTCGTAGTTGTCGATCATCAGCAGTTTCATGGCTTGCTCACAATCCGGTGGACGCCCTTGACGACGGGGAACACGTTGAAGTTGATCAGCAGGCCCAGCTTGAGGCCCGACAGCCGCAGCGCGGCCAGCACCTGCGCGCGATGCAGGTCGGTCAGCACGTCGACCGCCTTGAGCTCCACGATGACCGACTGCTCGATCACGAAGCCCGCGCGGTAGACTTCGCCCAGCGAGCGGCCCTTGTAACTGGCCGACAGCGCCACGTCGCGCGTGAAGCCGATCTCGCGCTCGGCCAGCTCGATGGCCAGCGCCGCGGCATAGGCGGCTTCGTCGAGCCCCGTGCCGAGCACGCGCTGCACCTCGACGGCGGCGCCGATGATCTCGTGCGAGAAGTCGTTCTGAATATCCTGTGCGTTGCTCATCATTCCAGGCCTTCCTCGACCAGTTCGGCGGCACGCAGGAGTGCGCGCGCCTTGGCTTCCGTTTCCTTCCACTCGAGCTCGGGCACCGAGTCGGCCACCACGCCGGCCGCGGCCTGCACGTGCAGCATCTGGTCCTTCACGATGCCGGTGCGGATGGCGATGGCCACGTCCATGTCGCCCGCATAGCTGATGTAGCCGCAGGCGCCTCCGTAGAGGCCGCGCTTGGTGGGCTCCAGCTGGTCGATCAGCTCCATCGCATGCACCTTGGGGGCGCCGGTCAGCGTGCCGGCCGGGAAGGTGGCCTTGAGCACGTCGATGGCGGTCATGCCGTCCTTCAGCGTGCCTTCAACGTTGCTCACGATGTGCATCACGTGGCTGTAGCGCTCCACCGCGAAGGCTTCGGTCACCTTCACGGTGCCGGTCTTGGCGATGCGGCCGATGTCGTTGCGCGCGAGGTCGATCAGCATCACGTGCTCGGCGCGCTCCTTCGGGTCGTTGATGAGCTCCACCTCGGCCGCCTTGTCCAGCTCGATCGACGCGCCGCGCGGACGCGTGCCGGCCAGCGGGCGGATGGTGATCTTCTGCTCGCCCTCGCCCGTGTTTTCCTGGCGCACCAGGATCTCGGGCGACGCGCCCACCACGTGGAAGTCGCCGAGGTTGTAGTAGTACATGTAGGGCGAAGGGTTCAGCGAGCGCAGCGCGCGGTACAGCGACAGCGGCGACTCGGTGTAGCGCTTGCTGATGCGCTGTCCCACCTGCACCTGCATGAAGTCGCCGGCGGCGATCATTTCCTTGGCGCGCTCCACGGCCGCAAGGTAGTCGGCCTTGGCGAAGCTGCGCTCGGGCGGATGCGGCTGCGTGGGCTTCACGATGGGGGCGCTCACCGAGTACTTGAGCTTTTCCTTGAGTTCCCTCAGGCGGCGCTTGCCCACTGCATAGGCCTCGGGCTGCTTCGGATCGGCATAGACGATGAGGTACAGCTTGCCCGAGAGGTTGTCGATGACGGCCAGTTCCTCGCACTGCAGCAGCAGGATGTCGGGGCAGCCCAGCGTGTCGGGCGGGCAGCTTTTTTCGAGCTTGCGCTCGATGTGGCGCACGGTGTCGTAGCCGAAATAGCCGGCAAGGCCGCCGCAGAAGCGGGGAAGGCCCGGGCGCAGCGCCACCTTGAAGCGCTTCTGGTACTCGGCGACGAAGTCGAGCGGATTGCCCTTGACGGTTTCCACCACCTGCCCGTCGGTCACCACTTCGGTGACGGCCTCGGCGCCGAAGCCGCTGGCGCGCAGCAAGGTCCTCGCGGGCAGCCCGATGAAGCTGTAGCGCCCGAAGCGCTCGCCGCCCACCACGGATTCGAGCAGGAAGCTGTGCTTGCCGCCGCCTTGCGAATGGGCGAGCTTGAGATAGAGGGAAAGAGGCGTCTCGAGGTCGGCGAAGGCCTCGGCCATCAGCGGAATGCGGTTGTAGCCCTGGGCGCTGAGGCTCTTGAATTCAAGTTCGGTGATCACGGGTTCGTTCTCCAATTGCCAGCCGACGCTCCTTTGGCCGGGGGCAAGGTCATTCACGGGTGGTCCGGCGTCGTCGAGTATGTGTCGATCCGGAACCGCGGGCGCACGGCGTGCGCCGTGCAATCAAACAGTCAGCGAAGTATGGCTACGCCAGGGCCAGGCTCCCCGGCTGCCTTCACCTGTTTGATTGATGTGATGAACGAACATGGAAGGCCGAGTTTAGCCCACGAAAACGCCGGTTCGCACAACAACGGCCGCTTCGGCGCGGCTTCAGGGTTCATCCCGAGGTTGCCCATAAAACGAAAAGATACATTCGCACGACCGTTCGCAAAATACCGAGGAGACCTCCCGTGCCAGCTTTTTCGCTCCCGACCGTGTTCTCCCGGCTCGCCCTGGCGGCCTGTCTTGCCGCTGCCGCGTCCGGTGCCGCGGCGGCGCAGGTCGATGTGGCCGGCGTCAAGCTCGAAGACCGCATGGACCTGCATGGCAGTGCGCTGCAGCTCAACGGCGCGGGCATTCGCTACAAGGCCATCTTCAAGGTCTACACGGCGGGGCTGTACGTGGGCAAGAAGGTGTCGACGCCGGAAGAGGCGCTGGCCGCGCCGGGTCCCAAGCGCGTGGCCATCACGATGCTGCGCGACATCGACGCGAACGAACTCGGCAAGCTCTTCACCAAGGGCGTGGAAGAGAACTCGCCCAAGAGCGAAATGGTCAACCTCATTCCAGGGCTGCTGCGCATGGGCCAGATGTTCGCGGACCAGAAACAGCTGAAGACCGGCGACACCTTCAACATCGACTGGGTGCCAGGCACGGGCACCGTGATCACCGTGCGCGGCGTGCCTCAGCCCGACCCGGTGAAGGAGCCGGCCTTCTTCAACGCCCTGCTGCGCATCTGGCTGGGGCCGAACCCGGCGGACTGGAAGCTGAAGGACGCGCTGCTCGGCAAGCAGTAGCCGAACAGCTCAGGTCAGGCGGCCGCGAGTTCGGCCAGCGAATCCACGAAGCCGTCGGCATCCACCGCCCGCACCGGCTCGCCGTGGTTGTAGCCGTAGGTCACGAGCACCACGGGGCAGCCGGCGGCGCGCGCGGCACGCGCGTCGTTGCTCGAATCGCCCACCATCAGCGTGCGCGCGGGCGCCGTGCCCAGCGCCTCGCAGGTCTTCAGCAGCGGCAGCGGATCGGGCTTCTTGCGCTCGAAGGCGTCCCCGCCGAACACCAGCTCGAAGAACCCGTCGAGCCCCTTCTCGGCCAGCAGCGGCTTCGCGAACGACGTCGGCTTGTTCGTGAGGCACGCCAGCCGCAGGCCCTGCGCGCGCAGGGCCTTCAGGCCGTCGATCACGCCCGCGTACACGGCCGAGTGCTGGCCGTTCACCGCCAGGTAGTGGTGCTGATAGCGCTCCCAGGCACGCTCGAACAATGCGCGCGCCCTGGCGTCGGCAGCGTCGCCTTCGGTCGGCGCCATCACGTGCACGAGCGCGGAATGGATCAGGTGCTCCGACCCCTTGCCCACCATGCGCTCGATCGCAGCCGGCTCGACCGCCGGCAGGGAAAGATCGGCAAGCATGCGGTTCAGCGACGCGGCGAAGTCGCCGAGCGTGTCGACCATGGTGCCGTCGAGGTCGACGATGGCGGCGTCGAAGCGGTTGGGGTGGAAGCTGATGGAGTTCAAGACAGATCGATCGAGTTGCGACAAGGGAGGAACGGCGGGCAAAACATAGCAGACCCGGGCGCGAGTCGCGCCGTCTAGCTCAGTCGCCGCCATCCCGCGCGGCGAGCCTTGCCACCTCGCGATCGAAAACCTCGTACTGCCCGTCGCAGAAAAGCTCGCAGAGGCGATCGACCTCCGCGCGGCTGCACTCGTCCACGACCGCCGCGTCCTGCTCCGGCTTCGCCTTGCCGAAGAAGCCCTTGCGCATCTGGATCGACACCGACTGCAGCTGGTAGCTGCGGTTGCGTTCGTCGCCCAGCGCCGAGATCCAGAGCTCCCGCTGGTCGGGCTCGTTCTGCAGCACCAGCGTCGGCAGCGGGCCGTCCTGCTGCTCGTCCCACAGCGCGAGTTGCTCGGTCCACGGGAAGGCGTCGATGGCGGCCATGAAGGCGATCAGGTTCGTCTCTCCCTGCGGGTCCGTCTGCTTGTAGTCGTAGCCGACTCTCTGGATTGCGTAGGTCAACATGGTGCGTGGATCGGCAAATGCCGAGGGTGTTGGTGAGAGCGCCATTCTGTGACCCCGGGGGCACGAGGCCGGCACGCGGGGATAATGGCCGCCCGATGATCGTCCGACCCCGCCCTCATTGGCTGCGCATGCTCTTCGTGTGGCGCGGCTCGGTCCTGCCGGACATCGTGCCGCAGCTGTTGTGGACCACCGCCTTCGCGGTGCTGGTGACGGTACTGCACGGGCGGCTTTTTCAATGGAAGGTGCCGCTCAACTTCGTGCCCTTCTCGCTCATCGGCCTCACGCTGGCGATCTTCCTGGGCTTCAGGAACAGCACGAGCTATTCACGCTACTGGGAAGCCCGCACGCTGTGGGGCACCCTGCTCAATGAAACGCGCTCGCTGGTGCGCCAGGCGCTGACCCTGGGCGACTCCCCCGCGCACGCCGGCGTGGCGGCCGCGCGCCTCATCGCCTTCGTGCATGCGCTGCGCCATCAGCTGCGAGGCACCGATCCCTGTGCCGACCTCGCTCGCCTGCTGCCGCCGGAAGACTGCGAGCGCCTGCGCGCCGCGCGCTTCAAGCCGGCCATGCTGCTGCTCATGGTCGGCGAATGGCTGCGCGACCAGCGCAGGAGCGGCCGGCTCGACCCGATGCTCGCGCAGGCCATGGAAGTACCGCTGGGGCGGCTGACGGAGGCACTGGGCGGCTGCGAACGCATTGCGAGCACGCCGATCCCCTTCACCTATTCCGTCATCATCCACCGCACCATCTATCTTTATTGCGTGCTGCTGCCCTTCGGCCTCGTGGATGCCATCGGCGCAATGACGCCGGTGGTGGTCGCGTTCGTCGCATACACCTTCTTCGCACTCGAGGCACTGGGCGCCGAGATCGAGGAACCCTTCGGCACCCAGCCCAACGACCTGGCCCTGGACGCCATGTCCCGCATGATCGAAGCCACCCTGCGCGAGATGATGGGCGAGCCCCGAGCGCCGGAAACCACCGATGCGCAAACCGTTGGTTACATCCAGACCTGAAGAAGCTTAAGAAGCATTCCGGAAACTTTTCGGGGCTTTCGGACACCTACGTTCCGGCGCTGTCTTTCGCGAACGCGCAAGACAGCCATTCATTCAATGTCTGTATTCCAGACACATCCATGAGGAACACTCCATGCGTCTGACGACGAAGGGCGGCTTCGCCGTGACGGCCATGATCGATGTCGCGCTGCGCGAGCAGGCCGGCCCCGTGGCCCTGGCGTCGATCGCCAAGCGCCAACATATTGCCCGCTCGTCGCTGGAGGCACTCTTCAGCAAGCTGCGCCAGCATGCGCTGGTGAAGGCGACGCGAGGCCCGGGCGGCGGCTACACGCTGGCGCGCAAGGCATCTGAGATCACCGTTGCGGACATCCTGTTCTCGGTCGACGGCCAGGCCGCACCAGAGGCCGAAGCCGCACCGCCGCGCGACAAGGCCGGCAACGGCGCCGCAGACGGCGAATCCGGCTGCTACTCGACCGATGCGCTCTGGGCCTCCGCCAACCACCACGTGATGGAGTTCCTCGACTCCGTCACGCTGCAGAGCCTGGTCGACGACCAGTTGGCCAAGGGCGTGCGCGTCGAAGAGGAAGCCCCCCGCAAGAAAGAACCGCAGCCGCGCCCCGTGCCCAGCCTGCGCCACGTGAACGCACCCAACTCCGTGTTCGCTTGGAGCGGCGTGTTCGCCAAGCGCTGACCGGCACCGCTCCCGCCCCGCCGGCGGGCGGTCAGCGCAGCGTGGCATGCGGATGCAACGGATGCGCCAGCGTGTCCGCGATGAGCCGCAGCGCCTGGTCGCACTGCTCGCGCGACATCGGCCCGCCCAGGCAGATGCGCACCGCGTCGGGCGGATCGCCGTCGGTGGAAAAGGCCGCGCTCGCCACCACGCCCACGTTCTGCGTGCGCAGGTAGGACGCAAACTCCACCGGACTCCAGCCCGGCGTGAGCGGCAGCCATGCATGGAACCCCTCCGGATGCGCCTGCAGCCCGTTCGCGCCTAGGTAGCGCGTGGCCAGCACCTGCCGCGCCATCGACTCCGCGCGCACCGCCTGCAGCATCTCTTCCGCGGTGCCGTCTTCCACCCACAGCGTGGTCAGCGCATTGGTGATGGGTGAGGCCATCACCGTGGTCGCGCGCATTGCGCCGGCCAGCCGCTGCGACTGCACCACCGTCGGCGAGCACACATACGCGCTGCGCAACCCCGCGCCGAAGCATTTCGAGAATCCGCTCACGTAGTAGGTGAGCCCGGGCGCCAGCGTGGCCAGCGACGCGGGCACCTGGCGCGGCAGCATGCCGTAGGCGTCGTCCTCGATGATCGGCACCGCGTAGCGCAGCGCCACGTCCGCGAGCGCCTCGCGACGGGCGCGCGAGACCGTGGCGGCGGTCGGATTCAGCAGCGTCGGGTTGCAGTACAGCGCCTTGGGCTTGAGCGTCCTGCAGGCGTGCTCGAAGGCATCGGCAATCGGGCCGTCGTCGTCCATCTGCAGCGCATGCAGCTGCACGCCCAACTGCGCCGCGATGGCCTTCACGCCGGGGTACGTGAGCGACTCCACGCACACCAGCTCGCCCGGCCGCGCAAGCTGCGAGAACAGCGCCGTCAGCACGCCGTGGATGCCCGGGCACACCAGGATGCGGTCGACGCTCGCATCGGGCACGAAGGGCCGCAGCCAGTGCATGGCGGCGGCGCGGTCGTGCGCGGTGCCGCCGAAGTCCTGGTAGCGCAGCAGGTCGTGGAAGTCGGCCTGCGCGAAAGCCCGGCTCGCGCTGTCGTGCAGCCGCGCCATCAGGTGCTCGTCGTCGGGCTCGGGCGGCATGTTCATCGTCATCTCCGCGCCGCTGCCGCCGCGCAGCCGCAGGCTCGGGCTGCCCGAGCGGATGAAGGTGCCCGTGCCCGCGCGCGAATCGATCAGCCCGCGCTTGCGCGCCTCGGCATAGCCGCGCGCCACGGTCGTGTAGTTCAGCTCCAGGTCGGCCGCCAGTTCGCGCAGCGTGGGCAGCCGGTCGCGCACGCCGAGTCGCCCGGTCTTGATGTCGTCGGCGATCAGCTCGGCCAGTTGCAGGTAGGCCGGGCGGGCGCTGTTGCGCAGTTGCCTGCGCCAGTGGGCGGTGATGGTGGTCATCGGGGGGCTCCGGCGAAGTTGATCGCATTCATTGATTGCATCCGGCCACCGATCAACACGCAGGATTCGCGCCCGCCCCAGAGGACCCGGATGCTTCGATCAGGTGCGATCAACCCCATTGATCGGGTGCATTGATCGCACGGCGCATGCGTCTTGCCGGTGCGCGGCGAGCCGCCCGGCCCGGCCGCCGGCCCGCCTTTGCACAGGCCGGAAAAATTTTTTGCGGCTCGCGGCCCGCGCCGCTGCGCGTTGATCGCGACTTGATTGCACGCAGCCGCGCGAACGCTGGCACATCGCCTGCGAAGAGGAAGGCACGCAAGACCTGCGTGTCCAACCACCCAACCGGAGTCCCCCATGCCCAAAGTCACCCGCCCCCGCAACGAAAAAGGCGAGTACCTCGTCGACTACGAAGAGAAGGTGTTCGAAGACGTCAAGGCCGAGCCCGGCGAGAAGGCGCTCGTCACCTTCCACACCGTGGCCTTCGAAGGCTCCATCGGCTTCGTCAACCTGCTGCAGGCCACGCGGCTGCGGCGCAAGGGCTACGAGACCTCGGTCCTGCTGTACGGCCCCGGCGTGACGCTGGGCGTGCAGCGCGGCTTTCCCACGCTGGGCGACGAGGCCTTCCCGGGCCACCAGAACTTCAACAAGCAAATCGTCAAGTTCATGGAGGAAGGCGGCAAGGTCTACGCCTGCCGCTTCGCGCTGCAGGCGCTGTACGGCCACGGCGAAGGCGCGCTGATCGAAGGCATCACGCCGATCAACCCGCTCGACGTGCTCGACCTCGTGCTGCTGCACAAGAAGGCCGGCGCGGTCATCCTCGACACCTGGACACTGTGAGCGAAGGCGCGGCGATGGCATCCACACCCACCACCGTTCGGGCGGCGGCGATCCAGATCGCACCCGACTTCGAGCGGCCCGACGGCACGCTGGAGCGCGTGTGCAGCGCCATCGACGCGGCCGCTGCCAGGGGCGCGCAGCTCGCGGTCTTTCCCGAGACCTTCGTGCCCTACTACCCCTACTTCAGCTTCGTGCTGCCGCCGGTGCTGCAAGGCGCGCCGCACCTGCGGCTGGCGGAGCGCGCGGTGGTCGTGCCCGGCCCGGTCACGCAGGCCGTGGCGGAGCGAGCCCGCGCACGGAACATGGTGGTCGTGCTCGGCGTGAACGAGCGCGACCACGGCAGCCTCTACAACACGCAGCTGGTGTTCGACGCCGACGGCACGCTGGTGCTCAAGCGCCGCAAGATCACGCCGACCTATCACGAGCGCATGGTCTGGGGCATGGGCGACGGCGCGGGCCTGAAGGTGGTCGACACCGCCGTGGGCCGCGTCGGCGCGCTGGCCTGCTGGGAGCACTACAACCCGCTCGCGCGCTACGCGCTGATGGCGCAGCACGAGCAGATCCACTGCGCGCAGTTCCCCGGCTCGCTGGTCGGCCCGATCTTCGCGGAGCAGATGGAAGTGACCATCCGCCACCACGCGCTGGAGTCGGGCTGCTTCGTGGTCAACGCCACCGGCTGGCTCACCGACGAGCAGATCCGCTCGGTCACGCCCGACGCGCAACTGCAGAAGGCGCTGCGCGGCGGCTGCCACACGGCCATCGTCTCGCCCGAAGGAAAGCACCTCGCGCCGCCGCTCACCGAGGGCGAAGGCATGGTGGTGGCCGACCTCGACATGGCGCTGATCGCCAAGCGCAAGCGAATGATGGATTCGGTCGGCCACTACGCGCGGCCCGAGCTGCTGTCGCTCGCCCTCAACGACCGGCCGGCGCAGACCACCGTGCCCATGCACCTCACGCAACCTTTCGCCCAACGGAGCCCCGACCATGACCACGACACCCATCACGACGCAGCAGCAGGACAGCCGGCAACTGATGACCGAGCTCCAGTCCTTCGGGTTGCGGCTGGTTGATCCTTCGGCCGGCGTCTCGAGCCGCCGCGGCGGCGCGGGCCCTTCGGACCACAAGGCCGTGACCGTCGACGGCCACACGATCATGGTGCCGGTGCACACGTCCACCGCGTGGCACTCGCCCTTCACCGCCGAGGCGCCGGACGCCACCGGCATGAGCCGCGTGATGCGCGGCAGCATTCCCATCGCAAGCATCAGCTTTCCGAGGCAGCCGCGCTTCTACGCCATGCAGACCTTCGACGGCGTGCCCTACTCGCACATCGCCACGCTGCACGGCAGCGACGTGCTCGCCACCACCGTGCTGCAGACCTGCATCCGCTACGAAAGCCGCAGGAAGAGCTGCAAGTTCTGCGCGATCGGCCAGTCGCTCGCGGCCGGCCGCACCGTCGCGCGCAAGACGCCCGAGCAGCTCGCCGAAGTGGCGCGCGCCGCCGTGCTGCTCGACGGCGTGAAGCACATGGTGATGACCACCGGCACGCCCAACGCCACCGACCGCGGCGCGGCCGTGCTGTGCGAGAGCGCCTTCGCCATCAAGGCCGCGGTCGACATCCCCATCCAGGGCCAGTGCGAGCCGCCCGACGACGACCAGTGGTTCCACCGCATGAAGGCCGCCGGCATCGACACGCTGGGCATGCACCTCGAAGTGGTCACGCCCGAGGTGCGCGAACGCATCATGCCGGGCAAGGCCGGCGTGCCCGTCTCGCGCTACATGAGCGCCTTCGAGGCGGCCGTGGGCGTGTTCGGGCGCGGGCAGGTCAGCACCTACATCCTGGCCGGGCTGGGCGACACGCGGGAAGCCATCCTCGACACCTGCGACCAGCTGCTGGCGCGCGGCGTGTATCCCTTCGTCGTGCCCTTCGTGCCGATCAGCGGCACGCCGCTGGAAGACCATCCGGCCCCCACGCCCGAGTTCATGAAGTCGCTGCTCGCGCCGCTGGGCGAACGCGTGGTGGCCGCCGGCCTGCGCTCGGCCGACATCAAGGCCGGCTGCGGCAAGTGCGGCGCCTGCTCGTCGCTGTCGATCTACGAAAAAGAAAGCGAAGGCTGACCATGCTGTGCATCGACGACCTCTGCGAGATGGCGGACCACTACGCGCCCGCCGAATACCTCGTGCGCGAAGCCGCCCAGCGATGGGAGCGCGACGAAGCCATGGCGCTGCGCCGCGCGGTGTTCTGCATCGAGCAGGGCATCTTCGCGCGCGACGACCGCGACGCCATCGACGACCACGCGCGCCTGCTGGTCGCCATGTCGTGCAACGGCGGCATGCCAGAGCAGGTGGTGGGCACGGTGCGCATCCATCGCGGTGAGGCCGAAGGCGAATGGTGGGGCTCGCGGCTGGCCGTGCACCCCGCCTTCCGCAGCCAGGGGCACCTGGGCGCCACGCTGATCCGGCTGGCCGTATCGCGCGCCCATGCGCTGGGCTGCGAGACCTTTTTCGCGCAGGTGCAGCTGCAGAACGTGCCGCTGTTCAACAAGCTCGGCTGGACGACACTGGAGGAGACCAGCGTGCACGGCCGCCCGCATGCGCGCATGCAGGCCGACCTCGCGTGGTACCCGCCTTGCCACGATCCCGTCAGCGGCTTCGTCACGCGCGCCAGGGTGGCGGCATGACGCAGCATGTCCACGACATCGCCGAAGCCCTGCGCGCCACGCGCGGCTTCGCCCACAAGCGCGACATCAGCGATGTGGTGTCGGCGCTGGGCCGTTCGCTGCCAGGCGGCCATGCGGCGCTCGCGCAGGCCGTGCCCATCGGCGACGACTGCGCGGCCATCCCCGACGGCCACGGCGGCTACCTGCTGTTCGCCATCGAAGGCCTGGTCGAAGACTTCATCGTGCGCATGCCGTGGTTTGCCGGCTACTGCGGCGTGATGGTCAACGTGAGCGACATCTACGCCATGGGCGGGCGCCCCACCGCCGTGGTAGATGCCCTGTGGAGCACCGGCATGAGCCCCGCGGACGACGTGCTGCGCGGCATGGCCGAGGCCGCCGTGCGCTACGGCGTGCCCATCGTCGGCGGCCACAGCAACAACCGCAGCGAGCGGCCGCAACTGGCGGTGGCCATCCTCGGGCATGCGCGCCGGCTGCTCACCAGCTTCGACGCCAGGCCGGGGCATCTGCTGGTGATGGCCGCCGACCTGCGCGGCGCCTACGAAGAGCCTTTTCCGTACTGGAACGCCTCGACCCGCGCGCCCGCCGCGCGGCTGCGCGCCGACCTCGAGCTGCTGCCGGCGATTGCCGAAGACGGCCTGTGCGGTGCCGGCAAGGACATCAGCATGGCCGGTGCCGTGGGCACGGCCATGATGCTGCTCGAATGCTCCGGCGTGGGCGCGCGCATCGACCTCGACGCGCTGCCCCGGCCCGACGGCGTGCCGCTGCTGCGCTGGCTCTCGTCGTTCCCGAGCTACGGCTTCGTGCTCAGCGTGGCGCCCGCGCAGGTGGCCTCGGTGCTGGCGCGCTTTGCCGCGCGCGACATCGCCTGCGGCGTGATCGGCGAGGTCGATGCCGCGCGGCAGGTGCGCCTGCGCGCCGGTGGCGAAGAGGCGCTGCTGTGGGACTTCGGCAGCGACGCCTTCATCCAGCCGCCCAGCCTGCAAGCGGAGGCCGCCGCATGCCCGTGACCCACTTCAGCGTGCGCTGGCCCGACGCCAGCGAAACGCGCTGCTACTCGCCCTCCAGCGTGGTGCGGGAGCACCTGGCACCCGGCGAGCGCTATGCCCTCGCCGACTTCATGCAACGCACACGCGAGGCATTGGGCCAGGCCTCCGAGCGGGTTCGCGCGAAGTACGGCTTCGCGTGTTCGCAGGCGATGGACCAGCTTGCAGACATCGAGCAGACCGCCGCGCGCTTCGCCACCACCGCGGACGCACACGTCACCGTTGTCGCCATCGACTGACGCGTTCCCCACATCCAGAGAAAGAAGCACCCCATGTCACATCCCTACGGCGGACGCAGCCACTACAGCGTCGTCATCGTCGGCGGCGGCCAAGCCGGCCTGTCGCTGAGCCACTGCCTGCAGCAGCGCGGCATCGACCACCTCGTGATCGAGAAACGCAGCCTGGTGCACACCTGGCGCACGCAGCGCTGGGACTCGTTCTGCCTCGTCACGCCCAACTGGCAATGCCAGCTGCCGGGCTGGGGCTACACCGGCGTCGATCCGCACGGCTTCATGGTCAAGGACCAGATCAACGAATGGCTCGCGGGCTTCGTCGAGCACGTGAAGGCGCCGGCCGTCGAGGGCGTGACCGTCGAACGCGTATCGCGCGACGGCGAGCGCGACCGCTTCAGCGTGCAGACCGACGCCGGCCTCTACACCGCCGACCAGGTGGTGGTGGCCTCGGGCGGCTACCACCGCCCCATCGTGCCGCGCCTGGCCGAGAAGCTGCCGGCCAGCGTGGCGCAGTTCCACTCGGCGCAGTACCGCAACCCGGCGCAACTGCCCGAGGGCGCGGTGCTGGTGGTGGGCTGCGGCCAGTCGGGCGCGCAGATCGCCGAAGACCTGCACCTGGCCGGCCGCAAGGTGCACCTGGCCACCGGCAACGCGCCGCGCTGCGCGCGCTTCTATCGCGGCCGGGAAGTGGTCGACTGGCTTGCCGACATGAAGTACTACGACATGCCCGTCACCGAGCATCCGCTGCGCGAAGGCGTGCGCGACAACACCAACCACTACGTGACCGGCCGAGACGGCGGGCGCGACATCGACCTGCGGCGCTTCGCGCTCGAAGGCATGGAGCTGTACGGCCTGCTGAGCGGCTTCGACGACGGCAGCTTCGAATTGCAGCCCAACCTGCGCGACAACCTCGACCAGGCGGACAGCACCTACAACCGCATCAACGCATCGATCGACAAGCACATCGCGGCGCAGGGCATCGAGGCGCCGCCGCCTTCGGTCTACACGCCGGTATGGGAGCCACGGGAAGAACGCACGCGGCTCGACCTTGCCGCGGCGGGCATCACCAGCGTGGTGTGGTGCATCGGCTTCTCGCCGGATTTCGCGTGGGTGGATGCGCCGGTGTTCAACGGGCGCGGCGCGCCGGTGCACCTGCGCGGGGTCACGAACGAGCCGGGGCTGTACTTCCTGGGCCTGCCGTGGCTGCACACCTGGGGTTCGGGACGCTTCTCGGGCGTGGCGCGGGATGCGGAATTCCTGGCGCAGGCGATCGAGGAACGCAAGGCGACGTCGCGCGGCGGTGCCGACGCCGCACCGCCCCCCGAGTTGCGCGCAGCCTAGGCCTGCTGCGCCTCGGTCAGTGCCTGCGCCGCCACCACCGCCTCGGTGCGGTTGCGCACGTTCAGCGCACGGAAGATGGCGGCCAGGTGGATCTTCACCGTGCCTTCGCTGATGCCCAGGCTGCGCCCGATCAGCTTGTTGGGCTTGCCCTGCGACAGCAGTTGCAGCACCTCGACCTGCCGCTCGGTCAGCACGTTGCGCAGGTGTTCCAGCGTCTGGCTGCCGGCGCCGCCGCGCGGCAGCGTCTCAGACGCCTGGGGTGCCACGCCCGCCACGATGCCCGGCGGCAGCGCGGTGAGCATCATCGGCGGCACGTACACGCCGCCGGCCAGCACCAGCCGCACCGCGGAGAGCATCACCTCGGGTGAATAGGCCTTGGGAATGAAACCGAGCACGCCGCGCTCCAGCGCGCTGCGCATGATGGCCGGGTCTTCGTAGCCGGACAGCACCATCACGGGCAGGGCCGGATGGCGCTTGCGGATTTCGTCGATGTGCGCCTGCCCATCGGCGCCGGGCATGTTGAGGTCGATCAGGGCCAGGTCGAGGTCGTCGGAAGCACCCGCAAGCAGCTCGTCGACGCTCATCGCCAGAACGAACTCGATGCCGGGCTCCAGTTCCGACAACTTGGCTTTGACCGCCTCGATGACGAGCCGGTGGTCGTCGGCGATCAGGATTTTCATGTCTTTTTTCCCGTGCCCCAGCACGCGTTGAACTACCGGGTGCAGAAGATACCGGTGATTTCCCCGCGCAGCAAGGCCGCCGCCCCACCAACGGCATAGGCCCCAAGCGGTATGGCGCCCCCGCCGGCCCGTTTGAAACAATGAAAGCCTACTCGAAGGAACCGGGGACATAGGCATGTGCCATCGCTGCAGACGCCGGTGCAAGGCATCCTTCGCAATGCACGCCTGAGCAGGCACCTCCATGGCTCGCCTGCTCGACTGCTTCTCCGGCTTCATCGCATACGGCCTCGCCCTCGATGCATCGGCGGCCGCCGGGCGCCCGATGCCCGCGCTCGCGACGGTGCAGCGCAAGGCCATGCAGCTGCTCGACACCGCGCGCGCCGAAGCGGCCGCCGCGGGCACGCCCGCGCCGCAGGTCGAGTCGGCCGTGTTCGCGATGGTGGCGTGGATCGACGAGATCCTCGCGCGCCACCCGGAAGCGACGGCGGGCTCGGATGCGGGCAGCGGCCCCTCGCCGCTGCAGGCGCAGCTCTTCAACTCGAACAATGCGCACAGCGAGTTCTTCCACCACCTGTCGGCCCTGGGCGCGCAGGACAACGACGTGCGCGAGGTCTACTGGCACGCGCTGGTGCTGGGCTTCAAGGGCCAGTACTACTTCGAGGACGGCGACCAGGGCGAGCTCGGAAAACTCAAGGACCTGCACGGCCGCCAGCTGCAGCTGCGCCCGCTCGCGGCCGACAGCCTGGCGCACGACCGCATCACGCCGCAGCCGTACAGCGTGCCCGACCCGCGCGGCCCCAACGACACGCACCGGCGCGACCGCGCGCTGCTGCGCGCCGGCGCTGCGCTCGCGCTGCTGCTGCCGCTGCTCTACCTGCTGTGGCTGTGGTCCACCGGGCCGCCCGCGGCCGGCTCCGGACTGAGCCAGCGCATCGAGCAGCACCTGCAGACTTTTGCCTGCGCCGACCTCACGGCCACCGTGGACACGGAGGGCCGCACGCGCGTGTCCGGCTTCGTCTCGCTGCCCGGCGACCTGTCGCGGGTGGAGCGCGAAGTGGCCATGGTGCCCGGCGTGAAATCGCCGAGCTTCGACGTCGGCCTGCGCGTGTGGCCGCACTGCGAGGTGTTCGCCATCATCAAGCCCTACCAGGCGCGCAACCGCGAGCGGGCCTACGGGCTCGACATCGACTCGCCCTCCGCGCTCGAAGGCAAGCTGCGCGAAGGCGACCCGGTGCGCGTGCAGGTGGTGGCGCCGCGCCACGACAGCTACATCTGGGTCGACTACTACACGGCCGACGGCGCGGTCATGCACCTCAACGCCGGGCAGGCGCCCACGAAGCTGCATGCGGGCGAAACACTGGCGCTGGGCCGCGAGATCCCGTCGAGCTGGCTCGTGAGCCCGCCCTTCGGCAGCGTGCTGATCACCGCGCTCTCGGCGCCGACGCCGTTCACCGAAACCGCCGACCGGCCGCCTTTCGAGCCCGCGTCAGACTACCTGCTGCGGCTGCGAGAGACCGTCGCGGCCGGCAAGAACAGCGACCGGCTGATCGCCGACTTCGTTTTCCTGGAGACGGTTTCGCGGTGACCGCCATGCTTTCGCACGACCATCGCTTCTGGCTGCTGCTGGCGCTGTGCCTCGCGGGCTTCGCGCTGCTGTACGGCGTGGTGCGCGATGCCGGACGCGGAGCGCGGCGCCGCGCGCTGCAGCGGCGCATCGAGGCACTCGGCGTCCCCGCGTCAGAAGCAGCGGGCGACACGGACCTGGCCGCCGCCGCGCTCAGGGAAGGCATGGCGCAGGCACAGCAGGCCCTGAAGCGCAGCCGCCCGCGCGCGCCTGTTCCATGGTTCCTGTTCTTCGGCAATGCCGCCGCCAACGTGTGCGGCCTGCTTTCTGCGGCGCATGGCGAGCGCCTGCCCGCGCACGACGCAGGCGAAGCCAAGGCAGATGCCCGGTGGCACTGGTGGCTGACCGGCGCCACCGTGTCCATCGAGATTCCGCCCGGCGCGGTCGGCAAGGCTGCCGACACGCCGGCGCAGCGCGGCCTGTGGCTGCAGTCGCTGCTGGCACTGGCCGAGCGGCGACATCGCCTGCCGCTCAACGGCATGGTCGCGTGCGTGTCAGCGCAAGAGCTGCTGCATGCCGACGAGAGCGAACTCGCGGCCCTGGCCGCGCGAATGCGCCGCCTGCTCGACGAGACCGCAGACACCCTGCGACTGCAGCTTCCCACGTACCTCGTCGTCACCAGGCTCGAACAGCTCCCGGGCTATGCGGTGCTGCGCGGCGCGTTGCCGCCCGAGGTGCTCTCTCAGGCCGTGGGCCATCGGCTGACCGACGCCTCGGCCGCCATTGCCACGCCGCCGCGCGAACGGCTCGATGCGGTGTTCGACCCGCTCGCCCGGCACCTGCATGCGCTGCGAATGAGCCTGCTGCATCGGCAGGCCAGCGCCGCGGACCGGCTCGCGGTGCATGAATTCGTGGAAGCGGTGCGCGCGCTGCAGCCCGGGCTGCGCACCTTCGCGCAGGTGCTGCTCGCGAACCACGGCAAGGGCACGCGCGCGACGCGCTGGCGCGGCCTCTACCTGACGGCTGCGGCATCGCCCGTGCACGGCGCGGGCGCGGCCTTCGTTGATGACCTGTTCGGCCGCTTCCTGCCGGCCGACCAGCCACTGGTGCGGCCGGGCCGCCCATCGCCCGCCGGCGCCACGGCCTGACAGCAGGGCCGCGGCGCTACTTCGCGTCGATGCGCATCTGCCGCGCGCCGAGCAGCACGTCGAGCGACTGCGCCTTGCCGGTGGTGACCGGGCGCACCTCGCGCCAGCGCGCGCGGTCGAGATCGCGGAACGCCGCCATCACGCCGATCGCCTTGGCGTCGGGCGGCAGGTTGAAGTCGAGCTTTCTGCTTTCGCCGGGCCGCAGCAGCACTTCTTCGCGCTGCACGAGTTCGGCGCCCAGCGTGGCCTGGTCTTTCTCGAACAGCGAGAAGAAGTCGGCGCCTTCGAACGGGCCAGGCGACTTCAGCGCATACACGCGCACCGTGAGCGGCGAGGCGCGTCCGCGCGCATCGGGGTTGGCGTCGGGGCCCGCCGTGAGCGAGACCGCGACGGTCGTCACCACCGGCTTGCTCGCGCATCCGATGAGCGAAAGACCCGCTGCAGCAAGGCCAAGAACGGCGATGCGACGCCGCGGCAGCGCGGCGCAGGAGCTCTCATAGGACGAATGGTGTGTACCCAGCGTGCGCATGCTATTCCCTTCGTTGCATTGACCGGTCAAGACGCATCTTTGATTATCACCAGCCAACTTCAACAGGCAATATGCTGAACAACCAACTTGCCGCCGCACTGCTCACGCCCATCGGCGAAGCATCGCCGTGCGGCGACGACCTGGAGTACGACGCGGACTTCACCGCGCTCGTCTCGGCCGCGCAAGGCAAGCCGGAGCAGCAGTTCGGCGACACGGTCATTCCCGCGGTCGAGCCCGAGTGGCGCGAAGTCGCCGAGCAGTCCGACGCCATCCTTCGCCGCAGCAAGGACTTGCGCGCCGCGGTGCTGCTGCTGCGCGCCGCCACGCGCCTGCAGGGCGTTGCCGGTTTCGCCGCGGGGCTGCGCCTGCTGACCGACCTGCTCGACAGTTTCTGGGACGGCATACATCCAAAGCTCGATGCGGACGACGACAACGATCCGACGATGCGCCTGAACGCGCTCGCGCCGTTGACCGACGAAGGCATGGGCCTGCGCGACCTGTACGACGCGCAGGTCGGCATCGCGCGCGGCGTCGGGCCGATCCGCGTGCGCGACATCGCCATTGCGCACAACGCGCTCACCGCCGTCGGCGGCGAGGCGGCGTATTCCATGGCGCAGGTGCAGGGCGGGCTCGAAGCCATACAGGCCGAGCGGCCCGAGGCCATACAGGCTGCCGTCGAGGTGCCCGCGCTGATCGATCGCCTGCACAGGCTCATCGTCGATCGCACCGGTCGTGCCGACGCGGTCGACTTCGACGCGCTGCGCGGCATCGGCCGCGTGCTGAACAAGGCCTGCGCCGCGGCCAGCGGCGCGCCGGCGGATGCCGCGGGCGCGGCAACCGGCGAGGGCGATGCGGGCACGCAGGACGCAAGCGCCGCGGCCGCACATCCCGCAGCCCCGCGCGGCGAGATCCAGAACCGCCAGGACGCGGTGCAGATGCTCGACCGGGTGATCCGCTACCTCGAGCAGGCCGAGCCCGGCAACCCCGCGCCGCTGCTGATCGAGCGCGCGAAGAAGCTCATCGGCGTGAGCTTCCTCGAGATCATGGCCAACCTCGCGCCCAACGCGATGGACACCATCGAGACGGTCACGGGCCGACGCCCTTCCGAATAAGCCAGCACCACAACACAACCGCCCCATTCACACCCGCAAGGAGCATCTTCCATGGCCAAGAGCAGTCAGAAATTCATCGCCCGCAACCGGGCGCCCCGGGTCCAGATCGAGTACGACGTGGAGCTCTACGGGGCCGAGAAGAAGGTGCAGCTGCCCTTCGTGATGGGCGTGCTGGCCGACCTGTCGGGCAAGCCCGCCGACCCGCTCGCGCCGGTGGCCGACCGCAAGTTCCTGGAGATCGACGTCGACAACTTCGACTCGCGCATGAAGGCCATGAAGCCGCGCGCAGCCTTCGCGGTGGAGAACTCTCTCACCGGCGAAGGCGACCTGAAGGTGGAGCTCACCTTCGAGAACATGGAAGATTTTTCGCCCGCCGCCGTGGCCCGCAAGGTGGGCGCGCTGAACAAGCTGCTCGAGGCGCGCACCCAGCTGTCGAACCTCGTCACCTACATGGACGGCAAGGGCGGCGCCGAAGACCTGCTGGCCAAGGTGCTGGAAGACCCGGCCCTGCTGCAGACGCTGGCCGCGAGCAAGAAGCCCGAAGACGGCAGCACGCCCGCCGCCTGACCCCCGACACACACACACCGGTTAACGAGGAGTACCCACCATGGCCGAAGCACTCGAACAGAGCGCGCTGAAAGATGTCGCGTACGCGGGCAGCGATTTCTCGTCGCTGCTGCAGAAGGAATTCAAGCCGCGCAGCGACGAAGCCAAGAGCGCCGTCGAGGCCGCCGTGCTCACGCTGGCGCAGCAGGCGCTGAGCAACAGCACCGTCATCGGCAAGGACGTGACCAAGTCGATCCAGGCCATGATCGCCGCGATCGACGCCAAGCTCACCGACCAGGTCAACAGGATCATCCACCACCCCGACTACCAGAAGCTCGAGAGTGCGTGGCGCGGCCTGCACTACATGGTGAACAACACCGAGACCGACGAGAACCTGAAGATCCGGGTGATGGACATCTCCAAGGCGGACCTTGCCAAGAGCCTGAAGAAGTTCAAGGGCGCGGCCTGGGACCAGAGCCCGATGTTCAAGAAGATCTACGAGCAGGAGTACGGCCAGTTCGGCGGCGAACCCTTCGGCGCGCTGGTGGGCGACTATCACTTCGACCAGAGCCCGCCTGATGTGGAACTGCTCGGCGAGATGGCCAAGATCGCCGCTTCGGCGCACGCGCCGTTCATCACCGGCGCAAGCCCGAACCTGATGCAGATGGAGTCCTGGCAGGAGCTCGCCAACCCGCGCGACCTGACCAAGATCTTCCTCACGCCGGAGTACGCCGGCTGGCGCAGCCTGCGCGAGTCGGACGACTCCAAGTACATCGGCATGTGCATGCCGCGCTTCCTGGCGCGCACGCCCTACGGCGCGAACACCAATCCGGTGGAAGAGTTCGACTTCGAGGAGGACACCGCCGGCGCCGACCACAACAAGTACGCCTGGGCCAATGCGGCCTACGCGATGGCGACCAACATCAACCGCTCATACAAGCTCTACGGCTGGGGTTCGCGCATCCGTGGCATCGAATCGGGCGGCGCGGTGGAGAACCTGCCGCTGCACACCTTCCCGAGCGACGACGGCGGCGTGGACCAGAAGTGCCCCACCGAGATCGCCATCAGCGACCGGCGCGAGGCCGAACTCTCGAAGGCCGGCCTGCTGTCGATGATCCACCGCAAGAACTCCGACTTCGCGGCCTTCATCGGCGCCCAGTCGCTCAACAAGCCGGCCGAGTACGACGACCCCGACGCCACGGCCAACGCCAACCTGGCGGCGCGCCTGCCCTACCTGTTTGCCTGCAACCGCTTTGCGCACTACCTCAAGTGCATCGTGCGCGACAAGATCGGCAGCTTCAAGGAGCGCGAGGACATGCAGCGCTGGCTCAACAAATGGATCATGAACTACGTGGACGGCGACCCGGCCAACTCCTCGGAGATCACCAAGTCGCAAAAGCCGCTGGCCGCCGCCGAGGTGGTCGTCGAGGAAGTGGAAGGCAACCCGGGCTACTACACGTCCAAGTTCTTCCTGCGTCCGCACTACCAGCTCGAAGGCCTCACGGTTTCGCTGCGCCTGGTGTCGAAGCTGCCTTCCGCCAAGGGCGGCGCATGAAAAACAGGCCGGAATTTTCTTGAAATTCCGGCTTCCGTTTCGTTCTATCAACAGCTGCCGCGCACCGGCTTTCACCGCAGGCCGCCGGCAGCCCAGGAAACCGTCTGGATCATCAACAACCGCCCGAACGCAATCGGGTTCCAAGGAGTAGGAACATGTCTTCTGACTTTCACATCAAGCTCGACGGCGTCAAGGGCGAGTCTTCCCACAAGGATCACAAGGACGAGATCGAGATCTCGTCGTGGTCCTGGAACGTGAGCAACTCGTCGGGCGCGGGCTCCGGCGGCGGTTCCGGCAAGGGCAAGGCCACGCCCGGCGAATTCCACTTCACGCACACCTACGACAAGGCCTCTCCGGTGCTGGCCAAGAACTGCGTGAGCGGCAAGCACTTCAAGGACATGGTCCTGACCTGCCGCAAGGCCGGCGAAGGCCAGCAGGAGTACCTGAAGGTCACCATGAAGGAAGTCTTCATCTCCGGCGTGAGCCCCGGCGGCGCGCAGGGCGGCGACGTGCACGAGCAGGTTCTTTGCTCGTTCAAGGACATCGAGTTCGCCTACAAGGCGCAGGACGACAAGGGTGCGGCCGGCGGCGAAGTGAAGTTCGGCTGGAACGTGCCGACCACCGAAACCCGCTGACGGGCGACGGACGCCAAGGTGCGGCATCGGGCGTGCAAGCGCCCGGGCCGGCCCCGACGTGTCCTCAACCGGAGCAATGCCATGGCATTCAGCACCCCATTCATCGGCTCGAGCGGCAATCCGCGCACGGCCTACAACATCGACTGGTCCGTCGGCCTGATCGGCTCCAACACGCGCGAAGACGTGATGCTGGTGCAGGCGCTGTTCAGGATCTTCTACTACGAACTGCTCGGCTTCAACGGCGGTTTCGATCCACCTCCCGGGGAGAACGCAGTGATCGTCGTGGACGGCCAGAAGGGGCCGATCACGCAGAGGCACATCGTGCACTTCCAGGAACAGGCGATCGCGCGCGGCCAGAACCTGAAGCCGGACGGCATCTTCGATCCGTACCGGGCGGTGGGCGCGAGCAGCACGATCAGCAAGACGCGCTACGCACTCGACCTGCTCAACAACGGCTGCGCCAACCTCTGCGACGCGCAGGGCATCGACAACTACAGCAACCTGCCGAACCGGCAGGACATGCCGCTGTTGCTGCGCAGCGCGCTGAAGCGGGTCAAGAAGACGGCCAGCAAGTACACCTACGTCGCGCCGCAGACGGTGCCGACCACGGGCGGCGCCTGAACGGAGGACCGAAGGAACAGCCGACCCGGCTGATGCGCAAAGGGCCCGGAGCGATCGCTGCGGGCCCTTTTCCTTTCTGCGCAGGCAAGAGGATTCAGGAATCCGTCGGCATCGCGTTCTCCGGCATCAGCCGGGTCACGTCGTCCCCGTCGTCCTCTATCACCCACAGCGTGAGCGCCGTGTAGTTGTCGTGGCCCGGCTTGGCGTTGGCCTTGACCTGCGCATCGATCAGCTCGGTCCATTGGGTGGGCGTGCGCGAGGCGTGCAGCGTGTCGATCAGGCACTCGTCGCCCAGCGGCTCCCACACGCCGTCGCTGCACAGCAGCAGCACGTCGCCGGGCAGCAGGCGCATCCGGTCCGACACCGCGATGTCGGGCGCCTCCTCGACCGAGCCCAGCGCCGACAGCAGCATGTTGCGTTGCGGATGCAGCCGCGCCCCCTCTTCGTCGAGCATGCCGCCGGCCACCATCTGCTGCACCAGGCTGTGGTCGGTGGTGCGCGCCACGATGGCGCCGCCGCGGAACAGGTAGGCCCGGCTGTCGCCGCTGTGCACCCAGGCGAGCGCATGGTCTTCCAGGTCGATGGCCGCGAACACGATGGTCGAGCGCATGCCCGCGAGCTTGCCGCCCTCGGCCTGGCGCGCCACCACGTCGAGGTTGGCCTGCTCCACCAGACGGCGCAGCGTGGCTTCGTCCAGCCCCGGCGCGGCCGAGAAACCGCCGAGCATGCTGGCGCGCGCGGTGGCCGCCGCCACGTCGCCGCCGCCATGGCCGCCCGCGCCGTCGGCGACCAGGCAGGCGACATGACGCGCGTCGTGCCAGTGGCCGTGCACGTCCTCGTTGTAGGTGCGGCCGCCCTGCCGGGAGAGCGTGACGATTTCGATTTCCAAGCGGGGTGCCTCGCGAATGCTGCGGTTGTCGTTGTTGCTGCCGTGCTTTTTCTGCGTCAGGCGTCCGATTTCAGGCGCGCCATCTGCTCTTCGTAGGCCTGCAGGAAGGCCTTGCCGAAGAGGCTGTGGAAGTCGTCCTCCGCCTCGCTCGCGATGCCGCCGTAGAGCGACACGAACTGGTCCCACAGCCTGGCCTTGCGGTTGGCGCTGAAGAGCGCGTCGAGCGCGGTCCTGGCGCTGATCTTCTTCTCCAGCTCGGCCGGCTCGAAGCGCGCGATGACATGGGCCAGCGCCGCGCGCATGCCCACCATCACGCCGAACTGATGCGCGCGCAGGTCGTCGAAGGCGTCGCGCATCGCGGCCTCTGGCGGCATGAAGCCGCGCACGCCGGGGCCCAGCAGGTGCGCGAGCGCCACCTCCACCGTGGGCGAGAACTTCAGCGGGTTGTTGGCCTGCGCCGCGATCATCGTGACCTCGGCGCGCACCTCGCGCTTGAACTCCTGGCGCGTGAGCAGCAGCTGCAGCGTGCCTTCTGTGGCGCTGCGCAGCATCGAGCCGATGCGCTCCATGAGGCCGGGCGTGAGCATCTCGGGCGGCTGGTGGGTGCTGGCCAGGCCGCGCAGGAAGGCGGCGAGCAGTTCGTCGTCGCTCGCCGCGCGCCTGGGCGCCACTGGTGGCGCGACCGGGGCGGGCGCCACAGGCGCCACAGGCACCACAGGCGGCGCGGGCGGCTCGAAGGGCTTGCCGGAACTCTCCGGCCCGCTGATGCGTATGGGCTGGCCGGTCATGTCGTCGAAGTTCGCGACCGGCTGCGCGGGCGCCGGACTGTCGATCGCCTTCGGCGGCGTGAAGCCGAACTGGTCGATCGGCAGGTGGTCCGCGCGCGCTGCCGGCGTGGCGGGCGCGGCGCGCTGCAGCGCGGCCAGCGGATCGGCGTCGGATGCGGTGTTGGGCTGCAGCAGCGGATCGGCCAGCGGCGACAGCGCCAGCGGATCGCCGCCGATGCCGCCGCCACCGCCGTGCATGCCGCCGAAAAGTTCGTCGATGCCCGTGGCCTTGCCGTGCGCGGGCGGAGCGCCGAGGTCGGAGAAGTCGTCGAGCGCGCCCAGGCCGGCCACCGGTGCAGACGAAGGCGTGGGTCCGAGCAGGTTGGCGAAAGGATCGATCTGCGCGGCCTGCGCGTTGCGCGAGCCGCTTTCCATCGGATCGGGGAACAGCAGCGATTCAGGCAGTGCCGCTGCAGGGGCCGGTGCGGCCGGTGCGGCCGGTGGCGCGAGGCCCGCGAGCAAGTCGGCGAAGGGGTCGTCGCTCGTCGGCGCGGCAGGCACCGCCGCAGAGCCCCCCAGCACGGTGTTCGGAATGGCGAGTGACGGCGGCGCGGCGGCGGCCGCGACACGCACCGTGAGCTCGAAGCTGCCCACCACCAGCCGCGCGCCGTCGGTCAGCGCGGCTTCCTTGCCCGAGCCCAGCGACACGCCGTTGCACTGCATCGGGTTGCTGCCCCGGTCGATGACGAAGTACTGCCCGTTGCGGCACAGCACCTGCGCATGCACGCGCGACACGGTGCGGTCCGGGTCGTCGAGCACCAGCGTGTTGGTGTCGGCCCGGCCGATGGTGCCGCCGTTGGGGCCGAAGTCCGCGGCAATGGCCTGCCCGGCCGGAGCGCCTTGCCGGGTGATGACAGCGATATGGATCATGAATCGGCCCCCGAAGGCTCTGTGCCTGAATGCGCCCGAACAAACTCGCAAGGAGTATTCATTCCGTGGGGCATGTTGGCAATCTCGCCTAAAGAGGTATGCCGTCGCCGAGCCAGCGCTGCTGCCGCCACGCCGGCGCGCTGGTTGCGAACAGCGGCGCGTGCGCGTCGAGCAGCGCCAGGTGCAGCGCCGCCGCCACGCGCTGGCGCTGGAAGCCCTCACGCAGCACACCCGTGCAGCCGTCGGGCGAGACCGGCTGGCCCATGAAGAGCCGCACGCCGGGGACGAAGCGCGCGCCGTTCTGCTGCCACCACGCGCGGACCTTGTCGATGTCGGGCCAGGGCAAGGCGATGTCCTCGGGCAGCTCCACGTTGTCGTCGTCGGGGTCGTCGGTCGGTCCGTCCTCGAAGCCGTCGGGCGGCGGAACCTCCATCTGCGCGAGGTTGAAGTCCACGCCCGTGATGGTCACGAAGGCCTCCGCCGCAATGCGCGCCGTGGCCGGCTGCGCCATCTGCTCGATGAGCCAGGGCACGTAGCGCGCGTCCCCGATGAAGCCCGAGCCGATGATGCGCAGGCGCTGCGCCTCGGGCAGCGCTGCGCTGTCGAGCAGCAGCGCATGGCCCGGTGCCGGCTCCATCGCCTGCAGCGCGAGCTGGAACGCGCGCGGCTGGCGCGGCCCGCTCTTCAGCGCAAAGGCCGAGAGCACATCGAGCGCCTGCGCCCGGTCGCCGAGCAGCACCGCCGCCCACGCGGCCCAGAAGCGCAGCTCGGGCTTGGCCTCTCCGAGCAGCGACCGGGCCTGCGACAGCAGATCGGCACGGCCCAGCTCGCCGGCTGCACGCAGCGCGCGGATGCGCACGCTGTCTGGCGCATCTGCGAGCAGCTGCCCAATCAAGGCGCCCGGATCACGCCGATGCAGCGCGCAGGCCGCCACGCCGAGCTTCTGCCGCAATGGCGATGCGTCTTCGAGCAAGGCCTTGACGCGGCCGCCCAGATACTTCGGCTCGACCCAGCCCAGCGCGGAGATCAGGCCGGGCACGACCTCGGGCAGGTCCTTGGCGCGCTCCACCAGATCGTCGAAGCGGCCATCGACCGCCTCGATGGCGAGCACGGCGGCGACGAAGAAGTCTTCGGGGCCTTCGTTGTCGGTGAGCGCCAGGGCATGCTGCCAGCCTTCATCGCCGGCAACGCGCAAGCCGTCGACGTGGGCGGCGAGGCGTTCGTCGAGGTCGGCGAACTGCTGGGGCGAGTAGTTGGGAGCGTGGACCGCGCTGGTGCGTTGGAGCCAGAGGAAGGAGGCTTCGTCGGCGTGTTCGACGACAACGGAAGACAGCGTGTCGGAGTCCACGGGCAAGCTCCTATTCGAAGTGCACCCGCACGATGGGCAGTGTCTCGTGCCAGGCGCAGCACAGATTGACGATCAGATCCCATGCTTCTGCGTCCGCGTTGTCCCAGATCCATTCGTAGTAGTGGATGGTGCGCGGATCGTTGAAGATGGCTTGCGCACCGCTGACTTCCACCGCATCCTCAGGGTCGGATCGATACGCAAGCGTCAACGCGTCCCACAACGCAAGGGTTTCGAGCAGGCCCTGCCCGACCTCGGGCTGCACCGGCTGTGCGAATTCGATCTCGACCAGCAAGGCATGGTTACCACCCAGGTTCTCCGGGAACTCAGCGGCGAACGGCGGTTCCTCCGGAGCGGCCGGACGCACGCCTCTCTCGCTCAGCAAGTCAAGCTCGCGCTGTCCCAGCATGGCATGCGCCGCGTGGAAAAGGACTTCGTGCTGACGGCAATCCGCCAGCATGCCACCCAGCACATCCAAGGCCGCAACAGGGAGATCCACGACTTGCAGCCGCGCCTGCAACGACCTACCGGCGACGCGAAGCTCGGCCGGCACAGCAGGAAGCCGCCTCCCCGGGAAGAAGAACCCCGCATCGACCGCATCGAGAAAGACGCGAACGCGCCGCTCCACGAGCCCGACCGATCCTTCCGGGCTTTGCTCCAGCATGGCCTGGAGCAGAACCAGGCCGCTGTAGCGCTCAGACGAAGAAGCGTCGAAGCCAGTCATGCGCCGCCTCCTCGGACATGCCTTTGATGAATATCTGGTCCAGCGCCTCGTCGGGCGCCACCACATGCGCGACAAGCTTGCCCACGGCGCCATAGATCGGCACGGTGTCTTGCCGATTCACGTCACCGATCTGCGGCGCATCGCCGGCGCGCAAGATCACGCCGGCCTTGCCGAGCGCAAGCGCGGACACCCCCAAGGGGGCACTTCGCTCAAGGGCTGCCAGACCGCCAAGCGCCGCCGCCGCATCGGCCCCGAGGAAGGTCAACCAATTGACGGCCGCGACACCATGCAGCGCTCCATTCGACATGCGCAAGGCGTCGCCGTAGCCGAGGCCTGGATACCGCAGCATCAGCGGTATCGACCATTGGAGGACTTTCCGATCCACCAATGAATCCGCGTCCTCCCAGAGCAAAGAGTAGCCGGCATATCCACTGTGAAGCGGGAGTTCGGCAAGCGCCTCCTGGGCCAGCGCGATCACCTGCTCGGGATGGTCGCCCCACTCGACGGGCAGCGACATGCGCAGCACAAAGCGCGACGGATCCAAGGGTCCGGCCAACGACATCCTTATCGCGGGCGACTGAATCTGGCCGGCTTTCTTGCCCGAATGCGCTCTGTGGCTCAGTATTTTGGTTGCGAGCATGTCCGGGTCCAAAAACCAGTGATTCGGTCCCTCAGTCGCCTTGGCATCCTGAACGCGGAAGCGCTTCATGTCGCCAGTGCGATAGAAACGCTGCTGATTGCCAAAGGCGTCCATGTACGCGCGCAGAAATCGCGCAAGGCCCGCTCCAATGTTCTCAGGCAAGCCGAAGGCAAATGCGACGATTTCGACGCAGGGCGTCGCCAAGCTCTCGCCATCGTCCATCAGGGTGAACAGGGACTCATCCATAAATTTTCCTTTCAGGTACACAGGCAGTCGGCGTCTTTGGCGTCCTTTGCCCCTTTTTTCCTGACCTTCATCTCCGTCAGCTTCTTGTCCGTCTCCGGGTGTGTTTTTCGCAGAATGTCTTGATTGTCCGTAGGCGAGTCATTGGGAAACTTCACCTCGACGATATGTTTCACATCGGCGAGTGTCAGCGCCTTTTTCCCAACGGCTACCCCTGCCTCGAGCAGGATGATGTCCCACCTGGCTTTTCCAAGACTACTGCTGACATCCTTGCCATATTTGCCGATGAGTTTCCCAACATTCGACTGCGAGACCTCCGTGAGCAGGCCTGGTCTGCCACCGCGCACACCGGCGACCTTGGGATCGATGATGTCGCGCATGCGGCGCTGGTATTGGTCAGTGGAAGCCTTCCCTGGCGGTAGTTTGGCGTCAGCCGCTTCCTTGTCTTTCAAGGCCTGGCACGCGGCTTCGCAAAGCTCTTGCGCCAGGGCAGCATCCCCCAAAGCAGCGATCAGCGGCTGCTGCGCAACCCCGCCCAGATTCGCCGCGTTCTCGGAGTTGTGGAACATCTTGTCCGTGAGCCGGGCCGTGTTCTTGCCGTCCATCTTCACGTCGAAGGAATAGAGGATCCAGGTTGCCTCCTTCATGAAGGTGCTGGACTTCACGCCGCCCGCCACGCCTGCGTTGTCACCGTTGGAAATGGCGAACTTCGAACCCTTGTTCGCAGCCATCGCCTTGTCGCCTTTGACGGTGCTGGTGCCGCTCGACAGCGTGATCGAATTGGCGATGTTCGGATAGGGAACCGGCACAGGACCACCGGGGCTCGGCGTCTTGCACACGTCGGGAATCGTCGCGGTGCTGATGCCGATGCTGAACTTGTGGACCAGCGTGAGGCTGGTGCCGTTGACCCTGATGGTGAGCGGCATGACTCAGCCTCCCATCGGTCCCGCGCAGCGCACCAGCACCGCACCGCGCTCGCCCGACTCGGAACTGCCCCAGACCATCGACACCGGCCCCTTGGCGTAGCGCTTGCGATTGGCGATGACAGCCAGCGCCATGTGCAGCGGCGGCCCCGCCGCACCCACGTCGCCCCAGCAGTCGGCTGGCGCGATGAAATCCGATGCCGCGCGGAAGTGTTCTCCGTGGCGCAGCGTGGCAAAGCCGAACTCGTCGGCCCGGTAGGGCTCTCCGTTGAGATCGCAGACCACGTTGTCCACTTGCTCGCCGGGCGCAAGGGCCCGCAGCGCGGCGCGGAAGGCCTGGGTCAAGCCCTCGCCGATGCACACCGTGTCCGTCTTGATGAGCCTGGACTCCATGCCGATGCCAACCGACACCAGTTCACCCAGTGGTGCGATGCCGCACAGCTGCGCCAAGCGAGGCGTTCCGAACAACACCGCGCCAGCTGCCTCGCCGGGAATGAAGCCCCAGGCATTGTTGAGCGGGCCGCCGCCGTGGAGTTGATCGCAGGCTTCGACCCATTCGAGCGTCTCGGGTGCGAGGTACGAGTCGGTGCCCGCCACCACGCACGCATCGAAGGCATCACGCGCACAACCAGCCTCGGCGGCAGCCACCGCCATGTGGCCTGCTGCATGGCCGACCTCGAAGCGGGCGATACGGGCGAATCGATCCCCCATGCGCTCCCGTATGGCCTGCAACACGTCATCGGCCAGGCCATCGGGCCGGCCAGGCCGAGGCGGCGGCAGCGCCAGTGCAAGGCCGATGCGCGGCGAGAGGTTTCCGCCAAGGTCGGTCAACGGCGCCAACGCCTCCTCGATGGCCGGCAGCAGCAGTGCGCCCAGCCGCGCGGCACCGCCGAGGCCCACGTCGAGCCAGGGCGCTCGCGCGATACGCATCGCCTCGCCGGCCGTGTCGACCATGTACGGGTGCTCGGAGAAGCCACACACGCCAGCGCGCGCCGCGGCGGCACTGGCCCACACATTGCGCCCTATCGGCGTGCTGGCGCCGAGCCCGAGGATCTGCAATGCGTTGACCGCCATGCTCAGGCCTCCATCGCCTGCTCCGGCGCGCTCTCGCCCAGGCGCAACAGCCTTTTCTCGACGATGCGCGTCTTCAGCAGCTTGTGAACCTTGGGATGGCAAGGCAAAGCGCTGTGCCAGACCAGCGAAACACGCATCACCGCCGGCTCGAGGATCACCGTGTGCAACTGCGGTCGCTCATGCAGTACCTGCGTGCCGTCGGAGAAGAAGGTTTCGAAGCCCAGCAGCACGCGCGGCAGTGTGAAGCGGATATCGGACTGCTGCGCCAGATGCACCATCAACACCGGCTCTCCACCCACCAGAAACTGCGGCGCCTGCTGATCCCCCGGCGCGCACTGATAGTGCCGATCATCGAAATCCACAGGCAACAGTGGCATCCGGTCCCGCTGCCAAGCCTCGTCATACGTCCCCGCAAACCCCGCGCGCGGCTGCCAGTGATTGCACAGCGGCCCGAACCCTGCAGGCTCCGGCCTGTCGCTCCACGCCCGCACGCATTGATCCGGATACTCGATGTTCGGCAGCCGCACGCCTTCCGCATGCGCCGCTTCCATCACAAAGCCCGTGCCCACCGGGTTGCGCACGTCGAACTGCGGCAACGGCGCGTCGCGCGTCCACGGGTCGATGCCGCCGTATGCGCGCTCCCACACCAGCGGCATGGTGCTGAAAGGCTTGGGCTCCGATGGCGCGCCGCCCAGCCACACGCGGTCGCCGGTCACGCGCAGGCGCTTGGCGATGGGGCCGACGCGCAGGCCCACGTCGAGTTGCGTCACGGGCACGCCGCCGGGCGCATGCGCATTGCCGATCAGCAGCACGTCGGTCGTCTGCTTGGTGCGCACCAGGTCCATCTCGTAGAGCAGGCTGGGCCGGGGCGCGGCCTCGTCGACGAAGACGGGCGCCTGCGCGACGGGCGGTTGTCCGGCGGCGACGCGCGTCTGGCCATCGGGCGAGACATCGAAGCTGCACTTCACCGCCACGAGCCAGATCTCCGCGCCGTCGCGGTCGCGCACCCAGGTGCGTTCGGCGGCATAGGGTGTACGGTTGTCGAGCTGCCACATGGCGGGTGCCTCGTTCGTCAGTTGATGCCCACGTAGGCACCCTTGACGCGGTTGGCGCCGCGCGAGCGCGTGAGCACGTAGTTGCCGTTGATCAGCACCTTGCCCGCGCGCGTGAGCACGATGCTGGCGTCGCCGCAGCGCAGCTCGATGCGCTCGCGCCCCTGCAGCACGACGCGCTCGCCGTCCACGCGCGCGTCGAGCACGGGCGGTGCCTCTTTGCGCGGCGGCTGCACACGCCCGACGATGACCGGGTGCCGCACCTCGCCCTGCTCGAAGGCCACGACGATGGCCGCACCGGCATCGCCGGGCGCCAGGCCTACCGTGGAAAGCGCCTGCACCGGCGCCATGCCTTCGCCCAGCGTGACGAGGAAGCGCCCCTCGGCATCGAAGCCGGCGAAGGCGGCCACCGCCACGCCCTGGCCCGGCAGCTTGGACCAGGCCGCCACGCTGTGCAGCACGCTGCGCGCGCTCCGGAGATCGGTGTGGTCTTCCACGGCTCAGTCCTCCCCCAGGTTGGAGCCCTTGATCTTGATCGAGCCGCCGGCCTTGAACGACGCGGTGCCGTCGGCCTTGATGGTGATCTTGGCGCCCTTGATGGTGATGCCGCTGGCGTTCATGACGATCTTGCTGCCGCCCGCCTTGAGCATGATGGTGGGCGCCTCGACCATGCAGATCGCGCCCGCCTTGATCTTGATCGGCCCCTTCGACGTCTCGGCGATCACCGCCGCCGAGAGCTTGTGCGGGCCGCCGACCGTGATCGACTGCAGCGCGCCCACGTTGACCTTCTGCACGCCGCCCACGCTCACCATCTGCGCGCCGCCCACCGACACGGTCTGCACGCCGCCCACGTTGATGGCCTCGCCCGCGCCCACGCTGTGCATGCGGCCCGCCCCCACGGTGTGCGCCTCCGCCACCGAGATGGTGGTGGTCTGCATGCCGTTGACGGTGTGGCTGCGCCCGCCGGTCACGGTGACGGTCTCGCCGCCGTTCACGGTCTCGGTGCGATGCCCGGTGATGGTGATGGTCTCGGTGCCGCCCACGGTCTCGCCGCGGTTGGAGCCTATGGAGATGGTCTGGTTGACGCCCACGTGCTGCGTCTGGTTGTTGCCCACGCTCTCCGAGTCGTCCACGTCGATGGTGTCGGTACGGCTGTTGTGCACGGTGGTCGTCTGGTTGTGCTCCACCGTGGTGTTCATGTCGTACTGGCCGTGGATGGTCACCTTCTCCTTGCCGGCGGTGTCGTCCATCGACAGTTCGTTGTAGCCCTTGCCCTTGTGCGTGTTCGACTTGATGCCGCTCACCACGGCGCCGGCCGGCAGGCCGAAGGGCGCCATCGATTCGCCGTTGTAGAAGCGCCCGACGATGATGGGCTGGTCGGGGTCGCCGTCCAGGAAATCGACGATCACTTCCTGGCCGATGCGCGGAATGCTGACCGCGCCCCAGCTCTTGCCGGCCCAGGGATGCGACACGCGCACCCAGCATGAGCTGTTCTCGTCGTTCTTGCCGTAGCGGTCCCAGTGGAACTGCACCTTCACGCGGCCGTGCTCCTCGGTCCATATCTGCTCGCCGCTGCGGCCCGTGACGATGGCGCTCTGCGGGCCGGGCATGGTCACGCGCGGCGTCAGGCGCGGCGGGCGCCAGGGCGTGTTCAGCGGAATCACCGTGAGCAGGAAGCTGCTGCTCGCGCGCTGGCCGGTGCTCAGCGCGGGCGTCTGCGCGATCAGGTCGCCCACCAGTTCGCCCAGCCCGGTGTTGACGGGGTCGTCGGCCAGCGCGTCGTGCAGCACCGCGTCGATCGAGCGCCGGCTCTCGGGGAAGTTGGCGCCTTCGTAGCCGGGGTGGCTCGCGACGAAGGTGCACGCCGCGATCAGGTAGTCGCCGTCGCGCTTGCCGTCGGGGTCGCCCTTGAAGGCGAAGCTGCGCCCGGCGGTCACGTCGGGCCAGCCGGTCAGCGCCCAGTGGCGCTGGCGCCGGCCGATGAGTTCGTCGAGCCGCAGTTGCGCGAGGTTGTCGGTGTCGTCGCCCGACTGGTAGCCGCCCGGGAACTCGAACACTTCGAGGTCCGACAGCTCGTGCGTGTCGGGGTCGCCCTTGTCGGCGCGCAGCTGCTTGCTGATGACCTTGAAGTCCCGGTCGCGCGACGCGAACTTGCCCGATTCGAACTGGCGCGAACTGATCCAGCGCGTGATCTCGTTGAAGCGCCCTTCCGATGCGCCGCGCTGCACGTGGTTCAGCGTGTCGGCGGCGGGCAGCTTCTCGTGCGCCAGCGTGCTGGTGTCAGAAAGGTAGAGCGTGCCCGGCGCGTCGTGCGCGTCGAACCAGTAGTAGATGCCCTCTTCTTCCAGAAGGCGCGAAAGAAACTGGTAGTCGCTCTCGCGGTATTGCACGCAGTACACGTGGGGCTCATGCGGGCCGACCACGCCGCCCGCCTTGAGCTTCTTGAGGCTGCCGACCGGACTGTCGTCGAGCACCGCATCGATCACACCCAGCACCGGCTTGTTCTGCAGGATGCGCGCGTTGACGCGCTTGCTCAGCAGCCAGAACCAAGAGCGCAGGCTGATGCGGTACTCGAGGAAACGCCCGCTCTGCGCCACGCGCGTGAAGCGCACCGCATGCCCCTGGCAGTGCCGCTTGTGGGTGCCGCCGTCGGCATCGGCGAACTCGATCACGACGTCGAAGGAGCGGCCAAGTATGTCCACTGCATCGATGCTTTCGTTGTCGGTCAGCACGGTGAGCTCGTAGGCCGAAGGGCGCGCCAGCACCTCGTGGCCCACGATGCGCCAGAACATGAGCTTGTCGACTACGGGCGAATCGCCCTGGATGCTGAACTTGTGATCGGCCATGCCTTGCGCCCCTTTTCTTTCGTTCCCCTCCCGAATCGCACCGCCGGCCCGCCCATGCGGCGGCGCAGCCTTACGGCGCCAGCAGCAGCACCAGCGGCTGGCTCGGCACCGTTCGCACGCCCGGGCAGTTGGTGCTGTTCTGCAGCGACGTGCTGGTGAGCCGCGACGCGGGCATGCCCATCCACAGCACCGTGAAGGCGCCGGTGAGATGGCGGCTCGGCCCCATCACCGTGCCCGAGGCCACGCCCAGCATCACGCCCGCGTTGTCGCCGTTGGTCATGGGAATGGTGGTGCCGAGGTTGTGCGCCGGCCCGCCCATGATGAGGATCGTGGGGCAGTTCGGAATCGCCATCGGCCCCATCGCGATGTTCGGATACGGCACCGGAATGGGCGACGGCGCGGCGGGCGTGATGCAGACATCGGGAAAGCCCATGTCGGTGCCCATCAGCTGGCAGTTGGCGAACATTTGTTTTCTCTCCCCTTGCCGCTTCAACCAAAGTGGATCTGCGCGCCGCGCGCCTTGACGAGCTCGCGGCCGTTGACCAGCGTGTGCTCGCCTTCGAGCCGCAGCAGTTGCTTCGCCTCGCACTCCAGGTGCGTGGCCGCCACGCGGTCGATGCCGTCGGTGGTGCGCAGATAGTGTTTGCTGAAGTGCTGCACGCGGTCCATCACCGACGACAGCACCGAGCCGACCAGCTTGATGCCGGTGCCCACCACGGTGAGCTGGCGGCCGACGACGTCCGCGGTGTCGGTGGCCAGGCGGGTGCGCCGGGTGGCCACGTCGAGCTCTTCGGCCGCGAGTTCGAGCCGGCCGCCTTCCACGGCGATGCGCATGTTGCCGCCCTCGCAGCTGACGACGTTGGCGGTGCCCTCCTCGCGCTGCAGCACGGCCATGACCCAGACTTCGTCGGGGGCGATACGCAGGCAGGCGACGCTGTCGCCGGCGGCGGGTTCGAGCAGGCAGCTCGCCGCGCGCCGCGTGCGAAGCCGCAGGCCGCCGCTGTCGACGACGAGCGCGCCGACCTCGTCGCGGCCGAGCACGCCGACGCACCACTGGCCGGTGATGGCCTGGGCGGACGCCGGTTTCAGGCTGCTTGTCTTCATGGTGTGTTCCTCCGTTGCTTGGCTTCGATGTGGGGTCATGCGACCAGCGGCTGCCAGCGCTCGGACTTCTCCAGCTCCGGATCGCTTTCCATGGCGCGTGCGCGGTCGGTCATCTGCGCGTCCTGCGTATTGGCGCCATGCAGCACGGTGCGCATCAGCGTGGCGCGGCGCAGGTCGGCGGAGCCGAGGTCGGCATGGCGGAAATCGGCATAGGTGAGTTCGGCGCCTGTGAAGTTGGCGCCGCGCAGCTTCGCGCCCGCGAAGTGCGTCTGGTACAGGTCGCAGCCCGAGAAGTCGGCCTGCGGCAGCGTGGCCCCGGTGAACAGCGCCTGCCTCAGCTGCGCGCCGGAGAAGTCGCAACCGGTGCCACCCGCCTCGCAGAAGATCGCCGAAGGCGCCACCGCCTTCGCGAACTTGGCGCCATCGAGCCGCGCGGCCTGGAAGTTGCACTGCCGCAGCACGATGCCGCTGAAGTCCGCGCCGCCCAGGTCGGTGGACGAGAACTGGCAGCCCTCCAGCGCCAGCCCCGCGAACGACATGCCCTTCAGCGAGGTCTTGAAGAACACGTTGCGCAGCATGCGCGCGCCGGTCCATGTGAGGTGGGACAGGTCGCACTCGTTCACCGTGGTGTAGTGCCAGCTGGTGTCGTCCGCGCACACGTCCAGCAGCACCGACTGACTGAGCACGGCCGAGTCGAGCTGCGCGCCGCGCAGTACCGCATGGTCAAGCCGGCACTTCGCGACGGTGGCCATGGTGAGCACGCTGCCGGCCAGCTGCGCGTGCGTCAGGTCGCATTCGGTGAACACAGCGCCGTGCAGGTTGGCCTCGCGCAGGTCGACGTGGTCGAGCAGGCAGCGGTTGAACACGGCCTTGCGAAGGTTCGCGCCGGAGACGAGCGCGCCGCGCAGGTCGCACTGGTCGAACACGGTCTCGCGCAGGTCTGCCGCGCGCAGGTCGGCTTCGGCAAGGTTGACCCTGGAGAACACGCCGCCGCCCAGCGGCAGTTTCGCGAACTGGCCCTTGCGCAGGTCGAGGCCTTCCAGCGTCTCTCCGACGCCGACGGCAATGGCGAGCAATAGGGGTGTCATGCCGCGGCCTGCTGTTCAGGGGTGAGACGGGGCCAGGTGCGCGCGCGCTGGAGCAGCGCGCCGTCGAAGCTGGTCGAGCCGTCGAGCCGCACGCGGCTCAGGTCGGCGCCGAAGAGGTTGCTGCGCCGCAGGTCGGCGCCGCGCAGGTCGGCCGACTGGAACACCGCGTCGCTGAAGTTCACGCCCGACAGCAGCGCTCCGGTGCACACGGTCTTGCGCATCAGCACGCCCTTGGCGCTGGCCAGCCGCAGGTCGGCCCCCTCGAGCCGCGCGTCGCAGAGGTTGGCGCCGTCGAGCACGGCACGCACCAGCTTCGCGCCGCGCAGGTCGGAGGCGCCGAAGTTGAAGTTGCGCAAGTCGGCCAGGCCCATCTCGGCATCGGCGAGGCTGGTGCCCTTCACGGCCACGGCACCGGCGCACTTCGCGCCCATGAGCCGGGCGGCATCGAGCTTGCAGGTGACGAAGGTTGCGGCTGCGAGCGTGGCTTCGTGCATGTCCACGCCGGTGAGGTCGCATTCGATGAAGTTGCAGGCCGACAGGTCGGCCTCGGGCCAGCGCATGCCCTTGAGGTCGAGCTTGTGGAAGACCTGGCCCGCGAGCAGCGCGCCGGTCCAGTCCGCCTCGCCCCAGGTGGTGTCGAGCAGCCGGGCTTTCGTGAAGTTGGCGCGCCGCATCTGCGTGCCGCCGAAGGCGCAATGCATGAGCGTGGCGTGCGAGAAATCGCAGCCGTCGAACACGCCGCGCGCGAGCCGCGCCTTGCCGAGGTTGGCCTCGCGAAAGCCGGCGCCGATGGCAATGGCGCCTTCGAGGTTCGCATGCGCGAGCACCGCCCCCGAAAAAATGGCGCCCGAGAGGTTGGCGTTGCTGAAGTCGGCGCTCTCCAGCCATGCGCCTTCGAAGTTGACCTCGCGCAGGTCGAGGCCCGAGAAGTCGGCACCCGTGAAATCGGCGCGCGGGAACAGCCTGATGCCGGCCGCGATGGCGCGCGTCATTTCCGCGCGCAATGCCGCTGCCGCATCGGCCGGCATCGCAAAGGCCGGCGGCTGCACATGCGCGGACTGCAGGTAGCCCTTGCGCTGCACTTCCTCGAGTTCGCAGAGCCTGCCGAACATCGGCATCAGGTCGACCTTGCGGGTGCTGCCTGCCGCCTGCGCCTGCATCTCGGCCAGGTGCTTCTCGGCGCTGTAGAGCGGCGGGCCGCGGTGCTGCACCTTGGCAAGGTCGATGCGGTGCTGCTGCGCCGCTTCCAGCGCGTTCTCGAGCACGGTCACGGCGTCTTCGACGGCGGCCCAGCCCTGCGCGTCGGCCTCCTTCATCTTCTTCTCGAGGTACGGGGGCAGCGCGTCGCCCACCGGCACCTTCTCGCGCGGCGGCATCCTGATGCCGAGCGCGTCGGGGTCCTTGCCCATTTCCATGGCCTTGTCGCGCGCGAACTCGACGTCCATCTCGGCCCGGCGGTACTGCGCCTCGCCCTGCAGGCCGTCCATGCCGAACGGCGCCTTGGCGGCTTCCACGTCGGGGTCGAGCGTGCCGATGCCTTCGGGCAGCAGGTCGCTGTCGATGATGGCGTGGACGGGGCCCATCTTCGGGTCGGCGCGTCTGGCGGCGGCTTCGAGGTAGTGCGCGTCGCTGCGCGGCTCGCCGGTGCGCTCCACCGCGCCCATCAGGCTGGCCACGTCGGAGCCGTCGTCGGTGCCGACCTCGGCCAGCCCCTGGAAGATCGCGATGCAGCGCTCCGCGTGCGGGAAGAACCACACGGTGGTCAGCCGCAGCGGCACTTCGCGCACCTTGGGCTCGCTGCTGCCGGCGATCCTGTAGCCGACGAACACGCGCGCGCGCAGGCCCGGCAGGCGGCCTTCGATGCGCGGCTTCTGCGGGTGCATGTTGTCGAAGGCGAAGGCCTCGTCGCCGGCGAGCGGCGCGGCCATCCACTGGTCGGGAGGCGCGAGGTTGAAGTAGCGCCAGTCGGTGTCGGGCGCAAAGCCCGGCGCATGCAGCTTCAGGTAGTCGGCGTCGTAGGTGCCGCGGTATTGCGCGCGCTGCGGATGCATCAGGTCGAGCGCGCCGAAGCCGGCCGGCGCAATGGCCTGGTCGGGCCGCAGCAGGCGGTCTTGCGGCAGTTCGGTGTTCGGCAGCCACAGGACGCCGTCGCGCGCCTGCCGGCCCCGGCCTTGCGGGTTCTGCGCGAAATCGGCGCCGCCGTAGGCGGCGGCCCAGTCGAGCGGCAGCGACTCGAAGGGCCGCGGCGCGCTGGCGCGCGTGCCCTCCCAGTGCCGCTCGCCGAAGACGAGCAGCGTCTTCTCGCACGCGCCGAAGCGCGCGCGCACCGCGCAGGCTTCGGGCCGGCCGGGCGGCGCGAAGGCCTTGCCGTGCACCAGGAACTCGGGCGTGAGCTTGGCAACGCCTTCGTCGATCAGCGGCTGCGCCATTTCCTTCGCCAGAAAGGACCACATCGACTGCTCGGCCCACAGCGTGCCGCGCTCGCCCTGCGCGAAAGGCAGGTGCAGGTACGCGCTGACGCTGAGTCCGAACCGCTTGCGGAACTCGATGGGCCGCGTCGAGAGGCCGAGCGCCTGGGGCTTGAGGACTTGCATTCGGCGCCCCGGCTAGTCGCCTTCGGGCTCGCGCTCTTCGGGCGGCCGGGCCGAGCCGTCGGGCTCGACGGCGTTGTTGACCTTGCCCAGGTCGGCGGTGCCGCTGGGGTCGCTGGAAAAGACCTCCGCGAGCGGCATCCCCAGGCCCATGACCGGCACCAGCCCGAGGATGGCGTCGGTGCGCCGGTTGCGGGCCTTGCCCGCCAGCGCCCGCAGCCGGTCTTCCAGGCTGTGCAGGCCTTCGGCATGCGCGTCGTCGGCGGCCTTGCCCAGGGCATCGGCCGCATCGGCGTACTGCTTGAGCGTGGCGCCGATGTCCACGTAGGCCGACGCGGCGCCCGCCACCGCGGCCAGTCCGCCGGCCACCGCGGCTGCCCCGGCGCCCGCGCCGCCGGCCCCCGGCGTGAAGGTGTGCAGCGCCGATTGCTTGACATCCATCGCCACTGCCGCGATGTCGGGCGCCGCGCAGTTGGTGAGCTTCACGCCCGCGGTGTTCTCGATGTTCACGCCCAGCACGTTGGCCATGGCCAGCGCCAGCGCGTTCTCGATGCTCATGCCGATGAAGGTCGAGCGCGTCACGCCCATGTTGGCTTCGCTGTTGGTGCCGATGTAGCCGCTCGAATTGGAGCCCAGCACCGTGGTGTTCGAGCCGATGGAGGTGGCGTTGATGTCGCCCACCGCCATCATCTCGATCTTGGTGTTGCTCACCAGCTTGATCTTGTCGGCCATCAGCCCCAGCGGGCCGCTGGGCACGGTGATGTACTTGGAGCTCGCGCCCGTCACCAGCCAGTCGATGTGGCCGGCCTCGAAGCTCATCTTCGCCGCCTTGTAGGTGAGGTTGCCGCTGACGGTGATGGTCTGGTTGCCGGTCACGTTGCGGGTTTCGCCGGCGCGCGAAGTGTCGGTGCGCGCGCCGGTCACGTCGCTCAGGCTGGTGCCCGTGACCATGGTCTTGTCGTCGGCGTCGACGAAGGTGGTGCGGTTGCCCACCACCTGGTTGTTCTGGTTGCCCTTGACGGTGTTCTTCTGGTCGACCACCACCATGTTGGTGTCGTTGCGCGTGACGGTGCTCTTGCGGTCGCGGTCGACCAGGCTGGTCTGGTCGCGCTTGACGGTGACGGTCTGGTCGCGGTCGATGGTGGTCGAGTCGTCGCGCTCCACGCTGCGGCTCATGTCGAGCTCGGCGTGGATGTTGATGTTCTCCTCGCCCTTCTTGTCCTCGAACATGATCTCGTTGTAGTTCGCGGGACCGCCGCCGGGCGTGGAGCGGGTCTTGAAGCCGCTCTGCGTGGGCGACTTGTACGGAATGGGCTGCTCGTCGTTGTAGACGCGCCCGACGATGACCGGCCGGTCGGGGTCGCCGTTGAGGAAATCGACGATCACCTCCTGCCCGATGCGCGGAATGAAATAGCCGCCCCAGCCCTTGCCGCCCCAGGGCTGCGACACGCGCACCCAGCAGGTCGACTTCTCGTTGCTCTCGTCGTAGCGGTCCCAGTGGAAGTGCACCTTCACGCGGCCGTGGTCGTCCACGTGCAGCTCGTCGCCCTTTGGTCCGACCACGATGGCGGTCTGCGGGCCCGGCATGACCGGGCGCGGCGTGAGGCGCGGCGCGCGGAACGGCCGCTCGGCGGGCATCACTGTGAGCAGGAAGGCGCTGGCGCCGGTCTGTCCGGCCACCATCGCGGGCGTGGCGGCGATCAGGTCCTCGAGCACTTGCAGCGTGTCGGCGTTGACGGCGTCGTCGCGCAGCACCTCGGCCAGCGCCGCCTGCACCGGCCGCGCGGCCGACCCGGCGCTCACGCCCTCGTAGCCGCGATGGCTGGCGACGAAGGTGCAGGCCGCGATGATGTAGTCGCCGTTGCGCGTGCCGTCGGGGTCGCCCTCGAACTTGAAGCTGCGGCCGGCGGCGGCGTCGGGCCACGGCGTCAGCGCCCAGTGGCGATCGCGGCGCGCATTGAGTTCGTCGCCGCGCAGCTTGGCGCGGCTTTCCCCGTCGTCGCCGGTGAAGTAGCCGCCGGGAAACTCGAACATTTCGAGCGTGGCCAGCTCGTGTTCGTCCGACGCATCGATGTCGGCGCCGAGTTTTTTCTTGATGGCCTTGAAGTCGCTGTCGCGCGACGCATGCTTGCCGGTGTCGAACTGCCGCCCGCTCACCCAGCGCGACACTTCGTTGAAGCGCGCCTCGGCCGCGTCGGTGGCCATGTGGTGCAGCGTGTCGTTGGCGGGCAGCTTCTCGTGGGCGATGTCGCTGGCGTCCGACAGGTGCATGGTGCCGGGGGCGTCGTGCGCGTCGAACCAGTAGTACACGCCCTCGTCCTCCAGCAGGCGCGAGAGGAAGCCGTAGTCGCTTTCCTGGTGCTGCACGCAGTAGCGGCGGGGGTTGTGGGTGCCGATGACGTTGTCGGCCCTGGTTTTCTTGAAGCGCTTGATGGGGCTGTCCTCGAACACGGCGTCGAGCACTTCGAGCACTTTCTTTTCCTGCAGGATGCGCGAGTTCCTGCGCTTGGTGAGCAGCCAGAACCAGGAGCGCAGCGCGATGCGGTATTCGTAGTGCCGTCCCACGTGGCCCGTGCGCACGAAGCGCACGGCATGGCCCTGGCAGTGGCGCTCATGGGTGCCGCCGTCCGCGTCCTTGAATTCGATGACGACGTCGAATGCACGCCCGAGGATGTCCTTGGCGTCGATGGCCTTGTTCTTCGACAGCACCGTGAGTTCGTAGGCCGACGGGCGCGCGAGTGCTTCGTGGCCGACGATGCGCCAGAACATCAGGTCGTCCTTGGCGGGGGAGTCGGTCTCTATGCGGAACTCGTTGTCGGCCATCTTTTTCTCTTTTGGTCTTTTTTAAAGCGCTTGTTTCGGGGTGCGTGCACAGGGCACCGGGTGCTCCCCTCCGCGAATGTCCCCCGGGCTTCGCCCTCCTCCTTTATTTCGCTGCGGGGAGCACCCGGTGCCCTGTGCACAACGAGCGCTGCCGTTGTGTCGTTCGATCAACCAGTGCTCTGAACAACGCTCACGCCGGCGGGGTGCCTTGCGCAGCGAAACAAAGGGGGAGGCCGCAGGCCGGAAGACATTCGCGGAGCAAGGTACCCCGTCGGCGTGAGCGCGCCCCGAACAACCAACACCCGAAGCCGAAAAGCAGACAGTCATTTCAGTCAAAGGCATAAGTGAAGTCAGCGTCCTTCACATCCAGCGCCACCCGCCGGATCTCGCCACCCGAAGCCAGCCGCTGCAGGTACTCGACAGAGATCGTCGGCAGAACGGTGTTGGTGAGGATCGCGTCGATCACCCGCCCGCCCGACTCCGGGTCCTGGCAACGCGCCACCACCTGGTCGACCACCGCGTCGCTGTAGTCGAAGGGCACGCCGTGGTTGGCTTCCACGCGCTTCTTGATGCGGCCCAGCTGCAGCCGCACGATCTTCTTCATCATGTCCGGCGACAGCGGGTAATAGGGAATGGTGACGATGCGGCCCAGCAGCGCGGGCGGAAACACCTTCATCAGCGGCGCCTTCAGCGCATCTGCCAGCGCGTTGGAGTCCGGCAGCAACTCAGGGTCGCGGCACATGCTCATCACCAGTTCGCTGCCGGCGTTGGTGGTCAGCAGGATGATGGTGTTCTTGAAATCGATCATGCGGCCCTCGCCGTCTTCCATCCAGCCCTTGTCGAACACCTGGAAGAAGATCTCGTGAACGTCGGGGTGAGCCTTCTCCACCTCGTCGAGCAGCACCACGCTGTAGGGCCGGCGGCGCACCGCCTCGGTCAGGATGCCGCCCTCGCCGTAGCCCACGTAGCCCGGCGGCGCGCCCTTGAGCGTGGAGACTGTGTGCGCCTCCTGGAACTCGCTCATGTTGATGGTGATGATGTTCTGTTCGCCGCCGTACAGCGCCTCGGCCAGCGCCAGCGCGGTCTCGGTCTTGCCCACGCCCGAGGTGCCGCAGAGCATGAACACGCCAATCGGCTTCTGCGGGTTGTCCAGCCGCGCGCGCGAGGTCTGGATGCGGCGCGCGATCATCTCCAGCCCGTGCTTCTGGCCGATGACGCGCTGGTTGAGCGTGTCGGCCAGCTTGAGCACCGCCTCGACTTCGTTCTTGACCATGCGGCCGACTGGAATGCCGGTCCAGTCGGCCACCACGGAGGCCACGGCCTGTTCGTCGACCGAAGGCAGGATGAGCGGCGACTCGCCCTGCACCGCCTGAATCCTGGCTTGCAGTTCGTGCAGCTCCGCCAGCAGCGCCGCCCGGTCCTCGCCCCCGGCGCCCGGCGCATCCACCGGCTTGTTGCCCGCCCGCAGCTTCGCACGCAACTCCAGCAGCCGATCGACCAGCCCCTTCTCCTCCTGCCAGCGCGCGTTCAGCGCATCGAGCTGCACCTTCGACTCGGCCAGCAGCGCGGCAACCTGCGCCGCCCGCTTCGTCACATCGATGCCGATGGCCTCCTCGCGGCCGATGATCTCCTGCTCGACCGTGAGCCCCTCGATGCGGCGCATGCAGTCTTCCACCTCGGGCGGCGTCGCGTGCTGCGACACCGCCACGCGCGCGCAGGCGGTGTCGAGCAGGCTCACGGCCTTGTCGGGCAACTGGCGCGCGGGAATGTAGCGGTGGCTCAGCTTCACCGCCGCCTCGATGGCTTCGTCGAGCAGCTGCACGCGGTGATGCTTCTCCAGCACGCTGGCCACGCCGCGCAACATGAGGATGGCCTTGGTCTCGTCGGGCTCGGGCACCTGCACCACCTGGAAGCGCCGCGTGAGTGCCGGATCTTTCTCGATGTACTTCTTGTACTCGGCCCAGGTGGTGGCGCCGATGGTGCGCAGGTTGCCGCGCGCCAGTGCGGGCTTCAGCAGGTTGGCCGCATCGCCGGTGCCGGCCGCGCCGCCGGCACCCACCAGCGTGTGAATCTCGTCGATGAACAGGATGATGGGCGTGGGCGAGCTCTGCACCTCGTCGATCACCTGGCGCAGCCGCTGCTCGAACTCGCCCTTCATGCTCGCGCCGGCCTGCAGCAGGCCGATGTCGAGCGTGAGCAGCTTCACGTCCTTCAGCTGCGGCGGCACGTCGCCGCGCGCCAGGCGCTGCGCGAAGCCTTCGACCACCGCCGTCTTGCCCACGCCGGCCTCGCCGGTGAGCAGCGGGTTGTTCTGGCGGCGGCGCATGAGGATGTCGACGATCTGGCGGATCTCTTCGTCGCGGCCCGTCACCGGGTCCATCTCGCCCTTCTTGGCCTTCTCGGTCAGGTCGACCGCGAACTTCTTCAGCGCGTCGCCCTTGCCCATGGCGGCCGGCGCCATCGCGCCGGAATCTTCGCCCGGCGCGCCGCTGCCCATGCCGGTGCCGTCCTGCGCGCGCATCTGCGCCTCGGGCGATGCGTCGCAGATCTTCGCGAAGTTGTCGGCCAGGTCCTCGACCTTCACTTTCTCGAACTGCTTCGACAGGCCGAACAGCGGGTTGCGCAGGCTCTGCGTCTTGAGCATGCCCACCAGCAGGTAGCCGGTGCGCACCTGCGCCTCGCCGAACTGCAGGGTGGCATAGGTCCACGCGCGCTCGATGGCGTTCTCGATGTGCGGGGAGAAATCGCTGATGGCGGTGGCGCCGCGCGGCAGGCGGTCGAGCGCGGCCGTCATGTCCTTGGCGATGACCGACACGTCCAGGCCGTAGTGCTGGATCACGCGGTGCAGGTCGGAGTCCTGCGCCTGCAGCAGCTGCGCGAACCAGTGCTCCAGCTCCACGTACGGGTTGCCGCGCATCTTGCAGAACACGGTGGCGCCTTCGATGGCCTTGTACGCCAGCGAATTGAGCTTGCCGAAAAGCGCGGTGCGGCTGATTTCACTCATGGGGAACTCCGTATCTCTTCTGAACGAATGAAGATGGGTTTATTGAAAGACGCGCTGGCTGCTGCCGATGCGCACGTCCGCCGCATTCCTTGAACGGGCCGACTGCCCGAGCCACGACACCCAGCCCAGGCGCGGGCTGTTGCCCTTGGCGCCGCCCAGCCGCGTAGGTGGCACCTGCTGCTTCTCGAGCACCAGTTCGGCGTCCCACTCGAGCTCGTCGCCGAGCAGTTGCTGCATCCAGCGCTGCAGCACCGGCCGTGCATCGCCGGTCGGCAGGAACATGCGGTACTGCGCCAGCGTGAGCGGGCCCAGGTGCAGGCGCACGCGATGCTGCCGGTCCCACGCGCGGGTGCCCAGCATCGCGCCCATGCCCATCGAGCGCGAGCTCTCGCCCTGCCCCAGCCGCGTGAGCTCTCCGGCCGGCAGGCTCATCCAGTGGCCGACCCAGCGCTCCAGCTTCACCGGCACGCCGAAGTAGCTGCACAGCACCGACTCCACGCTCTCCACGTTGTGCACGCGCCGCGAAAGCCAGCCCGAAAAGTGCAGCCGCGCGTCGTCGTGAATCTCGTCGCGCCCCACGCGCCCCGGCGTGCCGATGCCGACCAGCGCGCCCACCTGCAGCCGGAAGCGGTCTTCACCCGGGCGGTCCAGCGCCACGGCGGGCCGCGACTGCGCCCATGCGCGATAGAAGTGCAGCGAGAAGCGGTGCGAAAAGCTGTCGAGGAACGCCAGCCATGTCGGGTCGCCGTGGTTCAGGCTGCGCTCGCGGATGAAGTCGCTCAGGTGCACCGGCAGCGGCCCGTTGGGCCCGATATAGCCGAAGAACTGCTGGCGCAGGCGCGGCGGCGAATGCGCGGTCGCGGGCTCGAAGCGGCTGAAGCTCGCCGGCGCGAACGACAGCGAGGGCTCCTGCCCCACGCGCACCGGCTCCGCGCCGGGCAGCAGTGCGCGGCCCCAGCGCGGCGTGGTCCTGGCGACCGATTCCAGCCGACGCATCACGGCGAAGTAGTCGAAGGCCCACGGCTCGGCCGACCACTCGCGCAGCGCGGCATCGACGCGCGTGCTCACAGGATCTGTCGCGTCCCGCACAGCGGCCTCCAACGCATGGTCTCGCCCTTGCCCGCGATGCGCAGCACGGTCTCGACGAAGTGATTGACCTCCACATGGCGCGCCAGAAAGCGTGCGAGCACGGCACCGAACAGGAACACGCTGTGGCCGTGGAAGGCGTCCTTGTCGACCTCGAGCGTCACCTCCAGCCCGCGGCCGAAGGCGATCGGCCCCTTCAACGGCAGGCGCCGTGCCACCGGCTTGCTCTTCACCGACAGCAGCCCGCGCACCTGGCCCTGGCGCATCTCGTCGGCATGCACCGCATAGAGCATCAGCGTTTCGCGCAGCGCGGCGGCGCCCTGCTCGGGCGTGCTGTCGGACAGCGACAGGTAGTTGATCGCAAGGTGGTCGACCACGCGCCAGCCCAGCCCCTGGCTCACCACCGGCGACACCGGCCGCGAGGGTCCGCGCACCATGCGCACGCGCTGCACGGGGAATGAATCGACGCAGTCGAAATCGTTGTCGCGGCCCAGCGGCATCAGCAGGGGCAGGTCGCGGTTGGTGCACAGCGCCGTCACCGCGAGCTGGCGCAGCGCGGCCGAGTACGGCGCCTGCTGCGGATCGACGATCTGCATGTAGACCTCGGAACCGATGTGGCTGCTGCGGTTGCCTTCGGTGCGCTGCCGCACCGACAGCATGCGCGGCTCGCGCGTGGTCGTGAAGTAGGCGGGGTGGCTGAGCCGGCTGCCGTGGAAGGCCGAGTAGAACGGCCTGAAAGGCTGCTCGGCCGCCACGGCTTCGGCGCCGGGCGCGCCGTGGCCGATGACTTCGGTCACGGTGTGCACCTCGAAGTCCTGCGGCCGCGTGCGGTCGGGCACCAGGTGGAACTGGCTCACGCCCTCGTTCAGGGCCACGCGGTCGAGCCGCTTGGTGAACAGGTTGATGGCGGGCACGCAGTGCAGCTGCACGTTGTCGGCGCTCACCAGCTTCTCCAGCGCCGCATCGCCGCGCGAGAACAGCAGCACGATTTCCACGTCGGCCACCGGCATCGCGGCCAGCACGTCCTTCAGGCCGCCGATGCGCGCGAACTGGAAGCGCTGCGGAAACGCAAAGTACTCCTGCAGCAGTCGAAAGCCCGAAAAGCCGGTGGCCGTGACGGGCAGCAGTGCCTCGTCTTCCTCGAAGCCGACCGCGCCGATGGCGCTGGCCGGCAGGCTGTGCGCCGTGCCCTGCAACGCACCGGACGGCGACAGCGGTCGCACCAGCACGCCGACCGGCTGGCCCAGCGCGCATTCGTGCAGTTGCCAGGCCACGTCTTCCGCGCCGCTGAAATGCAGCACCAGTTCGTCGAGCGCGATCTGGTCGAAGCGGAGCCCCGCCGTCGCATGCAGCGCGATGCGCAGGCCGCCGCGAATGGCGCGCGACTGCGGATGCGTGTTCAGCGGCAGGTCGGGCGCATAGGTGAAGTACTGCGCACGCTGCACCTCCACCGGCCACACGCGCAGCGCGCTCGCGGTGCGGAACTCGCAGTGCGTGTTCTGCCCCACGGCCTGCCGCGCACGCAGCCCGCTGCCGCGCGGCAATGTGGGGCCGTTCGCAAGGTTCGCGTCGTCGGGGTCGGGCACGAAAGACACGACCACCATCGCCGGCGTGGGCGCAAGAAAGTGCGGATAGACGATGTCGAGCAGGTGGCCGGTGAAGCGCGGGTACTCGGCATCGAGCTTCAGCCCCACGCGCGCCGACAGGAATGCGGTGGCCTCGATGAGCCGCTCCACGTACGGGTCGGCCACCTCCTGCCCCTCGATGCCCAGGCGGTGCGCGATCTTCGGGAATGCGCGCGCGAACTCCGAGGCGCTCTCGCGGAAGTAGCGCAGCTCCTGTTCATACAGGCTCAGCAGCCGAGGGTCCATGTGCGGACTTACCTTGGGTTTTGCGCCATGTCCACGATCTCGATGCGTCCTTCTTCCAGGTCGACGCGGCTTCGCATCAGGAACTCCAGCGGTACGGGCTGTGCCCACAGCATGCCGCGTATCTGCAGGCCGATGCTGTTGTGGGAGTCCAGTGCGGGGCCTTCCATGACGAGTTCAACTTCGAGAGTGCGGGACAAAATGCGCGGCTCGAACTGCAGGATTGCGTTCTTCAAAGCCTGTTCCATGCTGACACGCTGCACCGACGAGGTGAACTGGCCAGACAGCATAGGCAATCCGTAATTGATGACCGAGCGTGCCGCGTTCGGGTACTGCCTGTCGTCCATCGAGAGGCCGTAGCCGGTGGCGTTGAAGAGCCAGCCCAGGTCGCGCAGCACGGCCTGCCGCAGCGCCTGCTTGGTGAGGGTGCGCTTCTCGTCGCTCTCCTTCTTCTCGTCGGGCGCATGGTCGACGAGGCGGTCGAGCAGCGAGGGCTGCAGCCGCTCCTGCGCGGTGAGCTCAGCCATCGGCGTCGCCTTGTCCGGCAGCCGGCGTGAAGAGGATTTCGCGCACGTCCATCAGCGCACGCTCGCTGCCGTCGCTGCTGCCCAGCACGCGCTGGCCGTGGCCGGCCCACACCTCGGGCCGCAGCTCGCGCCACTCGGTCTTGCGCGCAAGCAGCAGCTCGCCGTCCTCGGTCTTCTCGGTGCCTTCGTAGCGCGTGGGAATCAGCGCGAGCGTTTCGCCGCCGTTCTCGAACTGCAGGTGCGCGGGCATCCATACGCAGTCGCGCAGGTCTTCCGGAGGCTCGATCCTGATGTGCGCAAGGCGCGCATACGGAACCCAGTAGTACTTGCCGTTGACGAAGGCTTCGAGCACCGGGCCCAGTCGCATGTCGGCGTCGGCCAGCCATTCGAAGGGCGTGCCGTCGATGGTGCCGCCGATGGCGGGCGCGCCGTCGAAGGCGCGCTGGCGCAGGTCCTCGGCCAGATCGCTTTCGCCGCGGCCCTGCCGCAGCAGCGACTCGATGAGCAGCGCCAGCCATTCGTCGGGCTGGCCGAAGATCATCGGCGTGCGCTTGCCCGCGAACACGTCGGCGCGCAGGCCTTCGCATCGCACGGCGTCGCCGTAGACCTGCTTCATGGGCACGGCCAGCGCGTCGAGTTCGGCGGCCACGGTGAGCTGATTCAGCGCGCGCTCCCACTGGCCCAGCACGCACAGCAGCTGCGCCATGAACACGCGGTGCTTGCTGTCGGCGGGCCTGGCGCGCACGTCGTCGCTCAGGGCCTTGAGGGCGGCCGCGGGGTCTGCGGCCTTGATGAGTTCGGCGGCGGTCGTCATGTATGCGGCTCCTGTGGCGTGTGCGCGCTCATGCGCGCGTGAACTGGCATTCGCGCACCGCGCCGCGCGCACCGGTGGTCTTCTGCGGCGCCGACTTGACCTTGGCCGTGCGGTAGCTGATGGAGATCAGCTCCGAGGGCACGCCCCACTGCGCGCCGGAGTTCAGCACCAGCCGGCAGATGCGCGCGTTCTCCAGCGCCAGTTCGAAGGTGGCCTGCGCCTCGGTCGAGCGCTGGTCGCCACCGGACTTGAAGACGCTGATGACGACCTTCAGGTCTTTCTCCTGCGCGCGCAGCAGGCTCGCGATGGTGGCGGTGGCCGCGTCGCTGCGGCGCGCGACGATCAGGTTGTTGGGCACCACCTGGTTCTGCGCCGAGGACTCGGGCACCTGCACCGACCAGTAGTAGCCGCCGATGTTCAGCCGCGCCTTGCCGTCGTCGAAGGCGCGCTCGAGTTCGCCCTCGACCGCCGCGCCCTTGTTCTCGATCATCATGACCAGGTCGGTGTCGGCCGAGCCGGTGCCGATCAGTTCGTAGAACCGCCGGGCGTCTTCAGGGCTCCAGGAGCCGTCTTCTGCAAATGCCATGTCACCTCCGGGTGCTTTGGAAAAAAATTCGAACCGGCGTCACGGCCGGGCTCCGTCGGCGGGCGCGCCGCCGTTCCTGCGCAGCAGGGCCGCGAACACCTGCCGCTCGCGTTCGCCGCTGCCGGCCGGCGGCTGGCCGCCGCGCACGCGCACTTCCGACAGTTCCGCCTGCGCCGACGCCACGCCGAACAGGCGCGGCGCGCTGTAGGGCGCGGCGGGCACGGCCATGACGAGCAGGCGCGCATCGCCCGGCGCATCGAGCCAGGGCAGGTCGAAGCGGCGGGCCGAGGGCTGCTCCGGCGTGCCGCGCTTGAAGCGGTTGGTCTCGCCCGAGGCGTCGGGGTACACCGGCTGCAGGTTGCCGCGGCCGTCGATGCCGGCGACGACCAGGTCGATCGAACGGCCGCTGGTGTTGCGTACGTTCAGCCGCAGGCGCTCGCCGGGTCGCAGCGCGGGCAGCGCACCCGAGGCCTCGTCAACGGAAGCGCTGCGCAGCAGCCGGTCGCCGCTCCAGACTTCGAGCGTGGCGTCGAAGCCGTCGAGCCGGCCGTCCTTGCCGTAGTCCTGCAGCCGGGCAAGCCACTTGAGCTGCGCCAGCGACTGCAGGCGGCGGCGCAGCGCGGCGGTGTCGGGCAGCACGACGGTGGAGAGCGTGGCGCCGAACAGCGGTGCCAGCAGTTCGATGCGCTGGCCCGAGGGGCCGAGGTCGGTCCAGCGCACGTCGGCGGGCGATGCGTCGTCGGCCGGGCGGATCGCGGCGGGGTAGTCCAGGCTCAGGCCGGCGGGCAAGGGCTTGTCGGCGCGCACGCGCAGGGCAGTCGCGGCCGGTTCGCCGACCGGCGTGATGCTCCAGAAGGCCGCGCCCGACACATCCTTCAGCGCAGCGGGCACGGCAAGCCCCGCGCCGCCGGGTGCGACCTGCGCAAGTGTTGCGGGCGCGCCGCGCACGGTGCCGTCCTCCAGCGTCGCGAGCACACGCACCTCCTGCTGCGGCACGAGGCCGTCGAGCAGGCCGGCCTTCACGGCCAGGCTGTCGCCGGTGCGCTGTGCGCGCCACACGGGCCGCGTGGATGCGGGCGCGCCGCTGTTGGCGAACAGCGGCGCATCGAGGTTGCCTTCGGCTACCGGTGACGGCAGCTCGCGCGTGGGAAAGCGCTGCGCGAGTTCATCGATGACCGGTGGATAGAGCGCGAGCACGCCGTCGAACAGTTCGCGCCATGTGGCGGGCTTGCGCGACAGCGCCTCCACCAGGGCCCAGGTCAGCAGGCCCTGCGGCCGGGCGTCGCGCGAATCGCGAGCGTTGCGTGCCTTGCGAGGCAGGCGCAGTTCGGGCGTGATCTGGTGGCTCTCGGACGCGAAGAAGGCGACATAGCGGGCACGCGGCACGGCGTCGGCCGGAGCGGGTGCGGCCATGCCGGAGCGCACGGGCGCATTGCCCCCCGCAAGCTGCGTCGCGCGCAGGCCGCGCCAGCGCACCTCGTCGTCGGCCGGGCCTTCGGCCGTGGCCGGCGCATCGGCGGTGCCGCGCGTCATCGAGTTGGCGGCGCAGGTGTCGAACACCGAGGCGATGAAGACGTTCTTCGCGAGGAAGGCCTGGATCCAGCCGTCGAAGTCGGCATCGCGCAGGTCGCCGGTCAACGTGCTGTCGCTGCCGAGCGTGCCGCGCACGTCGCGCGCGAGGAAGTTCTCGGACAGGCCGTCGGGCTCCTGGTAGCGCTTGGCCACGTCGCGCAGGCGGGTGCCGTGGCCGGAGAAATACAGCAACACAAAGTCGCCGCTCCTCGACTGCGCGAGCAGCCGCGCGAGCGCATCGTGAATGGCCTGCGAGTCGGGCAAGGCAGCACCGCTCACGCCGTCTGCCAGCACGGTGATGTCGGCCGCGCCGAAGCCCTGCCTGAGCAGCGCGTCGCGCATGAGCATCACGTCGTTGCGCGGCGCCTGCAGCCACAGGGCCTGCGGCTGGTTGACGAGTTCGGAGACTCCGACGAGCAAGGCGCGCTGGGTGGCGAAGGCGAGGCTGCCGCAGAGGAGCAGCCAAAGCACCAGCAGTGCCTGCAGCCAGCGCAGTTGCCTTGCTCCTTCCCCTTCCGGGGGAAGGCCGGGTTGGGGGCGGGCAGAGCGCCCCCTGGATACGCCGCGTGCCCCCACCCCTGCCCTCCCCCGGAAGGGGAGGGAGAAACCCGATTCGAGTTGCCTTGCTCCTTCCCCCTCTGGGGGAAGGCTGGGATGGGGGCGGGCAGAGCGCCCGTTGGATACGCCGCCTGCCCCCTCCCCTGCCCTCCCCCGGAAGGGGAGGGAGAAAGACCAATGCGTGCGGCGCGGTGTCATTGCCGCTCCTGCGCCGGCCCGGCCGATTCGACCAGCGGCGACGCCGCCAGCACCGCCAGCGCATCCACCGGTTCCGGCACGCGCAGCCGCCACGCGCCGTTGCCGCCCGGCCCGCCCACCACGTCGGCGGAGATCGACTGCAGCAGCCGGTCGGCTTCGTCCATGCGCACGCCCTCTTTCCAGCGCACCAGGAGGTCGGCGCGCACCGGCGCGGGCGCCGTGGGCACCGCGCGAAAGCGCACGTCGTCTTCCTCCGCCGCGTCGCGCCCGCCGAGCAGGCCGACGTTCTGGATCACCACGCACAGCGCCAGCACGGCGAAGGCCGGGCGCACCCAGCCTTCGGCGCCGAACCAGCGGCGGATGCTGCCCCACCAGCCGCCTTCGGGCCGCTCGGGCCGCGCCTGTGGCCGCGCGCGCGGTGCCTCCGCTTCTTCCGGCTGCACCAGCGCGCGGGCCAGCTGCAGCCCCGCATTGCGGTACAGCGACTGGTAGTCGGCGCGCGGATCCTGCGGCCCGAGCGGCGTGCCCGACAGCACCGGGAACGCGCCGCCCCCCACGCTGCGCAGCGCGATGCGCCCCGGCTCCGGCGCGATGGGCGACGCCGCTTGCGCGGCCCACTCGTCGTGCACCGCGCGGATCGCCGCGAGCCGCGTGGCCGACACCTCGCCGAGCACGCGCGCGCACAGCCGCGGGCTGGGCTCGAGCGTGAGCACGTTCCAGGCCTGGATCACGCCGAACATCGGCTCGAAAGGCTCGTCCCCCGGCTCCAGCAGCACGTCGAACGCGCTGGCCCAGTCGGCCTCGCCCGCGGCCATCCAGCCCTGCCAGAGGTCCCCGTGGATGCAGCGGTCCAGCAGCACGCCGAGCAGCCGCCCCTCATGCAGCACGCTCACGAGCCGGCCCGGCGCCCAGCGCGCCGGAAACGCGCGCTGCGCCACCGCCTCGCGGCGCCGTGCCAGTTCGGCCAGCGGCAGCAGCAGGCTGGACATGGCGGGCACGCGCGCGGGTTCGCGCCTCGCTCCGGGCGTCGCACCCGGCATGGCCACGACCGCGAGGCCGGGCTCCTCATCCGCGCCGTCCTCGGGCACGGCCGAGCCGGTTTCGAGCGCGTTGCGGATCACGCTGAGCGGGGGCCAGAGTTCGGTGGGCATGGCGTCTGTTCCTGAATGGCTATGTCTTCAGGCGTAAGACGCTTCAGCACCGAGGATTTTGAAAACCTGCAGGATCGCGTCCATGTTGCCGGGCTCGATGGCGATGCCCAGCGTCTGCTGCAGCCAGCCTCCGAGCCGGGTCTTCGCGTAGTCGGCGGTCATGCCCTCGCGCTTGTGCACCAGGCCCAGCCGGCCCGCGCGGTAGTGGTAAGACGCGATGGCATGGCGCGAGGCAATGCCCGACAGCCCACCGTCGGCCTCCTTGCCGAAGCCCTCGCACAGCAGGATGCGTTCGGGCTCGGGCAGCTCGGCGATGAAGGCGCGCGCGGCCAGCTGCACCGCGTGCGCGCTCAGGCCGTGCTCCGCGAGGCAGCCTTCGAGGTCTTCGCCCGCGCCCACTTCGTCTTCCAGCTGCGCCTCGGTGATCTGCTCGCCGATGGACAGCTTGCGGCGGAATGCGCTGGCGCGAGTGCAGTCGATCAGGTAGCGGCGGAAGTACGCGCACAGCGCGAATGCGGTCGACGGCGCGCTGTGGCTCGCGCGCTCTTCCGAGTCGCCGGGGTCGGCATCGAGCCGCAGCACCTTGACGTAGATGAACTGCGCCACCAGCTCCTGCCGCCCCTCGCCCAGCACCTGCAGCTCGGGCGGGTTGCATGCCGAGAGCGCCTCGCCCACGATGCGGTACATGGCGCCCATGTCGTTCGCGGACAGCGTCTGCCTGCGCCGCCAGAGGCGGACGAGTTCAGAGCTTTCCGAAGACGACAGGGTTTCCTGCATGAGCTCAGCGAGTGAAAAACCGGGGGGCAGACATGACTAGTCGTCCACGCAGCTGCCTTCCGACGGCACCAGGCACTGCGGCAGGTTCGCGCCCACCGGCCCGCCGCGCGTGCGGATGGCCGACGAGGTGGCGGCCTGCGCCACCGCCAGGCCGCGCGGCAACAGGATCCACAGCTGCCCGCGCTCCTTCATGCGGCGCGCGTTGGTCGCGGCCTGCTGGCCGTTGCCGAAGAAGTAGTCGGCGCGCACCGCGCCGCGAATGGCGCCGCCGGTGTCCTGCGCGATGGTCAGGCGCTGCATCGGCGCGCCGCTGCCCGGCGTGCGCGTGGAGACGAACACCGGGTAGCCCAGCGGCGTGCTGCGCGGATCGACCGCGATGGAACGCCCCGCCGACAGCGGCACGCCGAACGCGCCCACCGGCCCGCCGACCGGCGAGGTGGCTTCCTTGAAGAACACATAGCTCGGGTCCTTGATGCCCGAGCCCGCGACCGCGCCGGCCGCGCGCCGCCCCGGCACCACCACCGCGCCGCTGGCCACCGGCCGCGCGAGCGTGAAACCGCGCGTGCGGATGGTGCTGTTGTCGACCGCGCCCACATCGTCGTCGTCGCCGTCGTCCAGCTGCAGCTCGATGGAAGAGCCGCGCACCTTCACCGGGCTGCGCGGCTTGCCGTTGGCGGCCTGCGCCAGCGTCGGGCGGAAGGGCTGGCCGTTCTGCTCGGCGTAGGCCACGCGGATCAGCTCGCCGCTGGGCAGCTTGATGCGGCCCGAGCCCTGGATCTGCATCTCGTACAGCGCGCTGGCGCTGCTCACGAAGGCCAGCACCTTGGCGTTGGGCGCGCCCTTGGTCTCGATCTCCTCGCGCGTGTAGTAAGGCAGCAGCTGCTTGCCCTCGATGCGCAGCCGCACCTTGCGGTCGATGGTGTCGCGCGAGACGGCCGACAGGTCGAGCGCATAGAGGCCCGGCGCGCCCATGTCGCGCGTGCTCAGGCCGGTCTGCACCACCACGTTGCGCCCGTCCACGCGCGCGGCCACCGTGCCGTTGCCCGGGGGCAGCTTGCGGGCATCTGCGAACAGCATGTCCTCGGGCTGGCCGTAGACCGGGTAGATGAAGGGCGCGCCGTACTGCCGGCTGCCCGCGATCTCGGGCTCGAAGTAGCCGGTGACCACGCCGTCGGGGCGGCGGTCGTCGTCGCGGATCTGGTAGGCCGAGAACTCGCCTTCGAAGAAGCCGCGGATGGCGTTGTTGTTCCTGCCGTCGACCTTGAGCGCGCGCGCGCACACCTCCTTCCATTCGGCGCCGCGCCCCGTCAGCACCTTGCAGCTGCCGAGGAAGGCGGGCCAGCTTTCGGAGAAGTCGTCGCGCGACCAGCCCGGCACCGCGTCGAAGCCGACCGATGTGTAGGTGGCGAGTTGGGTCGAGAAGGTGCGTGCGTGGCCGGCCACGCTGGCGCCGGTCGGCGGCGGCGGGCGCGTGGCAGCGGCGGTGTCGGGCGTGGCAACCGCGGTATCGGTCTGTGCCGGTGGCGGCGCGGCACAGCCGGCCAGCGAAGCGACGGCGGCAGCGGCGGCCCAGCGCAGGAGCGTGGCGGTGAAGCCGGGGGTCGGGCGTGACGGCAGTGAGGGGTGCATGGAGGTCTCCTGGTCCGGAAAAGGGAGCCCTCGCGCAGAGGGCCGGCGCTCTGCAGACGATTACTTCTCGACGATTTTGAAATTCGCGACGCCATAGACGTCGTTGCACGGCGCGCTGCCGGGCGCGCACACCGGCTTGCCCAGCAACGGCGAAGGACCGGTGCCGCGCGTGGCTTCGAGCGCGGCCAACACCGGCAACGGGAACACCGGGAACACGCCGTCGTTCTGCACGCCGGCGGCACTGAAATCGCGCTCGTGCTCGCTCACCAGCACCGCGAACTGGTCGGTACCGGGCGGGCCGCCCGCGTCCATCGGCCACGAGGCGCGCGGCAGCGCGAGCGAACCGCCGGCGCTGATCTTGTTGTACTTGTCGAGCAGGTTCGGGAACAGCAGGAACATCTCGCCGCCGCTGGACAGCAGGAACACGTAGACGAAGCCCTCGCGCTTGCTGCGGACCTCGAACGCGAGCCGGTCCTTGCCGACGGTGACCTCGGGCTTCTTCGGCGCGGCGGTCACGTCGAAGCCCGGTGCCGCGCCGGCGGCGAGCGACTGCAGCGATTCGAGCGGCGTGCGCGGCGCCGGCGCCGGCGCGGGCGCGGGAGGCGGCGGCGGCGCAGGGGGCGGCGGTGCCTCGGCGACCTTGGTGTCGGGCGGCGGCGCGGGTGCCGGCGCGACGGCGGCCTGCTTGCCGTTCGTGCCGGCCTCCGTGCCGCCACCCGTGCGGCCCTGCAGGAACCACCAGCCGCCCCCGGCCAAGGCCGCGAGGGCGACGGCCGAGGCGATCGCAGTGATGGTCTTCCGGCCGGCGGGCGCAGAGGGCGCAGGAGACGGCGTCTTCGCGTTGACCGGCTTGCCTGTGGCTTTCCCGCTGCCCACGATGACGGTCGCCGCGTCCGCGCCGGCAGCATTGCCGCCGGCTCCTTGAACACGCGGCGGCTGCGTGCGCGGCACGGGCGCGACGGTGTTGCCCGCATCGAGATCGAGCGCCGCGCGCAGCTCCGCCATCGACTGCGGCCGCTGCTCGGGCCGCACGCCCAGGCCCGCGTCGATGGCCTCCAGCAGCCGCAGGCTGTAGCGCTGGCGCAGGATGTCGTTGCCCGCGAGCGGCACGTAGCTGTCCGACAGCAGGCGCGCCACCGAAGGCGGCGGCGCGCGCCCGCACACCGCCACGTGCATCACCGCCGCGAGCGCATAGACGTCGGTCCACGCGCCCTGCGACATGTCGGGCATCTCCGCGTACTGCTCGATGGGCGCATAGCCGGGCTTGAGGATGACGGTGATCGCCTGCGTCTTGTCGGTGATCACGCGGCGCGCGGCGCCGAAGTCCAGCACCACCGGCCGGCCGGAGCCTTCGAGCAGGATGATGTTGTCGGGCGCGATATCGCGGTGATAGCAGTTGGCGCCGTGCATCACCGCCAGCGCCTGCGTGACGCCGTCCATGATGCGGATCAGCCATGCCTCGTCCACGCCCGCGGGGATGGCTACCAAAGCCTCTCTCAGCGTATCGCCCCTGTAGAAGGGCATGACCATGTAGGTGGTGCCTTTTTCTTGCCAGAAGCGGTAGACCTTGAGCAGCGACGGGTGGTCGAACTGGGCGAGCAGGCGGGCTTCGTTGATGAAGCTGCGCATGCCGAGGTCGAAGGTTTCCCTGTGTCTTTCGGACAGGGGGACCACGGTGCCGTCCTGCTGTCTCGTGGACAACGAGGTGGGGAGGTACTCCTTGATGGCCACTACGCGTTCGAGGGTGTGGTCCCAGGCTTCGTAGACCACGCCGAAGCCGCCCTGGCCTATGACTCGGGTGACTTCGAATTCGGCCAGGCGGCTGCCTACTGGCAGGAGGCCGGCGTCGGTGCTGCCCGTGGCGGGGCTGGTGACCGGCTGGGCTGCTGCTGCTGTGATGACTGTGGCTGCCGAGTCTGCGGTCGTTGTTGACCTTGGGACTACTCGGGTGCGGTCGTCTTGGTTTGGGGAGTCGGTCATTGACTGGCTCCTTTGATGAATTGCTTTCCGGGGCCGGGTCTCGCCCCGGCGGGCGACTCACTTTCTTTTGCTTCGCCAAAAGAAAGTAAGCAAAGAAAAGGCGACCCCACTGTCTGCGACCCCTTCGCTGCGCTACGGGGCAACCTGCGGTGCTCGCGTTTCGCGGGGTCCGCAGAACTCGCTTCGCTCAAACAGCTGCGGCCCTGATCCGCGAAACGCTCCGCTCCTCGGCGCAGCCAGAGGGGAGGTGGAGACAACACAGGCCTTTGCTTCGCTCGGCCCCATGTGGCACAGCCGCTGCGCGGCTGCGCCACCGCGCCGAGCGCAGCGATGGCGCGTTTGGTATACAAATCCCTTCTGGCTGCGCCGAGGAGCGCAGACATAGGCGGGATCAGGGCCGCAGCTGTTTGAGCGAAGCGAGTTCTGCGGACCCCCGCCGTAGTCGAGCACCGCAGGTTGCCCGTAGCGAAGCGAAGGGACGCAGACAGCAGGGTCGCCTTTCTTTTGCCTACGTTTCTTTGGCGAAGCAAAGAAAAGTAGGTCGCCCGCCGGGGCGAGACCCGGCCCCGGAACACAAGACGAAGAGCGGCCTTCATCTCACTCCTCCTGCGCAAAGCCAAGAAAAAGCCCATCGAACTTTTCATCAACAGGCAGCCCCTCGCAAACCATCCGAACCCCAGCTTCACCAGCAGGATCACCAAGCCAAAGAGAAGCCCTCTCCATCGGAAGCTCAAGCACCTCCACACGCACCTCGCGCCCAGCCTCGCCGGCAGCAAGAAAGAGCCGCTGCAGCACAGCATCGAACCGCAGCGCATCCAGATCCCCCTCAAGCCCTTCGAGCGCAGCCTGCGTAGCCCGAATCCACCACTGCAGCGCGGCAATCAACGCCTCGCCGCGAAGCTCGGTCCCGCAAGACGCATCCAGTTCCACCGCCAGCGTGAAAGGAAAGTACCGCCCCACCCCGTCCACCGAAGGCATCAGCACCCCCATCCACGCCCGCTCGCCGGCGACCCCGGGGCCCAGCGCAAAGCACCATATGGGCGCCTCCAGATACCGCTCTACCCAATCGGCATGCCGGTCTTTCAACCGCGCCAGCCCGCGCTGCAGCCACTGGTCCCACACGGAACGGAACGCTTCGGGCAGCCGGCGATGCGCGAAGTCCCCCATCCCCGGCAACTTGCCGAACCACCCCGGCAACTCCGCCGAGGCAAAAATGGAAGAAGAAGACGCTGCGTTCACAGCCCCTCCGGACAGGAAAACTCCCGCAGCTCGCGCAACCGGATCGGATGCTGCACGCTGTTGGTCGTCACCTCGAACCGCGTCTTGCGCGCGCCGATCTGGAAGGTGATGAAGAACTTCTCCGGCGCATCGCCCGCCTCGAGCTGCCCGTCGTCGAGCGCACGGAACAGCGCCCAGGGCCCATCCACGGCAGCGCCAGAGCTGCCCGTGGTCGAAGGCGGGCTCACCTGGATGCGCACCTGGTTGCTGCCCTTCGGCCCCGGCCACTGCACCGCCATCGGCACCACGGGGCCGTGCGCGTACTTCACGAGCTGGCCGTCCACGTCGAGGATGAACTGGGTGATGCCCGCGTCCATCTCCACCGGCTTGAAGTCCAGCCGCATCGACGGGCCGCGGCCGCCGCCGCGGAAGAAGATGTCCTTGATGCGCGCCGCGCGTTCGAACTGCGCGAGCGCCTGCGTGGTGATGGCGCCGCGCTCGGCCACGGGCTTGTAGCGCCAGGGGCGGGTGCTGGTGTCGACCAGCGCGGCCAGGCGCTTCTGGAAGAAGTCGTCCATCAGGCCGCCGGGGCCGAACATCTGGCCGAAGTCTTCGGGCAGCACGTCGCGCTTGCTGTTGCCCACGAACGGGTAGCGGCCCGCGATGGCGCGCGCGCAGAACTCGGCCACGGGGCGCAGGTCCTGGCTCAGGTTGCCGCGCTCGGCCACCTGGGCCTGCGCGGCGCCGGACTGGCTCAGGTTCTCGACCATCGAGCGCACGGGCTCGGGCAGCCGGCCCGCGTCCGACTTGAGCTTGCCCGCCACGTCGCCGGGCGGCGGCGAGGTGCGGCCCTTTACGGCAGTGTCGACCGCGTTGAGGTACACGTACACCTCGTTGAAGAGCTTGAGCGCATCGTCGATGGGCGCCGGCTGGTTGGGGCCGCCGGCGGTGACGAGACGGCGCAGCGGCTCGAAGCGGTCGTCCACGATGCTCTCGATGCGCTTGCCCGGCGCCACCTGTCGGCCGGGGTCGCTGCCGAACAGGTCTTCCAGGCCCTTGCGCGTGTTGCGCACGGTCTCGGTCGCCTTGCTGACCACGTCCTTGTTGGCGTCGGCCGTCGGGATCAGCGTGGTCTGCCTGACCACCGCGCGCAGGAAGTTCGCGAGCGGCGAATCGACGCCCGAGAGAATGCGCGCGGTCTCGATGTTCTTCTCCAGGCCGGTGGCGCGGATCAGCCGCACGTCGGCCAGCAGTGCCTCCCACTGCTTCACGTATTCCTCCAGGTACAGGCGGCGCACGCGGTCGGTCAGCGCGCCGAGCGCGGTCACGTCGCGCAGGCGGTCGGCGGCGTTGCGGTCCTGCCCCAGCACCCACGGGTCTTCGTTGGCGAGCAGGCCGGTGAGCACGGTCACCTCGTTCTGGAAGCGCTTGTGATAGCCGTCGTAGGTGAACATGCCCGGCACGCCATCGGTCAGCGGCTTGCCGCTGATGCGCTCGAACACCAGCGGGCCCGAGGGACCGGTGGCGGCCGCCACGCTGAAGGCCGGGATGTCCTTGGTGGCGCGCTGGCGCTTCAGGCGGCTGAACACGCGCTGCTCCAGCGGGTAGCTCGCGAGCACCGCGCGCACGCTGCGCACCAGGTTCTCGTCCATCTTCAGCGGCGAGCGCGGCGGGCCTTGCGCGATCAGCACGTCGAGCTGGTCTTCGAGCGCCTTGCGCTGGTCTTCGGGAATGCCGCGGTCGAGGTTGCGCGACCAGTCGAGCGTGATCCAGGCCTTCAGTGCCTCGGGGTCGAAGTGCTCGGGCTGGTAGAGCATCAGGTAGCTCTTGAGCGCCTCGTAGGTGTACTCGAGGTTGTCTTTCTGCGCGGTGCGCAGCTGGTCTTCGATGCGCTTGGCGATCTGCGGCAGGAAGGCGTCGTTGAGCGCGCGCTGGTGCGTGAGCATGGCGGCGGCGTCGAGCTTGTCGCCCTGGTAGAGGCCCAGCGTCATCGACAGCGGCTCGTTGCCGTCGTGGTTGTCGGGCGTCTTCCAGATGTCGCGCAGGCCCTGCAGCACGGGCGCGACTTCCACCAGGTTCTGCACCCGCGCGGGCAGCGCAGCCAGGTTCTGCCGGGCGGGCTCGACGCGGGCCTCGACCGACTTCAGGTAGTTCATGTTCTGCAGCGTGCTGTAGCCCCAGGCCGCGAGCAGGCCGACGGTGACCAGCGCCATCGCCGTCACGCCGATCACGCGCAGCGTGTGGCGGCGGCGCTCCAGCTTCACGTCGGCACCGGCCAGGCGCTGCTCGGGGAACACCACCTCGCGCAGCAGCGAGGTGAGGAAGTAGCTGCGCCCGCTGCTCTTCTGCGGTGCGAGCATCGCGCGCTCGATGCCGAAGCTGCGCGCCAGGCTGCCCATCACGCGGTCGATCGGGCTGCCTTCCTGCGTGCCGCTGGTGAAGTACACGCCGCGCACCCACGGCGGCTGCGCGAAGCGCGAACCGGTGAACACCTGCTCCAGCAGGTCGGACAGCAGCGGGCCGACGGAGCCGAACTGGGCAGGGAAGCCGAAGATCGCCGCGCGGCGCGTGCCGTCGGTCTCGCGCTGCATGCGCGCGATGAGGCCGTCGTTCACGCGGTTGTGCAGCAATGCGAATTCGCGGTTGAAGGCCGTGGAGAGCCCCTTCTCCTCGACCTGCAGGTTCTCGTCGGCCGGCAGCGTGAAGCCGAAGACCTGCGCACGCTGCTCCTTGCCCAGGTCGTCGAAGTAGTCGGTGAAGCCGTAGAGCAGGTCGCTCTTGGTGACGAGCACGTACACCGGCAGCCGCGTGGTGAGCTTGCTGTCGAGTTCGAGCAGCCGCGCGCGGATCGACGCCGCGAGCTGGCTGCGCGCCTCCGGCCCCTGGCTCAGCAGGTCGGCCACGCTCACGGTCAGGAACACGCCGTTCAGCGGCCGGCGCGGGCGCGCCTTCTTCAGCAGGCCCAGGAAGCCTTCCCATGCGCTCTTGTCTTCGGACTGGTGGCTGTCCTGCGTGGTGTAGCGCCCGGCGGTGTCGATGAGCACCGCTTCGTCGGTGAACCACCAGTCGCAGTTGCGCGTGCCGCCCACGCCGCGAATGGCGCCGGGGCCGAACTTCTCGGCCAGCGGGAAGCTCAGGCCGGAGTTGACCAGCGCGGTGGTCTTGCCGGCACCGGGCGCGCCGATGAACACGTACCAAGGCAGGTCGTACAGGTAGCTGCCGCCCGAGATGGAGAGCCAGTCGCGCCAGCCGGGTTTCTTGCCGGCCGCATGCAGGCGCATCTGCTTGAGCGTGGCGACGGCCTCGCTGAATCGCGTGTCGAGGATCTTCTGCTCGCCGTTGACCGGGGCATCGGCCCTGGCGGCGGGCGCCTTCATGAGGCCGTCGGTCAGGTGGCGGCTCGCGCGGCGGGCGCGCCAGCGGCGGTACAGCGCGCGCAGCACCACGACGAGCACGATGACGCCGATGACGATGGCGCGCGTCATCTCGCCTTCGAGCGGCGCGAGCGAACCGATCTTCACCAGCGGGCCGATCCACCAGACCAGCAGCGCGACGACGATGAGCGCAAGCAGCGTCAGCAGCAGCGGGCTGAACAGGAAGCCGAAGATTTTCTTGATCATTTCGTCGCTCCTGGAACGGGAGCAGCCGATGTGGCGGCGGCGAGCCGGTCGGGTTCGGTCAGCAGCACGATGTCGACGCGGCGGTTGCGCGCGCGGTTGGCGGGCGTGTCGTTGGCGGCCACGGGCTCGGCATCGGCCTTGCCGTCGGAGCGCATGCGCGCGGGCTCGACCAGCGTGCTCAGCGCGCCCTTCACCGCGTCGGCACGCGCGGCCGACAGGTGCCAGTTGGACGGATAGCGCAGCGAGCGGATCGGCTGGTTGTCGGAGTGGCCGGTGATCAGCACCTCGCCCTTCACCTCGGCCAGCGCCTGCCCGATGCGGCGCAGCACCGGCAGCGACTGCGCCATCGGCTCGGCGCTGCCGGAGCCGAAGAAGGAATCACCGCGCAGGCGCACCACGCTGCGGTCGGCTTCGTCGGTCACGGTGACCAGGCCCTGCTTGATCTCCGGCTCCAGGAAGCGCGCGAGGCGCGGCGTCTTCGCCGGCAGGGCCGGCGGCGCGATCTGGATGTTGGGCGCGCGCAGGCTCGAGACTGCGGCATAGGTGGTGTCGGAGCGGTAGTTGAGCGTGAGCCGCAGCGCGAACCACGCGAGCGCCAGCAGCAGCGCGAAGCCGGCCGCGAACACCCACAGCGGCAGCGACTCGCGCAGCCGCACCGCGCCCGCGCCCTGCCCGCGCCAGTGCGGAGAAAGCTCGGGCTCCACGGCGGGGCGGTCCTTGGCGATCAGGTCGGCCAGGCGCTGGCGCACCGAGTCGAGCTGCGCGCGGCCGTTGTCGACCACGCGGTAGCGGCCCTCGAAGCCGAGCGCGAGCACGCTGTAGATCAGCTCCAGCAACTGGCGGTGCGTGGGCACGTCCTGCGCGAGCTTGGCGAGCAGCTGGAACACCTTCTCGCCGCCCCAGGTCTCGTTGTGGAACTGCACCAGCAGGCTCTGCTTGTTCCAGCCGGCCTGCACGCCCCAGGGCGTGTTGGCCACCGCTTCGTCGAGCGCGGTGCACAGCACGTAGCGCGCGGCGAGCACCGATTCGTTGCTCACGCCGGCGCGGCGCGCATTGGCGTCGAACTGGTTCACCGCGTCCGCGGTGGAGGCGCGCAGGGCCGGCACGTTGGGCGGCTGCGCCAGGTTGCGCAGCTTGCCTATCAGCACCAGCAGCTTGCCGGCGGCCGACACCAGCGGGTTGAGCAGGCCGAGCTCGCCGACGTCGGCGGCCGGCGTCGGATCGGCACCGCCGAAGAACGGCGCCGGTGCAGGCGCAGGCGGCGCACCGCCCGGCGTGCGCGGCTTGGGCTTGATGACCGTGCGTTCGGATTCGAAAGCGGCAAAAGGATCGGGAGGTGTGCTCATGATGGCTCCACGCTGACGGTGCCAATAAGTGCGCGAAGACTGGGGGTCATGCTCGTATCGCCCAGAAGGCAAGGTCGAGGCCGGGGAAGTCGCCCGCGATGTGCATCGCGATGCCGCCCGACTGCTCGAGCTGGCGCCACAGGTCGCTGTTGCGTGTTTCGAGCTCGAAGTAGTTGGCGCCCGTGTGGAACGGAATCTGCCGCGGCGCGACCGGCATCGGCGTGAGCGTGACGCCCGGCAGCGCCAGGTTCACGAGGTCGCGGATGCGCTCCACCGGGCCGATCTTGACCTGCGTGGGAAAGCGCGCGCGCAGCGCCTCGCTGGGCATGTTCGCGTTCACCGCGAGCACGAAGGTCGCCTTGCGCTGCAGTTCCACGTCCGTCACCATCGCCACGCGCACGCCGTGCTTGCGGTCGTGCAGTTCGATGCGGATCGCCGACTGCTCCAGCACCATCGACAGGCTGCGGCGCAGGTCGTCCATGAGCGGGCGGAAGCTCGTCGCGAGGTCGTCGTGGATGTAGGGCCCGAAGCGCGCCACGCGGCGTGAATCCCGAAAGCTCGCCAGGTCGCCGGCCAGCCCGAGCGCATGCTCGAAGAAATGCTGCGGATGCAGCATCGCGCTTCTGGCCAGGTGCGCGAACACCGCCTCGTTGCGGTTGACGGCCTGCAGCAGCATGAAGTCGGCGATCTCGGCCACGCCGCCGGTGCCGCCCTGCGTCATGCGGCCGGCAAGCGCCTCGCCGCGCTGGCGCAGCAGGCCCAGCAGCTCGTCGAGCCAGGCGCGGATCACCGAATGGCCCGCCACGTCGAGCAGCGGCGGCAGCATCGCGCGGTCCAGCAGCACCTGGTTGTCGACGCGGCGCTCCTGCACGCGGGCGATGCCGAGCGTGGTCCAGGCGTCGGTCGCCTCGCCGGCGCGCATCAGCCGCGTGTGGAGCTGGCCCAGCTGCAGCATGGCGGTGCGCTCGCCGGCGGTGTTGGAGTCGGGCACCTCCGACTCGAGCACGCGGTGGCGCACCAGCTCCTCGTAGTCTTCCGCGTCGGCCTCGCGCGCGCTGGCGCGGCGCAGCGGCAGCGCGAGCACCACGGCCTCGTCGCGCATGCCGGCGGGAATGTCGATGGGCTCGGGCAGCGGGTCGACCGCCGGCATGTCGAACACGGTGCCGTCGCCGAACACGCCCACCGCCCGCACCAGCGCGAGCTTGCCGAGCGTGAGCGCGGCGGCATCGATCTCGAGTTCGGCAAAGCCCCAGGCATAGGGCGTGGTCGCGCGCAGCAGCACATGCCGCGCATGGTCGGCATGGCGCTCGCTTTGCTGCAGGTGCTGAGGCTGCAGCAGCATCCCCTCGCTCCACACCACTTTTGTTCGCCAGCTCATCCACGCTCCGTCAACGGCAAGGGTGCCGGAAAAGAAGCACGGAGTTTCAGGCGCGCGACGCGGCGGGCAAATCCGCCTTAAGGCCTAGGCGCGGGGGTTTGGTGGTACGGCGAAGGGACTAGGGACCGCCGCGAGGCGTCAGCGGTTCGGCGCGCGCAATGCCTCGACCTGCTCCGCGTAGGTCTTCTCGATGCGCTGCAGCCGCTGTTCGCGCGCGGCCTCGTTGACCCACGAAGCGGCCATGGCGCGCTGCCTGCCCAGCTGGTACTCCAGCCGGGCTTCGGGCAGCAGCGCGCTGTCGTCGGCCTCGACGTAGCCGTAGCCCGCGCGCAGGTTCTTCAGCACCTCGCGCTCGGCGTCGCCGCGCGGGCCCCTGGCCTTGCCGTAGCCGGTCAGGAAGTTCTGCAGCCGCGCCTGGAACTCGGGCGGGTAGCTGCGCCGCACCACCATCGGCGCGCCCGGCGGCGGCTCCGACTCCCACACCACCTGCAGCCGCTCGGCCTCGATAGGGAACTGCTGCCTGAAGCGTTCGAAGTCGGTGGTGTTGTTGGTGGCCACGTCGGCGTCGCCGTTGGCCACGGCGAGCGCGGTGGCCTGGTGGGTGCCGACGAACTCGCTGAGGAAGCGGGTTTCCATCTGGATGTTGTTCGGCAGGAAGAACTGGCTCTGCGGCACGATGAAGCCCGTGACCGAGCGGCTGTCGCCGCGCGCGAGCCGCCAGCGCTGCGGCTCGGCGAGCAGGCCGGCCAGCGTGTTGAGAGGGCCGGCCTTGCGCATCAGCAGCACCGCGCGGTGCTGGGGGTTTCCGGGCTGCTTGGCAATCTGCGCCACCACCTTCATGCGCCGCTGCATCACGGCGTCGAGCGCCATCTTGGCCGACAGGAAGGCCATGTCGATCTCGTCGCGGCCGATGGCGCGGTCGAGTTCCTCGTAAGACGGCACCGAGTACGAGCTGACCGGGACGCCGAGCGCGCGGCTCATGTCGGCCATCAGCGGCGTCCACAGCGCCCGCGACTCGACGGTGCCGCCCAGCGGCAGCACGCCGAAGCGCACCGCGCGCACCACCTCTGGCACGCCGGTCGCGCCCCTGGCGGGCGCGGGCGCGGGCGCCGGCGCCGCCGCATTGGCGCCCTGCGCGGCGGCCGTGGCGGGCGCGGCCAGCATCGCGGCCGACGCGGCGCAAAGCAGCGTCGCGGCAAGCAGTCGGGCGGCGGCGCGGGCCATCAGGGAGACACGTCCTTGAGCACGCCGACCTGCTCGGCGTAGCTGCTGTCGATGCGCTGCAGGCGGGCTTCGCGCGCGGCGTCGTTGACCCACTGCGCGGTCATGGCATTCTGCCGCGCCAGTTGCCAGGCCAGCCTGGCGGCCGGCTCCAGCGAGCTGTTGTCGGCCGGCAGGAAGCCGGCCAGGTCGTGCAGCGACTTGAGCACCAGCCGCTCGGCGTCGCCGCGCGGGCCCTTGGCGCGGCCGTAGGCGGTCAGGAACACCTGCACGCGCTTGCGCAGCTCGGGCGGGTATTCGCGCCGCACCACGATCTGCGCGTGCGGAATGAGGTCCGACTGCCACAGCACCTGCAGCCGTTCCGCTTCGGCCGGAAAGCGCTGCTTGAAGCGCTCGAAGTCGGCCGTGTTGTTGGTGGCCACGTCGGCCTCGCTGTTGGCCACGGCCAGCGCGGTGGCCTGGTGGGTGCCGACGGTCTCGCTGAGGAAGCGCGTCTCCATCGCGATGTGGTTCGGCAGGAAGAGCTGCAGCTGCGGCACGATGAAGCCCGACACCGACTGCTTCTCGCCGCGCGCCAGCCGCCAGCGCTCGGGCTGGGCCAGCAGGTCTTTGAGCGAATTGAAGGGCGGCACCTTGCGCGCCAGCAGCAGCGCGCGGTAGCCGGGCAGGCCGTCGTGCCGCACCACCTGCGCCACCACCTTCATGCGGCGCTGGGTGACGGCGTCCAGCGCCATCTTGCCGGACAGGAAGGCCATGTCGACCTCGTCGCGCCGGATGGCCTGCTCCAGCGCCTCGTACGAGTTGACGGACAGCACGCTCACCGGCCGGTCGATGGCGCGGCTGAGCTCGGCCAGCAGCGGATCCCAGTCGCTGCGCGACTCGAAGGCGCCGCCCAGCGGCAGGATGCCGAAGCGCACCGGCGGCTCGCGCGCGGTGCCCTGGGCGCAGGCCAGCAACGGCGCGAGGCCGACGAGCAAGCCCATCGCCGCCGCGCGCAGGGCAGCTGGAAACAGGGCAGTGAGGCGCAATGAAACCAGCATTTTTTGACCGGATGGCATGGGGTTCGCCGACGGGCGGCGGGTCTGACACGGGCTGTGCGGACGCCATTAAATAGCAATTGCGCGTAGTTTTCGTGATGTTTTTCCTGCTTCCCTGTTCGCTCCGGCGCCCCTAAGCTCGGGCCTCCATGCGTCCGAAGCCTTCATGAACTGGAACTTCCGCGTCCTCCGCGGCCTGGCCCGCCTCACTTTCGCGCAGCAGCTGATCCTGCTGGCGCTGGTGCCGGCGGCCTTGGCCACGCTGGCGGCCATCGCGGTACTGACGCGCCAGCACCTGGGCAACCTCACCGAGCTGATGCGGGCCAATGCGCAGACGGTCGCGCTGCAGGTGGCCACGGTGGCGCAGGCCCCGCTGGCGCGCATGGACCGCCGGGCGCTGCAGCGCACCGCCCAGTCGGGCACCTACCAGCCGCATGTGCAGCAGGTGCAGATCTGGACCGAGGACGGCGAGATCGTCGCCAACTCCGAGACCTCCGACCGCGCGCGCGGCGAGGGCCTGCAGGTGGTGGTGCCGATCGTGGGCGACGACGGCCGCCACACGGGCAAGGTGATGGTCGAGATCAGCCTGAGCGCGGTGCAGAGCGCGCGGCGTTCCGTGTGGCTCAACGTGGCGCTGGTGCTGGCCTTCAGCCTGGCGGGCGTGGGCCTGGCCGGCTGGTGGGCCGCGCGGCGCATCAGCGAGCCGATCCGGGCGCTGGGCAAGGCGGTGGACCGGCTGGGCGCGGGCGAGGACGCGAGCGTGGCGATCGAGGGAACGTCGGAGGTGCGCCACCTGCAGCACGGCTTCAACCAGGCCGCGCGCGCGCTGGCCGAGAGCCACCGGCTGCTGCAGAGCCGCATCAACGAGGCCACCGCCGAGCTGGCGCGCAAGAACCAGCAGCTGGAAGTGGCGAGCCAGGCCAAGACCCGGCTGCTGGCCGCCGCCAGCCATGACCTGCGCCAGCCGCTGCACGCGCTCACGCTGTTCTCCGACGGACTGGCCAACGGCGAGACCGACCCGGTGAAGCTGCAGCGCATCGGCCACATCCGCGAGTGCGTGGATTCGCTCGACCGGCTGTTCTCCGAGCTGCTGAACCTGTCGCAGCTCGACGCCGGCGTGCTGCAGCCGCAGTGGGCCGACTTCCCGCTCGACCGGCTGTTCGACGAGATCAGCCGCAACTTCCGCCCGGTGGCCGAGCAGCAGGGCCTGCGGCTGGTGGTGCGCAAGACCGACGTGTGGGTGCGCTGCGACTACGTGATGCTCTCGCGCATCCTGAACAACCTGGTGTCGAACTCGCTGCGCCACACCATCGAGGGCGGCGTGCTGATCGGCGCGCGGCGGCGCGGCAAGGGCGTGCGCATCGACGTGGTCGACACCGGCGTGGGCATCGCGCTGCAGCACCAGGCGCGGGTGTTCGAGGAGTTCTACCAGGTCGAGCCCACCGGCCGGCAGGCGGCGCGCGGCGCGCGCGGCATGGGGCTGGGCCTGGCCACGGTACAGCGGCTGGCCGACCTGCTCAACACCCGCGTCGACCTCAGCTCGAAGCTGCACAAGGGCACCTGCGTGCGGGTGCAGGTGCGCTCGGCGCCGGCCGCGCTGCCGGTGCCGGCGCTGCCGGTGGCCCTGGCCGGCATGGAGGAGGAGGAAAGCCTGGCCAACGTGCGCATCCTGGTGATCGACGACGAGCGCACCATCCTCGAAGGCCTGAGCGTGGTGCTCGCCAACTGGGGCGCCGAGGTGCTGCCCGCGCAGACACGCGCCGAGGCGCTGGCCATGGCCGACGGCTGGGCGCAGCCGCCCGACGTGGTCATCAGCGACCTGCTGCTGCAGGGCGGCGACAACGGACTCGACGTGATCGCGGCGCTGGAGCGGCACCCGCGCGGCATCGGCCCCGGCACCGCGCGGCTGCTGGTGACGGGCGAGACCAAGCCCGACCGGCTGCGCGAAGTGGCCAACGCGGGCATCACGGTGCTCTACAAGCCGGTGTCGCCGCGCGTGCTGCGCCAGGCCATCCAGGCGCAGCGCGCCGCCGCGGCCGCGCTGCTGGCGGACGCCTGACGGCCGCCTTGCGGGGTAGGTGCGCGGGTAGTCCGTCGGACATAGGCCGAGCGGCTGCCGCGCAGTGATATTCGTCACGCGGGCAGGCCGCCGCGGCCACTGACATAAGCCCTCCGCCTTATCGCAAGAAGCAGGGGCGGTCCTTACATTGGATCATCGCCCCTTGCTGCGGAAGCAGTCCATGTTCCTTGCCGTGCCCCACATCTTCGCGCTCTTCCGCGGACGTCCAGGACGCCCCGCGAAACCGCGCGCGGGCGTGCGGCGCGGCGCGCTGGCCCTGCTGGCCGCGGCGGCCGCGTCAGCCACGGGCCTGGCGGCTGCATCCAGCCTCACCGTGCTGATGGGCGACGACATTCCGGCGTCCTCGGAGTTCGTGCAGCAGCTGCGCGCCGACCAGGAACCCGGCAGCCGCTTCGAGCTGGTGCGGCTGCCGGCCGGCGGGGCCGCGCCGTCTTCGGAGCCGCAGCTGGCGCCGGACGCCGGCACCGACCCCGATCGCGCCGCCAATGCGGGCGTGCGCACCCGCGGCCTGCGCGCGGCACCGGCCGACGCCCCGCTGACCATGGCCGTCGGCCCGGCCGCCGCGCGCGCCGCGGTCGAGCGGCCCGGCCAGGAGCCGCTGGTGCTCGCGATGCTGAGCCGGCTCGACTACGAGACGCTCAAGGCCGCGAGCCCGGCGGCCCTGCGGCGCAGCGACCGCCGCGTGGGCGTGCTGCTGCGCGACCCGGCCATGACCGACCAGCTCGCGCTGATGAGCGCGGTGCTGCCGCAGAAGCACCGCGTGGGCGTGGTGGCCACGCCCGAGTCGGAGCCGCTGGTGCGCGAGTTGCAGCGCGCCGCCCAGGTGGCCAACCCGGCCTGGGACGTGCGCATCGAATACGCGCCCGACGCCCGCTCGCTGGCCGCCGCGCTGCGCATCGTGGTGCCGCAGAGCGATGCGCTGATGGTGCTGCCCGACCTGATCGGCGACAACCAGGCGGCCACGCTCTCGGTGCTTCGCGCGGGCGCCGGCGCGGGCCTTCCGGTGTTCGGCACCAGCGAAGGGCTGGTGCGCTCGGGCGGCCTGGCCGCGGCGGTGTCGACGCCTTCGCAGCTCGCCCAGCAGGCACGGCTGCTCGGCCAGAAAGTGGCCGCCGCGAACGCGAACGCAAGCAGCAACAACGGCCCGCTGGTGGAAGCGGCGACGCCCGCCAGCGTGCGCGTCAACGCCACCGTGGCACGCGGACTCGGCCTGCGCCTGCCGGAGGAACGGGAACTGACCGAGCGACTCGCGGCGCCGCGATGAGCACCGCCGCGCGGCCCTCCAATGGCACGGCACCGGATGCGGCGCCCGCCGCATCGCCGCCGCCGCCCAACCACACGCTGGTGGTGCGCGGCAACCTGCAGAACGACCTGTTCCGCCTCGGCGTGGTGCCGTGCGCAGCGGTGGCGCTGGCGCTGACCGGCTGGTTCACGCACAGCCGGCTGCAGACGCTGGAAGCCGCCTTCGATGCCGAGGGCCAGGCGGTCGCGCGGCAGGTGGCGGCCATGTCCGACCTGAGCCTGTATGCGGGCGACCTGCCCGCGCTGCAGAACGTGGCCAATGCAGCGCTGCGCGGCGGGCAGGTGACGCGGGTGGAAATCAGCAACAGCGCGGGCGTGTTCGTCACCGCGGGGCCCAAGACCACCTCGCTCGCGCGGCTGCGCATGTTCACTTCGCCGGTCACGCTGCGCGAGGCCTCGCGCGCCAGCGCCTTCGCGCCCGCGGGGTCCACGGCGGCGGGCGACACGCCCATCGGCCTGGTGCAGACCTTCCGCGACACCACGGCCTACACGCGCGAGCGCAGCCGCTCGCTCATTGCCGGCATCGGCATCGCGATGGTGGCGCTGATCGCAGCCTGGGCCTCGGTGCGCCACATGGCGCGCACGGTGGCGCGGCCGCTGCGGCGCGTGTCGCGCACCGTCGCCGCGCTGGAGACCGGGCAGTTCGACGTGCGCTGCGGCGTGGTCGAAGGCGGCACGCGCGGCACGCACGAGCTGGCGGTGCTGGCGCACGACATCGACCGGCTCGCCGAGCGGCTGCAGCACAACCGCCAGGTCAGCGAGGAGCGCGTGCGCGAGGCCACTGCCGTGGCGCTGCAGCGCATGGCCGAGGCCGAGCAGGCGGCGCTGTCGCGCGCGCGCTTCCTGGCCGCCGCCAGCCACGACCTGCGCCAGCCGCTGCATGCCATGGGCCTGTTCATCGACGGCCTGCTGCCCGGCGCCACGCCGGCGCAGCGCCCGGCCGTGCTGCGGCTGCAGGAGAGCACCGAGTTCATGGGCGTGCTGCTCGACGACCTGCTGGAGATCTCGCGGCTCGACGCGCAGGTGCTCACGCCGGCGATCGCCAAGGTATCGCTGGACGCGCTGTTCGACCAGATCGACGCGCAGCATGCCGCCGCGGCGGCGCAGGCGCGCGTGCGCCTGCACTGGAGCGACCGGGGCCTGGCGGTGCGCACCGACGCGGCCATGCTGCGGCGCATCGTCGGCAACCTGGTGAGCAACGCGCTGCGCCATGCGCCCGAAGGCGGCACCGTGCTGGTGGCCGCGCGGCGCTGCGCAGCGGGCGTGCGCATCGAGGTGCGCGACAACGGCGTGGGCATCGCGCCCATCCACCAGGGCCGCATCTTCGAAGAGTTCTACCAGGTGGCCAACACCGAGCGCGACCGCCGGCGCGGCTTCGGGCTGGGGCTGGCGATCTGCGCGCGCATCGCCACGCTGCTGGGCACGCGCATCACCGTGCGCTCGGCGCTGCAGGCCGGCAGCACCTTCGCCTTCACCCTGCCCGCCGCGCGCGCCGCCGACGCGGCGCCGCCCGAGCCGCCGCAGTTCGCGCCCGCGCCGCTGGCCGGCCTGCGCTGCCTGGTGGTGGACGACGACCCCGCCATCCTCGAAGGCACCCGCACGCTGCTGGCGCAATGGGGCTGCCAGGTCGACTGCGTGACCACCGGCGCCGAGGCCATCGCGCGGCTGGGCGGCGGCGGCGTGCGCTACGACGCCGTGCTGTGCGACCTGCAGCTGGCGGGCGACGACGACGGCGTGAACGTGCTCGACGCCGCCAAGCGCCTGCAGCCCGACGCGCTCGCGGTGCTGGTGTCGGGCGCGACCGGGCCCGACGTGCTGCAGCGGCTGCGCCAGGGCGGCGTGATGCTGCTGACCAAGCCGGTGGCGCCGGCCAAGCTGCGCGCGCTGCTCACCACGCGGCGGCAGGTTGCGGCAAGCTGACGACCGCGCAAGACCATCCACACCCGGACCGCCCATGCTCTCCATCGACGCCCTCCCGCAGATCCGCCCCTTCATCGCCACGCCCAGCTACACCGGCCAGCTCACCAGCGACTACGTGCGCAGCCTGCTCGGCCTGGCCAACCTGGCGTGGCGGCACGGCTTCGCAATGCAGACGCGATTCCTCGACGGCGACAGCCTGATCCCGCGCGCTCGCAACAGGCTGGTGGCGGAGTTCATGGCCGACGCGCGCTGGACGCATCTGTTCTGGATCGACGCCGACATCGGCTTCGAGCCGGAGGCCGCGCTGCGGCTGCTGCTGGCGGACCGCGCGGTGGTGGCCGGCGTGTACCCGCACAAGAGCGACGGCTGGCCGGGCGAGGGCCTGGCGCAGGCGCTGCCCGCGGGCAGCACGCGCGAAGACTTCGAGGCGCGCCACGCGGTGTTCCCGGTGAACCTGAAAAACGCCGGCGTGGACGCCGACGGCTTCGCCGAAGTGCTGGACGCCCCCACCGGGTTCATGCTGATCGAGCGCAGCGTTTTCACCCGGCTCGCGCAGGCCATGCCGCAGCTGCGCTACACGCCCGACCACATGGAAGACGCGCAGGCGGCCGCGCAGGCGCACTACCGCTTCTTCGACGTGTGGGCCGAACCCGGCAACGGCCGTTACCTGAGCGAGGATTTCGCCTTCTGCCGGCGCTGGCAGTCGATCGGCGGGCAGGTGTTCGTCGACACGCGCTCGCGGCTGAGCCACACCGGCACGCGCACCTACCGCGGCGATTTTTCGCGTTCGCTGGCGATGTCCGCGGGCCCGTCCGAAGGTCAGGCCTGAAGCAGCGCCGCCAGGTCCTTCGGCAGGCTCGCGAGCGCATAGCCGCGCCCGGGCGCCACCGCGGCAAGCCGCAACGCCGGCCCTTCCTCGGCAAGATAGTCGTAGCCCATGGGCTGCAGGCGTCGCTCGGGGTCGAGGCGCCGGTACAGGTCGCGCCGCGCGACGCGGTCTTCGCGGCGAATCATCTTCAGGTGGTAGAGCCGGTAGTAGCTGCGGTACATCACGCCGTGTTGCGCCACCGCGTCGGGGTACCACGGTCCATGCAGCGCCGGCGCCTGCGCAAAAGCGATCTCCTGCGGCAGGCGGAACAGGCAGGCGCGCGACTTGTGCGCCCACGGGCCGTCGATGCGGAACCGGTCGGGCGCGTCCCACAGTTCCCGCATCGCGACCGACAGGCAGGACAGCTGCGTCTCGGAGAGCGAATCGACGATGGCATTCAGGTTGTCGAGGAAGAGCGTCTCGTAGCGCTCGTCGGCATCGCACGCCAGCACCCAGCCGGCACCGTGCGCGCGTGCGCATTCGAGCAGGCGGCGGCGGTTCTCGCGCTCGTTCCATGCGTGCCTTTGCGCCGGCGCCGGCGGGTTCGACAGCAGCTCGAGCAGCTTGGGCTCGCGCCGTGCGATGTGCGCCGTCTCGTCGGTCGAGCCGTCGTCGAGCAGCACGAAGCCGTCGACATGCGCGCGCAGGTGCGCGAGGCAGCCCTCGAGCAGCCGCGCCTCGTTGCGCAGCTGCATCACGCAGACGATGCGCGGGCGCGCGGTCAGGCGTCGTGGCGCTTCCTTGCTGCAGCGCGGGCAATGAAAGTGCGGCGCCGGCTCGTGGTGGACCATGCGCGCGCAAATCTCGCACTGCAGGCGCGAACCCATCGCGAACACGGGCGCGGGGCGCAGCCAGGGTGGCGCGTCCTGCGGCGACGGCGGCAACGCAGCGGCGTCCGTGCGAGCGATGCGCGTGAAGTCGCAGCCCCACGCGCGGCGCTCCGCGCCCTCGTTCGCGCGCGCGGTGGCCGGGGTGCAGCATGCCCAGTCGTTGTCGGGGTCGAACTGCTCGCTGCCGTCGCGCGCCTCGAAAGAAAGGTGCAGCAGCTTCAGGTCGGCGCAGGCCAGCAGTTGCCAGCCGGCCATCTCCAGGCGCACGCGGAAGTTGTCGTCGTCGCCGCCCCAGCGCGCCAGCGATTCGTCGTAGCCGCCGACGGCATCGAAAGCCTCGCGCGCGCAGCACAGGGAGCCGTAGAAGGTGCGCAGGTAGAGCGCGTCGGGCACGGCGTGTGCGAACAGCGTGGCCAGCGCGGCAGGCATAGCATGGGCGCCGGGCTCCGGCGCAGCGTCCAGTTCGTCGAACCGCGCGAAGCCGACGCGGCCGACCGCCACGCCCCGGCCGCCCTGCATGGCCGCATGCAGCGCGATGGCGGGAGCATCGCCCACGTAAGCGGATTCGGGCGAATGCACGAACACGAAGCGGCCCGCGCTGTGGCGCACGCCCGCGTTGATCGCACAGCTCGGCGGGCGCCACGCGTGCGCGCGGTCGTTGGCCAGCAGGGTCCAGGCAACGCCGGGAAAGCGCGCGAGCAGTTGCCGCAGCCCCTTTTCCTCGCTCGCATCGTCGAGCGCGATCACCACCTCGATGCCGGGGCGCGACCAGAACGGCGCGTTGAGCGCGACGACGCGCTCGAACTCGGCCAGCTTGCGATAGAACGGCATCACCACGCTGAGCCACGGCCGCGCCGCGCCGGGCGCGGTCATGCGCGGCCCCGCCCGGACGCGTCCTCGCCGGCGGCCGCGCCGCGAGACAATGCTTCTTCACGTGCCCGTGTTCCCACCAGCGTCATACCGCCATCATGAACGGCTGCTTCATCAACCTGCAAGACAGCATCGCGCGCCGCGAGGCCATGGAACTGCAGCTGCGCGCGCTCGGCCTGCCGGGCATCGCCCGCCTGGAGGCGACCGGCACGCACGGGCTGCCCGCGCACGCCGCCTTGCCGGACGCCCCGGTGAGCCCGCGCGAGCACGCCTGTTTTCTTTCGCATGCAGGCGCCATCGACAGTGCGCCGCCGGGCGACTTCTTCCTGGTGCTCGAAGACGACGCGCTGCTGAGCCGCGCGCTGCCGCCGCTGCTGCGCCAGCCCGATGCGCTTGCGCAGCTCGGCGGATTCGACCTGGTGTTCCTCGAGTGCATGCCCGGCATTTCGGCGCCCGGCCTGCTGGCGCTCTGGCAGGCGTTGCGCAAGCACCTGCCGCACGACGCGCACGGCGCGGGCATGCCGCGCGATGCCATCGGGGGCGTGGAGATTCTCGATGCGCGGGGCCTCTACAACTGGGGCGCGGTGGCCTACCTGGTCACGCCGCAGGGCCTGCGCACGCTGCCACCGCTGCTGCGCGAGGCGCTGGCCGCGGGCCCGGCGCTGGCCTTCGACATGACGCTCAACACGCTGGTGCACGACGGCCGCATCCGTGCCGCCGTGCTCGCGCCGTTCCTGGCCACACCGGCGCTGTCGAGCCATGCGCAAAGCACCATCGACGACCGGCCGCGCGCGGCCGGGAACGACGCGCTGTCGGGCGCGCTGCGGCGGCTTTTCTTCGCCGGCCCGCTCGACGCGCCCGAGCTCGAAGCCCACGTCGGTGCCTATCGCCATGCGGCGCTCACGCAAGATCCGCAGCTGCAGTTGCTGGCCGACCTGATGGCGCAGCTCTTCGTCATCAGCGCGCGGCCGCCGCATTGAAGCCGCGCGCTCAGAAGTCCGAACATCCGTTGCGCCGCTCGGTGTTCACGCAGCTCAACAGGTTGGGCCGCGAGCGCACGCGCGACCATTCGCGCGCCAGCACGTCGCCGGCCTGCGAGGCGCGGTCGCCGTCCAGCGGGCCGGTGGCCAGGCAGATCGGTGCCTGGCCGATGTTGCGGTCGTACAGGTAGGTGGAAGGCAGCTCGCGCAACACGTCCACCGTGGGCAGATCGGCCGGGCTGAACTGCGCCACCACGGGGGCCGCATCCACGCGCAGCGTGCCCGGCACCACGCGCACCGCGTAGCCCGCGGCCGACGCGAAGGCGCCGTCGATCGGGTAGCTGCCCGGCGGGCTGCCGGCGTTGGCGCTGGTGCCCGGCGCACCGCTGAAGCTCGACGCGTTGTCGCCCAATATCAGCCCGCTCACGCTGTACGTGAAAAGCGGATTCGGCGCGCCCTGCGGCCGTGCGGCGTCGCCGATGGTCACGGTGGCCGTCGGCTGCTGCGCATAGATGAAGTGGTTGCCGCCGGCCGGCACCGTCACCGTGCACAGGCCCAGGTAGGCGCAGTGATACAGGTTGGGCAGCGTGCCGGTGCCGGCGAGGCCGCCGCGCGCCTCGCCCACCCAGGTGTCGGCCCAGATGCGCCACGCACCGCCGCCGATGGCGAAGCCGCCCGGATTCTGGAAACGCGCGGCCGCCACCAGGTCGGTGCCCGCCCCGCCGGCCACCGTGGTGCCCAGCGTGAGGTCGTCGGCCAAGGTGCGCACGAACACCGTGTTGGCCGCCATCGACGCCACGCCGGCCGTTGCCGCCTGGTTGGTGGCGGCGTCGAAGCCGGCGACGCTCGGCGCACCGATGGTGACCGCATTGGCGTCCACGTAGCCGAACCCGCCCGCGGCACCGCCGCCCACGACGGCCACGTTGTTCGCCGGGTTGCGCAGGTCGACGCTGCCCTGGAGCGAACGTGCGAGCAGGCTCGTGGCATTGATGACGCCCGCAGCCGATTGCGTGATGTTGCCGGCCGACAGCAGCCCGACCTGCGTGGCATTGATCGCACCGTTGACGGCGATGTTTCCGCCGCCGTCGTTCTGCAGCGTCAGCGCGCCCGAAGCCGACAGCGGCCCGGCCACGGTGATGTCCGCCGCCTGCGTGTTGCTGCCCGCGACGATGGTGGGCGCGCCCAGCAGCGCGAACTCGGCGCCCGAGACCGAGAAGCCGCCGGTGCCCGCGCCGCCGAGCACCACGGGTGCGGTGGTGGCATCGGACGCGGCGAAGTTCTGATCCATGCCGCCCGGCCGCAGGTCGATGGCGCCTGCCGCGCTCACCGGCGCGCCGATCACGATGGCGTCGGTGCTGCCGTCGTTCACCGCGCGCAGCACCACGTTGCCGCTGCCCTGCACCACCGGCAGCGCGCCCGGCAAGGTCGGCGAGCCGCCGGCCTCGATGGCAACGCCGGCGCCGCCGTTGGCCGAGCGGCCGGTGATCTCGATGCCGCCACCGCCGGTGGTCGTGATGCGTGCACCGTTTTCCAGGCGCACGCCGCTGTCGCCGCCCACGGCGGGCGCCGTCGGGTCGTTGTTGAAGTTGTAGCCGCGCAGCGCGATGGTGCCGCTGCCGCTGGCGATGCTGCTTCCGCCGTTCACCAGCACGCCGTAAGAGCCCGCGAAGGTCGACGAAGCCTGGCGCCGCGCCACGCCCTGCACCGTGATGTTGCCGCTGGTCGTCGACAGCGCCGAAGCCGCGCGGCCGTCGGTGATGACCACGCCGCTGTTCCAGTCCGCCGAGCTGCCGCGGATGTCGATGGCGCCGCTCGAACTCGCCAGCTGCACGCCCGCCAGCGTGACGTTGCCGCCCGCGATCTGCACCGCGCCGCCCGCGCCGGCGTTGCTCTGCCCCACGCGCGTGTCGATCTGCGAATCGACCAGCGTCACATAGCCGGTGGGTGCGCCCGGCTGGCCGCTGTAGAGCGTGACGGCGCCGCCGCCGGTCTGCACGCTCGCGCCGTTCATGCCGATCCGCCCGCTGCCCGGCGTGCCGTCGCCGCGCGCGGTCATGGCGACGCTGCCGCCGCGCGTGTCGATGCTGCCGTTGTACGTGATGGTGCCGATGGAGCCGGAGGGCGTGCCGTCGGGGTTGAAGCCCGCGTTGAACACCACGTTCAGCGGCCCGCCCGCGCCCGAGGAGCGGATGACGGTGCCCACGCCGTTGGCCTGGATGCTGCTGCCCGAGTCGAGCTCGAAGCTCAGCGCGCCGGCAGCGGCGGTGTAGTCGATGAGCACGTCGTTGGCCAGCGTGATGCTGCCCGTGCCCACGCCGCCCGTGCCGGTGGTGATCTTCACACTGGCGCCGCCGTTGAGCGCGGCGTTGATGTCGCCGTCCTGGATCGTCGAGTTCGACAGCGCGTCGAAGGGGTTGGTCGGCAGCGTGCCGGCGCCGGCGCCGCTGACGATGGCCACCGCGTAGGGGTCGACCAGCCAGGTGCCCGCGGCGCCCGCCGGCGCACCCGCGTTCGCGCGAATGCCGGTCAGGTCCAGGTTGCCGCCGGAGGTCTCTATGAAGCCGCCGTTGCCGCCGGCCGCCCCGCCGCGCGCGCTCAGCGTGCCGTGCGCGCGCAGGCTGTTGTCCGCCAGCAGGCGGATGCTGCCGCCGTTGCCCGTGGCGGAAGCGCTGTCGGCCAGCACCGACAGCCCCGGCGCCAGCGCGAGCATGCCGCCTGTGTTGTCGCTGGTGCGCGTGGTGGCCTGCAGGCGCACGTCGCCGCCCGTGCCCGCGCCGCTCGCGTCGGCCAGCGTGCCGGCGGCACCGGCCAGCGCGCCGGCGTAGATGTTGCGGCCGGTGACGGTGATGCCGCCGCCCGCGCCGTCGCCGCTCGCCGTGCTCAGCAGGGCATCGGTTTGCGCGCCGCGCTGCAGCAGCACGTCGCCGCTGCCGCCGCTCACCGCGATCTGCCCGCCCTCGGCCCGCAGGCCCTGGCCGGCGCCGCTCGCGCGGATCCACACCGCCGCCGGCGTGAGTCCTTCGTCGATGGCGCCCGCCGGCGGCTGCGGGTCGCCGTTGAAGTCGTACACCACGCCCGCGCTGCCGGTGGTGCCCACGACGTCGATGCGCTTGCCCCGCCCCGCCACGATGCCCGTGTCGCCCACGGTCACGCCGCGCGAGGCGCCGATGGTGGAGGATGCCGACAGCTTGCGGAACTGGTCGTTGGCCAGCAGCGCGCCCAGGTCGGCGCCCGTGCCCTCGACGCGCACGTTGCCGCCGGTGGCGATGTCGGTGCCGCTCACCGCCACGCCCACCGACACCGCGCGCGACGACCAGTCGGCGACCTGGTCGGTGTCGCTCCATCCGCGGGTGGCGCCGCGCACGCTGATTTCGCCGCTGCCCGATGCGATGCGGCTGCGCGTGTCCGGGGGGCCGTCGTTGAACGTCTGCCCTATCGACACCCCCGCGCCGCCCAGGCCGCCGACACCGTCGAGCGTGATGCCGCCGCTGCCGCTGATGATTTCCGCGCCGGTGATCAGCACGCCGGTGCTGCCGGAAAAAGTGGAGCTCGACACCACGGTGCCGCCCTGCCCGCGCAGGCTGATGCTGCCGCCCAGCGCGCAGCTGGCGGCACCCGGCGCGCAGGTCGAGATGCGGCCGCCCGTCACCTGCACGCCGGCGCTCTCGAACGGCACGTTGAAGTAGGTGTCGTCGGTGTAGCCGATGGCGCGCCCGTTCTGCGCATCGCTCTGGCCGTAGAAGCGCACATTGCCGCCGTTGGTCTCGATGGTCGCGCCGGTCAGGACGATGGGCGCGATGCGCATGCCGTTCGTGTCGGTGATCGGCATGTCGGTGGCCGGCAGCGCCGCACCGGCCGCGTCGGCGTTGAAGTCGACGTTCAGCGGACCCGACGTGGACCTGATCGACGACCGGTCGGACATGCCGATGCCGGTGGCCGAATCGACGCGCAGCGATGCGGTGCCGCCCGCGCTCTTCACCACCGCGGAAGCGGTGTCGAACACCACGCCCAGGGGCTCCTGCCCGCCTTCGGCGTTGCGTGCGTTGCTGCCGAGCACCACGTCGGTCGAACGCCCGAGCGCGCCGCCGATGGCCGCGTCGCTCAGCTGGCTGGAGGCTGCGCCGCCTGCGCTCGGATAGGCGCCCGCGTCGTACGCCGGCGCCGTGGCCGTGACGACGATCTGTTTTTCGGACTGCAGGCTCCACTGACCGTTGGCGCCACCGTTGGCGCCCCCTGCCGCGGACACCGAAAGATCGCTTGCGACCTCGATCGCATTCGCGCTGGTGGAGATCGCACCCCCCTTGCCGCTGCCGGAGCCCTGCGCCGACAGCTCGCCCGACAGGTGCAGCCCCAGCACGGTGTCCGTTGGCGGCGCGCCGGCCGCGCCGGGCAGCGTCGTGTAGTCGGCCGCGCCGATGCGGATCTCGCCGCCCGCGGCGTTGCCCGCGCTGCCGTCGGCGCGCAGCACGGTGGTCGGCCCCACCGACAGGCCGCCGAGCGCCGCCAGCTGCACCGTGCCGCCGCCGGCCTCGCCGCTTGCGTCGAGCGTGGCGCCTTCCACGCGCACCTTGCCCGCGGCCACCGTGATGCGCCCGCCCGCCACCGTACCGGTCGATGTGGCCTGCAGCGTGCCGCCGACGCGCACTTCGTTGTTGGCGCCCGCGCTCAGCACGATCTCGCCGTTCTTCATGCCGAGCGAGTTGGCGCGCACCGTGCCGCTCTGGTTTACCACCAGCTCGCCGGGCGTGATCGACTGGCCCACCAGCACCACCCGGCCTGCGTTGGCCTGCAGGGTGCCGCTGTTGGCGACCGATGCACTGGCGGCTTGCGAATCCGTCAGGATGTTGAGGCTGGTGAGGCCGTCGCCCCCGATGTCCAGCGTGATCTTGCGGCCCGACGCCAGCGCCACCGTCTGGCCGTCGGCGGTGATGGTGCCGGTGGCCTCGTTGCCCACGCCCGCGCCCATCAGCACCACCGGCCCGCCGGTGGCCGTGATGTCGCCGAGGTTGCGCACGGTGGCGGTGCCGATGTCGGCACGCTCGAAGGCAAGGCGGGTCTGGCCGTCGAGAAAATTCGCGTCGCTGGTGGTCATGGCCAGCGTGGAGGCCAAGAGCCCGCCCACGTTGACGCTCGCGCCCTGGCTGAACAGCACGCCGTTGGGGTTGATGAGGAACACCCGGCCGTTGGCCGTGAGCTGGCCCGCGATGGTCGACAGCTCGTTGCCGTTCACGCGGTTCAGCAGGATGCTCGAACTGCCCATGGCCTGCTGGATGTTGACCGCGTCCTTCGCGCCGATGGAAAAGCTGTTCCAGTCGATGATCGCGCGCAGCGATCCCTGCGTGATGCCGAGCGCCTGGCCGCCGCGCGGCGTGGCCGTGAGGACCGGGTTCACCGTCACCATGCCCTGCGTGGTGAACATGCCCGGCTGGTAGCTCGGCAGGATGACCTGCGCGAGCGCGGGCGCCATGCCCATGCAGGCCAGCGACAAGGCCAGCGGACGCAGCGCGAGGCGCGGTGCGAGAGGTTTGAGTTTGCGTGGCTTCATGGTCAGAACGCCTTTTGAACCTGGACGTACAGCCGCGGGCCGCGGCCTCCGCCATCGGTCTGCGGCCGCGGCGTGCCGTCGCGCCATGCCAGGGTCGCATTGATCGAGAAATTGCCCGGCCGCGACCAGCTCAGCCCGATGCCGTAGCCGCGCAGGCTGCGCGAGTTCTCGCCGTCGAACGGCGAGGGGTGACGCTGCAGCCGGCCGCGCGCGGCGTCGTAGAACGCGAAGGGCGTCAGCTCTTCGTTCACCGACCAGCGCCATTCGACGGTGCCGATCAGGCCCTGGTCCACGAGCAGTTCACCCGACGGATAGGCCCGCACCGCGCGCGCGCCGCCGAGCGCGAGCTTCTCGGAGGCATCGAGGTTCTTGCTCGCCCACTGGCCGCCGATGGAGAGGTACAGCGAATGCCGCGGCACGATGGCCTGCAGCCGCGACAGCTGGAAGCTCAGCTTGTTGAAGCCGCCTTCGGTGTGGCGCCCGCCGAAGGCCTGGTCGTCGGCCCGGCCCTGCGGGTCGCGGATGGACAGCGAGCCGTGGTAAAGCGTGCCCGAGCTGGCCCAGTAGCCGCCGCCCAGCACGTCGTCGCGCCGCTCCCAGGTCCATCCCACGCCGAAGCCGCGCACGCGCTTCCTGGCGTCGTACTCGAACGCGCGGATTTCGTCGTCGAGGTCCTTGCTGTCGGCGCTCAGGCGCAGGAAGAGGTTCTGCTGGCGCTGCCGGATCAGCGGGTAGTTGAGCGACACGTCGAACACGTTGGCGCGGCCCTGGGCCTCGAGGTCGGAAAACTGCCCGCCCAGGTCGTAGCTCACGCGCGAGAGGCCCACGCCGGCGCGCAAGCCGCTGGTGCCGATGGGCGCCTCGTAAGAGACGCGGCCGAACTGCAGCGCGTTGCCGTTGGACACCATCACCCGCGCATCGAGGTTGTCGCCGATGCCGAAGGGGCTGAGCCAGCGCACGGTGCCACCCACGCGGTAGCGGCCCGATTCCTTGGTGCCGTGGTTGTCGCCCTCGGCGGTGAAGGCCCAGCGCGGCGCGGGCGCCACCTCGACGGACAGGTCGGTGGTGCCGGGCTGCGAGCCTTCCTGCAGGCCGGAGGAAACCTTGATGCCGGGCTGGTCGGACAGCAGCAGCATCGCGCGTTCGTAGGCCGGCGCGCTGACGGCTTCGCCGGGCTGAAGCGGCGCGAGGAAGCCGCGCACGCGCGCCTCGGCGATGGGCGCGTCGGGCGCGACGACGACCTCGACCTTGCCGAGGCGGCCTTCGATGACGCTGATCTCGACGATGCCGTCGCGCACGGTCTGCACGGGCACCACGGCCTGGGCGAGGAAGTAGCCGCGTTCCTTGTAGCGTGCGGTGATGGCCTTGGCGAGTTCCTCGAGCTCCGAGAGCGTGACGTCGCGCCCGATGTAGGGCGATGTGATGGCCTGCAGCTCTTCGTTGCTGAGTGCCTTGACGCCGTTGAGGCGCAGGTCGTTGAGCCTGAACGACGCGCCTGCAGGCCTGGGCGGTGCGGGCAGGCTTTGCGGTGCGACGGTGCCTGGTGCTTGTGCCAGGGGCCGATCGCAAGTGCCGCAGGGATCTTGTGTGGGGAGCAGCGTGTTTGTTTCTTCGGTCTCTGCTGCGTGCGTGCTCTGGGCTGCGATCAGCAATGCCGCGCTGAACAGGGTTGCTGCTGCGAAGGCCGTGGGCGTCAGGGGGTGGCGGGCTTGCATCTCAGTGCTCTGTGCTGCGTTGTGCTGCTGTTGTTTCGGGGCGCGTGCACAGGGCACCGGGTACTCCCCTCCGCGAATGTCCCCCGGGGCTGCGCCCCTCCTCCTTTATTTCGCTGCGGGGAGCACCCGGCACCCTGTGCACTGGACACGCTGCTGTTTCACGGCCGATCGACGAACGCTCTGTCCAACGATCACGCCGGCGGGGTGCCTTGCGCAGCGAAACAAAGGAGGAGGCCGCAGGCCGGGGGACATTCGCGGAGCAAGGCACCCCGTCGCCGTGATCGCGCCCCGAACAAAGAACATCGAACAAGAACCAAAGCTTCATGTCGCCCCCCCCACCGTTAGACGCCAGTTGCCGATCAGGTTGAACGGTGCCCAGAAGAAGGGATGGGACATCTTGGGGTCCTTCAACACGGCAAGCTGCCCCGCCTGCATCGCCTTCTGGATGTCGCGGCCCCTGGCCAGCTCGCCATAGAGCGTGCTCATGAGCACCGCCGTGGCGTCGTCGGACACCGGCCACAGCGACGCGATCAGGCTCGAGCTGCCGGCCGAGAGAAACGAGCGCGTGAAGCCCAGCACCTCGTCGCCCTGCGCGATGCGCCCCAGCCCCGACTCGCAGGCCGACAGCGTGACCAGCGCGGTGCCGTCCATCGGCAGGCCGAGGATCTCGTGGGCCTCCAGGAAATTCTGCTTGCCGCCCTCGTTGGCCAGCAGGATGCGCGAATACAGCGGATCGACCGCGTCGGCCTCCGCATGCGCGGCCACATGCATCAGCGGCGAGCGCGAGGCCACGTCGCGGAACTGCGTCTTGGTGGCGGCGGCGCCCATGTACACCGTGTTGCGCGGGAACAGCTGCGCGAGCTGCTTCACCTCGGTCTCGGCGCCGGGCAGGTCGTACTTGTCCTCGATGCGCGGATTGCCGAAGGCGGTGAGCGACGCGTTCACGCGCGGGGTGCGCTGCGCGAGCTGCACCGCGATGCTGATCGACGGTGCCACGGCCACCGGGTGCGTCTCGATGATGTAGCGCCCGTCCAGCCGCAGCGCCTGGAACGGCAGGTAGTGCAGCGGCCCGTGCGGCACCACGATCAGCCTCTGCCCCGGCGCCAGGCCCAGCGGCCCGAGCAGCGCGGCGCCCAGCTTGTCGGCGTTGGTGATGGCCGTGCGGCGGCCGCGCACGATGGAATTGCGGAAGGTCTCGACCAGCTCGTTGAGTTCGTCGCGCTTCACCGCCACGGTCTTCTCGGTGATGCTGTTCGCGCTCACCACCCACACCACCAGCCGGTCGGGCAGCGAATGGAACTGCACCACGCGCTCGTCGGGCGCCAGCGTGGCCTGCAGCGCCGGCAGGTCGATGGTGTTGGCGGCCTGCTCGTTGATCTTCGCGCGGCCGCGCACCGCGTCGAGCAGCGCACGCGAACGGCTGTGCTCGCTCACCTCGAAGGCCTGGCGCGCATCGCCCGCGTCGCTGTACACGGCCACGCCGCGCTCGAACACCGTCTGCAGGTCCGAGAACAGGCCCATCTTGAATTCTTCGCTGCGGAACTTCGCGCGCACCTTGTCGACGTCGCCCAGCGCGCGGCCCACGGCCTCGGCCGCCGCCTGCTTCTGGCCCAGCGCGAGTTCGCTGCGCGCCACGCCGTCCCAGGCCCAGAGGCGGTAGTACTCCGTGTCGGCGCCCACCTGGCGCGCGGTGAGCGCGCGGTAGGCATCGCGCGCCTCGGCAGGCTTGTTCTCGGCCAGCAGCAGGCGCGCGCGGGTGCGGTCGAGCTGCGCGGTGAGCGGCGCGTCCTTGGGCGGGGCCATGGTGCCGATCAGCTCGCGCGCCCGCGCGGTGTCGCCCGCTTCGATCAGCGCATTGACCAGCGAGGCCTGCACCAGCGGCGCATAGCGCGGCGAGCTGTTGGCCAGCGCCTCGTCATAGCTGAGCACCGCGCCGGAGAAGTCGCCGCGGCGCGTGCGCACGTCGCCGATCACCTTCTGCACCGGGCCCACCACCAGCTTGGGGTCGCGCGCCTGATGGCGCAGCGCCTCGCGCGCGAATTCCTCGGCCTTCTCCAGCTGGCCGGAGTAGCTGTAGACGATGGCCAGGTCGCGGTTGGCCATGGCCATCAGGTTGGGGTCGTTGGTGGCGTTGGCCAGGTGCAGCGCCTTGCTGGCGGCACGCACGCTCTGGCGGAACTCTCCCGCCTCGGCCAGTGCCACGGCCTGGCTGCAGTACTGGTAGCCGGAGAGCTTGACGCTGTCCTGCCCGTAGAGCACCGCGCCTTCGCTGGTCAGGGCCAGCAGGGTGTCGGTGTCGGCGAGCCGTGCCTGCTCCATGCGGTCGGCGGCGGCCTCGGCACCGGTCGGCGCCTGCGCGCGTTGCTGCTGTTGCTGCTGCGCCGCCGCCGGGGAACCGATGCCGGAGGCGAGAAGAACGCCCGCAAGACCCAGCGCCACCGCAAGGCCCGCGCGGCCACATGCGGGACGCTCCCATCCCCAACTGGAAAACCAAGCCATTGGACCCCCGCGTCGGGCCCATGCACCCGCTGCAAGCGGGCGGCCGGCGCCTCGGAAGTGGGCGCCGTTCAGGCCTCGGGGCGGAGTCTAGGAGCGGCCACCCGCCGCGCCTATTCGCAATACGGTCTAGCGCAAACGAACTAGGACTGCCGCGGTTCAGGCGGGCACGGCGTCGATGTTCGCCCGGTCCCAATGGCGGTGCTTCGCGATGGCCGCGATGAAGTCGCTCGCCACCTGCGTCGCGGCCGTGGTGTCGCCCATGTTGGTGACGGGCGTCGCCGCCACCACCACGCCGGCCGGCGCGTCGGCCGGCGGCACGTCCGCGCCGATGCCCAGCGAGGACAGCAGCCGCACGCCCTCGCCCACGGTGCAGATCGCCTTGCAGTGCTTGTAGGCCTCGAGCACGAAGTGCACCGCATCGCCGATGCCGCTCATGGCCGCGGCGCTCTCGCTGCCCGCGGGCACCAGCACGGCGTCGAACATCACCGACGGCGTGTTGGCGAAGGTCATGTCGACATCGATCTGCCGCTTCGACGCGCTGGCGACGGTGCCCAGCTTCGGGCCCACCGTCTTGCATTGCGCGCCGGCCTGCTCGAGCGCGTCGCGGATCGGCTTGAGCGAAGCCGAGTCGACACCGTCCGCCACCAGGATCGCGATCTTGCGGGTGCGGATGGAGCCGTCGCCGGTGTCGGCCATGCTGAGCGCGCGCGACTCCTCGATGGGCAGCGTCATGCGGTGTTCGCGAAAGCCTGCGCGGCCTGCCGCCGCCTTGGCATCGGGCTCGCCGATGCCCAGCGGCTCGGCCACGCGGCGCGCGAGCTTCTCGTCCACGTGCGCGAGGTTGTCGACCACCCGCTGGCGGATGGCCGGCACCTCCAGCTTCGACAGCTCGAAGCGGAAGGCCGCGATGATGTGTTCCTTCTCGGCCGCGCTCTGGCTGTTGAAGAACAGGCGCGCCTGCGTGAAGTGATCGTCGAACGAGGCGCTGCGGCGGCGCACCTTCGGCGGATCGATTTCTTCGGGGAACGACTGGAAGCCGTGGCTGCCGCCGTCCACGCGGAACTCGGCGCCGCTGCCCAGCGTATTGGGCTCGTAGGCCACCTGGCCGCGCGAAATGGTCTGGCGGTGCATGCCGTCGCGCTGCATGTTGTGGAACGGGCACACGGCCTTGTTGATGGGCAGTTCGTGGAAGTTCGCGCCGCCCAGGCGCGAGATCTGCGTGTCGGTGTACGAAAACAGGCGACCCTGCAGAAGCGGGTCGTTGCTGAAGTCGATGCCCGGCACCACGTGGCCCGGGTGGAAGGCCACCTGCTCGGTCTCGGCGAAGAAGTTGTCCGGGTTGCGGTTGAGCACCAGCCGCCCGATCTTCTGCACCGGCACCATCTCTTCGGGAATGAGCTTGGTGGGGTCGAGCAGGTCGAAGCCCAGCGAGTGTTCCTTGTCCTGCGGAATCATCTGCACGCCGAGTTCCCATTCGGGGAAGTCGCCGTTCTCGATGGCTTCCCACAGGTCGCGGCGGTGGAAGTCGGCGTCCTTGCCGGCGATCTTCTGTGCCTCGTCCCACACCAGGCCATGGATGCCGAGCTTGGGCTTCCAGTGGAACTTCACGAAGTGGCTCTCGCCGCGGCTGTTGATGAAGCGGAAGGTGTGGACGCCGAAGCCTTCCATCATGCGCAGGCTGCGCGGAATGGCGCGGTCGCTCATGGCCCACATCAGCATGTGGGTGCTCTCGGGCATGAGCGAGGCGAAGTCCCAGAAGGTGTCGTGCGCGCTCGCGGCCTGCGGCATCTCGTGGTGCGGCTCGGGCTTGACGGCGTGGATGAGGTCGGGGAACTTCATCGCGTCCTGGATGAAGAACACCGGGATGTTGTTGCCCACCAGGTCGTAGTTGCCTTCGCGGGTGTAGAACTTGACGGCGAAGCCGCGCACGTCGCGCACCGTGTCGGCGGATCCGCGCGAGCCGGCCACGGTCGAGAAGCGCACGAAAACGGGCGTCTTCTGGTCGGGGTCCTGCAGGAAGTCGGCGCAGGTGAACTGCGACATCGACTTGTAGACCTGGAAGTAGCCGTGCGCCGCGGACCCGCGCGCATGCACCACGCGCTCGGGAATGCGCTCGTGGTCGAAGTGCGTGATCTTCTCGCGCAGGATGAAATCTTCGAGCAGCGTGGGCCCGCGCACACCCGCCTTGAGCGAGTTGTGGTTGTCGGGAATCTGCAGGCCCTGGTTGGTGGTCAGGGTCGGCGGATGCTCGACCGTGAAGCCTTCGAGCTGCTGCTGCTTGGCGCTGCTGCCGTCGCTCGCCTTGGCGGCGCTCGCGCGGCGGCCCGCAGCGGCCTTGTTCTGTGGCGTCATCGGGGATTTGCTGGAATCTTTCATGGGTAGGGCGCTCAGCCCATTTCGTTGTTGTCCAGGAACATGTCGAGCACGTTCACCAGCGCGATCAGGCAAATGCAACCGGCCACCGCGGCGACGGCCCACACAAGAATCTCGTCTCCCCACGCACCGGTGAGCGAGTCGAACAGCGTTGAAAACTCCATGATTCCCTCCGAGGAACTAGTACAGCCATACACACAATGCAGGTTGCTCGCAAGGTTATGTTTGGTGAGCGAAGTAACCCGTAGTGGCCCCCCGCCCCCCTCTGTGGGAGAACAAGCGCGCAGGCGGTAGGAGCGCGCCGACAGCGCATGGCGGCGGCCTACGCCGGGTCGCGCGTCCTGGATGCGTGGCTGTGCAACCCGCGTCGCATAGCATGTGGAACACGTGGCACTCATCGTGCTTGTCATCAGTGCCCGGGCCATTCCAGGGAAGAAAGAACTTCATGCAGATCAGGATCGGTTTCGACATCGAGCTCGGCGTCACCGCCCCCACGGCATTGATCTACATGCTGCAGGTGCATCCGTCGCGCGCCGGCGACTTGCAGGACGGCGAGCACATCACCATCAGCCCGCCACTGGTGACGGACCACTACACGGACAGCTTCGGCAACCAGTGCGCGCGAGTGCACGTGCCCCCGGGCGTGAGCAGAGTGCGGCTGCGCAACCACGCGACGGTGTACGACACCGGCTGGCCCGATGCAGTCGACTTCGGCGCGGTGGAGCACGCGACGGCCGACCTCCCCGTGGAGACGCTGCCCTTCGTGCTGCCCAGCCGCTACTGCGAGGTCGACAGCGAGCTGCTGGGTTTCGCATGGGCCAACTTCTCGAGCGTGACGCCCGGCTGGGCGCGCGTGCAGGCGATCTGCGACTTCGTGCACCGGCACCTGCGCTTCGACTACCAGAACGCGCGCGCCACCCGCACCGCGCTGGAGGGCTACCGCGAACGCACCGGCGTGTGCCGCGACTTCGCGCACCTGGCGATCACGCTGTGCCGCTGCATGAACATTCCCGCGCGCTACGTGACGGGCTACCTGGGCGACATCGGCATTCCGCCGGTGCGCTACCCGATGGACTTCAGCGCCTGGTTCGAGGTGTACCTGGGCAACCGCTGGCACACCTTCGACGCGCGGCACAACACGCCGCGCATCGGGCGCGTGGTGATCGCGCGCGGGCGCGACGCGGCGGACGTTCCGATCACGATGGTGTTCGGAGCGAACACGCTGCAGCGCTTCGAGGTGACGACGGAAGAAGTGCTGCAGTAGTTGTTCGTCTTGCGCCTTCCCCTTCCGGGGGAAGGTTGGGATGGGGGCCGGCCCTCGTGCAGGCACGGTGCTGTCTCGAACGCCGTCGTGCCCCCACCCCTGCCCTCCCCCGGAAGGGGAGGGAGAAATACCTCACTTGCCGCTGTAGCCCAGCAGTTTCATCGCGGCGGCCAGGCCCTTGCGGCTGCGCTCCATCGCAGCCCACGGCTTGTTGCCGGTAGCGAAGCGTTCGGCCGCGTTGCCGACGTTCCACTGGTCGGCGGCCGTGAGCGTGGGCAGCTCGTCCCACGCCACCGGCACCGACACGCCCAGCCCCGGCCGCGAGCGCGCCGACCACGCGCTCACCGTGGTGGCGCCGAAGCCGTTGCGCAGGTAGTCGACGAACACCTTGCCCACCCGGTTGCGCGGCCCGCTCTTGGCCACGAAGCGCGACGGAATGGTCTCGGCCAGGTGCGCCACCACTGCCTGCGAGAAGCCCTTGACCATGTCCCAGTCGTACTGCCGGCGCAGCGGCACCACCACGTGCAGGCCCTTGCCGCCGCTGGTCTTGAGGAATGAAGGCAGGCCCAGTTCGTCCAGCAGGGTGCGCACCAGAATGGCCGCCTCCTGGATCTGCGGCCACGCGACGCCTTCGCCGGGGTCGAGGTCGAAGGTCATGCGGTCGGGCTTGCCGATGGCGCGCGAGGTGGCGTTCCAGGTGTGCAGCTCGATCACGTTCATCTGCGCCGCGCCCAGCAGCCCGGTCTTGGTGTCGATCTGCAGCAGCGGCTCGTGGCCGGGGTCGAGCGCGGGATCGAGCAGGCGCACGCCGGGGATCTCGCTGTTCTGCAGATGTTTCTGGAAGAACAGCTCGCCGCCCACGCCCTCGGGCGCGCGCACCAGCGACACGGGCCGTCCGCGCAGGTGCGGCAGCATGAGCGTGGCCACGCTGTCGTAGTAGGCCGCGAGCTGGCCCTTGGTGATGCCGCTGTGCTTGTCGATCACGCGGTCGGCATGAGTGATCTTCTGGGCCATGGGGGTGATGTTTCCTTCCTCCGGCTGCTCGCGGCGGATATCGCGCGCGGGCTTGTCGGCGCGCAGGCCCTGGAACACGGCGTGCCGCACGCGGTCTTCGCGCGTCCACTCGCCGAACGAGACCTCGGCCACCAGCGTGGGTTTGACCCACTGTGCCTTGACGCCGCAAGGCTGCGGCGAGAACGGGCAGTCCTCGGTCGCCAGCTTGTCGAGCCGGGCCTTGACGTCGGCAAGGCGCTTCGCGTCGAAGCCGGTGCCGACGTTGCCGCAGTAGCGCAGCCGGCCGGTGGCCTCGTCGTGCACGCCCAGCAGCAGCGCGCCGAAGCCGGCGCGCGAGCCCTTGGGCGCGGTGTAGCCGCCGATCACGAACTCCTGGCGCCGCTGGTTCTTGAGCTTGATCCAGTCGGGCGAACGGCGCGACACGTAAGGCGAGCCCTTGCGCTTGCCGACGATGCCCTCGAAGCCGATGCGCGCGGACGACGCGAGCAGGTCGCCCGGCGCCGCGTCGAAGGCCTCGCTCAGGCGCAGCGGCGCGGGCGGTTTCTTGCCGACGAGCTTTGCAAGCCGCGCGCGGCGTTCCTCGACCGGCATGTCGCGCAGGTCCTCGCCGTCGAGAAAGGGCGCGTCGAACAGCCAGTAGACGATGGCCGACGTCGCGCCGCTGTCGAAAGCGTTCTGCAGTGCCTGGAAGTCGGGCGCGCCGTTCTTGCCTTCCACCGTGATCTCGCCGTCGAGCCATGCCGCGCCGGTGGGCAGCTTCGCGAGCGCCGCGGCGAGCGCGGGCAGCTTGGCGGTCCAGTCGTGGCCGTTGCGGGTGAAGCAGCGGACCTTGCCCTTGTCGATGCGCGCGAGCAGGCGGTAACCGTCGAACTTGAGCTCGTAGAGCCAGTCGTCGCGCGATGCAGGCGGCGACGACGCAAGGGTGGCGAGCTGGGGCTGGAGGCTGGCGGGAAGCGCTGTCTTCTTCACTGCCTTCTTCACTGCCTTCTTCACTGCCTTCTTCACCGCCTTTTTCACCGCCTTCGCGCTTGCCTTCGCAGGCGCCCTGTCCGGTGCCTTCTTCGCCGGCTGCCCCACCTCGTCCACGCCGCGTCCGCTCAGCACGCTCGCCGGCTGCGCTTCGAGCACGTCGTAGTCGGCGAGCGGGCGGGCCTCGGCGTCACGCTCCTTGATGAGCAGCCAGGGCTCGTGCGACTCATCGCCCTTGCCGTGCATGCGCACCAGCGTCCAGTGGCCGTGCAGCTTCTCGCCGCGCAGCTCGAACTTGAGCTTGCCGGCCGCGAGCGACTTGCGCGCGTCGCCCTCGGGCAGCCAGTCGCCGCGGTCCCAGACGATGACGCTGCCCGCGCCGTACTGCTTCGGCGGAATGGTGCCCTCGAATCCGGCGTAGGAGATCGGATGGTCCTCGACGTGCACCGCCATGCGCTTCACGCTCGGGTCGAGGCACGGCCCCTTCGGCACGGCCCAGCTCTTGAGCGTGCCGTCGAGTTCCAGCCTGAAGTCGTAGTGCAGGTGGCTCGCGTGGTGCTTCTGGATCACGAAGGACAGCACGCCCTTGCCCGCCTGGCCGCCGGCCTCAGGCTCGGGCGTGCGCGAGAAGTCGCGCTTGCCGTGGTAGCGCGCCAGTGCCTTGCGCGCCGCCGATGCCGTGGTGCCCATGGCCGCGTGCCTCGTCGATCAGGCCGCGCGGCGGTGGCGCGCCGGCGCCTTGCGCGCGGCCTTGGCGGCGGGCTTGCGCTTCTTCGCGGCGGCCTTGGGCGGCGGCGCGTTTTCTTCCTCGTCGCCTTCCTCATCGCCTTCTTCGCCGGCTGCCGCCTTGGCCGTCTTTGCGCCCTTGCCGCGCAGGCTGCGCTGCAGCAGTTCGGTCAGGTCGATGATCTTCGCGCCGCGTCCCTCGCTGGACTGCGATTCCTCGGGCTCCGGCTGCGTCACCGTCTTGGTCTGGCCGGCCTTCACCTTCTTGTCGACCAGCCGCAGGATCTCGTCCTTGAACTCGTCCTTGAATTCGCCGGGGTCCCAGTCGGTGCTCATGTCCTCGACCAGTTCCTTGGCCATCTTCAGTTCACGCTCGCTCAGGCCGGCTTTCTTCACGTCTTCGGAAGGCAGCGGCAGGTCGGCCCAGGGGCGGATGTCGGCGCCCCAGCGCAGCAGGTTCAGCACGAGCCCGGGGCCCGAGGGCACCAGCACGGCCAGGTGCTGCTTGGTCTGGATGACCACGCGCGCCACGCCCACGCGGCCGCTGCGCTGCAGGGTCTCGCGCAGCAGCGCATAGACCTTGGCGCCGCGGTTGATCGGTGCCACGTAATAGGGCCGCTCGAGGTAGACGAAGGGAATGCCGTCGGCCGGCACGAAGGTCTCTATCTCGATGGTCTGCGTGGTCTTGGGGTAGGCGTCGGAAATTTCCTTGTCGCTGAGCACCACGTACTCGCCGTCCTCGTACTCGATGCCCTTGACGATCTGCTCGCGCGCGATTTCCTTGCCGGTCTTCTTGTTGATGCGCTTGTAGCCGACCGGGTCCATGGTGCGCTTGTCGAGCCAGTCGAAGTCGATGCCGTGGTCGGTGGTGGCCGAATACAGCGCGACCGGAATGTGGACGAGGCCGAAGCTGATCGCGCCCTTCCACAGGACGCGCGGCGCGGGGGCTTTTTTCGAGACGGGCATGGGCACACTCCTTCAGCATTGGAATGTGCGCCGCCCGCGTGCGCAGGCGATGTAGGAGCGCGGCCCCAGCCGCCGTCAGGCCGCGCCGGCCGCTCCGACCACAGGCCCCAGCTGTCGCTCGCTGGGGCGCGCGAAGTAGAACCACTCGGCGCCGGGCTGCGCGAGCGCGTTGGGGAACACGATGAAGCCGTCCTCGGGTGCGCTGAGCAGCGTACCGTCGTGGCGCATGCCGATGGGTTCGCCGCGCGCCACTTCGTCGAAGGTGGCCCAGTCGCGCACGAAGCTGTCGTCCTCGTGCAGGCGGTCGGTCACGCCGGCCAGCCGCAGCAGCCTGGGCGGCTGCGCCGGCCCGGCCGACAGCCCCTGCGGCAGCGCGGCCATGCCCAGCAGCGCGAGCGTGCGGCGGATGGCGCGCCAGGCCACCTCGGGCGCCTGCGGGTCCAGGTGCTGGCCGCATTCGAGCGTGACGCCGTAGCCGCCGCGGCTGCGGATGTATTCGTTGGTGCCGCGGCCGAAATCGAGCGCGGCTTCGTCGGCCGGCGTGCCGCCCGCGCGCTGCGCGAGACCGGCGGCGTAGATGTCGAGCCAGCCTTCCACCACGATCGGCGTGCCGATGTGCAGCGCGAGCTGGCCTTCCTCGAACGAGCGGGCAAAGGGCTCCAGCGTGCCGGTGTTGTCGCGCGGGCCGATCATGGCGAACGCCTCGCCCTCGCTCTGGAAGGAATGCAGGTCGAGCAGCACGTCGTGGCGCGCGATGAGCGGGGCCAGCACGTTGGTCACGCGGGCTTCGTAGTCGGCCGGGGCCTCGGTGGGGCGGAACAGGCGGTTGAGGTTGCGCTCGCCTTCGCGCTGCAGGCGCCGGCGCGCGAGCGGATTGGCCACCGGCACCAGGGTGAGTTCGCCGCGCAGCAGCCGCAGCGTGCCGGCCTCGAATTCGGCCAGGATGCGCTCGATGCCCAGCGTGCCGGAGACTTCGTCGCCATGCACGCCGCCCAGCACGAGCAGGCGGGGCCCGGGATTCAGCGAGGCGAAGGAATGGATGCGCAGGCTGTCGGTGGCTGCGCCGTCGAATGGATCGGAGGACATCCGGCAATTATTGCGGAGCGCTTTCCCTGTGCGCAAAGGCGCTATTCATTCCATAGCACCCCGCCCCCGTGCTCGCCTACAGGGGGTGCCTTGCGTGTCCTACCGGGCCGGCGGCGGCATCGGCCCACGCTCGTACTTCATCGAAGCGAAGGAGCCCCCCACATGACCAAGAACAGCAAGGCCCAGCCGGCCGCGCCCCAAAAGAACGCGGACGGCGGCAAGACCAAGGTGGCGCAGGAGGGCGAATCGTCGCCGCGCCTGCCGCACGAGCGCGACCAGTCGTCCGACAGCCAGCAGACGCCGGACGGCCGCCCGACCGAAGTGGGCCGCCAGGCCCATGAAGACGTGGAACGCGGCCTGGTCGACACCGACCGCGGCCTGGAGGCCAACCGCGTCTACAAGGACGGGAAGCTCAAGCGCTGACCACGCCGGCCAGCTGCTTGCGCATGTCGCCGATGACGGCGCCGTAGTCCTTGGCGTTGAAGATCGCGCTGCCGGCCACGAAGGTGTCGGCGCCGGCGGAGGCCACGCGCGCGATGTTGTCGACCTTGATGCCGCCGTCCACCTCGAGGCGGATGTCGCGGCCGCTCTGCTCGATGCGCTTGCGCGCCATCTCGATCTTGCGCAGCGCCGAGTCGATGAAGCTCTGGCCGCCGAAGCCGGGGTTCACGCTCATGATGAGGATCAGGTCGATGTCGTCGATGGCCCAGTCGAGCGCTTCCAGGCCCAGCCCCGGGTTGAACACCAGCCCGGCCTTGCAGCCGGCCGCCTTGATGGCCTGGATGCTGCGGTGCACGTGCGGCGACGCATCGGGGTGGAAGCTGATGTAGTCGGCGCCCGCCTGCGCGAAGGAGGCGGCCAGCGCGTCGACCGGATGGATCATCAGGTGCACGTCGATCGGCACCGGGGTGCCGTCGGCGGTCTTGGCATAGGGCTTGAGCGCCTGGCAGATCATCGGGCCGAAGGTCAGGTTCGGCACGTAGTGGTTGTCCATCACGTCGAAATGGATCCAGTCGGCGCCGGCCGCGATCACGTCGGTCAGTTCTTTGCCGAGTTGCGCGAAGTCGGCGGACAGGATGGAGGGCGCGATGCGGAACGGGGTGCTCATAACCCCTGATTCTCGCAGCCGGCGCAAGTCCGACCAAAGGCCTCCGTTACCATGCGCCCCATGTCACTCAGCCCCTTCAGCGTACAGGTCGAACCGCGCTTCCTGGCCGACCAGTCGTCCGCCAAGGACAACATCTACACCTTTTCCTATACGGTGACGGTCACGAACACCGGTTCGGTGGCCGCCCAGCTGATCGCGCGCCACTGGCTGATCAACGATGCCTCGGGCCATGCGCAGGAGGTCAAGGGCCTCGGCGTGATCGGCCAGCAGCCGCTGCTGGCGCCCGGCGAATCTTTCCGTTACACCAGCGGCTGCCGCCTGCAGGCACCCAGCGGCACGATGCACGGCAGCTTTTTCGTGGTGACCGAGGAAGGCGAGCGCTTCGACGTTCCCATTCCCATGTTCGTGCTGGAAGCCGACATCGGCGGCGCACCCGTCTCCCGCGTATTGCACTAGGCACGGCGCGCCTCCTCTTTCCCTTCCCCGCCCCCCACATGGCTGCCGCATCGCGCGACTTGCAGGGGCTGCTTGCCGGCCTCGACCCTACGGCCGATGTGGCGCAGCGCCACATCTGGCTCATCAACATCTTCGACTGGCTGCGCGGCGACCGCGCCTCGCCCCAGGCGGCCATGGGCCGCGTCCAGCTGCTGCTCGACGCCATCGAGGCGCGGCCGGAGCTGCGCGAGCGGCTGCGCGCCTGGTGGCGTGCGTTCACGCAGTCGGTCGACCTGACCACGCTGCTGGCCGACTACGGCTTCGCGCCGCGCACCGCCTTCGCCAGTGAGCTGGGCGAACGGCTGCGCCGCAAGATCCTGCCCGGCACGCCGGAGACCACCGACGCGTCGGACCTGTTCCGCATGGTGCTGCCGGGCGTGTTCGACGCCGGCTGGATCGCGCTGCTCGACGAGACGCAGCTCGCGCGCATCGGCGCGCTGCTGGCCACCTCGGCCACGGATGCGGCCATCGACGACGACGGCGCCCCGCGCTGGCGCCACACGGTGATGGACGCCGTGACCTACTGCGCCAGCCAGGTGGTGGCCACCGGCTTCTCGCCCGAACTGCGGCTGCGCATGAGCCCCGAGCTCGTCGCGGCCCGCCCGTTCCACGCGCTGATGGCCGACCTCGACGGCCTGCGCGAGCAGATGTTCGCGCAGCCGCGCGACGAGGCCGCGCTGCAGGCGGCCTTCGTGGTCTTCCGCGACCGGCTCGACGCCTGCCGCACCGTGACCTCGTCGGTCTACACGCACCTGGAGGACAACGGCATCTCGGTGGGCCTGGTGTTCCGGCTGCGCCAGCTGCGCGAGCGCGTGCTGCGCATCCGCGAGCTGCTCGACTGCCTGATGTCGCCCAGCCCCGCGCCCAGCGTGGCGCGGCTGATCGGACGGCTGGTGCTGGCGGGCGGCGAGCGCAACAGCATCCGCGCGCTGATCGCGTCCAACTCGTCGATGCTGGCCGCCAAGGTGACCGAGCGCAGCGCCGAGACCGGCGAGCACTACATCACCCGCGACCGCGCCAGCTACGCGCAGATGGTGAAGAAGGCCGCGGGGGGCGGCGCGCTCACTTCCATCACGGTGCTGCTGAAGTTCGGCATCTATGCGCTGGGCCTGTCGGCCTTCTGGAGCGGGCTGGCCGCGGGCCTCATGTACGCGGCGAGCTTCGTCGCCATCCAGCTGCTGCACCTGACGCTGGCCACCAAGCAGCCCGCGATGACCGCGCCGGCGCTCGCGGCGCGGCTGCGCGACATCAAGTCGGACGAGGCGGTGGCCCGGTTCGTGGACGAGGTGGCCAACCTGGTGCGCTCCCAGGTGGCGGCGGTGCTGGGCAACGTGCTGGTGGTGGTGCCCGCGATGGCGGCGGTGGCGCTGTTGATACAGCTGGCAACCGGCCGGCCGCTGCTCGACGCGGCGCATGCGGCGGCCACGCTGAATTCGCTGTCGCTGGCCGGCCCGACCGCGCTTTATGCGGCATTCACCGGCATCCTGCTGTTTTCGGCCAGCATCATCGCCGGATGGACAGAAAACGCCTTTGTCCTGCACAGACTCGACTCCGCCATGCGTTACAACCCCCGCATCGGCGCTTTTCTGGGTGCCGCACGGGCTCGCCGCTGGGCCGACTTCATGCGCACGCACATCTCAGGCTTCGCCTCCAACATCTCGCTGGGACTCATGCTCGGACTGCTGCCCGCGTTCGCGGGTTTCTTCGGGCTCGGCCTGGATGTGCGCCACGTGACACTGTCGGCCGGGCAGATCGCCGCAGCCGCAGCGTCCACCGGCCCCGCGGTGCTGCAGCAGCCCGCGCTGTGGTGGGCGGTGGCGGCCATTCCCGTGATCGGCGCGCTCAATGTGAGCGTGAGTTTCTATTTCGCTTTCCGGCTGGCGCTGCGCGCGCACAGCGTGAGCCTGAATGACCGCGCGCGCATCCGCCGCGCGATCTGGGCGCGCTGGCGCAGCCGGCCGGTGAGCTTCTTCCTACCTGCATGAACCTGACGAGCTTCCTCAACGACCTGCTGGGCTTCTGGTCCGAATGGGTGCGCCCCTCGGCCGGCCTTCCCACCGTGCTGTGGTCGCTGCTGCTGGCGGCGGCCGCGGCTTCCGGCCACCTGGTCCAGCGCTACCTGGGCCTGCCCAAGGTGATCGGCTATTCGCTGGTGGGCGCGGTGGTCGGCTTCGCCGGCTTCGAAGGCGCGATCTGGCCGCTGCGCGGCATCAGCCTCTTCCTGTTGGAGCTGGGCGCGGCCGTTGTGCTGTTCGAGGCCGGCGGCCGGCTGCCGCTGCGCTGGTTCCGGCACAACCCGATGGTGCTGGTGCAGAGCCTGCTCGAAGCCACGCTCACCTATTTCGGCGTGTACTGGATCCTGACGCTGCTGGGCCTGCCCGAGCCGGTGGCCAACCCGATCGCGCTGATGGCCATCGTGGCCTCGCCGGCGGTGCTCAGCCGCGTGATCATCGACACCCGCGCCGCCGGCCCGGTGACCGAACGCGCCATGACGCTGTCCACGCTCAACACCTTCTACGCGCTGGCGCTGGGCTATGCGCAGGCCGGGCTGATCGAGCGCGCGCCGCAAACGGTGCTGCAGCAGCTCTATCCGGTGGCCGTGGTGCTGGGCCTGTCGTTCGTGGTGGGCGGCATCATGGCGCTGGCGCTGCGCTCGGCGCTGCGGGTGATGAGCCCGACCAGCGAGAACACGTCGATCCTGCTGCTGGCGATCATCGCGGCGGGCGCCGCCCTCACCGCGCACATCGGCGGCTCGGCGCCGCTGGCGGCGCTGATCGGCGGCGTGCTGCTCAAGACGCTCAACCCCAAGCCCTGGGCCTGGCAGCGCCAGCTTGGCACGGCCGCCTCGCTGCTGACGATGCTGATGTTCGTGCTGGTGTCCATCGTCGCCGCGCAGGCCGACTGGACCCTGCCCGTGGCCAGCGTGGTGCTGGCGGTGATCGGCGTGCGCCTGCTGACCAAGATCGCGGGCGTGGCCATCGCCAACCCCGGCAGCGGCGCAAGCTGGAAGCAGGCTTTCTGGGTCGGCTGCGCGATGTCGCCGCTGTCGTCGATCGCGCTGCTCATCGCCTCCAATTTCGCCACCGCTTCGCCCCTGCTGGGCACCATGATCACGCAGGTGGCCCTGCCCTCGATCCTGCTGATGGAAGTGGTGGGCGCGGTGCTCGCCACCGTGGCCATCCATGCGGTCGGGGAGAGTTCGGTGCCCTGGGCGCCCCAGGCCTTCAGCACCACCGAGGACACGCAGCGATGAGCAGCAGCAGCAACAACAGCGCGGCCACCCCCGTCGATCCGGACAGCGACGACGTGCGCTCCGCCCCGCTGCCTGCGGACCCGGCGAGCCGCATGGTCAAGCTGGAGCCCTTCAACAAGTCGCAGGCGCTGTCGCTGGGCGTGGAGCTGGAGCTGCAGCTCGTGAACACGCACGACTACGACCTCGCGCCATACGCCGAGGACATGCTGCGGCTGATGGCGCAGACGCCGCTGCCCGGCAGCGTGGTGCCCGAGATGACCTCGAGCATGATCGAGATCTCGACCGACATCTGCCATTCGGCGCAGGACGTGATCACGCAGCTCTCGCCGATCCGAGAGGCGCTGATCCGCAATGCCGACAAGCTCAACATCGCGGTGGTGGGCGGCGGCACGCACGCTTTCCAGCAGTGGCACGAGCGGCGCATCTACGACAAGCCGCGCTTTCGCGAGCTGTCGGAGCTGTACGGCTACCTGAGCAAGCAGTTCACCATCTTCGGCCAGCACGTGCACATCGGCTGCCCCGACGCCGACGCGGCGCTGCTGATGCTGCACCGCATGTCGCGCTACATCCCGCACTTCATCGCGCTGTCGGCGTCTTCGCCCTTCGTGCAGGGGCAGGACACGCAGTTCGACTCGGCGCGGCTGAACTCGGTGTTCGCGTTCCCGCTGTCGGGCCGCGCGCCCTTCACGCTGAGCTGGAAGGAATTCGAGGCGTATTTCGAGCGCATGACCCGCACCGGCGTCGTGCGCAGCATGAAAGACTTCTACTGGGACATCCGCCCCAAGCCCGAGTTCGGCACCATCGAGATCCGCGTGTTCGACACGCCGCTCACCGTGGAGCGCGCCGCCGCGCTCGCGGGCTACGTGCAGTCATTGGCCGCGTGGTTCCTGCAGGAGCAGCCCTTCGAGCCGACCGAGGACGACTATCTCGTCTACACCTACAACCGCTTCCAGGCCTGCCGCTTCGGCCTGGACGCGGTCTACGTCGACCCCGCCAGCGGCCAGCACATGCCGCTGCGCGACCACATCCTGATGACGATGACGCAGCTCGAGTGGCACAGCGAGGCGCTCAACGCCACGCAGGCGCTGGGCGAACTGCGCACCAGCGTGGAGGCCAACCGCAACGACGCGCGGTGGCTGCGCGAGAAGCAGGGAAAAGAACGGCTGCTGGCGGAGGTGGTGCGGCAGGCGGCGCTGAGGTTCCGGGGCGAAGCCTGAGGCCGCCCGCGGCGCACCCCTTATGCTCGCCGCATGGGTGAATTCGACCTGATCACACGCTACTTCAAGCGCCCCGCCACGCGCTCTCCGCTGGGCGTGGGCGACGACTGCGCCTTGCTCGCGCCCGCGGCGGGCATGCAGCTCGCGGTGTCCTCCGACATGCTGGTCGAGGGCCGGCACTTTCTCTCGACCGTCGATCCGGCGCGGCTCGGCCACAAGGCGCTGGCGGTGAACCTCAGCGACCTTGCCGCCTGCGGCGCGAAGCCGCTGGCCTTCACGCTGGCGCTGGCGCTGCCCGGCGTCGACGAGCCCTGGCTCGAAGGCTTCTCGCGTGGCCTGTTCGCGCTGGCCGACGCGCACGGCTGCGAACTGGTGGGCGGCGACACCACGCGCGGCCCGCTCAACATCTGCATCACGGTGTTCGGCGAAGTGCCGGCCGGCGCGGCGCTGCTGCGCTCCGGCGCGCGCGCGGGCGACGACATCTGGGTCAGCGGCACGCTAGGCGATGCGCGCCTGGCGCTCGAGGTGTTCCGCGGCACGGTGTCGCTGCCGGCAGAGGCGTTCGAGTCGGCGCGCGCGCGCATGGAGCAGCCCACGCCGCGCGTGGCGCTGGGGCAGGCGCTGCGCGGCATCGCGTCTTCAGCCGTGGACGTGAGCGACGGGCTGATCGGCGACCTGGGCCACATCCTGGCGTCGAGCAAGGTGGGCGCCACGCTGGACGCCGATGCGGCCACCGGCCTGATCGCCGCCCAGGCGCCGGGCCTAGGCACCGCCGTCCTGCGCACCTGCGCACTCTCGGGCGGCGACGACTACGAACTGGTCTTCACCGCGCCGCCTTCAGCACGCGCGGCGGTCGAGCAGGCCGGCCTCGACAGCGCGACGCCCGTGTCGCGCATCGGCCGCGTCGAGCCTGACGCGGGGCTGCGCATCGTCGATGCGGCCGGCGCGCCGGTGCCGCAGCGCTTCGGCTCCTTCGATCATTTCGTCTAGCGCCTGGCGGCCACCGCGCGCCAGGCCAGCCATACGGCCAGCGCCGGGGCGAGCGCGAAGCTCGCGAACAGCCAGGCCGCCGCCGAGCGCGCGCCTTCTACGCCGCCCGGCGTGGTGAGCCCCGCCGCATTCGCCACCAGGCCCGCCACCGCGGCGCCCACGGCCATGCCGTAGAGCTGCACCGTGGTGATCGAGGCCGAGGCCAGGCCTTCCTCGCCCTTGGGCGCGAGCGACATCACGCGCGTCAGCAGGTGCGGCCAGCCGATGCCCACGCCAAGCCCCACGGCCGCCAGCGCAAGCGCGACGACCAGCGTCTCCACGCCCGCGCCGAACACGCCCGGCGACGGCAGCAGCCACGCCAGCGCCGCCAGCCCCAGCGTGCAGATCACCGGCCCGGCGCGCAGCATGCGGTCGGCGCCAGCGCCGCTGCGGCCAGAGGACAGCAGCGAGCCCACGCTCCAGCCGCCGGCCATCGCCGCCGTGAGGTAGCCCGCCGCAAGCGGCGTATGGCCGTGCAGCAGCTGCAGGAAGTACGGCACGAAGATCTCGGTGGTGGTGCCGATCAGCAGCAGCGCCACGCTCGCATAGATGGCGCCGAGCGGCGCGCGCATCGAGTAGGCGCCGCTCGGCAGCACCCGCACCGCGGCGCTGCGGTCGATGCGCGTGGCAACAAAGCCGACGGCCAGGCCCACCAGCACGCCGAAGGCCTGCCAGAGCAGGTCGGACAGCAGGCCGCTGGCCGCGATCACCAGCACCGAGGTGGCGAGCAGCCCGATCTGCGGGCCCGGCACGCGCGGCATGGCGGCGGGCCGCGTGTGCGTCACGCCAGCCGAGGGCCGCAGCTGCACCAGCACCAGCACCGCCTGCGCGGCCGCCACCGGCAGCAGGAACCAGAAGGCCCAGCGCCAGTGCCCGGCCTGCGCGAACAACCCGCCCACGGCCGGCCCGCACAACGTGGCGACGCCCCACATGCCCGACACCAGCGCCACCGCGCGCGGCCACAGCCGCTGCTCGAACACCAGTTGGATCAATCCGTAGCTCAGCGCCGCGAGCAGCCCGCCGCCGAGCCCCTGCACCGTGCGGCCCGCGAGCATCCACAACATGGCCGGCGCCAGCGCACAGCCGATGGAGCCGGCACCGAACACCGCCAGCGCTGCCAGGCATGCACCGCGCGGGCCGAGCACCGCCAGCAGCCGCACCGACAGCGTGGCGCCCAGGATCGAGCCGACCACGAAGAGCGTGGTGCTCCAGGCGTACCAGTCGAGCCCGCCGATCTCGCGCACCACCGAGGGCAGCACGGTGGTCACGATGTGGACGTTGATGGCATGTAGCGCGACACCGCCGGTCAGCGCGAGCGCGCGCCAGCCGTTGCGGCCGCTGAAGAGTTCGCCCCAACCGGCAGTGGGGGGCGCGGGCCGCAGGGCGGCGGAAGAAGAAGACATGACAAGGATGCGGAGGACTTGGAAGAAGCCTTGGATGGTAGGCCGCACGCCTCAATTAAACAAGCTATTGCTTTGATAAATAAAACGGCTGCTGCACAAGCCGCCGAACAGGCCGCGCCGCAGATGCGCGACACTCCTGCCCCTGATGCAAGCTGCTTCTTCTTCCTCCTCCACCACCACTTCGCCCATCGACGCCTCCCCGTCCGGCGCCATGCCCCTGCCCTCCATGCGACGCGCCACGCTGCGCTTCATGCTCTCCCACCCCGCGCACTTCATCGCGCTGGGCTTCGGCTCGGGCCTGCCGCGCTTCGCTCCCGGCACCGTGGGCACGCTGTGGGCCTGGGCGGCCTTCGCGGTGATGCAGTTGTGGTTCACGCCCGCGACCATCGGCTGGATCATCCTGGCGTCGCTGCCGGTGGGCTGGTGGGCGTGCACCGTCACCGCGCGCGACATGAACGTGGCCGACCCCGGCGCCGTGGTGTGGGACGAGGTCGTCGCCTTCTGGATCGTGCTCTGGCTGGTGACGCCGGCCGGGCTGCTGGCGCAGGCCGTGGCCTTCGCGCTGTTCCGCTATTTCGACGCCGCCAAGCCCGGCCCGGTGGCCTGGGCCGATGCGCTGTTCAAGCAGCGCGACGCGGCACAGGTGCGCTGGTGGCACGCGGGCTTCGGCATCATCCTCGACGATCTGGTGGCGGCCTTCTGCACGCTGCTGGTCATTGCGCTGTGGCGCGACTGGTGAACATGGTGAAAGCGATGGATTCTTCTTCGACCACGACGACGACGACAAAAACCGCCGAGGCGACGACAACGCTCGCGGACCTCGACACGCCCGCGCTGGTCGTGGCCGTGGCCGGCCTGCTGCAGAAGAAGGGCTGGATGCTGGCCACCGCCGAGAGCTGCACGGGCGGGCTCATAGGCGCGGCCTGCACCGAGCTCGCGGGCTCCAGCGCATGGTTCGAGCGCGGCTTCATCACGTATTCGAACGAAGCCAAGACCGAGATCCTGGGCGTGGACGCGGCGCTGATCGCGGCCAACGGCGCGGTCAGCGAGCCCGTGGCGCGCGCCATGGCCGTGGGCGCCATCGCCCGCTCGGCACCATCGCGCGTGGCGCTGGCCGTGACCGGCGTGGCGGGCCCGACCGGCGGCACGCCCGACAAGCCGGTGGGCACCGTGTGGTTCGGCTGGTCGGTCGACGGCCAGGTGCGCACCGAGCGCCGCCGCTTCGACGGCGACCGCGCCACGGTGCGCGCGGCCACGGTGCACTACGCGCTGCAGACGCTGGTCGAGCTGCTCTCGGCCCGATAGGACAAGACGCGACCGGACACACCAGGAGAGACAGAGCCCATGACCGCAGTGACCAACGCCCAGACCATCGAGCGCTTCTACAGCGCATTCGCCAAGCTCGACGCGCCGACCATGGAGGCCTGCTACGCGCCCGATGCCGAATTCGACGACGAGGCCTTCTCGCTGCGCGGGCGGCGCCAGGTCGGCGGCATGTGGCGCATGCTGGCGAGCGCCACGCAGGCCAAGGGCGCCGACGTGTGGCGCCTGACCTGGCGCGACGTGCAGGCCGACGAGCGCACCGGCGGCGCCCACTGGGACGCGCACTACCGCTTCAGCGCCACCGGGCGCATCGTCGACAACAGCGTCGACGCGCGCTTCACCTTCACGCCCGAAGGCCTGATCGCCACGCACCACGACAGCTTTGCGTTCTGGACCTGGTCGCGCCAGGCGCTCGGCGCGCCGGGCCTGCTGCTGGGCTGGACGCCGATGCTGCGCAAGAAGGTGCGCGCCACCGCCGCCGCCAATCTCGCAACCTACCTCGCACGCCAACCATGACCCACAACGCCACCGCCCTCGTCTTCACCAACAACGAAGCGCAGCACCGCTACGAGGCCGCGCTCGACGGCAAGCTCGCGGCCTATGCCGAATACAACCTGCTGACCGACGCCATCATGTTCACCCACACCGAAGTGCTGCCCGAGCATGAAGGCAAGGGCGTGGGCTCCGGCATCGCCAGGCACGTGCTCGACGAGGCCCGCGCCAAGGGGCTGCACGTGATTCCGGTGTGCCAGTTCATCGCGGGCTACATCCGCAAGCACCGCGAGTACGCCGACCTGGTGCGGCCGGACATCCAGCGCGCATTCAAGATCTGAACCGGGCTCGCCCCCAGGCTGCGCGCACTTCGCGTCGCTTCGCCAACCCCCTGCCGGGGCGACACCTGCGGCCCGGCGAAGCCGGTTCCGCGGTGTTCACTGATCAGGCCGAGGATGTCTTGGGCGCCGGCAGCCACGCGAAGGCCGCGATGCCCAGCACCAGCAGCGCGGCGATGGTCGCCAGCACGGCCGTCAGCGGGTCGGCGCCGTGCGCGGACGCCACCGAGGCGGCGACGCCGGTGCCCCACTGCATGAGCGCCACGCCGAGGAACATCGCCATCGTGAACACGGCCATCGCGCGGCCGGTGAGCGCGGCGGGGTAGGCACCGCGCACATCGGCGTACTGCCAGACGATGAAGCCCGAGAGCACGCCGATCAGCAACATGCCCGCGATGTCCAGCCAGGCCGAGTGCAGCATCGCGATGAGCGCGAAGAGCCCCGCATAGCCGAGCGCGCAGATCACGATCCAGCGCCGCCGCGCTGCGCCGTCGCGGTCGAGCCGCCCGAACAGCGGCGCGCCGACCAGCGAGATCACCGACACCGCCAGCGCGACGTTGCCGCTCTCCACCAGCGAATAGCCGTGCCGCCCCATCATGAGCGGGCCGAGCCACAACCCGCGCAGCGAGATGAAGGCCGCGTACGTGACCGCGCCCAGCACCACGATGCCGAGCGTGTGCGGCATCGCGAACAGCGCGCCGAACTGGCGGATGGCCTCTGGCACCGATTCCTTCACCTGCGGCACGGCCGAAGCGGGCTCGTGCACCCAGTGCCAGATGGCGAGCCAGGCCAGCGCGGCCGCCACGGCCAGCACCAGGAAGCCCGCGCGCCATGAATAGGCCTGCACCAGCCACGCCAGCGGCGTGCCGGTCACCAGCATGCCCAGCCCGCCGATGGCCAGCACCATGCCCGACACGGTGGCGAAGCGCGCCGCCGGAAAGTGCCGTGCGATGAACACGGTGCACACCAGGAAGGCCGGCGCGCAGCCCACGCCGATCAGCGCCTGCCCGGCCACCAGCACCAGGTAGCTAGAAGCCGCCGCCGACAGCAGCGCGCCCGCGATGGCGATGGGAAAAGCCACCAGCACCGTGCGCCGCACGCCGTGCAGGTCGATGCCGATGCCCATGAACAGCTGCATCGCGCCGAACGCAAAATGAAAAGCCCCCGAGAAAATCCCGAGGGCCTGGGCCGACAGCCTGAAGTCGGTTTGCAGCGGACTCGCCATGATGGCGCCGACCGTGCGGAACGCCTGGCTCAGCGCAACCCCGGCGCACAGCGCCAGGACCATGACCCATGCCGCGCGGGGGGTCAGGGGTTCTGCGGCGGAGCGCTGCGCGGGGACCGGGCTCATGTCCGGGAATTTTCAGGGAGTTCTTGTCCGGGGCGCATGCACAGGCCACCGGGTACTCCCCTCCGCGAATGTCCCCCGCCTTCGGCTCCTCCTTTATTTCGCTGCGGGGAGCACCCGGCGCCCTGTGCATGATGAGCGCAGCGCGTGATCGGGCCGTTCGACCGCCGCTCCCATCGATCACGCCGATGGGGTGCCTTGCGCAGCGAAATAAAGGAGGAGGCCGAAGGCCGGGGGACATTCGCGGAGCAAGGTACCCCGTCGGCGCGATCGCGCCACGAAGAACAACGCCCCTCGAAAACGCCCCGGTCACTCACCGTGGCATTTCTTGTATTTTTTTCCGCTGCCGCATGGGCAGGGATCGTTGCGGCCCGGCGTGGCCTCTTTGCGGATCGTCTCGGCCTTCGGGCCCAGGCTCTTCCAGAGCTGGCGCAGGTCGTAGACGGCCCAGATGGCGGCGCCGAAATCGTCCAGGCGCTGCTGGCTCACGCTGGGCGGGCCGTCTTCGCTGTACATGGAAACCGTGGGCTTGGCGTTGTCGTCCTCGGTCAGCGCGACGATGTTGTCGAGCGCGTCGTTCAGCATTTGCGCGGCTTCCTTGTCGCGCGGCGCGGCCCAGTCTTCGGGCCAGTTCTCCACCGCGTACATGAAGCCGAGCGCCCACACCTGGGCGAACGACGGAATGGCTTCGCCGGCGACTTCGGCGCGCTCTTCCTCGGGCAGCGAGGCGATGGCGCCGCGGGTGTCGAGCACCTCGGGCTGCCAGCTGCGTTCGTCGTCGAGCGTCTCGACGGGGGCGTCGAGGCCTTCCTCGATCTCGATCCAGCGGCGCTTCCAGTTCCAGACGAACTCCATGTGCTTGGCCGACGAGAAGCTGTCGCCCAGCAGCACGGGCCAGTACTCGGAAGGCATGATGGGGCGGCGGGTGCAGATCAGCGCGGCCATGAAGCCCTCGCAGAACTCCCACTGGGGAATTTCCTCGTCGTGTTCGCGCATGGCGTCGAGCGCCTGGTCGAGCGCGTCGAAATCGTCGGGGCCGAGGGGTGCGGGAGTGGCCGAAGCGGCCGGTGTGGGGTCGGGAATGGTCGTCATGGCAAGGTGGAAACAGCCCTCTATGATGCAGCAGGCTCCGGTCGACACTATTTCTATGCCCACGATCATTCCATTTCCGGCGCGCTACAGCGCCTTCGCCCTGTGTGTGGCCGGTCTCGTGGCGTGCCTCGCCTTCGTGCTGGTTTCGCCGCATCTGTGGTTTGCCTGGGTCGGGCTGGCCATCTTTGCGGTACTTTCCGGTACCGGCGTACACGACCTGCGGCAGACGCGCCACGCCATCCTGCGCAACTACCCGGTCATCGGCCACCTGCGCTTCCTGCTGGAGTTCATCCGCCCCGAGATGCGGCAGTACTTCATCGAGAGCGACTCGGAAGCCGCGCCCTTCTCGCGCGCCCAGCGCTCGCTGGTCTACCAGCGCGCCAAGGGCGACCCCGACAACCGCCCCTTCGGCACCCAGCTCGACGTGACCGCCGCGGGCTACGAGTGGATCAACCACTCGATGCAGCCCACCAAGCTCGCGAACCACGATTTCCGCATCGTGATCGGCGGCACGCCGCAGCCGGCCGACGCCGATCCGGCACAGGTCTGCACGCAGCCCTACAGCGCCAGCGTGTTCAACATATCGGCCATGAGCTTCGGCGCGCTGTCGGCCAACGCCATCCTCGCGCTCAACCAGGGCGCCAAGATGGGCGGCTTCGCGCACGACACCGGCGAAGGCTCCATCTCGCAGCACCACCGCGTGCACGGCGGCGACCTGATCTGGGAAATCGGCTCGGGCTACTTCGGCTGCCGCAACGACGACGGCACCTTCAGCGAAGAGCGCTTCACCGCCAACGCGCGCGACCCGCAGGTGAAGATGATCGAGATCAAGCTGAGTCAGGGCGCCAAGCCCGGACACGGCGGCGTGCTGCCGGCGCCCAAGGTCACGCCCGAGATCGCGGCAGCGCGCGGCGTGCCGGTGGGCGTGGACTGCATTTCGCCCGCCTCGCACAGCGCGTTCTCCACGCCGACCGAGATGATGCACTTCGTCGCCCGGCTGCGCGAACTGTCGGGCGGCAAGCCGACCGGCTTCAAGTTCTGCCTGGGCCATCCGTGGGAGTGGTTCGGCATCGTCAAGGCGATGCAGGCCACCGGTATCACGCCCGACTTCATCGTGGTCGACGGCGCCGAGGGCGGCACCGGCGCGGCGCCGGTCGAGTTCAGCGACCACGTGGGCGCGCCGCTGCAGGAAGGCCTTCTGCTGGTGCACAACACGCTGGTGGGCGTCAACCTGCGGCACCGCATCAAGATCGGCTGCGCCGCCAAGGTGATCACCGCCTTCGACGTGGCCCGCATGATGGCGCTGGGCGCCGACTGGTGCAATGCGGCGCGCGGCTTCATGATGGCGCTGGGCTGCATCCAGGCGCAGAGCTGCCACACCGGCCATTGCCCCACCGGCGTGACCACGCAGGACCCGCTGCGCCAGCAGGCGCTGGTGGTGCCCACCAAGGCCGATCGCGTGCGCAACTTCCACCGCAGCACGCTGCATGCGCTGCAGGAACTGGTGCAGGCCGCGGGCCTCGACCATCCGCAGCAGATCACCGCGCACCACATCGTGCGCCGCATTTCCGACACCGAAGTGCGCTTGTTGAGCAACCTGGTGATGCAGGTGCAGCCGGGCGCCCTGCTCGGCCCGCTCGACGCGCAGCACAATGTTTTCCGCACCTACTGGCCGCTGGCCAGTGCAGAGAGTTTCCAGCCCGTGACGCAGGGCCCGCAAGGGCTGGTGTCGGGCTTCGCAATGGCCGCATGAATCCACTGAAACGAGGCGCGAACGCGCGCCTGCAATCGCGCAAGGGCGCAGCTTCGGCGCCCGCGCCCCTCGACGCGCTCGCGCGCACGCCGGCTCCCGGCGACTACGCGGAGTTCCTGCGCGTCACCCTGCCCCGGCAGGAAAAGAACGTGGCCAGCCACCGCTTCGGCAGCGAACGCGTATGGCTCAAGAAGGCCGGCCCCCGTCACGGCAAGTGGGGCTACCGCGTGATGGCCGCCGTGGCCCGCATGGCGCGGCTGGACATCATCAAGCCGGTGCCCAACCCGGGCGGCGAAGCGGCCATCGCAACCGAGGCCCGGCGCCTGAAGACGCTGGCGGCCGCGGGCCTGCGCGTGCCGACCGTGCTGGCGCAGCAGGCGGACGGCCTGCTGATCTCCGACCTCGGCGAAAGCGGCCGTGCGACCGTGGTGCTGCAGGAGCGGCTCGACCAGGCCGCCGCCGCCGGTCCCGCCGCGCTGCTGGCGGTATGGCGCGAGGGCCTGGCCGCCATCGCCGCCGTGCACGTGCGCGGCCAGCACCTGAGCCAGGCCTTCGACCGCAACCTCGTGCAGTGCCCCGATGGCGTGATCGGCTACATCGACTTCGAGGACGACCCGGCCGAAGTCATGACGCTGGCGGAATGCCAGGCCCGCGACTGGCTGAGCTACCTGCACTCGACGGCCATGATGCTGGAGGCCGCCGCGCCGCAGGCCGCGGGCCAGCACTGGCATGCCGCGCTGGCCGGCGTGAGCGAGGAAGTGCGCGAGCGCATCGCGAACGCGGCACGGCGCATGAAGTGGGCGCAGAAGCTGCCGGCCAGCCGGCGCTGGGGGCGGGATACGCAGCGGGTGCGGGCTGTGGCGCGGCTGCTGGGGCGGTGGCATCTGGCGGCGCCGGCAGTGCTGCAGAACTGACAGCAAGGTCGCAGGCTAAGGGAGCTTCCTGCGGCTGAGCCGCTTGTGCTGCCATCGGCGAAATGCCCAATCCCCAAGCAAACCGCCCGCCAGCAAAGCAACAAGCTGAACGGCAAGCGCAACCATATAGGCTTGCCCCAGATCGTCATCGTTCTTCGCAAATTTGAGTTCGTACCAATGGCCTGCGAGGCCAATGAGTTTGTAGAAGACTGAGCCGAGCGCGATCGCTCCGACAACGATGGAGAGGATGCGGATGACCAAGCTCATAACAAGAACCCGAAGAAGCTATCGACGCTCGAGCTTCCGCCGCTGCCACTTGCGGAACATCCAGTCGCCGAGCCACCCGCCCACGACAGCGGCAATCGCTTGCACCGCAAGAGAGAGAACATAAGCATCGGCCACGTCGTCGAAACTCCGGGCTTGGTTCGCTTCGTACCACTGCCCGATGGGCATTAGCAGGCCCGCTGCAACCAGAAAACTGAGTGCCAGTGCGCCAGCCACAACGCTGAGCAGTCGTAGCAGTAGTTTCATAGGACTGGCCAAAACCATATGGCTTCTGCTCGACGCATATCGGTGATGACTCCTTCCCAAGAAATGTGCCACTGAATAAAGAACCAGGACGACCGTTTGGTTAGCCGCGCCCCATTCCAAAGATCGATGTGATCACCCTGCCTCCCTTCGCCCCAGTAGTTCTGGATGAACACGATCCCGGTGCGCTTTGCAATTTTGTCGAAGCCTTCCTTGCCCGTGTATTTCTCTGTACGGGCCATGAGGCCCGACTTGCCAGAGTCCAGCCAATTCGCCAACTCCTGCGCCCTGATCGGGTACTTCGGACTGTCCTTCTGCCAGGAGTAGACACCTCGGAAGCTCTCCATGCTCAGGCTCGAACGGATGAAGGCCGCACCCACGTTGATGGCACATTGATCCTTGTAGGCGTCCCTGTCGAGCAAGGCGTCGTCACCCTTGATCGTCGGATGGTTCGACCAGAGAGTCGCAAAAGATGGCTGCATGGGATTCCGGGCAACGGCAAAGGCGGGAGCCCAAAATCTACCGCGCCTCCTGCGACTTTCGACGGCCGGAAAGGTTGTCAATTGATACCCGGCGCAGAAACTTCGCGACACCCGCCGCTAGGCCGCGAACGCCGCCCGCACCGCCACGCCGCGCAGCGCCAGCCGCTTCTTCATGGACAGCACCGCCTTGTCCTTGCTCAGCAGCAGGGCGCCGTGCGCCACGGCCAGGTCGATGAACACCTGGTCGTCGGGGTCGCTGCACACGCAGGGCGCGCGCGGCGGAACGCCCTCCACCATGCGCACGCGCGCGTCGAAATCGGCCAGCACCGCCGGCACCTGCAGTTCCCGCTGCGCCATGCGCCTGGCGATGAGCGGGTAGCCCAGCACGCGTTCGAGCTCCACGCGCATGGCGGCCGTGGCCAGCCAGCGCAGCTCGCCCGCGGCCAGCCGCTCTGTCAGGGGGCCCCAGGCGGGGTCTTCGAAGACGAGCAGGTCGAGCGCGATGTTGGTGTCGATGACGACTGGGCCGGGTTCTGTCAACGTCATGGAATGTTCGGCAAATGCGGGCGATGTTGCACCATGCGGGGTCGGTGTCAGGTCCGCGTCGGGTCGGTACGCGAGAATACCGTCTTGCCAAACGCTTCCTCGGACAACGCCTCCTTCATGAAACGAATACCGCTGCTCTGCCTTGTCCTGCTCGCCTCGGCGGGTGTCAGGGCCGAGTGGCTGACCCTCACGGGCACGCCCGGGGACGCCGACAGCAGCTATGTGCAGGTCGATCCCGCCAGCATCGAGGTCGACGGCGCGCACCGCACCGTGGCGCTGCGCATGAACCTGCAGGCAGAGCGCCTGAACCGCGACGGCGTGAGGTTCCGCTCTTTCCAGGGCGTCGCCACGGTCGATTGCGACGCCCGCAGCGCCCGCTATGTGAGCGCAAGCTACTTCTCGCAGCCCAATTTCGTGGGCGAACCGGCCCAGGTGAAGCATTTCGAGGCGGGCGACGTTCGCCCGGTGACCTTGCCCGGCGCGCCGCCCGAACTGGCCGCGCGCACGGTCAATGCAGCCTGCGCCGTTCGGCCGACGCAGGCGCCCAGGCCCGAGGGCACCGGCGAATCACTTCCGCGCTGAGCCCGCGACCATGTCGAAGCGGAACAGCCGGCATTCGATGGGGCCGTTCCACATCGGCACGCGGCGCGACTCCTTCAGGCGCATCTGCCTGGGCAGCTTCAGGTCGGGCGTGAGCACCCAGGCGGTCCAGCCGGCGTAGTTTTTCTTCCAGTGGGCCGCGAGCTGGGGAAAGAACTCACCGCCGTCGCCCTGCTCGGTCTGCGCCGATTCGCGGGCGCCGAAGCGGCCGGTGCCGGCCACCCCGCCCACCTCGATGCGCTCGCCGTACGGCGGGTTGAGCATGATGACGCCGGCCTCGACCGGCGGCATGCGCTGCAGCGCGTCGCCGCCGCGGAACTCGACGGCCTGCGCCACGCCCGCGCGTTCCGCGTTGCGCTCGGCAAAGTCGACCATGCGGTGCGACACGTCCGAGCCGAAGATGGCGACGCCGTGGTCCCGCGCGCCGGCCTCGGCTTCTTTCCTGATGGCGGTCCAGACATGCGCCTGGAACGGCAGCAGCTTCTCGAAGCCGAAGCGCCGCAGCGACCCGGCCGCGATGCCGCGCGCGATCTGCGCCGCCTCGATGGCGATGGTGCCGCTGCCGCAGCAGGGGTCGTAGAGCGGCTGGGCCGACACTTCCCCGGTCTCGGGGTTCCACCAGCCGCTGGCGGCCAGCATGGCGGCGGCCAGGGTTTCCTTCAGCGGGGCGTCGCCCTTGTCCTGGCGCCAGCCGCGCTTGAACAGCGGCTCGCCCGAGGTGTCGATGTACAGCGTGCAGGTGTCGGTGGTCAGGTGGGCGAACACGCGGCAGTCGGGCCACTGGGTCTCGATGCTCGGGCGCACGCCGTTGGCCTTGGCGCGGAAGCGGTCGGCAATGGCGTCCTTGATGCGCAGGGTGGCGAAATTCAGGCTCTGCAGCGGGCTGTGCTGGGCCGTGGTCTCGATCTTGAAAGTCTGCCTGGGGGTGAACCAGATCTCCCAGGCCACGCCGTTGGCGATGGCGTAGAGATCGTTTTCATTGCGGTAGGGCGCATGGGCCAGCTCGACCAGCACGCGCTGCGCGAGCCGGCTGTGCAGGTTGAGCTTGAGGGCGTCGCGCCAGTCGGCGCGTACCCGCACGCCGCCGCGCAGCGTGAGCAGGTCTTGCCCGGCACGGCCGGTCAGGGCGTGCACCTCCTGGGCGAGGAATTCCTCGACGCCGGCGGCGCAAGGCAGGAAAAAGGAGAGATCGTTCACTGAAAGTTGGCCATCGGGAAGCCCGACTAGGGGACTCCATTGTCGCCTTGTCACAGCCCTTCTCTATATAGTCGATTCGCCGATGAACCCCATCCTCGTTCCACCGGCGGCATCCGCCGCCCCGATCGCCGCCGGAAGCGACCGCTTCGCCATCGAATGCGAGGTGCTGCGGCTCTCGGTACGGCCCATCGGCCCGGTGCTGCTGGTGCAGTACCTGCTCAACTGCGGCGTGGCGGCGCTCTTCGCCTGGCAGTACTCGCTGGCGCGCGCGCTGGTGTGGATCGGCCTGATCACCATGGTGACGGTACTGCGCGGCTTCTTTCCGCAGCGGCTGCCGGAGCCGTTCACCCCGGCCACGCTGCGCGCGGCGCAGCGCCTGCACACGCTGCGCACCGGCATCTGGGAGCTGGCGCACGGCATGGCCGGCGTCCTGCTGTTCAACCCCGGGCGCGCCGACCAGCAGCTGCTGCTGGGCCTCATCCTCATGGGCATGACGCTGTCGTCGGCCTTCTCGGTGTCGTTCTATACGCCGGCCACGCAGCTGGCGATCACGCTGCTGCTGGCGCCGGTGATCGTCACGGGACTGTGGATGGGCTCGCCGGAAATGATGGCCGTGGCCGTCATCGGCATCGGCCTGATCGCGATGATGTGGAAGCTGGTGGCCGAGCGCTCCCGCCAGCTCGAGGAAAACATCGGGCTGCGGCTCAACGAACGCACCCTGCGCGAACAGGCACTGGCGGGGCTGCGCGCGTCCGAACAGGCGCAGGCCGAGCGGCTGCGCTTCTTCTCTGCCGCCAACCACGACCTGCGCCAGCCGGTGATGGCCATCGGCCTGCAGGCCGAGGTGCTGCGCCAGCAGCTGGAAAGCGGCGCCGACACGCCGGCGGTGCAGCACACCGTGGCCTCGCTGGCACGCGCGCAGCAGGCGCTGGAAGGGCTGACCAATCAGCTGCTCGAAATCGGCCGCATCGAGGCCGCTGTCGATCCGCTGCGGCCCGAGGCGGTGGCGCTGGCCCCGCTGCTGCATGAACTGGCGCGGCAGGCGGGCAACGGGCGCGTGGGCGTGCGCTGCCCGGCCGGCGCGGCTGCCTGGACCGACACCGTGTCGCTGCGCCGCGTGCTGGCCAACCTGGTGGACAACGCGGTCAAGTTCACGCCGCGCGGGCGCGTGCTGCTGGCGGTTCGGGCGCGCCGGCGCGAGGCCGGCCCCGCCTGGCGCATCGAGGTGCGCGACAGCGGCATCGGCATTCCGGCGGAAGCGCAGGAGCGGGTGTTCAACGACTTCGAGCAGATCGGCAACGTGGAGCGCAACCTGCAGCGCGGCCACGGGCTGGGCCTGGCGATCGTGCGGCGGCTGGCGGCGCAGCTCGGCATCGAGGTGGCGCTGCGCTCGGCGCCGGGCCGGGGCTCGGTGTTCAGCTTCGAGCTGCCGGCGGCGCCGGACGGCGCGGCGGTGACGCGCGCACTGCCCTCGCCGCAGGCCGGCAACGGCGCGGCGGCACACAACGCGCTGCCGCCCGGGCTGGCCGTGCTCGTGGTGGAGGACAACGCGGTCGTGGCCGACAGCCTGCTGGCGCTGCTGCGGCAATGGGGCGTGGCGCCGCGCGTCTACGCCAGCGCGGCCGAGGCGCTGGCGCTGGCCGACCTGCGCGCGCTGGACGCGGCGCTGTGCGACATCCGCCTGCCGGGCACGCTCGACGGCATCGCGCTGGCCGAACGGCTGCAGCGGCAGAAGCCGTCGCTCACCATCGCGCTGATCTCGGCCGACATCAACGAGGCCACCCAGCGCCTGGCGCTGGAGCGCGGCTGGCATGCGCTGCGCAAGCCGGTGCAGCCGGACGAGCTGCACGGGGTGCTGCTGAAGGCGCTGCCGCCGGGCTGAAGGCGTCCGGCTCGGCCTGCGGTTCCGCTGCCGTTGCAGCGCTGGCACGGGCCGTGCAACAGCGTCACGGCTTCCGATATATGCTCCGCGCACAGGCCGCCGGACCTGCCCCGATGTCCACCGCCACTCCTCTTTCTTCCCTCCCCGCCGATCCGCGCAACCTGCGCTACGGTGGCGTCGCCATCGCCTTGCACTGGCTGCTCGCGGCACTGATCGCGGGCTCGCTCGGCGTCGGCCTCTACATGACGGGGCTGCCGTTCTCCCCCCTGCGCCTGAAGCTCTACAGCTGGCACAAGTGGGCCGGCGTCACCATTTTGCTGCTGTCGGCGCTGCGGCTGGCGTGGCGGCTCGGGCACCGGCCGCCGGCGTTGCCGGCCACCATGTCGCCGTGGCAGCTCTCGGCCTACCGCACGGGCCATGCGCTGATGTACCTGCTGTTCTTCGCGATGCCGCTCTCGGGCTGGGCCTACAGCTCGGCAATGGGCGTGCCGGTGGTGTGGTTCGGCGCGCTGCCGCTGCCCGATTTCATGCCGGTCGACCAGCCCTTTGCCGAGGCGGTGCTGCAGCCGCTGCACAAGGGCTGCGCCTTCACGCTCGCGGGCGTCACGCTGCTGCACGTGGCGGCGGCGCTCAAGCACCACTGGATCGACCGGGACGGTCTGTTGAAACGCATGTGGCCCGCGCCACGCAAGGAATCCGCCGGATGAAGCGCCGTTACCTTTTCGTTCCCCTGGCCTTGCTGGCGCTTGCGCCGGGCATGGCCGCCTTCGCCGAGCCGCCGGCCGCGAAGCTGGTCGCCGACAAGAGCCAGATCGTGTTCGTCAGCAAGCAGATGGGCGTGCCGGTGGAAGGCACGTTCAAGAAATTCGACGCCCAGGTCGCGTTCGACCCGAAGAAGCCCGAGGGCGGCAGCGTGGCGCTGCGCATCGACACGGCCAGCGCCGGCTTCGGCATTCCGATGAGCGACGCCGAACTGCCCAAGGCGCCGTGGTTCGACGCGGCGCACTTTCCGCAGGCCACCTTCCAGTCGAGCGCGATCAAGGCGCTGGGCGACGGCAAGTTCGAGATGACGGGCAAGCTCACCATCAAGGGCACCGCGAAAACGGTGACGGTGCCGGTCGGCATCGCCCCCGCCGGCGGCAACCAGGCGGTGGCGACCGGAAGCTTTACGATCCAGCGCCTCGACTACAAGGTCGGCGACGGCGAATGGACCGACACCTCGATGGTCGCCAACGAGGTGCAGGTGCGCTTCAAGCTCACCATCGCGGGCCTGGGCCCGCTGTGAAGACCCGCCAGGCCGCGCCGCTGCTCACTCACTCCACTCTTTCATGACACACCCAGCCACCGCCGTGAAGAAAAAGCTCATCCTTGCCGCGCTGCTGTCGGCCGCGGCCTTCTGCGGCAGCGCCGCGGCGCAGGACTACACGGCGCCGCCCGTGGCCGTGAAGCCCGCGGGCGGACCGAAGAAGAACGCGAACTACGTGGTCGACCCGACGCACACCTTCGTCATGTACGAGATGGGCCACTACGGCACCACCACCAACCGCGGGCGCTTCAGCACCAAGGATGGGTCGGTGCAGATCGACGGCACCGGAACCAGCGGCAAGGTCGACATCACGATGGACATCAGCTCCATCAACACCGGCGTCGACCTGCTCAACCGCCACGTGCAGAGCAAGGATTTCTTCAACGTGGCGGAATTCCCGACCGGCCGCTTCGTGGCCGACCGGATCGACATCAGCGGCGACAAGGTGGTCGACGTGCCGGGCACGCTCACGCTGATGGGGCAAACGAGGCCGGTGACGCTGAAGGCGGTGCGCTTCAACTGCTACCTGAGTCCGCTGATCAACCGCCAGGTGTGCGGCGGCGACTTCGAGACCACGGTGGAACGCAGCGACTGGGGAATCACCTGGGGACTGAACTTCGGGTTCGAGAACAAGGTGAAGCTGCTGGTGCAGGTGGAAGCGGTCAACGTCCAGCCGTAGGCGCTTCCGGCGCCGTGGCTGGCGGCCCTGCCGGCCTGCCTACCTGACGATGGTCTTGCCGGGGCGGCTCGCGGCCAGCGGTTCGTCGCCGTCGTCCTTCGGGGATTTCAGCCAGTCGCGGGCGGCCATCAGGGCACGCGGAAGATTCAGCAAGACCAGCATCCAGGCACCCATCGCCACCGCCATCACCGCACCGAACAGCAGTTGCTCGGCCAGCGGCGCATCGCTCCAGTAGAAGAAGCTCAGCAAACAGGACAGGATCAATGCCCAGATGGCCAGAAGGTAGAGATTTTTCATTTTTGTGCACCGCGGAAGTCGGTACACAAAATGTAAACGAAAACATAATTTTAGTACTACTTAAAGTTTACTTTTCAGTCGTTGATCAGCGTGACTTTCTCCACGCTATTCACCCATTTCAAATTTCCACCAAGAGGCAGCCCCGATGGACAACACCCTTTCCTTGCTAGGCATCGCCGGCGCGATGGCGGTGGGCGCGATGAGCCCGGGCCCGAGTTTCGTGATGGTGGCGCGCACGGCCGTGGTCTCGCGCGGCGACGGGCTGGCTGCGGCGCTGGGCATGGGGGCTGGCGGACTGGTCTTCGCCATCGCGGCGCTTGCGGGACTGCAGGCGGCGTTCCTGGCGGTGCCGGGGCTCTACCTGGCGATAAAAGGCTTCGGCGGCGCCTACCTCGTCTACCTGGGTTTTCGCATCTGCCGCGGCGCGCGCCAGCCACTGGCCGTGACACCCGATGTGGGTAACTCCCCCGGCCGGCAGGGGCGTGGCGGCCGCACCTTCCTGCTGGGCCTGGCGACCCAGGTCAGCAACCCGAAGACGGCCGTGGTCTACGCCAGCATCTTCGCCGCCTTCCTGCCGCGCGAGGTGCCGCTGGTGCTGGCGCTGGCGGTGCCGGCCGTGATCTTCTGCATCGAGACCGGCTGGTACGCCATCGTGGCGCTGGCGCTTTCCTCGGCGGCGCCGCGCTCGGCCTACCTGCGCTACAAGGCCTGGATCGACCGCGCGGCCGGCGGCGTGATGGGGCTGCTGGGGGTGCGGCTGGTCTGGTCGGCCTTGCGCGGCGGCCACTGACCGGGCACCGGCCGCGCCTGAAGCAGGCCTAGAGCAGGCTCTCGGGCGTCAGCGGCGCCAGCAGTTCGAGCATGGTGCGGTCCCAGAAGCCCGAATCGGGCTCCTCGTGCAGCACCGTGATCTGGCCGGCATCGTCGCTGACCCATTCGATGCGCCCGTCGTTGTTGCCTTCGGCAAAGCGCAGCCGGTAGGCGCCCTGCTGCTTGAGCACGTCGAGCAGCTTGAGCATCTGCTGCGCCATTTCGGGGCTGTGGATGATCAGGCCGATCTCGGTGTTCTGCGATTCCGAGCGCGGATCGAAATTCATCGAACCCACGAACAGCGTGCGCCGGTCGATCACCGCCGACTTCGCATGCAGCCGCCCGACCGTGGTGCCGAAAAGCCCCAGCCGCACGCTGCGCCGGGTGCGCGTGGAGCTCAGCTCGTACAGGTCGGCGCCGAGCTTGAGCATGTCGGGCCGGTAGCGGCGGTAGGCGGTGTGCACCAGCGGCTCGTCGGTGGCTGCCAGCGAATTGGTGACCACGCTGATCTTCACGCCGCGCCCGCGGATCTCGCGCATCACCTCGAGCCCCGTGGCGCCCGGTATCAGGTAGGGCGAGACGATGGTGACCTCGGCGCGCGCGCGGCGCATCTGCTCGACCACGTTGTAGCGCACGCTGTCGACGTCCAGCAGCGGCACGCCGCCGTACGACGCGGTCTTGCCGATCACGCGGTCGGGCGAGTCGGCATAGGCCTCGGCCAGGGTCCAGATCAGGCCCAGCCTGCCGGCGTTCAGGTCGTCGGCGATCGGGCTGTAGCCCAGCAGGTCGTTGGGCGCGGGCGGCGGCGGCGGCGGGGTGGTGTCGGCGCCGGTGGCGGCGTCGAAGCGGCGCTGCAGCTCCTCGCGCGAAAGGCTGCTCGCCACCACCGACTGCACGGGGCGCACATAGGTGCTGTTCCAGTACTGGTCGAACAGGCTGCCGAGCCGGGGAATGAGCGCGCCGGTCACGAAGGTGTCGAGGTCGAGAAAGTTCTCGCCCGCCGTGCGCGTGAAGTACTGGTTGCCGATGTTGCGCCCGCCCGCCACCGCCATCGCGCCGTCGGCGATGAACAGCTTGTTGTGCATGCGGCGGTTCACGCGGCTGAAGTCGAACAGCGAAGCCGCGAAGCGCCTGACCAGGCTGCTGCGCCCTGCCGGGAACGGGTTGAACAGCCGCAGCTCTACATTCGGCGTGGCGGCAAAGCCGAGCAGCAGTTCGTCTTCGCCCGATGTGTAGAGGTCGTCCATGAGCACCCGCACGCGCACGCCGCGCAGGGCGGCGTCGCGCAGGGTGCGCAGCAGGTAGCGGCCGGTCTCGTCGTTCTCGATCTGGTAGTACTGCACGTCCAGCGTGCGCTGGGCGCGGCGCGCCAGCTCGATGCGGGTGGCGAAGGCGAAGTCGCCGCCGGGCATCAGGCGAAAGCCGCTCAGGTCGGGGTCGGGCTGGGCCGCCATCGCGAGCTTGCCGAGCGCGGTGTCGGGCGACACGGCCATGGCCTTGGTGGGCGGGCGCGGCGCCTCGTCGGGCAGGGTGGCGCAGCCGCTGAACAGCAGCACGGCCAGCAAAGCGATCACCCAATGGCCCCAGCGCGACATCGGGAGACGGCTCATCGAAGGCTTTCTACAGGGCCTTGCGCAGGTTGGCGGGCGCAATGCGCAAGGCTTCGCGGTACTTGGCCACGGTGCGGCGCGCGCACTCGATGCCCTGCTCCTTCAGCATCTCGGAGATCTGGCTGTCCGACAGCGGCTTCTTGATGCTCTCGGAGCTCACGAACTGCTTGATCAGCGCGCGCACCGCCGTGCTCGACGCATTGCCGCCGGTCTCGGTGCCCAGCGCCGAGCCGAAGAAATACTTCAGCTCGACCGTGCCGAACGGCGTGGCCATGTACTTGGCGGTGGTCACGCGCGAGATGGTGGATTCGTGCAGGCCCAGTTCGTCCGCAATTTCGCGCAGCACCAGCGGGCGCATGGCCAGCTCGCCGTGCACGAAGTAGCTCTTCTGGCGCTCGACGATGGCGTTGCTCACGCGCAGGATGGTGTCGAAGCGCTGCTGGATGTTCTTGATGAACCAGCGCGCCTCCTGCAGCCGCTGCGACAGCGCCTGGCTGCCCTCGCCCTTGTGCGACTTGAGCGCGCCGGCATAGATGTCGTGCACGCGCAGGCGCGGCATGACCTCGGGATTCAGCATGACGCGGAACTTGACGTTGGTGCCGCGTCCGGTCTTGGTGACGATCACGTCGGGAATGACGATGTTGCGCTCGACGTCGACGAAACGGCGCCCCGGCTTGGGCTCCAGCCGCGCAATGACCTGCAGCGCCGAGCGCACCAGCTCTTCGCTGCTGCGGGTGAGCGTGGCCAGGCGCTTGAAGTCGCGCCGCGCGAGCAGTTCCATCGGCTGCTTGCAGATGGCGATCGCGGTCTTGTAGACCTGTGCCTGCTCTTCGTCTTCGTCGTCGTCCTCGGCGGCCAGCGCGCGCAGCTGGATGCTCAGGCATTCGCCGAGGTCGCGCGCCCCCACGCCCACCGGCTCCAGGCTCTGCAGCAGGCCGAGCGCCACCTGGAAGTGGTGCACCAGGTCGTCGAACTGGTCGTTGTCGTCGCCGGCCAGGCCCGAGGCCAGCGCAGGCAGGGAGTCTTCGAGGTAGCCGTCGTCGTTGAGCGACTCGATCAGGAAGCGCAGCGCGGCGCTGTCGTTCTCGCTCAGGCGCAGGCTCAGCGCCTGGCGGTGCAGGAACGACTGCAGCGATTCCTGGCTGCGCGCGAGTTCGGTGGCGTCGGCGCGTTCGTCGTCGCCCAGGTTGTTCTGGCGCGCGGGAGCGTCGCTGCCCCACTCGCTGTCGTCGGGCGCCATGTCGACGGTGCCGTCGCCTTCCCAGTCGGGCTCGCGCTCGGCGATCTCGGCGGCGGGGCCGTCGGAGTCGGCCGTGGTGGTGGTGGCGGTCTCGGTCGAGGCGGTGGAGGTGCTGGCGGGCGGCGGGGTGAAGTCGCTCTCGCCGTCGCCGCCGTCACTGCCGTCATCGCGCGCAGCGGGGGCGTCGGCGGTGTCGAGCCCGAACTCCTCGCGCGCCGCTTCTTCCGCGGTGCGCTCGAGGAAGGGGTTCTCGTCGAGCATCTGCTCCACTTCCTGGCTCAGTTCGAGCGTGGAGAGTTGGAGCAGCCTGATCGACTGCTGCAGCTGGGGCGTCAACGCCAAGTGCTGCGAGACGCGAAGGGACAGCCCTTGCTTCATGTGGAGAACCCGACCCTTCCTTACATACGGAAGTGTTCGCCTAGGTACACCCTGCGTACCTCGGCGTTGTCGACGATCTCCGAGGGCGTACCTTGTGCCAGCACATGCCCGTCGCTGATGATGAACGCGTGATCGCAGATGCCCAGCGTTTCGCGCACGTTGTGGTCGGTGATGAGCACGCCGATGCCGCGCTCTTTCAGGAAGCTGATGATCCGCTGGATTTCGATGACGGCGATCGGGTCGATGCCGGCGAAGGGTTCGTCCAGCAGGATGAAGCGCGGCTGGGTGGCCAGGGCGCGTGCGATCTCGACGCGGCGTCGCTCGCCGCCCGACAGCGCCAACGCCGGCGAATCGCGCAGGTGGTCGACGCGCAGGTCGGCCAGCAGTTCGGACAGGCGCTCTTCCATGTGCTGCTTGGACAGCGGCGCGAGCTTGCCGCTCGCGTCGGGCTCGTGCTGCAGTTCGAGCACGGCGCGCACGTTTTCCTCCACCGTGAGCTTGCGGAAGATCGAGGCTTCCTGCGGCAGGTAGCTCAGGCCCATGCGCGCGCGGCGGTGGATGGGCATGTGGGCGATGGGCTCGCCGTCGATGGTGATCTCGCCCGCGTCGGCGCGCACCAGCCCGACGATCATGTAGAACGAGGTGGTCTTGCCGGCGCCGTTGGGGCCGAGCAGCCCGACGACTTCACCCTTCTGCACGTCGAGCGAGACGTCCTTCACGACCGTGCGGCTGCCGTAGCTCTTCTTCAGGCCGCGCGCCACCAGGCGACTGCCCGGTGCGCCGTTGGCTTCCTGGGTTCCAGCGGTTTCGATCACTTGCGGGTTTCTCCATCGCCACCGAGCGTGGTGGTCGAGCGCAGGCCCGTGCCGGGCGCGGGCGTGGACGCTGCCGGCGCGGCCGGCTTGGCCCCGGCCGGTGCGCCGGGCGCGGGCGCCGTGGCGGCCTTGGGTGTCAGGATGGTCTTGACGCGGCCGCTCGGGGACGACGCGTTGACCGCGGTGTTCGGCGGCACGGTGGAACCGTTGACCGTGTAGGTGTCGTTGCTCTGGTCGTAGACGATCAGGGCGCCGGTGCTCACGTCGTTCGGCGTGGAACCGAGCAGGCGGCGCATTTCCGCGTTGCGGATGAACTTGACGTTGTCGGCACGGCTGTCGTACTCGATGACTTCGGACTCGCCCTCGATCCACTCGTCGGGGGCGTTGCGCTTCTGCTTGTAATAGGCCCGCTTGCCGGGTGCCGCCGTGACCACGCCGTACTGGTAGCCCTCGGCGTCCTGGCGGACATCGAGCCGCGCGCCGCGGATGATGATCGTGCCTTTTGTTACCAGCACGTTGCCCGTGAACACGCTGGTCTGCTTGAGGTCGTCGTAGCGCATGGCATCCGACTCGATGTTCATCGGCTTGCTGCGGTCGGCGGTCTCGGCCAGGGCGCCCGAGGCAAGGCCGGCCAGCAGCAACGCGGCGGCGGCCAGGCGGCCGACGCGACGCAGGAAGGGAGTGGTGGAGTAAGAATGCAATGTCATAGAGGCACGAAACTTGCTCGGCATTGTATGCGGCTGATTGCGACAACCCGCACGCACAGATGAAAAAGCCCGCCGAAGCGGGCCGGGGATGAGGCGCGGCGCCACGAGGTGCGCAAAGCCCGGGTCAGCCCTTCCTGGCTTCGCCCACGAGGTAGTTCACGACCTGCAGCACCTTGGTCATGCTGCCGGCGGTTTCGCCGTCCACGTACCAGCGGCCGGCCACGGCCATCGCCGGCACCCCAGCCACCTTGTAGGCATCGGTCATCTGCGAAGCCCGCTTGGCCTTGCTGGCCACGCCGAACGAGGTGAACAGTTCCTTGAACTTCGCGGCGTCGAGGCCGTTGGCGGCGGCCCAGGCAATGATGTTGGCGTCGCCGTTCACGTTCTGGCGCTGCGCGTGGATCGCGTTGAACACCTTCGGCTGGTATTCGTCGACCTTGCCCATGGCCTCGAGCGTGTAGTACAGGCGCTGCTTGGCTTCGACGTCGTTGCCCACGAAAGGCACCGGGATGCGGCGGAACGCCACTTCCTTGGGTGCCGACTTGACCCAGGCTTCGAGCGACGGCTCGAAGTCGTTGCAATGGGGACAGTTGTACGAGAAGAACTCGACCACTTCGACCTTGCCGGCCGGCGCGTCGACGGGCACGCGCTTGTCGAGCACCAGGTACTCGGTGCCGGCCTTGGGCGCACGCGCCTGGGCATGGGCCGGGTTGGCGGCCAGGGACAGCAGCCCGAGCGAGGTGGCGGCCAGCGAAAAGTCACGACGTTTCATTGAAAGGGTTCTCCAGTTGGTACGGCAGACTGAGCCGGCACGCGGCGGGGAGTTCCCCCGCCCGCGGCGCGCCCAAGGCGATGAATGGTGGCGGCAGATACCGCGCGGCGAAGCTTAAGGGCTATTGGTGGCAATCGATCGCCGCGGCGTCAGCGCTGCACCCGCACGAGCGCCGAATCGAGACCGCCGCCGTCCAGGCGCTCCTTGAGCCGGTCGGCGTCTTCCTTCTTGTTGAAGGGGCCGGCCCGCACGCGGTAGACGGTGCGGCCCGCCTGCTCGCGCTCGGTGACCTTGGCCTCGACGCCCATCAGCGACAGCTTGGCGCGCTGGGCCTCGGCGTCGTCGGTGGTGCGGAAGGCGCCGGCCTGCACGAAGTACATGAACGGGTCGGCGCCCGAGCTGCTGCTGGCGGCGCTGCTGTTGCTGCTGGGCGCGGCCGACGCGGTGGTCGTGCTGCCGGAGCCGCCGCCCGAGCGGGCGCGCGCCAGGTCGCCCAGCGGGTCGTTCGACGGCGGCAGCGCGTTGGCCTCGGCGGGCGCGGGGGCGGGGGCGGTGCGCGGCTTGGCGGCAGTGGGGGGCACCACCACGGGCACGGGCGGCGCGGTGGTCGCCGGCGCGGTGGCAGGCGCGACGGCGGTGGCGGCCGGCTCGCCGGTGACGGGGTTGACCGGACCGCTCGCGGCCGGCGCCGGCTTGGGCGCGCCAGCCTTGCCTGCCAGCGGCGCGTTAGGGTCCCAGTCGCGGTTCTTGCGGGCTTCGGCCTCGTCCTGCTCGGCGCCGCCGCGCTGCGTCTTGGTCACGAAAGGAATCGGCACCTTGGTCACGTAGACCGCGATGCCCAGCGCGACGCCCAGGCCGAGCACCAGCCCGATGATCAGGCCGATGACGATGTTGCCGCGTTGTCTGGTTGTCTTCTTCATGGTGGGGTGGTTCACATCTTGCTCGGCGCACTGACGCCGAGAATCGCGAGGCCATTGTGCAGCACCTGCGCGGTCGCGGCGACCAGCGCCAGGCGGGCCAGCTTGACCTTCTCGTCGTCCACCAGGATGCGCTCGGCGTCGTAGTAGCTGTGGTAGCTGGCGGCCAGCTCGCGCAGGTAGAAAGTGACGTCGTGCGGGGCGAAATCGCGCGCGGCGGCGGTGAGCATGGCCGGGTACTTGGCCAGCAGCAGCATCAGCGCCTGGGCCGCCGGGCTTTCCAGCGGCGACAGGTCGACGCCCGCCAGCGTGGCGCGGTCGCCGCCCCAGCCCGCCAGCACCGAGCAGATGCGCGCATGCGCGTACTGCACGTAGTACACCGGGTTGTCGTTGTTCTTGGTGACCGCGAGGTCGACGTCGAAGGTGTACTCGGTGTCCGGCTTGCGGCTCAGCAGGAAGAAGCGCACGGCGTCGGTGCTGGTCCATTCGATCAGGTCGCGCAGCGTGACGTAGCTGCCGGCGCGCTTGCTGATCTTGACCTCCTCGCCGCCCTTGACCACGCGCACCATGGTGTGCAGCACGTAGTCGGGGTAGCCCTCGGGGATGCCCTCGCCCACGGCCTGCAGGCCGGCGCGCACCCGGGCGATGGTGCCGTGGTGGTCGGTGCCCTGGATGTTGACGACCTTGTGGAAGCCGCGTTCCCACTTGGCGATGTGGTACGCCACGTCGGGCACGAAGTAGGTGTACGTGCCGTCCTGCTTCTTCATGACGCGGTCTTTGTCGTCGCCGTAGTCGGTCGACTTCAGCCACAGCGCGCCGTCCTGCTCGTAGGTCTTGCCGGCGGCCACCAGCTTCTGCACGGCGGCCTCGACGCGGCCGCTGGTGTAGAGGCTCGACTCCAGGTAGTACTGGTCGAAGTGCACGCGGAAGGCCTGAAGGTCCAGGTCCTGTTCGCGGCGCAGGTAGGCCACGGCGAACTCGCGGATGGCGTCGATGTCCTCGATGTCGCCGGTGGCGGTGACTTCGCGGTCTTCCGACTTGACCGTCTTCTTGGCCTTGAAGTCTTCGGCGATGTCGGCGATGTAGTCGCCGTTGTAGGCCGGCGCCTTTTCGCCGCTGGGCCATTCGGCGTCGCCGGGCTTGAAGCCGCGCGCGCGCAGCTGCGTGCTGTTGGCCAGCGTCTGGATCTGCACGCCGGCGTCGTTGTAGTAGTACTCGCGCCACACGCTCTCGCCCTGCGAGGCGCGCAGGTTGCAGATGGCGTCGCCCAGCGCGGCCTGGCGGCCGTGGCCGACGTGCAGCGGGCCGGTCGGGTTGGCGGAGACGAACTCGACCAGCACCTTCTCGCCCGTGGCGGGCTGCTGGCCGAAGCTTTCGCCGGCCGACAGCACCTCGCGCACGATCTGCTGCTTGGCCGCCGTCTTCAGGCGGATGTTGAGGAAGCCGGGGCCGGCGATCTCGATGGCCTCGACCCATTGGCCGAAGGCGGGGGTTGCGAGCAAGGCGGCGCTGAGCTGTTCGGCCAGCTCGCGCGGCTTGCGCGCTAGCGGTTTGGCGAGCTGCATGGCTGCCGTGCTGGCGAAATCGCCATGGGCGGCCACCTTGGGCGACTCGAACGCGGCTTTGGAGCCAGCGCCGGGCGAGAGGGATTCGAGCGTGTTCGCGAGCGCCGCGAGCAGCTCCTGTTTGACCAATAGCATCTGCGAATTTTACCGGGGGCAAACCCGGGAGCTGTTGACGATGGTCATCCAATCGTGAACCTGGCCCGTTACGATGGTCGGCCCCGGGGCGGGGCAACTGTCACAACCAACCTTGCAAGGACATATCACCATGAAGAAGTTCCTTTCCCTGGTAGCCCTGGGCGCCTGTCTCTCCTTCGGCGCCTACGCGCAAGACAAGGCCGCCGCACCGGCGGCTGCTCCCGCCGCCATGGCCGCGCCGGCCGCCGGCGCCAGCTGCGACGCCAAGGCTGTCGACAAGAACGGCAAGGCCCTGGCCGGCGCCGCCAAGGCCAGCTTCGTCAAGAAGTGCGAAAAGGACGCCAAGGCCGCCGCCGCTCCCGCCTGCGCCACCAAGGCTGTGGACAAGAACGGCAAGGCCCTGGCCGGCGCCGCCAAGAACAGCTTCATGAAGAAGTGCGAAGCGGACGCAGCCAAGGGCTGATTCACCGCCAACGCTGAAGAAGCCCGCCTCGCGCGGGCTTTTTTTCGTCCCGGCTTCCTATTTGCCGAAGCCGCGCGCCAGGAACACCGCCACCAGCGGAATCAGCGCGATCAGGTGCGCCTGCACCATCACCAGCTTGCGCGTCTTCCTGATGTCGGGCTCGTCCGGCAGCTTGCCGGTGGCGCGCAGCGTCTTGCGCCAGCGGAAGTAGGTGAGCGTCGGGAAGATCGAAAGCACGCCGACGATGATGAACAGCCCCAGCTTCACGTGCAGCAGCGGGTTGGTCCAGTACCAGGCCGTGCCCTTCATGCCCCACCAGGTGCGCGCGATGCCGGTGGCGAGCACCGCGATGGCCGCGATGCCGTAGACCATGTCGACCTTGGCCAGCCGCTCCACCACCGCTGCGTTGAGCCACTGCACCCGGCACAGCGCCGCTTCGCTGGAGATGAACACGACCATCGTCAGGATGGCGAGCAAGTGCAGATAGGCGAGGATGGCTTCGAGCGTCATCGGTGACTTTCAAGGATGTGGCTCGCCCCCAGGCTGCGCGCACTTCGTGTCGCTTCGCCAACCCCCTGCTGGGGGCAACACCTGAGGCCCGGCAAAGCCGGTTCCTCGGTGTTTCGCGAAGGAGCCTCGATCGCTGTCAACGTGGGGAGCGTGTCAACAGAATTTCAAATGTGAAGAGATTGTGCCGCCGCACCCCTGCCCTCAGGCCCTGCCGCCCCAGAATTCCGGGTTCCCGTATTGCTCCTTGAGGAAATCAAGCCACAGCCGCACCCGCAGCGGCAGGTGCTTGGCGCCCGCGAACACCGCGTAGATGCCGTTGGGCGGCGCGGCGAATTCGTCGAGCAGCGGCACGAGCAGGCCGGCGTCGATCTCGGCCTCTACCTCCCAGGTGCTGCGCCAGGCGATGCCGTGGCCGGCCAGGCACCAGTCGTGCAGCACCTGGCCGTCGGAGCAATCGAGCGGGCCGCTGGGCCGCAGGTGGATCAGCTCCTGGGCGCCGGCCTCGGTGGTCACGCGAAAGGCCCAGCCGCGCGTCTGCGAGGCGTCGCTCGACAGCGTGAGGCAGGCAAAGCGCGAAAGCTCGCCCGGATGCTTCGGCTTGCCGTGGCGGCGCACGAAGTCGGGCGTGGCGACGCAGCGGCGGCGGTTGTCGGCCAAGCGCACGCTCACCAGCGACGAATCGGGCAGGTCGCCCACGCGCACCGCGCAGTCGAAGCTCTCGCCGGTGACGTCGACCACCCGGTCGCTGAGGTTCAGCGAAATCGTCACCTCCGGATGCAGCGCATGAAAGCGCGGCACCAGCGGCGCGACGTGGCGTCGGCCGAAGCCGGCCGGCGCCGTCACCCGCAGGTGGCCGCTCGCCTTGACGCCGCCGGCACTCACGCTGGCCTCGGCGTTGGCGAACTCGGTCAGCAGGCGCTGACAGTCTTCGAGGAAGGCGCTGCCCTCGTGCGTGAGCGTGATGCGGCGCGTGGTGCGCACCAGCAGCTTGACGCCCAGCCGCTCTTCGAGCGCGTCGAGCCGGCGGCCCATGATGGCCGGGGCCACGCCCTCGGCCTTGGCCGCGGCGGTGAGGCCGCCCCGGGTCGCGACGGAAACGAAGGATTCGAGCTGCTTGAGGCGGTCCATGGCGGGCGGAACTATATCCCCCCGCCCCGCGAAGGAAGCGGCCTTATTCGGGCCGCACGCCCGCCTCGCGCACCGCCGCGCCCCAGCGCGCATGTTCGGCCTTGATGTACTGCGCCGCCTGCTCCGGGCTTCCGCCGCCGGGCGTGCTGCCTTCGGCCAGCAGCTGCGAGATGGTCGCCGGCCTGGCCAGCGCCTTGCCGATGGCGGCGTTGAGCTTCTTCACGATGTCGGCGGGCGTGCCGGCGGGCACGACGATGGCTTTCCAGTCCACCGCCTCGAAGCCCTGGTAGCTCTCGCCCACCGTCGGCACGTCGGGCATCACCGGCAGGCGCTTGGCCGAGGTGACGGCCAGCGCGCGCAGCTTGCCGCCCTTGACCATCGAGAGCGCGCCCTGCGGCGTGGCGAACATGTAGTCGGTCTGCCCGCCGAGCAGGTCGGTGATGGCGGGCGCGGCGCCCTTGTAGGGCACGTTGAGCACCTTGAAGCCGGCGCGCTTGGCGAGCACCTCGCCGGCCATGTGGCCCAGCGTGCCGGTGCCCGCGAGCGCCTGCTTGATCTCGCCCGGCCTGGCCTTGGCGGCCGCGACCAGTTCGGCCAGCGACTTGTACGGCGCCTCCGTGCGCACCACCAGCACCACCGGCTGCGAGGCCACCACGGCCACCGGCACCAGGTCCTTCAGCGCGTCGTAGGGCATCTTGGGGAACAGCGTCGGGTTGATCGCGAGGTTGGCGGTCTGGCCCAGGCCGATGGTGTAGCCGTCGGGCTTGGCCTTGGCCACCACGTCCATGCCGATGTTGCCGTTGCCGCCCGCGCGGTTGTCGACGATGAAGGTCCACTTGGTGTCGTCCATGACCTTCTGCGCGATCAGCCGCGCCACGATGTCGGTGGCGCCGCCGGGCGTGTAGGGCACGACGAGGCGCACCGGCTTGTCGGGCCAGGCCGTGTCGGCGAGGGCGGGTGCGGCGCTCAGGCATGCCGCGGCCGCGGCGCAGGCGAGCAGAGCGCGCCGTGTGATCGATTGCATGGGGTCAGTCTCCGAGGGTGATGTTGTGTTTTGCGAGCGCGGCGATCTGTTCGTCGCTGTAGCCCACTTCTTTGAGGAGTTCGCGGCTGTGTTCGCCGATGTGCGGCGGCTGCAGCCGGATGCCGGGGCGTTCGCCGTCCAGCGTGAACGGCATCAGCGGCACCTTGGCCGTGCTGCCGTCGTTCATGCGCACCGGCGCGAGGCCGCCGGTGGCGTTGAGGTGAGGGTCGTCGAACAGCGCCTGCGGCTTGGTGATGGGCGCGAAGGGCAGCTCGTTGCGCTCGAACACGGCGGCCAGCTCGGCGGCGCTGCGGTGCGCCAGGTGCGAGCGCAGGATGGGCATCATCCAGTCGCGCGCCAGCACGCGGTCGTTGTTGGTCTTCAGGCGCGGATCGGCCAGCATGTCCTCCAGGCCGAAGGCCTTGCAGAAGATGGCCCACTGCTTGTCGCTCACCGCCGCCAGGAAGATCTGCTCGCCGTCTTTCACGGTGAACACGTCGTACACCGCCCAGGCCGAGATGCGGCTGGGCATCGGGTCGGCCGCCTTGCCGGTGGCGGCGAACTGCATCATGTGCTGCGCCACCAGGAACACGTTGTTCTCGAACAGCGCCGACTGCACCTCGCAGCCCTTGTCGGTGAGCTCGCGCTGGCGCAGCGCGGCCATCGCGCCGATGGCGCCGAACATGCCGCCCATGATGTCGTTCACGCTGGTGCCGGCGCGCAGCGGGTCGCCGGCGCGGCCGGTCATGTAGGCCAGGCCGCCCATCATCTGCACCACCTCGTCGAGCGCGGTGCGGTGGTCGTAGGGGCCGGGCAAGAAGCCCTTGTGGCTCACGTAGATGAGGCGCGGGTTGAGCCTGGCCAGCGTGTCGTAGTCCAGCCCCAGCTTCTTCATGGTGCCGGGCTTGAAGTTCTCGCTGACGATGTCGGCGGTGGCGATCAGGCGCAACGCGGCCTCCACGCCCTCGGGCTTCTTCAGGTCGAGCGCGATGCTCTTCTTGTTGCGGTTGAAGGTCGGGAAGAAACCCGCGCCGGAGCCCAGCAGGCGGCGCGTGTTGTCGCCCTCGATGGGCTCGACCTTGATGACCTCGGCGCCGAGGTCGGCCAGCAGCAGCCCGCAGGTCGGGCCCATGACCATGTGGGTGAACTCGACGACGCGAACGCCGGCGTACGGCAGGGGATTGGCTTCAGACATGTTGTGCGTTGTGTTCCTGGACGAAGCCCTTGGGCAATCCGGCTTCCGGCGTCATGCCGTAGACCGGCTCGCCCGGCAGGCCGGCCATGAGCGGCGCGCGCGCCGCGATGAGTTTCTGGATGTCGATGCCGGTGCGCACGCCCATGGCCTCGAACATGAAGACGAGGTCTTCGGTGACGGCATTGCCCGAGGCGCCCGGCGCATAGGGGCAGCCGCCCAGGCCGCCGAGCGAAGCGTCGAAGGTGCGCACGCCCTCGTCCCACGCCGCCAGGCAGTTGGCGATGCCCAGGCCGCGCGTGTTGTGCATGTGGGCGGCGCCCGCGTGCACGCCGATCTCCGCGCGCAGCCGCCTGAACAGCCGGCGCACTTGCGCGGGGTTGGCATAGCCGACGGTGTCGGACAGGCCCGATTCGTCCGCGCCGGCCTCGATGCATTGCGCGGCCAGGCGGATCACGTCGTCTTCCGGCACCAGGCCCTGCAGGGTGCAGCCGAAGGCGGTGGAGATGCCCGCCTCCAGCTTCACGCGCGGCGCGATGGCGTTGCGCAGCTCGGAGATGGCGCGCACTTCTTCCACCATTTCCGTCGGCGTCTTGCGCACGTTGGCCAGCGAATGCGCCACGCTCGCAGACACCGGCATGGTGAGCTTGTGCACGCCGGCCTCCAGCGCGGCCTGCGCGCCCTTGCGGTTGGGCACCAGCGCCATCACCACCAGCCCGGGCAGCGTGATGGCATGGCGCACCACCTCGGCGGCGTCGGCCATCTGCGGCAGCAGCTTCGCGGGCACGAAGGAAGCGACCTCGATCTCGCGCACGCCGGCGGCGTAGAGCGCGTCGATCCAGCGCAGCTTGCTGTCGGTGGGCATGGTGGCCTTGACCGACTGCAGGCCGTCGCGCGGGCCGACCTCGCTGATGAGGACGTCTGGGGGTGTCATCGGATCTGTCTCCCGTGCTGGAATCTCTTGACCGTTCTGTCTTATAGAACTATATTCCGTTAAACAGAATTAGACCGCCGATCCGCCCTGGCTGTCAAGCCGATCCATTGCCGCCCATGCCACGCAAAGCCCAGACTCAATCCGCCTCCGACCTGAATGCCGCCCCCGGCGGCGCCGCCGCGGTCGACCGCGCGCTGAGCCTGCTCTCGGCGTTCCGCCCGGGCGACGAGGCGCTGTCGCTCGCGCAGTTCGCCGAACGCACGCAGCTCTACAAGAGCACCGTGCTGCGGCTGCTGGCTTCGCTCGAACACGCGCGGCTGATCCGCCGCCAGGACGACGGCCGCTATGCGCTGGGCATGGAAATCGCGCGGCTGCATGGGCTGTATGCGGCGTCGCTTTCGGTCGACCGCATCGTGCTGCCGGTGCTGCGCGCGCTCGCGGCGACCACCGGCGAAAGCGCGGCGTATCACGTGCGGCAGGCGCAGGGCGGCAGCTGGGTGCGGCTGTGCCAGTTCCGGATCGATTCATCGCACGTGGTGCGCGACCATGTGCGCGCCGGCGACCTGCTGCCCAACGACCGGGGCGCGGGCGCGCGCGTGCTCATCGCCTTCGGCCCGGAGCGCGACCTGCCGCTCGGCGCCGGAGAACGCAAGCTCTACGAGGACATTCGCGCGCGGGGCTACTGCGCGCTGGTGGGCGACCGCACCGCCGAGCTGGCGGGAATCTCGGCGCCGGTGTTCCATGCGGACGGCAGCCTCGCGGCGGCCGTGACGCTGACGATGCCCACGCACCGGTACGACGAGCGCTACATCGAGCCGGTGCGCGCCGCGGCGAAGGAGCTGAGCGGGCAGGTCTGACGCCGCCCGGCGCCAGTCCGTCAGTCAGCGCAGCGCGGCGAGCACCGCGCGGTTCTGCTCGGGCAGCCCCACGCTGATGCGCAGCCATTGCGGCAGGCCGTAGGGGCCGAGCAGCGACACCTCGATGCCGGCGGCCAGCAGGCGCGCATGCACCGCCTGCGCATCGCCGACCTGCACCATCAGGAAGTTGCCGGAAGAAGGAACGCAGGGCAGGCCAAGCTCCTTGAAGCCGGCCGCGAGCTGGTCGCGCCCCGCGGTGTTGAGCGCGTAGGTGCGCGCCAGGAAGTCCGTGTCGCCGAGCGCGGCCACCGCGGCGGCCTGTGCGGGCGTCGTCACGTTGAAGCGCGGGCGGTGTGCGTTCATGCGCGCCGTGAGCGCCGGCTGCGACACGCCGTAGCCGATGCGCAGCCCGGCCAGGCCGAAGGCCTTGGAGAAAGTGCGCGCCACGATCAGGTTCGGCAGGCGGCGCACCCACTCGATGCTGTCGTAGCGCTGCGCGGGCGAGAGGTATTCGGTGTAGGCCTCGTCCAGCAGCACCGTCACATGCGCGGGCACCGACTGCAAGAAGGCCAGCAGCGGCGCGGCGTCGATGAAGGTGCCGGTCGGGTTGTTGGGGTTGGCCACGAACACCAGTCTGGTGTCGTCGCCGATGGCGGCGCGCATGGCGTCGAGGTCGTGGCCGAACTCGCGCGCCGGCACGACGGTTGCGTGCGCGTGGGCATGCGCCGTGGCCGCGGCATAGACGACGAAGCCGTACTGCGAATAGACGACGCCCTCGCCCGGCTTCAGGCTCACCTGGGCCGCCAGCTCGAGGATCTCGCTCGACCCGCTGCCCAGCGTGAGCCAGTCGGCCGGCACGTCGAGCCGGGCGGCCAGCGCGTTCTTCAGGGCCGTGCCGTTGCTGTCGGGGTAGTTGCCCGCGCCCTCGAGCGCGGCGGCGGCGGCGCGACGGGCCGATTCGGGCATGCCGAGGGGGTTTTCGTTGGAGGACAGCAGAATCATGGAACAGGTCGGGATTTATTTAAGAAGTTAAATATATCCGTCGGTCACGGCATTCTTGTCAGTGCCTACCCTTTGCGCGCCGCAGCTCGCTCGTTCGATTACCTCTATTTTTGTCACGGATAAATCCCGCTTGCGGCTCTTACTGGCCAGCAAAGTATCGAATAAAGTTCATCCCAAGACTGCATCTTTCTCAAGGAGAACCCCATGACCGCCCGCACCACCGCCCACGGACTCCAGGTCGCGACCGAGCTCCACCGCTTCATCGAGGACAAGGTCCTGCCCGCCAGCGGCGTGGCCAGCGACGTCTTCTGGAAAGGCTTCGACGCCATCGTCAGCGACCTCGCGCCGAAGAACATCGCACTGCTCGCCGAACGCGACCGCCTGCAGAGCGAGCTCGACGCCTGGCACAAGAAGAACCCCGGCCCCATCGCCGACATGCCGGCCTACCGCGCGTTTCTCGAGAAGATCGGCTACCTGCTGCCGCAGCCCAAGGACGCGAAGGCCACCACGGCCAACGTCGACTCCGAACTCGCGCTGCAGGCAGGCCCGCAGCTGGTGGTGCCCATCCTCAATGCGCGCTACGCACTGAACGCCGCCAACGCGCGCTGGGGCTCGCTGTACGACGCGCTCTACGGCACCGATGCCATTCCCGAAACCGGCGGCGCCGAGAAGGGCTCCGGCTACAACCCGGTGCGCGGCGCCAAGGTCATCGAGTTCGCGCGCAACGTGCTCGACCAGGCCGCGCCCCTGGCCAACGGCTCGCACAAGCAGGCCACCGGCTACAGCGTGAAGGACGGCAAGCTGGTCGTCGCGCTGCAGAGCAGCAGCACCGGCCTGGCCGACGCATCGCAGTTCATCGGCTACCAGGGCGACGCCGCCTCGCCGTCGTCGGTGCTGCTCAAGCACAACGGCATCCACCTCGACATCCGCATCGACCGCTCCACGCCCATCGGCAAGAGCGACGCGGCCGGCGTGAGCGACCTGGTGCTCGAAGCCGCGCTCTCGACCATCCTCGACCTCGAAGACTCGGTGGCCGTGGTCGACGCGGCCGACAAGGTGGTCGCGTATTCGAACTGGCTGGGCATCGTCGAAGGCACGCTGACCGAAGAAGTCGCCAAGGGCGGCAAGACCTTCACGCGCGGCCTGAACCCCGACCGCGAATACACCGGCGCCGACGGCAAGCCCGTGAAGCTGCACGGCCGCTCGCTCATGTTCCTGCGCAACGTCGGCCACCTGATGACCAACCCGGCCGTGCTGTATGCGGACGGCAAGGAGATTCCGGAAGGCATCCTCGACGCCGTGGTCACCACCGCCATCGCCACCATCGACCTGAAGCGCAAGGGCAACTCGCGCACCGGCAGCATCTACATCGTGAAGCCGAAGATGCACGGGCCCGCCGAAGTGGCCTTTGCCAGCGAGCTGTTCGGCCGCGTCGAGCAACTGCTCGGCCTGCCCGCCAACACCGTGAAGCTCGGCATCATGGACGAAGAGCGCCGCACCAGCGTCAACCTGAAGGCCTGCATCGCCGAGGCCGCCGCGCGCGTGGCCTTCATCAACACCGGCTTCCTCGACCGCACCGGCGACGAGATGCACACCGCCATGCAGGGCGGCCCGATGATCCGCAAGGGCGACATGAAGTCCAGCGCGTGGATCGGCGCCTACGAAAAGAACAACGTGCTGGTCGGCCTGTCGTGCGGCCTGCGCGGCAAGGCGCAGATCGGCAAGGGCATGTGGGCCATGCCCGACCTGATGGCCGCGATGCTCGAGCAGAAGATCGCGCACCCCAAGGCCGGCGCCAACACCGCCTGGGTGCCCTCGCCCACCGCCGCCACGCTGCACGCGCTGCACTACCACCAGGTCAGCGTGACCGCGGTGCAGCAGGAGCTGGAAAAGATCGACGCCGACGCAGAGCGCGACAACATCCTCGACGCGCTGCTGCAGGTGCCGATCGCGGCCGAAGCCAAGTGGACCGCCGAAGAGCGCCAGCAGGAAATCGACAACAACGTGCAGGGCATCCTCGGCTACGTGGTGCGCTGGATCGACCAGGGCGTGGGCTGCTCGAAGGTGCCCGACATCCACAACGTCGGCCTGATGGAAGACCGCGCCACGCTGCGCATCTCCAGCCAGCACATCGCCAACTGGCTGCTGCACGGCGTGGTCACCAAGGCGCAGGTCGACGAGACCTTCCAGCGCATGGCCAAGGTGGTCGACGAGCAGAACGCGGGCGACCCGCTCTACCAGCCGATGGCCGGCAACTTCGCGACCTCCGCCGCGTACAAGGCCGCGCAGGACCTGGTGTTCAAGGGCATCGAGCAGCCCAGCGGCTACACCGAGCCGCTGCTGCATGCATGGCGACTGAAGGTCAAGGGCGAGGCCTGAAACCTGCTCGGCCCCGACTGACGCGAACGGCACCTCAGGTGCCGTTTTTCATGCGCCCGGCTTTGCCTTTCTCTTGGGCTTCGCATCGTCGGGCGACCCCATGGAAAGTTGCCTGAGTTCACGGCGCAATTCGCGTTCGAGTTCCTGCTCCGTCGGCAAATGAAGCTGATAGCGGCTTGCGAAGATGTTGCGCTCCTGTTGCTCGCCGAGCGTGTACTTCACCACGGCATCGTTCTTGTCAGGACACAGGATCACACCCAGCGTGGGGTTGTCGCCTTCGGTGCGACGTTCGCGGTCATAGTAGTTCACATAGAACTGGATCTGGCCGAGGTCGCCATGGGTCAACTTGCCAACCTTGAGGTCGATCAGCACGTAGCACTTGAGCACGGCGTGATAGAAAACCAGGTCGACGTAGAAGTGATCGCCATCGATCGTGATTCGCTCCTGCCGCGACACGAACGCGAAGCCCTTGCCCAGTTCGAGCAGAAAGGTCTGCAGGTTGTCGATGAGTGCCTGTTCCAGCCTGGACTCCACCAGCTTCGGTGACTCCGGCAGTCCGAGAAACTCGATCACCATGGGATCCTTGAATGCGTCCAGCGGCTGTGTCACCTCCTGGCCGTGCGTCGCCAGCCGCATCAATCCCTTCTTGTCCTTGCTCTTCGCCAGGCGGTCGTAGAGCAGGCTGGATGTCTGCCGCTGCAGTTCACGCACTGACCAAGCGTTGCGGATTGCCTCAATTTCGTAGAAGGCACGCGCCTGCGGCCTCGACACACCCAGGAGCTGCCGATAGTGGCTCCATGACAGAGACGAATGCAAAGCTCCGGGCTGCCATCCCTTGTCGCCCTTGGATTTCCGAGACGTCGCCTCGGAACTTGCCTCCGGAGGCAGCACCATGGGCTCGGCCGATTTCCGATACACCGTCTCGGAAATCAGCATGGGGTAATTCAAATAGAACTGCCGAAACGCCTCGAGGTTGTCCACGGAATAGCCTCGGCCGAACTCGGCATTCAACCGTGCCGACAGATCGGCAAGAAGCTTGACGCCGTAGCCTGCCCTGCGCTGCCCACGCTGCTCTTCTTCGACGATCTCGCGGCCGATCAACCAGTTGGCCGCAACCTGCGTCGTATTGACCGTACGCGTCACGCCGACACGCGCAGCCTCCAGGATCTCGCGAACGCGGCTGAAAATCGAAACGGCTTTTGCTCCCGGAGGCTTGGCCGCACGGGCGTGGGTGGTAGGTGGGGTGGGCAATGCGCTGCTCTGGAGGAGTGGTGAGAAATTATGGGGGCATGGTCGACGCTATGGCGCCTTCCATCATGCGCCGCGTGGAAAGCCGCGTCGCGGCGGTGACCACGCCTGCATGGCGATCCATTAGCATTCAGGCCGCCTCATCCTTCCGGCCCTTCTCTCCTCATGAATCCGAACGCGGCACCCAAGCCCGCGGAGCGCTCACGCCTCTCCCGCATCGCACGCTTCTCACACTGGTCCGCCTCCACGACAGCGATGCTGGTCGCGCTTGCCACGGCCTTCGCCCTGAGCCAGGCCTTCCGCACCGTGGGCGCGATGATGGCCACGCCGCTCTCCCAGAACTTCGGGCTGACGCCGCAGCAGCTCGGCATGTGGGCCGGCACCTTCCATTTCACGTTCGGCGTGATGCAGCTCGGCATGGGCGTGTCGATCGACATGTTCGGCGTGCGCCGCACGGTGCTGAGCGCCTTTCCGCTGGCCATTGCGGGCGCGGTGCTGTGCGCGATGGCGCCGAGCTTCCATGCGCTGCTGCTGGGGCAGGCGCTGATCGGCGTGGGCTGCGCGCCCGCGTTCCTGGCGTGCACGGTGTTCATCGCGCGGCACTTCGATGCGGCGCGCTTCACCGCCATGTCGGGGCTGGTGATGAGCATGGCCGGCATGGGCATTCTGTTCACCGGCACGCCGCTGGCATTGCTGATCGAAGCCGCATCCTGGCGTGCCGGCTACGCGGCGCTGGCCGGGTTCGCGGTGCTCTCGTGGCTGGTCATCTTCTGGCGCGTGCGCGAGCCCGCGCGCGCGGCGGTAGTGCATGGCGGCGGGCAGCAAGTGCCGGCTGAACGCCAGTCGTTGCGCAAGGCGGTGCGCGAACTGCTGCCGCTGTTCGCCATGCCGCACACGCTGGGGCTGCTGTGCTTTGCCTGCGTGTCTTACGCGGCATTCATCACGCTGCGCGGCTTGTGGCTCGGGCCGGTGCTGCATGAACGGCACGGCCTGTCGCTGGTGGCCAGCGGCAACGTGGCGCTGGTGATGACGGTGGCCGGCATGATCAGCCCCGCGCTGTTCGGCCGCATGGACCCGGGCGGCGCGCGGCGCGGCCGCTGGATGATGAGCTGCGCCGTCGCCGGCGCGCTGATGTTCGGTGCGATGGCGCTGACGCATTCGGCGGTCGTCGACATCGGCCTGCCGGTCATCTACGGCCTGCTCTCGGGCTACAGCGTGCTGCAGTACGCGTATACCAAGAACGCCTACCCGGCGGAGATGACCGGCCGCGCGATGGCGCTGCTGAACATGGCGATGTTCCTCGGCGTGTCGCTGATGCAGTGGACCACCGGCGTGGCCGCATCGTGGGCGGTGGCGCACGGCGCGGAGCCGTTCCGCGCGGTGTTCCTCACGGTGGCCGGCATGCTGGCTCTGGGAACGCTCGCGTTCCTCGTGCTGCCGCGCTCGCATGGCGGTCAGTCCTCCGTGAAGCGATAGTCGGCCTTCCGCAGGGCCACCTTCTGCGCGCGCCGTTCCGCGCGATGCGTGCGCAGGTGGCGCCCGGCCTTCTGGTTGGATTCGCCGCGCGCCATCGCGGCCACCACGGGATTGCGAGGTGCCGTCGCCGGCACCGAAAAGTAGAACCGGCCCAGACGCTTGTCGTCGTCACGGGCCTTTCGTTGAGCACTCATGTGCGCACACTCCGAAAAACAGAAAGCCCCGGCGAATGGCTGCGCGGGGCCTTTGTCGATGGGCCTCGGCGGGTGCATGGATGCACGTCCGGCCGGGGCGGTCGGTGTGCGTGTCAGGTGTTCAGGAAAAGCTTCATTGATTGGTGTTGTCGCCCGGGAGGTCGGTCGTCACCGGGCGCGGTGAGAAAAGAAACTGTTGCCGAAAAACGAAGGGCGGATTCTGGCGAGCGCCTGCACGAACCGCAAGGCCGGCATGCGCGGCTGTGGCGCAAAGCCGACGCGGCACAAATCTGCAACCGGGTGCGAATCCAAAAGCGAAGCGGCCCCGTATCCGATCCAAGCGCATCGCGCCTCCGAGCTGTTGGCGGTTTCCACAGACACCTTCAAGAACCATTCTTTCCAGGAGCCTTCAATGAAAAAACTCATGATTGCAGTCGGCGTTTCGGTCCTGCTCGGCGCTTGCGCTGGCGGCATGGGCATGAGCGGCAGTGGCAGCAGCGGCATGTCGTCGAACCCGATGGTCGGCGGCGCCGCGATGTACCCGACGAAGGACATCGTCGACAACGCCGTCAACTCGAAGGATCACACGACCCTGGTCGCCGCTGTCAAGGCCGCAGGCCTGGTCGACACGCTGAAGAGCCCCGGCCCGTTCACCGTGTTCGCGCCCACCAACCAGGCCTTCGCCGCGCTGCCGGCAGGCACCGTCGACACGCTGCTCAAGCCCGAGAACAAGCCCACGCTGACCAAGGTGCTGACGTACCACGTGGTGCCCGGCCGCATGGACGGCCCCGCGCTGATGAGCGCGATCAACGCGGGCGGCGGCAAAGCCGTGCTGAAGACCGCCAGCGGCGGCACGCTGACCGCGACGATGAACGGCGGCAACATCTGGGTGACCGATGCCAAGGGCGGCACCGCGATGGTCACCATCGCCAACGTGTACCAGTCGAACGGTGTGATCCACGTGATCAACAAGGTGCTGCTGCCGGGTTGATCCTCCTTCAGGTCCGCTGCGCGGCGTCCGCCTCGTCGCGCAGCCATTGGGCGAAGTCCTGCGCGTCGCGGTTGCCCGCGGCGCGCTTCGACATCTCGACGAAGTAGGCGCGGCGCGACACGGCGCCTTCGCCCAGCGGCGCCACGAGGCGGCCGTCTCTCACGAGTTCGCGCAGCAGCGGCATCCGGCCGATCACCACGCCCTGCCCCGCCACCGCCGCCGCCACCGCGTCGGCGTAGTGGGTGAAGCGCAGCGTGCTCTTCATGCGCAGGTCGGCCAGGCCCATCACGCGCAGCCAGGGTTCCCAGTCGGTCGTCGCCGTTTCGCTGGGGTCGGCGTAGTCGACCGTGAGCAGCGTGAGGCCCGACAGGTCCGACGGCGCATGCAGCGCATCGGCGAGCCTGGGCGCGCACAGCGGCACCACCGATTCCTCGAACAGCGCCGGCCCCACGCCACGGCTGATCGGCGCGAAGCGCACGGCGATGTCGATGCGGCTGCTTTCCAGGTCGAGCACATCGAGCGTGGCCGACACGCGCACGTCCACCTGCGGATGGGTGCCGGTGAAGCGCGCCAGCTTGGGAATGAGCCAGAGCGACGCGAAACCCGGCGTGGTGGTGATCGCCACCTGGCGCGGCGCGGAGTTGGCGCGCACGCGCGCGGTGGCGTCGCGCAGGCGCTCCAGGCTGTCGGTGACGGCGCGCTGCATGACGCCGCCGGCCTCGGTGAGCGACAGCGCGCGGTGGCGCCGCTCGAACAGCAGCACGCCCAGGCTGGCCTCCAGCTGCTGGATCTGCCGGCTCACCGCCGACTGCGTCAGGTGCAGTTCGCCGGCCGCGAGCGTGAAGCTCAGGCGCCGCGCCGCGGCCTCGAAGGTGCGCAGCAGCTCGAGCGGCGGCAGCTCGCCGGCCGGGGCTTTCGCATTCTCTGGGTGCATGCAACGAGTTCCGAATGACCGCGTGTAAGTGCGGGGCCGGCTCACTATATTCATTCGTATCACGAATGCAATGGAGCTTGCCATGAGCACCTCTTCCAACAAACCCGGCGCCACACCGCGCTTTCACGTCAGCCTGCCGACGCGTTCCGTCTTTGCCGTGCCCGACGGCGCCGGCGTGGGCATCGAATGCCGCAGCGGCTCGGTCTGGGTCACGCTGGACCGCGACACGCGCGACATCGTGCTCGCGCCGGGCGAGCGCTTCGAGAGCCCCGAGCACCGGCGCGTGCTGGTGTCGGCGCTGGAGCCGTCGTGCATCACCGTGTCGGATGCGCAGCCGGCCGCGATCCCCCTCGCCAAGCGCACCCGCGCGCGGTCGCCTTGGCGACTCCTGCCCCACGGGTTGTCCCCGGCTTGACCGGGCACCATGGGCGTCGAACCATCGATGCCCATGAGCCCCGATGCATCCCGATTGCCGCCGCTGTCTGACGGGCGGCTTTTTTGCTTTGGGGCGTCCGGCATTCCACAGGCTTCCTGAACGAAGGACATGAACATGGCAGAGGCATACATCGTCGCCGCGGCGCGCACGGCCGGCGGACGGCGCGGCGGCAAGCTCGCGGGCTGGCACCCGGCGGACCTGGCGGCGCAGGTGATAAACGCGCTGGTGGCGCGCAGCGGCATCGACCCGGCGGCGGTGGAGGACGTGATCCTCGGCTGCGTGAGCCAGGTGGGCGAGCAGGCCACCAACATCGCGCGCAACGCGGTGTTGGCGTCGAAGCTGCCTGAATCGGTGCCGGGCACATCGGTCGACCGGCAATGCGGCTCGTCGCAGCAGGCGCTGCACTTCGCGGCACAGGCCGTGATGTCGGGCAGCATGGACGCGGTGATCGCGGGCGGCGTCGAGAGCATGACGCGCGTGCCGATGTTCACGCCCAACGCGCTGCCCGCGAAGGCGGGGCTGGGCACCTACATGAGCCCCGCGATGAAGGCGCGCTACCCCGGGGTTGAATTCAGCCAGTTCACCGGCGCGGAAATGATCGCCAGGAACTACGGCATCGAGAAAAGCGCGCTCGACCGCTACGCGCTGGAGAGCCACCACCGCGCGATCGCCGCGACCCGCGTGGGCGCGTTCGACGACGAGATCGTGCCCGTCGACGTGCTGCTGGCCGACGGCACCCGCGGCGGCGAGGCGCACACGGTGGACGAAGGCATTCGCTTCGACGCGACGCTCGAAGGCATCGCGGGCGTGAAGCTGATCGCCGAGGGCGGGCGCTGCACCGCCGCCACCGCAAGCCAGATCTGCGACGGCGCGAGCGGCGTGCTGGTGGTGAACGAGCGCGGCCTGAAGGCGCTGGGCGTGAAGCCGCTGGCGCGCATCCACCACATGAGCGTGATGGGGCACGACCCGGTCATCATGCTGGAGGCCCCGCTGCCCGCGACGCAGCGCGCGCTGAAGAAGGCCGGCATGAAGATCGGCGACATCGACCTGTACGAAGTGAACGAAGCCTTCGCGCCCGTGCCCATCGCATGGCTGCAGGCGCTCGACGCCGACCCGGCGCGGCTCAACGTGAACGGCGGCGCCATCGCGCTGGGGCATCCGCTGGGCGCCTCGGGCACCAAGCTCATGACCACGCTGATCCACGCGCTGGCGAAGCGCGGCAAGCGCTACGGCCTGCAGACCATGTGCGAAGGCGGCGGCATGGCCAACGTGACCATCGTGGAAAGGCTTTGAAGGCAATGAGCGACCAGGCTTTCATCCTCCACGCGCTGAACGACGGCATCGCCACGCTCACGCTGAACCTGCCGGCCAAGCTGAACCCGATCGCGCGCGAGCTGCAGGTCGAGCTGCGCGACGCGCTGGAGCGCATCCGCGACGACCGCGCGGTGCGCGCCGTGATCCTCACCGGCGCCGGCAAGGCTTTCTGCGTGGGCGCGGACCTGAGCGCGATGGCGCCCGGCGAAGCCGGCAAGTCGCTCGGCACGCAAACCGCCGAGTGGATGCAGGAACTCAGCAATCCGCTGATCGAGACGCTGCGCACCCTGCCGGTGCCGGTGGTGGCCGCAGTGAACGGCCCGGCGGCCGGCGCGGGCGTGGGCCTGGCGCTCGCGGCCGACGTGACCATCGCGGCGCGCAGCGCCTACTTCTACCTGCCCTTCCTGCCCAAGCTCGGCATCGTGCCCGACCTCGGCTGCACCTGGGCCATTCCGCGCCGCGCCGGACGGGCGCGCGCCATGGGCATGGCGCTGCTCGACGAGCGCGTGGACGCGGAGCGCGCGGTGCAGTGGGGCCTGATCTGGTCCTGCGTGGACGACGCGCAGCTGATGGAAGAAGCCACCGGCGTCGCGCAGCGCCTCGCCCGGCTGCCGGCCCATGCGGTGGTCGAGGCGCGCGAGGCCTTCGACGCCTCGGAGCGCCACTCGCTGGGGGAACAGCTGCACTACGAAAGCGAACGCCAGCGCGAGCTGATCGACCGGCCAAGTTTTCGCGAAGGCGTGAGCGCCTTCCTGCAGAAGCGCCCGCCGGTCTTCGAGAGCCGCTGACATTCCGACACCGGCGCCCTCTGGCGCCGGCCCGGGGGCTGCGTGACAATGCCGCGCATGCCCATCCCCAATGCCTTCTACGCCCAATCAGGCGGCGTCACCTCGGTCATCAACGCCTCGGCCTGCGGGGTGATCGAGACGGCGCGCCGGCACCCGGAGCGCATCGGCAAGCTCTACGCCGGGCGCAACGGCATCATCGGCGCGCTGACCGAGGAACTGATCGACACCGGCGCCGAACCGGCCGAGGCCATCGCGGCGCTGCGCACCACGCCTTCCGGCGCCTTCGGCTCGTGCCGCTACAAGCTCAAGTCGCTGGAGAAGAACCGGCGCGAGTACGAGCGGCTGATCGAGGTGTTCAAGGCGCACGGCATCGGCTACTTCTTCTACAACGGCGGCGGCGATTCGGCCGACACCTGCTTCAAGGTGAGCCAGCTGTCGCAGTCGATGGGCTATGCGCTGCAGGCCATCCACGTGCCCAAGACCATCGACAACGACCTGCCGCTGACCGACTGCTGCCCGGGCTTCGGCTCGGTCGCGAAATACGTGGCGGTGTCGACCATCGAGGCCTCGTTCGACGTGCGCTCGATGGCGGCGACATCGACCAAGGTGTTCGTGCTCGAGGTGATGGGGCGGCATGCGGGATGGATCGCCGCGGCCGGCGGGCTCGCCGCGGACCAGGGCATTCCGGTGGTGGTGCTGTTCCCGGAGATCGAGTTCGACAAGGTGCGCTTCCTGGCGCGTGTCGACGAACTGGTGAAGCAGCACGGCTATTGCTCGGTGGTGGTGTCCGAGGGCTGCCACCACCCCGACGGCACCTTCCTCGCCGAACAGGGCACGCGCGATGCCTTCGGCCATGCGCAGCTGGGCGGCGCGGCGCCGGTGGTGGCGCAGATGGTCAAGGACGCGCTGGGCCACAAGTTCCACTGGGCCGTGGCCGACTACCTTCAGCGCGCGGCGCGCCACATCGCCTCGGCCACCGACGTGAAGCAGGCCTACGAGCTGGGCCAGCGCGCGGTGGAGCTTGCGCTGGAAGGCCGCAACGCGGTGATGCCGACCATCGAGCGCATGTCCGACGTGCCGTACACCTACCGCATCGGCAGCGCACCGCTGGAGGCGGTGGCGAATGTCGAGAAGCCGATGCCGCGCGATTTCATCTCGGACGACGGCTACGGCATCACCGAGAAGTGCCGCCGCTACCTGCTGCCGCTGATCGAGGGCGAGGACTACCCCGCCTACAGCGGCGGCCTGCCGGTGTACACCACGCTGCGCAACCTGGCCGTGCCGAAGAAGCTGCCGGCCTTCGAGATCGCATGATGGCAACCGGCACGGCGGTCATCGACGCCACACGCTGCCCGCTGTGCGGCGGGCCGAACCGCTGCGCAATGGAGATCGAACGCGAGACCGGCCGGACGCAGCCGCCCTGCTGGTGCATGCAGGTCGACTTCAGCAATGCGCCGCTGACCAACCTGCCGGATGAAATGCGCGGGCTGGCGTGCATCTGCATGCGCTGCGCGACGGGCGCCGCGCCGCAGCGTCAGGACTGAGCGGCGTCCTGGGACTGAGTCTGTGATTGCGTCTGGGGCTGCACAGCCTCCGGCGCGGCCACCTCGCCCGACATCACCATCGACGGCGTATCGCCCTGCCGCTGCTGCGTGATCACCTGGTGGATGAACTGCAGCTTGCCCACGGCCGTGCGCGGCAGCACGAAGGGGTAGTAGTCGGGCTGGCCCATGCTGCGCGACAGCTCGTTGAGCACGTTGGTGAGCAGCACCCAGCCGTTGATGAAGTCGAGGAACTGGCCGGCATCGGGGTGGTCCGGCTGCCACAGGTCGTCGAGGGTGAACAGGTCGTTCGTGAGCTCGACGTTGGCCGCGTCGACGCCGAAGCTCATCGCGGTGTCCGCCGTGTCGGCCATGTGCAGGTAGTGCGCCCAGGTCTCGGCCCAGTCTTCCCACGGATGCGTGCTGGCGTAGCTGCTGACGTAGCGGTCGGTCCAGTCGGGCGGCGGGCCCTGCTCGTAGTGGGTCTGGAGCGCGGCCGCGTAGTCGGCGCGCTCGTCGCCGAAGAGCGCGCGGAAGTCGTCGATCCACGGCGTGGGCTGCACCAGCAGGTCCCAGTAGTAGTGGCCGATCTCGTGGCGGAAATGGCCGAGCAGCGTGCGGTAGGGCTCGCGCATCTCGGCGCGGATGCGCTCGCGCACGGCGTCCTCCGCCTCTTCGGCGTTGAGGGTGATCACGCCGTTGTCGTGGCCGGTCATGACGTGCGGGCCGCCCGGCACGTTGCTCAGGAAGTCGAAGGTCATGCCGTGCACCGGATCGGCGTGGCGGCTCACCACGGGCAGGCCGAGCGCGAGCAGCTGCGAAATGAGCCGGCGCTTGGCGGTTTCCAGCTTGCGCCAGAGCTCGCCGTTGCTCTCCATCGACAGGTCGGGAATGGTGCGGGTGACGCTGCACGCCAGGCAGTAACCCGGTGCCAGGCCGTGCGGGTCGGCGGGCGGCTGCTCGCCTTCGCGCGCGGCCGGCACCATCCAGCTGCAGGCGGCGGGCGTCATGAGGTTGGCGCAGCGGTGGTAGGTGGGGCCGTGCGGGTCGCCGAACACGGTGAAGGTGTCGGGCTGCGCGCCTTCGCCTTGCGCCAGCGCGAGCGGCACGACGCCGAGCCGGTCGACCACGTAGCCCAGCGGCGTGTGGCAGGCCAGGCATTCGCTGTTGCGCAGGAACACGGGGCGCCCGCACTGGCAGCGGTAGGCCCGGCTCACGGTGGGCGCGGCGAGCTCAGTGGCGAGCGTGGACGCGCCCTCGGGTTCGGCGGCGGCCGGGGCGCCGCCTTGCGGATCTTGGGCTTCGGTCAGGGAATCCATGTGGTTGTCTTGATCTTCTGGAAGACGTCTTCTGGAAGACGCGGAGGGGACAGCCGAACCATTGTGCGACCCGCGGGCACGGCCCTCATCGCGCAAACACCGATATGCTTGTAGGACGACGGACCCCGAGACATTCCGCCGCCCCATGACCTCCCCACAGACACCCGAAGAAGCCGCGAGCACGCCGGCCCCGCCCTCCATCGGCACGCTGCGCCAGCGCTATGGCGAACGCTATCGCTGGTACCTCCTGCTGTCGGTCATGGTGGGGACGATGGCGTCGATCATGTCCTCGACCATCGTCAACGTGGCCATTCCGGGCATGAGCCATCACTTCTCGCTCGGGCAGGAGCGCGCGCAATGGGTGAGCTCGGGCTTCATGGTGGCGATGACGGTCTCGATGCTCACCACGCCGTGGCTGCTGTCTCGCTACGGCTACCGGCGCACCTATGTCGGCACGATGGTGCTGCTCCTGCTGGGCGGCATCGTGGGCGGGGTGGCCAACGACTTCTCGCTGGTGCTGTTCGCGCGCGTGGCCGAAGGGCTGGCGGCGGGGGTGGTGCAGCCGATTCCGGCCATCATCATCCTGCGCGCCTTCGAGCCGCACGAGCAGGGGCGCGCGAGCGGCATCTTCGGCATGGGCGTGGTGCTGGCGCCAGCCATCGGGCCGAGCATCGGCGGTGTGCTGGTCGACCTGTTCGGCTGGCGCTCGATCTTCTTCATGGTGGTGCCGTTCTGCCTGGCCTCGCTCTGGCTGGCCTACAAGTTCGTGCCGACCACGGCGCCCGGCGGCGTGGCGGCGGTGCGCGGCGGCGGGCTCGACGGGCGCGGGCTGGCGCTGGGCACCATCGGCACGCTGTGCCTGCTCAACGGGCTGGTGGCGCTGCGCGGCGATTCGCCCCTGCAGGCAGGGCTGCTGCTGGCCGGCGCGCTGGCGGCGTTCGGCGCCTTCGTGTGGTGGCAGCGGCGGCTGGCGGCTTCGGGCGGCACGCCGCTGATGAACCTGGCGCTGTTCCAGTACCGGCAGTTCGCGATGGGCAGCGTGGTGGCGTTCATCTACGGCACGGCGCTGTTCGGCTCGACCTACCTGCTGCCGGTGTACATGCAGGTCGGGCTGCACCTGTCGGCCTCGCACGTGGGCACCATCCTGCTGCCGGCGGGCATCGTGCTGGCGCTGACCATCGCCGGCGTGGGCCGGCTGGCCGACCGGCATCCGACCTGGGTGCTGGTGACCATCGGGCTGGCGCTGCTGGCCGCGTCGTTCGCGCTGATGATGGTGCTGCGGCTGGACAGCGCGCTGTGGCTGCTGGTGGCGTTCGCGATCATCGGGCGCATCGGGCTGGGGTTCATCCTGCCCTCGCTCAACCTGGGCTCGATGCGGCCGCTGGCCAAGCCGCTGATTCCGCAGGGCGCCAGCGCCATCAACTTCGTGCGCATGCTGGGCGGCGCGGCCGGCGTGAGCCTGTGCGCCATCGTGCTCGAGTGGCGGCTGGCGGCGCACGGCGATTCGCTCGCCAACCCGATGAGCAGCCCGGCGCGGCTGGCCGCCTTCGACGAGGTGTTCGCGATGCTCGCGGGGCTGTGCGCGCTGGCGATCTGCGCGGCCTGGCAGCTGCGGCAGGGGCCGGCGGAGACTGTGCGCAAGCCTGGGTAAACCCCGGCGGCGGAAGACGGGGCTTTCGCTTTCAATTGTTATCAGTTGTATCGAACTCGCCAGCGAGCCCCATTCCCATGCATCGCAGAAATTTCATTGCCGCTTCGGCGGCGGCCGTCGCCGTGCCCGCGCTCGGGCTCATGTCTTCCGCCCAGGCCGCCGAAAGCGGCGCGGCGGACACCGAAATCGTGCTCGGCCTCACCGGCATCCTGAGCGGGCCGCTCGGGGCGCCGATCAAGGTCGTGGTGGCCGGCGCGGGGCTGGCTTTCGACGCGGTGAATGCGCAGGGCGGCCTGTCGGGCCGCAAGATCCGGCTGGTGTCGCTCGACGACGAGCTGGTGCCCGAGAAGGCGGTGGCCAACTACGAGAAGCTGCTCGCCGAGCACCGCGCCTTCGCCTTCTTCGGCTGCGTGGGCTCGGGCACCACCGCGGCGGCGGCCAAGGTGCTGAACCAGAGCGGCGCGCCGATGGTCGCCGGGTATGCGGTGTCGGATTCGGCGCGCGAGAAGGTGGCGGGCTCCGGCTACTTCGTGCGCGCCACCTTCGCGCGCGAGGCGCAGGCGCTGGTGCAGCACCTGACGACCATCGGCGTCTCGCGGATCGCGGTGGCCTACCTCGACAACCCCGGCGGCGCCGAAGTGGCCAGGCTGGTCGAGGCCGCGCTCGCCACGCTGCAGCTCAAGCCCGTGGCCGCCGTGCCGGTGAAGGGCGACGGCTCGGCCAACGAGGCCTCGGGCAAGGCGCTGGCGGACAGCAAGGCGCAGGCGGTCATCATGTACCTGGGCGGCGGCATCGGCGGCGAGGTGATGAAGAGCGCCTGGGCCGCGGGCGGGCGCCAGATGTTCTACGGCATGTCGATCGTGCCGGGCGACGTCACGGCGCGGCTGGTGGGCGACAAGACCAGCGGGCTGGCCATCTCGCAGATCGTGCCCTACCCGTGGAGCGAGGTGGACGCCGGCGCAAGAGAGTATCGGCAGCTCGCCGAGCGCGCCAAGGTCGACGTGGGCTATCTGAGCTACGAAGGCTACGTGAACGCGCTGGTGATGATCGAGGCGCTGCGCCGCACCGGGCGCGACCTGACGCGCGCCAGGCTGCATGCCACGCTCAAGGCGATGAAGCTGCGGGTGAACAACATGGAGATCGATTTCACCGGCGCCAGCAACACCGGCTCGCGCTTCATCGAGATGGTGCGGGTGACGAAGGAAGGCAAGTTCCTGCGCTAGCGGACGCCCGGCCGCGCGAATCGCGGTCTAATTGCGGGCATGTGTCAATTGCTAGGGATGAACTGCAACACGCCGACCGACGTGACCTTCAGCTTCACGGGGTTCGCGCAGCGCGGCGGCCGCACCGATCACCACGCCGACGGCTGGGGCATCGCGTTCTTCGAGGACCGCGGGCTGCGCCACTTCGTGGACCACCAGCCGGCGTGCGAATCGCCGGTGGCCGAGCTGATCCGACGCTATCCCATCCAGAGCCGCAACGTCATCGCGCACATCCGCAAGGCGACGCAGGGCGAGGTCAACCTGCAGAACTGCCACCCGTTCGTGCGCGAGCTATGGGGGCGCTACTGGGTGTTCGCCCACAACGGCGACCTGAAGGAATTCCGCCCGCGCCTGCACGGCAACTTCCATCCGGTGGGCAATACCGACAGCGAGCATGCCTTCTGCTGGATCATGCAGGAGCTGGCCAAGTCGCACGCGGGCGTGCCGAGCATCGAGGAGCTGACGCTCACGCTGCGCGAACTGGCGCCGCAACTGGCGAGCCACGGCACCTTCAACTTCATGCTGTCCAACGGGCAGGCGCTGTGGGCCCACGCGTCGACCAACCTCTGGTACGTGGAGCGGCAGCATCCGTTCGTCACCGCGCAGCTCTCCGACGAAGACCTGGCGATCGACTTCGCGCAGCACACCACGCCCAGCGACCGCGTGGCGGTGGTGGTGACGGCTCCGCTCACGACCAACGAAACCTGGACGCAGTTCGCGCCCGGCGAGCTTCATGTGTTCGTGGATGGACGGCTTTCGGGGTACTGAGCCGAGGTTGCAACCTTTCTACTGACACATTTTCGCAACAGTGCAATAAAGTATCAGCGGACGGACGAAAGTGCGAGAACAATAACTGTTCTCATTTGCATCTTTCGAACCGTCCATGCCCGCATCTCATTTCCATCTTCGGCCTGTCGTGGCCGCAACGCTGCTCGCGCTCCATGCCGTGGCGGCACTGGCCCAGAACAACGCGGCCGAACCGGCCGCCGCAACGGCGTCGAGCGGCACGCTGGCCACGGTGAACGTGGAAGCCAGCGCCGACGCATCGGCCGAGGGCCTGGCCAAGCCCTATGCCGGCGGCCAGGTGGCACGCGGCGGACGCGTCGGCATCCTGGGCACCCAGGACATGATGAGCACGCCCTTCTCCAGCACCAACTACACCAACGAGCTGATCCAGGACCAGCAGGCCAAGAGCGTGGCCGACGTGCTGCTGAACGACCCGTCGGTGCGCCAGGCGCGCGGCTTCGGCAACTTCCAGGAGCTGTACGTGGTGCGCGGCTTCCCCGTGTACTCGGACGACGTGTCGTACAACGGCCTCTACGGCATGCTGCCGCGCCAGTACATCGCCTCCGAATTCTTCGAGCGCGTGGAAGTGTTCCGCGGCGCCAACACCTTCCTGAACGGCGCGGCCCCCGGCGGCAGCGGCATCGGCGGCGCGATCAACCTGCTGCCCAAGCGCGCGCCCAACGAAGCGCTCACGCGTGTCGGCTTCGGCGTGCAGAGCGGCGGCCAGGGCTTCGTCAATCTCGACCTGGCCCGCCGCTTCGGTCCCGACGACAGCCTGGGCGTGCGCGTGAACGCGGTGCGCCGTGAAGGCGGCACCGGCGTGAACAAGGAAAGCCAGCAGCTCAGCGCCTTCGGCGTCGGCCTCGACTGGCACAACCGCAACGTGCGCCTGTCGGCCGACTTCGGCTATCAGGACTATGACCTGAAAGACGGCCGCCCGAGCCTGACGCCCTCGTCCACGCTGCCGATCCCGCGCGCGCCCGACGCCCGCACCAACTTCGCCCAGCCCTGGACCTATTCGAAGGAAAAGGACAAGTTCGCCACCTTCCGCGGCGAAATCGACATCACCGACAACATCACCGCCTGGGCCGCCGGCGGCGTGCGCCGCAGCAGCGAAGACAACGTGCTGTCGAACCCGACGCTCACCGACGCCTTCGGCAACACCAGCAACACGCGCTTCAGCAACACCCGCGAAGACCGCATCGGCACCGGCGAAATCGGCGTGCGGGGCAACTTCGCCACCGGCCCGGTGAAGCACACGCTGGTGGCCTCGGCCGCCAAGTACAGCAACGACCGCGACAACGCCTACGCCATCTCGGCACAGAGCGTGCGCAACAACATCTACACGCCGTACGCGTCGCCCTACCCGGTCGCCAACGGTGCTTTCGTGGGCAACACGCTCGACGATCCGCGCCTGACCGACCGCATCGAAACATCGAGCGTGGCCGTCGCCGACACCATGGCGTTCATGGACGACCGCCTGCTCGTCACGCTGGGCGCGCGCCGCCAGACCATCAAGCAGACCAGCTACGCCTACAACACGCTCAAGCAGACCAGCGACTACGACAAGAGCAGGACCACCCCGGTGGCCGGCGTCGTGTTCAAGATCACGCCGACGGTCTCGGCCTACGCCAACTACATCGAAGGCCTCGTCAAGGGCAACGTGGCGGGCACCACGGTGAACAACCGCCCCGTCACCAATGCCGGCGAAATCTTCGCGCCGTACCAGGCCAAGCAGAAGGAGATCGGCGTCAAGTACGACGGCGGCACGCTCGGCGCCAGCGCCGCGTTCTTCACCACCGACCAGCCGACGTACTACTACGCCGGCCAGACCTACGGCCTGTACGGCAAGCAGCGCAACCAGGGCCTGGAGTTCTCGGTGTTCGGCCAACCGGCCAAGGGCCTGCGCCTGCTCGGCGGCCTGACGCTGCTGGACGCCAAGCAGAAGAACACGCAAGGCGGCGCCACCGACGGCCTGACGGCCATCGGCGTGGCCAAGCAGCAAGCCAACCTGGGCGCCGAATGGGACGTGCCGGGCCTGCGCAACCTGTCGCTGAACGCCCGCGTGCTCTACACCTCGAAGCAATACGCCAACGCCGCCAACACCCAGTCGGTGCCGTCGTGGACGCGCTTCGACATCGGCGCGCGCTACCTGGTCGACCTGGGCAACGGCCGTGCGCTCACGCTGCGTGCGCGCATCGACAACCTGTTCAACAAGTCGTACTGGGCCTCGGTGGGCGGCACGCAGGGCAGCAACTACCTGGTGCTGGGCGCGCCGCGCACCTTCTCGCTGAGCGGCACCATCGACTTCTGACGCTGGAGGTCAGCGGCCCTGCGGCTGCAGGGTCGCTTCCAGCGCATCGATGAACATGGCCGGCACGTCGAAGCCGGTCTGCTCGGTGATTTCCTGGAAGCAGGTCGGGCTGGTCACGTTGATTTCGGTGACCGAGTCGCCGATCACGTCGAGCCCGATCAGCAGCAGCCCGCGCGGCGCGAGCACACGGCCGATGGTTTCCGCGATCTCGCGGTTGCGCGCGGTCAGCGGCTGCGCCACGCCCTTGCCGCCGGCCGCAAGGTTGCCGCGCACCTCGGTGCCTTGCGGAATGCGCGCCAGCACGAAGGGCGCCGGCTCGCCCGCGATGATCAGGATGCGCTTGTCGCCCTGGACGACCTCGGGCACGAAGCGCTGCACCATGATGGTCTCGGCGCCGTCCTTGTTGAGCGTCTCGACGATGGAGCCGAGGTTCAGCGCGTCCTGCTTCACGCGGAAGATGCCCATGCCGCCCATGCCGTCGAGCGGCTTCAGGATGATGTCGCCGTGCTCCGCATGGAAGTCGCGCACCGCCTGCGCGCTGCGCGTGACCAGCGTGGGCGTGACGAACTGCGGAAACTCCATGATCGCGAGCTTCTCGGGGTGGTCGCGCAGCGCGCGCGGCGAGTTGACCACCCGGCCGCCCTCGCGCTCGGCCTGCTCCAGCAGGTGCGTCGCGTAGATGTACTCGGCGTCGAAGGGCGGGTCCTTGCGCATCAGCACCGCGTCGAAGTCCTTCAACGCCTTCGACTCGGTGATGTCGACGCGGTACCAGTCCTTCGCGTCGCCCGTCAGCGTGATCTGCTGCACCGTGGCGGTGACGAAACCACCCGACTTCCACTGGATGTCCTGCGGCAGGCAGGCGGCGATGCGGTGGCCGCGGCGCTGGGCCTCGCGCATCATCGAGAAGGTGGTGTCCTTGTAGATCTTGAAATGATCGAGCGGGTCGGCGACGAAGAGGATGTTTTTCATCAGGCGTTCTTTCTTGCGGTGCCACGAACGGCGGGCGCCGCCGGGTATCGGGGCGCGATGTTGCCGGAAGCGGCGATGTCCTTGCCGGCCGGGGCTTTTTCTCCATGCGCGCGGCCGGGCTGGAGCAATCGCATCGCGCGATTGTGCCGGGAGCCGTCAGCGCCAGATTGTCAACAATCCGAACAGCACAATGTCAACCATCGGGCACGGGACTTGCACGAACCCGCTTGCGACATCCCGCCGTGCACCGCCATGGCCCAGCAAGATTGGAGAACCCCGTGGAAGCATCCGTTTCGCAGCAGCGCCATCCCGCGCTCGTCCCCGCCGCCGTGGTGGACGAGTTCCTTCGCCTGGTGATGATTCCCGACCCGCAGTCGGCCTCGCGCTTCACCGCACCGGACATCCGCATCCGCTTCACCGGCAACCGGCCGATGCAGGCACCCGGCGACACCTCGGCCTTCAATGCGAAGCGCTATGCCTGGGTCAAGAAGAAGATCGAGCGCACCGAGACGGTGGCCGGCGGCACGCCCGAGGAAACGGTGGTCTACAGCCTCGGCACGCTCTACGGCGCATGGCCCGACGGCACGGCCTTCGAAGGCAATCGGTACGTCGACCGCTACGTGGTGCGCCACGGCCTGATCGTGCAGATGGACGTGTGGAACGACAGCGCCGAATGGCTGCTGGTGCGCGCCGGCCTCGCCGTGCTGTGACGAGGCCGCCGGCATGACGACGCGCTGGCCCGACCGGCTCCCCACGCACGACCGCTTCGACTACCTGCCCATCACGCGGCGGCCCGGCTACGTGTGGCCGAACGGCGCGCGGCTGGCGGTGTACATCGGCTTCAACGTCGAGCACTTCGCCTTCGGCGACGGGCTGGGCGCATGCATCGGCCCCGCCTCGCCGCAGCCTGACGTGCTCAACCACGGCTGGCGCGAATACGGCAACCGCGTCGGCGCCTGGCGCTGCCTCGAGCTGCTCGACGCGCTCGCGCTGCCCACGGGCGCGCTCGTCAACACCGCGCTGTACGACCACTGCCCAGAACTGGTCCAGGCGCTGGTGGCGCGCGGCGACGAATTGATCGGCCACGGCCACAGCAACGCCGAACGCCAGGGCGTGCTCGACGAGGCGCACGAACGCGCGCTGCTGCAGCGCTGCCGCGAACGCATGCTGCGCGAGAGCGGGCAGGCGCCGGCCGGGTGGCTCTCGCCATGGATCTCGGAAAGCGCCGTCACGCCCGACCTGCTTGCCGAGACCGGCTACCGCTACACGCTCAACTGGTGCCACGACGACCAGCCGCTGCGCATGCGCACGCGCGGTGGAGAAGGCTCGCTGTGGTCGGTGCCGTACCCGCAGGAGCTCAACGACATCCCGATGATCGTCGGCCGCCTGATGGACGCGAAGGACTTCAGCGCGATGGTGATCGACAACTTCGAGGAAATGCTCGAACAGTCGCGCACGCAGCCGCTGGTGATGGGCCTGGCGCTGCATCCCTACATCGTGGGCCAGCCCTACCGGCTGCGGCATCTGCGCACCGCGCTCGCGCATCTGGCGCGTGCGCGCGACCGGGGCGACATCTGGTTCACCACGCCGGGCGCGATCGCCTCGCACGTGGAACAGATTGCGAAGGAACGGCCGGGGGAGTTCGCCTGAGGCGCTCCGCCAGGCCTCAGATCTCGATCTTCGAGCCCAGCTCCACCACCGCGTTGTTCGGCAGCCCCAGGAACGCCGCCGCCCCGCTCGCGTTGTGGTGCATCTGCGCGAACAGCTTCTCGCGCCACGGCGCCATGCCGCTGCCGAGCGTGGGAATCACCACGTCGCGCGACAGGAAGTAGCTGGTCGTCATCGCCTCCAGCTGGCAGCCGCGCATGCGCGCGTTCTCGAGCGCGCGCGGCAGGTCGATGTCGTTCTTGAAGCCGTAGTGCACGATGATCTGCCAGCAGTGGTGGCCCAGCGGCTCGATCTCGATGCGCTTGTCCATGGGGATCCAGGGCACCTCGTGGTTGCGCACCGTGACGAACATGTTCTGCTCGTGCAGCACCTTGTTGTGCTTGAGGTTGTGCAGCAGCGCATTGGGCACCACGCCCGGCTCGGCCGTGAGGAACACCGCCGTGCCGTCCACGCGCACCGGCGGGCTCACGAACACCGAGTCGAGGAACGACTTCAGGTCGATGGCGTCGGCATGCTGGGCCTCGCCCATGAGGCGGCGGCCTTCCTTCCAGGTGATCATCAGCGTGAACACGAAGCCGCCGATCATCAGCGGGAACCAGCCGCCCTCGAACAGCTTGAGCAGGTTCGAGGCGAAGAACATGAAGTCGACGAAGAAGAACACCGCCGTCGAGCCGATGCACAGCAGCAGCGGCAGCTTCCATGCATAGCGGATCACGAAGAAGGTCAGCACCGTGGTGATCAGCATGTCGGTGGTCACGGCAATGCCGTAGGCCGCGGCCAGGCTGCTCGACGAGCGGAACATGACCACCGCCAGCACGATGGCCACGAACAGGCCCCAGTTGACCAGCGGAATGTAGATCTGCCCGGCCGTGCGCACGCTGGTGTGCTCGATGTTCAGGCGCGGCAGGTAGCCCAGCTGGATGACCTGGCGCGTGACGCTGAAGGCACCGGTGATGAGTGCCTGCGACGCGATCACCGTGGCCAGCGTGGCCAGCAGCACCAGCGGAATGAGCGCCCATTCGGGTGCCATCATGAAGAACGGGTTCTTCACCGCCTCGGGGTTCTCCAGCAGCAGCGCGCCCTGGCCGAAGTAGTTGAGCGTGAGCGCCGGCATCACCACCGAGAACCACGCGATGCGGATCGGGCTCTTGCCGAAGTGGCCGAGGTCGGCATAGAGCGCCTCGGCACCGGTCACGCACAGCACGGTGGCGCCCAGCAGGATGAAGCTGGTGCCGGGGTTGTCCCAGATGAACTTGAGCGCGTAGAACGGGTTCAGCGCCTTGAGGATTTCAGGGTGGTGCACGATCTGCGACACGCCCAGCACCGCGATCGACAGGAACCACACCAGCGTGACCGGCCCGAAGAACTTGCCGATGCCCGCCGTGCCGCGCTTCTGCACCACGAACAGGCAGAACAGCACGACCAGCGTGAGCGGAATGACGTAGTGCGTGAAGTGCGGCGACACCACTTCCAGGCCTTCCACGGCCGACAGCACGGAGATGGCCGGCGTGATGACCCCGTCACCGTAGAACAGCGATGTGCCGAAGATGCCCACTACCAGCAGCAGGTGGCGCAGCCTGGGCTTGTCCGCCACCGCGCGCGAGGCCAGCGCGAGCATCGCGACCAGCCCGCCCTCGCCTTCGTTGTCGGCGCGCAGCACCAGCACCACGTACTTGATGGAGACGATGACGGTGAGCGTCCAGAAGAACATCGACAGGATGCCGTAGACGTTCTCGACCGTGAACGGCACGTGGCCGTGGCCGAAGACTTCCTTGACGGCATACAGGACGCTGGTGCCGATGTCGCCGTAGACGACGCCGATGGCGCCGACGATCAGGCCGGCGGAGATGGTTTTGGGGGCTGACACGAAGTCGATGGGAAAAGGGCTGGCTGTATCAATCGACGTGTCAGACACGCGGGGGAGCGATGGCGGCGGATTCCGCGCCATGCATCCCCTCCGCCCTTTGGGTTCCGTTGATGTGGGGCCGCTATTTTGCCGCCGCCCGCCGCCGCCGCAAGCCGGCCCCCGCAATCATTCGTAGATTTCGGCGTCCGGGTTGGTGGCTTCCATCTCGTAGCTGGCGGCCACCATGGCCAGCCGGCCGACCACGCCGTACATGTAGAAGCGGTTCGGCGCGCTGGCGCCGGGCTTGGCGCCGGGCTGCGGCAGGTGTGCGCTCTCGGAGAAGGCCAGCGGCACGAAGCTCGCGCCCGGCAGCTTGAGGTTCTCGTCGGGCGCCTGCTCGGCATGCACGCGGTAGAAGCCGCCGACCACGTAGCGGTCCATCATGTAGACGACCGGTTCGGCCACGCCGTTGTGCACGCGCTCGTTGGTGAGCACGCCTTCCTGGACGATCAGCTCGGTGGGTTCGCGCAGCTCGCGCAACTCGCGTGCTTCCCGGCTGTTGGCGGCCTTGGCGGCCGACGCGCCGCGCGGCTTGCCGATCAGCGCCTCGACGTCTTTCACGTCGCGCACCGTCACCACGCCCGGGCTGCCGCTGTCGCTATGGCCGCCCTTGACGACCACGAACGGCTTCTCGTTGATGCCGTATTCCTTGTATTTGCGGCGCACCTTCGTCAGCACCGCGTCCACGTGGCTGGTCAGCACGTCGATGCCGCGGCCCTCGGCCACGTCGACGCCCTCGGCACGCGCATAGATCGGGTTTATGAGCCACGGGTCGATGCCCAGCAGCTTGCCGAAGCGCTTGGACAGCTCTTCATAGCTGTGCAGGTGGTTGCTCTTGCGGCGAACCGACCAGCCCGCGTGCAGCGGCGGCAGCAGGTATTGCTCGTGCAGATCCTCGAGGATGCCGGGCGTTCCCGCAGAAAGCTCGTTGTTGAGCAGAATTGTGCAGGGATCGAAGTTCTTCAGCCCCAGGCGGCGCTTGGTGCGCACCACCGGCTCCAGCGTGACGACGTCGCCGCCGGGCAATTCGATCTTCTTGGGCGACTTGATGGCCGGGTCGATCGACCCTACGCGCACGTTGAGCCCCGCCATGTGGAAGATGCGCACCAGTTGCGCGACGTTGGCAAGATAAAACGTGTTCTTCGAGTGATTTTCCGGAATGACGAGCAGGTTGCGCGCCTCCGGACAGATCTTCTCGATGGCTGCCTGCGCCGCCTGCACGGCCAGCGGCAGCATTTCCTTGGTGAGGTTGTTCCAGCCGCCGGGGAACAGGTTGGTGTCGACCGGGGCGAGCTTGAAGCCGGCGTTGCGGATGTCCACGGCGCTGTAGAACGGCGGCGTGTGTTCCATCCATTCGAGCCTGAACCAGCGCTCGATGGCGGGCATCGAGTCGAGCACCCGCTGCTCCAGTTCGTTGATCGGGCCGGTCAGGGCGGTGACGAGATGCGGAACCATGCGGCGGCCTTGTTGGTTTTGTGCTTAAAGGTAGAGCGGAATTGTAGGATTTGGGGATGGCCGCCCCAATGACAAGACGGGAGAAAGCAGACTTGCCTCAGCCGATCCGCTCTCCACGGCTTCTCAACTCCGGACTTCGCCCTGCCCGAGCACGACGTACTTGAGCGAGGTCAGTCCTTCGATGCCGACCGGTCCGCGGGCGTGGAACTTGTCGGTGCTGATGCCGATTTCGGCACCCAGCCCGAACTCGAACCCGTCCGCGAAGCGGGTGCTCGCATTGACCATGACGCTGGCCGAATCGACCTCGCGCAGGAAGCGCTGCGCATGCACATGGTCGCGCGTGACGATGGCGTCGGTGTGATGGCTCGAATAGCGGTTGATGTGGGCGATGGCCTCGTCCACGCCGGCCACCACCTTGATGCTGATCACGGCGGCCAGGTATTCCTCGGACCAGTCCGACTCCACTGCATCGACCACCCTGGCCTGCGGATCGATGGCGTCGTCGGCGCGCAGGATGCGGGCGGCTTCGGGGTCGCAACGCATTTCCACGCCCTTGGCCGCGAAGATGGCGGCGATCTCGGGCAGGAAGTCTTCGGCGACCGTGGCCGACACCAGCAGGCCTTCGGCGGCGTTGCAGGGGCTGTACTTCTGGGTCTTGGCGTTGTCGACGATGCGCAGCGCCATGTCGAACTCGGCCGTGTCGTCCACGTACACGTGGCAGTTGCCGTCCAGGTGCTTGATGACCGGCACCTTGGCGTCGCGGCTGATGCGCTCGATCAGGCCCTTGCCGCCGCGCGGGATGATCACGTCCACGAACTCCGGCATGGCGATCAGCTGGCCGACGGCTTCGCGGTCGGTGGTCTGCACCAGTTGCACCGCCTCGACCGGCAGGCCGGCTTCGGCCAGCGCCTCGGACACCAGCAGCGCCAGCGCCTTGTTCGATTCGATGGCTTCCGAGCCGCCGCGCAGGATGGCCGCGTTGCCGCTCTTGATGGCCAGGCTCGCGGCCTCGATGGTCACGTTGGGCCGGCTCTCGTAGATCATGCCGAAGACGCCGATCGGCACGCGCATCTGGCCCACGCGGATGCCGCTGGGCTGCTGCTTCATGCCGATGATTTCGCCGATCACGTCGGCCATGCCGGCCAGCTGCTCGCAGCCCTGGGCGACGGTCTCGATGACCTTGGGCGTGAGCTTGAGGCGGTCGACCATCGGCGCCGAGAGGCCGGCGGCCGTAGCGCGCTCCAGGTCTTTCTGGTTGGCCGTGGCCAGCACCGGGCCGGCTTCGCGCAGGCGCCGGGCCAGCGCCTTCAGTGCTATGTTTTTGGTAGCTGCATCCGCACGGGCCATGAGGAATGCAGCGGCTTTGGCTTGCAGACCCAGGGTCTGCATGTGCTCGCTGACGTTGAACGCGTTCATGCCCCTATTTTCCCACGCCGATCCGCGGCCGGGCTGCGGCGGGCTTTTTGATGGCTGGAGCCATCCTCGGATCAGGCGCGGATCAAGTGCCGGTCAAGCGCGCCTGGGGCCGGCCGCCGCGCTGCTGCAGGCGCGGCACAGCATCAACGCCAGCCGCTGCAGCGCCTGCCAGCCACTGGCGGGCCAGTCGGGCTGCTTCAGGCCCTTCACGATGCCGTCGACCACGTGCGCGGCGCGCAGCAGGCGGGTCAGCATGCGGTCGTCCAGCCGGGGCAGCACGCGCTCGAAGGCACGCTCGCGCGGACCCCAGATGCGGTTCTCGCGCAGCGCCATCGGCAGCGGACGGCCCGAGGCCATGGCGTCCTTCACGCGCTTGAGTGCGCGGATGTCCTCGGCGATCGTGTAGTGCACCAGCACCTCGGCCTCGCCCTCGGCCTGCAGGCCGTCGAGCATGCGCGCCACGCGCTGCGGGTTGCCGGCCAGCACGGCTTCGGACAGCTTGAACACGTCGTAGCGCGCCACGTTGTTGACCGCGCCCTCCACCTGCTCCCAGCTGAGTTCGCCCGCCGGGTGCAGCAGCGCGAGCTTCTGGATTTCCTGGTGCGCCGCGAGCAGGTTGCCCTCGACGCGGTCGGCAAAGAACTGCAGCGTGCGCTGGCCTTCGTCGCCGGGCATCACGCGCTGGCCCTGCTGACCCAGTCGCTGCGCGATCCACTGCGGCAGCGCATTGCGCTCGATCGGGTCGACCTGGATGCTCGCGCCGTTGTTCTCCAGCGCCGAGAACCAGGCGCCGGTGCGCGTGGCCTTGTCCAGCCGCGGAAGCATCACCAGCGTGAGCGTGCTGTCGTTGCCGGGCGCCGACTCGGCCAGCTGCTGCAGCGCCGCGCTGCCGTCCTTGCCGGGCTTGCCCGACGGAATGCGGATCTCCACGATCTGCTTGTCGGCGAACAGCGAGAGCGAGCCGCCGGCCGCGAGCACCGCGCTCCAGTCGAAGTGCGCGCCGGCCACGGTGTACGAGCTGCGCTCGGTATAGCCCTGCGCGCGCGCGGCGGCGCGGATGGCGTCGGCCGCTTCCTGCGCGAGCAGCGGCTCGTCGCCGTGGATCGTGTAGAGCGGCTTCAGGCCCTTCTGCAGATGGGCCCCGAGCGAGGCGCTGGCGAGTTGCATCGACGGATTACAGCGACTTGACCGCGGCGATGCGGCGCATCAGCTGCTGCGCGATGTCCGACTGCATGTCGCGGAACAGCAGGTCGGCTTCGCCTTCCTTGGCCAGCGCGTTGGTCTCGTTGAAGCTCAGGTCGCGCGTCTGCGAGACATCGGCGGCCGGAATCAGGTCCTTGCCGCCGGGAGTGCGCAGCCGGAAGCGGATGCGCAGCTGCAACTGCAGCTCGCGCACCAGGCCCGCCGAATTGGTCGAGATCACGATGCGGTTGCGGTCCTCGCCCAGGATCTCCAGGATCACGTCGGCCTTGGACGCGTCTTCCGGCGGCAGCACGGTCACCGAACCGGTGGCCCGCAGCTCGCGCCGGATCTGGTTGATCATGGCCGTGTTGCCCGACACCGACAGCGTCTTGAACGCAAACACCGGCGCCTTGCGCAGCTCGAAGCCGCAGCCGGCCAGGCCGAGCGAGGCGCCGGCCGCCGCCAGTCCGAGGAGAAGGCCGCGGCGCGGCAGCGAGACATTGCGATTGTTCATGCTTGAGTCGTTCGTTCAGAGAACCACGTTGACCAGGCGGCCGGGAACCACGATCACGCGCTTGGGTGGCGCGCCTTCGGCGAAGTTGACGAAGTCGTCGCAGGCCAGCGCGAGCTTCTCGATCTCGTCCTTCGAGGCGCCGGCCGGCACGCTGAGCTTGCCGCGCAGCTTGCCATTGACCTGCAGCATGAGCTCGATCTCGTCCTGCACCAGCGCGCCGACGTCGACCGTGGGCCAGGGCGCGTCGAGCAGGCCGCCCAGGTCCTTGTCGTAGCCGAGTTCGTTCCACAGCTGCTGCGCGATGTGCGGCGTGGCCGGGTACAGGCAGCGCAGCAGGATGCCGAAGCCCTCGCGCACCGCGGCGGCGTCGCCCGCGCTGCCGTCGGGCTTGAAGCCTTCCAGCGCGTTGAGCAGCTTCATCGCGCCCGACACCACCGTGTTGTATTGCATGCGCTGGTAGTCGTAGTCGATCTGTCGCAGCACGGTATGCACTTCGCGGCGCAGCGCCTGGGCGCCCTTGCCGAAGGTCTGGCCGGCCAGCGCGGCGGGAGCGACGTCGGCCTGCGCCGCGCCGAAGTTCCACACCCGGCGCAGGAAGCGGTAGCTGCCCTCGACGGCCGCGTCGTTCCACTCCAGCGTGGCTTCGGGCGGCGCGGTGAACATGGTGTACAGGCGCGCGGTGTCGGCGCCGTACTTCTCGATCAGGTCCTGCGGGTCGACGCCGTTGCGTTCGCTCTTGCCCATCTTGCCGACGCCGCCGTACTCGACCTTCGTGCCGTCGGCGGTGGTGCCGCCAATGATGCGGCCCTGCGCGTCGAGCACGGTCGTGACCTCGGCGGGCGGGAAGTAGTCCTTGCCGCCCTTCTCGTTGCGCTTGTAGAAGATGTGGTTGAGCACCATGCCCTGCGTCAGCAGCTTGCTGAAGGGCTCGTCGGCCTTCAGCAGGCCGAGGTCGCGCATCACCTTGGTCCAGAAACGCGCGTACAGCAGGTGAAGAATGGCGTGCTCGATGCCGCCGATGTACTGGTCCATCGGCATCCAGTAGTCGGCGCCGCCGGCCACCATGGCTTCGTCGTTCTTCGGGTCGCAGTAGCGCATGAAGTACCACGACGAGTCGACGAAGGTGTCCATGGTGTCGGTCTCGCGCCGCGCGGGCTTGCCGCAGACGGGGCAGACCACGCCGGCATGGAAGCCCTCGTGCTTGTGCAGCGGGTTGCCCGAGCCGTCCGGCACGCAGTCGGTCGGAAGCACCACGGGCAGGTCTTTTTCGGGGACCGGCACCGCGCCGTGCTCTTCGCAATGGATGATCGGGATCGGCGTGCCCCAGTAGCGCTGGCGGCTCACGCCCCAGTCGCGCAGGCGCCAGGTGGTCTGCAGCTCGCCCAGGCCCTTCTGGCCCAGCGCATGCGCCACGGCGGCCACGGCCTCCTTGTAGCTCATGCCGCTGAAGTTGTCGGAGTTGATGGTCACGCCGCGCTGCTTGTCGCCGTACCAGTCCTGCCACTTGTGATAGTCGAAGTGCGGCTCGTCGTCGACCAGAACGACCTGGATGATCTCGATGCCGTACTTGTTGGCGAAGGCGAAGTCGCGCTCGTCGTGCGCGGGCACGCCCATCACGGCGCCGTCGCCGTAGCCGATCAGCACGTAGTTGCCGACCCACACCGGCACCTGCTCGTCGGTGATCGGGTGCGTCACCGTGAGGCCGGTGGGCACGCCCTTTTTCTCCTGCGTGGCGAGCTCGGCCTCGGTGGTGCCGCCGCTCTTGCACTCCTCGATGAAGGCCGCGACCTTGGGGTCGAGCGTGGCAGCGTGTGCGGCCAGCGGATGCTCGGGCGCCACGGCGCAGAAGGTCACGCCCATGATGGTGTCGGCGCGCGTGGTGAACACGTACATGCGGCCGTCCTGGATCAGCTTGCCGTCGGCACCCTTGATGTCATGGGTGAAGGCGAAGCGCAGGCCTTCGCTCTTGCCGATCCAGTTCTCCTGCATCAGCTTGACGCGCTCGGGCCAGCCCGGCAGCTTGTGCTGGGTGTGCTCGAGCAGTTCCTCGGCGTAGTCGCTGATCTTCAGGTAGTAGCCCGGGATCTCGCGGCGCTCGACCGTGGCGCCGGTGCGCCAGCCCTTGCCGTCGATCACCTGCTCGTTGGCCAGCACGGTCTGGTCGACCGGGTCCCAGTTCACGACCTGGGTCTTGCGGTAGGCAATGCCCTTTTCGAGCATCTTCAGGAACAGCCACTGGTTCCATTTGTAGTAGCTCGGGTCGCAGGTGGCGATCTCGCGGCTCCAGTCGATGGCCAGGCCCATGGCCTGGAGCTGGCCCTTCATGTAGGCGATGTTCTCGTAGGTCCACTTGGCCGGCGGCACGCCGTTCTTCAGCGCCGCGTTCTCGGCCGGCAGGCCGAAGGCGTCCCAGCCCATGGGCATCAGCACGTTGTAGCCGCTCATGCGCAGGTAGCGCGTGAGCATGTCGTTGATCGTGTAGTTGCGCACGTGGCCCATGTGCAGCTTGCCGCTGGGATACGGCAGCATCGAGCAGGCGTAGTACTTCTTGCGGCTCGCGTCCTCGGTGACGCGGTAGGCATCGGCGGCGCTCCATTGCGCCTGGGCAGCGGACTCGACGTCGCTGGGTTTGTAGCTGGGATTCATGGCGGTTCGGCAAGAGCCCGGCGCAAGGCGGCCGGGAACGCGGGATTATCGCGCCGGACTAGACTCGCCCCCAGGCTTCGCGCACTTCGTGTCGCTTCTCCTTCACCCCGCCGGGGGCAATGCCGGCGGCCCGCCCAAGCCGGCTCCACGGCATTTCGCGGAATAACGAAGCCCGAACAGTGCGCCACGGGATGGAATTCGCCATGAAATTGTTTTTGAAACATCTTGTCCTGTGCTTCGCCGCAGTCGCCGCCACGCCCTTGTGGGCACAGCACAACGACAAGCCCCTGCGCATCGTCGTGCCCTTCGCCACCGGCGGCGCCCAGGACGTCATTGCCCGCTACCTGGGCGCCAAGCTGACCGACAGGCTGGGCCAGCCGGTCATCATCGACAACAAGGCCGGCGCCGGCGGCATCGTGGCCGCCGACGCGGTGGCCAAGGCGACCGACGGCGCCACCGTGCTGCTGGCCACGGGCGGCGCGGTCACGATCGCACCCCACCTGCAGGCCAGGCTGCCCTACGACCCGGCGCACGAGCTGGTGCCGGTGGCCCTGGTGGCCGACACGCCCATGACGCTGTCGGTGCGCACCGAAAGCCCCTACAGGACCGTGGCCGACGTGCTGCGCGACGCCAAGGCCAGGCCGGGCCAGGTGACCTACGCCTCGACCGGCAACGGCACCGTTTCGCACCTGACCGGGGCGCTGCTGGCCCAGGCCGGCGGCGTGGACCTGCTGCACGTGCCCTACCGGGGCGCGGCGCCCGCCATGACCGACCTGCTGGGCGGGCAGGTGGCGACCATCGTGACCAGCGTGGCCTCGATCGAGCCCATGGTGGCCAGCGGCAAGGCGCGCGTGCTGGGCACCTTCTCGCGCGTGTCCCTCCCCGGCATGGGCTCGGCGCCCACCATCGGCGAGGCCACCGGACTGCCGGGCATGGAAGTGCCGGTCTGGGTCGGCGTGATGGCGCCGGCACGCATGCCGGCGGCCAGCATCGAGAAGCTGTCGGCGGCGCTGATGGAGGTGTGCAACCTGCCGGAGACGAAGCAGCGCTTCGCCCAGCTGGGCGCGGTCAACACCTGCGGCGGCCCGGCCGCGCTGGGCAAGGTCGTGACGGAAGACAGCCAGCGCTGGGCCAAGGTCATCAAGCAGGGCGGGATCAAGGTTGAATAAATCGGCACACCGCGTCGGCATCGCCGGCGCAGGGGCGATCGCGCTGGCCAGCGCGGCGTGGCTGCGGCAGGCGGGGCACGGCGTGACCGTGTGGTCGCCGGGCGGCCGGGGCGCGGAGGCCCTGCGGACGCAGGCGCTGGAAGCCGGCGGCATCCAGTCGTTCTCGGTGACGGTCGAGGTCGCCGGCGACGCGGCCGGCCTTTGCGCGGCGTCGGACGTGCTGCTGCTCGCCCTGCCCGTCAACGGCCACAGGCGGGTGATGGACGCGCTGCTGCCCTTCCTGCGCGACAGCCAGACCGTGATCGTCAGCTCGATGGCCTCGCTGTCGTCGCTCTATCTCCATGAGGCAGCCAGGCAAGCCGGCCGGCAGATCACCGTGGCCAGCTTCGGCACGACCGTGCTGACCGCGCGCCGGGCGTCGGCCACGCAGGTCAAGGTCATGACGCGGCGCAAGGCGGTCGGCGTGTCCACCCTGCCCGGCGCGAAGGCGCACGAGGCCGTCGCGCTGTGCACCAAACTCTTCGGCGACGGCTTCTTCGCGCAGGAAAGCGCCCTCGCCAGCGCGCTGGCCAACGTCAACCCGCAGTCGCACGGCCCGCTCGCGGTGTTCAACTGGACCCGCATCGAGCGCGCCGAGAACTGGCCGCAGTACCACTGCATGACGCCCGGCGTGTCGCGCGCGATCGAGGCGCTCGACCAGGAGCGCCGCGCCGTGGCGCGGGCCTTCGGCATCGAGCTCGGCCCCATCGAGGCGCACTTCGCGCGTTCCTTCGGCACCACGTCGGAAAAGCTGGCGGACATCGCCGCCGAACTGCACGCCAAGCGCGGCGGCCCGCCCGGCCCGGTGCAGGCCGACACCCGCTACGTGACCGAGGACATGCCCTACGGCCTGGCCTTCATCGAGGCGCTGGGCGCCATCGCCGGCGTGCCCACGCCCGCGACCCGCACCATCGTGGACGCGGCCTCGCTGGTCAACGGCATCGACTTCCGCCGCGAGAACGACCTGCTCGAACCGCTGGGCCTGGCGAACGAAACCGTCGCCGGGCTGCTCGCGCGGCTGTAGCAGGGGCGGCGGCCCGGGGCGCGCACGGGGCTTGCCACTGGCCCGAATCTCGCATGCCACAATGATTTTTCCGACCACAGGGACCGGCATGGGCACCAGCGACAAGAGCAGCGACAAAGGCGGCAGCGAATGGTGGCGCGGAGCGGTGATCTACCAGATTTACCCGCGCAGCTTCAGCGACAGCAACGGCGACGGCATCGGCGACCTGCCCGGCATCACGGCCCGGCTCGACCACGTGGCGGCGCTCGGCGTCGATGCGGTCTGGGTCTCGCCCTTCTTCCGCTCGCCGATGAAGGACTTCGGCTACGACGTGTCCGACTACCGCGCGGTCGATCCGCTGTTCGGCACGCTGGCCGACTTCGACGCCATGCTCGCGCGCATGCATGCGCTGGGCCTGAAGCTCATCATCGACCAGGTGCTCTCGCACACCTCCGACCAGCACGCCTGGTTCGCCGAAAGCCGCAGCTCGCGCGACAACCCCAAGGCCAACTGGTACGTGTGGGCCGACCCCCGGCCCGACGGCACGCCGCCCACCAACTGGCTGTCGGTGTTCGGCGGCTCGGCATGGCAGTGGGATTCGCGGCGGCGGCAGTACTACCTGCACAGCTTTCTGGCCGAGCAGCCCGACCTGAACTTCCATTGCGCCGAGGTGCAGGAGGCCTTGCTCGGCGAAGTGCGCTTCTGGTGCGAGCGCGGCGTCGACGGCTTCCGCTTCGACGCCTGCAACCACCAGTTCCACGACGCGCTGCTGCGCGACAACCCGCCGGCCTCGCTCGCGTCGATCGACGAAGTCAGCACGGTGCGCGCCGACAACCCGTATGCGATGCAGCAGCACCTGTACGACAAGAGCCAGCACGAGAACCTGGCGTTCCTCGAAAACCTGCGCCGGCTGCTCGACGGCTACGGCGCGGTCGCGCTGGGCGAGGTCGGCGACGAGAACGCGCCGCCCGTCATGGCGCAATACACCGAGAGCGGCAGGCGCCTGCACCTGGCCTACAGCTTCAGCCTGCTCACGGCCGACCACAGCCCCGGGCAGCTGCGCCACCAGGTGGAGGCGCTCGACAGCGCGCTGGCGCCCACCGGCGGCTGGGGCTGCTGGGCCGTGTCGAACCACGACGTGCCGCGCGTCGCCACCCGCTGGAGCGGCGGCGCACCCGCCGACACGCGCCGCGACCGCCTCTGGCTGACGCTGCTGCTCACGCTGCGCGGCAGCGCCAGCATCTACCAGGGCGAGGAACTCGGCCTGCCCGAGGCCGAGGTGCCCTTCGAGCTGCTGCAGGACCCCTACGGCCGCGCGTTCTGGCCCGAGTTCAAGGGCCGCGACGGCTGCCGCACGCCGATGCCCTGGACCGCCGACGCGCCGCACGGCGGCTTCACCACCGGCACGCCCTGGCTGCCGGTGTACGGGCCGCACCTGCCGCTGGCCGTCGAGCGGCAGGCCGACGACCCGGGCTCGATGCTGGCCTTCAGCCGCGCCCTGCTGCGCTGGCGCCGCACGCAGCCGCTGCTGCGCACCGGCGGCATCGCCTTCATCGACGCGCCCGAGCCCCTGCTGCATTTCGAGCGCAACGACGGGAACCAATCGCTCCACGCGATCTTCAACCTGGGAAGCGTACCGGTGTCGATGCCCTTGCCCGATCGCCTGCAGTCAGTGCAGCCCCTCGTCGGACAACCGCTCGCGCCGACCGCCGCCGTGCAGACCGTGAACGAAAAGCGCATGCTGGTGCTGGCGCCCTATGGCGTCTTCATCGGCATGCCCGCCGAAGAAGGAATGAGCTGACCGCCATGCCCCCGAAGCCGTTGTCCGAATCAGAAATCCACGCGCTCATGCGCGCCGAACATGGCGATCCTTTTGCCGTGCTGGGGCCGCACGAGACCGCCGAGGGCCTGGAGGTGCGCGCGCTTCTGCCCGGCGCGCAGCGCGTGGCGGTGGTGCATTCGCGCACCGGCTGGCCGCTGTCGATCCTTTCGCGCCACGGCGAGTCGGACCTCTTCAGCGGGCTGGTGCCGGCGGCCGAGGCCCGCATGGGCTATTCGTTCCAGATCGACTGGGACGCCCACACCTCGCGGCTCGAGGACCCCTACCGCTTTCCGTTCGTGCTCGGCGACACCGACGTCTGGCTGCTGGCCGAGGGCACGCACCTGCGGCCGTGGGAGCGGCTGGGCGCGCACCTGCGCGAGATGAACGGCGTCAAGGGCGTGGCCTTCGCGGTCTGGGCGCCGAATGCGCGGCGCGTGTCGGTGGTCGGCAACTTCAACAACTGGGACGGCCGGCGCCACATGATGCGGCTGCGCCGCGAGTGCGGCGTGTGGGAGATCTTCGCGCCGCACGTGACGGTGGGCGATGCCTACGAATTCGAGATTCTTTCGGCCCACGGCGAAGTGCTGCGCAAGGCCGACCCGTTCGCGTTCTCGGCGCAGCTGCGGCCAGACACCGCCTGCGTGGTGCAGCCGCTGCCGGCTGCCGTGAAGATGCCCGAGGGCCGCGCCGAGGCCAACGGCCGCCACGCGCCCGTCAGCATCTACGAAGTGCACCTGGGCTCGTGGCGCCGCAAGAACAACGGCCACGAGTGGCTCGACTACCGCGAGCTGGCCGACACGCTGGTGCCCTATGCGCGCGACATGGGCTTCACGCACATCGAGCTGCTGCCGATCAGCGAGCACCCGTTCGACGGCTCCTGGGGGTACCAGCCGATCGGCCTGTACGCGCCGACCTCGCGCTTCGGCACGCCGGGCGACTTCCGGCATTTCGTCGAGGCCGCGCATGCGGCGGGGCTGGGCGTGATCCTCGACTGGGTGCCCGCGCATTTCCCGACCGACGCGCACGGCCTGGGCCGCTTCGACGGCACCGCGCTCTATGAGTACGCAGACCCGCGCGAGGGCTTCCACAACGACTGGCAGACGCTGATCTTCAACTACGCGCGCACCGAGGTGCGCAACTACCTCGTCGGCAACGCGCTCTACTGGCTGGAGCGCTACGGCGTGGACGGCCTGCGCGTGGACGCGGTGGCCTCGATGCTCTACCGCGACTACAGCCGCAAGGCGGGCGAGTGGATACCCAACACCTTCGGCGGACGCGAGAACCTCGAGGCCATCGACTTCCTGCGGCGCATGAACCGCGTGGTGGGCGTCGAGCGGCCCGGCGCGGTGACGCTGGCCGAAGAGTCGACCAGCTTCCCCGGCGTGACCCGCCCGCCCGAAGACGGCGGCCTGGGCTTCCACTACAAGTGGAACATGGGCTGGATGAACGACACCCTGGCCTATGCGGGCACCGACCCGGTCTACCGCAAGCACCACCACCAGAAGATCACCTTCGGGCTGATGTATGCGCACAGCGAGAACTTCGTGCTGCCGCTGTCGCACGACGAGGTGGTGCACGGCAAGGGCTCGCTGATCGGGCGCATGCCGGGAGACGAGTGGCAGAAGTTTGCCGGGCTGCGCAACCTGTATGGCTACCTCTGGGCGTATCCGGGCAAGAAGCTGTTGTTCATGGGGGGCGAGTTCGCGCAGTACGCCGAATGGAACGCGGACCGCAGCCTGGACTGGCATTTGCTGGAGCATGCGGCGCACCAAGGCGTGCGGCGGCTGGTGCGCGACCTGAACAACGTGTACCGGCATTTTCCGGCGCTGCACGAGCTCGACCATGACGGTGGCGGATTCGAGTGGATCGTGCATGACGATGCGGATCAGTCGGTGTTTGCCTTTGTCCGGCGGGCTCTTGACGGGGCGTTTGTTGTCGCTGTCTGCAACTTCACGCCTGTGCCTCGGGTTGGGTATCGGCTGGGGGTTCCCTGTGCTGGTTCTTACCGGGAGATCATCAATACGGATGGGGCTGTGTATGGGGGGAGTGGGGTTGGCAACGGGGTTGTCGAAAGCTCTGCCGTTGAGTGGCATGGGAAGGCGGACTCTGTTTGTGTCAGCTTGCCGCCTTTGGGTACTGTGATGTGGGTGTTGGTTTGATGTTCTTGGGTGTTTGTTTTCCGGGGCCGGGTCTCGGCCCGGCGGCCGACCTACTTTTCTTTGCTTCGCCAAAGAAACGTAGGCAAAAGAAAGGCGACCCTGCTGTCTGCGTCCCTTCGCTTCGCTACGGGCAACCTGCGGTGCTCGACTCCGGCGGGGGTCCGCAGAACTCGCTTCGCTCAAACAGCTGCGGCCCTGATCCCGCCTACGTCTGCGCTCCTCGGCGCAGCCAGAAGGGATTGGGAAACCAAACGCGCCATCGCTGCGCTCGGCGCGGTGGCGCAGCCGCGCAGCGGCTGTGCCACATGGGGCCGAGCGAAGCAAAGGCCCGAGTGGGCTCCCCTCCCCTCTGGCTGCGCCGAGGAGCGGAGCGTTTCGCGGATCAGGGCTCGCAGCTGTTTGAGCGAAGCGAGTTCTGCGAGACCCCGCGAAACGCGAGCACCGCAGGTTGCCCCGTAGCGCAGCGCAGGGGTCGCAGACAGTGGGGTCGCCTTTCTTTTGCCTACGTTTCTTTGGCGAAGCAAAGAAAAGTAGGTCGCCTGCCGGGGCGAGACCCGGCCCCGGACAGCAAGCCCCCTGCAAGGCAAGCAGCATGCTGAGCCCAGGCAAGCCCTTCCCCCTGGGCGCAACGCCCATGCAACAAGGCGTCAACTTCGCACTGGCCGCACCCACAGCAGAAGCCGTAGACCTCTGCATCTTCGACACCACAGGCAATAACGAACAACAGCGCCTGAGGCTGCCGCAACAGACAGACGGCATCTGGCACGGCCATCTCCCCAGCGGCAAGCCAGGCCTCGTCTACGGCTACCGAGTCCACGGCTCCTGGTCCCCAAAAGAGGGAAAGCGCTTCAACCCCGCCAAGCTTCTGCTCGACCCTTACGCCCGCGAAATAGTCGGCACGTATGACGGCAGCGACATCTTCCTCGGCCACGACCCCGCGAACCCGGACCTGAGGGACACGCGAGACAACGCCGCAGCAGCCCTCAAAGCCCGGGTAGCGGCAGCAACACCACAAAGCAGCGAACGCCTGGCCGGCCACGCCCGCATCCCCGCATCCGACCGCGTCCTCTACGAACTGCACGTCAAGGGCCAGACAAAGCTGCACCCCGCCGTGCCCGCCCCGCTTCGCGGCAGCTATGCGGGACTGGCCGAGCCCGCCGTGCTCGACCACCTCCAGCGCCTGGGCGTCACCACCCTGAGCCTCATGCCCGTGCAGCACCGCGCCGACGAACAGCGCCTGCTGCACATGGGCCTGAGCAACTACTGGGGCTACAGCACCATCGGCTGGTTCGCGCCCGAAGCCCGCTACTGGAGCGGCCGTCCCGGCACCACGCCCGCCGGCGAGTTCCGGGCGATGGCCGACGCGATCCACGCGCGCGGCATGGAACTGGTGATCGACGTCGTCTACAACCACAGCGCCGAGACCGACGAGTCCGGTCCCACCCTCTCGCTGCGCGGCATCGACAACGCCCTGTACTACCGCCTGCGCCCCGACGACCGCTCGCTCTACGAGAACTGGGCCGGCACCGGCAACTGCCTCGACCTGACCGAGCCGCGCGTGCTGCAGCTGGTCATGGACAGCCTGCGTTTCTGGGCCTGCGAAATGGGCGTCGACGGCTTCCGCTTCGACCTGGCCCCGGTGCTGGGCCGCAGTGCAGGCAACGGCGACTTCGACCCGCGCGCGCCGTTCTTCGCGGCCATCGCGCAAGATCCGGTGCTGTCTCGCACGCTGCTCATCGCCGAGCCCTGGGACCTGGGCCCCGGCGGCTATCGACTGGGCGAATTCCCGCCGGGCTGGCTCGAGTGGAACGACCGCTACCGCGACACCCAGCGCGGCTTCTGGCTGCGGCAGGACCACGAGGGCGACGGAAAGGCCGGCCTCGGCGAGTTCGCGCACCGCTTCGCCGCGTCGAGCACGCAGTTCGCGCACGATGGCCGCGCGCCGACCGCCAGCGTCAACTTCATCACCGCGCACGACGGCTTCACGCTGCGCGACCTCGTCAGCTACAACGAGCGCCACAACCTCGCCAACGGGGAAGGCAACCGCGACGGCCACGGCCACAACCTGAGCGACAACTGCGGCGTCGAGGGTCCGAGCGACGACCCCGGCGTGCTGGCCCTTCGCGAGCGGCTGCGGCGCGCGCTGCTGGCCACGCTGATGCTTTCCCAAGGCACGCCCATGCTGCTGGCCGGCGACGAGCTGGGGCACACACAGCAAGGCAACAACAACGCCTACTGCCAGGACAACGAGACCACCTGGCTCGCCTGGATCGGCGCCGCGTCCGATCCCGCGAGCGACGCGGCCCGCATGAGCGCCTTCGTGGCGCGGCTGGCGGCGCTGCGGCGCGAAGCCCCGGCGCTGCGCAGCGCGCGCTGGTGGCCGGCCGAGCCGCCCGAAGGCACGCCCCCCGGCATCCGCTGGCTGCGCCCCGACGGCGAGCCGATGACCCCCGCCGACTGGCAGACAGGCACGGCCCTTGCAATCCTCTTTGCCGCGAGTGATGCAACGGATGAAGCAAGCGAAAGAAAGCAAAGCGCATGGCTGGTGATGGTGAACGCGGGGCCGGACACCGTGCAGTTCAGGCTGCCCGGGGGCGGCTGGCGGCTGTGCCTGTCGAGCGATCCCGCACACGACCCGGGCAACGTGGCGCGGTCGCTCGACGGCACGGCGCAGGTGCCTTTCTCGAGCCTCGGAATTGCAAGAACGTAGGAGCCAGCCGCGCAGCGCGGTGCTAGTCTCGATGCAGAAACTCTGACGGCGGACGAATCACGACAAGCAAACAAACGAACGAACGAACGGAGACTTCAGGATGGACAACCTCGCACCCCAAGCGCCACAGCAACCGCAGCACGAGCTGCAGGCCCACCAGCTGGTCCGCCGCACCATCGCCCTGGTGCTGGCCGGCGGACGCGGCTCCCGCCTCAAGCAGCTGACCGACCGCCGCGCCAAGCCGGCGGTGTACTTCGGCGGCAAGTTCCGCATCATCGATTTCGCGCTGTCCAACTGCCTGAACTCGGGCATCCGGCGCATGGCGGTGGTCACGCAGTACAAGTCGCATTCGCTCATGCGCCACCTGCAGCGCGGCTGGAGCTTCCTGCGGGCCGAGCTCAACGAGATGGTCGACGTGCTGCCCGCGCAGCAGCGCGTGGGCGACGAGCACTGGTACCGCGGCACGGCCGACGCGGTGTTCCAGAACCTCGACATCATCCAGACCCGCTCCACGCCGCACGACTACGTCGTGGTGCTGGCCGGCGACCACATCTACAAGATGGACTACTCGATCATGGTCAAGGACCACGCCGAGCGCGGCCTGGGCTGCACCGTCGGCTGCATCGAGGTGCCGCGCATGGAGGCCACCGCCTTCGGCGTGATGCACGTGGACGGCGACCGCAAGGTCACGGCCTTCCTGGAAAAGCCCGCCGACCCACCGGCCATGCCCGGCAAGCCGGACGTGGCACTGGCGAGCATGGGCATCTACGTGTTCGATTCCACCTACCTCTACCGCTTGCTGGAGGAAGACAGCAAGGACCCGAACTCCGACCACGACTTCGGCAAGGACATCATTCCGCGCGCCGTGGCGGAGGGCCGCGCGCTGGCGCATCCGTTCGGCATGTCGTGCGTGACCCGCGCCATGCGCGGCGGCGACAGCCCGACCTACTGGCGCGACGTGGGCACGATCGACGCCTTCTGGGCCGCCAACCTCGACCTGGCCTCGATCACGCCGGAGCTCGACATCTACGACACCAACTGGCCGATCTGGACCTACCAGCGCCAGCTGCCGCCTGCCAAGTTCGTGTTCGGGCGCGACGGCAAGCCCGGCCTCACGACCAACACCATCGTCTCGGGCGGCTGCATCGTGTCGGGGTCGTCGGTGAGCGACTCGGTGCTGTTCTCGGGCGTACGCGTCCACTCGTTCTGCACCATCTCGCAGGCGGTGCTGCTGCCCGACGTCGAAGTGGGACGCGGCTGCCGCCTGAGCAAGGTGGTCATCGACCGCGCCTGCGTGATCCCCGACGACATGGTGATCGGCGAGGACGCCGAGGCCGACGCCGCGCGCTTCGAGCGCACCGAAAGCGGCGTGGTGCTGGTCACGCGCGAAATGCTCAAGCGGCTTGCGCCTGCCTGATACCCACCTCCCAGCCTCTACGATGCGAATCCTGCAAGTCAGCGCCGAACTCTTTCCCCTGCTCAAGACCGGTGGCCTGGCCGACATCGCCGGCGCCTTGCCGCTGGCGCTCATGGCCGAGGGGCAGGACGCGCGCGTGCTGCTGCCGGGCTTTCCGGCCATCGTCCGCGGCGTGCGCGAACTCGCGCCCGTGGCCGAGTTCGACGCGCCCTGGGGCGAGCGATTCGCGCTGCGTCTCGGGCGCGTGGCGGTCGACGGCACGCCGGGCATCCCGGCCTACGTGATCGATGCGCCCGCGCTCTACGACCGGCCCGGCAACCCGTACGAGGACAACGCGCGCCAGCCCTACGGCGACAACCACCGGCGCTTCGCGCTGCTGGGCTGGGCCGCGGCGCGGCTTGCGCAGGGGCTCGATCCATCCTGGCAGCCCGAGGTGGTGCATGCGCACGACTGGCACGCCGCGCTGGCGCCGGCCTACCTGCACTTCGCGCGCGAGGCCGGCCAGACGGGCGCATCGCGCGTGGGCAGCGTGTTCACGGTGCACAACCTGGCCTACCAGGGCCTCTTCGCGCCATGGAACTTCGCGGACCTCGGGCTGCCCGGGCCCGCGTTCCAGATGAACGGCATCGAATACCACGGCCAGGTCTCTTTCATGAAGGGCGGCCTGTGCTACGCCGACCGGCTCACCACGGTGAGCCCGACCTACGCGCTGGAGATCCAGACGCCCGAGCAGGGCTGCGGGCTCGACGGCCTGCTGCGCCAGCGCAGCGGCGTGCTGAGCGGCATCCTCAACGCGGTCGACGACCAGGTCTGGAACCCGGCGACCGATGCGGCGCTGGTGCAGGGCTACCACACGCCCGAAGGCCGCCACATGGCCGGCAAGGCGCGCTGCAAGTCGGTGCTGCAGCACCAGCTGGGGCTGGCCGAGCGGCCGGACGCGCCGCTGTTCATCCTGGTGAGCCGCCTGACCGAGCAGAAGGGCCTGGGGCTGGTGCTCGACGGCCTGGACGCGCTGCTCGCGCAAGGCGGCCAGCTCGCGCTGCTGGGCAGCGGCGAGGGCTGGCTCGAAGACGCATTCAGGCAGCGCGCGGCGGCCGCGCCGCAATCGGTCAGCGTGACCATCGGCTACGACGAGACGCTCGCGCACCAGCTCTTCGGCGCGGGCGACGTGACGCTGGTGCCCTCGCTCTTCGAGCCCTGCGGCCTCACGCAGATGTACGGCCTGAAGTACGGCAGCCTGCCGCTGGTGCGCCGCGTAGGCGGGCTGGCCGACACGGTCGTCGACAGCACGCTCGAGGATCTGGCCAGCGGCGAGGCCACCGGTTTCGTGTTCGACCGCTTCGACGTGGCCGACTACGAACGCGCCGTGCGCCGCGCCTTCGCGCTCTACCAGCGCGCGCCGGACTGGCGGCGCGTGCGCGGCAACGCGATGCGGCGGCCGGCCGACTGGGGCACTGCGGCTGCTCAGTACATCGATGTCTATCGGCAGGCGCTGGGATGAACGCCTGCTTTTCTTTTTGCCGTTTCGCGTGCTGTTCGGTGGGCGCTCACGCCAGCGGGGTACCTTGCTCCGCGAATGTCCCCCGGGCTTCGCCCTCCTCCTTTATTTCGCTGCGCAAGGCACCCCGCCGGCGTGAGCGTTCAGAGCACTTGTTGATCAGCCGGCACAAGAGCAGCGCTCGCTGTGCACACACCCCAAACGCCTCCTGACGGCAGATCAGACACACCAACACCCACCCAAAGAGCGCCAACCATGACGATCAAAGACTTCGCCTACGACCATCCCGACCGCGACGTCGCGGCCTTCAAGCGCGCGGTGGCCAACAAGCTGATCTATGCCGTCGGCAAGGACCCGGTCGCGGCCAGCCAGGACGACTGGCTCAACGCCACCTCGCAGGCCGTGCGCGACCAGCTCGTCGAGCGCTGGATGATGACCACGCGCGCCAACTACGCGCAGGACCTCAAGCGCGTCTACTACCTGTCGATGGAATTCCTCATCGGGCGCACCTTCACCAACGCGCTGCTGGCCGTGGACCTGTACGACACCGTGCGCGAAGCGCTGGCCGACTTCGGCGTCGACATGGACGCGCTGGCCGAACGCGAGCCCGACGCGGCCCTGGGCAACGGCGGCCTGGGCCGGCTCGCCGCCTGCTTCCTCGATTCGATGGCCACGCTCGGCGTGCCGGGCATGGGCTACGGCATCCGCTACGAATACGGCATGTTCCGCCAGCGCATCGTCGACGGCCAGCAGGTCGAGACGCCCGACTACTGGCTCACGCGCGGCAACCCCTGGGAATTCCAGCGGCCCGAGGTCAACTACCGGGTGCGCTTCGGCGGCCACGTGCAGAAGCGCGAGGGCGCCAACGTGCCGCCCGGCGCGGTCGACTGGGTCGACACCCACGACGTGCTGGCCGTGGCCTACGACACCATCATCCCGGGCTACGGCACGCAGGCCACCAACACGCTGCGGCTGTGGTCGGCGCGCGCCACCGAGGAAATCGACCTCTCGGCCTTCAACCGCGGCAACTACATGGGCGCGGTCGAGAGCAAGAACCAGTCGGAGAACGTGTCGCGCGTGCTCTACCCCGACGACTCCACGCCTTCGGGGCGCGAGCTGCGGCTGCACCAAGAGTACTTCTTCTGCAGCGCCAGCATGCAGGACCTGCTGCGCCGCTACCTGCGCAACCACACGACCTTCGACCAGCTCTCGGAGAAAGTCAGCATCCACCTGAACGACACCCACCCGGTGCTCGCCGTGCCCGAGCTCATGCGGCTGCTGCTGGACGAGCACGGCATGCCGTGGGACGAAGCCTGGGCGCACACGCAGAAGGTGTTCAGCTACACCAACCACACGCTGATGCACGAGGCGCTGGAGACCTGGCCGGTCGAGATGCTGGGCCGCATCCTGCCGCGGCACCTGCAGATCATCTACGACATCAACGCGAAGTTCCTGGCCACCGTCGCGCAGAAGCTGGGCAACGACGTCGAGCTGATGCGCAGGCTTTCGCTGGTGGACGAGACCGGCGAGCGGCGCGTGCGCATGGCCTACGTGGCGGTGCTGGCGAGCCACTCGGTCAACGGGGTGTCGGGGCTGCACTCGGAGCTGATGAAGCAGTCGATCTTCTCGGACTTCGCGAAGCTCTTTCCCGAGCGCTTCAACAACAAGACCAATGGCGTCACGCCGCGCCGCTGGCTGGCGCAGGCCAACCCGCCGCTGGCGGCGCTGCTCGACCAGCGCATCGGCAAGGGCTGGCGGCGCGACCTGTCGCAACTGGAGGCGCTGAAGCCGATGGCCGCGCAGCCCGCCTTCGTGCGCGCCTTCCGCCATGCCAAGCGCGAGAACAAGCTTCGGCTGGCCAACTGGGTCGAGCAGCACCTGAAGGTGGACGTCGACACCGACGCGATGTTCGACGTGCAGGTCAAGCGCATCCACGAATACAAGCGGCAGCTGCTCAACGTGCTGCATGTGGTGGCGCGCTACCACCGCATCCTCGACGCGCAGGCCACGGGTGCGCCGGTCGACATGGTGCCGCGCGTGGTGGTGTTCGCGGGCAAGGCCGCTTCGGCCTATGTGATGGCCAAGCTGGTGATCCGGCTCATCAACGACGTGGCCAGCACCATCAACGCCGACCCGCGCGTGGGCAAGCTGCTGAAGGTGGTGTTCCTGCCGAACTACAGCGTGAGCCTGGCCGAGATCATCATGCCGGCGGCCGACCTGTCGGAGCAGATCTCCACGGCGGGCACCGAGGCCTCGGGCACCGGCAACATGAAGTTCGCGCTCAACGGCGCGCTGACCATCGGCACGCTGGACGGCGCCAACGTGGAAATGCGCGAGAACGTGGGGCCGGAGAACATCTTCATCTTCGGCAACACCACGCCCGAGGTCGCCGACATCCGCGCGCGCGGCTACCAGCCGCGCGACATCTACGAAGGCAACGCCGAGCTCAGGCGCGTGCTCGACGCGATCCGCGACGGCGCTTTCTCGCCGGGCGAGCCGGGCCGCTACCAGGGCATCTACGACGCGCTGGTGAACTGGGGCGACCACTACCTGCTGCTGGCGGACTACGCGAGCTACGTGGCGAAGCAGGCCGAGGTGGATGCGCTGTATCGCGATTCGGATGCGTGGACGCGGATGGCGATCCTGAACGTGGCGGGCATGGGCGCGTTTTCATCGGACCGCACGATTGCGCAGTACGCGCATGAGATCTGGCATACCAAGCCGGTCGTGCTGGGCTGAACCACCTTCGAGGCAACACGCCATGGCATACGCCCGGATGAAAGTCCACGCGGCCGCACTGCTCGCGGCACTGGCCCTGTGCACGGTCGCGCACGCCCAGAAGGGCACCCCGCGGGAGCACACCTGGCAACGCAGCACCACGGCGGGCCAGGAGGTGCGCATATTCACCTACGTGCAGCAACGCTCCGATTGCAGCCAGGGGCCCGATCCGGTCGTCACCATCCGCACGAAGCCCGCACACGGCACCGTGAGCGTGCGACCGGGCTCCGTCACCGTCGGCCCGCCGCGGTTCGGCGCGGTCGATTGCAGCGGCCGTACGTTGTCGGGGCAGGGCATCTGGTTCGTGCCGGAACCGGGATTCAGCGGAACCGACCAGTTCGACTACGAGGTGCAGTTCACCAACGGCGTGGCGCACGACACTGCCATGGTCGAGGTCAAGCCCTGACGCTTCTACGCGCGCGCGGGGCGTTCAGCGCTTGGCGGGCGCGGTGGGATCGGTGGCCGGCTGCGGCGCGTCGGTGACGAAGCCGATGCGGCTCAGGCCCGCCTTGTTGGCAATGCCCATCAGCGCCACCACCTTGCCGTAGGGCACGGTCTGGTCGGCGCGCAGCTGCACCTCGGTGTCCTTGCTGTCGGCCGCGGCCTTCCCGAAGCGGTCGGCCAGTTCCTCGTCGGTCACGGCCTGGTCGTTGAAGAAGACCTTGCCGGAGGCGTCGACCGACACGCTCACGAACTTGGGCGTGTCGTTGGGCTGGCCCGCGTCGGTCTGCGGCAGGTCGAGCTTGATCGAGCTGGCCATCAGCGGCGCGGTGATGATGAAGATCACCAGCAGCACCAGCATCACGTCGACCAGCGGCGTCACGTTGATGTCGGACAGCGGCCGCTGCGCGCCGCCGCCCATCGCGCGCCCGCCGCCTGCGGCGCCGCTGCCCAGTGAAGTACGACCGAAGGCCATGGCGCGGCTCAGACCGGCATCGGCCGCGCGGGCGGCGGCGCGGCGGGCGTCGGCGGCTCGCCGAAGCTGCCCAGCAGGTCGTGCGCGAAGCCTTCGAGCTCGGCTTCGATGCGGCCGATGACGCGGCCGAACACGTTGTAGGCCAGCACCGCCGGAATGGCCACGGCCAGGCCGAACGCCGTCATGACCAGCGCCTCGCCGACCGGCCCCGCGACTTTGTCGATGGTGAAGCCGCCGGTCTGGCCCGCGATGCCCGACAGCGCCCGGTAGATGCCCCAGACCGTGCCCAGCAGCCCCACGAATGGCGCGGTGGCGCCCACGGTGGCGAGCAGGATCTGGCCGGCCTGCAGGCGGCGCAGCGCGCCGTGCAGCGCATTGCGCAGGACGCGGGTCAGGCGCTGGTTGCGGTCGACCGCAGCGCCCAGCGTGCCCTCAGGGGCGCCGGCGGCCACGCCGCGGATGGCCGACACCGCCGGCAGCACCAGCGCCGCGCGGTCGAAGGCCCGGAGTTTCTGCTCGGCGTCGGCCGGCGTGGCCGATTGCCAGAAGGCGGCGATGCTGCGCAGCACGTCGCGCGTGCCGCCGCGCAGCAGCCAGGCCTTCCAGAGAATGATGACCCAGCTCGCGATCGACATCGCCAGCAGCAGCGCGGCCACCGAACGGCTGACGCCGTCGCCGTGGGTCAGCAGTTCGAGCACGCTCATCGGCCGTCCTTTGGTTTTCTAGCGCAGGCCCAGCACGTCGTACATGTCGAACAGGCCGGTGCGCTGCCCGGCCAGGAAGCGCACCGCGCGCAGGCTGCCCTGGGCATAGGTGACGCGGCTCGACGACTTGTGGGTGATCTCGATGCGTTCGCCGGTACCCGCGAACAGCACGGTGTGGTCGCCCACGATGTCGCCGCCGCGGATGGCCGAGAAGCCGATGGTGGAAGGATCGCGCTCGCCGGTGATGCCTTCGCGGGCGTACACGGCGCAGTCCTTGAGGTCGCGGCCCAGCGCGTCGGCGATGACTTCGCCCATCTTGAGCGCGGTGCCCGAGGGTGCGTCGACCTTGTGGCGGTGGTGCGCCTCGATGATCTCGATGTCGTAGCCGGTCGACATGGCCTTGGCGGCCATCTCGAGCAGCTTGAGGGTGACGTTGACGCCCACGCTCATGTTGGGCGCCATCATGATGGCGATGTCCTTGGCGATCTCGGCGATCTCGGCCTTCTGCGCGTCGCTGAAGCCGGTGGTGCCGATGACCGCCTGAACGCCCAGTTCGCGGCACACCGCGAGGTGCGCGAGCGTGCCTTCGGGGCGGGTGAAGTCGATGAGCACCTGCGCGTCCTTCAGGCCCGAGCGCAGGTCGGACACGATGGAAACGCCGCTGTCGAAGCCCAGGAAGCCGCCGGCATCGGCGCCGAGCGCCGGGCTGCCCGCGATGTCGAGCGCGCCGGCCAGGCGCAGGTCGGGCGCGTTGCGCACGGCCTCGATCAGCATGTGGCCCATGCGGCCCGATGCTCCGGCGATGGCGACGCGGCGCGGCGCGGAAGCGGGATGGCTGGAAGGATTGGAGGTGGATTCGGTCACGCGGATTCAGTCTTCGAAATGGCCAATGGCATGCATGGACTCGGGACGGACGCCGCCTGACTCGGCGGGCGCCGCCCGCTGTTTTCTTCTATCGCTTCGGCTCGTTGCCGCAGCACGCTCAGCGCGTGGCTTCGAGCGGAGGGTACGCGGCCGGCAGCGGCGGCAGGCTGGCCGACGGCGACGAGGCGGCGCTGTTGTCGGCCTTCTTCTCGTCCTTGGAGGGAGCGAATTTCTTGAGTTCGTCCTCGGATGCCTCGAGCGTGGGCACCTTGCCGGAGCGCTTGCGGGTGTCCAGCGTGGCGACGAATTCTTCCTCGCTGGGCATCTCGTCGCCTTCGAAGCGGTCCATCAGTTCGCCGTTGAAGAACACGGTCAGGTGGCGTTCCTGCGGTTCCACGCCCTGGCGGCGGATGGTGAAGACGTAGTCCCAGCGGTTGTTGTGGAAAACGTCGCTCAGCAGCGAGGTGCCGAGGATTTCGCGCACCTGCTGGCGCGACATGCCGGGCTTGAGCGCCGCGACCTGTTCCTTCGAGACGAAATTGCCCTGCACCACTTCGACTTTGTAAGGAGTGACGGCCGTCAGGGCGTTACGCGTGCGCTCGCTGAAACCGCTGCAGGCACCGAGGCCGAGCGTCGCGGCGATGGCGGCGACCAGCAGCCAGGGACGGCGTTGGAGAATGGCAGGCATGGGAGGAAGGGGGGTAGCGATATGATCGGCCATTGTAGCGGCTGCCCTTTTCAGGGCCTTTGCCGCAGCCAAGGGCGCAGGAATCAACATGGCCAACATCGACGAACTCAAGAATACCGGCCTCAAGGCCACATTGCCGCGGCTGAAGATCCTCGAGATCTTCCAGACCGGCAGCCAGCGGCACATGACCGCGGAAGACGTGTTTCGCGTGCTTCTGAACGAACACTCGGACATCGGCCTGGCCACCGTCTACCGCGTGCTGACCCAGTTCGAGCAGGCCGGCATCCTCGAGCGCAGCCATTTCGAGAGCGGCAAGGCCGTCTACGAACTCAACGAAGGCACGCACCACGACCACCTGATCTGCACCTCGTGCGGCAAGGTCGAGGAGTTCTACGACGCCGAGATCGAACGCCGCCAGCAGATGATCGCCAAGGACAAGGGCTGGATCCTGCAGGACCACGCCATGTCGCTCTACGGCCTTTGCGGGGATTGCGCCAGGAAGCGCTGAACCCGCACCTGTTCCCGCGGCAGGAAGCCAAAGAAAAAAGGGGCGAATGCCCCTTTTTTGCTTTCAGTCGTTGTCGCGGGCGTTTTCCATCGCCTTGTGGTGGCGTGCCACGAAATCGGCATAGGTGTCGATGCCGCGCAGCTGCAGGATGGAGTTGCGCACCGCCGCTTCGACCAGCACGGCGATGTTCCGCCCGGCCACCACCTGGATGATGACCTTGCGCACCGGGATGCCCAGCACGTCCTGCGTGAGCGGTGCCGAGGGCATGCGTTCGTAGTCGCGCTCGAAGCTGTCGCGACGCACCAGGTGCACGATGAGCTTGAGCCGCATCTTCCGGCGCACCGCCGTCTCGCCGAAGATCGCGCGGATGTCCAGCAGGCCGATGCCGCGCACTTCGAGCAGGTTCAGCAGCAGGTCGGGGCAGCGCCCCTCGATGGTGTTCTGGTTGATGCGGTAGAGGTCGACCGCGTCGTCGGCCACGAGGCCGTTGCCGCGCGAGATCAGCTCCAGGCCCAGCTCGCTCTTGCCCAGGCCCGACTCGCCCGTGATCATCACGCCCATGCCCAGGATGTCCATGAACACGCCGTGCATCGACGTGCGCTCGGCGAAGTGCTTGGACAGGTAGGCGCGCAGCAGGTCGATCACGAAGGCCGAGGATTCGCGCGTGGCAAAGAGCGGCAGCTGCGCGCGCTCGCAGATCGACAGCAGCTCGTCGGGCGCGGCCTGGCCGTCGGCCAGCACCAGCATCGGCGGCTCCAGCGTGACGATGCGGGCAATGCGGCGGGCGCAGTCTTCCTGGCTGCCGCGCGTCAGGTAGGCCACTTCGCGCGCCCCCAGGATCTGCACGCGGTACGGATGGATGTAGTTGAGGTAGCCGACCAGGTCGGCCGCCGACTGCGCGCGGCTGATGACTTCGGGGTCGAACTGGCGCTCTGACGCCCCGAGCCCGGCGAGCCATTCCCAGCGGAGCGACCCGCGGAACTCCTCGAACATGGCATCGGCGCTGATGACGGTCGGCTTCATGCGTTCAGGAGATGGCGCTCACGCACCAGATTTGGGGCAGGCCAGAATACCGCGGAACCGGCTTTGCCGGGCCGCTGGTATTGCCCCCGGTAGGGGGTTGGCGAAGCGACACGAAGTGCGCGAAGCCTGGGAGCGAGCCACAGCTCAGGCGATTTGGGTGGAGTGCCAGCCGGCGATGAGGCCGTGCAGGGCGGCGGCGTCGGTGCTGGACTTGATCTGTTCGCGCAGGCTGGAGTCGCTCAGCAGCTCGGCGATTTCAGAGAGGATTTCGAGGTGCTTCTGCGTGGCCGCTTCGGGCACCAGCAGGAAGATCAGGAGCGCGACGGGCTGTTCGTCGGGGGCGTCGAAGCCGATCGGGTTGGCCAGCTGGAACACGGCGGCCATCGGCGCCTTGAGGCCCTTGATGCGGCCATGGGGAATGGCGACGCCGTGGCCCAGGCCGGTGGAGCCGAGGCGCTCGCGCGCAAACAGGCTGTCGGTGATCAGGGCGCGTCCCAGGCCGTGAAGGCTTTCGAACAGCAAACCTGCTTCTTCGAAAGCACGTTTCTTGCTAGTAGCGTCAACGCTCACAAGCACTTGAGCGGGCGGCAGGATGGACGCGAGGCGATTCATGGTGGGTGCAGAGCGGGGGCGATTATGCACCCGCTTGGTAAAAACCCCCAGTCCCCCTATTTACTTTCTGTCTACACGTGGTCCGCAGGCCTCGTCCGCCCTCTGAGCGAAGGCAATGCCCCAGCGCAATAGTCGGAAAACAAAAAGCCGCCCGAGGGCGGCCTGTGGGGGGAGCCGAGGGCTCCGGTTTACATCAGGCGCTTGGGCGCCGCGTGATGGTGGTCCTGCAGGCGATCCTTGTGGCGGACCACCTGGCGGTCGAGCTTGTCGACCAGCTCATCGACCGCAGCGTAGAGATCAGCGTGGCTCGACTCCGCGAACATGTCATTGCCCTTGACGTGAATGTTGCACTCCGCCCTTTGGCGGCGTTCCTTTTCCTTCTGCTTTTCCACCGTGAGGATCACCTTGACATCGACTACCTGGTCGAAATGTCGCGTGATCCGGTCCAGCTTGCTCGTGACGTAGGTGCGCAAGGCAGGTGTGACGTCGAGGTGATGACCGCTGATCGTCAAATTCATGAATGACCTCCTGGAATTGACGGTTGGGGAAATGACCGCACTCCGGAATGGAGCTTGGCCGGCGAAACAGGTGTGTGGGGAAGCGGGGAGAGAAGAAGAGACTGGGTAAGAAGAAGAAATCTGGGAAGGTCGATTCACTATGCCCAAGCTGTCACGCTATTGCAATACCGGAGTTGCCCAAAGCTGCGCGCGCATCGCGTGCTTCCTGCGGCACGCTAGCGAATCAATAGCAGCATCCGCGCGCGGGACAGGCGCCGCGGCGTTTCGCTCAAAAATGTTTCAGCAGGAAAGACCCCGAAACCCTGCCGCCGTGAGGGCCAGCGGACGGGCTCAGCGCCAGGCGGCGCGCATGCGGTTTCGCAGGTCGATCACGGCAGCGGGCGGCGGCACGGCCGGCGGCCGCTCGGGTGGCGGCGGCCAGGTCTGCTGCTCAAAGCCCGCGAGGTCGGCATCGGCGATGAAGCGCGTGCGGTTGGCATACAGATGCCGGTCGCCGCGCGCCGACTGCTGCGTGACGTAGAAGCGCTGCGGCACCAGCAGGTGCAGGTGGTCGCGCGCCCGGGTCATCGCCACGTAGAGCAGGCGGCGTTCTTCTTCGAGCTCTTGCGCGCTCTGCGCCACGTCGGCCGGCAGGCAGCCGTCGACCACGTTGATCACATGCACCGAGTTCCACTCCTGCCCCTTGGCCGAATGGATGGTCGAGAGGATCAGGTAGTCCTCGTCGAGCAGCGGCGGACCCGGGCGGTCGCTGGTGGCCTCGGGCGGATCGAGCGTCAGTTCGGTCAGGAAGCGTTCGCGCGACGCGTAGCCGGCGGCCAGCCGCGCGAGCTGCTCGACGTCGGCGCGCCGCACGCCCGAGGTGTCCTCGTACAGCCGCTCCAGGTGCGGCTGGTACCAGGCCATCGCCACCTCCACGTCGGCCGGCCATGCGAGCGCAGGAGAGCGCAGCGCCTCGTAGGCCTTGGCGAAATCGGCCCATTGCTCGCGCGCCGCGGAAGGCGGCACGAAGTCGCGCACTGCGGCCACCGGATCGGCGGCCTGGTCCATCGCGTCGAGCAGCCGCGTGCCGGTGACGGGCCCGATGCCCGGGATCAGCTGCGTCACGCGAAAGCCCGCCATGCGGCCGCGCGGGTTCTGCGCGAAACGCAGCACCGCGAGCAGGTCCTTCACATGCGAGGCCTCGAGAAACTTGAGCCCGCCGAACTTCACGAACGGAATGTTGCGCCGCGCCAGCTCGAGCTCGAGCGCCGCGCTGTGCGACGAGGTGCGAAACAGCACCGCCTGCGACTTCAGCGCCAGCCCGCCCTCGCGGTGCGCCAGCACCTTGTCGGCCACCCAGCGCGCCTGCTCCGCCTCGTCGGGCACGAGCACCAGCAGCGGCTTGCCGGCCGATGGCTTGTCGGTCCACAGCGTCTTGGCGTGCCGCTCGGCTGCTTGCGCGATGACGCGGTTCGAGGCGTCGAGGATCGGCTGCGTCGAGCGGTAGTTGCGCTCCAGCGTGACCACGCGTGCGTCCTGCGTGAACTGCGACGGGAAGTCGAGGATGTTGCGCACCGTGGCGCCCCTGAACGAATAGATCGACTGCGCGTCGTCTCCCACCACCGTCACGCCGCGCCCGTCGGGCTTGAGCGCCAGCAGGATCGAGGCCTGCAGCAGGTTGGTGTCCTGGTACTCGTCGACCAGCACATGGTCGAAGCGCGCGCCGACGTGCGCGGCCAGCGCGGGCTCGGCGACCATGCCGGCCCAGTAGAGCAGCAGGTCGTCGTAGTCGAGCACGTTCTGCTGCTGCTTGGCCTCGACGTAGGCGCCGAACAGCTTCTTCAGCTCGGCCTCCCATTCGCCGCACCACGGGAAAGACTCCCGCAGCACCTCGGCCAGCGGCGCGCGCGTGTTCACGCAGCGCGAGTAGATCGACAGGCAGGTGCCCTTGCGCGGAAAGCGGTTGACGGTGGAAGACAGGCCCAGCTCGTGGCGCGCCAGCCCCATCAGGTCTTCGGCGTCGCCGCGGTCGTGGATGGTGAAGTTCTCGTCCAGCCCGATCTGTGCGGCGTACTCGCGCAGCAGCCGCGCGCCGATGCCGTGGAAGGTGCCAGCCCACGGCAGCGAAGGCGGCGCCTCCGACTTCAGGCCCAGCACCTTCGCCAGCACCTGGCCCGCGCGCCGCCCCATTTCCTGCGCGGCGCGGCGCGAGAAGGTCAGCAGCAGCAGGCGCTGCGGATCCACCCCGCCGGCAATCAGGTGCGCGACGCGGTGCGCCAGCGTGCTGGTCTTGCCCGACCCGGCGCCGGCGATGACCAGCAGCGGCCGCTCGTCGCGCTCGGCGATGGCCGCTCCCACCCCGTGCTCGACCGCCGCGCGCTGCGCGTCGTTGAGCGTGGCCAGCGCGGCGGCCAGGCGCTCGGCCTGGGTCTTCGGGGCGGTGGAAAGAACGGGGGACGCAGCGGTCTGCATGGGCACGACTTTACTGTATGCCCGTCCAGTCCAGCCACCTTGCTGCCATGTGGCCGGTGACATAATCGCGCCTCGCTGCAACCGGAGACTCTTCCCATGGAAACCGCCCCGTCTCGGCAGCTTTCAACTCCCTTTCACTGACGCGTTTTCCTCACGCACGTCGGGCCCGGGAATTGAAAGCGCCCCTCCCTCGCCCATCGTCCAGTCACCCCCGGGAGTGAGCCAATGCTCAACATCTTTACGCTCGCCAACGGCCGCCTCGTCCAGGAAGAGATCGAGGCGCTCGAAGAGCTTTCCAAGTTCCAGCCGATCTGGGTCGACCTCGAATCGCCCACGCTCGAAGAGAAGCGCTGGATCAAGCAGTACTACGGCCTGTCCATCCCCGAAGACGCGATGGACGAGGACATCGAGGAATCCGCCCGCTTCTACGAGGAAGACAACGGCGAGCTGCACATCCGCTCCGACTTCCTGATCGACGACGACGAGAACCCGCGCACCGTGCGCGTCGCTTTCATCCTGAACCAGCACAACACCGACCTGCGCAGCCGCGGCGTGCTGTTCTCGATCCACGACGAGGACGTGCCCGTGTTCCGCCTGCTGCGCATGCGCGCGCGCCGCGCACCGGGGCTGATCGAGGACGCCAAGGAAGTGATGCTCAAGCTGTTCGACGCCGACGCCGAGTATTCGGCCGACACGCTCGAGAACATCTACGACGAGCTCGAAGTGGCCGGCAAGAAAGTGCTCTCGGGCAACGTGAGCGACGAGCTGGCCGGCGAGGTGCTCGGCGCCATCGCGCGGCAGGAAGACTTGAACGGCCGCATCCGCCGCAACGTGATGGACACGCGCCGCGCGGTCAGCTTCATGATGCGCAGCAAGATGCTCAACGCCGAGCAGTTCGAAGAGGCGCGCCAGATCCTGCGCGACATCGAGTCGCTGGACAACCACACGGCCTTCCTGTTCGACAAGATCAACTTCCTGATGGATGCGACCGTCGGTTTCATCAACATCAACCAGAACAAGACCATCAAGATCTTCTCGGTGGCCAGCGTGGCGCTGCTGCCGCCCACGCTGATCGCCAGCATCTACGGCATGAACTTCAAGTTCATGCCGGAGCTCGACTGGGCCATGGGCTATCCGTATGCCATCGTGCTGATGGCGGCCAGCGCGCTGGTGCCGATGTGGTACTTCCGCCGGCGCGGCTGGCTCAAGTAGCCGCGCCACTACCCGCGTCTTGCGCGGGCAGCGTGGCCAGCCACGCGCCCACCAGCGCGAGGCTGTAGCGGCTCGCCACCTCCACCACGAAGCGCGCGAAGTCGCCATGCGCGGCATCGTCGGCGCGGTCCGAAATCGTGCGCATCGCGGCAAACGGCACGCCGTAGTCGTGACACACCTGCGCCATCGCAGCGCCTTCCATCTCGACCGCGAGCGCATCGGGCAGCTCGCGCTGCAAGGCCTCGCTCTCCGCGGTGGTGGAGACGAAGCGGTCGCCGCTCACCAGCAGGCCGCGATGCACCCCGGGCTGCCGGAGGCTGAATTCATCCACGGCCTGCTGGCCGACCAAGGCCCCGGGGTCGCGCAGCACGTCGGCCGCCACGGCCGCCAGCGCGTTGCCGATGGCAGCATCGGCCGCGAAGCGCGCCATGCCCATCAGCGGCACCTCGTGCTTCGGGAAAAGCGGCGAGGCGTCCATGTCGTGCTGCAGCAGTTCGGTGGCCACGACCACGTCGCCCACCTTCACGCCCGGCGCCAATCCACCCGCCACGCCGGTGAACACGATGGCCCGCACGCCGAAGCGCTCCAGCAGCACCGTGGCCGTCACCGCCGCCGCGACCTTGCCGATGCGCGACAGCACCGCGACCACCGGCTGGCCCTGCAGATGGCCCACCCAGAAGTCGCGCCCCGCCACGCGCACACGCTGCTCGTCGGGCATCTGCGCAAGCAGGGCACTCAGTTCCTCGTGCATGGCAGCGACGATGGCGATGGGCGCGCGCGGCAAAAAACTCAAGACATTTCTCTTTCCAGAAACACCGCGGAACCGGCTATGCCGGGCCGCAGGTGTTGCCCCCAGCAGCCTGGGGGGTTACTTGATATCCACACCATAGAAAGTGTGGCGCCCGAAGGGGCTCAGCTTGAAGTCGACCACTTCCTTGCGCACCGGCTTCAACTGCACCGCATGCGCGATGGTGAACCACGGCGCCTGCTCCTTGAAGATGACCTGAGCCTTCTTGTAGAGCGCATCGCGGTCGGCCTGCTTGGTCGCGCTCTTGGCCTTCACCACGAGGTCTTCGTAAGGCTGATAGCAGAACTTCGAGATGTTGCTGCCGCTGGCCGACTTGGCCGATGCGCAGCCCAGCAGCGTGTAGAGGAAGTTGTCCGGGTCGCCGTTGTCGCCGGTCCAGCCCAGCATGCCCATCTGGTGCTCGCCGGCCTGCAGACGCTTGCGGTACTCGCCCCACTCGAAGCTCTTGATCTCTGCCTTGACGTTGATCTTGGCCAGGTCGGCCTGCATCAGTTCGGCGATGCGCTTGGCGTTCGGGTTGTACGGGCGCTGCACCGGCATGGCCCACAGGTCGGTCGAGAAGCCGTCGGGGTAGCCGGCCTGCGCCAGCAGCTTCTTCGCGGCTTCGGGGTCGTACGGGTCATCCTTCACCGCGTCGTTGTAGGACCACATGGTCGGCGGAATCGGGTTCTTCGCAGCCACGCCGGTCGTGAGGTACACACCGTCGATGATGGCCTTCTTGTTGATCGCCATGTTGATGGCCTTGCGCACACGCACGTCGTCGAAGGGCTTCTTCGTCGTGTTGTACGAGAGGTAGCCCACATTCAGGCCGGGCTGCTCCAGCACCTGCACGTTGGGGTCCTTGCGGATCGCGTCGAGGTCGGCAGGGTTCGGGTACGGCATGACGTGGCACTCGCCCTTCTGCAGCTTGGCCCAGCGCACCGAGGCATCGGGCGTGATGGCAAACACGAGGTCGTCGATCTTGGCCTTGCCGCCCCAGTACTGCGGGAAGGCCTTGAAGCGGATGATCGCGTCCTTCTGGTACTGCACCAGGTAGAACGGACCGGTGCCGATCGGGTCCTGGTCGACCTTCTCGGGCGTGCCGGCCTTCAGCATGGCAATGGCGTATTCCTTCGACTGGATGCCCGCGTACTGCATCGCCAGGTTCGCGAGGAAAGGCGCCTCGGGCTGGTTGAGCACGATCTTCACCGTGTAGTCGTCGATGCGGTCCACCGTCTTCAGCAGCTTGGGCATGCCCATGTCGTTGAAGTACGAGTGGTTCTGGCTCGTGACCTTGAAGAAGGGATCGCTCTCCTTCCACTGGCGCTCGAGCATGAAGATGAAATCGTCGGCGTTGAAGTCGCGCGTGGGCTTGAAGCTCTTGCTCGTGTTGTGCCACTTCACGCCCTTGCGCAGGTGGAAGGTGTAGACCGTGCCGTCGGCGGAGATGTCCCACTTCTCGGCCAGGCCCGGCACGACCTTGGTGCCGCCGCGCTCGAACTCGACGATGGTGTTGTAGACCTGCGTGGTCACGTCGAACGAGGTGCCGGTGGTGTTCATGCCCGGATAGAAATTCTCCGGGCTGCCTTCCGAGCAATACACCAGCGTCTTGGCTGACACCGCGCCGCAGGCCAGGGTAAGGGCCGCAATCGCTGTCGGTGCCAGGAGCGCCAGGCTTCGTGAGCGGCGCGAAACGGTGGGCTGGGTCTTCATTTGGACTCCTTGGGACACGGTTGAAAAAGCAGGTTGCTAGGGATTCGTCGCCATCGCGATGGCGGCCGGCGGAACATCGGCGCGCACGAGCGGCGCGCCTTCGAGAAACTTCTCCGAGAAATGGCACGCCACCAGCCGCTCGTCGAGCAGGCGCGGCAGCGGGCGCTCCTGGCGGCAGCGCTCGGCCACGTGCGGGCAGCGCGTGCTGAACACGCAACCGGCAGGCGGGTTCAGCGGCGAAGGCAGTTCGCCCTTGAGCACGATGCGCTGGCTGCTGAGCCCCGGCGTCGAAGCCAGCAGCGCCTGCGTGTACGGATGCAGCGGCCGCGCGAAGATGCGCGACTTCGGGCCCTGCTCCACCGCATGGCCGAGGTACATCACGAGCACGTCGTGCGCGATGTGCCGCACCACGCCGAGGTCGTGCGAGATGAAGAGATACGCCAGCCCCAGCTCGGCCTGCAGGTCGGACAGCAGGTTCAGCACCTGGGCCTGGATGGACACGTCGAGCGCCGACACCGGCTCGTCGGCCACCAGCAGGCGCGGGTTCAGCATCAGCGCACGCGCAATGGCGATGCGCTGGCGCTGGCCGCCGGAGAACATGTGCGGATAGCGGTTGGCGTACTCGGGCCGCAGGCCCACGCGCGCCAGCATCTCGCGCGCCTTGGCTGCGCGCTCGGGCTTGCCCATGGTGGTGTTGATGGCCAGCGGGTCTTCGAGCACCGCCGAGATCTTCTTGCGCGGATTGAGCGAGCCGTACGGGTTCTGGAACACCAGCTGCACGGCCTGTCGCAGCTCGCGCTTGCGCTCGGGCGGTGGGTTCACCGCGTCGGCGCCCACCAGCGTGAGCTGGCCCGCGGTCGGCTTCTCGATCAGCGCGACCATGCGCGCGAGCGTCGACTTGCCGCAGCCCGACTCGCCGACCACCGCCAGCGTGCGGCCGCGCTCGATGCGGAACGAGATGTCGCCCACCGCGCGCAGATGCGACGGCGCGCGGAACATGCCGCGGCGGATGTCGTAGGTGCGCTGCAGATGGGTCGCCTCGACGACCACTTCGTTCGAGGTACCGGTCGATGCTTCGCTCATGGCAGCACCTCGTCGGCCGTTCGCCGCTTCGGCGGGTCGCTTTCGATGGCCGCCTTGCGCCCCGGCTCGCCGAGCGGAAAGTGGCATCGCACTTCCGCGCCCTGCCATTCGCGCAGCGCCGGCCGCACATGGCAGGCGCGCTCGGTGACGTAGCCGCAGCGCGGCGCGAACAGGCAACCCGCCGGCCGGTCGTGCACGCCCGGCACCATGCCGCTGATGGTGGCGAGCCGGCCCTCGGGCGCAACGCGTTCGGGCAAAGCCGCGAGCAGGGCCTCGGTGTAGGGATGCTGCGGCGATGCGAAGAGCCGATCGACGCGCTGGTGCTCCATCACCTGGCCCGCGTACATCACCGCGATGCGCTGCGCCATCTCGCTCACCACGCCCATGTTGTGCGTGATGAGCACCAGCGCCATGCCGCGCTCCCTCTGCAGGTCGCGCAGCAGGTCGAGGATCTGCGCCTGGATGGTCACGTCGAGCGCGGTGGTCGGCTCGTCGGCGATCAGCAGGCGCGGGTTGCAGGCGATGGCCATCGCGATCATCACGCGCTGGTTCATGCCGCCCGAGAGCTGGTGCGGATAGCTGCCCAGGCGCGACGACGCGGCGGGAATGCCGACCTGTTCGAGCAGCTCCGTCGCGCGGCGCTTCGCATCGCGCTTGTCGAGCTTCAGGTGCAGCCGCAATGTCTCCATCAGCTGGAAGCCGATGGTGAAGCAGGGGTTGAGGCTGGTGGTCGGCTCCTGGAAGATCATGGCCACTTCCTTGCCGACCAGCGAGCGCCGCGCCTTGTCGGAAATGCCCAGCAGTTCCTTGCCGGCAAAGCGCATGTGCTCCGCGCGCACACGGCCCGGAAAGCCGACCAGGCCCATCAGCGCCATCATCGTGACGCTCTTGCCCGAGCCCGATTCGCCGACGATGCCGAGCACCTCGCCCTCCTCGAGCGTGAGGCTCACGCCATCGACCGCGTGCAGCACGCCGCCTTGCGTGGGGAACTCGACGTGCAGGTCCTTGATGTCAAGCAAAGGCATCTGTGCTTTCCTTTGCTTCAGCGCTTGAGCTTGGGGTCGAGCGCGTCTCGCAAGCCGTCGCCCAGCAGGTTGAAAGCCAGCACGGCCATCAGGATCGCCAGGCCCGGGAAGGTGACGACCCACCAGGCGCGCAGCACGAACTCGCGCGCGTCGGCCAGCATGGTTCCCCATTCGGGCGACGGTGGCTGCGCGCCGAGGCCCAGGAAGCCGAGCGCCGCCGCGTCGAGGATGGCCGTGGAGATGCCGAGCGAGGCCTGCACGATCAGCGGCGCGGCGCAGTTGGGCAGCACCTCGCGGAACATCAGGCGCAGCGTGCCTGCGCCGCTCACGCGTGCGGCGGTCACGTAGTCGCGCGAGACCTCGGCGATGACCGCCGCGCGCGTGATGCGCACATAGTGCGGCAGCACCACGATGGCCACCGCCAGCATCGCGTTGACCAGCCCCGGCCCGAGGATGGCGACGATCACGATGGCCAGCAGCAGGCTGGGCAGCGTGAGCACGATGTCCATGAGCCGCATGATCGCGATCTCGAGCACGCCACGGAAGAAGCCCGCGATGAGCCCGAGCACCACGCCCGCGACCACCGATATCGCCACCACCGCCACGCCGATCGACAGCGAAAGCCGCGCGCCATGCATGAGCCGCGAAAGAATGTCGCGCCCGATGGCATCGGTGCCAAGCAGGTAGCTCATGGAGCCGCCCTGCTGCCATGCCGGCGGCAGCAGGAAGACGGCGCTGTTGGTTTCGTTGGGCGCATGCGGCGCAATCCACGGCGCTAACAGCGCGATCAGCAGCAGGAAGACGATGGTGGCCAGCCCGATGACCGCGCCGCGGTTGGCCGAGAAGGCCGTCCAGAACTCGCGCCAGGGGCCGGGAGGTGCGGTGCTTTTCGCACCGTTGGAAATGGTTTGTGTCGAGGCCATGAGCTCAGCGCCGGATGCGCGGGTTGATGACGCCATAGGCCACGTCGACGAGCAGGTTCACCAGCATCACGATGCCGCCGAGCAGCAGCATGCCGCCCTGCAGCACCGGGTAGTCGCGCCGGCCGATGGCCTCGATGAGCCACTTGCCGACGCCCGGCCACGAGAAGATGGTCTCGGTGAGGATGGCGCCGGTGAACAGCACGCCCACCTGCAGGCCGATCACGGTCACCACCGGAATGAGCGCATTGCGCAGCGCGTGCAGCCCGACCACGCGAAAGCGCGACAGGCCCTTGGCGCGCGCGGTGCGGATGTAGTCCTCGCCCAGCACCTCGAGCATGGCCGAGCGCGTCATGCGCGCGATCACCGCGAGCGGCACGGTGCCGAGCACGACCGCCGGCAATATCAGGTGATGCAGGGCCGACCAGAACGCGCCGGTGTCGCCGGCGCGCAGCGAGTCGATCAGCAGGAACCCGGTCTCTGGCTCGATGTAGTACTGCACCGCGATGCGCCCCGACACCGGCGTCCATCCGAGCTGCACCGAGAAGAACAGGATCAGCAGCAGCCCCCACCAGAAGATCGGCATCGAGTAGCCGGTGAGCGACGTGGCCATCACGCCGTGGTCGAAGATGGAGTTGCGCCGCACCGCCGCCAGGATGCCGGCCGGCAGGCCCAGCAGCAGCGCGAAGAGAATCGCGCAGACCGCGAGTTCGACGGTGGCCGGGAAGAGCGCGAGGAACTCGCTCATCACCGTGTCCTGCGTGATGAGCGACTTGCCCAGGTCGCCGTGCAGCACGCGGGCGATGTAGATGCCGTACTGCACGATCACCGGCTTGTCGAAGCCGTAGGCGGTGCGCAGCTCGGCGTGGCGCGCGGGGTCGATGCCGCGCTCGCCGGCCATCGTCTCGATGGGGTCGCCGGGCACCAGCCGGATGAGAAAGAAGGCGAGCAGCGTCATGCCGATGAACGTCGGCACCAGCAAGCTCACGCGGGTCAGGATGAATCGAAACATCGACCCGCGAATATGCAAGATCGATGCCGTGGCCCTACCCGGGCCGAACCCTTACTTTCTGGCGTCGCGCAACTCGCGGCGCAGGATCTTGCCGACAGGCGTCTTCGGCATGTCGGTACGAAACTCTACGATTCGCGGCTGCTTGTAACCCGTAAGGTTTGCCCGGCAGTATTCGCGCACCTGCGCCTCGGTGAGCGACGGGTCTTTCTTCACGATCACGAGCTTCACGGCCTCGCCGGTCTTCTCGTCGGGCACGCCGACCGCCGCGCATTCGAGCACGCCCGGAATCAGTGCCACCACGTCTTCCACCTCGTTCGGGTACACGTTGAAGCCCGACACCAGGATCATGTCCTTCTTGCGGTCGACCACCTTGAAGTAGCCGCGCTCGTCGACCACGCCGATGTCGCCGCTCTTGAAGTAGCCGTCGGGCGTCATGACCTTGGCGGTCTCGTCGGGACGCTGCCAGTAGCCGGCCATCACCTGCGGGCCCTTGATCGCGATTTCGCCGCGCTCGCCCATGGGCACTTCGTTGCCTTCGTCGTCGAGCAGCTTGAGCCAGGTGCTCGGCAGCGGCAGGCCGATGGTGCCGGTGTAGGCGGTGCTGTTGGTCGGGTTGCAGGTGGTCGACGGCGAGGTCTCCGAGAGGCCGTAGCCCTCGCAGATGGGGCAGCCGGTCTTCTCGAGCCAGAGCTTGGCCACCGCGGCCTGCACGGCCATGCCGCCGCCCACCGAGATCTTCAGGTTCTTCCAGTTGACGGTGTTGAAGTCGGGGTGGTTCGCCAGGCCGTTGAACAGCGTGTTGACGGCCGGGAAGCTGTGGATCGTGTGCTTCGACAGTTCCTTCAGCACGGCAGGGATGTCGCGCGGATTCGGGATCAGGATCAGCTTGCCGCCCGTGCGCATGCTCAGCATCATGCCGACCGTGAACGCGAAGATGTGATACAGCGGCAGCGCACACACGCCCGTGGGCTGCTCGTTGGCAGGCACCTTGGCCATGGCCGGCTCGTTCCAGGCTTCGGACTGCAGCACGTTGGCGATCACGTTGCGATGCAGCAGCACCGCGCCCTTCGACACGCCGGTGGTGCCGCCGGTGTACTGCAGCACGGCCACGTCGTCGGGGCCGATGGCCGCCGGCTTGAGCGAGCCGCTCGCGCCCTTGTCGAGCGCGTCGTTGAAGCGCACCGCGCCGGGCAGGCTGAAGTGGGGCACCAGCTTCTTGACGTTGCGCACCACGTAGTTGACCAGCGCGCCCTTCAGGAAGCCGAGGCGGTCGCCCATGGAGGCCAGCACGATGTGCTTGATCGGCGTGGACGCGATGCACTGCTGCAGCGTGGTGCCGAAGTTCTCCATGATGACGATGGCCTTCGCGCCCGAGTCCTTGAGCTGGTGCTCGAGTTCGCGCGGCGTGTAGAGCGGGTTCACGTTGACCAGGATCAGGCCGGCGCGCAGGATGGCCGCGACCGCGATCGGGTACTGCGGGCAGTTGGGCATCATCGCGGCGACGCGGTCGCCCTTCACCAGGCCCAGTCCCTGCAGGTAGGCCGCGAAGGCCTTGCTCTGCCTGTCGGTCTCGCCGTAGCTGATGTCCTTGCCCATGAAGCTGTAGGCCGTGCGTTCGGCGTACTTGGAAAAGCTCTCTTCCATGAGCGCGACCAGCGAGGGGTAGTGCGATGCATCGATATCTGCGGGCACACCCTGCGGGTAGCTGCTGAGCCAGGGACGATCGGTCATTGGATTTGTCTCCTCCGGGGGTCGGACTGTTGAAAACGAAAACGGCGCACGAAGCGGCGCCGAGAGGAAGCGCGCCGCTCGGCGCGGCACGGACCCGGGCCTATTCGATGGCCTTGCGCATATCTTCCACTACTTTCTTGGCATCCCCAAAGACCATCATGGTCTTGTCCATGTAGAACAGTTCGTTGTCCAGTCCCGCATAGCCGGCGGCCATGGAGCGCTTGTTCACGATGACGGTCTTGGCCTTGTAGGCCTCCAGGATGGGCATGCCGTAGATCGGGCTGCCCTTGGTGTGCGCGGCGGGGTTCACCACGTCGTTGGCGCCCAGGATGATCGCCACGTCGGCCTGGCCGAACTCGCCGTTGATGTCCTCCATCTCGAAGACCTGGTCGTAGGGCACCTCGGCCTCGGCCAGCAGCACGTTCATGTGGCCGGGCATGCGGCCGGCCACCGGGTGGATGGCGTACTTCACGGTGATGCCCTTGTCGGTGAGCTTCTGCGCGAGCTCCTTCACCGCATGCTGCGCGCGCGCCACCGCCAGGCCGTAGCCCGGCACGATCACCACCGTCTCGGCGTTGCCCAGCACGAAGGCCGCGTCGTCGGCGCTGCCGGTCTTCACCGGGCGCTGCTCCTTGGCCGCGCCGCCGGTGGTGGCCGCCTCGCCGCCGAAGCCGCCCAGGATCACGTTGAAGAACGAGCGGTTCATGGCCTTGCACATGATGTAGCTCAGGATGGCGCCCGAGGAGCCCACCAGCGAGCCCGCCACGATCAGCATCGCGTTGTTCAGGCTGAAGCCGATGCCCGCGGCCGCCCAGCCCGAGTAGCTGTTGAGCATCGACACCACCACAGGCATGTCGGCCCCGCCGATCGGGATGATGATGAGCACGCCCATCACGAAGGCCAGCGCCAGCATCGCGAAGAACGCGCCCCAGCTCTCGGTGGCCACGAACAGCAGGCCCAGTGCGATGGTCAGCAGGCCCAGCACCAGGTTGAGCATGTGCTGGCCCTTGAACTGCACCGGCGCGCCCTGGAACAGGCGGAACTTGTACTTGCCCGACAGCTTGCCGAAGGCGATGACCGAGCCGCTGAAGGTGATGGCGCCGATGGCCGCGCCCAGGAACAGTTCGAGCCGGTTGCCGTACGGAATGGCGTAGCGCACGAAGCCGTCCAGCACCACGGCGCCGTCGGGCGTCTGCGCGCCGATGAGCGCGGCCACGGGTGCGGCCGTGATGCCGAAGGCCCAGGGCTCGGCCACCGCGGCCACGCCGATGAACACCGCCGCCAGGCCGATCATGCTGTGCATGAAGGCGACCAGCTCGGGCATCTTGGTCATCTCGACCTTGTTGGCCATGAAGGCGCCCAGCCCGCCGCCGACGACCACGGCCGCCAGCACCCAGCCGATGCCGGTGGCGAAATTCACGCCGAGCGAGCGCGTCAGCCCGTGGATCAGCGCGATGGTCGTCAGCACGGCGATCGCCATGCCGGTCATGCCGAAGATGTTGCCGCGGATCGAGGTGGTGGGATGGGACAGCCCCTTCAGGGCCTGGATGAAGCAGACGCTGGCCACCAGGTACAGCAGCGTGACGAGGTTCATGCTCACTTGGCGGCTCCCTCTTCGGCCTTGGGGGCGCTCTTCTTTTCTTTCTTCTTGAACATCTCCAGCATGCGCCGCGTGACCAGGAAGCCGCCGAAGACGTTCACCGCGGCCAGCGCCACGGCCAGCACGCCCATGGTCTTGCCCAGCGGCGTGGTGGTGAGCGCGGCCGCCAGCATGGCGCCCACGATCACGATGGCCGAGATGGCGTTGGTCACGGCCATCAGCGGCGTGTGCAGCGCGGGCGTGACGGTCCACACCACGTGGTAGCCCACGTAGATGGCCAGCACGAAGATGATCAGGTTGATGACGGTATGGGATACGGGATCCATTTGCTCTTCTCCTCGCGTGTTCGCTGGCTTACTTGCGGGTGACCTGGCCGTCCTGCGTCATGCGGCAGGCGGCGACGATGTCGTCCTCGAGGTCGATCTTCAGCGCGCCCTCCTTGGTGACGATGAGCTTGAGGAAGTCGAGCACGTTGCGCGCATAGAGCGCCGATGCGTCGGCCGCCACGAGCGCCGCGAGGTTGGTCTCGCCCACGATGGTCACGCCGTGCTTGACCACTGTCTTGTCGGCTTCCGACAGCGGGCAGTTGCCGCCCACGCCATCGGCGCCCTTGCCCGCGGCGATGTCGACGATCACCGAACCCGGCTTCATGGCCTTGACCATGTCCTCGGTGATGAGCGTGGGCGCGGCGCGACCGGGGATGAGCGCGGTGCTGATGACGATGTCGGCCAGCGCCACGCGCTTGGCCACCTCGACCTGCTGGCGCGCCAGCCAGCTCGCGGGCATGGGCTTGGCGTAGCCGCCGACGCCGACGGCGGCTTCCTTTTCTTCATCGGTGTCGTAGGAGACTTCGATGAACTTGCCGCCCAGCGATTCGATCTGCTCTTTCACGCTCGGGCGCACGTCGGAGGCCTCGATGACGGCGCCCAGGCGCTTGGCCGTGGCAATGGCCTGCAGGCCGGCCACGCCGACGCCCAGGATGACGACGCGCGCGGCCTTCACGGTGCCGGCCGCCGTCATGAGCATGGGGAAGAAGCGCTGGTATTTGTCGGCCGCGATCATCACGGCCTTGTAGCCGGCGATGTTGGCCTGAGAAGAGAGCACGTCCATGCTCTGGGCGCGCGTGGTGCGCGGCGCGGCTTCCAGCGCGAAGGCGGTGACGCCGGCTGCGGCCAGGCGCTGCAGGCCGGCAGCATCGAATGGATTGAGCATGCCGATGACGACGGCGCCGGACTTGAGCAGCGCGGTCTCGTCGTCGGTGGGTGTGCGCACCTTGAGCACCATGTCGGCACCGAAGGCGCCGGCCCGGTCGGTGATCTCCGCGCCCGCGGCCTGGTACGCCGCATCGGTCACGCTGGCTGCAACGCCGGCCCCGGACTGCACGCGCACCGTGTGCCCCGAGGCCGAAAGTTTCTTCACCGTCTCGGGTGTCACGGCCACTCGGGTTTCGCCAGCCAGTATCTCGGCAGGCACGCCTATCAGCATAGAGTTCTCCTCAGAGCAAGGGGGCACACGGAATGCGGGCAGAGCTTACAGCAAGATTACAGCCCGCCGTTGTCTCGCAGATTCCCTTCCCGCTTCTTTTGGAAGGCCTGTATTTGCTGGCCTAGCAGCTATTCAATTGATAGCAAATTCGGGTATTCGATAGCCTGCATATGGCACTCGGATCGACCTGGACACCACGGCAAGCCTGCGGCAACGCCTTGAATTAACAAGTTCGCTAACAAGTCAATAGAACCGTTGATCTAATAACTAGATATCTGCATTTAAAATTAGCTAATTGTTATTAGATCGATTTATAAAAATCGGAATAGCGTGCATTAGTTGCATCCCGATTTTTCTCGCGCCAGTGCCCGGTGGATAGACTGCGCCTCCTATCGCCAGCTCATGGAGGCTGGCGAAGGGAGGAAAAAGAGGGATGGAATGCGTATTGCTGTACTCGACGATGGCCCCGACCAACGCAGGCTGATCAACCAAACCATGGTGGCGCTCGGCCATGAGTGCCATACGTTCACTGCAGGAAAGGTGCTGCTGCATTCGCTGCGCCGGCAAACCTTCGACCTGCTCATACTCGACTGGAACCTGCCCGACATGGTGGGCCCCGAAGTGGTGAAGAGCATCCGGGTCGATCTCAAGAGCCGGCTGCCCATCCTGTTCGTGACCGCCCGTCGCGACGAGGACGACATGATCGAGGGGCTCAACGCCGGCGCCGACGACTTCATGGCCAGGCCCATCAGGGCGGGCGAGCTCGAAGCCCGCGTCAATGCGCTGTTTCGCCGCTCCTACCCCGCCCGCCACGAGCCCGAGCTGGTGTTCGGTCCCTATCACTTCTATCCGCCTTCACGGGTACTGAAAGTGCATGGCAAGGAGGTCGAACTGAAGAACCGCGAGTACGAACTGGCGCTGTTCCTGTTCCAGAACATCGGGCGGCTGCTGTCGCGCGAGCACCTGCACGAAGCCGTGTGGGGGCTGGGCATCGAGGCGCTGTCGCGCTCGCTCGACACGCATGTCTCGCGGCTGCGCACCAAGCTCGACCTGCGCCCATCCAATGGCTTCCTGCTGCTGGCCATCTACGGGTTGGGATACCGCCTCGAGACGATCGACGCGGACAGCGTGCTCAAGATCGGAAGCGCACGCTCACAGGCCTGCGGGGAATCTATGCCCCGCTGAAGTCTCCAAAGGTCTTTGGCCATATCGAAGCGAGACGAATGAAACCCATGATCAGGCTCCTGCTCGCCGCCATGCTGTCCTGGAGCTGGATCGGGCCGGCCGCCGCCCAGGAGGTGGAGGCCGGCGACATGGTGCGAGGCGGCATGCAGGCGATCCAGATGATCGACCAGGGCAAGACCGGCGAACTCTGGGACGGCGCCACGGCCGCCACCCGCAAGCGCGTGACGCGCGCCGAATTCATCGACCAGGTCGCCAGCAGCCGTGCGCCACTCGGCGCGCCGCGCATGCGAACATGGGTCGCGGTCAACCGCCAGGTCGTGGCCGACTCCGACCACGACACCGACGGCCAATATGTCAGCATCGAATACGAAACCCGCTTCGCCAACCGCCCCGACGGCACGCTGCGCGAACTCGTGAGCTTTCACCTCGACCGCGACCGCATGTGGCGCTTCAGCGGCTACGTGCTGCGCTAGAACAGAGCAAGGACAAGAAAAGATGGCTGCCGCCACGCGCTGGAAACCCAATGTCACCGTGGCTGCGGTGATCGAACGCGACGGGCGCTTCCTGCTCGTCGAAGAACAGGCCGGCGACGGCCTGAGGCTCAACACGCCCGCCGGCCACCTCGACCCCGGCGAATCGCCGGCCGAGGGCTGCGTGCGCGAAACGCTCGAGGAAACCGCCCACCACTTCACGCCCACGGCGCTGGTCGGCATCTACATGGCGCGCTCCCGTCCGCTGGCCGAGCGCGGCGAAGACGTGACCTACATGCGCTTCTGCTTCACCGGCACGCTGGGCGCCTTCGAGGCGGGCCGCGCGTTGGACGACGGCATCGTGCGCACGCTCTGGATGACGCCGGACGAAATCCGCGCCAGCGTGGCGCGGCATCGCACCCCGCTGCTGCTGCAGTGCGTGGAAGACTACCTCGCCGGCAAGCGCTACCCGCTCGAACTCGTGCAGGTCGACGAATCGGTGCGCTCGGCTCCCTGAATCAGACGATGACGCCGCCGCCCAGGCAGCGTTCGCCGTCGTACAGCACGGCCGACTGGCCCGGCGTCACGGCCCATTGCGCCTCGCCGAAGCGCAGGCTGAACGCCGCCGCATTGCCGCCGTCGCCCGCACCCATCTCGCAGGCCGCGTCGGCCTGGCGGTAGCGCGCCTTCGAGCCGTAGCTCCCGGCGGCGGGCGCCTCGCCCGACACCCAGCTCGCATCGTCCGCCTTCAGTTCCGACGACAGCAGCCACGGATGGTCATGCCCCTGCACCACCCACAGCGTGTTCTTCTCGACGTCCTTGCGCGCCACGAACCAGGGCGAATGGTCGCCCGAGCCCCTCTGCGCGCCCTTCTCCTTCACGCCGCCGATGCCCAGCCCCTGCCGCTGCCCCAGCGTGTAGAAGCTCAGCCCCTGGTGCTCGCCCAGCTTGCGGCCGCGATCGTCCTTGATCGGGCCCGGCTCCTTGGAGATGTAGCGGTTGAGGAAATCGCGGAAAGGCCGCTCGCCGATGAAGCAGATGCCGGTCGAGTCTTTTTTCTTCGCATTAGGCAGGCCGATTTCCTCGGCGATGCGGCGCACCTCGGTCTTGTGCAGTTCGCCCACCGGGAACAGCGTCTTCGACAGCTGGGCCTGGTTCAGCCGGTGCAGGAAGTAGCTCTGGTCCTTCGACGGGTCGAGTCCCTTCAGCAGCTCGTGCCTGCCGGTGGCCTCGTTCAGGCGAACGCGCGCGTAGTGCCCGGTGGCGATCTTCTCGGCGCCCAGCCGCATGGCGTGGTCGAGAAACGCCTTGAACTTGATCTCGGCGTTGCACAGCACGTCGGGGTTGGGCGTGCGGCCTGCCTTGTATTCGCGCAGGAACTCGGCGAACACGCGGTCTTTGTAGTCGGCCGCAAAGTTGACGTGCTCGATCTCGATGCCCAGCACGTCTGCCACGCTGGCCGCATCCACGAAGTCGATGTTCGACGAGCAGTATTCGCTGTCGTCGTCGTCTTCCCAGTTCTTCATGAAGATGCCGACCACCTCGTGCCCCTGCTGCTTGAGCAGGTGCGCAGTCACCGCGGAGTCCACCCCGCCGCTCAGTCCCACCACGATCCGTTGCTTTGCCATAAGCCCGCCATTGTCCCAGCCTCGCGTTAGGGGCTTCCCGTGTGTGGGAAATCGGGAAAACCCGTGTCGCCGGCTTGTCAGCTGCCGCTGCGCGATGCGAAAGGCCGGCGCTAAAGTGCCGCAAAAGCACAGCGGAGACAAGACGCATGGCCACCCCCTCCCCCGCCGCCCGGTCCGGCAACGACACCCCCTGGACGCGCAACTACCCGCCCGGCATGCGCTGGGACGCCGAGCTGCCCGTCAAGCCGGTGCAGCAGATGCTCGATGAAGCCGTCACGCGCTGGCCCGAGCATTCGGCCGTGGAGTTCATGGGCCAGGCCATCACCTACAGCGAGCTGGGCGCGGCGGTCGAACGCGCAGCCAAGGGTTTGCAGGACCTGGGCGTGAAGCCCGGCGTGCACGTAGGCCTGTACCTGCCGAACACGCCCCACTACCCCATCGCCTTCTTCGCGGTGCTGAAGGCCGGCGGCACGGTGGTGAACTACTCGCCGCTCGACGCCGAGCGCGTGCTGGCCCACAAGATCGAGGACAGCCGCACCGACATCCTCATCACGCTCGACCTCGTCAACCTGTATCCGCAGATGGCGCGCCTGCTCGACAGCTCGCGCCTGCGCAAGCTCGTGGTCGGCAGCCTCGGCGACTACGGCGCCGCGGGCGACAAGGTGCAGGCCCAATTGCAGGGCGCCGGCCAGATCGCGCCCGTGCCGACCGACGACCGCCACCTGCGCTTCACCGACCTGCTCAAGAGCGAAGGCACGCACCAGACGCATCCGCTCGGTGACCTGGCCGAGGAAATCGTCGTGCTGCAGTACACCGGCGGCACCACCGGCCTGCCCAAGGGCGCGATGCTCACGCACGCCAACCTCACGTCGGCCTCGGCGCAGTACTACGAATCGACCAGGGGCGATCCGCCGATCCTCGACGAGGGCAGCGAGCGCTTCCTGGTCGTGCTGCCGCTCTTCCACATCTTCGCGCTCAGCGCCGCCATGCTGCTCGGCGTTCGCCTGGGCGCCGCGCTGGTGCTGCACACGCGCTTCGACGTGGATGCGGTGATGAACGAGCTGGCCGCCAGCAGGATCAGCGTGTTTCCCGGCGTGCCGACGATGTACACCGCCATCCTCTCGCACCCCAAGGCGAAGGAGATGGACCTGCGCTCGCTCAAGTTCTGCGGCTCCGGCGGCGCGCCGCTGCCGGTGGAAGTGGAGCAGCGCTTCTTCGAACTCACCGGCTGCCACCTCAACGAAGGCTGGGGCATGACCGAGACCTCGCCCGTGGGCACCTTCACGCCCGCGCGCGGCGTTTGCAAGGCGGGGTCGTGCGGCATGCCGCTGCCGCAGGTGCGCATCAAGCTGGTGAGCCTGGACGATCCGTCGAAGGACGTCACCGCGTTCGGCGAAGCCGGCGAGCTCTGCATCAAGGGGCCGAACGTGATGAAGGGCTACTGGAACAACCCCAAGGCCACCGCCGAGTCGATGACGCCCGACGGCTACTTCCGCAGCGGCGACGTCGCGAAGATGGACGCCGACGGCTATTTCTACATCGTCGACCGCACCAAGGACATGCTGCTGTGCGGCGGCTACAACGTCTATCCGCGCGTGCTGGAAGAAGCGGTGTACGAGCACCCCGCCGTGGCCGAAGTCTGCGTGATCGGCATTCCCGACGAATACCGCGGCCAGTCGCCCAAGGCCTTCGTGAAACTGAAGGAAGGCGCGGGCGAATTGACGCTCGATGCGCTCAAGGCCTTCCTGAAAGACCGCCTCGGCAAGCACGAGATGATCGGCGCGCTGGAGATTCGCGCGGAGCTGCCCAAGACCGCCGTGGGCAAGCTCTCGAAGAAGGACCTCGTGGACGAGGAAGCCCGCAAGCGGGCCTGAGCCCCGGCGCTACTGCTTCGCCGTCTGGCCGAAGGCCGCGGCGAGCAGCTCGTAGGAGCGCAGCCGGGCAGCGTGGTCGAACACCTGCGAGGTGATCATGAGTTCGTCCGCGCCCGTGCGCGCGACGAACGCTTCCACGCCCTTCTTCACCGTCTCGACCGAGCCGACCGCGGAGCACGACAGCACCGAGTCGAGCAAGGCGTTTTCCGCGGGGCCGACCTTCTGGCGGTAGTTCTCGACCGGCGGCGGCAGGCGACCGGGCCGCCCGCTACGCAGGTTCACGAAGGCCTGCTGCCACGAGGTGGCGCGGAACTCGGCCTCCTCGTCGGTATCGGCCGCGAACACGTTGAAGCCCAGCATCACGTACGGCTTGCTCAGCTGCGCCGAGGGCTTGAAGGTCTCGCGGTAGATCTGGATGGCCTGCATGATCTGCTGCGGCGCGAAGTGCGAGGCAAACGCATAGGGCAGCCCCAGGTGCGCCGCCAGCTGCGCGCCGAAGGTGCTGGAGCCGAGGATCCACACCGGCACCTCGAGCCCCGCGCCGGGCACCGCGCGCACCGCCTGCTGCGGGTTCTTCGACATGAAGTCCATCAGCTCGATCACGTCCTGCGGGAACTGGTCGGAATCCGATTCGAGGTTGCGGCGCAGCGCCCGCGCGGTGCGCTGGTCGGAGCCGGGCGCGCGGCCCAGGCCCAGGTCGACGCGCCCCGGGTACAGCGACTCGAGGGTGCCGAACTGCTCGGCGATCACCAGCGGCGAGTGGTTCGGCAGCATCACGCCGCCGGCGCCGATGCGGATGGTGGACGTGCCCGCGCCCACGTACGACAGCAACACCGCCGTGGCCGCGCTCGCGATGCCCGGCATGCCGTGGTGCTCGGCGAGCCAGTAGCGCGTGTAGCCGAGCTTCTCGCCATGCTGCGCCAGCGAGAGCGAGTTGCGGAACGACTGCGCGGCGTCGCTGCCCTCGGTGATCGGGGAGAGGTCGAGGATCGATAACGGAATCATGGCTCGATCATGGCGCGAACCGCCCAACGCCGTCGCGGGAGGGGCTATTCGGTTTGGTATAGCGTGGTCACGCTCGCGAAGTCCCGGCCGTTCTGCTCCACGTTCACCTGGAACGGCACGCTCTCGCCCGGCGCGATGGCCGGCAGGTTTTCCACCAGCTTGAAGCCCGTGAGCTGCCCGCCGCGGTCGCGCAGGCTCACCCACAGCCGCACCTTGCCGACGATGCCGTTGCCCGGGTTCTTCACGCTGCCCGTCACCTCCACGCTCTTGTAGGTGAAGCGCTGGGTGAAGTTCAGCAGCACGCTGCCGGTCTGGGCCTTGGTGCCCGTCACGCGCACTTCCAGCGGCTTGCGCGGGCCCGGCATGGCGGCGCGGCGCATCGGCTTCCATTCGATGCGGGTCTCGGTCAGCTTCTCCATGTCTTCCGGTTCGAGGAAGATGGGAAAGCGCTCGCCGGGATACAGGTAGGCCAGCCCCGAAATGTTGGTCGTGCCGCGCGCCTTGCTGCCGCTGAAGCGCGAGATCACGCCGCCCGGCGCCAGCACGATCGCGTCGGCGCTGCGGTTCACCAGCTCGGTCAGGAACAGCCGCTGCTGGATGTTGTTGCGCCCGTCGATCAGCGGCAGCAGCTCCAGCTGCCTGGCGTCGAAGCGCTCGCTGTCGCTGGCCAGCAGGTCGTCGGTCCCCAGCCGCAGTTCGGGGTTGAAGTTCTCCGGTCCGCCGGTGGCGCGGATCACGCGGTCGGCGCTCAGCACCGGAGTGCGCGCGCCTGAAGCCCCGACGATGCTGTAGCCGATGCGGTAGTCCCAAGCCGCGACCGCAGCCGCACGGCCGAAGCGGGCGATGCTGACGTCCACCGAGGTCTGCGCGCCCGGCTGGATCTCGTTGGCCTGCCCGTAGCCGTGGCCGATGCCGATCACCTGGCCGGCGTCGTCGTACAGCGTGGCCAGCACCTCGATGCCGCCGATCTCCACGCCGTCGGTGCGCGCATTGGCGATGCGGCCTACCAGCCGCACGCGCTCGCCCTGCTGCACCAGCCGCACGCGCGAGAAGGTCATGCGCGGCCCCTCGGTGGCGCTGTAGGGCTCGGCCAGCTTCTGCACGCGCAGCTCCTGCCGGGTGATGTTCTTGCCGCTGGGCATGTCGATGAGCGCGGGCGCACTTTCCCCGGGCTGCAGCACCGACACCGGCAGCATCTCGCTGCGCTCGTCGAGCCGCGAGTCGCCGTCGTAGTAGATGGCGCGCACGCCGGCACGCGAAAGCGGCTTGCCGGTCTCGTTGCGCGCCACCACCAGCAGCTTGGGCAGGGCCGAGCTGCCGGTGCCCACCAGCACCTGGCGCGGCTCGCCGAGCTTCAGCCCGTCGGGCGGAATGGTGCGGTCGATCGCGGCCACCGCGGCGGGGCGCGCATCGGGCGACGGCTTGCCGGAGCCGATCAACAGCCCCACGATGCGCCCCACCAGCACCACGCCGAGCACCGCGATCACGCCGATGCCGATCTTGCGCAGCATCAGTTTCTGCTTGAGCGCCTCCTCGGCCGCGAGCCGCCGGCCGGCCTCGTTCTTCACCTGGTCGAGCACGCGCTCCAGCCGGTCGGACACGTTGTCCTCGACCAGCGTGACCGAGCCGCAGTGCTCGCAGGTGTATTCGTTGAGGCCCGTGCGCTTGAGCACGCTGCTGCCGCATTCGCCGCACCTGAGCGTCTGGAGGTCGATGGTCATGAATTGCTCCCGGGTTCTTTTTCTTGATTGCCTGCCTGCGCGGCGCCGCTACCAGTCGAACGCGGCCGCCAGCCCTTCCGCCGCCGCGGCACCGCCGAGCAGCGGTGCCAGCCGTTCGACCAGCCGCGCGCGGTATAGCGGATTGACGGAATCGTCGTCCAGGAAGATGTCGTCGCCGGCTTCCTCCCAGACCTGGCCCATGGTGCCGAGGCACGCGGCCATCTCGAGGATGTCGGCAAAGATCGGTTCGTCGTCCTGCCACGCGCCCGCGCCGTGGAAGGCGAACTGTATCGCGCCGGTGCGCAGGTCGAAGATGAACGGGTCCGCGCCCTGGTCGGCCACCACCAGCCAATGATCGGGCCAGCCGGACAGGCGCTCGCCGGTGATGCCGTGCCAGCGGTAGCCGGCCTGCAGCTGCCACAGGCGCGCGAGCGGCGGGATGCTGAAGTCGTTGCCGGCGGTCGGGATCGAGAGGCCCGCGTGGCCCACGCGCTCGTTGATCCAGTCGCCCAGCGGGCCGACCTGCGCATAGAAAGCCTCGATGGCGGGCGGCAGCGCGATGTCGCCGCGCCAGTGCTCGGCCGCGGACTGCGGCGCCAGCGCGCCATGGGGAGCCAGGGCCGCTCGGGCCTGTTCGATCGATGCCACGTGTGTTGTTCTCCGTTCAGTTACTGCAGGCGGCGCGCACGGCGGCGCGCAGCGATTCCACGTCGCCCGGCGCGACCTCGCGCACGCCAGGCAGGGCCGAGAGGCCGCAGGCGGTCGAGGCCACCACCGGCACGCCGGCCGCCACCGCGCGCAGGACCGCGCGCGGCGCATGCTCGATGTGCGCCGGCAGCACGACCACGCTGGCGCCCGCCAGCGCGTCGCCCTGCCAGTTCATGTGCTCGACCTGCGCAATGCCTTGCCAGAGCCGCGCGTCGCTCGACGGCGCGCCCAGCACGCGCAGGCGGCACGGCCAGCCTTGCAGCGCGGCGGCGAGTTCGCGTGCGCCCTTGCGGGCCAATGCGCTTGCCGCGAACACGACGAGGGGCGGGTCGGCGCGCCCACTGGCAACGGTCTTGGCCTGGGGCAGCACCCAGTCGAGCCGCACCAGCGCGGCCCGTGGCGCAAGCCGCTCGATCCGCGCCGCGGCCTGCGCATGCGGCGTGACCACGGCCACCGCGCGTGCAAGAGCCTGCGCCTCGGCCAGCGCCAGCGCGGGGTCGGCGCGGAAGTCGCGCAGCGTTTCATCGCCGGGCCAGCGGTGCGCGGCGGCATCGAGCCGGCGTTCGATCTCGGCCATCGGCAATGCGCCGGCCAGCACGGTGACGCGGCGTCCGTCGAGCGCGCCGATGCGCTGCAGGTGCGGCAGCAGCGATTGCTCGACCACCAGTTGCGTGTGCGCCGGCTTCAGCCGCGCTGCGAATGCCAGCGCGAGCCAGCGCTGCCCGTCGATCAGGCTCGCCTGCCGCCGCCCCGCGTGCCGCGCCCAGAGCCGCTGCCACAGCGCCCGTCGCAGGCTCACGGCCCACAGTGCTTGCGCGGCCTGCGTGCCTTGCGCGACGGCTTCGCGCTGCCAGCCGGTCGCGGGCCGGCGCCAGAACGCGAGCCGCAGCGGCACGGGCTGCATGCGCTCGGCCTGCGGATGCGCGGCGTGCAGGTAGCGCGCGAACTCCGGCGTCCAGCCGTCCACCAGCACGGCGGTGCGCCCCTGCGGTTCGACGTCGACGCGGGGGCGGTGGCGAAAGCACGCGGCCTGGTCGCAGCTCAGGCAGCCGCGAGCCAGAGGCAATGCGGCTGGCGCATCCGCTGCGTTCGCACGCCGCAGCACGAGCGGCGCAGCAGCAGCCGTGGGCGGTGAACGCGCGCGGATGCGCAACACCAGTTCGCTGTCGGTCAGCTCCACTTCGAGCCGCCATGCGTGCCTGGCGCGCAGCTTGAGATCGACGTAGTTCCAGAACACGGTCGCATCGATCGCATCGCCATCGGCGTCGCCGGCCTGCTCGATGCGCGCCGTATGCCCGTGGCGCTCGACCAGTTCGAAACCCGCGCGCGCGGCGACCGTCGCCAGCGCATTCGACAACTGGCAGAGGCCGCCGGCCAGCGTCGGCACCACGCAGCCGCCGCGCAATTCGCGCCCGACCACGAAGCCGCGCCAGGCAGCGGGCCGCCCGAGCTGCCGCCAGAAGCTCAGCAGCTCGCCCGCCGGCACCTCGACCGCGTCGAAGGCGCGCCGCGCCACGCGCAGGTTCTGCACCTTGCCGGCCACCAGCGGAAATTCATCGGCGCGGCCGTCGGACCAGAGGGGCGTGCGGTGTTGCGCAATGACGGGCGCATCGGCCAGCGCGTGACTGCCGCAGTGCCAGCGCCGGGCCGAGGGCCGCAGTGCCTCGCGCAGCGCATGGGCAGTGGCCAGCAGCCGCGAGCGCAGCCAGAAATCGATGGCGTCGATACGGCGCGGCGGCTGCCAGGCCTGCACGCTCACGCGGAGGGGCCTCGCTTGCGCCATTGGCCGAGGTCGGCTTCGATGCGCTCGTTGATGTCGCCGCTCCAGTGCGCGCCGAAGCCAGCGGCGCGCAGCAGCTCGACGATGCGGCGGCCGACGACGACGGTGTTGGCCTCGCGCTGGTCGATCTCGGGGATCATGCCGCCGCTGAACGCCAGGTGCAGGCGGCCGGTGCGCACTGCCGTGTCGAGATCCTGCGAGTGATAGAAGCAGCAGCCGCGGATGCCCGACGCCAGGCGCCCCGCGGCGCGCCATTGCTCGCGCACGTCGTCATGCCCGTCGGCCAGCGAGTTGCCGGCGCGATGCAGCGCGATGATCTTCTCGGCACGCAGCTGCGCGAACACGGCTTCGAGCCGGTCGTATTCGGTCAGCGCAGGCCAGCCTGCCTCGGCGGCGCGCTTGGCGGCGCATGCGCGCGCGGCCTCGGCCTTGATCCATGCACGGTCTTCGCCCGTGAGCTCGTCGGGGTCCAGATACTCGTCGGTGATCATCCATTCGACGTCGGCATCGGGATAGAAGCCGCACCACACGAGATCGTGGATGCGTCCGCGCGTGTCTTCGGGGTCGAGAGTAAGGGCCATGCGTGAGGGGTTGCCACCTTGGCGGCGAAGGATCGTGCTTTCGTTTTTCCTGGCAGGAGCGCTCGGTATTTTCGCCCGAGTGCACCACCATGGCGCATTAATGCGAAAGCATGACGTCTCGCGGCCCGCCCTTCCGCACCACACCATCATGCGGGATGCCCAGCGGCAAGGCAATGCGCCTTTTGGCGGAGGCGGCAGCTATGCTCCGCGCCTTCATGCAAGAGCACCAGCCCGCCATCGACCTGCCGCCCATCGACGAACTGCTCCCGGACCAATGGACTTCGGGCGCACCGCAGGCCACCGAGCGCGCACCGAAGTCGCCCGCCGATCGGCTCGGCTGGCTGATCGCGCTCGCGGTGCTGGCTTTCTTCGCGGTCTTCGGCTTCCAGGCCATGACCTGGGCACTGGCCGGCGGCTGGCAGTGGCTGTGGATGCTGGTCGGCCTGCCGGTGTTCGCGATGTTCTCGGTGCTGACCGTGGTGTTCGTCTGCACCTCGCTGCGCGAGCGGCGCCGCGTGCGCGTGGCGCTGGCGGACATCCGGCTGGAGCGCGGCGAGGGCCTGCGCATCGGCGAGCCGCTGGAGCTGCGACTGCGCGCGACGGTGCCCGCTGCCCGCCAGGGCGAACGCACGAGGGCGCCGGAGCGGCTCACGCTGCGCCTGATGAAGCGCGTCGACGCCTCGCTGCCCGACACCTGCTGCGACGAGACCGCCGTGCACTGCGAGGACGCGCAAGCGGCTCGGCTGCTCTACACGGGCACGCTGTGCGCGCGGCCGGAGGATGGCGCGGCGGCGCGGTGGTTCGTCACGGTCCACGAGACGGGCGCAGCCGGCACCGCGCCCTTCCTGGTCGCCCCGCTGCGGCTGCTGCCCGCGCGCTGAATCAGCGCTGCTGCTGCCCGGCAGCCGCGGCGATGGCCTTCAGCACCACCTCGGTCGACCGCACGCGGCCCATGCGCGGGAACACCTGCTGGTTCGCGAAATCGTGCGGCTCGGCCGCGAGCGAAGTCATCGCGTCTTCCACGAACACCAGTTCGTAGCCACGGTCGAAGGCCGCACGCGCTGTCGACTCGACGCCGAAGTTGGTCGCGATGCCGCTCATCAGCAGCGTCCTGATGCCGCGGCGGCGCAATTGCTGGTCGAGGTCGGTGCCGTAGAAGGCACCCCACTGGCGCTTGGTGATCCGCACGTCGGCGGCCTGCACTTCGAGCTCGGGCACCAGTTCGGAGAACTCGGGCAGCGGCACGGGCGATCCGGCCGGGCGGCTGATGGATGCGTCCGCCGGCAGGCTCAGCAGCGCGCTCACGTCCACCCTCACCCAGACCACGGTGCCGCCCGCCTCGCGCAGGCTGTCGGCGATGCGCTTGCCGCGCTGCACCACGTCGGCGGCGGAATGCGGCGCAAGCTGCCGGGCGACGTTGCTGTTCTGCAGATCAATGGAGATGAGTGCAGTTTGGCCGGGGTTGATGTCTAGATGTTGGATTTGCATGCAGGCCATGATACGGACGCCGTATGAGCCCGCCATGAGCATCGCCATACGCATAAAAGCTGGACCATGCAGATGCATGGTCCAGCTTTTATCGAAAGATGCCCGCCGAAGCGGGCTTGCTGCCGAAGATTACAGCGGCAGGGCGTCGCCGTGCGCTGCGGCACGGGCTGCTGCGCGAACTGCGGCGCGGTCAACGGTGCTGGCGACCACGGGGGCTACGCCCGACGAAGCGCCTTCGGCGTAGGGGTCGGCACTGTGCGCGGCGGCAACGGCGTCGGCACGGACGGCAGCGCGGCTGGTGTTCGACACGAACACCTGGGCCGGGCCGGCGTTGGCACCGGTGGCGTAGGGGTTGGCGCTGTGTGCGGCCACGACGGCCTGGCTGGCGACGTCGGCGCGGCTGGCGGCCGAGGTCAGCTGATGCACGCCTTCATAGGTTTCGGCGTGGGCGGCACCGGCGGCGGCCAGCAGGGCGATGGAGATGGCGGAGAGGAGCTTCGAGGCGGTCATTTGGATGTCCTTCAATTGGTTCGGTTCTTGTTTCTTGGTCTGGATCAGCTGAAGGGCTGGTCCATGGGAAGAATTGTGCGCCGATATCTAAGTAAAAACCCTTAGCAAACGGAACCGCGGTGTTCACACGGTGGAAACAATCACCGCTCCGAAAAGGAGAAAACGGCTTGTCGTAGAGTGCCGGGATGAGCGCGCAGCCCCCCTCTTCCATCCTTCCGCCCCAAGCTCCCTGGGACGGTCCGGACACCGTGTTCGACGCGCTGGCGGGCGCCTGGGCCCTGGCGCGAACCATCGAGGGCCAAGCCACCATGACCGGCACCGCGGTGTTCACGGAAGTCGCCCAGGACATGCTCAAGTACCGCGAGGAAGGCCGCATACGGCTGGCCGACGGCAAGGAATTCGACGGGCATCGCGAATACCTCTTCGAGCGCGCGCCGGGCGGCTTCGTGGTGCACTTTGCCGAAACCCGGCCGCGCCTGTTCCACGCCATCGGCATCGAACGCGACGGCGCGGCGCTCGCCGGCTCGGCCGTGCACCTGTGCACGCCAGACACCTACGACAGCAGCTACCGCTTCCTGCCGGACGGCTCGTTCGAGATCCGCCACGCGGTGCGCGGCCCGCGCAAGGACTACCTGTCGGCCACGGTCTTCACCCGTCAGGGCGCGCGGCCCGGCTGAAGAAGACGATCAGTCGCGGTCGAGCCGCCAGCCCGGCATGCCGCGCATCACCGTCTGCACGAGCATCGCGCAGATGCCGCACTTGATGAGGTCGCCGGGAATGAAGACCAGCATCGCCAGCGCGGCCTGCGACAGCGACATGTGGGCGATCAGCGAAAGCCCGACGATGCCGAAGGCGTAGACCACGCCGATGCCGCCGACCACCGACGCCAGGAAGGCCGCGGCCAGCAGGCCCGTGCCGGTGGCGCCGGCCATGCGCCGCATCGCCAGGCGCATCAGCAGGCCGCAGGCGAAGGCACCGAACATCCAGCCGAAGAGAAAGCCGCCGGCCGGAGCCACGAACACGCTCAGCCCGCCGCGTCCGCCCGGCAGCAGCGGCAGCCCGAGCGCCACGGCCAGCAGGAACAGCGCGATGGCCAGGAAGCCGCGGCGCGGCCCCAGCAGGCAGCCCGCGAGCATCACGCCCAGCGACTGCAGCGTGATCGGCACGCCGAACGGCAGGTCGATCTTCGGGATCAGGCCGAACACTGCCATCAGCGCCGCGAACAGCGCGATGTAAGACAGTGAGCGGGACGAACTGAGGGAGCCGGTGGTGGTCATGGCGGTCGATCGCAATCGAAGAAAAAAAGAAGAAGCTCGGTCAGCGGCCGAGCCGTGCGGCCAGCGCGTCGGCCACGCGCTCGGCGGTCTGCAGGGTGCGGATGGTCAGCGGCGCCAGCAGCCGCAAGCCGCCGCCGTGGCCCGCGCGGGCGCGGTAGGCGTCGTCCAGGCGCTGCCATTGCACATAGAAGTTTTCGGCGAAGCGCAGCATCAGGCCAAGGCCGAGCGCGATCCGCTCGGTCGGCACACCCACGCGCTGCAGCGGATGCAGCACCGCTTCGAGCACCGCCAGCAGGTCTTCGAAGCGCGTGGTCAGCGTCAGCATCAGCGCCAGCGTGGCCGCGCTCGCGAGCCGCAGCGCGCTGGCCACGCCCAGCGGAGTCGTGCCCATGGCCCAGTGGAAGCCGATGATCAGCGCCCCCGCGATCGCCACGCCGAGCAGCATGCGCACGCGGCGCCACGCAGGCGGCCCGAGCGACGCGAAGATGCCCAGCACCACGACGCAGGCCACGGCCAGCGTCAATGGCCGCTCGACCAGCACCAGCAGCGTGCCGCACACCGACAGCACCGCGAGCTTGGCCCACGCCGCGATCGCGTGCATCCACGTCGGCTGTTCTGAATAAAGGCTACGCACGGCGCCCCCGCTCCAGCGCGGCGCGCTCGCGCACGTTCTCTGCATAGGCTTCGCACACCTCGCGGCCCGGCCCGTCGGCGCGCACCTTGCCCTGGTCGAGCCACAGCACGCGCTCGAAGTCGTAGACGTGTTCGAGCAGGTGCGTGGAAACGACGATCTGGTGGCCGCCGTCTTCGAGCTGCTGAGCCAGCCGCGCCTGGCTCAGCAGGTCGAGGCTGGCGAAGGGCTCGTCCAGCAGCAGCGTGGCGGGCTCGCTGATCTGCAAGGCCAGCAGGCACACCTGCTGGCGCTGCCCCTGGCTCAGTTCGCCGACCGCGCGCGCGGCCCAGGCCTCGAGCCCGCGCCGGGCGAGGAACTCGCGCGCCTGCTGCCGCGCCGCCTGGCGGGTCTCGCCGCGCGCCGTGAGGCTGAAGGCCAGCTCCTCGGCCACGGTGGGAAAGATGATCTGGTCGTCGGGGTTCTGGAACATCAGCCCGACGTGCTTCGACAGCTGCTTGCGGTCGGCCTGCGTATCGAGGCCGTGCACGGTCACGCGCCCCTGCTGCGGCTGGTCGAGCCCGCTGATCAGCCGGAACAGGCTGCTCTTGCCGGCGCCGTTGTCGCCGATCAGCCCGATGCGCGCTTCCTGCAGGCTCAGCGTGAGCCCTTCGAAGACATGCTGGTTGCCGCGCACCAGCGTCACCGCGTCGAGGCGGATGCTGTGCGTGGACATGGGTTCTGGCGGGGTCGGCTGCGGCAAGGGGCGCCCACTGTACTCGAACCTACCCGAACCCGCCCCGGCGGCAGGCAGGCGGCTCAGGGCGTGGCGGGAAAGAGCCCGTTGATCTCGCCCACCGACAGCATGCCCTCGCCCATCGCGTCGAACCGGCCCTGTGCAAAGGCTTCGCCGGCGATGCGCCCCACGAGCCCCAGCGCCGATTGCAGCGGGCCGCAGCCCAGGCTGATGCGCCGCGCGCCTGCGCGCGCAAGCTCGCCGGCCGGCGGAGCGCCCGCATAGCCGGCGTATACGTTCAAGGGCAGTCGCACGGCATCGGCCAGTTCAGCGATCTCCTCGGGGCTGGACATGCCGGGCACGAAGATGCCGTCCGCGCCCGCCGCCGCGTAGAGCCGCGCGCGGCGCAGCGCCTCGCCGAAGCGCGCCGCCGGGTCGTCCCAGGGCACGAAGTAGGCGTCGGTGCGCGCGTTGATGAAGAAGCGCGCGTCGAGCTTGCGGATGGCGGCGATGCGCTCGCACAGCACCTCCGGCGGCGCCAGCTCGCGCGTGCCCGGCCGCGCGCCGTCCTCGATGTTGATGCCGGCCGCACCCATGTCGACCAGCGCGCCGGCCACGTCGCGCACCGCCTGCGTGCTGTCGCCGAAGCCGCGCTCGATGTCCACGCTGACCGGCACGCCGGCCACGCGGCAGATGCGCGCGCAAGCCGCGACCAGCTCGCCGGCGGGCATGCGCTCGCCGTCGGCATACCCGAGCGACCAGGCCATGCCGGCGCTGGTGGTGCCGATGGCTGCCGCGCCCGCGCGCTCGACGATGCGGGCGCTGACGGCATCCCAGGCGTTGACGAGGACCAGCGGGGCGGGGCCCTCGTGCAGGCGATGAAAGGCATCCGTCTTGTGTTGTCGTTGCGCGTCGCTGGCTCGCATGGTCATTCGTCCGGAAAGTCGTGGAATGACCCGAGCGTAGGCAAGGCGCGCCGCCGCGACTTGGAGAAAACTGCTATTTCACGCCGTACCGGCGGGCGGCTCGCAGCGCCGCCAGGCTCACCAGCACGCCGAAGCCCACGTAGAACGCCGGTGCGATCTTGCTGCCCGTGGCCGTGATGAGCCAGGCGCTGATGAAGGGCGCGAAGCCGCCGAAGATCGCCACGCCGAAGCTGTAGCTGACCGACAGGCCGGTGCCGCGCGTGGCCGCCGGGAACAGCTCGGACATGGCCGCGGAGATGGGGCCCCAGTAGGCGGACGCCACCACGCCCATGGCGGTGAGCGCCACCATCAGCGCCGGCACCGACGGATGGTTCACCAGCAGGTAGAACAGCGGCACGATCATCACGAGCATGACCAGCGCCGCGCCGCGCATGATGGCCAGGCGCCCCACCCGGTCCGACAGGCTGCCGAACACCGGCACCAGCGCGAACTGCAGCACGCCGAACCAGAAGGTGCCGGCGAAGGCCATCGACGGCGGCAGGCCCAGCTGGCGCACCGCGAAGGTCGGCATGAACAGGCCCGTGTAGGCCACGATGGTCGCGAGGATGATGAGCCCCATGGCCGCCAGCGTGCGCCCGCGCTGGTCCACCAGCGTGGTGCGTACCGGCGTGGCTTCCTGGGCCGCGCGCTTGAACTCCAGGCCTTCGTCCAGGTGGCGGCGGATGTACAGGCCGGCCGGCCCGATCAGCAGGCCGAAGAAGAACGGAATGCGCCAGCCCCAGGACAGCAACTGCTCGGGCGTGAGCAGCGTGTTGAGCCCCATGCCGAAGCCCGCCGCCAGGAAGGTGGTGATGCCCTGGCTCGCGAACTGCCAGCTCGAGAAGAAGCCGCGCCGCCGCGGATCCTGCTCGGCCAGCAGCGCGGTGGCGCTGCCGAACTCGCCGCCGGCAGCAAAGCCCTGCAGCAGCCGCGCGAGGATCACGAGCCCCGGCGCCCACAGCCCGATCTGCGCGAAGGTCGGCGACACCGCGATCAGCAGCGTGCCGAGCAGCATGAGCGCCATCGACAGCGTCAGCGCGTTCTTTCGCCCCCTGGCGTCGGCATAGGCGCCGAGCACCAGCGAGCCGACCGGGCGCATCACGAAGGTCACGCCGAAAGTGCCCAGCGTGATGAGCAGCGACACGGTGTCGTTCTCCGCGGGGAAGAACAGCTTGGAGATGGTCACGGCGAGGAAGCCGTAGATCACGATCTCGAACCACTCCAGCGCATTGCCGATGGAAATGGCGGTGATGACCCGCAGCGTGCTCTGCCGGGAGGCAGGCTCGGCGGGTTCGGATAGCTCGGCGGCGCGTGGGGCGAGTGTGCTCATGGTGCTTCGTGCTCCAGGGATGGTTGAACTGCAAGGTCCGCGCCCGTCTCGGGCCGGACGCCGAAGTGATGCAGCACATTGCGCAGCACCCCTTCGAAACAGGGATCGACGCCGAGCACCCAGCTCGCGCCCACGGCGCCGGCGTTGAACACGCGGCCGCCCCGGGGGCGTTCCCAATAGATCATCTCGGCCGAGAGTCCGTCGAGCGACTCGGTCACGTTCGAGAAGTAGTCGAGATACGCGTCGAGCCGGCCCGGCCGGTGGCGGCGCCCCTGCGCGATGACCTCGATGCCGCGCTGCGGCTCGGGCAACTGCTGGCCGGCCGGCAGCGCGTGCGTCATGCGGCACAGCGTCGCCACGCTCAGGTCCCACTCGTGGCCGATGGCGCGCGGCAGGCCGCCGCCCGGCGCATGGCCGAAGGTCGCGCCCTGGGTCAGGCCCAGCGCATTCGGCTGCGTGAACAGGAAGTGCCGCGGCTGCGTGGCGTGGTACACGCCGAAATCGCCGCCGTCGGCAAAGGCCCAGCCCGCCGACTCGAGCCCGATGATCTCGGCGCACGAGCGCCCGGCCTGCCTGAAATGGCCGCCGCGCGCCCAGTCCTGCGAGTGGTACTGCTCGCCGTAGGGGCCGGCGGGCGGGCGCACCTTGGCGGCCTCCTCGCTGTCCAGGTCGTTCGCGCCGAGCACCTTGCGCTGCTCCATCACCGTGCCCTCTTCGTTGTAGCTCACGCGCAGGTACATGGTGTTGCCCGACAGCACGATGGCCGTGCCGCCGCCGCACAGGTAGTCGTCGAGCCCGTCGCAGGCCGGCAGCGACCAGTACTCGCTGTGGCCGTTGACGATCACCGTCTTGTAGGCCTTCAGCAGGCCCGGGTCGCGGTGCAGGTCGAGGTCGCTCACCACGTCGTAGTCGTAGCCGGCCTGGTCCAGCCACACATGCAGCCGGCGCTCCAGCCGGGTCCACTGGCTGAAGCCCGCGTCGGCGGGGTCGTACAGCGCGTTGGGGCTGGCGTTGGGCCAGGGCATGCGCAGGCCCACCTGGTAGGTCGGCTGGCCGCCGCGGTGGTAGGTGTAGCTGCAGTAGGCCGGGGCCTCGGGATGGCTGTTCTCCAGGCCCGCCGAACGCCGCGGCCACACGGGATCGCCGGCCGTGTTCTTCGCGAAGGGCGTGCTGGCATAGGCCAGCCAGCTGTTGGTGGCGCAAAGCACCAGCACCGGCGCGGGAGCCCGGTGCGCGGCGCGGCGCACGATGAAGGCGATGTCGTATTCGGCGGGCTCGCCGTCCAGCAGGTAGCGCACGCGGCCCACGTACACGCCGGACTTCGCATCCGGCGGAATGCGCAAGGCATGGCTCTCGGGCCAGCGGCAGTCGTACAGGTCGTCGCTCGCCAGCCGCAGGCCGTGGCCGCGCGTGGGGTCGGCCAGCGGGTCGTAGCCGTCGTCGGAGAATTCGTTCACCCGCTGTGGCTCGAAGGCCGGGCCGACGATCATCCAGGTGCCGTGGTTGACGATGCGTCCGGTGCGCTGGTGGCCGCTGGCGTCGGCCACGGTGTCGCCGCGCTCCTCGCGCAGCGGCCAGCAGGCCAGCACCGTGCGACCGCGCGGCGTGTGCAGGCCGCGGTCGGCGAAACGCGCGCGCACCTCGGCCGGCTGCAGCGCATGCGAATAGATCGCGGGCATGACGATGTCGCCCTCCAGGAACGCATCCGCCAGGCCGTCGATGCCGCTGCCGCCCAGGCGCAGCGGCGCGCGGCCCGGCTGCATCGGGCCGGTCCACCGGCCCCGCGCAACCGCTTCGCCGTCGATCCACAGCACCGTCTGCTCGCCGTCCCATGTGGCGACGAGGTGGTGCCAGCGCTTGGCCCGCAGCGCGCCGCCCGCGAGCTGGCCCTGCGGACGGAACGCGCCGCCGTCGCCCAGGTAGAACACCGCGTGCCCGGCCTCGTCGATGAAAAGGCCGTAGCCGCAGGCGCCTGGCAGGTCGTATTGCCCGACGACGCTCTGGCGCGTGCCGATGCTCCAAGGCTGCACCCAGCACTCCAGCGTGAGCGCGCGCAGCGGCTGGTCGAGCCCGCGCGCCACCTGCACGTAGGAGCCGGGGTGGATCGGATGCACGCGCGCGGCGGAAGGCGCGAAGGCATGCAGCACGGTGTCGGCCGTGCGGCCTTCGACATCGGGGCCGAGCCGGCACACCGAAAGCGCATAGGGCACGTCGCTGCTCAGGTGAAAGCGAACCACCTCGCCGGCGGCCACGCTCTTGCGGTCGGTGTAGCCATGCACGCCGGGCACTTGCAGCGCGCGGTGCGGCGGAATGGGTTGCGGCATCGCGGCTGCCTTCATTGCACCGAAGTGGCCAGGACCTTGGCCGCGATCTCGTCGGCCAGGCCGCGCAGCGAAAGCGCCAGCAGGTCGGCAAGTTCGTCGATCTCGGAGGGCGTGATGGTCAGCGGCGGCGTGATCATCTGGAAGTCGCCAAAGGCCCCCAGGTTCGCGCGCCGGTTGTACAGCGCGATGCCGTGCTTCAGCCCGTGCTCGGTCAGGCGCGCCGGTGCATTGAAGCTGGCCGGCAGCTGCCGCTTCGTCGCCTTGTCGGCCACGATCTCGATGGCGGTGAAGAGCCCCTTGCCGCGCACGTCGCCCACGATGGGGGAGCGCTCGGCCACTTCGCGCAATCGGGCCATCAGCAGCTCGCCCATGTCGCGCGCGCGGCCGACCAGGTCTTGCCGCATCACCTCGCCGACCACCGCGTTGGCCACGGCGCACGACAGCGGATTGGTGAAGTAGGTGTGGCCGTGCACGAAGCCGCCGCTGCCGGCGACGGCGTCGACGATGCGGTCGGGCGCCAGCAGCGCGCCCAGCGGCGTGTAGCCCGCGGCCAGCCCCTTGGCCAGCGTGACCAGGTCGGGCCGTGCGCCGGCCCAGTGGTGCGCGGCCAGGAAGGCGCCGGTGCGGCCCGCGCCGCTCATGATCTCGTCGTAGATCAGCAGCACGCCGTGGCGGTCGCAGATCTGCCGCACGCGCTCGAAGTACGCCGCCGGGGACACCACCGCGCCGGTCGACAGGCCGCCGATGGGCTCCAGGATGAAGGCCAGCACGGTGTCGGGTCCTTCGCGCACGATGGTGGCCTCCAGCGCGTCGGCGCAGGCCATCGCATGGCTCTCGGCCGTGTGGCCGTCGGGCACGCGGTACGACAGCGGCGCGGGCACCTTCGGCATCTCGCGCACCATCGGCCCGTAGATCGACTGCGTGTGCGCGTCGCCCGTCACCGCCAGCGCGCCGAGCGTGGAGCCGTGGTAGCTCGGGTTGCGCGAAATCACCTTGGCGCGGCGCGGCTGGCCGCAGACCACGGCGTACTGCCGCGCCAGCTTGATGGCCGACTCGTTGGCCTCGGAGCCCCCGGAAACGAAGAAGGCCCTGTCGAAGCCCTCGCCCGCCAGCGCGCACACGCGGTCCGCCAGCTCGATGCTGTGCTCGCTCTCGAAGAAGCGCGGGTAGGCAAAGGTGACCTGCGCCGCCTGCGCCTGCATGGCCGCCAGCACGCGCGGGTTGCCGTGGCCGATGTTGGCGACCACCGCGCCGGCGGTGGCGTCGAGGAAGCGGCGGCCGCCGGCATCCCACAGGTAGATGCCTTCGCCGCGTGCGATGCGCGGTGGCCGGGGCGAGCCCTTTGCGGCATAGAAGCCGAGCACGGAGCCGCCCTTGGGCGTGTCGCCCACAGTGCGGGCGGTGTCTTCGATCGTGGCGCTCATCGGGAAATATCCATTCGAATGTCTTGAACGGGCCCGACGATAGGCAGAGCCGGGCGACATGGGTAGACGTATGGGACGATGAAGTGATATACGTCTGGCGCATGAAGAACGCGCACGACCGGCTCGACCTGCTGGACACTTTCATCAAGATCGGCGAGAGCGGATCGCTCAGCAAGGCGGCACGGCTGCTCGGCACCACGCAGCCCACGGTGAGCCGCCGCCTGCTGGAACTGGAGCGCCTGCTGGGCTGCAAGCTGGCCATTCGCAACACCGCCAATTTCTCCCTCACCGACGAGGGCCGCTCGCTGCTGGCGGAGGCGCACGACCTCACCGACCGCTGGTCGGGCCTGTCACAGCGGTTGCTGGGCGGGCAGAGCCGGCCCGAGGGCACGCTGCGCGTCATCGGCCCCTCGGGCTACGGCACCGGCTTCCTGACCGATGCGGTGACGGACCTGCGCGCGGCGCATCCGCAGTTGCGCGTCGAGCTCACGCTGACCGACCGGGTGGTCGACCTCGCGGCCTCGGGTGCCGAATGCTGGGTGTGCGTGGGCGAGGTACGCGACCCCGGGCTGGTGTGCCGCCCGCTCGGACGCATGGACCGCGTGCTGATCGCCACGCCCGAGCTGCTCAAGCGCATCGGCCCGGTCACGCTGGCCCGGCTGCCGCAGCTGCCGTGCGTGGGACTGATGCCTTACGTGACGGGCAACGTGCGCCTGATCGACCGCAGCGGGCGTTCGCGCATCGTGGCGCTGGACACGCCCATCCGCACCGACAGCCTGCTCGCAAGCTACCGCGCGGTGCTCAACGGCGCGGGCATCGGCGCGGCGGCGCCATGGATGTGCCACGAAGACGTGCAGGCCGGCCGCCTGAAGCGCGTGCTGCCGAACTGGTGGCTGGAGCCGGTGGGCGTGCATGTCGCGCTGCCGCCGGGGCTGTACCGGCCGGCGCGCGTCACCGCATTCGTGGAAGCATTGCGCGCACGCATGCACGCGCTGCCGGGGTTCAGGCCCGCGCAGTGACGAGCGGCACGGCCTGCATCAATGCCACCACCGGATAACGCCGCCACTCCGGCTCCGCATGGCGCCTGCCGTGCGCAAAAAGAAAACCCAGCACCGCGCCCTGGTCGGACAGCTTCGCGGGGTTCGCGGTCTTCCACTCTTCGAAACGGCGCCGGAGGTCCGGCTCGTCCTCCAGCATCTGCAGCGCGGTGTCTTCGAACACGTAGGCGGAGAAGGCCTCCTTCTTCTCCAGCACGCTGTTGAAGAAGCCCCAGCGAAAGAAGCTGTCGTGCGCCTCGGGCTCCAGCGTCTCGACGGCATAGCGGGCGTTGGGCTGGTCCAGCGGCACCCACATGTCGCCCGCGCGCGCCTGGAAGCGCTCGGTGTGCGAGGCGAGCGTCACCTGGTCATGGAACATGTGGCCTTCGTAGGCGTTCGGGCGCGAGGCCACCTGCTGCACGCGGTACACCCGGGCCGCGTCGAACAACTGGTCGGCCTCCAGGCGCCGCATCTCGACGCCGTTCCATTGCAAGCGCTCGATCACTTCGCGCCAGGCCTGGGGCACCAGGTAGGCCTTGGGCGCCGCGACCGCGATGTCTTCCACGCAGCGGTCGAAGTGGACGATGTCCTTCTCCCACGGCTGGCTGCGGTCGTAGGCCAGCCGTTCGTAGTTGCCGAGCCTGCTGGGCGTGCGCACGGCCTGGTAGCCCCTGAAGCGCAGGCTGGCCGGGCGGTCGTGGTCGTTGCGCCATGTCAGCGGCCAGCGTGCCTGTCGCGCGGCGGCGGCCCGGGCTTCGTTGCGCAGCGCCTGGATGCGCGCCGCGTTGGCCACGGTGAACGCCAGCACCACTTCCACCAGCGTGCGCATCGACGCCACGCGGTCGGCGAAGGGCTTGAGCATGTGGGTCTCGGGCATGAAGCCGATGGTGTGGTGCAGCGCGGCGTAGCCGGTGGAAAAGCGCGGCAGGTCGAGGAAGTCTTCGATGCCGTCGTCCGGCGTCTCGGCCAGCAGGTTCACGTAGGGGCAGGTGGGCCAGCCGCGCCGGTCCATGTCGCCGTAGATCGCGGGCAGCATGCGCTCGCGCAGGAAGTCGCCCAGCCCGCCGCCCAGCTTGTCGGGCTGGGTCGGAATCAACGTCATGGTGCAGGCGTAGTCCGCGCCGTTGGACGTGTGGGTGTCGACCATCACGTCAGGGTCCCACGCGGTGAAGAACCGGTTGAACACCTGCGCGGCGAGGCTGTCGCACTTGATGAAGTCGCGGTTCAGGTCCAGGTTCCGGCCGTTGCCGCGGAAGCCGAAGGACTCGGGCCCGAGCTGGTTCACGCGCGAAGTGGCCTGGCGGTTGATGCAGCCGTCCACGTTGTAGACGGGAATGAACAGGAACACCGTGTCGCCCAGCGCCGCGAGCCGATCGGGCTGCAGGCAGAAGTCGCGCACCAGCGCCATGCAGGCGTCGATGCCCTCGGGCTCGCCGGGGTGGATGCCGTTGTTGTTGAAGAACACCGGGCGGCGCTGCCGCCGCAGCGTCTCGCGGTCGAACACGCCGTCTGCCGTGACCACCCCGGCGTGAATCGGCGCGCCGGTGTCCGACAGGCCGATCTGCCGCCAATGCAGCACGCCAGGGAACCGCGCGGCCAGCCGCTCGTAGAAGGCGATGCATTCGGCCCAGGTGGCGGTCCGGTTGCCGTTGCCGGATTCGAAGGGCGTGGGATACGGATCGTCTTGTGCAGCGGTCATGGAAAAAAAGCTCCGTTCATGCGGCAACGGCGCGGCGCTGCTGCTGTTTACGGGCTTTTAGCACGGCCTCCGGCTACAGTAACGGCCCCAACCGGTCATCCAGCCCTTCTGCGGAGAGCCAGACACGGCCGCAAACACACACTCGAGAAGGAATCAGCCATGGGCGCCCAATGGAAAGCGAAACACAAGGACCTGGCAGCCAATGCCAAGGGCCGGTTGTTCGGCAAACTCGCCAAGGAAATCATGATGGCCGCGCGCAACGGCGCCGATCCGGCCGGCAACTCGCGTCTTCGCCTCGTGGTGGAACAGGCCCGCAAGGTCTCGATGCCCAAGGACACGCTCGATCGCGCCATCAAGAAAGGCGCCGGCCTCACGGGCGAGGCGGTGCATTTCGAGCACGTGATCTACGAAGGCTTCGCGCCGCACCGCGTGCCGGTGATGGTCGAATGCCTGACCGACAACGTGAACCGCACCGCGCCTGAAATGCGCGTGCTGTTCCGCAAGGGCCAGCTGGGCACCTCGGGCTCGGTGTCGTGGGACTTCGACCACGTCGGCATGATCGAAGCCGAACCCGCCAAGCCGGACGCCGACGCCGAAGTGGCCGCCATCGAGGCCGGCGCGCAAGACTTCGAGCCGGCCGGGGAAGGCAATGCCGTCGTTTTCCTGACCGACCCGACCGACCTCGACCTGGTGAGCCGCGCGCTGCCGGCCCAGGGCTTCACCGTGTTGTCGGCCAAGCTGGGCTACAAGCCCAAGAACCCGGTCGACCCGGCGAGCCTGAGCGCGGAAGACCTGGAAGAGGTCGAGACCTTCCTGGCGGCCATCGACGCGAACGACGACGTGCAGAACGTGTTCGTCGGGCTGGCGGGCTGAGGCGTCCGCCAAAAGACAAAAGGGCTGGCTCCCGCAGGAGCCAGCCCTTTTTGCTGACGGAACTCGACAGGCCGTTTTCTGTTTAGAACGGAATATCGTCATCCATGTCGTCGAAGCCCGACGACGACTTGGCCGGTGCCTGGCGCGGAGCCGGTGCCGGAGCACGCGGAGCCGCCGCGGGTGCGCGGGGTGCGTATCCGCCGCCGCCGCCACCGCCGTTGCCGCCCTGCGAGTAGCCACCGCCGCCACCTTGCGAGTAGCCGCCGTCGTCCTCGGGACCGCCCGAGGGGCCGCCCTGGCCCTGGCGGCTGCCGAGCATCTGCATCTGGTCGGCGCGGATTTCGGTGGTGTACTTTTCGATGCCGTCCTTGTCGGTCCACTTGCGCGTGCGCAGGCTGCCTTCGACATAGACCTGCGAGCCCTTGCGCAGGTACTGGCCGGCGATTTCGGCCAGGCGGCCGTTGAAGACGATGCGGTGCCATTCGGTGGCTTCGCGCATTTCGCCGCTTTGCTTGTCTTTCCAGCGATCGGTGGTGGCCACTGTGACGTTCGCGACCTGATCGCCGCTCGGGAAGGTCCGCATTTCGGGGTCGCGCCCCAGGTTGCCGACGACGATGACTTTATTGACCGATGCCATATGCACTGCCCCTGATAAGTGGATAAAGGAGAAGGTTGAGAGGAACCCTCCATTGTGCCCGAAGGCCGACACGGCCAATACCCTACCGGTGCCAGAATGCTCTCTCATGAACCGCGAACCCGATTTCCTCGAGCACCTGCGCGCCGAGCTGTCCAGCGGCCGCGTCTGGCTCGACCGGGCCATCGTGCTGGGCTACGCCATCGCGGCCGGGCTTTTCGTGGTGGGCTTCACGCTCGCCAGCGACTGGGTCTTCGGCCAGTTCCACCGCTTCTACCGCGCCTGGCCCTGGGCCGTGCTGCTGACGACGCCGCTGATCACGGCGGGCATCGTGTGGTTCACGCTGCGCTTCTTTCCCGGCGCGGCCGGCTCGGGCATTCCGCAGATCAAGGCGGCGCTGCACCCCGCCCTGCCGGAAGAGCGCCGCTTCTTCTTCGCGTCGCTGCGGCTCACGGTCGCCAAGATCGGGCTGGGCGCGGCGGGTTTCGCGGCCGGGCTGTCGATCGGGCGCGAGGGGCCTTCCGTGCAGGTCGCGGCCGGGGTGATGCAGCACGCGCGGCGCTGGCTCTCGCCCAACACCACCATCGACAGCCGCGCGCTGCTGGTGGCCGGCGGCGCCGCCGGCATCGCGGCGGCCTTCAATGCGCCGCTGGCGGGCGTGGTGTTCGCCATCGAGGAGCTCTCGGGCCGGCTCGAGGCGCGGTCCAGCGGGCTGATCATCACGGCCATCGTGCTGGCGGGCCTGGTGGCCGTCTCGGCTTTCGGCAACACCAGCTACTTCGGCGTGATCCGCGTGCCCCGGCTGGGCTGGGACGCGCTCGGGCCCGGCCTGCTGGTCACGCTGCTCAGCGGCGCGGCCGGCGGGCTGTTCGCGCGGCTGCTGACAGCCTCGCTCACCGGCGCGCCGGGGCGGTTCAACCGCTGGCGGGCGCGTTTTCCGGTGCGCTTCGCGGCCGCAGGCGGGCTGGCGGTGGCCGTCATCGGGCTGGCCACGGGCGGCGTCACCTTCGGCGCGGGCTCCGAGGCGGTCAAGCAGATGCTGCAGGGCCATGACGAGCTGACCCCGCTCTACACGCTGCTCAAGTTCGTCGCCACCTGGCTCACGGCGTGGTGCGGCGTGCCGGGCGGCATCTTCGCGCCGGCGCTGTCCATCGGCGCGGGCATCGGCGACGCGGTGTCGCAGCTGGGCAGCAGCGAGCTCGGCCCGGCGCTCATCGCGCTGGGCATGGCCGCCTTCCTGGCGGCGGTGACGCAGGCGCCGCTCACCGCCTTCATCATCGTGATGGAAATGGTCGACGGCCATTCGATGGTGCTGAGCCTGATGGCCGCGGCCATGCTGGCCAGCCTGGTCTCCCGCATGATCAGCCGCCCGCTGTACGACACACTGGCCGAATACATGGTCGGGCGCGCCATCAGCGCCGCCGGGCCGGTGCATCCGCCTCCGCCGGAAGCCCCCGCGCCCGGAGCCCCGGAACCCGCCCGCTCGCCATGAATTCTCCGGCGGTCTATCATGTCCGGTTGCCCTCGGACGATCGCCTCCTTTGAATTCCAAAGCCACTGAACCAGCCGCGGCAGAAGCCGCCGAAGCTGCAGAACGCGCCCGCGATGCGGAACGCGAACGCGACACCTACCTCGGCGCGGTGCTGGCGCAGCAGCGCATCAGCATCCGCGGCGCGCGCACCCACAACCTGAAGAACGTCGACCTCGACATTCCGCGCAACAAGCTGGTGGTCATCACCGGCCTGTCGGGCTCGGGCAAGTCGAGCCTGGCCTTCGACACGCTGTATGCCGAAGGGCAGCGGCGCTATGTGGAGAGCCTGTCGGCCTATGCGCGGCAGTTCCTGCAGCTCATGGACAAGCCCGACGTCGACGTGATCGAGGGTCTGTCGCCCGCCATCAGCATCGAGCAGAAGGCCACCAGCCACAACCCGCGCTCCACCGTGGGCACGGTGACCGAGATCCACGACTACCTGCGCCTGCTGTACGCGCGCGCCGGCACGCCCTACTGCCCCGACCACCACCTGCCGCTGCAGGCGCAGACCGTCTCGCAGATGGTCGATGCCACGCTCGCCCTGCCCGGCGAGCCGCGGCTGATGATCCTGGCGCCGGTGGCACGCGAGAAGAAAGGCGAGTTCCTCGAACTCTTCGCCGAGATGCAGGCGGCCGGCTACATCCGCTTCCGCGTCGACGGGCAAACATACGAATACAACGACCTGCCCAAGCTCAAGAAGACCGAGAAGCACGACATCGACGTCGTCATCGACCGCCTGCGCGCTCGCCCCGACATGCAGCAGCGGCTGGCCGAGAGCTTCGAGGCCGCGCTGCGCCTGGCCGAAGGCCGCGCCATCGCGCTGGAGCTGGGCGCAGAGGGCGCGGCCGACAAGGAGCACCTGTTCAACGCCAAGTTCGCCTGCCCGATCTGCCACTACTCGCTGTCGGAGCTGGAGCCGCGCCTGTTCTCGTTCAACTCGCCGGTGGGCGCCTGCCCGAGCTGCGACGGCCTGGGCCACCGGGAAGTGTTCGACCCGGCGCGCGTGGTGGCCTTCCCCTCGCTGTCGCTGGCCAGCGGCGCCATCAAGGGCTGGGACCGCCGCAACGGCTACTACTTCAGCATGATCGAGAGCGTCGCCAAGCACTACAAGTTCGACGTCGACGCGCCCTTCGAGTCATTGCCGGCCTCGGTGCAGCAGGTGCTGCTGCACGGCTCGGCCGCCGAGGAGATCAAGTTCAACTACACCATGGAGTCGGGCAACTTCGCGGGCAAGAAGCTCACGAAGAAGCACCCCTTCGAGGGGATCATCCCGAACATGGCGCGGCGCTACCGCGAGACCGATTCGGTGATGGTGCGCGAAGACCTCGCGCGCTTTCGCAACCTGCAGCCCTGCCCCGACTGCGGCGGCTCGCGGCTGCGGCGCGAGGCCCGCAACGTGTTCCTGGTCGATGAATCGGCGCGCCCGGCCGACGGCGGCGAGCCGCCGCGCATGGCGATCTTCGAGCTCAGCCACCTCACCCTGCGCGATTCGCTGGCCTGGTTCCAGAAGCTCAAGCTGCGCGGCGCCAAGGCCGACATCGCCGACAAGGTGGTGCGCGAGATCGGCCTGCGCCTGAAATTCCTGAACGACGTCGGCCTGAACTACCTGAGCCTGGACCGCAGCGCCGAGACGCTCTCCGGCGGCGAGGCGCAGCGCATCCGCCTGGCGTCGCAGATCGGCTCGGGCCTCACCGGCGTGATGTACGTGCTCGACGAGCCCAGCATCGGCCTGCACCAGCGCGACAACGACCGCCTCATCGGCACGCTGAAGCACCTGCGCGACATCGGCAACAGCGTGATCGTGGTCGAGCACGACGAGGACATGATCCACGCCGCCGACCACGTGATCGACATGGGCCCCGGCGCCGGCGTGCACGGCGGCCGCGTGATGGCGCAGGGCACCTATGCCGAGGTGTCGGCCAACCCCGATTCGCTCACCGGCCAGTACCTGTCGGGCACGCGCAAGATCGAAGTGCCCAGGCGCCGCACCGCGTGGCTGCCGGTGATGAACAAGCCCGCGTTCAACGAAGGCAGGAAGCCCTCACGCTTTCCGCAGAGCCCCGCCGCAGAGCGCCGCGCGGCGCGCGAGGCCGCCCACCTGGCCACGCAGACCGACCTGCAGGAGATCCGCGTGGTCGGCGCCACCGGCAACAACCTGAAGAACGTGAGCGTCGCCTTCCCGGTCGGCCTGCTGACGTGCGTGACGGGCGTCTCGGGCTCGGGCAAGTCGACGCTGGTGAACGACACGCTCTACACCGCCGTGGCGCGCACGCTGTACCGCGCGCACGAGGAACCGGCCGAACACGAATCGGTCGAGGGCATCGAGTATTTCGACAAGGTCATCAACGTCGACCAGAGCCCCATCGGCCGCACGCCGCGCAGCAACCCGGCCACCTACACCGGCCTGTTCACGCCCATCCGCGAGCTGATGGCCGAGACCAACACCGCGCGCGAGCGCGGCTACGGCCCGGGCCGCTTCAGCTTCAACGTGGCCGGCGGGCGCTGCGAGGCCTGCCAGGGCGACGGCGTGGTGAAGGTGGAGATGCACTTCCTGCCCGACGTGTACGTGCCCTGCGAGGTCTGCCACGGCCAGCGCTACAACCGCGAGACGCTCGAGGTGCTCTACAAGGGCAAGAACATCGCGCAGATCCTCGAGATGACGGTCGAGACCGCGCACGAGTTCTTGAAGGCCGTGCCGACCATCGAGCGCAAGCTGCGCACCCTGCTGGACGTGGGCCTGAGCTACATCAAGCTCGGCCAGTCGGCCACCACGCTGTCGGGCGGCGAGGCGCAGCGCGTGAAGCTCGCGCTGGAACTCAGCAAGCGCGACACCGGCCGCACGCTCTACATCCTCGACGAGCCGACCACCGGCCTGCACTTCGCCGACATCGAGCTGCTGCTGAAGGTGCTGCACCAGCTGCGCGACGCGGGCAACACCATCGTCGTGATCGAGCACAACCTCGACGTCATCAAGACGGCCGACTGGCTGATCGACATGGGGCCGGAAGGCGGCGCCGGCGGCGGCACGGTGGTGGGCGAAGGCACGCCGGAAGACATCGCGGCGAACGAGGCGAGCCACACGGGGCGGTATCTGAAGCGGCTGCTGTAGCCGCTCCCGGCCTGGGCAAGACGCTCAGGTCGTCGTCTGCACGTGCAGCCGGCTGGTCTTGCAGCGGTGCAGCGCGCGGTAGTGCTCCAGCGGCCTGCCGTTGGCGCCGTAGGCGATGGACTCGATGCGCAGCAGCGGCTCCGGCGTGGGCAGGTTCAGCAGCTCGCAGGTGTCGGCGTCGGGCAGCACCGCGTCGATCCAGCGTTCGGCGCGCACCAGGCGCAGGCCGTACTGGCGGCGCAGCACGTCGTACAGAGAGCGGTCGTCCAGGCGCGTGCGGTGCAGGCCCGGCGCCAGGTCCGCGGGTACCACGGTTTCCACCAGAAGGCGCAGTTCGCCATCGACGCTGCGCAGGCGCTTGAGCGCCACCACCTGCGTGTCGTCGGTGAGGCCGAGGGAGGCCGCTTCCTGTTCGGTGGGCGCGCGCAGTTCCTGCGTGAGGATCTGCGTGCGCACCGAGCGGCCCTTGCGCTCCATCTCGTCGGAGAAGCCGAGCACGGTGGAGACAAAATCTTCATCGCGCTCGCGTGCCGACACGAAGGCGCCGCGGCCCTTGATCTTGTAGATGAGGTTGTTGCGCACCAGGTCTGCCAGCGCCTCGCGCACCACGATGCGCGAGATGCCGAACTGCTCGCCCAGCTCGGCTTCGGACGGCAACTTGGCGCCGATGGGCAGCACGCCCTGCAGGATCTGCAGGCGCAGCGCGTCGCGAAACTGCGCCCACAAAGGCGATTCGGAGCCACGGTCGAGCACGGTCGATATTTCGGTCGGAGAGTTCACGTCGAGGGTTGGCCCAGGGCCTGAGGAGTCGTCAATGATGCATCGAAAGATGCGGGCGCATCGGCGGCCACCGGCGAAAGCCGCACGCCGTGGCGCTCGCGCAGGGCGGCGGAGCAGGCCAGCAGTTCGCGCCGCGCCAGGGCCGCGTCCCACCCCAGTGCCTCGGCCGCGATGCCCGCCATTTCCGCCAGCGCAGCGCCGGTGACGAGGCCGCGGATCGCGAGCAGGGTCCGGCGGATCACGAGATCGTCGAGATGGATCACGCCCGTCTCGAGGCACAGGTAGGACAGCTCGGCGACCGAGTAGTCGGGCGCGTGCTGCAAGGGCACATCGCCCGAGGCTCCGAGCCGCTGCGCCAGCGGCAGCGCCTTCGATCCGTAGCGGCGCAGCAGCACCTGCGCGCGCGCACGGCCCAGGCCGGAGGCCGTGACCATGCGGTCGAGAAAGCGTTCCGTGGCCTGCGCGTCCGCAGGCAGCTCCGCGCCACCGCCGATGGGCAGCACCTCGGTCGATGCGGTGCGCGGGCGGCCCAGTTTCTGCAGCACTTCGTTCGTCGCCTCTTCGGCCAGCGCGCGGAAGGTCGTCCACTTGCCGCCGACCAGGCCGACGATGGGAATGTCGCGCGTGGCGTTGGGCAGGTCGACCACCACCGAATGGTCGCGCGAGATCTGCCCCGGCTTGTCGGCGTCGGAGCGCGCGAGCGGGCGCACGCCCACGTAGGTGTAGACCACGTCGCCGCGGCCGAACGCGAGGTTCGGGAACACCTCGGCCAGCACCTCGAGCAGGTAGTCGACCTCGGCCGGCTCGGTGGCGATCTGGTCGGGGTCTTCCACCGGGATGTCGGTGGAGCCCACCAGCACGCGGTCGAGGAAGGGATAGACGATGCACACGCGCCCGTCCACCGCCTCGAAGTAGGCCATGCGCCCCTGCAGCGCATCGCGCAGCGCGGGATGGTCGAGCACCAGGTGCGATCCCTTGGTGCCCATCACGCGCGAGCCCGCGCCGCCCAGCACGGCGGTGCTGCGGTCCAGCCACGCGCCGCTGGCGTTCACCACGGTGTCGGCCGTCACGCGCACCAGCGCGCCGGTGATCTCGTCGCGCAGGGTGAGGATGTTGCCCGCGCAGCCCATCACGCGGCAGTAGTTGGCGGCGGCCGAGCGCGGCTGGTCGCGGCAGGCGTCGCCGATGAGTTCCAGCACCAGCCATTCGGGGTGGCTGATCCACGCATCGAAGAAGGTCGCGGTCCAGCGCACTGCCGCGCGGAACAGGCTGCGGTCGGCGGTGGGCACGCGGCTGATGCGGTGGTTGGGCATCACGCGCTGGCGGCGGCCCAGCAGGTCGTACAGGCGCAGGCCCGCCGCCACCGCCAGCAGGCCGCGCGTGCGCTGCGGCGGCGTGCGGCCGAAGAACTTGAGCGCGCTGCTCATGAGGCCGCCGAAGAAGCTCGACAGCGGCACCACCGTCTTCAGCGGCTGCACCAGGTGCGGCGCGTTGCGCAGCAGCAGGTTGCGCTCGCGCGTGGCCTCGGCCACCAGCGAGAAGCTGCCGTTCTCCAGGTAGCGCAGGCCGCCGTGGATCATGCGCGAAGGCGCGCTGCTCGCGCCCGCGCTGAAGTCGCCCTTGTCGACGATGAGGCAGTCGACGCGCTGCAGGCACAGGTCGCGGAACACGCCCACGCCGTTGATGCCGGCACCGACGATCACCGTCGAAAAGTGGCGATCCGCCAGGGAAGCCGGACGCACGAAAGGCAGTTGCCAGGCGCTCATTGCTTGCCCCCGGCCAGATGTGAAAACACAGGAGACATGGTGTCGATCAGTTCGTTGAAGCCGGCCATGAAGCCGGCATGGGCGCGCGCCTGCGCGGCGTCGGGTTCGACGGTGTCGCAGGGCGCGAGCAAGGCGCTGTCCTGCCCGGCGTGGTCGATGCCCTGCGACATGGCGGCGTAGATGGCCGCGCCGCGCGCGCCGGTTTCGTCGTCGGCGCAGCGCTCGACCGGATGCGCCAGAAAGCCGGCCAGCAGGCGCACGAGGCGGGTGTCGCTCGCACCGCCGCCGAGCACGGTCGAGGCCGACACCGGCAGGCCGCAGGCCGCGAGCCGCGCCGTGTGGCGCGCATGCAGCGCGGCCACCGCATCGACCACGGCGCGTGCCATGTCGCCGCGCGTGTGATGGCTCTTGAGGCCGACGAAGCCCGCCGTCACGCCGCCGCCGCCGTTCACGAACGGCAGGAAGCGCAGGCCGCCCGCGCCCAGCGGCACCGACATCGCCAGGTCGACCACGGCGCGCGAATCCGGCAGGCCCAGCACGCCGGCCAACCATGCGATGTTGGCCATCGACGAGGGGCTGTTCTCCATGTAGAGCCGCCTGTCCGCGCGACCGAAGTTCACGACCGCCGCCACGTCGGGCTTGGGCTCGATCACCGGTCCGATGACCGCGTTCACGCACCAGGTGCCGAAGACCGACACCGCCCGCTCGCGGCCTTCGGCGCAGATCGCGGTCATCGATGCGAGCAGGTCGATGGCGCCCATCGCCACGGGAATGCCGGCGGGCAGGCCGCACAGCGCGGCTTCGGCAGGCCGCAGCTTGCCGACGACCTCGCCGCCGGGCACCAGCGGACCGAAGGCACGCGGCCCGAGGTCGGCGATGCCCGAGGCGTCGAAGGCCGCCTGCGACCACGTGCCGGTGGCGATCGACACCAGCCCGGCGGTGCTCGCATCGCTCGCGTCGGTCGCGATCTCGCCGGTCAGCAGGAAGCCGAGGTAGTCCTTCGCGAACAGCAGCCGGCGCACCTCGCCGCGCTGCACGGCGTCGGTGCCCAGCAGCTCGGCCGCGATCACGGTGGGCTGGCCCGGCCAGGGCCTGCAGCCGACATCGGCGAACAGCGCATCCCCGTGGCTCAGCGACAGCGAACGCGCACGCGCATCGGCCCGCTGGTCGGTGGAGGCGACGGCCCTGCCGCCCACGAGTTCGTTGCGCGCGTCCAGCGCATAGAGCCCGGCGCCGTGGCCGGTGCAGCCGATGGCGCGGACCTCGGACACGCGGTTGCCGAGCTGGTGGGCGACGTCGCGCAGCACGTGGGTCAGGGCCGAGCGGATGGCGGCAGCCCCCACTTCGCATCCTCCTGCGGGCAGCCGGTCGTGCGGCAATGGCATGCGGGACAGGGCGACGGCCCGGCCGCTCCCGGCTTCGAGGGCCAGGGCTTTCAGGCTGCTCGACCCCATGTCGATGCCGATCAGTATTTTTGTCTTCATGTCATAACAGCTTCGGCGGAATAAAAGCGCATCGCCAGTAGCGTTTCCCCTAGTTATCCCGTCAAACGGCCAGCGCGTACATTCTAGCCTGTCATAACAACTGTCGTGACAACGAGGATCGAAAAGCTGCCCTCAAAGGCAGCATCAGCAAGCTGTGCCACACAACGTGAGGAGACAAAAAATGAGGCGTAATTTCCTGAAGTCCGCGGCGGCCGCCGGTATCGGCCTGGCCGGTGCGAGCGCGCTTGCGCAGCAGCAGGCGGCAGCCCCCGCCGCGGGCGCCGGCCTGCGCGGCAATGCCAACGACGTCTACGTGATGAACGTGATGGTGTCGGGCGTGGAGTACTGGTTTCCGGTCTACGAAATGATGAAGCAGCTCGGCCGCACGCTGGGCGTGAAGACGCGCTACACCGGCACGCCCGAATACGACGTGAACAAGCAGCTCGCGTCCTTCGAGCAGGAACTGGCGCGCAAGCCGGCCGGCATCCTGCTGCATCCGATGAACCCCGACCCGTTCATCGAGCCGATCAACCGCGCGGCGGCGATGGGCATCCCGGTCGTCACCTTCGCGGCCGACTCGCCCAACTCCAAGCGCACCTCGTTCATCACGTCCGACAACGACCGCGAAGGCACGCAGGCGGCCGACGCCATCGCGGCCTCGATGGGCGGCAAGGGCGAATACGCCGTGCTGGAGAACCCCGGCCAGGACAACCACGACCGCCGCATCGCCGCCTTCGTCAACCGCATGAAGACCAAGCACCCGGGCATGAAGCTGGTCGGCCGCGCCGCCAGCAATCAGGACCCGAACAAGGCCTACCAGGCCGTGCTGAGCCTGGCGCAGGCCAACCCGAACCTGGGTGCGCTCTTCATGCCCGAGGCCAACTCGGCGCTGGGCGCGGCGCAGGCCAAGGTCGAGACCAAGAAGAACATCAAGGTGATGTGCTGCGACGTGAACGCCAAGATCCTGGACATGATCAAGTCGGGCGACGTGTTCGGCTCCATCAACCCGAACCAGGGCATGCAGGGCTACATGGGCATGATGATGCTGTTCCTGGCCAAGAACCCGACGCTCATCGACCCGATGAACGACGCCAAGCGCAACGGCACCAACCCGATGTCCGTGCCCTTCCTGGACAACGGCCTGGCCGTGGTCAGCAAGGCCAACGCGGACGACTTCTACTGGGACAAGTACCTCGCCCGCCGCGGCACCAAGGGAATCGGCGAGTGAACGCAGTGAGCGCATTGCTCGAACTGAAGGCGATCAGCAAGCGCTTCGGCGCTTCGCGCGCGCTCACGGGCGTGGACTTCTCGCTGCACGCCGGCGAGATCCACGCCCTGTGCGGCGAGAACGGCGCGGGCAAGTCCACGCTGATGAACATCATCGACGGCATCCACCAGCCGGACGAGGGCGAGATCTCGCTCGACGGCCGCAAGGTGGTCATCGACGGCCCGGCGCACGCCATGCGCCTGGGCATCGGCCTGGTGCACCAGGAGATCGCCCTGTGCGGCGACGCCACCGTGGCCGAGAACATCTTCATGCCGGAGATCAACGCCGGCAAGCATGCGTGGATGGACTACGCCAGCCTCAACGCGCGCGCCGCCCGAGTGCTGCAGCGGCTGGGGCAGGACGTCGACCCGTCGGCGCTGGTGAAGGACCTGAGCATCTCGACGCAGCAGCTCATCGAGATCGCCAAGGCGCTCACGCTCGACTGCAAGGTGCTGATCCTCGACGAGCCCACCGCCGCGCTGACCGACAACGAATCGGCCGCGCTCTTCAAGGTGCTGCACGACCTGAAGGCGCAGGGCATCGGCATCATCTACATCAGCCACCGCATGGCCGAGATCTTCGCGCACTGCTCGCGCGTGACGGTGCTGCGCGACGGGCGCAATGTGCACTGCGGCCCGCTGGCCGAGCTGGACGCCGACGCGCTGGTGCGCCGCATGGTCGGGCGCGACCTGGGCAACTACTACCCGCCGAAGCACGGCGACGCGGCGCACGGCGAGCCGGTGCTCGAAGTGAGCGACATCGCCGACGGCGAGCGCGTGCACGGCATCTCCTTCACGCTCAGGCGCGGCGAGATCCTCGGCATCGCGGGCCTCATGGGCGCCGGGCGCAGCGAACTCGCCGAGACCGTCTGCGGCCTGCGCCCCGCCACGCGCGGCAAAGTGCGCCTGCACGGCAGGACGCTGGCGATCCGCAAGTACAGCGACGCGCTGCGCGAAGGCATCGCCTACCTCAGCGAAGACCGCAAGGCGGCGGGCGTGTACCTCGACCTGCCCATCGCGCAGAACATCGCGTCGATGGCGCTGAAGCGCGTGAGCTCGCGCTTCGGCCTGCTGCAGCGCGCGGCCGAGCACAAGCTGGCGGTGGACCTGGGCGCCAAGCTCAAGCTCAAGTCCGACGGCGTGGCCATCGACGTGGCGAGCCTGTCGGGCGGCAACCAGCAGAAGGTGGCCATCGCCAAGCTGCTGGCCACCAACCCGTCGGTGCTGCTGATGGACGAACCCACGCGCGGCGTGGACGTGGGCGCCAAGTCGGAGATCCACCACATCCTGCGCGAGCTGGCGAGCCAGGGCGTGGGCGTGGTGGTGATCTCGTCGGAGCTGCCCGAGATCATCGGGCTGTGCGACCGCGCGCTGGTGATACGCGACGGCCGGCTGGCCGGTGAAGTGCAAGACAACGAAATGACGGAAGAGGCGCTGCTGCGGCTGGCCTCGGGACTTTGCGAAGAGGAAGCGACAGCGTGAACTACCCGGCACAACTCGACGCGGGGGCCGCACCGGGCCTCCAGCCACACCAGTCGGGGGGCGGCCCCGCCAAGCCCGCCAGCAAGCTCGGCAGCATGCGCGAGATGGGCCTGCTGCTCATCATTGCCGCGCTGTGCGTGGGCATGAGCTTCGCGTCGCCCTACTTCCTCACGTGGGACAACGTGCGCGCGATGCTGCTGTCGTTCTCCATCGAAGGCATCGTGGTGGTGGGCATGACGATCCTGCTGATCGTCGGCGGCATCGACCTGTCGGTGGGCTCGGTGGTGTGCTTCGCGATGGTGGTCACGGGCAAGCTGTTCCTCATGGGCTTCGACCCGTGGACGGCGGGGCTGGTGGCCATCGGCGCGAGCGCGCTCATCGGCGCCATGATCGGCGGCTGCGTCACGCGCATCGGGCTGAACCATTTCATCGCCTCGCTGGCCTTCATGGTGATCGTGCGCGGTCTGTGCCTGGCGCTCACGCAGGGCACGCCGCAGTCGCTGTTCTCGCTGCCGGCGGAGTTCAAGTTCATCGGCCAGGGCACGCTGTTCGGCATTCCGGCCGTCATCCTGATCTTCCTGCTGATCGTGGTGGTGAGCGACTTCGTGCTGCGCCGCTCCACCCTGCTGCGCCGCGTGTTCTACACCGGCAGCAACGAGAAGGCCGCGCTGTACTCGGGCATTCGCGTGGGGCACGTGAAGTTCTGGGTCACGGTGCTGTGCTCCGCTTCGGCGGGCCTGGCCGGCGTGATCTACACCGCGCGCTTCGGCGCGGCCACGCCCACCTTCGGCATGGGCATGGAGCTGAACGTGATCGCCGCCGCGGTGATCGGCGGCGCCAGCCTCAAGGGCGGCTCGGGCACGGTGCTGGGCGCGGTGCTGGGCCTGGCGCTGCTGTCGGTGGTGACAAGCTCGCTGATCCTGCTGGACGTGTCGCCCTACTGGCAGGACGTGATCAAGGGCCTGATCCTGCTCGCGGCCGTGACCATCGACCACATCATGAACACCAGAAAGACCAAGCGATGAACAACGCATCGATGAAGAAGACAACGCTCGGCCCGTCGGGCATCGAGTGCTCGGCCATCGGCCTGGGCACCTGGGCCATGGGTGGCTGGATGTGGGGCGGCGGTGACAACGCCGCCGCCGTGCTGGCCATCCAGGCATCGCTGGACGCGGGCGTGAACCTGATCGACACCGCGCCGGCCTACGGCCTCGGCCGCTCGGAGAGCATCGTCGGCACCGCGCTGAAAGGCCGCCGCCACGAAGCCGTGATCGCCACCAAGTGCGGGCTGGTGTGGCACACGCAGAAGGGAACGCACTTCTTCGAAGAAGACAGCCATCCGGTGTACCGCTACCTCGGGCGCGAATCGATCATTCATGAATGCGAAGAGAGCCTGAAGCGCCTGCAGACCGACTACATCGACCTCTACATCACGCACTGGCAGGACGCCACCACGCCCGTGGCCGAGACCATGGACGCGCTGCTCGCGCTGAAGAAGCAGGGAAAGATCCGCGCCATCGGCGTGAGCAACGTGAGCCCCGAGACGCTGGCCGAGTACCTGCAACACGGCCCGGTGGATGCGGCACAGGAGCGCTACAGCCTGATCGACCGCGAGATCGAGCAGACGCTGGTGCCGCTGTGCACCGAGCACGACGTGGCGGTGCTGGGCTATTCGTCGCTCGCGCTCGGCCTGCTGGCCGGCCCCATCGACCCCGCGCGCCAGTTCACCGGCGACGACCAGCGCGCGAGCAACCCGCGCTTCAGCGCCGAGAACCGCGCGAAGCTCAAGGCCTTCTTCGAAGAGCTGGAGCCGCTGCGCAAGCAGCTCGAATGCTCGTTCGGCCAACTGATGATCGCGTGGACGCTGGCGCGCGGCAGCGTCTCGGTGGCGCTGTGCGGCGCCCGCGTGAGCAAGCAGGCCGTCGAGAACGCGGCCGCCGGCTCGGTGCGCCTGCAGGGCGACGCGCTGGCGCTCATCGACGCCGCCGCGGCCCGGCATCTGGCCGCGCTGGGCTGAGGCCCCTTCCATCCCATCTCAACACAAGGATTTCTTCCGTATGTCGAAGGACAAGACCGCACGCCTGAACCGGCTGCTGAACAACGGGCGCTGCCTGGACATCGCGCTGGACCACGGCGTGTGCAACGAGCCCTCGTTCCTCAACGGGCTCGAGGACATGCCGGCGGTGATCGACAAGCTCGTGGCCGCCGGCCCCGACGCGATCCAGCTCAACTACGGTCAGGCCGACCTGCTGCAGGACCGCCCGGGCCGTGACAAGCCGGCGCTGGTCCAGCGCATCGACATGGGCAACCCCTACAACGCCACCGCGCACCGCGTGATGTGGGCGGTGCTGCAGAACGAGCACGACCCGGTGCTGCCGGCCGTGCAGCGCGACGCGGCCTGCGTGGTGGTCAACCTGTTCATGCTGCCGAACGAGCCCGACCTGTTCCGCCAGTGCGTGCAGAACATCGCGCGCGTGCGCGCCGATTGCGACCGCTACGGCATGCCGCTGATGATCGAGCCGCTGGTGATGCGCCCGCACGGCGAGCAAGGCGGCTACATGGTCGACGGCGACGCCGAGAAGATCGTCACGCTCGTGCGGCTGGCGCGCGAGATGGGCGCCGACATCGTCAAGGCCGACCCCACCACCGACCCCGCCGACTTCCACCGCGTGGTGCAGGCCGCGCGCTGCCCCGTGCTCGTGCGCGGCGGCGGACGCGAAGACCTGCAGCAGGTGTTCGCCCGCTCGCGCGTGCTGATGGACCAGGGCGCGGTCGGCATGGTGTACGGGCGCAACGTGTACCAGCACGCCAACCCGTCGGCGGTGGTGGATGCGCTGATGGCCATGATCCACCGCGGCGCGAGCGCCAAGGAGGCATGGGACATCTACGAATCGGGCGGCGCGAAGAAGAACTGAGCCGGGCCGATCCGGCGGGAGCTGAGCGACGGCGCAACGCCGTCCAGAAAAACGAGGAGGGAGAGGCTGTACGGCCGGCGACGCATGTCGCCGGCCGGGGTGCGCCCTGCGCGCGCGCTTTTGCAAGTGACCGATACAACAACCTGGAGGCGACGATGAGAATCCGGTATTACTTGATGGCGTTCCTGCTGCCGTTCGTCACGCTGCTGACGCACGCTGCAATCACCGGGGTCAGTCCGATGACGACCCTGAACAACATGGCGGCGGCGGTTTCCGCTGCGGTCGCCGACCCGCTCCCGCTGCAGGGGCCGGGCCTGGGCAACCTCACCTACACCTCGGCGGAACTGTTCAAACCGGTGTCGATGATCACCAGCGCCGCGCATCCGCTCGACCCGGCGCACAGCAGTGCCTACGAATCGCGCGAGGTGCCCGCCACCTACCCGGGCCGCAAGGACTACGGCATGAACGCGGGCATCATGATCAACGGCTACTTCCTCACCTCCTTCGCGCCGGACAGCGGCCTGGGCCCGGGAGGCTTCCTGCTGTACGACGTGTTGAACCCGCGCCAGATCCAGCTCGTCAAGAAGATCTACGAACCCGAGGGCCGCACCAAGGAGTTCCGCGAGACGCACTCCTTCGGCACGGCCAAGGTCGGCGGCAAGACGTACGTGGTGCTGCCCAGCATCAACGGCGTGGAGTTCTGGGACTTCACCGACATCAACGACATCAAGCAGGTGAAGAAGCTGGCGCTGCCCGGCGTCAACGGCGGCGACTACGAAGACGTGGCCTGGCAGCTCTGGTGGCAGGCGCCCTACCTGTACGTGGCCTCGGCCGGCCGTGGCATCTTCATCGTCGATGCCACGGACCCCGCGAACGCGGTGGTTGCCAACCGCGGCGCGGGCAAGCCCAACCCCGTGCCCACCGGCGAACTCGGCGGTTTCCGCATCGGGCCGATCTTCACGATGGGCAACCACATGGTGCTGACCGCGATGGAAAGCAACGGCGGCTTCGCGAGCCTGGACATTTCAGATCCGCTCAACCCCAAGGTGCTCGACTCCATCGTGGGCACCACGCCGTTCTATTACGCGACCTGCTTCGACGGCCGGAACCTGCACGTCTCCACGCGCAACAGCGGCGCGAAGATGTACAGCTACGACCTGAGCGACCGCTCGCGCTTCGTGGCAGAAGACAACCGCCTCGTCATCGACGAGCAGCTCTACTGCGCCACGCAGGACAACTACGTCATACAGGGCGCGCAGACCCGCATCCACAAGGTCGACGTGAGCAACCCGCTCAACCACGTGGAGGTGGGCCGCGGCAGCATCCTGCGCGAGGACGACCCGAACTTCTCGCACTCGGACAACGGCCAGGTCGCGATGTTCGGCAACCTGGTCTTCGTGGGCAACGACCACGGCTCGGGCAGCGGCTTCATCGTGCATTCGGTGGATCCCGACATCACCAGGCCCGAAGTGAAGCAGGTCTCGCCCGCCAGCGGCGCGAAGCAGCAGGCGCTGACCTCGCGCATCGGCCTGGGCATGACCGACAACATCCGGCCGGAGAGCGTGAACGCCAACACCTTCATCGTGCGGCCGGTGGGCGGCAACACGCTGGCAGGCACCTACAGCGTGCAGCTGGGCATCATCAACTTCTCGCCTGACCAGCCGCTGCAGCCCGGCACCAGCTATGAAGTGTTCCTGCCCGCCAACGGCGTGAAGGACTATGCGGGCAACGCCATCGCGGCGGACTACAAGTCGGTGTTCCACACCGGCAACGCGAGCGACATCAGCCTCATGCACTACTGGACGCTGGCGGGCAGCCTGTCGGACCAGATCGGCGCCAATAACGGCACGCCCGCCACCGGCGACGCCTTCGAGAGCATCGGCCTGAACTTCGCCAACCGCACGGCAGGCGTGCCGCTGAAGAACGACACCGTGGCCACCGTGCTCGGCGGCACCGCTTCGCTGAGCTTCTACATGAAGACCACGCAGACAGGCGCGGCCAACTCGTGGACCGCCCCCGGTGTCTTCGGGCGCGACCAGGCGAACGGCACCGACGACGTGTTCTGGGGCTGGCTCGACACCAGCGGGCGCATCAAGCTGTCGGTCGGCAACGACGCGGGCACCGCCTCCTCGGCCGCGGTGAACGACGGCAACTGGCATCACGTGGTGATGACGCGCGACGCCGCCTCCGGCGCGCAGGCGGTGTACGTCGACAGGGTGAAGACCACCTCCGCCGGGCTCGCCGGCACCAAGGGCCTCGCGAACAAGTTCCAGCTGCTGGGGCAGATCCAGGGCAACGCCGCGCTCTTCAAGGGCACGCTGGCGGAAGTGCGGGTGTACGGCCGCGTGCTGAGCGATTCCGATGTGGCCACGCTGCGCGGCCAGGCCATCATCGGCGACCCCGGCATCGGCGGCGGGCCGAAGCTGGTCAACGGCCAGCTGGTGTTCAACCCCGCGACGCTGGGCGCGAGCGGCGCGCAGTACCGCTGGAACTTCGGCAACGGCACGCAGACGGCCTTCTCGAACCAGGCGAACTACACCTACACCTACAACACGCCCGGCCACTACACCGTGACGCTGACGGTGCGCGACGCCCAGGGCCGCGAGACCTACTACACCTACAACCTGACGGTGATCGCGCCGGTCACCGCACAGGCGCCCACGCACACCACCAACATCGCGGGCGACGCCAACTCGGTGTACTCGGTCAACCCCGACAGCGGCACGGTGGCCGCCATCGATGCGCAGACCCTGGCCAAGCGCTGGGAGACCCGCGTGGGCGACGAGCCGAAGACGCTGGCCGTGGGCCCCGACGGCCGCATCTGGGTGCCGGTGCACGGCGAGGACAAGCTGGTGGTGCTCAACCCGGCCAACGGCACCATCTCGGCCACCGTGGCGCTGGCCTACGGCAGCGGGCCCTACGGCGTGGTCTTCACGCCCAACGGCAGCAAGGGCCTGCTGACGCTGGAGAGCAAGTCGGTGCTCATGAGCTTCGACCCCGCCAACGGCAGCACCACCGGCGCGGTGGCGCTCGAGGGCGATGTGCGCGGCATCGCGGTGGCGGCCGATTCGCAGGTGGCCTACGTCACGCGCTTCAAGTCGAAGATGACGGGCAACCAGCTGCACAAGGTCAACCTGCAGAGCATGAGCGGCATGGGCGCCATCGCGCTGCCGGTGGACACCACCACCGTCGACACCGAGAGCCGCGCGCGCGGCGTGGCCAACTACACCGCGCAGGTAGTGATCTCGCCCGACGGCAAGCGCGCCGTGCTGCCTTCGAAGAAGGACAACATCGTGCGCGGCAAATTCCGCGACGGCACGAACCTCGTGCACGACCAGACGGTGCGCTCCATCCTGTCGCAGGTCGACCTGCAGGCGGCGGCGCACAAGTTCGACGAGCAGATCGACTTCGACGACCGGGCACCGGCGCGCGCCGCGCTGTTCTCGCCGGCCGGCGACTACATCTTCGTCGCGCAGATGGAAGGCAACCGCGTGGCCATCGTCGACGCCTACAGCCGCTCCATCCGCGGCGAGATCAACGCCAGCAGCGCGCCGCACGGCCTGTACCTGGACGCGGCGCGCAAGCGGCTGTTCGTCAACAACTTCCTGGCGCGCTCGGTGTCGGTGCACGACGTGGCCTCGGTGCTGTCGTCGGAGACCAATGCGCCGAGCTTCCTGCAGAACGTGCAGACAGTGGCGGTGGAGCCCATGGGCGCCGCGGCGCTGCGCGGCAAGCAGGTGTTCTACAACGCGTCGGACCGCCGCATGAGCAAGGACAACTACCTGTCATGCGCGAGCTGCCACGCCGACGGCGGCGACGACGGCATGGTGTGGGACTTCACCCAGCGCGGCGAGGGCCTGCGCCGCACCATCAGCCTGCAGGGCCGGCGCGGCATGGGCCACGGCAAGCTGCACTGGACGGCCAACTTCGACGAGGTGCAGGACTTCGAGAACGACATCCGCAACGAGTTCGGCGGCACCGGCTTCCTGAGCAATGCAGACTTCGCGGCCACCTCCGACCCGCTGGGCGCGCCCAAGGCCGGCAGGAACGCGCAGCTCGACGATCTGGCGGCCTACCTGACTTCGCTGAACAAGTTCATGCGCAGCCCGGCGCGCGCGGCGGACGGCAGCCTCAGCGTGGACGCGGTGCGCGGCCAGACCGTGTTCAACACGGCACAGTGCGCCACCTGCCACACCGGCGCCACCTTCCGCGACGGGGTGCGGCATGACGTCGGCACGATCCAGGCCTCCTCGGGCAAGGGCATGAACCAGTCGCTGGCGGGCGTGGGCTTCGACACGCCGACGCTGCTGGGCACCTGGAACACCACGGCGTTCTTCCACAACGGCCAGGCGGCCACGCTGCAGGACGTGCTCGCCAGCGGCCACGGCAATGCGTCCAGCCTGCCGGCCAACGACGTGGTGGCGCTGCGCGAATACGTTCGCTCGCTCGACAACGACCCGACGCCGGTGGTCACGCGTATCCGCTCCAACCTGAGCAACCTGTGCGTGAACGTGAAGGGCGCGGCAACCACGAGCGGCACGACGGTGGTGCAGTGGCCGTGCGGAAACGCCGGCAACGAGCGCTTCACCATGGCGCAGACCGGCGACGGCTTCGTGCAGTTCAAGGTCGAGCACAGCGGCCTGTGCCTGGCGCAGAGCGGCACCGCGACCACCAACGCGGCCGTGGTGCAGCTGGCCTGCTCGGCCGGCAACACGACGCACTGGAGCCTGGTGGGCTCGACCCTGCGCAACCGCGCCTCGGGCTCCTGCCTGGACGTGCCCGGCGGCGCGACCGCCCAGGACACGGCGCTGATCACCTGGACCTGCAACGGCGGCAACAACCAGAACTGGACGCAGGCGCCCTGAGGCTTCGACGCTTCGCCTGCGAGCCGGCCGTATTCACGGCCGGCTTTTTTTCGCTTGCCCCATGACCTCCCACGTCATGGACCGTGCGCACCCGCTCTGGGAAAGTCTCTCCATCAATCAACCAACCAGGAGAAAACACCATGACCGGCTTCAACATCCTTCCGCTCGCAGTCGCATTGCTGATCGGCATTGCCGCACTCGGTTCGTGCCTCGGCATCGGGCTGGTGGGCCAGAAGTTCCTGGAAAGCAGTGCGCGCCAGCCCGAGATGGTGGACACGCTGCAGACCAAGTTTTTCCTGATCGCCGGCGTGACCGACGGCGCATTCATCATCGCCACCGGCATCGGCCTGTGGTTCGCCACGGCCAACCCCTTCGGCTGAACGGAAACGACACGACGCACTGGCACCATTCGTGCTAGTACCGTTGACACCAAATCGTTTATGGCTAAAGTATTTAGCTATCAACGGTTCGGTGCCATGGCTGCCGCAAGACGCGGCAGCCGGTGCGTCGTTTCATCCTTCCACGCCGGAGAATCCATGAGCCATCTGCCCCCGAAGTCGCCCGCGCTGCCGCGCACCCTGCTGTCGCTGCTGCTGTGCGGCGCCGCCCTTGGCACCGCCGCGCAGGCCATGGCCGCACCCGTGAAGGTGGGCCTGGCGCTCGACATCTCGGGGCCCTTCGCGGCACTTGGCGCCGAAGCGCGCGACGGCTTCGCGCTGGGCATCAAGCAACTGGGCGGCAAGCTCGGCGGACAGGACGTGGAGTTCGTGCAGGCCGACATGGCCGGCAGCCCCGACCAGGCCAAGCAGCTGGTCGACCGCATGATCCAGCGCGACAAGATCGACCTCTTCAGCGGCCCCATCGGCTCCAACGTGGCGCTGGCCGTGGGCCCGACGCTGTTCAACGCCAAGGTGCCCTACCTCTCGGCCAACGCCGGCCCGAGCCAGTTCGCCGGTGCGCAGTGCAACGCCTACTTCTTCGGAACCGCCTACCAGAACGACCAGTTCCACGAAGCCGCCGGCAAGTTCGCGCAGGACCGCGCGTTCAAGAAGATCGTGCTGATCGCGCCCAACTACCCCGCCGGCAAGGACGCGCTGGGCGGCTTCAAGCGCCAGTTCAAGGGCCAGGTGGCCGACGAGCTCTACACCAAGCTCGGCCAGATCGACTACGCCGCCGAACTCGCGCAGCTGCGCGCGGCCAAGCCCGATTCCATCTACTTCTTCCTGCCCGGCGCGATGGGCATCAACTTCATCAAGCAGTTCGTGGGCGCGGGCCTGTCGAAGGACATCACGCTGGTGACCAGCGGCTTCTCGGCCGACGAAGACGTGATCGGCGCCGTGGGCGATCCGATGCTCGGCCTGTTCAACACCTCGCACTGGGCGCACGACCTCGACAACCCCGCCAACAAGGCCTTCGTGGCCGCTTTCCGCAAGGAATACAACGGCCGCTATCCATCGGTGTACGCCGCGCAGGCCTATGACGCGATCCTCGCGATGGACGCGGCGGTGAAGCAATCGGGCGGCAACGCGCAGAACCGCGAAGCCGTGGTGGCCGCGCTGAAGAAGGCCAACTACGCATCGACGCGCGGCAGCTTCAAGTACGCCAACAACCACTACCCCATCGAGAACTTCTACCTGCGCGTGATCGGCAAGGATGCGCAGGGCAAGGTCACGAACAAGCTGATCAACACCGTGCTCACCAACTACGGCGACTCCTACGCCGACAAGTGTCCGCTCAAGTAGCTTGCCCCCAGGCTTCGCGCACTTCGTGTCGCTTCGCCTACCCCCTGCCGGGGGCGACACCTGAGGCCCGGCGAAGCCGGTTCCTCGGTGTCTCCTGAATGAAAACGCGGGCAACCCTGTTGGTTCTTCTATGAGTGGAATTCTTGTTCTGGAGCAGCTGCTCAACGGCCTCGGCTACGGGCTGATGCTGTTCCTGCTGGCGGCCGGGCTGACGCTGGTGTTCGGCATCATGGACGTGCTGAACCTGGCGCACGGCTCGCTGTTCATGGCGGGCGCGTATGTGGCGGCCGAGGCGCACACGCGCACCGGCTCGTTCGCCGCGGCCATCGTCATCGCGGTGGCGGTCACGGTGGTGGTGGCGCTGCTGCTCGAAGTGCTGCTGATGCGCCGGCTCTACACACGCGACCATCTCGCGCAGGTGCTCGCCACCTTCGGCGTGATCCTGGTGGCCGACGACATCGTGACGATGACCTGGGGGCCCTCGCCGGTGATGGCGCCGACGCCTGCCGCGCTCTCGGGTCCGGTGCAGCTGATGGACGGCCTGCCCTATCCGGCGTACCGCCTGGTGATCCTCGTGGGCGGGCTGCTGGTGGCGCTGGCGCTGTACCTGCTGGTGAACCACACGCGCATCGGCATGCGGGTGCGCGCGGGCGCCTCCGACCGGCCGATGGCCGAGCTGATGGGCGTGCGCGTGGGCCGCATCTTCAACGGCGTGTTCCTGCTGGGTGCCGCGCTGGCGGCGCTGGCCGGCGCGCTGATGGGGCCGATCGTCGCGGTGCAGGTCGGCATGGGCGAAGCGATCCTGATCCCGGCGCTGGTGGTGCTGGTGATCGGCGGCATCGGTTCGGTGCGCGGCGCCTTCGTGGCCGCACTGTTGGTGGGCGTGGTCGACACCGTGGGGCGCGCCTTCGTGCCGATGCTGCTGCGCGCCACGCTGCCGCCGGCCACCGCCGCCGACCTGGGGCCGCTGTTCGCCGAAGTCGCGATGTACGCGCTGATGGTGGTGGTGCTCATCTTCCGGCCATCAGGCCTTTTCTCGGCACGCGCATGAAGTCACCCTCACGCTACATCGGCCTCGGGCTGCTCCTTGTGCTGCTCACGGCGTTTCCGCTGGTCGCGCCGCTGTTCGGGCTCGAGTTCTACATCGGCTTCGTGCGGCGCGTGCTCATCGTGGCACTGGCGGCGGCGAGCCTCAATTTCATCCTCGGCTTCGGCGGCATGGTGGCGCTGGGGCATGCGGGCTTCATCGGCATCGGCGCGTACACGGTGGTGGCGCTGAGCGACGCGGGCGTGATGTCGGGCTGGATCATGTGGCCGGCCGCCGCGCTCATGGCCGGCCTGGTGGCCACGCTGATCGGCACGGTGGCGCTGCGCACGCGCGGCGTGTACTTCATCATGACCACGCTGGCCTTCGCGCAGATGCTGTACTTCGTGGTGGTGTCGCTGCGCCGCTATGGCGGCGACGACGGCTACACGCTGATGTCGCGCCCCACGCTGCTGCCCGGCCTCGACCTGGGCAATGAGTCGAACTTCTACTGGGTGGTGCTGGCGATCGTCGCGCTGGCGCTTTGGTGGCTGCACCGCGCGACGCAATCGCGCTTCGGCCATGCGCTGATGGGCATCCGCGACAACGAGACGCGCATGCGGGCGCTGGGCTATCCGGTGTTCCGGCTGCAGCTGGTGGCGTTCGCCATCGCGGGCGCCATCGCGGGGCTGGCGGGTGCACTGCTGGCCGGCGGCAACGGCTTCGTGAGCCCGGCCACGATGCACTGGACGCAGTCGGCGACGCTGCTGGTGATGGTGGTCATCGGCGGGCTGGGGCGCAGCTGGGGCGGGCCTGTGGGAGCTGTCGTGTGGCTGGTGCTGGAAGAAGCGCTCAAGCAGCATACGGAGCATTGGCACATGCCGCTGGGACTGTTGCTGATTGCCGTTGCCCTGTGGGCGCCCAAAGGATTGGCCGCACTGTACAAGCGCCGCCTGCCCCTCACCCCAACCCTCTCCGCAGAGGGGAGAGGGAGTAAAGCACCATGAGCCTCTTCAGAATCGAAGGGTTGGTCAAGCGCTTCGGCGGACTGCTGGCCACCGACCACGTGAACCTCACGGTGGAGCGCGGCGAAGTGCATGCGCTCATCGGGCCGAACGGGGCGGGCAAGACCACGCTGGTGAACCTGATCACCGGGCTGCTGAAGGCCGACGCCGGTCGCCTGCTGCTCGACGAGAAGGACATCACCTCGCTGAAAGACCACCAGCGCGTGGCCGCCGGCATGTCGCGCTGCTTCCAGGTGACGCGCGTCTTCGCCAAGGAAACCGTGCACGACAACCTGATGCTCGCGGCGCAGGCCCATGCGGGCAGCAGCCTGCGCTTCATGGCGCCGCGCGCCAAGGAGCGCGACCTCGTCGACCGCGCGGTGACACTGGCCGACCGCGTGGGCCTGGGCAGCGAGCGCGACCGCATCGCCGGCACGCTGCCGCACGGTGCGCAGCGCGCGCTCGACGTGGCGCTGGCACTCGCGGCCGAGCCCAAGCTGCTGCTGCTCGACGAGCCGATGGCCGGCATGGGGCCGGACGAATCCGCGCGCATGGTCGAGCTGATCGAATCGCTGCGCGCGTCGATGGCCATCCTGCTGATCGAACACGACATGGACGCGGTGTTCCGCCTGGCCGACCGGCTCACCGTGCTGGTGCAGGGCAAGGTGCTGATGAGCGGCACGGCCGACGAAGTGCGCGGCCATCCCGATGTGCAAGCCGTGTACCTCGGCACCGAAGCGGAGGGGCATTCATGACTCGCCCCCAGGCTGCGCGCACTTCGTGTCGCTGCGCCAACCCCCTATCGGGGGCAACACCTGCGGCCCGGCAAAGCCGGTTCCGCGGTGTTCCTCAAACTGGAAACACCCACTTCGCACTTCAAAGTGCGACGAGGTACTGAGATGCTGTTGGAAGCGAAGGCCATCGAAGCCGGCTACGGCGCGAGCCAAGTGCTGTTCGGCATCGACATCGACATCCGTCCCGGCGAAGTGCTGGCGCTGCTCGGCCGCAACGGCATGGGCAAGAGCACGCTGCTCAAGGTGCTGACCGGCACGCTGGCACCGATGCGCGGCGACGTGCGTTTCGACGGCGCGGCCATCGGCGGGCACAAGCCCGACGCCATCGCGCGGCGCGGCGTGGCCATCGTGCCCGAGGGGCGGCATGTGTTCCCCAACCTCAGCGTCGACGAGCACCTGCGCGCCTTCGCACGGCCGCGCCCCGGCAGCGCGCCGCGCTGGACGGTCGAGGCGCTCTACGGCCTGTTTCCGCGCCTGTCGGAGCGCAAGGCCAACGCGGGCAACCAGCTCTCGGGCGGCGAGCAGCAGATGCTGGCCATCGCGCGCGCGCTGTCCACGCACCCGCGCCTGCTGATCCTGGACGAAGCCACCGAAGGCCTCGCACCGGTGATCCGCGAGGAAATCTGGAATTGCATCGCCACGCTCAAGGCAGAGGGCGAAGCGATCCTGGTGGTCGACAAGTACGTGCAGCGCCTGCTGCCGCTGGCCAACCGCCATGTGATCCTGGAGCGCGGACGCGTGGTGTGGCAGGGCGACTCGGCGGCGCTGGATGCCGACCGGTCGCTGTGGACGCGCTACCTGGGCGTTTGAGCCTGGGGCGCCGCGTCGAGCTGCAGGATCAGGTCCTGGCTGGCGCGGTTGAGCCCGCTCACTTCCACCACGCTGCCATGCTTGCGCAGCCGCTCGACCACCTTCCTGAGTGCGGCCACGGCCGTCACGTCCCAGAAGTGCGCGCCTGACACGTCGATGTGCACCGGCGCACCGTCGATCTCGCGCACGTCGAATGCATCGACCAGCATGTCTGCCGATGCGAAGAACACCTGCCCGGTGACGCGGTACACGCGCGTGCCATCCGCGTGCTGCGCGGCATGCACGTGCAGCAGCCGCGCCACCTTGAAGGTGAAGAACACGCCGCTGAGCATCACGCCCGTGGCCACGCCGGCCGCGAGGTTGTCGGTGGCGACGGTGACGGCCACCGTCGCGAGCATCACCGCGCTGGACATGCGCGGATGCCGCACCAGCGCGCGCAGCGAACCCCAGTCGAAGGTCGATGCCGACACCATCACCATGATCGCCACCAGCGCCGCCAGCGGCACCTGCGACACCCAGGGCTTGAGCAGCACCATGAGGATCAGCAGGAAAGCGCCGGCGAAGAGCGTCGACAACCGCCCTCGCCCGCCGTAGCGCACGTTGCTCACCGTCTGGCCGATCATTCCGCAGCCCGCGATGCCGCCGAAGAAGCTGGCGGCTACGTTGGCCACGCCCAGGCCGCTGCATTCGCGGTTCTTGGAGCTGGGCGTGTCTGTCAGCTCGTCGACCACGCTGGCGGTCATCATCGATTCGAGCAGGCCGACCATCGCGATGGCGAAGGCAGGCAGCGCGATGATGCGCAGCGTGTCCAGCGTCAGCGGCACGTCGGGCATTGCGAACGCCGGCAGCGCGCCGGGCAGTTGCCCGAGGTCGGCCACCGTCTTCAGCGGCAGGCCCAGCCAGTGGCCCGCCAGCGTCACGACCACGATGCACACCAGCGGCGACGGCACAGCCGTGGTGATGCGCGGCAGCAGGTAGATGACGGCCAGCCCCAGGCCGACCATGGCCCAGGTCGCGGTGTTGGCGCCGATGAAGTGCGGCATCTGCGCCGCGAAGATCAGGATGGCCAGCGCATTGACGAAACCGGTGCGCACCGACGACGACACGAAGCGCATCAGCACCCCGAGCCGCAGCAGCCCGAACACGATCTGCATCAGGCCCGCGAGCACGCCGGCCGCCAGCAGGTATGGCAGGCCATGCGCATGCACCAGCGGCGCAGCCACCAGCGCCACCGAACCGGCCGCGGCCGACACCATGGCCGGCCGCCCGCCCGTGAAGGCGATGACGATGCCGATGACGAAGGAAGCGAACAGCCCCACGGCCGGATCGACGCCGGCCACGAAAGAGAAAGCGATGACTTCGGGAATGAGCGCGAAGGTGGCGACGGCGCCGGCCATCAGCTCGCGGGGAATGCTCGGGCACCACTCGGCGCGCAGGCGACTGTGCGGGGAAGAAGACATGGGAAGAAGAAAAATGAAGGCGCCCCGCATCGGCCGACGAGGCGATGCGGGACATGCATGGGCAGGAAGCGAAAAGGAAGCCGGCTTGCTTGCGGCTCCCCAGGTGTGGTGGCGGCCGGAGCAGGCCGCCGCGCATCACTGCGCAGCCTTCATCAAGGAGGCGTGGGCCGCGAGCAGCCTGACTGCCGGCGACGGATGGGGAAGCGGGGCATCCTCGGACACATGGGCCGCAATTGTAGGCAGCCCGAAGGACTGCCCTCTACGACTTGCTCACTTACACCGAGCGCGTGATGCCGCCGTCCACCCGCAGGTTCTGCCCCGTGATGTAGCCGCCGCCTTCCGACGCCAGGAAGCCGATGACCGCCGCGATCTCGCTGCTCTTGCCGTAGCGGCCCATCGGAATGCGCGAACGGAACTCGGCCTTCTCGGGCAGGCTGTCGATGAAGCCCGGCAGCACGTTGTTCATGCGCACGTTCTGGGCGGCGTACTTGTCGGCGAACAGTTTGGTGAAGGCCGCGAGCCCGGCGCGGAATACGCCGGAGGTGGGGAACACCGGGTCGGGCTCGAAGGCGGCGAAGGTGGAGATGTTGATGATGCTGCCGCCGCCCTGCGCCACCATCAGCGGCGCGACGAGCCGGCTGGGCCGCACCGCGCTCAGCAGGTAGACGTCCATGCCGCGGTGCCAGTCTTCGTCGGTGATCTCGAGGATGGGCGCACGAGGCCCATGGCCCGCGCTGTTGACCAGCACGTCGACGCGACCCCACTGGTCGGTGACCTTGTCCACCAGGCGCTTGATGTCGTCGTTCGACTGGTTGGAGCCCGTCACGCCGATGCCGCCCAGTTCCGCGGCCAGCGCCTCGCCCTTGCCAGACGACGAAAGAATGGCGACACGAAAGCCATCGGCCGCGAGCTTGCGGGCCGCAGCCGCGCCCATGCCGCTGCCACCGGCGGTGACTATGGCTACTTTTTTCTGTGCTTCGGAAGACATGTATGGGGTCCTTGGTTCATGCTGGACCTGCATTTTTAGCCGAGGATTTTCTGGGGGGTGTGCACAGGCCACCGGGTACTCCCCTCCGCGAATGTCCCCCGGGGCTGCGCCCCTCCTCCTTTATTTCGCTGCGGGGAGCACCCGGTGTCCTGTGCACGGGGCACGCTGCCGGTGCTCGACCGGTCAACCGGCGCTGCGTCCAACGCTCACGCCGGCGGGGTACCTTGCGCAGCGAAATAAAGGAGGAGGCCGCAGGCCGGGGGACATTCGCGGAGCAAGGTACCCCGTCGGCGTGAGCGCGCCCCGAGCCGAACGAAACTCAGGCAGTAGGCAAAGTGGCCTGCATCGACGAACGCTGGTTGAACACCTCGAACCACTTCGCGCTGTTAGGCGCTTCGGCACGCCAGTCGACCGAAGGAAAGCGGAAGTCCATGTACCCCAGCGCGCAACCGAATGCGATGGTGCCGATGTCCACTCGGTCGCCGAAGGAGGGCGCCGCAGTCTCGAGCCATTCGAGGCCGGTGCGCACCTTCGACAGTTGGCCATCGGTCCACTCAGACCAGCGCAAGGCCTCGGGACGCAACACGTTCTCATACCGTGCGAGCAATGCGGCACCCGTCATGCCGTCGGCCAGCGACAGCTCGGTCAACCGCGCCCAGCGCTGCGCACCTTCGGCCGGGAACAGCTTGCCCGACTGCGTGGCGTTGAGGTACTCGCAGATCACGCGGCTGTCGAACAGCACCTGGCCGTCGTCCGTGAGGAACGTCGGCACCTGGCCGAGCGGGTTCTTCGGGATGATGGTGGCGTCGCGCTTCACGGGGCCGGCCGCGCTCGGCAGCTTCTCGATGCGATCGGCAATGCCGAGCTCGTGCGCCACGACCATGCACTTGCGGACGAAGGGGGATGCGGGAGAGAAGAAGATTTTCATGACGAGGTGCTGTTGTCTTTCAATGGTGTTCGGCGGCGGAGCCGTGTGCCAGGTGCATGCCCGCCACCCAGCCGAAGGTTAGCGCGGGTCCGAGCGTGATGCCCGGCGCAGGGTACTCACCACCCATCACGGAGTGCATGTCGTTCCCGGCCACGTACAGGCCAGCGATGGGCTCGCCCTGCGCATCGAGCGCCCGCGCGTTGCCGTCGGCGCGGATGCCCAGCGCGGTGCCGATGTCGCCGGGGTACACCTTCACGGCATAGAACGGCGCCTGATTCACCGGCGCGAGGCAGGCATTGGGTTGATGCTCCGGATCGCCGAGGTAGCGGTTGTAGGCATCGCTGCCCTTGCCGAACACCGGGTCCTGGCCCTGCGCGGCAAGCGGGTTGAACCTGGCGACGGTTCGCGCCAGCCCGGCCGGGTCCACGCCCGCCTGCTGCGCGAGCGCTTCGAGCGTGTCTGCGCGATGGAGATAGCCGGCGCGCACCAGATGCTCGCGCGGACGACCGCCGGGCAACGCAAGGCCCAGGCCCCACTTCTCCATGAACGCGCTGTCGCACACCAGCAGCGCCGGAATGCTCGCGGCCTTGGCGTTCGCACGGTACATGCCGCGCACGAACTCGTGGTACGAGGTCGATTCATTGACGAAGCGCTCGCCGCGCGCATCGACCGCGATCAGCCCCGGCTTGGCGCGGTCCCACACCAGGTGCGGGTACCGCAGCACGCTGCCGTCAGGGCGCGTGAGCAACGAGACGGGCGCCCACAGCGCCGGCCCCGCGTGGCCCGTGCCGAGCACGCCGCCGGCCTGCTGCGCCATCGCAATGCCTTCGCCCGCATTGTCTTGCGGCGACATCGAGTACGGCCCGGTGGGTGCCGGATAGTGCTGGCCGCGCATGGCTGCGTTCCACGGAAAGCCGCCGGTGGCGATGACCACGCCGCGCCGCGCGTGCACCGTCAGTTCCTTGCCGTCGCGGCGCAGTCGCACGCCGGTGACCGCGCCTGTCGCGTCTTTCTCCAGCCCCAGCGCCGGCGTGTTCAGCCAGAACGGAATGCCCTTCTTCAGCACGCTGTGAAAAAGCCGGGCAGCCAGCGCATTGCCGAGCAGCAGCCGCGTGCCGCGGTGGTGGCCGCTCAGGCGGTCGCCGAAGTAGCGCAGCACCATCTTCACCCCATGCTTCCACGACGCGAACGAACGCCAGACCGCAAGCAGGTGCTTCACGTCGGTCATGTTGACCATCATGCCGCCGAGCACGCAGAACTCGGGCAGCGGGTCGCGCAGCGTCTTGAAGTGCGGGCCGAGCAGCCGGCCGTCGAACTCGATGGGATCGAGCGAGCGGCCGCCCATCGCGGCGCCTTCGCGGTCGGGGTAGTAGTCGGGCGAGTAGGTGCGCGCGGCGAGCTGCACGTCGGTGCGCTCGCGCAGGTAGCGCAGCGCGAGCGGGCCGGCGTCGAGGAATGCGTGGCGCAGCTCTTCGTCGCCGGCCGCGCCCACGGTGTTCTGCAGGTAGGTCCAGGCCTTGCCGCGCGTGTCGGGATGGCCGGCCGCCTCGGCCTGGTCGTTCAGCGGCACCCACACGGCGCCGCCCGAGATGGCCGTCGATCCGCCGATGCGGTCGGTCTTCTCGACCACCAGCACGTCGAGGCCTTCGAGGCTGGCGGTGAGCGCGGCGGAAAGGCCGCCCGCGCCACTGCCGACGACGACCACGTCGTACGCGGTCTTTTCCTGTTGTTGCTGCCGTGCCATCAGGACCCCGACCCGCCGAGCGACTTGCCGCCGTCCACGAACAGCACCTGCCCGGTAACGAAGCAGGTCGCCGGCGACGCGAAGAAGGCCACCGCGTGCGCGATGTCCTCGGGCCGTCCCGCCGCGCCGGTGGGCTGCAGCGCAAGCTGCGCGGCCAGGCGTTCGGGCGACAGCGCGCGCAGCAGCGGCGTGTCGATCAGCCCCGGCGCGATGGCGTTGACCATGATGCCGCGCGGCGCAAGCTCCATCGCGCTGGCGCGCGTGTAGCCGACCAGTGCAGCCTTGGAGGCCACATAGTGCGCGTGGTTCTTCGCGCCCAGGTAGGCACGCGATGCGATGTTGACGATGCGCGCGCCGTCCGCCATCTTGCGCGCGGCCTCCTGCGTGAGCGTGGCCACGGCCAGCAGGTTCACTTCGTACATGCGGCGGAAGTCCGCCGAGGTCACGTCGAGGAAGGCTCGCTCGTCGAAGATGCCTGCGTTGTTGACCAGCGCGGTGAGCGGCGGCAGCTGCTGCACCATCGCGCGCACGGCGGCCTCGTCTGTCAGGTCGATGGCGCGGCATTCCACGTCGAGGCCCGCGCTGCGCAGCACCTGCGTCTCGCGCTCGGCAAGCTCGCCGTTGTAGTCGGCCATGACCACGCGCCAGCCGCCCTGCGCCATGCGCTCGACGATGGCGCGGCCCATGCCGCTGGCGCCGCCCGTCACCAGGACGAGCGGCTTCTCTGTACTGCTGTTGTTCATGATTGTTCCGATGTGCGGCGGTGCTCAGACCGCCAGGTAGCCGCCATCGACCGGCAGCACCACGCCATTGACGTAGCTGGCCATCGAGGAAGCGAGAAAGACGACCGGCCCGGCGATCTCGTCGGCCTCGCCGTGGCGCTTGATGGGCACGCGGCTCATGTACCAGTCGGTGCCGTGTTCGGTCTCGCGCTGGCCGGCCGTCATGTCCGTGACCATGAGGCCCGGCGCCACCGCGTTCACGCGCACGCCGTAAGGCGCCAGGTCACGCGCCAGCACCTGCGTGAGGGAGCGCACGCCGCCCTTGGCCACCACATAGCCGGCCGACGAGATGCCCGCACCGAAGGCCACGATGGACGACAGGTTCACGATGTTGCCCTGCGTGCGCTTGAGCGCCGGCACGAAGGCCTGCGTGACGTTGAACACGCCCTGCAGGTTGACCGACATGACGCGGTCCCAGGCTTCGCGCGCGCCGGGCTCGTCGAACTTCGAGCGCGCGGAGATGCCAGCGTTGTTGACCAGCACGTCGATGTCGCCGTGCGACGCCGCGACGCGCACCGCGAGCGCATCGACCGCCGCCGCATCGCTCACGTCGACGCTCTCGGCATCGGCGCGGCCGCCGGCTTCGCGGATCGACGCGGCCACCTTTTGCGCGACTTCGAGGTCGCGGTCCACCACCAGCACATGCGCGCCCTCGGCCGCCATGCGGCGCGCGATGGCTTCGCCCAGGCCGCGCGCGGCGCCGGTGACCAGCGAGAGTTTGTCTTTGAGGAGCATGAACTTTCTTTCTGGGAAGCGGCGTCAGACGCCGAGGTAGGCGCGGCGCACCGCTTCGTCGTTTGCCAGTTGTGCGGCGGGACCGTGCAAGGAGATCTCGCCGTTCTCCAGGATGTAGCCGTAGCTCGACACCGCCAGCGCGAGCTGCACGTTCTGCTCGACCAGCAGGATCGTGATCTTCTGTTCGCGGTGCAGGCGCTCGATGATCCCGAACATCTGCTCCACCAGCAGCGGCGACAGGCCCATCGACGGTTCGTCGAACAGCATCACGCGCGGGCGCGCCATCACCGCGCGGCCGATGGCCAGCATCTGCTGCTCGCCGCCCGACAAGGTGGCGGCCATCTGGTGCTGGCGCTCCTTCAGGCGCGGGAACATCGTGTAGACCGACTCCAGGTCGTTGCGGATGCCCGCGCGGTCGCGCCGCAGGTAGGCACCGAGGTCGAGGTTCTCGCGCACGCTCATGTCGCGGAACACCTGGCGGCCTTCGGGCACCTGCACGATGCCGCGCCTGACCAGCGCGTCGGAGCCCAGCCGGTCGATGCGTTCGCCGTCGAGCCGCACCTCGCCCTCGGTGCAGTCCACCAGGTTCGAGATGCAGTTCAGCGTGGTGGTCTTGCCTGCGCCGTTGCTTCCGAGCAGCGCGACGATCTCGCCCTCCGGCACGTCGACCGACACGTCGCACAGCGCCTGGATGCGGCCGTAGGCGGCCGAGATGGCGCGCAGGGACAACAGTGCTTCAGCCATGCGCGGCTCCTTTTCCACTTCCTTTGCCAAGATAGGCCTCGATCACGCGCGCATTGCTGCCGATTTCCGCGGGCGTGCCTTCCGCGATCTTTTCGCCGAAGGCCATGACGGTGATGCGGTCAGAGATCGACATCACCAGCTGCATCACATGCTCGACCAGCAGCACGGTGATGCCGTCGCGCGCCACCAGCTCCTTGAGCAGCCGGTCGAGGCTTTCGATCTCGCGGTTGCGCAGGCCGGCCGCGGGCTCGTCGAGCAGCAGCAGCTTGGGCTTGATGGCGAGCGCGCGCGCCAGCTCCAGCAGCTTCTGGCGTCCGAAGTCGAGATCGCGCGCCGGCTGGTGGCGCTCGTCGGCCAGGCCGACGCGCTCCAGCAGGTGCATCGCAAAGTCTTCGGTCTCGCGATCAGGACGGCGCAGCAGCCTGCCCAGCGTGGCGGCGCCGCGCGAGTGCGTTCCGAGCAGCACGTTCTCGAGCACCGACAGTTCGGCGAACAGCTCCAGGTTCTGGAAGGTGCGCGCGATGCCCAGCGAGGCCATGCGGTGCGGCGACACGCTGGTGAGCTCGCGCCCTTCGAAGGTCACGCTGCCGCTGCTGGGCGTGTAGAAACGCGAGATGCAGTTGAAGGTGGTCGACTTGCCCGCGCCGTTCGGCCCGATGAGCGCATGGATGCGGCCCTGCTCCACCTGGAACGAGAGCCCGTTCACCGCCTTCAGGCCGCCGAACACCACGCTGATGTCGCGCACGTCGAGGAATGCGGTCGTGTTCATTGAATAACCTCCGCGCTGCGCGCTACGGTGCGAGCTTGCTCGGGGCGGCCCAGCGCGGCGCTCATGCGTGCTTCTCCGTTGCGTTCACGGAAGTCGCGCGCTGCGACTTGCGGCGCGCCGCGAAGAGCGACGCCATGCCCTTGGGCAGGAACATCATGAAGAGCATGAGGATGCCGCCGTAGATGATTTCCTGGTACGACGGCGCCTGCCGCAGCAGCTCCGACGCCAGGCCGAACACGATGGCGCCGGCCACCGCGCCGCGCACCGAACCCAGGCCGCCCACCACCACCATCGTGAGGATCAGGATGGTGGTCTGGAAGCCCAGGCTCTCGGGATGGATGAAAGAGGTGAACAGCGTGTACATGCCGCCCGCCACGCCCGCGAAGGCGGCCGACAGCACGAAGGCCGTGACCTTCACCGCGCGTGTGTTCACACCCATGGCGATGGCCGCCACGTCGCTCTCGCGCACCGCGCGGAACGACGACCCCAGCCGCGAGCGCGACAGCGCCACCGTGAGCCACAGCATCAGCGCCGCGATGGCCACCACGAAGGGGTATGCCTGCAGGTCGTTGAGCAGCTGATGGCCGCCGAGCGAGGCCGGCTTCATCTGCAGGCCGTTGGAGCCGTTGGTCACCGATTCCCAGTTCAGGAACACCCACTGCATCGCCTCGCCGAAGGCGAAGGTGGCCAGCGCCAGGTAGATGTCGCGCATGCGCAGCGCCAGCAGTCCGATCACCCAGCCCAGTACGGCCGACAGCACGGCGCCCGCGAGGATCGACACGAAGAACGGCGGCTGCCACTGGTTGTTGATGAGCCCGGCCGTGTAGATGCCGATGCCGAAGAAGGCCGCGTGCGACAGCGCGAACTGGCCCGTCTCGCCGATGACCAGGTGCATGCCCAGCGCCAGCACCGAGAACACCATCAGCAGGTTGACCACGTACAGCACATAGCCGCTGGTGGTGAAGGGCAGCACCGCGAGCACCACGGCCATGCCGAGCAGCACCCCGCGGTCCCACCAAGGGGACGAAACTGTCGAAGCGCTCATACCTTCTTCACCTGAGGCTTGCCGCCGAGCAGCCCTTGCGGACGCACCAGCAGCACCACCATGATCGCCACGAAGGGCGCGACCACGATGGCGTTGGACGAAATGAAAAGCCCCACCAGGTTCTCGACGATGCCGATGATGAAGCCGCCGACCACCGCGCCCGGCAGGCTGGTGAAGCCGCCGACGATGGCCGCCGCGTAGGCCAGGATCGCGATGTGGCCGATGTCGGGCGTGATGAGGATCTTGGGCGTGATCAGCAGCGCCGAGATGGCCGAGATGACACCCGTGAGCGCCCAGATCTTCATGCGGATGGTGCCGAGCTTCACGCCCACGATCTGCGCGCCGCGCGGGTTCATGCCCACCGCGCGCATGGCCTGGCCGGTGCGGGTGCGCGTGAACATCAGGTACAGCAGCACCATCACCACCACGGCCGAGCCGAAGATGGCCAGGTCGAGCAGCGTGAGCGAGGCCTGCCCGATCATGATGGGGTCCTGCGGCACCAGCGAGGGCAGCGAGCGCGGCGTGTCGCCCAGGCCGGTCTTGCGCACCAGCCCCTTGAGCAGGTACGCGAAGCCGAGCGTGGCAATGACGAGCTGCACGCCCACGCCGCGCGAGGCGGTCACGCGCTGCATCACCACGCGCTGGAAGGCCGCGGCGAGCAAGGCGGTGACCACGATGCTCGCGAGCACCGCGGCCCAGTAGGGCCAGCCCCACACCACCAGCGGAAAGAGCGCGGCGTAGCCGCCGGCCATGAAGATTTCGCCTTGCGAGAAGTTCGGCACGTCGGTCGTCTTGAAGACCATGACGATCGCCACCGCGAGCAGCGCGTAGACGCTGCCGGTGACGATGCCGGACAGCACGCCCTGCTGGACGAACAGCCAGATGTCGGAAAGACTCATGTCGCGCCGGCCGTCAGGGCTTGTACTGCCACACGCTCTTGTAGCTGCCCGGCACCAGCGCCATGTTGCTGCCGTCGAACTTGATGTAGATCGCCGCTTCCTGCGCCGCGTGGTCCTGCGGGCCGAACTCGATCGGGCCGGCCATCACGCCGGAGTCGAACTTCATCGTCGACAGCGCCGCGAGCACCTTCTCGCGCGTCGGGTTGGGGCCGGCCGCCTTCAGTGCGTTGACCACGGCCATCGCGGGCGGAATGCCGTAGGGCATGTAGGCCTGCGGATAACCCGGCTTGGAGGCCAGGTCGGGGTAGGAGGCCTTGTACATGTCGTACACCCACTTGAGCTTGGGGCCGCCGGGCACGTCGGCCAGCACTTCCTGGATGTAGACGTTCTTGAAGGCATCCTTGTTGCCCACGTTCTCCACCAGCTGCTTGAGGTCGGCGGTGGAGTTGACGGCCAGCACGATGGGCTTGTTGAAGCCCAGCTCGAAGGCGCGCTTGACGATCAGGCTCACCGGCCGTGCATAGGTGGTGAGCAGCAGCACGTCGGGGTTGGCGGCCTTGATCTTCAGCATGGGCGCGGTCACGTCGGTGATGTTCGGGTTGACCGACTGCACCTGCAGGTCGACGCCGCCCAGGGCCTTGGCCTGCGCCTGGGCCGACTCCAGGTTCCAGCCGCCGTAGGCGTCGTCGTGGTTGATGTAGCCGATCTTCTTCGCCTTGAGCTGCTCGCTCGCGAACTGCACCATCGAGCCGCCCACCGCATGCTGCGAGATGGAGAACGCGCCGTAGATGTACTTCGACGGCGGATACAGCGCGCCGTCGCCAGAGGCGTTGAGCATGACCAGCGGGATCTTCGCGCGCTCGACGTATTCGCGCGCGCCCACCACGGCGGCCGAGCAGGAGCCGCCGTTGAGCAGGAACACCTGGTCCTGCTCGGTGAGCTTCTTCACCGCGGCCAGCAGGTCGTTGGCGTTGCAGCGGTCGTCTTCCACCACGAGCTCGATCTTGCGGCCGTTCACGCCGCCTTCCTTGTTGATCTTGTCGTAGTACATCTTCGCGGCGTTGATGACGTCGAAGCCGTAGTTCATCGACGGGCCCGACATCGGCGAGAACATGCCGATCTTGATGGTCTTGTCGGTCAGGCCGGGCTCGGCCTGCGCGAGCGCGGCGGGCGCCGTCGCGCAGAGCGCGACGCCCAGGGCCAGTGCCGAAATGAGGAAGTTCTTTTTCATGAGCTGTCTCCGTTGGAATGAAAGGGTGAAAGACCTGCGCGGCCGTCACTGCATGCGGTAGCCGCCGTTGACGTCGATCACGTTGCCGGTGATGTACGCCGCCTGCTCCGACACCAGGTAGTCGACCGCGCCGGCCACGTCGTCCACCGTGCCGATGCGCCCGAGCGGGATGCTGGCGGCGGCCGCGTCGAGCGCGCCGCTGCTGCGCACGGTGCCGCGCAGCATGTCGGTGTCGATCAGCCCGGGGGCCACCGAATTGACCGTGACGCCCAGGTGCGCCGATTCGCGCGCCATCGCCTTCGTGAGGCCGAGCACCGCCGACTTGGCGCCGATGTAGGTGGCGCTGGAGCGGTAGCCGCCCAGCTGCGCCGCCACCGAGCCGAAGGTGACGATGCGGCCGTGCGCCACGGGCGCCGCTTCGCGCCGGCGCAGGTAGGCGCGCCCGCACAGGAACACGCTGCGCGCGTTGACGGCGAAGGTGCGCTCCCAGTCTTCGAGCGTGGTGTCCTTGATCGGCGAACGCTCACCGCCGGGCATCAGCAGGATGCCGGCCACGCAGACCATCGCGGCCACCGGGCCGAGCGTGCTCTCGATGTCGTCGAACGCGGCTTCGACGGCGGCTTCCTGGCTCACGTCGAACTCGCGGAAGTGGTGGCCCTCGCCGAGCGACCGGGCAACGGCGCGGGCGTTGTCGCCGTCGATGTCGGCCACCACGACGCGAAAGCCGCTGGCCGCGAGGCGGCGGCACACGGCCTCGCCGATGCCGCGGCCGCCGCCGGTCACGAGGGCCAGCCGGCCGTGAGGTTGTGCATGATGTTCCGACATGGGCTGCAAGGTCTCCGGGCCGCTTCGAGGCGGCATGAAAGTTGATCGAGGGCCGCATTGTGTATACATGAACACTTTTCGAAGCCCTCGTTTTCCCTGATATCACGCCTCATTTCTGACTTTCACTGGCATCATGTATACCTGACATGGACACACTCTCCCAACAAGTCACCGAGACGCTGCGCACCTGGATCCTTCACGGCAGGCTGCAGCCGGGCATGCGCGTGGAAGAAGTGCCGATCGCCGAAACCCTCAAGGTGTCGCGCACGCCGGTGCGCGCCGCGCTGGCCGCGCTGGCGATGGAAGGGCTGATCGACCACCAGCCGAAGAAGGGCTACCTGGTGCGCTCGTTCGCGCTCGAGGACATCCTCGCGGCCTACGAGGTGCGCTCGGTGCTGGAGGGGCTGGCCTGCAGGCGCTTCGCCGCGCTGGGCGTGGACGAGTCGACCGCCGCGCTGTTGCAGGAGTGCCTGCGCGAAGGCGACGAAATACTTGCGAAGGGAAAGCTGCTGGCCGAAGACCTCGCGCCCTACCAGCAGATGAATGTGCGGCTGCACAACGCGCTGATGCATGGTGCGGGCAACCAGTGGATCGTGCGCTTCGGCGCGCAGGCGCAGGCGGTGCCGTTCGCGTCGGACCGCATCATGCTGTGGCACGACCACGGCGTGATCCTGCGTTCGCACGACGACCACCACCGCATCGTGCAGGCCGTGATTTCAGGCGACGCCGCTCGCGCGGAGCAGCTGATGCGCGAGCATGTGTACTACGCCGGCATCCTGCTGCGCGACAACTACCAGCGACTGCTGGGCGAGCGCAGCCGCGACGGGCTGCAGCAGGCCGCGCTCACGGGCGAGTCGTCGCCGTCCACGGCTTCCTGATGCGCAGCATGCCTTCCTGCGCGGCCGAGGCCACAAGGCGGCCGTCGCGCGCATAGAGGCTGCCGCGGCACAGGCCGCGCGCGCCGCCGGCGCTGGGCGAGTCGAGCACGTACAGCAGCCAGTCGTCCATGCGGAAATCGCGGTGGAACCACATCGCGTGGTCCAGGCTGGCGGGGCGCACCTGGCCGCTCATGAAGCTCAGGCCGTGCGGCAGCATCGCGGCGCGCAGCAGGCCGTGGTCGGAGGCGTAGGCCAGCAGCGCGCGATGCACCATCGGGTCGTCGGGCAGCGGCGCGATGGCGCGCATCCAGATCGCGCTTTGTGCCGAGGCCGGGCGCGGCAGCGGCGCCATCAGGTCTTCGGGGTCGACGCGGCGGTACTCGATGCCGTGCGGCTGGATCGCCTTGCTGCGCCATGGCTCGGGCAGGCGGTCGCCCAGGGCGATGCGCTGGTCGAGCTCGCTGGCGAGGCCTTCGGGGCCGGCCACGGCGGGCATGTCGAACTGGTGCTCGACGCCCTCGTCCACGGTCTGGAACGAGGCCGACATCTCGAAAATGATGCGCTCCTGCTGGCGCGCCACCACGTGGCGGGTGGTGAAGCTGCGGCCGTCGCGCACGCGGTCCACGCTGTATTCGATGGGCGCATGCTCGCCCGGCAGCAGGAAGTAGGCGTGCATCGAATGCACCGGGCGCTCGGCGCCGACCGTGAGGCTGGCGGCCATGAGCGACTGGCCGAGCACCTGGCCGCCGAAGACGGCGGGGGTGCCGATGTCCTCGCTCCGGGCCCGGAAGCGGTCGCCGCCCAGGGGTTCGAGCTGCATGAGCGCGACGAGTTCGTCGACGAGGCGGGAGGCGGTGGCGGAGTCGGTGGTCATCGGAAAGTAGAAAGCGGGGCGAGGCTGTCGAAGCGGGCTGGAAGCAACCCTCCACCATAGCAAAGCCCGGGCCGGCCAGCTGTCGCGGGCCGGTCAGCAGCCCCACCGTCAGCTGCCGCTACTTGTAAAAGCACATGCCCATGAGGCGGGCGCGGCAGCCGTAGTCCGTGCCGCCCTGCACCACGCGCACCGGCACGCCGGCCAGCAGCAGCGAGCCGTCGTCGGCATACACCAGCGGCGAAGGCGCGGCCTTGCTGAAGGGGGCGCTGAGCGTTTCCTGCTCGACGTAGCCCAGGTACTGGCGCCGCGAGAAGTCGACCGTGTCGGCCGACTTGATCGGCACCGCCGCGTAACGCTTGCCGTAGACGGTGCCGAAGTAGCGCAGCGTGGGGCCGGGGCGGTCGCCGTATTTCGCGTCGGTCCTGGCGAAGCCGGTCTGGATCAGGAAGGCGCGGTCCTCGGGCGTCAGGTCGGCGTCGAAAGCCATCAGCACGTACTGGCCCTCGAAGCTCTGGTTGCGCGCCACCTTCAGCTCGCCGAGCAGCGCGGGCGTGACCTTGGCGCGGCCTTCCCAGCGCAGCAGCGCCGCCACCGACGGATCGCCGTCGAACACGTAGTGGTAGTTCTCGCCGGCAATGGCGACCTTGCGGCCGTCCTTGGCGGCGAAGAAGCTCAGCAGCCGGTCCTTGCCGTGCACGGGCTCGCCTTCGGGGGTACTGGCGCAGCCGGCCAGCATGAGGCCGATGGCGGCGCAGGACAGCGTCAGGAGGGTGCGACGCGCGGGTGTCGACAACGAAGGAAAGTGCACGGTTCGTCCGGGGTTCGAGTTCATCAAGCCCCGGACTCTAGCGCGCCGCCGCGATCAGCGGTCGAGGTCGACGCCGTCGGCGAGCAGCTTTTGCTGCAGCGCGGGAACGTCCACCTTCGCGAAGCTGCCGCCGCCCAGCGAGGCCGCAGCGGTGCCCGCCGCCTGCCCCATGACGAAGCAGCCCCCGCTCGCGCGCGCGGCCGACTGGCCTTCGTGCGTCATCGATGCGCAGCGGCCGGCCACCAGCAGGTTGTCGACCGCCTGCGGCACCAGCATGCGCCACGGCAGGTGGTTGTAGGCGTTGTCTTCGTCGCGCGGGAAGGCCCACTCGATGCGGCCGTCGGCGTGCATTTCCATCGGCCAGGCATTCAGGCCGATGTTGTCGTCGAACTTGGCCGAAGAAAGGATGTCCTCGCGCCCGAGCGCGTACAGGCCCTGGATGCGCCGCGTCTCGCGGATGCCGACCTGCGGCGCGATCTCCACGATGGCCGACTGCGCGAAGCCCGGCACCTCGGCCTTCAGGAACTTGAAGTACTCGCTGATCTGGCGGCGGCCTTCGAGCTCGCCTTCGGTCAGCTCGCGCGCGTCGACGCCGTTCATCGCGCGGCCCTGGGCGTTGCGGATCTGCGTGACGTTGGCGCGCCATTCGCGCGGGTCCTTGTTGGGCCGCAGGATGGCGCCTTCGCGCGGGAACTTGTAGACGCCCGGCTTCTGCTGCTCGGCGCGCGCCATGAAGTCGTTGATGGCCTTGAACTCGCCCACCGCCTCCAGCGCGGCCGGCGCGTCGACCTGGCCGATGCGGAACATGGTGGTCGGGAACAGCCCGCTGCCGTGGCCGTCGCCCACCTCGAAGGGCACGCCCGCGAAGGCGGCCACATCGGCGTCGCCGCTGGCGTCGATGAAGGCGTTGGCGCGGATGGCCTGGCGGCCTGACTTGGTCTCGACCACCAGCGCCGCGATGCGGCTGCCGTCGCGGATCGCCGCGGCCGCATACGCATGGAACAGCAGCTTCACGCCGGCCGCATCGAGCAGCTGGTCGGCGGCCAGCTTGTAGGCCGAGGTGTCGTAAGAGCGCACGCAGATGCGCCCGCCCATGCCGTTCTGCGGCTGGTTCATGCCGTTGAGCCCGGCGATGCGCTCGATCAGCTCGTCGACCACGCCGCGCACCAGCTGGGTCATTTCGCCCTTGCGCTTGCCGTACAGGCCCGCGAAGTTGGTGACGCCGCCGGCCGTGCCCATGCCGCCGAGGAAGCCGTAGCGCTCCACCAGCAGCGTGTTGGCGCCGTGGCGCGCAGCGCTCACGGCGGCAGCGATGCCGGCGGGGCCGCCGCCGACCACCACCACGTCGTATTCGCCGAAGACCGGCAGCTCGCGCGCCGGTTCGTGCAAGGTCTGGACTGTCGTCATCACTGCAATTTGATGCCGCGGGCCGAGATGATCTTGGTCATGATGGCCGCCTCTTCGTTCACCCGCGTGCGCATGCCGTCCGGCGAGGTGCCCACGGCCTGCCAGCCTTGCTCGAAGAGCTTGCGGCGCACGTCCGGGTCCTTCATGACCACTTCGAGTTCGCGGCTGATGCGCGCCTGCGCCGCCTTCGACAGGTTGGCTGGGCCCAGCAGCGCCACCCAGACTTCGAGGTTGAAGTCCTTCACGCCGGCCTCCGACAGCGGCGGGATCTCGGGCACCAGCGCGCTGCGTCCGCCCGTGAGGCCGATGGCTTTGAGCTTGCCGGCCTTGATCTGCGGCATGGCCACGCCCGGCGGGATCAGGCCCATCTGCACCTGGTCGCCCAGCATGGCGGTGATGACCTGCGGGTTGCCCTGGTAGGGCACGTGCTCGGGCTTGAAGCCGGGCACGCGGGTCTTGAGCAGCTCCATGCCCAGGTGGCCGACAGAGCCGATGCCCACCGAGCCGTAGTTCCACTTGTCGCCGGCCTTGCGGCCCGCGTCGAAGAAGGCGGCGCCCGAGGGCAGGTTGTTCTGCGCCACCAGCACCAGCGGCGCGGTCGCGATCAGCGACAGGTAGGTGAAGTCCTTGACCGGGTCGTACGGCAGCTTGGCGTACAGCATCTTCGACGACGTGAGGTTGCCGTTGATGACGATGCCCAGCGTGTGGTCGTCGGTGGCCTTGGCCACTTGGTCGGCCGCGATGTTGCCCGATGCGCCCGCCTTGTTGTCCACCACGATCGGCTGGCCCAGCGCCTTGGACAGCGGCTCGGCGATGGTGCGCGCGGCGATGTCGGGCGTGGAGCCGCCGGGGAAGCCCACGAGCAGGCGGATCGGCTTGTTCGGCCAGGCGGCGTTCTGCGCGCCGGCGGTCATCGGCAGCGCGGCGGCGGCGGCCAGGCCGCAGGCAATCAGGAGGGCTCTCTTGGTGACGGACATGGAGAAAAGTGTGAAAAAGTTAGCAAAAAGCAAAGAGGGCCAGCTTAACTGCCGAGCGAAGCGCTGGGCAAGGCGCGGGCCGCGCTAATCGAGGCTGATGTTGCCCCTGCGCACCAGCTCGCCATACACCTTCGACTTGGCCTCGGCGTTGCGCTCGATTTCCTCGGGCGACCAGGCCAGCGGCTCGAAGGCGAAGGTGTCGAAGCGGGCACGGATCTCGGGGTCGGCGATGACCTTGGCCACGTCGGCGTTGATCTTCGCCTTCACGGCCGCCGGCACGCCCTTTGGCGCGAGCAGCGACACGAAGGAATTGACCTCCAGCGAGGCCGGGCCGCCGGCCTCGGCCATGGTCGGCACGTCGGGCATCTGCGGAATGCGCCGTGGCGCCGCGACGGCCAGGTAGCGCAGCTTGCCGGCCTTGTAGATGCCCTGGCTCGACGGAATGCTCGCGAAGGCCCACGGCACTTCGCCGGTGCCCACGTTGGAATACAGCTGCGACACCTCGCGGTACGGCGCGTGGCGCATGCGGATGCCGGTGAGCGCCTCGAGCTGCTGCGCGCCCAGGTGGCCCGGGCTGCCGACGCCCCACGAGCCATAGACGATGGCGTCCGGCTCGGCCTTGGCGGCGGCGATCAGGTCGCCCATGTTCTTCCACTTCGAGTCGGTGCCCACCGCCACGAAGAAAGGCGTGCGAAACAGCGAGGCCACCGGGTCGAAGTGCTGCAGCGTCACGAAGTTCTTCGACTTGTACAGGTGCGGCAGCGCGGCGATGTGCTCGCTGTCGAGCTGCAGCAGCGTGTAGCCGTCGGGCGCGGCGCGGCGGGCCTGGTCGATGGCGATGAAGCCGCCGCCGCCGGGCTTGTTGTCGATCAGCACGCGCTGGTTCCACAGGCGCGAGAGCTTGTCGGACACCAGGCGCAGCACCGCGTCGGGGCCGCTGCCGGCCGCGAAGGGCGTGACCAGCGTCACGGGTTTGTTCGGAAAATCGCCGGCCTGCGCCAGCGCGGCGGTGGTGGCGGTGGCGCCGGTCACGGCAAGGATGCCGGTCAGCAGTGCGCGCGGGAAGTTCATGCTTTGTCTCCTGGGCCTCTGGCCTCGAATAATGATGATGAAGGGAACAGGTTTCAGCGCGGCGAAAGCGCCCGGGGCGCGTCGTCCAGGCAGTGCTCGGGCCGCCATGCGTAGAGCCACTCGACCGCATCGTAGAAGCGTTCGGGCGTGCGGCCGGTCCAGAGGCTGTTGCGCACCAGCCGCTCCACGCCCTTGGCGTGATAGATGCGGCCCATCTCGCGCACCGACAGCACCACGCGCGCGGTGCGGGCGACGCGCGCGGCCTCGTACAGCTTGAACGCGGCGGCCATGTCGAAATCGCAGCCTTTCACGGCCTCGCCCAGCGTCACCGCGTCTTCGAGCGCCATGCAGGCGCCCTGCGCGAGGTACTGCATCATCGGGTGCGCCGCGTCGCCCAGCAGCGTGGCCGGGCCGTCGCTCCAGCGCTCGACCGGGTCGCGGTCGGCGGTGCTCCAGCGGCGCCACGAGGTCGGGCGGTCGAGCAGCTGGCGCGGGCGCGCGTGCACGCCCTCGAAGTACGACAGCACTTCCTCCTTGCTGCCGTCGGTCACGCCCCACTGTTCCCGCTCGCGGCTGTGGAAGGTGACGACCAGGTTGTATTGCTCGCCGTGGCGCAGCGGGTAGTGCACCAGGTGGCAGTCGGGGCCGGCCCACACCACCGGCGCGTTCCAGCACAGGTCGGCCGGCATGTCGGCGGCCGGCACCACCGCGCGGTAGACCACGTGGCCAGACACGCGCGGCGCGTCGCCGATGAGCCTGGCGCGCACCACCGACTTCACGCCGTCGCAGCCGACGATGGCGTCGGCCTTGAAGCGGCGGCCGTCGGTGGTGACGGCGGCCACGCCCTGGGCGCCGATGTCGAGCGCCTCGACCTGCGCAGAGGTGTGGAAGCGGATCAGCGGATGCTGCTTCACCGCCTCGTGGATCGCGCCGTGCAGGTCGGCGCGGTGGCTCACCGCATACGGGTTCCGGAAGCGCGCGCGGAAGGCTTCGCCCACCGGCACCGAGGCCACTTCGCCGCAATCGACGGCGTCCATCATCACCAGCCGGTCGGTGAACACCGAGCCCCGGCGCACCGCCTCGCCCACGCCCAGCGCGTCGAGCGCGGCGAAGGCGTTGGGGCCGAGCTGCAGGCCGGCGCCGATCTCGCCGATGGCGGCGCTCTGTTCCAGCAGGTCGATGGACACGCCAAGGCGCGCCAGCGCCAGCGCCGCGGCCATGCCGCCGATGCCGCCGCCGACCAGCAGCACGGAGGGGGGATTCTTCGAAAGGGTCATGGCGCGTGCCTGTGCGATCGGGAGAAAGACTCAGTCGATACGGACCGTGAGAGACGGCAGGCGCTCGATGCTCACCTTGATGGTCTGGCCGGCCTTCACCGCGCCCACGCCTTCGGGCGTGCCGGTGAAGATCAGGTCGCCGGGCTGCAGCGTGAAGAGCGTCGACAGGTTGGCGATGACCTCGTTCACCGACCAGATCAGGTGCGTGATGTCGCTGTTCTGGCGCACCTGGCCGTCGACTTCGAGGGTGATGGCGCCGGCGTTGATCTCGCCCACGTCGGCCAGCGTGCGCAACGGCGCGATGGGCGCGGAGAAATCGAACGCCTTGCCGATTTCCCAGGGGCGGCCCTGCTCGCGCATCTTCATCTGCAGGTCGCGGCGGGTCATGTCCAGGCCCACGGCATAGCTGTGGATGTGGCTGGCGGCGTCTTCGACCTTGATGTCCTTGCCGCCCTTGCCGATGGCCACGACCAGTTCGGCTTCGTAGTGGTAGTTGCTGGTGAGCGGCGGGTACGGAATGCTGCCGGTCGCGCCCGCGGCCACGGGCACCACGGAAGCGTCATCGTTCGGCTTGCAGAAGAAGAACGGCGGTTCGCGGTCGGGGTCGAAGCCCATCTCGCGCGCATGGGCCGCGTAGTTGCGGCCGACGCAGTACACGCGGCGCACGGGGAACAGCTTGTCGGAATCCACGATGGGCAGGCCGACGACGGAAGGAGGCGTGAAAACAAAGGACATGGGGGGTTCCTGCCGCACGGGGCGGCACACGGTCAACAAAACAAAAGAAGAAATTCGGCCGGCGCCGGGCCGCCCCAAGGCGGCCGAGCCTCCCCCTCGGGGGGTGGCGAATTACACGAAGCGAAGCGCAGTGAAAAGCCGGGGGGTCAACATCCTTCGAGGAAGGCTTCGCGCAGGATGCCCATGGCCTGCTGCACGGGGCGGTCCGAGAAGCTGAAGAGCACGGCGTCTTCGCTCGGCGACGACAGCTTCAGCGGCGCCCACGACGGCACCACGAAGGTGTCGCGCGGGCCGAACGTGAAGCGCTGGCCGGCGATCTCGGCCGTGCCGTGGCCTTCGACCACGCTGTAGACGGCGCCGTCGGTCGCGCGGTGGGTCTTGCCCGCGAAGCCCTTGGGCAGCAGCTGCAGGTTGGTCGAGATGGTCGGCATCGGCGAGCCGCCTGTCAGCGGGTTGACGTAGCGCAGCTTGTGGCCCAGCCACGCGTCAGGCGCTTCCTGCTTCTGCAACAGGGCCAGTGCCTCGCGGCTGCGCGCATAGGGGTAGTTGAAGATCGGCGAGGTGGCCGACACATGGTCGTGGCGCACCGGCACCATGTTGTGGCCGAAGCGCGCAAGGCTGTTGCCTTCCGCGCGCGAGACGTGCTGCACCTTGGAATCGTCGTTCTCGGCGAAGCCCGCGTCGAAGAAGCGCAGCATCGGAATGTCGAGCCCGTCGAGCCACACCACCGGCTCCACGCTGCCGCCGATGCCCTCGTTGCCGTGGTCGTGCCAGGCCCACGACGGCGTGATGATGAAGTCGCCGGGGTACATGGTGGTGCGCTCGCCGCCCACCGTGGTGTAGGCGCCCTTGCCGTCGACGATGAAGCGCAGCGCCGACTGCACATGGCGGTGCGAAGGCGCCACCTCGCCCGGCATGATGAGCTGCAGGCCGGCATACAGCGACTGCGTGATCGACGAGTTGCCGGGCAGCGCCGGGTTCTCGAGCACCAGCACGCGGCGCACGGCCTCTTCGGCGGTGATGAGGTCGGCCGACTCCATCAGCAGCGGGCGGATCTCGTCGTAGCGCCACAGCGCGGGCACGCAGGGCGTCTGCGGTTCGCGCGGCACGAGCGCGTGCAGCGACTCCCACAGCGGCGTGAGATGCAGCGGCCCGATGCGGGCGTAGTAGTCGCGGCGCTCTGCCGCGTTGGAGGGAACGGGTTTCATGGGCGTGGTTGTCTCCGTGGCCGGGCATTGTTGAGCCGCACCACTATTTCCTCAAGCCCGGCAGCCAATACACGGAATCCGGAATTTCGATAATGGTGCCTTTCGCTCCAGGGAAACACCCATGTCCAGGCTCGATCTCGAATGGCTCGCCGTGTTCGACGAGGTCTACAAGACCGGCAACGTCTCCAAGGCGGCCGAGCGGCTGGGCATGGCGCAGTCGGCGGCCAGCACCGCGCTGAACAAGCTGCGCGCGCACTTCGACGACCGCCTCTTCACCCGCACCGCGCAGGGCATGCAGCCCACGCCGCATGCGGAGCGCATCTACCCGAACCTGCGCGAGGCGCTGGGCCAGCTGGCGCAGGCCCAGGGCAACCGCAGCAGCTTCGACCCCGCGCAGGCGCAGCGGCGCTTTCGCATCTGCATGACGGACATCAGCGAGGTGGTGCTGCTGCCAGGCCTGCTCGACCACCTGCGGCATGCGGCGCCGGGGGTGCACATCGAGACCGAGATCATCTCCACCATCAGCGGGCGCCGCCTGCAGGACGGCGAGGTCGACCTGGCCGTGGGCTTCATGCCCCAGCTGGACGCGGGCTTCTACCAGCAGACGCTGTTCATGCAGAACTTCGTGTGCCTGGCCGCGCAGAACCATCCGCGCATCGGCGCGCGGCTCACGCGCAGGCGCTTCGAGGCGGAGGCGCATGCGGTGGTGTCGACGTCGGGCACGGGGCACGCCATCGTCGACACCACGCTCGCGCGGCTGGGGCTCAGGCGCAACGTGGTGGTGCGGCTGTCGAGCTTCCTGAGCGTGGCGCGCATCGTGGCGCATACCGAGCTGCTGGTGGTGGTGCCGCGCATCCTGGGCAAGGTGCTTGCCACGCAGGAGCCGGTGAAGCTGCTGGAGCCGCCCTTCTCGCTGCCCGACTACGCGGTGAAGCAGCACTGGCACGAGCGCTTCCACGCCGACCCGGGCAACGCGTGGCTGCGGCGCACGCTGGCCCAGCTGTTCAGCGGCGCCTGAAGGGGGCGCGTGAAGGGGCGCATGAAGGGGCGCGCACTCGCATAATCGCGGCTCCCCACCACAGCCATTCCAGAAAAGGCGAACCATGTCCTCGATCACCCTGCGCTTTCTTGCCGAGCCGAACACCGTCAACTTCGGCGGCAAGGTCCACGGCGGCACGGTCATGAAGTGGATCGACGAGGCCGGCTACGCCTGCGCGACCAGCTGGGCCAAGCGCTACTGCGTCACCGCCTTCATCGGCAGCATCCGCTTCCACCGGCCGATCATGATCGGCGACCTCGTCGAGGTGGAGGCCCGCCTGGCCTACACCGGCAAGACCAGCATGAACATCTCGGTCGAGGTGCGCAGCGGCGACATGAAGGGCGGCGCGATGGAGAAGACCACCGAGTGCCTGATCGTCTTCGTGTCGGTCGACTCGCACGGGCGGCCATTGCAGGTCGAGAGCTTCGCACCCGGCACCCCGGGCGAAATGGCGCTGGCCGAGCGCGCCAAGGCCCACCTGGACGCCAGCCGCGCCGCGGGCGCCACGCCCTGAGCCAGGCGCTAGGCGCAAAGCCCTAATCGCGAGCGCCGGGGGCCGCTAGAGTCCTGCGATCGATTCGAATCTTTCAAGGAACACCTCGCATGGCCTCCCAGGACGACAACAGCAAAGCCGCCGACCGCATCAAGGACTCCGCCCAGCAGATCTGGCTGGCCGGGCTCGGCGCCTTCGCCAAGATGCAGCAGGAAGGCAGCAAGGCCTTCGAGGCGCTGGTCAAGGACGGCGCAGGCATGCAGAAGAAGACCCAGCAGGCCGCCGAGGAAACGCTGGCCCAGGCCCAGCAGCGCATGGCCGGCTTCGCGAGCGAGTTCGGCACCAAGGCGGCCGGCCAGTGGGGCAAGCTGGAGAACATCTTCGAGGAACGCGTGGCGCGCGCGCTCGAAAAGCTCGGCACCCCCTCGGCCGCCGACATGGCCGCGCTGCAGGCGCGCGTCGAAGCGCTCGAGGCCCAGCTGAAGAAGCAGGCGGCAGCAACAGCAGCCCCGCGCAAGGCTGCGGCCCGCAAGACGGCGGCTCCGGCCGCCAAGAAGACCACCTTGCGCCGCAGCAAGGCCGGCTGACTCTCCGCGCCGGCCCGCATCGGCCGGCCGCTATTGCGGCACTGCACAAGAAAACAGCCCCTCAAAACATGCACCGCGCCGTTCATGGTGCGGTGCACATGCGCTAGAGTGCCTTCAAGAGACAACCGGGGGCACCGAGACATGGCAAAGAAGGCGCCACGCCGCACAGCGCAACGCATCCTCGAAGCCGCATTGGACCTGTTCAACCGCTTCGGGGAGCCGAACGTCTCGACCACCCTGGTGGCAGGCGAACTCAACATCAGTCCGGGCAACCTCTACTACCACTACCCGGCCAAGGAAGAGCTGATCAACAAGCTCTACGAAGGCTACGAAGCCGAGCTCAACGAGCTGCTGCACGCGAGCGAAGGCGTGCACGACGTGGAGGACGCGTGGTTCTTCATGCACAGCCTGTTCGAGCTGATCTGGCGTTACCGCTTCCTGTACCGCGACCTCAACGACCTGCTGAGCAAGAACCGCCACCTGGAAACCCAGTTGCAGCTGGTGCTGGAGAACAAGGCCCGCGCCATCCGCCAGCTGATCGCCGGGCTGAGCCGCGCCGGCCACCTGGAGATCGATGCGCACGAGGTCGGCACCCTTGCACACAGCATGGTGGTGGTGCTGACCTACTGGCTGAGCTACGAGTACGTGCGCAACCCGCGCGAGGCGCTGGAGCCGGCGCATGCGCAGGGTGCGCTGATGCGCGGCGGCCAGCACACGCTGCACCTGCTGGCGCCGTACCTCGGCACCGAGCAAAGGCGGCATCTGCTGACATTGAGCAATGCCTACGGCGCGGAAGATGCATCCAACGCGACGTCCCCGGTCGCGTCCCCGGTCGATATGGCGGCCTAGACAAGACCATGCCCCACCCCGATTTCAAACCGCTCTCGCTGATGTCCGGCGGCGCCGCGGCCGCCGCCACCGCCGCGCAACCGTGGACGCCCCTGCCCTACGCCGACACGCCCCGCCACGACGCGCGCAGCGTGCTGGCGCACTGGCCGCGGCTGCACGCGGGCCACGACCACATGCCGCCGCCCGCCGCGGACTCGCCGCTCGCCGAGGGCTGGGCGCTGTACCACAGCGGCGAATTCGAGCGTGCGGCCACGGTCGGCCTGCTGCACGGCGCCGACGGCATGGTGCTGGCCAACCAGGCCACGGCCATCTACGCCAACTACCTGGAGCCGCGCGAATCCGTGCGGCTCGCCATGTTCCGCCAGGTGATCGAGCGCGCCGGCGCGCAGGTGCTGGCCGATCCCGGCAACTGCCAGGCCCTCTACTGGCAGGCCTATGCGCTGGGTCGCTACAGCCAGGGCATCAGCGTGGCGCGCGCGCTGGCGCAAGGGCTGGGCAGCAAGCTCAAGGGCGCGCTCGAACACGTCATCGAACTCCAGCCGGGGCATGCCGATGCGCACGTCGCGCTGGCGGCGTTCCACGCCGAGGTGATCGACAAGGTCGGCGCGCTGGTCGGACGCATGACCTACGGCGTGCGGGCCGAGGCCTCGATCGAGCTGTTCGAACGCGGCCTGGCGCTCAACCCCGATTCCGCGGCCGGAATGATGGAATACGCCCGCGCGCTGGTGATGCTGCACGGCGAGTCGCGCATGCGCGAGGCCACGCAGTGGTTCGAGAAGGCCGCCGCGCTGAATCCGGCCGACGCCCGGGAGCGGCTGGACGTGGAACTGGCGCGCGCGGGGCTGCGCGACTGACCCCGGTACTTTCAAGTACCACGCGATTTAAGATGCGCGTTTTCAGCTTTTCAATTCGACCAAGCCCATGTCCGACCTCAACGCCCAATTCGAAGCCGCCCAGGCCAACTCCAAGCTGCTCGCCGAGCGCCCCGACAACCCGACGCTGCTGAAGATCTACGGCCTGTTCAAGCAGGCCACCGAAGGCGACAACACCGCCAAGAAGCCGAGCTTCAGCGACATCGTCGCGCGCGCCAAATGGGACGCCTGGACTGCGCAGAAAGGCGCGAGCGCCGACGAAGCCAAGCAGAAGTACATCGACCTGATCGAGTCGCTGCGCGGCTGACCAGCCAACCGCCGGCTCTACCCCACGATCCCGCGCGCACGCAGCGCGGCGATCTGCTCCTCGCTCAGCCCGATTTCCTTCAGCACCGCATCGGTGTCCGCCCCCACTGCCGGTGCGTTGTGGCGGTGGCTGGCCGGCGTGAGCGACAGCTTGGGCACGAAGCCCGGCACGGCCAGCTGGCTGCCGTCGCTCATTCGCACCTGCTGCAGCATGCCGCGCGCCGCGTAGTGCGGGTCGACCGCGATGTCGGCGATGGTGTAGATGCGCCCTGCCGGCACGTGCGCCGCGTCGAGCGCGGCCAGCACCTCTTCCACCGTATGCCGCGCGGTCCAGTCGCCGATGGCGGCGTCCAGCATCCCGACCTGCGCCACGCGCCCGGCGTTGCCGGCCAATGCCGGGTCGGCGGCCAGGTCGGGCCGGCCGATGCATTCCATGAGCCTGCGGAAGATGCTGTCGCCGTTGCCCGCGACGATGGCGTAGCCGCCGTCCGCGCAGCGGTAGGCGTTGGTCGGCGCGATGCCCGGCAAGGCGCTGCCGGCCGCCTCGCGAACCGCGCCGAAGGCGTCGTACTCGGGCAGCAGGCTTTCCATGCAGTTGAACACCGCCTCGTAGAGCGCCACGTCGATCGCCTGGCCGCGGCCCCTGGGGTATTCGGCGCTCACTGTCGCATGCCGGTGCTGCATGGCCAGCAGCACGCCGATCACGCCGTGCAGCGAAGCCAGCGTGTCGCCGATCGACACGCCCACGCGCACCGGCACGCGGCCCGGTTCGCCGGTGAGGTGGCGCAACCCGCCCATGGCCTCGGCCACCACGCCGAAGCCCGGCCGATCGCGGTACGGCCCGGTCTGGCCGTAGCCGCTGATGCGCAGCATGACGAGGGCGGGGTTGGCGGCCAGCAGCTCGTCGGGGCCGAGGCCCCAGCCTTCCATGGCGCCGGGGCGGAAGTTCTCGATCAGCACGTCGGCCTCGGCCGCGAGCTTGCGCACCACGGCCTGCGCCTCGGGCTCGCGCAGGTCGAGCGCCAGCGAGCGCTTGTTGCGCGACTGCACCTGCCACCAGACCGAGGTGCCGTCCTTCAAGAGCCGCCAGCTGCGCAGCGGATCGCCCGTGCCGGGCGGCTCGATCTTGACGACCTCGGCGCCGAAGTCCGCCAGCGTGCGCGCCGCGAACGGCCCCGCGATCAGCTGGCCCAGTTCGATGACCTTGAGGCCGGCCAGCGGACCGCCGGCATGCGTAGAGGAGGCGTTCGTCGTCGCGGTCATGCCCCGGACCGCTCAGGCCAGCCGGGTACCGCCGCCGCCGGGCGCGCCGAGCAGCGCGTCGAGGTTGCGCGTGATCTTCTGCTCGATGACCTCGCTGAAGCTGCTGAACAGGAAGCCCAGCGTCGCGTCGAGCGTGAAGGTGTCGGCCGTGACCTCGACCGTGCCGTCGATGCCGGCGCGGGTGAACTGCGCCACGTCGCGGTCCTTGCCTTCGGTGTAGGCGCATTCGAGGCCGAATTCCTCCTGAGCCTGCTTCACCCACTGGCGCGCGACTTCGCGTGCGCCGGCAATGCCAAGCGCGTGGTTGCGTTCGATATGGATGTCAGGCACCGGGATCTTCCTTCTTGTCTTGGGGGCTGGAATGGGTCTGCAGCACGCCGCTGGCCGCCTGCAGCGCGGCGCGGCGCGCCTGCTCGGTCGGCAGCGCGGCGATGCGCTTGACCTCAGTGTAGAAGCGCGGCCAGTCGCGGCCTTCGCGCTCGAAGAGTTGCTCGAAGCTCGGCACCAGGTCGTCGTAGGCGCCCTGCGCGCCGAAGGCCGCGTTGTTGGCGCGCGCCACCCAGGCGTCGTAGGCGTTCTGGCGCGGGCCGCTCCAGCCGGCCTTCAGGCTGGCGTAGCGTTCGCGGAAGTCGGCCATGGCGGCCTGCTTCATGGTCTCTACCTTGGACCAGTCCTTGGCCTTGGCTTCGGGCGACTCGTAGACCTTCGTGAGCGCGCGGCGGGTGTCGAGCGCAAGCGCGCGAAAGTCCTGGCGCTGCCTGTCGAACTGCGCGTATTCGCGGCGGGCCGGCTCGCCGGCCTCGCGCTGCAGCCACAGCGCGCCGCCGATGCGCTCGACCGCGGTGGCGTAAGACTCGTTGAACACCGTGTCCCCCGGCACGTAGAGCACCTGGTGCGCCAGCTCGTGGAACACGATGCGCGCCAGCTCGCCCTCCGGATAGCCGATGAAGGTGGACAGCAGCGGATCGCCGCCGGCCCAGTTCATCCAGCCGAGCGTGGAGTACGCGGGCACGGGGTAGACGGCCACCTCCATGCCTTCTTTCTTCTGCGCCTCGGCTTCGGCCTTGGCCGAGGCTTCGTCGTAGTAGCCGCGATAGCCCACGCAGCCCGCCACCGGGAAGCACCAGCTCTTGAGCGTGAGCGAATACGGCGGCGCGGCCACCACGTTCCACACGGCGGCGGCGCGGTGCAGGTCGGCGTACGACTTGTAGCTGGGGTTGTCGGGCAGGCCGAGTTCGGAAGAAGCGAAGCGCCGGATGCGCTGCGTGAGCTCGAGCTTGGCTTTCAGCGCCGCGGACACCGCCGGATCGGCCAGCCACTCGGGCACGGGCTTGGCGGCCCGCATGATGCCGATGTGGCCGCTGGCCGACTGCCAGTAGTAGCCGAGGTCGGCACAGCCGGTGAGGAACACCGAGCCGGCCAGCGCGAGCGCCCCAAGCAGCTTCACGCCTTCTCGACCTCGACGAGGCAGTCGTAGAAGGTCGGGCCGCGGCCGATGTCGGTCAGGCGCTGGCTGGTGAGCTCGTTGACGTTGGTGCCGTCCATGCCGAACTTGCGCCACCAGATGCCCATGCCGTGCACCACGCCCTGGCGCGCGCGGCGCGAGACCTCGGCGCGGCAGCGGTGCTCTCCGCGCTTGTTGAACACGCGCACCAGCGCGCCGTCCTCGATGCCGCGCGCGGCGGCGTCGGCCTCGTGGATCTCCAGCAGCGGCTTGACCTCGATGGCGCGCAGGCTCGTCACGTTCACGAAAGTCGAATTGAGGAAGTTGCGCGCCGGCGGCGAGATCATGGCCAGCGGGAACTCGGTCGAGCTGCCGGCCGGCTCCCAGTTGGGCACGTGGTCGGGCAGGCCGTTCATGCCCATGGCCTCCAGCCGCGCGCTGAAGAATTCGCAGCGGCCCGACGGCGTGGGGAACTTGCCCTCGGCAAACGGCGCTTCCGGCAGCTTCAGGCTGGTGAAGCCTTGCGCCAGCAGCTGCGGGAAGTCGATTGCGTTCTCCGCGAAGGCGGTGCGGCACAGCGTCTCGTCGGAATCTGAAAAGCAGGGTTCGGTGAAGCCCATGCGTTTTGCCAGTTCGCGGAACACCCAGGCGTTGCTGCGGGCTTCGCCGCGCGGCGCCACGGCCGGGCGGTTCAGCAGCACGTCGGTGTGGCCGTAGCTGCAGTGGATGTCCCAGTGCTCCAGCTGCGTGGTGGCGGGCAGCAGGTAGTCGGCGTAGTCGGCGGTGTCGGTGCGGAACTGCTCCAGCACCACGGTGAAGAGGTCTTCGCGCGCGAAGCCCGCCGCCACCTTGGCCGATTCGGGCGCCACCGCCACCGGGTTGCTGTTGTAGACCACGATGGCCTTCACCGGGTTGGCGGTGTCCAGCAGCGCATCGCCGATGGTGCTCATGTTGATGGTGCGCGGCTTGCGCCCGGCCAGCAGGTCGGGGCGCTGCAGCGCGGCGCGGTCGACCGGGTAATGGCCCGAGCTGCTCAGCAGCAGGCCGCCCGCGCGGTCGCGCCAGGCGCCCACCAGCGCCGGCAGGCAGGCGATGGCACGGGCCGCGTTGCCGCCGCCGCGCACGCGCTGCATGCCGTAGTTCAGGCGGATCGCGGCCGGCTTGGTGGTGCCGTAGGCCCTGGCCAGCGAGACGATCTGTTCTTCGGGAATGCCGCAGACTTCGGCCGCGCGCGAGGGCGGCCACTGCAGCGCGCGTTCGCGCAGCTGCTCCCAGCCCAGCGTGTGGCTGGCGATGTAGTCGTGGTCGAGCCAGTCGTGCACGATCAGCTCGTGCATGAGGGCCAGCGCCAGCGCGGCATCGGTGCCTGGCAGCAGCGCGATGTGCTCGTCGCACTTGTCGGCGGTTTCGGTCTTGCGCGGGTCGATGCACACCAGCCGGGCGCCGGCGCGCTTGGCGGCCTGGGCGTGGCGCCAGAAATGCAGGTTGCTGGCGATGGAGTTGCTGCCCCATATCAATATGAGCCTGGCCTCGGCGAAGAACTCGATGCGCATGCCGACCTTGGCGCCCAGCGTGTAGACCATGGCCTCGCCGCCGGCCATGGAGCAGATGGTGCGGTCCAGCAGGGTGGCGCCCAGCTTGTGGAAGAAGCGCCGGTCCATCGACTCGCCCTGCACCAGGCCCATGGTGCCCGCATAGCTGTAGGGGACAATACCCTCGGGTTTTCCCTGTAATACTCGAAGATGCGCGGCGATGTCGTCCAGCGCGGCCTCCCAGCTCACCGGCTCGAACTGCCCGCTGCCCTTGGGTCCGACGCGCTTGAGCGGCTGGACCAGCCGCTCGGCGTGGTCGTTGCGCTCGATGTAGCGCGACACCTTGGTGCACAGCACGCCGCCGGTATGCGAATGCGCGGCATTGCCCTGCAGCTTCACGGCCACGCCGTCCTTCACGGTGGTGACGAGCGCGCAGGTGTCCGGGCAGTCATGGGGGCAGGCCCCCAGCACGGTGGACGTGGCGGGCGGGGGTGCTTCTTCGAGCAGGGAATCCGGTGCGTGGGGCATCGGGCAAGTCTAATTTGTGCGCAAGTCAGAGCGCGGGAACGGGTTTTCAACATGACGATGAATCGACGACATTTTTCGCTGGCCGCCGGCGCGGCCGCCACGCTGGGCGGCTTCGGCATCGCCCGGGCACAGGGTGACACGCCGCTGGTGCTGGGCCAGTCGGCGCCGTTCAGCGGGCCGTCCGCCCAACTGGGCATCCAGTTCAACCAGGGCGCCAAGCTGTTCCTGGACCAGTACAACGCCCAGCCGGGCCGCCGCAACCTGGTCATCAAGAACCTCGACGACGGCTACGAGCCCGACCGCTGCGCCGCCAACACGCAGAAGTTCATCGAGGAAGACGTGTTCGCCCTGTTCGGCTACGTCGGCACGCCCACCAGCCTGGCGGCGCTGCCGCTGGCGGTGAAGGACAAGGTGCCCTTCGTGGCCCCCTTCACCGGCGCGATGTCGCTGCGCGAGCCGTTCCAGAAGAACGTGTTCCACCTGCGCGCCTCGTACAACGACGAGACGGCGCTCATGGTGAAGCAGCTCACCCACCTGGGCCTGAAGAAGATCGCGGTCTTCTACCAGAACGACGCCTACGGCAAGGCCGGGCTCGACGGCGTGACGCTGGCGCTCGGCGAGCAGCAGCTCAAGCCGGTCGCACTGGCCACCGTGGAGCGCAACTCGGCCGACGTGGCCCAGGCCGTGAAGAAGATCGTGGCGGCGCGGCCCGACGCCGTGGTGCAGGTGGGCGCGTACAAGGCCTGCGCGACCTTCATCCGCGAAGCGCGCAAGGCGGGCTACGGCGGCACCTTCTTCAACATGTCCTTCGTGGGCACGCAGGCGCTGGCGGACGAACTGGGCAAGGACGCGGCCGGCGTGATGATCACCCAGGTGGTGCCCTCGCCCTACAACCAGGCCAATGCGCTGGCACGCGAGTTCGCCGAAGCGGTGCGCAAGGCCGGCAACGGCGCGAGCGCCAACTTCTCAAGCATGGAAGGCTACCTGGCCGCGAAGGTGCTGGTCGAGGGCCTGCGCAAGGCGCCGGGCAAGCCTGCGCGCGAGAGCCTCATTGCAGGGCTGGAGAGCATCGACCGCCAGCAGTTCGGCGGGTTCGAGGTGTCGTTCTCCTCGAAGAACCACGTGGCCTCGAAGTTCGTCGAACTGTCGATGCTGACCGGAGACGGCCGGGTCAGGACCTGAGGCCGTCCACCGCCTGGAACATCGCCTGGCGGGCCTGGCTGACGATCTGTCCGCGCCAGGCATCGGTGTCGGTATAGAAAGCTTCCACCATGCGCGCGCGGATGCTGTCCGCCAGGTCGGCCGGCGCCTCCGGGTGCTTGTGCAGCCAGTGGTCGGCACGCAGCGCGCCCGTCACTTCCAGGATCGGCAGCGTGCCGTACTCGAGCGCGATGCCGGTGTACTCGGCCTGCGGGCACTCTTCATACATGGCGTCCCACATCAGCCCGCGCAGCAATGCGGAGGTCGACGAACCGTCGTAGATCGACGTGACCGGCGCGGCCGGCGTGCCCCACCACGCATTGGCGCGGGCGTAGGCGACCTTGTCGTCGCGGCAGGCGAAGATGCGCTCGCCCAAGCCGTTCGGGCCCAGGCCCGTGTGCAGGTCGATCCAGGCCACGCGCCGGGCCTTGCCCGCATGCCGCTTGAGCACGCCGCGGATGGTCTTGTTGCTCCAGGTCGGCGCCTTGCCGCCGAAGAACAGGCCGTCGTCGAACTGGTACTGGCCGCTGGTGACGGCCGCCTGGTAGGCGGTGGCGCCGTGCTTCTCGATCCACCTGGCCACGGCCGCCTGGTTCTCCGGCGTGGGCGGCCAGGTGGCGGGCAGCAGCAGTTCGTGCAGCTTGGCGTAGGGCTCGTTGACCGGCACCGGCTTCGAGAAGTCGATGAAGTTGCGGTTCAGGTCGACGTTTTCGTGTGTGACGCGCCGGCCGTACGAAAAGCCGTGCGGGTTGAGCGCATGCACGTACAGCACCGCCACGCCCTGCGCCTTGGCCTTCTCGCGCCATTCGGCGTCGTGCAGCGCGAACACCTGCACGCCGCTGCCGCAGTGGCCTTCCACGCCATGGCAGGCGCTGGTGACGATCAGCAGATGCTCGGCATCGGCATTGCCGTCGAGCGCCACGTCCATCGACAGCTCCTCGCCGTCGCGCCCCTTGAGCGGATGCGCATGCGGCTCGACCGTGAGGCCGGCGCTCACGCAGGCCTGCAGGAACTTCTGGCGCGCCTGCGCGTAGCGCGGCGAAAAGGCTTCGGGAATGGCGATCATCGGGCGGTCACTCCGCGGCGGCGCCGGGCTTGAGGAACTGCTCGGCGATCTGCACCCAGCAGGTGGCGCCCAGCGGAATCAGATCGTCGTTGAAGTCGTAGCTCGCGTTGTGCAGCGTGCACGGGCCTTCGCCGTGGTGCACGTCGCGGTGCGCGCCGTCGCCGTTGCCGATGAAGGCGTAGGCGCCGGGCTTGGCCTGCAGCATGAAGGCGAAGTCTTCCGAGGTCATGGCCGGCTCCTGCTTCAGCACGTTCTCGGGCCCGACGATGCCGCCCATCACGCGGCGCGCGAAGTCGGCCTCGGCCTCGGTGTTGACGGTGGGCGGGTAGTAGCGCTCGAAGCGGAACTCGCAGGTGGCGTCGTGCGCGGCGCAGATGTTGTCGGCGATCTGCTTCATCTTCGCCTCGATCAGGTCCAGCACCTCCAGCGAGAAGGTGCGCACCGTGCCCGACAGCTCGCAGTTGTCGGGGATCACGTTGTTGGCTTCGCCCGCATGGATGGTGGTGACCGAGATCACGGCCGAATCGGTCGGCTTCATTTTGCGCGTGAGGATGGTCTGGAAGGCCTGCACGATCTCGCAGGCAATCGGCACCGGGTCGATGCCGGTCTGCGGCAGCGCCGCATGGCCGCCCTTGCCGACCACGTTGACGAAGAACTTGTTGCCCGACGCCATCACCGGCCCGGGGCTCACCGCGAACTGGCCGGCCTTCATGCCGGGCCAGTTGTGCATGCCGAAGACGGCATCCATGGGGAACTGCTCGAACAGCCCTTCCTTGATCATTTCGCGGGCGCCGCCGCCGCCCTCTTCCGCCGGCTGGAAGATCAGGTACACGGTGCCGTCGAAGTTGCGGTTCTTCGCCAGGTGCTGCGCGGCCGCCAGCAGCATGGCGGTATGGCCGTCGTGGCCGCAGGCGTGCATCTTTCCGTGGTGCTTGCTGGCGTGGGCGAAGGTGTTGAGCTCGGTGACGGGCAGCGCGTCCATGTCGGCGCGCAGGCCGACGGCGCGGCTGCTGGTGCCGTTCCTGACGATGCCCACCACCCCGGTGGTGCCGAGCCCCCGGTGGATGGGAATGCCCCATTCGGTGAGCTTGCCTGCCACCACGTCGGCGGTGCGGACTTCTTCGAAGCAGAGTTCGGGATGGGCGTGGAGGTCACGTCGCACGGCGGCGATGCCGGCCGCCTGCGTGACGAGCGAATCGATGAGTTTCATGGCGTGGAGGTCTCAAAATGCCAGTCTATACAGTCTGCCCGCCCGGGGCACCGCGTAGATACACGCAGCCCGCGCACCCGCTCAGTGCGCGGCATGCCAGAAGCCCCGGTGCGGTGCGGCCGCCTCGTCCTCGAGCAGCGGGCCGACCACCTCGACCTTGTGCTGCCCGCGCACGAACACCTCGCGGCAGGGCAGCGAGAAGGTGGGGTTCTCGGGGTGGTCGCCAGTCAGGCCCAGCAGCGTGTGTTCCGACAGCGCATAGACCACGCGGCCGATGTTCGTCCAGTAGATGGCGCCCGCGCACATGCAGCAGGGCTCGGCGCTGGTGAACAGCGTGCAGCGCGCCAGCTGCTCGGGCGTGAGCAGCCGCGCGGCCTGCGCGGCGGCCACCAGCTCGGCGTGCTGGGTGGGGTCGCCCTCGGGCGGCATGGAGTTGTTGCCGGCGCTGGCGACGACCTCGCCGTGTTCGTCGGCCACCAGCGCGGCGAAGGGATGGCGCCCGCGCGCCTTCGATTCGTCCGACAGGCGGATGGCCATGCGCAGCAGTTCGAGGTCGCGCGCGGAGAGCTCGGCCGGCGTGGCGGGATTTGCGTGAGCGTTCATGGAAATGTTCGGGATGAAAAAAGAGGCGGGACGCCCCGGATCGATGCACCACAAGCGTGGCAGATCATCGCCGAGCACCCGGCGGCATGGCCACGTGCACGCATCGTGCCGACTTCCGGGAGAATGCGGCGCATGCTCCACACGCTTTCCCCCCAAAGCCTCCTGCTGGCCCAGACCCTGGTGCGCATGAACACCGTCAGTGCCAACAGCAACCTCGAACTGATCGACTTCGCGCAGAGCCACCTGAAGGCCCTGGGCGTGCAAAGCCGCATCACCTACAACGCCGAGCGCACCAAGGCCAACCTGTTCGCCACGCTGGGCGAAGGCAAGCCGGCCGGCGTCATCGTCTCGGGCCATACCGACACGGTGCCCTGGGACGGGCAGGACTGGAGCGTCGACCCGCTCTCGGCCGTCGTGCAGAACGAGCGCCTCTACGGGCGCGGCTCGGCCGACATGAAGAGCTTCATCGCCATCGCGCTGGCCAATGCCCATCGCTTCCTCGAAAGCGACTCGCCATTCGCGGTGCACTTCGCGTTCAGCTATGAGGAAGAGATCGGCTGCTTCGGCGTGAAGGAACTGATCGCCGACATGCGCGACGCCGGCATCAAGCCGCTGGCCTGCATCGTGGGGGAGCCCACCAGCATGGTGCCGGCCATCGCGCACAAGGGCGTGTACCGCTACAAGTGCTGCGTGCGCGGCAAGGAGGCGCACTCGTCGCTCACGCCGAAGTCGGTCAACGCCATCGAGATGGCGGCGCGCGTGATCGGCAAGGTGCGCGACATGGCGGAGGACTTCGAGCGCAACGAACCGCGCTACGAGGGCTTCGACGTGCCCTTCAGCACCGCCAGCGTGGGCCAGTTCCATGGCGGCATCGCCGACAACGTGGTGCCGCGCGACGCGGAGTTCCGCTACGAGTTCCGCGACCTGCCCACAGCCGACGCCGGGCAGATGCAGGCCAAGGTGGTGGCCTATGCGGGCAGCCTGGAGCCCGCCATGAAGAAGGTGGCGCCCGACGCGGGCTTCAGCTTCGAGACGATCTGCGAGATTCCGAGTTTCCTGGGCGCGGCGGACAACCCGGTCACGAAGCTGGCGCAGCGCCTGTCGGGCGAAGAAGGCACCACGCTGGTGGCTTTCGGCACCGAGGCGGGCCTGTTCAAGAACGCCGGCATTCCCACGGTGGTGTGCGGGCCGGGCAGCATCGAGCAGGCGCACCAGCCGGACGAGTTCGTGAGCCTGGAGCAGCTCGCGCGCTGCGAGCTGTTCATGGAGCGGCTGGCTTCTTCTCCTGCCATCGGCTGACGTGTGTCGGGTGGGGACCGTCGTTTTTCGGGGCGCGCTCACGCCGACGGGGGACATTCGCGGAGGGGAGCACCCGGCGCCCTGCGCGCACACCCCGAACCAAACCAACACGGCCCTCAATTGAAAGAACAAAGCAACGGCCTGCAGCAAATGAAGCGCATGGCACTGGGCCTGCTGTGCGGCGCCGCCGTGCTCTATGCGGTAGCCAGCGTGCTGCATGCGCAGCACCCCGCCTGGGGCTACGTCGCCGCGTTCGCCGAGGCCGCGATGGTCGGCGCCATCGCCGACTGGTTCGCGGTGGTGGCGCTGTTCCGCCATCCGCTGGGCCTGCCGATACCGCACACGGCCATCATCCCCAGCAACAAGGACCGCATCGGCGCCAAGCTCGCCGGTTTCATCTGCGACAACTTCCTGAGCACCGCGCAGGTGCTGGGCAAGCTGAGGGAATTCGACACGGCCGGCCGCATCGCCGGCTGGCTGGCCCGGCCCGAGAGCGGCCGGAAACTCGGCGAATGGGGCGTGGCCGCCACGCGCTACGGGCTCACCGCATTCGACGACGAACGGGTGCGCGACTTCATGGGCCGCGCCGCCGCCGCCGGCCTCGCGAAAATCGACCTTTCCCGCCTCACCGGCCAGGCGCTCGATGCGCTCACCGCGGGCGGGCGCCACCAGGCGCTGCTCGACGACGTGTTGCAGCAGGTGGCCGGCCTGCTCGAAGGCGAGGAGGTGCAGGCGCACATCACCGAAGCCATTGCGCGCGAGATCAAGACGCTGCGCTACGTGGGCCTCGACCAGGTGGCCGCCAAGCTGGCCACGCGCAAGATCGTGGCGGCCGTGGCGCACACCATCGGCGAACTGGCGGCCGAGCCCGACCACCCGATGCGCCGGCGCTTCGACCACTTCGTCGACGACTTCGTGGTGCGCCTGAAGCTCGACCCCGAGTTCCAGCAGCGCGGCGAGCAGATCCGCGCCGAACTCATCGCGCACCCGGCCCTCGGCGACTACCTGCACGGGCTTTGGGGCGAACTGCTCGCATGGCTGCACGACGACCTGGGGCGCGGCGACTCGACCATCGGCCAGCGCATCGCCTCGATGGCGGGTGCGCTGGGCACCCGGCTGCAAGGCGACGAAGCCATCCGCCGCTGGATCAACGAGCAGATCGAGGCCGCCGCGCCGCTGGCCATCGAGCGCTACCGCGAGGACATCCGCCGCTACATCGAGCAGCGCGTGGGCGAGTGGAACGCGCAGGAAATGACGGTGGAACTGGAGCGCCACATCGGGCGCGACCTGCAGTTCATCCGCATCAACGGCACGCTGGTGGGCGGGCTGGTGGGGCTGCTGATCCACACCGTCACGCAGCTGCTGCGCGGCTAGGCCGCGGCTGAATGGCGGCTGAAGCCCGCGGGTAATCCACAGCAAACGAAAGTCCGCATGCTGTCCCTGGCGCGACGCGGTGGACACGTTCGGCTCCTAGACTGTTTCGCGAATACAGAAACAGAAGAGGAGAAGAACCCATGCACCGCAGATACCTTCGCGCCGCCTTGCTGGCCGCACCCCTTGCCCTGCTGGCCGCCTGCGGCACGGTGATGCCGCCGGCCTCCGCGCCGCCCTCGTCGGCGCCGCCGACCGCATCGCCCGCACTGCCTCCGCCTGCGACGCCGCCCACGCGCCCCGCCGCCTGGGCCGCGCCCGAGGTGCTGGTCGCGCCGTCATCGTTCGCGGGCGTGCACGGCCTGGCGATCGACGCCAAGGGCCGGCTGCTCGCGGGCTCCGTGCTGGGCAACACGCTGTGGGAGGTCGACCGCGCCACCGGCGCCGCCAAGGTGCTCATCGACGCGCCCGAAGGCCAGGCCGACGACATCGCCGTCGGCCCGAACGGCGAACTGGCGTGGACCAACTACCTCATGGGCAAGCTGCGCTACCGCGAGCACGACGGCGCACCGCTGCGCGTGCTGGCCAGGGACCTGCCCGGCCTCAACTCGCTGGACTTCGACCGCCGCAACGGCAGGCTCTACGCCTCGCAGGTGTTCCTGGGCGACGCGCTATGGGAAATCGACCGCGCGGGCCAGAAGCCGCCACGGCTCATCAAGAAGGACATGGGCGGCTTCAACGGCTTCGAGGTCGGCCCCGACGGCATGCTCTACGGGCCGCTGTGGTTCAAGGGCCAGGTCGTGAAGATCGACCCGGCCGACGGCCGCATGGCGGTGATCGCGGACGGCTTCCAGGTGCCGGCCGCCGCCAACCTCGACGGGAAGGGCAACCTCTGGGTGGTGGATGCGCGCAGCGGCGAGCTGGTGCGGGTGGAACTGGCCAGCGGGCGCAAGACCGTGGCCAGGCAGTTGCGGCCTTCGCTCGACAACCTGGCCATCGCATCGGACGGCACGATCTACGTGTCGAACATGGCCAACAACGAGATCCAGGCCTTCGACCCCGCCGCCGGCGCGCTGCGCACGCTCACCAGCGGCAAGGTGGCGGTGCCGGCGGGCATGAAGATCGATGGCAACGACCTCTGGGTGGCCGACGTCTTCGGCTTCCGCCGGGTCGACGTGCGCACGGGCGAGGTGCAAGACGTGTTCCGCATGCAGCGCGACCCGGAGCTCGACTACCCGTTCGCGGTCGGCCTGTCGCCGAAGCTGTTCGCGCTGAGTTCGTGGTTCACCGGCTCGGTGCAGCTGGTGGACCGCCGCACGCTCAAGACAGTGGAAGTGATCCACGGCCTGAAGGCGCCGTTCGACGCAATTCCCATGCCGGACGGCAGCGTGATCTACGCCGAGATCGCCACCGGCGCCATCACCCACGCCAGCGGGCCGAAGTTTGCCGAGAAGTCAGTGCTTGCCAGCGGCCTGAGCGGCCCGGTGCAGATGGTGCTGGGCCAGGACGGCGCGCTCTACGTGACCGAGGCGGCCGGCAAGCTGCTGCGCATTCCGCTGGACGCCAGCGCGCCGCTGCGCACGGTGGCGGACGGGCTGGCGCTGCCCGAGGGCCTGGCGCAGACCCCCTGGGGCAGCTTCATCGTGGCCGAGAGCGCGGCGCGCCGGCTGGTCGAGATCGACCCGGCCGACGGCAGCCGGCGCACCGTCGCGGACAACCTGCCGATCGGCCTGGCACCCGGCCCGGGCCTGCCGCCGCCCTATGTGGTGACGGGCGTTGCCGTGGGCGCCGACGGCACCGTCTACATGGCGGCAGACCGCAACAACGCGATCTATCGAATCCGTGCCGCAAGGTAGGTAACAGAAGGTGTAATTTCCCTGTTTACTTTTTAAAACAATCATTACAAACTGATCGGGACGTCCCAGCGGCGTCCCGATCGCATCCGGTTGTCGGGAGTCTGCGAGGCGTTTTCTTCTTGAAAGGGAACTGCATGACTCCGCTTGTCGTAGGCCAATTGCTCTCGCCCGAATACACACCGGGCATGGTCGCCCTCTCCTTCCTGATCTCCTTCGCCGGCTCGCTGGTGGCGCTGATCTGCGCGCGGCGCATGATCGGGCCCGACGGCAAGCCCAACCTCGCGGTCGTGGCCTGCGCCGCCGTGGCGCTGGGCGGCATCGGCATCTGGTCGATGCACTTCATCGGCATGCTGGCGTACCGGCTGCCGGTGCCCGTCTCCTACAACATGCCGCTCACGGTGGTGTCGCTGGTGGCGGCCATCCTGATCTCGGGCATCGCGCTCTACATGGCCGGCGGACGGCGCCACTTCAGCCGCTCGGGCTGGCTGGCGGGCAGCCTGCTGGCCGGGCTCGGCGTGTGCGTGATGCACTACATGGGCATGTACGCCATGAACATGCGCGCATCGATTTCCTTCGACATCGCGACGGTGGCGCTGTCGGCGCTCATCGCCGTCACCGCCGCCGCCGCCGCGCTGTGGCTGGCATTCAACCTGCGCAGGTTCACGCACCAGGTCGCGGCCGCGGCGGTGATGGGCGTGGCGGTGTGCACCATGCACTACGTGGGCATGAGCGCGGCCAGCATGATCTGCACCGCGAGCGCACCCGCCGACGCACTGGCCATAGGCGGCAGTTCCATGGGCCTCATCGTGTTCGGCACTGCCGGCTCGGTGCTGATCTTCATCTACTGGGTGGTCACCGGCAGCAGCCTCGACACGCCGGTCGCCGCCGGGCGGCGCCCACGCCTGAACTGACGCGCCGGCCAACCAGCTAGTTGGCGCAAGCGGGCGCGAGGGCCCGCTTCTACAGTCCGTGCAGAACGAAAACACACGATCCGCACAGACTCTCATGCCCGTCATCGAATCCCGGCTGCACGCGGCCAGCGACACCTTCCAGGCCAACCGCACCGGCATGCTCGCGCTGCTCGACCAGGTGCGCGCACACGAGGCCCGCGCCGCGGCGGCGTCGGGCGCGTCGGCCGAGCGCTTCGCCAGGCGCGGGCAGCTGCTGCCGCGCGAACGCCTTGCGCTGCTGCTGGACACCGGCGCGCCCTTCCTGCCGCTGGCCACGCTCGCGGGACTGGGCCACGACAACGCCGACCTGTCGAAGAGCGTGCCCGGCGGCGGGCTGCTGTCGGGCATCGGCCAGGTGTCGGGCGTGCGCTGCATGGTCAACGCCTCCGACTCCGGCATCGACGCCGGCGCGCTGCAGCCCATGGGCCTGGACAAGCAGTTGCGCGTGCAGGAGATCGCGCTGGAGAACAAGCTGCCCTATGTGCAGCTGGTGGAAAGCGCCGGCGCCAACCTGATGCAGTACCGCGTGCAGGACTTCGTACGCGGCGGCAACATCTTCCGCAACCTCGCGCGGCTCTCGGCCGCCGGGCTGCCGGTGGTGACGGTGACGCACGGCTCCTCGACCGCCGGCGGCGCCTACCAGACCGGCCTGTCCGACTACATCGTGATGGTGCGCGACCGCACCCGCGCCTTCCTGGCGGGGCCGCCGCTGCTGAAGGCCGCCACCGGCGAGATCGCCACCGAGGAAGAACTGGGCGGCGCCGTGATGCACACCCACATCTCGGGCCTGGGCGACTACCTGGCCGAAGACGACCGCGACGCCATCCGCATCGCGCGCTCGATCCTCGGCGGCATCGACTGGGCGCGCCACGAAGCGCCGCGCCGGTTCGCGCCGCCGCGCTACGACGCCGAAGACCTGCTGGGCATCATGCCCAGCGACGGACGGCGGCCGGTGGACATGCGCGAGGTCATCGCGCGCATCGCCGACGGCTCGGAGTTCCTGGAGTTCAGCGAGCACTACGGCAGCGCCACCGTCTGCGGCCACATCCGGCTGGAAGGGCATGCGGTCGGCATCATCACCAACAACGGCCCGATCGACTCCGACGGCGCGACCAAGGCCACGCACTTCATCCAGGCCTGCTGCCAGTCGCGCACGCCCATCGTCTACCTGCAGAACATCACCGGCTACATGGTGGGCCGCGCGCACGAGGAGGCCGGCATCATCAAGCACGGCGCCAAGATGATCCAGGCCGTGACCAACGCCAGCGTGCCGCAGATCACGCTGCACTGCGGCGCCTCCTACGGCGCGGGCAACTACGGCATGTGCGGGCGGGGCTTCGCGCCGCGCTTCTGCTTCAGCTGGCCCAACGCGCGCACAGCGGTGATGGGCGGCGAGCAGGCCGCGAAGACCATGGCCATCGTCATGGAGGCGGGCATGGCGCGCAAGGGCGCCGTGGACCACGCGAAGATCGACGCGATGCAGCAGCAGGTCGTCGAGCGCTTCGACCGGCAGATGAGCGTCTTCACCACCAGCGCGCTGCTGCTGGACGACGGCGTGATCGACCCGCGCGACACCCGCGCGGTGCTGGCCGAGGTTCTCTCGGTATGCCGCGACGCCGATGCGCGCGTGCCGCAACCCATGCAGTTTTCGGTGGCCCGGCCATGAGCACGAACTTCCAGAAGATCCTTATCGCGAACCGCGGCGAGATCGCGGTTCGCGTGATGCGCAGCGCGCGTGCCATGTGCCGGCGCACCGTCGCCGTTTACTCCACCGCGGATGCCGACGCCGAGCATGTGCGGCAGGCCGACGAGGCGGTGTGGATCGGCGAATCGCTGCCAGCGCAGAGCTACCTGAACATCGCCGCCATCATCGACGCGGCACGCACGAGCGGCGCCGATGCGGTGCACCCGGGCTACGGCTTCCTGGCGGAGAACGCCGCGTTCGCGCAGGCCTGCCACGACGCCGGGCTGGTGTTCATCGGGCCTTCTCCGCAAGCCATTCGCGCGATGGGTGACAAGGCCGGCGCCAAGCGGCTGATGCAGGCGGCGGGTGTGCCGTGCATTCCGGGCTACCAGGGCGAAGACCAGGGCGCCGCAAGGCTCGCGGCGGAGGCCGCGCGCATCGGCTGGCCCGTGATGATCAAGGCGACCGCAGGGGGCGGCGGACGCGGCATGCGGCTGGTCGCTTCGGCCGAAGGCTTCGCCGATGCGCTGCAGAGCGCGCAGTCCGAGGCGCTCAACGCCTTCGGCGACGCGACCGTGATACTGGAGCGCGCCATCGTCGCGCCGCGCCACATCGAGATCCAGGTGTTCGCCGATCGCCACGGCCATGCGATCCACCTCGGCGAGCGCGACTGCTCGGTGCAGCGCCGGCATCAGAAGGTGATCGAGGAAGCGCCCTCGCCCGCGGTGTCCGAGGCGCTGCGCCAGCGCATGGGCGCGACCGCCGTCGCCGCCGCCAAGGCCATCGCCTACGAAGGCGCGGGCACGCTCGAATTCCTGCTCGACGCCGACGGCCAGTACTGGTTCATGGAAATGAACACGCGCCTGCAGGTGGAGCACCCGGTGACAGAGGCGGTGACGGGCCTGGACCTGGTCGAGCTGCAATTGCACGTGGCGGCCGGCGAGCCCCTGCCGCTCGCGCAGCAGGACGTGCGCATCGCCGGCCATGCCATCGAAGTGCGGCTGTGCGCCGAAGACCCGTTGCAGGGTTTCATGCCGCAGAGCGGCACGCTCGCCGCATGGCGGCCTTCGCCGGCACTGCGCACCGAGCATGCGCTGCGCGACGGCGCGGCGGTGCCGCCGTTCTACGACTCGATGGTCGCCAAGCTCGTGGCGCACGGCCGCACGCGCGACGAAGCCCGCCGCAAGCTGATCGCCGGCCTGGGCGACACCGTGGCGCTGGGCGTCGCGACCAACCAGCAGTTGCTGCAACGCGCGCTTTCGCACGAGGTGTTCGCCGGCGGCGGCGCGACGACCGCCTTCATTGCCGATCACCTCGATTCGCTGCTCGCGTCCGATGAGGCCGCCGACACGCAGGCCGCCTTGCTCGCCGCATTGCTGCTGCAACTGGGCGAGCGCGGCTGGCCCTCATCGCTCGCGCACACGCTGCCGAACGCGCTGCGCTTTTCGCTCGACGGCGTGGTGCACGCCGCCCGCGTGATGCCGTGCGGCGCGGGCCGCTTCGACATCGCGCTCGACGAATCCGCGCCGGCACAGGTCGCGTTGCTCGCGCTGCCCGGCGACGGCACGCTGCGCTTCTCTTGCGGCGGGCTCTCGGAGCAGGCCTTCGTCGTGCGCGACGCGGGCCGCGTGAGCTTCCATTTCCGCGGCCGGGCCTTCCAGCTCGACGACCTCACGCATGCCGCCGTCGCACGCGCCGATGCGGCGGACGGCGACGGCCTGCTGCGCGCATCGATGAACGGCCGCGTCATCGCGCTGCTCGCGGCCGAAGGCGACACCGTCGCCGCCGGGCAGCCGCTCGTCACGCTGGAGGCCATGAAGATGGAGCATGTGCATTGCGCCCCGCGCGCCGGCCGCGTCGCCGCGCTGCACGTGGCGGTGGGCGCGCAGGTCGCGGCCCGCCACGTGGTGGCGGAGATCGCCGACGCCTGACGAATAAACCGGCCGCAGCCCTTTGCGCAGTTTCAAGAAAGCATTTCGAATGAACGCCTCCCCTGCGAGCTACCGCTCCATCTTCACGCCCGGCCTGTTCGGCGGGCAGGTCATCGTGGTGACGGGCGGCGGCTCGGGCATCGGCCGGTGCACCGCGCACGAACTCGCATCGCTCGGCGCGCAGGTCGTGCTGGTCGGCCGCAAGCCCGAGAAGCTGGAAGCGGTGAAGGCCGAGATCGAGTCCGCCGGCGGCAAGGCCGCGACGCAGGCCTTCGACATCCGGCACGAAGACGCGGTGCGCGACGCCGTGCGCGCCATCGTCGCGGCGCACGGCCGCATCGACGGGCTGGTGAACAACGCGGGCGGCCAATACATCACGCCGCTGGCGGACATCTCGGCCAAGGGCTGGGAAGCGGTGATCCACACCAACCTCACGGGCGGCTTCCTTGTCGCGCGCGAGTGCTTCGTGCAGAGCATGCGCTCGCACGGCGGCGCCATCGTCAACATCGTGGCCGACATATGGGGGTCGATGCCCAACATGGGCCACAGCGGCGCGGCGCGCGCGGGCATGGTGAGCTTCACCGAGACCGCCGCGCTCGAATGGGCCGCGAACGGCGTGCGCGTGAACGCGGTGGCGCCGGGCTATATCGCCTCCAGCGGCATGGACCACTACCCGCCCGAGGCCGGCGACATGCTGCGCGCCATGCGCAAGACCGTGCCCGCGGGCCGCTTCGGCACCGAGGCCGAGACCTCCGCCGCCATCGCGTTCCTGCTGAGCCCCGCGGCCAGCTTCATCAGCGGCAGCGTGCTGCGCGTGGACGGCGCGCGGCCGCAGGTGCGCATGGGCTGGCCGATGGCGCTGCCGGACGCGCAGGCCCGGCAGCGCCCCGCGGTGAAGCCCTACGACGGATTCCACCTCGCGCAGACGCCGCGCGTGTTCCAGGACAAGTGAAGAACGAAAGACCGGAGACACACCTCATGCAGTACACGCACGAACACCTAGAGATCCAGAAAACGCTGCGCCGCTTCATCGACGAAGAAATCAACCCGCGCGTGGACGAATGGGAAGAAGCCGAGATCTTTCCCGCGCACGAAGTCTTCAAGAAGCTCGGCAACCTGGGCCTGCTGGGCCTGAACAAGCCCGAGGCCTTCGGCGGCGGCGGGCTCGACTATTCGTATGCGATGGCCATGGCGGAGGCGCTGGGCCACATCAGCTGCGGCGGCGTGCCGATGGCCATCGGCGTGCAGACCGACATGTGCACGCCGGCGCTCGCGCGCTTCGGCAGCGACGAACTGCGCCGCGAGTTCCTGGCGCCGGCCATCGCGGGAGACATGGTCGGCTGCATCGGCGTGAGCGAGCCCGGCGCTGGCAGCGACGTGGCGGGCCTGAAGAGCCATGCGCGCAAGGACGGCGGCGACTACCTCATCAGCGGCCAGAAGATGTGGATCACCAACAGCCTGCAGGCAGACTGGATGTGCATGCTGGTCAACACCAGCGACGGGCCGGTGCACCGCAACAAGTCGCTCGTGATGGTGCCGATGGACAGCCCCGGCATCGAGAAGGCGAAGAAGATCCGCAAGATCGGCATGAATTCGAGCGACACCGGGCTCATCTACTTCGACAACGTGCGCGTGCCGCAGCGCTACCGTGTGGGCGAGGAAGGCCAGGGCTTCGTCTACCAGATGCAGCAGTTCCAGGAAGAGCGGCTGTGGGCGGCGGCGAGTTCGCTGGAGCCGATGGAAGACTGCATCGCGCAGACCATCGAATGGGCGCAGCAGCGCAGCATGTTCGGCGCCACGCTGGCCGACCAGCAGTGGGTGCAGTTCAAGCTGGCCGAACTCAAGACCGAGGTGGAGGCGCTGCGCGCGCTCACCTACCGCGCCTGCGACCTGCATGTGCAGGGCCAGGACGTGCTCGAACTCGCGTCGATGGCCAAGCTCAAGACCGGCCGGCTCACGCGGCAGGTGGCCGACACCTGCCTGCAGTTCTGGGGCGGCATGGGCTTCACGCTGGAGAACCGCGTGTCGCGGCTGTACCGCGACGGCCGGCTGGGCTCCATCGGCGGCGGCGCGGACGAGGTGATGTTGGGCATCCTCGCGAAGACCATGGGCATCGCCAAGCGGCCGCCGCGCGGCTGAACACGGCATGGACGCCGAACTGCAGGCCGACCGCGCGGCGCTCGCCGACACCGTGCGGCGCTTCGCCGACAACGAGATCGCACCGAACGTGCAGGCGTGGGACGACGCGGGCGAGTTTCCGCGTGCGCTGTACGCGCGCGCCGCCGAACTGGGCCTGCTCGGGCTGGGCTACCCCGAAGCGCTGGGTGGCACGCCCGCCTCGTATGCGCTCAAGCTGCCGGCATGGGTCGCGCTCGCGCGCCACGGCAGGAGCGGCGGCGTGCTCGCGAGCCTGTTCTCGCACAACATCGGCCTGCCGCCGGTGGTGCTGCACGGCAGCGAAGCGGTGCGCCAGGAAGTGGTGCCGCCGGTGCTGCGCGGCGAGAAGATCGCGGCGCTGGCCATCACCGAGCCCGGCGGCGGCTCCGACGTGGCCGCGCTGCGCACCACGGCTCGGCGAGTCCCGGACGGCGATGGCGACCACTACGTGGTGAACGGCGAGAAGACTTTCATCACCTCGGGCATGCGCGCCGACTGGATCACCGTGGCGGCCCGCACCGGCGAAGGACGCGGCGCGGGCGGCATCTCGATGCTGCTGGTGCCGGGCGATGCACCGGGCCTCTCGCGCACGCGCCTGTCGAAGATGGGCTGGCTGTGCTCCGACACCGCCACGCTGCACTTCGACGACGTGCACGTGCCCGCGCGCTACCTTCTTGGGAACGAGGGCGAAGGCTTCCGCATGGTCATGGGCAACTTCAACGGCGAGCGCATCGGCCTCGCGGCGGGCGCGCTGGGCTTCGCGCAGGCCTGCCTCGACGAGGCGCTGGCCTGGGCGCGCGAACGCAGGGCTTTCGGTGCCGCGCTCATCGAACATCAGGCGGTACGCCACAAGCTGGTCGACATGCAGATGCGCATCGCCTCCACCGAGGCCTGGATCGAGGCGGTGTCGGCCGAGGGCGATGCGCTGGAGGCCGCCGGGCGCTTCAACGCCCCCGAATGGGTGGCGCAGATCTGCCTGCTGAAGAACCACGCCACGCAGACCATGCAGTTCTGCGCCGACCAGGCGGTGCAGATCCTGGGCGGCATGGGCTTCATGCGCGGCACGGTCAGCGAGCGCATCTACCGCGAGGTGAAGGTGATGATGATCGGCGGGGGTGCCGAGGACGTCATGAAGGAGCTGGCGGCGAGGCAGCTGGGCTGGTAGGGCCCCTGCTGCATCCTCTCTGTTCAGCCTTCGCTCTTGCCGCCGGCAGTGTCGCGTGCCGCGGCTTTCGCGGCCGCCGCGCGCAGCTTGTCCTTCTTGCTCGGCCGCTTGCCCTTGATGCCGCCCGTGCCCGAGGCGTCGACCACCGGCGGCGCCACCTCCGTCGGCTCGAAGCCCTCGACCTGCTCGCGCGGCAGGCTCAGGCCCTGGCGCTTCTCGATGAGGCGGAAGTGCGCCTCGCTCGCCGCGCTCACGAAGCTGATCGCCAGGCCGCTCTCGCCCGCGCGGCCGGTTCTGCCGATGCGGTGGATGTAGTCGGTCGGCGAGCGCGGCAGGTCGTAGTTGATGACCACCGGCAGCTGCGCGATGTCGATGCCGCGCGCGGCCAGGTCGGTGGCGATGACCACGTCCCAGCGGCTCTGCTTGAACTGCGCCAGGATGTCGGTTCGCGTGCCCTGCGCGATGTCGCCGTGGAAGGGCACGGCGTAGATGCCGTTCTTGTAGAGCTTCTCGGCCACGGTCTGCGCGGCATGCTGCGTGGCGACGAAGACCAGCACCCGGTCCCACTCGCCTTCGTGCTGCTTGAGCAGGTGCCGCAGCAGCTGCGTGCGGCGCGCGGCGTCGACCTCGATCACGCGCTGCACGATGTTGGGCTCGGTGCCGGGCTCGCCCTGCACGTCGATGACGGCGGGGTCGCGCAGCGTGGCGTCGGCCAGCGCCTGGATGGCAGGCGGGAAGGTGGCGGAGAACAGCAGGTTCTGGCGCTGCTTCGGCAGCATCGCGAGGATGCGGCCCAGCTCTTCGGCGAAGCCGAGGTCGAACAGGCGGTCGGCCTCGTCGAGCACCAGCGTGGCGACGGCGTCGAGCCGCAGCGCGTTGTGGTCGGCCAGGTCGAGCAGCCGGCCGGGGGTGGCGACGACGATGTCGGCGCCGCCGCGCAGGCTCATCATCTGCGGGTTGATCGACACGCCGCCGAAGGCGACGACGATCTTCAGCCGTTCGGGCAGGTGCTGCGCGAGGCTGCGCAGGGTCTCGCCGACCTGGGCCGCGAGTTCGCGCGTGGGCACCAGCACCAGGGCGCGCACGCGGCGCGAGGCGCCCTGCGCTCGCTCGGCGCCCAGGCGCTGCAGCAGCGGCAGGGAAAATGCGGCGGTCTTGCCGGAGCCGGTCTGCGCCGAGCCCCGCACGTCGCGGCCCTGCAGAATCGCGGGGATGGCCGCGGCCTGGATGGCGGTCGGTGCGGCATAGCCGCTTTCGGCGGCGGCGTGCACGAGCGCGGGGGCCAGGCCCAGTGAATCGAATGGCATGTGAGCAGACAGAGAGAGAAACCCGGTAACAGAGAAGAGATGGATCGAATGGCGACGACGAAAAGCAATCAGGCCGGCAGCACCCTGGTGTATTCCACCGAGGCGGGCGGACGCATGTGCCCCGGCTGCGGGGCGCCGGTGGCGCAGTGCCGCTGCAAGGAACTCAAGGCGCGCCTGCCGGCCACTGACGGCATTGTGCGTGTATCGCACGAGACCAAGGGACGCAAAGGCAAGGGCGTGACGGTGGTCAAGGGCGTCGCGCTCGATGCCGCGGGGCTCACGGCGCTGGGCAAGCAGCTGAAAACGGCCTGCGGCTCGGGCGGCACGGTGAAGGACGGCGTGATCGAGATCCAGGGCGACCACCGCGAACTGGTGATCGCGGCGCTCGTGAAGCAGGGCCACACGGTCAAGCGCGCCGGCGGCTAGAACGGGAAACCGCCGATGAACCCCGAAGACCTGCAGCGGCTCGTGACGCTCCAAATGCCTTTCGGCAAGCACAAGGGCACGCTGATTGCCGATTTGCCCGGAAATTACCTGACCTGGTTTGCACGCGAGGGTTTTCCCTCAGGAGAAATTGGCCGGCTGCTCGCCTTGATGCATGAAATAGACCACAACGGGCTCTCGGACCTGCTCAAACCGTTGCGAAACCGCCCGTCGCCTCGCGATGTTTCTCAATAACACACGAATTTCCCACCCTTTTTGCAATTGGGCTGGATAATCCGGCTTACGTGTCTGTGAGCTTCGTCTCCCGTGCACGTATTTTGGTGATCGGTCAGTTTCGCGCCACAGCGCATTTTGTTTGTTGTGATTCTGGGACTCCATCGCTTTGTCTTGTTGGTTTGAATTAGGAGTCCCTCAATGGGCAAGAAACTCTACGTAGGCAACCTCGCCTACTCCGTGCGTGACAACGACCTGGAACAGGCTTTCGGCGAGTTCGGCTCGATCGTCAGCGCCAAGGTCATGATGGAACGTGACACCGGCCGTTCGAAGGGCTTCGGCTTCGTCGAAATGGGTTCGGATGCTGAAGCACTCTCCGCTATCGAAGCCATGAACGGCCACTCGCTGCAGGGCCGCGCCCTGACGGTGAACGAAGCCCGTCCGATGGAAGCTCGTCCCCCCCGCACCGGCGGTGGCGGCGGCTACGGTGGTGGTGGCGGCGGTGGCGGCTACGGCGGTGGTGGTGGCGGCTACGGCGGCGGCGGCGGTGGCCGCAGCGGTGGTGGCGGCGGCTACGGCGGCGGCGGCGGTGGCCGCGGCGGCTACTAAGCCCTCACCCGCACTCCGAGAGCTCCGGCTCTCTGAATGAAAAGAAAGCTCCTTCGGGAGCTTTTTTCGTTTCAGGGCGAGCGAAGCCGGCCGGGACAACCCTTGCCCTGCGGTACGCATTTGTTCGTACCGTGCCGGTCAGCCAACGGTCAGGCCCGCGGAACGACCCTCGTCTCTCCATAACAAGAGGAGAGAGACAGTGCGCATCAAGAGCCAGGCAGACTTCTTTTCAGGAGTCATGTTCACCACCGTGGGGGGCGCATTCGCGATCGGCGCGACGACCTACACCGTCGGCAACGGCGCCCGCATGGGCCCCGGCTACTTCCCGTTGATGCTCGGCATCCTGCTGGCCGTCCTCGGGATCATCATCATGTTCCAGGCGATGGTGGTGGAGACCACCGACGGCGACCCGATCGGCAAATGGGCCTGGAAGCCGCTGGCCTTCGTGCTCGGCGCCAACCTGGCCTTCGGCGTGCTGCTGGGCGGCCTGCCCAGCATCGGCGTGCCGGCCATGGGCATGATCATCGCGATCTACGCGCTCACGATCATCTCGAGCATGGCGGGCGAGCACTTCAAGCTGCGCGACGTGCTGGTTCTCGCGACCATCCTGGCGGCCGGCAGCTATGTGGCCTTCATCTGGGCGCTGAAACTCCAGATCCAGGTCTGGCCCACATTCATTTCGGGCTGAGGAGAGAAACACCATGGACCTGATCCACAACCTCTCCATCGGTTTCGGCGTTGCCTTCACCTTCACCAACCTGCTGTACTGCCTGGTCGGCTGCATCCTGGGCACGCTGATCGGCGTGCTTCCCGGCATCGGCCCGGTCGCGACCATCGCGATGCTGCTGCCCGCCACCTATGCGCTGCCCCCCGTGTCGGCGCTGATCATGCTGGCCGGCATCTACTACGGCGCGCAGTACGGCGGTTCCACCACCGCCATCCTGGTGAACCTGCCGGGCGAGTCTTCGTCGGTGGTCACTTGCATCGACGGCTACCAGATGGCCAGGCAGGGCCGCGCGGGTCCGGCGCTGGCCGCGGCGGGCCTGGGCTCGTTCTTCGCGGGCTGCGTGGGCACGCTGATCCTGGCTGCCTTCGCGCCGCCGCTGACCGAACTGGCCTTCAAGTTCGGCCCGGCCGAGTATTTCTCGCTGATGGTGCTGGGCCTGATCGGCGCGGTGGTGCTGGCTTCGGGCTCGCTGATCAAGGCGGTGGCCATGATCGTGCTGGGCCTGCTGCTGGGCATCGTCGGCACCGACGTGAACTCCGGCGTGGCGCGCTACAGCTTCGACATTCCGGAACTCACCGACGGCATCGGCTTCGTGGTCATCGCCATGGGCGTGTTCGGCTACGGCGAAATCATCGGCAACCTCTCGCAGCCGGACGACGAGCGCGAAGTGTTCACGCACAAGGTCAAGGGCCTGTGGCCGACCAAGGACGACTTCAAGCGCATGCTGCCCGCGGTGCTGCGCGGCACTGCGCTGGGTTCGGCACTGGGCATCCTGCCTGGCGGCGGCGCGCTGCTGGCCTCATTCGCCTCTTATGCGCTGGAGAAGAAGATCAAGATGCGCCCCGGCGAAGTGCCCTTCGGCAAGGGCAACATCCGCGGCGTGGCGTCGCCAGAATCGGCCAACAACGCCGGCGCGCAGACCTCCTTCATCCCGCTGCTGACGCTGGGCATTCCGCCCAACGCGGTGATGGCGCTGATGGTGGGTGCCATGACGATCCACAACATCCAGCCGGGCCCGCAGGTGATGACCAGCAACCCCGAGCTGTTCTGGGGCCTGATCGCCTCGATGTGGATCGGCAACGCGATGCTGATCATCCTGAACCTGCCGCTGATCGGCATGTGGATCAAGCTGCTGACGGTGCCCTACAAGTTCCTGTTCCCGGCCATCGTGCTGTTCTGCGCCATCGGCGTGTACTCGACCAATAACAACACCTTCGACGTGTGGATGGTGGCGGCCTTCGGCTTCATCGGCTACCTGTTCATCAAGCTGCGCACCGAGCCGGCGCCGCTGCTGCTGGGCTTCATCCTGGGCCCGATGATGGAAGAGAACCTGCGGCGCGCGCTGCTGCTGTCGCGCGGCGCATGGAGCGTGTTCGTCACGCGGCCGCTGTCCGCCGGGCTGCTGGTGGCTGCCGTGGCGCTGCTGGGCATCGTGCTGCTCCCGGCCATCAAGGCCAAGCGCGAGGAAGCCTTCGTCGAGGAATAGGCTCGCCCCCAGGCTGCGCGGCACTTCGTGTCCGCTGCGCCTTCCCCCTGCCGGGGGCAACACCTGCGGCCCGGCAGAGCCGGTTCCGCGGTGTTCCTGAATGGAGAAAGGCCCGGGGTTCCGGGCCTTTCTCATTTGAGGAACGCGTCGTAGGCGGTCTTGAGGATCAGCGCGCTCACCACCACGATGAACACCACCCGCACGAAGCCCGCGCCGTGCTTCAGCGCCACGCGGGTGCCCAGCAGGCTGCCCGCCACGTTGGCGACCGCCATCACCAGCCCGTAGTGCCACCAGACGTGGCCCTTGGCGGCCAGCAATATCAGCGCGGCGGCGTTGGTCAGGGTGTTGATGATCTTGGCCGAGGCCGAGGCGTTGAGGAAGTCATAGCCCATCCAGCGCACGAACAGGAACACCAGGAAGCTGCCGGCGCCCGGGCCGAAGAAGCCGTCGTAGAACCCGATCGACAGGCCGATGGTGCAGGCCGCCAGCGTCTCGGCGCGGCCGCTGAAGCGCGGCGCATGCAGCCGGCCCATGTCCTTGCGCGCCAGCGTGTAGAGCAGCACGCCCAGCAGGATGACCGGCAGCGCGCGGCGCAGGAAGTCGCCCGGAAACAGCGTGACGCCCCAGGCGCCCAGCATCGAGCCGACGAAACCGAGCAGCGCGGCCGGCCACAGGGCGCCCCAGCGCATCTTCACCCGCTGGCTGAACTGCGCGGCGGCGGCGGCCGTGCCCCATATCGACGCACTCTTGTTGGTGCCCAGCAGCGTGGCCGGTGGTGCGCCCGGGAACACGGCAAACAATGCCGGCACCAGGATCAGCCCGCCTCCGCCCACGATCGAATCGACAAAACCCGCGAGCAGCGAGGCGCCCGTCACCACCAGCATTTCCATAGGGGACGGATTCTCTCACCGGGGTAACGCTATCAAAAAAGTAGCAGGAGACGACGGCGCTTCAAGCCGCGCGGGCATAAAAAAGGCGCCGACCAGCGGCGCCTTTCAAACTCAAACACGGCATCTCGTACGGAGCCTTTGAAGCATTTTTTTCTAGTTGCTTGGAAACTGTCTCCTCGGACCCTCGGCAGCACGAGCAGGGCCCGTTCGCGAGTGGCGTGACTTTAGGGCGTGCACCGGCCCAGTGCATTAGGAATTACCCGCTTTGCATTAAGTCGGAAGGTAGATTCGCAAACCAAAGTGTTTCTGCTGGTTAACGATGTGGCACGACTTGTGCACGTCCGGCCACAGCCCAACACTCGAAGAAGAAACGACCATGGCACTGGCATCGCAAGCCTCCATCAACGCGGCGGACACCGCCTGGATGATGACCTCGACCGCGCTGGTGCTGCTGATGACGCTGCCCGGCATCGCGCTCTTCTACGCGGGCATGGTGCGCCGCAAGAACGTGCTGGCCACGATGGCGGCCGTGGTGGCGGTCGCTGCGGCGGTGTCGCTGACGTGGTTCGCCGTGGGCTACTCGCTGGCTTTCACCGAGGGCTGGCCGTGGCTCGGCGGCGCGGGCCGCTTCTGGTTCTCGGGCTTCGAATACCTGAAGGAAGCCGGCCAGGTGGCGGTGAGCCACGTGGCGCCCAACGTGCCGGAGTCGGTCTACGCGATGTTCCAGCTGACCTTCGCGATCATCACCACCGCGCTGGTGCTCGGCGCCTTCGTCGAGCGCATGCGCTTCTCGGCGGTGCTGTGGTTCGCGCTGCTGTGGAGCGTGCTGGTCTATGCGCCGATCGCGCACTGGGTGTGGGAGCCGGGCGGCTGGCTCGCGCAGATGGGCGCGCTCGACTTCGCGGGCGGCTCGGTGGTGCACGTCAACGCCGGCATCGCCGGGCTGGTGTGCGCCTATGCGCTGGGTCCGCGCAAGGGCTACGGGCGCGAGGCCTTCGAGCCCTACAACCTGGCTTTCACCATGATGGGCGCGGGCCTGCTGTGGGTCGGCTGGTTCGGCTTCAATGCGGGCTCGGCGGTGGCGGCCGACGGGCGTGCCGGCCTGGCGATGCTGGTGACGCACATCGCGGCGGCTGCCGGCGCCATGAGCTGGATGCTCGGCGAGTGGATCGTGCGGCGCAGCCCCTCGCTGCTGGGCCTGTGCTCGGGCCTGGTGGCCGGGCTGGTGGCCATCACGCCGGCGGCCGGCTTCGTCACGCCGCTGGCGGCACTGGCCATCGGCGCCATCGCGGGCCTGGCCTGCTACTGGGGCGCCACCGGGCTGAAGCACATGCTGGGTGCGGACGACTCGCTCGACGTGTTCGGCGTGCACGGCATCGGGGGCATCGTGGGCGCACTGCTCACGGGCGTGTTCGCCGACGCGCGCATCTCGGGCGCCACCGGCGACGTGCTGACGCAGGCGATCGCGGTCGGCAGCGTGGCGATCTACAGCGCAACGGGGACGGCGGTGGTGCTTTTCCTGGTGCACGTGCTGGTCGGGCTGCGCGTGGAGGCCGACAGCGAAGTACTGGGCCTCGATCTTGCACAGCACAAGGAACAACTGGGGAGTTGATCCACCGACGGAGGAACCATGCCATCCATGTCCGAAAGCGAACGCATCGCCCTCGCCGCCCGCCTTCACGTGGCGCTGCGGCGAAAGCACGGGCGCGTGACCGACACCGAGTGGATGGCGACCAACGCCGAGTACGCCGCCGAGATCGTGCGCATGACGCGCGCGCACGCGGCCGACACCAAGGACGAGGAGCTCTACCAGCTCGCCACGCGGCTGGAGCAGGCGATGGAGCCGCTGGCGCGCGCGGCCAGGCTGGCGGCGCGGCAGCCCGACGGCCAGCCGCCCACGCCGCCGCCGCGCTATGTGGGCGGGCTGCGCTGAGGCGCCAGCCGGCCCCGGCTCGTCAGCTCACTCCAGCGCTTCGCAGGCCGCGGCAATGCGTGCGCAGGCCTCTTCCAGCTGCGCCATCGACGTCGCATAGGAGATGCGGAAGTACGGCGCCAGCCCGAACACGCTGCCCGGCACCACCGCCACCTCGAAGTCCTGCAGCAGGTAGCGGCAGAAGTCGCTGTCGCTTTGCAGCACGTCGCCGCCGCGGGTGCGCTTGCCGAGCACGCCGGCGCAGCTCGCGAAGGTGTAGAACGCGCCCTCCGGCACGCGGCAGCCCAGGCCCGGCGCGCGGTTGAGCGCGGCCACCACGAAATCGCGGCGCGCCTGGAAGTCGGCGCAGCGCTCCGCCACGATGTCCTGCGGGCCGGTCAGCGCCTCGATGGCCGCGGCTTGGCTGATCGACGACGGGCACGATGTCGTCTGGCTCTGCACCACGGCCATGGCCGCGACCAGCGCGCGCGGACCCGCGCCGTAGCCGACGCGCCAGCCGGTCATGGCATAGGCCTTCGACACGCCGTTGACCGTCAGCGTGCGCTCGCGCAGGCGCGGCTCCACCACCGCCGGCGTCGCGAACGCGAGCCCGTCGTAGAGGATGTGCTCGTAGATGTCGTCCGCCAGCACCCACACCCGCGGATGGCTCAGCAGCACGTCGCACAGCGGCTGGAGTTGCGCCGCGCTGTAGGCCGCGCCGCTCGGGTTCGACGGCGAGTTCAGGAAGATCCAGCGCGTGCGCGGCGTGATCGCGGCTTCCAGCTGCGCGGCGTCGAGCCGGAAGCCGTTGGCCTCGGTGCAGGCCACCGGCACCGGCACGCCGCCGCAGACCTGCACGATGTCGGCGTAGGAGGTCCAGTACGGCGCGGGCAGGATCACCTCGTCGCCCGGGTCCAGGCTGGCCATCATCGCGTTGAAGATGACCTGCTTGGCGCCCGCGCTCACGCTGATCTCGTCGAGCGCGAATTCGAGCGCGTTGTCGCGCCTGAACTTCAGCTGCACCGCCGCCTTCATGGCCGGGCTGCCGTCGAGCACGGTGTAGCGCGTGTCGCCGCGGCCGATGGCGCGCACCGCGGCGTCGCGCACGTTCTGCGGCGTGTCGAAGTCGGGCTCGCCCGCGCCCAGCACGATCACCGGGCGGCCCGCACGCTTGAGCGCGTTGGCATGGTCGGTGATGCGCAGGATCTCCGAGACGCCGATGGCGCGCACGCGCTGCGCCGGCTCGAAGACGCCAGGGGCCGTTGCTGCGATGTCCGTGGTCACTTGGCGTAGGTCTCCAGCGGCTTGTCGTTGGGCTCGGCCATCAGCTGCCTGAGCGTGGCGCTCATGGGCAGGTTCAGGCTGGTGTTCTTCGGCGGAATCGCGGCCACGAACCACTTGGTGTAGATCTTCTCGAGCTCGCCGCTCTTCATCATGCGGCGCAGCGAGTCGTCCACCGCCGCCTTGAAGGCCGGGTCGTCCTTGCGGAACAGCAGCGCGATCGGCTCGGAGCCCAGCGCCTCGCCGACGATGCGGTACGCGGCGGGGTCCTTCGAGTTGGCGATGATGCCGGCCAGCAGGTTGTCGTCGAGCACGAAGGCGTCGGCGCGGCCCGACTCCAGCTGCAGGAAGCTCTCGAGGTGGTCCTTGCCGAGCACGGTCTTGTACGACACGTTGTTCGTGCGCTCGCGCTTGCGCAGCAGCTGCACGGCGGTGGTGCCGGTCGAGGCCGACACGTTGCGGCCCGAAAGCTGGTCGAGCGTGGTGATGCCCGAGTCGACCTTGGTGGCCATGCGCACTTCGCTCACGTAGGTGGTGAGGGCGAAGGCCACCAGCTGCTGGCGCGCCATGTTGTTGGTGGTCGGGCCGCAGCCGATGTCGAGCGTGCCGTTCTGCACCAGCGCAATGGTGTTCTGCGCGGTCACCGCCATGTACTCCAGCCTGGCCTGCGGCGCGATGTCCTTGAGCACGCGCTCGCACAGCTCGACGTGGTAGCCCACGTACTTCTCGCCCGCGCCCAGCATGTAGGCCATGGGCGGCGAGGCTTCGCGCACGCCGAGCACGGCCTTGCCGCTGGCCTTGATCTTGTCGAGCGTGCCGGTGGCGGTCTGCGCGGCGGCGCCGAACGCGAGCGCGAGCAGCGCGACGGCCGCGGCGGTCTTGAAGGGAATGTTCATGGGTCCTGTCTCCTGTGGTTTTGTGATCTGCAAGGCAAAGGCTGCCCCCGGGCAGCGGACAGCCCGTTCGCAAGACATGGCGCAACCGGCTTTGCCGGGCCGCCGATGTCGCCCCCGGAAGGGGGTTGGCGAAACGACACGAAGTGCGCGAAGCCTGGGGGAGAGCCCTACTCTTCGATGTCGAAGGTGACGCCCTGGGCGAGCGGCAGCGCGGTCGAGTAGTTGATGGTGTTGGTGGCGCGGCGCATGTAGGCCTTCCAGCTGTCGGAGCCCGCTTCGCGCCCGCCGCCGGTTTCCTTCTCGCCGCCGAAGGCGCCGCCGATCTCCGCGCCGCTCGGGCCGATGTTGACGTTGGCGATGCCGCAGTCGGAACCGGCGCTCGACATGAAGCGCTCGGCCTCGCGCACGTTCAGGGTGAAGATCGACGACGACAGGCCCGCGCCCACCGCGTTGTGCCATTCGATGGCCTCGTCGAGCGAGCTGTAGCGCACCACGTACAGGATGGGCGCGAAGGTTTCGCGCAGCACCGGGCCGTCATGCGACTTGAGCTCCACCAGCGCGGGACGCACGTAGTAGGCGTCCTGGGTGCCGATGCCTTCCACGCGCTGGCCGCCGTGCACCGTGGCGCCGATCTCGCGGCTTTCGGAGAGCGCCTTCTGCATGCCGTCGAAGGCCGCGCGGTCGATCAGCGGGCCGACCAGCGTGCCGGCCTCGCGCGGATCGCCGACGCGCACGTTGCCGTAGACCCTGGCGAGCTTGGGCACCAGCTTGTCGTAGACGCTGTCGTGCACGAACAGGCGGCGCAGCGTGGTGCAGCGCTGGCCGGCCGTGCCCATGGCCGCGAAGGCGATGCCGCACAGCGTGAGGTCCAGGTCGGCCGAGGGCGTGACGATGGCGGCGTTGTTGCCGCCGAGTTCGAGAATGGCGCGGGCAAAGCGCGCGGCCAGCTTCGGCCCCACCTGGCGGCCCATGGCCGTGGAGCCGGTGGCCGAGAGGATCGGCACCCGGTGGTCGTCGACCAGCACCTCGCCGATGTCGCGCTGGCCCAGCAGCAGGCCCAGCAGGCCTTGCGGCGCGTCGCCGAAGCGCTCGATGGCGCGCTGCGCGATGGCATGCACGGCCAGCGCGGTCAGCGGCGTCTTCTCGGACGGTTTCCACACCACCGAGTCGCCGCACACCAGCGCCAGCGCCGCGTTCCACGACCACACGGCCACCGGAAAGTTGAAGGCCGAGATCACGCCGCACACGCCCAGCGGATGCCAGGTTTCCATCATGCGGTGCTCGGCACGCTCGGTGGCCAGCGTGAGGCCGTAGAGCTGGCGCGAGAGGCCGACCGCGAAGTCGCAGATGTCGATCATTTCCTGCACTTCGCCCGCGCCTTCGGACGGGATCTTGCCGGCCTCGAGCGTGACGAGCAGGCCGAGCTCGCGCTTGGCGGCGCGCAGCTCTTCGCCCAGCAGCCGCACCAGTTCGCCGCGGCGCGGCGCGGGCACGTTGCGCCAGGCCTTGTAGGCCTCGTGCGCGCGGCCGATGGCGTCGGCGGCCTCGGCCGGCGTGGTCTGCGGCACCTGCGCGACCACCTCGCCCGTCACCGGCGAGCGCACCGTCAGCGTGCCGCCGGTGTACGCATCGCGCGGCACGCCCAGGCGCTGCAGCAGTTGTTCGACTTCGGTGGCGACGGACGCCTGGGAGGTGGGGGTGTGGTCTTCGGACATGGACGCGCTCCGGGGAGGAGGAGAAGGAAGGAAGGCAGGAAGGCGGTACGGAGAGGACGGAACCCGGCCAATATCAGCGAACTGCGCGCGATTGGCTAGTGAAAATATGGAAGGACCTGATGCGTTTCAGGAATGAACTGCGCCCGAGGTCCTGCATGAAAAGGCTGATCGACGAAGAAGGGACCGGCTTGCCGTGCAAGGCAAGCCCGCATCCATGCGCTGAATTGACGACGTGGCTCTCGGGCTGCGCGCCTACGCACAAGGCGCCAGGCCGCATCGAAGATGCGCCACCCCCACTCGCCCGATGCGCCATGAAGACGATCCTCTCCCTCTACGCCGCGCTCCACGCGCTGACGGCGTTCGCGTTCGCCGCGGCGGCCGTGGTGTTGATCGCGGTCGCGGGGCACGCGGGCTTTGCCGCCGTCATGCAGGGCATAGACATCTCGACGGCCGAAGCGGTGATCGAGGCGGTCGGCCTGCTGGCGGCCGCGGTCGTGGCGCTGCAGATCTCCCAGACCGTGCTCGAAGAAGAGGTGGTGCGCGACGCCCACATCGGCGCCCCGACGCGGGTGCGCCGGTTCCTGTCGCGGTTCATGGTGGTGATCGTGGTGGCCGTGGCGGTCGAGGGCCTGGTCGCGATCTTCAAGGCCCGCGAGACGCCCGAACTCATGCTGTACGGCGCCGCCCTGCTGAGCGCGGTGGGCCTGCTGATGGCGGGCTGGGGCGTGTTCATTCGCCTGAACCGCTACGCGGAAGAACTGGAACCCGAAGCGATGCAGGAAGCCAAGAGCGAAGACATCAAGCTGAAGGATTGAGCATGCCTTTTCCGAGCTTTCTCAAGCCCGCCCTGGCCGCGCTGAGCGTGGCCCTGCCGCTCGCGGCCGTCGCCGCGGACCGCAACCCGCTCGTGGCCGAGCGCTGGAAGACGCGCCCGGTGGTCGTGGTGGTTCCGGCGGAAGGTGACGCGCTGCTGCGCAAGGTCGAGTCCGCCCTGCGCCAGACGGCCACGCGCGAGGCCTTCATCGACCGCGAGATGGTGCTCTACACGGTGGTCGCGGGCCAGGGCCGCCGCAACGCGCAGCCCCTCGACGCGGCGCAGACCCGCGCGCTGCTGGCCGCGCTGAAGCTCGATGCGGCAGGCCCGCCCACCTTCGTGCTGGTCGGCAAGGACGGCGGCGTGAAGATGACCGAAGGGCCCGACGTCGACCTGCAGGCGGTGTTCGCGGAGATCGACAGGATGCCGATGCGTCGGCGCTGAAGGCTCAGGCCTTGCCCGGCCCGGGTGCTTCCGGCAGCTCGATCTTCTGCCCCGCCGGCGAACTCGCCAGGCTCTGCGCCGGCCGCCTCAGCGTCGCGTCGAACGGGTTGATCTTCGGCCCGATCGCGGCGGCCTCGCGCTTGAGCAGCTCGACCACCGTCGGCATGCGGTCGGCATTGAGCCGGTCGGCGATGGTGCCCACGCTCAGCGCGGCCACCGCGCGGCCTTCGCGGTCGAGGATGGGCACCGCCACGCCGGCCATGCCTTCCAGAAGCCCGGTGTTGCGACCCGCATAGCCCTGCTGCCGCACGCGCTCGATCTCGGTGCGCAGGTAGACCTCGTCGTACACGCCGTACTCGCGCACCCGCGACAGGTTGAAGCGGATCACCTCCTCGCGCTCGGCCTCCGGCAGGAACGCGAGGATCGCCAGCGCGCCCTGCCCCACGCCCAGCGCGATGCGCCCGCCGATGTCGCCGGTGAAGGAGCGGATGGGAAACGGGCCTTCGCTGCGGTCCAGGCACACCGCGTCGAAGCCGCTGCGCGCCAGCAGGAAGATGCTGTCGCCCAGGCTCGCGCACAGCCGCAGCAGCACCGGCCGGCAGATGGAGCGCAGGTCGCCGGGGTTGCCCGCGCTCGCGGCCAGCGCGAAGAAATCGATGCTGAGCCGGTAGAGCTTGCTGCGCTCGTCCTGCTCGACCATGCCCTCGGCCATGAGTGACTGCAGCAAACGGTGCGTGGTGGCCTGGGTGAGGCCCACGGAACGTGCGATCTGGGTCACGCGCCCGCCTTCGGCCTGCACCGCGCCGAGCGCGCGGATCACCGAGAAGACGCGCGGCACGCCGCCGCTGGCAGCCGATGGGGTTTCCATACCTTCCTCCTTTGGAATTTCAATGATGCCTTGTCCGCATGATATTCCATTGAACGGAATAAATTGAAGAAAGATTCTGATTAATGGAATACCCGAGGCGATCTGGCGCAATCGTTGCAATAGAGTGAACTGAAAGACGCAAGCTGTCCATGGCGTGCACCAAGCTGGAACAAGCTGCCCGCAGCCATCTTTTAGCCACCGCAGAAAGGCCCGATCCATGTCATTCCTCAGGCTCACCGACGTGACCAAGTTCTATGGCGCCACCCGCGCGGTGTCGGCCATGAACCTGGCGGTGGAAAAGGGCGAGTTCGTCTCGCTGCTCGGCCCTTCGGGCTGCGGCAAGACCACCACGCTGCAGATGATTGCGGGCTTCGAGGCCGTGAGCAGCGGCCGCATCGAGCTCGCGGGCAAGGACATCACGCACGCCAAGGCCAACACGCGCGGCCTGGGCATCGTGTTCCAGACCTACGCCCTGTTCCCGCACATGACGGTGGCCGACAACGTGAGCTTCGGCCTGGAGATGCGCAAGATGCCCAAGGCCGAGCGCGCCGAGCGGGTGAAGCAGGCGCTGGCGCTGGTGCACCTGCAGGCGCACGCCGGGCGCTATCCGCGCGAGTTGTCGGGCGGCCAGCGGCAGCGCGTGGCGCTGGCGCGCGCGCTCGTCATCGAGCCGCCGGTGCTGCTGCTCGACGAGCCGCTGTCCAACCTCGACGCCAAGCTGCGCGAGGAAATGCAGTTCGAGCTGCGCCAGATCCAGCGCAAGGTCGGCACCACCACGGTGATGGTCACGCACGACCAGAGCGAGGCCATGTCCATCAGCGACCGCGTGGTGGTGATGGAAGGCGGCCGCGCCACGCAGATCGACCATCCGCAGCGGGTGTACGAGCATCCGAGCACGCGCTTCATCTCCACCTTCGTGGGCAAGGCCAACCTGCTCGACTGCCGCGTGTCGAGCAGCAGCGCCACGCGCACCTGCGTGGAGGTCGGCGCGCTCTCGCTCGACGTGGACGACACCGGCTTCGGCATGGACGCCGCCGCGCTGCTGAGCGTGCGGCCCGAGAAGCTGCAGCTGGTGCCGCCGGGCCAAGGCCGCCTCGACGGCGAGGTGCAGGAGCGCTTCTTCCTCGGCAGCCAGTGGCTCTACCGCATCGCCACGCCGGTCGGCGACCTCACGGTGCTGAGCCCCAACGACGGGCGCAACGCGCTGGACGAAGGCGCCCGCACCGGCATCGACTGGCCGGCGCACTGCATGCGGCTGCTGCCGGCCGAAGAAAGGGCTGTCGCAGCATGAGCGCCTCGAAGAGCAAGGCCACCCCGTGGTGGCTCTCCGGCCCGGCGCTGCTGCTGTTCACCGCGCTGCTGCTGGTGCCGCTCGCGCTCACTGCCGTGCTGTCGTTCAACGTGTACGACCCGGCCACCGGCCCCAAGTCGGGCGAGTTCACGCTCGCGCACTACGCGCTGGTGTTCTCCGATTCGTACTACCTCGGCATCTTCTGGCGCACCTTCTGGGTCTCGGCGCTGGTCACGGTGATCTGCGTGGTGGTCGGCGCGCCCGAGGCCTATGTGCTCAGCCGCATGCGCAACCCGTGGCGCTCGGTGCTGCTGCTGGTGGTGCTGGCGCCGCTGCTGGTGTCGGTGGTAGTGCGGGCCTTCGGCTGGAGCATGCTGCTGGGCCCCGAGGGCGCGGTGAACGGGCTGCTGGGCCTCGTCGGCATCGGGCCGGTGAAGATCCTCTACACCAACGCGGCCGTGATCATCGCGCTGGTGCACGTGATGCTGCCCTTCATGGTGATCCCGGTGTGGACATCGCTGCAGAAGCTGGACCCAGGCGTGGAGAACGCGGCGCTGTCGCTCAACGCCACGCCCTTCACCACGCTGCGGCGCATCGTGCTGCCGCAGGTGATGCCCGGCATTCTTTCCGGCAGCCTGATCGTGTTCGGCCTGGCCGCGAGCTCGTTCGCCATTCCGGGGCTGCTGGGCGGGCGGCGGCTGAAGATGGTCGCGACCATCGTGTACGACGAATACCTGAGCGAGCTCAACTGGCCGCTGGGTGCTGCCGTGGCACTCGTGTTGCTGGTGGCTAACCTGGTGGTGATGCTCAGCTACAACCGCCTCGTAGAAGGCCGCTACAAGAAAGCGCTGGGCTGAAGCGATGAACAAAAACGGCCCCATCGCCCTCGCGTTCAACGCGCTCGTCATCGTCTTCATGCTCGCGCCGCTGGTAGTGGTGTGCATCGTGGCGTTCACGCCCGAGAACACGCTGACCATCCCGACCACGCGCTTCTCGCTGCGCTGGTTCGAGGCGGTGTTCGCGCACCCCGACTTCATGCAGTCGTTCTGGAACAGCCTGTGGCTGGCACTCGGCTCGGCCACCATCGCGACGCTGCTCGCGGTGCCGGCGGGCATGGCGATCACGCGCTACGAGTTTCCGGGGCGCGATTTCCTCAACGGCCTGTTCCTGTCGCCGCTGATCGTGCCGCACCTGGTGCTGGGCGTGGCGCTGCTGCGGCTGTTCGCGCTGGTCGGCGGCACCGGCAGCTTCGGCTGGCTGGTGATGGCGCATGCGCTCATCGTCACGCCCTACACGCTGCGGCTGGTGGTGGCGGCGCTGGTGGGCTTCGACCGCAGCGCAGAGCAGGCCGCGCTGTCGCTGGGCGCGAGCCAGGCCACGGTGTTCCGCCGCATCACGCTGCCGATGATCCTGCCAGGCGTCACCGGCGGCTGGATGCTGGCCTTCATCAACAGCTTCGACGAAGTGACGATGTCGATCTTCGTCACCGCGCCAAGCACGGTGACGCTGCCGGTGCGCATGTACATGTATGCCACCGAGTCGATCGATCCGCTGATGGCGGCGGTGTCAGCGCTGATGGTGGCGGTGACGGCTTTCGCGATGGTGCTGCTGGACCGGATCTACGGCCTGGACCGCGTGCTGGTGGGGCGCAGATAGATGACGACGACTCCAACCGCCCTGCTTCACCGCGTGGCCGAAACCACCGGCCGCGAGGCCGTGCACTTCACGCTCGACGGCGATCCCGCCAGCGCGCTGGCCGGCGACACCGTGCTGACCGCCGTGCTCACCCAAAGCGCCCAGCTGCGCCGCAACGAATTCAGCGGGCTGCCGCGCGCGGGCTTCTGCATGATGGGCGCCTGCCAGGACTGCTGGATCTCCACCGGCGAAGGCGAGCGGCTGCGCGCCTGCTCGACCTTCATCGCGCCCGGCATGGCGCTCGTCACCGGAAAGAACGGCGCATGACGACGACAACAGGCGAACTCCGACCCGCGATCGTCGGCGCCGGCCCGGCCGGCGTGCGCGCGGCGCAGACGCTGGTGGCGCACGGCCTGCGGCCGGTGGTGATCGACGAGGCGCCGCGCGCCGGCGGGCAGATCTACCGCCGCCCGCCCGCGGGCCTCGCGCAGCGAACCGCCAGAACGCTCTACGGCTTCGAGTCGAAGCGTGCCGACGCGCTGCACCAGGCCTTCGACGCACTGCGGGGCCGCATCGACCACCGCCCCGACAGCCTGGTGTGGAACGCGCAGGACCACCAGCTCGACGTGCTGCACAACCCGACGCGCGGCACGAGCCGTGTGCCCTACAGCCATCTGATCGTGGCGACGGGCGCCACCGACCGCGTGCTGCCGGTGCCGGGCTGGACGCTGCCGGGCGTGTACACGCTGGGCGGCGCGCAGGTCGCGCTCAAGTTCCAGGGCTGCGCCATCGGCCGGCGCGTGGTGTTCATGGGCACCGGGCCGCTGCTGTACCTGGTGGCGTACCAGTATGCGAAGGCCGGCGTGCAGGTGGCGGCGGTGCTGGACACCGCGCGCCTGGCCGACCAGCTCGCCGCCACGCCCGCGATGCTGTCGCAGCCGGCGGTGTTCGCCAAGGGCGTGTACTACGTCGGCTGGCTGCGCGCGCACGGCATTGCGCTGCACGGCGGCGTGCGGCCGCTGCGCGTGCTGGGCGACGAGGCGCAGGGCCGCGTCACCGGCGTGGCCTGGCAGGACGGCAACGAAGAGCGCACGCTGGCCTGCGATGCCGTCGGCTTCGGCTACGCGCTGCGCTCCGAAACTCAACTGGCCGACCTGCTCGGCTGCCGCTTCGACTACGCGCCGCTGCACCGGGCACACCTGCCGGTGCGCGACGCGGCGGGCCGCGCGAGCGTCGAGGGCGTGTACCTGGCCGGCGACGGCGCCGGCATCATGGGCGCGGACGCGGCCGAGTGGGCCGGCGAACGCGCGGCGCTGGCGCTGCTTTCGGACAACGGCGTGGCGGTCGACACCGCGCGCGCCGCCGAACTCGAACGCAGGCTCGACCGGATCACCGGCTTTCGCCACGGCCTGGAGCGCGCCTTCCCCGTGCCCGATGACTGGGCCGCGCATGCGCCCGACGAGCTCGTGGTCTGCCGCTGCGAGAACGTCACGGCCGGCAGCCTGCGCCGGACGATCGCCGATGCCGGCGCCAGCGAGATGAACCGCCTGAAGGCCCTGTCGCGCGTCGGCATGGGCCGCTGCCAGGGCCGCATGTGCGGCGTGGCCGCGGCCGAGATCCTCGCGCATGCCACGCAGCAGCCGCTGCAGCAGGTCGGACGGCTGCGCGGCCAGGCGCCGATCAAGCCGATCCCGATCCGGCTCGTGCCCGCGGAAGGGGCCGGCGCATGAGCGGCATCAGGAAACTGCAGACCGAGGTCGCCATCGTCGGCGGCGGCATCGTCGGTTCTTCCGCCGCGCTGGCGTTGCGGCGCATGGGCGTCGACGTGGTGCTGCTGGAGCGCGACTTCTGCGGTTCGCGCTCCAGCGGCGTGAACTTCGGCGGCGTGCGGCGCCAGGGCCGGCCGCTGAGCCAGCTTCCGCTGGCGCAGCGCGCGCACCGCATCTGGGGCCGGCTGCCCGAACTGCTGGGCACCGACGGCGAATACGTGCGTTCGGGCCATTTCAAGATCGCGCGCAGCGAGGCCGACATGGCGTCGCTGGAGCGCTACCGCGCACTCAGCAGCGACTTCGACCTGGGCCTGGAACTGATCTCCGCCGCGCGGCTGCGCGCCGAATGCCCCTGGCTCGGCACACGCGCCGTGGGCGGCTCGCTGTGCATCGAGGACGGGCAGGCCAACCCGCGGCTGGTGTCGCCGGCCTTCGCGCTCGCTGCGCGACGCGCGGGCGCGCAGGTCTTCGAGCGCCACCAGGTCGACGAGGTGGCGCACGACGGCGCGCTGTTCACGGTGCGCTCGGGCAACGAGCTCGAAGTGCGCGCGCCGGTGCTGCTCAACTGCGCGGGCGCCTGGGCTGGCGCCATCGCCAGCCAGTTCGGCGAGACGCCGCCGATGCGCTCCCGCAGCCCGCTGATGGCGGTGACCGAGCCGTTGCCGCGCTTCATGGCGTGGAGCCTCGGCGTGGAGGGCGGCGGCATCTACTGCCGGCAGGTGGAGCGCGGCAACCTCGTGCTCGGCGGCGGCACCGGCATCACGCTCGATGCCGACCGCGCACGCGCCGAGCGCGACGGCATCGCCACGCTCGCGATGCAGGCGGTGGAACTGCTGCCCGCGCTGCGCCATGCGCACATCATCCGCACCTGGGGCGGCACCGAGGGCTACCTGCCCGACCGCGAACCGGTGCTGGGGCCCAGCCGCACCACGCCCGGCCTGTTCCACGGCTTCGGCTTCGCGGGCGCGGGCTTCCAGATCGGCCCGGCCGCCGGCGAGGTGCTGGCCGAGCTGGCGCGCGACGGACGCAGCGACACGCCCATCGACGCCTTCGCCATCGAGCGCTTCGACGAACAACCCGTTTCTTCACTTGTCCCCACCTGAACCTGATTGGAGAGCATCACCATGTCACGCACCGCCAAGTCCCCGAGCCCCGCCCTCATCCTGGCCGCCCTGCTCGCGGCCGCCGGCACCGCCGGCGCGCAGACCAAGACCCTCTACATCGGCATGAACGGGGGCACCATGGAGAAGGCGTACACGCAGTACGTGTTCCCGGCCTTCGAGAAAGCCTACGGCGCCAAGGTGGTGGTGGTGCCCGGCACCTCGTCCGACATCCTCGCGAAGGCGCAGGCCAACAAGGACAAGCCGCAGATGCACGTGATGTTCCTGGACGACGGCATCATGGTGCGCGCCATCGGCATGGGCCTGTGCCAGAAGCAGAAGCCCAGCCAGTCGCTCAGCGAGATCTATCCCGCGGCGCGCTTCAAGGACGACATGGCCAGCGGCGTGAGCCTGGGCATGACCGGCCTGGCCTACAACGCCAAGATGTTCAAGGAGAAGGGCTGGGCGCCGCCCACTTCGTGGATGGACCTGGCCGACCCCAAGTACAAGGGCAAGGTGGTGTTCCAGTCGATGTCGTCGTCGTCCTTCGGACTGCACGGCTTTCTGATGTTCAACCGCATCCAGGGCGGCAACGACAAGAACGTGGAGCCGGGCTTCAAGGCCTGGCCCACCACCGTCGGGCCGAACGTACTGGAGTACATCCCGAGCTCGGCCAAGCTGTCGGAGATGGTTCAGACCGGCGAGGCGGCCATCTTCCCGCTGACGCCCACGGCCGTCGCGGCGCTCAAGACCAAGGGCATTCCGGTGGAGTACGCGCCGCCCAAGGAAGGCGCGGTGGTGCTGATGGTGGGCCAGTGCGTGATCGCCAACAACAGCGAGCCCGAACTGTCGCAGAAGCTCGCCGAGTTCCTGCTGAGCCCGGTGGCGCAGGCCAACGTGCTGCAGTACGGCGCGCAGATCCCGACCAACCCCAAGACCCCCGCCGAGGGTGAAGGCGCCGCGCAGGTGGCGGACATCAACAAGTGGATGAAGACGGCCGTGACCATCGACTGGGAAAGCATCAACGCCAATCGCCCCGCGTGGAACGCGCGCTGGAACAAGACGATAGAGAAGTGATCCGTCAGCCCTGCGCGCCGGTTCTGCCAGTCCTGCGCAGCAGCACCGGCAGGCACAGCAGATAGAGCGACGCGCCCGCCAGCCACACGATGCCGGGGAAACGCGTGCGGAACGCGAAGTAGAGCGGGCTGATGAGCAGCGGGCCGAACACCGCCGCCAGGCTGGTGATGCTCGCGAGCACGCCCTGCAGCCGCCCCTGCTGCGCCTCGCCCACGCGCGCCGAGAGCGTCGCCTGCAGCGCTGGCGCGCAGACGCCGCCCATGCACAGGAGCGGCAGCATCGCGATCGCCATCCAGCCCTGCGTGGCGAAGGCGATCAGCGCATAGCCTGTGCCGTCGGCGATGGTGCCGATGGCGATGGCCGCGCGCTCGCCCCAGCGCTCGACCACCGGCCCCGCGACGAAGCCCTGCACCAGCGCATGCAGCAGGCCGAACACCGCGAGCGAGAGGCCGACCATGGTGCCGTTCCAGGCGTAGCGGTCCTGGCCGTAGATCACCCAGGTCGTGCCGGCGACCTCGCCCACAAGCACCAGCAGCAGGAACACGCCGAGAAGGGGCAGCAGCGCCGGAAAGCTGTTGGCCCAGCGCAGCGGCGCGAGCGGATGCAGCACGCCGCGGTCGAACGGTTTTGTGGCGAGCGCCGGCGGGCGCGACTCGCGCAGCACCAGCAGGCCGACGAGGAAGGTCACGCCGTTGAGCACCGCAGCCGCGATGAACGGCAGCCGCACGCCGTGGTCGCCGAGCACGCCGCCGATGGCGGGCCCGGCGATGAAGCCCAGTCCGAAGCAGGCGCCCATGCGGCCGAACCAGCGCGCGCGCTGGTTCTCGGGCGTGAGGTCGGCGATGGCGGCTGAGGCCACGGCGGTGCTCGCGCCCGTCATGCCCGCGATGGCGCGGCCCACGAACAGCATCCACAGCGAGGGCGCGAAGGCCATGAAGAGCGCGTCGATGGCGGCGCCCGCCACCGAGATGAGCAGCACCGGCCGGCGGCCGAAGCGGTCGCTGAGCGCGCCGAGCACGGGTGCGCAGAGGAACTGCATCAGCGCGTAGAGCGAGAGAAATGCGCCGAAGCGCCAGCCGAGATCGCCGGTGTGGCCGACCTCGCGCAGCAGGCCCGGCACGATCGGCATGACCAGGCTGATGCCGATGGCGTCGAGCGTGACGATCGCCAGGATCACGACATGCGCATGGCGGCCCTTCGCGGCGGAAGGCGTTGGGAGCGTGGTGGAATTTATCATTGATAAGGAATTATCAGCGATAAATTCCGGGCCGTGAAGTACCCTCCCGAATCGACATCGGCATGCACATCTGAATGAAACTGGACCGCGAAGTGATCCTCGAGACCGCCCTGGGGCTGCTCGACGAGGTCGGAATGGACAAGCTCAGCACCCGGCTGCTGGCCGAGCGGCTGGGCGTGCAGCAGCCGGCGCTGTACTGGCATTTCAGGAACAAGCGGGCGCTGCTCGATGCGATGAACAGCGAACTGCTGCGCCGCGCCCACAAGCGGCAGCTGCCGCTGCACGACGAATCGTGGGAAACCTTCCTGCGCGAGAACGCGCGCAGCTTCCGGCGCGCGCTGCTGGCGCGGCGCGACGGCGCGCGGCTGCACGCGGGCACCGAGCCCGATCCGGGCGACCTGGAAATGGTGGAGGCCCAGCTGGCGGCCGTGGTCGACCGCGGCGTGCCGGCAACGCAGGCCATGACGCTGCTGATCGCGCTGGGCCGCTACACGGTGGGCTGCGTGCTGGAGGAACAGGCGGCGCCGCCCGACGCCGAGGCGCGCCAGCAGGCGCTCGATGCCTCCGCGGCCTCGCGCCCGCTGCTGGCCGAAGCCTTCGCGAGCTACCGCGAGGCGGGCCCGGATGCGATGTTCGACATCGGCGTGGACCTGATGATCGAGGGCGCGAAGGCGCGCCTCGACAACATCGAGGCGGCCGGGGCTAGTCCTGCGCCTCGCCGCAAATCCAGCCGGCGGCCTTCTCCGCCATCATCAGCGTAGGGCTGTTGGTGTTGCCGCTGGTGATGGTGGGCATCGCGCCCGCATCCACCACGCGCAGGCCCCGCACGCCGCGCACGCGCAGCTTCGAGTCGAGCACCGCCATCGGGTCGCCGTCGGCGCCCATCTTGGTGGTGCCGACCGGATGGAAGATGGTGGTGGCGATGTCGCCGGCCAGGCGGGCCAGGTCTTCGTCGGTCTGGTACTGCACGCCGGGCTTCCATTCCTCGGGCTTGTACTTGGCGAGCGCGGGCTGCGACGCGATGCGGCGCGTCACCCGCAGCGAGTCGGCCGCCACCTTGCGGTCTTCGTCGGTGCTCAGGTAGTTGGGGGCGATGGCCGGCGCGTCCTGGAAGCGCCCGCTCTTGATGCGCACCGCGCCACGGCTGGTGGGGTTGAGGTTGCACACGCTGGCGGTGAACGCCGGAAAGCTGTGCAGCGGATCGCCGAAGGCATCGAGCGACAGCGGCTGCACGTGGTACTGCAGGTTCGGCCACTCGTGCTCCGGCGAGCTGCGCGTGAAGGCGCCGAGCTGCGAGGGCGCCATGCTCATCGGGCCGCTGCGCCTGAGCATGTACTCGAGCCCGATCTTCGCCTTGCCGACCATCGACGAGGCCAGCACATTGAGCGTGGGCGCGCCGCTGATCTTGTAGACCGCGCGGATCTGCAGGTGGTCCTGCAGGTTGGCGCCGACGCCGGGCGCGTCGACCACCACGTCGATGCCGTGCTGGCGCAGCAGCGCGGCCGGGCCGATGCCCGAGAGCTGCAGGATCTGCGGCGAGCCGATGGCGCCCGCGCTCAGGATCACCTCGCGCGTGGCTTGCGCGGTGACCGTCTCGCTGCCGTTCCACACCTCGGCGCCCGTGCAGCGGCGCGTGCCGTCGGGCAGCGTCTCGAACAGCAGGCGCGACACCTGCGCGCCGGTCCACAGCTCGAAGTTGGGCCTGCCATAGCAGGTCGGACGCAGGAAGGCCTTGGCGGTGTTCCAGCGCCAGCCGTTCTTCTGGTTGACCTGGAAGTAGCCCACGCCCTCGTTGCTGCCACGGTTGAAGTCGGTGGTGTGCGGCACGTCGGCCTGGGCCGCGGCTTCGGCGAAGGCGTCGAGGATGTCCCAGCGCAGCCGCTGCTTCTCGACGCGCCATTCGCCGCCGGCGCCGTGCATCTCGTCGGCGCCGAGGTAGAAGTCTTCGTGTTTCTTGAACGCCGGCAGCACGTTCTGCCAGCGCCACGACTCATCGCCCGTGAGCTGCGCCCACTGCTCGTAGTCGCGCGACTGGCCGCGCATGTAGATCATGCCGTTGATGCTGGAGCTGCCGCCGAGCGTCTTGCCGCGCGGATAGCGCAGCACGCGGCCGTTGAGGCCGGCGTCGGGCTCGGTGCTGTAGAGCCAGTCGGTGCGCGGATTGCCGATGCAATACAGGTAGCCGACCGGAATGTGGATCCAGTGGTAGTCGTCCTTGCGGCCGGCCTCGATGAGCAGCACGCGCTTGCTCTTGTCGGCGCTGAGCCGATTGGCCATGAGCGAGCCGGCGGTGCCGGCCCCGATGATGATGTAGTCGAATTGGGTCTCGCTCATGGCGTTTGACTTGTCTCTCTTTTTTGTTCGACGAAATTGCTGGCCGGGATGGCGGCGCCCCTCGCGCCGCACCGCATGCTACTTGGCCGTGGGCATGACGAACTCGGCACCCTTGCCGATGCTCTCCGGCCAGCGCTGCATGACCGACTTCTGCTTGGTGTAGAAACGCACGCCCTCTTCGCCGTAGGCATGCATGTCGCCGAACAGCGAGCGCTTCCAGCCGCCGAAGCCGTGCCAGGCCATGGGAACCGGGATCGGCACGTTGATGCCGACCATGCCGACCTGGATGCGGCGGCTGAATTCGCGCGCCACGTTGCCGTCGCGGGTGAAGCAGCTCACGCCGTTGCCGAACTCGTGCGCGTTGACCAGGTCGACCGCGTCCTTGAAGTTGGCCACGCGCACGCAGCTGAGCACCGGGCCGAAGATTTCTTCCTTGTAGATGCGCATCTCGGGCGTGACGTGGTCGAACAGCGTGCCGCCCATCCAGAAACCGTCGCCGCATCCTTCGCCCGCCTTGTTGCCGTCGAACTGGCGGCCGTCCACCAGCAGCTTCGCGCCTTCCTTCTCGCCCAGGTCGATGTAGCCGGTGATGCGTTCATGCGCGGCGCGCGTGACGATCGGGCCCATCTCGGCCGCGAGGTTGGTGCCGTTGAGCACCTGCAGCGTCTTGGTGCGCTCGATGAGCTTGGGGATGATCTTGTCGGCCACGTCGCCCACCAGCACCGCCACGCTGATGGCCATGCAGCGCTCGCCGGCCGAGCCGTAGCCCGCGCCGATCAGCGCGTCGACGGTCTGGTCGATGTCGGCGTCGGGCAGCACCACCATGTGGTTCTTCGCGCCGCCCAGGGCCTGCACGCGCTTGCCGTGGCGGGCGCCGGTCTCGTAGATGTAGTTGGCGATGGGCGTGGAGCCGACGAAGCTGATGGCCTTGACGTCGGGGTGCTCCAGCAGCGCGTCGACCGCGGCCTTGTCGCCCTGCACCACGTTGAACACGCCGTCGGGCAGGCCGGCTTCCTTCAGCAGCTCGGCCATGCGCAGCGAAGGCGTCGGGTCGGTCGGGCTGGGCTTGAGCACGAAGGTGTTGCCCGCGGCGATGGCCACCGGGAACATCCACATCGGCACCATCACCGGGAAGTTGAAGGGCGTGATGCCGGCGACCACGCCCAGGGGCTGGCGCAGCGTCCAGTTGTCGATGCCGGTGCTCACCTGGTCGGTGAAGTCGCCCTTGAGCAGCTGCGGAATGCCGCAGGCGAACTCGACGATGTCGATGCCGCGGCTGACTTCGCCCTGCGCGTCGGTGAAGACCTTGCCGTGCTCGGCGGTGATCATGCGGGCCAGCTCGTCCTTGTGCTCGTTGAGCAGCTGCAGGAACTTGAACATGACGCGCGCGCGGCGGATCGGAGGGGTGTCGGCCCAGGCCGGGAAGGCGGCCTGCGCGGCGGCCACGGCGGCGGAAACCTGCGCTGCATCGGCCAGGCCGACCTTGCCGGTGACGGCGCCGGTGGCGGGGTTGGTCACGTCCTGCGTGCGGCCGGAAGTGTTGGCGGCAGGCTGGCCGCCGATGAAGTGGTCGATGTTCGTGGTGGGCATGGGGACTGTGCTTTCGCGTGACGGGTCAAGAGGGGGAATGCGGCCAGTTTAGGCAGCGTGCCCCCTCGCGCCTAGACACGAAACTTGAATTTATTGTTCACCATGGCGAACAATGGATGCATGAAACCCCAAAATATCGAGTCGCTCTGGACCCACCTGCATTGGCTCACGGTGCTGGCGCAGCAAGGCAGCTTCACCGCCGCCGCGCTGCGCCTGGGGGTGAGCAAGGCGGCGATGAGCCAGCGCATCGCCGAGCTGGAGCACGCGGCCGGCGCGCCATTGGTGCAGCGCACGACGCGCAGCGTGCGGCTCACCGAGGCGGGCCGGCGGCTGGTGGACGACATGCGCGCGCCCTTCGAGCAGATCGCGCACAGCTTCGCGGGCGTGCGCGACCTGGCGGGCGTGCCGCGCGGGCTGGTGCGGGTGACGGCGCCGGTGGCCTTCGCGCGCCAGCAGCTGGTGCCGCGGCTGGCCGACTTCCTGCGCGCGCAGCCCGAGGTGCGCATCGAGCTCGACCTGTCGGACCGGCTGAGCTCGCTCGCAATGGAGGGTTTCGACCTCGCGATCCGCCACACGGCGGCACCGCCCGACACCCACGTGGCCTGGACGCTGTGCGAGACCCAGTCGGTGCTGGTGGCCAGCCGCGCCTACCTGCGCCGCCGCGGCACGCCGCGCGAGCCCCAGGCGCTGGCCGGCCACGACTGCCTGCACTACCCGCGCGCCCAGGAAACGCCGACCTGGCACTTCGAGGCCAAGGCCTCGGCGCCGCGCATCACGGTGCCGGTGTCGGGGCCGCTGGTGGCGAACAACAGCGAGGCGTTGCGCGACGCGGCGCTCACCGGGCTGGGCATCGCGCTGGTGCCCGACTTCAGCGCGCAGTCGGCGCTGCAGTCGGGCAAGCTGCAGCAGGTGCTGCCGCAATGGCGATCGGTGGGCGCTTTCGGCGAGCGGCTGTATGCAATAAGGCCCTATGCCACGCACGTGCCGCAGGCAGTGACGGCGTTCGTGGCATGGCTGCGCGAGGCGCTGGCGGACGGCTTCGCGGCCTGAGCGGGTGGGCATTCCCGGCCAGAGCCCGTGGCCTCGGCACGCCCGAGGTGTTAATTAAGAAAAGCTGAAGAAACGGCGTGGTGCCCTACGCGAACGAGGGGTCTGCAACACGTGCACGGCGGATGCACCCGGTTACGATGCGCGATTCGCACCTGGCTTTTGTTAACTTTCCCGCTCGTACGCCCTATGTCCCCTGCCCAATCGCCTGCCGACGCTCCAGCCGCCGACAGCGCGTGGCCCGGCCTCGGACAGCAGGAGCGGGACGGCCGGCAGTGGACCGTGGCCACCGGCCGCTGGACCACGCTGGCGATGTCGTCCAAGCCGGCCTGGCAGGCGCTGTCGAAGAGCCTGGAGGCCGCGCCGGCAACCGACGACCGCGCCTGGGACCTGCGCGCGATCGAGCAGCTCGACCACATCGGCGCGCAGCTGCTGTGGGAACACTGGCGCCACGCCTGGCCCGCCGCGCTGGAGATGGCGCCGCAGCACAAGGCGGTGCTCGACCATGTGGCGCAATACACCGTCGCAACGCCCGAGGAACCCTCGCCCACGCTGAACGACCGCCTGCGCGCGTTCTCGCACAACGGCCCGCGCGCGATGATCGTGATGCGCGACTTCACCAGCCTGCTCGGCCAGCTCGCGATCGACCTCTGCGCGCTGGTCCGCGCGCCGCACCGGGGACCCTGGCGCGATTTCTCCGGGCACCTGTACCAGTTCGGCGCCACCGCGCTGCACATCACGGCGCTGGTCGGGCTCCTGATCGGCGTGGTGCTGGCCTACCTGATCTCGCAGCAGCTGCGGCAGTACGGCGCCGAGACCTTCGTGGTGAACATCCTCGGCCTCTCGCTGATCCGCGAGCTGGGGCCGGTGCTGGCGGCGGTGCTGATCGCCGGGCGCTCGGGCTCGGCCATCACCGCGCAGATCGGCGTGATGCGCGTGACCGAAGAACTCGACGCGATGCGCGTGATGGGCATCGCCCACGGCTTCCGGCTGGTGATGCCGCGCGTGCTGGCGCTGGCCATCGCCATGCCGCTGATCAGCCTGTGGACCTCGATGGCCGCGCTCGCGGGCGGCATGCTGGCGGCCGACGCCGCGCTCAATATCTCGCCGTCGTACTTCCTGTCGGCGCTGCCGCGCGCGGTGCCCATTTCCAACCTGTGGCTGGCCATGGCCAAGTCGGCGGTATTCGGCGTGCTGATCGCGCTGATCGGCTGCTACTTCGGCATGAAGGTCAAGCCCAACACCGAGAGCCTGGGGCGCGGCACCACTTCGTCGGTGGTGACCTCGATCACCGCGGTGATCCTGGTGGACGCGCTCTTCGCCGTGCTCTTCAAGGGCATCGGCTTCCGGGGATGACGAGATGAGCATGCCCGTGCGCCCCGACACCGACCAGACCGTGGTGGACATCCGCGGCCTGTGGACGGTGTTCAAGAACGCCGACGGCGAGCAGGTGGTGCATCGCGACCTGCGGCTGCACATCGACCGCGGCGAGGTGCTGTCGCTGGTCGGCGGTTCGGGCACCGGCAAGACGGTGCTGCTGCGCCAGATCCTCGGGCTGGAAAAGCCCACGCGCGGCCATGTCGAGGTGCTGGGCCAGGAACCGGGCGAACTCAGCGCCTCGGGCGCGGCCAACGTGGGCATGCTGTTCCAGCACGGCGCGCTGTTTTCGGCCTTCAGCGTGCTGGAGAACATCGCGTTTCCGCTGCGCGAGCTGAAGCTGCTGCCCGACGAGCTGATCCGCCACGCGGCGCTGGTGAAGCTGCAGATGGTGGGCCTGGAGCCCCGGCACGCCAACATGAGCCCGTCGGACCTGTCGGGCGGCATGATCAAGCGCGTGGCGCTGGCGCGCGCGCTCATCATGGACCCGCCGCTGCTGCTGCTGGACGAGCCCACGGCCGGCCTCGACCCCGAGGCCTCCGACAGCTTCTGCAACCTGCTGCGCGGCCTGCACCGCGAGCTGGGCCTGACGGTGGTGATGGTCACGCACGACCTGGACACGCTGTTCGACCTGAGCACCCGCATCGCGGTGCTGGCAGACCAGAAGGTGATCGTCACCGGCGCGGCGCGCGAGGTCATCGCGTATCCGCATCCGTTCATCCACGAATATTTTCTCGGCGGGCGCGGGCAGCGCGCCCTGGAGGCCCTACACGACAAGCCCGCCGACGCAACTCTCGCATCGCAGCCCGCCGCGGAGGCGGGCCGCTGAAAGGTAGGTAGCCACCATGGAAAACAAGGCCCATGCCCTCGCCGCCGGCGCCTTCGTGCTCGGCCTGATCGCCGCGCTCGTCGCGCTGGTGATCTGGTTCACGCGCGACAACACCGTGCGCAACCTCTACGAACTGTCCACGCGCGAAGCCGTGAGCGGCCTGCAGCCGCAGGCCATGGTGCGCTACCGCGGCATCGCGGTGGGCAAGGTGACGTCGATCGACTTCGACCCCAAGGTCAAGGGCAACGTGCGGGTGCGCATCACGGTCGACGAGCGCGTGCCGCTCACCACCTCCAGCTTTGCCACGCTGAGCTACCAGGGCGTGACCGGCCTGGCCTTCATCGCGCTGGACGACAAGGGCGAGTCGACCGTGTCGCTCAAGCCGGACAACGACGACCCGCCGCGCATCCCGCTCAAGCCGTCGATGCTGGCGCAGCTGCAGGACCGCGGCGAAGCCATCATCAACCAGGTCGAGGAAGTGACCAAGCGCGCCAACCAGCTGCTGAGCGACCCCAACCAGAAGCGCGCCGCCGATGCGCTGGAGAACATCGCGGCCGCCTCGGCCAGCGCCAACACGCTGCTCAAGACGCTCGACAACACGGTCAAGACCGGGCTGAACCCGGCGCTGACGAAGCTGCCCGACACCATGGCCTCGGTGAAGAAGGCGGCGGGCGACGTCTCGCGCGTGGCCAACAACTTCAACACCACCGTCGTGCGGCTGAACGCGCCCGACGGCCCGGTCGAGCGCCTGAGCGACGGCACCAAGGCGCTGGCGCAGGCGGTCGACTCGTTCAACTCGGCCACGCTGCCGCGCGTGAACCGCGTGGCGGACGACACATCGCACGCCATCCGCCGGCTGGGCCGCGCGGCCGACAGCATCAACGACAACCCGCAATCGCTGCTGTTCGGCAACGGCGGCACGGCGGCGGGCCCGGGCGAGCCGGGTTTCAGCGCCCCCGCCGCGACGCGGCCCTGAGGGAGAGAAGAGGCCCATCATGATCATGAACGCCACCATCCACGCCATCCGTTCCCTGGCGAAGCCGCGCCGCGCTGCCGCCACGGCGGCGCTGGCCATCGGCTTCGCGCTGCTGGCCGCCGGCTGCGGCGCGCTGCCCGACAAGCCCGCGCGCGCGACGCTGTACGACTTCGGCCCCGGCCCCACCACTGCCACCGCCACGCAGGCGCAGGCATCGGCCCCGGCGCAGATGCGCCCCACCCTGGCGCTGGCCGAGTTCGAGAGCAACAGCCGCCTCGACGGCACGCAGATCCTCTACCGCCTGGGCTACGCCGACGCCAACGAGCTGCGGCCCTACGGCCAGTCGCGCTGGAGCATGCCGCCGGCGCAACTGCTGCGCCAGCGGCTGCGCGACACGCTGTCGGAGCGCCGCACGGTGCTCGGCCCGGAAGAAAGCGCGACCATCTCGCGCAGCAAGGGCGAAGTGCCCGACACGCTGCGCATCTCGCTCGACGAGTTCAGCCACTACTTCGATTCGGCCAGCGCCAGCGTGGGCCTGGTGCGCCTGCGCGCCACGCTGATCCGCGGCACCCCGGCCGGCGACCGCGTGCTGGGCCAGCGCCTGTTCACCGTGCGCAGCCCCGCGCCGAGCGCCGACGCGCCCGGCGGGGTGAAGGCGCTGGTCTCGGCCAGCGACGCCGCCGTGGCCGATGTGGTGCAGTGGGTCGACCAGTTGCAGCAGCAACAGCCCCGGCAGTAACCTGCGGCTTGATCGGAGGAGCTACACCATGAACGCAACACGCATCGTCGGCATCGTGCTGATCGTGGCCGGCATCGCAGCCTTGGGCCTCGGCAGCTTCAGCTTCACCAAGGAAACCCACGAGGCCAAGCTCGGCCCGCTCGAGTTCTCGATGAAGGAGAAGCAGACGGTCAGCTTCCCTCCCTGGGCCAGCGTGGCCGTGATCGTGGTCGGCGGGGCGCTGGTGCTGCTGGGTGGCAGGAAGGGCTGAATCTCACTCGGTGGCCGGCAGCGAAGTAACGCCGAGCTTCTGCTTGACTGCCTGCGCCATGCGTTCGCCCAGCACCAGCAGGCCGCGTGTGGAGATGTGAGTGTCGTTCGGGAAATAGAAGTCGCGCATCGCGGTCTTCTCCTGCTGAACGAATGCAAACAGATCGGGCCCCAGATCGGTCTGCCGCAGCGCACCCACGAATGCCTGCGAGCGCGCGGGCTCGAGATAGGCCGTCCACTTGTTCGGAACAACCATCCAGAGCACGGGCATCTTGGCGTGCGTGTTCGAGAAAGCCTGCATGCCGGCCACATTCGCTGCCGTGAGTTCTCCGTGATTCAAGTCGTCCGCCAGGAAGAGGGCCATATCGCAGCGGCGATGACTGAACAACGCGCACCCATCAGCCACTGGCCGCGCCAGCGTCATGGAGTTGCAACCGCTGCGAACCTTGCCGGCGATCGCCGCATGGGTACACCTGTTCGTCATCCAGCCCGAAAAGAGCTGCGCGTCCCAATTGAGAGCGAAGGCAGGCACCTGCGCCAAGGGCGGTGACGCCGGCTCGACTGCAGCCGTCAAAGGGCGCTTCAGCGGCGTGCATCTGCGTGAATGCGCGAGCCGCACATTCAGCAGGCGCTCAACGCTCTCGATGACCACCAGCTTGCCGCGAAAGCCGATCTGTGAGAGCCACTCTTCGAAGTCGGCGCACAGCATCTCGTCGATTTGCGACCAGTACATGGTCGCCACCGCGTGCCCCTCTTTCACCAGCGCCGATTGCCAGACGTGGGGCGCGGAAAAACTGTCGCCGATGACCAGGATGTCGGCCTTGTCGACGGGTGCGCCGTGCAGGAGGCTGCTGCCAATGTGCGGCGGCTCTATCTTCCAGCCGAAATCATCTTCGGAGACCCGCCCGACACGGGAGAGGTCTCCATAGGGAGCAAGCGTCAACAGAGACTGCAGCAGGAGGCACGCGCATACGGCAAAGCCCGACAAAAATATCGACAACCAGAGTTTTGCGGGCGCCATTCTTTGGATCAGGTAGGCGGAAGCGCGAACATGTGACGCCTCCCGGGGCGCCCGAGTTTAGACCGTCGCCATGGCGTAAACACCCGCCCCACATCCGGCTTTCAGCCCATGCCCGCCAGCAGCTTCGGCAACAGGTCTTCCGACGCCCCCCGCAGCACCACGGAGGCCGCATCGTCCAGGTGCGGAAGCGGCTCCAGGTTCAGCGTGACGAGCCGCGCACCGTGCGCCAGCGCCGTCTGCGGCAGTTCGGCGGCCGGGTAGACGATGGTGGTGCTGCCCACCACCATGAACAGATCGCACTCCTGCGCGGCCACCTGCGCGTCGAGCAGGACGCCGGCGTTCAGTATCTCGCCGAACATCACGACGTCGGGGCGCGCATGCGAGCCGCAGCGCAGGCAGCGGTGGAAGGGCCAGGGGCCGCTGCGGTTGCCGCAGCGGTCGCAGCGCCAGCGGCGCAGCGAGCCGTGCAGTTCGAGCACGTCCTGCCCGCCGGCCAGCGTGAGCAGGCCGTCGACGTTCTGCGTCACCAGCCGCGTGGCGGGGCGCAGCCGCTGCAGCGCCGCGAGCGCGGCGTGGCCCGGGTTGGGCTGCGCCGATTCGATCACCGACATGCGCTGCGCCCAGAACTTCGTGAACCCCGACGGATCGCGCGCCAGGTCTTCGGCGTGGGAGAACTGCAGGGCGTTCTGGCTCTTCCAGAGGCCGTCGGCGTCGCGGTAGGTCGGAATGCCGGAGGCGCGGGACAGGCCGGCGCCGGAGAACACGACGATGCGCCGGGCATCGCGCAGCAGCCGTGCGGCCGCCTGTACTGCTTCGAAGGTGGAGGTGTTTTCTGGTGTGACGCGCGTCATCGCTCTGGTTTGGGGGAATTCGCCGGGGCGGGAACGGCGGTGGCGCCCAGGCGCTGCGACACGGTGTCCGCGCAGGCCTTGAGCGCGCGGGAGATCTCGCCGTCCCACGCCGTATCGAAGATGCCGGCCGGGCCGATGGCGGTGACGGCCAGCACGATGGCGCCAGTGTGGTCGAACACCGGCGCGGCCATGGCGCTCACGCCCTCGATGACCTCGCCGTCGGAGCGGCTGATGCCGTGGTCGCGCACTTCTTTCAGCTGGCGCTCGAAGTCGCTCCATGAAGGCAGCGGCTGCACCGGCGGCATGCCGGCCGGCGGCGCGGGCTCGGCGCCCTTGCGCTGCTTCTGGCGCTGGCGCTCTTCCTCGAGCAGGCGGCGCACCACCTCGGCGTCGAGGTAGGTGGCGAAGACGCGGCCCGAGGCGGTGTTGGTCAGCGAGAACACCGTGCCGTGCCGCATGTTCACGTGCACCGGCGACGGCGACTCGGCCGTGCGGACGATGGTCGCGCCGCGCGCGCCCCACACGGCCAGCGCCACGGTGTGGCCGATCTGCTGGGCGAGCTGGCCGATCAGCGGCGTGGCGATGTGAACCGGGTCGGCCTGCTGCAGGCTGATGAGCCCCAGTTGCAAGGCCAGCGGGCCGAGCAGATAGTGGCCGCTGGCGCGGTCCTGCTCGATGAGGCCCAGGCGCCCGAAGCTGACCATGTACGGGTGCGCCTTGGCCGCGGTCATGTCGGCTTCCCGCGCCAGGTCCTTCAGCGCCATGGGCCGGCCGTGGTGCACCAGCGCACGCAGCAACTGGCCGCCGACCTCGATGCTCTGGATGCCGCGCTGGGCGCGGTCGGTGTCAGTGGCCATGGCTGCCTTTGGCGTCCGGTTGTTCGTTCATGAAGAAGGGATTAGACATTAACTGATCCGGCGCTTACACTCCAAAAATTCGTTAACCGCAAATTCGTTCGACTTAAACGAATCCCAGATTCCAACCCACCGACGGAGACACACGATGAGCCAAGCCAAGAAATTCGCCAGCCAGGCCGACATGGAAGAGAAGAAGATCACCTTCAGCCAGATCTCCGAACATGCCTGGGCCTACACCGCCGAGGGCGACCCCAACACCGGCATCGTCATCGGCGACGACTGCGTGCTGGTGGCCGACACCCAGGCCACCCCCGCCATGGCCGCCGACGTGGTGCGCCGCATCCGCGAGGTGACGGACAAGCCCATCAAGTACGTGGTGCTCACCCACTACCACGCGGTGCGGGTGCTGGGCGCGGCGGGCTACGGCGCCGAGCACATCCTGGCCAGCCAGGACACGCGCGACCTGATCGTCGAGCGCGGCGAACAGGACAAGGCCAGCGAAATCGGCCGCTTCCCGCGCCTGTTCCAGAACGTCGAGACCGTGCCCCCGGGCCTGACCTGGCCCACCATGACCTTCACCGGCAAGATGACGCTGTGGCTGGGCAAGCTCGAAGTGCAGCTGATCCAGCTGGGCCGCGGCCACACCAAGGGCGACACCGTCGTCTGGCTGCCGCAGGAACGCACGCTGCTGTCGGGCGACCTGGTCGAGTTCGGCGCCACCCCGTACGCCGGCGACGCCTACTTCAAGGACTGGCCGCAGACGCTGGACAACATCGCCGCGCTCAAGCCCGTGGCGCTGGTGCCGGGCCGCGGCGCCGCGCTCACCACGCCCGAGGCCGTGGCGGAAGGCCTGACGGGCACGCGCAACTTCATCTCCGACGTGTACGCCAGCGTGCAGGAAGGCGTGAAGGCCGGCCGCGACCTGAACGCGGTCTACAAGGAGACCTACGAAAAGCTCAAGCCCAAGTACAGCCAGTGGGTGATCTTCGACCACTGCATGCCCTTCGACGTGAGCCGCGCCTACGACGAGGCCTCGGGCCATGCCGATCCGCGCGTGTGGACGGCCGAGCGCGACATCGAGATGTGGAAGGCGCTCGAAGGCTGATCCCGCATCGCTCCCTCCCCCGCTGGGGGAGGGCTGGGGTGGGGGCAGGCAGAGCGCCAGTTTCGAGCGCCGTCGAGCCCCCATCCCGACCTTCCCCCAGCGGGGGAAGGAGCAAGACAAGGACAAAGGACACGGAGACAAGTACGTGATCGACTATCAAAGCCTGCGCTTCGACTACAAGCGCCACGCCGACCAGGACGCGGCGGCACCGGCGCGACACCCCGTCGTGATCGTCGGCGCCGGCCCGGTGGGCCTCACGCTGGCCATCGACCTCGCACTGCGGCAGGTGCCCGTGGTGCTGCTCGACAACGACAACACCCTGTCCAGCGGCTCGCGCGCGATCTGCTTCGCCAAGCGCACGCTCGAGGTGTTCGACCGCCTCGGCTGCGGCGACCGCATGGTCGACAAGGGCGTGTCGTGGAACGTCGGCAAGGTGTTCTTCCATGACGAGCAGGTCTACAGCTTCGACCTGCTGCCCGAGCCCGGCCACGAGCGACCGGCCTTCATCAACCTGCAGCAGTACTACGTCGAGGGCTACCTCGTCGAGCGCGTGGCCGCGCTGCCGCTCATCGACCTGCGCTGGAACCACAAGGTGACCGGCATCGAGCAAGGCGGCGACGGCGCGGTGCTGACGGTGGAAACGCCCGAGGGCGAGTACCGGCTGCATGCCGGCTACGTCGCCGCCTGCGACGGCTCGCGCTCCCCCACGCGCCAGATGCTCGGCCTGGAAGCGAAAGGCCGGATCTTCCGCGACCGCTTCCTGATCGCCGACATCACGATGGACGCGCACCTGCCCACGGAGCGCCGCTTCTGGTTCGACCCCTCGTTCCACCCCGGCCAGAGCGTGCTGCTGCACAAGCAGGCCGACGGCATGTGGCGCGTCGACTTCCAGCTCGGCTGGGACGCCGACCCGGCGGAAGAGCGCAAGCCGGAGAACATCACGCCGCGCGTTCGCGCGCTGCTCGACAGCATCGGCTTCGAGGGCGTGCAGTTCCAGATCGGCTGGGCCAGCGTCTACACCTTCGCCTGCCAGCGCATGGAGCGCTTCCGCCACGGCCGCGTGCTGTTCGCGGGCGACTCGGCGCACGGCGTGTCGCCGTTCGGCGCGCGCGGCGCCAATTCGGGCGTACAGGACGCGGACAACCTCGCCTGGAAGCTCGCGGCCGTGGTGCAGGGCCAGGCGCCCGATGCGCTGCTCGACAGCTACGCCACCGAACGCGAGTTCGCGGCCGACGAGAACATCCGCAACTCCACGCGCGCCACCGACTTCATCACGCCCAAGAGCGACGTGAGCCGCCTCTTCCGCGACGCGGTGCTGGAGCTGACCCGCCGCCATGCCTTCGCGCGCACGCTGGTCAACAGCGGGCGCCTGTCGGTGGCCACGGTGCTGCGCGATTCGCCGCTCAACACGCCCGACGCCGACGCCTTCGCCGGCACGATGGTGCCCGGCGCGGCGGCTGCCGACGCACCCGTGGCCCGCGCCGGCGGCAGCACCGGCTGGCTGCTGCGCGAATGCCATGCCGAGCGCTTCACCGCGCTGGTGTTCGGCCAGGGCGAAGCCGCCGAGCGCAGCCTGCAGGCGCTGAAGGAATGCGACCTGCCGCTGCATGTGGTGCGCGTGGAAGACGCCACGCCCGACGGCGAACTCGCCACGCGGCGCTACGACGCGCGGGCCGGCACCGTCTACCTGCTGCGGCCCGACCAGCACGTGTGCGCGCGCTGGCGCAGCCCCACGCCCACCCTCATCCGCGCGGCCGTCGACCGCGCACTGGCCAAGGCATGAAAGCCATGCAAGCACCACAGCAACTGATCACCACGCCCAACCTCGAGGCGCCCGACGATTTCTACGAGGCGCTCATCGAAGCGCACCAGGGGCTTTCCAACGAAGAGAGCCACGCCTTCAACGCCCGCCTGGTGCTCGTGCTGGCCAACCACATCGGCTCGCTGGCCGTGCTGCGCGAAGCCTTCGACGCGGCGCGCGCCGGCTGAGCCCCGGCAGTCACGCATTCCAACCTCATCGCGATTTTTCGAAAGAGAAAACACATGACCCAAGCAACCCCGCCCTCCGAACGGCGCTACCAGAGCGGCTTCGGCAACGAATACGCCTCCGAGGCGGTGCCCGGCGCCCTGCCCCAGGGCCGCAACAACCCGCAGCGCGGCCCCTTCGACCTCTACACCGAGCTGATCTCCGGCACCGCCTTCACCGCGCCGCGCCATGAGAACCGCCGCACCTGGCTGTACCGCCGCCAGCCCTCGGTGGTGTCGGGCCGCTACCAGCCGTATGCGCAGCCGCACTGGACCACCGGCGCCGACCGCGAGATCGCGCTGCCGCCCGAGCCGCTGCGCTGGCATCCGCAGCCGCTGGACGGCGCGGACGGCGTCGACTTCATCGACGGCATGCACACCATCGCGGCCAACGGCGACGCCGAGTCGCAGGTCGGCATCGGCTCGCTGATGTACCTGGCCGGCCGCTCGATGGAGCGCCGCGCCTTCGTCAACGCCGACGGCGAAATGCTGCTGGTGCCCCAGCAGGGCCGCCTGGTCGTCACCACCGAACTGGGCGTGCTCGACGTGAAGCCCGGCGAGATCGCGGTGCTGCCGCGCGGCATGGCCTTCAAGGTGGCGCTGCCGGACGGGCTCTCGCGCGGCTACGTGTGCGAGAACTACGGCGCGCATTTCCGCTTGCCGGAGCTGGGCCCCATCGGCTCGAACGGCCTGGCCAATGCGCGCGACTTCCAGGCGCCGGTGGCGGCCTTCGAAACGGAGGAAGGCGGCTACGAGATCGTCAAGAAATTCGGCGGCCGCTTCTGGCAGGCGCCGATGAAGCAGTCGCCCTTCAACGTGGTCGCCTGGCACGGCAACCTGTCGCCGGTGAAGTACGACACGGCGCACTTCATGGTGATCGGCTCGATCAGCTTCGACCATCCCGATCCGTCGATCTTCACCGTGCTGACCTCGCCCAGCGACACGCCCGGCACCGCCAACTGCGACTTCGTGATCTTCCCGCCGCGCTGGATGGTGATGGAGAACACCTTCCGCCCGCCGTGGTTCCACCGCAACCTCATGAGCGAGTTCATGGGCCTGGTGCTGGGTGAGTACGACGCCAAGCCGGGCGGCTTCAAGCCCGGCGGCGCGAGCCTGCACAACTGCATGGTGCCGCACGGGCCGGACGAGGAAGCCTTCGACAAGGCCACGAATGCCGACCTCAAGCCGCACAAGCTCGACAACACGCTGGCCTTCATGTTCGAGAGCCGCTACCGCTTCATTCCCACCAACTTCGCGCTGAAAAGCAGCGCACTCGACACCGACTACGCCGACTGCTGGGCCGGCCTGAAAGATCAATTCAAAGCATGAAGACTGTTTTCACCCTCACCCGCCGCGCGGCGGCCGTCGCACTGCTGGCCGTGCCCTTCCTTGCGCACGCGGCCGACTATCCGTCGAAGCCGATCAGGTTCGTCGTGCCCTACACGCCCGGCGGCACCACAGACCTGGTGGCGCGCACCGTGGGACAGAAGGTGTCGGAGAAGCTGGGCCAGCCGGTGCTGATCGACAACCGCGGCGGCGCGGGCGGCAACATCGGCATGGACGCCGTGGCCAAGGCCGCGCCCGACGGCTACACCATCGGCTTCGGCGCCATCTCGACCAATGCGCTGAACCCGCACATCTACAAGTCGATGGCCTTCGACCCGCGCAAGGACTTCACCGCCATCAGCCTGCTGGGCACCTCGACCATCGTGCTGGAAGTGCCGGCGGCCTCGGCCATCAAGACCGTGCCCGACCTGGTCGCCGCCGCCAGGAAGAACCCGGGCATGCCCTACGCCACCGCGGGCGCCGGCACCTCGATGAACCTGGCCGGCGTGATGTTCGCGCAGATGACCGGCACCGAACTCGTGCACGTGGCCTACAAGGGCAGCGGTCCCGCCATCACCGACATGCTGGGCAACAACATCGGCGTGATGTTCGACAACCTGCCGGCCTCGCTGCCGCACATCCAGGCCGGCAAGCTGCGCGCGCTTGCGGTGGCGGGCCCGGCGCGCTCGCCCTCGCTGCCCGACGTGCCGACCATGGCCGAAGCGGGCCTGAAGGGCTACGCGCTGGAGCCTTGGTTCGGCGTGTACGGCCCGGCCAACCTGCCGGCGCCGGTCGTCAAGGCGCTGAACGAAGCTTTTGTCGAAGCGCTCGCCATGCCCGACGTGAAGGCCAAGCTGGCACAGGCCGGCTTCTCGCCGCGCGGCTCGACGCCGCAGGAGCTCGCGAAGCTGAGCGACACCGAATACAAGCGCCTGGGCGAAGTCGCCAAGAAGGCCGGCATGTCGGCAGATTAAGGCTCGCCCCCAGGCTTGCCCACTTCGTGTGGCTGCCAACCCCCTACCGGGGGCAACACCTGCGGCCCGGCAAAGCCGGTTCCGCGGTGTTTCCCGAACGAACCCCAGGCTGCATAGAACATTTGCTTGAAAGACACACATGACCGCACTGAACGCCACCCATGACCCGAAGCTGCGCAGCTGGGTCGCCTCGGCCAACGAGGCCGGCAACGACTTCCCCATCCAGAACCTGCCCTTCGGCCGCTTCCGCGCCGCGGGCAGCAGCGAGGCCTTCCGCATCGGCGTCGCCATCGGCGACCAGGTGCTGGACCTGCGCGCCACCGGCCTCGTCGATACCGACGACATGAACGTGCTGATGAACGCCAGCGTGAAGGACCGCCAGGCCCTGCGCGCCGCCATCTCGGCCGGCCTGGCCGAAGGCAGCGGCAAGCAGGCCGCATGGTCGAAGGCGCTGCTGGCGCAGGCCAAGGCCGAGATGACGGTGCCATGCCGCATCGGCGACTACACCGACTTCTACACCGGCATCCACCACGCGACCACCATCGGCAAGCTGTTCCGCCCCGACCAGCCGCTGATGCCCAACTACAAGTGGGTGCCCATCGGCTATCACGGCCGCGCCTCGTCGATCGGCATCAGCGGCCAGAGCTTCAAGCGCCCGCAGGGCCAGACCAAGGCGCCGGACGCGGAGACGCCCAGCTTCGGCCCTTGCAAGCGGCTGGACTACGAACTGGAGCTGGGCTTCCTGGTCGGCCAGGGCAATGCGCAGGGCGAGCCGATCGCCATCGGCGAGGCGGAAGACCACCTGTTCGGCGTGACGCTGCTCAACGACTGGTCGGCGCGCGACATCCAGGCCTGGGAATACCAGCCGCTCGGCCCCTTCCTGTCGAAGAACTTCGCGAGCACGCTGTCGCCGTGGATCGTGACGGCCGAGGCGCTGGCGCCTTTCCGCGCCAAGTTCGAGCGGCCCGCCGGCGATCCGCAGCCGCTGCCCTACCTCGACTCGCCCGCCAACCGCGAAAGCGGCGCGCTCGACATCACGCTCGAAGTGCTGCTGCAGACCGCGAAGATGCGCGCGGCCGGCGAGGCGCCCGTGCGCCTCACGCGCAGCAACACCACCCAAGCCGCCTACTGGACCGCCGCGCAGCTCATCGCGCACCACACGGTGAACGGCTGCAACCTGCAGCCGGGCGACCTGCTGGGTTCGGGCACGCTGTCGGGCCCCGGCCCCGGCGAGGCGGGCTCGCTGATCGAGCTGACGCTGGGCGGCAAGCAGCCGATCACGCTGGCAAACGGCGAGAAGCGCACCTTCCTGGAAGACGGCGACACGCTGGTGATCCGCGGCTACTGCGAACGCGCCGGCGCCGTACGCATCGGCCTGGGCGAAGTCAGCGGCACGGTGGTCTGATTGCTCAGGGCGCGGTGGCGGGCGTCGTCGTTGCCGCGGCCGGCCATGCCACTTCGCTGGCCACGCGCGGCTTGCCGATCGGCGCGGTCGCCTTGCCGATCTTGATGGCCGCCAGGTCGGCCTCGCTCGGGTACTGGTTGGCGAGCCAGTAGTCGAACACCCGGCGCGCGATGGGCGCCGCGGCGCCCGCGCCCCAGCCCGCGTTCTCGACGATCACTGCAATGGCGATCTTCGGGTCGTTCACCGGCGCGAAGCCCATGAACAGCGCGTGGTCCCGCTGGTGCTCTTCGAGCGCGCGGGCGTTGTACTTGGTGTTCTGGGCCTGCGTCACGGCCTGCGCAGTGCCCGTCTTGCCCGCCGCCTGGTAGGCCGCGCCCGCGAACACGCCGCGCGCCGTGCCGCTGGTGACCACGCTGGTCAGGCCCTCGCGGATCACCGAGATGGCCGACGCCGTGTAGCCGAGGTTTTCCGCCGGCGGCTGCGGCATCGGCACCACCTGCCCGCTCACGGTGTTGCGCGTGGCCAGCACGAGGTGCGGCTTGTGCTTGAGGCCGCCGTCCGCCACGATGGCCGTGGCCTGCGCCAGCTGCAGCATCGTGAAGTTGTTGTAGCCCTGCCCGATGCCCAGCGAGATGGTCTCGCCCGCATACCACTTCTTGGCCTCGGGGCGCTTGTAGGCGTTGCGCTTCCACTCGGTGCTCGGCAGCACGCCGCGCACTTCGCCGCCCAGGTCGATGCCGGTGATCTGGCCGAAGCCCAGCGGCTTCATGGAGTCGTGGATCAGGTCCACGCCCATCTCGTTGGCCAGCGAGTAGAAATAGATGTTGCTCGACAGCTGGATCGCGCGGCGCATGTCGACGCCGCCCAGGTTGCCTTCGGGGCTGCCGAAGCGGTGGCCGCCGAAGTTGAAGTAGCCGGGGTCGTTCACCACCACGCTGGGACCGCGCTTGCCGGTCTGCAGCGCCGCCAGTGCCATGAAGGGCTTGTAGGTGGAGCCGGGCGGGTAGGTGCCGCGCAGCGCGCGGTTCAGCAGCGGCTTGTCGATGGATTCGGTCAGCGCCGCCCAGCTCTCGTTGTCGATGCCTTCGACGAACAGGTTGGGGTCGAAGGTGGGCTTGCTCACGAAGGCCAGCACCTCGCCGGTCTTGGGGTCGATGGCCACCACCGCGCCGCGGCGGTCGCCGTACATGTCCTCGATCAGCTTCTGCAGCTTGATGTCGAGCGACAGCATCACCGTGTTGCCCGGCGTGGCCGGATGGCTGGCCAGGCGGCGCACGGCGCGCCCGCCGGCGGAGGTTTCCATCTGCTCGACGCCGGTCTGGCCGTGCAGCGTCTTTTCGTAGCTCTGCTCGATGCCGAGCTTGCCGATGTAGTCGGTGCCCTTGTAGTTGGCCTGCTCTTCCTCGTCCCAGTCTTCCATCGCGGTCTTCTCGCGCTGGTTGATGCGGCCGATGTAGCCGAGCACGTGCGAGGCCAGCTCGCCCTGCGGGTAGTTGCGGAACAGCCGCGCCTTGATTTCCACGCCCGGGAAGCGGTAGCGCTGGGCCGCGAAGCGCGCCACCTCTTCATCGCTCAGGCGCGTGCGGATGGGGATGGAATCGAAGCTGCGCGAGTCTTCGCGCAGGCGCTTGAAGCGGCGGCGGTCGCGTGGCGACACTTCGAGCACCTGGGTCAGGCTGTCGATGGTTTCCTCGACGTCGTTGACCTTGGAAGGCGTGATCTCCAGCGTGTAGGCCGAATAGTTGGAGGCCAGCACGATGCCGTTGCGGTCGAGGATCAGGCCCCGGTTCGGCACCACCGGCACCACCGCCGTGCGGTTGCTCTCGGCCTGCTCGGCCAGGTCTTCGTGGCGCGTGACCTGCAGGTACACCAGCCGCGCGCACAGCAGCCCGAAGGCGAACAGCACCGCCAGCCCGATGACGATCACCCGGCGCTTGAAGCGCGCGAGGTCGGCGGCGACGTTGCGGATTTCGGTCATGGCGGTGGGAGCTTAGGCGCGCGCAGGTGCGATGGCAAATGCGGCTGGCTGGGCTTAGAGGGGGCGGTTCTCGTCGGGTTCCGGGGTGCGGCGCTGCGGGGCAAGTAACAGTGCGGTGGCCAGGGGCCAGAGCGCGGCCTCGATGGCCGGTGAGATCAGCACCGTCCAGCCCGGGAACACGCCGCCGCCGATCATCCGCGTGACGACCTCGATCAGCTGCGACAACGCAAAGAGCGGCAGCACCTGCAGCGCCTGCGACAGCACCGGATACCAGAGCAGGCGCCGGTGGATGGTGATCGCGAAGAAGCCCAGCGTGGTGTAGGACAGCGCATGCTGGCCGAGCATGGACGACTGGTGCACGTCCATGCACAGGCCGAACACGAAGGCCGCGCCGATGCCCACGCGGGCAGGCTGGTGCACGCCCCAGAACACGATCACCAGCGCCAGCAGGTCGGGCATCCAGACGGCGCGGCCGATCGGCACCATGTTGACGAGCAGCGCCACCACCAGGCTGGTCCACATGAAGAAGGGGCTGACGGGCAGCAGGAGCTGCTGCTGGCCGGGACGCTTGATCATCGACGTTCTCCTGGCTTCTTTTCGTTCTTGCCCGCGCCGGGCTTGCCTTCCGGCCGCTTGCGCTGGGTGGTGGCGGGCGGCGCCGGCGGCGGCGCGGTGGGTGCGCCGGTGGGCTCGAGCACCAGCACGTAGCGCGCGGCCGTCACATGGGCCAGCGGCACGCAGTAGATGCGGGCGAAGGCCGAATCGGCGCGGCGCTCGATGCGTTCGATCTTCGCGACCGGCAGGCCGGTGGGGTAGATGCCGTCGACGCCGCTGGTGGAGAGCAGGTCGCCCTCCTGCAGGTCGGCATTGGCGGCCATGAAACGCAGCTCCAGGCCGCCGCCGTGGGCCGACGCATCGCCGAAAGCCACGCTGCGCACGCCGGTGCGGGTGTTCTGCACGGGAATGGCCAGGTCGCGGTCGATGACCAGCGTGACCTCGCTCGTGAAGGGCAGCACCTGCGTGACCTGGCCCAGCACGCCGCGCGCGTCGATCACCGGCGAGCCGGCCACCACGCCCTGGGTCATGCCCTGGTCGATCACGATCTTGCGGGTGTAGGGGTCGGCCGCGTCGTACAGCACCTCGGCCGCGCGGCCCGGCGTGGTCGTGGCCTGGCGCAGCTCGAGGAGTTCGCGCAGGCGGGCGTTGTCCTGGGCCAGCGTGTCGGCCTGCGCGGCGCGCTCGGCCTGCATCATGAGCGCCTTGCGGGCGTCGGCCTCGTTGCGCTGGGCGGTCTGCAGGTCTTCGAGGTAGCGGCCGCCGCCCAGCAGGGCCTGCACCGGCTTGAGCGCCACCCATTGCACCGGGTACAGCACCGCGCCGATGCCCGCGCGGATGGGCTGCACGATGTGGAAGCGCGCGTCGGCCACCATGAGGAACAGGGCCAGCGCGCCGAAGAAGATCAGCTTGCTGAGTGCCGACTGCCCCTGGTTGAACAGGGGTGGCGCTGTGCGATCGAGCGTGCCCAGGGGCATGAATTCGGCCTAGTTTTCACCGCGCTTTGCGCGACTTACGACGCAGGAAATTAACACATCACGATGCCAGAAATACCGCGGAACCGGCTTCGCCGGGCCGCCGGTATTGCCCCCTGCAAGGGGGTTGGCGCAGCGACACGAAGTGCGCGAAGCCTGGGGGTGTGCCTCGATTATTCGCTCGTGAAGATGCTGCCCAGGCGGTCCATGCGCTCCAGCGCGATGCCGCAGCCGCGCACCACGCAGGTCAGCGGATCTTCGGCCACCAGCACCGGCAGGCCGGTTTCCTCGGCCAGCAGGCGGTCGAGGTCGCGCAGCAGCGCGCCGCCGCCGGTCAGCATCATGCCGCGCTCGGCGATGTCGGCGCCCAGTTCGGGCGGCGTCTGTTCGAGCGCGTTCTTCACGGCCGAGACGATGTTGTTGAGCGGATCGGTCAGGGCTTCCAGCACTTCGTTGCTGCTGATGGTGAAGCTGCGCGGCACGCCTTCGGAAAGGTTGCGGCCCTTGACTTCCATTTCCTTGACTTCGGAGCCCGGGAAGGCCGAGCCGATGTTCTTCTTGATGACTTCGGCCGTCGGCTCGCCGATCAGCATGCCGTAGTTGCGGCGGATGTAGTTGATGATGGCTTCGTCGAAGCGGTCGCCGCCCACGCGCACGGAGCCCTTGTAGACCATGCCGCCCAGCGAGATGACGCCCACTTCGGTGGTGCCGCCGCCGATGTCCACCACCATGGAGCCCGAGGCTTCGCTGACGGGGAGGCCGGCGCCGATGGCCGCGGCCATGGGTTCCTCGATGAGGTAGACGGAGGTGGCGCCTGCCGCCTCTGCCGCGTCCTTGATGGCGCGGCGCTCGACCTGGGTGGAGCCGCAGGGCACGCAGATGATGATGCGCGGGCTCGGCGTGAGCAGCGTGCGCGGGTGCACCATCTTGATGAACTGCTTGATCATCTGCTCGGTGATCACGAAGTCGGCGATGACGCCGTCCTTCATCGGGCGGATCGCCTCGATGTTGCCGGGCACCTTGCCCAGCATGGCCTTGGCTTCGCGGCCGACGGCCTGGATCACCTTCTTGCCGTGGGGGCCGCCTTCATGGCGGATCGCCACGACGGACGGTTCGTCCAGCACGATGCCCTTGTTGCGGGCGAATATCAGGGTGTTGGCGGTGCCGAGGTCGATCGCAAGGTCGGTGGAAAAGTACCGACGGAAAGCTCCAAACATGTGCGGAATCCTCTGAGCACGGCCTGCGCATCGGCAGGTCGTCGCTCTATTTTTTGGGTCGTTTGACGGGGTGAATTGATCGTTTTTGGCGCAAAAGCCGGCGCGTTCGCGGGGGTTGCGGCAAAGGCGGGATAATAACCGAATCCCCTCTGATTCCCGTATTAGCACCGGCTTCGCGGTGCGATTCCCCCTGCTTTTTTTAGCGTTCCGACCCTATGGCACTTTCCGCTTCCGATATTGCGCGCATCGCCTCGCTGGCAAGGCTGCAGCTTGCTCCCGACGAAAGCGAGCGCATGCTCAGCCAGCTCAACGGCTTTTTCGACGTCGTCGAACGCATGCGTTCGGTGGACACCTCCGGCATCGAGCCGCTGGCCCACCCCGTGGCGGCCATCGAAGACATCACGCTGCGTCTTCGTGACGACGTGGCGAGCGAGCCCAACAATCGCGAAGCCAACCAGAAGAGCGCCCCGGCCGTCGAGGCCGGCCTGTTCCTCGTGCCCAAGGTGATCGAATGATGAGCAGCAACCCCGAACTGCACCAGATGGGCGTGGTCGCGCTGGCCCAGGCGCTGGCCGACCGCAAGGTTTCGGCCGTCGAGGCATCCCAGGCATTCCTCGGCCGCATGAAGGCCCATGAATCGCTCGGCACCTTCGTCGACGTCAACGAAGAAGTCACGCTGGCCCAGGCCCGCGCCGCCGACGCGCTCATCGCCGCCGGCAATGCCCCGGCGCTGGCCGGCGTGCCCATTGCGCACAAGGACATCTTCGTCACCACCGATTTCGCCACCACCGCCGGCTCGAAGATGCTCGCGGGCTACCGCTCGCCCTTCGACGCGACCGTGGTCAAGCGCCTGGCCGAGGCCGGCGCGGTCACGCTCGGCAAGCTGAGCTGCGACGAATTCGCGATGGGCTCGGCCAACGAGAACATCGCCGTGCCCGCCGTGGGCCACGACAAGGCCGTGCCCGTGCAGAACCCCTGGAACCGCGAGCGCATTCCGGGCGGCTCCTCGGGCGCCAGCGCGGCTGCCGTGGCGGCGCGCCTGGCCCCCGCGGCCACCGGCACCGACACCGGCGGCTCGATCCGCCAGCCGGCGTCGTTCTGCGGCGTGACCGGCATCAAGCCCACCTACGGCCGCGCCTCGCGCTACGGCATGGTGGCTTTTGCGTCCAGCCTCGACCAGGCCGGCCCGATGGCCCGCTCGGCCGAAGACTGCGCGCTGCTGCTGTCGGCATTCTGCGGCCCCGACCTCGACCGCGATTCCACCTCGCTCGACAAGCCCGCCGAGAACTTCGCCCGCTCGCTGAACGACTCGCTCGAAGGCCTGCGCATCGGCGTGCCGAAGGAGTTCTTCGGCGAAGGCGTGGCGCCCGGCGTGCGCGCGGCCATCGACGCGGCCCTCGCGCAGTACGAGAAGCTCGGCGCCAGGCGCGTCGAGGTGACGCTGCCGCGCACCGAGCTGTCGATCCCCGTGTACTACATCATTGCCGCGGCCGAGGCCTCGAGCAACCTGAGCCGCTTCGACGGCGTGAAGTTCGGCCATCGCGCCAAGGACTTCATCGACCCCGCGAGCAAGAAGAGCGCGCTCACGCAGATGTACGAACGCACGCGCGCCGAAGGCTTCGGCGACGAAGTCAAGCGCCGCATCATGATCGGCACCTATGTGCTGTCGCACGGCTACTACGACGCCTACTACCTGCAGGCGCAGAAGGTGCGCCGCATGATCGCCGACGACTTCCAGCAGGCCTTCAAGGAGTGCGACGTGATCGCCGGCCCCGCCGCGCCCACCACCGCATGGAAGCTCGGCGAACACGGCGGAGACCCCGTGGCCGACTACCTCGCCGACATCTTCACGCTGCCCGCATCGCTGGCCGGCCTGCCCGGCATGAGCGTGCCCGCGGGCTTCGACGGCGGCATGCCCGTGGGCCTGCAGCTGATCGGCAACTACTTCGGCGAAGCGAAGCTGCTGAATGCAGCGCACCGCTTCCAGCAGGCCACCGACTGGCATTCGCGCACGCCGGAGGGCTTCTGAAATGAGCGAGACAGTGAACACCTTCGAAGCACAACAACAGGGCCGCCCGACCGGCCCGCTGGTGCGCGGCTATGAAGTCATCATCGGCTTCGAGACCCATGCGCAGCTTTCCACCGCGAGCAAGATCTTCAGCCGCGCCTCCACCGCTTTCGGCGCAGAGCCCAACACGCAGGCCTGCGCAGTCGACCTCGCGCTGCCCGGCACGCTGCCCGTGATGAACAAGGGCGCGGTCGAGCGCGCCATCAAGCTCGGCCTGGCGCTGGGCTCGCACATCGCGCCGCGCAGCGTGTTCGCGCGCAAGAACTACTTCTACCCCGACCTGCCCAAGGGCTACCAGATCAGCCAGTTCGAGATCCCCGTGGTGCAGGGCGGCTCGGTGTCGTTCTTCGTGGGCGAAGAGCAGAAGACGGTGCGCCTGGTGCGCGCCCACCTCGAGGAAGACGCGGGCAAGTCGCTGCACGAGGACTTCATCGGCCAGAGCGGCATCGACCTGAACCGCGCCGGCACGCCCCTGCTGGAGATCGTGACCGAGCCCGACATGCGCTCCACCGCCGAGGCCGTGGCTTATGCGAAGGAGCTGCACAAGATCGTCACCTGGATCGGCATCTGCGACGGCAACATGCAGGAAGGCAGCTTCCGCTGCGACGCCAACGTGTCGGTGCGCCGGCCCGGCGACAAGCTCGGCACGCGCCGCGAGATCAAGAACCTGAACAGCTTCAAGTTCATGCAGCAGGCGATCGACTACGAGATCCGCTGGCAGATCGAGGAAATCGAGGACGGCCGCTCGATCGAGCAGGCCACCGTGCTGTTCGACCCCGACACCGGCGAGACGCGCGCGATGCGCGCCAAGGAAGACTCGGCCGACTACCGCTACTTTCCCGACCCCGACCTGCCGCCGCTGGTGATTGCCGCCGACTGGATCGAGCGCGTGAAGGCCACCATGCCCGAGCTGCCGCGCGCGATGGCCGAGCGCTATGTGCGCGACCACGGCCTGTCGGAATACGACGCCGCCCAGCTCACGCAGAGCGCCGCGCTCGCCGGCTACTTCGACGAAGCCGTGAACGCGGGCGCCACGCCCAAGCTCGCGAGCAACTGGATCACCGGCGAAATGGCGCGCCGCCTGAACGCCGCCGAAATCGGCATCGAGGCCGCGCCGGTGAAGGCGCAGCAACTGGCCCAGCTGGTCAAGCGCATCGCCGACGGTACGCTGCCCAACAACGCCGCGCGCCAGGTGTTCGACGCGCTGTGGACCGGCGAGGGCAGCGATGTCGACGCCATCATCGAGGCGAAAGACCTGAAGCCGATGAACGACACCGGCGCGCTCGACAAGATCCTCGACGAGGTGATCGCGAAGAACGCCAAGAACGTCGAGGAATACCGCGGCGGCAAGGAGAAGGCGCTCAACGCCCTCGTGGGCCAGGTCATGAAGGCCAGCGGCGGCAAGGCGAACCCTGCGCAGGTCACCGAACTGCTGAAGGCCAAGCTGGCCTGATCGAATGAAGCCGGGGCCTTGCGCAAGGCCCCGGTTGCTTCAGCGGTTGTTGCCGCCGTTCTGGGGCGACCAGAGCAGCTTGAGGCGCGCGCGCTCTTCGTCGAAGCGCGCATTCACCCGCTTCTTCTCTTCTTCCTGCTCGCCGATGAAGCGGTTCTGCACCGCCACGCTCTGCGTGTTGTCATCGAGCCTGCGCCGCACCGAGCCGGGCGCCTTGCCCGGGTCATGCTTGTAGAACTCCATCTCCTCGTCGATCTTGCGGCGGTCTTCGGCCAGCTCGGCGATGCGCTTGCGCGCCGCCTGCGTTACCGCATCGATCTGCGCCAGCGCCTCGGCGCGTTCGCGGTCGTGCGTGGCGGCATTCGGATAGCGCACCAGCAAGGCCCGCTCGCGCCGGCGCTCGTCAGTGAGGCGGGCGGCCTGGATGGCGGCTTCGCGGGCGCGGTCTTCGCGCTCCTGCAGCTCGCGCGCCGTGTACGTCGGCTCGACCTTGCGGCGGACGGAGCCGCTCGGGTTGAGCTCGCGCTGCTCGCGGTCGCTGCATTCGGCAATGGGCCGGTCGGCGGTCAGCGTGCGGCCGCGGGCGTCGGTGCAGGTGAAGATGCCGGGAGAGGCGCCTTCCGGTTTCTGCGATTGCGCATGCAACGCCCCGCAGAAGCCCGAGGCCGCCATGATCGATGCCGCCGCCAGCAGGCGAATCGGCTTGCCGTTGTCGCGTGCGTCGTGCATCGGCTGTACGCCTCAGCTCGCGCCGTAGCGCGTGCGGTAGGCCAGCACGCGTTCGCGATGCGTGCCCAGGTCGGCCGCCGCGTTGCCCGACAGATAGCTCAGCAGGTCGTCCAGCGTGGCGATGGCGATCACCGCCAGGCCGAGCTGGTTGCGCACGTACTGCACGGCGCTGTGGTCCACGTCGACGCCGTTCTCCGTGGCTTTCTCCTGGCGGTCGAGCGCGATGGCCACGGCATGCGGCGTGGCGCCGGCGGCCTGGATGGCGGCGATGGATTCGCGCACTGCCGTGCCGGCCGACATCACGTCGTCGACGATCAGCACGCGGCCCTTGAGCAGCGCGCCGACCAGGTTGCCGCCTTCGCCGTGCGCCTTGGCTTCCTTGCGGTTGTAGGCAAAGGGGTAGTTGCGGCCCCGGCGGGCCAGCTCGGCGGCCACCGTGGCGCCCAGCGGAATGCCCTTGTAGGCGGGGCCGAAGATCATGTCGAATTCGAGCCCGCTCTCGATCAGTCGGTCTGCATAGAATCCCGCGAGACGGGCGATCTTGCCGCCGTCGTCGAAGAGTCCCGAATTGAAGAAGTAAGGACTCATTCGGCCGGCTTTGGTCTTGAATTCGCCAAAACGCAGCACGCCGGCATCCAACGCGAACTGGACGAAGTCCTGTGCGACCGCGCTGCTTTTCTGACTATCTACAGCCATCGGAATTTCCTTGTGTTCAAACTGACCAGTCTCAATCTCAATGGCCTGCGTTCGGCCGCTACCAAAGGCGTGGCCGACTGGGTGGCCGAACTTGCGCCGGATTGTATTTGCATGCAGGAGATCCGCGTCCAGGCCAGCGACGTGGAAGGCCGCTTCGAGGAGATGGCGGGCCTGAAGGGCCACTTCCACTTCGCCGAGAAAAAGGGGTACGCCGGCACTGCCATCTACACCAAGCACGCTCCGAGCCAGGTCGTGGTGGGCTGGGGCGACGCCGAGTTCGACGCCGAGGGCCGCTACCTGGAACTGCGCTTCGACACGCCTGGCCGCAAGTTCTCGGTCATCAGCTGCTACTTCCCGAGCGGCAGCTCGGGCGAGGAACGGCAGGAGGCCAAGTTCCGCTTCCTCAAGGGCTTCTTCCCGCACCTGGTGGCGCTCAAGAAGGAGCGCGAGTTCGTCCTGTGCGGCGACATCAACATCGCCCACCAGCAGATCGACCTGAAGAACTGGCGCGGCAACCAGAAGAACAGCGGCTTCCTGCCCGAGGAGCGCGCCTGGATGACGCGCCTGCTCGACACCGGCACCGAAGGCGCGGGCCTGGTCGACGTGTACCGCAAGCTCAAGCCCGACACCACCGACGAGGCCTACACCTGGTGGAGCAACCGCGGCCAGGCCTACGCGAACAACGTGGGATGGCGGCTGGACTACCACCTGGCCACGCCGGCCATCGGCGCGCTGGCACGCACCGAGCAGATCTACAAGACCGTGAAGTTCTCGGACCACGCGCCGATCACGGTGGAGTACGACTTCACGCTGTAAGCCGGCCCATACCGCTCAGCGCGACAACTCGGGCAGCGCCTTCACCAGCGTGGCGACGAAGGCCTGCATGGCTTCGGTCTCGTGCGCGCCGCGCTTGGTGATGCGGTAGAAGTCGAGCCCCACCTTCGGCTTGGCCAGCACGTCGGTGCGCACGCGGTGGCGGCGGCAGGCCGCGAGCGCGAAGGTCGGCATCACGGCGGTGCCGAAGCCGGCCTCGACCATCGAGATCAGCGTGCCGAAGAAGTTGAACGCGGGCCGCTGCGCGTCGGCGCGGCCGATGGTGGCCAGGTGCTGGTCGATCACCTTCTGGATCGGGTTGCCGGGCGGCAGGCCGACCAGTTCGGCGCCGCGCAAGGACGACCACGGCGCGGTGCCGACGCCGGGTGGCACATCGGCATCGGCATCGGCATCGTCTTCCAGGCGGCTCACCCGCATCAGCTGGAAGCGGCCGACGGGCGTGCGCTCCAGCCCGGGGGCGGCCTTGAAGAAGAAGCCCAGGCCCATGTCGGCATCGCCGGCCGCGACCATCGCCTCCACGTCGCGCAGGTCGGCGTCGAACAGCCGCAGGCTGACCTGCGGATGGGCCGCGCGGAAGGTGGAGAACACCTGGGGCAGCAGGTGCGACGACACCAGCGGCGTGGCCGCGATGCGCAGCGTGCGGCGCGCCGCGTCGCCCGCCGCGCCCAGCTCGGCGGCCACGTCGTCGAGGTCGGTCATGAGCCGCTCGACCACCGGCAGCAGCCGCCGGCCTTCGGGCGTGAGGCTCACCACGCGCGTGGTGCGCTCGAACAGCCGGCAGCCGAGTTGCTTTTCCATCTCGCGGATCAGGATGCTGAGGCCGGCCTGGGTGATGTGCGCCTGCTCGGCCGCGCGGGTGAAGTTGCCGATGCGCGCCACGTGCAGAAACGCGCGCATCTGGCGGGTCGAGAGGTTCATAAGGATTCATGATAAATCCATATCACATCTAAATTTCCCAAATGGTTTGGCTGCGTTCCTAATGCGCGCCGAGGCACAACGCACCAACACCAACGACCATGAGCAACGAAGTCATCATCCTGGGCGCCGGCATCGGCGGCCTGACCCTGGCGCTGAGCCTGCACCAGGCCGGCATCCCCTGCCGCGTGTACGAGTCCGTGCCCGAGCTGAAGCCGCTGGGCGTGGGCATCAACCTGCTGCCGCACGCGGTGCGCGAGCTCAGCGAACTCGGCCTGCTGAGCGCGCTCGACAGGGTCGGCGTGCGCACGCAGGAGGCGGTGTTCTTCACCGAGCACGGCCAACTGGTCTTTCGCGAGCCGGCGGGACAGCACGCGGGTTACGACTGGCCCCAGTTCTCGATCCACCGCGGCGACCTGCAGACCGTGCTGCATGAAGAGACGCTCAGGCGCCTGGGCCCCGGCAGCGTGGTGTGCGGCCACCGCTGCACCGGCGTGACGCAGGACGCCGAGGGCGTCACCGTGCACTTCGCCGACGCGCCGGCGGTGCGCGGCGCGGTCGCGGTCGGCTGCGACGGCATTCACTCGGCATTGCGCAAGCAGCTCTATCCGAACGAAGGTGCGCCGCGCTATTCGGGCATCAACATGTGGCGCGGCACCGCGCGCTGGAAGCCCTTTCTCTCGGGCGGCAGCATGGTGCGCGCGGGCTGGCTCGCGGTCGGCAAGATGGTGATCTATCCGATCCGCAACGACATCGACGCCGAAGGCCACCAGCTCGTGAACTGGGTCGCCGAGATCCACGCGCCGCAGCCCGCCATGCGCGACTGGAGCCGCGCCGGCCGGCTCGAAGACTTCCTGCCCGCGTTTGCCGACTGGCACTTCGACTGGCTCGACGTGCCGGCGCTCATCCTTGCCTCCGACACCATCCTCGAATATCCGATGGTCGACCAGGACCCGCTGCCGCGCTGGACCCACGGCCGGCTCACGCTGCTGGGCGACGCCGCGCACCCGATGGTGCCGCGCGGCTCCAACGGCGCCGGGCAGGCGATCATCGACGCGCGCTTCCTGGCAGGCGCGCTCAAGGACCAGGGCGTGGGCACGGCCGCGCTGGAAGACTACGACCGCGTGCGCGTCAAGGCCACCACCGAGGTGGTGCTGACCAACCGCAGCAACCCGCCCGACGCGATCCTGCGCGAAGTGTTCGAACGCTCGGGCGGCAAGCGCTTCGAGAAGATCGAGGACGTCGTGCCCGTGGCCGAGCTGCAGGCCATCTCGGACAACTACAGGCGCGTGGCCGGCTACGACCCCGTCACCCTGAAGGCGCGCGCTTCCTACCTTTGAGCATCACTGAAAAAAACACGGAGACACCACCATGCGTTCGCTTCTCAAGAAGACCCTTGCCACCCTGCTCATGGCCGCCGGCGCCACCGCCGCCTGCGCCTGGCCCGACCAGCCGATCACGCTGGTGGTGCCCTACACGCCCGGCACCGGCATCGACCTGGTGGCACGCCAGCTCTCGGCCCGCCTGCCCGCGAAGCTCGGCCAGCCGGTGGTCGTCGAGAACGTGGCCGGCGCCAGCGGCAACATCGGCAGCGAGCGCGTGGCGCGCGCCAAGCCCGACGGCTACACGCTGATGGTGCAGGTCAACACGCTGGTCATGAACCGCAGCCTCTACCGCTCGCTGAGCTACGACCCGGTGGCCGACTTCGCGCCGGTGTCGCTCACTTCGTGGGGCACGCTGCTGCTGGTGACGAACCCGAACGTGCAGAAGGCGACGACCGTGTCGCAGATGGTGAGCGCGGCCAAGGCGGCGCCCGGCAAGCTGACGTACGCCACGCCGGGCGTGGGCACGCCGCACCACCTGTCGATGGCGCTGTTCATGCAGGGCACAGGCACCGAGATGCTGCACGTGCCGTACAAGGGCACGGCCGGCGCGGTGACCGACCTGCTGGGCGGGCGCATCGACTACATGTTCCTGCCGGTGCACGTGGCGCTGCAGCACATCCAGGTCGGCAAGCTCAAGGCCATCGCCACCGGCAGCGGCAAGCGCCTGGCGCAGCTGCCCGACGTGCCGACGCTGGCCGAGGCCGGCGTGACGGCCGACAACGTGGACATGTGGTACGGCGTGCTCGCACCCAAGGGCACGCCGCCTGACGTGGTCGCGCGGCTCAACAAGGAAATCGCGGCGGTGCTCAGGCAGCCCGAGGTGGCGACCTCCTTCGAGTCGCAGGGCATGGTGCCCGCAAGCTCGACGCCGGCGGAGTTCGGCGCGTTGATCAGGAAAGACGCGGACCGCTGGGCCGCGGTGGTGAAGCGCGGCAACATCACTGCCGACTGAGGCAGCAGCAGCAGCAGGCTCAGCGCGGCGCCGAGGCCTTCCCCGCGTGCCGCGCCAGGTGCACCTGGTGCAGCGTGATCTTGCGCACCTCGGCCTGGCTGGTCTCGATGTGCGCGCGCAGCAGCATCGCGGCCTGGTCGCCGCGGTTCGCGCGCACGGCCTTCAATATCTTCGCGTGCTCGTCGTAGGTGGCGTCGATGCGCGGCTGCTTGGTGAAGTCGAGCCGGCGGATGATGCGGATGCGGTCGGTCACGTCGCCGTGCACGCGGGCCATCTCGGCATTGCCTGCGGCCGCCACCAGCGAGCAATGGAAGGCCTCGTCCCACTGCGCCACCTGCGCCATGTCGGCGCTGCGCTGCGCCGCCGGCACGAGCCAGATGCCGGCCAGGGTTTCCAGCAGGCCGCGGTCGATGTGGCGGTCGGTCTCGCACAGCCGGTGCACGGCGGTCGTCTCCAGCACCATGCGCAGGTCGTAGAGCTGCTCGAACTGGTCGAAGTCGAAGGGCAGCACGCGCCAGCCGCTGCGGAACAGCACTTCGACGAATCCCTCCTGCTGCAGCCGGAACAGCGCCTGGCGGATCGGCGTGCGCGACACGCCCAGGCGTTCGCTGATCTCGTTCTCGGTGAAGCGGTCGCCGGGCACGAGGATGAAGTCGGCCACGTCGCGCTTGAGCTGCGCGTAGACCTCGTCGGCGCGCGTGCGGAAAACGGTGGGGTCGGCGGGAGCGGCGGGGCTGGGTCGAACGGTAGACACGGAGGGGATGTTAGTCGCAGGAAGGCGCGTCACGACGGGCTGTGCAGCACCGCGAGCAAGGCGGCGCTCGGCGCGGTCCAGCCGACGATGCCGCCCTGGGCGCGCACCATGTCGAGCGTGGCCGCCTTGAACGCCGGAAAATAGCTTTCGGTGCAGTCTTCCAGCAGCAGGCTGTCGTAGCCGCGGTCGTTGGCTTCGCGCATGCTGGTCTGCACGCAGACCTCGGTCGTGACGCCGCCGAACAGCAGGTGGGTGATGCCGCGCTGCTGCAGCAGTTCATGCAGGCCGGTGGCATAGAACGCGCCCTTGCCGGGCTTGTCGATGACGATCTCGCCGTCGATGGGGGCAAGTGCTTCGATGATCTGGTTGCCGGGCTCGCCGGCCACGAGGATGCGGCCCATGGGGCCCTGGTCGCCGATGCGCAGCGTGGGGTTGCCGCGGTTGCGCTTGGCGGGAGGACAGTCGCTGAGGTCCGCTGCGTGCGCTTCCCGTGTGTGCACCACGAGGCCACCGGCTTGCCTCCACGCCCGCAGTGCTTCCTTGGTTGCGGGGACGATGGCTTCGAGCAGCGAGACATCGTTGCCCAGCGTTTCGCCGAAGCCGCCGGGCTCGATGAAGTCGCGCTGCATGTCGATCAACACCAGTGCGGTGCGGGCCACTTCGAACTCGTAGGGGAAAGGGTTTGCCTGTTCTATGCGCATGTGCTTGCTCGCTGTTTATTCATGCCGCTGTCTTCAACGGCTCGTGGTGCCCGCCGCCCATGTGCGCCCCGATCACATGCCGTTCGGCTCCGGCAGCCGGCGTCTCGAACACGATCTGGCCTTCGCTCATCACGACGATGCGGTCCGCCAGTTCGAGCAGTTCGTCGAGGTCTTCGCTGATCAGCAGCACCGCTCCGCCCTTCTCGCGCACCTGCACGATGCGCGAGTGGATTTCGGCGACGGCCGCGAAGTCGAGGCCGAACACGGGGTTCGCGGCGATCAGCACGTTGATGTCGCCGGCCAGCTCCCGCGCCAGCACCGCGCGCTGCACGTTGCCGCCCGAGAGGCTGCGAATCGGCGCGCCCTCGCCCTGGGTCTTCACGCCGTACTCGGCGATCCATTCGCGTGCCCGGCTGCGCCAGTACGGAAAGCTCAGCACGCCGCCGCGCGACAAAGGCGGTTGGTCGAAATCACGCAGCGCCATGTTCTCGGCAACGCTGAGGTCGCCGACACAGGCGTTGCGCAGCGGCTCTTCCGGGAGGCTGCGGACCTTGAGCTTGCGGTTCTCGGCGCGGTGCGCACCGTAGGGCTGCCCCATCACCGTGACCTTGCCCGCAAGGCGCGGACGCTGGCCGACGAGGGCCTCCACAAGTTCGCGCTGCCCGTTGCCGGACACACCGGCCACGCCAAGGATCTCTCCCGCGCGCACGGACAGGCTCAGGTCGTGCAGCGCCAGCGTGCCGCGATCACCTTGCGCCTTGAGTCCTTCGACCTTCAATGCAACCGGCGCATTGGCGGGCACGGGCTTCCTCGCGATCGGCGTCGATGCCGTTGCCTGCTCGCCACCCATCATGGCCTGCGCCAGTTGCGCCGGGCTGGTGTCGGCCACGCGGCAGTGATGCACCGCCTTGCCCCGCCGCAGCACGGTGACGCTGTCGGCATACGCCATCACCTCGCGGAACTTGTGCGTGATGATGAGCACCGTGCACAGCCCGCTGCGCGCGAACTCGCGTACGTGGCCCAGCACCTCGTCGGCCTCCTGCGGCGTGAGCACCGAGGTCGGCTCGTCGAGGATCAGCAGGCGCGGCTTCAGGTACAGCTGCTTGAGCAGTTCGAGCTTCTGCTTCTCGCCGGCCGCAAGCTCGGACGGACGCGCATCGAGGTCGAGGCTGAACGGCGTGGTCGCAAGAAACTCCTTCAGCTCCGCGCGCTTCGTCTTCCAGTCGATCAGCGCCGGCGTCTTGCCACCCGCGAGCAGCAGGTTTTCTGCCACCGTCATGCCCGGCGCCAGCGTGAAGTGCTGGTACACCATGCCGATGCCCAGCGCGCGCGCCACGATGGGGTTGGCGATGTCCTGCTCGCGTCCGTCGATCAGGATGCTGCCCTCCTCCGCGCGCTGGAAGCCGGCCACGCACTTCACCAGGGTGCTCTTTCCCGCGCCGTTCTCGCCGAGCAGCGCGTGCACGGTGCCGGGCTCGACGCGCATGGTCACGCGGTCCATGGCGGTGAAGGCGCCGAAGCGTTTGGTGAGCTCGTAGGTGTCCAGCGCGAGCGCGCCTTTGCCTGCGGGGAGGCCGCCGATTGCGTTAGGTGATGTGGCGCTCATGTGTTTTTTCCTTCGCGTCTTTGCATGTTCGGGGTGCGTGCACAGGCCACCGGGTACTCCCCTCCGCGAATGTCCCCCGCCCTTCGGGCTCCTCCTTTATTTCGCTGCGGGGAGCACCCGGCACCCTGTGCACATCGAGCGCGGCTCTCGTGCTGGCCGATCAACGACGGCTCTGAATGCTCACGCTGGCGGGGTGCCTTGCGCAGCGAAATAAAGGAGGAGGGGCGAAGCCCCGGGGGACATTCGCGGAGCAAGGCACCCCGTCGGCGTGAGCAGCGCCCGGAACAAAGGCAACTCATACAACCGCCAGCAAAGCCTGCGAAGTCGCATGCGCCCCGAACACGCCACCCTGCATCGTGATCATCTTCAGCGCCGCAAGATGATTGCCGTAGTCCGTCGCAGCCGTGCAGTCCGACAACAGCAGGCACTCGAACCCTCGGTCGTTGGCGTCACGCATCGTCGTGTGCACGCACACGTCGGTGGTGATGCCCGCGAGGATGATGTTCTCGATGCCGCGCGTACGCAGGATCAGTTCGAGGTCCGTCGCATAGAACGAGCCCTTGCCCGGCTTGTCGATCACCACCTCGCCCGGCAGCGGCGCCAGCTCGGGAATGATCTCCCAGCCCGGCTCGCCGCGCACCAGGATGCGCCCGCACGGCCCGTCGTCGCCGATGCCCACGCCGTTCGCGCCGATCTGCCGCGAACGCCAGCGCTTGTTGGCCGGCAGGTCGCCGAGGTCGGGCCGGTGCCCTTCGCGCGTGTGGATGATGTGATAGCCCAGCGGCCGCAGCGCCGCCAGCGTGCGCGCGATCGGCTCGATCGGCGCCTGCACCAGCGACAGGTCGTAGCCCATCACGTCGACATACCCGCCCTTGCCGCAGAAGTCGGTCTGCATGTCGATGACAATGAGCGCGGTGTTGTCGGGCCGCAGCGCGCCGTTGTAGGGCCAGGCATAAGGCTCGGCGGCCACGTGGCGTTCGGTGGTGTTTGCGATGGTGGCGGTCATGGTCGTCATCCTGCGTAGTTGCGCTGCGGCGGCGCGAAGCCGCAACTCGTGCCGTCGGTCACCTTCACCTCGGCGCTCCACGGCAGCCTGTAGGTGCCGGCGGCCATGTCGTGCATGTAGGTATAGGGGCAGTCCTGCGCGCCGCCCTTCACCGCAACGTACCCGCGGTGATAGAGCTGGTAGATGTTGTTCTCCACGCCCCAGCCGGTGCGGGCCTCGCGCACGAGGTCGGGGCGCAGCTCGGCGGTGATGATCTCGTCCACGCGGCCACCGCCCTCTACCAGCACCGTGCCGTCGAAGTTGCAGAACATGCCCTCGCCCATCGAGTCGAAGCTGCCGTCGCTGCCGCACAGGCACACGCTCGCGGTGTAGGCGAGGTTGCAGAAAGCGTTGGCCTGGTTGGTGATCTTCCACGCATGGCGGATGGGCGCGGTGTAGCCGGCCGTGCGCAGGATGATGTCCGCGCCCTTGTACGCGGCCTCGCGCGCCATCTCGGGGAACATGCCGTCGTGGCAGATGATGAGCGACAGCTTGCTGCCGTTGGGTCCGTCGCACACCGGAATGCCCAGGTTGCCGGGCTCCCAGGGTTCGACCGGCACCCACGGGTGCAGCTTGCGGTAGTAGAGCCTGATCTCGCCGTGGTCGTCGATGATGAGCCCGCTGTTGTACGGGTTGCCGCCGGGGTTGGCCTCCATGATGGAGAAGCAGCCCCAGATGCGGTGTTCGACGCAGGCCTGTTTGAAGGCCGCCACCTCGGGGCCGTCGAGCGTGCACATGATCTCGGGGTTGGTGTCCATCGAGAGCCCGTGCAGCGCGTACTCCGGGAACACCACGAGGTCCATGGTCGACTGGTTGCGGCGGGCCTTGCCCACCATCTCGCAGATGCGCTGCGTCTGTGCGGCGAGTTCGGCCGGCGTCTTCACGCTCGGCAGTTGCAGCTGCACCAGACCGACGACGACGCCGTGCGCCGATTTGTTGAGGCCTCCGAGACCGCTCATGAAATTCAGCTCCTTGCGGAAGAGAGTTCGCCGGGGCTGCCGACGGCCGCGCTGCCCGGCTTGCAGGTGAACACCAGGATCACCAGCGTGAGCACATAGGGCACGGTGTTGAAGAGGTGGTAGCCCCAGCCGATGCCGATGGATTGAAGCGCCGGCCCGATGGCGCCCGCGCCGCCGAAGAGCAGCGCCGCGCCTACGCAGCGCAGCGGGCTCCAGCGCGCGAAGATCACGAGCGCCACCGCGATCAGGCCCTGCCCGCTGGAGATGCCTTCGTTCCAGCTGCCCGGATAGAAAAGCGTGAGCGACGCACCGCCGAGCCCCGCGATGAAGCCGCCCGCCGTGGTGGCCGCGATGCGCAGGCCCGAGACCGAGTAGCCGAGCGCGCGCGTGGCCTGTGCCGAATCGCCCGCCATGCGCACCAGCAGGCCGGCGCGCGTGCGCGCGAAGCCCCACCACAGCAGCACCGCGAGCGCCACGCCGATGGGCACCAGCGCATTGAGCTGCAGCGCCGAGCGCACCACCGTGTTGTCGCTCCAGAAGCCCAGCGGAATCGCGGGAATCTGCGGTGCCTGCGGCTGGATGAGCGGCTTGCCCAGATAGAACGCGAGCCCGGTGCCGAGCAGCATCAGCGCGATGCCGGTGGCCACGTCGTTCACGCGGTCGAGCGAGCACAGCAGGCCATGCAGCAATGCGAGCGCCGCGCCGGCCATCGCGCCGACCAGCACGCCGAGCCAGGCCGAATCGGTGAGGTACGCACCGCCGAAGGCCGCCATGGCCGACAGCACCAGCACGCCTTCGAGCCCGAGGTTGATGCGGCCGGATTTCTCGGTGAGGCACTCGCCCAGGCTCACGAACAGGAACGGGGCACCCACGCGCAGCGCGCCGCCGACGATGCCGGCCACCAGCGCGATCCATTGGTCGGCAGTCATGCGATGTGGCTCCTGTCGTATTGCTTCGCTTCGGGCAGCATGCGGTCGCCGAACTTCTTCCAGTTGACGGTGCGCAGGCCCTCGCTCGCGAGGATCAGCACGAAGGCGATGCCCTGCAGCACCAGCACCGATGCATCGGGCAGGCCGAGGCGCCGCTGCAGCAGGCTGCCCGCAGCGCCGAAGCCGCCGAACAGGATCGCCACCGGCACGATGGCCACCGGGTTGTGCCGCGCGATGAACGACACCAGGATGCCCGCGTAGCCATAACCGGCGATCAGCGAGGCGTTGGCGTTGGTGTGCACCGCCGCCACCTCGACCGCGCCCGCGAGCCCCGCGCAAGCACCGCCGAGGCCGCAGGCCGAAAGAATGAGCCGCGTGGCCGGCAGCCCCACCAGTTGCGCGGTGCGCGGGTTGCCGCCCACCACGCGCACCGAGAAGCCCGAGGCCGTGGCGCGCAGCCACCAGCCGAGCCCCAGGCAGGCCACGACGCCGATCACCAGGCCCCAGTGCACGTCGGAACCGCCGATGCCGCCTATCAGCAGCCCGTCGTTCAATGCATGGGTCGAAGGCTTGTTCAGGCTCGCCGGGTCGCGCAGGGGCCCTTCGACCAGGTGCTTGAAGATGCCGATGGCGATGTAGGCCAGCAGCAGGCTGCTGATGGTCTCGTTGATGCCGCGAAACTGCCGCAGCCAGCCCGCGAGAACAATCCACACCGCACCGGCGACGGCGCCCGCGATGCACACGATCACGGTGCCGGCGGCATTGGCGGGCAGAGGCACCGCATGCGCCAGCGCCGCGCAGGCCAGCCCGCCCAGCACCAGCGCGCCTTCGCCGCCGATGATGATGAGCCCCGCGCGCGCGGGCAGCGCCACGCACAGCGCGGTGAGCATCAGCGGGGCGGCGCGCTGCAGCGTGTTCTGCCACGAGAACCAGTCGCCGAACGCGCCCTTGAACAGCGTGGCCCAGACCTCCACCGGGTCGACGCCCGCGAAGGCCACCAGCAGGCCGAACACCAGCAGCGCCGCCGCGATGGCGAACACCGGCAGGGAAAACTCCTTGAGGACACTGCGCATGATGAAGTCTGCTTTCAGGTCGGGGCCGTCGCGCAACCGGCTTCGCCGGGCCGCTGACGGCGCCCCCTTGCCAAGGGGGTGGGCGAAGCGGCATGCGGTGCGCGAAGCCTGGGGGATGTCATCCGATGCTTCCGACGACGCCTTCGACGAGGTAGTTCATCTTCTCGAGCTCCAGGTCGGTCTGCTTGAGCACCTTGCCGGCCGGCACCACCACCGCGCCCTTGTTGTCCTTGATGCCGTCCTTGAAGATGTCGAAAGTGCCCGCGATCATCTTCGCCTTGATGTCGTCGGCCTGCTTCTTCGCGGCGTCGGGCACCATGGGGCCGTAGGCGGACATCTTCACGTAGCCCTCCTTCAGGCCGCCGCGCAGGAAGTTCGGATGCGGCTTGCCGGCCTGGGCGGCGTCGATGATGGTCTTGTAGGCGGTGAGCCAGTTCCACTCGGCGCCGGTGAGGTACGCATTGGGCGCCAGCTTGGCCTGGCTCGCGTGGTAGCCGCAGACCATCTTGCCGCGCTTGGCCGCCGTCTCGACCACCACCTTGGGGCCGTCCACGTGCATGGTGAAAACGTCGCAGCCCTGGTCGGCCAGGCTGTTGGTGGCTTCGGCTTCCTTCACGGCCATCGACCAGTCGCCCGTGAAGATCACGCTGCAGGTGATGTTCGGCTTGACCGAGCGCGCGCCCAGCGTGAAGGCGTTGATGTTGCGCAGCACCTGCGGAATGGGCTTGGCCGCGACGAAGGCGATCTTGTTGCTCTTGGTCATGTGCGCGGCGATCACGCCGTTCAGGAACTGGCACTCGTCGATGTAGCCGAAGAAGCTGCCCACGTTCTTCGGGTGCTTGCCTTCGGTCCAGAGGCCGCCGCAGTGCGAGAAGCGCACGTCGGGGTTCTTGGGCGCCACCGCGAGGATGTGCGGGTCGAAGTAGCCGAACGACGTGGGAAACAGCAGCTTGGCGCCGTCCTGCGAAATCATGCCGGCCATGGTCTTCTGCACGGCGGCGGTCTCGGGCACGTTCTCTTCTTCCACCACCTTGATGCCGGGCATCTTCTTGACTTCGGCGGCTGCCTGCGCGTGGGCCTGGTTGTAGCCGTAGTCGTCGCGCGCGCCGACGTAGATCACGCCGACGGTGAGCGGCTTGGCCTGTGCGCCGGCAAGGGCGCTCCAGCTTCCGAGCGATCCGGCGGCGCCCAGCGCGGCCAGGGTCTTGAGGGAATCGCGGCGATTGAGAGGGCTGGTCATGACGTACTCCGTTGCTGGAAAACAGGTTGAAGGATCGAAGGAAAAAAGAAGTGCCTGGGGGTCTCAGCCCAGCAGGCTGACGTGGGCCGAAACCACGCGCCAGCCCTCGGGCGTGCGCATCCAGGTCTGGCTCTGGCGGCCGGTGCGCTCGGCGCCTTCGCGGCGGAACTCGCAGTTCGCGGTGGCGAAGTCGCGCCCGTAGGAGGTGATGACGGTGACGAGCAGTTCGCGCGCAAGGCCCTGCGAGGGGCGCGACGCGCGAAACGCCCGGATCTCGTCATAGCCGTAGAGGTTTTCGGTGGCGCCGTAGCGCAGCGTGGTCGGGCTGTTCCAGAACAGTTCGTCGAGCACCTCGACCTTGTTGTTCACCAGCGCGTCCTCGTAGCGGGCGAAGGCGGCCTGCACCTCGGCGAGCACGTCGGGCAGGTTGATGTCGCTTGCGTTCATGCGGGTGTCTTCTCCACATTCAGTGCGGCGACGGGCGCATGCGCCACGCCTGCGGCTTCGAGTGCCGCGGCCACGCGCAGCACGAGGTCTTCGCGCCAGGGCGCGGCGATCACCTGCACGCCGATCGGCAGGTCGGGAAGATCCGGCAGGTTGGCGTGCGCGCTCCATACCGGCACCGCGCACACCGGCAGGCCGATGCATGAGAAGGGCTGGGTCAGCAGCCCCATGTTGGGCCGCACCGGCAGCACCTGGCCGTTGACCTCGAAGGTCTCCGCACCGATCGGCGTGGCCGCGCTGGGCGTGGCCGGTGCCAGCAGGACGTCGTAGCGGGCGAACAGGCGCGCCACCGCCTCGGCATACACCCGGCGCACGCGCTGCGCGCGCGCCACCCATGCGGCCGGCAGCAGCGCACCGGCCAGAAAGCGGTCGCGCGACAGCGGCTCGAAGTCGTGCGCGCGGCGGCGCAGGTCGTCCAGGTGCAGCGCGGCGCCTTCGGCGTTGGTGATGAGGAAGGCGGCCGCGCGCCCGGCCTCCACCAGCGGCAGTTCGACGCTGGCCCGCGAGACGCCCGAGCCCAGCGCATCGGCGACCAGATCGACGGCGGCCAGCGCCTGGGCCCCGGCGCGCTGGTGAAAGTAGCCGCCGAGCACGCCGATGCGCAGGCCCCGCGCGCCCTGCGCCAGCACGCCAGACACCGGTTCGACGCCACGCTGGGCGCAGCCGGGGTCGGGCGGGTGGCCCGCGTCCTCGGGTCCCTGCAGTGCGTCGTAGACCAGCGCCAGGTCGCGCGCCGAACGGGCGAAGGGGCCGAGATGGTCCAGGCTGGACACGAACGGGAAGCTCCCGGTGCGCGGCAGCCGCCCGAAGGTGGGCTTCAGGCCGAACACGCCGCACAGCGACGCGGGCACGCGGATCGAACCGTTGGTGTCGGAGCCCAGCGTGAGCGGCACCTGCCCCGCGGCCACCGCGGCGCCCGAGCCGCCCGACGAACCGCCCGCGATGCGCGTGAGGTCGTGCGGGTTGCGCGTGGGGCCTTCATGGCTGTTCTCGGTGGTGAAGCCGTAGGCGTACTCGTCCATGTTGAGCGCGCCCACCAGCACGGCGCCCGCGCGCTCCAGCCGCCGCACCAGCGCTGCGTCTGCGCGTGCGGGCGCGGTCTGGTGCTCGATCTTCGAGCCAGCGAGCGTGGGCAGGCCGGCGATGTCGAACAGGTTCTTCACCGCGAAGGGCACGCCGAGCAGCGGCAGTTCGCGGGTGCGCGCGCCGTTCGTCGACGCCAGCGAGGCATCGACCTGCGCCGCGCGGCGCAACGCGCGCTCGGCCAGCACGGCGGTGAAGGCGTTGACCCGGCCATCGGTGGCGTCCACGCGCTCGAGGCTGGCCTGCACCAGCGCGGTGGCGCTCGCGGCGCCGGAGCGCACCGCTTCGGCCATGGCCGTCGCGTCGCGCCCGAGCAGATCCGCCGCGCTCATGCTTCCTTCTCCTCGGGTTCCACCGGCGAGAAATGCACCGCCGGCTCGGCCGACATGGGCAGCGGCACCGACTCCACCACCGCGGCGAACTCGGCCGCGAGCGCGAAATAACGCAGCACGCCGGGGCGGTGCGCGGGCGACAGGGGCAAGGCGAGCGCCGCGGCGGCGGCGTCGACGTAGCTTTCGATCTGCGTGGGTGTCATGGTCGGCTCCTTGTGTCGATGCCCTAGCGGCGGACTTCGCGCTGGAAGATGTCGAGGCTGAGCTTCTTCATGGCCACGAAGCTCTCGGTGCTCAGCGTTTCCACGGTGCGCGGGCGGGCATCGCCATAACGCAAGATCTCGGCCACCCGGGTGGGCCGCTTGGTCAGCAGCAGCACTTCGTCGGCCAGGTACACCGCCTCTTCGAGGTCGTGCGACACCAGCAGCATGGTGGTGCCGGTCTGCATGAACACCTCCTGCAGCTTCTCGCGGATGAAAAGCGTCATCTCGAAGTCCAGCGCCGAGAAAGGCTCGTCGAGGAACAGCACCTCCGGGTTGGGCGCGAGCGCACGCATGATCGACGCGGTCTGCTGCTGGCCGCCCGAGAGTTCGTACGGAAAGCGCTTGAGGTCGAACTTCACGTCGAAGGACGCCACCAGTTCCTCCATGCGCCGGTCGACCTCGGCCTTGCTGCGCCCTTCGAGCTTCAGCGGGTAGGCAATGTTGTCGATGGTGCGCATCCACGGGAACATCGCTTCGCGGTAGTTCTGGAACACGTAGCCGATCTTGGTGTCCTTGCGTTGCTTCCCGTCGAACAGGATCTCGCCCGAATCGATGGGGATGAGCCCCGCGATCATGTTGATGAGCGTGGACTTGCCGCAGCCGTTGGGCCCGAACACCGAGACGATGGCGTGCTTGGGAATGTCGAGGTCGAAGTTCTCGTACAGCGGCCAGCCCGCGAAGTACTTGGTGAGGCCGCGGATGGTGATGTGCGTGCCGGCCGGGCCGGGCCTGAAGGCCGGCTTGGGCACGTCGGCATACACCGGGCCGTTGATGACGATGTCCTGCGTGACTTTCATCTTCCGCTCCAGTGCACGATGCGGCGTTCTGCAATCAGGAAGAGGATGTTGAGCGCGTAACCCAGCGCACCCGCCGCAAGAATCGCCGCGTACATGCTCTTCACGTTGAGCACCTGCTGCGCGTCGATGATGCGGTGGCCCAGCCCCGTGTCGGAGCCGATGAACATCTCGGCCACGATGACGATCACCAGCGCCATCGACACCGCCGAGCGCAGGCCCACGAAGCTGGGCTGCAGGCTCTCCCACACCAGCACGTCCTTGAAGATCTGCCAGCGCGAGGCGCCCATGACGCGCGCCGCCATCACGCGCTGCTTGCGTGCGTTGATGACGCCGTAGGCGCTGTTGAACACCACGATGAGCAGCGCGCCGAAGGCCGCGATGGCCACCTTGTTGACGTCGCTCACGCCGAAGATCAGCAGGAACAGCGGAATCAGCGCGGACGATGGCGTGGAGCGGAAGAAGTCGATCAGGAACTCCACGCTGCGGTACGCCTTCTCGTTGCTGCCCAGCAGCACGCCCAGCGGCACCCCGATGGCCGCCGCGATGACGAAGGCCTGCACGGTGCGCCACACGGTCATGGCGAAGTCGGTGAGCAGCGGACCGCCGGCCAGGCCGGTGATGAGCGCGGCGATGGTGTCGGCGGGCGTGGGCAGCAATATCGGCTTGATGAAGCCCAGCCGCACCACCAGATCCCACGCGATGAACAGCACCACGGGCCCGATGAAGGGCAGCAGCCGGTCGCGCAGCGGCGGCTTCGGTGCGGCGGTGGCGGCGGCACCGGCCGGCGGGGTCCACGGCGCGGCCGTGGTCGTGCTTGCGTCGGCCATGGTCTTCAGGCCTTGTAGAGCAGCGCGTCCACCGGCACCTTCTTCTCGAAGATGCCTTTCTCGGTGAACAGGTCGTAGAACTTCTGGAAGTACGCGACGTCGCTGGGCTTGAACTCGTTGTAGAGCATGTACGACGCGAGCGGCACTTCGGCCGTGAGCTTGCCTTCGATGGCGGTGTAGCCCTTCATGAACTGGCGTGCCTCGTCGGGCTTGGTGCGCACCAGGTCCACGCCGCGCGCATAGGCGGCGATGTACTTCTTAGCGATCTCCGGGTTCTTCTTGATGAACTCGGTGGTCAGGCTGGCTGCGCCGCCGTGCCAGGGCGCCATCTGGTCGCCGAGGATGTACCTGGCGACCACGCCGGCCTCGATGACGCGCGTGGTGCCGTTCATGCGGCCCACGGTGCCGGTGGGCTCCAGCGTGTAGCAGGCGTCGACCTGGCCCGCGACCAGCGCGGCCACGTGCTGGCCGATGGGCAGCTCGCTCACGGTCGCGCCCTTGGCACCCGCGCGCTCCAGCATGGTCTTGCACAGCGTGACGTTCTGGATGCCGGGGCCCGAGGCGACCTTCTTGCCGGCCAGCTCGGCCATGGTCTTGATGGGGCTGTCCTTGGCGACGATGAATTCGTCGAGCACGTACTTGGCGTTGCTCGGGTTGGTGCAGAAGATCTTGAACAGGCCTGGCTGCGCGATCTCGCCGATGGCAAGGTTGGCCGAGCCGGTGCCGTTGGCGCTGCCGTCGCAGCGGCCGGCGAGCATGCCTTCCATCACCTGCTGTGCGCCGGCGAACTTGAGCGGCTCGACGTCGAGGCCGGCTTCCTTGAAGTAGCCCTTGTCGACCGCCGCGAAGAACGGCAGGCCGGCGGCCACGGGCCAGAAGCCGATGCGCAGCTTTGCCGCAGCCTGCGCACGCACGATGGCGGGCGCGGCCAGCACGGCCAGTCCGGCGGCGCCGGCCTGCAGCAGCCGGCGGCGGCTGCCGCGGTTCGACGCGGGAGGTTTTTCTTGGTTGCTCATCGGAACTCCTGATCAGTTGGAACTCGGGGTGGCGCGGCTCGCGACGTATGCGCGCCAGCCGCCATGGAGGGTCACGTCCTGCGCGCCGGCCAGGGCATGGCCCTCGCAGATGAAGCCTTTGACCCAGCTGCCGTCGGCCAGCTGGACGCTGCCCAGGCCCAGGGGCGGCGGAATGAGGGCGAGAAAGCTGCCGACCTGCGCCAGGGGCACGGCCCACACTTCGAGCGCGATGGCGGCGCCGCCCGCATCGCCTTCGGCCACGCGCTGCAGGCCGGGCTTGGGCGGCACGGTGCCCGGCAGCGCGTAGAGGCGGTAGAAGGGCGAGGTCGTCGTGGCACGCAGCAGCGTGGCTCCACGTTCAGCGAGCTGGCTGTTGAGCGGCATGCCCGAGAGATGCGCGCCGACCACGGCGATGGACAGGGTGTCCGCGCCTGGCGCGGCAAGGCCGGGAATGGCGCGCGGCGCGGGCAGCGGCTCGCCGGTCGCGCCTTGCGCGAGCCCGGTGGCGTGGTGGTAGCGCTGGCCCAGGTCGGCCAGCGCGAGGTCGCTGCCGCAGGGGCCGATCAGCGTGATGCCGAAGGGCAGGCCGTCCGCGCGCAGGCTGCTGGGCACGGAGAGCGCGGCGTAGTCGAGCAGGTTGACGAAGTTGGTGTACGCGCCGAGGTTGCGGTTGAGCGCCACCGGGTCGGCGCGCATCTGCTCGCGGGTGTAGTGCGTGGGCGCGGTGGGCACGAGCAGCACGTCGATGTCGCGCCACATCGGCTCGACCTGCTGCGCGATGGCGCGCAGCCGTGCCTGGGCCTCGAACACGTCGGCGGCGCCGTAGTTGCGCCCGCTCGCGAGGATGCCGCGCACGGGCTCGATCACCTCGTCGCCGTGCGCATCGAAGAACTCGCGCACCGCGGCGTAGCGCTCGGCGACCAGCGCGCTTTCATAGAGCAGCGCGGCGGCCTCGGCGAGCGGGGCATAGGAAATGGTGACGGGCGAGCCGCCCATGGCCAGCAGCCGCGCGGTCGCCTCGTTGAACGCCCGTTCGGCGGCGGTGTCGCCGAAGAAGCTCAGCCTGTCGGGCACGCCGAAGCGGAAATGCGCGGGCAGCGGCTTGCGGCTCAGGGCGATGTCGCGGGAGTACGGGTCGCGGGCGTCGTGGCCCGCGGCGGCCAGCAGCACGTCGACCGCCGTGGCGACGGTGCGCGCGAAGATGGAGACGCAGTCGGCGCTCTGCGCCGCGGGCACCACGCCGAAGGTGCTCAGCAGGCCGCGCGAAGGCTTGAGGCCGACGATGTTGTTGAGCCCGGCCGGCACGCGGCCCGAGCCCGCGGTGTCGGTGCCCAGCGCGAAGTCGACCTCGCCGGTTGCCACCACATAGGCCGAACCCGAGCTGGAGCCGCCCGAAACGTACCGTGCGTCGAAGGCGTTGGGCACCTCGCCGTACGGCGAGCGCGTGCCGTTCAGGCCGCAGGCGAACTGGTCGAGGTTGGTCTTGCCGGCCAGCGATGCACCGGCTTCGAGCAGGCGCTGCACCACGGCCGCGTGGACCGTGGGGAGCCGGTCGAAGGCCGGGCAGGCCGCCGTGGTGGGCACGGCGGCCACGTCGATGTTGTCCTTGACCGCGAAGCGCAGTCCGGCGAGCGGCAGGGCGAAGTCCAGGGCCTTGCCGGCCGCCGCATCCGCCAAGGGCGCGGCGAATTTCGCGATCCAGGCGGCGTCGGGCGACCCGCTTTCCCGGTTTTCTTCATGCACCATCATTAGGCATCCAAACATGTGTACAAGTTGAGATGCAAACGGCGTGCCAGCGGCTGCCGAGGTCGCGCAGCCCGCTCGATAGGTATCAGCCGTTGGGTGTCATGTCGTGAAACACCGCGGAACCGGCTTCGCCGGGCCGCAGGTGTTGCCCCCCTGCAAGGGGGTTGGCGCAGCGACACGAAGTGCGCGAAGCCTGGGGGTGAGCTATTTCCTTGCGTCGCGGTAGAGCTTCTCGACCTTGGGCAGGTTGGCTTCCAGCTTCGTGATGCGGTCCGGCCCGCTCGGGTGCGTGGAAAGGAAGTTCAGGCTCCCCTGGTTCTTCGACGCCGCGGCCATCTTCTGCCACAGCGACACCGAAGCCTTCGGGTCGTAGCCCGCGCGCGCCGCGAGTTCCAGCCCCACGAGGTCGGCCTCGGTCTCGTCGCTGCGGCTGAACTTGAGGGTGATGAGCTGCGTGCCCGCGCGCGCCGCCAGGTCGCCCACCTGGCCCCAGCCGAGCATCTGCGCACCCAGCGAGAGCACCGCGCCGGTGCCCGCGCTCTTGGCCATGCGGGCGCGCGCGTGTTCGCGCAGCGCGTGAGCCATTTCGTGGCCCATGACCATCGCGACATCGTCGTCCGTGAGCTTGAGCTGGTCGAGGATGCCGGTGAAGAAGGCGATCTTGCCGCCGGGCATGCAGAAGGCGTTGATCTGCTTGCTGCCGATCAGGCTGACCTCCCACTTCCAGCTGCGGGCGCGCGAGTTCCACGGCGTGGCAAACGGAATGAGGCGGGTCGCGATGGCGCGCAGGCGCTGCAGCTGCGGGTCGTTGTCGCCGGCGAGCGCGCCCTTGGCGCGGGCCTGTTCGAGCAGCTGGCCGTATTGCTGCACCCCGGCCGCCTCGATCTTGTCGGCGGGCACGAGGTTGCGCGCCACCGATGCCTTGCCCACGTCGACCTGCGCCAGCGCCGGGCCGCCCAGCGCCGCGCCGGCGGCGGCCAGCAGGAAGGCGCGCCGGGGATTCCAGGGCGACGCCGCGGAAGGAAGGGCGGAGACGGCGGCGGTGCCGGAGGAAGAGCGCTCGCATCGTATGCACATAGGGGCCGGATCATAGGAACAAATGAAGACAAAGGGGCCGCCCGAGGGCCTGCGCCGCTCATGGACAATCCGGGCACATGTCCGCCTCGCCTGCCGAAACCCCCACCCCCCCTTCCCCGCCCTGGCGCGACGCCCTCAAGGTCTACCTGGAGCCCGCCACGCTGCGCATGCTGGCGCTGGGCTTCTCGGCCGGGCTGCCGCTGCTGCTGGTGCTGGGCACGCTGAGCTTTCGCCTGCGCGAGGCCGGCATCGACCGCACCACCATCGGCTACCTGAGCTGGGTCGGGCTGGCCTACGGCTTCAAGTGGGTCTGGGCGCCGCTGGTCGACCGGCTGCCGCTGCCGCCGCTGACCACGCTGCTGGGGCGCCGGCGCGGCTGGCTGCTGCTGGCGCAGGGGCTGGTCATCACGGGGCTGGTCGGCATGGCAATGAACGACCCGCGCCTGGGCCTCACGCCGCTGATCTGGTGCGCGCTGCTGGTGGCCTTCGGCTCGGCCACGCAGGACATCGCGCTCGACGCCTTCCGCATCGAATCGGCCGAGCCGCGCAAGCAGGCCGCGATGGCCGCCGCCTACCAGACGGGCTACCGCCTGGCGATGATTTGGGCCGGTGCCGGCGTGCTGTGGGTCGCGGCCTGGGCCGAGGTGGCGCCCGCCGTGGCCGCCACCGGCGCGGCCGCCTACCAGGACGGCGCCTGGAAGACCGCCTACCTGGTGATGGCGGCTTCGATGGCGATCGGCGTGTTCACGGTGCTGCTGTCGCCCGAGCCGGTGCCGCGCCTGCTGCCCAAGGCCCGCAACGCGGCCGAGTGGCTGCGCAGCGCGCTGATCGAGCCCTTTGCCGATTTCATCGGCCGCTACAAATGGCACGCGGTGCTGATCCTTTCGCTGATCGCCGTCTACCGCATCAGCGACGTGGTGATGGGCATCATGGCCAACCCGTTCTACGTGGACATGGGCTTCACCAAGGACGAAGTGGCCACGGTCAGCAAGATCTACGGCGTGGTCATGACGCTGGCGGGCGCCTTCGTGGGCGGCGTGCTGTCGATGCGCCTGGGCGTGATGCGGGTGCTGATGATGGGCGCCGTGCTCAGCGCCGCGAGCAACCTGCTCTACGCCTGGCTGGCGACGCGCGGGCACGACACCACGGCGCTGATCGCGGTGGTGTCGGCCGACAACCTGGCCGGCGGCATCGCATCGGCGGCCTTCATCGCCTATCTGTCGAGTCTCACCAACATCAGCTATTCGGCCACCCAATACGCGCTGTTCAGCTCTCTCATGCTGCTGCTGCCGAAATTCATCGCCGGCTATTCGGGTGCCTTCGTCGACGCCTACGGCTACAGCAACTTCTTCGTCGCCACAGCGCTGCTGGGCGTGCCGGTGCTGGTGCTGGTGGCGCTGGCCTCGCGGCTCACGATCATCACGAGCCCCACGGAGCGTCAATAGGGCCCGGGCCTTATAGGAATCCGCCGACGCGCCACGGCGCCTGCTACTGTTAGGCTGTTCCACGTTTACATTCGCTTTTTCCTTGGTTGTTTCCAGTTGTCAGCAAGCCCGCAAAAGATCGTGCCGTCCCGAATCCCCCCTCTTCAAATCAGCGCCTACACGGCGACCTCGGCCGTCGGCGTCGGCAAGGAAGCGCTCGCTGACGCGCTGGCGCAGTCGCGCAGCGGCCTGCGCGCCAACGATTTCGGCGACGACCCGCTGCCCACGTGGATCGGCCGCGTCGACGGCCTGGAAGAAGTCCGCCTGCCCGAATCGCTCGCCCACTGGGACTGCCGCAACAACCGGCTCGCCTGGCTGGGCCTGCATGCCGACGGCTTCATCGAGGCGGTGGCGGCTGCGCGCGAAAAGTACGGCGCGTCGCGCGTCGCGCTGATCCTGGGCACCTCGACCGCGAGCATCGGCGAGACCGAGCTGGCCTACACCCAGCTCGACGCCGAAGGCATGTTCCCGCCCGACCAGCGCCGCAGCGCGGTGCACACGCCGCATTCGATGGCCCTGTTCGTGCAAGAGGTGCTGGGCATCAGCGGCCCGAGCGAGACCATTTCCACCGCCTGCTCTTCGAGCGCCAAGGTGTTCGCCTCGGCCGAGCGGATGATCCGCCTGGGCCTGGCCGACGCGGCCGTGGTCGGCGGCGCGGACACGCTGTGCGGCAGCGTGCTGTTCGGCTTCAATTCGCTCGAACTGGTGTCGAGCGAACCATGCCGGCCCTTCGACGCCGGCCGCAAGGGCATCAGCCTGGGCGAGGCCGCGGGCTTCGCGCTGGTGGAGCGCGTGCAGGCGGGCGCCGATGCGTCCCCGCTGCACCTGCTGGGCTACGGCGAGGCGAGCGACGCGCACCACATGTCCACCCCCCACCCCGAGGGCCTGGGCGCCGAGCGCGCGCTCGACGAGGCGCTGGCGCGCGCCGGCCTCGCGCCCGAGGCCATCGACTACATCAACATGCACGGCACCGCGAGCCAGAAGAACGACGAGGTCGAGGGCGCGCTGGTGGCGCGCCGCTTCCCGGCCGGCACGCACGCCAGCTCGACCAAGGGCTTCATGGGCCACACGCTGGGCGCGGCGGGCATCGTCGAGGCCGTCATCAGCCTGCTGGCGATCGAGCGCGGCCTGAAGCCGGGCACGGTCAACACGCGCACGCTGGACGAGGGCTTCGGTCCGCAGATCAAGCTCGAGCCGGCGCACGGCGAGGTGCGCTACGCGCTGTCCAACTCCTTCGGCTTCGGCGGCAACAACTGCTCGCTGGTGTTCGGCAAGGCGGCGGCAGCATGAGCACGAGCACGACCGCCACCATGCCGCCGACCCTGTACATCGAAGGCCCCGCCTTCTGGACCCCCACCCTGCCCGGCTGGGATGCCGCGCGCGCCGCTTTCCGCGGCGAAGGCGCGCTGGCCGACCCGCCCGCCAAGCGCCCCGCGCCGCAGGTGCTGGCGCCGGCCGAACGGCGCCGCGCGCCCGACACGGTGGCGCTGGCCCTCGAAGTGGCCGCCGCCGCCATGGCCGGCGCGGGCCGAAACGCGGCCGACGTGCCCTGCGTGTTCACCTCGGCGCACGGCGACCTGTCGATCAACGACTACATGTGCGGCACGCTGGCCTCCGACCCCAAGATGCTGTCGCCCACCAAGTTCCACAACTCGGTGCACAACGCGGCCGTGGGCTACTGGACCATCGGCACCGGCTGCATGGCGGCGAGCAACGCGGTGTCGGCCTTCGAACACAGCTTCGCCTCGGGCCTGCTCGAGGCGGCGGTGCAATGCGCGGCCGACCAGGAGCCGGTGCTGCTGGTGGGCTACGACACACCCACCGTCGGCGCGCTCACCTCGGTGACCGACAGCCGCGGCCTGCTGGCGGTGGCGCTGGTGCTGGCGCCCGCGCCCAGCGAACGCACGGTGGCGGTGCTGCAGTGGTCGCTGGACGGCAGCGCCACGCAGGCCACACCGCCGCAGTCGGACGCGGCGAAATCGCTGGCCGGCATCAACCCGATGGCCGACGCGCTGACCCTCTTCGAATCGCTGGCACGGCTGGACGCGGGCACGCCCGCGCCGGTGGCGCTGCCGTTGTCCCCCACCCTTTCACTTCGGCTGCAGCTGCAGCCCATCGACCGGAGCTGACCATGACCGACACTGCGCCCGACACTTTTGACGCAGTGATCATGGGGGGCGGGCTCGCGGGCCTCACGCTGGCGCTGCAGCTGCGCCAGCGCTTTGCCGACCTGCGCGTGCTGGTGCTGGAGCGCCGCGCGCACCCGGTGCCGCACGCGGCGCACAAGGTGGGCGAGTCGTCGGTGGAGATCGGCGCGCACTACTTCGACACGGTGCTGGGCCTGAAGGCCCACATGGACGCCGAGCAGCTGCGCAAGTTCGGCTTTCGCTTCTTCTTCAGCGAGGGCCGCAGCGACATCGACAAGGTGACCGAGATCGGCGCGAGCCGCTACCTGTCGGTGCCCAGCTACCAGATCGACCGCGGCATCTTCGAGAACTTCCTGGCCGAGGAGGCCGTGCGGCGCGGGGTGCAATTCGTGGACGGCGCGCTGGTGCGGCGCATCACGCTGGCCGACGACCCGGCCACGCCGCACCGCATCGAATGGACCCGCGGCGAGCACACGCACCACGCGCAGGCCCGCTGGGTGATCGACGCCTGCGGGCGCGCCGGCATGCTCAAGCGCAAGCTGGGCCTGGCCGAGTCGAACGCGCACGACGTCAACGCGGTGTGGTTTCGCATCGGCGAGCGCATCGCCATCGACGAATGGAGCGACGACGAAGCCTGGCGCACGCGCTGCGACCCGCAGGCGCGCTGGCTGTCGACCAACCACCTGGTGGGCGCGGGATACTGGGCCTGGCTGATTCCGCTGGCCTCGGGCTCGCACTCGGTGGGCATCGTGGCCGACCCGAAGCTGCACCCGCTGGACACCATCGACACCTTCGACAAGGCGATGGCGTGGTTCGCCACCTACCAGCCGCGGCTGTTCGAGGCGCTGGACGGCAAGCGCCACCTGCTGCAGGACTTCGCCTTCCTCAAGCACTTCTCGCACGGCTGCAAGCAGGTGTTCTCGGGGCGCCAGCGCTGGGCGATGACCGGCGAGGCGGGGCTGTTCCTCGACCCGTTCTATTCGCCGGGCAGCGACTTCATCGCCATCGGCAACACCTATATCACCGACCTGATCGCACAGGACCGCGCGGGCCGCCCGATCGACAAGCGCGCGCAGCTGTACGACCAGCTCTACCACTCGTTCTACGAAAGCACGCTGGCGCTCTACCAGGACCAGTACCCGCTGTTCGGCGACCCCGAGGTGCTGCCGGTGAAGGTGATCTGGGACTACGCCTACTACTGGGGCGTGCTGTCGCAGATCTTCTTCCAGCACCGCCTGACCGACCTGCACGCGCTGGGCAGCCTGAAAGCCGAGCTGCAGCATTGCCAGCGGCTGAACCTCGAGGTGCAGGCGCTGATGCGCCGCTGGTCGGCAAGCAGCCGGCGCGCCAACCCGGCCGTGATGCTCGACCAGGCCGCGATGCCGTGGTTCGCCGAGCTCAACCGCAGCCTGCGCGACACGCTGGACGACGCCGCCTTCCGCGCGCGCATCCGCGCCTCGACCGCGCAGCTGCGGCAGCTGGCCGGCGAGGTGCTGGCGCGCGCGCGCGCCACCGACCCCGGCGTGGACGCCGGCGCCCTGCCCGCGCTGCTGGAGGAGAACCTCGGCCTCCCTCCCGTGAGCGCCGACGCCGGCGCCATGCTTTTCGAAGCCGATACGGTTGACGCCGCCGGCTGAGGTTTACCCAACTTTACGGAGCGTTCAAGCCTGCTTGCCGCCCGTGGACGACCATGAAGCGCATGAGCACCCCCCAACTCCTGATGATCGAAGACGACACCCGCCTGGCACACATGGTGGGCGAATACCTGACGCAGTCGGGTTTCGGCTTCAACCACGCAGGCGACGGCGCCACGGGCCTGGAGCAGTTGCAGCAGCACGCGCCCGACCTCGTGATCCTCGACCTGATGCTGCCCGACACCGACGGCCTGGAGGTCTGCCGCCGCATCCGCGCGCTGCCCGGGCCCATCTCCAAGGTGTCGGTACTGATGCTGACGGCCAAGGGCGACCCCATGGACCGCATCATCGGCCTGGAGATCGGCGCCGACGACTACCTGCCCAAGCCCTTCGAGCCGCGCGAGCTGCTGGCGCGCATCCGCGCGGTGCTGCGCCGGCGCAGCGAGAACGCCACCGAGGCCGAGGTGTCCACCGTGATGCGCTTCGGCACGCTGGAAATCGACCGCAACGCGCGCACCGTGTCGGTGGCCGGCGCGCTGGCCGACCTCACCTCGTACCAGTTCGACCTGCTGGTGGCCATGGCCGAGCGCGCGGGCCGCGTGCTCACGCGCGACCAGATCATGGAAGCCGTGCGCGGCCGCGAACTGGAAGCCTTCGACCGCTCCATCGACGTGCACATGGGCCGCATCCGCGCGGCCATCGAGGTCGATGCCAAGAACCCGAAGCGCATCCTGACGGTGCGCGGCGTGGGCTACGTTTTCGCGAAACAGCAAGACTGAGCGGCAATAGATGCTGCGCAGCCTTTATTCCCGCCACCTCTACGTGCGCATATGGCTCGCGGTGGTGGGCGGCGTCGTCATCCTCACGCTGATGGCCAACTGGATCGTGCGCGAAGCGGCACAGGCCGAGCGCGAACGGCTGGCCCCCGTGCCGCGCGAGGTGATCGTGCTCGACGCGCAGGACCGGAAGATCGGCACCGGCACCGCGCTGCGCGTGCCGGGCCAGGGGCTGGAGTTCGACGTGACGCTCAGCGACGGCAAGGACATCACGCTGCGCGTGGCGCCGCGCGAGCGGCCGACGGGCGCATCCGGTTTCGCGCCGTGGCGCACGCCCTTCGGGCTGGGCTGGATGATCGCGCTGGTGGGGGTGGCGGTGGCGCTGGGCGTCTACCCGATCGTGCGGCGCATCACGCAGCGGCTGGAATCGCTGCAGCGCGGCGTGCAGCGGTGGGGCGAGGGCGATCTCTCGGTGCGTGTGACCGAAGAAGGGCAGGACGAAGTGGCTGATCTCTCCAAACGATTCAACGCGTCGGCCGAGCGCATCGAACAGCTGGTGCGTTCGCACAAGTCGCTGCTGGCCAACGCCTCGCACGAGCTGCGTTCGCCGCTCACCCGCATCCGCATGGGCCTGGAGCTGATGGGCGAGCGCCCGAGCGCCACGGCGCGCGAGGAAATCTCGCGCAACATCGGCGAGCTCGACCAGCTCATCGACGAGATCCTGCTGGCCAGCCGGCTCGACGCCAGCGAGGCCGACATGGGCACCATCGAGCCCGTGGACCTGACCGGCCTGGCGGCCGAGGAATGCGCGCAGGTGAATGCCGAGCTCGACCTGGCCGAAGGCACCGACAACGCGAACCTCACGGTGCCGGGCGTGTCGCGCCTGCTGCGCCGCGCCATCCGCAACCTGCTGGAAAACGCCCGCCGCTACGGCGCGGGCGAAATCTCGGTGGAACTGGGCAGCGCCGACGGCTTTGCCACGGTGCGCGTCAACGACCGCGGCCCGGGCGTGCCGGCCGCGCTGCGCGAACGCATCTTCGAGCCCTTCTACCGGCTGCCCGGCGCCAGCGAGCGCAACGGCGGGGTCGGGCTGGGGCTGTCGCTGGTGAAGTCGATCGCCGAGCGGCACGGCGGCACGGTGCGCTGCGAAGACCGCCCGGGCGGCGGCGCGAGCTTCGTCATCCGCCTGCCCACCACCGCGCGCGGGCACTGAATCCATTGAGCCCGGCACGGCCGGGGCGAAGTCAGGCTCGGCTGGCGGGGGCCACCTAAAATCCCGCCCCTATGCAGAGATCGCACATCGTTCGGCCCGCGGCCATGTTCTGGGGGCTGGTGGTGTTCATGCCGGTCGGCGTCACCTATCTATCGGCCTTGCTGCTGCTCGCCACCATGCTGGTGGCCGGCGGAGGGCGGGAGCGCCTGGCGCGGCTTCGCGCCAATCCGCTGTGGTGGCCGGTCATGGCCTACCTGGCCTGGATGCTGATCGTGCTGGCCATCAGGCCGCACTACCCTGAAACCCCCTCCAACCTGTTCCACGGGCTGCGCATCGGCGTGACGATGCTGATGGCCATGGCGCTCACGCGCGAGGAAGCCCTCTGGGCGCTGCGCGGCTTCCTGCTGATCGCGGCGCTCAACGTGCTGCTGGTCATCTTCTTCTATGCGGTGGGCGGCTTCCACATCTGGTTGCCGCTGCGCGCGGTGGTCATGGAAGTGGGCAACAAGTCGATCAGCAACGCGCTGCTGTTCAGCGTGGTGGCCTCCACGGCGGCGGTCTGGGGCATCGCGCAGATCGCGGCGCACCGGCCGCTGCGCGCCATTCCCGCGTTCGTGCTGGTGCTCGGGCTGGGGCTGGTGGTGGCCTTGCCGCTGACCTCGCGCACCTCGGTGCTCGCGCTGCTGCTGGTGATTCCGGCGGTGTGCGTCCACCAGTGGCGCAACCACCTGAAGATGCTGGTGGGCGCGCTGGTGCTCGGCACCGTGGTGCTCGGCGCCGGGCTCTACCAGCTGCCGCAGCTGCAGAAGAAGGTCGAGACCGGCGTGCAGGAACTCGAAGAGGCGCAGGCCGGCGCCGTCTTCAAGGGCAGCTGGGTCATCCGCTACTACATGTACCGCGACACCGGCCTCATGATCGCCGACCGCCCGCTCGCGGGCTGGGGCATCGGCGGCTGGACCGAGCAGTGGCACAAGCGCGGCCCCGCGCTCTTCGCCGACTCGAACATGCCGCACAACGACTTCCTCTGGGTGGGCGCGCAAGGCGGCGTGCCCGCGCTGCTGAGCCTGCTGGTCATCATGATGGCGGCCGTGTGGCAGGCGTGGAAACGGCCGGACATGGCCGGCCGCTACGCGCTGGGCGCCACGCTCATCGCGCTGATCGCGTCGAGCGTCAACTCGGCGCTGCGCGACGCGCAGATCGGCCTGGCGCTGCTGTGGATCGCGATGGTCTACCTGCGGCTCGCGCAGGAAAGGCAGGACCCGGATCCGTGGCGCGGCCTGTGGCCGCGGCGGCTGCCGAACCCGAGCGAAACACCGTAACCCATCCGAGTGCTCCCGCCGCCCTCCCGCGGCAAGCACGGGATTCGGCCGGCCGGCAGTTCGCTACCCAAAGCGGAAGGTCTGCTTGCGCGTCGCCTCCACCTTCACGCGCTTGAAGCTCCATAGCGACGCGGTGGTGCTACTGCTGTCGCCCAGGACCAGGATCGGCCCCGTGTAAGCCGCGCCGCACACCGCAGGCGCCGACCCCGGCAGTGCCGCGTTGGTGGCGCAGCTGGCGTCCGCCGAGGCGTTGCGCGGCATGCCGCCATCCCCCGTGATGCCGTCGACGATGCAGGCGTCCGGGTAGGCCGTGTAGTCGAAGCCTTCGAGCGTCTCGCTGCCGTTGTAGGCAGGGTTGACCGCCACCGTGCCCACCGGCGTGCCGCCGGAGATGCGCCAGCCCGGCGTGGCCGGCGTGATGGCGATCGAACTGAACTCGCTGGTCGAGATCGCGTTCGTCGCCTGCATGAAGTGGTAGTACGTGTCGAAGATCAGGATGCGGCGGCGCGCGCGAACGTCCGCCAGCGTGGCGTTGGCCGGCAGGGGCGTGGCGTCGCAGTGCAGGTCGACCGTGAAGTTGAGGTATGCATACGGCAGCCCCTGCCCGATGCCGCCGGCATCGCCCTTGAGCTCGAGCTCGATGCGCTTCAGATCGCTCACTTTCGTGCCCGCCAGGCCCGGCAGTTGCAGCACGGCCTTGTTGCCCGCGCCGCCGCCTACAAAGGCACCGACCGCGTTGGAACCCGCGTCCAGCCTCATCGACAGCACGCCCGCGGCGCTGGCCAGGTGCGCCTTGTTGAGCTGCGGCTGCGCCGCGAGCTCGGCCGGCTTGAAGGTGTGCGTGAGCGGCAGGTCGAAGCCGTCGTCTTCGGCTGCGGCGATCAGCGCGGCGACGAGGCCGTCGAGCGTGGTGTCGCCGTCGGCCAGCGATTGCGCCAGGTGCTCGAGCAGGTCATCGTAGGCGTCGCCCGCAACGGCCTTGAATTCGCCCGTGAAGGGGTTCGGCGCGAATGCGCCGTAGCCCGACTCGTTCAGCAGCGCGACGATATCGGCCTGGGCCGCGTCGAGCTTGCCCGCCAGCGCTGCCAGCGCGGCGAGCCCGGCCTGTTCGATGCCGCCGGGCGCCATGCCGGCCGCGCGCGCCAGGATCAGCTCGGTCAGCGGCGTGATGTTGACGTAGCCCGCCGCGCGCAGCATGGAGTGCAGCTTCTGCCCGGCGGCCAGCGAACCGCCCGAGGCCGTGGCCAGGCAGGGGAACTCGGGTGCATCGAGCTTGGCGGACCACTTGCCGTCGGCGGCCGTGTTGGCCGTGCCGGAGGTGCCGTTCGCGCAGCGCAGCGCCACGTTGCTGCCGGATGCCGGCGCGCCCGTGGCCACGGTGCCGGAGACGGCGACGCTGGTGTCGGCCGCAGGCGGCGTGGTGGGGGAGCCACCACCGGAAGGAAGCAGGCTGAAGCCGCTGCTGCCGCCGCCGCCACCGCCTCCGCAGGCCGAAAGGCCCAACGCGAGCACGAGCGTGCCAGTGGCAAAACTGAAAGATCTGATCCCCACAATCGACTCCTCACCTGGTCTGAACGCCAGTGGGTCGATGCTAGAAACGGGCCCCGCAGGGCACCATCACCGGGATCCGTAGTTCGAAGGCGGGAACACCCGCGGTTCAAACCGGAGAGTCACCAGGCCGGAGCCGGCGCGCCGTGCGGCGGCTCCGCGCGAGCGTCAGGCGTCAGTGCCGCGCCGACACCGTTTCGCCGGCCTTCAGGCGATACACCGTGCCGCAGTACGGGCACTTGGCTTCGCCGGTGCGCGCCACGTCGAGGTAGACCTTCGGGTGGCTGTTCCAGAGCTTCATGTCGGCCTTGGGGCTGGGGCAGAAAACACCGCCCTGATGATTGAGCTCCTTGGCCAGGAGTTCGACAACTGCATTGGTGGACATGGTTTCTTTCAGACTTTCGTGAGCCAGTGGGCGTACTTGGGGTTCTTGCCGTTCACGATGTCGAAGAAGGCAGACTGGATTTTCTCGGTGATCGGGCCACGGGCGCCGCCGTCGCCGCGGTTGCCGATCTCGACGCGGTCGAGTTCGCGGATGGGCGTGACCTCAGCGGCCGTGCCTGTGAAGAAGGCCTCGTCGGCGATGTAGACCTCGTCGCGCGTGATGCGCTTTTGCACCAGCTCGAGGCCCAGGTCCTTGCACACGTGCAGGATGGTGTTGCGGGTGATGCCGTTGAGCGCGCCGGCCGACAGGTCGGGCGTGTACACCACGCCGCCCTTGACCACGAAGATGTTCTCGCCCGCGCCTTCCGACACGAAGCCGCTCGCGTCGAGCAGCAGCGCTTCGTCGTAGCCGTCGTCCAGGGCTTCCATGTTGGCCAGGATCGAGTTGGTGTAGTTGCTCACCGTCTTGGCCTGCGTCATCGTGATGTTGACGTGGTGGCGGGTGTAGCTGGAGGTCTTCACGCGGATGCCGCGCTTCATGCCTTCTTCGCCCAGGTAGGCGCCCCAGGACCAGGCCGCGACCATGGCGTGGATCTTGTTGCCCTTGGGGCTCACGCCCAGCTTCTCGGAGCCGATCCAGATGAGGGGGCGCAGGTAGCAGCTCTCGAGCTTGTTCTCGCGAACCACCTGTTTCTGGGCCTCGTTGAGCTGTTCCTGCGTGAACGGGATCTTCATGCGCAGGATCTTGGCGCTGTTGAACAGCCGCTCGGTGTGCTCGGCCAGGCGGAAGATGGCCGTGCCGCCGTCCGCCGTCTTGTAGGCGCGCACGCCCTCGAAGGCGCCGCAACCGTAGTGCAGCGTGTGGCTCAGCACGTGGATCTTGGCGTCGCGCCAGTCCACGAGTTCGCCGTCCATCCAGATCTTGCCGTCACGGTCGTCCAGCGAGGGGGGGATCGAGCTCATTTCCTGATTCCTTTGGGAGCGATGGGGGAAGTCGCAAAAGCTTTCGATTTTACGGCCGGCCCCGGAACGGGGTGCCCGACAATGGTTGGTTGTCCAAACCAGTGGAAAAAGGGTTTCCGTGTCCGTATTCAAGAACGTCATCGTCTATCGCATCGAACCTGCCTGGTCCCAAACACTGGCCGAGGCGGAAGAAGGGCTAGGAAAGCAGCGCTTCGTGCCCTGCGGCCCCTCGCAGGAAAAGTCCGCCGGCTGGGTCGAGCCCCGCGGCGAGGCCAACGGCCCGCTGGTCGAATCCATCGACGGCCAGTGGCTGGTCGAATACATGATCGAGAGCAAGCAGGTGCCCGGCTCCGTGGTGCGCCGCAAGCTCGACGAGCGCTGCGCCCACATCGAGGCCACCACCGGCCGCAAGCCCGGCAAGAAGGAAAAGAAAGAGCTGAAGGAAGACATCACGCTCGAGCTGCTGCCGATGGCCTTCACCCGCAGCGCGCGCGTGACGGTGTGGATCGACAAGGCGGAGAACCGCCTGGTCATCAACAGCGGCAATGCATCGCGCGCCGACGAGGTCGTCACCAGCCTCGTGAAGTCGCTCGACGGCTTCGCGGTGGCCCTCATCAACACGCAGATCGAGCCGGCTGCGGCCATGGCCAACTGGCTGCTGACGCAGGAGCCGCCGGCCGGCTTCACCATCGACCGCGAGTGCGAGCTCAAGGCCTCCGACGACTCCAAGGCCGTGGTGCGCTACGCCAAGCATCCGCTGGACATCGACGAAGTCAAGCAGCACATCACCGACGGCAAGCGCCCCACGCGGCTCGCGCTGACCTGGGACGACCGCGTGTCCTTTGAGCTCACGCACGGGCTGCTGATCCGCAAGATCACCTTCCTCGAAGGCACGGGCGACGGCGCCGCCGGCGGCAAGAAGGAAGACAACTTCGACGCCGACGTGGCCATCGCCACGGGCGAGCTGGGCCAGCTGGTGCCGGCGCTGCTCGATGCGCTGGGCGGCGAGGCCGCGTTCTCGGCCGCGCCGCCGGACGACACGGTGAAGCCTGCAACCGCGCCTGCAGCAGCGCCCGCCACGACGGCACCGGCAGACGCAGCAGACTCCGCAGAGGAAGAAGACGCGCCCTTCTGACGCGGCGCGGAAAGCTCAGGCGACCAGGTAAGTCTGCGCGAGGCGCACCCAGCAGGCGGCTCCCAGCGGCAGCACCTGGTCGTTGAAGTCGTAGCCGGGGTTGTGCACCATGCAGCCCCCGAACTCGCCCTCCCCGTTGCCGAGCATGAAGTAGCAGCCCGGCAGCGCGGCGAGCATCCAGGCGAAGTCCTCGCTGCCCGCGAAGCCGCGGGGCACCTGCGTGAGCACGTTCGCCTCGCCCACGATCTCGGTGCACACCTGCGCCATCAGCCGCGTCTCGGCCGCGGTGTTGACCACCGGCGGCACCAGCTGGCGGTAGTCGATCTCGGCCTCCACGCCGTGCGCCTGCGCGGTGAGGCTCACGATCTCGCGGATGCGCTGCTCGACCAGCGCGCGCGTCTCGGGCCGCGCCGCGCGCACGTTCAGGCCCAGCGATACGGATTGCGGGATCACGTTGTGCGTGGCGCCTCCGCGGATGAAGCCGACCGAGACCACCGCCGTGTCGTCGGGCGCCACGTTGCGCGCCACCACCGTCTGCAGCGCCGTCACCACCGCCGCGGCGGCGGCGACCGGGTCGCGCGCGCGATGCGGCATGGCACCGTGCCCGCCCACGCCCTTGATGGTGACGTCGGCCACGTCGGACGACAGCGTGACCGGGCCTTCCACCGCCAGCACCGTGCCCACCGGCACGCCGGGCGCGTTGTGCAGTGCGTACACCGCATCGCAGGGGAAGCGCTCGAACAGGCCGTCCTCGATCATCGCGCGCGCGCCGCAGAGGTTTTCCTCGTCGGGCTGGAAGATCAGGTTCAGCGTGCCGTCGAAGCTGCGCGCCGCCGCCAGCGCCTTGGCCGCGGCCAGCAGGATGGCCGTGTGGCCGTCGTGCCCGCAGGCGTGCATGCGGCCGGGGTTGCGGCTCGCATACGGCAGGCCCGTGGCCTCGACGATGGGCAGTGCGTCCATGTCGGCGCGGATGCCCAGCCGGCGCGTGCCGCTGCCGAGCTTGAGCTGCGCCACGATGCCGGTCTTGCCGATGCCCGTGTGCACCTCGTAGCCCCAGCTGCGCAGCAGGTTGGCCACCAGTTCGCTGGTGGCGCTCACCTCGAAGCCGAGCTCCGGGTTGGCGTGGATCCGGCGGCGGATGTCGACGAAGGCCTGCGTGTCGACATCGGCCTGCGGCAGCAGCCGGGACAGCAGCCTGGTGGTCTGGGGGCTGAGTTCGCGTGTCATGTGATGGAAGTCGTTGTTCGTGGGGAGGGTCAATCGGCCTTGTGCTCGCGCAGGCTCAGCAGCGCGCCGAGGCTCAGTAGCCCGCAGGCCATCATGTAGAAGGCCGGCGCCATCGGGCTGCCGGTGCTGGCGAGCAGCCAGGTCACGATGAACTGCGACGAGCCGCCGAACACCGTCACGCCGATGCTGTAGACCACCGAGATGCCGCTGGCGCGCACGCCGGCCGGCAGCATCTCCAGCAGCATGAGGAACATGGGCGTGGTGCCGATGTTCACGCTCGCGGTCAGCAGCGCCGACAGGCACAGCACCAGCGGCACGCTCGGGTAGTGGCTGATCAGCCAGAACGCGGGGTACACCGCGACCACGCTGAACAGCAGCGAGCCGACGACCAGCGGCTTGCGCGCCGGCAGCCGGTCGGCCAGCCGCCCCGCCACCAGCGACACCAGGAACAGCGTGATGCCGGTGACGCAGCCCGACAGCAGCGACAGCGACGGCGGCATGTGCAGCACGCGGATCATGTAGGTGGGCATGAAGAACACCACCAGGTACATCGTCGCCGTGCCCGCCGTGGTGGCCAGGATGCCCTTGAGCACCAGGCCGCCGTGGTTGCGCAGCAGCCGCCCGATGGGGCTGGACTCGTGGCTTTCGGCAACGTGCGTTTCCTCCAGCTGCGAGCGGATGTACAGCCCCACCGGCGCGATCAGCAGGCCGAGCAGGAACGGCAGGCGCCAGCCCCAGCTCTCGAGCGAAGCCTGCGGCAGCGCCGCATACAGCGCCGCGCCGGTGAGCGCGCCCAGCAGCGCCGACACGCCCTGGCTCGCGAGCTGCCAGCTGACGCGGAAGCCCCGGCCCTTCACGCCGCCGGCCTCCATCAGCATCGAGGTGGCCGCGCCCACTTCGCCGCCAAGCGAAAAGCCCTGCAGCAGGCGGCCCGCCACGATCATCAGCGAGCCGAACACGCCGGCCGAGGCATAGCTGGGCGCCAGCGCGATGCACAGCGTGCCGATCACCATGAGGCCGATGGTCAGCGTCATCGCTGCCTTGCGGCCCTTGCGGTCGGCGTAGTTGCCGATGATCACGCCGCCCAGCGGGCGCATCACGAAGCCGATGCCGAAGGTGGCCACGGCCAGCAGCAGCGAGCCGTAAGGGCTGTCGGAGGGGAAGAACAATTTGCCGATCAGCAGCGCGAAGAAGCTGTAGACGGTGAAGTCGTACATCTCCAGCGCGTTGCCCAGCGAGCAGGCGGCGATCAGGCGGAACTGGCTCTGCTTTTTTCCCGTGCCTTGCGCAGCGGTGGCCGGTGAATGGGCCCGGATCGGGCTTGCGGGCAATGCGGCTTCGCTCATCTAATGTCACTCCACGAACAGGTTGCTGGGGGTCGGACCGGCCCCTTGGCGGCGGAGTATTCAGGCAAAGCGCCCTGGCAAAGAATCACAAATTTTCATGCTGATAACCAAATGGCATCCCCGTCATAAACAGGCACGAGAAGCCATCGGGACAACCACCAAGACGCACTTTTCCATGAGACCGGCACCACGATGAAGCTGCAACAGTTGCGCGTTTTGCTGGCGGTGGCGCAGCACGGCAGCATCCACGAGGCGTCGCGCAGCCTGCACACCACGCAGCCGGCGCTGTCGAAGGCCATCTCCGAGCTGGAGCGCGAACTGGGCGTGACGCTGATGTCGCGCTCCACGCGCGGCGTGAGCCTCACGCCCTACGGCGTGGCGCTGGTCAAGCGCGCGAGCCTGGTCGAGCAGGAGCTGCGGCATGCGCTGGAAGACATCGAGGCGATCCGCGGCCATGACGAGGGACAGCTGCACATCGGCTTCACCGCGGTGGCGTCGAGCGGGCCGCTGCCCGACGCGATGGCGTCGTTCCGTCAGCGCTTTCCCAACGTGACGATGCGCGGCTTCGAGCTGCGCCCGCAGCAGATCTTCGAGGGCCTGCGCGAGGGCCGGCTCGACCTGGGGCTGATTTCCACGTGCAACGGGCCAGGCACCGGCGCCTTCCAGTGGGAGCCGCTGTTCTCGGTGGCGATGCACCTGTCGGTGCGCGCCGGCCACCCGCTGCGGCGCGTGCGCCGGCTGCAGCCGCTGGTGGACGCCGACTGGCTGGTGCTGGACCCGATCGACGACGCCGGCAGTCCGCTGGTGAGCATGATGAACATGCACGGGCTGCAGATGCCCCGGCGCATGGTGCACAGCGCGTCGAACCTGCTGGGGCTGCAGCTGGCCACGCAGACCGACCTGATCAGCATGTGGTCGGACTTCGTGTTCCACGGCGCCGGGCCGCTGCGGCTGCAGCCTGGCCTGCTCGAGAAGCTGCCGATCACCGACGAGGTGCCGGACTTCGAGGTGTTCCTGGTCTACCGATCGGCAGACCTCATGACGCACGTGTGCGCCGAATTCGTGAAGGAAGCGCGCCACCACGCCAAGGCCAATCCCCCGTGGCGGCAGCCCAGTCGCAATGGCAGCGCGGGTGCTTAGGCGTGGTCAGGCCGCGGGAGTGGCGCCGTCTTCCCCGTCGACCGGGTTCTCGGGCCGCGTCATGGTCCAGCTCTGCAGCTTGCCGCCGTTGAACACCGCATCGACGTACGAGCCGCCGCCGTCGGTCCAGCGGTACACCTCGGGCTGCGTGTCCTTGGGCGAGCGAAGTTCGCCGAGGGCGCGGGTCATGGCAATGACGTGCATCAGCGTCACGTTCGGCTTGAGCTTGGCATTGAGCATCACCGCGCTGCCGACGTAACCCACCGGCCGTTCGGCCGCACGCTTGAGCACCTGCATCGCGCGGTTGAAGTGCAGCAGCAGGAACATCACGATCGCGCCGCCGGCCAGGGCGACGCCGCCCCACCCGCCGCTGCGCCAGGCCAGCCCGAGAACGACGATGGCGCCCACGGGCACCAGAAATTTCTTGAAATTCATGGCGCGCATTGTCGCCGCCCGGCCGGGGGTGTCGGGCAAAAGGCCTCAGCCCGCGCCGCACGGCCAGATGCGGTAGCCGCCCTGGCTACCGCCAGGCGCGCAAGGCGGTACTCGCCGCGAAAAGCGCGCGCGGCGATGGGCAGGGCCGGCACATTTCACCGCACGGGCATCTGCCCGGGCCGCTGAAAAGCATATGAACATTCCGCGCTCCGTCACTTTCGTTCGTCTCACGCTCGTCACCGCGCTCGCGGGCACCGCGCTCAGCGGCTGCTACGTGGTACCGCTCGGCCAGCCCGCACCGGTGGCGCCGCCCTCGCAGGCGTATGCCGTGCCGCCGGGCCCGGTCGCGCAGACCTTCAGCGCGCGGCTGTATCCGTCGAATGCCGAAGCCGCGCGCTACGGGACCATCGCCGGCACCGTGACCAACGACATGAACGGCCGCGGCCACTTCAGCGCGCAGATCGGCAATGAACAGTTTCAGGGAGAGGCAACACGGGTCGCGGGCTCACGGGGAGCAGGCCTGGCGAACGCCGCCGGCAGCCGCGGCGGCAACCTGAGTTGCCAGTACACGATGAACTCGGCCACCTTGGGCAGCGGCCAATGCGTGCTCAACGGCGGACCGGCGTTCACGATGCACATCGGGGGTTAGGGAGGGTAGGCCCGGCGCGCCTCGCTGGCGCGCCGGGCGTTTTTTCCGGCCGCAGGGCCGGGTCACGACACGAGCTGCCGCATCTTGCGCCTCAGCTCGCGTTCGCGTTTCTGCTCGGCGTTCCAGTCGTCGCGGATGGCCAGCGTGACCGACAGCGCCATCAGCAGGATCACGAACGCGAACGGCAGGGCGAACACGATGGTCGCCGTCTGTATGGCCTTGAGGCCGCCCGCGAACAGCAGGCTCAGCGCGATGGCCGCCACCAGCACGCCCCAGGTGATCTTGACGCGGGCCGGCGGGTTCGGGTTGCCGCCGGTGCTCATGGTGCCCAGCACCAGCGTGGCGGAGTCGCCCGAGGTCACGAAGAACACGAACACCAGCAGCGTCGCGACCATCGACAGCAGCGCCCCCATGGGCATGGCCTTGAACATCACGAACATGGTGGTCGACACGTCGGCCTTCACCGCCTCGACCAGCGGCACGCCCTGGAAGATCTGGAAGTTGAGCGCCGCGCCGCCGAACACCGAGAACCATGCGAAGCCCACCAGCGTGGGCGCGATCACGGTGCCCAGGATGAACTGGCGGATCGTGCGGCCGCGCGACACGCGCGCGATGAACAGGCCCACGAACGGCGACCACGCCAGCCACCAGGCCCAGTAGAAGAGCGTCCAGTCGCCGACCCACGAGCTGTTGCGGAACGGGTTCATGCGCAGGCTCATGCGGACGAACTCGGCGATGTAGGCGCCCAGCGTGTTGGTGAAGGTCTCGACGATGGCCACAGTCGGCCCCAGGACCAGCACCACGAGCGCCAGCAACGCCGCCAGCACCAGGTTGCCCATCGACAGCCACTTCACGCCGCGCTCGACGCCGGAGACCGCCGAGGTGACGAACAGCACCGTGGTCACCACGATGATCGCCGCCTGCGTTCCCTGCCCGATCGCCGTGCCGAAGGCCGCGTGCAGGCCGCTGTTGATCTGCGTGGCGCCCATGCCCAGCGAGGCGGCCACGCCGAAGGCCGTGGCCACCACCGCCAGCACGTTGAAGGCCGGCGAAAGCCGCCGCACGAAGCGCCAGGGCAATGCCTCGGTGGCCGAACTCACCAGCGCCAGCGTCTTGCGGCGGAATGTGAAGAAGGCGATCGACAGCCCCACGATGCCGTAGATCGCCCAGGGATGCAGCCCCCAGTGGAAGAAGGCATAGCGCATGGCCACGCCGGCGGCGTCGGGCGTGCCGGCGACCACGCCCGGCGGCGGATTCGCATAGTGCGAGATCGGCTCGGCCACGCCCCAGAACACCAGCCCGATGCCCATGCCGGCCGCGAAGAGCATCGAGAACCAGGCGCCGAGAGAAAACTCGGGCTCGTCGTCTTCCTCGCCCAGCTTCAGGTCGCCGAAGCGGCTGAACGCCAGGAAGAAAGCCAGCATCACCAGCCCCAGCACCACCCACAGGTAGAACCAGCCGAAGTTGCGTGTGATGCCCGACAGCGCGGTGCTGAACACGCTGTCCAGCGACGCCGGCGAGAGCAGCCCCCACAGGACCACCGCGGCGATCAGGCTGGCGGAAACGACGAGTTGCATGACGTTTTCTCGTCTCAGGGTTGGCCGGCGGATGAATCAGTCGAGGCGGCGGACCACGTCCATGGCCTCTTCGATGCGCTCGACGGCGTGGATCGTCAGCCCTTCGATTTCCTTGGTGCCCTTGCGCGGCGCATTCGCCTTGGGCACCACGGCCACGCTGAAGCCCAGCTTGGCCGCTTCGCGCAGGCGCTCCTGCCCGCGCGGCGCCGGACGCACTTCGCCGGCCAGGCCCACTTCTCCGAATGCGATGAAGCCCTTGGGCATCGGCTTGCCGCGCAGGCTGGAAGTGATGGCCAGCATCACCGCCAGGTCGGCCGCCGGCTCGCTGATGCGCACGCCGCCCACCGCGTTGACGAACACGTCCTGGTCCATGCAGGCCACGCCGGCATGGCGGTGCAGCACGGCCAGCAGCATGGCCAGGCGGTCGCGGTCCAGGCCCACCGACAGGCGGCGCGGGCTCGGGCCGCCGTTGTCGACCAGCGCCTGGATCTCGACCAGCATCGGCCGCGTGCCTTCGAGCGTGACCAGCACCACGCTGCCGGGCACCGGCTCGGCATGCTGGCTCAGGAAGATGGCGCTGGGGTTGGTCACGCCCTTCAGGCCGCGCTCGGTCATGGCGAACACGCCGATCTCGTTGACCGCGCCAAACCGGTTCTTGATGGCGCGCACCAGGCGGAAGCTCGAATGCGTGTCGCCCTCGAAGTACAGCACCGTGTCGACCATGTGCTCCAGCACGCGCGGGCCCGCCAGCGCGCCTTCTTTCGTGACGTGGCCCACCAGCACCACGGCCGTGCCGCTGGTCTTGGCAAAGCGCGTGAGGTGGGCCGCGCATTCGCGCACCTGCGCCACCGACCCCGGGGCCGAGGTGAGCTGGTCGGAGTACACCGTCTGGATGGAGTCGATCACCGCGATGGCCGGGCGCGTGGCGTCGAGCGTGGCGATGATTTTCTCGAGCTGGATCTCGGCCAGCACCTGCACCTGCGAGTGGTCGAGGCCCAGCCGCCTGGAGCGCAGCGCGACCTGCGAGCCGCTTTCCTCGCCCGTCACGTAGAGCGCGTTCTGCCCCGCCCGCTGCAGCGCATCGACCGCCTGCAGCAGCAGCGTCGACTTGCCGATGCCCGGGTCGCCGCCGATCAGCGTGACGCCGCCCGAGACGATGCCGCCGCCCAGCACGCGGTCGAGCTCGTCGAGCCCGGTGGGCGTGCGCGCGACATCGGTCGCCTCGATTTCAGACAGCGTGGCGAGCTCCGATGCGCCCGCGAGCGACGCGAACTGCGTGCCGAAGCGGTTGTTGGCCGTGCCGCCGCCGGCGGGGCCCGCGACCTGTTCAATGAGTGTGTTCCACGCGCCGCAGCTCGGGCATTTGCCGAGCCACTTGGGGCTGGTGCCGCCGCATTCGCTGCAGACGAAAGTTGTTTTGTCCTTGGCCATCCTTCGAGTTTAGGTGGCCGGACAGTCGCGGCTCAGTCGTTCGCCTGGAAGTTCACCGCCTTCATGATCGCCGCCCAGCGCGCCGTGTCCTCGCGCATCGTCTTCAGCAGTGCCTCCGGCCCGTCGGCCACCGGGTACATGCCGTTCTGAAGCAATTGCTGGCGCACCTCGCGGGAGTTCACGGCGCGCATGAATTCGGCGCGCAGCTGGTCGACCACCGGCTTGGGCGTCTTCGCCGGCGCGTAGTAGGCGAACCATGCGGTCGCGACCACGTCCTTCAGGCCGGCCTCGACGAAAGTAGGCACGGCGGGCATCAGCGGCGAGCGCTTCTCGCCGCTGGTGGCGATCACCTTGACGCGGCCGCTCGGCAACATCTGCAGCGCGCCGCCCACGGTGTCGAAGTAGGCGGGAACGGTGCCTCCCATCACGTCCTGGCGTGCCGGCGTGGAGCCGCGATAGGGCACGTGCACCATCGACAACCCGGTCGCGCGGTTGAGCATCTCGCCGAGGAAATGCGAAGGCGTGCCCGCGCCGTACGACGCGAAACTCGCTCCTCCCGGCTGCTTCCTGGCCCAGGCGACGAACTCGGACAGCGTGCTGGCCGGCACGTCCTTGTGCACCACCAGCGCGAGCTCGAAGCGCGCCGCATTGACGATGGGCTGGAAATCCTTGATCGGGTCGTACGACAGGCTTTTGTAGGCGCTCGGGAACATGGTCATCATGCTGGCCGTGCCCAGGAGCAGCGTGCGGCCATCGGGCGCCGAGGTCTTCACAGCTTCGACCGCAATGCGCCCGGCGGCACCGGAGCGGTTGTCGACGATGAGCGGGCCGAGCGACTCGCGCACTTCCTGCGCGATGGCCCGCGTCAGCACGTCCTGCGTGCCGCCGGCGGGCACGCCTATCAGCACGCGGATGGGGGTTCCCGGCGCGATCGCCGGTTGCACCTGCTGCGCCCATGCCGCGATGGCAAGCGGCGCGAGCGCCACGCCGCCGAGCGTGGCGAGCACGCTGCGGCGACTCGGGTGATACAGGGGCTGTGGGGTTGCTCTCATCCGTCTTGTCTCCGTTGTCGTCGGCAGTGGGTCTGCTGCAGTGGGCGCGGCCACTTTAGAGCGCCGACAATTGATTCATCAAATCAATCATCGCCGGGACAAACCCTATGCACGCACCGCCGCGCACACTCGACGACCTGCTGCTCTACCGCACCAGCCGGCTGCTTTCGGTGGCGGGCAGCCTGGTCATACGGCTGTGCGAAGGGCGCTTCGGCATCACGCGGCGCGAATGGCGGCTCATTGCCACGCTCGCGGGCCACGGTGCGCTGGGCTCGTCGCAACTGGCGGAGCAAGCGCAGCTCGACCGGGCACGCACATCGCGCGCGGTGACTTCGCTGGTCGGCAAGGGGCTCGTTTCGCGCGCGCAGCCCGCGGGCGACCGGCGGCACGTGCTTCTCAGCCTCACCGCGCCGGGCAGGAAGCTCCACGCGCAGCTCTATCCGCTGGTGTCGTCAATCAACGCAGAACTGCTGGGCGCGCTGAAGGCCGACGAGGTGGCGCTGCTCGACGACATGCTGCAGCGCCTGCACGCGCGCGGCGAGGCGATGGTCGCAGCCGCGGCCGACCTGCCCAGGGCCGACCGGCGCCGCCGAGAAGCATCCGCCGCGCGCTGAAGCGCCGCGCGATGCACGGCGCCGGCGGGCGTGCAGTCTGCACGCCTCATCCGTGCATACCCTAGGTTCTTCGAATCGACGGAACCAGCCACTAGGAAAGCGCCGACCAATCATTTAACATGTTAAGTAATTTCGGAAGAGACAAGCCTTGAGCACGACATTCACGCACCGCAATTTGCCGCGCCTGCTGCTGCAGGCCCGCGAAGCCGTGATGGCCCACACCCGGCCCAGCCTGCGCGAGCACGCCCTGTCCGACCAGCAATGGCGCGTGCTGCGCGTGCTGGGCGAACACGGCGCGGTCGACACCGGCCGCGTGGCGCGCGAGGCCTTCATCCTCGGCCCCAGCCTCACCGGCGTGCTCGCGCGCATGGAGCGCGACAACCTCATCACCCGCGCCCGCGACCCGGCCGACCAGCGCCGCACCGTGGTCGAGGCCACGCCGCACGGCATGAAGCTGGTGAAGCGGCTGTCCACCAGCATCGAGGCGCACTACGAGTGGATGGAAACATCGCTCGGCAAGGCCAAGCTCACGCAGCTCTACGGGCTGCTCGACGAACTGATCGCACTGGAGCAACCCTCGCCATGAGCACCCCCCATTTCCTGCCCACGGGCACGGTATACGGCACGCTGCTGAACTTCCGCGCCGAAGCCGAGGCGCTCGCGCCGCAGATGACCCAGCCGCCCTACAAGGCACCACCGAAGGCGCCCGTGCTCTATGTGAAGACGGCCAACACCTGGAGCCCGCACGGCAGCGCCATCACTGTGCCCGCCGGCGTGCCCGAGGTGGAGATCGGCGCCAGCATCGGCATGGCGATCGGTGCCGAGGGCGACGTCGAAGGCTTCGTGCTGCTGAACGACCTGTCGATTCCGCATGCCAGCTTCTTCCGCCCGCCGGTGAAGTTCAAGTGCGTCGACGGCTTCCTCGGCATCGGGCCGGCACTGCGCGACGCGCAAGAGGTGGCGGACCCCGCCAACTTCCGCGTCGAGGTCCGCATCAACGGCGAGCTGAAGCAGTCGATCGACTTCTCTCGACTCGTGCGCCCTGCCCGGCAGTTGCTGGCCGACGTCGGCGACTTCATGACGCTCGCGCACGGCGACGTGCTGATGCTGGGCTGCGGCCCGGGCCGCCCGCTGGCGCGCCCCGGCGACCGCATCGACATTTCCGCGCCGGGTTTCGAGACCCTGAGCAACACGCTGGTGAAGGAAGCTGCATGAAGCACGCACGCGTCATCTTCGAGGGCCGAGAACACACCGGCACCGCCCACGAACTGAACGGCCAGCAGGACGCCGCCGTGCGCCTGGAAGACGGCCGCATCGTGCCGCAGGAGCAGCTCACATGGCTGCCGCCGCTCGCGCCCACGGCACGCCCGCGCACCATCCTCGCGCTGGGCCTGAACTACGCCGACCACGCCAGGGAACTCGAGTTCAAGGCGCCCGAGGAACCGCTGGTGTTCGTCAAGGGCCAGAGCGCGCTCATCGGCCACCGCCAGCACACGCATCGCCCGGCCGACGTGCAGTTCATGCACTACGAATGCGAGCTGGCCATCGTGGTCGGCAAGACCGCGAAGAACGTGAAGCGCGACGACGCCTACGACTTCATCGGCGGCTACACCGTGGCCAACGACTACGCCATTCGCGACTACCTCGAGAACTGGTACCGCCCCAACCTGCGCGTGAAGAACCGCGACACCTGCACGCCGCTGGGCCCGTGGTTCGTCGATGCGGCCGACGTGCCCGACCCCATGGCGCTCGCGCTGCGCACCACCGTCAACGGCACGGTCACGCAGCAGGGCAACACGCGCGACATGATCTTCGACGCGCCCTTCCTCATCGAGTACTTCAGCCGCTTCATGACGCTCTCGCCGGGCGACCTGATCCTCACGGGCACGCCCGACGGCGTGGTCGACTGCAAGCCGGGCGACGTCGTCGTCACCGAGATCGAGCGCATCGGCGCGCTCATGAACACCATCGAGACAATCCAAGGAAAAGCATGAGAGTCGATCACCTGATCAACGGCAAGAGCGTCGCCGGCACCGACTACTTCGAGACCGTCAACCCCGCCACGCAGGAGGTGCTGGCCGAAGTCGCCTCCGGCGGCGAAGCCGAGGTCAACGCCGCCGTGGCCGCCGCCAAGGAAGCCTTCCCCAAGTGGGCCGGCATGCCCGCGCCCGAGCGCGCCAAGCTCATCCGCAAGCTCGGCGACCTGATCGCCAAGAACGTGCCCGAGATCGCGCAGACCGAGACCAACGACTGCGGCCAGGTCATCGCGCAAACGGGCAAGCAGCTCATTCCACGCGCGGCCGACAACTTCTACTACTTCGCCGAGATGTGCACGCGCGTCGACGGCCACACCTACCCCACGCTCACGCACCTGAACTACACGCTGTTCCATCCGGTGGGCGTGTGCGCGCTCATCAGCCCGTGGAACGTGCCTTTCATGACGGCGACCTGGAAGGTCGCGCCCTGCCTGGCCTTCGGCAACACGGCCGTGCTGAAGATGAGCGAGCTGTCGCCGCTCACGGCCGCGCGGCTGGGCGAACTGGCGCTGGAGGCCGGCATTCCGCCCGGCGTGCTGAACCTGGTGCACGGCTACGGCAAGGAAGCCGGCGAGCCGCTGGTGGGCCACCCCGACGTGCGCGCCATTTCCTTCACCGGCTCCACGGCCACGGGCAACCGCATCGTGAAGAGCGCGGGCCTGAAGAAGTTCAGCATGGAACTCGGCGGCAAGAGCCCCTTCGTGATCTTCGACGACGCCGACCTCGACCGCGCGCTCGACGCGGCCGTGTTCATGATCTTCAGCAACAACGGCGAGCGCTGCACGGCCGGCTCGCGCATCCTGGTGCAGCAGTCGATCTATGCCGATTTCGCCGCCAGATTCGCCGAGCGCGCCAAGCGCATCACAGTGGGCGACCCGCTGGACGAGAAGACCATCGTCGGCCCGATGATTTCGCAGGCCCACCTGGCCAAGGTGCGCAGCTACATCGAGCTGGGCCCGAAGGAAGGCGCGACGCTGCTGTGCGGCGGCCTCGATACGCCGTCGAACCTGCCCGAGCGCGTGAAGAAGGGCAACTACGTGGTGCCCACGGTGTTCGCCGACGTGGACAACCGCATGAAGATCGCGCAGGACGAGATCTTCGGCCCCGTGGCCTGCCTGATTCCGTTCAAGGACGAGGCCGATGCCATTCGCCTGGCCAACGACATCCAGTACGGCCTGAGCAGCTACGTGTGGACCGAGAACATCGGCAAGGCGCACCGCGTGGCCGCGGCCGTGGAAGCCGGCATGTGCTTCGTCAACAGCCAGAACGTGCGAGACCTGCGCCAGCCCTTCGGCGGCACCAAGGCCTCGGGCACGGGCCGCGAAGGCGGCACCTGGAGCTACGAGGTGTTCTGCGAGCCGAAGAACATCGCGGTGTCGATGGGCTCGCACCACATTCCGCACTGGGGCGTGGCGTGAGCATGCAACGTCGCACGCTGCTGCAAGGCGCGGCGGCACTCGCGGCCCTGCCCTCGCTGGCGCGCGCGCAGGCGGCTTGGCCCGCCAAGCCGATCCGCGTGATCGTGCCCTTCACGCCCGGCGGCACCACCGACTTCGTGGCGCGCCTGGTGGGCACGGAACTGTCGAAGACCCTCGGCCAGCCGGTGATCGTCGACAACAAGCCCGGCGCGGGCACGGTGATCGGCGTCGATGCCGCGGCCAAGGCCGCGCCCGACGGCTACACCTTCGTCTGCGTGGCCAACAGCTTCACGGCCAACCAGACGCTGATCCGCAAGCTGCCCTACGACACGCAGAAAGACCTGCGCCCGGTGGCGCTCATGGGCATGTCGGAGCACGTGCTCGCCACGCATCCGAACAGCGGCCTGAAGACCCTGGCCGACCTGCGCAACGCGGCCAAGGCCAAGCCGGGTACGCTGAGCTTCGCCTCCTTCGGCAACGGCACCTCGGCGCACCTGTCGGGCGAGATGCTCAAGCAGCAGATGGGCCTGGACATCGTGCACGTGCCCTACAAGGGCCAGGGCCCGGCGCTCACCGACCTGCTCGGCGGCCAGGTGACGATGATGTTCGGCAACTGGCCCGAGTTCCGCAGCCACATGCAGAACGGCAAGCTCATCGCGCTGGGCATGGCGACCGCGCAGCGCTCGCAGTACGCGCCCGCCATACCCACACTGGCGGAACAGGGCGTGGCCATCGAGTCCAATTCATGGAACGGCCTGCTGGCGCCCGCCGGCACGCCCGATGCCATCGTGCAGCGCATGAACGCCGAGGTGAACCGCGCGCTCGCGGGGCAGGTGGTGGCGGACGCCTTCCACAAGGGCGGCATCGCGTCGCTGTCGGGCACGCCGGAGCGCTTTGCGGCTTTCATCCAGAGCGAGATCGCGAAGTACGGCGACGTGATCCGCAAGGCCAACATCCAGATCGAGGGCTGAACCATGAGCCTCTATGCGATGCAGAAATTCCTGTTCGCGCTCAACCGCGACCAGGACGTGCAGCGGCGCTATGCCGAAGGCGGCGAAGCGCGCACCGCGCTGCTCGCCGGCTACGAGCTCGACGGCGAGGAGCGCGAAGCCATCGACAGCGGCGACATCGGCAAGCTCTACGTGCTCGGATGCAACGGCCAGCTGCTGATGCACTTCGCGCCTCTGCTGGGCATTGCATGGGCCGACTACCTCGAAGCCATGCGCGAAGGCGTGCGCAAGTACGGCCCGGTGCGCGCCGGCATCTACGCAATGACGACAGGAACCGACGAGAAGGTGGCAGGAATATGAAGACCCCCACGCTCCCCACCTTGGGTGGTTCGCTGCCCCCCGAGGGGGCGCTCGATGCCCTTCGGGCGGCCGGGCGGGCATCGAGATGAGCCTGGTTTTCGCAGGCGTGTGCAGCCACGCCCCCGGCATCACGGGCCGCGCCCATCTGGCCGACCCTGCCGTGAAGGACGAGTTCCACGCGCAGTTCCACCGCTTCGGCGAGGCGATGCGCGCCACCAGGCCCGACGCGGTGATCGTCATCGCGGCGGAGCACTTCGCGAACTTCTTCATGAACAACATGCCGGCCTATGCCATCGGCATGGCCGACAGCTACGAAGGCCCGATCGAGGACCCGAAGTGGCTGGGCATCGAGAAAACGAAGGTGCCCGGTGACGCAGCCCTCTCGCAGCGCCTGATCCGCGAAGTGATGCAGACGGTGGACGTGGCCTACGCGGAAGAATGGAAGTTCGACCACGGCATCATGGTGCCGCTGAACTTCCTCACGCCGAAGTTCGACACCAAGGTCATCCCCGTGAACATCAACTGCCAGGGCCCGCCGCTCACGCCGCTGCACCGCGCCTGGGCCTTCGGCGAGGCATTGCGCCGCGCCTGCGACAAGGCGCCGGAACGCATCGCGCTGGTGGGCACGGGCGGCATCTCGCACTGGCCGGCCACGCCCGATTCGGGCAAGGTCAACGCCGAATGGGACGCCGAGTTCATGCGCCGCTGGTGCGCCAACGACCGGGACGCGCTGCTTTCGCAGGCCGACTACAACGACGAAGCCACCTACCGCGAAGCGGGCCAGGGCGGCTTCGAGATCCGCACCTTCCTGAGCGTGGCCGCCGCCGCGCGCGGCAAGGGCGAAATCTTCCACATGAAGGCCATCCCGATCTTCGCGGTGACCTGCACGGCCGCCGTGATGTCGGTGGAATGAACAACAAGAACAACGGAGCCGCGACATGCCGCACCTGGTGATCCTGTACACCCCCAACATCGAGGCCGAGACCGACATGTCGGCGCTGTGCCGCACGCTGGCCGACACCATGCTCGAGCAGCGCGACGAGGCCGGCAAGCCGGTGTTTCCCGTCGGCGGCACGCGCGTGCTGGCCTACCCCGCCGCGCACTACGCCGTGGCCGACGGCAAGGCCGACTACGCCTTCGTGTACCTGAACATCCGCATGGCCGCGGGGCGCTCCGAGGCGGTGAAGAAGAAGGCCGGCGACGAGCTTCTGGCGGATGTGCGCGCGCATTTCGCGCCCATCTTCGACAAGCGGCACCTCGGCATCACGCTGCAGATCGACGAAAGCCCCGGGCAGGTGTACGACGGCAAGCACAGCAACCTGCATCCCCTGTTCAACAAGTCATAAGTAGCGAGCCGACATGCTGTCCAAAGCCACCATCGCCCAACTGGCCGCTGAACTGCACGAGAGCGAGAAGTCGCGCGTTCAGGTCGAGCATTTCTCCAAGCGCTTTCCCGAGATGACGATCGAGGACGGCTACGCCATCTCGCGCGAATGGGTGAAGAACAAGATCGCCGAAGGCCGCATCGTGCGCGGCCACAAGATCGGCCTCACGTCGCGCGCCATGCAGCAGGCCAGCCAGATCACCGAACCCGACTACGGCACGCTGCTGGACGACATGTTCTTCGAGCAGGGCGGCGACATCCCGTTCAAGCGCTTCATCGCGCCGCGCATCGAGGTGGAGCTGGCCTTCATCCTCGGCAAGCGGCTGCAGGGCCCGAACGTGACCATCTTCGACGTGCTGGCCGCCACCGACTACGTGGTGCCCGCCATCGAGATCATCGACGCGCGCATCGAGCAGTTCGACCGCCACACCAAGGCCATGCGCAAGGTGTTCGACACCATCGCCGACAACGCGGCCAATGCGGGCATCGTGATGGGCGGACGGCCGGTGAAGCCCGATGCGGTCGACCTGCGCTGGGTGAGCGCGCTGCTCTACAAGAACGGCGTGATCGAGGAATCGGGCGTGGCCGCGGCCGTGCTGAACCACCCGGCCACCGGCGTGGCCTGGCTCGCCAACAAGCTCGCGCCCTGGGACGAGTGCCTGGAAGCCGGCGAGGTAGTGCTGGGCGGCTCGTTCACGCGTCCCACCAACGCGGTACCGGGCGACACCTTCCATGCCGACTACGGCCCGCTGGGCTCCATCGCCTTCCGCTTCGTCTGAAAGCCATCTTCATGCAAACACCCACCAACACCTTCAAGCAGGCCCTGCAGGCCGGCAAGCCCCAGATCGGCCTGTGGGTCGGCCTGGCCGACGGCTATGCGGCCGAGATCCTGGCCGGCACCGGCTACGACTGGCTGCTGGTCGACGGCGAGCACGCGCCCAACGACGTGCGCTCGGTGCTGCAGCAGCTGCAGGGCATCTCGAGCGCATGGTCGGCGCAGGCCGAGTCGGAGCGCTCGCACCCCGTCGTGCGCATTCCGGTGGGCGACACCACGCTGATCAAGCAGTACCTGGACATCGGCGCGCAGACGCTGCTGGTGCCGATGGTCGACACGGTCGAGCAGGCGGCGCGGCTGGTGCAGGGCATGCGCTATCCGCCCGAGGGCATCCGCGGCATGGGCAGCGCGCTGGCCCGCGCCTCGCGCTGGCAGGCCTACCCCGACTACCTGCACGAGGCCAACGCACAGACCTGCCTGCTGGTGCAGGCCGAGACGGTGGAGGCGATGAGGAACCTCGACGCCATCGCGGCCACGCCGGGCGTGAACGGCGTGTTCATCGGCCCGGCCGACCTGTCGGCCTCGATGGGCTTCGTGGGCCAGCCCAACCACCCCGAGGTGCAGGCCGTGATCGCCGACGCCATCGCGCGCATCCTCAAGGCCGGCAAGGCGCCGGGCATCCTGTCGACAACCGAGGAGCAGGCGCGCAAGTGGCTCGCGGCCGGCGCGCTGTTCGTGGCGGTGGGCGTGGACACCATCGTGCTGGCGGCTGCGGCGAAGCAGCTGCTGGCCAAGTACAAGACCGCGCCGGGCGCGGCCTCGCCCAACGGCTACTGATTTCCCTCACGCACAGGAGCACCCTCGATGCAACGCATGACCTTGGCGGCCGTGGCCGCGGCAGCCACCCTGTTCCTCGCCGCCTGCGCCCCGATGGGCGCCGGCAAGCCAGGCCCCACCGCCCAGCAGGAAGCCAACCGCCAGGCCGTGCTCGCCTTCTACGAGAAGGGCCTGAACCAGAAGGACGCCGACGCGGCGCTGCAGTACGTGGGCAACCGCTACGTGCAGCACAACCCCACCGCGGCCGACGGCCCCGAGGGGTTCCGCAAGTTCGTCGCCTTCCTGCGCGAGAAATTTCCTAAATCGCACAGCGACATCAAGCGCAGCTTCGTCGACGGCGACTACGTGATCCTGCATGTGAACGCGGTGCGCGAGCCCGGCACGCGCGGCAGTGCCATCGTCGACATCTTCAAGCTGGAGAACGGCAAGATCGTCGAGCACTGGGACGTGGTGCAGCCCGTACCCGAGACCGCCGCGAACAAGAACGGCATGTTCTGACCGCATCCTGCAACCCAGCCAGCCCACGCCAGCCGAATGACCACGCCCACCGACCCGACCAAGCGCTTTCGCTCCGCCACCATCCGCGAGGGCACGATCCGTGCGACCACGCGCAGCTTCCTGCATGCGCTGGGCCAGGACGACGAGGACATCGCGCGCCCGCACATCGGCGTGTTCCACACCGGCGGCGAGATGAGCCCGTGCAACCTCAACCTTCGCGAGCAGGCGCAGCACGCCAAGACCGGCATCTACGCCGGCGGCGGCACGCCGCACGAATGCCCGGTGGTGTCGATCAGCGACGGGCTGACGATGGCGCACTCGGGCATGCGCTTCTCGCTGGTCTCGCGCGAGCTGATCGCCGACAGCGTGGAGGCCTCCACGCGCGGCCACCAGTGGGACGGCATCTTCGCCATCGGCGCGTGCGACAAGAACCTGCCGGGGCTGATGATGGGCATGGTCCGCTGCAATGTGCCGAGCGTGTTCGTGCACGGCGGCTCCGCGCTGCCGGGGCAGATGCCCGGACCGGACGGGCGCGACCTGAACGTGGTCGACACCTACGAGACCATCGGCAAGGTGCTGGCCGGCACCGCCACGCACGACGAGCTCGACGCCATGAGCCGCGCCTGCCTGCCCACGGCCGGCGCCTGCGCCGGGCAGTTCACGGCCAACACCATGGGCATGGTGTCGGAGGCGCTGGGCCTGGCGCCCATCGGGTCGAGCATGGTGCCGGCGGTGTTCAGCGAACGCGCGCCGCTGATGCGCCGCGCCGCGAAGAACCTCATGAAGGCGGTGATGGGCGACAGCCCGCTGCCGCGCGACATCGTCACGCGCAAGGCGCTGGAAAACGCCTGCGCGGTGGTGTCGGCCACGGGCGGCTCGACCAATGCCGCGCTGCACCTGCCGGCGATCGCGCATGAGGCCGGCATCAAGTTCCACCTCGACGACGTGGCCGAGATCTTCGCCCGCACGCCGCTCATCGCCGACCTGCGCCCGGGCGGCCAGTACCTGGCGCGCGACGTGTTCTACATCGGCGGCGCGGGCGTCATCCTGCGCACGCTGCTGGAGCAGGGCTTCCTGCACGGCGACGTGCTCACCTTCACCGGCCGCACGATGGCCGAGGAACTGGCCGGCGCCTTGGCGCCCGACGGCCGCGTGGTGCGCGAGGCCGGCAACCCGATCACGCGCGACGGCGGGCTGGCGGTGCTCAAGGGCAACCTCTGCCCCGACGGCGCGCTGCTCAAGACGGCGGGGCTGAAAGGCTTGGTGTTCCGCGGCCCGGCGCGCGTCTTCAATTCGGAAGAAGAAGCCCAGACCGCAGTGCAGAACCGCCTGTACGAGGCCGGCGACGTGATCGTGATCCGCAACGAAGGCCCCAGGGGCAGCCCCGGCATGCGCGAGATGCTGGGCATCACCGCGCTGCTCTACGGCCAGGGCATGGGCGACAAGGTGGCGCTGCTGACCGACGGGCGCTTCTCGGGCGCCACGCGCGGGCTGTGCATCGGCTACGCGGGGCCCGAGGCGGCGGACGGCGGGCCGATCGCGGCGCTGCGCGACGGCGACGTGATCGCCATCGACGCGCGGGCGGAGGCACGCTCGATCTCGGTCGAACTGGGCGCGCAGGAAATCGCCGCCCGGCTCGCCGGACGTGAGGTAAACGCGGGGGTCGCGCGAGGCGGCGTACTGGAAAAATACGCACTCACCGTGCGTCCTGCCCATCAGGGCGCCGTGACCCACTCGGGCGCGGTCACCTGGCTGCGCGACGAGTCCTGACCGACCCTCCATAACCAACGTCCGGAGAGAGACACCATGAGCTTCACGCGCCGCCAGATCCTGCAGACCTCCAGTGCATCCGCCCTGATGGCCAGCCTTGGCCAGAACGTCTTCGCGCAGGCGACGACACACATAGAGACCGCGACCATCGTCACCGGCTTCGCGGCCGGCGGCACGTCGGACACCACCTGCCGTCGCCTGGCGACCAAGCTCAGCCCCGAGTACGCGAAGACCGCCGTGGTCGAGAACCGCACCGGCGCGGGCGGCCAGATCGCGGTGGGCTACGTGAAGGGCCGCCCGGCCGACGGCAGCACCATCCTGCAGACGCCGACCTCGATCCTCACGATCTACCCGCACATCTACAAGAAGCTGCCGTACGACCCGGTGACTGACATCACGCCGGTGAGCCTGGCCTGCGTGTTCGACTTCGGCTTTGCCGTGGGCCCGGCCGTGCCGGCCAGCGTGAAGACCGTGCCGGAGTTCCTGGCCTGGGCCAAGGCCAACCCGGCCGGCGCCAACTACGGCTCGCCGGCATCCGGCTCCACGCCGCACTTCATCGGCGCGCTGCTGGGCAAGAAGGGCGGCGTCGAGCTCAAGCACGCGGCCTACCGCGGCACGCAGCCGGCCATGCTCGACCTGCTGGGCAGCAACATCTCCGCGGTGTCGGGGCCCATCGGCGACATCACGCAGCACCTGCCCACCGGCAAGGTGCGCATCCTGGGCGTGTCGGGCGCCAAGCGCAGCCGCTTCGTGCCCGACGTGCCCACCTTCGGCGAACAGGGCCTGAAGGACATGGCGCACAGCGAGTGGTTCGCCTTCTTCCTGCCGGCCAAGGCCTCGCCCGAGCTGGTGGCGAAGCTGAACACGGCGATGAAGAACGCGCTCGCGCAGAAGGACGTGATCGACGGCCTCGGCACCTTCGGCCTGGAAGCGATGTCTTCCACGCCCGCCGAGCTGACGGAACTGTTGAAGAAGGACACCGCCAAGTGGGGCCCGATCGTGAAGGACGTCGGCTTTACAGCGGAGGGATAGGACCACCCCGTTTCTTGCTCACTTCGTGTAGCCGAATCCCCCTCAAGGGGCAACACCAGCGGCCCGGCAAAGCCGGTTCCGCGGTGTTCCCCGCGAAAGCCTCGGAAAGCACAACGAGCAAGCCATTTAAAAGGAACTGCCATGAACACTCTCGCCACCCCGGCCGCCTCGGCGCTGGTCCATCCCTCGATCCACCCCGACGAGCGCGCCGCGCGCGAGGAGCTCGCGGCCTGCTACCGCGTGTTCGCGATGCTGGGCTGGGTCGAGATGATCTACAACCACATCACGGTGCGGCTGCCCGACAGCGTGACGGGCGGCGAGAAGCAGTTCCTCATCAACCCCTTCGGCCTGCACTACAGCGAGGTCACGGCCAGCAACCTGGTGAAGATCGACCTGCGGGGCAGGGTGCTCGACGGTTCGTCTTACCCGGTGAACCCGGCCGGCTTCACGGTGCACGCGGCCATCCACGACGGCCTGCCCGGCGCGCACTGCGTGATGCACACGCACACCACCGCCGGCGTGGCCGTGGCCTGCCTGCAGGGCGGGCTGCAGCAGACCAACTTCTATACCGCCCAGCTGCACGGCATGGTGGCGTACCACGACTTCGAGGGCATCACCATCCATGCCGACGAAGGCCCGCGCCTGCTCAGGAGCATCGGCGACCGCAACGCGGTGATCCTGCGCAACCACGGCCTGCTGGCCTGGGGGCAGACGCTGCCGCAGACCTTCGCGATTTTGTGGACGCTGCAGCGCGCCTGCGAGATCCAGATGGCCACCTTCTCGATGGGCGCGGCCATTCCGGTGAGCGAGGAGATCGCGCAGCGCTGCACGCGCGACGCGCTGCAGTTCAGCCCCGAGCACGGCGCCGGGCAGGATGTGTTCAATGCGCTCGTGCGCCAGGTGGACCGCATCGACCCTTCGTACCGCAACTGAACTGAGGCGAGCTTTCCCATGAAGATTTGCATCTACGGCGCCGGTGCCATCGGCGGATGGATCGGCGCCGGCCTGGCGCAGGCGGGCCAGCGGCTGAACGTGGTGGCGCGCGGCGCGACGCTCGAGGCGCTGCGGCGCGACGGCCTGTCGCTGATGCGCGGCAGCACGGGTGGAGAGGTGCGCACGCGCGTGCCCGTCAACGCGGTGGCCGACCCTGCCGACCTCGGCGTGCAGGACCTGGTGGTCATCGCCGTGAAGGCGCCCGCGCTGGCCGGCGTGGCCGAGCGCATCGGGCCGCTGATCGGCGCCGACACCATCGTGCTGGTGGCGATGAACGGCGTGCCGTGGTGGTTCCTGGAAGGCGGCTTCGGCGGCGAGATCACCGGCCACCGGCTCGCGGCGGTCGACCCCGAAGGCGCCATCGCCAAGGCCATTCCGTCGCGCAACGTGATCGGCTGCGTGGTGCACGCGAGCTGCTCGCTCGACGGGCCGGGCGTGGTGCGGCATCACTTCGGCAACGGGCTGATCGTGGGCGAGCCTTCGGGCGAGGCCACGCCGCGCGTGCGGAAGCTGGTGGAGCTGCTCAGCGCCGCGGGCATCGACACCACGCTGTCGCCGCAGATCCAGAAGGACGTGTGGTTCAAGCTGTGGGGCAACATGACGGTGAACCCGATCAGCGCGCTGACGGGCTGCACCACCGACCTCATCATGGGCGACGACTATGTGCGCGGCTTCATCTCGGCGGTGATGCTGGAGGCCAAGGAAATCGGCCGCCGCATCGGCATCGAGATCACGCAGAGCCCGGAAGACCGGCACGCCGTCACCATGAAGCTCGGCGCGTTCAAGACGTCGATGCTGCAGGACGTGGAAGCCGGCCGCTCGGTGGAACTGGACGCGCTGGTGACCGTGGTGCGCGAGCTGGGTGAACTGACCGGCGTGGCGACGCCGTTCACCGACGCGCTGCTGGGGCTGGCGCGCCTGAGGACGCGGCAGCTCGGCCTGTACTGAGCCGATCCGGGCCCCCGTCGCAAGATCGCTTGACCCGGCCCCTGCGGCCGCCTCGATAAAGGCGCTGTCCGTTCCAAGCCAAGAGGTGATCTCGTGAATTCTCCAGCCGCCCGATTCCTGAACCCTGCCGAGGCCGCCCGGCGGCTCGGTGTTTCCGCCAAGGCGCTGCGCCTGTACGAGCAGCGCGGGCTGTTGACGCCGGCCCGCACCGAGGCCGGCTGGCGCTCCTACGGACCCGGCGAAATGGCCCGGGGCGCGGAGATCGCCGCGCTGCGCAAGCTCGGCCTGAGCCTCGCGCAGGTGGCGCGCGTGCTGCAAGGCGACGCCGCGGGGCTGGAGCCGGCGCTGGCGGCGCACCAGGCGATGCTCGAGGGGCGCGTTCGCCAGCTCGGCGACACCATGGAGAAAGTGCGCGGCCTGCGTGCCGGCCTCGCGCGCGGCCAGGCGCCGGCAGCCGGCGAGCTGGCGCGCCTGCTGAAGCCGGCCGAGGGGCTTTGCATCGCCTTCGATCTGCCGTGGCCCTGGGGCGGCGAGCGCTTCGAGCTGCGCGGCATACGGCCGCTGAACTACATCGTCGGCCCGCTGGGCAGCGGCAAGACACGGCTGGCGATGCGCCTGGCCGAGACCATTCCGGGCGCCGCATTCCTCGGGCTGGACCGGACGGCGAGCCCCGGCGCGGCCCTCGCACCGGCTGTCGCACCGGCTGTCGCCGAAGCCCTGGCGTGGCTGGTGGAGGACGGCGCCACGGCCTCCGACGCGCTGGCCGCCCTGCTGGCCGGGCTGGCGGCAGAAGGACCCTCGGCGCTGGTGGTCGACCTGGTGGAACAGGGGCTGGACCCTGCGACCCAGCAGGCGCTCATCGCGCACCTGCGCCGGCGCGGCCCAGGCGTCAGGCCGCTCTTCATGCTCACGCGCTCCTGCGTGATCCTCGACCTGGCCGCGGTGGGCGACGACGAATCGATCATCCTCTGCCCCGCCAACCACAGCCCGCCGACGCTCGTCGCGCCGTACCCTGGCGCCGCCGGCTACGAAGCCGTCGCCAGTTGCCTCGCCACGCCGGAAGTGCGGGCGCGCACGGAAGGCGTCATCGCCTGGCGGCCGAGAAGGGAAGCGGCCTGAATCAACGGTGATCGGGCCCGGGCAGCGTCACCCACCACGCCGCCGCCACGATCAGCAAGCCCCCGGCCCATCCCCAGGGCCCGATGCGCTCGCCGAACCCGTGCACCGCGATCAGCGCACCGAACACCGGCTCGCTGCCCATCAGCAGCGACACCCGGCTCGGGCTGGAGCGCGAGGCCGCACGGTTCTGCGCGAAGAATGCGAACACGGTGCACAGCAGCACCAGGTACGCCATGCCCCACCAGAAAGACGCGGTGGCCGGCGGCATGTGCCACGCGCCGTTGGCCGGCGAGGCGACCAGCGCGATCGCCGCCGCGCCGAGCGCCATCACGCCGGCCTGCACCGCCGTGAGCGTCAGCGCCGGCAGCGCGTGGCGGCCGGCCAGCCGGCGCGTCAGGCACACCATCACAGCGCGCAGGAAGGCGGCGGCCACCATGAGCCCGTCGCCCCAGCCGAGCGACAGGTCGGCGGGCGAAGTAGCCGACAGCATCGCCGCGCCGAGCGCCGACAGCCCCGCCGCCCAGAACACGCGCCGCGCCGGCCGCCGGCCCAGCAGCCACCATTCGACGAAGGGCGTGATCGCCACGCACAGGCTGACGAGAAAGGCCGCGTTGCTCGCGCTGGTCAGCGACACGCCGAAGGTCTCGCACACGAAGATCGCCAGCAGGTTGGCGCCGAGCAGCCCGCCCACCGCCAGGCCCTGGCGCCATTGCGCCCCGAACAGCGGCCCGAGCGCCGGCAGCAGCACCACGAAAGTCAGCCCGAAGCGCAGCGCGATGAACTCCAGCACCGGCAACTGCTGCGTCGCCTGCTTGGCCACCGCGTAGCTGCCGCCCCAAACGGCCGCCACGAGCAGCAGCATGATTTCGGCCGAGCCGATGCCTGCCCGCGTCTTTGAATCCATACTGTCGGCCCGCCGTCGATGAACAACCCAGGGGGAATTGTTCCGGGCATCAACCGGGCCGCACAGCCATCGGCCGGAACAGGACTATTGCGTCGTGGGAACGAATTCATTTCTCAAAGTGCTGCCCGAGATGGTGACCTTCCTGCGGGTCGCCGAGCTGGGCAGCTTCTCCGCGGCAGCCGATCTGCTGGGCATGACGCCCTCGGCCGCGAGCCGGCAGGTGAAGCGTCTGGAAAAGGAGATCGGCGTGCAGCTGCTGCAGCGCACCACGCGCCAGCTGAGGCTGACCGAGCCCGGCGCCGAGGCCTTCGCGCGCTGCCGAGAACTGGTGCTGGCGGCGCAGGGCACGATGGACATCGCGCAGCGCTTTTCGAAGACGCCGAGCGGGCTGGTGCGCATCAGCGCGCCGAAGGCCTTCGCGCGGCGCGTGCTGCATCCGCACATCCTCGACTTTCTCGGGCGCTACCCCGAGGTCGACGTGCAGCTCGTGGTGGCCGACCGCGACGTCGACCCGATCCGCGAGGGCGTGGACCTGGTGGTACGGCTGACCACCGAGCCGCCCGAGGGGCTGGTGGCACGCCGGCTGATGGCGGTCGAGCACATCCTGTGCGCGGCGCCGGCCTATCTGGTGCGGCATGGCGCCATCGCGCATCCGCTCGATCTGCCGGCGCACAGCTGCCTGTCGCTGGGCGAGCACGAGCGCGACAACCACTGGCGCTTCAGGCAGGGCGACGAAGAGGCCGAGGTGGTGGTGCGCGGGCGCTATGTGTCCAACCACAGCGAGGTGCGGCTTGACGGCGCGCTCGCGGGGCTGGGCGTGGCCTGCCTGCCGGCGTTCATCGCCCGGCCGGCACTGGACGACGGCCGCGTGGTGCGGGTGCTGGCCGATTGGGAGTTCCAGGGCAACTATCGCGGGCACGCCTACATCCTGCACCCGCCCGACCGCTTCATGGCGCCCAAGTGCCGGGTGCTGATCGAGCACCTGCTGGGCGCGCTCAGTGCGTCTTCGTCAGGACGCGAACGGCCTCGGGCAGCGAGTTGACCTGCGGCATGAAGCGATCGAGCAGCGCGCCGAGCGCGACCGCGCAGATCACCGCGCCCAGCAGCGGCTTCCACGTCAGCCGCACGGCGGCCATGAGCCAGCCTTCGCGCGCCACGCGCACCGCGGCGCGCGCCGACACGTAGGAGAACGCGATCTCGATCGCCACCGCCAGCAGCGCGTCCCAGCTGAAGTACAGCAGCACCAGCGACCCCGCGCCGAGCACCACGGCCACGCAGATCAGGAAGACCGCGACGATCGGCACGACGATGATCGCGCCCTCGTCGGCACTGCCCGCGACTTCGAGCGCGCCGCCGACCATGTCGGAAAGGCCGCCGTCACCGCCACCACCACCTCCTCCGTCCCCCAGGTTCACGTGGCCGTGCGAACCGCTGCCGCTGCCGCCGCCGCGTCCGCCGCCGAACTCGACATCGGGCGCATCGAGGTCGACATCCAGCGCCCGCCCCTCGACCAGCCGCTTGGCCCACCAGCGCAGCACCAGCAGGTAGCCGAGGTACCCCACGCCCAGCGTGAGGAAGTAGCGCACCGCCAGCGAATCGACGTGCAGCAGGTGCATCTGCAGCGCCGACACGCACCACATGAGCAGCAGCGTGAAGCTGCCGATCAGGATGCCGTGCGTGCGCAGGCTGTAGTTGCGGTGCAGGTCGCGTTCGACCTGCGTTTCCCAAAGGCGCACGGAGCGCCAGTTGGAAAGAACCTTCATTCGCCTTCGGTGGCGGCGGCGAAGGGCACGCGCTGGGCCACGGCGCACATGAGCTCGTAGCCGACGGTGCCGGCGGCCCGCGCGACTTCGTCGATGGGCAGCACCGCGCCGGTCTTCGCCGAGTTGCCCCACAGCGTGACCTCGCTGCCGAACCCGGCGTCGGGCACCGGCGTGAGGTCGACGGTGATCATGTCCATGCTCACGCGCCCGACCATGCGGGTGCGCACGCCGTTCACCAGCACCGGCGTGCCGGTGGTGCAGTGGCGCGGATAGCCGTCGGCATAGCCGACCGCCGCGACGCCGATGGTGAGCGGCCCCTCGGCCGTGAAGCTGGAGCCGTAGCCGATGGTGTCGCCGGCCTTCAGCGTCTGCACCCCGATGAGCTGGGTCGACAGCGTCATGGTCGGCTGCAGCTGCCAGTGCGCGGCGTCGTGTTCCGGGTAGTCGGGGGCGCTGCCGTACAGCACGATGCCGGGGCGCACCCAGTCGCCGCGCGTCAGCCTGGCGTGGCGCAGCGTGGCCGCGCTGTTGGCGATGGAGCGCTCGCCCGGCAGGTCGCGCGTGAAATGCTCGAACACCTCGAGCTGGTGGGCGATGCCGCGCGGGCCGTCGGCGTCGCTGAAGTGCGTCATGAGCGAAATCTCGTCGACCTGGGTCAGCGCGTTGAGGCGGGTCCAGGCGGAGCCGAAGCGCTCGGGCGTGAAGCCCAGGCGGTTCATGCCCGAATTCATCTTCAGGAACACGCGCTGCGGCTTCAGGGTCTTGTGGGCGGCGAGCATGTCGATCTGCTCGTCGCAGTGCACCGCGTGCCACAGGTCCAGGCGCGAGCACAGCTCCAGGTCGCGCGCGTCGAACACGCCTTCGAGCAGCAGCACCGGGCCGCGCCAGCCGAGCGCGCGCACGCGTTCGGCCTCGGCCAGGTCGAGCATCGCGAAGCCGTCGGCCCCGCGCAGGCCTTCATAGACCCGCTCTATGCCATGGCCATAGGCATTGGCCTTGACGACGGCCCATACCCGGGCTTCGAGGGCCGAGCGGCGTGCGCGCTCGAGGTTGTGACGCAGCGCGTCGGTGTGGACGGTGGCGAGAATGGGGCGCGGCATGGGGGCTCTGGCAAGTCGGAGAAAATGCAGACCACGTTTTAGCACCTTCGGGAATGGGGTCGAACACCGTGGGGATGCGCAATTGCGCGCCGCACCCCCGTGCTATAACCGCCCATTCGCCTCGGACGCGACACTTTTTCACTACCGCCAGCAGACCCTCTGGCCAGCCAGCCCATCGATGAAGCGCGGTTTCTACACGATCATGTCGGCCCAGTTCTTTTCGTCGCTGGCCGACCAAGCGCTCTTCGTTGTTGCGGTCGACCTGATGCGGACTTCGGGCGCACCCGAATGGCAGCGGGCCGCACTGGTACCGATCTTCGCGGTCTTCTACGTGGTGCTCGCCCCGCTGGTGGGCGCCTTCGCCGACGCCTTGCCCAAGGGCAAGGTCATGTTCATCAGCAATGCGATCAAGGTGCTCGGCTGCCTGATGATGCTGTTCGGCTCGCACCCGCTGCTGTCCTACTCCATCGTCGGGCTGGGCGCGGCGGCGTATTCGCCGGCCAAGTACGGCATCCTGACCGAGCTGCTGCCGGCCTCCCAGCTGGTCAAGGCCAACGGCTGGATCGAGGGCCTGACCATCGCCTCGATCCTGCTGGGCATCGTGCTCGGCGGCGCGCTGGTGGGCCATGCGGTGTCCAGCAAGCTGCTGGCCTTCGACTTCCCGTTCATCGACACCGGCATCAACTCGCCGGCCGAGGCGGCGATCACGGTGCTGATCTTCGTCTACGCGCTGGCCGCGTGGTTCAACACGCGCATTCCGCACACCGGTGTCGAGATGCGCCCGCTGCGCTCGAACCCCGAGCACGGCCTGGCGCGCAACATCGCCGCGCTGCTGCCCGACTTCTGGCACTGCAACGCCCGCCTCTGGCGCGACCGCCTCGGCCAGATCTCGCTGGCCACCACCACGCTCTTCTGGGGCGCGGGCGGCAACCTCAAGTACATCGTGCTGGCGTGGGCCGCGCTGGCGCTGGACTACAACACCACCCAGGCCTCGGCGCTGACCGGCGTGGTGACCATCGGCACCGCCGTGGGCGCCATCGTGGCGTCGATGCGCATGCGGCTGGACATGGCCACCCGCGTGATCCCCATGGGCATCGCGATGGGGCTGATGGTGATCGCGATGAACTTCATCGGCAACGTCTGGCTGGCGGTGCCGTTCCTCATCATGCTGGGCGGCCTCGGCGGCTTCCTGGTGGTGCCGATGAACGCGCTGCTGCAGCACCGCGGCCACAACCTGATGGGCGCGGGCCGCTCCATCGCGGTGCAGAACTTCAACGAGCAGGCCTGCATCCTGCTGCTGGGCGCCTTCTACAGCGTGTGCACCGGCCTGGGCCTGTCGGCCTACGGAGCGATCAGCGCATTCGGCCTCGTGGTGGCCGGCTGCATGTGGATCATCAAGCGCTGGCACGAGAACAACCTGAAGAAGTACCCGGAAGAAGTCGAACACCTGCTGGCCATCGCCCGCAGCGACAAGCATCATTGAACTCCCCCAGGCTGCGCGCACTTCGTGTCGCTTCGCCTACCCCCTCGCCGGGGGCAACACCGGCGGCCCGGCAAAGCCGGTTCCGCGGTGTTCCTGAGAAATACGCGCCGTCATGCCCGCCCTCGCACTGATGTTCAATGCCTTCGTCTGGGGCGTTGCCTGGTTTCCGTTCCGCCAGATGGCCGGCCATGGGCTGCATCCGCTGTGGACCACCTGCCTGATCTACCTGGCCATCGCGGTCGTGATGGGTCTCGTGCGGCGTCACGCCTGGCGGGGCTTCGCGGCTTTTCCGGGGCTGGTGCTGCTGGGGCTGGCGGCCGGGCTCACCAACGTGGGCTTCAACTGGGCGGTGACGCAGGGCGACGTGGTACGCGTGGTGCTGCTGTTCTACCTGATGCCGCTGTGGAGCGTGCTGCTGGGCTGGCTGCTGCTGGGCGAGCGGCCCACCGGCGGCGCGCTGGCGCGGGTGGCGCTGGCGCTCACCGGCGTGGTGGTGGTGCTGAAGGCGCCCGGCACCGACTGGCCGGTGCCGTCGAGCCTGCCCGACTGGCTGGGCGTGGGCGCCGGCTTCAGCTTCGCGGTGACCAACATCGTGCTGCGCCGCCTGCGCGCGGCGCCGGGCGAATCGCGCGCGCTCGCCATGTTCTGCGGCTGTTCCACGGTGGCGGGCGTGGCCGCGCTGGCGGGCACGGCCTTCGGCGCCATCGATTCGCCGATGCTGGCGTCGCCCGGCTGGCTCGGCTGGGCCGCGCTGCTGGGCACGGGCTTCATCGTCGCCAACGTGTGCCTGCAATACGGCGCGTCGCGGCTGGCGGCCAGCGCGACCTCGGTGATCATGCTGTCGGAAGTGCTGTTCGCGAGCGTGTCGTCGGTGGCGCTGGGCGCGGCCACGCTGGACGCGCGCATCCTGATGGGCGGCGCGCTGATCGTGCTGGGCGCCCTCTGGTCGGCGTTTGCGCGAACGCCCGTGCCGCGCGATGATCGCGCTCCCGCTCCCACCTGAGGAAAAACCCGCATGACCAGCATCTACGACTTCGAGGCCAACCAGATCGACGGCAAGCCGGTGAAGCTCTCCGCCTTCAAGGGCAAGGTGCTGCTGATCGTGAACACGGCCAGCAAATGCGGCTTCACGCCGCAGTTCGCCGGCCTCGAGGCGCTGCACGAAAAATACGCGGACCAGGGGCTCACGGTGCTGGGTTTCCCGTCGAACCAGTTCGGCTCGCAGGACCCAGGCACCAACGAGGAAATCGGCGCCTTCTGCACCAGGAACTACGGCGTGAGCTTTCCGATGATGGAGAAGATCGACGTCAACGGCAGCAATGCCGCGCCGCTGTACCAGTGGCTCACCAAGGAAAAGCCGGGCCTGCTGGGCAGCACCGCCATCAAGTGGAACTTCACGAAGTTCCTGGTCGGGCGCGACGGCACCGTGCTCAAGCGCTATGCGCCGCTGGACACGCCGGCTTCGCTCACGCGCGACGTGGAAGCGGCATTGGCGGCGGCGGGCTGACCCCGCCGCAAGCCGTCAGAAGCGGAAGTCGGCGGTCTTGGAGCCGCCGCTGCCCACCGTCACCGTCTGGGACTTCGCGGCGCCACCGGCCGTGGACGCATCGATGACATAGCGCCCGGCGGGCACGTCGACCAGGCAGACCGGGCCGTTGGCGCGGAACGCCAGCGCCGCGGCGTTGCTGGCGTCGCCGCCCTTGATCGTGACGTCCACATTCGCCAGGTAGGCGCCGTCGGCACGTGCGAACAGCAGCGCCAGCGGATGTTCCTTCATGGCCGCGCGCATCGCCTGCGATTCGTCCGAGCCGATGCCGCCGCACACATAGCGTGCCGAGCCGGCGCCCTGCCACGCCGGCATGGCGCCCTGTGCCTGCGCCGCCACGGCGCCGGCTGCGCAGATGCCCGCGAGCAGCGCGCGCCGCAGCAGCCTGGAAGAAGAAACGAGGGGGGCGGAAACATGGGACATGGCACTGGCTCCTTGCGAAATCGGTGCCGCCATGATGCGCCGCCACGCGCCTTCGCGCGAGTCGGACCGCGCCCTCCCCTGCTGTGCGATCAGGCCGCGTCCAGCGCGGCGTCCAGCAGCTCGATCCAGTGCCGCACAGGCGTGTCGCCGCTGCCGCTTTGCAAGTGCGTGATGCAGCCGATGTTGGCCGAGGCGATGACCTTCGGCTGCAGCTGCTTCAGGTGCCCGAGCTTGCGGTCGCGCAGCGGGTAGGCCAGCTCGGGCTGCAGCACCGAGTAAGTGCCGGCCGAGCCGCAGCACAGGTGCGATTCGTTCATGGCCACGCGCATGTCGAAGCCCAGCGCGCGCAGCTGCGTCTCGACGCCGCCGCGCAGCTTCTGGCCGTGCTGCAGCGTGCAGGGCGGGTGATAGGCCACCACGCCCGCAGGCGCCTTCACGCGGGCCTTTAGCAAGGGCACGAGGTCGGGCAGCAGCTCGCTCAGGTCGCGCGTGAGTTCGCTGATGCGCGCGGCCTTCAGCGCGTAGGCCGTGTCGTGCTGGAGGATGTGGCCGTACTCGCGCACGGTGACGCCGCAGCCCGATGCGTTCATGACGATGGCCTCGACCTCGTTGCGCTCCACGAAGGGCCACCAGGCGTCGATGTTGGCGCGCATCTGCGCCTTGCCGCCGTCCTGGTCGTTCAGGTGGAACTTCACCGCGCCGCAGCAGCCCGCTTCGGGCGCAATCAGCGCCTGGATGCCGGCCGCGTCGAGCACGCGCGCGGTGGCGCTGTTGATGTTCGGCATCATCGACGGCTGCACGCAGCCCGCGAGCATGAGCACCTTGCGCGCATGCGTGGCGGTGGGCCAGGCACCGGCTTCCTGCTTCGCGGGCACCTTGGCCTTCAGGGCCTCGGGCAGCAGGCCGCGCACAGCCTGGCCGAGCTTCATCGCGGGGCCGAAGAGCGGCGACGGCAGGCCTTCCTTCAACAGCCAGCGCTTCGCAGATTCGGCCGCGGGGCGCGGCACTTTCTCGTCGACGATCTTGCGGCCGATGTCGACGAGGTGGCCGTACTGCACGCCGCTCGGGCAGGTGCTCTCGCAATTGCGGCAGGTGAGGCAGCGGTCGAGGTGCAGCTGCGTGCTGCGCGTCGGCGCCTTGCCTTCGAGCACCTGCTTGATGAGGTAGATGCGCCCGCGCGGTCCGTCGAGCTCGTCGCCGAGCAGCTGGTAGGTCGGGCAAGTGGCGGTGCAGAAGCCGCAGTGCACGCATTTGCGCAGGATGGCTTCGGCCTCGCGGCCCTCGTCGGTGCCGCGGAATTCGGGGGCGAGTTCGGTTTGCATGGTTGTTCTTGTCGTGCTCAGGAGGACGCGAGCAGGCGGCCGCGATGGAAGAGGCCGTGCGGATCGAACTCGCGCATCAGCGCGCGCTGGATGCGTTCGATGGGCGCGCTCATGCTGTCGAACCGCGGTACGTGGGTTTGCGCGGCAGCGGCAGGCAGGCGGAACAGCGTGGCATGGCCGCCCGCCGCGCGTGCGATCTCGCGGATGCGCACGGCCTGCCCGGGCGGCGCCTTGTACCAGCGCTGGCCGCCGTGCCATTCGATGAGCGGCGCGGCGGCGCCGTCGAGCGCCAGCACGGGCGCGGTCTGCGGCACGCTGAGGCGCCATAGCGCATCGCCGCCTTCGTCGGCGGAGAACCACGGCAGCTGCTGGTCGCGCAGCGACTGCCAGTCGGCGGCCGCGCGCAGGTCGTCCTTGCGCTCGCCGCCCAGATGCGCGCATGCGGCCTCCACGGCGGCGACGGCGCCGCGCAGCCGCAGGTACAGCGCGCCCGCGCCGGCGTATTCGAACCAGCAGCTCGCATTCAGCGGCAGCGGCCGGCCGCCCCACTCGTTGAGCAGCCGCAGCGCATCGGCCTGGCCGCAGGCGAATTCGAGCGTGGCTTCGGCCGGCGGGACAGGCAACACCTTGAGGCTCACCTCCGCGATCACGCCCAGCGTGCCGAGCGAGCCCGCGAGCACGCGCGACACGTCATAGCCCGCGACGTTCTTCATCACCTGGCCGCCGAAGCTCAGCACCTCGCCGCGTCCGTTGACGAGCGTGGCGCCGAGCACGTAGTCGCGCACTGCCCCGACGCTGGCTCGCGCAGGGCCACTGAGCCCCGCCGCGACCATGCCGCCGACGGTTCCGTCGTTGCCGAAGCGCGGCGGTTCGAAAGGCAGGCACTGGCCTTTGTCGGCGAGTGCCGCTTCGAGTTCGGCAAGCGGCGTTCCGGCCCGCACGGTGACGACCAGTTCGCTCGGTTCGTAGCTGGTGATGCCGGTGAGCGAGCGCGTGTCGAGCACCTCGCCTGGCGGCGTTTCGCCGTAGAAGTCTTTCGTGCCACCGCCGCGAATGGACAGGGGCGTGGCTTGTGTCGCGGCGGCACGGATGCGCTCGACTATCTGGTGGAGGGCGGTGTCGATGCTCATCGGGCTTGTTGTCTTTGATGTTGTTGTTCGGGGCGAGTGCACAGGCCACCGGGTACTCCCCTCCGCGAATGTCCCCCGCCTTCGGCTCCTCCTTTATTTCGCTGCGGGGAGCACCCGGCGCCCTGTGCACATCGGGCGCTCTCCCCGTGCTGTCGGATCAACCGCTGCGTCCATCGATCACGACGGCGGGGTACCTTGCGCAGCGAAATAAAGGAGGAGGCCGCAGGCCGGGGGACATTCGCGGAGCAAGGTACCCCGTCGGCGTGAGCGCGCCCCGAACGAGCCCGACAAGAAAAAACAAGACAACCCTTCATCAGAACCTCGGCAGATCCGGATGCGACAACTTCCCCCCTCGCACCACCTGCTTGCCGTACTCGGCACAGCGCTGCAGCGTGGGGATCACCTTGCCGGGGTTCAGCATCCCTTCGGGATCGAACGCGCGCTTCACCCCGAACATCTGCTCGTTCTCCGCCGCAGTGAACTGCACGCACATGCTGTTGAGCTTCTCCACGCCCACGCCATGCTCGCCCGACACCGTGCCGCCCATGGCTACGCTGGTCTCCAGGATGTCCGCGCCGAAGAGCTCGCAGCGGTGCAGCTCGTCGGGGTCGTTGGCGTCGAACAGCACCAGCGGGTGCAGGTTGCCGTCGCCCGCGTGGAACACGTTGCAGCAGCGCAGGTTGTATTTTTTCTCCATCTCCTGGATGGCCAGAAGAATGTCGGCGAGCCGCTTGCGCGGAATCGTGGAGTCGAGGCACATGTAGTCCGGGCTGATGCGGCCCGATGCGGGAAACGCGTTCTTGCGCCCGCTCCAGAACTTCATGCGCTCTTCCTCGCTGGTGCTGCAGGCGATGGCGGTGGCGCCGCAGCCGCGCAGCACGGCGGTCATGCGGCCGATTTCTTCTTCCACCTCCTCGGGCGTGCCGTCCGATTCGCACAGCAGGATGGCGGCGGCGTCGAGGTCGTAGCCCGCGCGCACGAAGTCTTCGACCGCGGCGGTCATGGGCTTGTCCATCATTTCCAGCCCCGCCGGGATGATGCCCGCCGCAATCACCGCGGCCACCGCGTCGCCGGCCTTTCGCACGTCGTCGAAGCTGGCCATGATGCAGCGCGCGAGCTGCGGCTTGGGCACCAGCTTGACGGTGACCTCGGTGGTCACGGCCAGCATGCCCTCGCTGCCGATGACCAGCGCGAGCAGGTCGAGCCCCGGTGCGTCGAGCGCGTCGCCGCCGAACTCGAGGGGCTCGCCCTCGGCCGTGAAGCCGCGCACGCGCAGCACGTTGTGCAGCGTCAGGCCGTACTTGAGGCAGTGCACGCCGCCCGAGTTCTCGGCCACGTTGCCGCCGATGGTGCAGGCGATCTGGCTGGACGGATCGGGCGCGTAATAGAGGTTGAAGGGCGCGGCAGCCTCGCTGATGGCCAGGTTGCGCACGCCGCACTGCACCACCGCCGTGCGGCTCACCGGGTCGATCTTCAGGATGCGGTTGAACTTGGCGAGCGACATCGTCACGCCCATGGTGTGCGGCATGGCGCCGCCCGACAGCCCGGTGCCCGCGCCGCGCGCCACCACGGGAACGCCGAGCTGGTGGCAGGTCTTGAGCACGGCGGCCACCTGCGCCTCGGTCTCGGGCAGGGCCACCACCAGCGGACGCGCCCGGTAGGCGGTGAGGCCGTCGCACTCGTAGGGCGTCGTGTCTTCGTCGTGCCAGATCAGCGCGTGGGCGGGCAGGTGCGCCTGCAGCGCGCGGACCACCTGGGACTGGCGCTCTGTTTTCTGTAGCGAATCGTGGTGCGTGGGGGTGAGCGGCGCGTTCATCGGCGGGCCTCTTTTCTTCTGTTCGCGGATGTCTCGGGTGTACCGCACTCTACGGACATTCCGGCAGCCCCGGGTTGATGGATTTTTGCCGGGTGCTTGAGAGAACTTTGCCGGCGGCGTCAGCGCAGGCTCTGTTCGAGCCAGTCGGCGAAGGCCGCGCACTCCCAGCGTTCCAGCGTGCCCGGCTGCCAGCAGATGTAGTGCCGGTGCGGCGACGCCACCGCCCGGTCGGACAGCGCCACCAGCCGCCCCGACTCGAACCACGCCGCGCCCATCTTCTGGCGCACCAGCGCCACGCCGAAGCCGCTGGCAGCGGCGTCGTACACCAGCCCCAGGTCGTTGAACTGCGAGCCGACGTGGGGCTCGGGCTGGTCGAGCCCGCAGCTCGCGAACCAGGTGCCCCAGGGCTCGAGCGGGCTGCGGATCAGCCGCGCGCTTGCGATCTCGGCCGCGCTGCGAAAGCCGTGGAACGGCCCGAACTCGTTGAGGTAGCTCGGGCTGCAGGAGGGCACCACCTGCTCCTCGAGCACGAGGCGGTGCTCGCAGTCGGCGTACCCGCCGGGGCCGTAGCGCACCTCCAGGTCGGCCTGCTCGGCCGTCACGTCGAGCAGCGGAATGGACACCTGCAGCACCAGTTCGATGTCGGGATAGATGTTGCGGAACAGCTCGAGCCGGGGCATGAGGAACTGCCGGCTGAAGGTCGGCGTGACGGCGATGCGAAGGCGCGTCGCGCGCTGAGCCGCGCCGCCGCCCAACGGCGTGGCCTGCAGTGCGGCAAGCCCGGTGCGCACGTTCGCAAGATAGGCCGCGCCGTCGGCCGTGAGGCTGAAGTCGCTGCGCCCGAACAGCTTGAAGCCCACGTGCGCCTCGAGCTGGCGGATGCGGTGGCTCACCGCGCTGGGCGTGACGCACAGCTCGTCGGCCGCGCGGCCCGCATGCCGCAGCCGCGCCACCGCCTCGAAGGTCAGCAGGCACTGGATCGGCGGAATGTGCTGCAGAGCCATGCGCGCCTGAGAACCCTCTTCGGCCTTCAGTCTTCGAAGAAGCTCACCGGCAGTCCCGGCGTGTCGACCCGCATCGCGATCACCATGCCCGAGGCCGGGCGCTGCGCGATCTCGTCAGCCGGGCGGCCCTTGCGGGCGCTGGTGACGAACAGCGTCTTCAGGTCGTCGCCGCCGAAGCAGGGCATGGTCGGGCACTGCACCGGTACTGCGACGGAGGCCACGCGCTCGCCCGAGGGCGAAAAACGCAGCAGCTGCGCGCCTTCGAACATGGCCACCCAGTAGTGGCCCTGCGCATCGATGGTGGCGCCGTCGGGGCGGCCGTCGTAGTGCAGCGGCGACGCGGGCGTCCAGCCTTCGGGCTTGGCGCCGAACTGCTGGAACACTCGCACATGCGAGAGCGAATTGGCCTCGGCGTCCCAGTCCCATGCATGCACCACGTGCGCCGCGGTGTCGGCCCAGTAGAGGGTGCGGGCGTCGGGCGAGAAGGCGAGGCCGTTGGCGGTGGTGGCCTGGTTGGCCATCTGCGTGATGGTGGGCGAGATGCCGGTGTCGCTGCGCGCGTCGAGGCAGTAGAGCGCGGCGTTGGGCCGGTCCTTGGCCTCGTTGAGCGAGCCGCCCCAGAAGCGGCCCAGCGCGTCGCACTTGCCGTCGTTGAAGCGCATGGTGCGCACGTCGTGCTCCACGCGCGCCATCGCGGCCAGCTCGCCGCCCCATTCGCGCGCACGGTAGATGCCGTCGCGCAGCGCAATGACGAGGCCGCCGCGCCGCGCCGGTGCCATGCAGCCGGGCTCGGTGGGCAGGGCCCAGCGCTCGACCGTGGCGCCCGGCGTGCCGATGTCGCCGCGCGTTCGCAGCACGGCGCGGCCGGGAATGTCGAGCCAGTAGAGCGATCGTTCCTGAGGGTGCCAGAACGGCGATTCGCCGAGCTCGCAGAGGCTGTCTTCGATGGAGGTCCACATGGTGGGCCGATTGTGCTCCCGCCCATTGCGCCTGCGGCCAAAAAAAAGCCCGCCGGCGCCGGAGCGCTTGCGGGCTGAACATCCAAAGGAGACCTCGCTTGAAAAACTTGTTCTTCAGTTCAGTAGCACCGCGGAACCGGCTCTGCCGGGCCGCAGGTGCTGCCCCCTGCAAGGGGGCTTCGGTTTACCTGTTGTATGCGGTTTCGCCGTGGGAAGAAATGTCGAGGCCTTCGCGCTCTTCTTCTTCCGACACACGCAGGCCGAGGGTCAGGTCGGCGATCTTGTAGGCGATGAAGGCCACCACGCCGGACCACACGACCGTGAGCGCCACGCTCTTGATCTGGATCCAGACTTGCGCGCCCATCGAGAAGGTGTCGGGCGTCGCGCCGCCGGTGCCGCCGAGGCCCTTGGCCGCGAACACGCCGGTCAGGATGGCACCCAGGATACCGCCCACGCCGTGCACGCCGAACACGTCGAACGCGTCGTCCGCACCCAGCATGCGCTTCAGGCCGCCGACACCCCACAGGCAGACCAGGCCGGCCAGCAGGCCCAGCACGATCGAACCCATCGGGCCGACGAAACCGGCGGCGGGCGTGACGGCCACGAGGCCGGCGACGGCACCGGATGCTGCACCCAGCATCGAGGCCTTGCCCTTGTGCAGGCTCTCGCCCAGGATCCACGACAGCGCGGCGGCAGCGGTGGCGAGCACCGTGTTGATGAAGGCCAGGCCGGCCAGGGCGTTGGCGGCACCAGCCGAGCCGGCGTTGAAGCCGAACCAGCCGACCCACAGCAGCGAAGCGCCGACCATGGTGAGCGTGAGCGAGTGAGGCGTGAACGCTTCCTTGCCGTAGCCGACGCGCTTGCCGACCATGTAGGCACCCACGAGACCGGCCACACCGGCGTTGATGTGCACCACGGTGCCGCCGGCGAAGTCCAGCGCGCCGTCCTTGCCCAGCAGGCCGCCGCCCCACACGATGTGGGCGATCGGCACGTAGCTGAAGGTGAACCACAGCACCGAGAACAGCAGCACGGCCGAGAACTTGGCGCGCTCCGCGAAGGCGCCGACGATCAGCGCCACGGTGATGGCCGCGAACGTGCCCTGGAAGGCGACGAACACGTATTCGGGAATGGTGGTCAGCGCACCGAAGGTTTCCTGCGTGATGCCCTTCATGAAGATCTTGTCGAATCCTCCGAAGAAGTTGCCGTCACCCGAGAAGGCCAGGCTGTAGCCGTAGACGGCCCACAGGATGCTGATGAGCGAGAAGATCACGAAGACCTGCATCAGCACCGACAGCATGTTCTTCGAACGGCCCAGGCCGCCGTAGAACAGCGCGAGGCCGGGGATGGTCATCAGGATCACGAGGAGGGTCGAAGTCAGCATCCAGGCGGTGTCGCCGGAGTCGATCTTCGGAGCCGGGGCAGCGGCGGGTGCGGCCGCGGGCGCCGCTGCGGCGGGTGCCGCGGCTGCATCGGCCGGAGCCGCCGCGGCGGGCGCTGCCGCTGCGGGAGCCGTTGCGGCCGGTGCCTCGGCAGCAGGCGCTGCCGGGGTCTGTGCGAAGCCGGAAGTACCGGCGGCAAGCACGCTCAAGCCGAGCGCAAGAGAGACAAGCAGTTTTTTCATAATCGTTGTTCTTTCGGGCCAGGACTCGATCAGAGGGCTTCGCGGCCCGTTTCGCCGGTGCGGATGCGAACGACCTGCTCGAGGTTGTAGACAAAAATCTTGCCGTCGCCGATCTTGCCGGTACGGGCGGCGCCTTCGACGGCTTCGATCACGCGATCCACGAGGTCGTCGGAGACGGCCGCCTCGATCTTCACCTTGGGCAGGAAGTCGACCACGTACTCCGCGCCGCGGTAGAGCTCGGTGTGGCCCTTCTGGCGTCCGAAGCCCTTCACCTCGGTGACGGTGATCCCCTGCACGCCGATGGCCGACAGTGCTTCGCGCACCTCGTCGAGCTTGAACGGTTTGATGATGGCTGTGACCAGCTTCATGAGTTTTCTCCTTTGGATGGAAATGAAACGATGCGGCAGCTTGGGCCGCATCTCGTTGTTCTGCTGCTTACAGCGTCTTCGTCAGCGTGAGGATGAAGCGCGCCTTGTTCGGCGAGTAGGTGGTCTGGCCGATGGGGCCGAAGCCGAGGTCGATGCCCGGGTTGGACACCGCGAGGTACGAGCTCTTCTTGTTGGCGCCCTGCACCGAGCCGGTCAGCGACAGGCCGTTGCCGAAGTCGTAGCTCGCGCCCACGTTGTAGTCCACGTAGCTCTTGTAGCCCAGGCTGCGGATGTCGCTGGACATGTTGGTGTAGCCCACGGCCGCCTTCAGCGTGACCTTGGGCACGATTTCCTTGCTGTACGACAGGTTCAGGTAGCCGGTGTTGGTGCCCTTCAGGCCCGAGCCGGCCTTGTTGCCGGCGTAGCCGAAGTAGTCCTTCGACACGGTGTGCGAGTACTTGGCGGTGAACGAACCGAAGGTTTCGTTGGCATAGGTCGCGCCGACGTACAGCTCGGTGGTGTTGCCCGCCGAGTTGCCCGGGTAGATGTAGGTGAGCGCACCCACGTCCATGTCGAGCGGGCCGGCCTTGAACTTGTAGCCGCCGTAGATGTCGCTCTCGATGCTGTTGCCCTTCTGCCAGTTGACGCTGGAGTTCCAGTTGCCCACGTAGAAGCCGCTGCTGCCGAAGGCGTAGTCGAAGCCGCCCTGGATCGCGGGCTTGAAGCCCTTGGTCTTGGCGTAGTCGTTCTTGCCGATCATGTCCTGGTCCTGGCCGCGGAACTTGTAGTTCGTGGTCAGCGAGACGTTGCCCGTGAAATCCGGGGCGGGCGCGGCGGCCGGGGCATCGGTCGTCGCCTGGGCCAGGGCTGCGCCCGAAGCGGTCAATGCAGCGGCCAGAACGATCATCGCCTTGGCGGCGGTACGGTGCGTCATCGGGAAACTCCTCGCAAGTGTGTTGTTGGACCTGAGAGGCTCAAAGCAGGGAGCGTGCCAAACTGCACAAATACCTGTGCCCCATGCGACTCGCCCGCGTCGTGTTGTGAGCGAAATCGTTACAACGCTTGTTTCGAGCGGTTGCGGCTTTCAACAGGTTCGCACCACCGCGGACACACCACAGATGGACGCACCATCTTGGGGACAGGGAGAGAAATGAGTTTGTCTTTGGTGCAGGGCCGAGCCTTGCTGGGGCTGGAAGCGGCCAGTGTCACGGTCGAGGTGCATCTGGCCAACGGCCTGCCCAGCTTCACGCTGGTCGGCCTGGCGGAAACCGAGGTCAAGGAAGCCCGCGAACGCGTGCGCTCGGCTATCCAGAACGCGGGGCTCGAATACCCCAACAACAAGAAGATAGTGGTGAACCTGGCCCCCGCGGACCTGCCCAAGGACTCCGGGCGCTTCGACCTGCCCATCGCGCTGGGCATCCTCGCGGCCAGCGGGCAGATCGACGGCGCCAGGCTGGCCGGACACGAGTTCGCGGGCGAACTGTCGCTCTCGGGCGAGCTGAGGCCGGTGCGCGGCGCCCTGGCCATGGCGCTGGCCCTGCACACGCGCGGCGTGGCGACGCGGCTGGTGCTGCCCCTGGACAGTGCGCACGAGGCCGCTCTGGTGCCCGACGGCGAGGTCTATGGCGCACGGCATCTGCTGGATGTGGTGCGGCAGTTCGTGGTCGACACCGAGGCAGCCTCGCAATGGCCCGATCCGCCGCCCGACGGCTGGGCGCGGATCCGTGCGGCGCCCGGCGCCAGCGCACCGCGCTACGCCGACCTGGCCGACGTCAAGGGGCACGCGGGCGCCAAACGCGCGCTGGAAATCGCCGCGGCCGGCGGCCACAGCCTGCTGATGATGGGCGAGCCGGGATCGGGCAAGTCGATGCTCGCGCAGCGCTTCGCGGGGCTGCTGCCGGCCATGAGCATCGAGGAGGCGCTCGAGAGCGCGGCGGTGGCCAGCCTGGGCGGCCGCTTCGCGACGGAGCGCTGGATGCTCCGGCCCACGTCTGCGCCGCATCACACGTCCAGCGCGGTGGCACTCGTAGGTGGCGGTTCTCCGCCCCGGCCCGGAGAGATCTCGCGCGCGCACCACGGCGTTCTCTTCTTGGACGAGTTTCCGGAATTCGCCCGCTCGGCGCTGGAGGCGCTGCGGGAGCCGCTGGAAACCGGCACCATCACCATTGCCCGCGCCGCCCGGAGTGCCGAATTCCCGGCCAGATTCCAGTTGATCGCCGCGATGAACCCCTGCCCTTGCGGCTACCTGGGTTCCGCTTCAAAAGCCTGCCGCTGCACGCCCGACCAGATCTCGCGCTACCAGGGCAAGCTCAGCGGCCCGCTGCTCGACCGCATCGACCTGCACATCGAGGTGCCCGCGGTGTCGGCGCAGCAACTGCTAGACGCGCCCCCCGGCGAATCGACGGAGAGCATCCGCGGCCGGGTGATCGCCGCGCGCGAACGTGCGATGCAGCGCCAGGGGTACGCCAACCAGTCGCTGCAGGGCAGCGCGATCGACCAGCACGCCGGCCTCGACGATGCGGCCCGCAAGTTCATGTTCAACGCGGCGGCCAAGCTGGGATGGTCCGCGCGCAGCACGCACCGCGCGCTGAAGGTGGCACGCACGATCGCGGACCTGGGGTCGGCGCAGGCGGTGCAGGTGGAGCATCTGGCGGAGGCGGTGCAGTACCGGCGGGCGCTGCGGGGCAGCGCCTGAAGAATCCGGAGGCAGCTGCAGCCCGCTACTTGAACTCGTGACTCACCACAGGCGCCGACTTGCTGTCCTGCACGGTCACCCGTTGCCGATACACCTCGAGGTCGCCGTTGCGCACCTCGATGTTGTAGATGCCGGGACGCAGCGGCAGCGACTTGAGCGGCGGGCTCACGCCGCGGTCGGCGCCGTCGACGAAGACCTGGCCCCAGGGGCGGATGTTGAGCACCACGCGGCCCATGCCCGGTGCGGCGGCGGTCGCGTCGGGCGCGGCCGGCACCGTGGGAGGAGACAGCCGGTTCAGCTCGGCAATGGCGTTGCGGGCGTCGCGGGCGTGCAGCCCTCGGCGGTAGCGGCGCAGGTAGGCCTCGTAGCCTTCGCGTGTGTTCTCGGCCTGGGCCAGGCTCCAGTCTTCCGCCTCGGCGGTCGCAAGCGCCGTATCGGCCGGTGTCGTGGCCGGCGGATTGACCGGCACGTTCTCGATCGGCGTCAGCGGTGCGCCGGCCGGCGTGGCAGGCGTTGCGGCCGGCGCACCGGCGACCGTGGTGCCGGCGCTGCCGCCAACAGCGGCCGGGGCCGTCGTCGGGCCTCCATCGGTGACAGGCGGAGTGGCTGCTGCCGGCGTGCCCGATGCGGCACCGGCATCGGTGGCCGGCGGAGGCATCACCGCGGGCGGCGACATGTTGCTCGACATCGGCGAAGCCGGCGGCGGCACCGGCACCATCGCGGTGGAGGTCTGCTGCGGCTTCATGCCGGAGGTCAGGCGCAGCCCGATCCAGCCACCCACGGCCACGAGCGCGAACACCAGCACACCCACCATGACCCAGGGCGGACGGCGCGACGACGCAGCTTTCTGCGTCCTGGTCTTCTTCACTGCCGGCGCCGGTGCCGGGGCCGGCGCCTCGACGGCAGCCACCGGCAAGGGTTCCAGCGGCACCGGCCCCGACATCGGCGAGAACTGCTGCGGCGCGAGCGGCGGAGGCGGAGGTGTCGACGACACGGGCGCCGCAGGAATGATCACCGCCGGCACGCCCATGCCGCTCACATAGATGTCGCCCAGCTTGACCAGCCCCAGTTCTGCGGCGAAGGCGGCCACGGTCTGCGTGCGGTCCTTGCTGTGCACGGCCAGGGTGTGGTCGACCGCGGCGCAGAAGCCCGGGCTCAGGTCGTCGCGGCCCATCGAAGACAGCGGCACGTAGGCGTCCTGCACGCTGCGCACCACGGCCGAGGGCGGCGGATGGCCGGTCACCGCACGGTAGAGCACGGCGCCCAGCGCGTACAGGTCGGTCCAGGGGCCCTGCAGCAGGGTGTTGTCGTCGGCGTACTGCTCGATGGGCGAGTAGCCCGACTTCACCATCACCGCCACCTCGTCGACCAGGTCGGCGATGGACTTTCGCGCCGCGCCGAAATCGAGCAGCACCGGCAGGTCGTCGGGCTGGATGAAGATGTTGTCGGGCGCGATGTCGCGGTGGAAGCACTGGCTGCGGTGCAGCGTCTCCAGTGCCCCCAGCAGCGGCCCCAGCATGCCGAGCAGCCAAGCCTCGTTAATGCGGCCGGGTTCGTCTTCGGCAAGGCGCCTCAGGGTGCGGCCCTTGTAGAGCTGGATCGCCATGTAGGCGGTCGAGTTGGCCTCCCAGAAACGATGCACGCGCACGAGCGCGGGATGGCTGAACTGCGCGAGTGTGCGCGCCTCGTTGATGAAACTGCGCAGCCCCGCCTGGAAGGTGGCCGCGAGGCGCTCGGAGCGCACGAGCACGCTGTCGTCGCCCACGCGGCGCGCGAGCATCGACGGCATGTATTCCTTGATGGCCACTTCGCGCTGCAGCGAGTGGTCGTACGCGCGGTAGACGATGCCGAAGCCGCCCTCGCCGATCACCTCGAGCAGTTCGAATTCATCGAGCCGGTGGCCCGGCTCCAGCGGATGCGGGCGTTCATCGGCTGGCGTATCGGCCGCCGCGCCTGCGCTGCCCTGCGTGGTGCTCATGCGTCTTCTCCTCCCTCGGGATGTCGGCTTTTCATGCCCATGGCACATGCCCCTGCGAAAACAACTTGGAAAACAGCGGTGTGTTGAGCCCGCCGCCATGGGCCGCGGTGCGCAACGGCGAACCGTCGGCCTGGTTGGTCCACCAGTAGCTGGTGCTGCCGAGCGGGTCGAAACACAGTGGAAGCTCCGGCCAGCCGAGCCGCTGCTGGGCGCTCGCGCCACCCGCTGTAGGCCCGAGGATCGAGAGAATGTCGTCCGAGCCGCCGCTGGCCGTGTGAAAGCCGGCGCGGCCCGCGGCCAGCACCTGGCCGTCGAACTGGTCCGGCGCCACGCCGTGGCGGATGGCCTGCAGCAGCGCGCTGCCGCATTGCCAGTACCACGCTGCCGAGCCCTCCAGCACCGACGGCCGGTAGTTGCGCGCGGCCACCTGCAGGGTGACGCACACCGGGTAGTAGCGGCCCACGCGGTCGCAGCTCGGCGCGAGGCAGCCGAACTGCACGGCATCGACGCCCTGCGTGGCGGGAATCGCGAAGTTCCACACCGGCGCCACGGCGTAGTGCCGCGTCATGGCGTCGGGCCAGCGCTTGAAGCTGCCCAGGCCGTTCTGCATCCAGCGGTCCCACCACGCCTGCAGTTCGCGCGGCATGCGGCGGTAGAGAAAGTCGCCGGCGGCGGGCAGCTTGCCGTACCAGCCGATCTGTTCGTCGACGGGCACCCAGGCCTGCGGGGGAATGCTGCTGTTCATTGCGTATGCCTCCCGACAACCTCGCGGCATATGCCAAGAGCACCGCGGAACCGGCTTTGCCGGGCCGCCGGTGTTGCCCCCTGCACGGAGGGCGGAGAAGCGGCACGAAGTGCGCGAAGCCTGGGGGTGCTCATGATTTCCCGGGGCACGAGAAGCTGTTCATCTGCGCAAGGCGAAGCGGGTTGTAGACGCTGTTGGCCGTTACCGCCAGCACCACCTTCTTGCCCTGCAGGTCGAAGGTCGCGGTGAAGGATTCGGGGGATCTGCCCGACGAAATGGAGGCCTTGTCGAACAGGCGGTGCAGCGCCCACGGCCCCTCGGTCACGATGCCGCCGGCGGGCGTGCCGTTGGCGGTTGTCACCTGCAGGCGCACCTGGTTGCTGTTGCGCGGCCCGGGCCACTTGACGGTGCTGGGCGCCTGCGGGCCATGCGCATAGCGCACTGTCTGGCCGTCGACGTCGAGCGTGAACTGCGTGAGCGCGGCGTCCATGTCCTCGGGACGGATGTCGAGCGTGAACGACGGCGTGCGCCCGCCCGCCATGCCCGAGAAGAACACGTCGCGGATCGCCTGCGCCTTCTGGAACGAATCGAGGTAGGCCGAGCGCCCCGCGGCGCTGCCGTCCACGCCGCGCTTGAAGGCCCACGGGTTGACCGAGGTGTCGACCTGGGTGATGAGGTTCTTCTGGAAGAAGTCGTCCATCATCCCGCCCGGCGCGAACAGCTGCGCGAAGTCGCCCGAGGCCACGTCGCGGCTGGAGCCGCGCGAGAACGGGTAGCGCCCCGCGATGGCCTGGTTGCAGAACGTGCCGATGCTGGCGGCCGCGCTCTGGCCGATGTTCTGCCGCGTCACCGCCGCCGCCTTCGACGACGCGGTGGCCGACAGGTCGTTGAGCATGCCCTGGAACGGCACCGGCAGGCGCCCCGCTTCCGCCTGCACCTTGGTGACGGCGTCGCTCGACGGCGGGATGTTGCCGCTGCGCAGCGCGGTGTCGGTGGCCGTGAGGAAGGTGTAGAGCTCGTTGATGAGCGCGGCGGTCGCGTCGATGGGCGCCTGCCCGCCCTGCTTGGGTGCCGTCACCATGCGGCGCAGCGGCTCGAAGTGGTTGTCGACCAGCGACTCGGGCCTGTCCACCTGCGCATTGCGGCGCTGGCTGCCATCGGGCTGGCCGATGAGCTGCTCGATGCGCTCGCGCGTGCTGGCCACGCGGTTCTGCGCCTGGTCGAGCAGGCTGCGCGCGGCCTCGTCGTGGTTGCGCAGCAGGTCGGTCTCGCGCGCGGCGCCGCGGATGATGCGCGACATCGGCGACTCCGAGGTCGAGAGCACGCGCGTCATCTGGATGCTCTGCAGCAGCGAGCGGCTGTCTGCCAGCCGGATGTCGGTGAGGTACTCGTCCCACACGCGGATGTAATCGGTCAGATAGAGCCTGCGCACTTCGCGCAGCAGCAGTTCGCGCGAGGTGATGTCGGCAATGCCCGGCGCGCGGATCTGCAGCACCCAGCGGTCTTCCTGCTCGAGCGACAGCGTGGTCTCGGCCATGCGCTTGTCGAAGATGTCCCAGTAGCCGCGGTAGGTGAAGAGCGTGGGAATGCCGTCGGTCAGCGGCTTGCCGCTCGCGCGGCGGATCACCAGCGCCGATTCGGCGCCGCCCGCCTCCGCGATGGTGAAGGCGTTGGGCGGGCTGGTCTGCAGCAGGATGCGCCGCAGCCGCGCATAGGAGCGCTGCGCCAGCGGCACGCCGGCCAGGCGCTCGCGCGTCTGGGTGATGAGGCGCTCGTCCTTCGCGAAGGGCGAAGTCAGCACGCGGCCCGCGAACAGCGCCTTCAGGTGCGACTCGAGGTTGGTGCGCTGTTCGCGCGTGAGCGACGCGCCGATCTTGCGGTCCACGTCGCTCAGCAGCCAGGCCTGCAGGAAATCGGCGTCGTAGCGCTCGGCGTCGAACAGCATCAGGTAGGCCTTGAGCGCCTCGTAGCTGTATTCGGCGTCGTTCTTCGAGGCCTCGCGCAGCGACTGCTCCACGCGCTGCGCGGCCTGCGGCAGCAGCACGGTTTCCAGGGCACGCTGGTAGACGCCGTCGGTGGCGGCCTGCAGCTTCTCGCCCTGGTAGAGGCCGAAGCGGTACGACAGCGGCGGATCGCCGACGTCGAAGTGGCTCGACTTCGGCAGGTCGCGCAGCCGGTCGAGGATCAGCAGCGAACTCGCGATGTCGCCGCCCGAATCGACCACCGTCGGCAGCTCGCCGCGCGCCGCCGCCTTGTTGAAGGCCTTGGCGTTGCCGTCGACCTCGGCCACGTAGTCCTTGTTGTTGCGCCAGCTGTTCACGCACGCGCCCAGCAGCACCACCAGCAGCACGCCGATCAGGCTGTAGCCCGCGATGTCGATGGCGCGCTTGCGCCGGTACCAGCGCAGGTTGGTGCCGGCCACGCCCGCGTCGCGGAAGATCACCTGCTGCAGCAGTTCCTTCAGGAAGTAGCTCTTGCCCGGGCCCGGCGGCGGCGCGGGCGGTGCGTTGACCTGCAGGTAGCGCTTGATGGCGCCCATCACGCGGTCGAAGGCCGTGCCTTCCTGCGTGCCGCTGGTGAAGTACACGCCGCGCAGCATCGACGCGGCCTCGAACTTCGACGGATTGAACACGTCGGCCAGGAAGGTGCCGAGGATGTCCTCGAAGCTCGCGAACTGCTGCGGCAGCAGGTAGGCCTGCGCGCGCCGCATCGGGTCGGGCTCGGCCGCCAGCAGCTCGGGCAGGCGTTCGTCCAGGCGCTGGTGCAGCAGCCTGTATTCCTGGTGGAAGCGCTCGCGCAGGTCGCCGCCCTTCAGCGGGGCCGCGCCCTTGCCGGCCTTCGCGTTCCTGTTGGCGGCATTGCCTTCGATGGGGAAGGTGAAGCCCCACACCTGCTGGCGCTCGGCGCGGCCCAGCGAGCCGAAGTATTCGTTGAAGCCCGCCAGCAGGTCGGTCTTGGTGACCAGCACGTACACCGGAAAGTCGATGCCCAGGTCGTTGCGCAGCTCCAGCAGCCGCTTGCGCAGCGCCATTGCGTGGCGCGCGCGCTGCGCGTCGTCGGCCAGCGGCAGGTCGGCGATGCTGATGGTGAGGATCGCACCGTTGATGGGCTGGCGCGGGCGGAACTTCTTGAGCAGTTCGAGGAAGCCCTTCCACTCGCTCTCGTCGGTCTCGCGGTTGCTCTCGTGCGTGGTGTAGCGCCCGGCGGTGTCGATGAGCACCGCCTCGTTGGTGAACCACCAGTCGCAGTTGCGCGTGCCGCCGATGCCGCGCACGGCCGCCTTGCCGAGTTGGTCGGCCAGCGGGAAGTCGAGGTCGGAGTTGACCAGCGCCGTGGTCTTGCCCGAGCCCGGCGCGCCGATGAAGATGTACCAGGGCAGCTGGTACAGGTACTGCCGGTCGAACACCGAGAAGCGGCTGGCGGGCTTGCCGTCCGCCCCCTGCCCGAAGCGCATGTTCTTGAGGATGGCCGTGGCGTCGGTGAAGCCGCTCTGCAGCTCCTTGATCTCGGGCGCGTCCTCGGGCTTGGCCTCTTTCTCCTTCTTGGAAGGCGTGCGCAGCTGGTTCAGCAGCTGCGCATTGAGGCGGTGCTCGCGCCACTTGCGGTAGACCAGCCGCGCGAGCCACACCACGAACATCAGCGCGATGACGGCGATGCGCACGATCTCGTCTTCGAGCGGGCGGTAGCGGCCCACCGCGATGGCTGGGCCGATGATCCAGATCAGGAACGCGAGCGCGACCAGCCCCAGGAACACCCAGAGGTCGCGGCTGATGAGAAAACGGAAGATGGCGCGCAGCATCAGCGGGCTCCTCCCGGCTGTTGTGCCGCAGGCGCGGGTACGCCTGCCACCGGCGCCACCAGCAGCGTGACCTCGACGCGACGGTTGCGCGCGCGGTTGGCCGGCGAGTCGTTGGGCGCGATGGGGTCGGCGTCGCCGCGGCCTTCGGCGCGCAGGCGCTCGGGCTTCGAAAGGCGCGTGGCGATCATCTTTTTCACCGCGTCGGCGCGGGCCTGCGAGAGTTGCCAGTTCGACGGAAAGCGCACGCTGCGGATCGGCTGGTCGTCGCTGAAGCCGCTGATGAGCACATTGCCTTCGACGGCGTTGAGCGCATCGGCCACGCGCGCGAGCACCGGCGCATAGCGGTCGAGCACGCGGTCGGAGCCCGATGCGAACAGGCCGTCGCCGCGCAGCACCACCACGCTGCGGTCGGCCTCGTCGCGCACCGTGAGCAGGCCGTCGCGGATTTCGGGCTCCAGGAAGCGCTGCAGGCGCGGCGTGGGCGCGGGCATGACCACGGCGCGCGCGGTCTGCGGCAGCCGCACTGCGTTGACGGCCGCGAAGGCGCCGTCGGACGTGCCCGCCAGGTTGAACGTGAGCAGCGCGAACGCCACCAGCAGCAGCACCGCCGCCACCGCGCCCACGGCCCACACCGGCAGCCAGTTGCGCGCGCGGCGCACCGGCGCGCTCGCGTCCTGCCAGTGCGGCGACAGCGGCACCGCGATCTCGCCGCGCGTCTGCCGGATGATCTGCAGCAGGCGCTGCTTGAGCGTTTCGAGCTGCGAGCGACCGTTGTCGATGACGCGGAAGCGCCCCTCGAAGCCCAGCGCCAGGCAGAAGTAGATGAGCTCGATCAGGTGCAGGTGCTGCTGCGGGTTCTGCACCAGCCGCGACAGCAGCTGGAAGAATTTCTCGCCGCCCCAGGTTTCGTTGTGGAACATCACCAGCAGGCTCTGCGACGACCAGATGCTGCCGCCCCACGGTGTGAGCGCGGCGGCCTCGTCCACCGCCGTGCACAGGCAGTAGCGCGCGCCGATGATCACCTCGGGCGCGATGCCCGCCTGCTGCGCGCGCGTCTCGAAGCGGCGCACCTCGTCGACCAGGTGCTCGCGCAACTGCGCCGGCGCGGGGTGATGGCCGGTTGCGCGGATCTGCGGAATCAGGTCGAGCAATGGATTGGCGGCCGCCACCAGCGGGTTGTTGCCCGCGAGCGCCGTGTCGCCCGCATGCGGACGCCGCGCGTCGTGCCATGCGGTGAATGACTCGGGCTGCGCGCCCATGCCGCGTTGCGCCGCGGGCATGCCGCCCGGGTCCGCAGCGCCCCCACCCCCTGGATTCGGCGGCACGAAACCTCCCGCGCCGACGGCCATGTCGTTCACACCGTTCATAGAGTCCCTCACGGACGGATGGCCCAGAACTCCATGGCCAGCCCGGGAAAGTCACCGGCCAGGTGCATGGCCACGCCGCCCGACTTCTCGAGCTGGCGCCACATGTCGCCGCTCTTGTCGAGTTCGAAGTAGTGGTAGCCCGCGTTGTACGGAATCTGCCTGGGCGCCACCGGCAGCGGGCGCACGGTCACGCCCGGCAGCTGCAGCTGCACGAGGTCGCGGATGCGCTCGACAGAGCCGATCTTCACCTGCGTGGGGAAGCGCTGCTGGATGGCGTCGGCCGGCAGGTCGGCATGCACCGCAAGCACGAAGCCCGCGTTGCGCACCAGCACCGGGTCGGGCATGCGGCCCACGCGCACGCCGTGGCTGCGCTCCTCGAGCTCGATGGCGATCGCGCTCTGCTCGAGCACGGCCGACAGCGAACGCCGCAGCTCTTCCATCAGCGGACGAATGCTTTCGTTGAGGTTGTCGTGGTCGTACACCGGCCACAGCACCGGGCGCCGCGTTGGCGAAGTGTGCGTCGCCAGGTGGCAGGCCAGCTTGAGCCAGTCGATGAACAGCTGCTCGGGGTGCACCTGAACCGCCTGCTGTGCATGCCACGTGAGCGCGAGATAGCGATTGACCAGCTCCAGCAGCAGGAAGTCGGACACCTCGCTCACGCCGCCGCGCCCGGGCTGCGACAGCCGCGAGGCCAGTGCCTCGGACCGCTGCGTGAGCAGGCCGTGCAGCTCCGCGATCATGCTGCGCAGCATGGTGTGCGCGGAAGCATCGAGCACCGGCGGAATGTAGTTGGCGTCGACCACCAGCTTGTGGTCGGTGCGGCGTTCGATCACGCGCACCGCGCCGATGGCCTGCCATTCGGCAGTGAGCGATGACGCGCGCGCAAGGCGCAGGCGCGGCGCGGCAAGCTGCAGCACCGCCGGCCCCAGCGCGACCGCGTTGCCGTCGTTCACCTCGCGCTCGATCACGCCGAAGCGCGCGGCCGAACCTTCGTCCTCCGCGAAGATGATCTCTTCGCTGCCCGGCCTGCGCAGCGGCAGTGCGAGCACGATGAGCTCATCGGTCAGGTCGTTGGGCACTTCATAGGGCAGCGGTGCGTCTTCGGCACCGAAGGAGAACGGCGTGCCATCGGGCAGTACGCCCGCGCCGCCGAGCAGCGACACACGGCCCAGCGCATAGGCATCGCGATCTATCTCGAGATGCAGCCAACCCCAATAAGCGCCTTGCAGGCCGGCGGTGCGACGCGTCACGTATTGCTCGACGTAACGCTCGAGCTGCTGGAAATGCTGCGGCCGCAGGTACATGCCCTCGGACCACACCACCCTATTCGCCAACGCCTGCGGATGAACGCCGTTTCTTCCAGCGCCCTGATTGCGAACTGTCACCAAAGAACCTCCTGGGAGTGCTCACATGGAAGCGGAAGGCGCATGCACGGACGCCCTCCCATCGAACGATTTTTTTGCTCCGATGCTACACGGCGCGTCTTACGATTTGCACCGCTTTTCAAGCGCGGATTTCTCGCACTTTCGTACTAGGGAGCACAGAAAATTAACGACTTGGTAGCACCTCGATGCCACTCTTGCGCACCACGACCTGTACGGCCTGCTCGCTCGGCGAGAACTGCCAGACCTTGTACAGGTTCGTCTGCTTCGGCTCCTTGAGCGGCAGCACGATGCGCCAGCGCGCGGCTTCCAGCTTGCGATAGCCCGCGATGATGCCGATGGCGCGCGAATCGAGACCCGCCTCGCGCTTGAAGACGCGCTCCTCGCCGCTGCGCATGATGGCCTGGTCGGCGTTCACGAGTTCCGTTGCCAGCGTCTCGCGGTCGCGGTCCTGTAGTGCAAAGTAGTCTGCCGTCTCGAAGTTGCCGGAAGATTTCAGCTCGAACACCTTCACCAGGATGGGCGCTGCCTGGCCGCGTCCGTCGGGGTTCACGCCGTCGTCGATGCGCACGGTGACGGCATACGGTGTGGGCAATGACTTTGCCGTGGAAGCGCACCCACTGAGGCCCGCCAACAACGGTGTGGATGCAAGTGCGCCTTGCAGCAGGCTTCGTCGATGCATTGATATCTCCCTGGCTGGTTCGCGGCCTATATTATCGAAGTCATGCGCATTCACCATGCGCATCAGCGTCGCTGTCGCAACACTGCGGCACACTGCCTCGAACATTGCTTTCGCAAAGTAGGAGAGAAGATTGAAGTCATGTCTGCCTGCTCTGGCGTTCACTCTTTGCGTGATCACGGGTTGCACGACCCCGCCGCCGCCCGAGCCCGCACCGCAACCCGAGCGCCTGAGCCAGCAGGTTGCGCGCACCACCCTCGAGCGCGCGCAACAGGCCTATGACGAAGGCGACTACGCCAAGGCCATCAGCACGCTCAAGAGCGGAGGCGTGTCGGTGTTCGACGGCGCGGAGCCGGCCACGCGCCTCGACGCGATGAAGCTCGAGGCCTTCAGCTACTGCGTGGCCAACCAGGTGCCCGAGTGCCGCGCGCAGTTCCGCAAGATCCTCGACGCCTTCCCGAACTTCGACCTCAACGTGGCCGAGCGCAAGCACCCCGTGTGGGGCCCGGCCTTCGAAGCCGCGAAGCGAATGAAGCGTTGACCGGCCACGCCGGTCCCCGCGCCCTGCGCACCTTGCGCGGGCGCCACAAGAACATGGAGATGCCATGCGTTGGACGGTGATCGAACATGCCGGCAAGCCGGTGGCCTCGGGCCCCTCGGCGCTGCTGGCCGCACCCGGAGGAACGATCGGGCGCAGCCCCGACAACCACCTCGTGCTGCCCGACGAGCAGCGACAGATCTCTCGCCTGCAAGCCACGGTGCGCTTCGACGAAGACGGCTCGGCGGTGCTTCGCAACATGAGCGCGGTGCTGCCCATCAGCGTCAACGGGCAAACACTGGTGCACGAGCAGGAGGCCCGCGTGGCCGACGGCGACCGCGTGGCGATCGGCAGCTACGTCCTGGAGGCCGCGAGCGCGCAGCGCGCAGCGCCGGCCGTGGTGGCTGCGCCGCCGCCGCCGCCGCCATCGCCACCGCCCTCTCTCCCTCCTCCTGCTTCGATGCCGGCGCCACAGCCGTTCGCGCCGGCGCCGGCTTCGTCCGCGCCCATCGACGCCTTGCTGCCGGCTTCTTCAGGCTCCGACGTGTTCTCCGACCTGTTCGGCGAAGGCGCCCTGCCCATCGGCGAAACGCAGCCCACCGTGGCAATGCCGCCGCCCATGCCGATGCCGCGCGCGCCGGTGCCGCCGCCTCCCTCGCCTGCCGTTCAGGTGCATGTGCCGGTACCGCCCCCGCCACCCATGCCCGCGCAGGTACCGCCGAAGTCGGCAGCCCCGGCCTCGTCGCAGATTCCTTCCGCCGAAGACTGGGACGCCATCCTCGCGAACGCGCCGCGCCGCATCGACACCACGCCCGCGCCCATGCCAGACCCGATGGCGCACGAGCCCTTCGAGCTGCCGTCGCAGGCGCGCCGCAACCCCATCGACCCGCTCGCGGAAATGAACCCGCAGGCAAACCAGGACATGTCCGACATCGCGCTCAGGCGCGGGGTCGATCCACTCTCTTTCTTCGCGGCCGACGACAGCGCGCATTCGCCGCTGTCCGACCCGCGCCCGACCGCGCTGACGCAACACGACGCAGGGCTGCCCGGCGACGTGCATCCCGCGCTCGACCTGCTGCAGAACAACAAGCCGGCCTCGCCGGGGTACAGCCATTCGAACCATGCGCGAGAGGTGACGGCGCAGTTCCGTCCGCCGTTGCCGGTGGCGCCCGCGCCCGTGCCTGCACCCCCTCCCGCGCCTGCGCCGGCACCTGCCGTCGCCGTGGAGAAGATTGAACAGGCACCTCCGCCACCGCCACCGCCACCGTCTCCTCCTCCACCACCGCCTCCCGCGCCACCGCCAGTGGTCGCCGCACCGGCCACGCCACCACCGCAGCCGCAACCCCCTGCACCCACTGCACCCACTGCCGACTCTTCGTCCGAAGCCCTCTTCAAGGCTTTCCTCGAAGGCGCGGGCGTGCCCGAGATCGCCGGCCAGCAGCCGCTCGACATCGAGGCCATGCAGCGCCTGGGCCGCATCATGCGGGCCTTCACCGACGGCACCATCGAGCTGCTGTCCTCGCGCGCCATGCTCAAGCGCGAGGTCCGCGCCGAGATCACGATGATCGTGGACGAGGAGAACAACCCGTTCAAGATCCTGCCCAACGGCCGCGCGGTGCTGATGCAGATGTTCGGCGCGCGCATGCCCGGCTTCCTGCCGCCCGAGGCCGCCGTGCACGACGCGCTCGGCGACCTGCAGTCGCACCAGCTCGGCATGGTCGCCGGCATGCGTGCCGCGCTGCTCACGCTGCTGCAGCGCTTCGATCCCGCGGCGCTCAGCCGCGACACGCCGCACGACGGCGGCATCGGCGAGAAGCTGCTGCCCGGCGGCCGCGAAGCACGCCTGTGGCGCCAGCTGCAGGCGCTGCATGCCGAGACCACGTCGGCCGTGGAGGACGACTTCCAGGCCGTGTTCGGGCGCGCCTTCCAGCAGGCCTACGACAAGGAGATGGAACGGCTGAAGGAGGCGCGCCGTGATTGAAGCCGCCCGCTCTTCCTCGTCGTCCTTCGCCGTGCCGATCTCGACCTCGCAGTTCTCCTGCGTGGGCGAGCGCAGCGGCAACCAGGACGCCATCGGCTACCACCTCGACGAGCGCAACGGCTGCTTCGTGGTGAGCGACGGCGTGGGCGGCAACGCGGGCGGCGAGCTGGCCTCGCGCATCGCGGTCGACACCGCGCTCGACACCTTCGTCGACGACCCCTCTTTGGCCGCCGGCAACATCCAGCGCTGCGTGAAGGCGGCGAACGACGCCATCCTCGCGAAGCAGCGCGAACTCGCCGACCGCAGCCGCATGAGCGCGACCTTCGTTTCGCTGTTCGTCGACCGGGCGAGCAACCAGGCCTGCTGGGCCCACGTGGGCGACAGCCGCCTCTACTGGTTCCGCCGCGGCGCGCTGATGCAGCGCACCGAAGACCACAGCCTGTCGGAACGCTCGGGCGACGCCGCCGCGAGCCAGCACCACGGCGGCGAGCGACTGGTGAAGACCAATCTGCTGTACCGCGCGCTCGGCGCGCGCGCCGCGGCCGAGGCCACCATCACCGCGACGCAGCGCCTGGCCGACGGCGACGCGTTCCTGCTGTGCACCGACGGGCTCTGGCAGCTGATCTCCCAGCAGGTGATGGAGCGCTCGCTGCAACTGGCCGACAGCGCCGAAGAATGGCTCGCGCTGCTGCGCCGCGCGGCCGAGGCCAAGGCCGACGAGACGCAGGACAACTACTCCGCGCTGGCCGTGTGGGTGGGGTTTCCGCAGCAGGTCACGCTGGCGGGGCCGGTCTGAATCGATGCGCCTTCAGGGCGCCAGCATCAGCACCTTGAACTGGCTCGGCACGACGCGCATGCCGACGATGTTGCAACGGTTCTGCACCGTGATGCTGGTGACCCGCGTGGCCGGCGTACCCTTGAGAAGCACCGTGAATGCGCCCGTCACATGCCGCGACTGCTGCATGAACGTCTGGGACACGACCCCGCCCAGCACCCCTGGCTGGTCCCCCAGGGTGATCGGCGTGGTGGTAGCCATGTTGTGCGCCGGCATCGCCATGAAGAGGATGTTCCAGGCATTGGGAATGGCCATCGGCCCCAATGCCATGTTCGGGTATGGAATGGGCACCGGCGACTTGCAGACGTCGGGGAACGCCATGTCCATCCCCATGAGCTGACAGTTGGCAAACATCTGGTAGCTCCTTGCCTAGCCCATGTGGATCTGCGCCGCGTCCACTTTCACCAGCTCCTGGCCGGTGACCACCGTGTGGTGGCCGTGGATGCGCACCGTCTCGCCGGCCTTGTAGTCCATGTGGCCGGCTCGCACCTGGTCGACTTCATCCGTCAGGCGCAGCGTCTGGCGCGCCATTTGCACGATGCGGTCGGCCACGGTCTCGAAGACCTTGCCGACCAGCCGGACGCTTCCGGCCGCCGCCTGCACGGAGCGCGTGACCAGCCGCAGTTCGCCGATTTCGCACTCGCCCTCTTCCGTCTTGAGCACGAAGCGTTTTTCCGAGCGAAGCCTGAGCTCCGAAGCGCTCGCGATGGTCACCCGGCCGTTGCCGCTGGGCGCGAAGGTGACATCGCCCGCCGCCTCGATGCAGCTCGATGACGCGTCGGCCTGCTCGATCACCGCGATCAGGTAGGCACGCGCGCTGTCGGGACCGGACACCAGCACGGTGTCGCCGCTGGCGGGCTTGAGCAGGCAGCTGGCCGCGCGACGGCAGACCCAGGCGGCACCGTCCTCGTCGTCGACAGTGACGCGCCCGTCCGGCAGCAATGCGGTGACCACCCCCTGGAAGTGGACCGGAGCCGTCAGCTTCGAGGCTTTACGCAGTGAGACGACTGGCATGGAGATCTCCTTGTTTGATGGATGAACAGTGGAACGTGCAGGCTTGGCGACATCAGCCCGGATGCTGGATCTCCTGGGCCCTGAACAGCTCCGGATCGTTTTCGACGATGCCGCCGCTGCCCGAGAAACGCGCACCCGTGCGCTCTGCGCGATGAAAGCGGGTGCGCAGAAAGCGCGCATCGCGCAGATCCGCGCCGTGCAGATCGGCATATGAAAAATCGGCGTCGTGCAGGTCCGCCTCGCGGAAGCTGGCATTGCCTGCCTTTGCGCGATGGAACACGCTCAGCGGCAGGCGCGAGCGGCTGAAATCGGCTCCCTCGAGCTTGGCGTCGGCCCAGATCGACTGATCGAACACGGCGTCGCTGCAATTCGCTTCACGCAGATCGGCCTCGGGGAACATGGCCTGGGCGGCATCCGCGCCGCTGAAGTTCGCCCTGGTCAGCGTGGCGCCCTTGAAGTTGCTCTGCGTGAGCACGGCGCGGCTGAAATCGACGGCCGCCATCGCGCTGTCGGTGAACTGGCAGCGCAGGAAGGCCGTGTGCTGCAGGCGCTGACCTTCGAGATTGCACTCCATCAGGATCGAACCGTCGCATTGGGCCTGGGCGAACTGCACCGTGCGCAGATCCATGCGGAAGAACATCAGGTGCAACAGCCGTGCCCCACGGCAGTCGAGCTGGTCGACCGTTGATTCGGTGACGACGATCTGATCGCAGATGCTCGGCTTCAGCACAGCATGCCCGAGCTCGCACCGGGTGAAAGCCACGCGCTCCAGTTGCGCGTTCCCGAAATCCGCGCGGCCCAGCGAGGATTCGAAGAAGTTGGTGTCCTGCATGAACACGCGCCCGAGCTGCGCGGCCTCCAGCCGGCACCGGAACACGCGCGCGCCCTTCAGGCTGGCGGCCGACAGGTCGGCCTGGTCGAGATTGCATTGCGTCAGCGCACTGTCGTCGAGGCTGGCACCGCGCAGATTCGCGCGGCTCAGGTCGACACGCTCCAGCTGGGCGCCCGACAAGTCGATGCCGCCGAGATCCTGGCCCGCGAAACTCGCCCCCACCACCGGTTCGCCATGCCGGATCTTGTCCAGAAGTTCCTCGACTTTCATCGAACCGGCTCAGTCTTTCTCGCGGGCAAGGTCTTGGCGCCCTGGGTGTAGGCGCCGATGAAGGTGGTCGAGCCGTCGATGGCGGCCTGCGACACGTCGGCGCGGAACAGATTGGCGTCCTGCAGGCTGGCAAAGCGCAGATCGGCCTTCGAAAGATTGGCGTCGATGAGGCTGGCACCGCGCAGCGATGCCTCGCGCAGGTCCGCGCGAATGAACAGGCTCTCGCCGGCATGCAATGCCTCCAGCCGCGCGCGCCGCAGGTCGCATTCGGAGAAGTCGCAGCCTTCGAGCCGCGCCCCCGCGAGATCGGCGCCGACCAATATGGCGCCGCGCAGGCCGCACTGCCGCAGCGAAGCGGCGCGGAACACGGCCTGCACCAGGCTGCAGCCATGCACGAAGGAACAGGTGACGAAGCTGGCCTCGGTGAAGTCGACGCCCTCGTGCGCATCGACGGTGACGAAAGCACAGGCCTCCAGCGAGGCTCGCACGAAGGATGCCCCCTTGAAGCGGCACTCGATCCAGCTCACCTGCTTGAACGCGGCGTCGTCGAAAGCGATGTCTTCCAGTGCCAGCTTGACCATCGCCATCTGCTCCCACCGGGAGCCGCGCGCATCGCAGCGCGCCCATTCGCTTTCAAACAGGTCGGCCTGGTCGAACGCGGCACGCGCAAGCACGCAGGAGCGAAAAACGGTCTTGTTGCATCGCGTGTTCACGAAGCTCGCGCCCGTGAAGTTCACGCCTTCGCATTGCGCCCCACCCAGGTTGGCCTCGTCCAGCCGCGCATCGGTGAGCGAAGCCCGGACCAGCCGCGCGCGCGCGAGCACCGCGCGCGTGAAGTTGCAGCCATCGAGCCGCGCGTCGCTGAAGTCGACGTCTTCGAGGTTCGCTCCGGTGAAGTCGGCGCCTCGCAGATCCATGCCCGAGAGATTGGCGCCGACGAAGTTCATGCCCGCGAAACGACGCTCGCCGCTGGCCGCGGCCTCGAGGCGCCGCCGCAGCCGCCTGGAGCGCAAGCTGCTGGCCGGCGGCGCCGGCTCGAGCAGGTGCGCGCCATGGAGGTGGCCCAGGCGCACGCTGCGCCCGGCCTGTTCGCGCAGCCGCGCGCTTTCGGCGGCTTCCTCGGCGGTACGGGGTGTCGGGCGCTCGCGCGCCGCGTCTTCCTCCATGCGCGCGAGGTCGCGCAGCAGGCTGTCCGGGTCGAATCGGCGCTGCACAGGCTTGCCGGTCCGCGAAGCCACCTCGGCCATGGCCTTGTCGATGCTCGCCTTGATCTCGCCGGACAGCTCGCGCGGATCCATCTGCGACAGCGGCGGGATGTCGACATCGGGATGGGCGGCAGCCGGCATGCCCTGCGCGACGGCCTGGGCGCGGCCCTCGGCGCCGCGGGCGAGCGCCGTCTGGCGCATCTGCTCGAAGGCCCGATCGGCTTTTTCGGCGAAATCGGGCAGATCGTCGATGGAGGCCGGTGGCTGCAGGTCCGGCTCGGCCAGGGGCGGCAGATAGCGTTCGGGATCCAGGCCCTGTTCCAGCAGACGGGCGCGCAGGCGTTCGCGCTCGCGCTGACGGCCCGCGCGCAGGTTGCGCACCATCGGGAGCGAGGCGATATCGGGCATCTGCTCGCCTGCCCACGGCCCCATGACCTCCTTGGGCACCAGGTCGCTGTCGCGCAGGACCAGCACCGCCTTGGCTGGGTCGATGCGCTGCTGCAGCACCTGCTGGTAGTGGGCGACCGGCCGCGGCTGTCCGCGCAATTCGAGCGCGGGCATGATGTGCTTGACGTCGGCAGCGTCGTCTTCCGCGATGGGCGATGCACCGTGCCAGACCAGGATGACCCGCTCGGCGTGCGGAAAAAACCAGGCCGTGCTCAGGCGCAGCGCGATCTCCGACAGCGCACCGCCGTCTTTCTGGAAGCTGGCGAAACAGCGCGCCTGCCAATCGGGCAGCTGGCCGCGCATCACCGGCTGCCGCGGGTGCATGTTCCACAGTTCGTAGGCGGCGCCCGGCGGCAGTTCGCTCTGGCCGGGCAGGCGCTGGTCGGCGGGCGCGGCATTGAAGTAGCGCCAGTCCATGTCATCGGCGAAACCGGGGTAGTCGTGCTTCAGCCACTGCTGGTCGTAGGCGCGCCCCATCAGCCCGAGCCGCTGCGGCCGATCGGGGGGCACCGCGCCGAAGCCAGCGGCCACTACGCGCCGCCCGGGTGTGTCCTGGCGCGCGCCGGGCAACTCGACATTGGGAAGCCGGCGCGTACGGACGCCGTTGATCACTTCATCGAAGCTGCCGATGCCTTCCGGGTTTTCGGCCTCGCCCGGTCCGCCATAGGCATGTGCCCAATCGAGCTTCAGGCGCTCGAACGGCTGTGCGGCCGTCGCCCGGCCGTCGAGCCAGTAGCGGTCCCCGCTCACCAGCAGCGACTTGGCCTGGCCATGGAAGACGGCCTGGGCCGCGCACAGCGTCTTGTCGTCCTGGTGCGCCGTGTACGCATAGCCGCTGACCAGCCACTCGGGCTCGATCTTCGGCACGCCCATGTCCAGCACGTTGCCCGGCCCGATCTCGTCGGCCGCCAGCTTCCAGAGATCCTGGTCGGGCATCAGCAAAGGCTCCGGCGCCAGGCTGGCCATGGCGAAGACCGATACGCCCAGGAAGTCCCGCCGCTGCCGTCGGAAGGGCCGCGTGATGATGCTCAGTCGGAAGGGCTTGATGGTCTTCATGGCGGCATCGCACCCGCTTCAGCGCACCGGCTGGTCGATGGCGATCTCGCGCGAGACCGGGTCGAAGCGCAGCTTCACGGAGCGCCCCGGCGCGAAGTCGGCAATCTTCACCGGGCTGATCGGGGCGACCAGTTCGGTCTCGTAGGCGGGCGATCCATCCCCGGGCTGCACCTGCAGCTTGAGCCGCACGAGGATGTAGATGCGCTCGACCCGCGTGGCGGTGTCATGGCTCTCGAGCACCACGCCCACGGCCGGCTGGCCGGTACGAAGCACCCGCTCGGCGCGATCGGTGCCCATCACCTGGCGGTTGACCGTGCTCTGTGTGCTCATCACGCGGGTGACATGGCGCTTGGCCACCGTGGTCAGCACGAACACGATCAGCGCGATGACGGCGATGGGAACGATCAGGTACCAGTACTTGGTGAACCACACGGCGAGAAGATCCAACACGTGCCCCGGTTTCAGAGATAGACGGTGATTCCCCTGGGGTTCACCTTGATCTGCGACAAGTCGATCTTCATCGCCCTGTTGTCCGCCGTGAAAACCGTCTGGGTGGTGGTGAACAGGCCCATCGCACCGCTGGAGGAATACACGTCGAACTTGTTGATGGCGCCCGTGAGCGAGTAGGCATTGAACCCCAGGTTCAGCCCGGCAATGCTGGTCACCAGGCCGTTCACGAACAGGGAAGTGCCGTTGAGGCTCACGTTGATCCCGTTGATCCCCATGTTGAAGCCCTTGAAGGCAATGCCCCAGTCCGTGAAGGTCACCTTCTTGGCCGACTTGTCCTCGACATGGGGCGCATCCAGCACGATCTTGGTCGGCGACTTGACCGTGATGTCCGCCGCGGTGCTCTCCAGGTTCATGGGGCCATCGGTCGTCGCCTTCAGCGAGGTGGTCGCATGCACCTTCTGCGCGCCTTTGACGAGATAGTCCTCGTCGCCGTCGACCGTCACCTTCTTGCCCTTGGTTTCCTCGGTGTACAGGCCGACCACCTTGGTGGTCTGGGGACCGGCGATGTCTTCCTTGAGCGAGGTACCGATGATCCGCTCTTCACCGCTGTCGACCGTGTCCTTGCGCTTGCCGGTGACATGGATGGTCTGGTTGCCGATGACGTCGATCTGCTGGTCGCCGCCATCCACCTTGATGAACTGGTTGCCGCCGTTGACGGTGATCGTCTGCGGCCCGCCCTTGTTCACCGTCAGCGTGTGCGGCCCGTTGACCGTCTCGTCGAGCGATGTGTTGGTCGTGTAGGTGTCCGCGCCCTCGATCAGCGTGTCGCGCGTGCCGTCCACGGTGTGGGTTTCGTTGTTCTCCACGCTGAGGCTGAAGTCCTTCTGCGCGTGCATCTTGATCGACTCGCTGCCGGGGTCGTCGTCGATCACGAAATGGTTGGCGAGCTCGCCGTCGCCCTTGATGGTGCGGCTGATGAAGCCGCTGACCGTCGCCTTGGCCGGCAGTTCGAGCGGCGGCATCTGGTCGGCGTTGTAGACACGGCCGATGATGATCGGCCGGTCGGGGCAACCGGCGATGAAATCGACGATCACTTCCTGCCCCACGCGCGGGTGGTTCACCGCGCCGAAGTTCGAACCGGCCCACGCGCTGGACACACGCACCCAGCATGAGCTGTCCTCGTTGCGCTGGCCGTAGCGGTCCCAGCGGAACTGCACCTTCACGCGGCCGTACTTGTCGATCCAGATGTCTTCACCGGGCGGGCCCACGACCGTCGCGGTCTGCGGGCCATGCGTGGTCGGCATCCGCGTGACGCGCGGCGCACGGAACGGAAACGACGTGGGCTGCACGTCAAAGTCGAAGCTGTAGAAACCGTCGGGACTGCCCGTCGCATAGCCGCCCTCGCGCAGGTTGTACGTGACCGAGACGATCAGGTATTCCTTGTTGTCCTCGTCACGCGGCGCGTTCTGCATGTCGAAGCGGTAGCCGGGCGCCATGCCGCGCACGTTGCAGTGGCCGGTGTCGACTTCGGCCTGCGCCTGCGCTTCCTCGAGCCGGATGCGCGCGTAGTGCTCGCCCTGCCCCGCGTCGCTGTAGCCGCCGAGCCACTCGTACATCTCGTAGCGGCCGTGGTCATTCTCGCGCGGCTGGCTGCGCGTGTTGAGCAGGTCGGCCTTGGGCTTCTTGAAGTCGAAGTCGTCGACCACGTAGGTGCCCGGGCGAATCTCCTCGGTCACCTCCCACTGGTCGATGACTTCGCGGCCCGTCTCGCCCGCGCGATCGCTGGCGAGGTAGCCGATGCGCGGATAGCCCGGCAGCGTGTCGTGCGCACCCATGTCGTCGGCCAGAACCAGCGTGTGCTGGTTCTCGTCGTGCCTGAAGTAGTAGTAGATGCCTTCGTGTTCCATCAGCCGGCTCACGAAGGCGAAGTCGGTCTCCTGGTACTGCACCGAATAGTCGCGCTGGCGGTAGGTGGCGCTGAGCTTCTTCTCGAACGCGAACCCGTACTCGCCGAGCACTTCGTCCAGGATGTCGACCACCGACTTGTTCTGGAAGATCTTGCAGTCGCTGGTGCGCGTGAGGTACCAGAGCCACGGCCGCACGAGCGCCCGGTACACCACATAGCGCGACGAACTCTCTTCGCGCCCGATCATCGTGAAGCGCGTGATCTGCCCGTTGAGATAGCGCGGCGTCCCGTCGATGGTGACGATCTCGAGCGTGAGCGGCTTGCCGAGCACCGCCTTCATGTCGACGGATGTGTTGGGGCTCAGCAGGTCGACTTCGAACTCGAAGAGCTCCGACAGCGCTTCCTTGCCGTGCATCGAACGGAACAGCAACTGGTCCGGTGGAAGCGGCGTGTGTGCGGTGACGACTCTGGCCATGCGGTGCTCCCTTTCTTCGCTCAGTGTTCGGAAAATTCGTAGTGGAAGTCGTCTCCCGCCGCGCCCAGCCGCACGGCGGCGAGCTTGCGCGCACTGACCGTGGCGCCGATGACTTCCTCGCTCAGCCGCGGGAGGATCGTGTGCGTGAGGATCGCGTCGATCATCCGGCCACCCGACTCAATGGCCGTGCAGCGCCTTGCGACCAGTTCGACCGCGCTGTCGTCGTAGGCCAATGCAATGCCGTGGTTCGCCTGCAGGCGCGCAGCGATGCGATCGAGCTGAAGCCGGATGATGCGATGCAATGCTTCCGCGTGCAACGGGTAATAAGGCACTACAACCAGGCGGCCGAGCAGCGCGGGCGCGAACACCTTCAGCAGCGGCTCGCGCAGCGCGGCGGCCAGCGGCTCGGGGTCGGGCCGCAGGGCGGGGTCTTCGCACAATTGCATGACCAGGTCGGTGCCGACGTTGGAGGTCATGATGATCACGGTGTTGCGAAAGTCGATGTGCCGGCCTTCGCCGTCTTCCATCCATCCCTTGTCGAACACCTGGAAGAAGATCTCGTGCACGTCGGTGTGCGCCTTCTCGATCTCGTCGAGCAGCACCACGCTGTAGGGCCTGCGCCGCACGGCCTCGGTGAGCACGCCGCCTTCGCCGTAGCCCACGTAGCCCGGAGGCGCGCCCTTGAGCGTGGAGACGGTGTGCGACTCCTGGAACTCGCTCATGTTGATGGTGACGAGGTTCTGCTCGCCGCCGTAGAGCGCCTCCGACAATGCCAACGCGGTCTCGGTCTTGCCCACGCCCGAGGGGCCGCACAGCAGGAACACGCCGACGGGCTTGTTGGGGTTGTCCAGCCGCGCGCGCGCCGTGCGGATGCGCCGCGAGATGGTCTCCAGCGCATCGGGCTGCGCGACCACGCGGGCCGAGAGAATCTCGCCGAGCTTGAGCACCGACTGCGCGTCGTCGCGCACCATGCGGCCGATGGGAATGCCGGTCCAGTCGGCCACCACGGTGGCGATGGCCTGGGCATCGACCGCCGCAAGAATGAGCGGCGACTCGCCCTGCAGCTGCACGAGCCTGTCTTGCGCCTGGGCAAGTTCGGCGCGGATCTCCTGCGCGGTCATCGCGGGCTCGGCATCCGACGTCTGCGCATCTTCCTGGGCATCTCCCGGGGCGTCGTCGGCCTGCGCCGGCACCGCCGCGGGCGAGAGTTGCTTGCGCAGCGCCACGATGCGCTCGACCAACGCACTTTCTTCCACGCGCCGCGTCTCCAGCAGCGCAAGCTCGGCCTGTGCCGCCGCCACCTCCGCCGCGATGTCTTCCACGCGCTGGTGCTCGCCCACGCCGATGGCCGCCTCGCGCCCCGCAATGCCCGACTCGATGCCCAGCACCTCGATGCGGCGTTGCAGGTCTTCGATGGCGGCCGGCAGCGCATGCTGGCTCAGCGCCACCCGCGCGCATGCCGTGTCGAGCAGGCTCACCGCCTTGTCGGGCAGCTGGCGCGCCGGGATGTAGCGGTGCGACAGGCTCACGGCCGCCTCGAGCGCGGCGTCGAGGATGAGCACGCCGTGGTGCTTCTCGAGCTCGGCCGAGATGCCGCGCAGCATCACCACCGCCTTCGGCTCGGTCGGCTCGTGCACCTGGATGGTCTGGAAGCGCCGCGTGAGCGCCGGGTCTTTCTCGATGTATTTCTTGTACTCCGACCAGGTGGTCGCGCCGATGGTGCGCAGCCGCCCGCGCGCGAGCGCCGGCTTGAGCAGGTTGGCCGCGTCGCCGGTGCCGGCGGTGCCGCCCGCGCCCACCAGCGTGTGCACTTCGTCGACGAACAGCACGATGGGCTTCGGGCTCTTCTCGACCTCGTCGATCACCTGCCGCAGCCGCTGCTCGAACTCGCCCTTCACGCCCGCGCCCGCCTGCAGCAGCGTGGGGTCGAGCACCCACAGCGACACGTCCTTCAGCGAAGGCGGCACGTCGCCGGCCGCGAGGCGAGAGGCCAGTCCCTCGACCACCGCCGTCTTGCCGACGCCGGCCTCGCCGGTCAGCAGCGGATTGTTCTGGCGCCGACGCATGAGGATGTCGATGATCTGGCGGATCTCGTCGTCGCGGCCGTACACCGGATCTAGCTCGCCCGCGCGGGCCTTGGCCGTGAGGTCGCTCGCGTACTTGGCCAGCGCGGAGCCGCCGGCCTGCGCGCCATCGCCCTGGTGCGCATTCGCCGAAGCCACGGCCGGCACGCCTTGCGCGGCGGCCGCGTCGTAGTCGTCTTCGGGCGAACCTTCGGTCCACGCCGCGAGTTGCGCCACCAGCACGTCGGGCACGATCTTGTCGAATTCGCGCGAAATGCCCGAGAGCACCTGCCGCAGCCCCGGCGTCTTGATGATGCCCGCGAGCAGGTAGGCGCCGCGGATGGATGTGGCCTCGAAGCGCAGGCTCGCATACACCCACGCGCGCTCGACCGCGTTGTCGACGTGCTCCGAGATGTCGCTGATCGAGGTGGCGCCGTGCGGCAGCCGGTCGAGCGCGCGCACCAGGTCGTTCTCGACCGCGTCGAGGTTCAGGCCCGCGCGCTTGATGATGCGCAGCATGTCGCTGTCCTGCAGCTGCAGTATCTGGTGCAGCCAGTGCACCAGCTCGACATAGGCGTTGCCGCGCAGCTTGGCGAAGGCGGTGGCGGTTTCCAATGCCTTGTAGAGCATCGGGTTGAGCTTGGAGAAAAGCGAGACGCGTCGGATATCTGTCATGAACTTGAGTCGGAGGGAGCCGCCGATGCGGAACGGGAAAACAATGCCTCGGGCTGGAACACCATGTCGCCCGCGTCGGTGTCCTGGAGGCGCGTGCCGAGCCAGCTGCCCCAGCCGAGTTGCTGCCCGCCGCCGAGCTGCATGCCGCGGGCGTCCTGCTTGCGCAGCAGGAGCCGAAGCTCCCACGCGAATTCGATGCCCACGTACTGGCGTACCCAGTCGACCACCTGCTGCAGGCGCCTGGTGCCGGGCAGAAGCTCCTGGAACTCCTGGTGCGACAGCGGGCCGAGCTCGACGCGGAACTTGCTCTGCGCATCGCGCACCGCGATGCCGACAGTGGCGCCGCCGCCCAGCCTGTGGTTGCGGCCCGAGTGGCCGAGCGTGCTGAGCTGGCGCTCGTCGATGCGCACCCAGTCGCTCACGAATTCCTCGATGCGCACGGGCACGTCGAAGTACAGCCGCAGGATCTGGATCAGGCCCTCGGGGTTGCGCGTCTGGCGCACGAGGTGGCCGGCCATGAACGTGCGCGCATGGTCGGCGATGCGGTCACGCCCCTTGAGGCCCGGCTGCCCCATGTTCATGAGGCTGGCGACGTAGTCGACGAAGCGGTGGCCGTCGGGGCGGTCGAGGCTGTTGACCGACTGCGCGTCGGCCCAGGCCCGGTAGAACAGCAGGATGAGCCGGTGATGGAACAGGTCGGCGAACGCGCTCAGCGTGTCGTCGGCATGGTGGCGCTTGCGCTCGCGCGCGTACTCGGTCATGTGCAGCGGCAGCGGGCCGTTGGGACCGAACAGGCCGAAGCCGTAGATCGAGATGCGCGGCGGACCGTCCTGCGATGCATCGACGCCCGCCACGTTCGACGGCGCGAAAGCCATCGAGGGTTCCTGCCCCAGGCGCAGCGGCTCGTCGATGGGGCGCGGCGCGCGGCCAAGCAGCGGATGGTCGCTGCGCGCATCGAGCCGGCGCAGCAGCATGAACAGGTCGTGCCCGAAAGGCTGGTCTACCAGCTGCGCCCAGAGCTCGGGGTCGGCCTCGGGCAGGCCGCGCGACACCGGCGTGGCTTGCAGGGGCTGCGGGACGCTGTAGCAGACATCGGTCGAGTCCTGCCCGGCCTCGCCGTCCCGCACCGGCAAGGCCCCCACGTCGTCGGTGAAGCCCTCTTCGCTCATACGGCGGGGCGGCGTCCGATGCGCGGGGTCCAGCGCGCGATTTCTCCGCGCTGCAGGCTGGACAGCGCGAACTCGGTGAATGCATTGAGCGACACGTGGCGGCTGAAGAACTGCTCCAGCACCGCGCCGAACAGGTACGGGCTCGCGCCGGAGAACGCGACCTCGTCGATCTTCAGCGCGATCTCCACGCCGCGCCCGAACACGATCGGCCCCGGTTCGGGCAGGCGGCGGAAGACCGGCGCCAGCGCCATCGAACGCACGCCCTGGATCTGCCGGCGCACGGCCGGATCGGCCAGGTTGCCATAAAGGTCGAGCATCTCGCGCAGCGCGGCTGCACCCTGCGTCGCGTCGACGTCGGTCAGGCTCAGGTAGTTGAGGCCGAGATGGCTGATGAGCCGCCAGGTGAGCGCGCCCTCGGCCAACGCCGGATAGGGTCGCGACGGCCCGCGCAGGATGCGTATCGAGCGCACCGGCGCCGACACGCGCAGCGTGAAATCGGACTCCAGCCCGGTCGGCAGCAGCAGCGGCAGGTCGCGGTTGGTGCACAGCGCGTCGAGCGTGATGTGGCGCAGGCTGTGCGGGAACGGCGCGTCATGCTGGTCGACCAGCGACACGTACACCTCGCTGCCGGTGTAGCTGGTGCGCGTGCCCTGTGCGCGGGCGCGGTCCGACACCAGGCGCGGCTCGCGGCGCAGCGAGAAGTAGGCGCCGAAGTCGCCGTCGTCCGCCGCGAACGAACCCAGGAAGGGCCGGAACTCGCGCTCTTCCGATCCGTTGGCCATGTGGCCGGTCACGCGCTCGACGGTGAAGATCTCGAAGTCGCGCGGCCGCGTGCGGTCGATGACCGCATGGTGCTCGTGCTGGCCAGGCCCGACCGGAATGCGGTCGCTGCGGCGCGGCACGAGGTTGATGATCGGCGTGCAGAACAGCGAGAAGTGCCTGGCATCGACCAGCCGCTCGAGGTCGGCATCGGCGCGGTCGAGCAGGATCACGATTTCCATCGTGTTGCCGCCCATGGCCTGTGCCGCCGCGCGCAGCTTGTTGACGCTGAAGAACAGGTAGCGGTCGGGGAAGGCGAAGTACTCGTGCAGCAGGCGGTAGCCCTGGAACGAGCGCGCGTCGTAGGGCAGCAGCGCCTGGTCGGGCGCGAAGCCTTCGTGGCGGATGGCATCGTCGCCGAGCGGCACGATGCGCGCGGTGCTGCCCGGGCCGCTGCGGCATACGGTGCCCACGGCATGGTGCGCCACGAGTTCGAGCACGCGCAGCGCATGCAGCTCGGCGCCCGACAGGAAGAACTCGAGCCGCTCCAGCGGCATCTCGGAGAAGCGCGCGCCGCCCACCGCTTCGAGCCGGATGGTGAGCGCGCTCTTCGCCTGGCGCGCAACCGCCGGCATGGCATGAGCGATTTCCGCCGGCACCGGGCCGATGCCGGCCTCGGCCACGCGCACGGGCCACAGCGTGACGGCGTGGCCGGTGCGGAACTCGCAAGCCGTCTGCTCGCCCTTGATCATGCGCCCGCGCAGGATGGTGTGGCGCGGCAGCTCGTAGCCGGCCTTCAGCGAGCCTTCGTTGAGGTTGCCGTCGATCTGCACCACGGCCATCGCGGGCAGCGGCGCGAGGAAGTTGGGGTACACCACCTCCAGCAGCCGCTGCGAGAAGCGCGGAAATTCCGCGTCCATCTTGAGCTGGATGCGCGCGGTGAGAAAGCTGAAGCCTTCGAGCAGGCGCTCGACGTACGGATCGCTGACCTCGATGCCGCGCATGCCCAGGCGGCCCGCGATCTTGGGATAGCGCTGCGCGAACTCGGCCCCGAGCTCGTGCATGTAGGTGAGCTCGCGGTTGTAGTAATCCAGCAGCCGCGCATCCATCAGTAGCTCACCCCCAGGCTTCGCGCACTTCGTGTCGCTACGCCTCCCCCCTCACCGGGGGCAACACCAGTGGCCCGGCAAAGCCGGTTCCACGGTGTTTCTTGAACAGAAGGCAAGAGCCACTGCATCACAACCCTCCCGTGGGCCGCAGCACCATGTGGCCGCTCTCCAGGTCCAGTTCGGAACGCAGGATGAATTCGATCGGATAGGGCACCGACCACAGCGTGCCGCGGATCTCCAGCGCAAGCAGGTTGTGGTGCTCGAGGTCGGTCGCGTCGGTCACGCAGCGTACGTCGATGCTGTCCTTCATGATGCGCGGCTCGAAGTCGATGATGGCGGCGCGGATGGCGGCCTCGACATCGGCGAAGTCGACCTCCGACATGCGCCCGCCGGCCCAGCCGCGCACGCCGTAGTTCACCACCGAGCGGCGCGCGCGCGGCATGGCGTTGATGTCGTGGTCGGCACCGAAGTTGGTGGTGTTGAGCAGCCACTGCAGGTCGCGCAGAACCGAGTCGCGCAGCAGCTTGCCGCTCATGAGGAACGCGCCGGCGCGCTCCTGCCGGCTCTGCGGCGCCTTGTCGGTCAGGCGGTCCAGCAGCACGGGCTGGAGACGGTCGCGCGCAACGCTTTCCTGCGACTCGCCGTCGATGCTGTTGTCCATCAATGCGCTCATGCGGTGGCGTCCTCGCGCGTGATCTCGATCAGCCGCAGGTCGAGCAGCGAATGGTCGCCGGCCTCGCTGATCAGCGTGCGCTGGCCGACGCCCGCGTATTGTTCTTCGCCGGCCAGCGGCAGCCAGTCGGTGCGGCGGCCCAGCGTGGTCTCGTCGTCGAGCCCTTCGAGGCTGCCCGGGTAGCGCACGGGCACCAGCCCGTTGAGCGCGCGGCCGTCCTGCAGTTCGATCTCGGCCGGCGCCCACAGCAGGTCGACCAGGTGCTGGGGACGCGAGAACTTGATGCGGCGTACCTCGGGAAGCGGCAGCCATGCGTAGCCCGAAGGCGTGAGCAGTTCCAGCACGGGGCCGATGCGGACGTCGCCGTCGCACAGCCATTCGAAATCGCTGCGCTGCACGGGCTCGCCGTCGAGCGCCTGTACGGCGCGGGCGTCGGAGCGGTCGACGCCGGTCAGGGCGCCGCGCAATGCGGGTGCGTCCTGGCGCGCGCTCTCGCGCAGGGCCGCGGCCTCCTCGGCGCGCTCGGCCGGCAGGGCGGCGGCGGCAACGAGCTGCTCCACCCATTCCGTGTTGCCGCCGACGATGGCCGGCGCGCGTCCGCCGGCCCAGAATTCGGCGCGATGCCGTTCCCCCGCGAGCGCCATCGAACATGTGACGCTGGCGGGCGTGAACGTGGGATCGAGCTTGGTGGCGAGCTTGAGCTGGTCTTCGGCCCGCTGCCACTCACCGCGCAGCGCAAGAAAGTGGCACAGGGCGAGCCGCAGGCTGGCGTTCTGGGGATTGGCGCGGATCTGCCGCTGTACCCATTCGGTGTGCTCGGCCACGGAACGTTCGCCAAGCACTGCAAACCCATCGCCCATGAAGTGTCCTCATTGACTGACCGGCACCACGGCGCAGGGCCGTGGCGCGAGAAAGAGGGAAAGGGAAAAAGGCGGCCGCGCGGGCCGCCGAAGGAAATCAGGCTTCCTTGTTTTCCTTGATGTTCCAGCCCAGCACCGTCTCGGCGCCCTTGCCGCCCTTGTCGGTCTGTTCCCAGTACTGCTGCTTCACCTTCGCGGCCTGGAAGGCGTACTGCACGAACACCGCGTCGGAGCCCTGCTCGGCCGTGTACTGCACCGAGGTGACGAGCACTTCTTCGAGCGTGACGCGCGTGTATTCGATCTGCGAGCCGCCGGCCTTGCACACCGACACCTCGACCTTGCTCAGGTGCTTGCCGCTGGCGCAGTTCTTCATGACCGAAGGCGCCGCCTTGTCGATGCGCGCGAGCACCTGCAGGTCGTTGAAGCTCGCCTTGCCCACGCCACCGCCACCGCCGCTGACCATGTTTCCAGGCTGCGTCGCTCCCCATGCAAACGACTTGATGTCGGTCCAGTCCTTGTGGTTCGAATCCTTCGATTCGCCGTTTGCACCTTCGACGCGCATGAACATGTCTACTGCCATGATTAACCCCCAAAGTTATTTGCGCCCGGATTCGGGACGCTGTTGAATTAGCTGCTGTCCTTCTTGTTGGATGGCAGCTTCGAAACCAGCCGCAACGACACCGTCAGCCCTTCGAGCTGATAGTGCGGCCGGAGAAAAAACTTGGCAGCGTAGTAGCCGGGGTTGTCCTCGATGGCTTCCACCTGGACCTCGGCCGCCGCCAGCGGCTTCATTGCCTTCGTGTCCTGCGACGAGGTGCCGGGACTGCCGTCGACGTAGTTCATGATCCAGTCGTTGAGCCAGCGCTCCATGTCCTCGCGCTCGCGGAACGAACCGATCTTGTCGCGCACGATGCACTTCAGGTAGTGCGCGAAGCGGCAGCAAGCGAACAGGTACGGCAGGCGCGCCGCAAGGTTGGCGTTGGCCGTGGCGTCGGCGTCGTAGTACTCGGCCGGCAGCTGCAATGACTGCGCGCCGATGAAGGCCGCGAAGTCGGAGTTCTTGCGGTGCACCAGCGGCATGAAGCCGTTCTTGGCCAGCTCGGCCTCGCGACGGTCGCTGATAGCGATCTCGGTCGGGCACTTCATGTCCACGCCGCCGTCGTCGGTCGGGAAGGTGTGGGTGGGAAGGTTCTCGACCGCGCCACCCGATTCGACGCCGCGGATGGACGTGCACCAGCCGTACTGCTTGAACGAGCGGTTGATGTTCACACCCATCGCATAGGCCGAATTGGCCCAGGTGTAGCGGTTGTGCGCGGCGGAGTCGGTCTCTTCCTCGAACTCGAATTCGTCGACCGGGTTGGTGCGCGCACCGTACGGCAGGCGCGCCAGGAAGCGCGGCATGGCCAGGCCGATGTAGCGCGCGTCTTCCGAATCGCGCAGCGAGCGCCAGGCAGTGTGCTCGGTGTTCTGGAAGATCTTGGTCAGGTCGCGCGGATTGGAGAGTTCCTGCCAGGAATCCATCTGCATCACCGTGGGCGATGCGCCCGCGATGAACGGGCAATGCGCGGCGGCGGCGATCTTGGCCATTTCGCCGAGCATCTCTACGTCGGGCGGGCTGTGGTCGAAGTGAAAGTCGCCGATCAGCGCACCGAAGGGCTCGCCGCCGAACTGGCCGTACTCGGCCTCGTAGATCTTCTTGAACAGCGGGCTCTGGTCCCAGCCGATGCCCTTGTGGCGCTTGAGCGAGCGCGCGACTTCCCGCTTGGAGGCGCACATCACGCGGATCTTCAGCTGCTCGTCGGTCTCGGTGTTGTTGACGAGGTAGTGCAGCCCGCGCCATGCGCCTTCGAGCTGCTGGAAGTCTTCGTGGTGCAGGATCTGGTTGATCTGCTCGGAGAGCTTGCGGTCGATCTCGGTGATGATGGCCTGCACCGAACGGTAGGCGTCGTTGGAGATGGTGACCGTGTTCTCCAGCGCCTGCACGGCGAGCGTCTTGACGGCGTTTTCCACCGCCTCGCGGGCCTGGTCGGTCTTGGGCTTGAACTCGCGCTGCAGCAGGTCGGAGAACTCGTTCGGCTCGAGCGCCTCGACGGTGGCCTGTGCGCGCGCGGCGCCTTGCTTGGGTGCGGTACTCATGGTGGCGATGTCCTTGCTGCGAGCGCTTATTCGGAAGAGTTGCCGGGCGTGGCGGTGCCGACCTTTTCATTGGCAGCTTCCACGGCCTTGGCCACCGCGGGGTTGGGCGCGGAAGCCAGCGACTTCAGCAGCGCCGGGTTCTGCAGCGCCTGCGCGATGAGCTGCTCGGCACCGTTCTTGCCGTCCATGTACGACAGCAGGTTGGACAGCTCCGTGCGTGCTTCGAGCAGTTGCTGCAGCGCGTCCACCTGCCGCGCGATGCGCGCGGGCGAGAAGTCGTCCATGCTGTCGAAGGTGATGTCGACGTTCATCTGGCCCTCGCCGGTGAGCGTGTTGGGCACCTGGAAGGCGACGCGCGGCTTGATGGACTTCATGCGGTCGTCGAAGTTGTCGATGTCCACCGGCATGAACTCGCGCTCGGCGAGATCGGGCATCGGGTCGATCTGCTTGCCCGCGAGATCGGCGATGACGCCCATCACGAACGGCAGCTGGATCTTGCGCTCGCTGCCATAGATCTCGACGTCGTACTCGATCTGCACACGCGGCGCGCGATTGCGCGCGATGAACTTCTGACCACTGTTCCTGACACGGTTGTCTGCCATAAGCGTCCTCTTGAATCTGAAATGCGTGCGGATCTCACCCTGCCGCGCGCCGGCACACAGCCGCGCGGCACCCTTGCCTTTTTCCTCTTACTGCGTGCCGCTCCCGCCGTTGAGCGGACGCCCCGCGAGGCTTTCTATTTTTTGCAATCCCTCGGGCACGAGTTCTTCGATGATCTGGAAGAAGTTGAGCTCCAGCAGCCGCTGTGCGCGACGTATCAGCATGGGCGACGGATGGCTTGGCTCCGTTCGCTCCAGATACTGGCAGGCTTTCTCCAACAGCACTTGCACATCATCACGGCTGGATATTTCAATATCTTTAATGCGGACGGCGCGTAGTCCTATGCCGACATTTTCGGCAGTACCGTTCGGCATCGGCTGCAACTGCTCATTCGTCTGCGTACCCGCTGTGGAGTGGGACGCAGCGGGGTCGGCGTGGTCTGGCTGCGACTGTTCAGGCAACAGCTGGACCACGGTACGCAGCGATCGCTCGAGCCGCGAGAAGTCGGGCGCCCAGCTCTGGCCGAGCGCACGTTCGGAGGTCTCCCGAATGCGCTGCAGCAGTTCGAGCGCCTCGCGCAATGCCACCACGGGCGGCGCCGCCTTCTCGTGCGCGCGGCGTGCGGCGTCGCGCAGGCGGCCGATGCCGCCGGGGTAGTCGATCTGATCGGTCTTGCTCGAATCGAGCAGCGCTTCGACCTGCCGCAAGGTCATGGATGCGCCACCGTCGTCGAGCAGCCGTGCATCGCGCACGCTACGCCCGAGCCCTTCGGCCTCGGTCAGCGCGGCCAATGCGTTCATGCGCGGCAGAGGATCTTCGAAGCCGTCGTCGATCACGCGCGGATGCACGTCGTCCCAGAATTTCTGCAGTACCGCATCGACGAGCTGCAGGCCTTCGACATAGCCGGGCAGGCCGCGGCTCTCGGTCCAGGCCAGCGTGAGCGGCACCAGCACGCGAAGGTCTCGCGTCCGCGTGCACAGCTGCCTGGCGATGCGCTCCACGCGCGCCCAGTCGGGCGGCTCGGCGGGGATGATGGTCGTGCCGAACTGCTGCTCGCGCTTGCCTGTCGTTGCCTGTTGCAACGCCATGAAGTCGGGGTCGTACTCCAGGTCTTCACCGCACGGATGCGGGCCTTCCACAGGCGACTGCAATAGTTCGATCTCGCTTTGCGACAACCTCAACTCCCTGTTCAACCATTCTTAAGGCTCGGTATCTTGAGGGGAAGCCAACGCGTGGTCAACAACAACGGAGTGCAACGTACTGTCTCTGAATCACAAAGGAGTACAACTTCTCGAAAACATCAAACAGAACGCCTACAACTCCGAAGACAGCAACCCACGCGCACCCAAATTGCGCATCAACGCACTGATACCGAAAGTCCACATCGGCGCCTGGTCCGCATGAACCACGCGATTGACCAGTGCACCCAGCTCCGGCGCGGCAATGCGCACACGGTCGCCTACGACATGGGTGAATCCTTGCCCGGGCCCGTGACGATCTTGTGTCGGAGCGAACATGGTTCCCAGAAACAACATGAATCCGTCGGGGTAACCGTGATTTTTTCCCGTTGTTTGCGAGACAAGATCCAGCGGGTCTCGGCTGATCTTCGACAACGAACTCGATCCCTGCAGCGTGAAGCCTTCGGGCCCCGTCACTTCCAGCGCAACGGTGATGCGCCGCACGTCGTCGATGCCGAAGTGCGCATCGAACAGCCGGATGAAAGGACCGATGGCGCACGACGCGTTGTTGTCCTTCGCCTTGCCGAGCAGCAGCGCGCTGCGGCCTTCGAAGTCGCGCAGGTTGACGTCGTTGCCCAGTGCGGCACCGAGCGTTTCGCCGCGGCTGTTGACCGCGAGCACGACCTCGGGCTCGGGGTTGTTCCACACCGAGCCCGAATGGATGCCGACGTCGGCACCGGTGCCCACGGCCGCAAGCACCGGCGCCTTGGTGAAGATCTCCGCGTCGGGGCCGATACCCACCTCGAGGTACTGCGACCACACGCCCTGCGCGATCAGTACTTCCTTGACCTTCATCGCTTCGGGTGAACCGGGCACGATGTCGGCAAGGTTGTCGCCGAGCACGCCGCCGATGGCCGCGCGCGTGGCCTCGGCCTTCGATGCATCGCCGCGCGCCTGTTCCTCGATCACGCGCTCCAGAAGGCTGGCAACAAAGGTCACGCCGCTGGCCTTGATGGCCTGCAGGTCGCAGGGCGCGAGCAGCCAGGGCTTGGCCGCGTCGCGCACGCTCTCGTCGCTGTTGGCAATGGCTTCGTCGAGCGATGCGATGCGCGGCGCGCCCTGCAACGCACGGCGAACGGCCTCTGCAGGCGATCCCTTGGCTTCGAGCAGGTCGCTCATGGTCGGCGCGAGCTTCGACAGGTCGTACAGGCTGCCGTCGTGCACGCCCACGAGCACGGGGCCGACGCCCGGTTGCCAGAGGCGCCCGACGAGGGTGGCGCGCTCGGCGTCGCTGGGAAGGCTGGAAGAAGCGGAGAGGTTCAGTGGCATGGCGTGATGTCTCTTTGGATGGTGCTACGTGGCATCGTAGCGGCGCATCCGGGAAACGGCAGCCAAAGCCCCTGTCAGTGCCCCGCGGGGTGTGCCGGGGCGGCGCGCACGCGTGCCACCTGCGCTGGCAGGTCGGTCCACGCGGGCTCCTGCGGCGCGAAGCGCGCGCGCATGTAGCCGGCCAGCTCGGCGATCTGCCGGTCGTCGAGCGCTTCGCGGAACGCCGGCATGAAGCCGATGTCGCGCGTGGCGGGCTCGCGCACGCCGTCGAGGATGGTGCGCAGCAGGTTGTCGGGCCGCGCGCTCGTGAGGTTGCTGTTGAGCGCGAGCGGCGTGTTCACGCCGAGCAGCGTGGGGCCGTTGCCGTCGTGGTGGCATGAAGCGCAGGCGCTGTCGAACATGCGCTGCGCGGGGCCGAGCAGCTGGCCCTGCGTGCGCGCCGCGTTCTCTATCGCCAGCCGTGCCACGGCCTCGGGCGCAACCGCAGGCTCCGGGCTGAAGGAGCCGAGGTAGGTGGCCATCGCGCGCACGTCGTCGTCGGGCAGCTGCTGCATCTCGCGCACCACCTCGGCCATCGGTCCGCCGGCGATGCCGTGGCGCTGTGTGTGGCCGTGGCGCAGGTAGCGATAGAGCTCGTCGGCATCCCACGGCACGGCGGATTTCGACAGATGCGTGAGCGCCGGCGCTTCCCAGCCGTCGACCATCGCGCCCGAGAGGAATGCGCCGCCGCCCTGCTCCGCGCCCAGCGCGTTGCGCGGCGTGTGGCAGGCGCCGCAATGGCCCAGGCCGTTGACGAGATAGGCGCCGCGGTTCCACTCGGCGCTCTGCGTGGCCACGGGCTGCATCGGCGTGGGGTCGTGGAAGAGCGCGTTCCAGCCGGCCATCAGCGGCCGCATGCTGAACGGGAACCTGAGCTCGGACTTCGGCGTTTCCGCGCGCACTGCGGGCATGGACATGAAGTACGCATAGAGCGCCTGCAGGTCGTCGTCGCTGGTCTTGGCGAAGGCTGTGTAGGGGAACGCGGGGTACAGGTAGTGCCCGTCGCGCGAGACGCCTTCGCGCATCGCGCGCTGGAAGGCGCTGAACGACCAGCGGCCCAGGCCGGTGTCGGCATCGGGCGTGAGGTTGGTGGTGTAGAGCGTGCCGAACGGTGTGTCCATGGCGCGGCCGCCCGCATTGGACGCGCCGCCGGGCGCGGTGTGGCACACGGCGCAGTCGCCGGCGGCGGCGAGCACCCGGCCGCGCTCGATGGTGGCCTGGCTGTAGACCGGCGCGGTGAGCGACACGGGCGCGATGGCCGAACGCCAGCCGAGCAGGCCCGCAATGACACCGATTCCGCCGACGACGAGGGCTGCGCCAGTCGCCCACACGCCCTTGCGGCGCGGCCAGGCTGCATTGCTCCTTCCTCCTCTGGGGGAAGGCCGGGATGGGGGCACGGCAGCTTCGCCATCGGAGCGCCGCATGCCCCCACCGCCGCCCTCACCCGGAGGGGCAGTGAGCAGACCCCGGTTCAATTCAGCCAGCACCGTCTCCGGCGTGAACGGCGGCGAGCGGAACCGCACCCCCGTCGCATCGAAGATCGCATTCGCGATCGCCGCCGTGCCCGGCACCGACGACGACTCGCCCGCACCCAGCGAAGGCTCGCCCGGCCGCGGCATGTGCATCACCTCGATCACCGGCACTTCGCGGAAGTTGATGATCGGGTAGCTGCCCCACTCGCGGCTCGCGACCACGCCCGAAGGCAGCACGCCCGGCAGCTGCGCACCGGGCGGCCCTTGGTGGTGCTGCTGCTGTTGCTGCTGCGGCGCGAACTGCACCCGCTCCTTCAGCGCCCGGCTGGTGGTCTGGATCACGTTGCCGTGCACCTGGTGCTCCACGCCCGCCGGGTTGATCATCAAGCCCGCGTCATGCCCCACCACCACGCGGCGCACATGCACCTCGCCGGTCTTGCGGTTGACCTCCACGTCGGCCACCCATGCGGCCCACGCCGCGCCGAAGCCCGGCCACTTGCTGTGGATGTAGCGCGCATAGGCAAAGCCCTGGCCGAACAGGATGTCGCCGCCCTCGCCCAGCCCGCCGTCGGCGTTCTCCTGAGGCCCGGTGCGCATGCGCCAGCCGGCCTTCTGCGCGGTGGCCTGCACCAGCTCGGTCGCGCGCGGGTCCTGCAGGTAGCGCAGGCGGAACTGCACCGGGTCGACACCCGCCGCCGTGGCAAGCTCGTCGATGTACGACTCGTGCGCGAACGAGCTCGGCAATGCCGACACGCCGCGCAGCCATGAGGCGCGCACGATCGGCGCCATGTCGTTCACCTTCACGCGCAGGTTGTCGTAGCTGTACGGCGGGCGCGCGGTGCGGTCGCCCATCTCGTAGGCCTGCGCCACCGGCTCGATGGTCCGCGTGAGCAGCAGCGCCAGCGTGGGCGCGCCGTTCGACGGATACGAAGTCTCGAAGTCGTAGGCGGCAACGCGCCCGTCGGCCATGAGGCCGCCGTCGATCTCCATCAGCTGCGCGGCGCCCTTGGGCTCCCACACATGCTCCTGCTCGCGCGTGAGCTGCACCCGCACGGGCGCACCCACGGCGCGCGCGAGCAGCGCGGCATCGGCGGCCACGTCGTCGGCGCCGTTGCGGCCGTAGCAGCCGGCCGCCTCCATGCGGACCACGTCGACCTGGACGTCTTCCACTCCCATGAGCTTCGCGAGATCGGCGCGCAGCACGTGCGGGTTCTGCGAACCGGCCCAGCAGCGCAGCTGCATGCCGCTGCCGTCGGCGGGCTGCCACTCGGCCAGCGCGCACGACGGGCCGATGGACGCGTGCATCTGGTACGGCCACACGTAGGTGCGGTGCATCGGCTGCGCGGCGGCGGCGATGGCGCCATCGACATCGCCTTCGTCGACCAGCAGCCGCTGCGTCGATGGGTTGTCGCGCAGCGCCTGCGCCACGTCGCCCAGGTCGGGCATGCCGGGCCACGGCTTCCAGGTGACGCGCAGCTCGCGCAGTGCCTGTTCGGCATGCTCTTCGCGCTCGGCCACGATGCCGACGAAGTCGCGGATGACCACCACCGCGCGGATGCCGGGGATGTGCCCGATCGACGACTCGTCGACCGCCTCCAGCGTGTTGCCGATGAACTCGCCGTGGTCCGCGCCCGCGTAGGGCGGGCGCACCACGCGGCCGTGCAGCATGCCCGGCACGCGCATGTCGTGCACGAACACCGGCTCGCCGGCAAGCTTGGCCGGAATGTCGACGCGCGCCTGCCGCGTGCCGACCACGCGATAGTCGGCGGGGTCCTTGGGCTGTGCCTTGGCATCGAGCCGCAACACGGTGCGCTCGCCCGCGACGAGATCGGCGTAGCCGACGTGGCGGTCCGGCGCTTCGGCGACACGCACGATGCCGTTGCGCACCTGCAGCGCATCGGCAGGCACGCCGAGCCGTTCGGCGGCGCGCGCCAGCAGCCATGCGCGCGCCTGCGCGGCCGCAAGGCGCAACGGCTGCGCATGGATCTGGATCGACGCGCTGGCGATGGTCGCGCCCTGGTTGGGCGCGCGCGCGGTGTCGCCGAGCATCATGCGCACGCAGGGCATGCCGAGGTCGAGCTCCTCGGCCACGATCTGCGCGAGCGCGGTCTGGATGCCGGTGCCCAGGTCGACGTGGCCGTTGAGCGCCGAGGCGCTGCCGTCGTCCCACACGGCGAGCAGCACCTCGTCGCCTTCGACGGGGTTGCTGGCGATGAAGGCGGGCTGGCCCTTGGCCGGTGGCGGCGGTGGCGGCGTCTCGCGCAGCACCAGCAGCACGCCGCTGGCAGCGAGGAACTCGGCGCGCGTCCGAGGCAGGTCGGCGCGCCGCGTCATGGCGCTTGCCCGATGCGCATGCGCAGCGCCGCGCGCTGCACGGCATCGAGGATCTCGATGTGCGTGCCGCAGCGGCACAGGTTGCCCGACAGCTCGCCGCGGATGCGCGCCTCGCTCGCGTGCGGATCGCGCGCCAGCAGCGCCGCGGCCTGCATGACCATGCCATTGAGGCAGTAGCCGCACTGCGCGGCCTGCGCGTCTTCGAAGGCGGCCTGCACCGGATGCCAGGCGCCGCGCGAGCCCAGCCCTTCGAGCGTGGTGACGGCACGGCCCGCCACGCCGTGGGCGGGAATCACGCATGAACGCGCGGCCACGCCGTCGACGTGAACGGTGCAGGCACCGCACTGCCCCAGTCCGCAGCCGTACTTGGGGCCGTTCAGCCCCAGGTCGTTGCGCAGCAGGTGCAGCAGCGTCGCCTCGCGCGGCAAGCCTTCGATCGACTGCGCCTGGCCGTTGACCAGCAGGTGCAGCGGCTCAGCGCCGCAACTGGCCGTCACGGGTGTACATCTCCAGGTCCACGAAGGTCGAGCCGTTGTGGTTCTTCGCGCTGTATTCGACGGGGAAGTCGCCGAAGCGCGTGCTGCCGATGCTCTCGAGCCCCGCGATGAAGCCGTCGCGCGTGAGCGCCCTGCCCGCGCGGCGCAGGCCCTCGACCATCACGCGCGCGGCGATGTAGCCTTCCAGCGCGGTGTAGCTGTCGATCTTCTCGCCGAACTCGGCGCGGTCGTGCTGGTAATCGGCCACGATGGGCACGCGCAGCGCCTGCGGCGGCGGCACGATGCTGGCCGTGACCAGCCCCGCGAGCTTGCCGTCGAGCCGCTTGGCCGAGCCTGCCGCGTCGGTGATGCCGACCGACAGCGTGTACAGCGGAGCGCCCGCGCCGCTGGCACGGTAGTCGCGCATGAACACCTCGACCATGCGACCGGCCATGATCATCAGCACGGCGCCCGGCTTCGCATCCGCCAGGCCCGCGACGACCGGCTTCGCGTCTTCGGCGGCGATGGCCAGCGGGAAGGTCTTCACCACCTTCACCTTGTGGTCGGCCGCCAGCTCCTCGCAGGTCGCGAGGTTCGACTTGCCGAAGGCGCTGTCCTGGTAGACCACGGCGATCGACTGGATGCCGATGGTCGACAGGTGGCTGATGATCTTGCGCAGCTCGAGGTCGTAGCCCGCGCGCACATGGAACAGGTAGCGGTTGGTCTTGGTGCGGAACGACGTGGTGCCCACCAGCGGCGCGAACATCGGCACGCCGGCCTTCTCGGCGAGCGGCATCGCCGCGGCCAGGTTGCCGGTGGCCACGTAGCCGGCGAGCGCGAAGACCTTGTCCTCGTCGATCAGCTTCGCGGTGTTGACGGCGGTCTTCGCGGGGTCGTATGCGTCGTCGTAGGTGACGAGTTCGATCTTGCGGCCGTTCACGCCGCCCGACTTGTTGACGCGGTCGAAGTACAGCTTGATGCCCGCGCGGTAGTCGACGCCGAAGTCCTTGGCCGGCCCGCTGAACACGGCCGACTGGCCGATGCGGATGGCGGTGTCGCTCACACCGTTCGTGCCGTTTTCCGCGCGTGCCGGCCGCAACAGGCCGGGGCCGAGGGCCATGGCAGCGCCGCCCGCCACCATGGCGCGCCTTGAAATGGAAAGCTTCATGCGTCGTGGGTCTCGTGCTTTTGTTGTTGTTCCCGGTGCGGGCTCAGGCGGCCTGGATGTCCGCGGACTGGATGCGCTTCACGCCCTTGGCCGTCATCTGCTTCCACGCGGCGGCCAGCGAGCCGTTGAGGTCGATGCCGCGCGTGGCGTCCTCGATCACGTAGGCCTCGAAGCCGGCCTTGCGCGCGTCCATCGCGGTCCAGGCCACGCAGAAGTCGGTGGCCAGGCCGGTGACGAACACGGTCTTGATGCCGCGCGCCTTCAGGTAGCCGGCCAGGCCGGTGGCCGTCTTGTGGTCGGCTTCCTCGAAGGCGGAGTAGCTGTCCATGTCCTTGTGGAAGCCCTTGCGGATGATGAGCTGCGCGGTGGGCACCTTCAGGTCCTTGCCGAGCGCGGCGTCGTCGGTGCCCTGCACGCAGTGGTCGGGCCACAGCACCTGCGTGCCGTAGCTGAGCTTGGTGGTCTCGAAGGGCTTCTTGCCGCTGTAGGTGCTGGCGAAGGAGGCATGGCCCGCCGTGTGCCAGTCCTGCGTGACGACGATGTTCTGGAACGCGGGCGCCAGCGCGTTGATGACCGGAATGACTTCGTTGCCGCCCTTCACCGCCAGCGTGCCGCCGTCGAGGAAGCAGTTCTGCACGTCCACCACGATCAGCGCGGCCTTGTCGCCGGGCTTGATCTTGCCCGCCGCGAAGGCGTTGAAACCGACACTGCCGAGGCCGCCTGCCAGCCCGAGGGCGGCGGCGGATTTCACGAGGGTTCTGCGATGCATGGCGTGGACTCCGGGGGTTGAAGAAAAATCAGACGCTCAGGTAGGCACGGCGGACTTCGTCGTTCGCCGCCAGCTCGGCCATCGTGGCGTGATAGCGGATCTGGCCCTTCTCGAGCACATAGGCGCGGTCGGACACCAGTTCGGCGAAGTGCATGTTCTGCTCCGACAGCAGGATGCTCACGCCCTGCGCCTTGAGCTCCAGGATCATGTTGGCCATCTGCTCGACGATCACCGGCGCCACGCCTTCGGAGGGCTCGTCCAGCAGCACGAGGTAAGGGTTGCCCATGAGCGTGCGCGCCACGGTGAGCATCTGCTGCTCGCCGCCGCTCATGCGCCCGCCGGGGCGGTTGGGCATCTCGCCGAGATTGGGGAACAGCTTGAACAGGCGCTCGGGCGTCCACAGCGGCGCGTCGGTGCCGTCGGCCCAGCGGCGCGCGGGCTGCTTGCCGACCTCGAGGTTCTCCATCACCGTGAGGTCGGTGAACACGCGCCGGTCTTCGGGCACGAAGCCCAGGCCCAGGCGCGCCGCGTGGTGCGGCTCGCTCTTCGAGATGTCGTGGCCCAGGAAGCGCACCGCGCCGCGGCGCTTGGCGAGCATGCCGATCAGCGCCTTCAGCGTGGTCGACTTGCCAGCGCCGTTGCGGCCCATGAGCGCGACCACTTCGCCGCGCCGCACTTCGAGGTCCACGTCATAAAGAATCTGCGCGGCCCCGTACCAGGCGCAGAGGGCCTTGGCCTGCAGGAGGGGTTCACGGTCGCTCATGCAGCTTCTCCAACGGCCGCAGCCTTCTTCTCGAATGTCTTGCCCGTGCCGAAGTACACCTCCTGCACCTTGGGATGGTCGCGGATCTCCAGCGGCTTGCCCTGCGCGATGAGCCGGCCGCGCGCCAGCACGATCATGCGGTCGGCATATGCGAACACCACGTCCATGCTGTGCTCGGTGAAGAGTACGGCCATGCCGCGCTGGATGACCAGCTCCTTGGTCAGCGCCATGAGCGAGTTGCGCTCCTTGGGCGCCATGCCTGCTGTGGGCTCGTCCATCAGCAGCAGCTTGGGGCTGTTGGCCATGGCAATGGCGAGCTCGACGCGCTTCACGTCGCCGTACGCCAGCACGCTGCAGGGCCGGTCGGCCTGCGACTTCATGCCGACCTGGTCGAGCAGCGCCAATGCCTCGTCGCGCTTGTGGTCGGCCGCGCGGCGCCACATCGAGAACAGCTTGCGGTCATGCGAGAGCAGCGCCATCTGCACGTTCTCGACCACGGTGAGCGAAGCGAAGGTCTCGGCGATCTGGAAGGTGCGGCCAACGCCCATGCGCCAGATCTCGCGCGGCTTGCGCCCGACGAGTTCCTGGCCGTCGAGCGTGATGGAGCCCTGGTCGGCCTTGAGCTGGCCGTTCACCATGTTGAAGGTAGTGGACTTGCCTGCGCCGTTGGGGCCGATGAGCGCGAGCAGTTCTCCCGGCGGCAGCTCGAAGCTGATGCCGTCCACGGCCTTGACGCCGCCGAAAGACTTGCCGAGGTTGTCGACTTTGAGGAGGCTCATGCCTTCACCTCCTCGAGCTTGGCTTTGTCGGCATCCGCGTCGTGCCGGGGTGAGCGCCAGCGTTCGGCCAGCTGCTTGATGGAACCCGCGATGCCCTGCGGGAACAGCAGCACCAGGATGAGGATGATGGCGCCGAGCATCGCGCGCCAGTAGTCGGTGTTGCGCGCCACGGTGTCGTGCAGCCAGGTGAAGGTGACGGCGCCGACCACCGGGCCCGCCAGCGTCTGGATGCCGCCCAGCAGCACCATCACGAGGCCGTCGACCGACTTGCCGACCGACAGGCTCTCGGGCGAGATGCTGCCCTTGGAGAACGCATACAGCGCGCCGGCCAGGCCCGCCACCGTGCCCGCGATGACGAACGCCGCCCACTGCATGCGCTTGACGTCGATGCCGATGGCGTCGGCGCGCAGCACCGAGTCGCGGCCCGCGCGCAGCGCATAGCCGAAGGGCGAGAACAGCACGCGCCGCAGCCACCACACGCCGGCGCCCACGAGCACCAGCGTGAGCCAGTAGTAGGCCTGCTTGTTCGACAGCCATTCCGAGGGCCACACGCCCGTGAGGCCATTGCTGCCGCCGGTAAAGCTGTCCCACTGGTAGGTGATGGCCCAGGTGATCTGCGCGAAGGCCAGCGTGAGCATGGCCAGGTACACGCCCGACAGCCGCACCGCGAACCAGCCGTAGACCAGCGCGCCGAGCGCCGCGACGACCGGCGCAACCAGCAGCGCCACTTCCATCGGCAGGTGCAGCGAACGCACCAGCAGCGCCGCGCCGTAGGCGCCGAGGCCGAAGTACGCGGCATGGCCGAACGAGTGCATGCCCGCCGGCCCCATGATGAAGTGCAGGCTGGTGGCGAACAGCGCGGCGATCAGCAGGTCGATCATCAGCACCATCGTGTAGGGCGAGTTGACGGTGAGCAGCGGCAGCGCGGCGAGCATCAGCGCGAGCACCGCCGCGGCCACGAGGTAGGCATTGCCGGGCCGGCGCAGCGGCTCTTCCTGCATGCCCACGTAGCGGCTCGGCGCCTGCGGCCGGCCGAACAGGCCCCAGGGGCGCCACACCAGCACGATGGCCATGACGAGGAAGTCGACCATCAGCGTGAGCTTGGAGAACGACACGTCGATGCCGAAGATCTGCACCACGCCGAGCCAGATGCACACCGCCTTGATCTCCGCGATGAGCAGCGCGGCCACGTAGGCGCCGGGCAGCGAGCCCATGCCGCCGACCACCACCACCACGAAGGCGGCGCCGATGGTGTTCAGGTCCATTTCGAGCGTGGCGGGTTCGCGCGGCAGCTGCAGCGCGCCGCCCAGGCCCGCAAGCAAGGCGCCGAGCGCGAACACGGCGGTGAACAGCCAGGCCTGGTTGACGCCCAGCGCGCTGACCATCTCGCGGTCTTGCGTGGCGGCGCGCACCAGCGTGCCGAAGCGCGTGCGGGTGAGCAGCAGCCACACCAGGCCCAGCACCAGCGGGCCGACGACGATCAGGAACAGGTCGTACGAAGGAAACTGCCGCCCGAGGATTTCGACCGAGCCCTTGAGGCCGGGCGCGCGCGGGCCGAGCAATTCGTCGGGCCCCCAGAGCCACAGCACCGCGTCCTTGATGACGAGCACCAGCGCGAAGGTCGCGAGCAGCTGGAACAGCTCGGGCGCCTTGTAGATGCGGCGCAGCAGCACCACCTCGATCAGCGCGCCGAGCACGCCCACCGCCACCGCCGCGATCAGCAGCGCGGGCCAGAAGCCCAGGCTCGAACCCAGCTTGTCGACGAGCGTGTACGCGACATAGATGCCCACCATGAAGAACGAACCATGGGCGAAGTTGACGATGCGCGTCACGCCGAAGATCAACGAGAGACCGGCCGCCACGAAGAAGAGCGAGGACGCGCCGGCCAACCCGTTGAGCAACTGAACAACGAAGCCTGAAAAGCTCATGAAGGACCCTGAGGAAACTGGAGACATCCGCGCCTGTCGCCGTCAATCAGCGGCGGCAGGCGCGTTGCAGGAGCCGTGCGGTCAGTCCGCAGGGCGCATCTTTTTCACTTCTTCGTCCGAAGGCTGGAACTTGGCGCCGTCGAGGTAGACATAGTCGACCATCACGCCCTTGCCGCCGTCGTTCTTGGTCTTGCCCACGTACGCGCCCATGGTGGACTGGTTGTCCTGCGCGCGGTAGTTGATCTTGCCGAAGGGCGTGTCGACCTGCAGGCCCTTGAAGGCGGCCACCAGCTTCTCGGTGTCGGTGCCGCCGGCCTTCTGGATGCCGGCCACGATCGAGTGGATGGCGCTGTAGCCCACCACCGAGCCCAGGCGCGGGTAGTCCTTGAACTTGGCCTGGTAGGCGTCGAGGAAGGCCTTGTGCTCGGGCGTCTTCACGCCGTTCCACGGGTAGCCGGTCACGATCCAGCCGTTGGGCGCCTCGTCCTTCAGCGGGTCGAGGTACTCGGGCTCGCCGGTCAGCACGCTGACGACTTCACGGTCCTTGAACAGGCCGCGCGTGTTGCCTTCGCGAACGAACTTGGAGAGGTCGGCGCCGAACAGCACGTTGAAGATGGCGTCGGGCTTGGCGTCGGCCAGCGCCTGCACCACGCTGCCGGAGTCGACCTTGCCCAGCGGCGGCGCCTGCTCGGCGACGAACTCGACGTCGGGCTGCGCGGCCTTCAGCAGCGTCTTGAAGGTGGCGACAGACGACTGGCCGTATTCGTAGTTGGGGTACACGACGGCCCAGCGCTTCTTCTTGAGCTTGGCGGCCTCGGGCACCAGCATCGCGACCTGCATGTACGTGGAGGGGCGCAGCCGGTAGGTGTACTTGTTGCCGTTGCTCCAGACGATCTTGTCGGTCAGCGGTTCGGCCGCCAGGTAGAAGAATTTCTTCTGCTTGGCGAAGTCGGCCAGCGCCAGGCCGGTGTTCGACAGGAAGGCGCCGGCCAGCACGTCGATCTTCTCGCGCGAGATGAGTTCTTCGGCCACGCGCACGGCGTCGCCGGGGTTGGCGTTGTCGTCGCGGCTGATGAGCTCGATCTTCCTGCCGTTGATGCCGCCCTTGGCGTTGACCTCGTCGACCGCGAGCTCCATGCCCTTCTTGTAGGGCTCCAGGAAGGCGGGCTGCGCCTTGTAGCTGTTGATTTCACCGATCTTGATCACGCCCTGCGCGTGCGCGGGGACGAGGGCCGTGGCCAGCGTGACGACGGAGGCGGCGCAGAAAACATGGCGCAATGGATTCATCGAGAAGCTCCTGGAAAGGACAAGAAAAACGGGGTCTTTGCGGGAAACACCGCGGAACCGGCTTTGCCGGGCCGCTGGTGTTGGCCCCGGCGAGGGGGTTGGCGAAGCGACACGCAGTGCGCGAAGACTGGGGGTGTATTCATCTGAGGCCGTCTTCGCCCTTGATCTCGGCAACCTGCAGGCCGCCGATGCGCGGCAGCGGTCGGCCGCTGTCGGTGACGGCAACCGCCACCACGATCTCGTTGGCGCGCGGCGCGTCGCTCACGCGGGCTTCCACCGCGTCGAAATGGCTGCGCACGAAGGCCGCGTCCTTGTGGCCCAGCGGCACGTCGATGGCGGTGCCCAGCGAGCCGCGCTTCTTGGCCGAAGGCACCAGCGCCGCGCCCTTCTCGACCGCCACGCGCAGCGGCGCGCCGAGCTTGGGATGCAGGATGGCGGCGGCATGCTCGAGCTCGCCGTGCTCGCCGACGATCGCGGCCTTGCCGTAGCTCTGTGCCTGGCAGGGCTCGATGCCCAGCGCCTTCACGGCCTTCTGGCCCAGCAGCGCGCCAAGCTCCTCGCCGATGGCGATCAGGTCGTCGAGGTTCTCGCTGTAGCGGCCGGCGTAGGGGTTCTCGATCACGGCGATGGCGACGGCGCGGCGCGTGGGCGGCGTGATGTCCTTGCCCATTTCGCGTCGGGTTTCATCGACCTGGACGACGAGCTTGCGGATGTTGGCAGTCATGTTCTGTGTTCCTTGTCTTGTCTCTGTATGGATGCCGCGGCTCAGCGCAGGCCGTCCCACTTGCTGATGTCCTTGGCGAGCAGGCCACCGACGCGGGCGTGCACGCGGTAGCCGGTGCTCATCGCGAGGATGAAGACGATCTCGTCGGCCGCCGGCGCGCCGGGCACGCGCACCTCGATGGCGTCGAACTGGCCGCGCACGTAGCTGGCGTTGATGTTGGTGAGCGGCACGTCGAGCGCGGCACCGGGCGGGCCGACCTTCTTGGTCGAGGGCACGATCGACAGCGCGTTGCCGGGCTGGCCCGTCTTTTCCTCGGGCTTGCCCGCGGTGTAGGCCGCGCGGTCGCCCTTCCAGCCGAGCAGTTCGCGCATGGCGTATCCGCCAGGCACATGCCACAGCGCGCCGTGCTCCAGCTCGCCGTCGGCGCCGACGATGGCACCCTTGCCGTAGGTGGCGATCTGCTCGAGCGGCACGTCCATGGCGTCGTGCAGGCGGTGCGCCATGTCGACGCCCACGGGGTCGAGCAGCGCCATCATCGGCAGGATGTCGGGCTCGTAGCGGCCCGCGAAGGGATTGGCCAGCACCGCGCCGATGGCACCGCGCACCAGCGGGGTGTCGGCGCGCGGTCCGAACTCGTGGTGGATGTGCTCGACATGGGTGAAGACGCGGCGGATTTCGATCATGAAAAAGAACCTTGCTTTTCGTTAAGCAAATACTGAACCAACTGTTCTCGGCAGCTCTGTCTCGAGCGCCTTCGAGCATAAGGGTTCGACAAGACGCCACTGCCCCTGGCAAACGAGTAGAGCGGCCCATACGAGCCCGCCTTTTTGCAGGACTTTGGCGCACACCGCGCCCGTATCGAGTGCGCTGCGCACCTGCGCGGGGGCCAGCGCGGGCACGTCGACGGTGACAAGGGTGTCGCCCAGGTCGCTGTCGTCCTTGCATTGGCTGGCGGGGCGGCGCGCGATGGCGGCGTCGTCGACATCGACCGCGTTGGCGATCACCGTGGCGGCGGCGTCGGCCTGCGCCGCGGTGGCGGCCAGCACCGTCACGCTGTCGGCGATACCCAGCGAGAAGCTGCGCCCGCGCCAGCCGCTGGTGGCGACGCCGCGCACCGGCTGCTCGGCGCGCAGTTCGAACTGGCCGTCGGTGGTGAGGATGCCGCCTGCATCGCGCAAGTCGAAGCGCGCGAGGTCGGCGTACACGCCCACGCGCGCCGACTGGCCGGGCGCGAGATGCAGCGCGATGTCGCCGCCGTTGTTGATCCATGCGCGCTCGATGCCGGGGCGCTCGTAGAACGCAATGAGCTCCTGCGCAACGGAGCCGGCCACGGCCGCCATCGGCGTGATGAACATCGGCGAGAAGGCGGCGCACGCGTCCCACATGCGGCGCGCGACCACGTTGCGCGGCCGCATCCTGTCGGTCACGGGCAAGCGCAGCAGCGGCAGTTCGCGCACCAGTTCGTCGAGCACGTGGACGAAGCGCGCCCACGCCGCGTCGTGCGCGGCGGCCACGGCGTACGGGTCGCCATGCGCCTCGGCCACGATGTCGATCGGGCCGTGGTTGAAGTGCCAGCGCCCTTCGCCGAGCGCGCTGCGTTGGGCGGTCATGGCTGGCCTCAGCCGAGCATCGGTGCGTGGCCCAGGGGCCACGGGTTGGCGTCGTCCATGGCGAGCCATTGGCGCGAGAGCGGCGCGCCGTCTTCCTGCCAAGCACCGCGCGCGAGCGCCTGCTCGAGCGAGAAGATGTGTTCCATGTGGCCGCCGAGCGCCTCGTAGTCGTCGCGCCGCATGCTGAATTCGATGGGCGCGACGATGGCCGGCGTGGGCACGGTGCCGAAGCTGTTGTCGGGCATGCGCATGACGTCGGCCATCACGGTGATGCCGCCGCCGGGCCACACATAGGCCGGCGCGCCGCCGCAGGTGACGTTGACCAGCGCGCGCTTGATGGCGCGCGTGAGCAGCACCGGGTTCTCGGTGACGCCGGCGCGCAGGCTGCCGCCCGCACCGCCGAGGAACAGCACGGTGCACAGGGAAGGCTCGCAGTTCTCGCCGATGCGCTCGACGATGCGCCGCACCTCGGGCGGCATCGGCTGCTCGACGGGCTGGAGCGCGTCGTCGAGCACGTACCACTGCGCGTGCTCACCGGTGGTCGAGGTCATGAGCAGGCGCAGGCCGGGCCGGGCCACGCCCTCTTCCCAGCCTTCGATGATCGCGAGCGGATCGGCGATGTCGGTGCCGCCCCAGCCGTTGCCAGGATTCGCCACCTGGAAGTAGCGCCCCGGCGTCGACTTGCGCCCCAGCATCTGGATGCCCGAAGGCGCCATGTCGAGGCAGCGGCCGGCCTGGTGCTCGGTGAGCACGCCGGTGATGTGGTCGTCGACCACCACCACCTCGTCGGCCACGCCGGCGAACTGCCGCGCGAAGATGCCCACCGCTGCGGAGCCGCAGCCCACGCGCATGCGCTGCTCTTCCACACCGTTGACGATGGGCGCCTTGCCGGCCTGGATGACGAGCGTGGAGCCGCCGTCGATGGTGCATTCCACCGCCTTCTTGTTGCCCAGCAGCTGCATCAGCTCGGCCGTCATGCGGCCTTCCTTCTTGCTGCCGCCGGTGAGGTGGTGCACGCCGCCCAGCGACAGCATCTGCGAGCCGTACTCGGCCGTGGTGACGTGGCCGACCACCTCGCCGCGGTAGCGCACGTTGGCCTGCTCCGAGCCGAGGAAGCGGTCGGTGTCGATCTTCACCTTGAAGCTGCAGTAGCTGAAGATGCCTTCGGTGACGACGGTGACCATGTCGACGCCCTTGGCCTTGGAAGCCACGATGAAGGGCGCGGGCTTGTAGTCGGGGTAGGTGGTGGAGGAACCCACGCCGGTGACGAATACTTCGTCGGCGTGCAGCAGGTCGCCGTTCCAGTCGGGCTCGGCCGGGGCCTCGGCGGGCGTTGCCCCGGGGCGGTCGAAGGGCACCAGCACCGGAGCCTCGCTTTCGACCGCGCGGCGCAGCAGCACCACGGGGTCGACGCGCACCAGCACGCCTTCTCGGTTGGCGTAGCGGTCGCAGGCGCCGGTGCGGCCGTCGGAAATCTGGCACAGCACGGGGCAGGCGTTGCACTCGACCTTGGCCGTGCTCATGCGTTCGTTGCGCGGAGGCGCCTTGCCGAAGGCGCCGCTGCCGGCGTCGGCCACCACGGGCATGTCGATGCCGGGCAGTCCGTCTGTCTTGGTGTGTTCTGTCATCGGGGCGATCTCGTGGGCGTGTCGGTCGTGTGCGAAGGTGCAAACCAGGAAGCCGGTCTTTGCAACAAACGTGCCGTCCGCCCGCTTGTGCGCCGAGTTCCGTTTGTGTAGCATTCCCTACACTTTCATGTTGCGTTCACTACATTCGAGGGCAATGTAGCAAACAGGCCCGATGCTTGCAATGGTGTTTTCTCGCGATGTTCATCGGGGTTTTTCCGACCAACGACAATGGAGGGTTCGAAGCCGGCCGACGGCCGCATGCCCCACAGGCGTGCATTTCGGCTCAGCCACCTTCCTCCGTCCCAACCAACTCTTGAGTTTCGTATGAGTGCATTCAGCGAAGAACGCGTCCTGAGCGTCCACCACTGGACCGACCGCCTGTTCACCTTCACCACCACGCGCGACCCGTCGCTGCGCTTCTCGAACGGTCATTTCACGATGATCGGCCTGAAGGTCAACAACAAGCCCCTGCTGCGTGCCTACAGCATCGTGAGCGCGAACTACGAGGAGCATCTCGAGTTCCTGAGCATCAAGGTGGAAGACGGCCCGCTCACCTCGAAGCTGCAGCACATCCAGGTGGGCGACACCATCATCGTGGGCCGCAAGCCCACCGGCACGCTGCTGATCGACTACACGCTGCCGGGCAAGCGCCTGTACCTGTTCGGCACCGGCACCGGCCTCGCACCGTTCATGAGCATCATCCGCGACCCGGAGACCTACGAGAAGTTCGAGCAGGTCATTCTGGTGCACGGCGTGCGCCAGGTCGACGAACTGGCGTACCACGACCTGGTGACCGACCACCTGCCCAAGCACGAGATCCTGGGCGAGATGATCGCCAACCAGCTGCTGTACTACCCCACCGTCACGCGCGAGGAGTTCCGCAACCAGGGCCGCATCACCGACCTGATCGAAAGCAACAAGCTCACCGACGACCTCGGCCTGCCGCCGCTCAACGTCGAGGAAGACCGCGTCATGCTGTGCGGCAGCCCGGGCCTGCTGGTCGACCTGAAGCACATCCTGGAAAAGCGCGGCTTCAAGGAAGGCAACACCAGCACGCCGGGCGACTTCGTCGTCGAACGCGCCTTCGCCGAAAAGTAGGCAGGACGTCGCGCGCACGATGGCCGACAGCCGCTCCACCGCCAAGCCCAAGCCGCAGCGCCGCACGGGCGTGCGCGAGGCGGCCGCGCAGGCCACGCGCGACAGCATCCTGAAGTCGGCGACCAAGGTGTTCGCCAAGTACGGCTACGACGGCGGCAGCGTGGAGAAGATCTCCAAGGCCGCCAAGTCGTACGACCGCATGATCTATTACTACTTCGGCAGCAAGGAAGGCCTCTTCATCGCGGTGCTCGAAGGCATCTACCAGCGGATGGACGACGCCGAGGCCGCCATTGCGCTCGACGCTTCGCGGCCGGTGGAGGCGCTCACCGAAGTCATCCGCTTCGTGCTGGGCTACTACCGCAAGAACCCCGAGTTCGTCACGCTGCTGAACACCGAGAACCTGCACAAGGGCCGGCACATCTCCAAGTCGCTGCGCGCTCGCGAGTATTCGTCGCGCGCGGTGGCGATCATTGCGGAAATCCTGGCCAGCGGCGCCGCGCAGGGCCTGTTCCGCAAGGACCTTGTGGCGCGCGACATCTACCTGCTGATCGCGTCCACCGGCTATTTCTACACCTCCAACCGGCACACGCTCACCGCCTTCCTCGGCGAGCCGCTGGAGTCGCCGGAGGCGATCACGCACTGGGAAGACTTCGTGATCGAGACCGTGCTGCGCACCGTGCGCGCGGACGACGTACAAGACAACACCCCACCCCACGAGGAAAACACGAAATGGCAGAAATCGCAGCCGGCGGCAAGTCGGGCAAGGTCGTCATAAAGAACATCGGGCTGCTGCTCTCGGGCGACATCGACAAGCCCATCCTCGATGCCGACACCATCGTGGTGAACGACGGCCTGATCGTCGCGGTCGGCAAGGAGAAAGACTGCGACCTCGAAGGCGCGAAGACCGTCATCGACGCGAAGAAGACCTGCGTCGCGCCCGGCCTGATCGACAGCCACGTGCACCCGGTGTTCGGCGACTGGACGCCGCGCCAGGGCCAGCTCGGCTGGATCGACTCGACCATGCACGGTGGCGTGACGACCATGATTTCCGCCGGCGAAGTGCACCTGCCCGGCCGCCCGAAAGACATCGTCGGCCTGAAGGCCCTGGCCATCACGGCGCAGCGCGCGTTCGACAACTTCCGCCCCGGCGGCGTGAAGGTGCTGGCCGGCGCGCCGGTCATCGAGAAGGGCATGGTCGAGAGCGACTTCAAGGAACTCGCCGAAGCCGGCGTGGGCCTGCTCGGCGAAGTGGGCCTGGGCTCGGTCAAGGCCGGCTATGAAGCGAAGGAGATGGTGGCCTGGGCACGCAAGTACGGCATCCAGAGCACCATCCACACCGGCGGCCCGTCGATTCCCGGCTCGGGCCTGATCGACAAGGACGTGGTGCTCGAAGCCGACGCCGACATCATCGGCCACATCAACGGCGGCCACACCTCGCTGCCCGAGGCGCACGTGTGCGAGCTGTGCGAGAAGAGCTCGCGCGCCATCGAGATCGTGCACAACGGCAACGAGAAGGTGGCCATCGCCGCGGCCAAGGCAGCACTCGAGCTCAAGTGCCCGCACCGCGTGATCCTCGGCACCGACGGGCCCGCGGGCTCCGGCGTGCAGCCGCTGGGCATCCTGCGCATGGTGGCAATGCTGTCGTCCATCGCGAACATCCCGGCCGAACTGGTGTTCTGCTTCGCCACCGGCAACACCGCGAAGATCCGCAAGCTCAACTGCGGGCTGGTCGAGGTGGGCCGCGACGCCGACTTCGTCTTCATGGACCGCGCGCAGCATTCGCCCGCGCCGGGCCTGCTCGAAAGCGTGCAGCTCGGCGACATTCCGGGCGTGGGCATGGTGATGATCGACGGCATCGTGCGCTGCGGCCGCAGCCGCAACACGCCGCCTGCGACCGAGATCCCGGTGGTGGTTTCAGGCGCGCACTGACCGGCGGCCTCAGCCGCCGCGGTGCGAGCGAAACACCAGGTAGCGCGCCGACAGGAAATTGGCGCTCATCCCGGCAAGGCTGCCCATGGCCACGCCGAGCGCGGCGGCCCAGCGGCCTTCGACCCAGTGCAGGGTCAGCACGTAGGCGCCGTAGTTCAGCACCGCGCCGGCGGTCATGGTGGCGAGATAGCCGAAGTACTCACGCCAGATGGAACGGCTGGCCGCCGCGCCGGCCGCGAAGGTGTAGCGGCGGTTGAAGGCCCAGGTGGTGGTCGCCGCCGCCAGGAACGACACCACGCGCGCGACGTACCAGCCCAGCAGCGGCGCCAGCAGGTACAGCACCACCACGTCGACGACGAGCCCGATCACGCCGATCAAGGCGAACGACAGGAACTCCCGGCCGATCTTCATCGGTGGACAGCCGCGCGCACGCCCGGTATCGCTAGGTAGCGCAGCCGCTTGGCCTCCCGCCGCCCGAGCGTGATGGCGTGCATCACGATGCCGCAGACGAAGGACAGCATCGCGGCCAGCATGGCACCCGTCACCAGCACCGCCGTGGGAAGGCGCGGCACGAGGCCGGTGTGCATGTAGGTCATGAAGAGCGGCACCGCCAGCACGACCGACAGGGCCACCAGGAAGGCCCCGATGATCGAGAAGAACTGTAGCGGCCGTTCGCTCACGAACAGCTTGCAGATGGTCTTGAGGATGCGCCAGCCGTCGCGGTAGGTCGAGAGCTTGCTCTCGGAGCCTTCGGGCCGCGTGCTGTAGGCGGTGCTTTCCTCGGCGTAGGGCATGCGCAGCTCGAGCGCGTGCACGGTGAGTTCGGTCTCGATCTCGAAGCCGCGCGACAGCGCCGGGAACGACTTGGCGTAGCGCCGCGAGAACACGCGATAGCCCGAGAGCATGTCGGTCAGGCCGCCGCCGAAGAGCTGCACCACGGCGCCGGTCAGCAGCCGGTTGCCGAAGCGGTGGCCCGCACGGTAGGTGAGCGCGTTCCGGCCGTCGTCGACGCGGTTGCCGACCACCATGTCGAGGTTGCCCTCCACCAGCCGGTCGATCAGCCGGCGCGCGGCGGCGGCGTCGTAGGTGGCGTCGCCGTCGGCCATGACGTACACGTCGGCCTCGACGTCGGCGAACATGCGCCGCACCACGTTGCCCTTGCCGCGCGCGGCCACGTGCGTGACGACGGCGCCGGCCGCGCGCGCGACGGCGGCGGTGCCGTCGCTGGAGTTGTTGTCGAAGACGTGGACTTCGGCCTCGGGCAGCGCTGCGCGGAAGCCCTCGACCACCTGCGCGATGGCCAGCGCCTCGTTGTAGCAGGGGATGACGACTGCGATGCGCAAGGGATGGCGGGCGTGGGCGTGGGGGTCGGCGTCGGTCATGGTGCGACGGGGAGGATACGGTAGACGCGGCTGCCGTCCTGTTCGAACTGCACGGCGAAGTACTTGTCGAAGTCGACCCGGGCGCTGAACACGGGCACGACGGAGTCCGGCAGCACCACGGCGACGAAGCCCAGCCCCGTGAGCTTGCGCGCGAGGTCGCCGCCCGACAGCTTGCCGAAGTCGGTGTAGCGCCAAGGGCCGAGGGTGTCGCCCCAGATCGGGTTGGGGCCGTAGTAGATCGCCTCGTTCAGCGCGACCTGGTAGACCCGGCCGGTGGCGTTGCGGCGCAGGTAGTCCATGGCGGCATAGCCCGGCACGTGCTTGCGCAGGAAGGCTTCGCGCGTCTCGGGCGTGACGGAGATCATGCCGACCTTGACCGCGGTCTGGCGCACCGCCACGGCCGCCAGCACGGCCAGCAGCAGCACGGCCACCCAGTCGCCCATGCGGGCGCCGGCGCGGGCGGTGTCGCGGCTCATGGCGCCTGTCGCGACCGCAGCACCGGCCTCGCGCTCGTCCTTGCGGCCGAACAAGCGGCGCAGGCCCGACGAGATCCATCCGAACAGCACCTGCCAGCCGACGGCCGAGACCAGGGCCAGCAGCGGGAACGACGCCATCAGGTAGCGCGGGTAGCGCGAGGTCACGACCCACACGGCCACCGAGTAGAGGCAGAACCAGCCCGCCGCGCGCACGGCGGCAGAGCGCTTCCACAGCACGCCGAAGGGCGCGAGGAAGAACGACCAGATCAGCGCATTGGGCATCTCGGCGTGCACGCGCACGTCGGCCACCTGCTGCACGTAGTCGGCCGGCGTCCATTCGGTGAAACCGAACACACGCGCGCCGATGGGATTGAAGGGATCGCCCGTCATGACGAAGTTGCGCGCGTACCAGTAGATGCACGGCAGCAGGAAGCACACCAGCGCCAGCGCCCAGGCCTTGGGGCTGCGCTCCTGGCGCACCACGAACAGCGCCACCAGCGGCATGAAGACCAGCGCCTGGTACTTGGAGCCGGCGGCCACGCCGAGGAAGAAGGCCGCGAGCCCCAGCCAGCGCATGCCGCCGTGCACCGGCCTGCCGGGCTGCGACTCGCGCCACCACCACAGCGCCACGCACGCCGACAGCACGAACAGCGCGACGCCCATGTCGATGAGCGCGTTGGAGTAGTCGCCGAGCCCCAGCCAGATGGCCGCGCCGATGCAGGCGGTGAGCCGGTTGGCATGCTGCATGCCGAGGCGGTAGAGCATCACCACCGACAGCGCACCCGCCAGGGCGTTGAGGAAGTGCGGCAGCACGTCGTCGCCCAGCTGCAGCGCGGCGGCATACAGCAGGTTGTAGTTGTACGGGAACCAGGGGTAGCGCAGCCAGTCGTGGATGCCCAGCGTGCCCTGCTGCGCGACCTGCCGCGCATAGGGCAGGTGGTACATCAGCTCGTCGAAGGCGAAGGGCGGCGCGAGCGGCGCCACCAGGGCGGGCAGCGCGACCAGCGCCAGCGCGATGGCGGCGATGCGCTCATAACGGGTCCAGGGCGCCGCGGCCTCGCCGGAACGCATGGCACGCCGCTCGCGCAGCCAGCCGCGCAACTGGATCGCGGCGGCCGCCACGCCCGCCAGCACCAGTGCCAGCGTGGCCCCGGGCCGGAAGGCACCAAAGATGGCCAGCGCCTGGAACGCGCAGATGAAGAGCCCCATGCCCAGGGCCACGGCCATCGCGGCCTCCAGCCAGGCGTCACGCCGGGGCGGCGGAGCCAGGCGGCCGAGCAATGCGCGGCCGAAACCCCAGCTGCTGGTGATGAAGACCGCCAGTGCCGCGTAGTGCGCGGCCGCGAATATCAATTTCTGAATAGCAACTCCCGGTGCCGGTCGGCTGGGGACCGGCCGGCGGGTTCAAAGATTGGGTGCCAGCAGGCGCTCCAGGTCGGCCTCGCTCTCCTTGCGCCGCGCGGCCTGGTCCTGCAACTGGTCATGCCCGATCTTGCCGACGTTGAAGTAGGTGGAATCGGGGTGACTTAAGTAAAAACCACTCACGCTGGCGGCGGGCATCATAGCGAGGCTTTCCGTCAGGGTCATTCCAATGTCCGCGCAACCCAGAAGGTCGAACATCGGCCGCTTCACGCTGTGGTCGGGGCAGGCGGGATAGCCGGGCGCGGGGCGGATGCCGCGGTATTTCTCGGCAATCATGTCGTCGTTGCTCAGGCTTTCGTCGCTCGCGTAGCCCCAGAGGTCGGTGCGCGCGCGGTGGTGCAGCGACTCGGCGAAGGCCTCGGCCAACCGGTCGGCCAGGGCCTTGAGCATGATGGCGGAGTAGTCGTCGAGGTCGTCGATGAAGTACTTCTCTTTTTTCTCCACGCCCAGGCCGGCCGTCACGGCGAACACGCCCACGTAGTCCTTCAGGCCGCTCGCCTTGGGCGCGACGAAGTCGGCCAGGCAGCGGCTCGGGCGCATCACGCCGTCGATCACCTGCTTCTCGGTCTGCTGGCGCATGCCGTACCAGGTGAGCGCGACCTCGCTGCGCGTCTCGTCGGTGTAGAGCTCGATGTCGTCGTCGTTCACCGTGTTGGCGGGCCAGAAGCCGACGATGCCGCTCGCGCTGAGCCAGCGGCCTTCGATCAGGCGCTTGAGCATGCGCTGGCCGTCGGCGTACACGCGCACGGCCTCGGTGCCGACGATCTCGTCCTTCAGGATGGCGGGGAACGGGCCGGCCAGGTCCCAGGTCTGGAAGAACGGGCCCCAGTCGATGTACTTGGCAAGCTCGGTCAGGTCGAAGTTCCTGAACACGCGCCGGCCGATGAACTTGGGTACCGGCGGCGTGTAGCTCGACCAGTCGATCGGCGTCTTGTTGGCGCGCACCTTGGCCAGCGGCCACAGCGGCACTTGCTTCTTGTTGGCGTGCTGCTGGCGCACCTTCTCGTAGTCGGCGTTGATCTCGTCGATGTACGCGGTCGCCTGGTCGCTCAGCAGGCTTTGCGCCACGCTCACGCTGCGCGAGGCATCGGGCACGTAGACCACCGGGCCTTCGTAGTGCGGCGCGATCTTCACGGCCGTGTGCACGCGGCTGGTGGTGGCGCCGCCGATGAGCAGCGGGATCTTCCTGATGCGGAAGTGGTCGTCCTTCTGCATCTCGCCGGCCACGTACTGCATCTCTTCGAGGCTGGGCGTGATCAGGCCCGACAGGCCCACGATGTCCGCGCCCTCGACCTTCGCCTTGGCAAGAATTTCGTGGCACGGGACCATCACGCCCATGTTCACCACTTCGAAGTTGTTGCACTGGAGCACGACGGTGACGATGTTCTTGCCGATGTCGTGCACGTCGCCCTTCACGGTGGCGATGATGATCTTGCCCTTGGTGCGCACGTCGCGGCCCGCGGCCTCGTCCTGGCGCTTTTCTTCCTCGATGTAGGGAATGAGGTGGGCCACGGCCGACTTCATGACGCGCGCCGACTTCACCACCTGCGGCAGGAACATCTTGCCCTGGCCGAACAGGTCGCCCACGATGTTCATGCCGTCCATCAGCGGGCCTTCGATCACGTGCAGCGGGCGGCCGCCCTTGGCGAGGATCTGCTGGTAGGCCTCTTCGGTGTCCTCGACGATGAAGTCGGTGATGCCGTGCACCATCGCGTGCGACAGGCGCTGGTTGACGTGCACCGGGTTCTCGGGCGTGCCGCGCCATTCGAGCTTCTTGCTGTCGTCCTTCGCGCCGCTCTTGGCGGTTTCGGCCACCTCGACGAGGCGCTCGCCGGCGTCGGGGCGGCGGTTGAGCACCACGTCTTCCACGCGCTCGCGCAGCGTCGGCTCCAGGTCGTCGTACACGCCCACCATGCCGGCGTTGACGATGCCCATGTCCATGCCGGCCTTGATGGCGTGGTACAGGAACACGGTGTGGATCGCCTCGCGCACCGGGTCGTTGCCGCGGAAGCTGAAGCTCACGTTGCTTACGCCGCCCGACACCTTGGCGCCCGGCAGGTTCTCCTTGATCCAGCGCACGGCGTTGATGAAGTCGACCGCGTAGTTGTCGTGTTCCTCGATGCCGGTGGCAATGGCGAAGATGTTCGGGTCGAAGATGATGTCTTCCGGCGGGAAGCCCACCTCGTCGACCAGGATGCGGTAGGCCCGCTCGCAGATCTCGACCTTGCGTGCGTAGGTGTCGGCCTGGCCCTTCTCGTCGAAGGCCATGACCACGGCGGCGGCGCCGTAGCGCTTGACCAGCTTGGCCTCGTGCTTGAACTTGTCGACGCCCTCCTTCATGGAGATGGAGTTGACGATGCCCTTGCCCTGGATGCAGCGCAGGCCCGCCTCGATGACCTCCCACTTCGAGCTGTCGACCATCACCGGCACGCGCGCGATGTCGGGCTCGCTGGCAATGAGGTTCAGGAAGCGCACCATGGCGGCCTTGCTGTCGAGCATGGCCTCGTCCATGTTGATGTCGATCACCTGCGCGCCGTTCTCGACCTGCTGGCGCGCCACGGCCAGCGCCTCTTCGAACTGGCCGTTCAGGATCATCCGCGCAAAGGCCTTGGAGCCGGTGACGTTGGTGCGCTCGCCGATATTGACGAACAGCGTGCCTTCGCCGATGGCGACCGGCTCGAGGCCGGACAGCTTCATGGGCGGGGGTGCCAGGGGGGCGGAATCGGGGGTAGCTGGAGCGGGAATCTGGGACATGGCCTCACCTGCGGAAGAGTCGAACAGGCGAGCGTCGTTGTCGCCCCAAGCCTGACGGCCGGCCGCTGTGGCCCGCCGCTGCAACGCTCCTTGGGAAGGCGAGCATTTTAGGGCGATTCAACCCGCCACGGGGAAAACCCCAGTTTCCATTCCCGCCCGCATCCACAGAATGCGGCCACCGTTTCCGAACGAACGTTCGTTTTTTCCAACCGACGTCAGGGAGTGCCGGATGGCCATGAAGTGCAATGTGGTTCTTTGCTGCGGGCTTGCCGCGGCGGCGATGGCAATGACCCCCATGGCCCGCGCGGCCGCCAGCGGCGGCTCGACGCTGGTGACGGCCCGAGCGGCCTCCGACGAGGCGAAGACCAGATACCCCATCGTGCTGGTCCACGGTCTTCTGGGCTTCGACAACCTGCTGGGCGTCGACTACTTCTACGGCATTCCCGACAAGCTGGCCGGCGCCGGCGCGCGGGTCTACGTGGCGCAGGTCTCGGGTACCAACACCTCGGAGATCCGCGGCGAGCAGCTGCTGCAGGAGCTCAAGACCATCCGCGCACTGGAAAAGAACCCGACGCTCAAGTTCAACCTGATCGGCCATTCCCAAGGCGCGCCCACGGTGCGCTATGTGGCGGCGGTGGCGCCCGACATGGTGGCGTCGGTCACCTCGGTGGGCGGCGCGAACGGCGGCTCCAAGGTGGCCGACCTGCTCGCCAGGCTGCCCGAGGGCGGCATCGCGCAAGGCGTGGTCGTCAAGGCCGTGGGGCTGCTGACCAGCGTGATCGGCTTCCTCTCGGGCAAGGACCCGAGCCAGCTGCCGGAAGTCCCGCTGAACGCGCTGGCCTCGCTGACCACGGCCGGTGGCGCGGCCTTCGACGCCAAGTTCCCGCAGGGACGGCCCGCGCAGGGCTCGTCGTGCAGCGTGAAGAGCGGCGCGGCAGTGGTGAACGGCGTGCGCTACTACTCGTGGTCGGGCGTGTCGACCGGCTTCAGCCTGTTCGACCCGAGCGACGCGCCGCTGTCGGCGCTGGGCACCCTCGCCTTCTTCGGCGAGGACAACGACGGCCTGCTCGCGACCTGCACCACGCGGCTCGGCACCCACCTGGGCGACTACCGCCAGAACCACCTCGACGAGGTCAACCAGGTGCTGGGCAACACCTACGGCAGCCAGTTCCCGTACTACGAGAAGAAGGTGCCGGAGATCTTCAAGGACCAGGCCGCGCGGCTGAAGAGCGCGGGACTCTGAGGCGCCGGCCGTGGGAATGCGGTGGGTGCCCTGGGCGGCGGGCGGCGCGGTGCTGATCGCGGTCGGCGGCGGCTGGCTCGCGAGCCTTCCGGACGAAGACGGCCCCTTCGCCGCAGAACGCGGGCCTGCCGCGGCGACCACCGCCACGGCAGGCCCCGAGCCACGACCCGCGCACACCGCAACGGCAGCCGCCGTACCCGACGCCCTGCTGAACAGCTCGCTCATCTCCATCTTCGACCAAGTGCTGTCCGAGGCGCAGGCCGACAACAAGGCCGCCTTCATGGCCAAGGCCCCCGCCCTGCTGGCCAAGTACCTGCGCGAAGACTGGCGCGTGCGCGCGCTCGGACTGCTCGAACGCTATGTCGACATGCAGGAGGCCCTGACGTCGATGCCGCCGCCCGCGCCCGGCGACCCCGCGCAACTGCGCCGCGCCCTGCAGGCGCGCGAGGCGATGCGCCGGCGCTACTTCGCGCCCGAGGAAATCGAAGGCTTGTTCGGCGACCAGATCCGCCAGGACAACTTCATGGCCGACAAGCTGGAACTGCTCGCCAACACCGCCCTGACGCCCGAGCAGCGCACCGCTGCCTTGAAGCAAAGCGAGCAGGCATGGCTGTCGCCGGAACAGCGCGAAGTGCGCCGGGAAGCCGTCGCCCATGCCGACGTGATGCAGCAGACCGCCGCGCTCGAGGCGCGAGGCGCGAGCCCGCAGGAGCGCTTTGCCGCGCGCAGCGAAGCCTACGGCTACGAAGTGGCCCGCAACCTCGCGGCACTCGACCAGGAAAACCAGGACTGGAATGCGCGCCTCGACCGCTACGCGGCGGCGTCCGAAGCCGAACAGGCCCGGTTGCGCGAAACGCTCTTCAACGAAACCGAGCGCCTGCGCTTGAGCGGCGCGCTGGCGATGCGCTCGGCCGCGGCGCGCAAACCCGTCGCGCCGCCGGGCGGGCAGTAGGCACCTGGCGCCTCAGGCCGGCTGCGCCTTGCCCATCGCCGAGGCCGGCAGGCCGAAGATGCGGTCGAAGGCCCAGTTGAAGACGAAGGTGTAGACCAGGAAGAACACCACCAGCCCCAGGTCCATCACCAGCGCCTGCCAGAGCGACACGCCCAGGCCCCAGGCGAACATCGGCACCAGGAACGCGACCAGCCCGCCCTCGAAGCCGATGGCATGGGCGATGCGGCGGCGCACGCTGCGCCCGCGCACCGCCTGGCGCGACTCCCAGCGCTCGAACAAGGCGTTGAAAGCCAGGTTCCAGAGCACCGCGATCACCGATGCAGCCACCGCCAGCGCGCCGGAATGGCCCAGGCCGGCGTCGGTCATCAATGCCAGGCCGGCGCTGGCGGCGACGATGGCGATCCCTTCGTAAAGGGAGATGTAGACAACACGACGGCGAAGCCCCTGCATGATTTTTCCTCTTGCGTTCTGGATGAATGAAATGCGATGGGTGGACTTTATGTGTCTATTGCTGATATAAAAAGTTAACTTATTTCAGTTTTACTGATAGATCGACCCGAAAGCGCAAGCCAATGGCCTTCACCAGCGAGAACGTCGAAGTCTTCCTGGCCGTGATCGACCACGGCTCCTTTTCGGCCGCGGCCCGGGTGCTGCGCCGGGTGCCTTCGGCCGTGAGCATGGCCATCGCCAACCTCGAGGCCGAGCTCGATCTGCCGCTGTTCGACCGCAAGGGCCGCGAGCCCCAGCCCACCGCCGCCGCGCGCTCGCTGGAGCCGCAGGCGCGCATGTTGGCGACCCAGCTCAAGCAGTTGCAGGTGCAGGCCCTCGCGCTGACCCAGGGCCTGGAAGACCGGCTCACGCTGGCCATCGCACCCGAGCTGCTGGCCGCGCCGTGGAGCGGCCCGCTGGCCACGCTGGCGCAGGAATACCCGCTGCTGCAGGTCGAGGTGCTGGCCGCCCCGCAGGCCGATGCGCTCGAACTGCTGCACAGCGGCCGCGCGCAACTGGCGCTGGTGTTCGAGCGCCCCAGCCTCGACGGCCGCGAAGGCTTCCAGGAAGTCGGCAGCGACCTCATGGTGGCGGTGATGGCGCCCGACCACCCGGTGCTGCTCGCCGCCCCCGGCGGCAAGCTGCGCGAGGACCACCTGACGAACACCCGGCAGATCGTCGTCGCCGGGCGCGACCTTGCCACCAGCGACCCGCGCTTCGTGTTCGCTCGCCATGTCTGGCGCACCGACAACGCGCTGGCCGCGCTGAGCCTGATCACCGCCGGGCTGGGCTGGGGCTGGCTGCAGCGCAACTTCGCGCGGCCTCACGTGGCGGCAGGCGCGCTGGTGGAAATTCCGTTCGAAAACCTCAGCAACGGGCTCGACCTGTGGGTCGACGTGGTGTGGTCACGCGAGCGCCCGCTCGGCCTGGGGGCGCAGCGCTTCGTGTCGCTGATCGGGCAGGATCGCCGGCCCCCCGGCGAATGCGGCCCCAAGACCGGCGGCGAAGGCTGACGGCCGGTCAGGGCCGGTGTCCACCGCCCCCGTGGTGTCCACCACCGCCTGGATGCGGCATACCGGGAGGCGGCCCGGGCCGGAACCCCGGATGCGGCCGCGGCGGCCGGAAGCCGGGGTCGACCGGAGGCCGGATACCGGGCGGGGGCGGTGGACGCACGCCCGGCCCCGGCGGCCGGAAGCCCGGTCCCGGCCAGGGGCGGGGCTGCCATCCCGGCCGGATCGGCGGCGGTGGCTGCCAGCCGGCCACCGGCGGCGGCGGCCTGCCGCCCCACCAGCGCCGGTCGCCGTACCACGGCCGGTCGCGGTAATAGTTGCCCCAGTAGCTGCCGATCGCGAAGCCGACGATCGGCACGCCGATCACCGCGCCGTAGGTGGCCAGCGGCACGCGCTGCTCCTGGTAGGCGTAGTCGAGGTTCCGCGCCCAGACCCAGCCGCGCCCGCCGTCTGGCAGCAGCACGTCGCACCAGCCGTAGCCGCTGGTGCAGCCCACCACATCGAGCGGCTGCCCGGGCGCCAGGCGCGCCACCAGTGGATAGTCGCCCGACGGGCCAGCCCGCAGGTTCACTGCGCCGCGCGTGAAGGCCTGCTGCGCCGCCGCCGAAAGCGGCAGCACCAGGGCGACCGCGGCGATGCCGGCCCAGCGTCGTGGGAATGAGTTCATGGCAAGGCTCCTTGCGCCCAGCCTATGCCGGGACCCCCAGCCCGTCAATCGGCGCGGGGCCGATTCAGTGAACACCGAGGAACCGGCTCAGCCGGGCCTCAGGTGTTGCCCCAGGCAGGGGGAAGGCGCAGCGATACGAAGTGCGCGAAGCCTGGGGGCGAGCCTCTTTATGCCGCTTCGCGGTAGAAGCCGGCACTGTGGGCGCCCAGCGCGCGGCCCGGCATCGGTGCCACGGCCTGGCCGATGGCGGCGATGTGGTCCGGCGTGGTGCCGCAGCAGCCGCCCACGATGTTCACCAGCCCCTCGGCCGCGAACTCGTGCAGCAGGCGCGATGTGACGTCCGGCGTCTCGTCGAAACCCGTGTCGCTCATCGGGTTGGGCAGGCCGGCGTTCGGGTAGCAGCTGATGAAGGTGTCGCCGGCCACGCGCGCCAGCTCCTGGATGTACGGGCGCATCAGCGCAGCGCCCAGCGCGCAGTTCAGGCCGATGGCCAGCGGCTGCGCATGGCGCACGCTGTGCCAGAAGGCGGTGACGGTCTGCCCGCTCAGGATGCGGCCCGAGGCGTCGGTCACCGTGCCGCTGATGATCAGCGGCAGGCGGTTGCCGCTGTTGTCGAAATACTCGTCCACCGCGAACAGCGCGGCCTTGGCGTTGAGCGTGTCGAAGATGGTCTCGACCAGGATCACGTCGGCGCCGCCCTCGACCAGCGCTTCGGTCTGCTCGTAGTAGGCCGCGCGCAGCTCCTCGAAATTGACGTTGCGCGCGCCCGGGTCGTTCACGTCGGGGCTGATGCTCGCCGTCTTGGGCGTCGGGCCGAGGGCGCCGGCCACGAAGCGCGGCTTGTCCGGCGTGCTGAACTTGTCGCAGGCCGCGCGCGCCAGCCGGGCGGATTCGAGGTTCATCTCGCGCGCCAGGTGGGCCATCTTGTAGTCCTCCTGCGCGATGGTGGTCGCGCCGAAGGTGTTGGTCTCGATCAGGTCGGCGCCGGCCGCGAGGTAACCCTCGTGGATGTCACGGATCACGTCGGGCCGCGTGAGCGACAGCAGTTCGTTGTTGCCCTTGACGTCGCGATCGAAGTCCTTGAAGCGCTCGCCGCGGTACTGCTCCTCGGTGAGCTTGAAGCGCTGGATCATCGTGCCCATGGCACCGTCGAGGATGGCGATGCGCTTGGCGAGGATGCCGGGCAGGGCCTGGCCGTGGGTGTAGATGACGGGCTTCATAGCCTCCGATTGTAGAAAGCGGGCCCGCCCCTGGCGGGCGTCAGCCCTTTCGGCGGCTCTCCACGAAATCCAGCACCGCCTCGATCATGCGCCGCACATGCGGCTGCACGCCTGCCGCCACCTCGGGCAGGTAGTCGAACGGCAGCTTCTCCTGCATGTAGCTCGACTGCGTCATCTCCAGTTGCACCGCGTGCACGTTCTGCGCCGGGTTGCCGTAGTTGCGCGTGATGTAGCCGCCGGTGAAGCGGCCGTTGAGCACGCCCGTGTAGCCGGTGGCGCTTTCGGCGATGCCCAGCAGCGTCTGCGCCAGCGCCGGATCGCAGCTGACGCCCTTGCCGGTGCCCAGGTTCAGGTCGGGCAGCTTGCCTTCGAAGAAACGCGGCAGCACCGAGCGGATCGAGTGGGCGTCCCACAGCGCGGCCACGCCGTGCTGCGCGCGGATGCGGGCGAGTTCTTCGGCCAGCTTGGCGTGGTAGGGCTGCCAGATGGCGTCGCGGCGCTCGGCGGTTTCCTCGTCGCCCGGCAGGTCGCGGGGGTCGGCATACACCGGCGTGTCGTCGAAGGTGTCGACCGGGCACAGGCCGGTGACGCTCTGGCCGGGATACAGGCTCGCGCCGTCCGGCGGACGGTTCAGGTCGATCACGTAGCGCGAGTGCGTGGCCACGAGCACCGAGGCGCCGAGTTCGTCGGCAAAGTCGTAGAGCCTTTCGAGGTGCCAGTCGGTGTCGGGCACGTGGCGCGCCTCTTCCGTGAAGCGCTCGGCAAGCGCCGGCGGCACGTGCGTGCCGACGTGCGGCATCGAAATGAGCAGCGCTCGCGTGCCCTGGCGAAAACGGAATGGCGGTTCGGCGGTGGTGAAGGCCATGGTGGGGTCAGTCCTTGAGTAGTTGGGTGCGCGCGGCCACGAAGGCGGCCGCGGCTTCGTCGTGCAGCGCGTGGCGGCCGGCCGACACGCGCGGGCGGCCCGCCACCCAGACGCTGTCGATGGCCGAGGTGCGGTGGCTCGCGAAGACGTGGGCCGAGAGCATATCGGGCGCCGGCAGCCCCTGCAGCGCGAGGTGCGACGCGTCGAGCACGGCGAAGTCGGCCTGCTGCCCCGCCGCAAGTCCGCCGACCGCGCGGCCCGCGGCCTGCGCACCGCCCTGGACCGCTTCGAGCGTGAGCGCGGTCGCGACATGCGGCTGCGCCGCGCTGGCGCCGACGTTGCGCTGGCGCCTGGCCAGGCGCTGGCTGTATTCGAGCATCAGCAGCTCTTCGGCCGCGTTCACGCTGGCGTGGCTGTCCGAGCCCACGCCCCATGCGCCGCCGTGGCTGCGCCACTTGGCGAAGTCGAAGATGCCGTCGCCCAGGTTGGCTTCGGTGGTCGGGCACAGGCCCGCGACCGCGCCGCTGCGGGCCGCGTATTCGTACTCCGCGTCGTTCATGTGCGTGGCGTGCACCAGGCACCAGCGCGCATCGACCGGCGCGTGGTCGAGCAGCCACTCCACGGGGCGCAGCCCGCTCCAGGCCACGCAGTCGTCCACTTCCTTCGTCTGCTCGGCGATGTGGATGTGGATGGGCGCGCTGCGGTCGATGGCTTCGAGCCCCGCGATCGCATCGCGCAGGCCTTCGGGCGGCACGGCGCGCAGCGAGTGCGGCGCGAGGCCGAGGCGCGCGCCCTGCGCGTCGCAAGCCGGCTTGAGCGCTTCGAGCAGGCGCAGCATCGAATCGGTCGAGCGGATGAAGCGGCGCTGCCCCTCGGTGGGCGGCAGGTCGCCGAAGCCGCCGGTCTGGTAGAGCACGGGCAGCAGCGTGAAGCCGATGCCGGCCTTCTTCGCCGCGCGCAGCAGGGCCAGGCTCAGCGTGGCGTCGTCGGCATACGGGCGGCCGTCCACGTCGTGGTGCACGTACTGGAACTCGCACACGCTGGTGTAGCCCGCTTCGAGCATCTCGGCGTAAAGCCAGGTCGCGATGGCTTCCATGTGCTGCGGGCCGAGGCGCGCGGCAAAGCGGTACATCAGCGTGCGCCAGCTCCAGAAGCTGTCCTGCTGCTCGGCGCGGTGCTCGGTGAGGCCGGCAAAGGCGCGCTGGAAGGCGTGCGAATGCAGGTTGGGCATGCCGGGAATCACGGGGCCGGTGGCGGCTTGCGTGTCCGCCGGACGTTGCGCACCGGACTGAACCTGCGTGAGCTGGCCCGCATCGTTCCACGCCAGCAGGACGTTCCTGGCCCAGCCTTCGGGCAGCAGCGCGTCGGCCGCGAAAAGAGTGTTTGTCATGCGTTGGCTCCGATGGCGATGCGGCCCTGGCGCACCACGGTGCGCACGGGCTGCTGGCCGAACCAGTAGGCCAGTTCGGCCGCTTCGCGCACGTTCCACAGCACGAAGTTGGCGGGCATGCCGGGCGCGATGGCGCCGTGCGTGTCTTGCAGGCCGAGCGCGCGTGCCGCGTGCACGGTGACGCCGTCCAGCGCCTCGGGCACCGTCAGGCGGAACAGCGTGCAGGCCATGTTCACCATCAGCAGCAGGCTCAGCGCCGGCGAGGTGCCGGGGTTGTGATCTGTAGAAACCGCCATCGGCACGCCCGCGGCGCGCAGCGCGCCGATGGGCGGCAGGTGCGTGTCGCGCAGCGTGTAGTAGGCGCCGGGCAGCAGCACGGCCACGGTGCCTGATTGGCGCATCGCCTCGATGCCCTGGGCCGACAGGTGCTCGATGTGGTCGCACGAGAGCGCGCCGTAGCGCGCGGCCAGCGCGGCGCCGCCCATGTCCGACAGCTGCTCCGCATGCAGTTTCACCGGCAAGCCCAGCGCCTTGGCGGCCTTGAAGACCTGCTCGGTCTCCCCGAGCGTGAAGGCGATGCGCTCGCAGAACACGTCGACCGCGTCGACCAGCCCTTCGGCCGCCAGCGCGGGCAGCATTCCGTTGCAGACGAGGTCGATGTAGTCGCCGCTGCGGCCCGCGTATTCAGGAGGCAGCGCGTGCGCGCCGAGGAATGTGGTGCGCACCGTCACGCCATAGGCCTCGCCCAGGCGCCGCGCCACGCGCAGTTGCTTGCGCTCGTGCTCCAGCGAGAGGCCGTAGCCCGACTTGATCTCGACGGCGCACACGCCGTCTGCCAGCAACTGTTCGAGCCGCGACGCGGCCTGCGCGAACAGCGTGTCTTCGTCGGCCTCGCGCGTGGCGCGCACCGAAGACACGATGCCGCCGCCGGCCTTGGCCACTTCTTCGTAGCTCGCGCCGGCGAGGCGCATCGCGAATTCGTTGGCACGCTGGCCGCCGTAGACCAGGTGCGTATGGCAATCGACCAGCCCCGGCGTGACCAGCGCGCCGCCGCCGCCGTGCTGCTTGAGCCCGGCGAATTCCGCCGGCAGTGCGCTGCGTGCGCCGACCCAGCGGACCGCGCCCTGCGCCACGACGATGGCGCCCTCCACCGTGGCATCGGTGGCGAGGCGAAGACCGGTCCAGAGGCCGTCGGCGGAAGGAAATTCGTTGGCGGGTTTCATCGTCTTTCTTCTCGTTGGCTTTGCGGGTCAGGCAGGCAGGATGCGCACCGCGAGCAGCCGTGCGTCGGCGCCCTCCGGCAGCGCCTGCCAGGCCTGCGTGGCGTCGGCCCACTGCAGGCCCTCGCCTTCGCGGCACGCTTCATCATTCAGGCGCCACGCGCCGCGCAACGCGAGCAGCACGCCGTGCGGCGCGGCGCCGATGGCCGATGCGCTGTCGAGAACCCGCACCTCGGCGCGCCACTGTCCGCGTCGCGTCATCACGTTGAAGTCGTTGGACGCACCGCCGAGCAGCGTGCAGTCGATGGCCTCGTCGCCGCTGAAGGCGAAGGGCCGGTGCGGCACGTCGAGGCGATGGTCGATGCGCCCGTCGTGCGTGAAGAGGCGCACGCCGTCGCCTTCCAGCAGCGTGATGCTGCGGTCGACGCCTGCGAATACCGAGAACGGCCCCGCCGCCGCGATGGTTGCGATGCTCACGCGCCAGCCGAAGTTGTCGAGCCCCGCGCCCTGCGGCCAGCTCATGATTTGCTGCGTGGTGCCGCCGCCGTTTTTCCAGGGCGTGACGGGAAGCGAGGTGCGCGAGAAGCGCTGCGCGCCGCTCATTGCCGAGCCTCTTGCTCCTTCCCCCTCTGGGGGAAGGCGGGGATGGGGGCGGCGCCCGATGAGCGTTGCGACTGGGTCGAGGCCGTCGTGCCCCCACCCCTGCCCTCCCCCAGCGGGGGAGGGAGAAATGCGCATACGGAAGCCACGCTCATCGCATCAACCCGCCCTGGCGCAGCTTCTGCTCGAAGTGCCTCAGGATCAGCGTCATGGTGCCCGTGAGCACGAAGTACACGACCGCGATCGCCAGGTACACCTCCAGCGAACGGTAAGACACGCTGATGATCTTCTGCCCCTCGTGCATCACGTCGTGGATTGTCAGGAGCGACACCAGCGCCGAGTTCTTGATGAGCGCGATGAACTCGTTGCCCAGCGGCGGGATCATGCGCACCACCGCCTGCGGCAGCACGATCTGGCGCATGGCCACCCCGGGCGTCATGCCCAGCGACTGCGCCGCCAGCGTCTGGCCCTTGTCGATCGACTGGATCGCGCCGCGCACGATCTCCGACACGTATGCGCCCGAATACACGCCGAGCCCCAGCACGCCGCACACGAAGGCCGGCAGCAGGATGCCGAAATGCGGCAGGCCGAAGAACAGGATGAACAGCTGCACCAGCAGCGGCGTGCCGCGGATGGCGGCCACGTAAGCGGTGCACGCGCCGTAGATCCAGCGCCGCTTCGGGTTCAGCCGGCCGATGCCGACCAGCAGGCCCAGCACGCAGCCCAGGGCCAGCGCGCAGGCGGTGATCTCCACCGTGACCAGCGCGCCGCGCAGCAGGTCGGGCCAGCCCTGCCAGACCGGCGAGAAATCGAGATCCATGGCCTGCTTACTTGGCGTTGGCGCTGAACCACTTCTTCACGATCTGGTCGTAGGTGCCGTCCGCTTTCAGCTTCTCGATGGCGCCGTTCACCGCCTTGGTCAGCTCGGGCGTGTCCTTGCGGATCGCCATGCCGTACTCCTCGGTCGTGATCTGCTCGGGCAGCACCTTCAGGCCGCCGCGCGTGCGCACGTACTGGTAGGCGGCGGGCTTGCCGGTCACGGCGGCGTCGGCGCGGCCGATGTCGACGAGGTTGAACATCTCCTGGTTCTTCTCGACCTCCATCAGCTGCACCTGCGGGAATTTCTCCTTGGTGTAGCTCACCGACTTGGTGCCCACCTGCACGCTGACCTTCTTGCCGTTGATGTCGGCCGGCGTCTTGATGGCGGTGTTGCCGTCCTTCACCATCACCACCAGGCCGCCCGCGTAGTAGGGCACGGTGAAGTCGACGACCTTCTTGCGCTCGTCGGTGATGTAGATGCCCGAGACGGCCATGTCGAAGCGCTTGGAAATGAGGCCCGGCACGAGGCCCTTGAAGTCGATGTCGATCCACTCGATCTTGCGGCCCAGCGTCTTGCCGATGGCCTCGACCAGTTCCACGTCGAAGCCGGTGCGCTTGCCGTTCTCCACGAATTCCATCGGCGGGAAGGTGGCGTCGGTGGCCACGCGCAGCGGCTCGCCTTGCGCCTGGGCGGCGCCGGCGAAGCCGAAGAGAGCGAGGCCGGAGAGTGCGGCGGCGGCAACGGAAATGAGGGAGCGGCGGGTGTTCATGGTGAAAGGCTTCCGTGGGAATGAAAAAGAAAAAGCAGCGCGCGACTACTGCAGGGCGCGAGAGATGCGGGCCGCCGTGACGACGGTCATGTGGAGCAATGCAGCTTCCATGCCCTCGACCCGCGTGAGCGGCGCCATGAGCGTGATCGCGCCGCGCAGCCGGCGGCCCGAGGCCAGCACCGGCGCGCTCGCGCCCCACACGCCGGCATCGACCTCGCCGTGGGTCACGGCATGGCCGGCTTCGCGGATGGCATCGAGTTCGGCGGCGCGTTCGGCGCGGCGTTCGGGGCTCTCGCCGAGCCCGTCGAGCAGCGCGTCGCGCTGGTCCGGCGGCATGTGGGCCAGCAGGCACTTGGCGCTGGCGCCGTCGCGCGCGGGCACGCTGCGGCCGCGGTCGAAGGAGCAGCGCAGCGACTGCTCGCTGTCGATCATCTCCAGGCAGACCACGCGGTCGTTCACCGCCGTGACCAGCGCCACGCTTTCATGCGTCTGCCGGGCCAGCTCGCGCATGTCGGTGCGCGCCGCCATCACGAGGTCGGAGTTGCCGTCGAAGCCGGTGGCGAGCTGCACGCTCACCGGGCCCGGCGAGTAGCGGCCTTCCGACTCCATCACGAAGCCCCAGCGGCGCAACGTGGCGATCTGCCGGTACAGCGTGCTCTGCGACAGGCCGGTGGCCTGCACCAGCTCGGCCGCCGTCATCGCCGACTTGCTCTGCGCCAGCACCGACAGCACGAACAGGGCGCGGTCGTTGTGGGCGGGAGCGTCGGTCGGAGACGTCATCGGAGGCAGTCGCTGGCGGTCGAAAGTGGATGAAGCGGCGTGCAGTATCTTGCTCGCCGTTCTCACTTCCAAGCCTTGATTCCCATTCGATGGGAATGAGCGCGTTTTTTCTTTCTACCTTCGTCTTACCGTCACTTCACCATCGGCAGCTTCAGGCCCTGCTTCTTCGCGGTGGCCACGGCGATGTCGTAGCCGGCGTCGGCATGGCGCATGACGCCGGTGGCCGGGTCGTTCCACAGCACGCGCTCGATGCGCTTGGCCGCGGCGTCGGTGCCGTCGCACACGATCACCACGCCCGAGTGCTGCGAGTAGCCCATGCCCACGCCGCCGCCGTGGTGCAGGCTGACCCAGGTGGCGCCGCCTGCCGTGTTGAGCAGCGCGTTGAGCAGCGGCCAGTCGGACACGGCATCGGTGCCGTCCTTCATGGCCTCGGTCTCGCGGTTGGGGCTGGCGACCGAGCCGGTGTCCAGGTGGTCGCGGCCGATGACGATGGGCGCCTTCAGCTCGCCGTTCTTCACCATCTCGTTGAAGGCCAGTCCCGCGATGTGGCGCTCGCCCAGGCCGAGCCAGCAGATGCGCGCCGGCAGGCCCTGGAAGCTGATGCGCTCGCGCGCCATGTCGAGCCAGCGGTGGGTGTGCTTGTTCTCGGGGAACAGCTCCTTGATCTTGGCGTCGGTCTTGTAGATGTCTTCCGGGTCGCCCGAAAGCGCCACCCAGCGGAACGGGCCCTTGCCTTCGCAGAACAGCGGGCGGATGTAGGCGGGCACGAAGCCGGGGAAGTCGAAGGCGTTCTTCACGCCTTCGTCGAAGGCCACCTGGCGGATGTTGTTGCCGTAGTCGACCGTGGGGATGCCCATGGCCTGGAAGTCGAGCATGGCCTGCACGTGCACGGCGCACGACCTGGCGGCGGCCTTCTTGAGCGCGTCGTGCTGCGAGGCGTCCTTCATGGCGGCCTGCCATTGCGGCACGCTCCAGCCCGAAGGCAGGTAGCCGTTGATCAGGTCGTGCGCGGAGGTCTGGTCGGTCACGAGGTCGGGCTTCAGTCCACCGGCCTTCGCGCGCTTGACCAGCTCGGGGAGGATGTCCGCCGCGTTGCCCAGCAGCGCGATCGACACGGCTTCCTTCGCGTCGCAGTGCTGCTTGATCAGCTCGAAGGCATGGTCGATGTCGCGCGCCTGCTTGTCGACGTAGCGCGTGCGCAGGCGGAAGTCGATGCTCGACTGCTGGCACTCGATGTTCAGCGACACCGCACCGGCCAGCGTGGCCGCCAGAGGCTGCGCGCCGCCCATGCCGCCCAGGCCGGCCGTGAGGATCCACTTGCCCGCGAGGCTGTTGTCGTAGTGCTGGCGGCCGGCTTCGACGAAGGTCTCGAAGGTGCCCTGCACGATGCCCTGGCTGCCGATGTAGATCCAGCTGCCGGCCGTCATCTGGCCGTACATGAAGAGGCCCTGGCGGTCGAGCTCGTTGAAGTGTTCCCAGTTGGCCCACTTCGGCACCAGGTTCGAATTGGCGAGCAGCACGCGCGGTGCGTTCTCGTGCGTCTTGAACACGCCTACGGGCTTGCCAGACTGGATGAGCAGCGTCTCGTCGTCGTTCAGTTCCTTCAGCGACGCGAGGATCTGGTCGTAGCAGGCCCAGTTGCGCGCGGCACGGCCGATGCCGCCGTACACCACCAGGTCTTGCGGGCGCTCGGCCACCTCGGCGTCGAGGTTGTTCTGCAGCATGCGGAACGGGGCTTCGGTGAGCCAGCTCTTGCAGTTGAGCTCGCTGCCGCGCGGGGCGCGGATCACGCGCGTCGGGTCATGGCGCGGGTCGGTTGCGTCGGGGTTGTTCAGGGCGAATTTCTCGGGAGCGTTCATGGCGTGGTTCTCCTATCTGTCGGATGTGTTTCAAGAGTGGCTGGGCAGGATGTCGAGCAGCGCGGCCGGCAGCTCGGCCTTCAGCGCCCACTGGCGCATGGCTTCGATGTCGGGGGCGAGGTAGCGGTCGCGTTCGAGGAAGGCGACCTTCTGGCGGATGGCAGCGAATTCGGCTTCCACCAGCGGCGAGCTCTTGAGCTTGCGCTTGAGCTCGATGCCTTGCGCGGCGGCCATGGCTTCGACGCCGACGACCACGGCCGTGTTGTCGACCATGTCGGCCAGGCGGCGGCCCGCGAAGGTGGCCATCGACACGTGGTCTTCCTGGTTGGCCGAGGTGGGCAGGCTGTCGACGCTGGCGGGGTGCGCGAGCGACTTGTTCTCCGAGGCCAGCGCCGCGGCCGTGACCTGCGCGATCATGAAACCCGAGTTGAGGCCGCCGTCGCGCACCAGGAACGGCGGCAGGCCCGACAAGCCGCTGTCGAGCAGCAGCGCAAGCCGGCGCTCGGCGATCGCGCCGACTTCGCTGACGGCCAGCGCAATGATGTCGGCCGCGAAGGCGACGGGCTCGGCGTGGAAGTTGCCGCCCGAGATGACCTCGCCCGTGTCGGTGAAGACCAGCGGGTTGTCCGATGCGGCGTTGGCTTCGATCACCAGCACGCGCGCGGCATGCGCGAGGTTGTCGAGGCACGCGCCCATGACCTGCGGAATGCAGCGCACGGAGTACGGGTCTTGCACGCGGCCGCAGTCGGCGTGCGACGGCACGATCTCGCTGCCCTCGAGCAGCGTGCGCACCGCAGCAGCTACAGCGATCTGGCCCGGCTGGCCGCGCGCGGCGTGGATGCGTGCATCGAAGGGCTTGATCGAACCCTGGATGGCCTCGAGCGACAGCGCGCCCGACATCAGCGCCGAGGCGAACACGTCTTCCGCGCCGAACAGGCCGGCCAGCGCCAGCGCGGTCGACACCTGCGTGCCGTTGAGCAGCGCCAGGCCTTCCTTGGGGCCGAGCACGAACGGTTCGAGGCCGATGCTGCGCATGGCTTCCGCGCCGCCGACCAGCTTGCCGTCGGCCAGCGTCGCCTGGCCTTCGCCGATCAGCACGCAGGCCATGTGCGCGAGCGGCGCGAGGTCGCCGGACGCACCGACCGAGCCCTTGCACGGAATGCTCGGCGTGACGCCCGCGTTGAACAGGGCCAGCAGCGCATCGACCAGCGCGGGCCGCACGCCCGAATGGCCGCGCGCCAGGCTCACCGCCTTGGTCGCAAGGATCATGCGCACGACGGGCGCAGCCAGCGGCTCGCCCGTGCCCACGCTGTGCGACAGCACCAGGTTGCGCTGCAGCTCGGCCAGGTGGTCGTTGCCGATGCGCGTGCTCGCGAGCTTGCCGAAGCCGGTGTTGATGCCGTAGACGACCTGGTCGTTCTCGACGATGTGGCGCACGGCGGCCTCTGCACGCAGCATGCCGTCGCGCACCGACGGGTCGAGCGCAAGCCGCACGCCGCCGGCCTGGATGCGACGCAGCGTCGCAAGGTCGACCTTGCCGGGCGTGAGGGTCAAGGTGGCATCTGGATGGGCGGTGTGTTTGCTTGGCATGTAAACCTGTCTATACAAGTGGTTGCGAGAGAAAACGTAGGTCTTCGAGGACGAAAAAAAACTAGCCGAAGCTCGGGTTGCCGTCGGCCTTGAAGCGGCTGCCCAGGCTGTAGCGCGAGGCGGGATGCAGGCAGCGCACCCAGGTCACGGGGGTGTTGCGTATCCAGGTGCGGCGCGTCAGCAGCAGGCAGGGGTCGGTGGGCGCCATCGCGAGCCGCTGCGCCTGCTCCAGGTTGGGCAGCACGGCGTCGACGACGTGTTCGATCTGGTCGAAGGGCACGTTGCGCACCAGGTACTCGCTGGGCGGGATGGCGCTGAAGTCCTGCTCGAGGTAGTCGGGCACGACCTGCGGATTGACGTAGCGCTCTTCGAGCTGCACCGGCGTTTCGTTCTCCAGGTGCAGGCAGGCGCTGTGGAACACCGAGTCCCCCGCGCGCAGGTCGAGCCATGCGGCCACGTCCGGAGAGGCGGCGATGCGTTCGACCTCGATCATTTCGCAGCGGTAGTCGTGCCCGCGCTGGCGGATTTCGCTGGCGATGTTGGCGATCTGCAGCAGCGTGGACTGCGGCTTGTTCTCGGCCACGAAGCTGCCGACGCCGGCCACGCGCACGATGCGGCCCTGCTCCACCAGCTCGCGCAGCGCGCGGTTCACCGTCATGCGCGCCATGCCGAACTGCGCGACCAGCTCATGCTCCGAAGGCAGGCGGTGGCCGGGCGGCCAGGTGCCGTCCTGGATCTTGCGGGAGATGTGATCCTTGACTTGCGCGTAGAGCGCGAGGGTTGGGAGGTCGCGCTTCATCTTTGCGCTTTCGGCTGCTGTTCGGGGCGTGTGCACAGGGCGCGGCTCTGTTGCCGGCCGATCAACGACGGCTCTGAACGATCACGACGATGGGGTGCCTTGCGCAGCGAAATAAAGGAGGAGCCCGAAGGGCGGGGGACATTCGCGGAGCAAGGTACCCCGTCGGCGTGAGCGCACCCCGAACGGCGCACCTCATGCACAACACGAAGAACAGAAGCGCAAGCGATCATCAATGCTCCGCCGCAGCCATCGACTCGGCGCGGATCTCTTCCGTCAGCCGCGCCTTGATTTCCATGAACTCCGGCGACGTCTTGATCGTGTAGCTGCGCGGATGCGGAAAGTCGACCGCGATCTCCGTCTTGATGCGCCCCGGCCGCGCGCTGAACACCGCCACGCGGTTGGCCATGAAGATGGCTTCGTCGATGTCGTGCGTGACGAACAGCACCGTCTTCTGCGCCGACTCCCAGATGCCCAGCAGCAACTCCTGCATCAGCACGCGCGTCTGGTTGTCGAGCGCGCCGAAAGGCTCGTCGAGCAGCAGCATCTTGGGGTCGTTGGCCAGCGCGCGCGCAATCGCCGTGCGCTGCTGCATGCCGCCCGAAAGCTGCTTCGGAAAATGGTGCTCGAAGCCGCGCAGCCCGACCTTGGCGATGAAGAACTCGCTGCGCTCCTTCTGCTCGGCCTCGCTCATGCCGCGCTCGCGCAGGCCGAAGCGGATGTTCTGCGCCACCGTGAGCCACGGGAACAGCGTGTAGCTCTGGAACACCACGCCGCGATCGGCGCCAGGGCCTTCGATGCGCTGGCCGTCGAGCAGCACCTGGCCGGTGGTCGGGAAGTCGAGCCCCGCCACAATGCGCAGCAGCGTCGACTTGCCGCAGCCCGAGGGGCCGAGGATGGTGACGAAGTCGTTCTCCTTCACCTCGAAGTCGATAGGCTGCAGCGCCTGCGTGCGCTGGCCCTTGCTGCCGGTGAAGACGCGCGAGACGCCCTGGATGAAAAGTTGGTTCTTCACAGTGCGGCCCATGCGAACAGACGGCGGTTCAATGCCTTGAAGGCGAAGTCGGACAACAGGCCGATGACGCCGATCACGATGATCCCGAAGATGATCTGGCCGGTGTTCAGCAGCGCCTGGCTGTCGGTGATCATGTGGCCGATGCCCGACGAGGAGCCGATCAGCTCCGCCACGATCACGTAGGTCCACGCCCAGCCCAGCACCAGGCGCAGCGTTTCCGCGATGCCCGGCGCGGCGCCCGGAATGAGCACGCGCGCCACGATGCCTCGGCTGTTGGCGCCCAGCGTGTAGGCCGCTTCGACGAGGTCGCGCCGCGCGCCACCCACGGTGACCGCCACCATCAGCACGATCTGGAAGAACGAGCCGATGAAGATCACCAGCAGCTTCTGCATTTCGCCCAGGCCCGCCCACAGGATGAGCAGCGGAATGAAGGCCGAGGCCGGCAGGTAGCGGCAGAACGAGACGAAGGGCTCGAAGAAGGCTTCCACCGTTTTCCATGTGCCCATGGCAATGCCCAGCGGCACCGCGAACACGGCCGCCAGCAGGAAGCCGCCGAACACGCGCCACACGCTCATGCCGATGTCGCCGATGAAGCCGTACTCGGTGAAGAGCAGCCAGCCTTCCTTGACCATGGTCGGCGGGCTCGCCAGGAAGGTCGGCGGCACGAAGCCGCCGAGCGTGGCCACGGCCCACACCAGCACGAAGACGACGAAGAACGCGAGCCCCAGCAGCACGCGCGCACGCGTGCCGATGGGTTCGAGCGGCGCGAGCGCGCGGCGGCGCGCGGGCACCGGCACGGCGGCGGACGGCGCCTGCGCCATCTGCGGCATGGCCTTACTTGACGAAGCTTGCATCGAAGGTCACGGAAAGATCTTCAGGCGCCTTGCGGATCACGCCGGCTTCCAGAAGGATGGGCGTGGCCTCCTTCATGAAGCTGGTGAGCTCGCCCGCAAAGAACTTCTGGTTGGCCGCCTTGTCCTGCCAGCGCAGGAAGGCCGACGACTTGGCGAATTGCTCGCCGCTCTGCTTCACGGCGGAGCCCATGAGTTCGTTCGACTTCTCGGGCTCTGCCTTGATCATGTCCAGCGCGTCGAAGTACGACTTGGTGAGCGCGGCGGCGGCCTTGGCATTGGCCTTGAGCCAGGTGGGCGCGCAGCCGACGGTGTCCATCACCATCGGGTAGTCGAGCGTGGTGGCCAGGATCTTGCCGGCGGCGGGGTTGGCGCGCACGGTCGAGAGGTACGGCTCGTAGGTCATGGCGGCGTCGTTCTGGCCGGCCACGAAGGCCTGGGCCGAAGCCTGCGGCGACAGCGTGGTGGTCTTCACGTCCTTCAGCGTCATGCCGTTCTTGCTGAGCATCCAGGCCAGGCCGAAGTAGGGCGCGGTGCCGGGCGCGTCCACGCCGATGGTCTTGCCCTTGAGGTCGGAGAACTTGCTGACGTCGCCGCGCACCGCGAGGCCGTCGGCGCCGTAGGACTTGTCCATCTGGAAGATCTGCACGATGGGCACGCCGTTGGCGTTCCAGGCCACGTGCGTCTCCACCGTGGTGGCCGCGCACTGGATGGCGCCGGAGGCCAGCGCCAGGTGGCGGTCCTTCTGCGGGATCATCTTGAGTTCGACGTCGAGCCCGTTCTTCTTGAAGATGCCGGCCTTGTCGGCCAGCGAGAGCGGCGCGAAGCCGGTCCAGCCCGACATGCCGAGCGCAATCTTCGTTTCCTGGGCGGCGGCCGTTCCGGCCATGCCCGCTGCACATGCACCTGCTGCCAGCAGCGAAGCGACTTTCACAACTACCGTCTTCTTGACCATGGGTACTCCTGGGTCTGTTCTTTGGAAAAAGGCTCGGCGGCGGGCCGGATGACCGGGCTGCGCGCGCCTCGCATTGTTGCCAAGCGCCCCAACTTGTATATACAGGATAACCCGGAAGGTCATTTTTGGTGCATTTCCTTGGGAAATGCACCGATTTGCTGTCTAGACAAGAAAGAGCGCGGGACGGGGGCGACCATTGCAAACCTCGTGCCACGGCCACTCGGGTGCCACTGGGGGACAATCGACGGCCCGCGCCCCTCAGCCACTTTCCGCCCCTCACTCCCCCGCCTGTGTCCTCTCTCGCTCCCCGCCCCATCGACGCCTCCGGCAGCAGCGCTCCCGCCGACATCCTCCACGAGGTCTTCGGCTATTCGCAGTTCCGGGGGGCCCAGCAGGACATCGTCGACCACGTGGTGGGCGGCGGCGACGCGCTGGTGCTGATGCCCACCGGCGGCGGCAAGTCGCTGTGCTACCAGATTCCCGCCATCGCCAGGCAGCGCGCGGGGCAAGGCGTGGCGATCGTGGTGTCGCCGCTGATCGCGCTGATGCACGACCAGGTGGGCGCGCTGCACGAGGCCGGCGTGAGCGCGGCCTTTCTCAATTCCACGCTCGACTGGGAAGAAACGCAGGACGTGGAGCGCCGCATGCTGCGCGGCGAGATCACGCTGCTGTACGCGGCACCCGAGCGGGTGAACACGCCGCGCTTCCTGTCGCAGCTCGATTCGCTCAAGGAGCGCGGCAAGCTGTCGCTCTTCGCCATCGACGAGGCGCATTGCGTGAGCCAGTGGGGCCACGACTTCCGCCCCGAGTACCGCGCGCTCACCGTGCTGCACGAGCGCTATGCGGGCGTGCCGCGCATCGCGCTCACGGCCACGGCCGACGCGCTCACGCGGGCCGACATCGTCGAGCGGCTGCAGCTGGAAGAGGCGCGCCAGTTCGTCTCCAGCTTCGACCGGCCGAACATCCGCTACACCATCGTCGAGAAGAAAGACGCCACCACGCAGCTGCTGCGCTTCATCGAGCGCGAGCACGAAGGCGACGCCGGCGTGGTCTATTGCCAGTCGCGCAAGCGGGTGGAAGACGTGGCGGTGACGCTGCGCGACGCAGGCATCAACGCCCTGCCCTATCACGCGGGCCTGGACGCGGCGGTGCGCCAGAAGCACCAGGACCGCTTCCTGCGCGAGGAAGGCATCGTGATGGTCGCGACCATCGCCTTCGGCATGGGCATCGACAAGCCCGACGTGCGCTTCGTCGGGCACCTCGACATGCCGAAGAACATCGAGGGCTACTACCAGGAAACCGGCCGCGCCGGCCGCGACGGCGGCCCGGCCGACGCCTGGATGGCCTACGGCCTGCAGGACGTGGTGAACCAGCGCCGCATGATCGACGAGAGCCCCGCCGGCGAAGAGTTCAAGCAGGTGATGCGCGGCAAGCTCGACGCGCTGCTCTCGCTGGCCGAGGCCAGCGACTGCCGCCGCGTGCGCCTGCTGGGCTACTTCGGCGAGAAGAGCACGCCCTGCGGCAACTGCGACAACTGCCTGAACCCGCCGCAGGTGTGGGACGGCACCGATGCCGCGCGCAAGCTGCTGAGCACCATCTACCGCGTGCAGCAGCTGAGCGGCATCAGCTTCGGCGCGGGGCACATCATGGACATCCTGCGCGGCAAGGCCACCGAGAAGGTCAAGCAGTTCGGGCACGAGCGGGTCAGCACCTTCGGCATCGGCGCGGAGTTCAGCGAGGTGCAGTTGCGCGGCGTGCTGCGCCAGCTGATCGCCACCGGCGCGCTGGCGGTGGACGCGGAAGCGTTCAACACGCTGAAGCTCACCGAAGGCTCGCGCGCCGTTCTCAAGGGCGAGGCGCAGGTGACGCTGCGCGAATCGGTGTCGTCGCCGGCGGAGCGCAAGTCCCGGCGCGAGAAGACCGTCAAGGGCGCGCCCTCGCCGGCCGCCGCCAAGCTCGACGACACCGGCAAGAAGCGCTTCGAGGCGCTCAAGGCCTGGCGTGCCGAGGTGGCGAAGGAACACAACCTGCCGGCCTACGTGATCTTCCACGACGCCACGCTGGCGGCCATTGCCGAGCGCGCGCCGGCGACGCTCGAAGACCTGCAGGGCATCAGCGGGATCGGCACCAAGAAGCTCGAGGCCTACGGGTCCGAAGTGCTGCGGGTCTGCGAAGCCTTCTGACGAAAAAAGAGAGCGCGGCCTTGGACACCCGGCAGATGCGCTGCGTCGTCGCGATTGCCGAGGCCGGCAGTCTCACCAAGGCCGCCGAGCGGCTGGGCCTGGCACAGCCGGCACTCACGCAGACGCTGAACCGGCTGGAGCAGGAACTCGGCACGCGGCTGTTCACGCGCTCGCGCCGCGGCGCCGCGCTGACCGATGCGGGCCTGGCCGTCATCGACGACATGCGCGCCAGCCTGGCCTACGGCGACACGGCCGCCGAGCGCGCCCGCGCAATGGGCGCCGGGCGCGCGGGCCGGCTCACGATCGGCTTCGTGACGCACGCCGTCTACGAGGTGCTGCCGAACGCGCTGCGCCGGCTGCGCGCCGGGCATCCGCAGCTCGACGTGGTGCTGCGCGAGATGAGCAATGCCGAGCAGGTGGCGGCGCTGGAGGGCGGGCGCATCGACATCGCGCTGCTGCATCCGCCGGTGTCGGTGTCGGCCCGGGTGCACGAGCTGCGACTGGGCGAGGAGTCGCTGATCGCCGCGCTGCCGGCCGCATGGCCGCTGGAGGCGGACGGCTGCGTGTCGCTCGCCGACATCGCGCGGCACGGGCTGGTGTGGTTCCCGGAGCAGCAGATCCCCGCCCTGCGCGCGCAGCTGCTGGGCGCGCTGCGCCGCGCCGGCCACGAGACGCTGGTGGTGCAGGACGCCAACCGCACGCTGACGGTGCTGTCATGCGTGGCGGCGGGCCTGGGCTGGTCGCTGCTGCCGCGCTCGGTGCGCGCGCTGCGGCACGAGGGCGTGCGCTATGCCGAGGTGCGCGATGGCGCGGGCTTGCCGCCCTTCGAACTGTCGGCGCTGTGGCTGGCGCGCTCGCGCCCGACCTTTGCCGATGCGTTCGCGGCGATGCTGCGCGGCTGACGTCAATCCATCTGGATCCTGTTGTCCTTCGCGAGCTTGGTCCACTTGGCGATCTCGGCGCGGCGGAAGCCGTCGAGTTCGGCGGGGCTGGAGCCGATCACCTCGGCACCCAGCGCTTCGAGCCGGCCGCGCACCTCGGGGTCCTTGAGCGTGGCCGCGAACTCCTTCGAGAGCCGTTCGGCCACAGGCGCGGGCGTGCCGGCCGGCACGAACACCGCGTTCCATTCGTAGACCTCGTAGCCGGGCAGGCCGGCCTCCGCCACGGTGGGCAGCTGCGGCAGGGCCGGCGCGCGCGCCTTGCCGGTCACGGCCAGCGGGCGCAGCTTGCCGTCCTTGATGAAGGGCAGGCTCGAAGCCAGGCTGGCGAAGAACACCGGCACATGCCCCGACATCACGTCGGTGAGCGCGGGACCGCCGCCCTTGTAGGCCACGTGCGTCATCTGCACGCCGGCCATCGAGGTGAACAGCTCGCCCGCCAGGTGCTGCGCCGAGCCGTTGCCCGACGAGGCGTAGTTGATGGCGCCCGGCTTCGCCCTGGCCTGCGCGATCAGGTCGGCCACGCTCTTGATCGGCGCCGACGGATTCACCACCAGCACGTTGGGCACCCTCACCAGCAGCGACACCGGCGCCAGTTCGCGCAGGGTGTCGAAGGGCATCTTGCGCAGCGCCGGGTTCTGCGCGTGGTTGGAGGCGTCGAGCAGCACGGTGTAGCCGTCGGGCGCGCTCTTGGCGACGAGGTCGCCGCCGATGGCGCCACCGGCGCCGCCGCGGTTGTCGATCACCACCGGCTGGCCCAGCTTCACCGACAGCTTGGGCGCGACGATGCGCGCCACCGCGTCGACCGTGCCGCCCGGCGGATAGCTGACGACCAGCCGCACCGGCTTGGAAGGCCATGTCTCGGCATGGGCGCAGAAACCGCTCAGCAGCAGGGCCGCGCCCGCGAGGGCGAGGGGAATGGCGCGCAGCAGTCGCGCGCGCGGAATTTCGTTGGTCATTTGTCGATGTCTCCTGTCTTGAACTTGAACAACCTGGCGGGCGTCTCGACCAGGATGCGGCGCCGCGCGGCGGCGTCGGGCACCCAGTCGGCCAGCGCCGCATGGGCGGCGGCATAGTCGGCAATCTCGCGGTGCTGGGTGTGCGGCCAGTCGCTGCCCCACACCAGGCGATCGGGGCCGAAGGCCTTCAGCAGCGCCTGGGCGGCGTCGCGCGCGGCGGCGGCTTCGGAGGCCACGGGCCAGTTGCGGTAGGCGGCCGAGAGCTTCACCCAGACGCGCCCGCAGGCCGCGGCATCGAGCAGCCAGGCAAAGCCTTCGTCGGAAGATGCAGGCGCCGATGCGGGCCGGCCGAAGTGGTCCACCACCAGCGCGCAGCCGGCGTCGAGCACGGCTTGCGCGGCCAGCGGAAGGTCGCGCGATTCGCGGTGCAGCTCCACATGCCAGTCCAATGCGCGCACGCGGGCGAAGAGCTGCCGCCAGCCGGGCTGCGAGAAATCGGGCAGCGGCATGCCCACGAGGTTGAGGCGGATGCCGCAGACACCGGCGACGGCCATCGCCTGCAGCGTGGCGTCATCCACCCCGGGGTCGACCACGGCAACGCCGCGCAGGCGCTGTGGGCAGGCGCGCAGCGCGTCGATCAGGAAGCGGTTGTCGGTGCCGAGAAAGCTGGGCTGCACCAGCACGCCGTGCGAGACGCCGTGCCCATCGAGAAGCCCGAGATATTCATCCAGCGTGGCGTCGTAGTCGGGCGCATGCCGGCGCGTCGCCGCCAGGGGCAGGCCGCGCACGAACACATGGGCATGGCTGTCGACGGCGGTGATGGCGGCGGAGGGCACGGCGTTGTCTCTGGCGGAATCGTTGTGCGTCCGCGAGGTTGCGGACGTGGGCGAGTATCCGAAGGACGGCGCCTGCCTGGAAGGTATCTCCCGGTTGTGTTTGGATAAGCGTGGCTTATGGAACCGTTCAGTTCGCAGCCGGCAGAGTGATGGGTACCGGCCGCGTCAGCAGGTCGACATAGAGCTCGAAGAAGCGCGCGTTGTCGAACTTCTTCACCACCGTCATCTTCTGCAGGGTGGGGCCGGAGGGCTGCGAGGAATAGCCGATGGAGCGCCCGTTGTCGGGCGCGCCGGGCCTGGCGATCACGTCGACGTAGCGGTCGACGGTCTGGGTGGCGTAGCTCGGGTCGATCAGGTAGGCCAGCGTGAGGGTGTCCCAGATGTTCTGGGTGTAGTTCGGGTTGGTCTCGAAGCCGTTCTTGCCGTCGAAGCCATAGCCGTTGAGCTTCTGGAACACGTCGGTCACGGCCGTAGGCTTGGCCGGGTGCGCGATGCGGTCGTAGATGGGCTTGGTGAGGAACACGGTGTCGGTCACGTCCAGCGGCACCACCACCTGCGGGATCGGCAGGCGCACCACGAACTGCGCGGCGTCGGGGTCGAACCACCAGTTGAATTCCGCCGCCTTGGTGGTGTTGCCCGGCACGTCGATGGCGCCGCCCATGTAGATGATCTGCTTGATGAGCGGCACGATCTCGGGGTTCTGCTTGACCGCGAGCGCGATGTTGGTGAGCGGGCCGATGGCCAGGATGGTGATCTCGCCGGGGTTGGCCTTCACCGTGTCGACGATGAAATCGACCGCGCCCTTGCGCTGCGCCACGGTGTGGGTGGCAAAGCCGTCGGGCGAGGGCTTGAGGTCGACGTCGGTCCTGGGCTCCGGTCCGCCCCAGGCGCCCAGGTAGCCGTCGCCGCCGGCACCCGCGGCCAGCTCGGCCTGCACGTCGGCATAGGTGTGGTTGAGCGCGTAGTTGGCTCCCACGTAGACGCCGATGCGGTCGCCCACGCCGAGCCGCTCGACCGACTTCAGCGCATCGGCCACCCCCTGCCTGAGCCACTGGTTGCCCGAAACCACGCTGATGCCCATGACCTGCACCTTGCCTTGCGCCTGCAGCTGCGCGGCCATGACGCCGAGCTGCCCGTCGTCGCTCATGGTGTTGTAGTCGCTGTCGATGATGATCTTCTGCGCGGTGGCCGCGGGCGTGCCGCCGAAGCCCGGGCCGAGGCCGATGCCTCCGCCTCCCCCGCCGCCGCCACCGCAACCAGCCAGCACCGCGATGACGACGATGAACATCGTCCCGATCCATTTGCGCATCTGCTTCTCCTAAGCGTTTGGTTTTCAGTCGAGAAAATCTGAAATACAAACGTTTCGCAAAGGTTTGCGCAAACGTTTGCCAAACTTTAGGGCGCAAGCCGGCAGCGTGGCAAGCGCTCCGGCTCAGGGTTTTCCGCGAGGCGGGATCGAAGGGTCAGCCCGGGCTGGGGGCGAAGTCGAGCAGGCGGTTGCGGCGCAGCGGCGACTGGTCGATCAGGAAAGGCGTCTCGGCTTCGGCCGGCTCGGCCTTCTCCAGGCCGCGCGCCATGGCCTTGGCCATCGGCACGGGGCAGGAGGCTCCGCTGCGCAGCGCGAGGGCCGCGGCCAGCCGAGCTTCGTTCGGGTCGCCGAGCTGGTGGTCGTAGTCGTCGGCCACGGCGCAGTTGGGCGCGAAGCCGTCGCCGTAGTCGCCGAAGCCCTGCTGGTTCACGCCCTTGACCTGGATCGCGAAGTAGGTGGTGCCGCAGTTGTCCTGCGGGTAGAAGCCGTAGGGCTTGCCGCAGGTGGTGCCGCCGACGAGGTTGACCGTCACACCCACGCCGCGCAGGCTGTTGATGACCGACTCGCTGGCCGAGCAGGTGTCGGGGCTGGTCAGCACGGTCACACGCGGCAGGCCGAGCGAAGGCAGCGCCGCGCCGGTGCGGCTGGTGCTGTAGAACGGCATCAGGCTCTGCGCCACCGAGAGGCGGAACGGGTTCTTGTCGTTGAAGGTCAGCAGCTCGAAGGTCTTGCCCGCCGTGGCCGACGGCGCGGCGATCATGTAGGCCAGCCGGCTGGCAATGGCGAGCTGGCCGCCGCCGTTGTAGCGCATGTCGAGCACGAGGTCCTGGATGCCGCCGGGGCTGGACTTGAAGGTGTTCACCGCATCGATGAGCTTCTGCTCGGAAGTCGTGATGTGGTCGTTGAACAGCAGGTAGCCCACCTTGGTGCCGCCACCCACGTCGAGGACCGTGACGTTCTGCACGGGCGTGCTCGTGACGTTGGCCGCCGCCAGGGAAAAGGAAGTGGCAGGATCGCTGCCCAGCTTGAACGTGAAGCTGTGCGACTCGCCCACCGTCTTCGGCGAGAGCGCGTTGTTGATCGTGGCGGCGTTGGCGGCTCCGGTCGCATTGACGAAATCGACGCCGTCCACGCTCAGCAGCCTGGCGCCGCGCTTGAGCCCGGCGAGGTCGGCAGGCGAGCCGGGCTCGACGAGGACCACGCGCAGTTCGCGCGGCGGGCTGGTGGCGATGGAAACGAACTCCGCGCCGTAGCTGACCGACACGCCGGCCTGCGAGAGCTGGCGGTATGCCTCGGTGTCGTACACGAAGTGGAAGCGGTCCTTGGGCCTGCCCGACGACGTGGTGAGCGGCGTCTTGAGCACGTTGAACCATGCGACGGGCGTGGCGTAGTCGGAAGCCTTGAGCGTGGCCGGCACCTCGCTGTACCAGAGGTAGGTCTCGTCGATCCAGGCGCGCACCCAGCTCTTCTCGTTGTCCAGGGAGCCGGCGCTGTCGGGATAGGCCCGGCCGGTCTCCGGATTGGTGCCGGTGCGCGGCGCGGCGCAGAGGCCGGCGACCGATGACGATGGCACGATGCCCGTGCTGTTGCTGGCGGGCGGCGTGGTGACGGGGGGCGTGGCAGCGGGCACGAGACCGATCGGCAAGCCGCCGCCGCCACCACCTCCTCCGCCTCCCCCGCCGCAGGCCGCCACGAGGCAAGCCGCTGCAAGCGCCGCACATGCCGCCCACGCCCCTGACCGCGGCGAGCGCCGCACGTCGACCTTGCGAAATTCCATCTGCTGCTCCTCCTCCTCGTGTCCGCGCCGGCGGACGGGTGTTCCGCTTGGAGGGAGAAGGCTCGCCTTCCAAGCGCTCCTGCGGGTTTCGAACCCGGTTCTTCTATCTGCCGTCCGCGGCTACTGCAGGAAGCCCATGCCGCGTGACTCGCGCACTTCGGGCTTGATGCGGTGCTCGGCCTCGAGCTGGTCGAGGAATTCGTCCGCCGAGAACTCGGTCGCGAGAATATCGGTCTGCCGTTTCACGGCCGCGAAATCCCCTGGGCACAGCTGTGTCAATTGCGCGAGCCGCGCCTGCATGGCACCCGTGATGCGCCCGGCATCGCCCGCCAGCGCCTCGGTCACGAACATGCGTTCGCGCTGCGCGGAGGTAAGCGGCATGAACTTGATCTTGAAGGTGAAGCGCCGCAGCGCCGCCTGGTCGAGCCGCTCGAGCAGGTTGGTGGTGCAGACGAAAACGCCGTTGAAGCGCTCCATGCCCTGCAGCATCTCGTTGACCTCGGTGACCTCGTAGGTGCGCTGCGCGCCTCGGCGGTCCTGCAGGAAGCTGTCGGCCTCGTCGAGCAGCAGCACGGCCTTTTCGTTCTCGGCCTCGCGGAACATGGCGGCCATGTTCTGCTCGGTCTCGCCGACGTACTTGCTCATGAGGTCGCTGGCCTGCTTGATGATGAGCGGGCGGGCCAGGGCCTTGGCGATGTGCTCGGCCAGCGCGGTCTTGCCGGTGCCGGGCGCGCCGTAGAAGCACAGCGTGCCGTGGCCGCGCGCCTTCAGCGCCTGGACGATGCGCGGTATCTCGAAGCGCGTTTCGACATTGAGCATGTCGAGGTCGTAGGTGGTGACGCTGCGGCGCTCGCCGCGGCCGGTGTCGAGCGTGCCCAGTGCGAGGTCGGCATTGCGCAGCTGGCGTTCGATGAGCGCCTCGACGGAGGCGTCGTCGGTCTTCGCGAGCCCTGCGAAGCGCACGGCGGTGCGGATCTGCGCGGGCGTGAGGCCCTTGCGCTCCGCCAGCTTGGCCGTGAAGGCCTCGGACACGACCACGCCTTCGAGCGTCTTCTTCACGAGCTGCTCGCGCGCGCCGGGCGGCGGCGACTTGAGTTCGAGGTGGTAGGCAAAGCGGCGGCGGAAGGCCGGATCGATCTGCTCGATGCGGTTGGTGACCCACAGCGTGGGCACGGGGTTGGCCTCGAGGATCTGGTTGACCCAGGCCTTGCCGCTGACGCTGCCGCTGGTGGGCGCGGGAATCTGCTCGGCGCGCGCCATGAACTGCGCAGCCTCCGTGCTGATGGGCGGGAAGACGTCCTCGACCTCGTCGAACAGCAAGGCGGCCTGCGCGCTGCCCTTGAGGAACACCTGCGCGATCTGCAGCGAGCGGTAGCGGTCGCGCCCGCTGAGCGAGTTGCCGTCGCGGTCCGCGTATTCGACTTCGAAGAGCTCCAGCCCCGCCGCTTGCGCGACGACCTTGGCCAGCTCGGTCTTGCCGGTGCCAGGCGGCCCGTAGAGCAGCACGTTGACGCCGGGCTCCTTGCGCGCGACGGCCGCGCGCAACAGGGTGACGAGCATCTGCGCGTCTTCCTGCACGAACGAGAAGTCGTGCGGCGTGAGCGCGCTCTTGGCCGAGGGCCGCGTGAACACGGCCATCAGCTCGTTGTGGTCGCGGTATTCGCGCATGAGCACCGGCGGCAGCTTCTCGCTGACCTTCATGAGGTCGGCGAGATCGGTGATGTTGTGCTCTGAGATGAGGTTCTCGACGAGGCCGATGCGTTCGAGCCGCGAACCCGCGCGCAGCGCCTCGCCGACTTCGCTCGCATTCACGCCCGCGATGTCGGCGATGGCGGCATAGGCCTCGGGTGCGTTGTTGACCTTGAACTCGACCAGCAGCGAACGCAGGTCGCGCTGGTAGCGCGCGAGCGTGCCGTACAGCAGCAGCGCGCGCTCTGCCTTGTTGAGCTGGAGCAGGCCCGCGAGCGCGTCGATGTTCTTCTCGACCAATGTCGACTGCTTGCGCAGTGCATGCGTGAGCCAGTCGCGCGTGACGGCCAGCACCGAGAGCAGGTCCTTGGGCTGGTCCTTGGCGTATTCGTCAAGGTAGAAGAACAACGTGCCCTCTTCGTACGGGCCGCGCCACACGCCGTGGCGTTCCAGCAGCGTGCGGCCGTCGAAGTCTTCGACGCCCTTCCATGCCTCGTTGCCGGCGCAGCGGCGCCCGAGGAATTCGCGCAGCCGCTGCAGCACTGCCGCGGGCCACACCAGGTGCCGGCCAGTGAGCGACAGCAGGCCGTTGATGTCGCGCCGCACGTTGAAGCGCGGCCCCTGCTTGGCAGCGAGCGTCAGCACGAAGTGCGAGCACATGAGCTCGAGCACCGGCGCCTCCTTGAGGCCGGGCGACGGCAATGCCTGCCCGCGCACCGCAGCAGCCACCACATCGACACCCGCACGCTTCGCCATCAGGCAACCTCCAACGAGGAAAATCTCGGAGAGACCATAACGCAGACTTTTGGCTTCGGGAAGACCAGCAAACGGTAAAAACCCTCATGGTGCGATTCCAGCCACAATGCGCGCCATGGTCGGAATCGAAGAAATCCAGCGCGCCGCGGCGCGCCTGCAAGGCCAGGTGCTCGATACGCCCTGCGTCGAATCGCGCACGCTGTCGGAGATCGTCGGCGCCCAGGTGTTCCTGAAGTTCGAGAACCTGCAGTTCACATCGTCGTTCAAGGAACGTGGTGCGTGCAACAAGCTGGTCGATCTTTCCGAGAACGGTACACGGGGAGTGATCGCCATGTCTGCCGGCAACCATGCGCAGGGTGTGGCCTATCACGCGCAGCGGCTCGGCCTGCGCGCGCTTATCGTGATGCCGCGCTTCACTCCCGGCGTGAAGATCGAGCGCACGCGCGGCTTCGGGGCGGAGGTGGTTCTTCACGGCGACACCCTCGATGCGGCCCGAGCCCATGCCCTGGAGCTTGCGGCGCGCGAAGGACTGACCTTCGTCCATCCCTACGACGACGAGGCGATCATCGCGGGCCAAGGCACCGTGGCGCTCGAGATGCTCGACGCGGTGCCCGATCTCGACACCCTGGTGGTGGCCGTCGGCGGCGGCGGGCTGATCGCCGGCATGGCGGTGGCGGCACGCGAGCGCAAGCCCGGCATCGAGATCGTCGGCGTGCAGACCACGCGTTTTCCGGCCATGGTCAACGCGGTCAAGGGTACGCATCATGCGCAGGGCAAGAGCACGATCGCCGAGGGCATCGCGGTCGGCACGCCGGGTGTGCTGACCCGGGAAATCATCGCAAGCAAGGTCGACGACCTGCTGCTGGTGGACGAGGGCGACATCGAGCAGGGCGTCCTGATGCTGCTGGAGATCGAAAAGACGCTGGTCGAGGGGGCCGGCGCGGCGGGGCTGGCGGCGCTGATCCGGCATCCGGAGCGCTTCAAGGGCAAGCGCGTGGGGCTGGTGCTGTCCGGCGGCAACATCGATCCGCTGCTGCTCGCAGCCATCATCGAACGAGGCATGGTCCGGGCCGGGCGGCTGGCGCGCGTGCGCGTGAGCGCGCGCGACGTGCCCGGCTCGCTGGCCCAGATCACGGCCACTGTGGCAGAAGCGGGCGCTAACGTCGACGAGGTTCATCACCAGCGCGCATTCACGATGCTGGCGGCCCAGAACGTCGACATCGAGCTGGTGCTGCAGACCCGTGGACGCGCGCACTTGGCAAGCGTGCTCACAGCGCTGAGGGATGCGGGCTTCGAGGCGGAGGAGCAGCATTGACCCTCGCCCGGCAAGAACAGCGGTGGGGGCTCGGAAGCCCCTAGAGCCGTTCAGGGCGACCCGCCGGTAAAATGCCCCTCAGTCTGTCAATTCGAGTCTTCGAGGTACTTCCCGATGTCCAACCCAACTCCCGTCGAGCCCAGCCACAGCGCTGCCGTCGAAAAGGACGCCGTCGAATCGGTCGTTCACCTGATGCCGCTGGTGCTTCCGCTGGCCGGCGGCGTGCTGATGCTGCTGCTGGCGTCTATCGCGGTGTACATGGCCTGACGCTGACAGTCATCGCCGCTTTTGTCCGCGGGCGGTGCGGCCCGCGTTGACGCAGTCTCCCGAAGCGAAACGTTTTCTCAAACGGACCTCCGTGCCTGAGCAGGTACGGCGCCCCGTTCGGAAAGACGATTTTTCAACTTAGGAGATTTTCCGATGAACGCACCCACGATGAAGGGCCTCACCATTCAGGCGCCCTCATACGTCAAGAACGCCAAGCTGATCGCCTGGGTGGCCGATATGGCCGCGCTTTGCAAACCCGAAGCCATCCATTGGTGCGACGGCAGCAAGGAAGAGTACGACCGCCTCTGCCAGCAGCTGGTCGATGCAGGCACGTTCAAGAAGCTCAATCCGGTCAAGCGCCCCAACTCGTTCCTCGCGATCTCGGATCCGAGCGACGTGGCGCGCGTCGAAGATCGGACCTACATCTGCTCCGCGCAGAAAGAGAATGCCGGCCCGACCAACAACTGGATGGCGCCCGCCGAGATGCGCGCGACTCTTCAACCGCTGTTCGACGGCTGCATGAAGGGCCGCACGATGTATGTCGTGCCGTTCAGCATGGGGCCGCTGGGCTCGCCCATTGCGCACATCGGCATCGAGCTGTCCGACTCGCCCTATGTGGCGGTCAACATGCGCATCATGACCCGCATGGGCAAGGCCGTTTACGACGTGCTGGGCACCGACGGTGAATTCGTGCCTTGCGTGCACACCGTCGGCGCACCGCTTGAAGCTGGCCAGAAGGATGTCTCCTGGCCCTGCAACAAGACCAAGTACATCGTCCACTACCCCGAGACGCGCGAGATCTGGAGCTACGGCTCCGGCTACGGCGGCAACGCACTTCTGGGCAAGAAGTGCTTCGCGCTGCGCATCGCCTCGAACATGGGCCGCGACGAGGGCTGGCTGGCCGAACACATGCTGATCCTTGGCGTGACCAATCCCGAGGGCAAGAAATACCACGTGGCGGCCGCGTTCCCGAGCGCGTGCGGCAAGACGAATTTCTCGATGCTCGTGCCCCCGGCCGGCTTCGAAGGCTGGAAGGTCACGACCATCGGCGACGACATCGCCTGGATCAAGCCGCAAGCCGATGGCTCGCTGCGTGCCATCAATCCGGAAGCTGGCTATTTCGGCGTTGCCCCCGGCACCAACATGCTGACGAACCCGAATTGCATGCGCAGCCTGGACGACGGCGTGATCTTCACCAACGTCGCGCTGACGGACGACGGCGACGTGTGGTGGGAAGGCATGGAGCAGGACGCACCGGGCAAGGCGCTGCCGGCGCACCTGATCGACTGGCAGGGCAAGGACTGGACGCCGCAGATCGCCAGGGAAACCGGCGCCAAGGCCGCTCATCCGAACGCTCGCTTCACCGTGGCGGCCACCAACAATCCCGCGCTCGACGAGGCCTGGGACGATCCGAAGGGCGTGACCATCGACGCCTTCATCTTCGGCGGCCGCCGCTCGACCACCGTGCCTCTGGTCACCGAGGCCCGCAACTGGGTCGAGGGCGTGTACATGGCAGCGACCATGGGCTCGGAAACGACCGCCGCCGCCGCCGGCCAGCAAGGCGTCGTGCGCCGCGACCCCTTCGCGATGCTGCCGTTCATGGGCTACAACATGAGCGACTACTTCCAGCACTGGCTCGACCTGGGCAAGAAGCTGGAAGCCTCTGGCGCAAAGTTGCCCAAGATCTACACGACCAACTGGTTCCGCAAGGGTGCGGACGGCAAGTTCGTGTGGCCCGGTTATGGCGAGAACATGCGCGTCCTGAAGTGGATGATCGATCGCGTCGAAGGCAACAAGCAGGACGGTGTCGAGCACATCACCGGCGTGAGCCCGCGCTATGAAGATCTGAACTGGACGGGACTGGACTTCAGTGCTGAGCAGTTTGCGACGGTGACCAGCATCGACAAGGCAGCTTGGGAAGCCGAGTTGAAGTTGCATTCCGAGCTGTTCAAGCAGCTGGAACATCATCTGCCGAAGGAATTGCCGCAGACGAAGGCTGCGATCGAGCAGCGCCTGGCGGCCTGATTAGCATCAGCGCTTAAATAAGAAAGCCCGATGGATGCGAGTCCATCGGGCTTTTTTGTTTCTGCTTATTTTGCGGTTGCCGCTCGCATAAAGCAAAAAACCCCAGTCATGACTGACTGGGGTTTTCTGGGCTGTAAGAGCCTGACGATGACCTACTTTCACACGGGAACCCGCACTATCATCGGCGCTGAGTCGTTTCACTGTCCTGTTCGGGATGGGAAGGAGTGGTACCAACTCGCTATGGTCATCAGGCATAAAGGGTTGTCTGGTTGATCGGGAGATCAACCGGACGAATTCATAGAGTTTGGAATCAGCTTTTGGCGAATTGTTTTGAATGCGTCAACTTGGCATAACACCTTGATCTGTATTTTGATCAAAGTTATAGGGTCAAGCCGCACGAGCAATTAGTATCAGTTAGCTTAACGCATTACTGCGCTTCCACACCTGACCTATCAACGTCCTGGTCTTGAACGACTCTTCAGGGGGCTCAAGGCCCCGGCAGATCTCATCTTGAAACGAGTTTCCCGCTTAGATGCTTTCAGCGGTTATCTCTTCCACACTTAGCTACTCGGCAATGCCACTGGCGTGACAACCGATACACCAGAGGTGTGTCCACTCCGGTCCTCTCGTACTAGGAGCAGGCTTCCTCAAATCTGCAGCGCCCACGGAAGATAGGGACCAAACTGTCTCACGACGTTTTAAACCCAGCTCACGTACCTCTTTAAATGGCGAACAGCCATACCCTTGGGACCGGCTACAGCCCCAGGATGAGATGAGCCGACATCGAGGTGCCAAACACCGCCGTCGATATGAACTCTTGGGCGGTATCAGCCTGTTATCCCCAGAGTACCTTTTATCCGTTGAGCGATGGCCCTTCCATACAGAACCACCGGATCACTATGTCCTGCTTTCGCATCTGCTCGACTTGTCAGTCTCGCAGTTAAGCACGCTTATGCCATTGCACTATCGTCACGATGTCCGACCGTAACTAGCGTACCTTCGAACTCCTCCGTTACGCTTTGGGAGGAGACCGCCCCAGTCAAACTGCCTACCATGCACTGTCCCCGATCCAGATAATGGACCTAGGTTAGAACCTCAAACACACCAGGGTGGTATTTCAACGTTGGCTCCACAAGATCTAGCGACCCTGCTTCAAAGCCTCCCACCTATCCTACACAGATCTGTTCAAAGTCCAATACAAAGCTACAGTAAAGGTTCATGGGGTCTTTCCGTCTTTCCGCGGGGAGATTGCATCATCACAAACATTTCAACTTCGCTGAGTCTCAGGAGGAGACAGTGTGGCCATCGTTACGCCATTCGTGCAGGTCGGAACTTACCCGACAAGGAATTTCGCTACCTTAGGACCGTTATAGTTACGGCCGCCGTTTACTGGGACTTCAATCAAGAGCTTGCACCCCATCATTTAATCTTCCAGCACCGGGCAGGCGTCACACCCTATACGTCCACTTTCGTGTTTGCAGAGTGCTGTGTTTTTAATAAACAGTCGCAGCCACCGATTTTTTGCAACCCATTCATGCTCCGTTG